>NZ_FOMK01000022.1 GCF_900112615.1 Chitinophaga sp. CF118 | reverse complement strand
AAGGTTATTATATAAGCTCTTTGACATATTGGGAAAAAAAGGTGATAATACACTTTGCAAGAAGCAAAGATTTTTAAAGCGAATAAGGGCGCATGGTGGATGCCTAGGCTCTAGGAGGCGAAGAAGGACGTGGTAAGCTGCGATAAGCTACGGGGAGATGCAAACGATCGTTACATCCGTAGATTTCCGAATGGGACAACCCAATACACTGAAGGTGTATTACCCGCAAGGGGGCCAACGCAGGGAACTGAAACATCTAAGTACCTGCAGGAAAAGAAAATAAATAATGATTCCCTAAGTAGTGGCGAGCGAACGGGGAAAAGCCCAAACCTGGATGGCGTGCTGTCCGGGGGTTGTAGGACTACATTTAGAAAGTCAGATCAAGTTGAATCATCTGGAAAGATGAACCATAGCAGGTGATAGTCCTGTAGGCAGAAATTCTGATGGACGCGTAGTATCCTGAGTAGCGCGGGACCGGAGAAATCCTGTGTGAATCTGTCAGCACCATCTGATAAGGCTAAATACTCCCTAGAGACCGATAGTGAACCAGTACCGTAAGGGAAAGGTGAAAAGTACTCCGAACAGGAGAGTGAAATAGTTCCTGAAACCGTGCGCCTACAAGCGGTCGGAGCATAGTAATATGTGACGGCGTGCCTTTTGCATAATGAGCCTACGAGTTACTCCTTACTGGCAAGGTTAAGCACTTAAGTTGCGGAGCCGTAGCGAAAGCGAGTTCTAACAGAGCGTATAGTCAGTAGGGGTAGACGCGAAACTTTGTGATCTATCCATGGGCAGGTTGAAGGTTTGGTAACACAAACTGGAGGACCGAACCCATTAGCGTTGAAAAGCTATGGGATGACCTGTGGATAGGGGTGAAAGGCCAATCAAACTGAGAGATAGCTCGTTCTCCCCGAAATGTTTTTAGGAACAGCCTCGTACATAGAGTTATCATAGAGGTAGAGCTACTAATTGGGCTAGGGGGCTTCACCGCCTACCAAACCCTAATAAACTCCGAATGCTATGATATATCTGCGGGAGTGAGGCTGTGGGCGCTAAGGTCCATGGCCGAGAGGGAAATAACCCAGATTAACAGCTAAGGTCCCTAATAGTACGTTAAGTTGAACAAACGAAGTTCAAATCCTATAACAGCCAGGATGTTGGCTTGGAAGCAGCCATTCATTTAAAGAGTGCGTAACAGCTCACTGGTCGAGGGTTTGGGCACGGAAAATAATCGGGCATCAAACGTACAACCGAAGCTTTAAGATTGCTGGCGATGTCAGTATATCGGTAGGGGAGCATTCTAAACTGCATTGAAGGTGTTACGTGAGTAATGCTGGAGCGTTTAGAAAAGAAAATGTAGGCATAAGTAACGATAATTTGGGTGAAAAACCCAGACGCCGTAAGACTAAGGGTTCCTGATCAACGCTAATCGGATCAGGGTTAGTCGGGTCCTTAGGCAAAGCCGAGAGGCGTAGCTGATGGCAAAATGGTGAATATTCCATTACCTGCTATAACTTCGATGGAGTAACGGAGTAGTGAAAGGACTGCGCACTTACGGAATAGTGCGTTAAAGGGAGTAGTTATATCTTGTGTAGGAAAATCCGCACGGGATGATGAACCTGATAGTACAGCAAAGCTTCGGCCGCGCTGATAATGTCCCTAAACAGACTTCCAAGAAAAACTTCTAAGGTTCGGTTATAGCAGCCCGTACCGCAAACCGACACAGGTAGTCGAGGAGAGTATCCTCAGGCGCTCGAGTGATCCGTGGTAAAGGAACTAGGCAAATTGACGCTGTAACTTCGGGATAAGGCGTACTGCAGTAATGCAGTCTCAGTAAAATGGTCCAACCAACTGTTTAACAAAAACACAGGGCCCTGCAAAATCGAAAGATGACGTATAGAGCCTGATACCTGCCCGGTGCTGGAAGGTTAAGGAAGGATGTTCGGAGCAATCCAAAGCTTCTGACTGAAGCCCCAGTAAACGGCGGCCGTAACTATAACGGTCCTAAGGTAGCGAAATTCCTTGTCGGGTAAGTTCCGACCTGCACGAATGGTCTAATGAGTTGGACACTGTCTCTACCACGAGCTCGGTGAAATTGTAGTATCGGTGAAGATGCCGGTTAATCGCAACGGGACGGAAAGACCCCGTGAACCTTCACTACAACTTAACATTGATTTTGAACCACAGATGTGTAGGATAGTTGGGAGACTATGAAGCAGCTTCGCCAGGAGTTGTGGAGTCAACGTTGAAATACCAACCTTCTGTTGTTTAGAGTCTAACACCGCAAGGTGGACATTGTTTGGTGGGTAGTTTGACTGGGGTGGTCGCCTCCTAAAAAGTAACGGAGGCTCGCAAAGGTACCCTCAGTACGGTTGGTAATCGTACGCAGAGCGCATTAGTAAAAGGGTGCTTGACTGTGAGGCAAACAAGCCGAGCAGGAGCGAAAGCTGGCTAAAGTGATCCGGTGGTTCTGTATGGAAGGGCCATCGCTCAAAGGATAAAAGGTACTCCGGGGATAACAGGCTGATCTCCCCCAAGAGCTCATATCGACGGGGAGGTTTGGCACCTCGATGTCGGTTCGTCACATCCTGGGGCTGGAGAAGGTCCCAAGGGTTCGGCTGTTCGCCGATTAAAGTGGCACGTGAACTGGGTTCAGAACGTCGCAAGACAGTTCGGTCCCTATCTGTTGTGATCGTTAGTAAATTGCGAGGACATGACCTTAGTACGAGAGGACCGGGTCGTACGTACCGCTGGTGTATCAGTTGTGCCGCCAGGTGCAGTGCTGAGTAGCTATGTACGGACAGGATAAACGCTGAAAGCATCTAAGCGTGAAACCAACCTCAAGATGAGTTTACTTTTAAGGGCCGTCGGAGACTACGACGTTGATAGGCTACAGGTGTAAGGGTGGTAACATCGAAGCCGAGTAGTACTAATTGCCCGTAAGCTTTAATTTTATTTTGTAAATGTATTATCAACTTCCCAATATGTAAATTATTGCGTTGCGAGAGCGTTCATGAGTCTGAAAAGACAATGGAGGCTGATAGTAACAAAGATCTTCAAGATCTTATGGTGGTTTTGCCGAGGGTGTTCACCTCTTCCCATTCCGAACAGAGAAGTTAAGCCCCTCATGGCCGATGGTACTGCACAATCATGCGGGAGAGTAGGTAGCTGCCATATTTATTGAAAAAAG
>NZ_FOMK01000002.1 GCF_900112615.1 Chitinophaga sp. CF118 | reverse complement strand
TAAATTTACGTCTGCTCTTTTTTGTCATTATGTAGGCAATTTAAGATTAAAATTTTTTATCTTAACTGCCGGTCCTTTTTTCGGGGTCCATTATAAACAGCATTCGTATAATTCAGGTCTGTGGCAGTTGAAGCTCCTTTCCAGCGATTGCCGGTAACAATCATATTAGTGACAGGTACCGCCAACGGTGCATGCAAAGCAATACCGGTACTGTTAATAATAAAATAGTTATCATTTACCATAACATGATCATAACCGGAGAAACCATTTTGAGCTCCATCTGAATACATGGCGAGCAATCCTGAAAGGCTGGAATTGTAAGGTGAATTGAACTCCATGTGATTGCGGGAGAAATTCAGATAATATTGACCACCCCAGGTTTGTATACCATCAATATGCTCAGATCCTGTTATATCCGGAT
The DNA here is from genome assembly GCF_900112615.1 of Chitinophaga sp. CF118. Lineage (GTDB taxonomy): Bacteria > Bacteroidota > Bacteroidia > Chitinophagales > Chitinophagaceae > Chitinophaga. The sequence goes on along the minus strand of NZ_FOMK01000002.1, from coordinate 1,047,013 downwards.
CGGGCGTTATCCACGATTCCGTAACTGTGATATTATTTGCGTAAACATTCTCCAATCCGTTGTGAGGCAAATAGCAACGGTGAACGATTGAGGCTACAGGTTGCTGACTGTCTTTAAGTCCGCCGGTAGCAAAGGATGTCAATTCACAATAAAGAGCCGCCGCACCTCCACCGTTCCCGGCCGGGTGGTTGGCTAATATACCACCTTTGCAGCCACGCAATACCAGCCAGCCGGAGGAAACATTGATCAGAGAACTGATGTTTGCTCCTTGCAGCACTACCGTGCCAGCGGGGAACCAAAAGCCATCGATCATCTCTCCACCTGTTGCGACTGTGCGTGCCAGACTACCCCAACCGCTAAGCGGAGCACCGGTGAAAGTTCCACCGGACACTGTAGTGAGTGAACTGATTGAAATTCCTGTAGGACCTACCATCGAAGTGGTAAGTTGGGTGCCACTCGTGATACTTCCCGGATTAATGGTGGAAAAGTCAGCCAGGTTGCTTGCCACTGAGCGATTGCCAAATGCATCTTTTGCTTTTACATAAAAACTATAGGCTGCAGCAGCATTTAATTTTGAATTGTTAAGCAACAGAGATGTGGGAGGAAGTGTGTCAATCAATATGCCATTGCGGTATACTTCATAACCGGTAACACCTACATTGTCTGTAGAGGCAGACCAACTCAGGGTTGCACTGTTGCTGGTAATGTTAGATACTGTCAGGTTGCCCGGTGCGGAAGGAGGGGATTGGTCATTCTGGTCAGGAGTAAATTCAACATCCCGGAAGTAATTGGTACTTTGATAGTAATCATTTGGGAAACTTCCAGGTGTATAAATATAAACGCCGTTTTTGTCTGCAATGGTGCTCAAAGGACCATTGGTGATAACAGAAGCCAGTCCGTAATTAGTAGCGGCATATTTGCTGACTGAATTAACAGAAATAACATAAATCGTATTGGAGCTAATGTGATAAGGAGTATCCAGAGTAGCCGTCTGCCATCCTGTGTCTGTTTCAGCAGTAAAAGCAACAGTTTTCAGAATACCGCCGCTTGCCGACCATAAGTGTCCTGTGTGTGTGCCCGTTTCCCCGGCCACTTTATAGTATAAGAATTTTGTTATGGTTCCGGGAACAGCAGATTTGAATTTCATTCCTAATTCCGCTGGGTTATCTGATACTGGTTGTAACGGTCTCTCTGTGGTAAATACACTATAGGATCCGGCGCTAATCGTATAGCCCTTTACTTTTCCTTCTACCACGAGATCTCTTTTACATGAAATAAAACAAGATCCGATGAATAGGCTAAGAATAGCAGTACTACTGCCAAGAGGATAGGTTTTTCTCATAGAATTGGTTTTGTTAATCAAATGGTTAGATAATGGTATTGATGTATTTTCTGTTTAGTTAGAAAAGCAGCTTAAGGGTTTATCGTTCTAATATATTCAGATTATATGGTCTTTCAGATAAGTCTGTGTGTCTACGACTAAGTTAATGAGTAAAACTGATTTATTAGATATTTTATTTTGTATATGTAATCTGGTCCTTGGTATGTCCTTAAAATGAAAAATGGTAGATAACATGAAGGAGGGCTCTGTTCAAACCAATTTCAGCCGACGGTAGCGGTCGCTTAGTAATTATTTTGATTAATTGCCTAATTGTTTTAAATTCAATATACTATTAAACCTCAAAAATAAATTCCATGATAGAAACAGAAGCAAAATCCAAAACGAAATCCAGAAACTGGCATGCCAAGTCAATAGGCAAACTTACCGGTCCTCCTTATACAATTACAGTTATTGGAGAAGTAGGATCAGGTATCGTAGCTCCCACATTAAAAAAGAATGAACTTATAGGTGGTACAAAGCCAGGCATATTGTATCTGACAGTCGAAAGTGGAACCGATAACGATCAATATACAAGGGTTTCGTATGTTGAAACAATATCGTCACAGAATGAGTATCGCAAAGTTCATATTGACGATGCGAATGGTCACATTACTGAGTTTGATGTTACAATTATTCATAGCTAAATAAACAGGGTAGAGGCAGGATATATAGAGTGTATGTATGTTTACAATTTAATGCCCTACGCTCACCACGCGGGTAACTTTCCACTCTTTGTCTTTGTATTGCCAGACGTGGGTAAACTTATATATTCCAATTAGTTCCTTGCCGTTTTCTGTATGAATAAAGCGATGAATGCCAGTTTCAATTGCACCGTATCCAGGTACAGGGTAAACTTCCAATGATCCTTTTACCAGTTCACGTCTCAATGCACTATTGGCATTCATCTCAAAATTTCTCCTGAAGTTTTCCATGTTGGTTTTATAATCAGTTAGCCCACCCTTATCATGATAAAATTCCAGGTTCTCGGCAAATACTGTTTTTAGAATATTAAGATTTTGTGTGTTGAATGCATCGAACATTACACTATCCATATGAAGAATATCCTTATATAATTGGAGATCTGTGGCACTTTGGCCATTTGCTGATTGAAAGCAAGATAAAAATATAATGCTACTAAGTAGAACCCCAAAAATGCTGCTTGATCTTTTCATGTGCTTATGTTATTATGATCTACGAAGGAATTTTGTGCCACTAATATAACTTATTGAAATGCAGCATTTATTTAAATCTCATTAAACATTATTGTTCATAATTGTACAGTAGGTGTACGAAAACATTACAAGGATACTTTTGGTGCTTTTAAAACAAAGAATCCTAAATGGATTCCTGTTTTAATGTTTTTTCAATTACATCTTTCCATATAATATATGCCTTGCTGGTTAAGTGTATAGCATCTCTCTGAGCATATCTATCCAGCAAAACTCCCCCTGGTGATAAAATAGGATTTAAGTCAATTATAGGAATATTTCTGGCAAATTCTTTTTTAATTACTCCATTCAAGAGATCGATTTTCTGGTTTACTCTGGAGCTTTCAGGATAGGCTTCTCCTACATGAATTATAGATGTAAGGACCACTTTGATCTTTTTGCGCTGTAGTGTATCGACCAATAATTTCATGTTATGTACTATAGTATCGATCGGGACATCCTTGCACAAGTCGTTAATTCCCCCTTCCACAAAGCAGATCTTAGGGCGGGCTTTGAATACATTTTCGAGCCGGTTTAAATAACCAGAAGTGATATCAGATCCTATGCCCCTGTTAATCACATCAGATCTATTTAACAGTTCATTCCAATGCACCTTATAGATAAAGGAATTACCCAGCATTACTATATTGCATTTTACATCATACATTGACTGTAGGTCTATTTGTTCTGCATATTGTTCATTGGAAGTGTAAGAAGGGATTCTTTTATGCGCAGTGATATTTATTCCCAATGCGCATAGAATAATAATAGGGAGAAATACTGCTATTATTCTAATAAGCATTTTTCGTGGAGTAGGGGTAATTGTGTTCATGGTGTAAAAGGATTAATTCTGAAACATACAGATTTTAAAAACTATATTCTTGTTAAGCGTAATATGATTTATCATTATTTATATATAATGCTTGTTTTTTAAGTTAAAAATGAATGAAATGACATATTGAATAGCTTAATTCTTTATAGAGATTTATAAAATGGGAATATGATCAAGAGGAGATAATGATCCATGTTCTTTTTTACTTGTGGCTGAGTTTCTCAAGATTTTTTAGTTGAGACCGTTATTCACAACGGTACTAAATAAAAGCGACAATAGAGTTAATATGATGTTAATGGTAGTATGGAAATATAGTTAACAACTTTGAACAGACACAATGCAAAGGTGATTGGATATATATCTGTAGCATATTCCGTATTGTATACGGACTGGGCCTCTGAATACAGTCGTTATACGATATGCTGAGAAACCCTGCTGGGACAAAAGTCCCCCAGGCGCTTGTAACTTTTCTTTTATGTCAACGTTTAACGATCAACAACTCCCTGGATCCTATAATGACTGGTAGCCGTAGCTGGGACAATAATTACTCATTTCTCATTTCATCTTAAAAAACCAAAAGAATGAAGCTGTCAAAATCTCTACTTAGCGCCATCCTGATCGGCATTGCCATCCAAACAACTGTCGTTTCCTGTGGGAAAGACGACGACCCAAAGCCGAAAGATCAGCCCAAGAAAGATCAGCCCAAGCCAGAACAGCCTCAGGGAAGCTGCCCTGCCTGTGGTATGGGTTGATAACTGAAATCTGACATTTACGCTGTAATTCCAAAAAGGTGCCTAAAATATTATCCGCCGTTGCCTGTAATCTGGATGCAAACATTCTCTCAGCATGTATGCCTTTGATGGAGGAGTCCAGGGTAGAAGCCATAGAATGGTCTTTCGATGCATTATACAAAGTAAAAGAAGTGCCTTCCTGGTTCCGGGAGCTGCTCACTGCCTTCAGTAATGAGGGGCGATTGATTGGTCATGGAGTCTTCTTTTCCCTTTTTTCGGGTAAGTGGTTGCCTGAGCAGGAAAGCTGGCTGAAACACCTGGAGCAGACCGCTGCTGAATTCCGGTTTGATCACATTACGGAACACTTCGGATTCATGACAGGTAAGGATTTTCATCATGGCGCTCCGCTGAATATTCCTTATAATACCACTACCCTTAACATTGGCAGAGATAGACTGAAGCGGATCTACGAGGCCTGCCGGCGACCGGTAGGTTTAGAAAACCTGGCCTTTTCATATTCACTGGACGAGGTAAAGCGACATGGCGCCTTTTTGGAACAGCTGCTTGAGCCGGTAAACGGATTTATTATTCTTGATCTTCACAATCTTTATTGCCAGCTCCGGAATTTTGATATTGCATTTGATGAGATGATAGCCCTGTATCCATTGGATAGAGTCCGGGAGATCCATATCTCCGGTGGCAGTTGGGACGATTCTGCCGCAGACCCCAACCGTAGCATAAGACGGGATACGCATGACGATGCAGTTCCCCCTGAGGTTTTTCGGTTGCTCGAAATGACCATAACACAATGCCCACATCTTAAATACGTTGTGCTGGAACAACTGGGTAACGGTCTGATAACAGAAACGAGCAAACGTTGCTTTTACAATGACTTCCTGCAGATGGAAGAGATTGTTCGCAAGAACAGTAATGAAAGTGATGCTGGTTCCCCCGATCCCTTTCTTCCGTTATCCCCGTTATCAACAGGCATTGCCGTTGAAGATATGACACTGTATCAACAGCAACTGGAACTTTCTTCCATCCTTGAATCATCTGCTTCCTATGCGGAGGCTATGAATGTACTCTCGCAGTCTTCCCTTGCTAATTCAGACTGGAGAATAGAGCAATGGGAACCGTATATGATTGAAACCGCCGTTAAGATTGCGCAGAAATGGAAGAAGTAACGGTTTCCGTTTACTTACAATGCAAAGAAATAAAAATACTAATAACAGTAGTAAGTTCTTTATAACATGTGTCATGTGGACCGCGACCTTCTTTCCCCGCTTTTTGTATATTTGCACCTTACTTAATATTTCGCTGTTATGGCAAACCCATATATATCCCTGTTGCGTACCGCATGGCGTTACGCACGGAAGGAACGGAAGAGGTATGTACTGGTATATGCCATGTTTGTAGTTTCCGCTATTATTAATGCATTATATCCTGTGCTGCTGGGATGGTTCATCAATAAGATTCAACGGGATACGCAGCAGGTGCTGCATTATGCCTTCTTATACGCCGCCAGCTATGCTGGCCTCAAGATACTGGAATGGTGTTTCCACGGTCCGGCCCGCATAATGGAGCGGGAGCTGGCCTTTAACCTCAGCCGTAACTTTTTAGAAGAACGTTATCACCAGGTGTTGCATCTGCCGGTAAAATGGCACCAGGATCATCATAGTGGCGCTACAATTAGCCGTATACGTAAGGCATACGAAGCCCTGAAGAATTTTTTTGATCATGGTTTTATGTATTTACGGGCGCTGGGTAAACTCATTTTTTCCGTAGTGGCTATTGTATATTTTTCGCCGTTATTTGGTGCTATCGGCATTGTGCTGGGTATTATCACTATCTGGGTGATGTTCAGGTTTGATAAGCCCTTTATCCGCACGCTGGATGAAGTGAATGAAAAAGAACATGTAGTATCTTCCACTCTGTTCGACAGTCTTTCCAATATCATGACTGTGATCACCCTGCGTCTGGAGAAGAGTATGGAAACTGGTCTGTTAGCTAAAGTGCACCAGATACTGCACCCGTTTAAAAAGAATGTGCGCATCAATGAATGGAAATGGTTTGTGGCGGATATGCTGGTAACGGTCATTTATTGCGTGGTGGCGGTAGGTTATATTTTGCAGTACTGGAAACCGGGACAGGTATTTTATGTAGCGGGTCTGGTAACTTTGCTGGGATACGTGAACCAGTTCACCAGCGTATTTTATGACTTTGCCTGGCAGTATACAGATATAACCCAATACAACACTTATGTACAAACGGCCGCCAATATTGATGAAGCATACAAGCAACAGCACCGCCCGGATGCACCTACAGATCTGCCGGATACCTGGCAGGTTATCCGCATAAAAGATCTGAGCTTTTCCCACCGGGAGCAATATGATGTTGCACATGCCCCGCAAAGTTTACACAAGCTGAACATCATGATACCCCGTGGTAAACGTATTGCGCTGATAGGGGAGAGCGGCAGCGGTAAAAGCACCCTCTTATCCTTACTCAGAGGATTATATGATCCCCAGCAGGGCATGGAGCTTACGGTGGATAACAAACCATATGACCTGGATACCCTCAATGAAACGGTGACCCTCTTTCCGCAGGAGCCGGAAATATTTGAGAATACCATCGCTTACAATGTTACCCTCGGTCTGCCTTTCAGCGAAGCAGACATTATGGAAGTGTGTGAAAGTGCCCATTTTACAGAAGTGATCAAACAATTGCCCCAGGGTCTGGAATCTGATATACGTGAAAAAGGCGTGAACCTTTCCGGTGGGCAGAAACAGCGTTTAGCCCTGGCCCGTGGGATATTGGCCGCCCGTCAAAGTGAAGTAGTGTTACTGGATGAACCTACCAGCAGCGTAGATCCTAAAACAGAAGCCATGATCTACAACAAGTTATTCAAGGCGTTTGAAGATAAGGCAATCATATCCTCTATGCACCGCCTGCATCTGCTGGCGCAATTTGATTATGTATATGTGTTGCAGCAGGGGCGCATTGTGGATGAAGGTACTTTTGAGCATCTACGAAATAACAGCCCTATTTTCCAGGAATTATGGAAACACCAGAAGGATACCATGGGTAAACATTATCAATAGCCGAACTTTAACAACAGTTATATTATGAGGTAAAAGATTCCCTGCTCCATCTGCAAACAAGTTCAATGTTGTGGCTCCTTTAAGCTTGGCCATATTGTAGTGTGTAAGTACTACGATTTACTTAAAAAACAGTATTGAAACAAATACAACACCTCTATAATCCCTCCTTATATAAGGAGGTGTTATAGAGGTGTTATAGAGGGCTTATAGAGGGCTTATAGAGGGATTGTATATACAGTAGCCATACATGAAATTCCCATGAAATACAGGTAAAAGTACTCGTAAAATGGAACAAAATGCAGGTAAGAAGTATCTGCATATTTCGTTTTCATACAAAAAACTATATACCCAAAAAGCATATCAAACCATACCAGAATAAGTCATATGCTGGACAAATTGGACAATACTGGTAAAATGTGTAAGATCTGGTCACTATATTTTTTTCACATTGTACAGGTGTGTAATATTGTTAAACACATCCCGAAAACAACAGTAGCTGCATACATTGTCAGTTTAAAGAACTATTGCATATGACTGATTGTCATCGAGCTGATCAGAAATTATTATATTAGCACTATGTCAAAGCATTTCGGTAAAACCTGGTGGGGAGAACAATGGTTAAAGTCTTTAACCAATATTGATTATAGCAACCGTCTTCCACGGGGAAGTGCCTACGCTCGCAATGGTTCTATTACCAGCATTTCAATAGACGAAAACACGATAAAATCCAAAGTGCAGGGTAGTCGTCCCAGGCCATACGACGTTACAATTATCATACCTCCCTTTTTTGAGCCGGAAATAAAAAAACTGATCAAAACGATTGCTGGTAAACCAGTCATGATCTCGAAGTTGCTGAACAGGGAACTGGATACTGAACTGCTTAACATTGCCGAAAATCAGGGATTGAAAGTATTCCCAAGGCAATGGACAGATTTTAAGATGCAATGTAGTTGTCCTGATTGGGCAGTGCCGTGTAAGCACCTGGCTGCCGTAATTTATAAGCTAAGCGCAGAAATAGATAATAACCCTTTCCTCGTTTTCCAGCTTCACCGTGTTGATCTTCCTGCTGAATTGCGGAAAGTAAATATTCACATTGAAAATAAAGGAAATGAATCCATACCTGCTTTTAAAGAATTGCTATTACCAGAAAATAGTACTGGTAGCAAAAAAGGTAAGAAGAAGATAATTGCAGATGATGTCAATCCTTATACGAAGCCGGATTTTTCCTCGCTTATTCCCATTTATGATCCACTTATCCAGCTTTTGACAGATGCTCCCGTATTTTATCAGAACACTGGGAATTTCCGCGAAAAATACGCTGCCGTGATCCACAAAGTAGTTCGCGTAGCACAAAAGATCATTGATGGGAAAATAACATTAGATAACATCTTTGAAGAGCGCGCAACAAAAGCTTTCCAAATTGATCATCATACCCGTTGTAAGCTCTCTTTAGATATTAATAACGGGTACTACCTATGGGTTAACGACAAAAAAACAGCTGTTCCCTTAGATCAGTTAATTCTTTCACTCTGGCATTTACCTCCGGGAAGATTACAGGATTACCAGCCCTCCGTTGCGGCCCTTCGCAGTGCGTTATTGCTGGCAGTGAACTTAGTCGCGAACGGCGCCATAATACCTCAGATATATAAAACATCGGCAGGGAAATACGGCATACGCTGGCTCCCAGCGCTATTAAGCGGGGAAGTATGCGCCGTTGTCAGCCAGTTACAGCAATCTATGCCTGCAGGTCTTTTATGGCTGGATGAAGAGGAAATAGACAGGAGCCGTATAGCTCTCAATCTCTTGTCAGTCTTTCTGAATGCCATTGTACATGGGTTGTCTGAAGTCCGGACAGCAGACATCTTTCTGGACCTCTTCTTCAGCAATTACACCCATTCATTCAATAAACCGGGACAGGAAGCATTATCCGGAGGTATCCAATCCTGGCTGCAACGTTACTATCTGACACAGGGGAATCACAAGCCGGCTCTATTAGTGGAGGAGTCAGGACCCGAAAAGTTTCAGCTGACGGTTAACATTCAAAACAGCGCGGCATCATTCGATACCTCAATTCCCCTGAAGGATATCTTATCTTCAAAAAAATACGAAAAAAACCGCTTTGATATATTACAGACACTCTCCCAACTGAGTCACTTTATACCAGGTTTGGATCATTATATTAATACGGCAGCGCGGGATGCAATATTTATGGATAGGAGAGGATTCACCCCTTTCCTGATGCAAGCGATTCCTGCCATCCGGTTATTGGGTATATCTATTCTTTTGCCCAAATCTCTGCAGAATATCCTGAGCCCCCGGGCCAGTATACGTATCAGGCAGAAAGCAGGGGCAACATCTGGTATGCGGTTGGACAAGCTACTGGATTTTGATTGGCAGGTTGCTATAGGCGATACCGTTCTGGATGAAATCGATTTCCGGAAACTGGTAAAAACGGCTGATGGGTTAGTAAAATATAAGGCCAGCTATATTTACGTCAGCCCTGGAGATCTGGAAAAGCTGCACAAACACTTTGCACAATCCAATACTTTGTCCCCTTTTGAAATTCTCAGGGCAGCCCTGAGCAATGATTATTTCGGGGCAAAAATTACGCTCACTAATGAAGTGAAGCAATTGATCAAAGAGCTTACATCCCAGCAAAACATCCCTCTTCCAGTAGGTTTAAAGGCTCAATTACGTCCTTATCAATCCCGTGGCTATTCCTGGATGATTAGAAATACCAGGATCGGATTCGGGAGTGTAATTGCAGACGATATGGGATTAGGCAAAACCTTACAGGTAATTGCCACCTTGCTTAAATATAAAGAGGATGGCTTATTGGATGAACAAAAAGCACTTGTAATAGTCCCCACAGGTTTATTAACCAACTGGCAGGCAGAGCTGGAAAAGTTTGCTCCTTCTTTACTGTATAAAATATATCACGGAACAGGACGTAATGATTCTAAAAAGGATAAATACGATGTGCTGCTTACCTCTTATGGGATTGCCCGGACGGATATTGACAAGTTGAAAAAGAAAAACTGGCATGCAGTAATTATTGATGAAGCGCAGAATATTAAAAATCACGACACGGCGCAAACCAAAGCAATCAAAGGCATTCGTGCTAATACTTTCATTGCTATGAGTGGTACACCAGTAGAGAACAGATTAAGCGAATTATGGAGTATAATGGATTTTTGCAATCGCAGTTTTTTAGGCACTTTATCACAATTCCGGGACAACTTTGCTGTGCCTATCGAAAACCAGAATGATATCGAAGTCGCAAACAAACTAAAAACCATCACAGCACCTTTTCTGCTGCGACGTATGAAAAGTGATAAAACAATTATTAGTGATCTACCTGATAAAATAGAACTGGACAGTTTCAGTCACCTGGTAAAAGAGCAGGCCAGCCTGTATGAAAAAACATTGGAAAAAGCGATGGAAGCAATCGAAGGTACGGAAGGTACTGACCGGAAATCCCTGTTTACCCGTCAGGGGCTTGTTCTTCAAATGATCCTGTCGTTAAAGCAGATATGTAATCATCCCGCACAATTTCTGAAAAATAAAGCGTTGGATCCCTCCCTGTCGGGGAAAATGGAATTGTTATTTAATAAACTGGACAGCATTGTAGAAAGCAATGAAAAAGTGCTCATCTTTACTCAGTTTACCGAGATGGGAAACTTACTACAACGTTTCATTGGAGATCACTTTGGCGAAAATCCGCTGTTTTATCATGGTGGCTGCACGATTAAACAAAGAAAAGAAATGGTGGAGAAGTTCCAGCAGGATCCTGCAGAAAAGATATTTATTCTTTCTCTTAAAGCAGCTGGCACCGGGTTAAATCTCACAGCTGCCAACCATGTGATCCATTTTGACCTGTGGTGGAATCCGGCGGTAGAAGCGCAGGCAACTGACAGAGCATACCGGATTGGACAGAAAAGTAATGTAATGGTGCACCGGTTCATCACAAAAGGCACCTTCGAGGAAAGGATCAATGAAATGATTCAACAGAAGAAACATCTCGCAAATCTGACCGTTGCCACGGGTGAAAATTGGATCGGTAATCTGAGTAATAAAGAACTAAAAGGAATATTTGAACTAACTGTTGCCGGGTAGTATTGTGATAGTGCCGCTCATTCCTCCTGAAGGGGAAGGCTGCCATTTATTCTAAGGAATCCCGTACGGCACAATAAATACTATTACAATATCTTTGCAGACGCTAATTCAAAATACTTTTATGAGTCCAGACTATAATCATTTACTTGATCGGTGCAGGTACGTTAATGAAATTTCCGCGTCGCTTATAGATAATTTTTTAGTGTATTACGCAGCCAGGCAAGACAAGGTAGAACGTGAATTCGAGACCAGGATTTCCCGCTTCAGGGAAATTGAAAGGGAAATGCCGTCCAGTTGGAAGGGATTGATCAAATCCCAATATATTGCCCATCGGGTTTTTAAGGAGCGGGGCCTTATCCGTAAATACCTGAATAGTGCTGCTATTAAAGCACGTAATGCCGAAGAACAAGAGTTCCTCAGGACCATGGCAACTTATCCCTGGCGGTTTAGCTTCAGTGAGATCCGCAGCAGCCCGGCTTCCGACTTCTACGAAATGGAAGATGTTTTTACCGGCGAAGTTTTTCTATTGTATTCGCCCTCCATTACCCGCATACTATCCACTCATTCTGTGTTGTTATGGTTCAACCTCATAGGCTACAATGGTTCCTGCTGGCAAACCTATGGCCCGGTAACGACGTTTCAGGGCTTTAATTCCGATGATATTTTCTTTTATGCAACTGAGTTGAACCCTGCTATTGAATCGGAAACTGATATGATGGCCGATCTTGATGACAACCCGGTCCGGTATATGGTACTGGCCTGCGGCTCCAATTACCCGCTGGTTGTTCAGCAGGAATATGAAGTGGTGCAGGTGACCGGCGAGGGAACTGCTATCGGATTCGACGTGCAGGCATTGAAAAAAGACTTCCGGATTGAATATGCCGAACAGGTGTTTAAATTAAGTCATGAGATTTGGAGTAATCCGCCACACTTCGCAGAAGCATACTACGAAGAGGAGACGGGTAAAACGCTCTTATTTGCCCTTACTGACCGGGGTTACCGGGAAGTATTTGTCATTCTAAATGCCTATGGAATGGAAGTTCCTGCCGAACCCGATATTCGTTTGCACATTCCAATGGGTATTGTTATTAAAAAGGCGCTCAAACGGACGCTGGATCTTAATCCATACAGCCGATTATTTGAAATCGAAACATCAAAAGAAAGCCAGGAGGAATTGTCGAAACTCAATCTGTTCATGGAACTTGCACTTCCATATATAAACTCAGGTCAGTCGCCCGACCTGGCGGAGCTTGCAAAGCAAGCCGGAGTTGATCCTGAACTGGCAGGTGAACTGTTCCAAAATGCTATGAATAGCATTTCCAAAATGCGAAAATAACGACACTACAATTGTTATTGGAACATTAAGTATACTCTAACAATTTGCAGATACCGTCCGCAAAACGATTGCTAATTTTCACCACATGAAACAACTCATCGTCTTAGCCTTTTGCCTCTGCAACATTGTATTAGTACAAGCGCAGGAACAGGAAATCAGGCAAATTGACTCGGTTATGCAGATAGCATACAAGCGTGGCATTTTCAATGGCAACATTCTTATAGCACAGAAAGGTCAGATTATTTATGAAAAATCGCTGGGTTTTGCAGAAGGCAGTAAAAATATACCGCTGACCAAAGACATGAAATTTGATATCGGGTCAATCAGTAAGGAGTTTAACGGATCTGCCATTCTGCTGCTTTGTCAACGAGGCCAACTGTCGCTGGACGATAGCCTGACCAGATATTTTCCCGCGTTTCCGGATTGGGCGAAACAGGTTAAAATCAGGCATCTGATTAATTATACCAGTGGTATCCCCATGCTGGGGCCCGCAGCCGACAGTACCGACCCGCTGATTTACAATAGTCTTATCAGTCTTAAAGCTTTGGTGGCCAAACCAGGTACCGTTTATATTTATAACCATGTCAACGTATTTTTGCAGCGCCTGATTATTGAAAAAGTAAGCGGAGTAAGCTATGCTGATTTTGTACGACAAAACCTGTTGCAGCCTGCCGGAATGAACGCATCTCTTGTAGACTACCCGGTAGACGGGCCAGGTATGGCCAGGGCTTTTGATGGTGCCGGAAATAATACACCTTATGCGCAAGGTACCAAAGGCTGGATAAGACTACCGGTAGATGACCTTTATCGCTGGACGCAGGCCCTGCACAGTTACAAAATCATTAGTCCGGCGTCTCTCAATATACTCTCCGAAAATTTTCCGGGAGGAGAAAGCAGCCTGGGTACTACTGGCTTCAAAGATGACAAACTAATCTGGCACCAGCATCAGGGATCCAACTACAACTATGAAGCGGCCTTTTATTGCGATTTGCCAGAAGGAATTGCCATCGTGATGATGACCAATAATCAGCAAATGAAAGTATGGTCGCTGAAAACAACCATCCTGAATATCCTGCACCATCAACCTTTCACTGTTCCCAGGAAATCACTTTACCTCACCATTCGCGATAGAATGCTGATAAATGTGAATGAAGGTCTGAAGTACTACCAGGAGCTGAAAGCAAATGGGCAGGATCAATATGATTTCAGTTTTGAGATCGGTGACCTGATCAGTACAGGCAAATATTTACAGCGCCGTAATAAATATGATGACGCCATCCTGGTGTTTCAGACCGCCGTACAGCTTAAGGGACGGCCTGAAGATGTCTCTTACGGCTATGAGCTGATTGGCGAATGCTACCGCAGCAAAGGTGATAAGACAGATGCACTGGCGAATTACCGCAAAGCACTCGAAATATTTCCGCAAAATAAAAATGCCTCTGGTATGATAGCGGAACTGACAGCGCAATCTGGTTTATAACAAAAGACTGGAAGGGGAGCGTAGGAGAAATTTATTTGTCATTTGTATCTGAAAATCGTATACAATGTATCAACAGTATATATATTGGTCAAGTGCTCACTGGTGTATAGTGATTGATTTTTGTGTAGAATAATAAATCTGTACTGCTATAACAGAACGAGACAGGATAGAAAAAATTGTCAGTTTGAAACGGACATAATTAATGATATATTCTTAAAATTTTACTTTCTCTTATGTGAACTTAACTTTGACTACATTTAACATGTATCTCAATAACTTAAATGGATTCTAATGACAACAATAATTAACCGAACCAAGGAAATGAGGGAACAATTGGCCGGGGAGAATGGAGTTCAGAGGATGAATTCACTGGCTCATCGAGCTGAGGCGAATCGGATCAATCAGAAAGTAAAGAAAGTTCGCCGAGATTTTCAAATCAAAGACAGCCGCTCGGCGCTAAGCGCTTCAAGGGTGGTTTTAACTTCATAACCTTTATTAAATATTCTGAAAGCTGCAATTGCAGCTTTTTTTATGATCAATCTCAAAAGCTACAGCCGTGGTTTAAGTGGATTTTTTAACTTCCCCCAACTTTTCAGCTTGATCCGTTAAAATCGCTACCAGCATACTGGACACCTCTGTCTGAATGAAATATTAACGGTTCCGGAGAGATGCGAAATAGCTAGATATGTTTAACAATGAATCCATCTCTGGCATTTATTCGATCTGTATTAAGTACTTTACTTCGTATATTAACCGTTCCTTTTAATTTTTGTCTCAATGAAATTGTTAATTCTTCAATGCGTTTATTTTTATTTTGAATACGCAGTTTGCTCCTCGTATCATTTCCCTGAGGGATTGTGACAGCGTCCTCTTCCATGAACAACACTAATTCTATTTTTATTGGCGGGGTTAGCTGATTTGTAACAAAGTTTGCAAATTCATTATTCTTGCAGTAGTTTGCTAGGTACAACACGCTTAATGTATCCATAGCCTTTTGAATAACTTCGACTACCAATTCACCTGATATAATTCTATGTTTGTTTTCGGTAGCATACCCACGAAAGTCCTTTACCTCAATCATCAATATTTTATTTAATTCGGGATTAGGTACTGCTATTATGTCTACTGCTTTTGAGTTAGATGCAGTAGGGATGATGTTCTGTCTATAGAATTTGGTCTCATCATATTTAATAACAGGCCAATTTGTCGGAAAAATAAATCGTAAACTACCTTCATCAATTATTGTCGACATCTTCTTGGTTTAATGCATCGGAGAAACGATCTGTCTGCTCGAGCTCTGCATCCAGTGATGGAATGTTGGGTAGAGTCTCAAGGTCATCAGAAGAGCTGACCTCGGTTGTAAATGTTTCGTTTGAGGATAACCCGAAATAACGAACCTTATAAGCCTCAGATTCTTTGCTTAAAATATGCAACTCTTTGAGAAGGAATAGACTATGGGTAGCAATGATTATTTGAAACTTTTTAGCGGAAAGAAGCATTAGCATTTTAGCTAGCTTTTTAATTAGTAAGGGGTTGAGGTTTGATTCTGGTTCGTCCCAGAATAGCGCGGTTGTGTCAGTGAGACTGCCATTCTTAAGTAAGAATGCAAGAGTAGAAAGTTTTCTTAATCCCTCTGCTACCAAATCTATTTCTAATCTCCCCCCATCTTTTTGGTATAGATAAAACTTGCCGTGTTCATTCTTAATTTCTCCACCTGCCATTTCCTCAAGCGGTTCTATAATATTCCTGATGCTCTCCAATCTTGGTCCTCTAAGCAAAGGATGCTCCAGTCTCTCACATAAATCCGGATAAGTTTCATCGATAGATAATTCTCTACTATTGTATAATGCTCTTAATCCAGGGAACAGAGAAAGTAATTCTTTAGTTGGAATAAAGATTGGAGTAGCAGGAGCAAATTTCGAAGGAACATCGTTGCCCATTTGTACATCAGTACTACTTTTAGTTGAAAAACTAAAAGAAAAATTGGCCTCTTTCGGCTTTTCGAATTTTACAATTATTTGGGCTTTAGTTATTCCTTGTTGTCTTCGGGCAAGTCTACCAAGATTCTCTGGCCTAAATATCTTAATGAGGTCATCTGCAATTGCCTTTTGCCATACAGCTTTACTTTGTCGGTGAGGATCATTTTGATTAAAACTCGTTTTAGCGACTGAATAGGCTAATTTTAGAATATGACTTTTGCCAGTTCCATTTGCGCCAATAATTACATTAAGCCCTGGAGAAAACTTGAATTTGGCTTGTTCAAAGGCTGTGAAATTGTTTATATCTAATTCACTTAGCATATCTACTTTAAAGTGTATTTTGACAAAAATAACTTATTTATCTATATTTTGGAGCCTGATTTTCTCCTACCTTGTCATTACCTGTATGTTTCATAGCTATTCAACTAATTATGTTTTTATTGCAGAATTTTAGCATCTACACTTATTAAGCTTTAGCCAGGCTCTTTAAAAGTGCTGCTAAAAAAATATTCTCCTTTCATCTTCCTATCCGTTATCTTGATATAGCGTTTTCTCAACAATGGCTCATTAACCATGAATATATTACTGTTTATGCGACATTACATAGTAGACTTGACACTAGGATCAATTCCACATCCCGGTCAATGAGCAATGGGGAGACTCGGGGAGTGTTCGGGGTGTGTTCGGGGAGAGTGTATAACTGTATCGCCCTTGCGTCGCTCTTGAGTTGCTCCAAGGTCGCACTCTGGTCGCGGTTTATTCGCTTAAGGAGAAGCGAACCAAGAGCGACCAGAGTGCGACCTTGGAGCAACTCAAGAGCGAATCAGGAGCGTTATGCCCTCAGAGACACTACGGAGACACTACGAAGACACTATAGTCACACATACACCTACGGGTACACTTAATTTAAAAAAGTCTAAAAAAAATGATGATCGTAGAAAGGCTGCTCACATTGATTCTAATTTTGTCAAACAAGCTGAAATGGGAAAGAAAAAAGGACCCTTAGCAGTTGTTTGACAACCTTAATCCCTCAATAATTTCTCAATTCTTACCAATCGTCAAACCAGTCATCATCAGTTGCCTGAAATGATTGTCCATTCACATCGCCCTTATCTGTTTTATTTATTTCTGCAGTTATATCAGTCACTTGGATGCCTTTATGAATTTCTTTGGATATTGAAGGAGGATTAACAGATTTTGACTGCATACGCTCAGACTCTAACCGCCTTTGTTCAATCCTCCTCGATAGTTCTTTATCTTCCTGTATTTCTTTTCTAATATAGTCTATGTCGAAGTGATCCTGATACATTGCATCTTTGTATGGAACTAAATAAGGAGGAAATATTTGATTACTTTTCAGAAAACTTTTTTTCATAGATTTACTTAATTATTTCCTTAATAAGCGGCAGGTATTGCAGCCACTAAAATTATTTAATTTGAGATTTAACTTTTGTTATTATAAGTTTGTTTTTACGTACTTTAATCTCACAGGAATCTCCTTCATTAAAGCCTGCATTTCCAATCCATATTCCAGAAAATGAAATCCACGAAACAACTTTAGATTTTTCCCATTTTCTGATGGCTGTTTTGCCAGATATTTTTGTCCTTCTTGTTTTTTGTATCATAAAATTATAGGTTTAGCTAAATTAATAAGGCAATGAGGTATCGCTCCAATCCCAATTTTGGGTGGCTTCAAGTCTACTATTAGCAGTACTATTATCGCGTAATCATGACGCAGCAGGCTTTTACAAACCTTGAGATGTCATCATTCTTATATCATTTGGATACTGCAATCAGAGATGGCGCAATTGAAAAAATTGCATCCAATAGTTGCTTAGTTTGACGGTAAAAAAGGATTACATCAGAACGCTTATCTGATGTCCAAATATCAGCATCTGGACTAGACATCGCTGTGTCGTGAAGCTCGTCAAGAATTTTTTGTGGTTCTTCGCAATCACCGTAACAATCGATGTATTGTTCGATTTTTTCAATTGTAGTTAACATAATGGATGTTTTTAAATGTAAAAGAATGGGTTTTATTTATAAGAGATTTTAGGCAAATTTTAATAAGCCAGGAAGTAAACGCACCTTCAATTTTTTGCAGATATTGTGCAAGAAATTATAAGAAAATAGATCCGGTGGGGATAATTCATCCGTTGTTAATAGATTGTATTCAATAAACATTGGCTGATAAAGATCAAGAGCAGTTTGATTTTTTTTTGCGGTCATAATAATTGCTTTTGGGTGAAAACTATAGAGGAGCAAAAGAGACCGCAAAAGAAAATGCGTGAGACTCCTTGCCGACGCCGGGTGCCCGTTGGAGGGGCGGTAGTACGTGCTGACAAGAAGCCCACGCAATAAGATGCATGGACATTCTCCTGCAACCAGTACTACGCTTTGAATTCCAACTTTACCCGGCGTAACTGAACAGGAATGCCTGTAGTCATTAGGATCACAAAAGTATGTATTCTACTTATGTGATCATTCCAATTGACCATTTATCATTCTGTAACAAATATAAGAGATATATTTGAATGGAGTATCATGATACTCCATTTGTGCCAAAAAAAACTTCTGCCTTTGTTCAAATGAGCACAACTAATAAGATAGAATTAAAGGAATTTGGTAAAAACATTAAAAAGTATCGCAAGGAAAGGAAACTTAGCCTAAGAGGTTTGGCGGCTTTGGCTGGCATGGAACACAAACAAATTACCGAGATAGAGAAGGGAGAAAGCGATATTAGATTATCAACAGCTATAAAATTGATTTGGGCTTTGAAGGTTGAGCCTAATGATGTATTCCCCAAAGGGGGTGAAGACTGATTTATAAGTTAACTGGTTAAGCCAGTAATTAACCTAATCATTGAGGTGAGGTAAATTGATCGCTATATGGTAGAACCTATCCTCGGAATCTAAGCTCATATAATTTCCTTTGTACTACACTAGGCTGTCGTTTTAACAACTCTGCCACTTTATCAATTCTTCCAAACTTTGCATAAGCCCTTTTCATAATGTCAATTTCTCGTTCACTCCATTCTTCATAAGCTCTCTGGTAATTTTTTCTAATTTCTAGCTGTTGATAAGAAAAGCGAGAAGGATCGGTCTTTGGTAGTTTTTCAATAGCATGTTTCGCTAGCTCTATTAGACGGTCAATTTCTTTCTCTGCAGTAATTGGTCTGTGTGAGATATTTACCTTTTTATTCGTCTTAGTATTACTTGCCTCCTCCATCTTTTCATCAGAAATCCGGTAAAAATGCCATTCATTGCCACCTGATGGAGAAGGTTGCCATTTGCACTGAGGAATAAGGTGCAATAGGTTATTGGCCTTTAATTTTTGGAGGAACGCCCTAAAATGAATTCCTTCATGGCGATCTTTTTCAATAAGATTGTGTTTTGCCAAATGATGATAGATGTCACTACTTCTAGCTTTACTGGGAAGAGTCATTCTGAAGTAATCCTGGATTGCTTTGGCAATCCTACGTGCTTTCTGATAGTCTTCCTGATTACATCTCATAAAGAAGGTTTTTTGGGTATAACAATGATTATCAAACAAAAGTAAAAAGGTGGAGTAAAACTAATTTAAGAAGAAATGCCGATATTGTAAAGGATTCGGTTATATATGAAACTTATAAATGTATTCTGAAATGTATGACAATGAGGCCTCTTCTTAAAATTCTGATACTTTGCTATATTTACCGAAATTTGACAAGTTAAAGAATCAGTTTGTGTTATAATCAATCAATTTGGAGGGTAAATTATCTTAAAGGAAATCAAGGCTTGTTGCAAAAGAGAGGTTGCGGATCTGTTAGATATGGATACTCTTATTCTGCAAGATTGAAAGAGGTGAAAACGAGCAGATATTCCCCCAGTTATCTGACATTATAAAGATCAATAAAAAATAATTGGATGCGTTATGTTTATCTTATTAGGTAATTGCCATAAATGAAGAAGTTACTCTGGAAGAGACACAGGTGTCGGTAAATAAATTAAAAACCCATAATATACAAGGAGAAGAAATAATGGCAATCAAGAAATCGGAACTTTATAGTACCCTTTGGGAAAGTTGTAACCAGTTAAGAGGCGGAATGGATGCTAGCCAATACAAAGATTTCGTATTGGCTATGTTATTTATTAAATATGTAAGTGATAAGTATGCAGGAGTGAGGTTTGCCCCCATTACTATCCCTCCTGGTTCTACCTTTAAAGACATGGTAGCGCTTAAAGGCAAGCCTGAAATTGGTGATTTTGTCAATAAAAAGATCTTTGCTCCAATCAGGGATGCCAATAAGATGAGCGATTTTGCCAATTTTAATGATGATGAAAAGCTTGGTACTGGAAAGGATAAAGTGGATAAGATCACTAAGCTCATTGCTATCTTTGAGAATCCCGATCTGGATTTCTCTAAAAACAGGGCTGACGATGATGACATTCTGGGTGACGCTTATGAATTCCTGATGCGTCACTTTGCCACTGAATCAGGTAAATCAAAGGGACAGTTTTACACACCTTCTGAGGTAAGCCGGGTATTAGCCAAGATTATTGGTATAAATAAAGGCAATTCTACAGCCAGTACCACTATTTATGATCCTACTTGTGGATCCGGTTCTTTGTTAATCAAGGCAGGAGAGGAGGCTGAAAAGTCGGTTACTTTATACGGACAGGAGATGGATATTGCCACCGTAGCTTTGGCAAGTATGAATATGGTTTTACATAACCAGGCTCAGAATCTTCATGGTATAAGGCAAGGAAATACTATTTCTGATCCAAAGTTTAAAAATCTGGATGATACATTACAAACCTTTGATTATGCAGTGGCCAATCCTCCTTTTTCGTTTAGTAGCTGGACAAACGGTTTGATTGATGATAAAACTAAAGCAGTCGTAGACCAATTTAATCGTTTCTCTGGCTTTGGTATTCCCCCTGATAAAAATGGAGATTACGCCTTCTTACTGCATATTGTCAAGTCTTTGAAAGCAAATGGTAAAGGTGCCATTATTCTTCCTCACGGTGTTTTATTCAGAGGTGGCGCTGAAGGCGAAATCAGAAAGAACCTTATTAACAAAGGATATATTAAAGGCATTATTGGATTACCGGCTAACCTTTTTTATGGTACAGGTATTCCTGCTTGTATTATCGTTATTGATAAGGAAAATGCTGCAAAAAGAAAGGGCATCTTTATGATTGATGCCGGGAAGGAGTTTATGAAAGACGGCAACAAAAACCGTCTTCGTGAGCAGGATATTCATAAAATTGTGGATGTATTTAATAAGCAATCAGAAGTTGCTAAATATAGCCGTATGGTTTTGCTAGAGGAAATTAGTGATGCTAAGAACGATTATAATCTGAATATACCCAGATATATCGACGGCCAGGAAGAAGAGGATATCCAGGATATTGAGGCTCATTTATTGGGTGATATCCCCAATGTAGATATTGAAGCTTTGGAGAATTACTGGAGTGTATACCCTACCTTAAAGAAAGAATTATTTTCTGCCAGCAAAAGGAAAAAATATAGCAAACTTAAAATTGCTAAAGAAGAAATCAATACAGTGATCTTTAGTCATCCTGAATTTGAAACCTTTAGCCAGGAAATGAACGCAATTTTTGCAGCTTGGAAGAAAAGGAAATTATGGTGTACCCAATTGTTAGGACCAGCAGTTGGTCTTTCTTCGCTTTGACAGGTGCCAATTGATTGGATGAGTTTACTCATCTAAGCAATTGGTACAAGCCCCCGGCAGGGGATCAGGCGGCGATCCGGGTGTAAAGTTTTTCAGGAGTTTTATATCCCAGGGATTGATGTAATCGCTCCTTGTTATAAAAATTGAAATACTCGCTCAAGCCTTGATACAAACTTACTCCGTCTTCATAGACATTCAAATAAATATTTTCATACTTCACGCTTCTCCACAACCTCTCAATAAAAATATTATCGATGGCGCGTCCCTTCCCATCCATACTGATCTGTATTTCATTACTTTTAAGTAGCCCTGTAAAAACTTCACTTGTGAACTGGCTACCTTGATCCGTATTAAAGATTTCAGGCTTCCCATGAAGCCTTATAGCCTCTTCTACGACATCTTTACACCACTCCGCTGTCATTGTATTGCTTATACTCCAATTTAAAACATAGCGGGTGTGGAGATCTATTACTGCACACAAATACATAAAGCCCTTGCGCATTGGAACATAAGTGATATCCGTAGCCCATACCTGGTTAGCCTTTGTTATTTTTAATCCTTTCAGTAAATATGGATAAACCTTATGTGCAATATTTGGCTCACTCGTATTAGGTTCCTGATATAGCGTTTCCCATCCTATTAGCCCCATTAAGCGCTTTACTCGTTTTCGATTGACATGATACCCTTCTTCTTGTAAAAAGGCTGTTAATCGCCTCACACCGTAAAATGGAGTCTTGTAATATTGCTCATCGAGTAGGCGCATGATCCTCAAATTCTCTGCCGTTTCTGATACCGGCTTATAATATAAACCGCTGCGATGTAGGCCTAATAAACGACACTGCTGACGCATACTTAACCCACAATGCCCAGGCTCAATCATCTCTCTACGTAACGATACTGATTTCAACGCAACTTTTTTTTCAAAAAATCATTCTCTACCTTTAATTGACCGATCTGGGCGTAAAGCTTTTCCAGCTGGTCTTCTTGTTGTTCAGTATTGGAGACCGCTCCTTCTGTATCAAATGCACTAGCCAGCTTCGCAGCCGCTTCTCTCTTCCAGGTATTAATTTGAGTAGGATGCAACTCATACTTGCGCGCCAGCTCTTCCATTGTGCTGCGCTCCTTAAGGGCTTCTAACACGACCTTCGCTTTGAAGTCCCCACTAAATTTACGTCTGCTTTTTTTAGTCATTCTGTAGGCAATTTAAGATTAAAAATTTTATCTTAACTGCCGGTCCTTTTTTTGGGGTCCATTATAAATATCAAACTGCTGAAGGATCTCACTGCTGGATTTAAACCCCGTCAAATTATAGGCGTAATCTCCGAAGATTTGTTGAAAAGCTATACTAATAAGAACTTAATTGATAAGTATGATGTCTATCAGCATTTGATGACATTTTGGAACGCAACTATGCAGGATGATTGCTATTTGATTGCAGATAATGGTTGGAAGGCAGAATTGACAAATATTAATAAGGGGAAAAAGGAAATTATCCTGGATTGTGATTTATTGCCGAAAACGTTGGTAATAGATCGCTTTTTTAAGGTGGATAAAAAGGCAATTGAACAGTTAGAAATCAACAAAGAAAGTATTACCACACAGATAGAGGAAATGACGGAAGAACATAGTGCGGAGGATGGGTATTTCGCCGAAATGGATAAGGTAAGCAAAGTAAATGTCCAGAAAAGATTAAAGGAAATTCATGGAGATAAAAAGGCGAAAGAAGAAATGGGCGTGCTTGAAGCATATTTAAAATTGACGGATAAGTTGAATGTAATGAAAAAGGAGATTGAATCTGCTATATCTAATTTGGATGAAAAAGTAATTTCCAGGTATAAAACACTTACAGAAGAAGAAATAAAAATACTTGTCGTTGATGATAAATGGATGACTACGATTGAGAAGGATATTAAGACGGAGTTGGAAAGGATAAGCCAGGGAATAACACGACGAATTAAAGAGTTAACAGAGAGATATGAAACGCCCTTATCGAAGGCGACAGAAGAAGTCATGGCATTAGAAAACAAAGTATTTCTTCACCTTGAAAAAATGGGCTTTTCATGGAAGTAAGAAAAGGATATAAGAAAACAGAAGTTGGCGTTATTCCGAATGATTGGGACGTGAAGAGGTTACGAGATATTTTTACACTTAAAAGTGGTTATGCCTTCAGTAGTAATTATTTTTCGAATGAAGGACCAATAGTAATAACACCTGGAAACTTTAAGCTTAATGGAGGGCTAAATTTCAATGATAAAAATACTAATAGGTATTCTGGAAGCTATTCATCATCTATGCAGTTTAAATATGGAGATCTGGTTATCGTTATGACGGATTTAACACCTGATTGTAATTTGTTAGGGAAACCAGGTTATGTGAAGTTAAATGAAATTATTTTACATAATCAGCGAATTGGGAAAATCTCGTTAACAAGCACACTTATTCACATAGATTATTTATATTGGTTTTTTCTTTCAGAGTTTTTTTCTAGGAGAATGAAAGAAACTGCCACGGGTTCAACAGTTCGACATACATCAAACAGTAGCATTTATAATACCTATATATCTATTCCTTCAAAAGTAGAGCAAACGGCAATTGCCAATGTCATATCTGAAACAGATGCACTTATTAATAGTATAGAAAATCTCATTTCTAAAAAGCGAAACATCAAGCAAGGTGCAATGCAGAAACTTTTAACTTTTAAACCTGATTGGGAACTGAAAAGACTTGAAGAAATTACTGAAATTAAGAGAGGTGCTTCTCCAAGGCCAATTGAAAACCCTATTTGGTTTGAGGAGAATTCGGAAATCGGATGGGTTAGGATTTCTGATGTAACAAAATCTAAAAAGTATTTAAATAGCACAATACAAAGTCTTTCTAAACTCGGAATTAAGAATAGCAGATATGTAGAGAAAGGTAGTTTAATAATGAGTATATGTGCCACTGTAGGAAGACCCATAATTACAAATTTGGATGTTTGTATTCATGATGGTTTTGTTTTTTTTGATAATTTAAAAATTGACAAAGAATACTTATATTATTATTTAATGTTTATTGAGAGTAATTGGGGGAAAAATGGACAAACAGGCTCCCAAATGAATTTAAATACAAATTTGATAAATTCTACAATAATTCCTTTGCCAAGAGTATTATTAGAGCAGAAAAGGATAGCCTCCATTCTTTCCGAAATGGACGCAGAAATAACCGCCTTGGAAAATAAACTTGAAAAATATAAGAAGATAAAAACTGGTATGATGCAAAACCTTTTAACCGGCAAAATACGGCTAGTATGAATAGCGAAAGAATAACCCAAAACCGCGTAGTAAAACTATTCCAACAACAATTAGGTTATATCCCATTGTTTGGTGGTAACCTTCAAGACCGTTATGAAAACAGTAATATTGAACCCCTACCGTTAGCCTCTTTTTTAGAAAAACAGGGATACTCTGATGTATTGATTAACAAAGCTATAGAAAAGCTTAAAGGTGAATCCGTCAATCATCAGCGGTCATTGTATTTCAACAATATGGCCGTGTATAATCTTTTACATTATGGTGTTGCTGTAAAAGAAAGTATCGGAAAACATACTGATACTGTTCACCTGATCGATTGGCGAAATCCACTGAACAATGACTTTTATATTGCAGAGGAAGTAACCATTAAGGGGAATCGTGAAAAGCGACCAGATGTTGTTTTATATGTCAATGGTATTGCATTGGCAGTACTGGAACTTAAAAAGAGCAGTAGAGATATAGGAGAAGGTATTCGCCAAAACCTTACCAACCAACAGGCAGATTGGATAGAAGATTTCTTCAGTACGATACAGTTCTGCTTTGCGGGTAATGATAGCGAAGGCTTACGTTACGGTACTATAGGCACCAGTGCAAAATATTATCTTCAATGGAAGGAGGATGAACAAAGTTATGAACCAGAGTTATTAGATAAGTATCTCAAGAAGATTTGTAATAAAGAACGTTTTCTTGAGATTATACATGACTTTGTATTATTTGATGGAGGGAAAAAGAAGCTGCCCAGGTATCACCAGTATTTTGGAATCAAGGAAGCGCAGAAGCATGTTGTAAATAAAGAAAGTGGTATTATCTGGCATACACAAGGATCGGGTAAGAGTATCACTATGGTACTCCTGGCGAAATGGATTTTGGCAAACAACCATAATGCACGTATTGCTATTATTACTGACCGTACGGAATTAGATTCTCAGATAAAAGGGGTATTTGCTAATGCCGGAGAAAATACCATGGTAAGAGCTAAAAGTGGAGAGGATTTAATGCTCAAATTAAGCCAGCCGGAACCTCGTTTGATGTGCAGTCTTGTACATAAATTCGGGAAAAGTCCTACCAAACAGTTTGACGAATATATCAAACAAATTCAAAATAACCCTCCCCAGGTTAAAGGAGAACTATTTGTATTTGTAGATGAGTGTCACCGCACACAAAGTGGAAGATTACATAAGGTAATGAAAGCAATCCTTCCTGATGCGGTGTTCATCGGCTTTACAGGTACTCCTCTTTTACAGAAAGATAAACAAACCAGTTTAGAAGTATTTGGAAAGTATATTCATACGTATAAATTTAATGAAGCTGTAGAAGACGGTGTTGTATTAGATTTGGTATATGAGGCCCGGGATATAGATCAAAAAATAAGCTCTCAGGATCATATTGATAGATGGTTTGACGCAAAGACCAAAGGACTGAATGACTTCCAGAAAGCAGCACTTAAGGCTAAATGGGGTACTATGCAGAAGGTCTTAAGTTCAAAAGGCCGTATGGGTAAGGTGGTAAATGATATCCTTTTAGATTTCAGTGTAAAACCACGGTTAAATGATGATAGAGGGACTGCCATTTTGGTAGCGGGAAGTATTTATGAAGCATGTCAATACTTTGAATTGTTTCAGCAAACAACGCTAAAAGAGAAATGTGCTATCATTACCAGTTATAATCCCAGTCATCGTGATATAGTAAATGAAGAAACAGGAGAGAATACAGAAACAGAAAAACAGGCCATTTACAACATATATACGAAGATCTTAGGTAAAAGAACTACAGAGCAATACGAAGATGAAAGCAAAGAGTTGTTTATCAACCACCCGTCTCAAATGAAGTTGCTTGTAGTGGTATCTAAGCTACTTACAGGTTTTGATGCTCCCAGTTGTACCTATCTGTATATAGATAAGTCCATGCAGGATCATGGATTGTTTCAGGCTATTTGTCGTGTTAACCGTTTGGATACTGAAGATAAGGAGTTAGGATACATCGTGGATTATAAGGATCTCTTTAGGAACCTTGTAAATGATAAAGGTACAGGGGCTATCCAGGTATATACATCAGATCTGGATTATGACCAATTCAAAAAGGAGGATTGTGATATATTATTAGAAACAAGGCTTGAAAAGGGGAGGGAGCGACTTGATATTGCCTTGGAGCAGTTAGAGTTGATTTGTGAACCTGTTCCCAATCCAAAGAGTGATGCCGATTACCGTTATTATTTTTGCGGTAACACAGAATTACCTGGAGATCTTAAAGACAGGGAACATCTAAGACAAGAGTTATACAAGAATACCGTTGCATTTATCAGGGCTTACGCCAATCTTTCTGATGAAATGGAATTGGCTGGTTATAGTGCAGGTGAGATACTGCATATTGGCGACAGATTATCTTTTTATACAGATCTGAGAGAAACGATTAAAAATGCCAGTGCTGAAAAACTTGATATTAAAGATTACGAAGCCGATATGCGTCATTTGATAGATAATTATCTGCAGGCTGATGAGCCGCGTAAAATATCTGAATTTGAAAGCCTTCCTTTATTAGAGTTGATTGTAAAGTTGGGCATTGATAAGGCAGCAGATACTTTGCCTGAGAATATCAGGCATGACCGGGAAGCGATGGCAGAAACCATTGAAAATAATGTTCGGACAAAAATTGTTAAAGAGCATTTAAGCGATCCAACATTCTTCGAAAAGATGAGTTATTTATTAGCTGAAATTATTAAACAACGTAAATCTAAAGCTATTGAATACGAAGAATATTTGAAGAAAATAGCTCAATTGGCCAAACAGGTGCAGGAAGGGAAAACCAACGATACTCCGGAAGAATTGAATAGCCCAGCGAAAGTAGCATTATATCATCATTTTGGTAATGATGCAGCAATGGCATTAATGGTGCACGACATTGTAGAAGAATATGCTCCCAGTGGATGGTTTGATGATACTGCAAAAGAAAATAAAATTAAAGAGGAAATATTTAAGAAATTGCAGAATGATGAGGAAACTGAAAAGGTATTTAAAGTCATAAGAGGGCATAATGAATTTTTGAGGTAATGAATATTTTCCTGGGAGATATAGAGATTGAATTGATTCAAAAGAATATAAAGAATGTTCATTTGAGTATACTGCCGCCTCAGGGAGCTGTACGTATATCTGCGCCTGTGCATTTAAGCGAAGAAACCATCCGGCTGTATGCGATATCTAAATTGTCCTGGATAAAGAGCCAGCAAAGAAAGATCAGAAGCCAGGTCCGGGAAAGTAAAAGGCAGTTCCTCAATAAGGAAACGCATTATTTTCAGGGCAGAAAATATTTATTGAGGATTATTAAAGAAGATAAGCCTGCCAAAGTTGTTTTGCACAAAAATCATATCGACCTGCATATAAGGCCAGATACTAAAATTGAGCAGTGTCAGGTTATTATAAATGAATGGTACAGAACTGAATTGAAAAAGTTAGTGCCTGCTTTGATTCATAAATGGGAGAAGATAATGGGGGTTGAAGTGATGGATTGGGGCATCAAGCAAATGAAAACTAAATGGGGAACCTGTAATATTGAAGCCAGGCGTATCTGGTTGAACCTTGAATTGGCTAAAAAGCCACTTGAATGTTTGGAATATATTATTGTGCATGAAATGGTTCATTTGTTGGAACGTAACCACAATGATCGGTTTTTATTTTATATGGATAAATTTATGCCTCAGTGGAAAACATTACGGGATAAATTAAATAGGTTACCTGTGAGTTACAAAGATTGGGTTTAAATAATAATAGACACGACAATTTTTATCTCATGCTTATTACATAAATTTGGCCCGCACACGTTTAAGAGAAATTTGGAATCACTATATTTAGTAATAAATTAATCTCCGATACATTAAGATCTAAATAATTTTATTCCCCAAACCTAAGCAATTATAAAATAATGGAATTTATCTATACTTGGCTCCCTGCCTACAGGTTAATTGTTGAAAAAATCACATCTTACCATAATAACCAGATTGGGTTAATTGAAATATTGAAGGAAGCTGGTGTAGATGGTTTTAATGATAAGGATGAATCGGGTAATGCAATCCCGTTAATAGATATTGATCCTTTTACATTTCTATGCTGCCTCAATAAATATGGGGACATCAGGAGAAAGAAGATCCTTATGGATGTGTGCAATCTCTTAGGGATTTCTCCATTGCCTAAAGATAGTTGCGGTGTGCCGACATCGGATGCCAGGAAACTTTGGTTATTCCCCTATAAAGGACAAAGAACAAACAACGAAATCGATCGGTTATGGAACTTCTTTGAAAAGTTGCTTACTGGCGAACTTACAGATGCTGATTTTTCCGATGTATTACAGATTAACAGTGTAGGGAAGACGAAGTTATCTGAAGTAATGTATATGGTTAAGCCGGCGGATTACTTATGTCTGAATGGTGCGGTTAAGCCTTATTTACAAGAGAAGTTTGGTATTAATACTGAATTCAATTCTTATACTGAATTTAAACAATTGTGCGAAAAGATCCGAGAGGTAGTAAAATTGCCATTTCATGAGATCTCCTTTAAAGCATATATACATAAACAATATGCAAACCGGATACCAGTCTATTATCGTATTGGTTCAACTGAAAATGGAGAATCCAGATTGGAAGATATGCAAGACAATAATTTAGTTTCCATAGGATGGAGTGATCTTGGAGATATTGAACTCATGGAACCTGTTTCAAAAGCAGGGATCCAAAATAAAATGAAAGAGAAGGGTTATTATGGTGGTAATAATTCGGTTATTTCGAGGAAAGCAGGTGAAATCTGGCGTTTTTATCATGAATTGTTACCCGGTGATCTTGTCTTAGTGGCAGATGGGGAGTCTATAAAAGCGATTGGTAAGATTGCTTCATACCATTACATTTATGAAGAAGATCTTGCATTTTCCCATTGTCGTTGCGTAGAGTGGTTAAAGAAAAATATTAATGATTTTAAGATGAGTGAAGGATTACAGACTTCGGTGTGGAAATTTGAATATCCATATAGTATTGATGGGATCAATGATTATTTAGGTTATCAGAATAAACCAATTCAAGAAGATAATATAACAGCCATTTTAAATAAAGACAAGATGCATCTGAATACCATTTTATTTGGCCCGCCTGGTACTGGTAAGACCTTTAAGCTGCAACAAATAATTAAAGACTGGAAGCTGATAGATAATAATGACGTTTCAGAACTCAATTACGAATTGTTTGTAGAAGAATATAGTTGGTGGGAACTATTAGCAATGGCTTTGCTTGATCAAAATAAGACCAGTGTGCCTCAATTGAGATTACACCCGCTTGTTCAGGCAAAATTTAATATTAGTAATATCAGGAATCCAGGGTCAAGACTCTGGAGTACTTTGCAAAATCATACTGTGCTCGATTGCCCTAATGTTTCATTACAAGCCAGAACAGGTACAAGCCTTGTTTTTTATAAAGAAGCCGATTCCATCTGGAGATTAGATAATGAACCCGAATTCAGATCATCCTTTCCTGAATTAGTGCAAGCCTGGGATAAATTCAAAAATCAGGATAGTAAAAAGAAAGAGATTAGGAAATACATATTTACAACCTGTCATCAGAGTCTTTCTTACGAAGATTTTATTGAAGGTATCAAACCTAAGTTAGTAGATGGAGACACAACAGATAATGAGCTGAATACAGCTAATGTACAATATGAGGTAAGAAAGGGCATCTTTTATAAAGCCTGTAATAAGGCTTGTCAGCTGGCAGGATATGCATCTCTGGATGAATGTATACAGGATACACCTGATAACAGAAAAGCGAAATTTGAGATAGCAATTCGGGAGAATAATATTATGGTGCTTTTCCTGGATGAAATTAATCGCTGTAATGTATCTGCTGTTTT
Organism: Chitinophaga sp. CF118; assembly: GCF_900112615.1. Classification (GTDB taxonomy): domain Bacteria; phylum Bacteroidota; class Bacteroidia; order Chitinophagales; family Chitinophagaceae; genus Chitinophaga. The sequence continues at coordinate 1,016,000 of NZ_FOMK01000002.1, read as the reverse complement.
TGGAGAATTGATCACTTTAATTGAAGCGGATAAGAGATTAGGAGCCCTTAATGAGATAACTGATATCATGCTTCCTTATTCACAACAGCTTTTTGCTGTACCTGGCAATCTTTATATTATTGGTACAATGAATACCGCTGATAGAAGTGTGGAGTCTCTGGATACAGCGCTTCGTCGCAGATTTAGTTTTGAAAGTATGCCACCTGATACTGCGGTTCTGAATGAGGATGTAATCGATAATATCAATCTGGGGGATTTATTAACCAGGATTAATGAGAGAATTGCGATATTGCTGGATCGGGATCATCAGATAGGGCATTCCTATTTTATTGGGATCTCTACAGAGGACGAATTGAAATCAGTATTTAACAATAAGATCATTCCATTGCTACAGGAATATTTTTATAATGATTATGGAAAAATCGGTTTGGTATTAGGAAGTGCTTTCGTGGAAGTAAGGCAAAGAACCGTGCAATTTCCTAAAGGCTTTCAGTATGAGAATAAAGAGGAATTGGCAGAGGGCGTGACTTATCTACTTGTGCCGGCGGATAAGTGGACTTCAAAATCTTTTGAATCAATTTATAACGATTAGCATGTCTTTGATGAATAAAAGGAAAGTTATTCAGGTATTCGAATATCAAAAGCTGCTGTTTGAAGAAGATGGTACTTTTGAAAGTAGGCACTGGAAAGCATTATCACTATATAATGAGAAATATGGGAACAAGTATTTTACCTTATTGCATAATGGTATTAAGTTTTCAAATTATGTAGGAGTGATACAAGCTGGAAACCTGACAATTGAAATACTTCCTAAGATTGATCGTGAAAAGTTGGATTCCAGGGAAGAGAAGGCTAGATGGCACAATATTCTTCTTCAAATGCTACGGGAGTGCAGGTTGATTAAAGTAGATCATATGGAGAACGCCAATTTGCAACTGAAATCAAATTCCATCCTAGATATCTATATTGCAATGTTCTTGCAGGAAGTAGAAGGGTTATTACGTCGGGGATTAATTAAAAAATATCAGAAACATACAGCTAATCTTACTACACTTAAAGGGAAACTTGAGTTCGGCAAACATATCACTGCTAATCTGATCCATAAAGAAAGATTCTTTGTTCAACATTCCATTTATGATAATAAAAACCTGTTTAATCAGATCATTAGTGAAGCACTGAGGATTATTCCGTTTCTAATTTCCAATACCTCTCTGAATGATAAACTCGGCAGAATTATGCTTGACTTTCCGGAATTATCCAGATTAAAGATAGCATCTACTACTTTTGAAAAGATCCAGTATGACAGGAAATGCATGCATTATAAGCCTGCTTTGGATATTGCCAAAATGTTACTTCTCAGTTATAGACCGGATATTACAGGAGGTTCCAACAGTGTAATAGCTATTCTATTCGACATGAATGAGCTTTGGGAGGAATATATTTTTAGGAAGCTACAACATCTCAATGAAGATGGCGTAGAAATAAAGAGACAGCAATCACAACATTTCTGGCAGGGTAGTAGCACCCTTTATCCTAAATCCGTAAGGCCTGATATTGTTATCCGGAAAGGAAATCAGACTACTATCCTTGATACAAAATGGAAATTGATTCCGGATTATAAACCAACAGATGAAGATCTGAAACAAATGTTTGTTTATAATTTATATTGGAAATGTAATCATAGCATTTTATTATATCCTGCTGTTCAATATCATCTTGAAACAGGCACTTACTTTAGCTTCAGTCAACAAGAAATAGCGACAAATAATTGTTCAGTTGCTACATGTAATATATTGGATCAGAATAATGAATTAGATAGTGGGATTGGCCAAAGAATTCTGCACCAGATATTGTTCCTGTCTAATAAATGATTGATTATTATATATTTATCAATACAGCTGATAATAAATATTTTACGAAATAAGCCTATAGTTTCAAACCATAACTATAATTATCAATTCTACTTTTAAACAGAATCTGATTACAAACGTTCCCCAAAGTGCAGTGTAGAAGTAAAAATAATCTTCGGAACAATTTGATTGTCTGACGTAAATAATCCAGATAGTTTACTGCATTAACTCCGTGTTAACATTATTCAGAAAAACATTTCATTATTTCGTAACCCTCATACCAATAGTTTACGCTTCTATTCCGTTAGTCATTTATTTCTCCGGAATTGCATAAACTTTTATAAGCCAAATTAAAGGGGATTAATAATATTGACATTGTTGATTTGCATTGAACATCCCTTCAATGTTTAATAACCAAAATAATAAATACCAGAAGAAAATATGCATCGTGCAATTGTTAACACCGCAACTGAAGATATTCGTACAAATGTCACTAATGTTATTCTGGAAGGATCCAGATATATGCCAATATCCTTGTCATTTAACAAGAGGGGAGACGGAAAGCTAGAGGCCATGGATCCTAAATTGCAGCAAGCTATCCTTTTAAAGAAAAATGGAGTAAGCAAATTGGCTACAAGTTCCACGGGTGAGGATGAAATTGCCGTTGTAGCCAGTGTTAGTGATGAAGATGCATGGGCTGCCCTGACGGAAGTAAGATTGCCCAATCGGATTGCAATAATTGATTCTGGATTAACGATTGTGACGGGGCGAATACCGGTGAAGCGGATTGAATATATTCATAGCTTATCTTTTGTAAAAAGCCTTAAGGCAGCCCGAAAGTTAGGTGCGGCTGTAAAACAAACAGTGCCAGATATAGGAGCTGATAAGTTTCTGACAAGAATTTCGGATTTGCAGGGAGGTAGGGGTGTTTTAATTGGTATCATAGATTTTGGATGTGATTGTGCTCATGAAAATTTTATAACAGAAACTGGCCACACAAGACTCTTGCAATTTTGGGATCAGACCGCAGTAGACAACATAGGCAATGTATCTTACGGGCGACTTTATCATGCTGAAGAAATTAACAATGCGTTAAAAAGTGGTGACCCTTACTTTGCATTATCCTATGAACTGGAAACCAATGCTCATGGTACACATGTTATGGATATTGCAACAGGAAATGGAAGGGGCACAGGTGCACCAGGTGTGGCGCCTCATGCAGATATTTTATTTGTACAGCCAAGCTCCAGTAGTATCCCATTGCAAGGGCCTGAAACGGTAGAGAAAAACTTTGGAGATTCTGTCAATCTGCTTGATGCAGTACGGTACATTTTTGACCAGGCAGGGGACAAGCCGTGTGTTATTAATATTAGTCTTGGCACCAATGGAGGTCCTCATGATGGTTCAACACCCGTCGAAAAAGCAATAGACGGTATGTTGACAGAAAAACCTAACAGAGCGGTTGTGTTAGCAGCGTCTAATTCATACGATGATAGTATACATGCTTCTGGCGAGGTTCCGATTGGTGGGTATTTTGATCTTATGTGGCTTGTAAATAATTCAACCGAAAGTGAAATGGAAATATGGTATAAGGCAGGTGGGGAACTGGATGTCGAAATTATCGATCCTTCAAATACAAATCTTGGTGGAGTGTCTCCAATGGAAACGGGTGAAGTGACGGATACTACCAATCAATTGCAATTGGTAGTTAGTAATAGACTTACTGATCCCAATAATAATGACAATGTTATTGGGATCTGGTTGAAAGAACACAACGCTGGTAGATGGCGCGTAAGATTGATTAATAGGGGTAATACTCCTGTTGCATTTCATGGATGGATCGAAAGAAATGATCGGGGGCAATCAAAATTTGTTGGCGAACCAGACAACACCCATACATTAGGTTCCATTTCATGCGGCCATAAAGCCATCACTGTTGGAGCCTATGATGCCACTACAAGTGGGTTTCCTATTGCATGGTTCTCTAGTTCAGGGCCTACAAGAGATGGACGTGAAAAACCTGAAATATCTGCTCCAGGCAGCAATGTATTTGCCGCAGCATCAAAAAGCAAAAATGGCCAGGTATTAAAATCTGGAACCAGTATGGCGGCACCGGCGGTTACAGGTATTATAGCCTTGATATTTTCGGCAATCTTAACAACAGGTAAATCTCTCCCAATAGATGAGCTTCGTGACATTATAAAGAGGATGGGGCGCATACAACCTCCTGTAAGTGTCTGGGATGCAAGATTTGGATTTGGGAGAATTTTTATACCGGATTTTGCTTCTTTAATAGGTTCTCTTAGTCCCAATGTTGTTGCATAAATCATATGGGAAAGGTAATAAGGCATCTTTTTTTATTAATCATCTGTTAATCAACAATTTGTGTGGTTATTATATTTTTTGATCAAACATAAAGTTTCGTATCTTTAAGTTATGGAAAAGAGAAAAATGATACGATCGAAAATATCGGGTGCTCTTAGCTTCCAAAATGAAAATGAAATAACTCCTGTTATTATAAATGTGAAGGAAGCTAATTATATCCCAAATTGGCTTAAAGTTCGGAATAAAATAACCTCCTTTATCTTTACATCAGAGGTTAAAAAGGGTGATCTGGTTAAGCTTGAAGAAGATCAGCGGGTTGTTTCAATATCCTTAAGTCAACGGCTAAACATGATTTGATTACTCGATCGTGTAAGTGAAAAAATAAAATTTGTAAAGCGCCTTGATGGGTGCTTTTTTATTTAATACAAATATCATTACATAAATAATCCCCCAAGAATTCAACTTGATCCACTTTTACGACACTCACCACAATAAAAAAAGCCTGTAAATCTATGATTTACAGGCTTTTAAGTGCCCAGAACTGGATTCGAACCAGCACATCCTTGCGAACGCTGCGACCTGAACACAGTGCGTCTACCAATTTCGCCATCTGGGCATCTCCGTATTAACGGATTGCAAAGGTAAATACTTTTTCAAATATTCCAAAAAAAAGGTGCAGATTTTTTCCTCTGCACCTTTTTTTGGAATATCCTTATACTGCAACATTGAACTCTCTCAATGTATCATTCAAACTCGTTTTCAGATCTGTTGATGCCTTACGCTGACCGATGATCAATGCGCATGGAACCTGATATTCGCCGGCAGGGAATTTCTTGGTGTAAGAACCAGGAATCACTACGCTGCGGGCTGGTACACGTCCTTTGTATTCAACGGGTTCCGTGCCTGTTACATCGATGATCTTGGTGCTCTTGGTGAGTACTACGTTAGCTCCTAATACTGCTTCTTTTTCTACGATCACACCTTCTACTACGATACAGCGGGAACCTACAAAGCAACCATCTTCAATAATTACCGGACCAGCCTGAAGAGGTTCCAGTACGCCACCGATACCTACGCCACCACTCAGGTGTACGTTCTTGCCGATCTGTGCGCAGGAACCAACGGTAGCCCAGGTATCCACCATAGTACCTTCGTCAACGTAAGCGCCGATGTTCACGTAAGAAGGCATCAGGATAGCTCCTTTGGCAATAAAAGCACCATAACGGGCAATTGCATGTGGTACTACACGTACTCCCAGGTCTTTATAGTTGGATTTCAGCTTCATTTTATCATAAAACTCGAAGGGACCGAGGCTTATGGTCTCCATTGGCTGAATGGAGAAGTACATCAATATGGCTTGTTTTACCCATTCATTTACCGTCCAGCCATTCTCTCCTGGTTCTGCCACTCTTGCTTTCCCTTTATCTACAGCCTCAATCACACATTTTACAGCGTCACTATACTTAGACTCCTGCAAAAGGGTACGATTGCTCCAGGCTTCCAGAATTAATTCTTTTTGCTCCATCTTGAAATAATTTTGCTACAAACATAAGAAAACCTAAAGGATAAGAAAAGGGGGTGATTGTACCTTTCAGCTTTTTAGTAACTTCACCTCCCTTTAAATACAACTATGAATATAGCCTTTGATGCTAAACGGGCTTTTCAGAATAATACAGGCCTGGGAAATTACAGTCGTACTCTTATCAGTTCTCTTGCTACGTACTATCCTACCCACAATTATTATTTATATGCGCCTAAGCTGACGGGAATGTATGCTACGGATACCTATCGGAATATGCATACTGTATTGCCAGAGAAGAGGTTACACCGCTGGTTCCGCAGTGCCTGGCGTAGTAAATATGTGGTGGGAGAGTTGGCTAAGAAGAATATTTCCATCTATCACGGGCTGAGTCATGAAATCCCTTTCGGGATTCACGAAAGTGGAGTGAAAAGCGTGGTGACTATGCACGACCTGATCTTTGAACGCTACCCCGGACAATATAACCCGATAGATGTTCTTACCTATCGCCGTAAGGCTAAGTATGCCAGCCAGTACGCTGATAAGATCATCGCTATCAGTGAGCAGACTAAAGAAGACCTCATTAATTATTACAATACACCGGCCGATAAGATTACAGTCGTTTATCAGAGCTGTGATGAAATGTTTGCAATAAAACATACGGAAAGCAGGATCAGCGAAATGCGGACGAAATACAAGCTTCCTCCGGTTTACTTCCTGTACGTGGGTTCTATCATTGAGCGTAAAAACCTGTTGTCCATTATGAAGGCTATGCTCCAACTGAAAGGAAACATAGATATTCCTCTGGTGGTGCTGGGCAATGGTAGCGGGTATAAGAAGAAGGTAAAGGAATTTGTGGCGGCACATGATTTGTCCGACAGGGTAATATGGCTGAATGAGCAGGCGAAATTTGCCTACGATGACCTGCCGGTATTATACCAGGGGGCGAAGGCTTTAATATATCCTTCTATCTTTGAGGGCTTTGGTATTCCCATCCTGGAAGCATTGTGGAGCCGTACGCCGGTGATCACTTCGAAAAGTTCCTGTTTCCTGGAAACGGCGGGAGATGCGGCTGTTTACATTGATCCGTTACAACCGCAAACGTTGGCTGAAGGGATGAAACTGATTGTAGAAGATACTGAATATGTGGAGGAACTGAAGATAAAGGGATGGGCTCATGCTCAGTTGTTTACAAGAGAGAAATGTGCTGCGGGAGTTATAAAAGTGTATGAAAGTTTATAAAGTATGACTGATTTTGAAAATGATGTTACAGCCTCCCTTGAGGTATTGCGCTCCGGGGGATTGATCTTATATCCTACAGATACAATATGGGGGATAGGTTGTGATGCGACAGATGAAGCGGCTGTAAGGCGGATATTTACACTGAAACAACGGCCGGAAAAGAAAAGCCTGGTAATATTGTTGACAGATGTGCGCGACCTGCTGAAATATGTGGCTCATCCTCATCCGGATATTGCAGAGATCATCGCGGGGTTTGACCGTCCTACTACAATGATCTATGAGGGGGCGCTGGATCTGGCTCCGAGTGTGATCAATGAAGATGGTACCGTGGCTATCAGACTCGTGCAGGAGCCTTTTTGCCGCCATCTGGTGAAAAGACTGCGTAAACCGTTGGTTTCCTCTTCTGCTAATATAAGTGGTCAACCTTCGCCGGCTTCCTTTGCAGAAATTGACCCCATCATAAAAAGTGGCGTAGATTATGTAGTAAACTACCGGCAAACAGATTTAACGCCTTCCCGGCCTTCCCGTATTATTAAGATGCTCAAGGATGGTTCCGTTCAGGTGATCCGAGAGTAGACTAGCTTCTATGAACTAAAAAAACTACTTTTGCCGTTTTATTCGTTTATGATCAGCAAAAGGCCTATAGATATTCCCTGTACCTTACAGGAACGGAAAGTGTTGGAACAGATAGCGTTAGCTGCCCACGAACTGGGTTTGCCATGCTACCTGATAGGGGGCTTTGTGCGGGATAAGTTGTTGAACAGGCGTACTAAAGATATGGATGTTGTTTGCGTTGGGGATGGTATTGCGCTTGCTCATAAGGTGGCCACTCACTTTGATAATGTGCCTGTGAATTTCTTCAAGACCTACGGCACTGCTCAGGTAAAGTGGAATGAACTGGAAATTGAATTTGTGGGTGCCCGTAAAGAAAGCTACCGCCAACATTCACGTAACCCGGAAGTAGTGCCAGGTACTTTAAAAGATGATCAGCTGCGCCGCGACTTTACCATCAATGCGCTGGCTATCAGTCTGAATGAGGATGATTATGGTACGCTGATTGACCCTTTCAACGGACTGGCAGACCTGGAAGCTAAAATTATCCGCACACCTCTGGAACCTGCTCAAACATTCATAGATGATCCGCTGCGTATGATGCGTGCCATCCGGTTTGCGTCACAGCTGCAGTTTACAATCACCGATGAGGCATTCAGAGCTATTCAGGACAATGCTGAGAGAATAAAGATCATCTCCCAGGAACGTATCTCCGACGAGTTTAACAAAATTATGCTGTCGGCAGTGCCTTCCGTAGGACTGGATCTGCTCTATAAGGCGGGGCTCATGAAAATTATCCTGCCACAGATGATAGACCTGGTGGGAGTGGAGATGGTGGAAGGAAAAGGACATAAAGATAATTTCTATCACACCTTGCAGGTAGTAGATAATATTTCCCGCAATACGCACGACCTCTGGTTACGCTGGGCGGCACTACTGCACGATATAGGAAAGCCTGCTACCAAACGTTTTGAACAGGGGCATGGCTGGACATTTCATGGTCATGATGCGGTGGGAGGTAAAATGGTGCCCCGGATCTTTGCCAAAATGAAGCTGCCTCAACACGAAAGTATGCGGCTGGTGAAAAAACTGGTAGAACTGCATCTGCGGCCTATTAGTGTGACAAAAGAGAATATCACGGATTCTGCTATACGACGGCTGCTGTTTGATGCCGGGGATGATATTGAAGGACTGATGATGCTTTGTGAGGCCGATATCACTTCCAAAAACAGGGTGAAAGTAAAACGTTACCTTGAAAACTTTGAACTGGTACGTCAGCGACTGAAAGAAGTAGAGGAAAGTGACAGGATCCGCAACTGGCAGCCTCCGGTAACCGGGGAGATGATTATGGAGACTTTTGGACTGAAACCCTCAAGAGTAGTGGGAGATCTGAAAAACGCAATCCGTGAAGCGATCCTGGACGGAGTAATTCCAAACACATATGAAGCTGCTTATGCATTCCTCCTGGAAAAAGCGCAAGCGCTGGATTTGACCCCGGTTAAATAAAGTAGCTGCCCTATATTCAAATAAAAAGGCTGTATTTGCCTTCCTGTTGGAAAAGCTCAACTATTGGATTTGACTCCAGTTAAATAAAAATGTTAATTTAGTATCGTTAAATAATGTTAAATGCTTAAAGTCAGAGGTTTAATGTTCTTAAATAGCACACCAAAACCTGTTTCTTCAAACATCAAAAGTAAAAAACCTTTATTGTCATGCCTGTTTTGAAATTCAGAGTTTATTGGGAAGAAGACGAAAGCGTGTACAGGGATATTTCCATTAAACCGGACCAGACATTTTTACAATTTCATCAAGTTATTTTACAGTCATTCGAATTTGACAATAAACATAAGGCCACTTTTTTCCGTAGCAACGACAACTGGCAACGGGGAAGGGAAATTATTCTTGAAAAGGATAATACTCCCCGCAAAGTTGATCCACTTATGATGAATGAAACTGTTATTGCTGCTGCGGTGAAAACACCCAATCAGAAATTCATTTACCTGTACGATTATGCCAAAAACTGGGTATTCCTGGTAGAATTGATCGGCGTTTCCAAAGATGAGAATTCAAGAGCTACTTATCCTTACTGCGTAAGAAAGGAAGGATTGGCTCCCAGTCAGTACGGTACTAAGGGATTAGTAGGCGACAAACTGGTGGAAATGGAAGAAAAATACGACCTGAATAAGGAAGGTATGAGTGAAGATGGCTTTGGCGAAGAAGGAGAAGAAGATACTTCAGAGGCAGATGATGACGGAGGTGAAGATAATAATACTGAAGAGATGTTCTAATTGGGAAAGACGGTCATTATAATAGCTGGCCCTACAGCGGCGGGGAAAACTGCATTGGCTATACGTTTAGCCAGTCACTTTGATACTGCTGTTATTTCTGCAGATTCCCGCCAGTGTTACAAAGAAATAAGTATTGGTACCGCTAAACCCAGTCTGCAGGAACTGCAGACTGTTCCCCATTATTTTATTGATTCCCACTCTATTAAAGAAGAGGTAAATGCCGGCATCTACGAAAGGCTGTCATTACAGTACGCTGCTCATATCTGGCAAAAACGCGATGTGGCCATAATGTGTGGTGGTACCGGATTGTATATCAAGGCTTTCTGCGAAGGCTTCGATAATATACCGTCTGCTCCAGCCGAAATCCGGCAGGGGATCAATGAACGGTATGAAAAAGAAGGTATCTCCTGGCTGCAACAGGAGGTCCGGGAAAAAGACCCTGCATTTTACGCAATAGCAGAGATCCATAACCCACAAAGGCTGATCAGGGCACTGGAAGTATTATATGCTACCGGTCAGTCCATTACCACTTTCAGAACCGCCAATACTGCTGCACGGGATTTCAACATTATTAAGATAGGCGTTACCGTTCCAAAGGAACAATTACATGCTAATATAGAACAGCGCGTACATGCTATGATAGCTGCAGGGCTGGTAGAAGAAGTACGTTCCGTATTACCTTACCGTAATCACAATGCGTTACAGACAGTGGGTTATACGGAGATCTTTGATTACCTGGATGGAAAAACCACACTGGAAGAAGCAATTGCGCTGATCATTATTCATACCCGCCAATATGCTAAACGGCAACTGACCTGGTTTAGGAAAGACCCCGCTATGCAATGGTTTAGCCCCGATGATACTACTGAAATTCTTAATAAATTATCCATTATTACGAGGTAAAACTGCAGGCTTAATAAACAACTGATTATATCCACTATTATCAGGAAAAACTGCAGGCTTAGTAAACAACTGATTAAAGCCACTATTATCGGGAAAAACTGCAAGCTTAATAAACAACTGATTATATCCACTATTGCCAGGAAAACTGCAGGCTTAATAAATACCTGATTAAAGCCAACATCAGCAGGTGGTCTGGATATTGGAGGATTCAGGTGGTAATTGCGGGCCTTAGCCATTTGACCCACGTTTGATATTATCCAATAAATATTCTAAAGCCCATACGCTTGATAACGTAAAATAGAATTACGTCCAAATGGGTTCAGTCCGCAATCCCACCTGAATCAGATAGTATATCATCTCCAAAAAAAAACCTGTATCCTAATTAGAATACAGGCCCTTTTAATAATATAATCTCTCACAAAACTCTTGTAAGAGGAATTAGTTAAATCCTTTTCAGCAATACTTTCTGTTTATTAAAGTCTGCAGCAGCATCCAGGAATGCAATCATCTGCGGCCAGCTGGCCGCAGGCTCATAGGCATGATTGTAGCATTTACGAACAGTAAGAACAAGCGTATTGCCTTCCTGTTTGGTGCTGCTTACAAAACTACCCGCATCATTGATCACTGATTTATTCAGGTTCTCACTCCCTTCCAGCTTATATCCTTCAGGAATATTCACTGTTACCTGGTAAGCAACAGTACGGGCAAAAGACATATTGATGTCATAAGAGCGTGTGCGCTGCTCCGTTGTTAATTCAATCTGTCCGCTTATCAGTTTGCCAATATCCACTATGTAATTATTACCTGCCTTTTTTACAAGCCCGTCCAGTGTGAAGTTCTGACGCATTGCAAAAGGAGGGGAGCGATGCTGTAATCCCTGTTCAATAATCTCATACGTAGTGCTATCGGTTGGTTTAATGTCGTAATCAGTGTTAATGTTGGAAACTACAGTTTCCTGCATATCCTTGCGGGCCTTACTAAATGCTTCCAGGTATTCCGGATAACGTTTATGTAATGCTCCCTGCGCATTCAGATCCTCATTCAGCATAGTAGGAGTATGCACGCGATTGCGCTCCTGTTTCAGCATATCTTCATACAGCAGCATATCCATATACGTGTAACGGTATTGGCCTTTTGCGGAAATGTTACGCACAAAGTTCAGCTGCTGCAGGTTGTCTGCTTTAAAAGTAATATCGAGTGTTTCTGCGCTGATATTGTCTTCTTTTTTACTGAACGGCAAGGTGATTCTTTTAAAAGAATTTTCTTTTTCCCTTTTGCTGCCCGTTACCGCTACGGTATATGCTTCCTGTCCTTCCAGGGAAGATGGCAGCTCTCCGGGATAACAGAACATACTGCCCATATAACAATAAACAGGCTTGCTGCCTTCCGGATTAGCAATAATGAAGTATTCCAGGTCATTGACAGACACTGCGTCGTTCAACGTGCCCTCACTGCGGGGAACGGCTGCTGCCAGTACACATGGAATATCATACTCCTGTAGTAATAACCTCATGGAATTGGCGATATAATGCGATCTGGGCGTATAATACTTCCGGTTCTGCCCAACGTCGATAGTAGACATTGTATAGTCACGGTAAAGAGTACAATAACGGATGTAATAATAGATGAGCTCTGTCAATTGCTCGGGCGTAAGTGTTTTCAGATTTTCATCCTTCAGAAAGTTATTTTTAATCTTTGGAAACTCTCTTTTCATCATCTGGAAGTTAGCACCATACTCGAGGGTGCCAACACTGATGATCTGGTAAGTCAGATATTCTTTTATATCTTCTTCATTAATCCCATTTACTACGTCTGTGTTACCATCGCGGATATAGAAGATCCGCAATGTAGGTAAAGTCCTTTTTTCGTACAACCAGCGTTCGTCGGTTACTTTTGGAATATCTTTTTTGTTGATAGTAAACACATTGTTTCCATCCTCATCTTTAGATCTTTTTAGTTCTGAATCCTTTGCATTCAGGTATCTCCAGTAGATGCCCATCTTCCTGGCTATTCTTACATCCAGTGAAAAATTGAGGATAGGATATCTCTCACCAATGGAATAATCCAGTGGATCCGGTATCGCAGCTTCGTCTTTATTAATCCTCATGTAATAATCGATGATATCACCTACCTGCAAATCGGAAATGGCTATTTTCTGCTTTTTGTCTCCCGACTCATTTTTCACATTCACAGCTTCTTTCATATCGATATCACGCTGCTGACCATTAGGTTTTATTATCCGGATACCCATGTACGATACCAGTTTAAAACCGCGCGACCAGCTGCTGTTTTTCAGCTTCTGAATATTGAATTCCGAATATTCTTCCAATGCAGCTTTATCCTGGATCTTAATACGCTGGTGCAGGGTAGTGGCAAGATGTTCCTGCCGACGGCTATGATCCGCTCCCATAGAGAACTTCAATGCCAGTATTACAGCCGATTCATTGTTGTATTTTTCAGGTACTTCCGTAACCTTGAATGCTGCATCTTTATCATCCCAGATCTCATGCTTCACTTCTTCGGATTCTTCCTGGTATTCTCTTTCCTGTTTTGACTGCCCCACACTGGTATATCCGGTGTATATCAACAGCAGGAGGAATGTTGCTTTTTTCAAATGGTGCATTGGGACTAATATTTATTGTTTAACGAGTGTTATTTGTTCCAGGTATTTTTTGGAAAGAGAAGCGATTGCTTTATTCCATTCCAGGAAGTCCGATTTTTGCAGATAAGTATTGATGATCGTTAGCTTTTTGCGATAACAGATCTTATTGTCCTTTACGGCATAGGTTACATCAAATGTAAACTTGGGATTTACAATGTGCAGATTTTCCGGCAGTGTAGCTGCTTTATAACCCGCAGGCATGATGAGGTCTGTTTCAGTAATAAAGTTATCCTTACTGCTAAACCTCAGGTCAACGCGCCTCTTGACGGTATCTATAATAGCATTATTGAATTCTTTGTTATAGTCGATGTCGATATACATTTCCTGTCCGAAAGAGGATACCGCATCCTGGTAAACGAGATCGAAGTTCACTTCCAGGTTACCATCACGCTGATCCAGACTGGATGTTTGCATGTTGGATATTTTATAATGCATATTACTGTTGGTGATATAGTTTTCGAGGGCTGTCTGCAACCGGTCCTTTTTGAGACTGTGGATGTTGTTCAGCAGATCTGTTTTACTTTCACCATCATATTTATAGAGGATCTTGCCGGTCATGTTATTCCCGTCTACACGTAATTCTTCTTTAAAAAGCCGGCTGTTCTGTTCCGGTTTTGTAACAGGAATATGCTCCAGCAGGAACTTGTCACCGTTTTCTATCATCACCTGCCTTCCCTGTATTCTTTCTGCATAAACACCCGGTTGCATATAACCTTCTGTAGCGTCCAGATACCACCATTTACCTTTATAATTCACGGCACAGATCATATGGTTGTCAACACACAATGACGGGATGCTGTAATCATACATGATGTGATTGGTTCCTATCCAGCAAAGTCTTGCATCAAAGCCACAACGCTGCAGCAGGGCTTTGGTAAGATTTGCCATGCCTTTACAGTCACCATACTTTTTGCGCATTACTTCGTGCGCTTCGTCTGGTTTAAAACCGGCAATGCCATCTTCAAATGCGATGTAACGAATATTATCTTCCACCCAATAAAAGACAGCTTTCAGTTGTTCCCATTTATCAGTAATGCCTTCGGTGATTTTTTTAGCACGTTCATCCAGTACGGCAGTATCACTGTTCAGTTGTTGCGTAAGACTATGATACCATTTATACAGGTCTGCTGTAGTGGCAAAGTATTCGGATTTATTGCCGTCATTATTGGCAGCTTTACTGCAAATCATGATATGCGGCCATAACCAGCTGGCGCCGGGACTCATCGGATTCTTCTTCATGGCCGGCATATTATTGGCCGTATAGGTATATATGTCTGCGTCCTTTTTACTATCGTATTGTTTTTTGACAGTGATATTCTGCCCTTCGAAATTATAAGGGTGTATATCGGCTTCCATCCAGCGGGGGACTATCACAGTGATTTTCTTTACTCTTGCAGGGTAATTATCTGTGAAGTAGGCAGTAGACAAATACCGGGGATCTTTGATTTCTTTTTCAATGATCACCTTGCTCATCGATCCCTTTTGAACAAAGGGGAGATCAAAGTAACACATCCTGGCATCTGTATAAAAGTAGCTGTTGATGTTCATGTAATCGCAGGTAGGCTTAATGCTTCTGGCATTTTTACCGTCTACTATGATGCGGATATCCTTTATTTCTTCCTGGTTATTATATGTTTCCCCATATGGGATGGTAGAGCGGAAAGAATTACAGATATAGGTCTTTTCTATCAGCTCACTTACAGTAACCTGGCGTTGCTTGCTACTGTATTGATACTCATAGGTTTCTTCGCTATTGTATAGTTCTATATTATCATCATCTTTTTGTTGCGCCTGTAACTGGGAGATATTGAGCCCGGCAAATACGATAAACAGGCATAGGATGTACCTGATGGATGGGTAATAGGACAACGCGTTCATAGATGGAGATAAATTATATATATAACATTGTAAAAGTAATTAAAAATAACCGGATTAATATCCAATGTATATGGGAGTAAAAGGCAAAAAAAAGGGCTCCAACCGGAGCCCCTGTACTTAAATCTATATCTTTTTAGAATTTCCAGCCGCAGGTGGCTAGTACGTTCGTTGTATTACCTTTGATTTGTGCAATACCAGAACTTATGTAACCCTGGGCATTGGTTGGTGTTACATAAGGTTGTTCCTGACGTTTGCTATCGCCTATTACCACACCTAAGTCAACATAAAAACCTTTGTTACGGTAACCGATGCCACCGGTATAATAATGGCGGGTAGCATCCATATCACTGCTTTTGTAAGGATTGCCATACAGAGCGTAACCCAGTCTTAGGGCAATAACATGCAGTTTCAGTTCTCCACCTATGCGGATATTGGAAGCTGCCTGATAAGTGCTTTTAATAGCTGAATTACGTAAATCACCATCTTCTTTATCGTAAGAAGGATCGTTATTGAAACGCATTTTCATAGAAGCGTAATCAACATATTCGTAGTCGAAAGTCAGGAAGCCTGTGGGCCTACGAGTGTCTGCAGATGGACTGAACAGGTAAGTGGCACTAACAATTCCTTTCCATGGAGTTCTCACCATGTATTTGGATTCATCCGCATCTCCATTGTTAGTATCTACGGAGGAGAAGCTCCTCTGTCCATTTGATTTAGTAATTGTGGTCATATCCGTACGGTAGGTATCTGTAAGCCAGATCCAGGAAGGAGAGTGGAGTGTAACACCCAGGCTTAACGGCCGTACAGGCTTAACAATTGCACCCAACTTTACATTTATACCCGTACCATCTGTAGTCAGATGTTCTGTTACGGAGAAAGTGTTCAGATTAGTATTATCTGTATTGATATTGGTTTCTTTCCATGTTTTATCACGGGTATAATGAGTTACAGGCACGCCTACACTACCTCCAAGATACAAGGTATTATTGTAGTTGGTACCAAAATCGAAGGAGAGCTCATTAGCAGAACCACCTGTGGTTTGCATACTTTCCTGCTTTACGTTAATGGTATTGTTTACAGATTCTGCCGCAGAATAAAAGATCAGTTGATTATTAATGGTTGTATCACTAATCAGGAAAGTCTGCCAGGCCAGTGCAGCACTATGTGCCAGGGAGCCGATTGTCTGATTACCTCCCAGTTGTGAGGTAGGATCAGTAACATTCGCCTGCGCATCAAGGTAATAGTTTACAGACTGGGAAGAGTTGACACTATTTCCTGAATAGTATACTCTGTTATTGTAGTTATTGGTACGGTTGATACCCAGCCCGAAGCTGAAGTTCTCCCATTTGCTTCCAGGTATTTTCCTTTTGCCGCCAAAGATTAATGTGGCATTGGTGATATTCAGGTTGCCTTTATTATCTGTTCCGGTCTTACCCAGGTAAGTACCTTTACTGCTGGCTTCCTGGAAACCCAAAGTAAAGGAGAAATCGCTTGTTCTGAAGAACCCTGTACTGGCCGGGTTTACGTAGATAGAAGATACTTCTCCTCCAAGGGAGCCCAGTGCACCACCAACGGCCTGGGCGCGTGCGGTACCTGCCGGAATACTGCTGCTGTATCGTAGCGCATCATCAATATTTTGTGCACGGAGGGCATAGCAGGCTCCGGTCATAGTAATGGCTAATACCATTTTCTTTAACATATGGTAGAATTAAGGGTCAAAAAATACCCTGGCCATGACCAGGGTACAGTTTTAAGAATATCAATGATCAGATCAAATTAGTAGTTAGTTGCGGCCTCTGCTTCCACCGGAACGGCTTCCGCCACCTCCGCCGCCACCATATGAACCACCGCCACCACCACCAGAGCTTCTGCTAGGTGTGTAAGAAGGCTGATAGCTACGCTGAGGCTGAGATTGAGGCTGATATACTCTTGAAGGAGCTTCACTTGTACGTCCGCCAACGTTAGATGGTCTTTCGCTGGATGACGGAGTGAAAACACGCCTTGGCTGATAAGTACCGTTAGAAGGCTGATAAGAACCGTTAGAACCGCTGCCTACACGACCTCCGCTGTTATCAGTATTACCAGAAGAAACTCTGGATGGACGATAATCGGATGAACCAACACGACCTCCAGGATTGTAACTGCCGGAGCTGCCACCAATACGGCCACCTGAAGAACCTCCGGTGTTGGAACCATAAGCATCACGTGTACGACGGCCTCTTAAAGGGTAACCATAACCATAGCCTCCGCCATGCCCATAATAACCGCCTCCGCCATAATAGCCGCCACCGTAGTAACCGCCATAGTAGATTGGACTATAACCATAGTACCACGGGTTGTAACCCCATGAACTGTAGCCCCATGAGCTGTAACCATAGCCAAACCCTAAGCCAATGCTAAGAGATGGACCCCAGAAACTGCTGTAGGCAGGATATCCGTAACCGTAACCAAAGGAACTGTAGTATGGACTTGCATACATACCTGAGTATACGTTAGGAGAACCGTAGTATCCGTCGTTATAATAACTTCCGCTATAACCACTGTTATTGAAGCGGTTTATGCGGCGTGAATAATCACCCTGATCTTCATCATCATAAGTTACGTATGATCCGTCTCCCTGATTATCTGCATCTGATGAGGAAACGTTGTCGTTCTTCTGATTATTGTTATCTGAAGCATAAGTGTGCTGAACTCTCGGAGAATAATAAACATCATCCGGAGTTTGCGTGGTTTTATATGCTGAGGAACAACTGCTTAGGATAAGCAGCGTTAACGCGGCAAGGTAAGGAGCTGATTTCATTTTAAGGAATTTTTAGCCTGATTTCTATAGTAAATTTACAGTATTTTAACGTAAAGAAAGGATAAATGCTACAATAATACGTGACCACTTATAATATTTCAGCAAAGAATTTGTACGTTTCTGATTTTCATGTAGGTTTGTGGCATTTTACCTTTTGGTAATATGTTTAATGCAAATATTAGGCCAATGTTGAGTTGGCTTACTTCAGGTATTTAGTTGCAATAACTTAGTAATAATAACAATGAGTAAAGAGATTACGGCCCGGTCTGAAGACTATTCAAAATGGTATAATGACTTAGTTTTAAAGGGTAGTTTGGCAGATTATTCTGCTGTTAGAGGTTGTATGGTAATCAAACCATACGGTTATGCCCTTTGGGAGGGTATGAGAGATGTTCTTGACAGGAAATTCAAGGACACTGGTCATGAGAACGCCTACTTCCCCCTCTTCATCCCCAAAAGCTTTTTGAGTAAAGAAGCTGCCCATGTGGAAGGTTTTGCAAAGGAATGTGCCGTTGTAACGCATTACCGCCTGAAAAACGATCCTGAAACCGGTGGCGTGGTCGTAGATCCCGAAGCTAAACTGGAAGAAGAACTGATCGTTCGCCCTACATCAGAAACAATTATCTGGAATACATATAAGGACTGGATTAAGTCTTACCGCGACCTGCCGCTGCTGATTAACCAGTGGGCGAATGTAGTGCGCTGGGAAATGCGTACCCGTCTGTTCCTGCGTACTGCAGAATTCCTCTGGCAGGAAGGGCATACCGCTCATGCTACCTCAGCTGAAGCAATTGCAGAAGCTGAACTGATGCTGGAAATTTATGCGGACTTTGCTGAGAACTATATGGCTATGCCTGTTATCAGAGGTGTAAAATCTCCTTCGGAACGTTTTGCTGGTGCAGTGGAAACTTATTGTATCGAAGCACTGATGCAGGATGGTAAGGCTTTGCAGGCAGGTACTTCCCATTTCCTGGGACAAAACTTTGCTAAAGCTTTCGATGTGAAATTCTCCAATAAAGAGAATACCCTGGATTACGTATGGGCTACTTCCTGGGGTGTATCTACCCGCCTGGTGGGAGCACTGGTAATGACCCACAGTGATGATGACGGTTTGATCCTGCCTCCACGTATTGCTCCTTTACAGGTAGTAATCGTTCCTATTTATAAAGGAGATGATCAGAAAGTTAAAATAGACGAAAAAGTACATGCAATTATTGCCGACCTGAAAAAAGCTGGCATCCGTGTTAAATACGATGATTCTGATAACCAGCGTCCGGGTTGGAAATTTGCGGAATATGAAATGAAGGGTGTGCCCGTACGTATTGCTATTGGTGCAAGAGATCTGGAAAATAATGTAGCTGAAGTTGCCCGCCGCGATACAAAGGTGAAAACAAGTTTGTCGTTAGACGGACTGGCTACACAGATCAGTGGTTTACTGGAAGAAATCCAGCAGCAGATGTTTGATAAAGCGCAGACTTATCGTGATTCTCACATCACCCGTGCAGATACATTTGAAGAATTTGAACGTTTGCTCGATGAAAAAGGTGGATTCATTTCTGCTCACTGGGATGGAACCGCTGAAACGGAAGATCAGATCAAAGAACGTACAAAGGCTACTATCCGCTGTATTCCTCTGAATAATCCGCAGGAAGATGGTACTTGTATATTGACAGGGAAACCTTCAGTACAACGGGTATTATTTGCCAGGGCATATTAAGATATCAGTGAACTGCCCTTAAAGTGTGTAAAAAATGTTGTATTATAGCATATCAGCTATAGCAACGAACAAACTTTTCGGGCAGTTCTTTTTTGTTTGTCAGCGCTCCCTGATCAATAATGATCTTAACAATCAATTGTTAATGTTGATTTACTTAATTTAAGTTAACAAAGCACAAAATCCTATCTTTATAGATGATGCTTGGAGCCCGTTACATATTTTTATGGTGGATATTAGTTGCCTGCTCCGTTAGCAACGTCGTAGCTCAGGGGTTGCTGATTCGCAATTATAATGTAAAGGACGGTCTTGCCAATGCTACAGTATACTCCGCTGTACAGGATAAAGAAGGATTTATCTGGTTTTCTACTCCCACCGGCGTAAGTAAATTTGATGGGAAAGGCTTTCGCAATTACTCTAAAAAAGATGGCCTCACCGACAACGATGTTGTAAAATTACATTCAGATTCTAAAGGGAGAGTCTGGTTCACCACTCTTAACGGTCTTCCCAGTTTTTACAGCAAATACATTATTCATAAAGGCACTAATGATTCTACGCTGGCACTGGATCCCCGTGGCCAGTACATGCAGTACATGTTTGAAGACCGTGCGCGTTACATCTGGTTCCTGAATACTGATAATCACATTGTCCAGTATAATGACAAGGAAACCAAATATGATAAACTGGGTGCACTCAAAACAGATCTCTTCTATTTCCTCCGGAACGATGCTATTTTTACACCCCTACAATCTTACTTTAACCTCAGCACACTAAAAGATCCCAATAACTCTGATCAAAAGATTTTACCGGTAAATCCATTTCCGCTGGATGATACTGAGTTCGTTTCCCGCGTGTACAAAAGCCCGGTTATCATCATAAAAAATTCTTTATACTCTTATCATGTTAAAGATGTCATCTGCTTCTTTAATGGTGCCGATTGGGGAATTCACGACGAGATCAGTAATATCTGCCTGGATAATAATAACCTCTGGATAGGTACTCCAAGAGCATTATATTACCTGAAAGACTTCTTTAAAGGTGAACGCAAACTCACCCGCCTCCTGGATAACCACTACATCACTTCTTTGCTTAAAGACAGGGATGGCAATATCTGGATCACTACCTTCGGAGACGGAGTATATAATATCCCCTACAAAGACTTTTATTTTAACTACCTCGATAATACCAACGGTCTTTACTCTCACTCCATTTTCAGTATTTATAAAGATCCTAAGAGTGGTACCCTGCTCGTAGGGCAAAATGGAGGAATGCTGAATACGATAGACAGCAATAATGTGGTACGGCAGTTCAATCTGGATAGTACCAGTGGCCGTAACAGCATTCTTAGTATCCTGCCTTACAAAAATAATGAGATGCTGATAGGGGCTGATAATGGCCTGTTTACTTTTAATACCCTGCATCATAAGGTTACCCTGTTAAAAGCTATCAAAACATTAAAGGATGTAGACATTGGTACCAACGGAAAGATAAGGGTAGTATCAAAAGATCACTTAATTACAGAAGAATACAGTACCCGGCTTCCGGATGCACTGGTTACTTCTATAACAAGTATTAATGATTCTGCTTATTATATTGGTACAAATGCGGGGCTGCTTTATGGTACCGATAGCATGAGACAACTGGTTATACCAGGAACAGATATAGCATTACACCAAAGCATTAAAGACCTTAAATGGATCAATGGTAATCTTTGGATAGGAACCAGTGATCAGGGTATTTATGTGCTGAAGGATAACCAGGTGATTAAACATCTCAGCACGGCAGATACCCTGGTGAGCGATATTTGTCAGCAGTTATACTATGATGGAGTGGGCAGGTTATATGTGGCTACCAACAAAGGTGTATCTGTAATAGATGTCAACACAAAAAAGCTGATCCGTAATATCACTTCCAATGATGGGTTGATGAGTGATGATACAAGAGGGGTATATTATGAGCAGGGCATGCTGTATATAGCTACCTCCAACGGGCTGAGTTATTTTAGCGACAGGAACATGCCGGTAGATACCATTCCTCCGGTAATCTACCTTAATAGTGTAAAGTATGGGGATAGTACCTTCCGCCCGGATAAAGACTACTTTGTGCATCTTTACCAGCGCAAAGCTTCTCTTGAAGTGGAATTCGGCGCTATCGCCTACGATCTGCCTGAGCTGGTAGAATACCAGTATAACTTTTCCAGCGATACCTCCAGCGGTTGGATCACCACTATGACCAACATTGTGCCTTTCCCAAACCTGCAGCCGGAAACGTACAAATTACAGGTCAGAGCAAGGAAATACAAGAGTGACTGGAGCAAACCGATAGCTATTACGGTTACAATATTGCCCCGCTGGTACCAGGAATGGTGGGCCCGCGGTATCCTGATCTTACTCTCAGTATCATTGGTGTTCTTCGTTTTACGGTATATAGTACGGCGTATAAAACAAGGGGAAAAGCGTAAAACTGAATATAATCGCCGTATTGCAGAACTGGAGGCGAAAGCCCTTACCAACCAGATGAATCCTCACTTCATCTTTAATTCCCTTAATTCGGTGCAACACCTGATTATGGAGAAGGAAGAGAAGCAGGCGCTCAATTTCCTGGCAGATTTTGCCACCCTTATGCGCCAGATGCTGAATAATTCGCGTAAGTCCTTCCTCTCACTGGAGGAGGAGATTGCTTTCCTGACCCGGTATATTGAGCTGGAAAAGATCCGTTTTGCAGATGTTTTCACCTATCAGTTTATCCTGGACGACGAATTAAAAGATTATACTATCTATATTCCGCCTATGATCATACAGCCGATTGTGGAGAATGCGATCAAACATGGGTTGGCTCCAAAAAATGGTCATGGCCGGCTGGAAGTGAAGCTGATACTGAAGAACGATATGCTGTATTGTTCTGTGGATGATGATGGAATAGGATGGGAGCGTGCTAATAATATTAAAAGTAGCAGGCTGATCAAACACGAATCAACAGCTTTGAGCGTGATCCGCGAACGGTTGCAGATTATAAAATCTTTTAATGGAAATATTGGAAAGTTAGAAATTATTGATAAATTTAAGTTCGGTTTCGGCAATAAGGAGGGTACTCTGGTTGAAATTCTGATTCCCATTGTTAAGATGTTATGAGTAATATAAAAGCTGCGATCGTAGATGATGAAGTTCGCAACATCCACATTTTGCGAAATATTCTTGAAAATTACTGTAAGGATGTTACAGTAGCAGGGGAGGCGCAGAATATTCAGGAAGCGGCGGAAATGCTGAAAAATACCCAGATAGACGTACTATTTCTGGATATTGAGATGCCGCCACATAATGGATTCCAGTTATTGGAAATGTTTCCTGTGCTAAACTTCGAAGTTATCTTCATTACTGCCTTCCAGGAATACGCCTTACAGGCAATTAAATTTGCCGCGCTTGACTATCTGCTCAAACCCATCAAGGTTAGTGAGGTAGAAGATGCTTTGGAAAAGGTGAAGAAGAGTAAAAAGGGAAGACTGAATGAACTGGCATCTATCCTAAAAGACTACGTAAAGAATAATGATAATGCTTTCTCCAAGATAGTAATACCTGTAAACGATGGATATAATGTAATTGATCTGAAAGATATCATTTACTGTGAGGCTTTTGACAGTTATACCAAAATACAGCTGATCAACAATGTTTCACATCTTATATCCAAGTCTCTGAAAGAGTATGAGGAAATGTTGTCAGACAAGGGTTTTTACAGGGTACACAAATCATTCCTGATCAATATTCACCACATCGTTAAGATTATCAAGGGATTGGGTACTGCGGTAGTGATGAGCGATCAGAAGAATATCCCGATATCATCCAGGAAAAAAGATGAATTCTTCGCACAACTGAAAGGTGTGATCAACTTATAAAAGAAAAGCCTGTACTTAAAATACAGGCTTTTCTTATTCAGGTAACTTATACCCCCGATACTTTATTTAAACTTTTGATCTCCTTCGTTTTAAGATATAAACAACAAAGTCCGGCAACACTCTCTTTTTTCAAGCGATAAATCCTTGCTGATGACTTTCGCTTTAAGATATAAACAACAAGGTCCGGCGTATTGCCGGACCTTGTTGTTTATATCTTTGATCTTACTAAAAGCCTTTACTGAAGCATTTAAGTCAAACCCTTAGACTATTTATCAGAAGGTTTCACCATTGGCAAGGTCTATATTATAGTAATAGACCCCGTTCAATTGAGGATAAACTCCTTCCAGTTGTACTTTCTTTTGTTTTGCCAGTACACGCTTCAGATCTTCCAGGGAAGCAACGGTTTCTCCACCGGCTTTCAGGATGATAAATGAAGGTTTCATTGAAGTCTGTTTTTTCAGGATACCACTGCTGATATTCTCTACATATACACCTCCACGAATTCCCAGTTTGGCCGCATTGCCTTTATCCAGTGAGGAAAGGTCTGCGCCCAAAGCATCCAGTACGGTGCTCTTAACGATATCTGTATTACCATCTGCATTTTTCAATACAGTGTTGGTAGTATATTCTTTTTCGTCGCGCAGGTAGTTGATGCTGATTTTATCACCTGGTTTGTAACGGGCAATCTGTTCTGTCATCTGTGGAATAGAAGGAGTCACAATCCCGTTGATTCCGGTAATTACATCTCCTTTACGGATTCCCGCAGCTGCTGCCGCGCCGGATTCTGTTACGCCATTCACCACTACACCATTAATATCTCTTCTGATACCTGCTTCTTCCCATCTTTCTTCAGGAATTGAGCTGGGGTCCTGGTACAGGATGCCGAGATAAGCTCTCTGTACATTACCATACTTCATCAGGTCGTTCACCACTTTCTTTACCAGGTTCACCGGTATGGCGTAGGAGTAACCAGCATATGCACCGGTAGGAGAGGCAATAGCAGAATTAATCCCTACCAGTTCACCGGCGGTATTGATTAATGCACCACCACTGTTACCCTGGTTCACGGCCGCGTCGGTTTGAATAAAGGACTCGATGGCATTGCGCCTTGCTTGTTTATTGATACCGATGGTACGAGCTTTGGCACTTACGATACCTGCTGTAACGGTGGTTTCCAGGTTCAGCGGATAACCGACTGCCAATACCCATTGTCCCACTTCTACCTCGTCGGAATTACCATATAACAGGTAGGGCAGGCTCTTTGCATCAATCTTGATCACTGCCAGATCTGTATTTGGGTCTGTTCCAACCACCTTTGCTTTGTAAGTTTTATAATTGTTGAGTGTAACTGCTATTTCATCGGCATCGTCTACTACGTGGTTGTTGGTGATAATGTAACCATCGTCAGAGATCAGGACACCAGATCCGGAAGCCATTTGTCCCGGAACATAATATTTACGTCCACCACCTTCGCCCTGGAATTCTTCCCCGAAAAAGTCATCGCCAAAAAAGTCCTGTAACACGGATCTCTTTCTTTGAAGGTTGTTATTCACTTCCCGTGGATTAATCCTTGTTTTGATGTGTACCACACCTGGAGTCGCTGTTTTCGCTGCCAGGGTAAAGTCCGTAGGAGGAGTAGCGTTTTTCACTTCCGCGCCGGGCATATAGCTCGCATAGTTAACAGGGATGTTTTCCGATCCGTTTTGATAAGGGCCTGCCAGCCTGGGTTGATATCTGTTGTAAACAAATATGCTGGCAATTGCAGTTGCCGCGCTGATTAGAACAGTTGCCGCGATTTGCCTGAATTTCATACTGTAAATGTTTAAGTTATTGGGTGTTTAATGTATAAGGAATGGTATCAATTTACATGCCTCTCATACAAATTTAAGGGCGCGGATGAATCCGTTGGCGTCCGCTCCTATTACTTTAACACATTTTTATATGAAAAGTTAATATCATCTTAATAGGTAGCTATGTAAGGTATGACAGGATATCATAGCTACTGTCAGAATAACGTTAAAATCAGACAAAATGTTATAAACATCAAAACCCGAAAGGTTCCTCCACTAATTCCTGGCATAAAAGGATGAATACCTTTATGCTCCTGGCCAAAAGATTACCCCCATCAATTCCTGGCATAAAGGATGAATACCGTTATACTCCTGGCCCAAAAGATTAACCCATCAGTTCTCAACGCCTTATTTACTCTTTAGTCAGATCCACAAGGAATTTCATCGTATCTATTCCATCTGCATAGTCATACAAACTGGGCTGCTGGGCTGTACCAAAAGGGGTAAAGCCATGACCTACAAGACATTGCAGGTCTTCATGCCCTTGTAATTCCTGTGCCTGGGTTGCGTAATCCGTATAATAGCTATAATGCAGCATACTGATTGGCGAAAACAGGGATGGCGATTCGTGAAGCAACAAGCAGTCATTCGTCATATAAGGACTGCTGTTTAGCAGGAGCAGGGCCAGGTTGTAATCATAGTTATTCTTGAACTTATGATAATCTGCCAGGTAATCATATTTACGGAAAGCCTTCAGGAGTGGTTCAAAATTGTAATTTTCCGGAACAAATACTTTGGTCACATTCCGGCAGCCAAGGCCAAAGTAGAGCATAGCATCATCTGCAAGGGCTGTCAGCTCTTCCGGTGTTTCGGTACCATCCAGGATGGCTACGGAAGTCCGGTTCCGGCGGATGATATTCGGATATTGGGCAAAATAGTACTGGAAATAACGGGCAGAGTTATTACTACCGGTGGCGATGTAGGCATCACAATTCTTCAGCATATCCATTACCACGGTCTGTTCTGCAAATGCGGGGTACCATTCGTTGACCTTGTCAAGAATGTGTTGCATCAGTACTACATCTTTGGAAGAGAGCTTGAGGCGTACCTTATGACCGCTGAGGAAACCACAGAGCCAGTCGTGAAAACAAACCAGCGGAATGTTGCCGGCAGCTACAATCCCCACTAACCGTGGCGCTTGTACGGTACCATTCCCGGAATAGGATTGTAGCCAGGCGGTCAGCTTAGACTCATCCAGATAATAACGGCAAATATTTTGCAAAGCCAAATCTATGAACTCGGGAGTGAACCATCCGTTTGCCTGGGAAGCCTTATCCTTAGCGATCTGAAGCGCCTGATCATTTCCTGCCAGGTATTGGCCCAATCGAACCAGTGCTGCTACTTTTTCTGTACTACTCATGAAAATGTATATATAATTAGCTTTTTAAATTCTATTTTTGTCACAAAATTAATGGCTTACCACTTAAACAAAAAGTTTATAACATGGCAATTAAGATAACAGATGAATGTATTAACTGTGGTGCGTGTGAACCGGAGTGCCCAAATAACGCTATTTATGAGGGTGGCGTAGAGTGGGCGATGTCCGATGGAACCACTATTAAGGGCACTTATGTGCTTATGGATGGAACTAGCATCGATGCCGAAAAACGTAATGCACCTGTCAGTGTAGACAATTATTATATCGTTCCCAACAAGTGTACTGAGTGCCAGGGATTCCATGAAGAACCTCAATGCGCTGCCGTTTGCCCGGTAGATTGCTGTGTTCCGGATGAAATGTACCAGGAAACTGTGGACGAACTGTTGGCTAAGAAAGAAAAATTACACATTTAATTACAGGAAGCTTAAGGAATTTTCCCGGTAACTGGTCATCGATGTAAATCGGAACGCATGCCGGAGCAAAAAAGGGAGAGGTGGAGAAAATCCGCTTCTCCCTTTTGCTTTTAGAAGCAAAAAAACTGGACATCCCCCAATTTTCTATTAACTTTAGCCGCTTATTATTAAATAACATATGAAAAAGAACATCGCCCTTGTAGCCGGCGGGTACTCCGGAGAATATGTAATATCCGTGAAAAGTGCGGCCGTAATTGAAAGAAACATTGACAGTAATATCTATAATGTATATAAGATAGAAATCAGCAAAAAGAGCTGGGCTGATAAAGGCCCTGACGGACCGGTAGTTATTTATGAAGAGAGCTGGACTCATATAGGCCCTGACGGACAAGCAATTGCGGTAGACAAGAACGATTTTTCATTGACAATCAACGGTAAAAAGGTAAAATTCGACGCGGTATTCATCGGCATTCATGGTACACCGGGCGAAGATGGCCGTTTACAGGGGTATTTTGAAATGCTTGGTATTCCATTTACCAGCTGTGGTATGGTAACCTCTGCGCTCACCTTTAATAAAAGTTATTGTAACAAGGTAGTGGCTGCATTAAACGTTGTAAACGTTTCAAAATCAGTACATATATTCAAAGATCAACCTTACGATACAAAAGCTATCCTGCAGGAACTGAAACTGCCGGTATTTGTAAAACCAGCAGAAGGAGGCAGCAGCATCGGCATGTCTAAGGTGAATAAAGCAGATGAATTACAGGATGCTATCACCAAAGCCTTTAATGAAGATGCGCAGATCCTGATAGAAGAGTTTGTGAAAGGAAGGGAAATCACCTGCGGATTGTACCGGGTAGATGGCGAATTCACTGTATTACCACTGACAGAGATCATCAGCAGTAAAGAATTCTTTGATTATGAGGCGAAATATGTACCCGGTATGTCTAAGGAGGTAACTCCCGCAGAAGTGCCGGAAGAAGTAGCTACCCTCATTGGTAAAACGGCGGAAGAACTGTATAACAGGTTAAATTGCCGTGGTATTGTGCGGATGGACTTTATCTGGGAAGAATCCGGTAAGCGCCTGTTTTTCCTGGAAGTCAATACAATGCCCGGACAATCAGAGAACAGCATCGTTCCCCAGATGGTTAGGGCCGCAGGTAAAACGCTCCAGGAGTTTTACGGCACATTAATTGAAGACTGCCTGAAAAGGTTTTAATTTTACATCAACTCATATCCTATAAATGCCTTCCTTAGATCAATTAAAAGTTAAAATAAAGTTTGTGTTGAAATCAATAACAAAACGCTCCTTTGGCTTTAATCTCGCTGTGGCAGTGGGGTCAATTCTCCTATTGGGGCTGGTGTTCTTCTTATCGCTGGGTGTAATCACCAAGCATGGAGATACACTGACAGTGCCTGATGTATATAAAAAGAATGTACAGGAGGCTACTATGATCCTGGAGAAGGAAGGATTTAATGTTGATGTGAGAGACTCTATATATATAGACAGTATACCTGCACTGGCAGTATGGGAGCAAACACCTGAAAAGGGAGCTACCGTAAAGGTGGGTCGCACTATCTATCTGACTATCAATAAAGTAGTACCTCCTATGGTAGCCATGCCAGACCTGGAAGGGTTTACCTTCCGCAGTGCTGAAATGATGCTTCGCAGTCTTAGGCTGAATGTGGGAGATACTATTTATAAACCGGATTTTGCTACCAATACCGTATTACAGCAATTGCTGAATGGTAAGGTGCTGAAACCGGGAAAAATGATTCCGGAAGGAAGTAATATTACCCTGGTATTGAGCAGTGGTACCGGTAGTACAGAAAATCCGGCTCCTAACCTGATAGGACTTACCTTCCTGGAAGCAAAAGAAACATTGAGTGCCAGCAACCTTTCAATAGGTACGGTGTTAATAGATCCGGGCGTAGGTGATACACTGAATGCTTATGTAACAAAACAAAGCCCGATGCCGAGGAATAATCTGAATGAAACGAACAAAGTGAGAGCGGGAGAAAGTATAGATATCTGGTTATCAAATACCAGACCTTCAAAGGATTCAGAAGTTGCGGCACCGGCAGAGGAAAATTAATAAACAATCATTTACACTAAAACTTAAAGTGATGGAAAATATCACAGCAGAAACTCTGAAAAAACGTATTGATAGCGGCGAAAAGCTGCATATTGTTGATGTAAGGGAACCTCATGAGCATGCGGAATTCAACATTGGAGGAATATTGATTCCCCTGGGTGATATCCGTGCTATGCAGGTAGATGAGATTGATGAACTGCGCGATGAAGAAGTAATCGTGTATTGCCGTAGTGGTGCCCGTAGCGGACAGGCAGCTATGGTGCTGGAAACAATGGGTTTTCAGAACATCAAGAACCTGACCGGCGGAGTACTGGCATGGCAGGAGAAGTTCGGTAAATAATAACTCAGAAATTTAAGAACATATTGCTACTAACAATATGGCTCCGGTAAAAGAGCCTTGTGTTTGTAGCAATATGCTATATAATTTAACTCTGTAGTCTACCTACAAAGGAAAGGGCTTTGAAGCGAATGCTTCAGAGCCCTTTCCTTTGTAGGTAGATCCCTATTCAACTGACTTTAATAAAGGCACACTGTTGCATGAGTACCTAACTTTCATTTGCAAGTAAATCCCTATTTAACCCCCTTATAGCTTTCGATTTGCATCAGGATTTTAGAATAGATCCCTTATAATTACCGAAATTGTTATGAAATTTGTAGATAATATGCATATTTATGTATAATTTAGGTATATGATACTACAATTCGAGTTTCGGAACTACAGATCTGTAAGAGATTGGCAGGTTTTCAGTCTACTTGCGGATAAGGCCACTAGTGGAAATGAGGATGCTGTCGTTTTAAAAAACAATGTTCACGTTTTAAGTTCGGCTATAATTTATGGGCGCAATGCGTCCGGTAAAAGCAATTTGCTAAAGGCGATAACTGCATTACAATATTTGGTTATAACGTCGTCCCGGAATAAGGTAGGGTCAAAAATACCTGAGTATGAGCCATACAAATTAGACGTTAAAAATCTGGCGGAGCCAGTCGAATTTAAAATTGAATTTATCGCTGAGGATAATATTAAATACCGCTACGAGATTGGCTATACGGAAACGGCGATCCAGTATGAAAAATTACATTTTTATCCGAAGACGCAACGTGCTAAATTATTCGAACGGGAAGGTATGCAGATTGTGTATGGTGATCGATTAACCGGCCGGAAGAAAGATATTGAACATACCCTTTATGAAAACCAACTTTATCTTTCTAAAGTTGGTTCAGAGAAATTGCAGTCGCTTTATTATCCTTTTCAGTTTTTCTCGCAGTTACTTTTTTCCTACCTGGATCATGATTCATCAATAGAGAACACCTTAATACATTTGTATAGCGCACGCCTTGGTAGCGAAAATCACAAACTTTTCAGTGATAATTTAACAAAGCTGATTAAGGCTGCCGATATCAATATTGAATCATTTATTTTCCGGGATAATCAAATTGACCCTGACACTTTGCCGGAAGGCATGAGCGAAGTCGAAAAACGTGCTTTTATTGACCGGTATAAATTCCAGGCAGGAACCAGTCATAAGCTTTTTGATTCGGATAAAGAAGTCGGATTGACGGAACTAAAACTAACGGATCAATCTACCGGGACGCTTAAATTAATTATTATCGGCGGATTGATCATTGAAACATTAAGAGATGGTCAGACTTTATTGATTGACGAACTGGATAAAAGTTTGCATCCTAAGCTAACCAGAGCGCTGATCAATCTTTTTAATGAGCCTAAGACTAACCCAAATAATGCACAACTGATATTTGCTACCCATGATGTTTCCTTGCTGGATAATAATTTGTTCCGGAGAGACCAGATCTGGATTTCCGAAAAAGAATATCAGGGTTGTAGCCATTATTATTCTGTAGCGGATATCACAGGCATTAGAAAAGACATTCCATTGGATAAGTGGTATATGAATGGTCGCTTCGGCGGCATACCAGTTATTTCTGATTATAACCTTGACTTTAAGTTTTGAGATGGGCTACTACAGAAAACCAAGACCCAGGGTTTCCTTTCTGAAACGCGGGCTGATACTTTGTGAAGGAGAAACGGAAGAACTTTATTTTAAGGGTTTAACTACTAAAGAAGAATACAGACGGCAATTCGCAGCGATCAACGTCGAAATATATAAGCCAAAAGATCATTCGCCGCGTGGTTTGGTAACGGAGGCAAAGGCAAAGATGAAAGCCGCCAAAAAGGACGATCCCTATGATTTCGTCTGGATAGTTTTTGATCTTGATGGCCATGCAAATGTAGCCGATACCTTTGAGCAGGCCCTCACCTCAAGACCGCCAATCCGGATAGCATTCACCGCGAAATGTTTCGAATATTTTGTGTTGCTGCATTTTGTAAGAACCACCAAATCATTTGCAAAATGTGATGACATTATTGCCGATGTAAAAGAGCATTTGCCGGACTACCAAAAGGCAACGGATATTTTCTCGACATTAATCCCCTTTATGACAACCGGACTGGCGAACAGTGAATGGTCATTGGCAAGAAACCAGTCTGACCTCGACGGAGGCCGTAGACCCTATCAATTTTCGGCCTACAGTAACATCCACGAATTGGTCAACTATCTGCTGGACCTGATAAAACTTTCGAAAACCGAAACGGCTGTGGCAGTTGCAAAATAATATAACATAACCCAATACAAATATAGTGCGCATTACGAACTCCAGATAGAATGTGATTGCAATTGATCGATAAATACACCTTATCTGCCGTGAAAACAGGTGAAGTATAATAATGATCTAATTTATAATCATATTCTAAAGCCAAATTAAAAAACTAAACAGGCAGATGCAGTGTATTTATTGATCAATGCAATCCATGTAAAGATTACGGAGCTTCGAAGAAAGCGCAGCTTCCCCCCACCCAGGTATCTGATTTATCTTTCGTAACACCTATCATTTTACTTTTACTGATCCTGGCGAGGTTATGGACCAACAGCGGACGTTCAGCACCATCCGGCCAGAGGTACATCATACGGATCTCACAATAGGCGGGGCCATCAGGAGTTTCGATAGCGCGGGCATACTGTACTTTACGTTGAATGATCCAGTTTTCCGGATCGGTGATATTATCAAGATCTTGTTGAGTAATATCTATCACAACTCCTTGTCCGGCGAAGGAGAAGAGCGGTTTAAGGACATAGTTTTCGAGGTCTGACGGGAGGGAAGGTAATTGATGCAGGAACCAGCTTTCGGGTACAAATTCGCTGTGTATGAAAGGCATGGTATACTTGCTGATACGGTAAAACCAGTTGGGATGTGTGATCCATTCCACATCCAGATCCTGGAAGAGATCAACATGCTCACCTAGGGTTTCCTGCTGACGTAACAAATCATCGAAGATAACCCGGTTGTATATACGTTTGATCTGTATTTTACTACCATTATTCAAGTAGAAGAGCTTTTTACCTTCCTGTATAAGATCTGTAATACATACAGTAGCAATGCCCAGCTTATGTGTAGTATAGTAAAAGTCGATACGCGTTTTCTGTTCGTGTGGTTTTACTTCCAGTAAGACTACTTCATGGGACTGGTACGGCCCTGTGATCACTTGTTGTAAGAGTGATAAATAGGAATCATCATTCATCCCGTTAAAGTAGTTACTAACTGTACCGGGTATATTAAACTGTTCGCGGAACTGACGAGCCATCAGTTCCTGAAAAGCATATAAAGAAGGAAATCCCTGTAGTTCTATCAGCTGAGGTGTAAGTACATCCTGTTCGTTCTTACATACCGCAAAGTCGATGATCAGGAAATGAGGATGATCGTTTTCATCCGGAACATTCATATCAGCGGGGATCGCGCCACTGGTAAGGGTTTTAAAGTCGGGTTGTACAATCACGTTTACTATTTCCTCACACGCCTGGATCAGTTTAGCCGTCAGTTGTCCCGGAACGAACACGGGTGTTTCAGCTACTTTAAAAGCAGGTGCTTCACCAGCTTCTTTCGCCATACCATTCAGGAAATCCTGATAATGTTGTTGAGTAAAATACTGGTTATAATATGTTCGCAGTGAAGGGATCATAATTGTAAATGAATGTCGAAGCTTTATGGCAGATTAAAGATCGCTTTGTCCAGGAATGCCGGGATGAAGGATTCGCGTGTCAGCATGATCTTATCCGGATCGGATAATTGTTCCAGCATGCTGTAGTATTTTTCAGCACCATAGTTGGTGATCACCTGGTTCTTTTTCTCCTGTTGCAGAAGGTACATCCGCATTCCGGCAGCATCAGCTTCGGGATGAAATTGTGTACCTATGCAATATTCATTAAAGCGGATAGCCATAGTAGCGCGTTCCAGGGGAACATGCGGCCTTTCCTTTTCAATAGCCAGTACGCGGGCTCCTACATCTTCCAGTTTTTGCTGATCGAGTTGGATCACCTGCCAGTTGCGACTGTCTACAATGTAATATGGTTCGGGTAATTCGCTGAAAACAGTTTCGGTTTCGCCTGCGCTGGTTTTGTGTACCGGGAAAACGCCAAAGGCAGGAGATCTGCGACGGCATACAGTCCCTAATTCCAGGTAACGGCACATGAGCTGAAAAGAATGACAGATCAGTAAGATCTGCTTTTTCTCATCGGATTGTTTATTCCACTGCATGATATCATTCATGAGTGAAAAATAGTGGAGCTCCCAGTTGCTGCCCTCGCTGTCCAACGGACTGCCAGGACCACCGGTAGAAATGTAAATGTCATAGGAGAGGTCAGGAAATTGTTCCTTCACCCTTACTTCAAATTCGTGAAACTCCAGTTGCAGGGCATGTGTTTTAGCGTATTGCGTCAGGACTTCCCTGATGCAACGCATACCTTCATTCGGTACTTCTTCATACATGTCCAGTACTGCCACTTTCCAGTGCTGTTTCGTAGGTGTCATACTGCAAAGGTAATAATCAGCAATCTTTCAGGAAAACTGATGTAATAAAATCTGTTACTGAGATGAGATCTTTCGACTGATTAAATACTGCCAGCTGTTGATCCGCACCAGTACCATTGTCGAGGATATAACGGGTATGATCTATATAGGCGCGGCTGCCCAGCTCGTCTACCACATCATCTACAAAATCCAGCAACTCATAAATGAGTGAACGGGTATTCACTTCCATTTCCTTACCGAAGTCTACCAGATAGCCGTCAATACCATAACGGGAAGCCCGCCATTTATTTTCGTTAACCAGTGCCCGGTTGTAAATGATGAAGTTGAGATTCTGCATACGCAGTTTGTAGATCTTAGCACAGAGTGCCTGGAACAGCGCAGCTATGGTACAGGTTTCGCGTACAGTTAATGGAACATCACAAATACGGAATTCCACTGTATTGAAGAAGGGATGAACCCGAAGGTCCCACCATACTTTTTTAGCGTTATCTATGCAATTCGTTTTTACGAGCAGCTCGATATAACGATCATATTCTTCAATGCTCCCGAAATAATCCGGAATACCGGTACGGGGAAATTTATCGAATACTTTTGTGCGGAATGATTTGAAGCCTGTATTTCTGCCTTCCCAGAAAGGAGAATTGGTACTCAGCGCAAATATATGTGGGAGGAAATAACGGACCGAGTTAGCAATGTGCAGGGCAATTTCCCTGTTTTCCATGCCCACATGTACATGTAATCCAAAAATGAGATTGGAGCGGGCAGCATCCTGCATTTCATTCACTATGTCGGAATACCGGGGATGATCTGTGATCAGCTGCATTTCCCATTTGGAAAAGGGATGTGTACCGGAAGCGCCCACGCTAAAGCCAAGATCGCCAGCAATCTGTGTGATGGTTTTACGAAGGAGCATAACATCCGCACAGGCTTCCTCTATATTGTTGCATACCTGGGTACCTACTTCCACTACGGCCTGGTGAAATTCGGCCTTTACCTTGTCTGGCAGTACTTTATGTGCCTGTTCAACAATCTTTTGTTCATGTGACCTCAGCTCGCGGCTGGACGGGTCCATAACCATATATTCCTCTTCTATACCGAGGGTGAAATTTTTGGACATGTGGTGCTATTGGTAAAACTATAGGAGGCTGACTAAAAGCTAGTCAGCCCCGGAATTATGTCCAAAGGTAGGGTACAACTACCTGATTCTATGCTTTCGCTTTAGTCTTTTTTGCAGCTGCTTTTTTGGGAGCTGGTTCTTTCTTTTCTTTCACGGGTTTTTCCTCTTTGGCTTTTGCCGTTGCAGTTGTTACTACAACAGTTTTAGCCGCTATTTTAGTAGCACCGGGTACAATGGCCGTCTGTTTACCGTTGATAGCATATTGCAGGAAGGTACCCCATGTCAGGTTATCGGTACCGGGCACTTGTTTTTCAGCCCGTTCAATGGCATAAGTGGCCATCGTTTCCACTACCCATTCGAAGTTTTCTTCGCCAATAGTATGTGGATCTGCCTCAGGGGTCGGGTTCCAGAAGTCAATCACATAGGGAACTCCACCGCTCACAGCTATTTCTACGGCGTTAAAATCGTAGCCCAGATAGCGGTTAAGGGCGGCTACCTGTTCTCTGATGATACTGTAGATGGCTTTATCGCTTTTATCTTCCTGTAAATAACGCTGATTTTCAGGCTGATAAGGATCGTAGGGGATGATACGTACATATTTTCCCCCTATACAATAACAGCGGTAGTAAGATTCATATGAAATTTCCTGCTGTAACATCATTACCAGTTGTCCTGTACGGGCATGTTGTGCAAAGAACTCCTCACGGTTATGTATTTTATACACGTTTTTCCAGCCCCCGCCATTGTAAGGTTTCAGGTAAGCCGGGAAACCGATATGTTGAAAGATTGATTCCCAGTCGAATGGATACACAAGATTATGGAATGATTTATCTGTAGTGTGTTCCGGTAAGTTGCGACTCGGCAGTAAGGCTGTCCGCGGAACTTTTACACCAGTTCTTTGTGCCAGTTCGTTGTTAACGAACTTATCGTCGGCACTCCACCAGAAAGGATTGTTGATAACAGCTGTACCATCCAGGGAGGCTTGTTTCAGCCAGGTTCTGTAAAAGGGTACATGTTGGGAAATGCGGTCCAGGATAACGGCATAATCTGCGGGAATTCCCTGAATTACTTTGTCTATCGACACAAATTCTGCGGTTATTCCATCTACCTCTTTTTCATTAATGCGGTCTATTAATGTTTGAGGAAAGTCATTTTTCAGACCGGAAAGAAGGCCTATTTTTTTCATCTTTTAATGTTTTGAGGTTTTTGGTAGAAGTGAGTCAAAATCAATATTCGCGCCAATAGATGAGCGCAGGAGTCCGGGCTATTTTATAGAATAACAAGATAAATAAAAAAAGCCTGTATCAGAAGTCCGATACAGGCTTTTTTATTATTACGCTTGAAATTGTTAATTAAAGATATAACGAAGACCGATCTGCATCTGCCATCTTGAGAATACACTGTTATCATCTATGAAAGCCTTGTTAACAGTAGGCTTGGAGAATGAATAACGTGGTACGCCAGCTTGAGAATCTCTCCAGGTAATAAAGCTGGTAGCATTTGCTGATGGAGCAACACCCCAGTTACTGTTCAGCAGGTTGGCTGCATTAATGATATCCAATGTGAACTGTAATTTACTTTTTGATTTAGGCCAGATTTTGCCGAAATCAACATCCTGTACCAATCTAACATCTATTTTGCTGAACCATGGATACTGTCCACCATTTCTTTCAGCATATTTACCCCTGTGACTGCTGAGGTATTTGCTGCTGGAAATGAATGTATTCAGGTCATTCCACATTTCATCCTGTGTACGGGTATCTGTTGCACTTACAGGGATGAGTGTGATATCGCCCTGATTCTTTGGAATGTATACCAGGTCATTATTACCGGTTGATCCATCTCTGTTGATATTTCCCGCATAGGTGTAGCTGAGACGGGTATTATTAAATGCATCAGAGTAAGGAGATCCTTCATAAATCAGAGACAAGGTGGTACCTAGTATTTTCGCATATTTTACGGAGTACGATACCATAGCTACCACTCTGTGTTGTACAAGGTAGTTCGTATATGATAATGTAGGATTGTTGGGATCGTTTACGATCTGGTTACCGTTATATGCACTGGCAGCCTGTGATCCAGGGCTTGAAGTGATATCTTTTGCATCTGTATAAGTGTAAGATACTGATCCGTACAGACCAAAATCAAAGCTCTTCTGTAACTGGAGTGATAAAGAGTAAGAGTATCCTTTACTTGTATTATCCAGTACGATAGCATTTGTGATTCTCTGGTTGATACGGTTTGCAGTACCGCCGGGGAATGTGTCACGTACATTTGGTCCTGATGTTTTACCGGTTGGGTTTACCAGGTTAGCATCACGATGATATACAGCATTGATATCCTTTGTATAAATACCTTCTACAGTAGCAATTACATCACCCGGCAGGCGGATATCCGCAGCAAGGTTAGAACGCCATACCTGAGGATATTTAAAGTCCGGAGACATTACATTGATTGCAAAGTTTGGAGTAGCAGATGGATTAGCTGGAATATAAGCCTTTACATCGCTGGAAAATGGACGGTTGGTAGGATTGGTAGTGTTCTCACTTCCAAACAGTAATCCATTCTGTCCTGCCTGGTTCACTGCCCAAACGTAAGGTATTGCACCAGTGAAAATACCTGTTCCTCCACGTAACTGGAAGCGTTGATTGTTCATTACATCCCAGTTGAAGCCTAAGCGTGGAGACCACAGTAATGTAGTTTTCGGTAATTTGGCAACATCCAGTTTCTCTCCGTTACGGAATGTCATATCATTAACAACAGGGTTGGTTGCCAGTTTGGTAGGATACCACGGCATGTCAACTCTTAATCCGTACGTTAAACGGAAGTTATCTTTGATCTGGAATTCATCCTGTCCGTATAAGGAAAG
This sequence comes from Chitinophaga sp. CF118, assembly GCF_900112615.1. Classification (GTDB taxonomy): domain Bacteria; phylum Bacteroidota; class Bacteroidia; order Chitinophagales; family Chitinophagaceae; genus Chitinophaga. Next base: position 977,774 of record NZ_FOMK01000002.1, on the reverse strand, counting down.
CTGTGCAGCTTTCAGTTTTGCAGCAGGAGCAGGATCTCCCGGAATAGCTGAGTAGGTAAGCTGATATAGCAAAGGATTTACGGCAGCAGTGCCACTCGCTGCACTTACAAAGTCAGCTACAGTGTTATATCTGAACTGACCGTAGATGAATTGTGCAAAAGCATTTGAGAAGCTGAAAGATTCTACGGAAGCACCTATTGTGAAGGTATGTTTACCGGAATAGATATTAAAGTTATCAGAAGCCTGGAAGAGGTGCTGGGTAAGGGAGTTAAGACCGCTAAAGGGTTCTGAACCTGCAGAAATATAGTTAGCACCTGCACCATCTTCAATATCAACTACCGGGAAGGGTTTACCTCCGAAAGTGACACGATAGTCTTTGAATGCACTGTATGTAACAGACAGGTTATTTGAGTACTTGTTTGAGAATGTACTGTTTAATTCTGTTACTATAGAGTTGATCTTATTATACTGTCTGTATTTCATGTTCTCAAATATCAGGGAGTTGGCACTTGGTCCGCGGCCTCTGTTATCTTTTGAACGTGAGTTTGAAGTACTTGGAGCGATGTCACGGTAAGCATTCAAATAAGAATAACGAACGCTTAATCTGTGTTTCTGGTTAATATTCCAGTCAAGTCTGGCGGTAGCTTTATCGTTATTCTGTGCGAATTCGTAATTTTCGTAACTGCCCGCATCATAACCAGCAGCTGTGAGAACTGCTTTTACAGAATCGAGTGCAGAGGCTCTTACTCTTGATACATTGGTACCTGTATTGCCATTTCTGCTTGCAAGCCAGGTGCTTCCTGGTGAGTTTTGTCTTTCCAGTTCTCCGTTTATAAAGAAGAATAATTTATTCTTGATGATAGGACCACCTACTCTGAAGCCGTATTGTTTCAGGTTATAATCATTCTGAGCTACTTCTACTTTTCTGATTTTGGAACCAGTCAGTGATTTGCTTTTCACGAAAGAGTATACAGAACCGGAGAACTCATTGGTACCGCTTCTTGTAACAGCATTAATGTTAGCACCGGTAAATCCGCTCAGTTTTACATCATAAGGAGCGAGATTCACCTGGATCTGGTCGATAGCATCCAGACTGATAGGCTGTGCATTGGTTTGACCCCCCGGAAGGTCTGAAAGACCAAAGGCATTATTGAAAGTGGAGCCATCCACTGTAAAACGGTTGTACAGTGAATTGCGGCCACCAAAATTCATTCCTTTACCGGATTGTGGTGTCAATTTTGTAAAATCAGAAATCCCCCTGCTCAGAGTAGGCAGATTCTGCAATTGTTCCTTTGTAATAGTAGTAGCAGCACCTGTACGGGAGCTGTTGAAGGTTTTATCCTGTTTACCACTTACTACTAACTCTTTAAGGGCAGTAGCTGAACTTTCGAGCTTAATGTCAATTCGGAAGGTTTGTCCCAGTGGCAGATTTACATTTTCTACCTTCTCTTCCTTAAAGCTAACATAACTAATGGTAATGGTGTAGGGGCCACCAACGCGCATGCCGGGGATGTTATAACGGCCATTTTCCAATGTTGTGGTACCATATACAGTACCGGATGGTACATGTACTGCTTTAACGGTAGCACCAATCAGAACTTCACCTTTTTCATCCTTAACAACCCCGGTGATACTACTTGTGGTTACCTGCGCAAAAGAAGCGAACACGCTAAATAGCACAATGAATGTGAGTAACAATTTCCTATAGGCCATATTTGCAGTTTGATTTTATGTCGCAAAGTTGGGGAATAATCGTTTACATATTTTAACTATAAATTAACAAATTGTTAAGCCCATGATCATATTGAGTTTATAGGTTCTTCTATTGGATATGTGTAAAGTTTATCCGGGATTTGGTTGAGTTTGTTCAAGAAACAGGGTCAGAAATTCTAAAAAATCGAATAGGATTAAGTATAATACTTATTTCCTTGCCTTAGATGCATCTATTTTATATTAATTTTTATATAAATACTTATATAGCTAAAATGCGTATATATTAGAAACCGGCCTCAGGAACATTATGCTAGCCGTATGAACATGTTTTTAGCATAACTTTGCGTATTAACTTAACAGGAGATCTTTATGTTAGATACAATAGAATCAGCCATAGAAGACATCAGGAAGGGAAAGATGGTAATAGTTGTGGATGACGAGGACCGTGAAAATGAAGGTGATTTTGTAACGGCAGCCAGAAATGTAACGCCGGAAGTCATCAACTTTATGAGCCGTTATGGCCGCGGACTGATCTGTGCGCCTCTTGTAGAGGAACGTTGCGATGAGCTGAAGCTCGAAATGATGGTACGCGATAATACTGCCCTGCACCAGACACCGTTCACGGTTTCTATAGACCTGCTGGGCCATGGTTGCACTACCGGCATTTCCGCTCATGACCGCGCTAAAACAATTCAGGCACTGATCGATCCAAATACCCGTCCGGAAGAACTGGGCAAACCAGGACACATCTTCCCACTGAAAGCCAGAACCGGTGGCGTACTTCGCCGCACGGGCCACACGGAGGCAACTATAGACCTGGCCAGGCTGGCAGGTTTTGAACCCGCTGGCGTACTGGTAGAAATCATGAACGAAGACGGTTCTATGGCACGTTTACCTCAATTACGTGAAATAGCTACCCAGTTCGATCTGAAACTTATTTCCATCAAAGACCTTATCGAGTACCGCTTACAGAACGAAACCCTCATTGAAGAGCAGGTTTCCGTTCATATGCCTACTGCATACGGTGACTTTAAACTCATTGCGTTTAAACAACTCAACTCAGGAGAAACGCATATGGCTCTGAAAAAAGGCGACTGGGAAAAGGATGAACCAGTACTGGTAAGAATCCATTCTTCCTGCGTTACCGGCGATATCCTGCATTCCCTCCGCTGCGATTGCGGTGAACAACTGCACAAAGCCATGGAAATGGTAGAGCAGGAGGGCAAGGGCCTGATTCTCTATATGAACCAGGAAGGCCGTGGTATCGGGCTGCTGAACAAACTGAAAGCATATAAATTACAGGAAGAAGGCCGTGATACCGTTCAGGCAAACCTGGAACTGGGTTTCCAGATGGATGAGCGTGATTATGGTGTAGGGGCACAGATCCTCCGTCACCTGAATGTTACCAAAATGAGACTGATCTCTAATAATCCCCGCAAGCGCGCCGGATTAAAAGGATACGGACTCGAAGTGGTAGAGAATGTAGGAATAGAAGTTGTGCCTAATCCGCATAACGAGTTCTATCTCAAGACAAAACGCGATAAACTGGGTCATGAGATCCTGAAAGGATAAGAAAAGACATACAATCTGTAAACCGGCTTCATTCATTTGGAGCCGGTTTTTTTATTGGAATTATTGCTTCGTTTGTAGTTTCCTGTATAACAGAGTTTCTATATGTATATAATATGGAGATAAGCTAAAAAGGATAGAGACAGGGTTGAGATTCGATCATCCTACGTTCATCCTACGTTAAAAACGTAGGATGAACGTAGGATGATCGAATCTGTACTTATATCAGAACCTGTTTGAAGTATTGATTGGTAATATTCAGTAAGGAGATTACTAAGGGAGTTCTTTTTATAAAGTTAGGTTTAAAATGGATCAGAGATAAAGTCATCCTTCGTTCATCCTTCGTTAAAAAACGAAGGATGAACGAAGGATGATTTTATCTCTACTTGTATTACAGCTCGTAAGTAATCCTGAAAATAAGAAATTGGGATGGATTCAGGAAAAATAATGGGTGTAACACGGAATTCTACAAATAGTTCAGGAGCAAATCAATAGCGTATTAATATGATCTCACCTAAGTGTCTTACTCCAGGTTATTGTTGAAGATTATTAACAAGGTATTAACGACTTTAATTACGAGGAACCGGTTTTGGGGCCATAGTATCTTTCCTTTGCTGTTGTTCCAGCCTATCCACTTCTTCCTGCCGGATAGCATCTGCCCGGCGGAAAGAATCTATCCGCCTCCGGCGTGCTTTTTCATTAAATAATTCAGAGAAGCGGTTGTATTCACGCACATAAGAGATACCTATCCCTGCTTTGTTACGGTTTACGAGGTTGTAAACATCATAGTCCGTTTTACTGAAAGCATTGACACGGATACGTCCTTCCGGTGTAAGCAGGTATTCTGCCCGGAAGTCGCCCGCAAAACGGTTGGCATTTGTTGATGCCGCTGCCTTACCCCAGTCATAATCTCCTCCCACATACAAACGGATCCTGTTATTATACAGGTTACTGGTTACCCCGGCGCTTACCTGGTTTCTATCCATCGATGAATTATCCTGGTTACTAACGTTATATGCGCGGTAGTTTACATTGATACCGATGCCGCTGTTCTTCAGCAAGGCGCCCGTAATATTATTCAGGATAGCCTGTGCCTGCGCACTCAGGGCTTGTCCTACACTGTTTTTACCGGTAATAGCTACGTTTGCAGCACCGGCAGAGTTAGGATCGTCGGGCAGGAACTGGTTGAACAGCAGGAGACCAGCCATTTGCTGTAATGCTTTATTCTGGTCCTGGTTTACTTCATGGAGTTTTGCTGCTACACCACTTTCATATGCCAGGGAACCCACTTCAGGAAGATTGATCTCATAAGTGATATCCGGCTTCATCAGCTCTCCACGCAGGTTGATGAGGATGTTTACCCGCTCAGTACGGGTGGCCAGTTTATCGCTGGAGGTGGAAGCAGTGCCCACCAGGTTATAAAGACTTACTTTAGGTAGGGAGTATTTAGCATGGATATCCACCTTTGCTTCACGGGGATCTCCGTTCCAGGTAATGGAGCTGTTCTTGTCAATATCAAACTTCCAGCTGGTAAGCCGCTGTAAGGTGAAGTTATAAGACCCATTGCTGATCTCATAATTACCAAACATACTGAAATCGCCATCTGTACTTACGTTGATCTGAAGGTTCCCCGTACCGTTGGCGGAAATCATATCGCCCGAAGCGGCATCCATAATCACATCTATCTGTGCATCCGGCGTAGCCGAAATATCCAGTTTTACATTCAGCTTTACGTTATCCTTCCTCTTCTTCTTTTCCTCCTTCATTTCAGTTCCGTAGGTCTTGAATGTGATATAGTCAGATCTGCCAATATCTTTACTGTCGGAGAGGGGAAGGTAAAAATGTGTTCCTTTTATAGGTCTGGCTATTACCCTCAACTGAAGGTCATTCAGCGGACCGGTAAAATATACCTTTCCATCTGCAGTTACATCTCCATAAAACAGGTCACTATCTGCCGACTCGGTATTCAGAAATACAAAATTCCGGGCGTTTACTTCAAAGTCGAAGTTCAGATTATCGAAATGATCGTGAGAAATATATCCGCTGGCACTTGCCCTGCTGTTATTCCTGTCTAAAATAGAGAAGTTACCAAACTCGATCAGGTTGTCATCAATATTCACATTTAATTTAGGGATCGTATAATGAGTACCCAGGTACAATACTTTTACGCCTACGCTGTCTATTTTCAGATTCCCTTTTACAGAAGGTTTGCTGGTAGTACCGCTAATATCCAGCTTGCCTGTGGCCAGTCCTTTCAGGTCTGTTACATAGTCTTTCACAAAACGATCCAGCAGCGCTACGGATGCTCCGTTCAGATTTACTGTGGCCGACAGGTTATTGTTGGTACTGGATACACCTACTTTTCCGCTTGCCAGGAAGCTCTTGCCGATATTTTCCGATTCAACAGAGAACGTCGCTTCTTCTGTTGAATGGATATAACCACCTTTAAAAGTGACCAGACCGAGTGAGTCATTATCGATTCGCAGTTGACTGGTTCGGATATCCGCTTCAACTTCCAGGTTATTCACCGGATCGGAAACGCTGATATTACCATCTGCCTGCCCTTCTATCCGCATGGTGGTGAACTGTGAAGGAATCACATCTGCCAGGTTCAGATTTTTCAGGGTTATCATAAACCGGGATTCATCCGGATTATACTCGTTCGTTTCAACGGTAACACTCTGGTCGTTACGGGTTACACGGAGGTTGTGTACGGTAAGGAAGTGTTTACTCCAGTAAATCTCATTGCCCGGTGTTACATTCCACTGCCTTTCATTTACCGTAAAGGCGCTGTTCAGGAAGTTCACTTTCACTCCATCCTGCACGGTTACTACACGGGCATAAAAACCATCCAGGGAAGAGGTATCTTCTGCCTGTAAATCTACTTTTATATAAGAAGTATCCCGGCTGGAACTGGCAAGTATCAATGGGTTTTGAAACCATAACTGTGTACCGGACGATACTTTGCCGATACTGGTACTGATGTCTATCTTATCGAAAGTACCTGTGCTTTTCAGCTGAAGGTCTTCAAATTTGTATTTATCATATGCTGCTTGCGGAACAGAGATGTTCAGGGCAAGGTTTCCCTTTATGGTATTCAGTGAACCATCAATCTTTGAATTGTCAAAGCCCGATACTTTATCTGTAAACCCACGGATCAGCTTATCGACCTGCCCCATCTGGAATGCAAAGGAGAAGTTCTGTTTAATATCATCAGTGGGTACGGTACTAAAATAACTCGGATAATATTTGTTCAGGAGTAGGCGGAAAGCATCGGGCAGTTGCATAAAACTGTAATCCCCTTTTACATATCCTCCTATTTCACTGCCCTGTATGGCCAGTACTTTTACGCCGTTGTCCAGGTGGGTGACTAAACTCAGAGAGTCAAATTCCAGCCGGTGCTGATTCCTGTGCAGGGAAACATCGTACACCCTGGCAGAACCGTTGAAGTTATCGATATTACTACCCGCAAAGTTCAGATCCAGCTTAGCCTGGAGGGTAATTGAATCATTTACCACATGGAGCGCCTTCAGGTTACTCCTCCGGATATCGGAATTGAATTTAAATACAGGAACGGGTTCGTTAAAGTCGATCGTACCTGCAAAATCCATTTCAAGGTTAGGATCGTTGGCGGTCAGTGAACCGTTAAAGAACTTACGGTTCAATTCACCTTTGGTTTTGATATTACTGTAGTTATATCCGTAGATGGCTATCTGTTGCACATCAGCATCTACAGCAGCATTCAGTGTTTTAAAATTGAAACCTTCTCCATTTACTTTTGCGCTGAGAGATACTGTTGATAACTGCGGCACATCCAGCAGGCCCCCCAGGTTAAAGTTGCTGGTAGTCAAACTACCAGAGTATACTGGTACATCCCGGTTGGTTTTGAAGTTGATATCCGAGTTTACATTTCCCAGGTTGGTCTGGAATTTACCATAAGCCACAAAGTCATTCACGAATCCGGTAAAACTTCCGGCAAAGCCGATGTTGGTCAGGCGGTCTATACGTACCGGATCTACATTCCGTAAATCCGGAATAAAGCTCTGCAAATCAGCTCCGGTGGTATGCAGTTCATCTGCATGGAAGTCTATGAATGTTTCAGTGATATCTGGCAGTCCACGCATTTCCAGCCCGCCTTTCAGCCGGGTGGTAGCGCCTGCCTGAAGGTCTATATTACTGGCTTTCAGATTGCTTACAGGGCCACGTGCATCTCCGCTCAGGGATATTTCCTTTTTCCAGGAAGCCAGTGGTGGCGCGAAATAAGCAATATCGTCGGAGGAAAGAGTACTGTTTACAAAATGAGCCCGCATATATACCAGGTCGATATAATCATTCATATCGCTGATATCAGCATATTGCATGGTATAGTAGTTCCGCAGGTGACTGCGGTTCGTGATCAGGTCCATGTTGGAGAACTCCATTTCTACCGGCGACATTTTAAAGCGGGCAGTGAGTTTTTTCAGTTCAAAGCCGCTACGTTCTTTGGTGCTGGCGGTAAGGTCTCCTATAATACTGTCTTTTATCAGGCTGGTATTGGTCAGTTGCAGATTGATATTATTGAAGCGGATATGATGTGGTGCAAAATATCCGGGTTCAATGGCCGTACTGTCTGCCAGATCATCTACTCCCAGGATCCCATCTTTGATGGAAAGCTCTTTTACGATCAGTTTCCAGTTCTCACTATTCCAGCGCAGGGCGGGGATAGCTGTTGTATCCATTAGCGGGGCCGATTCCCTTTTAGGCCTGCGGTGGCGCAGGGGGGAAGAGGCATAACTTGAAATGATAAATGTTGGTTTTTCCAGCGACATTTCCTGGATATCAACATTATGTTGTTTCAGATCCAGGTTCTTGGCATCCAGGTAAATACGTTTGGCGGCAACACGCATATCCTGCCCAACCCAGGCATCTATCTGATTTATATGGACATTCCGAAGGTCTACCTGGCGGAGATCAAGGGAAATACCACCTTCTTTTTTAACACGCTTAGTTGTATCTGGAGGGCTACTGAAGGCCGCAGTGATAAAGTCGTAATTCCAGGTGGAGTCATTGTAATGACGAGTGAGGTTGACCTCCGCATTTTCCAGTCCTATGAACTTGACAACCGGTTTTTCCTGGAAGAAGAACCAGTCCGTAATACGGAGTTGAAGTACACCGGCATAGATGAGGGTATCTTTATGCTGATCTTCGATCAGGGTGCCTTCCAGTCGTACGCTGTTAAATAGTCGTAAAGTAACATGATCGATTTGTACCCTTGTTTTCAGTTGTTCGGACAACCGGGAGGTTGCCTGTTGTACCAGGTAGTTCTGAACAGCCGGTATATTTACCAGGATACCAAGCAGAATGGCGATTCCTAATATACTCAGCAGGACAATAGATGTTATTTTACGTACCTTTTTCAGCGCAGCAATATTTTAATCCGGCAAAAATAGATGAATTAGTCCATAGTCCCTACCCGTTCGTCTATGGAAAGATCCGCATTATCATGATAAATGGCTTAACGCCTTTAATCTGCGGACTATTGCGCTATATTATTTTTTAACAATTTATGTAGAACTTCCAGCTGATGGGGGGTATGAAGGGCCGAAATGATAATCCTGTTAATAGGTGGACTATCTGGCGATGGATATCCGAAGGAGGAAATAACGATATCATGTTCCAATAGGAATGTTTCCATACCTGTAGCATTTTGTAGCAGGAATACCGGCAGCAGGAATGGGTTATGGATGTTCTTCAGATCTGCAGTAATAACCTTAAAGTGAGCAATCTGCTGATGCAATAATGTTCTTTGAGTACTGTGGAGGGATGAACTCTGCAGGAAAGCATATGCATTGGCGGGCATCAGGGGAGTACCTGCTGTGAATAAGGGCTGTTTTTTGATTGTGTTTATGTGAGTACTCCGGCCGGAGATCACACCTCCCTGGATACTGTAGGCCTTTGCCAGAGATGCCGATATGAGGTAATCGAGATGATCCTGTTGTGGTAAAGTATGTACAATTCCATTGCCGGTAGGGCCCAGGATCCCGATACCGTGCGAATCATCTATCAGTACCAGCACATTGCGCTGTAACTGGGTGAGCCAGCTGAAATCATTTATTGTACTGGTAAGCGGGTTCACTCCATCTGCCACAATTATAAAAGTATGATCGGGATGAGCGTTTACTTTTTCAATTGTCTGGTTGGCCCATTCTCTCCATTTTATTGAGGGAATGTCTGGCCTGCCCAGCCATAGGGAAGGATGTGTGCCAGGGGCATACAGCAGTTCGCCTTTATCGGCCACATATTGAATAGCGGCCTGTGAAGCCATATAACCGGAAGAGAAAGTCACCGCGGATTGCTGTTGTTCGAGAACTGCCAAAGCATGTTCCAGCTCATCGTAAAGGGTGAGTTGTACATTGGCAATGCGGGAAGACATGAATATGGCTTCATATTTATCAATACCTTCTTTTAGCGCTTCTTTGAAAACAGGGTGTGTATGCAGGCCGAGGTAAGCGAACCCGGAAAAGAACAGCAGGTCTTTTCCGTTGATGTTAACGGTATTGCCGGGGGTGTTATGGGTGTATAATGATTGCATATTTTCCTGGATCTGAAGTGAGGGAATTATTCCTATTGATCAATAAATACACTGCATCTGCCTGTTTAGTTTTTTAATTTAGCTTTAGGATAAGGTTTTAGATCAGATCTTTATTAAACCTCACCTAAGCATCACGGCAGATAAGGTGTATTTATTGATCAATAGGAATAGCATGGCAGTCTTCCTTACAAACTATTATTACTCCGCTTTTGTTTTTAGAATAAAGTAGTAATCTCCGGATTTTACCTTCATATCAAAATGCTGTTCATCCAGGTTTATGATAGTCACGAGATTTTCTGCGGAACGTAAGCCATTGGAAGCCGTAACTGAGATAATAGCACCATTACTCAGCAATGAATATTTCCCGGAATCCGGCTTATTATCTATCGTTGCTACAAAAACATTATTATCCAGAAACTGATAATATACGTTGGTGTAATATCCACGTTTTAATTCCGTAGCCTGACTGATTTGCGTTATATCATAAGCAGACCCCTCAGGGATAGTTACATCATATACCCGCCATTTCTTGTGCATCAGTAAGCTGTTGTTACGACTACTGTTGCATGAAGTAAGTAATATGATCAGTGATATGCTGGATAGTAAGAACCGTGTAATGTTCATTGTTACTTAGATATATTTAAGAAGATTAAGCCGTATAATCTTCATTGTTTTGGAAATTACTTAGGCATATTTAAGAAGATTAAGCCGTGTAATCTTCATCGTTATTTATTTTCCGAACTTCTGGCGGTTAAAATCCTGTGAATGCCCTTTAGGGATAGAGAGATTTTGCCAGTTCTCTTTTTTAATCATTTTACCAATGTACACAATTTGCCCTATGTGATGTGGCACATGCGCCAGCTGGCGATTGATAGCATCTATCACTATATGTGGTTCATTACGGATGTTCACCGTTTTTTCAAGATCGCCTGGTTGTAATGATGAAAGTGTATCCATCATACATTTCCATCCTTTCTCCCATGTATCCAGTATTTTTTCCTTTGATGCAGCATCTTCTTCAAACTCACTATCCCTGTTACGCGAAGGCTTTTCACCATCGGTAGTAAGGAAATCCGTCCAGCGGGAAAGCATATTCCCACTCAGGTGTTTGATGATGAGGTAGATGCTGTTTGGTTCACCATCTGGCTGCCAGTGTAACTCTTCTGCGGTTAACTGTGCCAGCGTTTTATCACCTAAATCTTTATAGAAATAAAATCTTTTAATCACGCTGTCCAGGTAAATATTTTCTATCATGATTTGTAAGTATTATATCCTGTTTAATATCCTGCGGCGCTATCATCTGTTTAATATCCTGCGGCGCTGTCATCGCCTCTGTTATCACCCACTGCTTCCAGCAAACCTTTTGCATTTATTTTAATCACTTCTGTACGGCCAATAGGAACACGGGGAGTTATTTTGTAGCCCATTTTTTCCAGTTGCTGTGTAATAACTGTTGGGGAATTTTTTTCTACATATACTTCATCCGGTAGCCACTGATGATGAAACTTCGGAGCATTCACTGCCTGATCTGTTGATAAATTAAACTCCAGTATGTTCATGAGTGTCTGGAAAACAGAAGTAATGATTGTAGAGCCTCCCGGTGTGCCTACAACAAGGTAAGGTTTGTCGTTTTTTAATACAATGGTAGGTGTCATAGAACTCAGCATCCGTTTGCCCGGAGCTATGGCATTTGCTTCTGTGCCCACCAGGCCATACATATTTGGTACGCCGGGTTTTATACTGAAGTCGTCCATTTCATTGTTCAGCAGGAAGCCCGCACCACCGGCCACTACTTTACTACCATAACTGCCATTTAAGGTAGTTGTTACGGAAACTGCATTCCCTTCTGAATCCATCACGGAGAGATGGGTGGTTTCTTCACTTTCCGGAGTACCTGCTTTTACAAGTTTGCTGGAACCCGCTTTCTGTGGATCAAAGTCTTTCATACGTTCCTGAAGGTAAGCCTTAGAAGTCAGTTGTTTCACAGGAGCTTTTACAAAGTCAGGATCACCGAGAAATTGTGCCCGGTCGGCATAAGCACGGCGTTCTGCTTCAATCATAAGCTGTACTGATTCTAATGCCTGAAAGCCCCATCTGGCCAGGGGATACTCTTCCATTATGCCCATTAATTGTTGTAAGGCAATACCACCACTGGAAGGCAGCGGCATTGTTATTACCTGGTATCCTTTATATGGGAATACGGAAGCTGTTCTTATTTTGGCTTTGTAAGCCTTCAGATCTTCGGCGGTGATGAGGCCATGTCCGCGTTTCATTTCTTCCACTATGAAGCGGGCGGTTTCACCTTCATAGAATCCTGCACGGCCATTATAACGGATACGTTTCAGGGTATTGGCAAGATCTTGCTGGATCAGGGTATCACCTTCTTTCCAGGGTGTGTCTTTTATAAATGCGCAGGTTTTTGTATTGAGTTTGCTGAAAAGTTGCTGGTGCATATTCAGATTACGAGCTTCTGCAGCTGTAATAGCGAAGCCTTTTTCCGCAAGTTGGATAGCGGGAGCAATGAGTTTTCTGATGGACAGGCGGGCATACGGTAATGAAGCGTAAATACCGGCTATAGTACCGGGTACCCCAACTGCCAGGTGTCCATCCAGGCTTAGTTTAGTATCAGGATTGCCATCCTTGTCAAGATACATATCCCGCGATGCGGCTGCTGGCGCCATTTCCCTGTAATCAATGGCTATATTATTGCCACCCCTAAGATGTCCTACAAGGAATCCGCCACCGCCCAGATTCCCTGCTCCGGGATAAACTACCGCGAGGGCCAGTTGTGTGGCAATGGCAGCATCTACCGCGTTACCTCCCTGTTGGAGTATCTGTAAACCTGCCTGACTGGCCAGTGGATGAGCAGATACCACGGCTCCATGTGATGCCGTTATATTTTTCTGAGTAGCATAGTGATACGCGCTTTGTTGTGCGTAACTATGAGAAAATAAACTTATCAGCAACAAAAGAAAAGTTGTACGCATAGCTATTATTTGCAACGTTTACTATAAATTCAGGCCTCAAAGTAGTAATTTTAGAGAATAACTGTAGCAACATCTAAATCAAAAAAATATAACCCAAATCTAACGCTTATGTTATGCCCGTTTACCCATTTTAGGAAAATCCTGCTGTTTTTTGTATTATTTATTCTTGTTGCAGAAGTTTATGGCCAAACCGGCGTAATTACCGGTACCGTAACTGATGGTAAAACTCATCTGGCCGGGGCTACGGTACAGATAGAGCACTCCAATAAAGGTGGCTATACCAATGCACAGGGTAAATTTAACCTGGAGGTAATCCCAGGCTCTTATACGGTCCTGGTCAGCTATGTCGGTTTTGTGACGCAACGGAAACCGGTGACCGTCACCGCCGGACAAACAACCACAATTGATGTGGCCCTGACCACCAGCACAACCATGAACGAACTGGTGGTACTGGGTTCCAGAAGCCTGCCACGAACACAAACGGAAACGCCAGTACCCGTAGACGTTATTGATATCAAACGCATTACCTCCGATGCTCCACAGGTATCCATTAACCAGATCTTAAATTATGTAGCACCCTCATTCAGCTCGGGTACACAAACAGTGGCCGATGGTACGGATCATGTGGACCCTGCATCATTACGCGGATTAGGTCCGGATCAGGTACTGGTACTTGTAAATGGCAAACGGCGGTACAATACTGCGCTGGTGAATGTGAATGGAAGTTTTGGACGTGGCGCCGTTGGTACCGATATGAATGCCATTCCTACTTCTGCTATTGACCGCATCGAAATATTACGCGATGGTGCGGCGGCTCAATATGGTTCTGATGCCATTGCAGGCGTGATCAACATCATCCTGAAAAGTAGCGTAAACCGTTTAAACGTAAACGTTACTACCGGTGCAAACGTTACTTCCCAGGCTGATAACAATATGGACGGACAAACCGTGCAAACTGGTGTTAACTACGGTGTTCCCGTGGGTTCCCGTGGTGGTTACATCAACTTTGGAGGATCTTATGACTTCCGTAATTACACTAACCGCGCGGGCGACTGGGTAGGTACTATTTACAAAGCTTATCCCGGTGGTGCAGATAAAACAGATTCTTTCCTGTTGGCGAATAACATTACCCGTCATGATATCCGCATGCGTACAGGGCAATCAAAGATCCGCAGTTCACAACTATTTATGAATGCCAGTTTTCCGATGGAGAATAATGCAGAAGTATATCTCTTTGGTGGTATAGGCTACCGTAACGGAGAGGCCGGAGGGGTATACCGCTTACCGAGTGATAGTCGTAATATCCTGGACATTTATCCATTAGGTTTCCTGCCGGAAATTCACACTAATATTTATGACCGTTCTCTGGCTGCGGGGATCCGTGGTAGTTTAGGTGAATGGAAAGTAGATTTCAGTAATACTTACGGAAGGAATGAATTTGATTTCAACGTAGCTAATTCACTGAATGCATCTATGGGCAAAGCATCTCCCACCAGCTTCCAATGCGGCGGACTGATTTTCATGCAGAACACCACTAACCTTGATTTTTCCCGCCGGCTTGATGTGCTGGAAGGACTGGATATAGCATTCGGTGCAGAGCACCGTTTTGAGCAATACCAGATTGTGGCAGGCGCTGAAAACTCTTATACAGATTATGGTCGTGCTACTAAAATTGGAGTAGGTGCTGATGGTAAAGATATTCTGATACCAGACCCTAAGGGATCAATTAATACGATGTTTGGTCCTGATGGTACTGCACGTGCCGGTGGAGCCCAGGTATTTCCTGGTTTCCGTCCGGAGAATGCAATCACAGCTACCCGCAGTGCTATTGCCGGTTATGTGGATGCAGAAGCAAACTTCAGTAAAGCATTTTTATTAGGAGGCGCTTTACGTTTTGAGAACTATAACGACTTCGGCAGTACGCTGAATGGTAAAATAACTACCCGTTATAAGCTGAGTGAAAGAACAGCGTTGCGCGCATCTGCCAGTACAGGATTCAGAGCGCCTTCCCTGCATCAGCGTTTTTATTCTTCTACCTCTACCTTGTTCGTAGATGGAGTACCGTATGAAGTAGGTACTTTTACGAACGACAGCAGACCTGCACAGTTGCTGGGTATTCCTACTTTAAAACCAGAGAAATCTAAAAGTCTGAGTGCCGGTTTTACCAGTACCTTCGGCAAATTCAGTCTTACGGTAGACGGTTACTTTACTCATATTGATGACCGCATTGTGTATACGGATCAGTTCTCCGGTAGCAATGCAGATACTGCATCTGCCGTGGATAAAGAAATCTACCAGTTGTTATCTCTCGCCAATGCCAACAGGGCCGCGTTTTTTGCGAATGCTATTAATTCCGAAACGAAAGGAGTAGACCTGGTATTAACTTATGGCAGACGGTTAGGCGCCGGTAGTTTCCGCGCAGACCTCTCTGCTACTTATAGTTATACCCAACAGGTAGGAGCTATCAATTCATCAGATAAATTAAAAGGAAAAGAGAATATCTATTTTAGTCGCGCCAGCAGAATTTACCTGGAAAGGACAGTCCCACGTGAAAAGGTAAACCTTACCCTCACTTACAACATCAATCGCTTTAACGTGTTTTTACGTGGCGTACATTTTGGTAGTGTGGAAGAAGCAACGATTGATCCTAAATTCTACCAGACTTATTCCGCAAAGGTGGTAACAGATGCCGCAATAGGGTATAAGCTCACTAAAGAGTTTAAGATCAGTGTAGGCGCCAATAATGTGTTTGACGTGTATCCGGATCTGGTATCTAATCCTGCGAACACTACCAATAACCAATTCCGTTATAGCCGCAGAGCTACACAGTTTGGTTATAACGGACGGTTTTTGTTCGCACGACTGGAGTTGAATTTGTAGAGTTGTAAAACTTTATTAAATTAAAAATGGGATGTCTCAAAAGTAATTGAGACATCCCATTTTTAATTTAATAATTATTGAATGATTATCGTACTTGTTCTGGTATCAGTACCATTTGTCCATGTAAGGGATCGACATCAAGTTGCCCAATATCGAACACCTATAGTCTCAAAAGCGGACAGTAGATACTTGTCAATAAATTGATTAACAATAGATTAAGAAAAGGTATGCCGTTTGTTCACTGTAAGTCAAACTCATCTAGCCAATCCCTGGATTACGAAATGAGTGTAGAGACTGGAACAAAATATACATATAGTCATCTTAATCTAAAAAATCTATAGAATGTTCAGATACAATCTAAGGACAGCGTGGCGACGTTTTCTGAGAGACCGGCAATTTACTATCCTTAATTTGATTGGGCTCTCAACCGGCCTGGCAGCTGCGCTATTGATTTGTTTGTGGGTGAGTGATGAGATAAGTGTCAATAAATTTCATAAAAAAGACGGGCAACTATACAAGGTGATGAATAACCTTAAATCCTCGCAGGGTATTCAGACCATGGAGATAACGCCTGTCCCTTTGGCGGAATCATTAATGAAAGAAATGCCCGAAGTGGAATACGCAGTAGCTGTTAATGATTTTTTTAACTGGCAAAGCAAAGAAGGCGTTCTGTCATCCGGAAACGCGCATATACAGGCTCAGGGGTGGAATGCTGGCAAGGATTTTTTTAATGTATTTTCCTATGACCTTATCCAGGGAAATAAGGACCAGGCGCTGGCAGATGAAAACAATATTGTGATATCGACAACGCTGGCAAAAAAATTGTTTAACACTACAGACAATGTTATTGGTAAAACCCTGGAATGGAAATACCCGTTCTTTGAAGGAGTATTCCGGGTTTCGGGTATTTTTAAGGATCCCCCTGCAAACTCCACAGGCCATTTTGATTTCGTGCTTAACATCGGGGTGTTACTGAAAAATGACCGTTCGGCAAAGACCTGGACGAACTATCTCGCTGAAACGTATTTGATTTTGAGAAAGGGGACAAATGTTGACCAGTTTAATAAAAAGATTGCCGGTTACTTAAAAGTAAAGAACCCTGGATTAGATATTTTTTCATTGTTTCTTCAGCAATACTCTTCAAAATATCTTAACGGCAAATATGAAAATGGGATACCAGCTGGCGGAAGGATCACATATGTAAGGCTGTTTTCCATTATTGCCTTATTCATATTGCTTATAGCCTGTATTAATTTTATGAACCTGTCTACTGC
The DNA here is from genome assembly GCF_900112615.1 of Chitinophaga sp. CF118. Lineage (GTDB taxonomy): Bacteria > Bacteroidota > Bacteroidia > Chitinophagales > Chitinophagaceae > Chitinophaga. The sequence continues at coordinate 960,780 of NZ_FOMK01000002.1, read as the reverse complement.
ACAGGCTTCAGGAAAAATGAAGGAGGTGGGAGTGAAAAAAGCAATAGGCGCAAACCGGAAATCGTTAATTGTCCAATTCCTTACAGAATCCATTCTCATGGCTTTCTTATCATTAGCCATTGCATTTGTTTTCATTGCATTGTCCCTACCTCAATTCAATGCGATTACTGGCAAGCACATTGAACTGAAAAATACTACCGATTTTATATTGCCTGTGGTAGCTATTACCTTATTTACAGGAATTATTTCGGGCTGCTATCCTGCATTTTATCTTTCAGGTTTTAACGCGGTAGCCGTGTTAAAGGGCAAACTCAGAACTTCTTTTGGGGAGCTATGGGTACGCAAAGGGTTGGTTGTGGTTCAATTTATCATATCGGTCGTCTTCATTATAGGGTTTTTAATTATCAATGAACAGATTAAATACTCGCAAACCAGGAGCCTTGGATATAATAAAGATAATGTCTTGTGCTTTCAGTGGAAAGGAGCATTGTACAACCAATGGAATAGATTATCGGAAGGAAAGTCCAATGAGAGGTTCGATGCCTTCATTGCAGGATTAAAAAACGTAACGGGCGTTATAAGCGCAACAAATACGTACGGTAATATCCTGGACCAGATTCCCGCCACGTCTGGCGTTTCCTGGAGAGGGCTGGCAGCGGATCAGAGTTATCTCTTTAAATCGCCCGTGGTAGGCTATGACTTTCTTGAAACACTGGATATGAAACTTAAAGAAGGCCGGTCCTTTTCAAGGATGTATAATGACGATTACTCAAAAATTATATTGAACGAAAGCGCCGTTAAAATGATGGGACTTAACAATCCGGTAGGTAAAGACATTGATCTCAATGGCAGAAGTCAAATTATCGGTGTGGTTAAAGACTTTCATTACGGGTCACTTCATAATTCCATAGAACCCCTCATTTTAAGATTTGATCCCAATGGGCCAAATATTATGGTAAGAATAAAAGCAGGGACAGAAATAAATACTGTAGAACAACTTAAAAGGTTTTATGGTGAATTCCTTCCAGGCTATACGTTCGACTTTACATTCATGGATGATGATTACCTGGCATTGTATACATCAGAGATGCGTGTAGCTGCTTTATCCCGCTATTTTGCTGTCCTGGCTATTCTTATATCCTGCCTGGGGCTGTTTGGTCTTGCCGCCTTTACTGCACAGAAAAGACAGAAGGAAATTAGTATCCGCAAGGTCCTGGGGGCAACTGTCAGTGATGTGTCGATCATGCTATCGGGCGATTTTTTAAAGCTGGTATTTTTTGCTGTCGTTATCGCCCTGCCCGTGGCATGGTGGGCTATGAACAAATGGCTTGAAAGTTTTTCTGATCGGGTAACTATCAACTGGTGGTTTTTTATAGTTCCTGGTATGATGGCGCTATTGCTTGCTATGATTACAGTGGGCTTCCAGTCAATAAAGGCAGCAATCGACAACCCTGTGAAAAGTTTAAGAGCCGAATAAATTTAGTTTCATTTGTAAGCTGAAGTGTTTATAGCAATTTACTATTTGTCGCACAATAGTTGCTATTATAGAAAATAATAAATAACATTTTGCGGACACTGTTCGCGTTGTAGGAAATAATGTGGTTATATGGAATCCTAATCTATTATCATTGTAAGAAGTGATCAATATAATTATTGATTTCACTTCGCTGAGTAGAACTGGCCTTATCATCCATATCGTTGTGTATAGTATTAGGCAATTGGATAATCGTAATGCCGAATAGTTGCTGCTCTTCCTTAGTTGGTATTACTCCATCATCAGCCGGTTGGTCACTGGAGCGGAGAGAATAAATTTTTGGATGTGTGAGTCTTGGTAAAGGCATCCGTCGATTGTCTAGTGTAATGATCTTGTCTACGAGGTTAGGATATTTGGCCGCAAACAATGCCGTCATATCTCCTCCATTGGAATGCCCTATCAGAATGAGGTGTGTATAGTCCCAATTGGGGTGTAGTTTCTTCAATGAATTTAATACAAACAGGATATTGTCGGTACCTCTTTCCCAGAACGGGCGTCGGACTACCTGTGGAATGCCGGTTGTGGGTATGAGTGAATCATTGGGTAGTTCGTGCTGTATGCTGGCCACGATATAGCCCTTGTCAACAAGATGTTCTGCTATGTATGTGTAAGCCTGGTTACTACCTCCTTTATTGGCACCATAACCATGACTGAAGATCACCAGTTTTGGATGGGGGGCGATATTTGCTGATTCGGGAGAATAGAGTGCCACCGGTATGGATCGGTTACGGGCACTGTCAAACAATGGTAGATTTTCTACTTTAACGACTGCTACCTTTGCCGACATCCCTGGATGAGCAGGAGGGGGGCTTGTCCTGCAGGCAATGCATATCATCCAGGTAAGAAGGACCGTCATTTTAAATACATTCATAAGAAATAGTACATTTTATGGGAATAAAATTACGGTTATCCGGATTATAATTAAAGATCTGAATTCTTTTCATAAATCATCGTATTGGATAATAATCTGATACACCTGGATAACCAGGATATCCCATTCGGAAAACAATACAAGGGAAAACTGTTTAACCGCATGAAAATAATCAGGTGAAAAAACGTTCGTGGAGCTTTTTAGGGTGTTCGTGCAGATTTTCCGTGATGCCCGTGTGGTTTCCCGAAATATGAATTGAAAGAGTGATTAATATTGCAATAACGATGGCAGTTAATGTGGGATACGATTTCATTCATTCATCTTTAAACCCGGTATTATGAGAAAGACCCAAAATAATAGATTCATACAACGCTTTTCAGGAATTAAAGGTTCCTCTTGAAGGAGAGTTGATAGCAAGTTAATAGTGAGTTCGTAGTTGCAACACTCCTGCAACACACCTGGAACACACTTTGAACACTCATTGAGCACAAACAGCTGTTCGACCTGTGCTACAGCTGGGGGCAACCCGTGATTCAATCCCAATCGCGCTGTCTTGGCAAGGTTGAACCGATGCCCTGATGCCAGCCAGAATTACCTATTTCAATAATTAAAAACAAACAAACATTTATTCATTTATCCGAACAAGTCATTCATAGTAATTGAATTCTGTACGAACCCAATGGAATATTTGTTGTCTTCCAGTCCGAATGTGGGCTAAATCTCTATTTTTTAAGCACATTTAGCCCTATTAGGTGACTAATTTCGGCGCAATCTCTATTTTTTATATAGATTCCGCCCGGGACTGGTATTTTTAGAAAAGTAGCGGTACCTGCAAATCAACGATAACGGGAATATATATATGCAGATAAACCGTTGTTGATAATACTGTTTTACGAAAAATATAGGGATAGCCGTTAGGGTAGTGATTATTCTGTAATAATTAAACTAACGTGTTATTTGCTTTATTGATATTTTATATATGTTTGTAAGGGACAGGTTTTGAGTAATCGGTGTTGAGTTTTACCCCTTATAATTATCTATGAAGGCAGCTGTGAAATGCATGTGCAGTTTAATGCTGTTTGTTGTTACAATCAGCTGTAAAAATCAGAACAATAACGGTTTAATCCTCCGGCAGATAATGCGGGATGATGATGGTACTGTGTACAAACGGGTTTACAAAATACCAGAAGCTCCGGAAATAGAACTGGTAGAAGTTTATTTCAGAGATGGCAGGGTGAAGGAACAGTATTGCCGTAAAAACGGTAAACTTGAGGGCTTCAGATTGATCTATTATGCCAATGGTCAGTTATCAGAAACCGGTAACTGGCATAATGACCAACGTACCGGTTTGTTTACATATTACCGCATTGATGGTCAACTGGATTGTACCCAGAATTTTAGTCTGCTGGGAGAGACAATGAAAGAGTAGTACCACCCTTGTAATTAGCTGATAAAAGAAGGATGAATTGTGTAAATTACGGTATAAATACGCTTGCCTGGCTATGTACAAACATTTCTTCAGATTCATTCTTCTTTGTTGCCTTGTGCAGCAAAGTTCAGCTCAATCTCTTCAAACGCCTGAACAGTTTCTCGGTTATCAGCTTGGAACACGCTTTACACCCTATTACAGGGTGCTGGAATACTTCCGGGCAGTAGGAGCCGTTACCCCAAACATGTCACTGGAGCAATATGGTACTACCTACGAAGGACGTCCGCTCATGCTGGCGACTATCACCTCTCCGGATAATTTCAGTAAACTGGAGCATATCAGGAAACACAATCTGGAGCTGGCAGGAGGGAATGAGAAATCTGCAAACGGGGAGCCTGTGATCGTATGGCTGAGTTACAATGTTCATGGTAATGAAGCGGTATCTTCAGAAGCAGCAATGCAGACCCTTTACCGGCTTGCTAAAAAAAATACACCGGAACAGGAATGGCTGAAGAATACAGTAGTAATTATTGATCCCTGCCTGAATCCCGATGGAAGAGAACGTTATATAAATTTCTATAACCAGGTACATACACAAATGACCGACCCGGTATTATTTGCCCGGGAACATAACGAACCCTGGCCCGGTGGACGTGCCAATCATTATTATTTTGATCTGAACCGCGACTGGGCCTGGCAAACACAGGTAGAATCGCAGCAACGGATTTTACAATATAATCGCTGGATGCCACAGGTACATGTTGACTTTCACGAGCAATCCATTAACGCGCCTTATTACTTTGCTCCGGCAGCAGAACCTTTGCATGAAGTGATCAAACCCTGGCAGCGTAATATGCAAACCCTCATCGGGAAGAACAATGCAAAGTACTTCGATAATGAAGGCTGGCTGTATTTTACGAAAGAAGTGTTTGATATGTTTTACCCCAGTTATGGTGATACCTATCCTACCTACAATGGTGCTATCGGGATGACTTATGAGCAGGGCGGCGGCGGACATGCAGGCATTGCTGCATTGAAGGAAGACGGAGATACTCTCACACTTTCACAACGTATTTCTCATCATCTTACTACCGGTTTATCTACCATTGAAATAGCTTCCCAACAGGCGAATGGGCTACTGTCAGATTATACAAAATATTTTTACGATGCAGTACATACGCCTGATGGTCCTTACAATGCTTATGTAATAAAGGCCGCCGGTAATACAGAAAAGCTGGCTAGTCTGGCTACCCTGTTATGCAAAAATAATATCCGTTTCGGTTATGGTTCTTCCGTTGCCAAAGCAAGTGGGTTCAATTATTTTAATGGGAAAACAGAAGGATTTTCTATTGAGAAGGAAGACCTGGTGATCAGTGCCGCGCAACCCCGTTCCAACTTACTGCGGGTGTTATTTGAACCCGTTTCTCATTTAAGCGATTCTATTACTTACGATATTACTGCATGGGCCTTGCCTTATGCTTACGGTTTACCAGCGTATGCTGTTCAGCAGCCACTGGAACCGGCAAAAGACAGCTTCCCTGCTACTAACAATCTTTACCTGGCAGCTGCAAAACCGTATGCTTACCTGGCTCGCTGGAATAGTATCAAGGATGTAAAATTCCTGGCGGCATTACTGCAAAAGAAGATCCGTGTCCGTTATGCCGAAGCTCCTTTTACGGCAAGTGGAAAATCTTTTTCTGCAGGTACGTTGATCATTACACGCTCCGGCAATGGTGCTCATTTTGATGAGGATGTAACAACACTGGCCAATACTTTTAAAACAGGACTGGATGTGGTAGGAACAGGTTTTGTTGAAAAGGGAATGGACTTTGGTTCCGATAAGGTGCATTATATCAAACCTGTACGTGTGGCGGTTGTAACAGGAGATGGGATCTCTTCCCTGGCAGCTGGTGAGATATGGCATTTCTTCGAACAGCAGATAGGATACCCGGTTACAGTGGTAGATGAGAAAAACCTGGATATCGTAACCTGGAAAAATATTGATGTGCTGATTCTGCCTGATGGTAATTATAAATACCTGGGAGAAAAGGAAAATGCCAACCGGTTGAAGGACTGGGTCAATGCCGGTGGAAAGCTGATTGCCATGCAGGATGCATTGAGCCAGATAGCATCGCTCGACTGGGGCATCAAAATGAAAAAGCCGGAAGATGACCTGCTGGAAAAGAAAGATGAATATGCATTGCTGAAATCTTATGGTAACAGGGAGCGGGAAAGCGTGAAACAAATGATACCGGGAGCGATCTATAAAGTACAATTGGATAATACCCATCCACTGGCCTTTGGCTTCCCGGAAATCTATTATACCCTTAAGCAGGATGGTAAAATATATGAATACCTGGAAGATGGCGGCTGGAATGTAGGTATCCTGAAAAAGGATAATTACCTGAGCGGCTTTGTTGGAACAGAAACCCGTAAAAAACTAAAAGACGGTTTACTCTTTGGCGTGAAAGAAATAGGCGACGGCAAAATAGTAATGCTGGCAGATGATGTATTATTCCGCAGTTTCTGGGAGAACGGTAAGTTAATGTTCGGCAATGCTGTTTTTATGGTGTATTAGCACCATCAAGCATCAAGCGGAGTATTAGCACCCGTGTAACCGTCGTTAATAATCTAATGCAACTATAATCAGAGCTCCTTTCGTTACACAATTTAGCCAACTATAACCAGCAAAAATTTATGGTTTATTAGCATCTTTAAGGTTCTTCTAGAACCTTTTAATGTTACAGCCTATAGTTGCAGTTGTATTTACTTTAAGTGCCTTATTTGCCAGCATATCGTTAATGGCGTTATTCAGATGACGGCTTTTTACAGCATCTGCATTACCGGGATTATCGTCTATAGAACCTTTGTATACCAACTTTGCATTCTGGTTAAAAAGATAACATTCCGGCATATGGGTAGCTTCAAAAGCATCCACCAGTTCTCCCTTATTATCAGCCACATAATACCAGTTATATTGCTGTTCTGCAGCATATGCTTTCATGGCCGCAATGCTGGCATTCCCGTTTGCATTGATTAGCACCACTCCAATATTATTACTGAGAGCATACTTGCATATTTCCTGCGTTCTTGCCTTGTTACGTTCAATATACGGGCATTCATTGCCGGAGAACATTACCAGGATACCATTACTTTGGCGGGCCTTATTAAGAGTGATATCTTTCCCAGAAACATCCTGTAACATTATATCTGCTTTAGGAAGCGGGGCGCCTATTTCCAGTGGAAAATCAGGTGCACTCATAAAGGTGAACCATGAATAAATAACAAGTTGAGAACAAATCTTTAACATAGGTAAAAGTATAGGTTACTTTAGGGCTGCAACACTGGAAATACTACACAAAAACACTATACTAAGATACGATTTTTTTATAATTCATTACGCGTACGGGCTATTTCTTTAAGGATCTTGATACTTGCGTTCAGTTCAAAGCCAACGAGTAAGATAAAAGAGTAGAAATAAACAGATAACATCAGGATAAGGATGGTGCCAACGGAGCCGTAAATCTTGTTATAGTTACCAAAATTATTCACGAAAAAAGAGAATAATATGGTCATCAGGATCATCAGCATAGTTGCAAAGGTAGCCCCGGCGGTAATGAACTTCCATTTTTTGGTAGTAGCGGGAACAAAGCGGTAGATTACAGACAGGGTAGAGAAGAAGAGCAATCCTATCAGCAGCCAGCGGGTCATGTCTGCAATAGAAAGAATCCGTTTATTGGTAATTCCGAAAGTATGAAAAACGTATTGCAATACAGTACCCTGAAGTATGATGAGAATTACAGTCAGCAGTAGCAGGAATACCAGGATGGCGGTTAGTTTTAATGCTGTTAAACGTTTCGCCCACCATTTCCTTCTTCTGAAACCGGGCGATTTTTTATTAAAAGAGCGCATAAGGCCCATTACGGCATTGGAAGAAGCAAAAAATCCCATTAAGAACGCAATGGACAACAATCCATTACGATGTGTATACAGGAAGTCATGGATCATATCCCGCAGGATGATGTAGGTATTGTAGTTGGGCGTTACATCTTGTGCCAGTTCATATAGGGTGGCCTCTACATTTTTCATAGGGATGTAGGGCACTAATGTAAAGAGGAAGATAAAGAATGGGGGAATGGCCAGCAGAAAATTGAATGAGATGGCTGCTGCCCTTTCCCCCAGGCTTTTATTGCGGGTTTCTTTCATGAAAAACCGGACTACATCATATAACGGCACTCCCTCAAAACCTGGTAACACAAGCGTTTTGCTTCTGTGTACCAGTTGACGAAATGGTTTTGATTCCAGTACAAGTTTTTCAGGTTTGAACATATGTTATATTCCTCTTGCGTTTAGCGCCGCCTGGTATGCCCTTGCATTTTTCAGATGATCTGCATAATTAGCTGCAAATGCATGATAACCTGAGAAATCCCATTTAGCACAGAAATAAATATAATCTGTTTCCGGGGTATTCAGCACAGCTTCCAGTGTTTTGATGGATGGTGTACAGATAGGACCCGGAGGAAGTCCTTCGTAGCGGTAAGTGTTATAAGGGGAGTCAAAAAGGAGGTGACCTTCCCTTATTCTTCTAAGTCCGAAATCCTGCAATGCAAATTTCACGGTAGGATCTGCCTGCAGGCGCATCCCTTTTCTGAAGCGATTCAGGTATACGCTGGAAATCAGCGGTTTCTCATCGTTCTTATTGCTTTCTTCCTCTACTATAGATGCCAGGATGGTTACCTGGTTCATGCTGAGGCCCAGGTGATGGGCAGCTTCTTTACGGGCATCGGTCCAGAACTCTTCTCTTCCTTCTTCTATTTTTCTGAAAGCACCTTCAGCAGATGTATTCCAGTAAAACTGGAAGGAATTAGGGAGAATGGCACACATCACGGTATTTGTATCTACGTTAAACTGCCGGAGGTATACCTGGTCGTTGATCAATGCCAGTAAGGTAGCCGAATCGGCTTCCAGGTTAGAACAGATCTTACGGATCAGGTCTTTTTTTGTCCGCAGCTTAGTTATGGTAAGGGTAACCGGTGTTTGCCGGCCGGAACGCAACAGTTTCACGATTTCAAAGTTGCTCATTCCCCGGCTTATTTTGTATTTGCCAGCTTTTACGCGTTTAGGATATCCCAGTTCACGTGCCACCCAGTCAAAGCTACTGCGGCTACGGATAATTTCCTGTTGTTCCAGTCCGTCCAGTACATTGGAATAGGTACTGCCGGTGCGCACATAAAAGAATTTGTTGTCTCCGAATGCTTTTGTGTTAGGGCCAAATACACGGAAGCCAATGTATACCATCAGGCCGGCGGCGAGACAGCATGCGGCTACCAGTAATCGGTTTACCCAGATTGATTTTTGTTTCTTCTGCTTGGATTTACTCTTTTTTGCCATAGAGGGAAGGTGGTATTCATGAAAACGCTACCATCATTCATTTTGGTAGCGTGGTGTATTCAATAAAAAACCTCGCTTTTAACGGCGAGGTTCCTGAAAAGCTTTATAGGCCGTATTACGGTTTTTTAGTTGGAAGCGGCACAGTAGGAGCAGGAGCCTGTACAGGACTGCTACCAGCATTTTGTTCCATAATAGTTTTAGGTTGTTTAGCCGCAGTGCCCTTTCCAATAAAGAAAGTAGATGTGAGGCAAAGTACTGCAATCAGTGCAGCCAGGATCCAGGTACCTTTTTCAAGTACGTCTGTAGTCTGACGAACGCCCATTACCTGGTTACCGAAACCACCGAAAGAACCGGATAATCCACCACCTTTAGGGTTCTGCACCAGTACAAAAAAGCCCAACAGCACGCAGGCCAGGATGATTAATATACCGAAAATGAATAACATAATATATGTGTTAATTATTGTCTGTTAGTAACTGTAATTCCTTAATCTTTTGCGCAAAATAAGCGCTTTTGTTGGGATTAAGCAAACTTAATTTTTGATATATGTGGATGGCCGTTTGGTACTGCCGCTGGCGGGCCCAGATTTCTGCCAGCGTTTCAGAAACAACGTCATCTGTGAGGGTGATAGACTCCATCGCCATCTTTTCTACTGCTTCAGATACTTCCGGATCAAAGTCCTCATAACTGCGGGTCAGCTGTTCATGATACTGCTGCCGGGTCGATTTCTCAGAAAAAGTATGTTTGATATCTTTCAGCCATGATGTAAAGCTTTTCATTTCAGAAGCACCTTTTTCATTGAGTACTTCTGCCTGTTCTGGCTCTTTCAGGCGTTTATAAGCAAAATAGTCATCTGTATATAATGGCTGATAGGTCAGCGTACTTTCAGATGAGTTCATTTCCAGTGGGAAGATCTTGATCTGCTCTTCTACTTCACCAGTGTTTACTGTGGTATCCGCCATCTCCTGGCGAACAGGCACTTCTTCTGCTACCGGCACAGGAGCGGGCTCCACATAAATCGTTTTGGGTGTAAAGGTTGCAGTTTCTTCTTTAGCCGGTTCCTGATAAGTTGCTTCCGGTGTAACGGCTGGCGCTTCTTCTACAGCAGGCGCTTCTTCTATAACGGGTTCCTGATATGTTGCGGCAGGCGCTTCTTCTATAACAGATTCCTCGTATGTCATTTCCCTGGCAACTACAGGAGCTTCTATAGGAGCCTCATATGCTGCCTCTGGAGCCGCTTCTTCTTTGGCAACTACCTCATTTTCAGTTATGTAGGCTGCAGGAGCAGTGTGAACAGGTGTTTCAGGTTCAACAGGTGCCGGAACCACAGCCGCTTCTTCGGTAGTAATAAAGCGGTAGAAGTAATGCATATTCGTACTGTACAGCTGGGCTTTTTTAACAGCAGGCGCCAGCAGGTTACGCTGTGCACTGTATTGTTTCTTGGCCAGCAACAAACGGGCAGTGGTAAAATACGGGAATGCCGTTACCATCTGCTCCAATGCAGACTCGTTAACCTGTTTAATATCAGGTGCCTGGAAAATATGCTGAATGATCCTGTTCGCGGTCATATGTGCTGCTAAAGTATGAAAAAAAATTAAATATGAGACACTTACCAGTTAGCATAAGCTTTATTAAATATGTCGTCCACTATCCCGGGGATGATGGTATTTTCCAGCAACCCGTTCTCTACAGCACTGGGCAGCAGGGAGGCCGAGAATTCTGCCGGGCGGGTAAAAGACTGTGTAAAGCCCTTTTTATCGCCTATTCTTTTGATAAAAGTAATACTTACGGTCACATTCAGGCGTGAAGTAGATGCTTTATCCACATTCGTAACAGCAGCATTACTAAAAGAATACCCGGTAATGGCACCTTTGAACTCATAATCAGCCCCATCCTCATTGGTTTGCGTAAGCCTGGTTTGTGACTGGATCTTGGTTCGCAGTTTTTCAGTGAGGTTCTGGCTTAACTGAGGGTTGTTGATTGGAGCCCTGTTTTCAATAAACCTTACATTCACCGTTTTGGCGCCCTGATCTATGCTGGCACCTGAAGCTGAGTATTTAACGGAGCATCCGCCCAATACCAGCAGTATATTTATCGCAATTATCCCCTGAAATAATCTGATCATTTTCATTATTCGTTGATATTATATTCTTTCAGTTTCCTGTACAATGTTCTTTCTGATATGCCCAGATCAAGGGCTGCATCTTTCCTTTTGCCTTTGTGTTTTTTCAGCGCTTTAACGATCAGCTCTTTTTCCTTGTCGGCAATAGATAATGTTTCTTCCACCTCTTCGTGGTGATCTATCTTATTACTATCCTGAAGGATAAAGGGCTGCGGAGAAGAAAGCGTTGTTGTGTTATTGCTGGTTGCCGTTACTTCCTGTTGCGGATGGAAGTTATGCATCACATGATTATCCTGGAAATTATTATTATGTACGATGTTAGGATTTTGCAGGATATCGAAGAACATCTTCTTCAATTCCGTTACATCCTTCTTCATATCAAAGAATAGTTTGTAGAGAATATCCCTTTCGCTGGCAAAATCGCTGGTACCGTTGGAGTGTGGTCCTGCCAGCATAGGCAGCCTGGATGTTTCCAGAACTTCCGGTAAAAAGCGCCTTAATTCCCTGGCATTTACCAGTTTATCCACTGCCAGTACGGAAATCTGCTCCGCCATATTCTTCAGTTCACGCACATTACCTCTCCAGGGATAGTTTACCAGTATATCACGGGCTTCATCATCCAGCTGGATAGAGGGCGATTTATAACGTTCGGAAAAATCTACACAGAATTTCCTGAACAGCAGGTAAATATCCTCTTTCCTGTCGCGCAGGGAAGGTACTCTGATGGGCACTGTATTCAGGCGGTAGTAAAGGTCTTCGCGGAATTTACCCTGCTGGGTATGATCCAGCAGATCGCGGTTGGTAGCGGTGATAACCCGTACATCTGTTTTCTGTACTTTGGATGATCCCACCCTGATATATTCACCGGTTTCCAGTACACGCAGCAGGCGGGCCTGAGTACCAAGAGGCATTTCCCCGATTTCATCCAGGAAGATAGTACCACCGCTTACGGTTTCAAAATAACCTTTACGACTATCTACCGCGCCGGTAAAAGAGCCTTTTTCGTGACCAAATAATTCAGAATCAATTGTGCCTTCCGGAATGGCGCCGCAGTTAACGGCAATAAATGGGTTATGTTTCCGGGCACTCAGAGAATGGATAATATTGGAAAACACTTCTTTACCAACGCCGCTTTCTCCCACTATCAATACGGTAAGATCCGTATTGGCTACCTGCGCTGCAACCTGCAGCGCATAGTTCAATGCGGGGGAGTTTCCGATAATGCTAAACCTGTTTTTAATGGACTGTATGTTATCCATATCCTTATTTTATCTTTTTGCTCTTCTCGTGGGAACAACAAAACGAGTAGTGATCCAATAATTTATCTTTTTATGCTTTTCCAGTCGATGTTCCTAATAAAGTGCCGGCAGTACAATCTGTTACCTTCACCCATACATAGTCGCCTTTTTTGTGGTCTTCTTTAGGGAAGATCACCACTTTATTCTGATCTGTTCTGCCAAACAAATGCTCCTCAGAGCGTTTGGAAGTTCCTTCCACCAGTACCTTAAAGGTTTTGCCCACATCTTTCTGCATGCTTAACAGGGAGTGGCTGCGGTGGAGTTCTACTACTTCCGCCAGTCTTCTTCTTTTAACATCTTCCGGAATATCATCCTGGTAGCGGCGGGCTGCGAGTGTGCCCGGGCGTTCTGAATAAAAGAACATGTAAGCCAGGTCATAGCGGGCATAGTCTAGCATACTAAGGGTTTCCTGGTGATCTTCTTCTGTTTCGGTACAGAAACCGGTGATCACGTCGGTAGACAGGGCACAGTCGGGCAGTATTTCACGGATCCGGTCCACTTTCTTCATATACCATTCCCTGGTGTAAGTCCGGTTCATCAGCTGCAGAATCCTGGTACTGCCGCTTTGTACCGGCAGGTGGATGTAATTGCAGATATTCTCGTATTTCGCTATCACGAACAGCACTTCGTCTGTAATGTCTTTGGGATGAGAGGTACTGAAACGTACCCTGAGCAGAGGGCTGATCTGCGCTACCTTTTCCAGTAAGTTGGCGAAAGTAATAACGGTGGAAGCATCTTCCGGATTTACCCAGTAATAGGAATCCACATTCTGCCCCAGCAGGGTTACTTCACGATAGCCTTTGTTAAAGAGATCTGTAGCCTCTTTAATCACAGAATCCATATCCCTGCTGCGTTCACGGCCCCGGGTAAATGGTACAACGCAGAAGGAACACATATTATTACACCCGCGCATAATAGATACAAAGGCAGTAACGCCGTTGCTATCCAATCGTACAGGATTAATATCTCCATATGTTTCTTCCCGGCTCAGTAAAACATTCACAGTTTTCTGTCCGGTTTCGGCTTCTTCTATCAGAGCAGGGAGGGTGCGGTAAGCATCTGGTCCCACCACCATATCTACCAGTTTCTCTTCTTCTATCAGTTTGGATTTCAGGCGTTCTGCCATACAACCGAGCACGCCTACCAGCAATTCCGGGTTGCGTTGCTTTATTTTACGGAATTCTGTGAGGCGTTTACGAACGGTAACTTCCGCCTTTTCCCTGATGGAACAGGTGTTGAGAAGAATCAGGCTAGCCTCTTCAAGGTTGCGGGTAGGCCCAAAACCGTCCTCTTTGAGGATGGAAGCCACAATTTCGCTATCGTTGAAGTTCATCTGGCAACCATAGCTTTCTATATAGAATTTTTTTGTATAACTCTGTGTTTCTGTAGCCGCTGGCCCGTAAGCTTCTCCCTGACGGGTTTCGTCATGCACTTTAGTAACCTGGTCAACCATTCTTTGCAAGTAATTTTAGGAAAGCAAAACTAAGCAATAAAATCCGAAAATGACAGAATGGCATGGGTTAGTGAGTATAAACCTGATCAAAGCTGCGGGGGTTTTCAGTTGCAGCTTTTGCATGATGTTTTTACGGTGAGTTTCTATGGTATAAATACTGAGATAAAGAAGGTCTGCTATCTGCTGATTAGTGTATTGCCTGCTGATTAGTTCTACGATTTCCATTTCCCGTTTGGTAAGGTGATACATTTTCAGGAATGTGGTATCCGTATAACTAGTATTACCGGGAAAACTGAAACCACCAGCCACTACGAGATGGATGGCGTGGATGAGGTCGTCCTTCCTGCAGTTTTTAAGCAGGTATCCACTGGCCCCATTATTACGGGCCTGGGATGCGAGGTGAGGTTCATTGTAAGACGATAATATGATAACCTGTGTGCAGGGATAGCGTTGTTTAATCTGTTTCGTTACTTCCAGCCCGCTGATATTTATATCAAGTATCACAATATCCGGCTGTTCTATGTCTAGCAGGGTTAGCAGCTCTTTGCCATCAGCAGCAGTATTGATCACCTGAAGGTTATTTTCCTGTTGTAACATGGAACAGATGCCATCCAGGAAAAGGGTGTGGTCGTCTGCAATGGTGATCTTAACGGGAATAGACATTTTGGGGAGTATTAATAGTGAAAGGAAAGTGTGAACTATACATCAAGACAATTAGACGGACAGCTAAAGGTATTACGGTAGCTACCGGATACATAGAGGGAATGAGGTTAGAGAATATACCAGTACTCATCATAGTACAGAGAATATATGGGGTAAATCCAACAAAAAAACTAATAAATATGAGAGAAGTAAAGTATTGCGCCCGACAAATTAATGCAAGTCTACAAAAAAAATGGATTAGTACGGTGCTTGAGCGAAAATATTTATTTACAGGGAGTTATGAGAAATGGGATCACTTGTATTTATGCTGTAATACTTGTTTATATGTATAGACTCTAAAACTATATTAAGTTTTATACCAATTAAAATTTTTACTATAGTACTAATAATCAAACTATTAACTTATTCTAAGTGTGAAGCATCGTATATTGCAACAAAACCTCCTCAAAAATTATGAAAAGCAGACATTTTGTTAGTCCAACCACCGGTGCATTGGAACTAAACATGAATAATTTCTTCAAATCTAATCCAGCCATCAGAATAAACCATTTGAAATACGATTCTACTGTGGATGGAACAGGCACCCTGATTTTTTCCTGTTTATTACTTTATACGATGTTAGCAGATTAGTATTCGTACAACTCCCAGAATGCATTTAAAGCCTGTTGCTGATGAGGGGCAATCTTTTCATCAGGGCTGGTACTCTTCCTTATTTCTCCAGGTACCGTACGCCATGTAAGCGTATCTTTTTCCCCATTTTCACGTTTTATCGTAAAAAAGTATTCATTTTCACTTAATTTATCAACAATTACTTTTGAATCGTCTCTTGTAAAAAATGAGATTGGATAGGATTTAATCATGGTATTTTTTCAATATCTGCAAGATTAAGTATTTAAATAGAAAAAAGCAAGGCAGGAGAAGGGATGTTTTTGTAGTTGTCACATGTATTTTACTCAATACCCTGAATCCCGGGAAATAGCTGATGAGACCGGATTATTATTAAAAAGTGACAGCTGGAAGAAAAAAAATGAGTATTCACATCAATGTTTGCTTTCCGTGGATTGTCATAGTAGTATACAATCATGGAAAAAACAGCAATTCAGGATTTCGTAATCGCCAGTCTTTCGGGGAGCGCCAGCACATCTCAACAGGCAATGTTGCAGGAGTGGCTGTCTGCCTCCAACAGTAACCGTTCTCTTTATAGTGAGATCAAACGGATCTGGGAAACTGCCGGCAATACTCCATTCGGAGTATTTAATACGAACGAAGGACTGGAAATGCTGATGCAACAGGTGCAACCTGTATCCCATAACAGGTGGTGGCTTAAGGTAGCCGCCATATTATTACCATTATTTGTTATTACCGGCTGGTATTTCTATTATTCTTCTACATCACACTGGAACACTTACATAGCCAGCGGAGTCCTGAAAGACAGCCTCTTATTACCAGATGGTTCCCTTGTATATCTTAAACCCGGAACAGCATTACATTATAAAAGGAGAGAAGTAATCCTCGGAAACGGAGAAGCATTTTTTAGAATAGTGAAAGATGAAAAGCAGGAATTCCGGATCAAAGCCGGAAATGCTGTTATACATGTACTGGGCACCTCATTCAATGTAAAACGGACGCCTGCAGGCGCAGATGTTATTATATGGGATGGAAAGGTAAGCCTGGAAGGGAAAAGCAATACAGTAACGCTTACCAGGGGTAAAATGGGGATTGTAGATCAATATACCGGAGAGGTATCCGGAATAGAAGGCAATTATGAATACCGCTGTGGATGGGCCAATAATGATCTTGCATTCAACAACCAGGCGTTGGGTATTGTCCTGGAAGAATTATCTGCCCTTTATCATATACAGCTGAAAGTTATGGATCCGGCTATACTTAAGAGAAATGTTACTATTCGTTTCAGAGAAATTCCACTGGCAGTTGCACTCGCTATCTTATCTGAAACAATGGATCTTACAATAAGCAACGTAACAGATACTACATATATACTAACAGAAAGGAAGTAGGGAGCAGATAGGGATAAGTGATAGATATTATATATATTTAATGTCTGTTACTTTATCTTAAACAGCATTATACTATGGAATTAGGCGATAAGGGTACAAAGCTTATCAAACACTTTGAGAAGTGCAAATTAGCTGCATACCAGGATAGTAAAGGCATATGGACAATTGGCTGGGGAAATACAATCTATGAAAATGACCTGCCGGTGAAAAAAGGAGATACGATTACACAGGTGAATGCTGATAAGCTGTTTGCCAGTATCACCAAGGGATTTGTGGCGGATGTAAATAAGCTGACGAAAGGAGTGGTATTAAAACAGCAGCAGTTTGACAGTCTTGTTTCATTCGCATATAATGTAGGGAGTGATCTGAATAATAATGGTATTGCGGAAGGATTGGGAGATAGCACCCTGCTTAAGCTGGTTAAACTGAATCCGAAAGATCCGACTATTGTGAGTGAATTCCTGAAATGGAATGTAGCCGGGGGGAAAGTGCTGGATGGATTGACCAGAAGGAGAAAAGCAGAGGCTTATTTATACCTGGCGGGAGAACTGGAGTTTTTTGAATAATATAAAAAAAGAGTCTGGATCGTATTTTTGATCCAGACTCTTTCCATCATTATTTATTGAATAATGCCAAGAGAGATTGTTTCATCGATCTTAGCCCTTTCCGGATTGTAGAATGCTTCCCCACCTACTTCCTCAGGTATTTTATATACCAGATTGGTTGTTTTAACAATAAGTGGGTTCAGTTGATCTGTGAATAAATCATAACCTTCCATTAGCACGATTTCTGCATTATCGAAATTATAAGATTTGCCCTGATAGGTTATATGCACATTGCCATCTGTCACCATATGGCTTTCACTACCTGTATTTTTGAAAGTAGTATTTAATACCAGGAACTTTGAACCTGAGTCTGCTAAATGGTGCATACCAAGTCCGCTTGGATCATTGATTCTTTTTACAATGGATACCTTGTTTACGGTAACATCAAAATACTGGGTTTTGAGTGTTTGCCTGATAGTTATAGCTGTACTGGCAGGAGCATCCGTGGAGGTTACATCCTTTCCTTTTTGATTATCATCAACCAGTTTTCTGATGAGGCCAATAACAAAAAGAACAGCAATAATAAGTAAGACGATTTTTAAAATACCGGGTTTCTGCTTTTTTGCAGGGAGTGGGGTTACAGTGCTCATAACGTGGGTAATTTTAAGTGTGGAATTATTTAGGACAACAATACGTTATAAGTCTGTAAAATCTGTTAATGAAAAGTTAACGGTGGCGAATTAGATATGAAACAAAAAACCACTGAAGGGCCTTTTACCGGACCCTTCAGTGGAATATACTAAACGAGGGAGAGCTTCTTTGCAAGCCAGCTGTTTTTAAGTGCTATCAGCCAGTTTTGTTCAAGTTCCTTTTTTGTTAATACGGTATTGTTCAGGTAGATAGTGTTTTCGTCTATAAAGCCTTTTTCCAGGGCATAGGCCAATTGAGCCATTGGTAGTAATTGCAGTTTGTCCTTTACCAGGAAGGCCAGCAACAGGCGATCGAAGAAGTTCACCTTATACTGGTTCTCCATGCTCTTAATGATCCTGACTGAACTATCTGTACTACAGCCGCTTACCATTGTAGCGGATTCATCGGCTATTAATACCACCACCTGGTTGAACAGGAGTTGTCCCCATCCTTTAACAGGGGCTCCGTGCGCCTGCCATTGGGTAGTGAACTGATGTAGTTGTTCATTAATTTCCAGTACTTCCTGTTCGTTGAAAGGACGGTTACTCTGATATATCCACACCCTGGAGGCAGGGTGAAAGTCTGCTGGCAGTAATTGATGTAAATCCTGTGTCATGATGCAAAATTACCAAATTTCGCGTTTCGGACCTCAGATATTACTCATTCTCCTTATTACCATCCCATTGATATAGGAGAGGGTGCCCGCGCAATGGATATCAATAGTAATGTCCCCGGCAGAAGTAGGTACAATACCCTGCAATGTGCGGATACCAAACTGATTGGGTGTATCCGGGGCGATAGCACAAGCCATTGAATCCCGTTTATCTACTGCAGTTCCATCATTCACGGTAAGGCACATAATTCTGTCAATCGTAGTTGTATCCCGGCTGCTTAGAAATTCAATGTTATATAAATTCGCCGGTAATAATCCGCTGAGTTGAAGTTGTGCTCTTAATACCTGTGTGCTGGACATATACCAGTTATCCTGCATTACATATTTAGGATAGGCCCCGCTATTTGCACCACCAGCCCCGGCAGCTGTGAATGTTTTGGTAACCGTTGCTGTAATGCCACTGGATGCTCCCAGATTATCGGTCAGGGTTAACGTTTGGTTCAATGTTGGACCTGAAGAGGAAGTCGCAAAATTATTCCAGTCAGCAGGAGGGGTGGTCGTTGTGGTCAGCCCAAAATCGATCTGCACTGTTTGTTCAACAGCAGAGGAGAGAATAGGCTGATAGATCCAGATAGGATCACTTGGAGTGGTAGTGCTGTTGTCCGGCTTGGTGGCAGTGATGCGGTAAGCGTGCCAGTCGCCATCTATACGACTGTAGTTCTTATTTACGGTGGAACCGGAAGTGATGGTATCAAAAGAGTTCCAGGTATAAGGGATTACACCGTTGCCGCTAACAGTAGCCGATTCGATAGTATATGCAGTATAAACGGGGTTCGTAAAATAGTTGACGATAAGATTCCAGAGAATATTATAAATCACGGTATGCCCGGCATCGTTTGGATGAATATTATCTGCATTATACAGCGGGTTTAAATCGGCAAGTTTCGTGGTGCTTGTTGTATCTCTGAGCGGCTCCATTACATCTGCATAGAATTCTACCGGAATGATATCTTTAATCAATGCCGCCGCAGTAAGCAGATCATTCTGCTGAGATACGTTATAGCCGGTACGTGGCTGCGGAGAAATTACAAATGTGGGAATGCCCCGTTGACGGGCAAGGGAATACATGGTTTGTATATTATCCCGGAACTGAGCAGGTGTTAATCCATTACCAATATCGTTTGTAGGGAATGCAATAATAATGGCAGTCGGGTTGGCTGCCATGGCCATAGAGATGTTCCTGTTTTCTTTGGTGAGTGGATCTGCACCATTTGGCAAAGCATAACGGGTATCCTGTAAAGATGCTGCGTTATTACAAAGTACGGCAGTACCCGGAGAAATAGTATTGAGTTGTGCAGCGAGTTTGCCTGCAACTGAATTAGCATATACAGATGCACCGCTGCCTGCGAAGGTGGAGGATCCTATTGCTACGAACTTAGGTGCAGTGGTTAGCTCTGCTGGTAATACTGTCCATTTCAGGTTAAAGCCATTGCCGGATGTTTTTGCACCAAGGGCAAGTTGTTCTGCAACGGGCAGTATTCTTTGGACTGCAACTCTTTTTGCGGTCTTTACTACCGGGGTAATATTTACCTGTACATCAAAGTGCCGGAACAGATGTGTACCGGTTGTTAGTATACTATCCAGTGGAGTTGATAGTGTGATTACTCCTTCCGTAATGCTCTCTATTTTGGCCGGAAATATATCTGTAACAGATAAGGCACTTACAGCATCCAGCAGATTAGTCAGATCGTCTGAAGATGTAAGTGTAAGCCTGTCATCAGATACATTAAAATTGAATGGGATGAACTCTCCGTAATACAGGTGTACGATGTTGACACCCTCCGGGACCGGGACATTTAATACTACTATATCAGACAGGCTGCCGGTTGCGGCTGTGCTTTGTACTGATATTCCTCCGGCGGGTTGAACTTCTCCCCATACAGCAGTAATCGCAGTAGCATCTGCAGGTGCATTGGGTGCTCCCCAGCCAATGGGAGAATCCGGATAAGGAGGGGTAATGTCTTTGAATGAAAATACATTGCCTGCGGTATGTACAGGTTGTACTAAGGGATAGAAACTCATGGTTTGAGGGTTTTGTGGGTTTAACAATTTAAATGTAGGAATTTTTTTCTGAGCCCACCAAAAGGTTCTGCTTGTTTGAGTATTATTACTTGTTTAGGGTTAATGCCTTTGCTACCTCATAACTATCTTCCAATAAACGGTAGCGGACAATCAAATTATCTTCAATGATAAAATGGATAAAAAAGAGAGAATAGGAGGATGAAACCCATGCGTTACTGGATGCTTCAAAGCAGCCCAGGTCGGGTGCTGAGCCATTGAATGGGTAACCGATGTTTATTCCTTTATTCAGCAGATCACTGCCTGATACCAGATGCATAAAATCATTCGCCGGTAAACTACCGTCCGCCTGTCTTGCTGCAGTTAACAAACTTTGATCAACACTTAAAAAGTCAGCATTACTAACAGTGACTGGCAAATTGAAATAATTGGTATCAGCATTGCAGGTAGTAAAGTCTATATTGCTATACTCTGCGCTTCGGCCACCATAGCCCAGATTATTTTTCAGATTATGACCATACCCGGGAACGTCTGCGGTAAAATCTGAACTTCTGTTAAGCATATTATAATTCACTGAGTTATTATAAGCAGAGTTGTTGAACCAGTTACTTCCGCCCAAATGATGGTTGGAATAAAAGCCATTGGATTTGTTCCGTACACTTAAACAAAATCTGATATTGTTGCGTGGAATAACTGTGGGCACATCAGGTGAAGCAGAGACTCCATATCCCCCTGCTTTAAAACCGTTACCATCACCCAGGCTGGCAAAAGAGGTGGAATAACCATTGTAAAAAGCCCAGCAGTTCTCAAACGTGACTGCTTCAAAAGCATTGATACAATCATATCCGTCATCGCTGTTAAACCATGCCCTGCATCCTCTGAAAACATTGTTTACATAACCTGCTCCATATTTGTTTGGGTGACAACCAAAGCCATCGGTATTACCTCCTTTTTGATTTTCAGAAACGTTATCCCAGTTATTATAAGCATCACAATTCAATATCAGGTTATTACCACCCTTATTTAAATAGAAACCAATAGCTTTCCCATCATGCATACTTAGCATTTCATAGATATTGTTGTTACCCTGGTTTTCAAAACATTCACTTTGGGTATGAGTAGTAATTGTGACCTGGACACCGGTTACTTCAAGTCCTTTGATATGTATCCAGGAGCCTGTAACCTGGAAAGCATTTATTCTGTATCCGGCGGGTTTAATAGCTGAATAGTCAAACACCGGTTTCTCTCCGGGGTAAGCCCAATAATTGATACGTTTGCCGGAGCTACCACTTTTATTAAGCAAGGTAACATATGCCCAAATGCTTGAGAACTGGGCTATCTGGGCCTCTGTCATGGAATATAAACCACCACGAATGTAAACAGTATCACCAGCTATCACCGAAGTCTGAGCTCTTTGTATGGTAAGAAAAGGCTGACTTAAAGTACCTGTGTTGCTGTCACTGCCATTATTTGCTACATAATAAACGGTAGCAGATGCAGGATATATAAAGCAAATAAGACAAAGCAGAACGATAAGAATAAAAGTATTATTTTTCATATTCGATGGTCATTATATACTGAGTTATTTTTCAGAATGGGTCAGGGGATTTATTTCCATTCTTTTCTGCTACCAGCGTTGGTGGCTGTATGATAGCTCTACAATAATACAATATCCTTGTCAATTTATATAAGTTATTTCTGAAATTTTAATTCAGATTAGTATCTTTCGTACGTTGTTTAACAAAAAAATATAACCATGGAGAACAAGGTAAAAAAAGTATGGTTTATCACCGGAGCATCCTCAGGCTTTGGAAAGTCATTTGCAGAATATGCTATTCAGCAAGGTTACCATGTAGTAATTACAGCAAGGCGTTTGGATAAACTGGAAACAATAAAAGCTATTGCACCGGATCAGGTAGAAGCATTAAAAATGGATGTAAATGATCGTGCTGAAGTTTCCAATGCAGTTCAAAAAGCTGTCAGCCGCTTTGGCCGGATTGATGTTCTGATTAATAATGCCGGATATGGCATAGTGGGTGCCGTGGAAGAAACGCCTGAAAATGAGCTACGCGCCCAAATGGAAACAAACTTTTTCGGTGCAGTAAGTGTAACCCAGACTTTAATTCCGATATTCAGACAACAGAAATCGGGAGCAATTGTTAATATAAGTAGTTTAGGCGGACAGCTATCATTTGCAGGATTTGGAGCCTACTCTGCTTCAAAATTTGCACTTGAGGGCCTTTCAGAGGCATTAGCTGCTGAAGTAGCGCCCTTCGGAGTTAAAGTACTTATTGTAGAACCAGGTAATTTCAGAACTGAATTAACAGGTTCGGCCATGAAGTATATGCCGGAGATAACAGCTTATCAGGATACCGTTGGAAACACAAGGAATTTTGCCAGAGGATTGCATGACGCACAAGTAGGCGATCCTTTTAAGGCCGCTGTTGTCATTGATAAGGCACTGGCCGCAGAAAGTACCCCATTAAGATTACAACTGGGCGAGGATGCGGTAAATACAATCAGGGACCATAGCAAAAATCTTTTAAAAGATCTTACTGAATGGGAATCGGATGCTATTAATACTAAATTGGACGATTTAAATAAATAAAATAATATGAAACCGGTATTTCTGTTCGTAATGCTTTCCGTAGTCACTTTTAAGCTTGCAGCTCAGCAAAAAATATATAACATAGTAGCTTATGGCGCCAAAGCTGATGGTAAAACCAATAACACCTCTGCTATCCAAAATGCTATAGATAAAGCGGCTTCAAGTGGTGGCGGACAAGTATTAGTTCCTGCCGGGAAATTTGTTACCGGGGTGATTAAGGTAAAATCAGGTGTTGATCTGCATCTTGCTGCAAACGCCATATTAATGGCAACTACAAAACGAATCGATTATGGTCCTGAAAAAGCATCGGCCTTAATTATTGCTGAAGAGCAGCAAAATATAGCTATTACTGGTCCAGGTACTATCGACGGGCAGGCAGCACTGCTATTAAAGGATATTTATGTGATGCTTAAGAATGGCACTCTTAAAGACAGCGAATGGCAAAAATATAATGAGTGGGGACAAATGAGACCCGAAGAAGACAACAGGCCTAAACTGATCGAATTTAAGAACTGCCGGAATATCATCATCAAAAATATATCCATAAAAAATGGCTTATGCTGGATACAGGATTACCGGAGCTGTACAGATATGGTTATTGATAGCATCAAGGTAGAAAGCAATACATTTTTAAATAATGATGGTATTGACCTGGTTGATTGCAAAAATGTGAAGCTGACCAATAGCTTTTTCAATGTGGCTGATGATGGTATATGTTTAAAATCGTACGATCCTAAGGGGCTTTGTGAAAATATTTACATTGCCAATTGCAGGATACGCTCCAGTGCGAGTGCGTTTAAAATGGGAACCGCTTCGTTCGGAGGTTTTAAAAAGATAACCGTCAAAAACATTTATGTGTATAATACCTTCAGGTCTGCCGTTGCGATTGAAACAGTAGACGGCGGAATAATAGAAGATATAGACATTAGAGGTGTAACTGCAAAAAATACCGGCAATGCCATCTTTATAAGATTAGGTAAGCGCCAGGCAAAAGTAGCTCCCGGGCAGCTTAGCAAAATTTATATTGGTAACGTTAAGGTACAGGTACCTGCCGGTAAACCAGATGCCGGTTACCAAATGGAGGGGCCGCGCGAATTATTTGCTCATAATATTTTCCCATCATCAATCAGTGGTATCCCAGGTTATCATGCGAATGATATTACACTAGAGAATATTGAGATAATTTATGGTGGTGGTGCTAAAAAACAAGTAGCTTATTTCAGTCCTGATTCACTGGAAAACATCCCGGAGAAAATAGCTGACTACCCGGAATTTTCCATGTTTGGCGAATTGCCTGCATGGGGATTTTATGTAAGGCATGCTGATGGCATAAAAATGAAAAATGTAAAGCTGAGTTATACAGGTACTGAGTTTCGTACTGCCTGCATATTTGACGATGTTGATGGATTGAAACTTGACAATGTTCAGGTTGCAAAGGCTGCTTCTCAGCCTGTCATTATTTTAAATAAGGTGAAGAATCAATCATTGGAACGAATGCAGTTACCATATAAAAAGGGAGCAGTATTGATAAAGTAACCCAATGTAAAAAAAGGCACTTAGAACCAAATTGACCATCAATTTGGTTCTAAGTTATATGATCAGGAAATTTACAATTTGAGCAAGTGCTTCATCAGGGTTTAATTTACCTGTATCTATTGTAAGGTCTGCATTTACAGGTTCTTCAAAGGTATCATTCAGCCCGGTCAGATTACGAATCTTGTCCGGGTGTGTATCAGGGAGCAGGGCTTTCCTGTAAAGCCCTTTAGGATCTCTTCCTATCAATGCTTCCAGGTCACATTTCAGCCAGATTAATGAGGCTCCGTATTGCAGTTTAAGGTTGTTTCTGGCTTCTTCATAAGGGTTGATTGCTGCTATGCATATAAAATCATAGGCTTCTGCGATTGACCAGGCATAAGCCCCCAAGCGGGCAATGTTTTCCAGACGGTCTGTTTTACTAAACCCAAGATCTTTACAAAGGGTTTGACGGTAAACATCTCCGTCTATTAATTTGATTTTTAGATTGAGATGATTTCCCCATTCAAGCAAAGCATTGGACAGCGTGGTTTTGCCCGTTCCGGATAAACCAGTAAACTGAATTATTTGACCCATTGTAATTTTAAGAAACGATAATAAATGTTTTGTCCCTGTTAACAAAATGATGGATGAAGCCTGATCTCTTCAGGAAGTTAGAGATCTTAATTCTTCGTAAGCCTTATGACAATCTTCAAAGAAGAATTTTTCATTGTTCAAAAGAGCATCTGGTTTGAAAACCTCCTGTGATGACTTACTGTGGTATTTTAAACGGAGATTCATCTGATCTGAATCTTTTATTGAAATGCCTGTAAATTGACTAAAAGCCTCCATCATTTTATTCGACCCATCAGCATAATCAAAGAAGAAATTGTTAGGATGATTTAACCGGCAGATATCCTGCATTTTTGAATAATACTGTTCCAAAACCTGTGCTGTATATCGGTTGAAATCGGCTCCAAAATGGGCGGGTTCATTTGTTTTGAGTAGAGCAGGAGGGATCATGCCGGGTACAGCATGAATACCTCTTCGTTTATCGTGCGAAGCAATTACTTCATCTGGTCTGCGGTATAAAAAGAAAAAAGGTGTTTGCGGATACCATTCACGTAAAAGGTCATAGAAATGTATATGCCAGCTGTCTAATTTTATAAGGTAGTCGGTTTCCCTGAAATTGCGCTTTTGTCCCATAGCCTTTACTGCCGCTTTGAACCAGGTTTCCCGGCTGGCGCCGATTTCCGGTTGCTTTTCAGCGGCTCTTAAAATTTCATCCAGCAATGGAGCTTCTGCAATAACTATATTCTCTTCAGGGGAAGAGAAGGCCTGTGATATAAGGGTGGAGCCGCAGCGGGATACATGAAAGATAAATGATGCAGGTTCCAGCGAGATTAAATCTTTGCAGGCATCAAGCATGAAATCTATGTTGCACAAACTTTCTAATGAAGATCTTTCTCTTTGTTTGATTCTGCAGATTTGTATAGTTTCATCAAAAAAAGGTTTGATCATCCGGTTACTACCCAAATCCAGCCATTTCACTATCCATTCATCCTGGCCAGCATAGGTAAGCCGGTAGGGGATCCAGTTTGCTATTAAAGCTCGTTGCATTATTTCTCTCCTTTTAGACCGGCAATTAAATTTCTTGCGGCCTCTGTGTTCATTTTCTCCAATTCTTCTATCATTCTGGCTTTTGTAGCGGCATCATAACTTTCTGTAGTGCTTTTCTCAGAAAGGTTGTAACCATGTGCTGCAAATAAGCGATCAGTCCAGCTGTTCCGTATACCATCCATAATCAGATGTACTCTTGAAGTATTCCCGAGATTAACGATGCTGTGCATTGCACTAAAATCCATATACCAGCATTCACCGGCCAGCAATTGCAGCTTTTCATCTGCAATTGTAAAATAGACACCGGGATTGGTTATAATAGGAATATGGATTCTGAATGTTCCATCACGATAGGCGCATCCCGGGTCCTTATGGGGTTTAATGACGCTTCCCGGAGCTAATGACAACAGGCGTATGGCTTCCTTTTCACAATTCCATGCATCCAGGATTTCTTTTACATAGGGCATTCTGGCAAGAACGGGCGTGTTTTTATAAGCCCCGTTTGCATGGGCATAAATGTCATTACTTTCCCCGCTGGCAGAGCGTAAAGAAATGCTTCGCCAGTCGCCATTAAAATCCCGTGTATTAAAGTGTAAAGGCCATTTTTCCTTTAAAACCCCCTCCAGTTCTGTACAAAGTCTGTTTTCGTTGTAGGACACCGAAAATTTGATATAATTCATTTGATCTTTTAAAGACAGCACTAATATAAACTATTAATAAATATGTTTATTAATATGATTTATAAAGAATTAAAAGGGGGAATCTACTGAAATGCATCATTTAATCATTAGTGCCCTGGAGTAAGAATATTTTCAAATCAGTGTCGGACCATGAAGTTGACCAGTACGGTTTGTATGGAGCGTATTCCTTGTGCCCTTTATAAGGTTTGTATTGTTTAGAGCTTTTGTATGGTTCGTACTCGGTATACATGTTTGTTGCCTTTTTTGTTACACCCACCTGGTCTCCTTTATGATCTCTTACGATGCCCTTTGCATACCAGCCCAGGTGTTTTCCATTAAAACCGTAAACATCTTCTCCGGAAATAAAAGCAACAGGCTTGCCACTCCAAAGATAAATTGTGAGATCCTTATCGACTGTGTCGATATAGGCAACAGCTTTCCCATTCGTATTGAATAATGATATTTCCTGAGCTTCTGTTATGCTAAAGGCAAACATCATCATTAAGGTAAGACATAATTTCATGTGTGGGGTATTGATGAAATAGTTCAGGAAAGGTACGTATTTGCACTGTGAAATCTGATAGTAGGATAGGCATAATATGGTTCGAAAGAAGGGATCTCTTTTCGAAGATGGATTGGAGAAGACGGCTTGTTATATTTAATTTGTATATGCAGATAGTTCTTCCAGCTCTTCCCCAATTTTATGTTCCCATTGCTTCTGTGCCTGCAGGTCCAGCCCATGATTAGTTTCTATATCATATAAGTCCTGTCTCTCTCTATATAATTTATACATCTTTAAAAAAGCATCTTTTGAAACTGTATCTACATTGAGTGGAGTAAGATGAGCATCGGTCAGTTCTTTCCGCAACTTCCTTGCATACACTTCGCATAAATCAAAATGCAGTTGTTCATGTTCTAACAGTGATGGTTTTTTCTGTTCCGGTCTTACACTGCTCTGATGACAAATAAATTCGTTTGTTACAAACACTTTGGCCCTGCCTGATGTAAATAAAGGATTTGCCCGGATACCAAACCGGCAATTAGTTGTAGCGGCTACGTTTGATTCATGAATTGCCGCAGGGTTTCCCTTATAATCTTCCCATGCAAGTTTACGGTCACTGCTCCACCCAAATTTTTTTTCGTATAGTTTTACATTATCAACCTTATATATCTTCGCAGTAATCCTGTCACAGGTACTTTTGTAATCCGCTTCTTTATACATTGTAATTTTAATCAGATTGGCTCCATGTGACCTTGCCATCCACTTGAGTTTGGCAATCACTTCATCGTAGGTGCAATGTGTGGAAAGAACGTTGTCAAATGAATTGATAGTACCTATTTCATCGTTACGATAAAAACGATCTCTCTCATCGAGCACTACAACCAAAGCACTGTCCGGCAGGGGAGGTCTATCACCCATGATTTCGGTATGAATTCTGGGAGAACAGGAGAAAAGACATATGGTTGAGAACGTATAAAGAAATAGTTTCATGACAGATGATTGTAACATGAAGGTATAGATAAGGGGTTACATTCAAATAGGAAGGAGCATTCTTTAGCAGTTTTCTAACTTTTTACTGAATGCAAATTGCGGAAACAATGTAATTCATGAAGATAAAATCAGGTTATATCAAATAGGTAAATGAAGGGGTGGCAATCGTTTAAATGACCTGGGCCCAATGGCATTGATT
Source organism: Chitinophaga sp. CF118 (assembly GCF_900112615.1). GTDB lineage: Bacteria > Bacteroidota > Bacteroidia > Chitinophagales > Chitinophagaceae > Chitinophaga. Next base: position 931,963 of record NZ_FOMK01000002.1, on the reverse strand, counting down.
ATCAGGAGGCACCGGTGATTAATCGGTGCCTCCTGAAAGTATTAATTGAATACCAGATTTGCAGTTCTTGTTAGTGTAGAACCATCCGGTTGTGTAATAGTCAGTGTTACTTCATCTTGTATACCCGTCTCAGCACCTGGTACATTTAAGGTGAAAATTCCATCCTTTTGAGCGTCTGTTATGGTAGTAGTTTCACTATCAGTATATTCATCCGTACCAATAATACTTAAAGTTACGGTGGCTCCTGTTTTTAAGCAGTAAATATCTGCCTTGGCAACGTATGCTTCTCCTGTTGCTGGAGAAGCTGGAGACAGTGTCAGGCTTCTGATGGTGGTAGTACTACTAAGGCCAAGGCTCAGGATCGGAAATGGTCCTTCTCCGGCAACCAGCTGCCAAGGGCTATAAACATCTGAAGGTAATGCCGTAACCCCTGCATAGAGATAAATCTCTTCCTTAAACTCTCTGTTGAGAAAAGATGACTCACAAAGTACAGTAGCTATTGAAGGCGCGCCGGGTGCAGGCCCTGCACCCAGAGTACTGCAATAAAGCGCAAGTGCTGTTGTAGCACTGGCGCAAGCTTCAAACACTGCTGGTGCAAAGGGGGCACCGACTTCTGTTAGCGCTACAGCTATTGTTAAATATGCGCATAATTGTAATGGCAACCCTGGAACTTTGGTTACATAACAAGCTTTTCCCATTACGCCAGCGATCTTTTCACATGCTTCAGCAGGATTGAACGAAGGGGCTTTATTAGTGGGCACCTGTGCTATATACTTGCCTTTCTCGGTAGAATAAGCTGGAAAATAACCCAGGTTATTGCCTGATTTACTTTTCAGGTAAACTGTAACGTTACCATCAGTGGGTAATCCACAGGCCGACAGATTAACCTGTACATCACTGGCATCTTTAGCTCCTGCAGTACTATTACCTAATCTGTTATTATGTGGGATGAATTGAATAGAAGATCGCTTACCTGCTCTTCTGTTTTTGGTGTTAACGGGAAGTCTTCCAGACGGGGCCTTACTAAAATCAGCTACAGTATTAATCTGCTGCTGACCGTCTTTGGAAATAACTGTAACAGCAGCTATTTGTTCTTCCAACCAGTTAAACTGAAACTGAATCCCATTAGATGCAAAGATATTTGTGGGTCTTCCAAGATCATCTATCAGGACCTTTGTAGTATCATTATTAGTCCGGACTACAATCGTATTAATAATTAGCGGTACGCCGTTTGCATCCCTGTTACCAAAAAAATCTATGGAGTCTGCTCCTTTAGAATAGGCTACTATCAGCGGATCTCTACCATTAGACATAACGGTATATCCTGTTTCAGATTTAGGATCATCATTTGACTTTTTACTGCAGGAGAGTGCAACTGAAATTATAATCAGAGCGAGAAATAAATAATTCTTTTTCATGATTGAGGTTAATTGTACAATTATATAATGGTTATTTACTACAGAGTTTGCTAACGTGAATTATGGGGTTGAGAATGTTATGAATGTACAGTTTACGCTGAGTTATTAGGGTTAATAAGAAGTTAATAAATGAAATATCTCCTTCTGAAGGCTGGGTTTCCTTTTTACAGTCCCTGGCTAATCAATTAGCCAGGTTTAATAGTTATTTTACTCAACTACTTCAGCAGTTTCTGTTTTGGGGTTACTCTTTTTTCCTTTCCCTATGGCATATCCACCACCCCCACTTCCAACAATTATTACAATAGTTTCAATTATTCGCATAGCAACTTCTTTATTACCACTATAAATGCAATAAATGAATACAGAAGCAATTATCATAAGCACTATAAGAATGAATGTCAGAAACAAACATTTGTGCTTAAAGGAGTGTTCAGGAGCTTTCAATAAGAGTTCCTTTTGCACATCCATCGTGCGCAATGAAATTTCATGTGCCCTATCTAATTCTTTGTCTCTTGAAACAGATTCTTGTTTTTTAAGCTCGAATTCCTGGCTTTGATAAGTAAAAAAATCTCTAACTATTTCTCCACTCAATTGAGGAAGATTGGTAGCTGATGGATGGGATGGCCTATTATTAGTTGTTGGTCCGATTTTATCATTTTGTGGCATATCTATGACCGGGTTTCAGTTTCACCCGTACATGACCAGATATGTCATTACTACCCAACTTGGGAGGAATAAATTTAGCTGATTCAATTGAGGATCTGTTTTTCTCAACTAACCGCACAAATTCCTTTGGAGATAATAGTCTCTCCGCTGATAATTTCAATGGTGGGTTTATTAAACTGTACATATACCTCTTTTTTACAGGTGTAAATTAAACAAAAATTGTGCAAACGTTATCACATATTTAATTCATTTCCAATGGAGTATGGCATTATTAATATTTTATCATGGCATTTTATTGGGTTTTAACAACTTTATTAAAAATAATTTTCCCTTATTCAGGTAAATAGAGATAATGTCCTGTTTTTTAGAGTATGCGTATTTTTTACCCTCAATAGTTACTACATATTTGCAGTAACCTGGTTTAGGTAACATCTTCAACTTATATATCCCTTTTTACATGCTTTTTTCACTTTCAGGCAAGCGAAATAACCAGAATCAACTTAAAATTTTCCATAACTCAAATCGAATACTTCAATTATAAGGATACTGGTTGTAACTAGCAGTTAAAGCATTTTTGTTCCGGGTTTTGTTCCGGCTTGAGAAAAAATGCTATAATCAATTAGGAGTGATTTTGCTAAAAAGCTTACTGGTGAAGGTTTTTAATTTGAGCGGGAAACGGGACTCGGACCCGCGACCTTTAGTTTGGGAAACTAATGCTCTACCAACTGAGCTATTCCCGCTTGTTATGTGCGCAAATGTAAAGATTTATTCGATTTGTTGCGCGATAAGTTCCGCAATATCCAGCACTTTTACACTATCTTCTTTCCCTTGTTCTTTCACACCATCAGTGAGCATCGTCATGCAGAACGGACAGTTGGAAGCTATTACGGAAGCTCCTGTTTCCACTGCTTCACGGCCACGTTCAAAGTTGATCCGCGTAGTTCCTTTTTCTTCTTCCTTGAACATCTGTGCACCACCTGCACCACAACAAAGACCATTGCTTTTGCAGCGTTTCATCTCTACCAGTTCCGCATCCAGAGCTTCCAGTACTTTGCGTGGAGCTTCATAGATATTATTGGCTCTTCCGAGATAACAGGAATCGTGATAAGTGATTTTGCGTCCTTTAAAGGAGCCTTCTTCCTTCATCTTGATTTTACCTGCGTCTATCAGTTGCTGAAGGTAAGTAGCATGATGGATCACTTCGTAGTTACCACCCAACTGGGGATACTCATTACGTAGTGTATTGAAGCAATGCGGACAGGCAGTTACAATTTTCTGTACATTATAATTGTTCAGTACCATGATATTGTTCTGCGCCATCATCTGGAAAATGAATTCATTACCTGCTCTGCGGGCAGGATCGCCGGTGCAGCTTTCTTCTTTGCCTAATATTGCAAAGCGGACGCCCACTTTATCCAGTATCGTAACAAATGCTTTTGTGATCTTTTGTGCACGTTGATCAAAGCTACCAGCACATCCCACCCAAAAAAGAATTTCAGGAGATTCGCCACTGGCGGCATATTCGGCCATCGTTTTTATTTGCATGTTCATATCAGTTTAGGAATTCATTTCAGTAGCCCATTTGTCCCTGTCGTCCGGACTGAATTTCCAGGGGGCCATATTATTTTCTATGTTGCTGAACATCATATTCCATTCCTGCGGGGCACTGGATTCTTCCATCACAAGATGACGACGCAGTTGCAGAATGATATGCAGCGGGTTAATACTCACAGGGCATTCCTGTACGCAGGCATTGCAGGAAGTACATGCCCGTAGTTCTTCTTCACTTATATAATCGCGGAGTAATGATTTTCCATCTTCTTTAAAGGCACCATCTTTATTTATCTGCAATCCTATCTCCTCTGCACGGTCCCGGGTATCCATCATAATCTTACGGGGAGAGAGCTTTTTACCGGTTATATTAGCCGGACAAGCAGCAGTACAACGTCCGCATTCCGTACAACTGTAGGCATCCAACAGGTTCTTCCAGGTAAGGTCTGCTACATCTTTAGCCCCGAATTTAGGCATCACATCTGATGCCGGTTCACTGGCTGCCAGTTCCGGCTGGAGCATAAGTTGTACTTCTTTCTGTACAGCAGGCATGTTCTCCATTTTTCCTTTGGGCCTGAGATCGGCATAGTAAGCATTCGGAAAAGCCAATATGATATGCAGATGCTTGGAGTAGGGGAGATAGTTCAGGAATGCCAGGATCCCAAGGATATGTAACCACCAGCAACTGCGTTCAATAGTTGCCAGGGAAGTTTCCGGAAGACCACTGAATAGTGGTGCAATCTGTCCTGAGATCCAGAAAGGACCCGCTTCGTGCATTGCCTGATCTGCAGTATTCATAGTAAGGAATAACAGCATCAGGACAATTTCCGTGATAAGGATGTAATTCGCATCGGAGCGTGGCCATCCGTCCAGTTCATGCTGGGCCAGGCGTTCCACCTTAATGATATTTCTACGGATCAGGAAAACCGCACAGCCGATGATTACCAGGACTGCCAGTACTTCAAAACATCCTATCAGAATAGGGTATAATAAACCCAATACAGGTGCAAACAGCCGGTGTGTGCCCAGGATTCCGTCGAGGATAATTTCAAGGATTTCCAGGTTAATAATGACAAAACCCGCATATACGAAGAAATGCAATACGGCTACCAGCGGCTTGCGGAACATCTTTTTCTGTCCGAATGCCAGCAATAAGAGGTTGCGCCAGCGCAGGGCCGGTTGATCGTTCAGATCTACATCCCTTCCCAGCAGTATGTTGCGCCTTATTTGCGCCGCTTTGCGGGAAAAGAGGTATACTGCCAGTCCGAAGGCTATTACAAACAAAAGCTCCTGAATTATATGCATACACCAGATTTGACTTTGTAATTTACAGCAATCTAAGTAAAAAACAGGAGAGGTGATGACTATCATCTATCAACTCTTTTTTCATACTTTTACCTTTTCAAATAACCAATATGGAAACAAAGAATGTGATCCTTACTCAGGATGTGATAGAGAAGAAGATAGAGCGTATTGCTTACGAAATATATGAACATAACAGTGATGAACAGGAAATCATCCTGGCAGGTATATGGGACAGAGGATCTATCCTGGCCCAGAAGATAGCCCGGATCCTGACCCAGATCTCTCCTTTAAAGATCAAGCTGATAGAATTAAAACTGGATAAACAGCATCCTGATAAGGTAAAAGTGTCTGAAGAACTGGATTTCAATGGCAAAGTGATTGTGTTGATAGATGATGTGGCACATTCCGGCCGTACTATGTTATATGCATTGAAGCCTTTGCTGGAATTCCTTCCCAAAAAGATTCAGAGTGCGGTATTGGTAGATCGTAAACACAAGTCTTTCCCGTTATCTGTTGATTTTGTGGGTTATTCACTGGCCACTATGCAGCAGGATATGGTAATGGTAGATGTAGAAGGAGAGGAGATCAAGTCTGCTTATCTGATTTAAAAATAAATAAGGTGCCCTTTCAGCTTGCCCTGGGATGTAACTTCAAGGGTGGGAGCAGGAAATTTAAGCATATTCAGCACTACGAAAAGTGCTTTTAATCCTTTTCTTCGTGTAGGGATCTTTGTGAAATCGATATCCGGTGCCAGATAGAACTGACGTATCCTGGGAATATCGTTATAATTATGTTTAACGCCATTATCATCTACCCATATATTATTATCTCCCTTAAACATCCCATCTGCCCCATATCCGACGGCTATATTGAGCCAGGCGGGTAAATGGCTGTCAGGTGCAAAAGAATGCAGGTTTATGGAGAGCCAGTAAGTTTGTGCATTATAGTCTTTCAGGGTTCTTTCCGGCAAACTTTTCCCAAACAGCTCATTCGAACGTGCTTTAATAACAGGATCCCTGTAATGTTGCGGGAATGAGGAAAATTTAAGCTGGATCCGCTGCTCGTCCCATGCCAGCTCCTGACTGATCATCAGGGCCGCACCGGCAGCATTGGCTGTCATATCCCCCCAGGAAAATCCCCATTCGGAGGAATAGGCATCCAGCACTTCTATAACAGACTGGTAGGTAAATCCGCTGAGTCCACCGATCCAGATCTGCTGTTTCCTGGGAAGTCCGGTATACCGCCATAACTCCCGGCTCATTTTACCTTCCATATAGGCACTGTAAATGTGTCCCATTTTATCCATCTGCGCCCATTCTCCATCATCGTTGAAAAAGTGAAAACCCGTACGGGGATACTGTCTGTACCAGGCATCATTCAATGCCAGTAATGCACCGCCATATAAACTTGCGGTAACACCGCCCATAAGCCAGATCCTGGAAGGGACGGTTGTATCCGGAATATTGAACACAGGCTGCCTTTGTGCCTGGATGGGTAACAGGTACAATTGTGCTGCCAGCAGAAAGAAATATATTTTGGTCAGATAGGGTATCATGTAAATGAATATCCCGGTATACTGTTATGTACACCGGGACAAAGTTAAGTGGATATTAGTCAGTATTATAATATCATTATTTTAATTTCATATCCTGTATGATCTGTTGGATCCGCTGATCCAGGGCCTTGCTGGCTGCATCAAAACCTGCTGCATTTTCCAGTGGCTGATTCACACTGAAATAGAACTTGATTTTAGGTTCGGTACCGGAAGGACGGGCAGAGATCTTGGTGCCATCTTCCAGTACAAACTGCAATACATTGGACTTAGGCAGATCTATAGGTTGCTGGTCACCCGTTTTCAGTGATTTAACCAGTTGAAGCTGGTAATCATATATGGTTACTACAGGAGAGCCATTGATGGTAGTAGGTGGATTTTCGCGGTAGCCACGCATCATATCTGCAATCTCGTCTGCACCTTTCATTCCTTTCTTAGTGATTGAAATCAGGCTTTCTTTATAGTATCCGTATTTTACGTAGATATCAATCAACTGTTCATACAAAGATCTTCCCTGGCTGCGGGCAAAAGCTGCCATCTCACAAATCAGGGCTACGGAAGCAATAGCATCTTTATCACGTACGCTATCCCCAATCATATAACCATAAGATTCTTCCCCGCCACAGATGAACTTTTCTTTTCCTTCTTTGCGATGGATAAGATCAGCGATCCATTTAAAGCCGGTAAGCACGTTGTAACATTTAACATTGTTACGTTCTGCAAATACATCTATCAGATCTGAGGTCACTACTGTTTTACATACATAGTCTGTATCTCCCGCCAGGCCTTTATTCCTGCGACCTTCAATGATATAGTTGAATAGCAGTACAGCTGTCTGATTACCATTCAGCAGTGTCCATTCACCTTTGATATCTTTCACAGCGATGCCTACACGGTCGGAATCAGGATCTGTACCCAGGAGGATAGCAGCATCCAGTTCTTTTGCCTTTTTTAGGCCTATGCTCATCGCCTCAGACTCTTCCGGGTTAGGATATACGACGGTAGGGAAATTGCCATCAGGCGTAGCCTGTTCTTCCACCACATGTACATTGGTGAAGCCGTAGCGTTTTAATATCTCGGGCACCAGGGTTATACCTGTACCGTGGATAGGTGTGTATACGATCTTCAGGTCATGCTGTGCGGCAATTACTTCCGGCTGGATGCTCAGGCCTTTCAGTACCTGGAGGTATGCTTCATCGATATCTTTGCCGATAGGGATGATGTTAGCTTCTCCACCGCTCCATTTCACTTCATCTACCCCGGAAATCTTTTCCACTTCGCGGATTACATTTTTATCGTGGGGAGGAATCAGCTGAGCTCCATCATTCCAGTAGGCCTTATAACCGTTATATTCTTTAGGATTATGGGAGGCTGTTAATACAATACCACCCTGGCACTGCAGGTGACGGATGGTGTAAGACAGCTCCGGAGTAGGACGCAGGCTTTCGAAAAGGTATACTTTAATACCATTGGCAGCCAGCACATTAGCAGCTACCTCTGCAAAGTAGCGGCTGTTATTACGGCTATCGTGTGCAATAGCCAGCTTTACCTCACCGGTAAATGCCTGTTTCAGGTAATTGGCAAATCCCTGGGTAGCCATACCCACCGTATATTTATTCATACGGTTAGTGCCTACACCCATTACACCTCTTAACCCACCGGTACCAAATTCGAGGCTACGGTAAAAGGCATCTGCCAGTTCATCGGGGTTTTCCTGCTGTAACTTCTTTACGGTAGCTACGGTATCTGCATCAAACTGGCCGTCTAGCCACTGTGATACCTTGTTTTCTATATTCTTATCCATAGAACGATTGTGTTTGTCTTCCAATTGATTCAGAAACAAGTGTGTAAAATATGATAAAATATGGATTTAATGAAAAGCCTGGTGCAGAACCATACAATTATCAAACCAGGATGTTGATAAATAGAAGTATTCCACACATTATTGAATGTTGCAGGTATTGGTTAATTTTGTACCATGAGGCGGTATGAAGATTCTTATAAACAAAGAGGATTACGCAGGCAATTAGTAGATGGTATCCGGCAGAAAGGCATTACAGATGAAAATGTATTAACGGCTATCAACAACATTCCCCGGCATTATTTTCTGGATACGGCATTTGAAGGTATTGCCTACGAAGACAGGGCTTTCCCTATAGGTGAAGGTCAAACTATTTCTCAACCCTATACTGTTGCTTATCAGTCACAACTGCTGGAACTGAAGCCTTATGAGAAGGTGCTCGAAATAGGTACCGGTAGCGCTTACCAGGCATGTGTACTGGCTGAAATGAAAGTAAATGTATTTACGATTGAAAGACAGAAAAAGCTGTTTGAACAGGTAAAACAGTTTCCGTTCAAGGCTAAATACCCTACCATCAAGTTTTTTTATGGAGATGGTTATGAAGGGCTTCCTACCTATGCCCCCTTTGATAAAGTGCTGGTTACAGCTGCAGCGCCACAGATACCTGAAAAGCTGCTCCAACAGTTAAAAATAGGTGGTAAGATGGTGATTCCAGTTGGCGGACAGGATGTGCAACGTATGTTGCGAATTACTAAAATGAGTGATACAGAGTTTGATCAGGAGTTATTTGATAACTTTTCCTTTGTTCCCATGCTGGCGGGCAAAAGCTCATAAGGCATTATCTTTATCCTTGTCCTTATCCTTTTCTTCGGGTTCTTCTACATCTTCTTGTTTCTTCTTCTTTTTGAACATGTTAGGATCCATTTTCCCAAAGCGATAGCGGATATTAAGCCTGATAAAGCGGGTAGTCCTTTTACGGGAGTAGTCTTGAATAAAAGACTCTGTTTCGTAATGGGTGCTGAAGTTTTGTGTATTTAAGACGTCGGAAATGTTCAGAGAGATAGCCAGTTTATTGTCTTTGAGCAGTTCCTTGCGTATGCCTAAGTCTACGCCGTTCATTGCTTTGAAAGTACCCTGGGGCTGTACCCGGGGGGAACGGTAATGTCCGTTCATCTGGATACTTAATTTCTTAGGCAGGCGTACCGTGCTGTTGACTGTGATCCCGTAATTGAAGTTTTCATTGGTAATGGCAGGACTTGTAAGTCTGCTATATTCCAGGTTGAGGTTGGTGGAAATATTCCATCGCGCCACAATATGGAGATTGTATGTGAAATTAGCGCCCCAGTCCTGATCCGTTGCCAGGTTCATAGGCTTGGTGGTAGTAACCCCGGTAATAGTATCCAGTATGCTGATACGGGCTATATCATCGTTTGCCTGGGAGTAGTATACACCGGTGTTCAGATAATCTTTAGTATGCGGGAAATACCGGGAGTAATTCACTTCAAACTTATGCGTCAGTGAAGGCTTCAGGTCCGGGTTGCCGGTACGGATATTCTGCGGATCAGAATTATTGATATATGGTAGTAGTTGGTCGAAGCCTGGCCTGTCTACCCGGGTAGAGTAATTGAAAATCAGACTTTGATTTTCATTATGCGGAAGATTATACTTTAAAAACAGACTTGGGAACACGTTAAAAAAGTTGTTCTTCACGGGTGTATCTTTTGTGTAGGAGAAGCCATTCAGCATAGCTTGTTCTGCCCTTACACCCACCTGGTAACCCAGGTTACCTATTGCGTTGGAAAAGTTCAGATATCCCCCATAAATATTTTCTTTATAGGAGTAGGTATTGGAGAGGGTATTACTCTTTTCAAACAGTTGTGTATCCCAGTTATATACCTGTGCGTTATAGTCGTTGTTATTATTCCTTAACGTCGCTTTTGCACCTGCTTCAAACTTTCCTTTTTTCCCCACGGGAGTAGTGTAATCCGTTTGGATATTCCAGAAGCGGTTCTGAGAAATGCTTTTATTTTGTTGTTGTGCAGGGTTTGTATCTGTGTTGTATTTCGTATTGTAATGACTGTTACTGTTGCCTTTGTTATTACTATAGCTTACATAGGCTGTCCATTCTTCATTAGGCCGGTCTGTTGTATGCCGGAAGTTGAAGCTGGTGTTATTATTAGGATTATTATAATTGCTTCCATTGTTACGCAGTCCTGATTTCAGGGACAGCTTGTTCTGATCAAGGTAATCAAGAATGATCTGATCTGCACTATTGCCAGTGTTGCTGGCAAGTCCTTCGGATAAGGTGAATGTATTATAATCATCCAAATAATAATCGAGGCCCAATCGTCCGCCATTCGAGTGACTGCTGTTTTTGTTATGACTATCCTGGCTGAAGAAATATGTATCTGAAGTATCTGCTATCAGATTTTGACGGTAACTGTATCCGCTGCCGGTCTGACTTTCATACCTGCCATTATAGTTCCCGAAGAAGTTGAATTTGCGGATTCTTAAGCTTGCATTAGCAGAGCCGTTTAGTTGACCCCTGGTAGCAACGCCCGCATTGAACATTACATTATAACCAATTGCTTTATCTCTCTTTAAAACGATGTTGATAATACCACCGCCACCATTGGCATCGAATTTAGCAGAGGGGTTGTTGATCACTTCCACACGGTCGATCGTTTCTGCGGGGATCATTTGCAGGGCTGTTTTAGCATCTCCGAAAGGGGAGGGCTTACCATCTACGTAGATCGTCACACTTTTACCCCTTAAAGTGATATTATCATCGATATCTACATCCACACTGGGAATATTCTTTAGTACATCGGTACCGGTACCACCATCTGCAGTAAGGATGGCTCCTGCATCAAATACCTGCCTGTCGATCTGCATGGAAAAGGCTGGTTTTTCAGCTTTAATTTCTACAGTCGACAGCACTTTACCTGCGGGCTGTAGCTTTAATGTATATTGTTTATCGGCAGTAATATTTACGTGTTTTATTAAATTGTTGTATCCCAGAAAGGTAATGCGCAGGAGATAGTTGCCGGGATTAATGCCATTGAAAGAAAAACCGCCATCTGGTTGGGTGTACATCCCGGTAATAACAGAAGAATCTTCAGGGTGGAGTAATACCACGGAAGCGTATTCTACCGGTTTGCCGGTATTAGCATCCGTTGTTTTTCCTGCCAGTTTAACTGATTGAGCCACAGATACATAGCATAGGCTAAGGAGCGCTGATACCAGTAACAGACGATTCCGCATAATGGGTTTTATTGTTGAGACCTGCTATAAAAGTATTACTCCATATCCTAATAAGTGGTTATTTCATGATGAATGGCCGGAAAGGAGTATAAGCAGCTCCAGGAAGCCCATAATCAGGCCAAATCCGGCGCCGGCCAGCTGTACCAGGCGGAGTTCCTTATTAAGCAGTTTTTCCAGCTTATGGGCGTCTAGTTTTTGAGTAATCATTCTCTCAAAGTCGAACGTACTGTTTTTCAGGTATTGGTCGATAATGACCGGCAGCATATTATCCAGTTCAGCCATCAACACTTTCTTCACCTGTTGAATAGTGCTGTCGCCAATGAACATTTTAAACACAGGCATGGCTTCAGGGAGCTTCTCCCGTAGGAAAGTATCCATATAAGTTTCTACTATCGGGATAATGTTCCTGAGGTTCTCAGGATCGCTCATATTGCTGAATTGTGCTTCTATCTGTTGTGCGAGCTGACTGGCCAGTTGTTGCTGTCGTTTAGGGAAAATACCTTGCAACTTAAAGAATCCCAGGTTTACAGGCTTCCGGGGATGGAATAGCAATTTGATAGTTAACCAGTTTGTAAACCACCCAATAAAAGCTGCGATAAGAGGTATAAAATAAAGGCCCATGATAGATCTGTTAAAAAAGTAAGCAAAGAAATGCGAAAAAATTTGGAAATTGAAAATGAATTTATTTATCTTTGCACTCCCAAACAAACGGTGGTCGTAGCTCAGTTGGTTAGAGCATCAGATTGTGGTTCTGAGGGTCGAGGGTTCGAAACCCTTCGATCACCCAAAAAAAAGACGGTTCAATTGAATCGTCTTTTTTATTTGTTAGTAATCAAAGCATTGATGAAGTTGGGTTTATTTACTTCGTTATATCTAATTTTTATTTTAATTTAGATAAGAGGATAAAATACTAAAATCCATGAGACAACTAACGGAAATAGAAAAAAAAGCGCAGGTGGCTGTAAGTAAACTTCGTAAAGAAACTTTACAGAAAGGTGAGCCTTTTATGATTTACAATAAAACACTTCCTAAAGGAAAGTATTATATGGAGTATCCTGATGGTGAGATGAAGGTTGTTACTGTTTCCCGTCAATTAAATGATTTTGTAGTTGAAGAGGATGTAAAACCTAGACAGGCTGATTTGATAAGAAATCGAATTAATTCTAAGTATAGGTAGTGTCTACATTGTATATTATTGCAGGATCCAATGGGGCGGGTAAATCTTCTACCGGTCCAGGTTTGTTACCAGATGCTGTTATTCAAAAGCATCCTCCTTTTGATGGCGATAAGCTAAAATCTTCCAAACAACTAGAATTTCGTAAGCAGGTAGGCTCCTATAAAGAAGCTGGTCGTATGGCCGATGAATATGTTGATCAGGCTTTTGAAGAGCAGTATAAATTTGCCTTGGATAATAATGAAGATTTCGTTTATGAAGGGCATTTTACGGAAGATTATAGTTGGAATCTTATCAGAATTTTCAAGGATAGGGGTTATAAAGTTAGTATGATTTTCATGGGGCTGGAATCTGTAGAGGTATCTCTAGATAGGGTTTTTAAGCGTGCTTTGAATGGTGGGCATAATGTTCCTCCTTATGAAGTAGACAAGAATTATTATGGCAATCTGTATAAACTGAATGAGTATTTTGAATTGTTAGATGAACTTATTATTCTTGATTCTTCTGAAGAGCTTGTTACCCAGATTGCTATTTGGAAGGAGGGGCAAATGAAGTTTAACCTATCATTCGAGGAAATACCGGAGTGGGTTATTAAATATTTGCCGGATTTGTGTAAAAGGAGTAAGTCTTTTGGTGGAACCTTAAATTAATAATTAGTTCTTAAATCTGCACAACGATTTAAAGAATATAGGTGCAAATGGATGAAAGAGATCCAGAGATACGTCTCTTGGCTTCACCTTTTAAATAAATTAAACTGTCAAACGAAACACTAACCAGCCAATTTTTCAGGCTAGTGTTTGGGCTCTTGTGTTGTCTCTGTCATTGCCCGTGCAGAATGGGCGAAATTTGGAAGTACTTTCGTAATATTATAATATCTGAGGTCTCGAATGTATTTGGTTCAGTACTAAAATAACAGGGGGATATTTCCAGATATTTTATCCATATTATTAGAAATATCTATCAATAATATCTTTCATCGTTTCTTTAGTCAGAGGTTTTGTTATATAATGCGAGACAATTTTCCACATTTTAACTCTTTCCAGATCGTCAGAATTATCAGAAGTGGTGAGCATAATAATTATTGCCTGGCTCTGTAATTCTTTGTCAAGCTGATTATATTCATTCAGAAATTCCCAACCATTCATTCCTGGCATATTGATATCCAAAAAAATCAGGTCAGAGCGTGGATCTTTCTTTGATTTTAAATATTCTAATGCCGTTTTTCCTGAGTTTTTAGTAATAACGATAGTTGCCAAATCAGATTTTTTGATCTCTCTTTCATGAAAGAAATTGTCATCTGAGCTATCATCAACCAACATTATGCAGTTTAATTTCTTATTCATAAAGTTAGATTTGATATGGTGAAATGAAATTTGGTTCCTTGGTCAGGAGTTGATTCAACCCAGATTTCCCCCTGATGTAATTGAACTATTTTTTTGCAATTGGCAAGGCCAATTCCGCTCCCTTCATATTTTTCTTTGGTTTCTAAACGCTGAAAGATGTCAAATATCCTTTGGAAATGGGCAGGGTCAATTCCTATTCCATTATCACTTACTGTGAATTTCCACGCATTTTTTATTTTTTCAGAAGATATTTGAATTTTGGGTTGAGTGTTTTCTTTTTGAAATTTAATCGCATTAGTAATAAGATTTTGAAACACCTGACTAATTTCAATTTCAAATACATTCAACTTAGGCATTTCTAACACTTCAATTACCGCGTTGGAGGATTTTATCATAGTCTCAAGATCGGCAAGTACATCTTCAATTATTTTTTTGCAATCCTGATAAACGAGTTTTGTATTACGACCTAATCGTGAAAAGTCTAAAAGCGATTTGATCAAACTTTTCATTCTTTTTGTAGCATTGTTTATGGAATGAAGATATCTCATAGCATTCTCATCTAACAGCTCTGAATAATCTTCCTCAAATACCTTCATGTAATTAGAAACTGTGCGAAGCGGTTCCTGTAGGTCATGTGAAGCTACATAGGCAAATTGCTCAAGCACTTTATTGGTATTCATTAATTCTGTGGCCTTTTTTTCTTTTTCTTCGCTTTGAAAAGCAAGTTCATTGTTGATAATGGTCAATTCCGCTGCCCGGTTTTCCCTCTCTGTGTTTTGAATAGCAAGTTCCTTATTAGCAATGATTAACTCATCAACTCTTTTACGTTCGGTAATATCTGCTCTTATGGCAATGTATTGGTAAGGTTTGTTCTCTTCATTCAGAAAAGGAACAATGGTAGTATCCACCCAGTAAATGGTTCCATCCTTTGCTTTGTTTTTTAATTCACCTTTCCAGATTTTTCCATTTGCAATGGTTACCCATAGGCCGCGGATAAATTCTTTCGGATGAAAGCCTGAGTTGATAATTCGATGATCCTGGTCAATTAATTCCTGTCGGTCGTATTTAGAAATTTTACAGAAATTGTCATTGGCATACTTAATAATTCCTTTCTGGTCTGTGATGGCAACAATGGAAGATTCTTCCAGTGCGTATTTGTAATCAGAAACTTCTTTCAAACTCTGCACTAAATTCTCTTCAACTCTTTTTCTTTCAGTAATATCAGCCCTTATTGCAACATATTGATATGGCTTGTCTTGCTCATTCAGAAAAGGAACAATGGTAGTATCCACCCAGTAAATGGTTCCATCCTTTGCTTTGTTTTTTAATTCACCCTTCCATATTTTTCCATTAGCAATGGTTACCCATAAATCACGGATAAATTCTTTCGGGTGGAAACCTGAGTTGATAATTCGATGATCCTGACCAATTAATTCCTGTCGGTCGTATTTAGAAATTTTACAGAAATTATCATTGGCATACTTAATAATTCCTTTCTGGTCAGTAATGGCAACAATGGAAGATTCTTCCAGTGCGTATTTGTAATCAGAAACTTCTTTCAAACTTTGTACTAAATTTTCTTCAGCCCTTTTTCTTTCAGTAATATCAGCCCTTATTGCAACATATTGATATGGTTTGCCTTGCTCATTCAGAAAAGGAACAATGGTAGTATCCACCCAGTAAATGGTTCCATCCTTTGCTTTGTTTTTTAATTCACCCTTCCATATTTTTCCATTAGCAATGGTTACCCATAATTCGCGGATAAATTCTTTCGGGTGGAAACCTGAGTTGATAATTCGATGATCCTGACCAATTAATTCCTGTCGGTCGTATTTAGAAATTTTGCAGAAATTATCATTTGCATACTTAATAATTCCTTTCTGGTCTGTAATGGCAACAATGGAAGATTCTTCCAATGCGTATTTGTAATCAATGGACTCTTTAAGGCTCTTTTGTAACTTCGCTGTAATTTTTTTATTTTGGAAAACAAGCTCATCTTTAACAATAATTAATTCTGCCGCCAGCTTTTCTTTTTCTTCAAGGAGTAACGCAATTTCTTTGTTCGCAAGAGCTAACTCTGCGGCTCGTTTTTCTTTTTCTTCATCTTGAAAAGCAAGCTCTTGTTTTGTGATGGTTATGCTCATCTTGTTTATGGGTAGATCATTTATAAAAAAATGGAGGGGTTCATCTGTAATATGAACTGTAAGGTATGCATATATTGCGCCATTTCTGGAATTTATTAGCCAGGGTTAACTACCTGATTCAGCAATATGGGAAAGTACACGTTTCAACACAAGAAACCGCTATTTTATAATAAACTTGCGAGGGCAAATACAGTTGGAATCCGGCTGGATTCATTTATCTAGTAGCTGGTCAGATTTACAGGCAAGAAGAAATAATTTAGCATTAGGGTTTCAAAGTATTTTATCTGAAACGAGAAAGGGTATCTGTAAAAGGGTGCCTTTTTTATGCCTGTAAGTGTGGTGTAGATAGGAGATTTAGAATAATTTCATAGGGAAAACCAAAATGAAGCATATATAAAGCATATCTCTTAAAGTATGCTTCATTTATGCTTTATATATGCTTTACATATGCTTTATATATGCTTTATCTCTCTAGATTGTATGATGCCAGAGAGTTTCAGGTACTTTGTTTTTCCGGAATATGAAAGAAATTACAGCTAAAGAGGATAAAAATGGAGGGGTTTTGAGGCTTGGGACTTTGTAAACGTTAGCTTTCCGGTGGTTTTGGGAATGATATCAGCGATGTATGGAGTGAAGCGATCCTGAAAAGGACCAGACTGCTGCCGTGTTCAGAAAGGCAGGTACCCTGCCCAACGGGGAGGTAATATGAATCCTGATATACCGGATTACTAGCAGACAGGGTCATAGATAAATTAAGGTACTTTAATTTATCTATGACCCTGTCTGCTAGTTTTAATTAATTGCGTGCTACTAGCTTTTTAAGGCTTTCTCAATACTCTTGTCTGGGACTATCCACATAATTGCCATTACGAAAAGTAATATGCCTGATACCAATGGACTGATGTAAGCAAAAATTACCGCTAATGAATAGCCAACTATTGATACCAATCCTTTCCTGTTAAGGTTTTTAAATGCGATTTTAAATGCAGCTAAATCGTGAGTGTTTTTCTCTACAGCTTTCTGTAAAATTACAAAAGCAATTCCGGAAATTAATAATAGAATGGCGTAAACTAATATTGTATTTGATGCAAAATTATTTTCTCCCATCCAACCTGTTGCGATTGGAATTAAAGACAGCCAGAATAATAAATTTAAATTTGCCCAAATGATACCTGACGTTACTGTTTTTAGTGAGTATATTAAATGATGATGATTTCCCCAATAAATTCCGATAAAAAGAAAACTCATTAAATAACTTATTAAAAAAGGAATAAGTGATTGCAATGCTGACCATTCACTATTATGGGGTATTTTTATTTCTAATACCATTATAGTAATAATGATTGCCAAAACGCCATCGCTAAAGGCTTCTAATCTGTTTTTGTTTATTGCCATTTTTGTTAATTTACTTTTAGCTAATAACCACGCTAACGCAATTTAACATTTTCGCCGATATACTTCGGGATCATTTCTGTATAGAAACCGCCCTTTATTAAAAATGTGCAATCTAAACCGAGATTTACAGCTAAAGTATGCGTCTCTGCCCTCACTTGAGATAAAACCTATATTGGGGGCCTGGTTCTAACCTTTTCTATTTTTTTGACGTTTAAAAAACTCAATTCGTTTCTTATACTCCGTTTCACTTTGTTGCTTTGCCCTGGAGTCCCAATTTGTTCTCTTTTGATCTATTGAAATAGCCAAAGTAGCACAGTCAATCGCCTCTTCATATTTCTTTTGCATTTCCAGAATGTCAACTTTTTGTCTGTAGTACCAGGATTCGCTTTTCATTGCAATTGCTTTGTCAATGAGTACCGCCGCTCGATCTAAATCCTTGTTTAGGTAGTAATAGTACTCTGCCGCTGCCGCGTATTCGTCTGAATTTCGTGACTTATCTGTCAACAGATATTGTTGAATAAAATCATTGACTAGTTTGTCTGATTCTGTTTTTACCTGGAATGAAATCTGGGTATTCTCCCACGAAAGGTAGACGATGGCATTGTTTGGTACTATGTCGATGTCTATGGTTAGTGATTCGTAGTATCGATTTGTCGGGTGCGCCTTTACTTTGAATCGAATTATATCCTTTGTCGCGTTGTACAAAGTTACTCCGTAAAGAGTCGTGTCCTTATTCAATATCACAGTCCATTCGCTGGTGCCTGGAATAGTAAAGATGGAGTAAGTCCCTTTGCTTATGTTTTTATTGCCGATAACAACAGCCTTACTGAATCCAATCTTTGTACAATTTCCTGCACCAGTTCTCCACAATTTGTCGTACTGAACTAATTCGCCAAATACTTTGCGTCCCCGAGCTGCTGGTCTCTCGTAGTCTACTGAAATGTTCGTTAGTCCAATATTTTGCTCAATTCTTCCTTTCGGACTTAGACTAGGAAAGATTGTTTGCGAAAAAGAAACAAATGTCACAGTTAGGAAAAATATAATTAAAAGTGTCCTCATTTTTAGTCTTTTTCGAGACCACAGTCTCGGACAGCACCTTGCCCATAATATTTTATTTTCCCCTAGAATCGCCCTGAGAATAATGAGCCATCTATCAAGGTAGAGGCTGGACGAAAATAATTTTCTGATCATAAGTTAATGCTTAAAATAATTTTAATAAAACAAACCTAATCTACCTGATTTTTAAACCCAGAAACTAATTGTAAAAAATTGTAAATTGGAATGTAAAATTTTTGTAAACATTAAAGCAATAGTAAGTCCCTTTTCTATTATAAGCGAAATTGCCCAATTGGTGGGCAATTAGCTGAAAAACCCAGATTCATTTTAAGGGTTCTAAAATTCCCTTTTCCCCCTATTCCTTCAGGAAGATTAGTTTTTGTAATTGTTCTTTTTTTAGTACCTCTTCGAAATTACTGGCTATTATCCGGGAACCGGGCAAAATAAATAGCGCCCTCACGCGTCAGGTGCTACGTAAACAGTCTGCTATTTTTACACATAATTAATTATGGAACGGCATTTTTTCCGTAATGCGTAAACTGTTTTCCTAATTCGATAAACAACCCCGGAACACTTGTTCGTAGGTTTGCGCCGCGTTTACAATTCATCAGCTAATCAACTTATATGCATTTCAAATTTAACCGACTTTCTGGACTGTTATGTGTCCTGTGTGCTATGTTCATGGCTATGCCAGCTTTTTCCAACGATGAGCCACTTTCTGCAATCAAAGGTAAAGTACTTACAGGCGAGGGAACTCCTGTAGCCTATGTAGCTGTACAAATCAAAGAAAAGAACAAAGGAACAATGACGAATGAAAATGGGGAATTCGTTTTCAAAAGACTGCATGCAGGCCATTATACCCTGCAGGTGATATTAATGGGATATCAGAGTGTTACGAAAGAAGTAGACTTGACTGACGATCAGATATTGAATGTAAGTATACAGCTGGAAGCAACCAACCAGCAACTGCAGGAAATCATTGTTAGCAGCAACAGAAATAAGTATAAAACAGACGGTGTATCCAGTACGCTGCGTCTGAAAACCCGTCTGCTGGACATTCCACAGAATATCCAGGTGATTTCTTCTTCACTGATCGCTGATCAGCAGACTTTCGACATCGTGGACGGTATCACCCGTAACGTGAGTGGTGCTACCCGCGTAGGTCACTGGGATAACCAATACGCTCAGATCCGTATGAGAGGTTCTAAAATCCCTGCTTTCCGTAATGGTATGAACATTGAAGCCAGCTGGGGGCCAACCGCAGAAGACGCTGCAATGATCGATCGTATTGAATTCGTAAAAGGCCCGGCAGGTTTCATGCTTTCTGCAGGTGAGCCAGGTGGCTTTTACAACGTAGTAACCAAAAAACCTACCGGTGTTACACAGGGTTCAGTAAATCTGAGCATGGGTAGCTTCAGCACTTATCGCGCAGCATTGGACTTTGACGGTAAACTGAGCAAAGACGGTAAACTGCTGTATAGACTGAACATGGCTGGTCAGCAGAAAGACTTCTACACCAAATACAACTATAGCAACCGTTATATGATTGCTCCGGTGTTGAAATACCTGGTAGATGATAAAACTTCCATTACACTGGAATATACTTTCCAGGGTTCCAGATACCTGGGTAACGGTAACTACCAGTTCTCCGCTAAGAAACTGGCAGACGAAGATATCTCCAATGATTTCTTCTATGGTGACCCTTCCCTGGAACCAGGTCGTCTGAAAGATCACAGCGTATATGTATACCTGGATCACAAACTGAATGACAGATGGGATGCGCATGCGCAGGTTGCTTACTTCAACTTTAGCATGGTAGCTAACAGCGTATGGGCTAACAGCGTAACCCAAAGCGGCGATATGGACCGTTACTTCAGTATTGGCGATGAAGCGGGTGAAAACAAATTTGGACAGGTATCCCTGTCAGGTGAAGAATACACTGGTAATGTTCGTCACAGAATTCTCGCAGGTATTGATATGGGTAACAAGAAATTCTGGGGTGACTTCCGAACATTGGATCAAAGCCTGGGACTGAGAGGTGGTCAGAAATTCAATGTGTACAATCCAGTTTACGGTATTCCTTTTGACTCCATTCCAACTATCGACCGTTCCAGGAGCGTCAGAACACGAGCTGGTGCAAGTGCCTATATCTCTTCAGTGAACTATACTTCCGCATATGCACAGGATGAACTGGCATTCTTCAATGACAGACTGCGACTGACAATGGCCGTACGTTTCACTCATTCTGAAACTGTTGGTCAGACAAAAGCTGCCAGCCTGGTGAACAATACTGTAACACCAAGAATTGGTCTGAGCTACTCTATCAATAAGTCTACTTCCGTTTATGCTTTGTATGATCAGTCATTCGTTCCTCAGACCGGACTGGATTCTAACCTGCAGGCATTCCAACCTGTAAAAGGTAATGACATCGAAGCTGGTATCAAAAAAGAATGGTTCGGTGGCCGCTGGGTATCATCATTGACTGCTTATCGCATCCTGCGTGAGAACGCAAAAGTGAGCCTGGGTATCAAAGACAGCCGTGGTGCAGACGTAGTGGAAGCACTGGGACAAACTGAAAGTAAAGGTATCGAAGCTGACATCAGTGGTGAGATCCTACCTGGTCTGAATGTGAACGTTAACTACGCATACACGTACTCTAAAGTGGCCAGAGATGCGTCTAACAAAACAGAAGCAAATACTACTGTAGGTAACCTGACACCCAATACTGCTGCACACGTTACCAACGCATGGTTATCATACCGCATAGGTAAAGGTCCGCTGACTGGTTTCGGCGCTTCAGCAGGTATGCAGTGGCTGGCAGATCGCACATACGGTACTACCAGAACCTTTAACATGCCTAACTACTTCCGTACTGATGCTGGTCTGAACTATTCAAAAGGCAAATACAATATCTCTTTCCTGGTGAATAACCTGGCAGATAACCGTAAACTGCTGACAGCTGCATCTTTCTCTGCAGGTTACTATAGCTACATCGTGGAAGCCCGTCGCAACTTCCGTATGACTGTAGCTTACCGCTTCTGAGGTTAATTCTTCATTAGGAGCTGAATTACATTAAGATCATTTATGATTCGGTTCGAATATTGTTCCATCCGGCCCGCTCGAAAGGGACAAATCATCACAAGTATGATTTGTCCCTTTTTCGTTTTCAGGAGATTGTCCGACAGAGGAAGGTAAAGTCTTCATGGCTATCATATTAACAGGTCGTTACTATGCATTCTACACGTAAACGGTTTTATCTGTTTTCTCCTGCACTGACAGGTACATAAGTAGCAGGATATAATTTCCTGAACATTACGTACGTTACCGTGATAATGGTAAATGCAATGATGGCATCAATGGTGGCTGCAAATCCCAGCACTGCGATCTTAGAGAAGAATGCAAACAAGATGTCGAAGAAGATCCCTGCAAATACCCATTCTTTTAAACGAAGTAGTTTGTTCGGGATGAGTAATACGGCAATACCGGAGAGTTTGAAAATACCCAGGATATATATAAAATGAGCAGGATAACCGAGTTGTTGTGTAATACCCCATACGATAGGATTGGTGGTGAGCTCGAAAAATCCACTAGCGCCAAACCATAAGGAAATTAATATTGCGCCTGTCCAGTAAATTGCTTTTGAAGTCTGTGAGTTCATAACATTTAGTTTTTTGTGTTTTGTGATTGTGATGACACAAAGTTGCGTTGAACTTACCCGGTTGCATAGGATGGATTTCGTGAAGTGGACAGGTTAAGGGGGCAATTGGACAATCCTGAGGTTAACGTTGATATACTCTCCCTGAAAAATAGCGTAGTTGCGATACTAAACGATGTCCTATCTGTAGACTTATCTATAATTCCTATTGATACGCCGGAGAATATTCTGATGTATAAGCTGAAATAGAATGGAAATTAAGAATATTTGTCTATAATTAGGTTAAAAAACTATAATTTTACAAATATTAAGAAAATAAAACTGAGTATCATAAAAGTAGAAGAATGAATAGTAGTCTTAGGAGTAAAATTTTAGAAGGAAACGCAGGACTGGTTTTTTATAGTTTAACACCTCCAAAAATTACAACTGAAGAGGCAAAGGTTCTAACGATAGCCAATAATCAAATTGAGCGACTCAAAAATCTCAATATTGATGCATTGATCTTATACGATATTCAGGATGAAACTTTAAGAACAGAAAAGGAAAGAACTTTTTCATTCATTCCTACTATTACACCGGAACTTTATGGGAGAAATTTTATTTCTGAATTATCTATTCCCAAGATCATATACAAAAGTATTGCAAATCAAACAAGAGAGGAGTTTGAGAATTGGCTAAAGCAAAATGAAGATTTAGAGTATACTGTTTTTGTTGGAGCTTCTTCACATCAACAGATTGAAGCCACAAATTTTTCCTTATCAGATGCTTATAACTTAAAGAAAAAATATTCCCCCAATACATTACTTGGAGGCATTACAATACCTGAGCGGCATAGTAAAAAAAAGGATGAGCATCTTAGAATTTTTAACAAAATAGAATACGGGTGTAGTTTCTTTGTTTCCCAGTGTGTTTATAATATAAATGACACAAAAAACCTATTATCAGATTATTTTTACAATTCTTTAGAACGGGAGTGTAATATTGCACCAATTATTTTTACGTTAGCCCCTTGCGGCTCCCTTAAAACACTCCAGTTTATGGAGTGGCTAGGGATTGAGGTACCTGGATGGCTTTATAACGATTTGAAGCATTCCAAAGATATCCTTGAAGCTTCAATAAATACCTCAACTAACATAGCAATCGAAATTCTTAACTACGCAAATAAAAAAAATATACCTGTAGGGTTTAACGTAGAAAGTATTTCAATCAAGAAAGAGGAGATAAATGCTGCGCAAGAAATATTAAATAATATTTTAAATCTGTTAAAACCAGGTAAACAACTATTGTAGAATTCTTCAGTAATAATAAGTGTTATATCCAGGACGTTAAAGTGTTTACATCAAACCGCCAACAATTTGATGATGTAGTTCTTATTGCCCCTCAAGCCCTCTGGTTGTATGGAAAACGTCCCTGCTTCCATCATTATTGTGCAAAAAAAATATAGTTGAAAAACGGTGTTTTGATACGTCATACCTTGTATTTTTGGCTTTGTACATCTCTAAAAAAGCCATCAATATGATAGCGGGAATTTTTGTACCCTGAATGCTTCGCATTTCTTCGCGAAATTTTGTATCGATAAAAAGAAAAAGAATGAACACATATGTAATTTGTTTTCAGGAGATCGACATATCAAAGTTTATGGCAGTAGGAGGGAAGGGCGCTAATCTGGGCGAACTGTCCGGAATCAAGGATATACAAGTGCCAGAGGGTTTTTGCGTTACCACCGAAGCATATAAAAAAGTAACCGGAAGTAATCAGGAGCTTAACAGTTTGTTGGATGAATTAACGCGTCTTAAGCTGGAAGAGAGGGGAAATATCAGGGAGATAAGTGCAAAAATCCGTATGGTCATTGAAAGAATACCCATCTCTAAGGATATAGCAGCAGAGATTATGGGGTATCTCGCAAAGTTTGGTGAAAAAGATGCCTTTGCTGTACGGTCCAGTGCTACGGCGGAAGATCTGCCGACGGCGTCCTTTGCAGGCCAGCAGGACACGTATTTGAACATTATCGGGAAAACGGAAGTCTTAAAGCATATCAGCAGGTGCTGGGCATCGCTGTTTACCGAAAGGGCCGTCTTTTACCGCCTGCAGAATGGCTTTGACCACCGTAAAGTTCTCCTGTCTGTGGTTGTTCAGAAGATGGTCTTCCCGCAGGCGGCAGGAATTTTGTTTACGGCCGATCCTATCACTTCCAACAGGAAAGTGTTATCCATTGATGCCAGCTTCGGACTTGGTGAGGCCATGGTCTCCGGTCTGGTAAATGCGGATCTTTATAAAGTCTGTAATGGCAGGGTGATAGATAAGAAGATATCCACCAAGAAGTTGGCTATTTATGCTTTAAAAGATGGCGGTACAAAAGAAGAGAAGATTGAGCCGGAGAGGCAGAATATGCAAGTGCTGACGGATGAGCAGATTTTACAGCTTGAGCGTATGGCCAGAAAGATCGAAGAACATTTCGGCAGTCCCCAGGACATCGAATGGTGTTTGGTTGATGACACATTTTATATTGTCCAGAGTAGGCCTATCACTACATTATACCCGATCCCTGAAGCGAATGATCAGGAAAATCACGTCTATGTATCTGTTGGTCATCAGCAAATGATGACCGATGCCATGAAACCATTGGGATTGTCTTTTTTCCTGTTAGTAACCTCAGCATCCATGCATAAAGCTGGTGGAAGGTTGTTTGTTGATATTACACCTCTGCTGGCTTCACCTGCCGGTAGAGAAACTGTAGTAAATGTCACACTGGGAAAATCCGATCCGCTCATAAAAGACGCACTTACAACCATCATAGAGCGGGGAGATTTTATACCGGATAATAAAGAAGAACCAGGTCCCGGTAAAAGCAATAAAAGTGTGTCGCTTCGGAATTATCAAACACTAAACGAATACGATCCGGCAATCGTTTCTGATTTGATCAAAAGTAGTCAGACATCGATAGAAGCGTTAAAATATAACATCCAGACGAAATCAGGATCGGATCTGTTGGATTTTATCCTGGAAGATATCCGGCAGTTAAAGAAGATCTTATCTAACCCACAAAGTTTTGGTGTGATTATGACTGGTATGAATGCCTCCTCATGGGTCAATGAAAAAATGTACGAATGGTTAGGTGAGAAAAATGCCGCAGACGTGCTTTCTCAATCTGCACCAAACAATATTACTTCGGAAATGGGACTGGAGCTATTAGATGTTGCAGATGTGATTCGTCCTTATCCGGAAGTAATTGAATATTTGCAACAGGTAAAAGATGATAACTTTTTGAATGAACTGGTTCAATTTGATGGTGGCCGGGAAACCCGGGACGCTATTGATGCTTTTCTCAACAAATACGGAATGCGATGTGCCGGAGAAATCGATATTACTAAAACCCGTTGGAGCGAAAAACCAACTATCCTGGTTCCTCTGATTCTTAGTAATATCAAAAACTTTGAGCCGAATGCCAGCAATCGGAAATTTGAGCAGGGACTACAGGAGGCTTTGAAACAAGAACAAGCATTATTGGATCGGTTGAAGCAATTGCCAGATGGTGAACAAAAAACCAGAGAAACAAAACGAATGATCAACCTGATCCGCAATTTCGCCGGTTATCGCGAATATCCCAAATACAGCATCATCAGTCGCTACTTCTTTTATAAGCAGGCTTTACTGAAAGAAGCTGAACAACTCGTACAAGCCAACGTTATTCATGAAAACGAGGATATATACTATCTCACTTTTGAAGAACTTCATGAAGTCGTACGCACAAATAAACTGGATTATGAGATCATCAGCAAACGAAAAGACGAATACAAATTATATGAAAAACTAACTCCCCCGCGTGTTATCACGTCTGATGGTGAAATCATTGCTGGTGAATACAAACGGGGAAATCTCCCGACCGAAGCTATTATAGGTCTGCCTGTTTCTTCCGGAGTTGCAGAGGGACGGGCACGCGTTATTTTAAACATGGAAGAAGCAGATCTGGAAGAGGGAGATATATTAGTCACCTCCTTTACTGATCCCAGCTGGACACCATTGTTTGTATCCATAAAGGGGCTGGTTACCGAAGTTGGCGGACTGATGACCCATGGAGCAGTCATCGCGCGTGAATATGGCTTACCAGCAGTTGTAGGAGTGGAGAATGCCACTAAATTGATAAAAGACGGACAACGAATTCGCGTGAATGGAACGGACGGGTATCTGGAAATACTATAAATTGAGATTATGCATTATTCTTTCTAATATTTTTTTTGCCGGCTCGTTATTAGAATTCATTTCAATTGACTTTTGATACATCAGGATAGCTTCCTCCTTTTTACCGTTTTGTAAAAGGGCCTTGCCATAACTGTCATAAGTATTCCAACTTTCCGGATACAGGATAGTACATAGTTTTAAAGCTTCTAATGCTGCTTCGGTATGGTTGTCACTCAGCAATTCCAAACCTAATTCGTTGAGTTCCCGTTCATCCGTAAAATAATGAGCAGTGTCTGACTTTAACAGGTTAAAACGTGTGATGGCAGGATCAGCGCCTTTTGTATATAAGGTTTTAGCATAAAGGAGAAAAAGAGATTGTTTATATCTGATTTCAGGAAAATAGTTGGTTTGGCTCAAAATATTAAAGCTTTCCTTACAGGCTTTTCCAAAACCGCTACTCTCGGCATTATCGATAAGGATTATGGTTCTATGATGGGTAAGATCGCGTAAATAGAAGCTGAAAAATCCAGGTTCTCTTCCCGTATGCATTACAATTTTTCCGGCACTCGAATCATTCAGAAGGAACCAGCCGATACCATAGGAAGCGCGTCCAAACTCACCATCAGCCTGGGTCGGTAATTCGTTTAACAAGTGTGATGGTGTGAGCATTTTTGAAATAGTCGCAGGCTTTAATAACATGTTATTCTGCAAAGCCTTGTCATAATTGAATAGATCTCCGGTAGTACTGACAATATTGGTAGGTCCTTCAAACCCGCGCATATTATAGCTCCAATGGTGTACCTTTTTACTGTTGTTTATAGTCTCAAGATCGCCAAGATAGTGAGCGCGGACCAAATACCCGGTGACCTGGTTTGTGGAAGGTATCTGCGGATGAAGTAAATAGGTGTGTTCCATTTTTGCCGGTAAAAAAATATGTTGTTTCAGATAATCATGAAAGGATTCTTTACTTACTTTTTCAACCAGTAAGGCTAATAGCGCATAACCCATATTACAGTAGCGCCATTGAGTACCTGCAGTAAAGGCACCGGGCTTTTTTAAGGCTTTTATGGCTGGGATAATGTCCTGATTGCTAAAAATAGTGTCCGGTTGCTTTTCGATGATGGGAAAGAACAACTCTTCCTTATCCGGGATACCGGAGGTATGAGTCAGTAACTGGTAAATAGTAACGGCAGGATAAGGGAAACCGGGAAAATATTTAACAAAAGTGTCCTCCAGTTTTAGTTTCCCTTTTTCCTGAAGCTGAAGAACAGCGACAGCAGTAAATGTTTTGGAGACTGAGCCAATCTGAAAACAGGATGAATCATTATTCAGTTTTTGTTGCTCAAAATTGGCAAACCCCATAGAACGTTTGTATACGATTTTCCCATTTTCGGCTATAAGTACATTTCCGTTGAAAGCATGATCGTGATCCAACGCTGAGAAAAGGCTGTCAAGTCTTTGTGTGGTAGTTTGAGCAGATAAATTTAGCTTGAACATCATCAATGTGCTTAGGGAAAGTATTATACACCTGATCTTTTTCATATTAATATTTAATCGGTATTCAAAAGGCAATCCAATACGTTGCCAATTTTTAATGTATTGGTAGTTAATAATTTATTGCCATTTTAATGATTCCTGGTGTGCAGTTTTGATACAGGTGTGTTCAGATACGAACAGTTTTGTAACTCAGGATTATTAACTGATCTCATTTTCTTACTGCAGTATTACGAGAGTAAACAACAAAGATGTATATCCTGAATTATGGTGTAACAGGGTAATTAAAATGGACAAAACACCAAAGTGCGGAGCCTTTACACTGGTGAATCCTTAAATTATGATGTTTCAGCCCTAAACAACTACTCAGGAATACAACCGTGGCGCCCGGTTAATGACTTCCTGCCATATCAGCTGTTTCTGGCATTGCGCGAATCATTATTTATTAATCATTAAAACTTCCCAAATGAAAATCTTACCTCCCCAAGGCGGCTTCAGTGTTTTGCAGCCAAAAGGAATTTTATGTGTTTTTATGCTCTCTGTGCTTTTACTAAGCGCTTGCAGGAAAACTTCAATAGAAACGGAGAGAAACGGACTAGTTGCTTCAGATAACCAAACAGCTCTGATAAGTGCTGCTGCCGTAGATCCCACCAGTGGATGGACACAGACATCTTATACCTATAACATTCAATCTCCGTGGAATCTTTCCCAGGCTAGTCGTTACAGCTATTCCGGAGGAGAACATCGCTTCTGGATATACCCGGGCGATGCTTGTCAATTTGAAGGTTGTACTACAGGGCCTCGTTGTGAATTGCGTATGAATAATAACTATACTTCCGGGAAACACCAGTTTGAAGGGGATGTATACATTGTTTCCGGTTCAGCGGGAACAGATATTATGCAGGTATTCGGAGGAGCAACAAATGCAACGGCTATCATGCTTAAAATTCATTCGACCGGCAGTGGTACTATAAAAAGATATGATAATGAAACGTTGATGACAAATGCTTATAATAAATGGATACACGTAAATGTACAGCATGATGCTGACAATGGTAAGATCTATGTTTACCTGGACGGGACACTTAAAGGAACCTATGCAGATCGCGGCAATGCCACACATTATTTCAAATGCGGTGTGTATAATATATCCGGATCTAAATCTGAAACCCGCTGGAAAAATGTAAAATACTGGAAAAACGGCCCTGTCGGGCAATAATCAGTAGTCTCTTTTATCATAATTATAATGGCGCCTGAAATCTGATCTATATACCGGGGCGGACGCTGGTTTTGCCGATGTTCCGCCCTGTTTTAGCAAATATGAGGAACCGTTCCTGTTGAGCACATTTCACTTTCTCCTGATCTTAAAACACCCTATAATACGAAGGGTAATTCTTTCTCTATCAAGTAGATTGTTTTAGGCAATGATCCTGATTGGGTTAATAAAATAATTGATGTAATAACAGAAAAATATCCTGAAAATATGATCCTGGAGTAACTTTTACTCCCTGGATTGTTATGTCTTTAACTATATAGTATTAATTTAACACAGAAACCCGCTATTTTATTATATACTTGCGGATACTGATAATTAAAGACTTATGAGAAGCATTCTTATTATTCTTATTGTATTGTTAGCTGTTGCTGATAGTTTTGCCCAAACGGCAATACAGTTGGATGCCAGCCGTATTCATTTACCTAATGGATGGTCGCTGACGCCTGCAGGTGAACATCTGCCGCTTGGGGATCTCCCATTGAATATTGCTGTTTCATCTTCCAAAAGATATATTGCTGTAACCAATAACGGGCAAAGTGTACAAAGTATCCAGCTCATTGATGTGAAAACTCAGCAGGTAGTAGATGAAGTGGTGATCCCGAAAAGTTGGTTCGGGCTAAAGTTCAGTGCAGATGAAAAATTCCTTTATGTTTCCGGAGGCAATGATAACCGGATCTTGCAATATTCAGTGCAGCAGAATAAGTTGGTATTGAAAGATAGTATAAAACTGGGTGAAAAATGGCCGGTAAAAATCTCTCCTGCTGGTATTGAGATCGATGATAAGAAACAGATTATGTATGTACTGACAAAGGAGAACAATACCCTTTATATCATTGACCTTGTTACAAAAAACATCAGGCAACAACTGCCTTTGGGCGGAGAAGGATATAATTGTTTGTTGTCATCCGACAAAAAGTCTCTCTATATCACCTGCTGGGGATGCGATAAGATAATGATCTTCGACACTCAGCATAATAGTTTCAGTGGGGAAATTAAAGTGGGTGATAATCCTAATGATTTATGCCTGTCAAAGAATGGGAAATATCTGTATGTTGCCAACGCAAATGATAATTCTGTCTCTGTGATAGATCTTCCGCAAAAGAAGGTAATTGAAACATTAAATACTGCACTTTATCCCAATGCACCTAATGGATCTACTACAAATGGGGTGGCATTGAGTATGGATCAGAAGACGTTGTACATTGCAAATGCAGACAACAACTGTCTGGCAGTATTTGATGTAAGCAAACCAGGTTTCAGCAGGAGTAAAGGATTTATTCCCGTGGGATGGTATCCTACAAATGTGAAAGTGATTGGTAAGAAGATATATGTAGCTAATGGCAAGGGATTCTCATCCATGGCCAATCCTTACGGTCCTAATCCTTTACGGAAAAAGGAAGATGTGGAATATCAGGCAGGAGATCGCAACAGGCCAAAGGAAGTGCAATATATAGGAGGGTTGTTTAAAGGCACACTTAGTATTGTGAGCGAACCAACTGAAAAACAGCTGGCAATATTTTCACAGCAGGTGTATAAAAATACGCCTTATACCAAAGAAAAAGAAAGTATTACAGAAGGAGAACCCGGGAATCCTATTCCTATGAAAACGGGAGCAGCTTCTCCTATCAAATATGTATTTTATATTATCAAGGAGAACCGTACTTATGATCAGGTGTTGGGAGATATGAAAGAAGGGAATGGTGATTCCAGTCTTGTTCTCTTTGGTGAGCAGGTAACGCCAAACTTGCATAAACTCTCAAGGGAATTTGTATTGTTGGATAATTTTTATGTGGATGCAGAAGTGAGTGCAGATGGTCACAACTGGAGCACTGCAGCTTATGCTACTGATTACCTTGAAAAGACATGGCCTACCAGTTATGGCGGGCGTGGAGGTGATTATGACGGAGAAGGGAATCGCGCCATTGCCAATGCACCTAAAGGTTTTATATGGGATCATTGTCAGCGGGCAGGAGTATCTTACCGTACTTACGGAGAATTTGCGGATGATTCCAAGCCGAATATTCCTGTGTTGAAAGGACATGTTTGTCCATATTACAGTGGCTGGGACCTGAACATCCGTGACACCACCCGTTTTAGTCAATGGAAACATGAATTTGATTCGTTACTGATCATAAATGAGGTGCCACACTTTAACTCCCTGAGAATGGGAAATGATCATACGGAAGGGCTGCGCAAAGGCCGGTCGTCACCTAAAGCACATGTAGCAGATAATGACCTGGCAGTAGGCTTGTTCGTGGACTACCTGAGTAAGAGTCCGATATGGAAGGAAAGTGCCGTATTTATTATTGAAGATGATGCACAAAATGGTGCTGATCATGTGGATGCTCACCGTAGCACCGCGTATGTGGCAGGAGGTTTTGTGAAACAGGGGTATGTGGACCACACGATGTATTCTACTTCCTCTATGCTTCGTACAATAGAACTCATACTAGGAATCCCGCCGATGAGCCAGTATGATGCAGCAGCTGTACCTATGTGGAATTGTTTCTCGGCAACTGCCAGTCACCCGGCATTTCAGTCAGTTCCGGCGCAAGTGGATCTCCACGACAAGAATATTGTTGTAAATGAGTGGCAACGTCGTTCAGAGCAGTTTGATCTTTCGAAAGAAGATAACGTACCTGATCTGGAGTTCAATATTGTATTATGGAGTGGATTGAAAGGAACACCCTTTCCTGCACCGAAACGGGCAGCCTTTGTGAATTTATTGAAGAAAGATGATAAAGATGATGATTGATGTTTTTCTCTGAAATGGCTCATGCTTAAACGGGAATTTTCTCCCACTGCATCAGTTATGTTTGAAGTAATTTCATAAAAAGAACGGCCGTTATCCAGCCGTTCTTTTTATCAGTTATTTTCTCTTATGTTCAACTGACATACTACTTTCAAATGCCGTCTTTATCTGGTTGTCGCCATCCTTATCCAGGTTAATAGTTAATTTCAGCTTACCCTTGTCGAAAGTGCCTTCAAAGTCGCCGATCTGCAGCTTGGTTAATACAACGTTGAGGTCTATCTTCAAATCCCCATTCAGGCTGATACCGGTTTGGCTTATTGCCACATCGGTTCCTTTAGCCCATAGTTCAATTTTTCCAATCATAACAATTTCAAGGGGAATATCAGTACCCTGCCAGGTTATCCGTCCCTTCATCCATACTGCCGGAACGATTGAGTCACCTTCTGCACGGACATATACCTTCACCTTTTCAAAATTGCCAGTTGGCAGCATAATACTGCCAAGAGAAACGCTGTCCAGAATGTCGATAACGCGGTCTGTTTTAATACTGAGGTTTATCTCGTCCGGTCCACTCTTTGCCATGAACTTCAGTTCCCTGAATCTGACCAGTATTGAGTCCCAGGTGAGATCAAACCTTAATGAAGGAATTGATGCAATGGATGGGTTGTTCATGATTGTGCTCAGACGACCCGCTCCTGCAGCATCTGTAGTAACAGTACCTGAGGGATTGACTGCAGTCATGTTGTAGGCTACTGTGGCTGCATTTTGGGGAGTCTCTGCAGACTTAGAATCCTGCTTGGAGCAACCTGAAAACATAAAAGACGCAACAGTAAGCATTCCGAAAAAAGGAAAGAGAAGATTTTTCATGTGGAAGATGGTTTTATTTTTTAATAATTAGGAATTATATCACTACCCGACAATCAAGGATTCTGGTTTTTCAATATCTCTTTTGCTACAATTTTCATACCAGCCACTTCTTATACGAATAAGCGATTATGTTCTCAACCTAACGGATATAAAACGTCACAATGTGAGGAACTCGTTGTGAAAAAACAGGTACAATATTTCTCTTGCAGAGCCTGCACTTTAAGGTCTGGTTTTTGTGATAACAACCAGAAAACAGTAACCAATGGATAAAACTAAATTTGATTTTTTGCTTGAAGGTGTTCCATACTTCGTCACCGCAGAACCGTTTACATTCAATCAGGAACCCCGCTTCCGGGTTAGATATAATGACAGTCCCGAATATATTTTTGCCTGGGATGAAGAAGCTCTGAGGTTCCTGCCGATAGGAGATGATTCATCTACTATTCCCAATGAACTGGAAGAGGTAATTGCAAGAAAATTATATACTTAAATCAGTAAAGTAAAATGTCTCATTTTTAAAAACAGAAGATCTATCTTTCTTAGCTCACTATCCAGAATTTAATTCCCCTTTATTATATTATGGCTGTTTCTGTATGTAAGGGTAGAGATGTGCGTATTCACACTCCTGAAAATCATTTAAATTTTAATAACATTCAACATAACATCGAACATTTAAGTCTCTCTTTGGGTTATAGTAATAGCTCATAAAATATAGAAACACTTGAAGCCCTTACAAAAAGAAATAGCAATGGATTGTAATTGTGGGAGAAGGAATTAAAAGTGATTGGAGCAGTTTATAATCTGGAAAATGATGCAACTGAATTCATAAAATAAATATTTGAGACATGACAATGGATGAATATGTAATTATGATAATTGGACAGATTCAGGCGGCAAAAGGTAATGTAGAAGTGGAAAAAGTCATTCAGGTATCTATCGAAAATATGATAGAAAAGAAAAAGAATGGATTTATAATACAGCGATGGCTTGACAAATTGCGGATAGCAATAGAAGAAATATCCCCTCTTAAATGTAGTAGCGACCAATGGAGCTGTTACCGCTTTGCACTTATCTGCATTAGGGGTGCATCTGTTAATCAGGTAACAGAGGACTAGATGAAAAATAACTAAGAACGCTTCTTACCTGGATATACACCTGATTTTGAAAATAACCAGACAAGCAGGATCCATACGAGGAGGATAAATTTGATTAGCGCATACCAGTGCGGTGAAAGATAACTCTTGTCAGTAAGAGCATGGGCAAGATTGTAAAATATCAGGTTGTTTTCTACATAATCCAGTAATCCTGCTATTACAGCCAGGACGATGTTAATCCTGAGTAGCATATTCAAATATAGTGAGGGTTCTTTTTGCATACGTCCGTAAGTCAGACGCATTAATAGTATCACATAACAGATAATGAAAAAACAGTCTACCCGCGTATTATATAAAACCTCATCCAGCATGGTATGACTTCCTACAGGGGTGGCTGATAATTGCGCAAACAGACAGCGACCTTCCACTGCATGACTAAGTTCAATCCGGACGATGGGAAGGATTATGTGGTATTCAGTCCATAAAGTGTAGGATTGGACCGAAAAACAATAAAGTACAACTGCAAAGCCAAGCCAATAGATGTATGATAGTATTTTCATCATTTGTATTTTGGGGTCATTTGCCACATATAAATGGTCACGTAAGAGTTATGTATCATGTTTTATACCTTCTTTATTAACCATATGTCTTAAATGGGTGTTTCGCTTGTAATATAAAATAAGAAGTAATTTAGATATAATATTATGGTGGGAAAATACCAACTACTTTGTATTTTCGATGCTCAGGTGAAACAGATAGTAGTAGGAGTACCTAATGCCATCTCTGCGTAATTAATTGACCTTAATATGTTTATTGTGAAGTTTATAGGCGCAGGTGTGTACTTTGCAAACCTGAAGCAATGACTTATCCGCTAAAATTAACAATTTGAGATACATTAACATTGAAAGAAAATAATATATTTGTAGATGCGAACTAAACCAACTGACTTTACGTGGAGTAAGGAGCCCAACCCTCACCATGTCCGGGTAAGACAAATACTGAAACAACATCCTGAAATGAAGGAGTTGATCGGTAAAAATCCGTATACAATATTTATGATTATTGGCCTGGTAGCCGCTCAGGTTGGTATTTCATATTTTCTTAAAGATACCTCCTGGTGGCTGGTTTTTCTGGTTGCTTATGCTGTAGGCGCTTTCATAAGTCATGCTTTATGGGTAATGATACATGAAAGTAGTCATGGTCTTATATTTCGTGGTAAAGTCCCTAACCTGATGGCTGGAATACTCGCCAATCTTCCACATATTTTTGCAAGTTCCGTTTCTTTTCAGCGGTATCATCTGAAACATCATGCTCATCAGGGAGAACATGATCTTGATGCGGATCTGCCAGATTTCTGGGAAGCTAGACTTGTAAGCAACAATCCATTAGGCAAAATGATCTGGTTTCTCTTTTTCCCGGTATTCCAGGTAACAAGAACCGCCAGACTGAATATTGCCCTTTTTGACCGGTGGATTTTACTCAATTGGATAATCCAGTTGAGCTTTAATGTGGCTCTTTTTGTTTTCATTGGTCCAAAGGCCTTTGTATATATGCTCGCAAGCTTCTTTTTCTCTGTTGGACTTCATCCACTTGGAGCCAGATGGATTCAGGAACATTATCTTACTCTTGATCCTGTACAGGAAACTTATAGTTATTATGGTCCACTTAATAAAGTAGCTTTTAATGTAGGATTCCATAATGAACATCATGATTTTCCATCCATTCCATGGAATAAATTACCACAGATAAAAAGCAAAGCACCTGCTTATTATGATTCGTTATTATCGCATCAATCGTGGACAAAACTATTTCTTAGTTTTATTTTCAATCCGAAACTGTCGCTTTATTCGAGAATGTTAAGGAAAGAAAAAGTGAAAATTGTGAGTGACAAAGAAGTATTGGTTTAAATATCGTATCTCAATAAAATACTAATAGGGGCGTATCATACTTTGATACGCCTTTTTTTATGCGGGCTCCTGATGGAGACGGATGTAATCATTTATATGTTTGTCAGGTACTTTATTTCCTTTTTAATACAATCTGTTTCTGTATTATAGAAACGGGCGTTGGGTAGTAATTCCCAACGCCCGCTGACGACAATAAATTCTGTGAATCTCTATAGAATACTTGTCACCCTCGATTAATTAACCTGATAAGCCAGATTAGTATTACTGATCCGATGATGGCAACGACCAGCGACCCCAGAAGTCCATGTCCTATATGGACACCCAACTGGCCAAGCACCCAGCCCCCAAGCCAACCGCCAACTATACCAATAA
The DNA here is from genome assembly GCF_900112615.1 of Chitinophaga sp. CF118. Classification (GTDB taxonomy): domain Bacteria; phylum Bacteroidota; class Bacteroidia; order Chitinophagales; family Chitinophagaceae; genus Chitinophaga. The sequence continues at coordinate 895,698 of NZ_FOMK01000002.1, read as the reverse complement.
TAATATCTATTATCACACCATATCCTTCACCACGCATAAGTTTGCCTGCAGCCCAACCTGCAATGCCACCGATTATAAGAGTCCATAACATAGGTAACTGTTTTAGTAATATCCTGAAATTAGTATATAATTTCCATTTTATATACTGCTCTAAAAAAAGCTATTTATAAGAAAAGGGGCATAAGGCCCCCTTTCTCACATTATTCACTGCACTATAAAGTAAGTCATATTACATTACTATGGCTGTAATAGCTTAATGATGTTCTCATTTCCCTGAAGGGTAGCTTGTGCCAATGCTGTATTACCAAATCTGTCTTTAATGTTTTTATCAGTGTTATTAACCAGCAGTAATTTCACGATGTCTTCCTGACCGAAAGTGGCAGCAAACATCAGGGCGGTAGCCTGATTATAGTTCTGCTGATTGATATCGGCCTTATACTTTATTAACAGATCAGCAATAGCCGTATAACCTTTAAAAGCCACTCCCATCAGGGCAGTATTACCGTTACGATCCTGTATATTGGTATTGGCACCTGCCTGCAATAATTGTTCTACCGCGGTAATGTTTCCATTATAGCAAGCCAGGATTAATGGGCTGAATCCTTTATTATCCGTAGTATCAATATTCTTCCTCCCGATTATATATTGCCGGATAAAGATGGTATCGTTGTTCCTTGCCGCATCGAAAATGTTATCAGCTGCAATTGCATGCAGGTGAAAAACGAGTGGCATAAGGATGTATAATAGTGCTTTCATAATTAGTGAATGAACAGGCGTTCTACTTCTTCACGCGTTACGTTTAATTTTGCAGCTAACTGCTTCCCGAAATCACTATCAGCCATATAGAAGTAACCTACCATTTTCCTCATCACGTCCTTATCGGTTACCTGGGCAAGATCTCCGCTCAGATTACTGATTAGATCAGCTTTATCTTTTTCACTTAAAGAGCGATAAAATTCACCCGCCTGTTTAAAGTCATTTGGTTTTGTGATTTTAGCCTGTACAGTATTTACATTAGCAAACGTAGTTGTGGGATAATCGTATTTTGCATTATCTACGCTACTGTTTTCATCTGTATTTGGCTGGAAATTAATATCGGAATTTTTGCCACGGTTGCTGAAGGCACCATCCTGGCTATAACTATTTACAGCTGCTTTAGGTGCATTCACAGGAAGTTGCTGGAAGTTGGCGCCAATACGATAACGTTGTGTATCAAAATAAGAGAACAAACGTCCCTGAAGCAGTTTATCTTCAGAAGGAGCTATTCCCGGTACCAACGTAGCAGGTGAGAAGGCTGATTGTTCCACTTCTTCGAAGAAATTTCCAGGCACTTTATTCAATGTCATCTTTCCTACCAATACCGGTTTGGCGATAGCTTCCGGCCATATTTTAGTAGGGTCCAGTGGATTAAAATCATATTTATCCAGGTCTTCCGGTTTCAACATTTGCACATATAATTCCCAGGAAGGATAATTACCCTTTTTAATATTATCATACAGATCTACAGTAGCATGTTGGAAGTCTTTTGCCTGCAAAGCTGCGGCTTCTTCTGCAGTAAGGTTTTTTTCTCCCTGCAGGGTTTTCCAGCTATATTTTACATAGGTAACTTCACCTTTTGTATTTACCCACTTGAACGCATGCACGCCTGATCCGTTCATCTGGCGATAGTTGGCAGGAATGCCATAATCGGAGTACACCCTGGTAAGCATATGTGTTGCTTCAGGTATGTGACTGAAAAAGTTGAATACCCGGTTAGGGTCTTGTTTATTATAAATAGGAGAGGGCTTGAATGCATGTACCATATCCGGAAACTTCATGGCATCCCGGATAAAGAATACCGGTAGATTATTGCCTACCAGGTCATAATTACCCTGATCTGTATAAAATTTTGTGGCAAAGCCCCTGGGATCTCTGAGTGTTTCAGGTGAGCCATTACCGTGTACCACAGTGGAAAACCGTACAAATACAGGTGTTGTTTTTCCTTTTTTTGAGAAGAGAGAGGCTGCGGTGTACTGAGAGAAATCATTTGCAGCTACAAATTCTCCATAAGCGCCAGCACCTCTTGCATGTACTACTCTTTCCGGAATCCTTTCACGGTCAAATGCAGCAAGTTTTTCTACCAGGTGAATATCTTCCAGTAATACAGGACCATTTTGCCCCACAGTCTTGGAATCCTGGTTGTCTCCAACAGGAGCCCCGGTATTAGTGGTTAACTGTTTCTGTTGAGCCATCGCTAATCCGTTCAGTAAACAAAGGAATAGGAGCAGTTGATTTCTTCTCATCATTTGATATGTAGTTTTTAGGATCGTAAAGATGTACTAAAAACATACATAGAGCAAATCGATACAGTTTATCTTTGTATAGATATTTGCTATATGGCGTAAGTTGACAGAGATCTTACCGGTAAAGGATGGTCACAATTACTGTAACCGTCTTTAACCTTTTAATATTTTATCGGGTGTAATAGGCATTTCCCTGATCCTTCTCCCGGTAGCATTATAGACTGCATTAGCTACTGCCGGTGCCACCCCAATCAGTGAAATTTCCCCGATTCCCTTTGTTCCCAGAGGATTCAATACTGGATCAGGTTTGTCTATGAAGATGGCTTCAATCTGTGGGATGTCAGCATTTACAGGAACATGATAGTCTGCGAAATTACTGTTTATATACTTGCCATAACGATCGTCTATGACAGCTTCCTCGGTCATTGCCATACCAATACCACCTACAGCACCGCCGATCATCTGACTACTGGCAGTTTTCATATTGATGATTTTACCTCCATCTACTACGGCTACTACCTTTTTTATTTTTACAACACCTGTTACAGGATGTACATACACCTGCACAAAATGAGCAGAGAAGGAATACATCGCATATTTTTTCGCATCCGGATTAACATCAGATTCTGTTGTTAATTCTAAAGAAGGAAGGTTATGCTGTTGTAAGACGTTGGTATAATCAATAGGGTCAGTGCTATTCTCCGGTTTTCCGGATAGGTTGTAGAGTTTTTGTTTTAATGCCACACATACATCATTCACTGCCGATCCTACAGAAGATACAGTCGATGAACCTCCTTGTGTTGGTGCAACCGGAAGTGCCGAATTTCCCAGTTCAAAAGTTATTTTATCGGCAGAAAGTCCTAATCTGTCTGCGGCGATTACCACCATAGCAGTTGCTGTTCCTGGTCCAATATCACTGGTGGCACTTTTGATCACAACAGTGCCATCTGCAGAGAGAATAATCCTGGCTTGTGTTTTACCCCGGTATGCACCGAATGCGCCTCCTCCCATTCCATATCCTACCAACCATTCCCCATCCCGGTTGGTGCCGGGCTTTTGTGCCCGTTTATCCCAGCCTATCCGTGCAGCTCCCTGCTGATAACATTCTTTCAGGTACTTACTGGACCATGGCAGGTTTGTTTCCGGGTTTACATCTGCATAATTTTTTAACCTTAGTTCAATGGGATCTATATTCAGTTTATAAGATAATTCATCCAGTGCTGATTCAAGTGCATAAGCGCCGGTAGCTTCACCGGGGCCACGCATAGGTGCAGGTACCCCGACATTCAGCGGCACAATCTTATAGCGGGTATTGGCATTCGGACTTGCATACAGGAACCTTGATACATTCACAGACCGTTCTGTGAAATCTTCATAAGTAGCTGTCTGGGAAAAAGACTCATGTGTGATGCCTACCAGTTTACCATCCGCAGTAGCACCTATCCCTATCTTTTGAACAGTTAAAGGTCTGTAACCTACCAGCAGAAACATCTGTTCACGGGTAAGGGTTACCCTTACAGGACGTTTTACCATTCTGGCAGCCTGTACGGCAGCTATCTCATGTGGCCAGGTACGGAGCGATGAACCGAAGGCGCCGCCTACAAAATGTGAATTGATCTGTACATTCTTCTGTTCAAGATTAAACGCAGTGGCTATTGCCCTCTGAGAACTAATTACACCCTGGGATTTGGTATAAAGGGTTACTTTATCATCCCCGTCCCAGATAGCAGTCGTTACATGCAGCTCCATAGGATTATGCATCTCTGATGGAAGTGTGTATGATTCCTCCACTATAAAGGGAGCAGACTTATATGCATTTGCTTCTCCGCGTACATACTCCTTATGCTGTTCGCCTGCCGGTTTGGAATTAGTCTCCATATTCTCATGGAAATTGGTGGCAAACGATTGGCGTTCGTATTTGCATTTAATCAGACTGGCAGCATGTGTCGCTCTTTCAAATGTATCAGCTATCACTAATGCTACAGGTTGTCCGTTAAAATGGATTTTATTATCATTGAATAGTTTCAGTCCTTTCATAGGCCTTGGGGCATCGGGCTGATATCCTGGTACCTTAGGAGCATTAAAAGGAGTAATGACGGCTATTACACCGGAAGCCCGCAATGCAGCTTTGGTATCTATAGCGTTTAATATACCACTGGTTATAGTTGCCGGTACCAATACACCATAGGTTAATCCGGCTGGTTTATACTCTCCGGAATATTTGGCTGCCCCGGTTACTTTCAATCTGCCGTCAACTCTGTCGAGTGATTCTCCGATAAAATCTTTATTCATAACAATGTTATTTATGCTGATCAGGCAGGTACTAAGCCGGAAGCTACCTTCAGGGCCTGTATAACTGCATTTGAAGCAAGATTTATTTTGAATTCATTATGCTGGTAAGCTTTGGCTCCTTGCATGGCTCCCCGTGCTATCTGTTCAAATAGGGGTACTGATGGTTGCTTACCCGCTAAGGCTTTCTCTGCATCATACAGGCGCCACGGTTTATGCGCTACACCTCCCATAGCCAGCCTTGCACTCCTGATCACTCCATTGCTGATATCAAGCGCAACGGCTACAGACACCAGTGCGAAAGCGTACGACTGCCGGTCACGTATTTTCAGATAATAACTGTGATCAGCAAAATTGTTGTCCGGGATCTCAATACCCAATATAATTTCGTCTTTTGCAAGATGGTTATCCAGTTCAGGTGTATCGCCCGGAAGCTTGTGGAAATCTGTAAAGGCTAGTTTCCGTTCACCTTTTTTACCGGCAATAATAACAGTAGTATCCAACGCTGCTAAGGCTACGCACATATCACTGGGATGTACTGCTATACATTTTTCGCTGGTACCGAATATAGCATGCATGCGGTTATACCCTTCTTTGGCACCGCATCCGCTTTCAGGTTGGCGTTTGTTACATGGCAGAGTAGTATCATAAAAATATCCGCAACGGGTGCGTTGCATCATATTGCCTCCCACGGTGGCCATATTGCGTAATTGTGGAGATGCACCTGCTTTCAATGCCATTGACAGCAAAGGCTGCTTTTTCTGGACAAGACTATTCTCAGATACAATACTGTTTAAAGCAAGAGTGCCGATATGTAGCCTGCCGGAAGTAGCGGTAATATCCTTTAATGGCAAATGGGTAATATCTACCAGTTTATCCGGTGCCGTTACACCCCGTTTCATCAGGTCTACAAGGTTTGTGCCGCCGGCAATTATTTTAGTACCAGGTTGTGCCAGTGCATTAATAACGCCCTGAGTGGAACCGGCCTTTACATATTCAAACTGTTTCATACTGTAAGCCCTCCTTCTTTTACATCCTGAATTGCTTTTACAATATTGGGATAAGCCCCGCAGCGGCAGATATTACCACTCATAAACTCACGGATCTCAGCTTCCGAATCAGCATGTCCTTCCCGGACGCATGCCACTGCCGACATGATCTGTCCCGGTGTACAGTAACCACATTGAAATCCGTCATGTTTGATAAATGCTTCCTGCATGGGATGCAGTTGATCCCCTTTTGCCAATCCTTCAATAGTGGTGACTTTCTTCCCGTTTACCATCACCCCCAATGTAAGGCAGGATAATACCCGTTGCCCGTCTATATGTACGGTACAGGCGCCGCATTGTCCATAATCACAGCCTTTTTTGCTACCGGTAAGATCCAGCTGCTCACGCAAAATATCCAGTAGCGTAGCTCTTGGCTCAACAGACAGACTTTGCAACTGACCGTTCACTTCCATCTTTAAAGGCATCTTCTCAAAAACATCTGCAATCTTATCATCCACATGATTTTCAGCGGCTTTCACCAGGGCAGATGGTGCCATTGCAATAGCTGTGAGCAGGGAGGTCTGCTTTAAAAAGGTTCGCCGTGGGTTTTCCTTTTCATCCTCCTTAGGTGTAGTATTGTGATTTTTGCTATCCATGGGTTACCAGGTTTGTATTGGTAAATTAAGAAAAATTTAGTCTCTTATGTTACCGGCCATATAATTTACAGCGAACACCAGAGTCTGAATAAAAGGCCCGCCACTACAGAGCCACTATAAACCCTCCATACTGACGCCTGATAAAGCGCGATAGAATTGTGCCAAATGGGTACAACCTGCCATTACTCACCTGAATCCCCAATGACGGATAATCTTTTCCCCGGTTGTCATTCCCCTAATAATATCTCTTCTAAAAATAAATGTCATATTGACGATTAATAGGAAAAAATTTCTTAGTTTTCACCTGGAAAAGATCTTAATACAATTTAAGATCTACGTAACAGAAGACAAATTCCCGGTTATGAAATGCTCAGGAACATGGTTATTATTTGCCGTGAACTAAGCAACGGCTCCACTTTTCAAGTATGTGGCTGTATAAATGACCACAAGACAGCCTACTGATAACAAAAAAAATAAACATTATAACTTTTCCACATGAAAAAAATACTTTTATTATTGGGGGTTTGTGTGGCGGCTACTGCATTGGGACAGGTAAAAGATTATCCCGTTAAATCAGTCAGCTTTACTGCAGTACGGGTAACAGACAGTTTCTGGTTACCTCGTTTGCGTACTAATCACCTGGTTACTATTCCGGCTTCATTTGCACGTTGCGAAAGCACTGGCAGAGTAAGTAATTTTGAAATGGCCGCCGCCCATTCGGGCAAGTTTTGCACCACTTACCCGTTCGATGATACAGATATTTACAAAACCATCGAAGGTGCTTCTTTTTCATTAAGCCTTTTTCCCGATAAGAAGCTGTCAGCATACATTGACTCGCTCATTATTAAGGTCGGGAAAGCCCAGGAGCCGGACGGCTACCTGTATACAGCAAGAACTATCAATCCAGCATTGCCGCATGAATGGGCTGGAACGGAAAGATGGATAAAAGAGCGGGAATTAAGTCATGAACTATATAATGCAGGACATTTGTATGAAGCTGCTTTTGCCCATTACTATGCTACAGGTAAAAGGTCCCTGCTTGATATCGCACTAAAAAATGCAGACCTTGTTTGCTCTGTGTTTGGTCCTGGTAAAAAGCATGTAGCTCCAGGTCACGAAATCGTTGAGATGGGCCTGGTAAAGTTGTATCGAATTACGGGAAAGAAAGAATACCTGGAAACAGCAAAGTTTTTTATAAACGAACGCGGTCATTATGCGGATTATGACACCAAAAGTACAGATCCCTGGAAGAACGGGGCTTACTGGCAGGATAATATACCGGTAACAGAGCAATATGAAGCAGAGGGCCACGCAGTCCGTGCAGGTTATCTGTATGCTGCCATGGCCGACGTAGCGGCATTGACAGGAGATGAAAGCCTGCTGCACGCTATTGATACCATCTGGCTGAATATGGTAAGCAAAAAAATGTATGTACAGGGAGGATTAGGCGCTATCCCATCAGGAGAACGTTTTGGAGATAATTATGAATTGCCAAACGGCACCGCTTATAATGAAACCTGTGCTTCCATTGCAAGTGTATATTGGAATTACCGGATGTTCCTGTTACATGGTGATTCAAAGTATATTGATATCCTTGAAAAGACATTGTATAATGGACTGATTTCCGGACTAGGACTGGATGGGAAATCATTCTTTTATACCAATGCGATGGAGGTCAAAAATTCATTCTCACATAAGAGCCTGGAGCCTGAACGCTCTGGCTGGTTTGATTGCTCCTGTTGTCCTACCAATCTTACAAGACTTATACCTTCCATTCCAGGTTATGCATATGCTCAGAAGGATAATAATGTATATGTAAATCTATTTATTGCCAGTAATGCTACACTTACCTTGTTAAACAAGGCTGTAACCATTGAACAGCAAAACCGCTATCCCTGGAATGGAGATTTAGTCTTCAACATTTCACCTGAAAAAGCGCCGCTTGCATTTAATTTCCTGATACGCATACCGGGATGGGCACAAAATGAAGCAGTTCCTTCAGATCTGTACAGGTTTGCCACAAATTCTGATAAAAAGCCTGTCATAAAAGTGAATGGACAACCAGTGGAATACGAGATGAAAAAAGGATATGCATCCCTTTCACGAACCTGGAAGAAGAACGATAGGGTAGAAGTAGAGCTTCCAATGGAAGTCCGCAAGGTAAAGGCGAATGAAATGATAAAAGATGACATCGGTAAAGTGGCATTGCAGCGTGGCCCGATTATGTATTGTGCTGAATGGATGGATAATAATGGTAAGGCAAGTAATATCATCATCCCTTCCGATGCCGTTTTTACATCAACATATGAACCAGGCATGTTAAATGGCGTAGAGGTAATTAATAGCAGTGTACCGGTTGTGGTAGTTGATGACAATGGGCAAACTGTTTCCACTGTACAAAGGAAGTTTACTGCTATCCCTTATTATGCCTGGGCAAACAGGGGGAAAGGTGAAATGATGGTCTGGTTCCCCGAGAAAATTAATAATATTGAACTGTTGACGAACAAGCCGGATAACAATACCGTTTCAAAGTAAAAAGATTTAGTACTTCAGATTTTTTTTAAATGATAAAACCCGTCAGTCGACGGGTTTTATCATTTTGTAGAATTCCAGGTAACCGGGCCTTCAATATCATATACTCACATTAAAAACGCACCTCTATCTTTTTACCTGAATATTTAATAATCTTGTCTGCCTTTTCAACGATCTCAACTCCATTTCCGTGGTCCTTCTTTACAAGTATAGTATTAAAGGTTCTATGCAAAAGCATCCCGGGATAACTACCTTTACGATCTTCTATAGTAAGTGTTTTTGTTTGATCATTCCACTTTATCGTAATAGTTGAATAAATATTACGCTCGTAATTATAATTATCGTTTTCATCCTCATACAATGTAAAGATCCCATTGGCTCCCTCATATACTCTTAACTCCAGGTTGCTGGCATCTTTTTCACCTGTGTATTGCTGAAAGGGGCCCATTGGCAAAATAGAACCGGCTTTCACATATAAAGGCATTATGTCTACTGGTACTTCTTTTTCAATTTCCTGTCCTCCTTTTGTTTTCTCACCTGTCCAGAAGTCAAACCAATCAGTACCTTCAGGCAAATAAACTTTATGAGTTTTTGTTTTGCTGAAATCAGTAATTGTTTCACCATTAATCCTGCTGGTATAAAGGGAATCGGTAACAGGAGCTACTAGAATATTTTTACCGAAGAGGTATTCATTATTTATTTCCCTGGCTTTTTTATCAGCAGCAAAATCCATTATTAATGCACGCATCAGGGTACCGGATTTTGAGGTTACCTCCCAGGCATTGGAATAGTTATAAGGAAGCAAACGATAACGAAGATGAATGAATTTTTCTATCGCATCGTAAGCCCAGTAACCTTTCTCCCCAAACTGATAAATCTCCCTGGGTGTATCGGTACCATGCGACCGGAACATAGGCGTAAATGCAGCAAATTGTAACCAGCGTACATATAATTCCTGGAAAGCAGCATCCTTAACGCCTTTGGGATAATTACGCCAGGAGAAGAAGCCGCCAATATCGGTATTCCAATATGGAATGCCACTTAAAGAAAGGTTAAGTCCGCCGGAAATCTGTTTGTGGAAAACATCCCACCCGGATACAATATCCCCTGACCAGTTAGTGGCGGCATTACGTTGCTGACCAGCAAATGCCGAGCGGGTAAGGATAAATACGCGCTTATCAACGTTTACCTGCCGTTGGTGTCCATATACACCTCCGGTAGTAATCAGCGGAAAAGCATTACGAACTTTTCTGAAGCTGCCCAGGTAAGTACGGTTATCATCATCACCAGGTTTAGGTACTATCTGGTCGGGCTCGGTGGCATCCATCCACCAGCCATCCATGCCGAGAGAAAAGATATTTTTGCTCAGATATTTCCAGTAAATATCCCTCGCTTTGGGATTAAATGCGTCGTACACCTGCACGTCCGGAACCGCTGGCCAGGTAGTTAAATCATAGAGCATATGCTGCTCTTTTAATTCCTGGTAGATCTTCGTCTTATTCCCAAAAGAAGGCCATATGGAAATAATAATATGCGCATTTGCCTGATGTACGCTGTCAATCATGGCTTTGGGGTCTGGAAATGCAGGATTACCAAATTCCATAGCATTCCATTCATTATCATGGACACCCCAGTATTGCCAGTCCTGCACAATTCCATCCAGCGGTATTTTTAATGCCCGGTATTTCTTCACTACCTCCATCAGCTCATATTGGCTCTTGTAACGTTCCCGGCTTTGGGTGAATCCATATAACCACCTGGCATACATAGGAGCCTCACCGGTAAGCCAGCGCATTTGAGCAATTACCTTATCTGCATTGCCGCCATTAATAAAATAATAATCAGCGCAGTTACCAATTTCAGATGCAAAAGAAGCAACATTTAAGGTATCATTGAAAATAGTGGTTGAATAGTTATCCCAGAACAACCCATATCCTTTAACAGATTGAAAGAAAGGCACCGCAATCTGCATGTTTTGCTGCTTCAGTTCCAGTTGTTGGTTGCGTTGATTCATCAGCCCTTTCTGATGTTGCCCCAGACCATAAATAGCTTCTTCTTCTTTTAGCAGGAAAGACTGATTTACCCGGTAGCTATTTTCTGCCCCATCTTTTGTTGGTGTGAATTGAAGTCCGGCTTCTTTTTCTTCCAGCAATGCCACTGCAGCAGCATTGTAAAAACTGATCTGTCCTGTTTTCAGGTTGATGGTAGTTTTCAGTGAAGTGCTGTTTACAGATAATACATTTCCATTTTGATGTACACTTAATGGAGTGCTTACGGGTGTTTTTATTACTGACAGACTTTTCTTCTCATCAGTAACACCTGCGGGATATTTTAGTACCCGTACAATATCTGCATTAAAAAAGCGGATTTCAATGTTTATTGAGTTGATGGTAGCTTTTATCCCCCCATCTGTCCGCTGGTATTGCTGAGACCAGGCACTCATCGTAAACAGCAAAAGCCCGGAAAGTAGTGATGTGCTTTTTACATTTAACATGACTTGTTTTTTCATCGCGTTGAACTTTATAAAGCGCTATGGCTTGTAATCATAAGTGGAATACTAAATTAAGCGTCAAATTAACAATTATTAAATTAATATTTATTTTTTGTTGCTTCAGTACTATTTAACGGGCTTTAAATACCCTCCGAACACTTGTTGCACCTTATTTTTAATCATTTATTCTTAAAATAGATGTCAAAATGACGATTAATAAAAAAAATTTCTTAGTTTTCGTCCTCAGAAACATTCCACATAATAATAAGATCGTATTCCAGGTTATGAAATGTACAGAAGCATGGGTAATATTTATGTAAACTAAGAGGCTCCCTTTTTTGCCAATAGGTACTTTTCTTAATTCAGGGACATGAAATCGCAAGGAATGCCAACTTAAGCAGAACAGTATAGATAACAGATAATATAACGTTGTGATTTTTTCTTATATAAAAATAGCACGACTTCAAAGCAAAAACATTTATCAATCCAATTTCAAAACTGAAGTTCATTGCCAGGGTATGTTATGGCAATACTTTGTTTAAACTTATTTTAAAATGGGTTTTATTAAATACGCCAGGCTTAGTTCATTTTGCAGGGTTACTGCATCCCTGTTAATTCTCCTCTGCTTATTATTTGCAGGCACGTCCTCAGCTCAGAAGATAGTGGCTGGAATTAAACATATTTCCCCGGACCTGTTTGGGATCTTCTTTGAAGATATCAGTTATGCGGCAGATGGGGGACTCTACGCCGAATTGGTTCAGAACCGGTCTTTTGAATATAATCCGAACGACAGGAAAGACTGGCAACCATTTACTGCATGGGAATACCTGACCAAAGGTTATGGGTATGGAACCATTTCTGTGGAAACCACGACGCCCATCCATCCAAACAATCCCCATTATATTGTTTTGAAAGTAGAAGATGTGGGGCAGGAGGGTGTAGGTTTAATTAATAAGGGCTTTGATGGAATAGTGATCAGGGCTGGTGAGAAGTATAATTTTTCAATTTTTACCCGCCTGGTTTCGGCGGATCCCATACCATTATCCATACAGTTGCGAAGTAAAAAGGGAGATGTTTATGGAGAGGCTACTGTTACTGCAAATGCAAAAGAATGGAATAAGTATACAGCTGTAATTGAAGCCACACATAACGATGACAGTGCTGTTTTAGCCATTACTGCTAAAAATAAAGGGACCCTTGCAATTGATATGGTTTCGTTGATTCCGGACAAAACCTTTCATGGTAGGGTAAATGGACTACGGTCTGACCTTGGTCAGGTAATTGCAGATTTGAAGCCTAAGTTCATGCGTTTTCCAGGTGGTTGCCTGGTTCACGGCGATGGGTTAGATAATATGTATCGTTGGAAAAATACCATTGGACCAGTTGAACAGCGTAAAGAGCAAAGAAATATCTGGAATTATAATCAGTCTGCAGGACTTGGGTATTTCGAATACTTCCAGTTTTGCGAAGATATAGGAGCCAAACCTTTACCTGTTCTTCCAGCTGCTGTTAGTTGCCAGAATTCCGGAGGTACCTGGCAAATAGGAGGAACAGGACAGCGGGGATTACCTATAGATGAAATGGCTGATTATATTGCGGAAGTACTGGACCTGATTGAATATGCCAACGGCCCTGTAACCTCCACCTGGGGCGCCAAAAGAGCCGCGGCAGGCCATCCAGCTTCCTTTAACCTGGAATACCTGGGTATTGGCAATGAAGACAAGCAAACACCGGAATTCCGGGAACGTTTCAAACTGATTTATGACGTTGTTAAAAGTAAACATCCTGAAATCACTGTAATAGGAACAGTAGGACCATTCCCGGCAGGGGAAGATTACGAACTGGGCTGGAAATTTGCCAACGAAAATGCTGTGCCGATAGTAGATGAACATTATTACGAAAAGCCGGAATGGTTCCTTGCTAATACAAGTCGGTATGACACTTATGACCGCGAAAAATCCAAGATATACTTAGGGGAGTATGCTTCCAGAGGCAATACATTCTATAATGCGCTTGCTGAGGCTGTTTACATGACTTCACTTGAACGTAATGGTGATGTGGTACGAATGGCTTCTTATGCCCCTCTTTTAGCAAGGATCGGGCATACATCCTGGAATCCCAACCTTATTTATTTTACCGGTGCTGAGATTCATCTTACCCCGAATTATTATGTACAGCAAATGTTTTCAAATAATCAGGGGGATGTTTATTATCCGGATATCGTTTCATTTAAAAAAGATACCGGTGTAGCATCATCATTTGTGAAGGATAGTAAAACAGGAGATCTTATTCTTAAACTGGTAAATGCCAGTGAGGCCACAGTGCTGGCTAAAGCTGATCTTTCCAGCTTCAGGTCCTTAAGTAGTAATGCCACACTTACCTTTTTAAATGGCCAGAATGAGGCAAAAGATAATGTAGTTCCGGTAACGACTGTTTTGAAGCCGGAAAAACAATTCAAATACAGTATGGCACCTCATTCGTTATCTGTAATCAGGATAAAATCAAAAGAGGGTAAATAATAGATATCGCTTGGCAGGATCGGCCATTGGTTCGAAAGCTTGAATAATTCGGCTCCAGGTTTGATTTCATGTTTATGTCAACTTCCACATATGAATGATGCGCATCTTCAACAGTATGCAGACGATGTCCTTTTAAATTTGCTTAAAGAGGACAATAAGGAGGCATTTGATGTTATTTATATGAGGTACTGGGAGCGGTTGTACTTTTATCTTGTAAAAGCAATTAAGGATGCCGAAGAAGCAGAAGATATCCTTCAGGAGGTCTTTGTTTCATTTTGGAAACGGCGTAATAACCTGGATGGTATTGAATCTCTCTCTGCCTATCTTTTCTCCTGTGCACGATACAGTGGCTTCAGATATATTCGTAATGAAATTAAAAAGAATGATTTCAGGAAATCATGGAACTTCCTTTTCCGTGAGGAAGATGATTTATTTGAAATGCAACTCGCCGCAAATGATTTGTCAAGGCTGTTAAATAAGGAAATTGATAAGCTGCCAGTTAAAATGCGGGAAGTTTTTATTTTAAGCAGAAAAGGAGAGCTTTCATATAAAGAAATTGCTCATAAACTTAATATCTCTGATAAAACGGTTAAGAAACAAATTAATAATGCTTTAAAGTATTTACACTTAAAGCTAAACGGGAAAGCATTCCTCTCTGTATTTATCCTCATTAAGTTATTTCGACCATAGTGATATTTGTTATCACTATGAATCTGTAAGATGCAAGCTTAATAAACAAGGATTACTACCAAATGGATACAGACCGCAATCCCACCTGAATCCAATTCCTCCTTAAATAAAATATTTTCCAATTGATGTTCAATCAATTGGAAAATATTTTATTTCCATCTACTACCAGGCGCTGTTTTTATACACTTCATTATTAGCCACGTGAAACTGATATGAAAAGTATAATTGCCGCTTGTCTGATGTTCCACAACTCAAGTCAGCTCTAATGAAAGAAAAAGACTTTAAAAATCTGCTGGACCTTTATTTAAAAGGTGAATGTACTGTTGATGAAAAACAGTACCTCGAATCAATATTTGATCAGCTTTCCACAGAAGGAGAGTTTGATGAAAAAATAGTTGATAAAGAGGCTGTTATGCAAAGGTTAAAAGAACGAATAGATTTGCAGATCAGGAGAGAAAGACTCATCAGGCTTCCTGTTATATTGAGGGTTGCTGCTGCTATATTCCTGATAGCATCTGTTGCAGCATTCTTTTATTACAAAAGCAATAGGATAGACCCTGCGCAATATGTAATTACAACAGTTCCAAAGGGGCAGAAAATGAAACTGACTTTGAGTGATGGATCTACAGCAATGTTAAATGCCGGCTCCCGGATCCGGTACCCGGAGAAATTTAACCTGGACACAAGGAGTGTAACATTATTGGAAGGAGAAGCTTTTTTTGATGTGAAGCATAATGATGAAAAACCTTTCGTGGTAGAAACTCCGGGAACACAGACAGAAGTATTGGGAACTGCTTTTAATGTACAGGCGTACAAGGAATTTAAAGAGGTAAAGGTTACCGTAATACGTGGTAAAGTGGCTGTAAAAGAAGCTGTATCAGGGGGGCAAACTCCTGTTCTGCTATTACCCGATGAGCAGGTTACAGTAAATACAGCTACCGGATACCAGGCAAAAACGCACATAAATGCAAATGAAAGCATAGGCTGGATTCAGGGAAAATTCCTATTCAGAAATGAAACACTGATGAACGTTGCATTGATTTTGCAGAATAGCTATAATGTTAAAATAGAATTTAAAAAAGAAGCAACGAAAGAGATACGTTTCACCGCAAATTTTGATTCAACCGATTCATTAGAGAAGATCCTTTTTGCTATTGCTAAAGCAAATGGACTAACCTATTCAATTAAAGATAAGATTGTTCTATTCTGATACAAAGCATTTATCAACCAAATAAAAATAAGTATGCACTGAAAACCACGAAAATTAACCATCATAATCTGTATTAACAATGAAAACAAGCATCACTTCCATGTGATCTGATCAGCCAATTTTAGAAGAAATACGGCCATTTATTTAACCAAACCACGCAAATGTTATGAAAAAATTCATTTGGTATAATCTCTATGCCTTCCAGAAAACAATAAGTATTAGTTGTAAGATATTTTTATTCATCACGTTAGGAACCCAGATATTATTTGCAGGTTCTTCAATAGGACAAACTGCCAAAGATATAAAGATTGACATGCAATTCGAAAGCAGGACCTTGCAGGATGTTTTAACCGGAATGCAAAAAAAGAGCGGCTTAGGATTTGTTTACAATGATAAATTGGTATCTAATTACAAGAATGTATCTATTTCAGCCAGTAAACAATCTGTTACCACTATCCTGGATAAGATCCTGAAGGACACTAATCTGGATTACCTGGAAAAAGATAATCTGATCATTATAGTTGAAAAGAAAGCAAAACCTGCTTCTCAAAACTCCAATACCTCCAATGAATTCTTTGAGCAAATTACCATAAAAGGTAAAGTAACTGATGAAAATGGGACACCATTAATTGGTGTAAGTGTTAAAGTAAAGGGGGGACATACCGGAACCTCTACGGATGCTGCCGGACAATATACAATTACTGTTAATGATGGAGCTGCAGTACTCATATTTTCTTATATAGGATTTCAGGATCAGGAGGTGCCTTCATCAGGCAAATCATCTATGGATGTTGTGATGAAAGTAACAGTAGAAAATCTCCGGGAAGCTGTGGTGATCGGTTATGGAACACAAAGAAGGGCTGATGTAACCAGTGCCGTTGCATCCGTAAAGGCAGAGAATTTTGTTAAAGGGCCTGTAGTGGATGCGGGTCAGTTGTTGCAAGGTAAAGTTGCCGGTTTAACCATTGCAAATCCTAGTGGTAACCCTACTGGCGGATCGCAAATTTTGCTCCGCGGAAACACAACTTTATATGGAGCTAATTCTAATCCCTTAGTAATCATTGACGGGATTCCCGGCGACCTTAAAACAGTATCTCCTGAAGACATAGAATCAGTAGATGTGTTGAAGGATGGTTCATCTGCCGCTATTTATGGAGTGAGAGGTTCTAATGGCGTAATCATCATAACCACCAAGAGAGCAAAAGGAACGACGACTAACAGTGTTGATTATAGCGTTTATGCAACTACCCAGGTTATTGCGAAAAAGCTGGATATGCTTACTGCGCAGGATTATCGCGACCAGATTAAGGCGGGAACGAGACTAGCCTCATGGGATGCAGGAAGTAATACCGACTGGTTGAAAGAAACAACCCGCACACCGTTAACACATGTGCATAACCTGACTATAAGAGGTGGAAACAATACAACAAACTACCTGGCTTCCGGAAATTACCGTGCAATGGAAGGTATCTTTAAAAAGAGTGATAACAACACATTTACAGGAAGAATAGATGTGAACCATAGTATGTGGGATAATAAGCTAAAGCTTAATATCGGAATACTTAATCAAACCAATAATTATACAAGGAATAATAATGGCGATAACAGCTTTAATGGCTGGATATACAGACAAACAATAATACGCAATCCTACAGAGCCTGTACGCGATTCTGCTGGTAATTTCTACGAACAAAAGGGGAATTTTGATTACGAAAATCCTATGGCACTGTTGTTTGAAAGTGATGGGGAGTCAAAAAATGTAAACTCCCGTATGAATGCTACGCTTACTTACAAACCTGTTAATAATTTAAAACTGTCTGCCCTTTTTTCGTATTCCAGATATAATGAAAATAAAGGGTATTCAGAAAGCAAAAAACATATTTCTACCATTAAAAGCGGTTTGAATGGGTTTGCATCCGTAAGCTCCAGCCTGTCTATTGACAGGCTTACAGAATGGACTGCTGAATATTCTAAATCCTTAAAAGATCACCACTTTGTAATTTTAGGAGGGTATGCTTACCAGGAAAATGTTTCTTCAGGTGCGTATGCTGATAACCAGGATTTTCCTACTGATCTCTTTAGTTATAACAACATAGGATTAGGTGAAGGGATAAAGAATAAACTGGCCAATGTAAGTAGCTATAAAACAGAAACAAACCTGATTAGTTTTTTCGGAAGATTAAATTATAGCTATAAAGACAGATATCTGCTGTTGGCAAGTTTAAGGAGAGAAGGAGCCAGTCAGTTGTATGGAGCTGTTAATCCCTGGGGTAATTTCTGGGCTGTTTCCGGAGGTTGGAGAATTTCCAACGAAAACTTCATGAAAGATCAGAAATTGTTTGATGATATAAAACTACGCGCAGGTTATGGTATAACAGGAAATCCTCCATTAGCGGGATTTCTCAGTAAGCCGTTGATAAACTATGGAGACTATGTATATTCTAATGGCCAATGGACAAGAATCCTTGTTCCTGCTACAAATGCGAATCCTTATATCAGGTGGGAAGAAAAAGCGGAAGCAAATATTGGACTTGACTTTAGTTTATTAACAGGCCGAATAAGTGGTAGTGTTGATGTTTACAATCGACGGATCACAGGACTACTTTATAACTATGCGGTACCAAGTCCTCCGAATTTATACCCCAGTACAACAGCCAATGTGGGTAAGATGGAGAATAAAGGCATAGAGATAATGTTAAATTTTGTACCGGTAAAATCAAAGGATTTTGTATGGACTACAAGTGTTAACTTCTCCACCAATTCAAACAAACTAATTAGTTTATCAAACGAACTATACCAGACAACTACTCCATACTTCACTACCGGGTTTGCAGGTATACCGATTCAAACCTTTACCAATATTGTAACAATTGGCAAGGGAGTCGGAGATTTCTACGGATATAAGGTTATTGATATTGATGCCAATGGTAAGTGGATTTATGAAGGGAAAGATGGCAAGCCTGTTAATTATGATGACTTCGCACATAGCTTTGAAGACAAAAAGGTAATTGGGAATGGCCTGCCAAAATATTATGCGGGTTGGAATAACAGTTTTTCCTACAAAAAATTTGATTTAAGTATTACCATGAGAGGTGCATTTGATTATCAGATCATCAACTCTCAAAGGATGTATATGGAAAACCCAGCTATTCAGAACTATAATATTTTAAAATCTGCTTATGACCCTGTTTTTGGTAAAACAGCATTGAAAGTAAATGCACTGGAGTTTAACAGTTATTACGTAGAGAATGGAAATTTCTGGAAAGTAGATAATATAACACTGGGTTACACATTCAATAAAATAAGTAATAAATATATTAAAGGGGCACGCTTCTACGCCTCAACCTTAAATACGTTTATTATTACCAAATACAAAGGATTAGATCCGGAAGTAAACAGGCTTGGCTTAAATCCGGGTATGGATGATCGTGATAAGTATCCTACTACCCGTTCATTTACTTTAGGAATGAATTTGAATTTTTAACAATTGAAAAATCAGACGATGAAAAAGCTAGCAAAGATTCATTTATTTGTTGCAGCATTTGTTGCTGTAATAACAATATCCGCCTGTACCAAATTAAAGAATACACCTTATACCGCTATTATATCTACTGAATTTAATCCTGGTAAATCCGATCTGGTAGCATTGGTAGGAGCAGGATATTCTCAATGGCGTTTTATATTGCTTGACTGGAATGGTTTATGGCGGGCACAGGAAGTTACGGGAGATCAACTTGTAATACCGAAACGTCCCTGGGGCTGGTTTGACGATGGTGTTTACCAAAGGTTACATAAACATACCTGGACTACAGATGACGATGTGGTTAATCAAACCTGGAGCAGAACATACGCAGGTATTACAAATTGCAACAGGATTATTTATCAGATAGAATCCGGCCTGATTCCAATTACCGAGGGAAAAGAAGCGACCCTTGCTGAATTGAAAGTTCTCCGCGCTTCCTACTATGCAATTTTGTGCGACTTTTATGGTAATGTTCCCATTGTAACACAATTTGATCTGCCATCCGGATTTTTGCCTAAACAAAATACCCGTGTGGAAGTCTATGATTTTATTGTTAAAGAACTTACTGATAACATCCCTTTATTAAGTGCTGAAAATAATACTGAGACTTACGGGAAATTTAATAAATGGGCAGCTTTTACGCTTCTTGCTAAAATGTATCTGAACGCCGGTGTTTATACTGGTACCACCAGATGGACCGAATGTATCGCTGCCTGTGATTCTGTTGAAAAATCAGGGGCCTTTATATTAGAACCTGTGCAAAAAAATGTATTTGTAACTGAAAATCAGGGTTCAAAGGAGATCATTTTTGCAATACCGATGGATGAAGATTATACAAACAACTGGAATGCATTTGATCTTCATATGCAAACGTTACAGCAGGAAAACCAGGCAACTTACAATCTTAAAAATACTCCCTGGGGAGGTATCTGCGGTATTCCTCAATTTATAAGCACCTTTGATGTAAGTGATATAAGGTACCAGAATAACTGGATTAAAGGCCAGCAATATACTTCATCAGGTCAGATGCTCTATGTTGCCCAGGGTGATTTCACAGGTAAGCCATTGGCTTTTGTCAATGAATTACCCGGACTTGAAAAAGGAGAATCCGTGCATGGTTTTCGTTTGGGTAAATTTGAAATAAAAAAGGGAGCTACCAACAGGTTAAGTAATGACTATCCTATTTTTCGCTATGCGGAGGTACGGATGATGAAAGCTGAATGTCTTCTTCGCACAGGACAGGCAGATGCCGCTGCCCTTATTGTTACTGAGGTAAGACAGCGGGACTTTATATCAGATCCATCTAAGGCCGTTGT
The DNA here is from genome assembly GCF_900112615.1 of Chitinophaga sp. CF118. Taxonomy (GTDB): domain Bacteria; phylum Bacteroidota; class Bacteroidia; order Chitinophagales; family Chitinophagaceae; genus Chitinophaga. The sequence continues at coordinate 875,201 of NZ_FOMK01000002.1, read as the reverse complement.
TACGGGTGCACAGCTACAGATGGGCAGCTCTTATGCTTACGGCCTTAAAGATGCGGTAAACAATCAGTTTACTACTGAAGGCGGGGCTGATATTCAATATGGCAGATTTTTAGATGAGTTAGGATGGGAGTTTGAACAGGAAGGACACAGGCGTACAGATATGATCAGATTTGGAGCATTCTCTACAAAATCATGGTTATCTCACGCTGCTACAAACAATATTAACAGAACACTGTTTCCTATACCAAGAACGGAAATACAGAAAAATGGCAACCTGATACAGAACTTAGGGTATTAATATTTGTGTACAGAAATTAAGCCATTATAATAGGATCATGAAAGTTTGATCCTGTTATAATGGCTTAATTTTTACTGGTATTCAATTGTAATTGTTCAGTTTGCCAGTATCATAAAAAACATTATTAATCCTGGTATTTACCAGGATTAAATCTTATCTTTAATTAAATCAAATAACTACTAGCAAGCGCTTTTTCAAGTAAACAAATTTGACGAGCTCTTTACCCGGTTAGGATTAAAATATTGTTAGCTCCGTAAGTCCGGATACTTTAAGGTCCGGATATAAGTACACACTTACGGAAAAAGGCGATTCAGCTATGAGTCGCCTTTTTCCGTAGATGATTTTCAATTCTCCGCTTCCATCTTTAATGCCATCAGCCATGATTTTAAGGAGTCGTCAAGATCAGATTGGAATGTTCCTCTCAGCAATTGATTTCTAATTTATTGAAAACCAATTATTGATTAATTCCAGGCAGACATTACTATTTATAAATACTTGTCATTAGTAGCTAATTTATTTCATTGTTCACTCTGATAATCTAATTTTAAGAGAATAATCGTAACTTCAGTATCTACCTCAAAACCTATATCGTAGATTATTAAACCCATATCGTATCCGTAACCCTTAAAACTTGTTATCCTTTTTTTAAACCCAAAACTCAAATCTGTTTACTATGAAGAAAATGTTATTCCTTTTTTTAGGGCTATTACTCGCATGCCCACTATTGAAAGCCCAGATAAGTAAAGGCGGAAAACCCTATAGTTATGCGGCTAACCTCACACAAGACATCAGTACAAAAACACTTCCTGCATTATCTATGGCCCGGTTGAGGCAGGAAGATGAACTCAATGAAAAACAGGGATTACCATTGCGCATTGGTATTATATCTCCTGTTTCCTACGCGCTGAACAATACAGGTACCTGGACAACCCTGCCTAATGGAGATCGCATCTGGCGCCTGAAAATTAACGTACAAGGCGCCCTTGCTACCTCTCTTTATTATCAGGATTTTCACCTGCCGGCAGGAGCAACGCTGTTCGTTTACAATGAAGATCATTCCCAGTTGATTGGTAGCTTTACCAGTGCTAATAACCAGGAAACGGGTTTGTTTGCCACGGAAATTCTTAAGGGAAATGTTAGTGTGATAGAATATTATGAACCTGTTGCTGTAAAAGGGCAGGGCCGTTTTACTATCAGCGGGGTAAACAATATTTACAGCGATAAAATCCCCGAATCAAAAACGGTAAAAACTGTAGGCGCTTCCGGTAGTTGCAATGTAAATGTAAACTGTCCCGAAGGTGCTAACTGGCAGAATCAGAAAAGGGCTGTTGCAAGAATTGTATTAAGACTGGGAAGCAGTTCTTATCTCTGCACAGGTGCTGTGGTAAACAACGCCCGTAGCGATTGTAAACCTTACTTCCTGACTGCAAACCATTGCGGATCTAATGCTTCCGCTTCTGATTTTAATCAGTGGATTTTCTACTTTAATTATGAATCGCCTTCATGCAGTAATCCTAGCAGTGAACCGGCAAGTAATACTATCACTGGTTGCGTACAACGTGCAAGGTCGGGTGATAGTGGAGATGTTGACGGTTCAGATTTTCAGTTACTGGAATTCAGCCAGGCAATTCCATCTTCTTACAATGTATTCTATTCCGGCTGGAGTGCAGCTACTACGGCGAGTCCGAGTGGAGTAGGTATTCATCATCCCGCTGGTGATATCAAGAAGATTTCTACCTATACTGCGCCACTTACAAACGATAATTTCAATACCGGTACAAGCCCTTATACCCATTGGAGGGCTGTGTGGGTGCAGACACAAACCAACTGGAGCATTACAGAAGGTGGTTCGTCCGGTTCTCCATTGTTTAATAATGTGGGACAAATTGTAGGACAACTATCCGGTGGTCCTTCCAGTTGTACTGCTACCAGTGCCAACAAATATGATCAATATGGTAAAATGGCTATGAACTGGACGAGTAACGGTACGGATGTATTACATCAACTGAAACCCTGGCTCGATCCTGATAATACAGGTATCTTACAGTTAAACGGTACCAATTATCCATGCGGAGACACAACTGGTCCAACTGTTTGTCCGGATCCATATGAGCCTAACAATACGCTTGCAACTGCATATACGATTATTGCCGGTACAGATATCCGGGCTACGATAGCCACTGCAAGTGATACCGATTATTTCAAAATACAGTTAACGGATAGCGGCAGAATTCATATAGATCTGGATAATCTTGCTGCTAACTTCAACCTCCGGTTGCTGAGTGCGAACGGCGCCCAGGTAGCTATTTCTCAAAATACAGGTACAGCTACAGATTCCATTACCTATATCAGTCCCGCAGGTACTTATTATATCCAGGTATATGGTAACAATGGTGCCATTTACGATAGCATCTGTTACAGGCTGAATGCGGCCGTAACAACTATTGGTGGCTGTACGGATCAGATGGAGCCGAATAATACACTGGCGACAGCCGCAGGCATCTCTACAGGGACCAGTATCCGTGCCCAGATCTCCTCATCTTCAGATGTGGATTATTACAAGTTTACTACTACCGGTACTAATACCATTACCATTCGTCTGGATAGCCTGGTGGCAGATTATGATGTGAAACTATTTTCTTCTGCAGGTACCCAGTTAGCCGTTTCACAGAACAGCAGTACCACGGCAGAAGTTATTACTTACAGTGCCGCAGCTGCAGGTACCTACTCTATTCAGGTGTATGGATATAACGGTGCTTTCAGTGCTACAAAATGTTACCGGTTAAGTACTTCGCTTACACCTGTCACTGCCTGTGCGGATGCATATGAACCTAATGGGTCAAGAACAGCGGCGGCAGCTATTAGTACTAATACTACTATAACAGCTCAAATTGCCAGCTCCACAGATGTAGACTGGTACTCCTTCTCCAATACCAGCAGTCAGCCACATATTGAGATCCTGTTGGGTAACCTGGCAGGAGATTACGATTTGGTGCTGTACAATGCAAGTGGTACGGAAGTGGCCAGCTCGGAGAATGGCGATACAACCAGAGAAAGGATTGTGCTTAATAATGCAACGGTAGGAACCTATTATATACAGGTTTTGGGGTATAACGGAGCCTTCAGTACTACAAAATGTTACAACCTGGTAGCTGGTATCAGTAGTACGCCTAAAAATGCTACTGCCATTGCCATGAAGAGTAGTAAAGCTGCAATCAAAGGCATGAATGTGTATCCTGTACCTGCCAGGGATAAAGTGTATACAGAACTGACCAGTCAAAGTAATAAGATGCAATATATCATCGTCACTGACATAAGTGGTAAGGTGGTATATAAACAACAACACAGGCTAATTGCCGGATATAACAGACTGGAAATTGTTTTGCCGGCTTCACTGAAAGATGGTGTATATCTTATTTCTGACGGAAGTCATTCAAAGAAATTTGTATTACAGCGGTAAGATCATTTAGAAAAGTCCGAACGTATAAAGTTAAAAGAGCCTGTATCAAATTTTTGGTACAGGCTCTTTTAACTTTATTGTTTTTATACAGCAGAAGGCATAACATCCTTTTCTCTGTTTTTCAATACCACAGTCTCCTTGTTAAAGACAAAACTTCCTACTCATTTATAGTCAGTCTCTTTAATAATCATTAACGTTTATTGGAAAGGGTTAATCCGATGTTAAGAATATTAGGAACGCAATTTTCCCGATTGCGTAAATCAATTTCCTTTTTTGATAAACAGATATGTTGTAAGCGGTCTAATTTTGCTGGCCTAATTAAAAGACTCAATGATGAAATTTTCTACATTTCCTGTGTTTAAAAAAATCTTTCTACTCACAGTTTTATTGTTGTCAATAGGTCGTGTTTCCAATGCAACTGAGATATTATCAGCTATTAAGGGAAAAGTACTCACTTCTGATGGACAGCCAGCGGCATATGTAACCGTGCAGATTAAGAATACTAATCACGGTACATTAACCGACCAGAACGGAGAATTTGTCTTTAAAAAGATTAAAGCGGGTCATTATACCCTGCAGGTTTCACTGGTGGGTTATGAAACAACAGAGAAAGAGATAGATGTTGAAACAGACAAAATTACGGCTATATCCATACAACTGACTGCTTCACAAAATCAGATGAAGGAAATCATTGTAGTAGGCGGTAAGAATAAATATATGGTGAATGGTCCTTCCTCATCACTCCGTATCCAGAGTCCTTTGGTAGAAATACCTCAGAATATCCAGGTGGTAACCAAAGATGTGTTGAATGATCAGCAGATCTATGATATTATGGAGGGTGTTACAAGGAATATCAGTGGTGCTCAACGAATTGGACACTGGGATATTTATGCAAGGATTAATGCAAGAGGTTCTCAGCTAACAGCCTTCAGGAATGGAATGAATGTTCAGATAAGTCCATGGAGCCCTCTGTCTGAAGATATGAGTATGGTAGACAGGATCGAATTTGTGAAAGGCCCTGCAGGTTTTATGATGTCTAACGGTGAACCTGCCGGTATTTATAATGTGGTAACAAAAAAGCCTACCGGGATTGATCAGAAAGAAGTGACCATTTCATTAGGTAGTTTTGAAACCTATCGGTCTACTTTAGATTTAGATGGCAAATTATCCAAAAATGGAAAACTGTTGTATCGTCTAAACCTGATGGGCGAATTGAGAGGATCTCACAGGGACTATGAATTTAATAACCGTTATTCAATTGCACCGGTTCTTAAATATTTAATAGATGATAAAAGCTCATTGACTGTAGAATACACGCATCAATATATGGAGATGAACGTGATTGGCAGTAACTATGCTTTTTCCAAGCGTAAATATGGAGATCTGCCAATCAATTTTACTACTGCAGAACCCAATCTTGCCCCTACTAAAATCAATGACAAAAGCGTTTTAGTCATTTTTGAACATCAGTTTAATTCTCAATGGAAATTTACGGCACAGGGCGCTTATTTCAATTATAACCAGGTTGGTCAGAGTATGTGGCCTTCAGGTTTTACAACAAGTAATGATAGTCTGCTACAACGGGGAATAAACAACTGGGATGCATTAGGTATCAATAAAACAGGGCAGATGTTTCTGAATGGGAAAGTGACGACTGGAAGTATTAATCATTCAATACTGGCGGGAGTAGATATGAAACATAGTGATTATTATGCGGACTGGAATCAGTGGTCAGAATTAGGAGATACTACCTTTAATATTTATAAACCTACATACGGAAATATTGCAGTGCCACAGTGGGACAGATCGAAGGATATACGTGAAAGAGGAGTACAATACACCTACGGTTACAATGCTGTGTATGTTCAGGATGAATTAGGATTCTTTAATAATGCGCTTCGTCTTACACTTGCGGGTCGTTATACTGTTAATAAATACGTGAATCCTTACGAAGGTAGTTATACTGACAATAAAGTGACTCCCCGCTTAGGTTTGAGTTATTCTGTTGATAAAAATACATCCCTGTATTTTATTTATGATCAGGCCTTCCTTCAGAATCCCGGAAGAGACTATTTAGGAAATGACTTTAAGCCTTTAACAGGAGATAATCTTGAGCTCGGATTTAAGAAGAATTGGTTAAATGACAAATGGAATTCTACCGTTTCACTTTACCAGATCACTAAGAATAATGTACTGACTACTGATAATGAACATCCTAACCCTGCTAATGGCCAGTATACTTACAGCAAGCAGACAGGACAACAGGAAATAAAAGGAGTTGAAGTAGATGTAAGAGGTGATGTCGTTAATAATCTTGGTGTGGTAATAAACTATGCTTATACAGATGCTAAAATATCAAAAGACAGTGATCCGAAATTTGTAGGAAACAAAGTACCAGGAACCAGTAAACATATTCAGAATACCTGGTTAACATACAAGATCAGTAAAGGGGCATTGAATGGTTTAAGATTCTCCGCTGGTTATCAGTATCAGGTGGGACGTATAGCCGGTCTTGTGTATGATAAGAGTGAAAATGCATTACCGGATTACTTTAGACTGGATGGTGGTATCGGTTATAGCACAAATAAATTAAGTCTTAATCTGACTGTGAACAATGTTTTGAATAAATACCTGTTTACCGGAGCTCCTTCAGGTGGATTGTACTACTGGCAGGCAGAACCAGGACGCAATGTGCGTATGAGTGTAGGATATAAGTTTTAGTAGAAGGTATAATATACCTCCAGCCAGAACATACTTTCTGGCTGGAGATTTTTAACTGAAGTAATAACCCATCATCACTAAATAATAGAAAATGACACTGAAAAAATATTTGTTTGCAGCCGTTCTTATGCTTTGCGTTCATACCCTGTCAGCACATGCTATCTGGCTTGAAACAAGCACCACCGGTAAAATAGGTCAGGCACAGGAAGTGAAGGTTTTCCTGGGCGAATATGGCGATAACCAGAGAGACTCATTACAACATTGGTTTAGTAATACAAAAGAATTTACCTTATTCCTGATTGCTCCCGATGGAAGCAAAAAGAAGCTGGATTGTGTTGAGAACGGTAATAACTTTAAGGCCACTTTCACACCTGAAGTTGCCGGTACTTACACTCTTTCTATTGATCATACCATAAAGAATATATATGATGGCAACAAAATCCGCTATTATGCTTTGGGTGTGGTGAAAGTAAGTAATTCACTGACAGGTATAGATAATATGAAACAGCATGCTGGTCTGGTACTGCTAACTGCTCCAGACAAAGCTCACAAAATCAATATACCTGAAAATGTACAGCTGCTGTATAATAAGGCTAAACCTGCTGAAAGTGCTGTTACAGTACAATCTCCGGCAGGATGGTCTAAGAAATTTACTGCGGACAAAAACGGAGTTGTTACATTCTCTCCTTTCTGGCCAGGTCGTTATATGCTGGAAGGCACTTTCGCAGAAAAAGAAAGTGGCAAACATGAAGGCGCAGAATATACCGGCGTTTGGCATTGTGTAACTTATTGTATGGACGTTGAAAAGTAATAAGCTGCATGGCTGCTAAAAAACTGATAGGAAAAATGCACCTCTGGCTCGGACTTTCGTCCGGGCTGGTGGTTTTTATATTGGGTCTCACAGGTTGTTTGTATTCTTTTATAGAAGAAATAAAGCCACTTGTTTACAGGGACAGAATGTTTGTGGAAGTACCTGCTGCTGCCAAACGATTGCCGTTAGATGTACTTAGAGCAAATGCACAGATTGCAGTGGGTGAAAATCATCCGGTGCAGGTGGCTGAAGTAAATCTGGGGGCTAACCGTACAGTTTCTTTCCGTGCGCTGAAAGTGAATCCGGAAGCCATCTTATATTCCAGGTACATGGAATACTATTACCGTATATATGTGAACCCGTATACAGGTAAAGTGGTAAAAGTAGAAAACACAAAATGGGAGTTTTTCCAGATGGTTGTTACCCTGCATGTAAGCTTAATGCTTGGCCCTAAAGTAGGAGGACAAATCGTTACCTGGAGCGTTGTAATATTTGTAATATTATTGATCTCCGGCATTATCCTCTGGTGGCCTAAGAATAAAGCAGCTGCAAAACAAAGGTTCTCGTTTAAGTGGAAGGATACTACACAATGGAAACGGAAGAATTACGACCTGCATAATATCCTTGGCTTTTATGCAATGATTCTTCTGCTGGTGGTTTCATTCACGGGACTCATCTGGTGTTTTGAATGGTTGAATAAATCTGTGCAGTGGATGGCTAATGGCGGGAAAAGTATGGAACAGCCAGCCCCTGTTTTTTCAGATACGACTAATACCAATGCTTTCGCGCCTGATAAAATACTACAGGCCGCTGTACAACAGGATCCCCATGCAAATACGTTATTCATCAGTATTCCAAAGGATAATAAAAGTGCAGTGTTTGTATTTGGGCGTAAAGATAAAAAACCACTTTATACCAATACGCGTAGCCAATACGATCAGCATACAGCCAGATTATTGAGCACAACCTCTTTTGCTACCATGAACAATGGTGAAAAGGCCCACGCTTTAAATTATGATTTGCATGTAGGAAGTGTGCTGGGACTACCCGGTAAAATCCTTGTTTTTTTCGCATCTCTTATTGCCGCTTCACTACCACTTACAGGATTTTATATCTGGTGGGGAAGGAAGAATAAAAAAACTGCGAAAGCCAAACCAAAACAAAGTACGCCTGCAAGAAAGAAGCTTGTAATAGAGAACGTAAAGGTGTGATCGGAGAAATATTTATAGAACTAAATATCCATTCCAGACTATCGATTGATCAACCTTTTTAAACGGGTCATTATTTAAGTATATCAAAATAATGAACAAAGCAGAAAAAATCCGCATCATACTGGCGGATGCACAACCTGTTTTCAGAGAAGGAATCAAAAGTATATTAACCAGTAAGGGAAATCCTTACATTATCCGGGAGGCAGGAAATACGAGGGAACTAAGTCCTGTATTGATATCTTTTAAACCCGATATACTCATTCTTGATTATAACCCTACTTTCTTTGAACACGCGCAGTTACACAGTATACTGTCACTGATTCCCTCGTGTAAAGTCATTATTATTTCAAGTCAGAAAAAAAAAAGGCACATCCTGAGATCTCTGGAGCTGAATGTGCATTGCTATCTTACCAAAGAAAGTCCGAAAACTGATATTCAAAAAGCCATCGGCGCTGCTCTTCATGGAGAGAAGTTCTTCTGTACATTTATAGTTGATATTTTACTGGAAGACAGGAAACGACCACCGGAGCCTGCAGCCGTTATTCCCCCCGATTTAACGAACGGATTGACAGGGCGCGAAATAGAAATTATCCGGCTCGTTGCATCCGGTAAAGCCAATAAGGAGATTGCAGATGAGCTGCATCTAAGCCCCCACACCATACACACGCACAGACGGAATATCATGAAGAAACTCCAACTTCATTCTGCTGTTGAACTATATAGTTTTGCCGTTAAGAATGGTATGATCTAACCGGAGGATTCATGTGGGCAATTGTCCACATGAATCCTGCTACATTCCATACTGCCTGCTAACATTTCCTTTAGTCAATTGTTTATTGAACTTGCATTTTTAATGAACATTACTGCAAAGTATGTTGTTATTTATTACCTTTTACATGTGAACTTTTAATTAAGTTTTCATATGTGCATGTTGTATAATCGTGCACAGAAAATCTTCTACCATAAATGTGGTAAGCATACCACGTTACCATCTACCTTTATTTTACCATTGATAGGCGATTGTTAATTCTTTTTTCCGCGCGTAATTTTAGGCATCAGTAAAATCAAACCGTCAATTGTAAATGTTCGTAACGAAAACCCAACTGACACAATTAATCCGGTGAAACCACAACCCGACAATAACTGAATAATTATAATTATGGATAATAACAAAGTGTATGACTTTGCTGCTATTGGAGCAGGGCCCTTTAATATTGGATTGGCCTGTCTGACAAAACCACTTACTGATTTAAACGGCATCTTCCTGGAAAAACGTGCAAACTTTAACTGGCATCCAGGTATGTTGTTACAGGACACTACTTTGCAGGTACCTTTTCTTGCCGATCATGTTACTCTTGCAGACCCTACAAGTCCCTTCAGTTTTTTAAATTATATGAAGGAACAGGGACGGATATATTCATTCTATATCAGAGAGAATTTTAAGATCCTGAGAAATGAGTACAATCAATATTGCCAGTGGGTAATAGAGAAATTGGGCTGTATTCATTTCAATACAGCAGTAGAACAAATCGAATACGATGAGGAAGGTAAATATTACGTGCTGAAATGCAGTGGAAAAGTTGGAGTAGTAAAGGCGCGTAAACTGGTACTGGGTACAGGTACCGTACCTTATATGCCTGCTTCCTGTAAGGAACATACCGATAAAGTGGTTCATTCTTCTGCTTATCTCGATCATAAGAGAAGCTTGCAGGCTAAGAAATCTATCACGATTGTGGGGAGCGGACAAAGTGCTGCCGAAATATATTATGACCTGTTGCAGGACATCGACGTATATGGTTATGAATTGCACTGGATAACAAGATCGCCAAGGTTCTTTCCATTGGAGTATAGCAAACTCACACTGGAAATGACATCTCCTGAGTATGTAGATTATTTCTTTAACCTGCCTCCGGCTAAACGTGATATTCTCTCTAAAAACCAGCGGCATCTTTATAAAGGAATCAATAATGATCTCATAGGTAACATCTTCGACCTGTTGTATACAAAGCGATTGCAGCATGACATTAAAGTATCCCTGCGTACTAATTCAGAAATGAAGAAGTTAAAATATGATGATGGTTGTTTTGAACTTGAGTTATATCAGGAGGAAGAGGAGAAATACTACAGGCATACTACAGAAGGAGTGATCATGTCAACTGGTTATTATTACAAGATTCCGGACTTTATGGAAGGCATTGCATCCCGAATCAAATGGGATGAAAAAGGTAGACTGGATGTAAACCGGAATTATACTATTGATACAAAAGGCAACGAAATATTTGTGCAGAATGCGGAATTGCATACACATGGAATTTCAACACCGGATCTTGGCATGGGATGTTACCGGAATTCATACATCATTAAAGAAATGACCGGTAAAGATGTCTACGCTATTGAGAAAAGAATTGCTTTTCAGCAATTCTCAGTATCGCAGGAAGAACAGGTTTTTCTAACAATACCTGAACTGTTGTAAGATGAAGCTGCGATTTTTCCTGATTTTTATGACAATGGTAGCAGTGCTGAGTGATTATCTGCTGATGCCATTTTATCCTCACTTTTTTGAATCGAGATTTGGAATAACAGACCCAAGAGAAGTAGGTTTTTATTTCAGTGCTGTATGTGGAACAGTGATGATTGCTTTTCCCATATGGGCGCTCATTTCAAAAAGAAGATCTGAATTAAAGATACTGGTGTATACACAGGTGATTGCCGGAATGCTGGCAATATGCTGTTTCTTCATTACATCTTATGTCCACTTCTGGATAGTATCGCTTTCCATTATTGTTTTCAAGGGAAGTTATCTGTTGGTATATCCTTACATACTCCGGATTACAAAAAAGGAAGATCATACCAATGTAATTGGTCTCTTATCTGTGATTATACATTTCGGAAGTGTATTAGGAGCCGTTTTTGGAGGCATTGTGATCGATCTGGCAAACCCTGCATACATTTTCCTTGGTATGGCAGCAGGCGACTTTATTCAGGCAGGAATGAGCCTTTACCTGGTTAACAGTAACTGGGTATCTCATGATAAGGAATACAAAAAGGAAAATGCTCCTAAAGTGAGCCTGATTCCCAGGGGGAATGTATTAAGACTGGGGATTATCACACTTGTACTTTATTTCAGTGATTTCATTACCCGGCCGTTTTTTGTTCGGTACTGGGAATCTGTATCGGTATATAACAGTAAAGTGATCTCAGGCTGTATCTATGCCATACCTGCTTTAGTAGCCGTGTTTGCTTTATGGATCAATAAACGGCAAAAAAGTTCGGGAAACGTTTATCAGGGCATTGTGTCTGCTTTATTGCTGGGATTAGCAGGGCTGATCCTGCAGGGATATCCCGTGGCCGGAGTGGTTGTATTAGGAAGGTTCATTTATGGATGGGCATTTTTCCAGGCAGCTGTACGGTTTGATGTACTCCTGTTTAATGTGAGCGCACCGGAATCTTATGCTATTGAGTATAGTAAGATCCATTTCTTTCAGAACATGGGTGTATTAATGGCTTCGTTTTTTGCCGGTATACTGGTAGATGCGTGGTCGCTTAATATACCATTTATGGTAGCCCTGGGAGGATATTTCATAGTGGTATCTCTTTACTACTATGCATTCAGAGAACAGATTACAGCAGGTAAAATTAAAAGACCAGCGTATGGAAAATAGTACAACGGTGTATTCCAAAGCAATAGCAGGACTGGGAAGAATAGACATCCGTTACATGGATCTTGAAAAAGATCTGCCGGTTATTTACAATTGGGTAACCCAGGAATATGCAAAGTACTGGGGATGTAATAACAAATCTATAGAGCAGGTTCGCGCGGAGTATGAAGGTATCATTTCTTCCAGCCACTCAAATGCCTTTGTGGGGATTTTAAATGGAAAGTTTTCCTTTTTATGCGAGTGTTATGATCCTGCTAAAGATCCTGTTGGCGAACATTACGAAGCATTGCCAGGAGATATGGGGATGCATGTTCTGGTGGGGCCTCCTGAAAAACGTATTCCTCATTTTACATGGTATGTTTTTACAACGATCATGGATTTTATGTTCAGTGACAGCAGTATCAACAGGATTGTTGTTGAACCCGATATGAACAATACCAAAATTCATGAACTGAATAAGCGTGCCGGATTCGAATATCAGCGAAACATTCAATTACCTAACAAAATAGCAAGTCTGGCATTTTGTACCCGGGCACAATATTATAAAGCATTAAACAAAGAAAATAATATGAAAATACCTCAGCAAGGAATTGCGCATTTAAAGCCCGAATTATGGGCAAAGGCCAACAGGTTACATGTTGCTAAGATCATCAGTGAATTTGCACATGAATTGCTGCTGCAGCCTGTATTACAGAGTGAAGAAAACGGATGGGGTCATTATAGCCTGGTGCCGCCTGGCAAACCGGGTATTGAATACCTGTTTAAAGCGAAAAAGTTAAGCCTTAACCATTGGTATATTGACAAGCAGACTGTTACTAAGCGCATTGATAGGAAAACCACGGACCTGGATAGTCTTTATTTCATCCTTGAATTTAGTGATGGACTGAATATCAGCAAAGAGCAATTACCCGGTTATATGGAGGAAATTGCGAGTACACTTTATGGCAGCACTTATATGTTGTCGAAGAAAAGTCTTACCGCAAAAGAACTTGCTCAGGCAGACTACCAGACATTTGAACATGCCATGACAAGCGGGCATCCCTGTTTCGTAGCGAATAACGGCCGTATCGGATTTGATTCGGACGATTACCAGGAGTTTGCACCTGAAGCAGATCAGGCAATTCAGCTGATATGGCTGGCGGGACATAAAAGTCACACCTCTTATAGTGCAATCGATGAGTTGTCTTATCAAACACTACTGGAAAAAGAACTGGATCCGCAGACCCTTTCTTTATTTAATCAGATAATAGAAAAGAAAGGGCTAAGTCCGAAGGATTACTTTTTTATTCCGGTACATCCGTGGCAGTGGTATAATAAACTGTCCATCATATTTGCGCCGGATATTGCAGCTAATAATCTGTTGTGTCTTGGTTATGGTCCCGATGAATTTAAGCCACAGCAGTCCATTCGTACGTTTTATAATATCAGTAACCCGGAAAAGTTTTATACCAAAACTGCCTTGTCTGTATTGAATATGGGATTTGTGCGCGGATTAACGCCTTATTACATGGATAGTACACCGCCAATCACCAACTGGATCAAACAGGCCATAGGAGAGGACCCTTATATCAAACAGTTAGGATTCACTTTGTTATGTGAAGTAGCAACAGTAGGGTATCGCAATTTTTATTATGAAGAATTTGGCAGAAACTCTGCATATAATAAAATGCTTGCTGCATTGTGGCGCGAAAGTCCGGCAACTGTTTTAGCACCCGGCCAACAACTCATGACAATGGCTGCCCTGCTGCACGTAGATAATAACGGAGATGCCCTGTTACCTGCATTAATAGCCGCTTCCGGAAAAAGTACAAGTGTATGGCTGCAGCAATACCTACAATGTTATTTAACACCGCTGTTGCATTGTTTCTATCAGCATGACCTGGTATTTATGCCGCATGGTGAAAACCTGATCCTGGTGATGGAGGGAAACATTCCCGTGAAAGCGATTATGAAAGATATCACTGAAGAGATCGCGGTGTTTAATACAGAACTGGAATTGCCCGAAAAAGCAAGGCGTATTTGTGTAGATGTTCCGGAGGAACTACGGATACTGTCCCTGTTCATCGATGTGTTTGATTGTTTCTTTAGATTTTTGACAGAGATTCTTGAAGAACATTGCGACTATAGTGATGAGCAATTCTGGGAATTAGTGGCAGCATGTATCCAGGATTATCAGCAGGATCATCCTCAGCTTGCAGAGAAGTTTGAACAGTATGATCTTTTTGCTCCTGAGTTTACACTTTCCTGTTTGAACAGGTTGCAGCTAAGAAATAATAAACAGATGGTAGATCTGGCAGATCCTGCCGGTAGCCTGCAATTAGCGGGTACGTTAAAGAACCCGGTTGCAGTATATAAGCCAACCCCAATTCATTAAAGATAAACCGGAAACAATGAACAATGCTTTAGTGATGTTGCTTGGCAAATTACAGGGCGTATTCGGATATATCGTACTTGGATTGGTCATTATAGAATGGATCGTGTTAGTGGTTACGAAGAAAATGGAAAGCAATAAAGAAGGATGGGTAAATGTTTTGTGTTACGTATTAGAGAGCGTTCCCTATTTCTTTTTAAGTAAGGTAGTGATATTCGGAACCATGATGTGGATGTATGAACATCGTTTCTTCACGCTCGGAAATGCCTGGTATATATGGATACTGGCTTACCTGGTGTACGACTTTATGTTCTGGCTTGTGCATTTTTTAGGACATAAAGTACGGTTCTTCTGGTGCATTCACGGTGTACATCATACTGCTGAAGAAATGAAGCTGACAGTGGCTGTGCGGGGATCCTTCTTTGGGATCCTGCACATTCCGCTCACGGTGATCTGGTTACCCATTTTAGGGTTCGATCCATTCATGATTTTCATTGCGGAGGCCATCGCAAGATTGTATGGATTGTATGAGCATGTCAATGATAATTTCGATACGCTTGTTGGAAAACAAACCTTCATGGAGCGGTTGTTTATAACGCCTTCAGTACACAGGGTACATCATGCAAAGAATTTCATTTACCTGGACAGGAACTATGGTGAAACATTTTCTATCTGGGATAAGATCTTCGGTACTTTCCAGTCGGAGCTGGACGATGTAAAGCCCGTTTATGGTATTCTTAATGATAACATCAATAGTAAAAATATCTGGCAGATCCAGGTGCAACTCTGGAAAGATCTCTGGAAGGATATCGTAAATGCGCCCACATTAGCTGATAAATTAAAGTATGTGATTATGCCCCCGGGCTGGAATCATATTGATGGTGGAAAAATGGCAAGTGCATATAGATTCGATGCCTGGAAAGAGTATAAATTAAAAAAGAAAGTCAGCCGGCCGGTTGCCACTATGTAATTTAATTATTAATCCCCCCATTAAAATAGTGATATATGAAACCCATTTATATGGAGATGAATGGCCACGCCGTCAATACGATCGTGCCACCTCCTTTGAGCCCTTTAGTTATTCAGATCACCCCCAGAGAAGCTAATAGAATAAATGTTGTTGGCGATATGCTGGTGCGTGAATTTGGCAGCTGTGAAAACCCCGCTTATATTTCGGAATTACATTTGAATGCTTTTCAGTTATTACCTGAACGGATAGTGAAGATCCTAAGTAATTTTGGAACAGATTTTTCTGCTGCGCAATATGGTGCTATCATCTTTAAGGGATTGATCCATGTAGATCAGGAAGATCTTGGTCCTACACCTTCTTCATGGCAGCAGATGGATCCTGCTAAATTATACCGGTATGGCTTTATCAGTTCCTTATTGCATGGGGTAGTGCCATCGAAACCAGTGCAGTATTTTGCCCAACGCAAAGGAGGCGGGTTAATACATGCCGTGATCCCGGATGAGAAAATGAGTTATACGCAAACAGGTTCTGGTTCAAAAACAGATCTGTTTGTACATACAGAAGATGCTTTTTTGTTTAACCAGGCAGATTTTTTGAGTTTTCTTTTCCTGCGGAATGAAGAAGGAGTACCCTCTTCATTGTATTCTATCCGTTCTCACGGTGAGATGAATGATAACCTGAAAGCATTGTTCAAACCTATTTATAAATGTCCTAAGGATGCAAACTATGCGCTGGAAGATTTCCAGGGAGAAGATGTGACTACATCGGTTTTATATGGCAATGAAGCAAGACCTTTTATACGATTTGATGCAGCAGAACAGATCTATAACGAACAGGCAGATCAGTCGCCTGAAGCGATGGAGCATCTTGTTAACTTCTGGGAAGAAGCTCAACCGCTGATTTATAACGATTATGTACCAGATGCAGGAGATCTGATTTTTGTCAATAATCATTTATGTGCACATGGCCGCAATGCCTTTTTAGCCGGATTCAGAAAGGAGAACGGGGTAATGGTAAAATGTGAAAGAAGAATGATGTTAAGGATGATGAGTAAAACCAGCCTTATTAACATACAGTCTGTTGCCCATACAGATGATCCTTACCTGATTATGGAAGAACATTACGGTAGCCTGTTTAAAAAATAAATAATATGCAAGAACAACAAACTTTGGCAGTCTTACAGGATAAGACAGATGATACTTTTTATAAGGATCTCTTTTACGCAGGAACAGAACAGGAGTACCGTGCGGCTATTACTGCTGCGGGAGAAAGTGTATCATCTTTTCTGCAAAACAATAAAAAACCTTTTAGTGGTATAACACCTGCAGCGCTGCTGGCACAATTTAATACCATTGATTTTGATACACCGCTGCCCGATTACGAGAGCCTTCTTGAGGAAGTGAATACGCTCTATATCAAACATGCTACTGCCTTTCATTTGCCACAATACATTGCACATCTGAACTGCCCTGTAGTGATACCTGCGCTGGCTGCGGAAGTAATTATCAGTGCAATCAATTCTTCGCAGGACACTTACGATCAGAGTGCCGGAGGTACGTTTATGGAGCGTAAACTGATTGACTGGACAGGTGCGCAGATTGGGTTTGATACTGCCTGTGATGGCGTGTTTACCGGCGGTGGATCTCAAAGTAATATGATGGGCTTATTGCTGGCAAGGGATTATTATGCACTCGAATTCCTGGGGCATAATATCAAGATGGATGGCTGCCCGGCAGAGGCTTCCCGGTTCAGGATCTTTGTGTCGGATAAGGCGCATTTCAGTAATCAGAAGAATGCTTCTTTACTGGGACTGGGTGAACAAGCCATTATAAAGATTGATACAGATAACCGTTTCCGTATGAATGCGGTGAAGCTTGAAGCAGCTATTAAAAAAGAGCTGGAGTTGGGAAATATTCCTATTGCTATCGTTGCTACTGCTGGTACTACAGACTTTGGGAATATGGATCCATTACAGGAAATTGGCCGTCTTGCAGGTAAGTATAAATTATGGTTCCACATAGATGCCGCTTATGGCTGTGGGTTGCTGTTATCCGATAAATACCGTTACCTGCTAAATGGGATAGAGCTGGCGGATTCTGTGACGGTTGATTATCATAAGTCTTTTTTCCAGCCTATCAGCAGCAGTGCTTTCCTGGTAAAGAATAAACTGCATCTGAACCTTATTAAGCATCATGCTGATTATCTGAATCCTAAAGAACAGGATTATGACGAGCTGCCAGCGCAGATCAATAAATCCGTTACGCAGAGTACACGCAGATTTGATGCGTTGAAACTATGGTTTACTTTGCGGTTGATGGGTAAGCAGCAACTGGGTGCTTATACCGATACGATCATAGAAACTGCGGAGAAAGCCGCCTGTATGATAGAAGAGGATGGTGCATTTAAGCTGTTAAGTCATTCAGACCTTGGAGTACTTGTATTCCGTTATTATCCGGCTGATATGACGGCTAATCCCTGTGAGGTGAATCAGTATATCAAAAAGGCGTTATTCTTCAGTGGCGAAATTTTACTTGCCAGCACAAAAGTAAACCAGGCATTCTACCTGAAGTTTACTATACTGAATCCATTAACGACCATTGATGATATCCGGCATATTCTCACGGCCATTAAAGAATGCGGGAAAGATTATGTGAAAGATTTATAGTGGAATGTTGTCACTTTAGATTCAGGTGGGATTGCGGACTGTACCCATTGGGTATTGTCTGCGGTCCGCAATTACCCACCTGAGTCCTCCGGTATTCCAGACGATATGTTGACATTAATTCAACAGACCGCTCATCATTATTTTAAAAACATTCAGTTCATTGGTTTATTTTAGGGTACATATTTATTGTCTACCGGAAAAATTACAAACTATGAACTTTTCGATAAGGCTGACCTTAATTTTACTGTTGTTACTACCGGGTATGCTTATAGCCCAATCGGTGAAGGTAATTACCAACCATGTGGGGTATGAATACAGCAAATCCAAACAGGCCATTGTGATGGCCGAGTCTAAACAGGCTATTGGTAATTTTGAGTTAGTGGATGCTGTAACAGGTAAGAAAGTATATACCGGAAAAGTTGCGTATAGCGGTCCGGTAGATAAATGGAAACACTGGCTTTTCTGGACTATTGATTTCAGTGATTATAAAACGTTTGGCAATTATTACCTGAGTGTGGTAGTAGCCGGGAAACAGGTTATTTCTTATCCTTTCAGTATTAATAAAAATCTGCTGGAACAGGCTACAATTTCAGATGTTATTTATTATTTTAAAGGACAAAGAAGTTCTGGTTTGCTTGATCAGGCAGATCATCACCTTTTACTCTCCGGCAAAACAACAGATACTATAGATGCACATGGTGGCTGGTATGATGCAACCGGAGATTATGGAAAACACCTTTCGCATCTTTCTTTTTCTACCTATTTTAATCCTCAGCAGATTTCACTTACGGTATGGAGTTTACTGCATACTTATGATCTCTTAAAACAA
The DNA here is from genome assembly GCF_900112615.1 of Chitinophaga sp. CF118. GTDB lineage: Bacteria > Bacteroidota > Bacteroidia > Chitinophagales > Chitinophagaceae > Chitinophaga. The sequence goes on along the minus strand of NZ_FOMK01000002.1, from coordinate 856,206 downwards.
AAGCCGGGAACAGACTACCGACAATATTTAAGACGTGTACAGGATGAAGCGATGTATGGCGCTGATTATCTTGTTCGCCTCAAAGCACCCAATGGATCATTTTATCGCTCTGTTTCTGCTCCCGGACCGGGAAAAATGGCTAAGGACCGTGTGATCCGTGCAGAAGATAAAGGTTACAGGATTAAACAATCAAAAGATCAATCTTATAGTGGCAGGGATGAGGCAAACAACTGGAGAAGTTACCAGTCCAGCTACCGTTCCGGTGCAGGGCTTTCTATTGCCGCACTGGCTATTGCTTCCACCTATGATACATCCGGTGAATTCAGTAATGCTGCTTATCTGAAAGCAGCGGAAGAAGCCTTTGTTTTCCTTGAAAAAGAAAATGTGCTGATGACGAATGATAAAAAAGAGAATATTGTAGATGATTATTGTGCTTTGAGTGCTGCTACAGAATTGTATAAAGCCACAAAAAAAAGTGAATATCTGAAGGCCGCTAATAAGCGAGCCAATCAACTGATGGGTAGACTTACTGTGAGGGGTTACTTCAGGGCAGATGACAAAGACAGGCCATTCTTTCATCCATCAGATGCCGGTTTACCTGTCATCAGCCTTTTGAATTTTTATACAATAGCATCTGCGGATCTGCAACTGAAAGTAAAGGAGACTGTGAGAAAGAGCATGCAGTATGAACTTGCTCTTACTGCAGAAGTAAATAACCCGTTTGGATACAGCAGGCAATACACAGAAGATACTGCTGGCAACAGGAAAAGTACCTTTTTCTTTCCTCATGGCAGTGAAGCATCGCCCTGGTGGCAGGGAGAGAATGCAAGGCTTGGATCAGTAGCCGTTGCTGCAAGAATGGCCTCTCAATTATTTAAGGAAGATAAAGTGCTGCATGATAAACTGGACAATTTTGCGCTGAACCAACTGAACTGGATTCTTGGGCTTAATCCTTATGATGCCTGTATGTTACAGGGCACAGGGCATAACAATCCCGCCTATGGGTTCTTTGGAACATTTGAATATACTAATGCACCAGGTGGTATTGTTAATGGTATTACCTCCGGACTGGCAAACGAAGATGATATTGATTTCAATCTCTCATATGCCAGTACTGGAAAAGACTACGACTGGCGTTGGGCAGAACAGTGGTTACCGCATGCTGCATGGTACCTGCTGGCAATAGCTGTTAATTAATTTAATTTATTGTTTCTTGAAAGGTCGTCTCTTATGTTTAAAGCATAAGAGACGACCTTTTTTTTTGTCGTATTTGATAAAATATTGAAAAATCTGAATTATTTGAGTAAATTCATTGACCCTTATGTAGCAATAGAACAGAATTATTAAGACCCTTAGCAAGCAATCTGTGTAAAATAATAATACCCCGTTTCATAATTCATTTTGTTAATCATTTAATACGAATCGCTATGAAGAAAAATCGACTATTCCACTTCGCGTTGCCGTTGGTGATGCTGCTGATTTTAGTATCCTGTAGCAAGGAACCAAGAACTATTACAGGAAAAAGCACTCTTTTGAACAAGCCCCCGGACAGAGGATTTGTTATTATTGCCAAAGAAGGTGTTAAACTGGAGAGTATTTCAGAGAGCCTCACTCAGTTAGGCGTTAAAAAATTCAAGTTTAAAGAAGCCATTCAGGAATTAGGTTTAATCCGTGTACAGACCCCGGATCCTACTTTCCCTGCAAAGGCAAGGCTGGTTGCAGGTGTGCAGTCAGTAGTAGTAGATGTAAAAATGAACTGGCGGCTGCCAGGCAAAACCTACCGTTCAGACGTACGGTATACCCCTGGTACGACGACTCCTTTATCTGCTAAATCAGCAGCTGTGGCAGTTAATAATCCTTACAGTTTCCTGCAGTGGGGGCTTAATTCGGTAAAGGCACCACAGGCCTGGCAGAAAGGATATAAGGGTAAAGGTGCCACAGTAGCAGTACTGGATGGTGGTTTTTTACTGAACGAACCCAATATTGCTCCTAACATTATTCTGAGCCACAGTTTTATTGAAGGAGAAGAAGCGCAGTATCATGGCGCTGCAGGCTTCAGTCATGGTTCACATGTTGCCGGAACTATTGCCGCACTGGATGATGCACGTGGGGTAGTAGGGATAGCTCCCGAAGCGAAGTTAATACTGGTGAAAGTATTGTCTGATGCAGGTAATGGCCCTTTCAGCGGTATTATTGACGGGATTTTCTATGCTGTTAATCACGGTGCAGATGTTATTAATATGAGTTTGGGTGGAGAATTACCACGCAAAACTTATACTGATGATAATGGTACACCTGATGATCCTTCTGATGATTATGTAGTAGAATATGACAGGGACATAAAAGACCTGGTGCTGGCTTTAAACAGGACCACCCTGTATGCTACATTGCGTGGTACCACCGTGGTAGCTGCTGCCGGTAATGATGGTTATAATTATGATACAGAGAAAAGGTTTATTACTTACCCTGCTGCCGCTCTCGGTGTATTATCTATCGCATCTAATGGTCCGCTGGGCTGGGGTATTAACCAGGATACTACTTTATATATACCATCTATCTTTACCAACTACGGTAAGGCATTCATTTCTTATGGTGCTCCCGGTGGTAATTATGCGCTTCCTCCAAATACTACGATTGTAGATGTAGGAGGTATCGTAAACTATGAATATGTGTTCGATTTCGTTTTCAATATCGGTTACTGGGATGAGGCTTCCAATACATACTATTATGGCTGGGCTGCAGGAACCAGTATGGCCGCACCCGCAGCTAGCGGTGTAATAGCATTGATATATGGTAAACATCATAAGATCCATCCGGTATTGGTAGATCTGATATTAAAACAATCATCTACAGATTATGGAGTTCATGGTAAAGATGCCTATTTCGGAAACGGACAGGTAAATGCAGGAAAAGCTGTCAACTATTAATTAATATCAACTATAGCATAAAGAAGAGGTCGCCTGTAATCAGGTTGGCCTCTTTTTGTTTGGTAGAGATATGCCAGGTTTTTTAAAAAACATCATCGTTAAAGGAGACGGGAAAAAGTCATCCTTCGTTCATCCTTCGTTAAAAGACGAAGGATGAACGAAGGATGACTTTTTCTCTATTCAATTAATGATCCCGGTCAGATCTTCTGGAAGTCATTAGCACCCACCAGGTACCATTCCCCATCCAGTTCCAGTACATCGCCCGGAGCGATTGAACGGGTGCCTTCTGCCACAGCAGGTTCTGGATTTACTTCCTGTTGCTCCGTCCAGGGAGTATCGGTATTCTGGCAGATCTCGAAAGCTGTTCTCAGGTCTGATGCATCCACATCAGCAATGTGCTGTAGATTTTCCATCTTTACTTCCCCGTTTGTCATTGGAGAGGCCAGTGTATAATCAGGGTTGAAATAAACTCTTACCATATTATTTTTAGCACAAAAACGAGACCATTATCCCGATAAATTTTGTAAGTTCATATTATGCAAAGGCTTTATTTTATTTTCTTGTTATTTGCGGTTGTAACCTGTAAGGCACAGCAACCTGTTATAAAAAGTGATGATCCGCATATTCATTATATGGGAAGGGTGGCATTAAAAGCAGCAGCAGCGGAGCTTTCCTGGTCAGGAACATCTGTAAAGATCAACTTTAGCGGAACCGGTGTTAAAGCCACGCTAAAGGATGAAAGGGGCGAGAATTCATATAATGTGATTGTCGATAATAAGGTGGTAGGTATTATTCATCCGGATACTACCACACAGGTGTATACGCTGGTGAAAGGATTACCGGCAGGTAAACACAGCCTGGAACTGTATAAACGTACTGAATGGGGGATGGGGAAAACATGGTTCTATCAGTTTTCCCTGGATGATAATAGCAGGATACTGCCGGCTCCCGCTGTGAAAAAGAGGAAAATTGAATTCTACGGCAATTCCATTACCTGTGGTTATGCAGTGGAGGATACTACCGGACAAGACCGGGGAACTGCTCCTTACGAAAATGGGTATATTAGTTATGCCGCTATTACAGCAAGGCATTATGATGCAGAATTTTCCTCCATCTCAAAAAGCGGAATCGGGGTGTTGGTGAGCTGGTTTCCGCTGATTATGCCTGAGATGTACGACCGGCTGGACCCGATGGATTCCAGCAGTAAATGGGACTTTTCGAAATATACGCCGGATGTGGTGGTTATTAATCTTTTTCAGAATGACTCCTGGATTGTTTTAAAGCCAGAGCATGCTGAATTTAAAGCCCGTTTTGGGGATAAGGCCCCCGGACCGGACCAGATTATAGCTGCATACCGTAAACTCGTGGAATCCATCCGGGCAAAGTACCCGAAGGCATCGATCATTTGTGCGCTGGGCAGTATGGATGCAGCCCGGAAAGAAGCCCCCTGGTTTGGATATATTGAGAAAGCGGTGGCCGGGTTAAAGGATAAGCGCATTTATACCCATTCTTTCGGATATAAAAATACAGGTGGGCACCCCAGTGCAGCCGAACAGGCTGCCATGGCAAAAGATCTGATCCGCTTTATAGATCAGAAAATAAAATGGTAATTACCGTAACAGCTAAAATTTCCATGTGAAAAAGGTTTTTTCAGGATTACTGCTGGCAACTTTATTCTCCTGTACGGGTATTACACCACAGGAAAAAGCAGAGAACAATGTGAAAGCATATATGCTTGCAAATTCAATCAATCCACATACTTATGAGGGCATTGAATTTGAGAAGATAGAAAAGGACAGCATTTCCGGGTATCCTTATCATATCAGTCATTTATACCGCGAAAAGAATAAGGCAGGAGAGATGACAGTATCTCAGCGTGTGTTCTTTCTTGATACTGCGTATGTGATAAAAAAGGTAATGACGTTAAAAGAATATAATGCCCTGATGCATTGAGAACAACAGTCCGGCGGTATAATCCGACCGGACTGTTCCTTTATAGCTTATTTAGCCCTGAAACCCATCTTTTGCATTTTCCTTTGGCTCCTTATCCGAAAATGTGTAGATTTGCATTCTTCCCATTAGATTACTAACATTACTCCCATTAAATAACTTATTGTAAAACAAGCAATTGTATCTGCTAAGCGGGCGCATGCATTGATTTCTATGGAATTCTCTGGCGTGCTCTGCAAAGGGGCAGGGGTAACTATGTTGAATTTAATCAGATAAATATATGGATAAGCTTAAACTGAAATTACAGGAATACTATCAGCACTGCCAGCAGCAGGAAACGCGCACCAAAACCGGCAGAAAAGCTGCAGGCAGAGCGGCTGCGCCAGAGATGGAGAATGATATTCTGCTACAGTTTGGCTTGCCAACATCCAAACGGTTTGTGCAGATTTTACATGATTTTGTGAGTCACAGCCAGGTAAATGATCATCTGCTGGATTATGTAAGTAAAAAGTTAAAGGAAGCGGCCCGGAAGTACCTGTTGGCGCCTGTTGTGTCTGATATAGACCAATTGGGTCAGGCAAGGGACCAAAAACGGAGTCCGTACGACCTGCTTCCTGAATTAGGCTACCCGGTTAATGAGTATTCCATTTTCCTGGTAGGTGAATTATTGTACCGCCGTAACATGCCTGCGGCAGATGTACTGGAAGAACTGAAAAAGGTACAGCACGCCGATAGCTGGAACGATGTGCTGCTGCTCAGTAAGATCATTCATTACACCACGCATGAACTGTATAGGGAGGTGAAAGATCAGGATCTCCGTTTTGTAGACGAGTTTGTACAATATACCCGCCGGCAGGATGCTTCCAAAGCACCTAATAAGAAAGCAACGCCAGCATCTGAAGGGTATACACCAAACTTCCGTTCGGTTACGAAGATCCAGGTAGAAGATATTGTGTTTGATGAACAGGATACTCCCAGCCTGATAGGTAAGTTAAAAGCAGGCTCACGATATAACAATATTACCGTGATCCTTGAATTTTCTGAACTGAATCAGGTATTGATGAGTGCAGGCGAACTGGGAACAGAGATCAGTAATTTCATTAAAAAGAAACTGGCAGATACCGGAAGGGAAAAACCTACGGTAATTGATTTACGCGTAGAGTTTGGACAACAGCTAACATTGGATAATTGTTACCTGGAAATATATAAACCACAGCACAGGCATGGACAGAAATGGGTAGAGGATAAAGACAATTTATTCTTTGTAGAAAAGATTCTTTCAAAGAAAGAATTTGAGAAGAGAAGTAAAGAAGTGGAAGTGAAACAAAAGATCCAGGAGTGTCTTGAACTGATAGGTAGCTCTTACGGCTCTTATCAGCGTTTGCGCCGTCTGGGTATCTCAGAGGAAGAAGCTAAACTGCGTGCAGGTTTGCAGGATGAATTATTATTTAAGTTATCTACGTATCTACATAAGCTGAAAGACTAAAAACAAATGAAAAGTAAAAAGGGTTCTGATATTAATCAGAGCCCTTTTTTTGTGGTTGGTTTTTGATTGTTTTGATGAATTTGAATACTGTCCCCTTGAATATTTTTCTTCTGTAGGTAAGGAAATAAATAACAAATCCCGTTCATTAAAAACCCTGACCCCCAAGCTCTCACAACCTACGTATGCTGTGAGAGGCCTGGAAGTTAAGGACAACGTGCTTTTGCTTTTATCAATACAAACTTAGTTGTAAAAAATGTTTTTATTGTTAATCCGATGTTAAAGACCCTGCTTTTTTTTATAGGCCTATATTATAATAAAACGTATAGATGACAACGTTATAACCGTGATATTTATAAAGGACTTCTGCTAAACTTTATGGTTCACACATATAAAAGATGAAGATGTTTTTTCATCATAACGGAATCTTTCATTATAATGGCAGGAAGATATAATATTGATGGGAGCGTAAGCGGGGATATGGTGGAGTTTGATTGATCCGGGGTATTAATTATCAGGAATTGCTCAATAGAAAAAGTCCATAGCTGATAGATGGCTCAGTAATTAAAATACTGAATGAACATCTATTAACTATGGACTTATCTGTGTTTACTATTGTCTGTGAAACTAGTAAAGCTGTTCTACATGCCCCAGTGTACCATCTTCACCCATGCCTTCGATCACTACGCGGAAACGTCTTGTGAAGTCATTGTTGTAGAAGGAGATCTTAGCCGTATGTGTCAGAGTATCTGCTATCAGGTTTGGATTCCAGTAAAGGGTAAGCCTTTTATCCTGGAGGATGTGAATGTCTTTACGCACTGTGTAATCAGGTGCATAGAATTCTTTCACGATGTTATAACCGTTCTTTCTGTATTTATCGAAGCCGCGGGTATCTACGTCAGCTTTGCTGTCGCCACCACGTCTTAAATAAACCGCTATCGCACCGCTGCTTCCTCCGAAACCACCTACGAATGTAGGACGGAGTACCTTAATGTAAGCCACATCACTGATGCTGATGTTATTCAGCATATTGATATCTGAAGGCATTTCATTCAGGAATAATACCGGTGAACCACCGCGCCACAGCAGGGCTGGTTTGCTTACGTCGGTAGTATTGATGGTCAGGCCGGCAACTTTTGACTGCAGGTACTGGAAGATTGTGAATGCACTTGGTTCATCGTGGGTAAGGTCAAATCCATAACCATCACCCGCAGCGAACATACCAGTAGTATAACGGTCCTGAGTGTTCTGTGCTCTTCTAAGGCGTTTTTCACGTACGTTTACCTCTTGCAGGAAGATAGGTTTCTGTGCGATAGATTTGTTCACTGCATTGCTTTCTGCTACAGTAGAAAGGAAGCTGCGCAGTACAGTATTATCGATCACAGCTGGCTCCCTGAATGGATAAGGCAGTGTAACCGGAGTATTCTTATCAAAGAAATGAGGATCAAACTTCACATCCACATCTTTCCATGTTTTGTTTGGATCATTTGCACGGTAGAATACGTTGATAGTATCTACAAATTGCAGACGGTCTACAGCAAACTCACCTTTATCGTTGGTAGTAACAGAAGAGAACGCGGTAGAAGTATCTATCGGCTGTTTCAGGATAAAGTCGATTTTACCGTTTGCCATTGGTGTAGTTCCTTTGTTGATAGTAGCAACACCTTTAAGCAACAGACCCTGTTCGTAGTGGTATTTGATATCCGGTAAGTAGTTATGCAGGATTTTTTCCCAGCTGAACCTTCTCCATCCGTTAGTCATCATGATCAGATCCAGGTTACTTAAAGTAGCCGGTTCCATATCCTTGAAATATTGTGAAGGATTCGCAATGTAACCCTTGATATCGGAAGTCAGTAACAGGTTGGAAAGAATGTTGTTTTCATCTTCATCTTTTACTACCTGGTCAGCATCTGTAATGGAAACTGATAAACTGGTAAGTAAAGTATCAGGTACTTTCAGTTCCAGTACATTCCTTTGTCTTGGCTGATTGTTGATAGTAGTGTTCTGAATAACAAGCGGAAGTGCATCTGCTTTTCTCACGAATGCCAGCCTTTCAGCCATTGGCAAACCTTCACTGTTGAAGATGGTGAACTGAATAATACCGGAAGGAAGATCTTTTGTTGGAACGAAACCACTCATCTGGCCTTCAGCGGCATTCAGTTTAGCTTTGTATACAATGTGCTGTTGCATTTGTGCAACAATCATCATGTTATTATATACAGGATTATCTTTAGTTGCAGGAATAGTCTGATAGAATACGCGTGTTCCTTTGTTAAATATTTTTAGTCCCACCCCCGCAGTTTTTACCAGCGGTAACAATACAGTTTTTTGTCCCTTAGAAGTCTGTACAAGTGCTTTGTATGTTTCCCCGGCTATAGGAGTCAGGTCAAACATACCCATGCCATCATGTGTTGTTTTAACGAGTGCTACAGTTTCGCCTTTCAGGTTCTGAACGATACCGTTCACATCCTGCGGAAAACCGTTCTGATCGATTGCTTTGAATGCCACACGGCCAGCTATGCCGGATATGAGGTTACCACCTTCAGGGAAGAATTGTACGGCAAAGTCGTTGCCTGTTTTAGATCCACCTGGTTGCACGGCGTTTTTTGACGGATCAAAAATCTCAATGTTTTTGTAGTACAGAAATTCGGCATCGAAGTTCAGCATCCATGCAGTGTAGGCACGAACCTGGTATTGTCCTGCTTTTACTAATTCCGGAATTTCGAATGCGCCGGAAGCAGTACCGCCGCCAATAGACAATATTTTCTTTAACGCTACGTTTCCAGATTTGTCTACCAGCTCAACATACAGATTTGTAGCTGAGAGGGAAGGCTGGCCTTGTAACATAACATAGGCTTTGAACCACAAGGTCTCTCCGGCGGCATAATAATCCTTGTCCAGTTGCAGATAAACTTTCTCCTGGGGGAAGCGTTTGCTATACTGCTCCAGGGTTTGAGTTATCTTATCCTGCCATTCATCGGCCGGATAAAATGCAAGGGCAGCTGTTATACCCATCAGACAGACTGGGAGCAGCCACTTTAAACGGTTTCTTTTCTTTGATTTCACAGATTGCATGTGGAACAATTATTTTCGACAATATAGTATCAAAAAATATAATATGCAAAATAGTATGAAAAAATAATATATGCAAATAATGTTATTAATTATTAACAAATTAGCGTGTGAAATCTTTGAATTATTTTACAGAAAAAATGCGAGTTACGCAATAGCAGGAATGCGTTGATGAAGTTAAAACGATGATAAACAAGAAATTAGTTGTAATTGGGGGTGGCGCAGCCGGTTTTTTTTGCGCAATTAATGCTGCAAAATTATTTCCTGCATTGGAAATCAAATTGATAGAGAAAAGCAACAAACTACTCTCTAAAGTCAAAATTTCAGGTGGAGGGCGTTGTAATGTAACGCATAATGCCCCGGATATATCATATATGTCCAAACATTATCCCAGAGGGCAGCATTTTGTGAAAAAGGCATTTAATCGCTTTTTTGTGCCCGATACCATAGAATGGTTCAAAGAAAGAGGAGTTACCCTGAAAGCTGAGCCGGATGGCCGCATGTTCCCCGATACCGATAGCTCCCAAACCATCATAGACTGCCTGCTACGGGAAGCCGACAGGTATCGCGTTAAAATCGAGATGAGCACAGCCGTTACAGCATTGAGTCAGACCAGTGCCGGTTGGATCATCAATCTGCAGGATGGCAGAACACTGGAAACCGACTACGTATGTGTGGCTGCCGGTGGATACGCTCAGGCGGACAAATTTTCCTGGCTGCAGGCTACAGGCCATCAGATAGTACCGCCGTTGCCTTCGCTGTTCACCTTTAATATGCCTGGTAATCCCATTACAGAACTGATGGGGGTAAGTGTGGGCGAAGCGCATGTAAAAATTGCCGGTACCAAACTGCAGGAGCGTGGCCCATTACTAATTACACACTGGGGTATGAGCGGTCCGGGAATTTTGCGACTCTCAGCCTGGGGCGCTAGAGAACTGGCGGCATTGCAATATAATTTCACAGTGGTGGTGAACTGGCTGCCCACCTATAATGAGAACAGCCTGCGGGAAGATATGCAGGAATTGCGCTTCTCTTTGGGTGGACAAAAAATGTCCACCAGGAATCCGTTTGGACTTCCACAGCGGCTCTGGCAGTTCCTGTTGCTGCAATCCGGTCTTACAGAAGATACCCGTTGGGCAGATGCGCCGGCAAAAGAACAGAATCGCCTTGTAAAACAGTTGGTAGCAATGGAATGCTCCGTAAAAGGGAAAACCACCTATAAAGAAGAATTTGTAACCTGTGGAGGTATTCTGTTATCGGAGATAGATCCTGCCACGATGGAAAGCAAACTGGCTCCAAACCTTTATTTTGCGGGGGAGGTGATGGATGTGGATGGTATTACCGGCGGGTTTAATTTTCAACATGCGTGGACCAGCGGGTGGATTGCTGCTAATAGTATCAGCTCTAAACAGGGTTAATAGGGGAAAGGGCATTTTGTTACTTTATATTAATAACAAAACGCCCTTTATGCTCCTTTTCTTATATAATTTATTAGCATTTGCTCCCATTTTTACATTTACGCCTGATTCGTGCGCTACGCCCATGCCAAATGAGATAAACCTTATAGATAGTGAATACCCGGTTCATAATCTTTTTCCAGTGCCTGGAGTAATAAATCAAAATCGCCGGGATTCTTCAGGAAATCTGTTTTCGTCATATCTACCATTAATGTACGAATTGGATGTTGCCTGATGTACTGCATATACATTTCATGCACACTTACGAGATACTCATCGGCAATTTGCTGTTCGTAGGAGCGGTTGCGTGTTTTGATATTCTGTTGTAACTTATTAATTGGAGCATTCAGGAAAATCAGCAGGTCCGGCTGCATTAACTGCGGATTGATGATCTCAAATAATTTCTGGTACAGGCTGTATTCTTCTTCCTTCAGATTTATTTTAGCAAATAACAGGCTTTTAATAAACAGGTAATCAGATACAACAAGATTGCGGAACATATCCTGCGATTGTAACAGATCTTTCAATTGTTTATAACGTTCTGCCATGAAGAATAACTCTAACGGAAAAGCATATTGTTGTGGCTTTTCGTAGAACTTGGGCAGAAAGGGATTCTCTGCAAATTCTTCCAGTATAATCTTTGCATTGTAATGTTTCGCCAGCTTGTTTGCCAGTGTAGTTTTACCTGCACCAATATTCCCTTCTATCGTAATGTATCTGTAGTTCATTCTTTCTTTTAATGCACTTTTTCCGGAGTATATTTCTTTGCAGGCAATGGATCTGTACACTGTTCCAATAATGTACGGATGGTTTTATGTAACACCGGATGCTGCCAGTCGGGTATGATTTCGAGCAAAGGAATCAATACAAATTGCCTGTACTGCAGTTGAGGATGTGGAATTTTCAATTCCGGCAGATTCATAACATCGTCATTATAGAAGATGATGTCTATATCAATAACGCGGGCTCCCCATTTCTGCTGACGGATACGTCCTATTTTGCGTTCTATCTCCAATACGGTATGCAACAGGGTGAGTGCATCCATTTCTGTCGATACCAATAATCCCTGGTTCAGATAATCCGGTTGTTTCACAACACCCCATGCCGCAGTTTCGTACAAAGCAGAAATATTTTCTACCTTCCCCACCAGCATATTTATTTGTTCTACCGCCTGTTTCAGGTGATTGGTACGGTCGCCAAGGTTACCGCCTATAAGTAATATTGCTTTATTCATGTATCTTCAACAGCCCAAAAGTAGACATATTCTTTATTTTTGGGAAAAGTGAGTGGACAATCGCCTTTTACGGGTATCTAAGTCTGCTTATTTTTATCTACTATCTGATTGACTATTAAATTTATATGTAACCAATGCGTAGTTTTTTTAAAATATTCTTTGCCACATTACTGGCTTTTATTGTACTGATAGTTATAGGATTCATTGTTTTATCCGCACTAATAGGTAAGGCACTTACAACGCCGCAACTGACCATAGAACCGAATACGGTGCTGGTAGTTGAAACCAGTCAGCCATATCATGAAGTAAAGAGTGAGAATCCGATAGCTCTGCTAAGTGGTGGTCCCCAGTCAATACCCGGATTATTTGATGTTATCCGTTTATTGGAAAAAGCGGCAAAAGATGATAATATAAAGGGTATTTACCTGAAGGCAGATAACAATGTAAATGGTTTTGCTACCAATGAAGAGTTACGTAATGCATTGCTGAAATTCAAAGAATCCGGCAAATTCATTTATGCCTACGGAGAGGTAATGAGCCAGCAGGCTTACTATATGGCTTCTCTCGGAAATAAAGTATATGTACATCCAAAAGGAGGTATAGACTTTGGTGGTTTCTACAGCCAGCTGATGTTCCTGAAGGGAACACTGGAAAAACTGGAGATCCAGCCACAGATCTTTTACGATGGCCGTTTCAAAAGTGCTACTGAACCTCTGCGTGAAACACAGATGACGGTGGCCAACCGTATCCAGACAACCGCTTACCTGAGTGAACTGTACAGCAACTTCCTGAATGGGATCGGCGCATCCCGTAAAATTGATACGGCTACCTTACACCGTTATGCCAATGAGGGATTAATCCAGACGGCAAATGATGCTGCTACATACAAACTGGTAGACGGAGTGAAATACGACGACCAGGTAATGGATGAGATAAAAGGAAAGCTGGGACTGAATGGAGATGACAAAGTGAACTTTATTTCGCTGAAAGATTATGATAACACCGGTTCTTCCGAATATAAGGATGGCGACAGTAAAATAGCGCTGATCTATGCGCAGGGAGATATTAAAGGAGGTGATGATGATGACGAAACTACTATCAGCAGTGGTAATTATCTGAAACTGATCCGCAAGGCACGGCAGGATAAATCCATTAAAGCAATTGTATTCAGGGTGAACTCTCCCGGTGGTAGTGCACTGGCATCTGAAACCATCTGGAGGGAACTGGAACTGGCTAAGAGAGCTAAACCTGTAGTGGTATCGATGGGCGATTATGCTGCTTCCGGTGGTTATTATATCTCCTGCATGGCAGATTCTATTTTTGCACAGCCGAATACGCTTACCGGTTCTATTGGTGTATTTGCCATTGTTCCGAACATGGAAAGTTTCTTTAAGAATAAACTGGGGATAACGTTTGATGGTGTGAAAACAGCACAGTATGCCGATCTGGGAACAGCTTCCCGTCCGCTGACAGAAGCAGAGAAGAAATTCATGCAGAATTCTGTGGATAGCATTTACCGTTCTTTTAAAGGCCGTGTGGTGGATGGACGTAAACTGAATGGAGCATTGGTAGACAGTATTGCCCAGGGCCGTGTATGGAGTGGTATCCAGGCAAAAGAACTTGGTCTGGTAGATAAAATCGGGGGGATAGAAGACGCGATTGCCTGCGCCGCAAGGATGGCAAAAGTATCTTCTTACCGTTTGCGCGAATATCCTGAACCAAAGAACAAGATGGAGAAGCTGATGAAGCGTTTCAGTGACGACGCCAGCATGGAAGCTGTTAAAAAAGAACTGGGTACAAATTATGACCTGTATCAGCAGGTGAAAAGGATCCAGAACATGAGCGGGGAAGTACAGGCAAGAATCCCGTACGATGTGGAGATTAAATAGGCTCATCCGACTTAAAATCTACTTAAACCTGCCGCCACCGGCAGGTTTTTTTATGGAAATGCCCAAACAAATAGTAGTTTTACGCGATTTTTTAAGCAACAGATCTAGTAGTATGGCGGTGAAATATAACCAATGGACAGCTTTGCTGGCCATGGCGAAAGCAAGTTTGAAAGCGATATTAAGAAGTCCCTCGGCAGTGATCTTCAGTCTGGGTTTTCCACTGGTATTTATCCTGGTATTCGGTTTTATAGGAGACAATGGCATATCCATCAAAGTGGGCGTAGAAAAAGGAACCGATACTTCCAGTTACGTGTTTCAGGCCCTGAAGAAAGAAAAAAGCCTGAAGCTGATTACAGATAAGTCTACTACCGAAATGCAGGACGATCTGAAAAAAGGACATCTCACCGCGATTATCAGTATTACAAGCCTGCCCCGGCAGGGCGCAGCACCTTCCTGCAATGTAAAAGTGAGTACTTCCACTGCTTCAGTTGACAAAATCCAGTTATTTAATTCTATTCTCAGAGGCGTTATCTATCAGGCAGATGATAATTTTTATCCACGTGCGTCCATTGCCAAAGTGGAGCCTATGATAGTACTACCTGGCCGCCGTTATAAAACGATTGATTTTATTCTGCCCGGACTGCTGAGTTTTTCCCTGCTCAGTGCAGCTGTGTTCAGTACCGCGTTCCTTTTTTATAACCTGCGGCAGACGCTGGTTTTAAAACGTTTCTTTGCTACGCCCATCCGGCGTATTTATATAGTATTGGGAGAAGCACTGGCCCGGCTGGTATTCCAGGTAGCAGGTGCAATCCTGATCATTGGAATCGGCTATTTTGCTTTCGGCTTTACCCTGGTACATGGCTGGAGCACGTTTCTGGAAATGCTGATTCTGACTGCTTTTGGTGTAGCAGTATTTATGGGTTTCGGTTTCGTGGTAAGTGGCATTGCTACCAGCGAAAGTACCATTCCTCCAATAGCCAATGTGATCACCCTGCCGCAGTTCCTGCTGGCTGGTACTTTTGTTCCTGTAGACGCATTTCCTTCCTGGTTACAGCCTGTTTGCAGGATTATGCCACTTACTTATCTGAATGATGCTTTCAGGAAAATCGCCTTTGAGGGGCTGCATTTATGGAATGTAGGTCTTGAACTGGGGGTGATTACCCTCTGGGGGATTATAGTATATATTGTGGCGGCAAAGGTATTCCGCTGGGAATAAGCGGATTTTTTCCTAACTTTTGGGTATGCAAGCGCTATATATCATTCTGGGGGCAATGGCTGTGCTCATTCCCGGCCTGTTTGTGATCAGCATGTTTTTGCCCTCTACCGTAAAAGTGGTTAGGACCAGGGTAGTACCTGCTTCCGTTACTGCTGTTTTTCAACAAGTTAATATCTTAAAAAACTGGGAAGGATGGTCTCCCTGGCATCAGCTGGATCCGGGTATGCAGCTTACCTATAGTGACGTTGAAAGCGGTGTGGGTGCTCATTTTCGCTGGAAAAGCAAACACCCGCAGGTACGGAAGGGGATGCTTTCTATTACAGAAATCCGTTTGTACGAATACATTGGGCTCGACATGCAGTTCATGGAGCAACGTAAGGTTAAAGGGTATTTCCGTTTTGAACCTGCCAGAAATGGCACATTGGTTACCTGGGGGCTTTTTGCAGAAATGGGGCAGCATCCGGGACGCAGGCTGATGGGGATGATGATGGATAAATGGGTAGGGAAAGATTTTGAAAGAGGACTGGAAAACCTGAAAAGGGCATGTACCCGTAATTTAGAAGTTTAAACGGACTCTGTAAATAATTCATAAAATAGGCGAAATTTGCGCCTGTTATTTAATCTTATGCGATTTATCAAACTGTTTTTATTAAGTGTTTTCTTTTTTGCGGTACTACTCTTTCTTTTATCGCTGTTGCTTCCTTCCCGTGCCATCGTAGAACGTTCCGGTGTGATTGATGCACCTGTTGCCACTGTATATTCCCAGGTAAATGATCTCAAAGGCTGGCAGGCATGGAATCCCTGGATGGCCGGACAAAAAATCAATTATGCTGCTACTGCCGGACAAGGTGCTTATGGTACCTGGACGGTTACCCAGGCAGAAAAGCGTATAGCCAGCAAAGTAACGATCACGAATAGTGAACCGGATAAAGGTGTTTATTATAACATGGATTTTGAAGGGATGAAGTCCGTGAAAGGCACATTCAATTTCAAGCCTTCTTCAGATGGTAAGGGGACTGTGATCATGTGGCGGCTTGAAACACAATTGGGTTATCTGCCCTGGTGGAAATTCCGTGGTTTCCTGGCAGACCGCCTTACCGGCCCACAATTGGAAGACGGACTAACCAAGCTGAAAAGTATTTGTGAAGGAGAAGTTAAATAGTAAGAATTCTATATGAGTGGTAATTATTGTTGTCTGCGAAAGGCGTAATTTTTGCTAAATTCTGTTAAAAAAACCATTTATGAAACACATTCTCCTATTTTTTGCACTGCTGGCTGGTACCAGTAGCTTCGTTTCTGCACAAGAGAAAAAAGCTCCTGCAAGCCCACGTGTAACTGCTGAAGGAAAAAATGTAAAAATTGCTTACGGACAACCATCCAAGAAAGGAAGGGTTATTTTCGGCGAACTGGTACCTTACGGTAAAGTATGGCGTTTAGGTGCTAACGAAGCTACAGAAATCACTTTCGCGAAAGATGGCAGCTTCGGTGGCAAACCTGTAAAGGCTGGAACTTATACATTATTTACAATTCCTGAAGCAAGCAGCTGGACTTTCATACTGAACTCCGAACTGAAACAATGGGGTGCTTATGAGTATGAAAAGATCAAAGCTAAAAATGTACTGGAAGTAAAAGCAGCTGCAACTAAAGCCGCTGCTCCGGTAGAAAAACTGACCATCACAGTACCTGGTGATAAACTGGTAGTGGAGTGGGATCAAACACATGTAGAAGTACCTGTAAAGTAAACCGGAAAAGATTTTAAAAAAGGAAGGCTGCACCATATGATGCAGCCTTCCTTTTTTTTGTAATATGCTATTTGATGCAGTATTTGGATGGTGGCAATAAATTTTTTAATCATATACAATATGAGAATAGTAAAGAAAACAGGTATTATTATTTTTATTAGCCTTCTTTTTCTTCTTTATACCAGGAAAAGCCTCTATTATAGATTTTTTCCAAAGGCTGATAAATATGGCGTAAAATATAATGTAGAAAGAAAACAACGTGGTATTTTGCCTTTACCAATTAATTGGACTACAAGGGATTTTGCAAATGAAACAAAAATCTGGTTTCCTCCTCCTGCTGAAATGCATGAAGGAGTAGTCAGAAGCATGAAATTGGTAAGGGTGAATAATGATCATATACAATATGAAGAAGACCATATAGCAAAAACACTTAATAGCGGGTATGCAACCTTGTCCATAGGTTATAATTATGATAGTATCCAACACTGGTGTTATACTTATATTGCTCCAGGATATGATAAAGAAGATACGCTTTCCCGGAGAGATGTTGATAGTATTCTAAAAATGTGGAATTTTAATTATTAGAATAGTATTATTATAGGCTTGCTAAACACAAACGTTTAGTAAGCCTATAATAATACTATTCTTAAGCTTGTATTAATTCTTTTTATAATCCCTCCACACAGTCTACAATACTTTTATACACTGTATCCAGCTGTTCATCAGTGATACAGTAAGGCGGCATGATGTATAATGTATTACCTAGTGGCCGCAGCATAATTCTCTTTTCGCGGAAGAAACGGCTTAAATAATCTGCCAGCTGATTCGTATAACTGTCTTCCGTATCTGTAATTATTTCGAATGCGATAATGGTGCCCTGGATTCTCACATTCTTGACCTTCTCCATTTTATACAGCTGCTGTGAAAACTGCCGGTGCTTTGTTTCCACCCTTACCCGTTGTTCCGTGCAGGAAGGCAGCAGGAACAGGTCCAGACTGGCCAGCGCAATTACACAAGCCAGCGGATTTGCTGTAAAGGAATGTCCATGAAAGAGAGTTTTCAGTTTACTGTCAGAAAGGAAAGCTTCATAGATTTCACTGGTACAGGTAGTAATGCCCAATGCTATACTGCCGCCTGTAAGTCCTTTGGATAAACAGATAATATCCGGTGGGGAGCTTACATTTTCCGTGGCAAAGTTACGGCCGGTTCTGCCAAAGCCGGTCATGATCTCATCTGCTATCAGCATGATCTGATGTTGCCGGCAATGCTGAAGGAGTTCATCAAATACCCCTGCTTCATACATCAGCATTCCACCAGCACCCTGAATTAGCGGTTCAAAGATAAAAGCAGCAATATCAGCGGGATTCAGTGTATCGATAGTGGCTTTTAGTGCCGCAATATTTTCTTTTGTTGGTGTATCAATGAAATGTACATCAAACAGGAAATCGTCAAAAACCCGGGTGAACACGCTTCTGCTGCTCACACTCATGGCACCGAAAGTATCACCGTGATAGGAATTGCTGAATGCCAGGATCTTTGTTCTTTTTTCTCCTTTGTTATGCCAGTACTGGATGCACATTTTCAATGCTACTTCGACCGCTGTAGAACCGTTATCCGAATAAAACACCCGTTGCTGTTTGCCGGGAAGTATGGGTAATAACCTTTCTGCCAGGTTCACGGCGGGAGAGTGGGTATAACCGGCAAAGATGCAGTGCTGAAGTTCTGTAGCCTGTGCTGCCAGTTGTTTGGCTATATGGGGGTGGGCATGCCCGTGAATGTTTACCCACCAGCTGGAAGTAGCATCAATGTAACTATTATCTTCCTCATCAAATAATAATGCACCTTCTCCTCTTACAATACCTACAGGTGCCGGTGCCGTTTGCATCTGTGTGTACGGATGCCAGATCACCTGTTGATCCCTTTCTGATAGTGTCATGTCTTAATAATTTCGAATACGCAAAGGTAAGTCAGAATCTGGTTATTGCGCACTGGAAACTATTGCCTTTGCAGGGTAACCGGTTTTAATATTAGCCTTCAGATCACTGAGGATAGAATAAAGGCCAAAGTAGGTACGGTTTACGTACAACGAATGACGTGAACCACGCGCTACTTTAGAGTCCCGTACTTCTTTGAGATTAGAGATATAGTCCATATAGGCGTAGATCTCATTAAAGTAAGATTCATCTCCGAAATCAAAACTATCTCTTGTAAAAGGAAGCGTGAGCATATCTATCATTTTCTGAAAGAGACCGGAAAAGAAAAGGATCTCTTTTTCTGTATCCGATGTGTGGATCATTTCCAGATTGGTATAGATCTGTCTGCGTTTCACTTCGTCCTGCAATATATTTTTATCTACCAGGAGGAAGTAGTTAATGTAGAAATCTTCCGGAATTTCTTTGACACAACCGAAATCAAAGATGCCTACGGTACCATCATCACGCATGAGGAAGTTACCGGGATGCGGATCTGCATGTACTGTTTTCAGTTCATGTACCTGGAATTGATAGAAGTCCCACAGTGCCTGTCCTATTTTATTTCTTACTTCCTGGCTGGGATTCCGTTCCAGGAACTCTTTCATATGAAAGCCATCCAGCCAGTCCATCGTAATAATCCTTTCGCTGGACAGTTCCGGGTAATAAGAAGGGAATACCAGGTTAGGAATATGTGCACAAAGGGCAGATAACTCTACGGAGCGGCGTAGTTCCAGTTTATAGTCAGTTTCTTCAAGCAATTTGCTCTCTATCTCATCAAAGTACTTATCCATATCCACTTCGTTCATACCTACAATGCGGATGGCGAAAGGCTTCACGATGCGGAGGTCGGATTTCACACTGTTTGCTACCCCGGGATACTGGATTTTGACAGCCAGAGGTTTATCCCATTTCCATGCTCTGTGTACCTGACCGATAGAAGCGGCATTTGTCGCTTTCATTTCGAATTTATCGTATAGCTGCGAAGGAGTTTTTCCCAGTGTTTTAACGAAGGTATTGATCACCAGCGGACCGGAAAGGGGAGGGGCGCTGTATTGCGACATGGCAAACTTGTCTGTATAGGCTTTAGGCAGCATACCTTTGTCCATACTTAACATCTGGGTTACTTTCAGGGCGCTGCCTTTTAAGTCGCTCAGAGTATCATAAATATCTTCGGCATTGTCTGCATGTAATTCTTCCTTAGTAATGGAAGGATCCAATAATTTCTTCGTATAGTGTTTTAGGTAGTTAGTTCCTACTTTCAGTCCTGTTGTAACAAAGCGGCTGGCCCTTTCTACTTTACCGGTAGGAATATTAGTCTGTTCTTTCATCGCACGTTTTAATAATGCTTACTTTTTCGTAAACATAAATTTCCCAAAGTCTACTAAACTATCAAGTGTATTGGAACTGATAAGCTGGAAGCTCAGATTAACAGCCTTTTCAATAGCGGCATCCGTCATTTCAAACTGCTTGCTGTCATCTTTTGTCCAGTAGCGGAGAACAAATAATGCCTGCATCCAGAACCCGTGTACATATTGGTCTGAAATGAATTTGCGTTCTTTGATTTCGTTGCTGGTATATCCTTCTTTCACCAGTTCTCTTATATAATCATAAAAAGCAGTGCGGAAGGTTTCCAGTTTATCCAGGTGAACGCCTGGTATCCTGTAATTGTCTTTCTGCTGAAGGATATAACTCCTGTTTTCTTTCAGTTTCTGTACCCACATAAAGTAGAAGGTGAGCAGCTTTTCCTGGGCGGAATAATTACGGTAAATTTCGTCTTCTTTCAACTTTTCAACGGTATCCTGGAAGTAGGATAGCCAGAGATCTTTTTCAACAGCATCAAAAGAAGAATAGCTGTCATAAAATGATATTTCAGTTATTTCCAGCTGTTGACAGAAAGCATATATAGAAACGGGTCTTTTGCCGTTTTCCAGCCAGTAGTTTTTATATGATTCGCGGATAAGTTTTTTGTCCATCGTTCCGGGATTTAAGAAGTGAATGATGTTATAAGCGGACTGTGCGTATAGGCAGGTGACCGCGATATCAAATTTACGTCAGAATCGCCGGATAATGATCAGTTTTGAGGAAAATAGGGGTGTTAAGAAAAGCCTAAATTAAGGAGTTTGCCAGTTCATTGTTTTTGAACCTGTTATAAGCGCGTAGAGATTTACTTGGGATTCAGGTGGACAATTGCGAGCTGTACCCATTTGGTAGTAATTCTATTTGACATTATCAAGCGTGTGGGGTTTAGTTCTTTATTGAACGGTATCAATCGTGGGGCAAATGGCTAAGGCCCGCAATAGCCCACCTGAATCCTCCGCTATTCTGGTATTTCTTCTTATTCTCAGACTGCTTGCCCGACTTTGCCTTAAATCAGTTCTTTATTGAGTTTGCATTTTACCGGACAATCTATCGTGTTCTCCGCTTGATCCAGGCCGGCAACTGAGTACAGTTGTATAGAAATAGGATTCAGATATATAACAGAAGAATTATTCTAAAGCAGGCAACTGAATATAGTTGTACCAAAATAGTGAATAAATATGATGGCCGGATTGTTAATTGTGGGATCTATTTTTAACTTAGGGAATTAAATTTAAGTGATCATGTATAAGAAAACACTTGCAACGGCCACTGCCGTTGTTTTTTCAGCCGCGTTATTTGCTCAGACAAAACCCGAAGAAACAGAGGTATGGGAACCCGTTCCAACAGTAGTTACGCCCGGTAAAATCAATACAGATGCGCCTTCTGATGCTATTATCCTGTTTGACGGGAAAAATCTCGATCAATGGGTATCTGTGAATGATCCTTCTAAGCCTGCAGGCTGGAAAGTGGGAGACAAAGCAATTACCGTAGATAAAACTACCGGAAACATACAGACGAAAAAATCCTTTACAAACTACCAGCTGCATATTGAGTGGCGTGTACCTAAAAATATTACCGGTACCGGACAGGGTAGAGGTAACAGTGGTCTGTTCCTTGCTTCTACCGGTCCTGGCGATGAAGGTTATGAACTGCAGATCCTGGACAACTATAATAATAAGACCTATGTGAACGGTCAGGCAGGTAGTATCTATAAACAAACTGCGCCATTGGTAAATGCGAATAAAAAACCAGGAGAATGGCAAACATATGATATTGCCTGGACAGCCCCCCGCTTTAATTCAGATGGTTCTTTGCAATCGCCTGCAATAGTAACTGTATTCTTCAACGGTGTACTGGTGCAGAATAATACAGAATTAAAGGGACCTACCAAGTATATAGGCAAGGCATCTTATGAAAAAGCACATGGCGCCTCTCCGATTAAACTGCAGGCACATGGAGATAAGAGTGAACCTCTTAGCTTTAGAAATATCTGGATCAGGGAATTATAACCTGTCTATATCATCTGACTCTGTAAAAGTCCCCTGTTAAATTATAAGAACAGGAGAGGCCGACTAAAAAGTAAAATGAAGGCATTACGAACCGCAAAAAAGCTGTTTTGCCTCCATTAGCTCTCTGAGGGATACTTTTTAGCCGGCCTCAAATTTTGTATAAATAAAGAACTCCTGATGGAGTTGAATAACTTCCCCCAACGGCTCCTTTTTAATTTGATCCCCTTATTTTACTGCTTCAGCCGTATTTTTTCTACATTTAAGTAAAGAAGTACGCTACTTTGTACTTATGAATGCTGCGATGGGGAAAATGTTTTACATATACAGTTCACTGTTTATCTCGTTTGCGCTCAACCTGCCCAAGTTATTGGCACTCAGGCACGATGGGGTGATGTCGCAATACGTACGTTTTGATGTGTCTGAACTTATTTTCCAGACAGGTATCAACTTCTTATTCTGTCTCTGCATTTTTTATATAAACAGGAAATATTTCCGTGCACCGGTTAACCTCTGGCGCTTAAAGCAGGAGGGACTGGCCCTGTTATTCAACCTTATTTTACTACTCCTGTTCACCTTTATTACGGTGAAAATTCAAAGACGGTTATTTACTACTATCGGGTTATTGCCAGGAAAAGGCATCGGTATAAAGTTCCTGATCAGTACATTGCTGATAGCCATAGAGCTGAAGATTGTGGATATACTGCGGCATGCCCGGTCTAAAGAAATGGAAAATGCCCGGTTACGGAATGCACACCTGAAAGCTGAGCTGGGATTACTTAAAGGGCAGTTGCAGCCGCATTTCTTTTTTAATGCATTAAGTAGTTTATCGGGTGTGGTAAGGGAAGATCCTACCCAGGCGCAATACTATATCAACCAGTTATCAAAAGTATACCGTTATTCACTGCAAAAGAATGATAATAACCTTGTGAGCCTGAAAGAGGAATTAAATGCAGTACAGTCGTATGTTGCATTATTGAAGATGCGTCATGAAAAAGGATTTCAGATGGATGTTGCAGTTAAGGAAGAAGAGCTGCATTTTCTTTTACCACATATGTCTCTGCAACCATTAATTGAAAATGCATCCAAGCATAATATAATAACGGTTAGCCGTCCTTTACAGATCAGGATCGGGGTGAAAGATGGATGGCTGTTGATAGAAAATAATCTGCAACCGGTCACCTTCCCGGAACCGGGAACAGGAATAGGATTGGCGAACCTGAATGAACGTTATAAGATCTTGATGCAGAAGGAGATTATCATTATAAAAGAGGATGGAAAATTTATTGTAAAACTGCCATTAAAATGAGTATGTCTTTACGCGTAGCAATTATAGAAGATGAACCGGCTACAGCCCGGAACCTGCAACATATGTTACTGGATGCAGCACCTGAGGCAGAAGTGCTGGTGATCTTACCCGGAGTAGCGGAAGCGGTAAGCTGGTTACAGCAAAACGCGCAGCAGTGTGATCTTTTGTTCATGGATATCAGGTTAAGCGACGGACTTTCATTCGAAATTTTCAGCCAGGTACATATTACCTTACCGGTAGTATTTATTACTGCTTTTGATGATTACGCTTTGCAGGCATTTAAAGCAAATGGGATTGATTATATCCTGAAACCTTTTGATGATGGAGAACTGAAACAGGCGCTGGTAAAGTTTAACCGGCTTCGTAATCAATCTGGTGGTGCAGATGGTTATGCACAGTTACTAAAGATAGCAGAGAGCCTGAAAGGAAATCCTGCTTCGTACAAACAATCTTTCCTGGTTCATACACGGGATAAACTGATTCCAGTAACAGTAGCACAGATATCCTGGTTCTATACGGCCAATGAGATTGTATACGCAGGTACAACAGATTATAAACAGTACGTTATAGATGGCACGATGGAACAATTGCAGCAGCAACTGGATCCTGCTATCTTTTTCAGGGCCAACCGGCAATTTATTATACAACGGAAAGCAATACTGGAAGTAGATTTTTATTTTAACGGGCGGTTATCTGTTAAAATTGATCCCCCAGCAAAAGAACAAATTCTGATTAGTAAAGCCCGTGTTCCTGAATTTAAACAGTGGATGAACGCATAATTGTCTGTGAGTATTATTTATAATGAGTTCACCCCCCATATTTACTGCTTCACCGGAAAACGCGAACTCCTGCCCCAATTAATGATCTAACTAGCAGTAAAATTATTTATCACCAATTTAAATTGTCATTCTATGAAAGGAGGAAGCACTATTTTCCTGCGCAGTAAAGTTGCATTGTTATTATTATGTTTATCTGCGGGTTTGTTATTTACAATCTCTTCATGTAAGAAAGATGATGACTCCACTACAACAGCCGTATCTGAGGATGATGTGGCAGAAGCGGTAAGTCAGTCAGTTTCTACTGAGAGTGGTGGTCTTGTATCTCAAACTACTGCTTCTGCTGTAATAATATCAACCAATGCATCTTCACGGATAGGAGCAAAACTCAGCGATGAATGCGGTATAATGCACGATACTACTTTTGCAGGGGCCAGTGTTGATGGAGCCGCTATTACATACAGCTATAATTTTAGCTGGAACTGGTTGCTTAGCTGTAACAACGTTATGCCTCAGACGTTTGTATTTAACTATGCCGGTAAGGCCGCTTACGATGCTCCAAGAATGTCATCCAGCGACAGTTCAAAGGCAAATGTTACGGTAACTGGCCTGGGTGCAGACAGCGCTTATTATGTATTTAACCAGAGCTATACACGTAATGGGAGTCAAACTTCCAAAGTGAATCTGAAACGCTCTTTCACCAGTTTGATCAGCATTGTTTCTTCAGACATCAGGATCAGTAAAAGTACTTTGAAGATTATATCAGGTACCGGAACAGTTACTATTACAGGTACCGGTTCTGGAGGTAAATCATTCAGTTATACAGGTACTATTACATTCCTGGGCAATGAGAAAGCAACACTTGTTGTAACAGGTGGAGGTACCTATACCATAGAATGGTAATGATTTTTTAAGATAATTGCTCCCGGCAGGAAATAACTCTCTACCGGGAGTATTTATTTTCAAGGGGTTATGTTTTCAATACAATACAATTAATTATTTCACGTTTATATTATGATTTTAAAACATATTATTATAGCTTTGCATGCGTAGCATTGTCGTGGAAGTTTATGAAAAATTCTTAAATCAGCATCAATTATATCACTAATCAATTAAATTGTCTTTCTATGAAGAAATTAATGAGCCCCATTTTGCGCAGTAAATCTGCAATTCTGTTGGTACTTATAGCCGGCGGTATTTCACTGGCAATTCCAGCATGTAAAAAAGATAGTACTACTGAAAGTGGCGGAGTAACCGAGGATGAAGCAGGAAATGTTATTTCACAAGCTATCACTTCTCAGGGAGGGGTAATGGTGCAGACCAGTGGTGCTGTGGGCATTGCAAATGGATATGGCGCCAGAATAGGAGCAAAAGCAAGTGATGAATGTGGTGTTGAAAAAACAGAAAACGTTTCGTTTGGAGTAAACGACAGTCTCAGGTTTTCATATGCCTGGAAGTGGAAGCTGACCTGCACCGATTCTCTGGAACCAAAGGCGCTGTCTTTCTCTGCTGCTGGTAGAATAAAGATTATTACATCAGGAATGTCTGTTAATGATAGCTCTGTAGCATCATTCAGTGTTAGCGGTCTGGAACCTGACAGCAGCAATCTGCTATTCAACCAGACTTTCAACCGTACAGGTACTTTGGCTTTCACTAATTCAACTGACATCATCAACACCCGTTCTTACGCAACTACATTCTCTTATGTAGCTACTGATGTGAAGGTAAATAAAGAAACCGGCAAGATCATATCTGGTACTGCTGCTATAAATTACACTGGTACATCAATAACTGGTAAGACCTTCAGTTACTCAGGTACTATCACCTACGGTGGTGACAACAAAGGTGTGTTAAAATTAAAGAGCGGTAAAACTATCAATCTTATCTGGTATAACTAAGCAATTATATTGTATTAAAAAGCCCGTCCGGTATTTACCTGGACGGGCTTTTTCGTTTAGTGGTAAAATAAAAACGGCTCCTCCGTAAGTCTCCTTCCGGGGAGCCGTTTACAACTAAAGAATAATATTAATTCTGAATACTTTCTGTGTTATCCAGCTTCCATTCATTATTATAGAAACCTGCTGTTTTTACAGCACTCATATTCCCTTTCAATAAGTCCGTACTAAAGATCATATAATCAGGGAATCCACTGCCACCGGCAAAGTACTGGTTGGCATCGGCAGCACGCATACCAGCTAAGCCAGTACCGCCTATTACTGCAACAGATGCAATCCTGCTGTCAGCTCTTGGCCACATAAAATAAGCTGCCAGTTTATTGCCGGTATATTCCTGTGTACCTACGGTTACTTTACCTCGTGTTATCTGTATTGGACTGTTTTGCAACAGCTGTTTCCATGCTTTATTCGTACTGGCATTTCCGTAAATGATAATGCCACGGTCCGGATATTGGGTTGCGTCAAAATCTTTATCTGCAATGAGATCTACTGCGCCATTTCCCCTGTAATACCAGGTTTCAGCATCATAACGGGCTTTATTCAACGACCATTCATTTTCTGCTGGTTGTCCGCCGGTACTGTATACAAATACCATCCGGTGTTTAAATACTTCTTTGAAAGTACCATAACGGGCAATACCTTTTTCTGTGGCAAGCGGTGCTGCTCCCTGTACCCATTGTGTACCATTGTGGAAGTAAATCACAGTATCGCCTGCCTTACGGGTATACGAAATAGCAGGTTGATGATCCAGTATAATGCTGGTAGTTGTACCTGTGGGAATTTCTTTTACATCAAAGGCCAGAGTTTGTATGTTGGTGGTAGTACCGGTAATGGTATTGTTGTTTCTGAACAACTGCAGGCGGCTGTATTCAAGTGAATGTTGCTGTTGCAGAATATGGGCCCAGTGATAAGAAGATGAGATAGCAGGATTGGCGGTAGAGAAATCTATCACGTTCACGCCACTGTTTGCCGGGATGGTATGCCATTTAAAAAACTGGAACAGCGGATCCCAGTCTACACATTTATCGCCATACCAGTGTTCTCCGCCAGGGTATTCGTAATAGCTGTAGTCGGCATGGAAGCCGGCCAGGATCTGTTTCATCTGCCGTGCATAATCTACAGATACTACTTTGTCGCTATCGCCATGCAGAATATAAACACCGGATGCTTTATAGTTATTAGCCAGTTTGAAAACGTTGCTTGGATTGCTGGCTCTTAATAATACTTTCTCAGTGTTGTTTCGTGGTGAGTCCGGAATAAGTCCGTCGGCAGAGCCATAACCCATTAATGTAGGATAACCGGAGCAGGGAGCAATTGCAGCCCATTTGCCTGGATAAGTGGCCCCCAGGTACCAGGTACCGTGGCCTCCCATAGAGTGACCAGTCAGATAAATCCTTTCAGGATTAGGCTTGAATTTTTCGGTAGCAATGCTGAGTACTTCCAGTGCATCCAGGCGGCCCCAGTCTTCCCAGTTAAACCCACGCGGGCGGCGGTTAGTAGGAGCTACCAGCACGCCCCAGTCTTTATAACGGTAAGCGCTGGCCTGGTTGATAGCCTGTACTTCCGCACCATGTACGGAGAGGAACAGGGCAGGGGCTTTCCCATCAGGATTGGCTTGTGGAGATACACTATAGTATTGAACACTGCCATCGATATCACTAATGAAAGTATTGCTGTAATGAAGGGTATCGCTAACTGGTTTTAACGTGATTGTTTTATTATCCAGCGTAGTTTTTGCATTGAGTAGGGAGAGGGAGCAGTTACCGTCCTGCATACCGGAAGCATCCATTTTAAAACCTACTTTCCGGGTGGTTTGTGCTGCAATGTCCGGAAGGGTAGTCGTAAGTGTTTTACCTGCAATAGTAGCTTGTAATTGCAGGTTTTTAAGTGGCTGGGCAGTGGTATTGATAATCACTACAGCTCCCCAGAGTTCACTATTGTTTTTGTTGGATACAACAAAGGGCAGAGTAGAATCTGCAGTACTGATATATACTGGTTTTTTCGGGAACATGAGTTGTGCTTTGATCCCCATGTTACCATAACTGCGGCCGGTTCTGATATAAAAATCGTTTATCCCTTTATGTAGTGCTACCGGTATATACATCCATCCGTAGCGGTACATATCGCCGGCATGTGGTGTGCCGTTCACATATACCATTTGGTGACCGGCAATATTTAAGATTACCGTTTGCTCTTTAGGTGAATTATAGGATACATATAAGTATCCGTTGTTGATAGTCCGGCCGGCAAAAGCACCTTCGTTATTTGCCTGAATAGGTTGCCAGGTACCGGCTTTGCCTTTATCATCTGTAAAAGAAGCTGCACCATTCACTGGTGTTTTCAGCTGCCCCTCACATAGGAGGCCCGCCAACTGGTCGGTAAATAATGCTGTTCTGCCGTACTGGTGGCAGGGACCGCTGATCAATCCATCCTTAAAAACATACGCCTGTTGTGCAAGCAGGCTGAGACCTGTTAACTGGACCAGCGCCAGTATAAATACAATCTTTCGCATCGTAAGTTAATTTGACTTACAAAATAGAAAGCGGATGGATAGATAGTATATAGTTTTTTGTCAGTATACCATGTAATTTGAAGAGCGGTAAAATAGGAGTACTTCTAGTAGTTTACATATTTCTCTGAGAAACTTCCATCGGCAAATAAATCTATCAAACCATAACCAGGTGCTGTTTCTCTCAGGTTTCCTTCCCACCAGGCACCACTTACAGCTCCATTGCAGATGTAGGTAACATTATTGTACACCACTTTATCCCGCAGGTGGATATGGCCGCTTAAACATAATTTTACATTAGGATGCCGGTAAAACAGGCTGATGATTTTTGCTGTATCGGTATGCATTTCTCCTCCCAGCATCTCCCACTTGTTTACGATATTATCTTGTACCATGAGAGTGGCTGTAAGGATAGGAATGTGAGACATAACACATACAGGCATCTCTGTTGTTTTCAATTCATTTTCCAGCCAGCTGAATTGCTCATCACCTAATTTTCCGATGTACCAGGTATTATCAATATCCAGGTGTACACTGTCGAGTATAATAAACTTCCAGCCATTCTTTACAAAGCTGTAATAAGGAGAAGATAATTGCAGCTGGTCCATGGAATATTGTTTTCCATAAACGGCCTGTCCTTTATTGTTTTCTGCCCACCAGATATCATGATTACCTATTGCATAATGAACAGGAAGACTACATTCTGCTTTAGCGATAGTTTTTACCAGTTTCCACTGTTCATCAATAGTAGCCAGGTTTTCCTTATTCATATCGAAGACTATATCACCCCCATTAAGGATCATATCTACTTTGGGAGATTGTTGCTGTACATGATGCAGACAGTCTGCAAAATGCGTGGGTGCATTCAATTTATTTTTTAAATGGATATCTGTGAGATGTGCTACCCGTAAAACTGGCTTTTCTTTTTCTGCAGCAAATGAAAAAGGGGATGTAAGTACAAGGCCGCCCAGCCCCAGGCCTTTAAGGAGTGTTCTTCTTTCCATGACGGGTGTAAAGATATATTCCGGATTGCTGGTTATATGTTATGAAATTGTAAAAATAAAAAACCGGCCTCTGTTAAAGAAGCCGGTTTCGAAAATAGAACCTAATAGTAATTTAGTTCTCGTATCTTGAAGAAGTCTGTCTGTTACGTGGCTGACTGCTACGCTGTTGACCGCTACTACTATTGCGTTGCTGATTGTTGCGTCCCGGACGGTTATTAGAGAAACCACCGTTGCTTCTGCCTCCACCACCTTGTGGTTTTGGTGGAATACCACGGAAAGTAGGAGCAGCAACTTCGCTGTCATGGAATGGATGTGAGTCCACTACAGGGATATTACGTGCTATCAGTTTATGAATGTCACGCAGGTATGTTTTTTCTTCGGCATCGCAGAAGGAGAACGCTGCACCATCGGCACCGGCACGGCCTGTACGGCCAATACGGTGTACATAGGTTTCAGGTACGTTTGGTAATTCATAGTTGATCACGTGTGTGAGTTGATCTATGTCAATACCTCTTGCTGCAATGTCAGTGGCTACAAGTACCCTTGTTTGCTGGGACTTGAAGTTAGAGAGTGCGCGCTGACGGGCATTCTGTGACTTGTTACCATGAATGGCTTCTGCTGTGATATTCACTTTTTGCAGATCCTTTACTACTTTATCCGCACCGTGTTTGGTACGGGTAAATACCAGGACAGTTTTAATGTCATGTTCTTTCAGCAGATGCAGGAGCAGGCCACGTTTATCCTGTTTACCTACGAAGTAAACAGATTGTGTGATGGTATCGGCAGTGGAAGACACTGGTGTTACTTCTACTTTAGACGGATTACGCAGAATGGCATTTGCCAGGGTCTGAATTTCCGGTGGCATGGTAGCCGAGAAGAATAATGTCTGCCTGTTGTCCGGTAACTTGGTAATAACGCGTTTTACGTCATGTACAAAGCCCATGTCCAACATTCTGTCTGCTTCGTCCAGCACAAAGAATTTGATGTCTTTCAGGCTTATATGTGCCTGGTTTATAAGATCCAGCAAACGGCCGGGAGTAGCTACCAGGATATCGACACCTCTTCTCAGCGCTTCTGTTTGCCCATGCTGGGACACGCCTCCGAAAATAACGAGATGTTTAAGATCGAGATATTTACCATAGGCAGCAAAGCTTTCCTGTATCTGTATCGCCAGTTCACGTGTAGGCGTTAATATGAGTGCTTTGATCGTGCGTTGTCCTTTGCGGGGTGCAGTCTGTTGATCCTGTTGGAGTAACTGTAGCAGGGGAATAGCAAAAGCAGCTGTTTTACCTGTACCTGTTTGTGCACATCCCAGTAAGTCACGTTTTTCAAGGACTAAGGGGATTGATTGCTGTTGGATAGGTGTAGGATTCGTATATCCTTCATCTTTCAAAGCCTTCAGCACTGGCTCGATGAGCCCTAATTGTTCAAATGACAAATTATTTGATTTTTTAATGAAAAAATATGGTAAGGCTATCAAATGCAGTTGATACTTTACCTGCCTTACTCGCAAGCCTGCACATTTTTTGGAGGGTAACTACAAAAGTTGGTGAGGAGAGAGAATAAAAGTTATGCAAATGTAACTTAAATAATTGATATAAGCCTCATAAGAGTTTTTCCATCATTCTTTCAGGCTTCTCCAGCGGCGTAAATCCGAATTGCTGATATAATGAATGTGCATCAGCTGTTACCAGTCCCCAGCGCTTTAAGCCCTGCAGATCAGGATGTGCCATAACTTCTTTTATCAATAATTTACTGAGTCCCTGTCCCCTGTAATCTTCCAGTATAAATACATCCATCAGCCAGGCAAAGATGGCATAATCAGTTGCTATCCTTGCAAATCCTACCTGTTTGTGTTCCTGGTTGTATACCCCCAGGCAGATTGAGTGGGCAATAGATTTTTCTACTGTTTCCATTGTTCTGCCCTGGGCCCAGTAAGACCGGTTGCTGAGAAAATCATGTATCAGGGCAAGATCCAGTTTTGTTTTATCATCTGAAATATAGAAAGAGGACATAGATGTTTTTTTCGTGTATTCAAAGATAACACGTTTAACGATTAGTCAGTATCTTGCATTCCACTATGAGCCAGGAACCAATAACACTGATAGAACAGCCTAATGGCCGCCATACCTTGTATGCGGCGGTAGAGCAGGACGACCGTACCGCTTATTTTTACCTGTATACTGCAGAACTGATCAGCAAGAAATACCGCATGCGTGCCTGCTGGTTACGCAACCTTAAACCGGGGCCTGCGGACAGGGATAGTGCGGCTATGGAGAATGGAATGGCACCCATGCTACCTGCCAGATTATGTAATCACCCGGAAGGTAAAGAACCTTTACAGGCAGAATTGCTGTCAATTGTATGGATGCCCGAAGATGATGGTGCTGCTGTACTGTATAATGGAGAAACACTGGGTGTAATTCCCGGATGGAGCCTGTATGTGGATGAACCAGCGGCCTATGCTGCCGATTGTATTGATGTGGATGATCAGCAACTGGTATTCCCGCTGGGAAAACCGGGAGCAAATGTACAACATGAGCGTGTAGCTGAAGCCGTTAATTTCCGGACCGACTGGGAAAGTGTGGAAGAACCAAGGTGGCCGGTGATCCAGGAGCAGTTCATTAATGCATATGAAGAACATTTCGGTAAAATGCAGCAGTATTATGCCATCGATAATAATGAATGGCCACCAATGGCGATGGGTAAATTTGAAAAGGATGATGTTATCTATTTCCTGACCATGGGCGTAAGTATCCGTCCTATGCCCTGGGTGGCTTACCTGTATAATGAAAGTGCACCTGCTTTCCGGAGGATGGAACTGGCAATTGCGATCAATAAAAAGGACTTTTCGGAAGAAGAGATCATGAAGATGGCTGAAGGATTATCTGTGCTTGCAGATATCCCCTGGAGGCATATCAGCTGGCTGGGAGAAGGACATACCGTAGGCTCCTCCAAACTGCCGGCTCCTTTTGAAAGCCTGGTATTGTCTGCCGCCTTGTATAACGGAGAAGGTATCACGCTGCCGGAAATATATGGCGATAAAGTAAATCTCTACTGGACCAGCCCCATCACTCCGCTTGAACTGGGGTTTGCCCATCGTAAAGCCAATGGCGGATATGAACTACTTGAAAAGATGATCGAATATGATATTACCCATGTGGTGAACAAACGGGAAGAACTGTTATTCTAACTGAGTTTTCATAGATTGCTAATGATCGTAAATACACTGCGCCTGCCTGTTTTGTTTGTTAATTGGGCTTTGGGATAAGATTTTAGATCAGATCTTTATTAAACTTCACCTAAGCATTACGGCAGCCAAGGTGTATGTGCGATCTTTATAAGTAAAATATAAATTTTCATAGATTGCTAATGATCGTAAATACACTGCGCCTGCCTGTTTTGTTTGTTAATTGGGCTTTAGGATAAGATTTTAGATCAGATCTTTATTAAACTTCACCTAAGCATCACGGCAGCCAAGGTGTATTTATGATCATTAAGCAATCGCGCAGAGACACCCCCACTTCTATTTGATTCCCAACATTTTCACGTTACTTTTTCAACCTTCCTTTTTAGATAGTACCCACGCCGGGTCATTTTAATACAGAATGTCCGATCTTTATAAGTAAAATATAAAATATGAAGTATAGAAGATTAGGAGTTACAGAAGTTGAATTGTCTGCTATAGGACTGGGATGTATGGGAATGAGCCATGCCTATGGCGAACCGGATGATGTAGAATCCGTTGCCACACTGGAAAAAGCGCTGGAACTGGGTATTAATTTCTGGGACACAGCAGATGTGTACGCTAATGGAAAGAATGAGGAACTGGTAGCTAAAGTGTTGAAACCTAACAGGAATAAGATATTTATTGCTACCAAGTTTGGTTTCCGTGCCAGCTCAGATGGTAAACTGACAACATTTGACGGTTCTCCTGCATATATGAAAACGGCTGTAGAGGCCAGTTTAAAACGTTTGCAGACAGATGTGATTGATTTGTATTATGCACACCGTATAGACCCTAATGTGCCGGTGGAAGAGATGGTGGGTGCTATGGCCGATCTTGTTAAGGAAGGAAAAGTACGTTATATCGGATTGTCTGAAGCGTCTGCTACCTCTTTGCGTAAAGCGCATGCGGTACATCCAATCAGTGCATTACAGAGTGAATATTCCCTGTTAACAAGAGAGGTAGAGGCCGATGTATTGCCAGTATGTAAAGAACTGGGGATCTCTTTTGTGCCTTTCAGTCCGCTGGCCCGTGGGTTAGTGACCAATTCACTCAACATATCAGAGCTGGCAGCGAATGATTTCAGAAGATCATTACCCCGTTACCAGGAAGAATACGCAGAGAACAACCGGAAACTGTCCGAAGGTTTTGCTGCCATCGCTGCGGGCAAGAATTGTACACCTGCTCAGCTGGCACTGGCCTGGGTACTGGCGCAGGGAGATGACATTATACCCATTCCCGGTACCAAACGCCGGAAATACCTGCTGGATAATGCCGGCGCGGTAGACGTGGTGTTAAATACCACAGATCTGCAGGCTATTGAAGCATTGCTGGCTAAATATCCCAATACGGGCGACCGCTATAATGAGGCAAACTTAAAGTTTGTAGATAAAAACTGATATTTTTGTGTCCCGGATTTAAGCTTTTTATAGCTCCGGGATAACATAAAATACTCGTTTTGATCAAGATAGAAAACATCGTGCTGCCTGACTTTCCCTTGTTGCTTGCGCCAATGGAAGATGTAAGTGATCCTCCTTTCCGGGTGGTGTGTAAGGATAATGGGGCCGACCTGTTATATACAGAATTTATTTCCAGTGAAGGCTTGATAAATGATACTGCCAAATGCCGTAAAAGGCTGGATATTTTTGATGAAGAACGTCCGGTAGGGATCCAGATCTTTGGGGGTGATGAGGGAAAGCTCGGGATGGCAGCTACGATTGTTGATATGATTCAGCCTGATTTGCTGGATATCAATTTCGGTTGTCCGATTAAAGGTATAGTAAGCAAAGGTGCCGGTTCCGGAGTACTGAAAGATATAGACCTGATGGTTCGGCTCACGGCAGCCTGTGTAAAGGCCACAAATTTGCCCGTTACGGTAAAGACGAGATTAGGGTGGGATGATGATACCAAAAATATAGAAGAAGTGGCAGAACGCCTGCAGGATGCAGGTATTAAAGCACTGGCCATTCATGGCCGTACCCGCTGCCAGATGTATAAAGGAGAAGCCGACTGGGAACTGATTGCCAGAGTGAAAAATAACCCCCGCATTCATATTCCCGTTTTCGGGAATGGAGATATTGACAGTCCGCAGAAAGCGCTGGAATATAAAAACCGGTATGGTGTAGATGGTATTATGATAGGGCGTGCAGCTATTGGTTATCCCTGGATTTTCCGCGAAGTAAAACATTATATTCAGACAGGCGAGCTCCTGCCTGCCCCTACATTGGCAGAGAGGGTAGACGTTTGCAAAAAACAACTCCGTAAATCACTGGAATGGCGCGGTCCTGAATCAGGTGTGTATGCTATGCGCCGGCATTATATCAGTTACCTGAAAGGATTGCCGGAATTTAAGGAATTCAGAAGAAGGCTTGTTTCAACTGATGATCCGTTGGAAGTAGAAGCGGTGCTGGACGAGCTGCTGGTGGCATATAAAGGCTTTGAAATAGCACAAACTCCAATAGAACTGATCAACTATCACGAAAATTGTTCGTTGTAATATTGACATCAAAAAATGTATTTTTAGAGTCATCTCCTATATAATACAACTATGTTCAGGTTTGCTCTCATCATTTTATTTTTCCCGTTAACAACTGTTTCGCAACAGCAACAACTTTCTCTTCTGCAGAAGAGCAAAAAGGATACTTCCCGTGTTCATTTGCTGCTGGACCTTAGCCAGTATTATTTCAGTAAGTCTGATAGAACGCCCGCTCAACTGGACAGCGGCCGGATTTATGCCCTGGAGGCTGAGGCGTTGAGCATTTCACTGCATTACCCATTGGGAGAGGGCAATGCAGCACTGCTGGCTTCTGGTATACTTCGTGTTCAGCAACAACAGGAAAAGGGAAAGCAGTACCTGAAAAAAGCAATGGACCTGTTTACAAAGTATAATTATAAGGACAGAATAGGCGAAGCATATGAAGAGACTGCCTCTTATTATGACCAGGAAACAGATGAAGGAGTTATTAACAGGATACAGTATAAAGAAAAAGCGGTGGCTTTTTTTGAACAGGCGGGGAACAGAAGACGGGTGGGAGATGTTGAAAAGGGCATAGGAGACTATTATGGTATGTTAGGGAAATACCCGGAGGCATCTATCCATCTTAAAAAAGCACTGAATGCTTATAAAAGCATTGGGTTTGATATTTCTATGGAAGGATTATATGACCTGATGGGCATTGTAGCCAGTATGATGGGCGACTACCAGGAAGGACTTACATATGGATTGCTGGCTGTAAAAACATCAAAAGAAAATAAGGATTCGTCCCTGGTATTATCCACCATTTATAACCGGCTCGGGCTTACTTATTTAAAGCTGACCCAGTATGAAGATGCCCTGAATTGTTACAGGCTGGCCCTTCCTATTGCAGAAAGATATAAAGATACCTCTTCCATACTGATCATTTATGCAAATATAGTAAATGCCCTGACCAGGTTAAACAGGCTGCAGGAGGCACTTACTGTTGAGAAATCCATAGCAGAAAAATATCCTACAAAAGATGTACAGCAACTAATATTAAGAGAGATCACTTTTTTAGGTATTTACCGGAAAATGAAACGTTTTCCGGAAGCACAACGATATTGTGATCATGTATTGACAATGTCTGCTTTGAAATCTCAGAATGCGGCAGTGCAATATTTCGTTTATAAAGCAGTGATCCCACTTTTTCTTGATACCCGGCAGTATAATCTGGCCCATAAATATCTTGTTATCAATGAGGCATATTGTATTAAGCAGAATACACCGATAGACCTTGCGGAGAACCATTTGCTCTGGTATAAAATGGATTCGGCCCAGGGTAAATATTTATCTGCTATTGATCATCTCCTGATAACGAGAAAACTGAATGATTCATTATTTAGTGAGACAAAAAGCCGTCAGCTTTCCCAGTTAAAAGTACGTTATGAAACAGAGCAGAAAGATCAGGATATAAGAATAAAGGAACAGAGCATTCAACTGCTTACAAAAAAAGGGGAACTGCAGCAAACATTCCTTGACAAAGAAAGAACCACCAGGAATGCAATAATTGGAGGATCGGTTATGCTGGTATTAATGCTGGGATTGGGATATAACCGTTACCGTTTGAAACAACGAAGCAATATTAAACTCCAGGTGCAGCAGGACGAGATTAACCGGCAGAACTTCTCATTAAAAAGCTTAATAGACGGTAAAAATATTCTGCTGAGAGAAAAGGAATGGTTACTGAAAGAAATTCATCATCGTGTAAAAAATAACCTGCAATTTATTATCAGCCTGCTCAATATCCAGTCTGCCTACCTGGATAATGATGCTGCAATACTGGCTATCCGCGAAAGCCAGAGACGGATGTATACCATGTCGCTCATCCATCAGAAATTATATCAGTCGGACGAGATAGCTTTTATTGATATGGGAAAGTATGTCTGTGAACTGGTAAGTTATCTGAGAGATAGCCTGGTTACAGGATCCCGCATTCATTTTGATCTGCATATTGATGATATTGAACTGGAAGCAGTACAGGCGGCCCCTGTTGGTCTTATCCTGAATGAATCCATTACCAATGCCATTAAATACGCTTTCCCGGATAATAAGGCGGGTATCATCACCATTAAATTATTGTATACAGAAACGAAAGAGATCCTGCTCAGTGTTGCAGATAATGGAACAAGCCTGCCGGAAGATTTTGATCTGAAGAAAAAGGGATCTCTGGGTATGACACTGATAGAAACACTGAGTGAACAGCTCGAAGGTGCTCTCAATATCACAAATAACAAAGGATTAGAGATTGCGATTTTGTTCAAAGAGGAAAAGAGTATTCGTGCCTATGCTGTAAATGATAAAATGTAAGCAAAGCCGGGTAATATCTGTTAATGGATTCTGCCATAAGATTTCGAATATTACATCATGTGGACTAAACCATGGCTGATAGTAATTACGCTGGCAATTTGCCTGCCTTCCTTCGCGCAACACAAAAATTTTATTCCCTTACCTGTTGCCCGTTTTATCACTGGTGATCAGCCTGCCTGGTCATCAATGTCGTTTGATGATCAAAGCTGGAAAGAGATCCGGACAGGGAAAGTATGGCAGGAGCAGGGATACGACAGTTACCATGGCTATGCCTGGTACCGCATTCACATAAAGATCCCTTCAGCACTGCGTAATAAGGGCTTCTGGAAAGACAGCCTGAGAATTTTCCTTGCACACGTAAATGATGTGGATGCTACTTATCTGAACGGTGTAAAGATTGGCCAGACAGGTAACTTCCCGGATGATAAAGAAGGCTACGTAAGCAAGTGGCCGGCTGTGCGCGAATATCATGTAGCTGTCAATAGCCCCGCTATCCATTGGGATGAAGAAAATGTAATCGCCATCCGTGATTATGATGGTGGTGGTAGTGGTGGTATTTTTATGGGTGAGCCCTATATAGATATGCTGGAAAAAACAGACGGACTTACTATCAGCATGCCTGCGGATGAAATCAAATATTTGTCCAATGGTAAGGCTACCCAGCCCTTAATGGTATCTAACGGGTTTAATACTTCCATCACTGGTACACTTGCATATACTGTTACAGATAATCACAACGATCTCATCCATCGTAAAATAGAATTACAATTAGCCCCATATGGGCGGCAGTCATTTATCCTGGACTTACCTAACCGTGAAGGAATAACCTGTAAGTACAGTTTTACAGAAAAATCAAGCGGTTTACAGTTACAACAGCAACAAACATTTCCATATATCCTTACGCCTCGGGTGTCCGATCATCCACGCATTAATACAGCAAAAGTATATGGGGTAAAACCCGGCTCTCCATTTTTATTTAAGATAGCAGCTACCGGGATAAAACCGCTGAAATACAAGATAGATCAGCTTCCCGAAGGATTACTGTTAGATGAACAAACAGGTATCATTACCGGTCAGCTGAATAAAAAAGGAAATTATGCTACGGTAATCCATGTGAGTAATGCTATTGGAACGGCAACTCAAACTTTTACTATTAAAGTGGGAGATACGCTGGCATTTACACCTACAATGGGATGGAACAGCTGGAATTGTTGGGGGATAAATGTAAGTGCAGCGAAAGTACAAAGTTCGGCAAAGGCAATGCTGGAAAAAGGACTGGCAGATCATGGCTGGAATTATATTAATGTGGATGATGGCTGGGAAGCACCGGCAAGAGCAGCGGACAGCAGTATTCTTACTAACAGTAAGTTCCCGGATATGCAGGGATTGGGCAACTGGTTGCATCTGCATGGACTAAAGTTCGGCATTTATTCATCGCCTGGTCCTTTGACCTGTGGCGGTTTCCTGGGTTCTTACCAGGCGGAGGAAAAAGACGCGCGCACCTATGCCGGCTGGGGAGTAGATTATCTTAAATACGATTGGTGCAGTTATGAATCTATTGTGGGAAAAGATACTTCGCTGAATGCATATATAGAACCCTTCCGTATCATGCAGCATGCTTTGCGTGCGCAACAGAGAGATATCATTTACAGTATCTGCCAGTACGGACTGAAAGATGTGTGGAAATGGGGCGGAGAAGTAGGTGGACAATCCTGGAGAACAACAGAAGATATAGAAGATACCTGGGAGAGTCTGGAACATATAGGTTTCAGTCAGGATAAATTACAGCAGTATGTTAGTCCCGGTCACTGGAATGATCCCGATATGATGATCGTTGGTAAAGTGGGCTGGGGAGAGAATTTGCATCCTACCAGATTAACACCGGACGAGCAATATACCCATGTGAGTTTATGGTGTTTGCTGGCCGCTCCTTTGCTTATAGGTTGTGATCTGGATAAATTAGATGACTTTACGCTTAGTCTGCTGACGAATGATGAAGTGCTGGCTATTGATCAGGATGAACTGGGAAAACAGGCAAAACGCATTTCTGCAAATGTATGGGTAAAGGAACTGGCAGATGGCAGCAGGGCTGTAGGTATTTTTAATATGGATACCACTTACCGTAATATAACTGTGAACTGGAAAGAACTGGGATTAAATAATTACCGGCAGATGCGTGATGTATGGCGTCAGCAGAACATTGGTCCGCTGCAGTCATCTTTTACTAAACAGATAGCACCGCATGGCGTGATGCTGATAAAATTAATACCATGACCAGATATATTTTCCTTTTCATACTCGGTATAAGTACAGCAAAAGCGCAGGATCGGGCGGTGATCCATATCAATACACAACAACAGGGTGCAAGGATTGCCCCCACCTTACATGGGATATTTTTTGAAGAGATCAGTCATGCTGGTGAAGGAGGATTATATGCGGAACTGATTCAGAACCGAGGGTTTGAAGAAAGTCAACTGCCGCAGGGAACTAAACTGGAAGATGGATTTATTGTACCGGAAAGAACGCCGCATTTCTCCATGCCTCCCGGTCAGGTAAGTGACTGGAAGATGGAATGGCCTATTAAAAGTGATTGGCCTGCCTGGTCTGCTACGGCCGGTATTACACTGGCATTAACAGACAAACAACCTTTAAACAGTGCTACACCGCATTCGCTGGAAGTAAATATCAGCGGCAAAGCAGACCTGATTAATGAAGGCTTCTGGGGGATAAATACAGTTGCCGGAAATAAATATAACCTGCAATTTTATGCAAGGAATTATAAAGGAAGTATTACAGCTTCCCTGCAATCGGCCAAGGGGGAGATCCTGGCCAGTTATACTTTCAATAGAGTACAGAATACCGGCTGGAAAAAATATAGTGGTACACTTACTGCTACGAAGTCCGATCCGGCAGCAAGGTTTGTATTGTCATTCAGTAACAAAGGAATAGTGTATCTCGATTTTGTTTCCCTTTTCCCTCAACAAACATTTAAGCAACGTTCTAATGGATTAAGGGCAGACCTGGCGAATTACATCGCCGATCTGAAACCTGCATTCATCCGCTGGCCGGGAGGTTGTTATGTAGAAGGGATTAATATAGAAAGTGCGCCCGACTGGAAGCGCACATTGGGACCAATAGAAAAGCGTCCGGGTACCTACAGTCCCTGGGGTTACTGGTCGGGCGATGGGTTCGGTTATCATGAATACCTGCAATATTGTGAAGATATAGGAGCGGCGGCATTGTATGTATTTAATGTGGGAGTATCCTGTGATTACAGAAGTGGTACATTTATTCCGGACGAAGGACTGGACAGTGTGATTCAAAATGCACTGGATGCTATAGAATATGCAATAGGACCCGTAACCTCCCGGTGGGGAAAAGTAAGAGCCGCCAGCGGTCATCCTGCCCCGTTTCCGCTTAAATATGTAGAGGTAGGCAATGAACAGCATGGCCCACGGTATGCACTCCGTTACAACCGTTTTTATGATGCCATCAAAAAACAATACCCGGATATTAGTGTTATTGCCAGTATGGGAATTGGCGATGTGAACAGAACAACACTGGACAGTATGCAGCATGTGGAGATGGCAGATGAACACGCTTATAAGGGAGCATACTGGTCATTTAACCATGACAATCATTTTGATAAATACAAAAGAGGAAACTGGACAATGTACGTGGGAGAGTATGCCACTAATGCCGGTGTGGGCACGGGTAATATGACCGCTACACTAAGTGATGCGGTATATATGATGGCTATGGAAAGGAATGCAGACCTGGTGAAGATGTCCAGTTATGCACCTTTACTGGTAAATGTACATGATGTAGACTGGCCGGTGAACCTCATTAATTTTGATGCAGCAAATAGTTTTGCCAGGATCTCTTATTATACCATCAAAATGTTCAATGAGAACAGACCGGATGTAAATCTTGCCACAACGGTGGTTGCAACCCCATCGGCAGCGCCTGCATTTACAGGCGGAATAGGGTTAAGCACCTGGGATACACAAAGCGAATATAAAGATATCGAAGTACGTAATGGCGATCAGCTATTATATAAAAGTGACTTTGTTCACAAACCTGAAGAATGGCAATTGCTGAGAGGCAAATGGAATGTACAGGACAGCGCATTAGCGCAAACTGCAGAAGGAGCACAGCTGATGGCTATCCTGAAAGGGAAAACATTTGATACATACACGCTCACTTTAAAGGCGCGCAAAAAGGACGGCTTTAACGCATTTATTATTCCTTTTGCAGTAAAGGACAGCAACACCTGTTTAAGGGCGCATATAGGTTCTTATGTGAATCAGAATTGTGTGTTTGAAAGAGTGACCGGAGGATATGATGTATCGGATGTAAGTGATCAGAAACGGTTGAAACATCCAATAGAAAAAGACCGTTGGTATGAGATTCGTCTGGAAGTAAAAGCAGACCAGGTAGATTGTTATCTGGATAATGAAATGCTGATGAGTTACCGCGAACCTGCCAAAGTGTTTGCCATTTCCGGAAGAGAGGAAAATACAGGAGATATCATTGTGAAGATAGTAAATGCAGGAGCAACAACCTGTAATTCAAATATCGAACTGGACGGCAATGCAATGATTAATAAAACAGCAACACTCATCACGCTGGCGTCAGATAAGGAAACGGCGGAGAACTCTTTTGAAAAGCCTGTAGCATATACACCTGTTCAGCAACAGGTATCAGTCACATCCGGTTCATTTCATCTTTCGCTGGCACCATATTCTGTAAATGTATTACGATTAAAAGACACGCATTATATCAGGATAAAATCCGGTAACTAAATCATAAAATTGGTAAAAAGAAATAACCCATTTTTGAATAGTTTTAATTAACCTATAATTCAGCGTTATGATTTAATTGCGAAGGAAGTATCAACCAGTCTGGTAGCAGCAAACTTTTTTAAGCTCTCATTTAAAATTTCCCTTATGGATTCGATTGTATATAAGAAATACGTCGTTAAGCCGTTGCATACAGGTTTAACGAGCTTTACCGTATTTAGAAAATCATTATTATCCCTATTCTTCGTGGTGGGAGGAATAGCAGTGTATGCGCAGGAAAAGAAAGATT
This sequence comes from Chitinophaga sp. CF118, assembly GCF_900112615.1. GTDB lineage: Bacteria > Bacteroidota > Bacteroidia > Chitinophagales > Chitinophagaceae > Chitinophaga. The sequence continues at coordinate 813,203 of NZ_FOMK01000002.1, read as the reverse complement.
CAGTGCCGGTAACAGATACGGTGGTAACCTCAAAGAAAGCATTGGGAGAGGTTGTTGTAACAGCACTGGGTGTTAAAAGAGCCAAGCGGGATCTTACATTCAGCTCACAGGAAATAAAAGGAGAAGACCTGCTCCGTACTAAGGAACCGAATCTAGTCAATGCCTTAGCAGGTAAAGTTTCCGGGGTGCAGATCACCAGTTCTTCCGGAACACCGGGAGCATCTTCCCGCATTGTGATTCGCGGTGCTATCTCTCCTTTAGGAGATAACCAGGCTTTGTTCGTAGTAGATGGAGTACCTATCAATAATGACGAAACCAGTAATGTGCCCGGAGGCGCTGCGGGTTCAGGTAGTAACAGGCTGGTCGATATAGATCCTTCCATCATAGAAAGTATGAACGTGTTGAAAGGGGCGGCAGCTACTGCGTTGTATGGCTCTGCAGGCGCAAGGGGTGTGGTGATTATCACTACAAAAAGTGGTGGTATGAACAAGCAGCCTGTCATCACAATGTCTACCGATCTTTCTTTTGACAAAGGATTATTCCCGGAGAAACAAACAGCTTACTCACAAGGAGAGAAGGGCGTTTTCTTTGATGGTGAAACACAGAAAACAAATGCATCATGGGGCGTAAGAATGGATACGCTGAAGATAAATGGTAAACCTGCCCCCAAATATAATCCGTACGATTTTTTTAAAACAGGAGTGGGTACTAATAACAATTTAAGCATAAGTGGAGGCAATGGAGCTTCCAGTTATTTTATGTCGTACTCTTATTTTGATCAGAAAGGGATTGTGCCAAAGAATGAATTCAAACGTCATTCTATTTTCTTCAAGTATACAACAAAGGTTTACAAACAACTTACTACTACTTTCCAGATAGAGTATAGCAATTCCAACCAGAACAGGTTGCCTGAAGGTGCCAGTAATGGTCCTTTGTTCGTTTTGCTGGTACAACCGGTTTCATGGAATCCTTATCCTTATCTGAATCCAGATGGTAGTCAGCGTTTATTCCGCTATTCCAGGAATGCACCGTTATGGGGAGTAGAGAATATGAATAACCATTCAACGGTGAACAGGTTCCTGCCCGTATTTACTGCTAATTATACAGCCACTCCATGGCTCACTGTGACGGAAAGGGTAGGAGCTGATATTTATTCCGAGCAGACTAAATATACGGAAGCTCCCAGTAAAGCCATTAGTCTGCAAGGAAAGATCATTGATCAGACAACAGGCTTCCGGCAGTTCAATCATGATCTGATTGTGAATGCCCATAAAGAGTTTAATAAATTTGATGTAAGCCTCCTGCTGGGTAATAACTTATTATCTACGTATAGTCAGACGCATAATATTACGGGCAGCGGTGTAAAAATAGACGACTTTGGTAACGTATCAGCCACAGGTAATGTCGTAGCTGGTGAAGCTCATTATCAGAACAGGAAAGTAGGTTTTTATGCACAGGCGAATATTGATTACAACAGGTTCCTGATTCTGTCACTGACAGGCCGTTATGATGGTAGTTCTGTACTCGAATCCAGCAAACGTTTTTATCCTTATGGATCTGCCGCAATGGGATTTGTGTTCTCAGAATTTTTCTCACCAGAATTGTCGGACAAGTTCAGTTTTGGTAAAGTAAGAATCTCTTATGCAAATGTGGGTAATGAACAGGTAGGGCCATATGCCTTAACCACTCCTTACATCCTGGCACAACGTAACGGATTGAATTATCCCTTCCAGGATCAGTCAGGCTTCCTGTTAAATTCAACACTGGGTAACCCACACCTGAAAAATGAGCGGCTGAATGAAACGGAAATAGGACTGGAAATGAAATTCCTCCATAACAGGATCAGCTTTGAAGGTTCTTATTTTTATAAGAAGCTGCACGATGGTATTATTCCTGGTGTATCTATCTCCAATGCCACTGGTTTTGGTGGTACTACCGTTAATACGGCAAAAGTAGAAAACAGGGGAATTGAATTATTACTAGATGCATCGCCGGTAAGAACAAAAAATTTCAGTTGGGATCTCTCCTTCAATTATACCCGTATCCGCAACAAAGTACTGGCATTATATCCAGGATTGGATCAATTAGGCCGGTTAATAATAGGGCAACCTTACAATGTATTCTTTGGTGCCCGTTACGAGCGTAATGACAAAGGAGAGTTGATGATTGATGCCAATGGAATGCCTGTAGTAGCGGACAAACAGGGAATAGTAGGTAATGTGAATCCCGACTGGCTGGCAGGTATAAATAATACTTTCCGTTACAAACAATTAAGCCTTAGTTTCTTCTTCGATATGAAAAAGGGAGGAGATGTACAGAATGATGTGGAAGCAGGGGCATTATTCTATGGCACCGCCAAAGTAACGGAGAACAGACAACCGATGGTGATTAAAGGGATCAGTGTGGTAGACAACAAGCCGAATACGGTAGTAGTGGATGCACAGAAATATTACCAGAGCAGACAGTATGAATCTACTATACAGGATGGTACTTATATCAAATTGAGGAATGTAAGCCTGGCTTATGATCTTAAGTCGAAGTTCCTGCAGCATACCTTTTTCAAATCAGCACTGGTATCAGTGACAGGACGTAATCTCTGGATTTACAGTCCGCATTTTACAGGGGCAGATCCTGAAGTAAGTTCTTATGGCAGTGCGAATGGTAATCAGGGAATTTATGCATTCTCAACACCTACCAGCCGTTCTTATACCTTTTCTCTGAAACTGAGTTTCTGATAAGGGTATGTTTAATTAAACAAAAAAGATAAACGATGAAAAACTATATATGGGGCTTATTTGCTGTGATACTTTTTACAGGCAGTGGCTGTAAGAAATTTCTGGATGTAAATAAAAATCCAAATAATCCTGAGGATGTACAGGAATCACTCATCCTTTCGCCGGTGGAAGTAGCTATTTCCGACTTTATATCTGCGGGTAATGCACCAATCATTACACAGAACTATGTGCAGGCAATTGCTGCCAATCAGCCCAACCCTAATATTGGGAATTATCAGTTGTTTAATATAGATCTGGATGGCGACTGGTTTAATGTTTATGTAACCTGTCTGAACAACCTTCGTATTCTGAGTAACAAAGGTGAAAAAGACAGTAGTTACAATTACGCAGGTATTGCTAAAATCCTTTCTGCTTATACATTAGGTACTGCTACAGACCTTTGGGGAGATATTCCTTATTCAAAGGGCTTTACCGGTATAGATAATCTGACTCCTGCATATGATAAACAGGAAGACATTTATAAAACGATACAGTCCCTCTTATCTGCAGGGATCGCGGATATTGCAAAGAATAGTATAATCGTACCAGGTACAGATGATTTCTTCTATGAAGGAGATATGAGTAAATGGACGAAGCTGGCATATGTATTAAAGGCCCGTTATTTTATGCATCTTTCCAAAGTACAAGGTAGCGTGGCGGCAGACAGTGTTTTAGAAGCATTGAATAATGGTATGGAATCCAATGATGATGATTTTGCTTTTAAATATAAAGGTACATCCGGTGCAGAGAATCCCTGGTTTACAACATTTGGCCAGGTAACTACTTACGTAATGAATGCAACGTTTGTAGACTGGTTAAAGGATAGGAATGATCCGCGTTTAAGTAAGATAGTGAAGCCTGCCGATAGCACCGGTTTATATACTGGTCGCACAATTGGTACACCTACCGGCATCCTGCATGATTATTCTTATCCCACTGCTTTTTATGCTGGTGCATCTGCAGATAATTACCTTGTAAATTATTCAGAAGCACTTTTCCTAAAAGCAGAAGCTACCCTTATGAAATCCGGTGCAACTTCCGCGCAACCTTTTTATCAGGAGGGTATTATTTCACATATGCAAAAGCTCTCAGTCACGCAGGCAAATATCAATACCTATCTTACAACACGTGGTACCTTAACTACAGGGAATGCATTGCAATTGATTATGGAAGAGAAGAATGTGGCAGATTTCCTGAATGCAGAGAATTTTGTTGACTGGCGGAGAACAGGGTTCCCTACGCTTACAAAAGTTGACGGAGCTATCTCTGAAATTCCCCGCAGACTGTTATACCCGCAGAGTGAGATCTTAACAAATGAACAGCCGCAGCAAACCGCTAAACTAACGGATAGGATTTGGTGGGATGTGCAGTAGATGATTTTATCAGAACTTTACCTCATAGAATATGTGTAATGAAATTTTTCGTTACACATATTTTTTTTATTCTTTTCTTTACTTTGGATTCAGGTGGGATTGCGGTCTGTACCCATTTGGTATTAATTCTATCTGACATTATCAAGCGTATAGGCTTTAGAATATATATTGAGCGATATCCATCGTGTGTCAAATGGCTAAGGCCCGCAATTACCCACCTGAATCCAGCGGTATTCTACACCGCTTGCAGAGATTGCCCTTAATCAATTGTTTATAGAACTGGCATTTTTGGCGGAAAATTGGATTTCCTTAAATAAAAAGGTAATTCTTTTTAAATTGATGAATTTTTTGGAACGATCAACCAGGTACAATTAAAAACACATCAGTTAATAGTCAGAATACAAGTAACTAAATTAAATTAGAACAAGATGAAGAGACTGGGTATAATATGTTGTTTTACATTTTTAATTTCCTGTCATTCAATTATTGAAAAAGAGGATTTAACTAAAAAGATGGATGATTATTATGATGCATATGGCAATTCTATTGTTGATTTAGTTGATTGGATTGATAATAATATAAAGACTGATTGTAGCTTCCTCTATCAGTATAGATTAAAGGATAATAGTGTTTTCTATAATTATATTGACACAAATTATAGGGGGCAGGGCTTCTTTGATCCTATTGTAAGGGAACCTTCAAATCATCTGTCTCTATTATTTAAGTCATCGGTAAGTTCTATAATTAAGCGTAAAGACAAGCAATATTTCCATGTAGATATAGCGGGTTTTGTGAATACAGGTTACAATGTTAATATTATTGTAACGAAGAAAGGGACCAGTCTTAGCGATTCAAACTTTGTTAACTATAGTAAGTTGATCGAAAATAAATCTACTGTTGGTAATAAGCAGAGTTGGGTATTAAAAAAATCAAATAGATTTTATTTTTTTGTGGATGGGTATTTAAGGTCGTAGGATGTTTTACTAACGTTTAATTATTAATTCCACAATTTTAAACCCGCTTACCCGGACAATACTTGATATACATTAAAAGGCTCCACCTGGAGCCTTTTAATGTATATCAATACTTTATTAACAAGCAAAGGTTCTCCAGATTCTTTATTTGAGAATAAAGCATGTAGTAATAATACTACATATCTCAAATGCTCTTTTTTTGATGAAAAGATAATATATCTTTGATCCCGTATTCAATTTTACCCTAATCTTTAGAGAAAACCTCATCTAATTTTATCTGTTTTTTGGAGCCTACTTTTCTTTCTTATACCAACTTTAGGAATTAATTAGTATGCATTTATCAAGCAGAAGGCATTTCTTAAAGAATGCCGCAATACTTGCCCCTGTTTTATCTTTAATGCCTTCATATCTGTCGGCTGGAACAGGTTCCCGATTACGTATAGCGTTTATAGGTGTTGGCCCCTGGGGACTACAATATCTGACACATGCTTTACAACATAGAGATCTCGATGTGAGAGCGATTTGTGATAATGATCCGGTAGCTGTCCGCAAAGGTCTGGAATTATTCAGCAACGCGGGTTATAGTCGTCCGGACGTATACACTGATACTTACAAAACATTACTTGATCGCAAAGATATTGACGCAGTATTGATAGCTGCCCCCTGGCACCAGCACTATGAAATTGCTAAAGCAGCGATGCTGGCTGACAAACATGTAGCATGTGGAACCATAATGGGGACTACACTTGCAGAACATTGGGACATTGTACGCACGAGTGAGCAAACTGGCTGTCAGTATTTCACACTGGATGAACATAATTATCGTAGTGATTTGATAGTGGCAGCTAATATGGTGAAGCAGGGTGTTTTTGGAAATGTGGAAGCTGTACGTGCCGGTGCAAATCATTATCAGCTGAATGGCCAGCGTACACCTTATCCTGTATATCCTGCAACAGTAGTAGCGCGGATTACAGGTAATGCATTTGTATCGTTGCGTACTACAAAAGAGAAACAGCAGTATGTGGTTAACAGGCCGCACCCTAAAACAGGTGATGCCCGTTTGTTCTTTACCAGTGGTACGCTGGAGACTATTACGCTGACAACTGCAACGGGACAAACAGTGCAGTTGCAATCGGGAGCAGGAGATCTGTCTACTGGTTTTCACGTTAAAGGAAGTGAAGGCAGCTGGATGGATGTTTCTAAATCAATTTATAAGAAAGATGCAGTTAACCACGTATGGGAAGCTGATAAGCCTTACCTGCAGGAATATACGATTGCTGTGCGTAATGAACGTTTCAAACACAGTCCGGAAAATGATAATGTAGCGCTTGCGTTGCAGGATTTCATCAACGGAATACAGCAGTCTACCCGTAGTGTATATGCAGCCGCTACCAACAGCGTTATCGGGCCATTGGCGGTGTTATCTGCAAAGCGTGGAGGCGCTGTAGTTAGCTTCCCTGATTTTAGTAACGGTAAGGCATAATTGTTTTATTATCTGGTTTATTTTCTCATCAAAATATCTTAATTTTTATGGAACCTTTTGTTGCAATGATTATGGCTTTTGCCGGCAATTACGCACCTCGTGGTTGGGCGTTCTGTATGGGCCAACTCGTGTCTATCGCTCAAAATCAACCTTTGTTTTCTCTGATAGGGACCACTTATGGTGGTGATGGCCAGACTACCTTTGCCTTACCTGATCTGAGAGGACGTGCACTTATAGGACAAGGGCAGGCTCCCGGTCGTTCAAATTATGATTTAGGGCAGACTGGTGGTGCAGAATCAGTGATACTGACGCTCAACAACCTGCCGTCACATACGCATACCGCGGATGTAAGTACCCTGGTTGTAACGCCATCAGCATCAACTGCGACTGGTACTACTAACATTCCGGGTCCTACGCTTGTACCTGCAGCTTTGCCTCAAACAGGATCTGGCCCAACTGCCTCTACCATCAAAGGTTATGCTGTGAAAAATGGTAGTACAACACTAGCCGCAGACACTGTAACTGGTAATGTGACTATTGGTCTTACTGGTAGCAACACCCCTGTAGCTACCCAGGACCCTTACCTGGCGATATCTTATGTTATTGCTTTTGAAGGTGTTTACCCTAGCCGTAATTAATTAGTAGTATAGTATGAAGCCACCCCTCACTTTTGGGTTTCTCTCTCCTTATTCTGGTATTTATCCGCATTACTCCAGCCACCTGGTTACAGGATGGTTGTTGGGTATGGGTCTTGATCCTGTACGCCAAAGGTCTGTACAGTTTATGTTTGAGTATACCCAAATGGGAGGGGTGGAAGCATCTGTTGCTGCTGCCCGTAAACTGCTCTTTTTTAACAGGGTGGATATATTGTCTGGTTTGATCAGCTACAAAGCTGCACCCGGATTGATCCCGTTAATTGAAAGTGATAAGAAACCCGCTTTCTTCTTTGATATGGGGGAATATATCCCGCATTTTCCTTACCTGAGTCCTGATGTATTCTATGCATCGCACCAGTTATGGCAATCACAGTATGCATTGGGCCATTGGGCACAAAGTAACCTGGGGAACGGTGGACGTATGATAATGCCAATATATGAAGCAGGTTATCATCTGACTAGTGCATTTCAACAGGGAGTAGCAGCAGCAGGCGGTACGCAGATCAGTTTTAATGTATTGCCATTTGATCATAATGAGCCGGACCGCATGGAACTGGATGCTATTTTTGATCAACTGTCAAAAGATGCCCCTCCTTACGTACATGCGATATTTGCCGGCAACATGGGAACCAGGTTCCTTGAAAAATGGATCGAGAGTGGTTTCCATAAAAAGATACCATTACTGATTAATGAAACAATGGCATATGATGATGTGCTTGATGATATAAAACATACAGACCTGCAAATATATACATCCATGATGTGGATGCGTGAAGATGAAAACAAAGCCAATCAGGTATTTGTAAAGAAGTTTGAGAGTATTGCGCATCAGCCAGCTAATATGTATGCTTTAATGGGATATGAAGCAGGACTGATGTGGAGAGAGTTGTTGCCCCACGCCCAAAAAAGAGATTGGGATACCGTTAAGCAGTTATTAAGAACTGGCATCATCAATGGTCCCAGGGGTGAGAAGAATTTTTATCCTTCCTCAGGATTTGCTTTACCGGTATCAAACATTATTAAAATTACCACAACAGGAAATAAAATACACAAAATTATTCTTGACCAAGGCAGAGGAATGCGCTATGATGCGAAAGAATTTGAATTGATCCATAACGAATCCGTGTCAGGTTGGCAAAACCCCTTTCTCTGCATTTAATTAATATGTTCATATGAAGAACACTTTTACAAAACTTATCAGCAAACTATTGCTGATATTATGCTTTTTGTTCACTGGCTATCAAGGCTTTGGTCAATACACTGCTACCACCATAGCAACAGGTGGAGCCTATGCTGCCATGGCTAAAGACCAGAGTAATAATATATACGTGGTGCGTTATAACGCTACGAATGATAATTATGAGGTTGCCAAATTTGTCGGCGGAAACCCTGCGACTTCGTTGGTTATTTATTCCGGCTTGTCGTATGGTAGTACGGGTTTTGCTTATCCATGGGGTATTACTGTAAATACCAATGGGGATGTATTTGTAGTGAATGGTTGGGAGACCGCGAATAATGGGGAGGTTATCAAGCTGACTTATCCTTCCTATAGTGCTACAACAGTACAACATGGTAACTATTATTCTGCCATTACTACTGACGCTTCCGATAACTTACTGACAATGGAATACAATAGTACGGATAATACTTACCAGGTAGTGAAATATACCGCCGGGGCTGAAAGTAGTGCAGGTACTGTTGTTTATAATGGTTTGGCTAACCCTAGTAGTCCTCTGAACCCGAGTGTTCCCTGGGGCTTGTCTGTTGATTCCCATAACGATATTTTTTTCCTGGGTTTCCTGGATACGAATGGCGGCAGTTTATTTAAACTTACCTATCCCTCTTACAATGTCCTTACTACATTGGGAACAAACAGATCATTTACCTCACTGGCTATTGATGCTAATGATAATTTATATACGAGTGAAGGTACATCAGCTACCACCGCACAGGTAGTAAAGTACACATACCCTGTGGCGGTAAACGCAACAGGAACATCGCTTTATACCGGACTTACCATCGCCGCACCTACCTATCCCTGGGGACTGGCAGTAAACAGTAGCGGACAGGTATTCGTAAATGATGGCGCGGCATCAGGTAGTGGACGAATCGTACGGCTCGATCCGCCTACATCTATGGTTAGCACTATTACGCGCTTAGGTACATCACCAACAGCTGCCAGCTCTGTTAATTTCGCGGTAATTTTCAACAGGGCTGTTACAGGCGTTACCGCATCATCATTCAATTTAACCACCAGCGGCGGCATTACAGGTGCATCTGTTTCCGGTTATAGCGGTTCTGGAACTACCTATATCGTGAGTGTGAATACCGGTACCGGTGATGGTACACTGCGGCTGAATGTAACAGGAACGGGAGTTGTTCCTACTACTACCAATGTTCCTTATACAAGTGGGCCGAGTTATACAATAGATAGAACAAAACCAGTAGGTTCAATAGTTATCAATAGTGGTTCAACAATTACAAACAATGCCACTGTAGCATTAACGCTTGCGGCTACAGATGCAAGCAGCATGCAGATGCGTTTCTCTAATGATGGTAGTACATGGAGTACTTATGAAGCATTTGCAACCAGCAAATCCTGGGCGCTTTCTGTAGGTGACGGATTGAAAACGGTATATGTGCAGTATATGGATGCTGCGCTTAATGTACAGGGCTATTCTTCTACAATTACACTTGATCAAACAGCTCCGGCAACAACAATATTAACTGGTCCGAACGATCCTACCAATAGTACAAATGCTACTTTCACTTTCTCTTCCAGTGAAGGTGGCAGTACTTTCCAGGGTAGTCTTGACGGTGCAGCCTATGCAGGTATTTCGTCTCCGGCTACTCTTAGTGGTATTGCGGAAGGTGCACATGAGATGTCTATAAGAGCAATAGATCCTGCCGGTAATATTGGAACACCAGTTACTTACAACTGGACCGTAGATCTGACAGCTCCGATTGTTACAATTGTTGGTGTACCCGCTAACGGATATTATGTGATCGGTTCACCGATGAACTTCGTTGTTAATTACGCGGAGGATGTAGTAGTAAATGTAACAGGTGGAACACCTTATCTGAATGTTATACTTAATTCCGGCACTGTACACGCTAATTACGTGAGTGGCTCCGGTACTAGTGCATTGACTTTCACCTACGTTGTGGTAGATGGTGATACGGATATGGACGGTCTTTCCCTGGGTGCTAACATACAGACAAACGGTGGTACAATTAAAGACCCGGCTGGTAATACAGCCGATGTTACATTACACAATATAGGTAGCCTTTCCGGTGTGTTCGTAAATACGATCAGACCAACAGTTACATTGGCCTCTTCAGAACTTCCTGTATTAAATCATGCTATTGCTGCTACTATCACCTTTAGTGAAGCAGTAACAGGATTTACAAGTGGAGATATTCAGGCAACCAATGCAACAATTACAGCATTTACTACTTCGGATAATATCACCTACAGTATAACAGCAACGCCTGTTACTGATGGTATAGTAAGTTTGAGTGTACCTGCTTCTGTAGCACTGAATGTGGCTGGTAATCCAAATTCAGTCTCTACGAATACGCTGAGCTTTACTTATGATATTACCAAACCGGTTGTGAGTTCCGTAAGTGTACCAGCGGATGGTTATTATAAAGCAGGCGATGTTCTGAACTTCACTGTTACATTCGATGGAGCCGTTAATCTGAATACTACAGGTGGCAGCCCATATGTTACTTTAACAATTGGTAGCTCCACAGTAAATGCAACATTGAGTAATACGACAGCATCTGCGCTGACATTCAGTTATACAGTGGTGGATGGAAATCAGGATGTGGATGGTATTGCAGTAAATAGCCTGGTATTAAACGGTAGCACCATAAAAGACGCTGCTGGTAATAATGCCACACTTACACTGAATAATGTAGCCAGTACGACTAATGTGAGGGTGAATACGACTCATCCTTCCGTAACGCTTTCGACTCCATTCAATGTTGTAAATGCACCATTTACGACAACTATCGCTTTCAGTGAAGCTGTAACAGGATTTGTCATTGGCGATATCAGTGCCGACAATGGTGCAACACTGAGCAATCTGCAAACCTCAGATAATACAACATTTACTGTACTGGTAACGCCAACAGCAGAAGGTTCCATTAAACTGAATGTAGCTGCAGATGTTGCGGAAAACATTGGTCATAATGGTAACACGTATGCTTCACAGTTAAATGTATTGTACGATATAACACCGCCTGCTGTCAGCTCTGTAAGCGTACCTGCGAATGGTTATTATGTAGCAGGTAACAACATGGACTTCACCGTTACATTCTCTGAACCTATTGCTATGAGTTTTGCCGGTGGTACTCCATATCTTAATATCACCATTGGCAGCAGTGTGGTACAGGCAACATATATAACTGGAACAACGACTTCGTTCACATGCAGGTATACCGTAGTGGATGGTGATCATGATATGGACGGTATTACAATAGGCAGCTTTGACTTAAACGGCCACACTTTAAAAGATGGAGCGGGTAATGATGCAATACTTACATTGAATAATGTAGGCAATACTTCCGGCGTGTTTGTAAATACAGTACATCCTTCAGTAGTAGTGTCAACTACTGCTCCTGCAAGAGTAAATGTACCATATACTGCTACTATCACTTTCAGTGAGGCCGTAACAGGATTTACAATAGGAGATATTGTAACATCAAATGCTACATTAAGTAACCTGCAAACCTCAGATAATACCTTCTATACAGTATTGGTGTCACCCGTTGCAAATGGTGCAGTGAGTGTAAATGTTCCTGCAACTGTTGCGGTGAACGTTGGTGGTAATGACAACTCCGCATCCAATACTTTAAGTGTAACTTATGATGTTACAGCGCCTGCTATAACATCGGTAAGCGTACCTGCGAATGGGTTTTATAAAGCAGGTACTACACTCAGCTTTACCGTTAACTATGACGAAAATGTAATCGTAAATACAACAGGAGGCACACCTTATCTCAATGTGGTGCTTACTTCCGGAATTGTACAGGCAGGATATGTTAGCGGTAGTGGTACCAGTGCAGCAACTTTCACTTACACGGTACAGCCTGGAGATATGGACCTGAACGGGCCTAGTCTGGGAGCTAACCTGCAACTGAATGGCGGTATCATCAAAGATGTGGCCACTAACGATGCGGCAATAGTATTACAGAATGTAGGCAGCCTGACAGGTGTTATTGTAAACACTACAGCGCCTGTTGTTACTTTAGTTACGGTGCCGGCGAATTATTATTACAAGGCCGGAAGTAATCTTGCCTTCACGGTTCAGTTCAGTGAGAATATACTACTGAATACAACAGGTGGTACACCTTATATTAATGTAACGATCGGGTCTACTGTTGTACACGCAGTATACCTGAATACAGCAGGATTGCAGGCATTAAATTTCTTGTATACCGTTCAGAACGGAGATATGGATATGGATGGTATTACAGTGGGCAGCCTGGTAGCAAACGGAGCTGTTATACAGGATGCAGCGACAAACGATGCTGTGTTAACACTGAATAATATAGGCAACACAACAGGTGTGTTTGTAAACACATCGCATCCAACGGTGGCACTGTCTACTTCAGCTTTTGCAATTGTGAACGCGCCATTTACGGCAACGATCACATTTAGCGAAGCCGTAACAGGATTTACAACAGGTGATATCGTAGTATCTAATGCCACACTGAGTAACCTGCAAACTTCAGATAATATCTCTTATACAGTATTGGTAACACCAGTAACAGATGGTGCGGTGATGATGAGTATTCCTCCTGCTGTGGCGGTGAACATTGGAAACAATGACAATACCGCGTCTCCTGCCAGCTTAAGTTTAACTTATGATGCCACATCGCCTGTTATAACTTCAGTAGCAGTACCGGCGAACGGATATTATAAGGATGGTACTACACTCAGCTTTGTAGTTAATTACAATGAAAATGTGATAGTAAATACAGCAACAGGATTCCCTTATCTCAATGTAGGGTTGAATACCGGTGGTGTAGAGGCTACATATGTTAGCGGAAGTGGTACCAGTGCATTAGTGTTCAGTTACACAGTGCAGCCAGGGGATATGGATATGGATGGTATTACATTGATTAGTCTGGTAAGAAATGGTGGTAGTATAAAGGATGTCGCAACTAACAATGCTGTATTGACGCTGAACAATGTAGCAAGTACTGCCGGTGTGCTTGTGAATACTGCCACTCCGCAGGTGTATATATCTACTACAGCTGGAGTTATTGTAAATGTACCATTCACCGTAAAATTATCATTTACTGAAGCAGTGACTGGTTTGACTATCAGCGGTATCACAGCATCCAATGCAACAGTCAGCAATCTGCAAACGACAGATAATGTTATTTATACGGCACTAATAACACCTTTTGCTGATGGTGTTGTAAATGTTAATGTACCGGCAGGTTCTGCGGTGAATGTTGTTGGTAACGGCAATTCAGGAAATAATCTTTTAGCAATTGTGTATGATGCAACTGCTCCTGTTATCAATGCAGGCCAAACTTTCAATATTGCAGAAAGGAACCCGGTTGGTACACTGGTTGGAAAAGTAACAGCTTTTGAAGCAAGGGGTACTTTACAGAACTGGACGATTACCAGTGATGATTCCGGTGGAGCATTCTCCATTGATAACACCGGCAGTATTCATGTACAGGATGTGACACTTCTCAACAATAAAGCAAATAGTACTGTTACCCTGACCATCACAGTTAGCGATGGATTAAATACCAGCATTGCGGAAACTGTAACAGTGAATGTGAAACTGGTGAACCAGGCACCTTTACTGGACGTTATCTCTGATGTGGTGATGTGTACTAACACAGACGCACATACTATCCAGCTGACTGGCGCCTCTGCTGTGGAAGCGACTCAGACTTACAACTTCTCAATTATGGCAAATCAGCCTGATTTTGAAGTATTGTCTGTAGATGCAGCAGGTTTGATTACCTACAAGCTGAAAGGCGGTGTTTCAGGAAATAAAACTGTAACGGTAACTATAAAGGATGATGGAGGTACAACGAATGGTGGTGTGGATACATTACGCCGCACATTTACCATCACCGCCAACAGTTTGCCAATCATCAGTATCAGCAGCGATAAAGGAAATGCTATCTCTAAAGGTGATATCATCCATCTTACTGCAACTGGTGGAAGCAGCTACAGCTGGGATAATGCAGACGGTAACATCAGCGGAGAACAGAGTGATATACTGGAAGCAAAACCAATGAGCAACACTACTTATAAAGTAACAGTCACCAGCAACGCAGGCTGTAGCGATACGGCACAGATCACTGTGAAAGTGGTGGAAGACTTTAAAATAGATGCTGTGAATATCCTTACGCCAAACGGTGATGGTAAGAATGATAAATGGGTAATTCGTAACCTGGATAGTTATCCTAACAATGAAGTAAGGATCTACGATCGTACCGGCCGCATGGTATTTAATCGCAGAAATTACAGTAATGACTGGGATGGAACAATGAATGGCAGCCCGCTGGCAGAAGGTACTTACTACTATATTTTAACAATTGATGGTGGTAAGACAGCGAAAGGTTATATCACTATTATCAGAGACAGAAACTAATTAATTATATGAAAAACATTCGTTCATTATTACTTGGCTGCCTGTTTATAACGGCAGGTCTGGAAGCAGGAGCGCAATCGCTCGGTAATTCGCAGGCATTGCTGGAACCATCCGGCACCCAGTATTTTCAGAATCAGTACCTGGCCAATCCTGCTATGGCAGGATTAGAAAAAGGGCTGCACCTGAATGCGGCTTACCGCCGGCAGTGGAATGGTATAGATGGTGCACCTGTTACCAAGTTCTTCACCGCAGACTATGCGGTGGGGAACAGGGTGGGAGTGGGTCTCAATGTCTTCAATGATGTAGCTGGTCTTATTAACAGAACCCGCATGGGATTAACCTATGCTTATCACCTGCCTTTGAATAACCCGGATCAGCAGTTGCACTTTGGGCTTTCCGTTGCGCTGAACGTACAGCGTATTGATTATAAAAACCTGGATGGTGATGTGAATGATCCTTCTGTGACTGCATTTAACCGCAGGACTAATTACTTTGAAGGAGAGTACGGTATGGCATATACTGATACTAAGCTCACGATACAGGCTTCGCTGCCTAATGTAAGGAGCCTCTTTACCGGCGATAATAATAAGACGGTTGATGGAGGTGGCATCTTTTTCACTGCAGCATCATATAAGTTCCCGTTGGATGAAACAATCACTTCGATAGAACCTAAAATCTGTTACCGGGGTGTAAGTGGTTATGATAATATCATTGATGCAGGTGTAAATGTAGCTTTGCTGAACAACGTTGCCAATGTAATGGCGATGTATCATTCTTCTAAAAGTGTAACTGCCGGTATTGGAGTAAATATCCTGAAAACAGTAGCGATACAGGCAATGTATACAGCACAGACAGGTGGTGTTAAAACAACAGTAGATGGCACATATGAAGTGGGGGTAACGGTAGATCTTTTCAAGTAATATCTCCGCTCAATATAATCAATAAAAAAAGGCTCCCGATGAAGGAGCCTTTTTTTATTAACCTTTCGCTATCACTTTCTCAGCAATACCATTCGGTACCAGCTGATAATCCTGGAATGTTAATGATGCCGCAGCCCTTCCTGAAGATAAGGTTCGTAACACGTTTACATATCCGAATAGTCCGGATAGCGGTACTTCCGCTTTTACGTACTGCTGACTGGCTTTCATTTCGATTCCCCTGATCACACCACGTCTTCTGTTAAGATCGCCTGTAATCACCCCTGTATGCTCTTCCGGCATAGTTACTTCTACAGACATGAATGGTTCAAGCAATCTTGGCACTGCTTTCTTTGCAGCATCCCTGAATCCCATTGAAGCAGCATGTTCAAAGTCCAGTGCGTGCGAATCCGTTACATGGATGTTTCCATCGAGTAAACGTACACGCATGGAGTTTACAGGGTAACCTGCCAGTGCACCGGTTTTCATCGCTTCTTCAAATCCTTTCTTTACAGAAGGAATAAATTCACGGGGAATGGCTCCACCTTTCACTTCATTGATGAATTCAAGACCAGCTACGCCATCTTCACGGGGTGCCAGCTCAAATTGTATCTCTGCAAAACTACCGGACCCACCATTCTGTTTCTTATACACTTCACGATGTACAACTGGTTGTGTAAACACCTCTTTGTAAGCAATCTGCGGTTCTCCTTTATTGATCTCTACCTGATAATCTGCCGATAGCTTTTCGATCACTACTTCCAGGTGCAGCTCGCCCATTCCTTTCAGGATGGTTTGTCCGGAGCTGGCATCTACTTCCACTGTCAGGGTAGGATCTTCTTCCTGTAATTTAGCCAGTGCTTCTCCCAGTTTAGCCACTTCCTTCGCAGATTTTGCTTCAATAGCGTATCCGACCATAGGTTCAGGGAAACTGATCTTTTCCAGTAATACGGGATGATCCGGATGAGACAGGGTATCGCCGGTACGCACGTCTTTCAGTCCTACGATGGCACCTATATCACCTGCTTCGATCTGTTCTACCGTTTCATATTTATCAGACATGATTCTCATCAGGCGGCTGATACGTACTTTCTTGCCGGTACGGCTGTTCCATAAGGTATCGCCACCACGAAGCACACCTGCATAAACTCTCACTAACGTTAGTTTACCTGTATACTCATCTGTGATGATCTTAAAGGCTAAACCTGCAAACGTATTTTCCACATCAGTACTGATCACAATCTCCTCATCACTCTCAACAGATATACCTTTTACAGACGGAATATCTGCCGGTGAAGGAAGATATTGTACCACCGCATCCAGCAAAGGCTGGATACCTTTATTTCTGTAAGCAGCAGCTGCCAATACAGGTATCACCTGCATCTGTAAGGTAGCCGTACGCAAGGCGGTATGGATCTCATTTACAGTAATACTAAGCGGATCCGACATATACTTGTCAAAGATCACTTCATCATACAAAGAGAGTTCTTCCAGCAGGCTGTTACGAGCTTTTAAAGCTTCTTCCAGCATGTTTGCAGGAATGTCCTGCACATCATAATTCTTTCCATCCTGGCTATTCCATATCAACGCTTTCATCGTTATAAGATCAACAACTCCTGTAAAGTTATCTTCCGCACCAACAGGTAGTTGTATTGGCATTACATTCGCATGTAACATATCTCTGATCTCCTGTACCACACGATTGAAATCAGCACCTTGCCGGTCCATTTTATTGATCAGCACAATGCGCGGAATGTTATAATGATTAGCCTGGTTCCACACAGTTTCAGACTGTGGCTGCACACCTGATTTTGCACAGAATACAGCTATTGTACCATCCAGTACTCTTAGTGAACGTTCTACTTCAGCGGTAAAATCCACGTGTCCGGGAGTATCAATAATATTGATCTGATGTTTATTCCAATAGGTAGTAATAGCTGCAGAAGAAATGGTAATACCTCTTTTCTCTTCCTGCGGATCACTGTCCATCACAGTATTGCCTTCATCCACACTACCTAATTTATGTGTAAGTCCTGTATAATAAAGGATGCGTTCAGTAACGGTTGTTTTACCTGCATCCACATGTGCCATGATTCCTATATTTCTGAATTCTTTAGAACGTTTCATTGTTGTATTATTAAAAATAAAAAAAGCCTCTCGTCGGTAACGGAGGCTCATCGCAATATGCATTGCACCTGACATTACCGGACATGCCGTGTAAGCAAAAACTTCAATGTTTTAATGATCAATTGCATATTGACTGTGTTATAAAAATGTATGAATTAAAAAGGAAGATCAGGGGAGACAAATAAAAAAGGCCACTTCGGAAGAAGAGGCCTCTGAAGAATATCCAGAAAAATACTTAACCTCTCATATCCGGGAATGGATTTGCCTCCCCGTTCTTAATAAAGACAATACAGGTACTAGCAATAACTGCTCTGATAACAGTTTTTGCGTTGAACGCTGATTGATATTTAAAGTTGTTAAGCATTGTTTGTAATCTTTGTAAGATTTGTAATTAATGTACGCAAAGGTATAACTTATTTATGAAATAACAATCAATCTTCACGAAGGTGTCTGATATAAATAAAGCATTCAGGGATTTAGAATACACCTTCAAGAGGTTAGGAAGTACTTATATGACTTCCTTACAATTAAGCCCCAAATAGTTTATACGTTTGGTTGCGACACTCAAACAACAAACCTGGATAAGATAGAAAAGTACCTTTTACAATGATTAGTCTGATAATACCAAGGTTATTACAAGATTTCCATAAGAGTTTTTCATAAAATCTCCTCATTTGTAACTGTTTTTTACAGTTTGTAAGCGTTTTTCATAAATTTGGGTTTGATGTTACTGTTTCTTTAAATGATAGTGGATCTAATAAATTTATTTACCTACTTTAGTATATGAAAATGCCTGAAGATACTTTTCATATACTTGACCTGAGCATAGCTAACAGCCCTTACTTTTCATTTGAATACAGCAGGAAGGTATTTTACACGGCCACCCTATTACAAGGGGAATATCGACTTGAATTCGAAGATAGAAATATTGATATTTCGGGCAACTCATTACTTTTTACCACTACTAAAATCCCTTTTGGGGTACAGGCGACTCATTTGGGATATGCCGGAATCAGCTGCGTGTTTAAAGAGGAGTTTATTACTAAAGCAAACAGTGGTTATCGGTTACTTGATTTTCCGATCTATAAACCAGGAAGGCAGCATATTTATTCGCTTACAGATGAGCAAACGAATGATTTTATCAATATCTACAGTAAAATATTTAAGGAAACGCGAGACAGCAGCGCGTTTAAAGCTAATCTCCAGCGCACTCATCTTCTTGAAATCATTTTTAACGCGCAAAAGCTAGCTCCGGTTAGCTCTTTTGTAAAAACAAATAATACGGCGGAGGTTATCGCCTGTTCCTTCATAAGATTATTAGAATCGCAGTTTCCCATAGAATCGCCGCAGGATACGATCAAATTTAAAACTTCAAAAGATTTCGCAGACAGCTTATCACTCCATCCAAATTATTTAAATCGACAGGTAAAGATATCTAAAGGAAGGACTGTAAGTGATATCATCGCAGCAAGAATTGTTCAAGAGGCTAAAATCTTATTAAAATTAACCAATTGGCACATCGCGGAAATCTCCTTTGCACTCGGCTTCGCTGAACCCTCACATTTCAATTTGTTTTTTAAAAAGCATGCAAATGGATCTCCTACAGATTACAGAAAAATAAATAAGGAATAATATACTCCTTCAAAGATCTGAGACCATTAGGTTTGAATTTAGTAAGGATCGGTTTTATTTGCGCTAACATCGGCTATGCCATCCGTTCTATCTTTGCATTGTAATTAAACAATATACAAAATGACAAAGATAGCATTAGTCACGGGTGCCAATAAAGGCATTGGTTTTGAAACAGCAAAACAACTTGCGCAACATAACATCAAGGTTTTATTAGGCGCGAGAAACGAAACCGAAGGTAAAAAGGCAGAAAGAATTTTGCGGGATTTATCGTTAGATGTTACCTACATAAAACTTGACATCAGTGATTCATTAGATATTGAGAACGTTAAAAATCACATCGAAAGCGAGTATGGCGCATTGGACATCCTGGTCAACAACGCAGCCGTATTTTTAGACAGCGCATGGTTTGGAAATAACACCGAAACTGTTCCAATGCAAACCCTTCGTGATACTTTTGACATTAATTATTTTGGAACCGTTGAGCTGACCCAGGCATTACTGCCGGCAATCAAAAAAAGTGAGGCGGGGCGTATTGTAAATATCAGCAGTATTTCCGGTTCCTTTGGTGTTCATTTGGATGAAGCTCATAGGCTGTACGCTTTAAAGCCTTATGCTTACAGTGCGTCAAAAACAGCATTAAACCAGTTTACAGTTTTCCTGGCCCAAGCGCTTCGCGAAAGTAAAATAAAAGTAAACGCGGCAAATCCTGGTTGGGTTAAAACATCCATCGGCTCAGACCAGGCACCGCTTACACCTGAAGATGGTGCGAAAACAGGCGTATCATTAGCCTTGCTGGATGAAAATGGTCCAACGGGTACTTTTTCTGAGTCTGGAGAGGTATTACCATGGTAAATACTGTTCCATCTTTTATACCGGAAATATGAAGTTAGATACAGGGTTCCTTTAACCTTCTGAACGCATGATCTTATTAGCATATTTAGGGCTCAACTATCAACTTATTGCATGAGGCATCAACAAACATTTAGAAATGCAAAGTTCAAGCAATAACAAATCTGTTATTCTAATCGTAAAATGTATCTCTTTAAAAGTTCAGCATTTTCTTGAATATATTTAATCATAACTT
Source organism: Chitinophaga sp. CF118 (assembly GCF_900112615.1). Classification (GTDB taxonomy): domain Bacteria; phylum Bacteroidota; class Bacteroidia; order Chitinophagales; family Chitinophagaceae; genus Chitinophaga. The sequence continues at coordinate 792,549 of NZ_FOMK01000002.1, read as the reverse complement.
GTTATATGAATGTAGAAGAGTTCAGAGATATCTGAACCCTTCTACATTCATATAATATATCAGTCGCTCTTGCGATAAAGCTTGTCGGCTCCAAATTTGAAATTCTTCAAAGACAATAGCACTAACCAGTTACTCCGTATTGCCTAAGCAGGCCTAATTCAGCACGGAAAGAAGAAATTGATCTCCGACACATATTTATTATTGATGATGGCGGCAGAACCAAAGTCCTCACTTAAGAATGCCAGGATCATGCTATAAACAGTACCTCAGTTCGCACTAACTTTTTGTTACAATAATATGCGTTGCTTTTTCTCCATTTATTTTTTGGACTTGATTGAAGCCTAAGGCAGACATATCTATTCCTGAAAATAATTGTTCTCCGCTACCAAGAAATACCGGGGAGAATGCCAGGTGCATTTCATTAATATAGCCTGTTTGTAAGAATTGACGGATGGTCGAAACGCCGCCACCAATGCAAATGTCTTTGCCAATATCTGGACATCGTAAGATCTGGACCCGGAAAAATGTATCTGCAATGGTTACAATCCGTTAATAAAGAAAAAGGAAAGTGCATTAGTAGGAAAGTACGCACTTCATTATAAATCAATCTTCACGCAACCTCTCATCAGTGTAGGTAATCTCCGTCTTTCCATGCGGATATGGAATACCCTGTTCATCTACACTCACAAATACAATTTTATCTATAGTCAAAATACTCTTTTTGGTAATCTTATTCCTTACTTCACAAGCCAGTGTAAGTGACGTGCGTCCAAAACTGATGGCCTTGATTCCCAGTTCTATAATATCACCTTGTTTGGCGGAGTTGATGAAATTGATCTCAGACATATACTTAGTAACACATCTGTTAGTCCCCAGCTGAATAATGGAGTAAATAGCAGCCTCTTCGTCTATCCAGCGCAGCAGGCTACCGCCGAATAATGTACCATGTGCATTCAGGTCTTCTGGTTTTACCCATTTCCGTGTGTAAAAGTTCATTGATTCTCGATTTGAAGGCGGATATTTATAAAAAGCGCACAAATATACTTCATTTGTAAGTTTTTTACTTTTCAGGCAACTAATACGAGAAATCAGACTGATAAAATGGAAGATGAATTTTTACAGATGATACGCCAGCATCAGGGGATTATTCACAAAGTCTGCCGACTTTACCGCGATTCTCCGGAGGACAGGCAAGACCTGTTCCAGGAGATTGTGTATCAGTTATGGAAGGCTTTCCCCTCTTTTGAAGGACGGGCAAAACTTTCTTCCTGGATGTACCGGATTGCGCTCAATACTGCCCTGGCTTCTTTTCGTAAACACCGGCCTGAGATCACTTACCCGGTAGCACTACCGGAACAGGTTGCTGATCCCTCCGGGGGTAATCTGCAACAGGAACTGCTATTTGCAGCACTGAAGCAGTTGAATGACAGTGAAAAGGCAATTATAGCCCTTTACCTGGAAGATATGAGTTACCAGGAGATTGCAGCTATCATTGGTATCGATGAAAATTATGTAGGCGTAAAACTGAACCGGATTAAAACAAAGATTAAAAGTATCCTCAAACTTTAACACTATGCAAACAGATCCTTTAAAATCAGCATGGAACACGGCTGGTGCTGAATACAGAAGTGAGATTACAATAAAAAATCCTGTATTAAGAGATATCAGGCGACAACTAACAATTGAAACAATATGTTATTCCATTTTCCTGCTGGTGTATTATGATTTTTTTGATGGGCGCAATAAATCATTCCTCCTGAATATGACCCTGATTATATCTGTAGTATTTCTTTTACTGCACAATATTACAGGATACTTCAGCACAAAAAATAATGTAGGCAACGGTAACCTGAAACAATCTCTAACTGTATATCTTGAAAAACTGCAGCGTTATGCTGTAATAGCGGTAGTATCCCGTGCACTTGCATTTGCAGGTATCATGTTATTCTTCCTTGCAAACATCACATGGACTTCCGGTAAGTACTACGGACTGGCGGTCATTATCTGTTTGCTGGGAATACAGGTCTTTTCCCTGTGGAAGATCTGGGCGGGTAGAATCAATAAGATCAGGGGGGTACTAAGAGAATATACGAATGTATAGATTAATGCGTTCTATAATGCCAGATGTGTCTAATTAAAATCATTAACATTAAAAGACCCTGGTACATGAAATTCACTTCTACGTTGTATGTTGCACTGGTTGCATTACTCATTTTTTCTATCTCCTGTAAAAGGGACGATACACCTCCCGGTACTAACGGTCCCGATACTACTGTAACACCTGTTAAACTACTCACAAAAAGACCGCTGCTCGTAGAGTATTGGGGAGGCTGTTGTTATGACCGGTCTTCAGTCGGGCCGCTGGATGCCATTCCGGATAGTGTGGATGTGGTGAACATTTTTACGCTGGGTATAGGGAAGACTACTGCTGGCGGATGGGAGTTTGAACACAGAGGCGTATCTGGTCAGAATAACTGGAGTGATGTGTTGACACTGGCGCATAATCTGCAAAAGAGAGGCATAAGGGTAGTAGGTACTTCCTTTGCGGGAAATCTGGTAAACCTGTCCGGAACAGAGGCAGCAGCTATGGCTAAGGTGGTGAAAGACTCACTGGACAACTGGCAACTGGATGGTGTTGATCTTGATCTGGAGTATGGAAATGTGACCAGCGCCAACATTGATAGCGGCATTATTGCATTGGCTAAATACATCGGTCCTGATTCTAAAACCGGCAGACTCTTGTCTGTTGTAGATTATAACAATCGCAATATTGCCCAGATCAGACGGTCTAAAAAATACATAGACTATGTGATGACTATGTCCTATTGGAATACAGCCGCAAATGTTATGACATGGATTAAGTCATATGGCGATGCGATCGGCGATACTAAAAATGTATTGATAGGAGTAGGAGCCGGTTGTGCAATTAATGCTGGTCAGGCTACCCCTCCGGGTCAGGAACTGAAAATAGCAGATACACTGCGTAAAGCAGCTCCGGGTAGTGGAATGATGGAATTTATCTTTGGGTGTAGTTATCACAACAAGGATCAGAATGGGAATATTACTAAAGACATCAGTTATACTACAAAGATTATTGAGCATCTGAAGAAATAGCACTGGAAATGGGGGTAAATATGACTGAAAGGGTCTGTTTACTCCCATTTAGTTTTAATTAATGTTGAGCTATAATGCTCAATCAGGCTCCATTAGGAGCCTTTTGCTTGTAGAGGTATTAAAGGAGATGAGGGTTTTATCTTAATGATTCAGTAGTTTAAGTACTATGATAGTACTTGTATGGGTGGAGATAAGGTGGACTTTTAGCAGATTGGGGTTGGGAAAGTGTTATTTATAATTAAAAGCTTCTTAAAGTCACTTTTTAGAGGGGGAGATACTGATTGCAGGAAGCAAACTGGTATAAAATGCGGACAATTATCGCTATAAAGCATAGCAATGCTAACGGAAGGCTGTTTCCGTAGTGTAAGAATCCTATTTTTTAATTGTGGGAAACCGGCTTTATACTACCCTTCCGGGAAGGAACTGAAGACAACGGGTAGCATGATACAAGAACGTCTGGAAGGTTGTATGTATGATGGAATGATCTTAAGTTTGGGAGCCTTGTTACTGTATTTGCTTTTTATAGCTTCAGGCGATTCCATTGGTGGTAGTATACCAATAATATCCAGTGCAGCGCCCTTTTTGTTCTGGCATAGATGCAGCTGACCGTTTACCTCATAACAGGATAGTATTTCCAGCATAATGAGGGTAAGATCTTTTCTATCGGGATTTAATGTAATCGTAGGTAGAATCTGCTTTTCTCCACATCTGATCACTACAGCTTCGCTTACCAGTCGGTGGGTTTTTTGCTGTGCGAAATTGACTGACAGTGCTATCGCTTTTATTATAATATGGGTTGCTTTATTATTGCTGATGGCGGTTTCCGGGAATGAGATACTGATATCTGCATTATTATTATCAATAACAGGATTGCCTGCCAAAAGGTGCTGAATACCTGTATGACTGTTAAACCGAAACCCACGTAAAGATTGCATATTAGCGGCTACCGGCACTCGTAGACCCGCTTTGTGACTGTCATCAGCACGAACTATTTCACCTAATGTTTTATTCAGGCGGTTAGTCAATGAACTATCGTAACAATGCTGCAGGTATTCATTCAATGCATGGCGGATAAGCTTACCGGCTTTACTGGCGGTTCCAAAATCCCTTGCCGCTCTTTTGGTAGCAGATGTCTGCCTCACGACAGCAGAAGCACTGCGCAATAAATAGTCTTTTTTATTCCGGTAACCGATCACGTTTCCCAATTTACCGGTGAATTTGAGCAGGCTTTCCTGTCTGGCCATAAAATAATCTTTTGAGTACTCTTAAATTACTGAAAATCTGTGACTCCGACAAAATCAGGGGACCAGGTGCCTTTATTTGGGTATTTTTAACTTCGTTAACAACAAGGCTACAATTGCGCGGTTGCAGAGTTTATAAAAGGCAAGCCCAGAGGTAGAATTATCTTCATTTCTATACTTAAACTCCCTGATTAATGGTGCCCCCTGATTCAGACTATCCAGGGTAATAATCTTTTTCACTCTAATGCCGCCCATGAGTGAATAACTAGAATCCTGTACCTCATTAAGCCAGGAAATAGAACAATCACCCACACCCAATGTTCCGCAACTACCAGCAGCTGCACAAGGCATAGTGTATGTACCTGCTGTTAAACTATAACTCTTATATGTTCCTCCCCACTCTCCATCCGTCTGAAATTGGTCAATTGTCTGATTTGCAGCATTTTTTAAGGTGTATGGCGTGTGGCGGTTGTTTTAGGTTTAAATTTTTTGCAATAAAAAAGCTTCAAATGTGTCAGCCAATTTTTCATTCGGTATATATCCCATTCCAATAAATGGCAATTTTACAATTGAAGGTTGAGTACCTGATATATCAAACGCAAAAGCTTCTTCTGCTCCATCTGAACCGAAAATAATTATTTGCTCTATAAATTCGGTGACATGATATGTTGTGTTCAACTCAATCAGTTCTTTGGCACTCCAAAGTACCAGATACCCATCATCTACTTCTCCTTCCAGCCCATTTGTGAATAATAAAAACTCTTTATAGTCGGTAGGAAATGAAATGTTAAAATGCCTTTCTGCTTCAGCAATCCCGTCATGAGTTGCCGGAATTGAAGGAGTGAAATTCTTTGCCAGTTTTTCCAAATAGGACTTCATCTATTATTTTTTAGCTCCTTGACTTTTCTGTTCCAAAACACAACATATTCTGCATGTTGTGGTCGTGTTATTAATCGTATGTTTTCCAGGTCTGTTGGGCTACCACTGAATAAAATCGGTTTTACTCGATGGATATGTAACCCTTGACGGTTGTTTGTTTTCATTTTAGGCATAACTGTAATGTATCGATTCGTAAGTTCTTAAAACTAACTAAATTCAACAAAAAAGATTTGTTCGGGTGGCGCTGTAGTTTGAATCATAAAGGTATTATATACTGTTCATGTTCGAGCAGCGTTTTAGCGAGACTTAATCTATATTCGGGAGATGAGATTAACTAGAAACTTATCGGCATTTTATTATTTCCTTAAAATCCTGTGGAGACATAACACTTGTTTGGTGGTTTGGAGTTATCACAAATGACTGTATTAAGGAAAATATAGGATCCTAATGATCTCCCTAATACTACTGGCAATTGAAATATGACCATCTTTATTTGAGCAGCCCTACCTGATGGATACATGTAGTCACTTAGACGATTATCAGACTCTTTATCTATATTATTACAATTCCATTCTCTTTTTAGGTAATTATAAATATTCCAATACCTTTTTCCATTCAGTTAATTTCTCTTCAAATGTTTTCCAGGTGTTAGCGCTACTAGGCGAAGGCAATTGGTAGTACGTTAAATTTTCATTCTTAATCACATGCTTTTGGTACAGCTCTCTTGCCTTGCCGCTGGAAAAGAAAACATGTCGTATTCCTGGAAATTTCTCATAGAAAGCAATAAAATCATTGGGGATATCATTTTTAATAGTACTATCGGCGCTACCGGTTCGCTCACAATGCTGAAGTACATCCCATAGTGCGAGGCCTTTGTCGAGTAGTATCAGTTTCTTTTCATCATAGTCATGACTGATGGGCTTGTCAAATAACGTAAATATCAGTTTCCAAAACTGGTTTCCTTTATGTCCATAATACTGTTGTTGTTGCAGTGATCGTTCACCTGGCATAGTTCCTAATATAAGAATTTTGCTGTTTTTATCGGCAATTGGGGGAAACGATTGTTTTAACATTGCGTCCTTTTTATTGCTTTCCTGTGATCGGATTAATCCTCTCCCTGAGCATACTTTCAATGGCAGGTGCTATCATATCATAATTTACAACATCAAGGGGTATCCAGCTTACTCTCAATACTTCTCCATGTAAGTTTGTTCTTGCCTTTAACTTCATGGAAAATGTCCTACGGTCCTTTACCTGGTGAATATGTTCTGTAATTCTGTTGCCTACGTTTTTGGACTTTCCTATGTACAAGGGAATCCATTCGTCGAAACGGCCATGAGCCTTAACTCGCCCTTTTTTAATACCAGGCACCCAAATTACATCAGCACCTTTCCACAACTGGGTAAATGCTGTCACCCAGCTCAATACATCAAGAGATAGATCTTTATTCTTTATCTGGAAGAAATAAACGCCTTTTCGGTGCATTAAATGTTCCGCAACGGAAGGAGGGTCGTTATTGAGTTCAAATTCCATTATGTGATCAAAAACAAGTATATCGGCCAATTGCCTTAGTCTGGCAGCTTCATTGGAAATTCCCAGGTCAATTTCTTTGAACTGATCTATTATGGATGTTTGCAATTCTGGAACAGGATTCATTTATTTTATGTGGGGTTTGTTTAATTATTTTATTGTGCGGGAAATATTTTATGGATCTTTCTTGGAGCTATTCTTATCTATTGCATAGCTACATGTCCAAACTATGTTCGAAATATTTAAACCACAGCAGTTTAGAAATAAGATCATCCATCTTCAGAACAATTAATGCTGTAATGCGTTGATTTCCATTTTTATGCGGTCAGTATTTTTCTCCATTTGCCTGCTGTTTTCTATAATCTATTCAGCTTCTTGGCTTGAAATGGCTACTTAGATCTGTTTCAGTTTGTTCATTTGTCTTCTCATTAAGTTCGCTTATATCAGTTAATTGATATAAGCGAACTTAATGAGAAGACAATATAGTTAACTCAAAATTGAATTACGTTAATCACTAGTTAAGAAATATTTTATACTCAAAAATCTTCAATACCTGACTTTCAAATAAGTATTCAAGGGCGGAAACATGAGATCCAAGCAGATGACCACTTTACAACGATTCAAATAATAAGAGAAACATATCTCTTTTACCTGTTTAAATCTACATTCACACGAAATGTCGCACTCATCGGCTCATTAATGGCAACACAAGCTATATTGCTGGTAACCATGCAACCCATCATTCTTTTCAAAGCATTGGATAGATATGCAATTGTAGTACCTGCTGCGTTTGGTATCATGCGTCAGCAGAGTGTAGCAGTAGTATACCTCCATAATAAGAGTCGTTGGCTACCTGCATATTAATCTGTTGTGGTCAGCTTGGCTGCTATTTCTGCCATTGAAAGCGTATCCCCTTGTAGCATGATAACGGGCGTAAAGAGGCTGTCCTGGATCATTTTACTAATATCAGCTACATCGCGGCCAATGTTTTAGGGAAAAAATACAGCGGGCTGCTTAGCGCGGATGCGGGTTATAGCCGCTCATATAGGGTTTACAAGTTAATACTGGCGCTGATGATACAGTCGATTACTTTTTCAGCGTGGCAGTTATTGAGTCCTGCGCCCCAGCAGGCATTAAATTCAAGAATAAACCAGCCCAACGTTTCATTAAAAGCAATATCTATGACAACAGAGTAGGGGAGGTCAACTTTACGGGCCAATAAAAAATCTGTTAAAAAAACTTTTCCGGCATCCAGGCTGGCTTCGCCTTCATACAAGGCGATATCTTTTATTTCGCCGTTCAGAACGAAACTTCTTGCTTCAGCCAGAATAGGTGTAACGATAGATGAAACAAGGATTTCTTCGGTAGATTGTAAACCGGTTGTAACCTGTTCAAATGCAGTTTTGTTTTGAAAGATACCTGCGATGAATATTTTGGGTATCACTGGTTTGATAAAAGTAGGGAAATCCTGCTCTGTGATTAGCGCGATAGTCTTTGTCGTAATATCCCGTTTTGTCCATTTTCTATCCAATCTGGATACCAGGGTATCATCCGGTGAAATCAGGGCTACACTATACAGCTGTGCAAGCACCAGCACAAAAGTCTGGTTACCATATAGCGCAATGGGCTGTGTAGTCAGCGCTTCATCTTTGATCCAGTATTTACCTAGTTGTTTTACTTGTCCTCCCTTGTTATTCCAGGTTATCAGTACCTGTTTAGATTCAATATCAATCTTTTCGGGTATAAGGAGCGTTGGCAAATTGTTCATATCGGCTACGAATATACATAATCTTCCAGGTAGGCAAAACATTCCGTCAGTTCCACATTTTGTGTGATGGTAGCAGCTACGATTGTACCGTTATGTGTTTTCAGCTATAAACTGGTTCGCTAATTCCCCTATTCTGAGCACCAAAATAGAAGCATATACCTCCATTTAATTATTTGCCTACAACCATTTCACATTTTTCTCTAACACCTTCTGCATAAAAACTGGGAACATATTTATAAGCCGTTTTGTATGGAACGAAATAAGGCTTTTCTCCAAACACCTTGATTTTACAACTGTCATTAGATTCCAGGCAGCAGTCGCAGCTCATCTCTTTTATTTTCTTCACTTTATTTCCAATGATTTTGAAAATCCCAAAGTACATAATCATATCTGCGCAACCCATGCTTTGATATGAATAAATCAAGTTCGTGCGTTTATCATATGTTGCACTTATGATACTATCAAATCCTTGCACTTTTGTAAAATTATTTTTGCTGTATAGCCATAGGTCAGACTTTTCTCCAATATGAATATTCCAATAATCCTTTACAACTTTCAAGTCAGGAATATTGTCTCCGTTAAAGTCACTCACTTCTATGAGGTCTTCAAAACCACCTGTTGTCACTGGACAAATCTTTGTAGAAAAGATAGTATCCCAGTTTTTTCCTGACAGCCTCAGAATAATAACATTTGCAACTGTGTCATTGTCCTCATATCTAAGAACCGCATCTTTTTGCTTTTTGTCGAATAGATGTCCAATAAGTATTGATGTCCACAAATCCTGTGAACTAAATTTTGCTGAATCTTTGTTTAGTAGGAACAACTGATTCAAAGATGTTTTTTTTTCGGTGAAAATGTCAGTCGTACTATCGGTCAAAGGTTTTATGTCTCTGCCTTTTGTTTTTATTTCTACCCCATGTTGTCCACAAGAAAGAACACAAACTGTTAAGAATAGAATTATCCGTATCATTTTTATAATTACACCTATGAATTTATCATCCGCCTAAATAGCACCATTAGTATTATAGCAGCCAAAGCATTAAAGTGAAATTAATGTAATTTCAGTTACTGACCTGATTGATGGAGAATTAATTTTGTGCAGCCTTATTAGTGAAACAACATGTACAGTTAACAAACACAAAAAGTTTTTTTACAAAAAGGAGTACTCACAGTTTCCTTCCCCTCGTCTACTTGCGTAGACTAGATGTGTGAGATCTTTGAGTGTCTAAGTAATGTTCACAACTTCACTTTTATCCCCCCAAAGACCAACTAGTTTATGTTTTCTTCTGATTAACAAAGGGTTAACATCTGATTGATTTTTATTCAATAATATTGCCCATCTAAAAAAAATAATGCTACAATATAGTTTTTTCATTAGGTTACTGGAGCTAAAAATGGACCTTGTTTAGGCCTTTCTATAAATATCCTCCTGGCAATTTGTAATAAATATAAGCCTAATAAAAAAAGACAGCCCTTTAACTATATTAACCAATTGCCTACCTCGTAAATTACAGGTTTGGGTTTTGGCATCTTATCAGGCTCTGACAATTTATTAAAGGGAACAGTCATTGGAGCTATAAGCGGTGCTGTTGGTGTACATTCCTTAGTCACTAAAAACGAGTCTTTATGAAAACAGTACTATTGGTATTTATATGCACTTCATTGGCAATAAAGTTCTGTAATGCGGACCAGAACCTGGATAATGCTCTTACAGCTAAAGGATGTAATATTGATTCGGTAAGAAAGCAAAGTGAGCTGGTCTTCAAAAAACTGGATAAAAAGAGGAAGGTACCGGATGGCTACTTTAAAACTGAGATCTTTGAAAATGATAGTCTGATACAAATCCTGCGGATCGCAACGAATGGAAATATCAGAAATACAGGTGGAGCGTACGTGGCGATCTCAAAGGCGACGTGTAAGGTGACAAAGTTCGAGATTTTTCAATAAGCGATTTTGGAATAGGTTTTTGATTCTTGTGGTTCAAATTTTACAGAATTTTTAAGCTATACTGTAAACTATTGGGGGCTTAATCGCTCCCTTTTTTGTTTTAACTTTTTATTTTGCCTGAACAACAATAAAATATTTGTAATATATTTAAGATTCAAATCCTCGATATGAAATTTAAAATTGTAGCCTTATTCTCAGCCGCCGTCTTTATTTTATCATGTAATGTTAAATCAGTGAAAGATGATCAGCCAACCGTTCATTTAAATGGAACCTGGCAATTAATATCCGGAACAACAATTACGAAAGGAGATACTTCTTTCACTGATTATACCAAAGATCAAAGCATGATCAAAATAATTAATGATACCCACTTTTCATTTTTAAAGCACAGCTTAACAACCGATTCCATAAATAATTTTGATGCAGGTGGTGGTAGCTACACATTGACAGGGAATCAATATATAGAACATCTTGATTATTATAAGGATAAAAACTGGGAAGGGAAAGCCTTTACTTTTACCGTGACTGTAAGTAATGATACTTTAGTCCAGCAGGGTATTGAAAAGGTAGAAGCTGCGGGTATTGAAAGAGTGATCATTGAGAAGTATGTAAAGGTAAAATAGGATTAAACCTTTACCACAGCAATACAAGCGGCAAGTAATGTTAACCCCAGTAATGTATAATAAGCGGTCTTCGTGAACGGTTTATTATCATATATGCCGTTAATAATGGCAATCGCCACAAAAATGGTAATCTTGGGAACAACTTTGAAATAGTTGATATGTGGGTATTTCAGGATCGCAAGCCCTATTCCGGTAAGCAGGATAATAATTCCCAGTATCATGCCTTTTTTATCTCTCAATACCTCTGTATGCTTAGGCCATAAAAGAAAGAGTATGGCCAGATATCCAATAAAGGTAATAAAATGAATGAGGAGGAGAATGTTAAATAGGATCATTGTTTTTTGATTTAAGGTGATGATGCAAAGCTAGGAGGAGCAAAAAAAATATTCATTCACCTGGGTTAATAAATCTACTGAGAGGATAATCTTTTGCGGATACGGCTTAAAGAAGGAGGTTTCACCCCAACAAAAGAAGATATATAGTACTGTGGAATACGTTGAAGAAGATCAGGATAAGTTGCTGTGAAAAGCAGGTAGCGTTGTTCTGGTTGATCTGTATATAAAGAGGTGACTTTCTTTATCGCCTGCACGTAAAGTTGCTCACAAGCCAGCCTGCCGAATTTCTGGCCTTCTTTTACATGCTCATAGAGTAGTTGCAGGTTATCGTACGACATGGAGAGGATAGTACTGTCTTCAATACACTGAATGTTTTTGCTGGAAGGGGAATGATCCAGAAAACTTTCATAATTACAGGTAAAATCATTTTCTTTTCCAAAATCATATATTAGTTCATCCCCCATTTCCCCAGTGGAATAATAACGTATCAGGCCTTGTTCAATAAAGCCCACAGTTTTGCAGACCTGCCCTTCCTGTAAGAAATATTCCCCTTTTAGGTAATGTTTGGCTGTAAAAAGGGACGATATAAATTCTTTTTCCGACTCATCGAGACGGATCATGGTTTCTATAATCTGAATAAGGGTTGTATGCATAAAGCTTATGATTTTAAGATAAGCTTTTCCAAAATACATGATTTTTATACAATATGACCCAGGGGTATACTGATTAACTATAATTTTAAGCCTATCTCTTTTATTATCAGCTTTTTATATTTTTCCTTCTTCATAATCACATAATTTATTATATTTGCATTACCTACCTACAACAGATTCAGATTTTAAAGATTTTAACTGGCACACTTAAAGCTAAACACATTGAGCATGTTTGACATTTGTTGTATAGGGCATATTACATTAGACACGGTTATTACGACCCGCACGGTTGTTAAGATGGCTGGAGGTACTTCCTTCTATTTCTCAAATGCCATCCGTAATATGGATGTAAGTTATATGTTGGTGACTTCACTGGCGAAAAAAGAAATGTACATTGTAGATGAATTGCGTAAGAATGGGATTGACATAAGCGTCGTGCCAAGCAAAAATACTGTATACTTCGAAAACCGCTACACAGAAAACCTGGAAGACCGTACCCAGAGAGTATCTCAAACGGCAGATCCTATTACCGTTCAGCAATTACAGAATATTGATGCAGCTATATATCATCTGGGGCCATTGCTGGCAGAAGATATTCCTGTAGATGTAATCAAACTCCTTGCTGGTAAAGGAATCGTTTCTCTGGATGCACAGGGATATCTTAGAACTGTGCAGAATGAGCAGGTACTCCCGGTTGACTGGCCCGCCAAGAAAGAAGCACTGAAATATGTGGATATTCTGAAGGCCAATGAATATGAGCTGGAAGTGCTTACTGGCGTAAAGGATGTAAGTACAGGCGCAAAAATCCTGGCCGAATGGGGTGTAAAAGAAGTGGTAGTTACACTGGGAAGCATGGGATCCGTGATCCTGAAAGACAATGTTTTCTACAGTATTCCTCCTTACATTCCCGGTAACTTTGCCGATACCACTGGTTGTGGTGATACCTATATGGCTGGTTACTTATGTGAGCGTCATAAAGGTGCTGGTCCACAGCAGGCAGGTGAATTTGCCTCCGCTATGGCCGGACTGAAAGTAAATGCTTCAGGACCATTTACAGGTACCAGGGAAGATGTACTGAATTTCTGGGGAGCTAGTAGCGACAAGAGAGTGTTACGTTAAATATCAATGATTTATATTATAAAGGAGTTAAGCTGATCTCTGGGTCAGCCTAACTCCTTTAGTTTTTTGTACTCAAACGCTCCTTCACTAATGTAAAATGTTGAATAAATGCAGCAAATTCTGCCATTGTATACCCTTCATTACTGCTGATATTGTGCCGGAACTTACTATGTTCATAAGCATATAGTACATAAACAGTCTCTCTGTTTTTGCGATACCTTCTCTTTGTCAGGCTAAGTGTAACATCTGCAATATGCAGTGTCATATATTTCTTTTTATACCCCTTTATATATTCAATCTCCAGCTGATCATTATTAATACGAGCAACAACTGTATACGTAGTAAGTAATGGCGCCAATATAACCAACACATATACAAAAAGCGTAATGATAACTCCGGTTACCATCCACTCTCTGGCAATAAAAAATACAAAAGTAATTGTGAAGATACTACCGAAAATAGCAGGGATTAAAATACTACTTCGTGGAGGATTTCTAAGTTCCATTGGTCTATTGGTATAGGTGACAACTAATTTAGACAATATTATGACATAAAAAGAATGTAACTTGGATTTGAGTTAACCTGTTTAGCAGATTAATTCCACGATACTAACTACAACTACAACAATAACACTGTGATCCAAAACCCTTGGCAGAATAATTTTGTATAACCAAAACGTATGAATCGACTTCCCTTTCTGCAACTGTTGTTGATAACTATAACCCTGTAACATGAGAATTTTTTTAAAAGGCATAGTCGAATTAGGTATTACTCCTGATGTTCCTTCTGATACAAGACGTGGTATCCGCCTGGTAAATAGCCTTAGTTTCATAACTGGTATCAGTGCTGTTATATTAGCCCCTTTGCTTACCGCTATTACACATCAGCCTATCATGTGGCCGGGCTTTCTGGAAGCGGCGGCGTTTATGTTAAGCCTGTACCTCAACTATAAAAAACATTACTTTCTGAGTGCCTTGTGTATGCTGATTACACAAAACCTGGCCGCCGTGTACTTTGGTATTTTACTTGGGCAGGGTATCTCCATTAAAATGCTTTTTATTTCCCTGGCTATTACTGCCGTTTTTATTTTCAGAGATCAGCGAATCCGGGGAATGGGATTATTAGTAGCATTTATCTCCATGACCCTTATTAATCTCAATGATTATTTTCATATCGTTACTCCCTGGATGTTTACCAATGCGCAGCATGAACTCATCAAATGGCTGGCCGATGGAATTATATTTATTATAACATGTATTGCTGTTCTTTTCTTTGTACAACAAAACCAGCGTGCCAGTGAAAACAAAACGAGTTTTCTTCGTGAAACAAACCATGAAATTAATAAGTCGCTGGAAGCAATGATGACAACTGTCAATAAATACATGCATCAATCTTCAGATACCGTGACCGTCAATATGAATGACCTGCATACTATCGGGATTGCTGCACGCACGATGTCTGATATTGTTAAAGCAGGATTGAATCTATCAAAGATTGAGGCCGGTAAATATGATAATCATGAAAAAGAAGCGATCGAAACAAGGATTTTACTGAAAGAAATCATTAATACATATGCACCGCTTTCGCTGAAGAAGGGGATCGGTATTAAAGTGGATGTGAATGAGAATGTGCCCGAAATATTTGTATCAGATAAAAATAAACTGATCACCATCCTCAGTAATATTTTGTTAAATGCGATTAAGTTCAGTTATAACGATTCCCTGGTAGAAGTGAATGTGAACATGAACATATCCGGATCATTTCTGATTTTCCAGGTTGTTGATTTTGGAAAAGGGATTGACCGGAAGAGGTTATCTACTATTTTTGACAATGGCTTGTATGTGTCGGAAAAAAATGAATTAATACAGGGATATGGTGTAGGAATGGTACTGACAAAACGATATGTGGATTTCCTTGACGGAAAAATCAGTGTTGAAAGTCAGGAGGGAAAAGGAACCAGTTTTACGGTTGAGATCCCAGTTGTTTTTCATGAATCATTGTCGCCGGACAGTGTTGATCTGCATAAAAAATCAGATATCTTACAGTATTCGTCCCTGTTAGCTGGTAAATCTGTTTTATTAGTGGATGATGACCCTATGACACTGGAATATGGTTGTCAATGTTTTGAAATGCTGGGATGTACAGACGTTGTAATGGCCTGTAATGCAGAAGATGGTATTCAGAAAGCAATACATTTTCTTCCGGACCTGATCCTGATAGATGTTCAGTTGCCCGACAGAAATGGGCTTGAAGTAGTCAGAGAAATAAGGCATTACGAACTTTTGCCAGATGTACTGATTATTGTTGCATCGTCTGAAAACTCTAATGTTCTACGCGAAGAGGCTGCAGCAGCAGGTGCATTGCTGTTCCTCCAGAAACCCTATACCCTTAGTGATTTAAAGTGTAACATTCTAAAAGCATTTACAATCCGGATCTAGCAGGATATATGGTGTGACTTTTATTAAGTAAGGTTGGTTCCGTAACTTTTACGGAATCAAATTACTTTTTATATGAACAACTTATCCTTGTTACCGCTGCCGGTTTACACCTTCCCATCTCTGATCAGCCCCTGGTCAGAAGCCATTGCGGCAGATACTATCAAATGGCTGGAAGAGGATTTCAATTTTTTACCAGAGAAAATGCGGTTGAAATACCAGCTGAGTAATTTCGGCAAAATCAGTGCCCGCTGTTTGCCGGAGATGCGTAGCTATACTCATTTACAGGTGGCTGCGCGGTTTATGTTATGGGGAACGATCTTCGACGATTTTTATGAATTCAGTGACCTGGCAGAATTGAAAGCCCTGCATTCCCGTGCAATCGATATTCTGGAAGGTAGCGCATTACATACAGATGATGCCCCTTTTTTCGGGATCCTGGCAGATATCCGGGATGTGCTCTATCACCTGATGCCGGCATATTGGGTGCGGAGATTTACCCGGAATGTGCTGGTGTGGATAGACAGTATGCAGGAAGAAATACCCTTTAAAGGAGTGATGCATTTTCCCGATCTGGATTACTTTATGGACTTACGGGAAAGAACAATCGGAGTGCAGGCTTACCTGGATCTGATAGAAATGCAGCTGGATAATATCCTGCCGGACGAAGTTATGTACAGCGATTATATGCAGGAACTGTACCGGCTGGCAGCAAGAGTCTTTGCATGGTGCAATGATTTCTATTCTTTGCTGAAGGATGTTGGCCGTGAACCACTCAACCTGGTTCTTGTATTACAACATAAGTATGATCTTTCCCTGGAAGATGCAAATGCACAGGCATTGATAATCCACGATAATGATGTGGCATGTATTGTTGAAATGGGTAAACAGATGCCAGACTTTGGCCGTCATAATGCTTCCGTGGAGCAGTTTGTACATTATCTGGGCATCATGGTTCAGGGGCAGAACCAGTGGTACCAGAAGGATACCATGCGTTACAAAAAAGGTGGACACCCTGAAACAGGGAGCTTTAAGACAACCAGTTGAACAATACAATAGTCAGCTTAATGAGGGTGTTGTTCTCTTCTGCCTTCTATAATCCGATAGAACGACCGGCTCCGGACTTCTTTTATCGTTAAGCCTGTTACCAGAACTTCTTCTTCTGATATTGCACCACAATTGATTGCTTTAATGAAGAAATTTAGCAGCCCTTGTCCGGTGGCAGCATCATCAAAGATGTCCCTGGTAAGTGTGGAGATGGCAGCTCTTTCAACGAAGGTTTTCAGTCTGAATACAGCATCTTCATAATTACTTAAAAAGAAATGATATGTAGCGGCGTAGCGCATGGGCAATTGTGCCGGATTAAGGTCCCAGCCCTGGTAAAATCCGTTAATGAGCGAATGGGTGGTATGATGGAAGCCCGTGCGCCACGCATGATAAATACTTTCCCTGTTCTCCGCCTGTTGTTCAAAGGTTAAATGCTCTCCTTTATGAGGACCCACAGGTATCACATTGGTAGCGCCATCAGACAAAAAGATGCCGGTACCTCCCAATGCGACTTTGGTCATATGATGAGCGAAGTCGCAAACAGGATGTGCCATGGTCTGATACCTGGCAGTAATACCACAGGATGCGGTATAGTCATAGGTGCCGAAATGTGCCGCTATACATCTCCCTTCACTGGCCCTGATGATTCTCATCAGCGGGTTACGCCCTTCTTCGTCCATAATGATCTGTGTGGCTTCTACCATAGTTTCCATTTGCAGGCTGCCTGGTACCAGCTGGTGTGTTTTTTCAAAAAGCTCGAACAGGCGGACGAGTGTGGTTACCTGCTCTGGTATAGTAACTTTAGGCAGCATCACCACAAAATTAGCGGGTAGTTTGCCATGTGTTTGTTCCAGCAGGGTGGTCAGAAAGAGGTCGAGTGTACGCACACTCCGGTATTTCAGATCTTCAGTAAAGGGTTTGATCCGGATTCCTATGAATGGAGAAATGGTGTTGTGTTGCATGCCAAGTGCCAGCTCTTTAGCGGCAGTGATGGCGGTAGCATCTTCTTCCTCATCCGGCCGGTTACCGAATCCGTCTTCAAAATCAATACGGAAATCTTCTACAGGTTCTGTTTGCAGTTTACGAATGATCTTATTGTACACCGCCTGGAACAACCAGTGAGGAGATGACTTTTTCAACCCCTGTGTAAGGGCGGCTATTCCGGCTGCCGTATCGGGGAGTGATGCTGCTCCTTCCAACTGTAATGCTTTTGCGAATACGACAAAATTTGGCGCGTTCGTATGCAGATGTTGCAGAGCTATCTCACCCATCTTTTTACAGGTATCGGCTTTGAACAGGTTGGCACCTCCATATACGGTATGCACCGGCTGACGGTCCGGCTTATCGCCGGGATATGTTTGCTGGAATTTAAGATTGGCCGATTTCAGTGTATCCAGTAAAGTTGTTTTTTCATGGTCTGTTATAGAGAACTGCATATGTTTTTTTTTAGATCATGACCCTCTGTAAGTGGAGTATCCGAATGGACTGAGCAGCAAAGGCACATGATAATGTTTACCTTCACTTACGGTAAATACAACTTCTACGAATGGGAAAAAAGAGGTTGTATCATTCCGTTCAAAATATTCTTTTGTCTCAAATTTTAACTTATAATTACCGGGTTCTAATTTTCCGTTCTGATCCGGAAACTCTTTGATCCGTCCTTCTTTATTAGTGGTATTGGCGGCTACAACATCCCAGTAATCATCGTGTTGCCTGTATAATATAACGGGAACTCCCTGTGCGGGTATTCCACGTGCGATATCCAGTATATGTGTTGTGATCTGACTCATGAGGCTAATAGTTTTTTTAATCTTATCCGGGTGATTTTATCCTGTTCTTCCATCGCAATTTTAATTTCTGCCGATGGTGTGTGTGTTAGTCTTTCATTCAGCAGGGAGAGCATTTCTTCCGCTGGTTTTCCGGTAGCGCAAACAATGAAGATATAACCGAATTTCTCCTGGTAAAGCTGGTTTCCTGTTGCTAACGCCTGCAATACGGATGGAGTTGTATGTGCTACGGAAGACTGTTCTTGTGCTGCCCATTTACTGGTTGTTTGACCACCAATTTTTGGATGATGATCAAATGCTTCGAGCCAGTCGGCCGGCGAGCACTCGTGCCAGTAGCGGGTAGCGGCAGCTAACAGGCTGTCTTCATCTTTGACAGGGAAAATAGTCAGCATCTTTTTTACCCAGGCAGTGGCGCCACAGCATTTACTGAGTGCTTCCTCTAAAGCGGATAATGACAGCTCATTTAATTTCATATACTGGTAGGAAAGCGGTTTACATTTTTGTAATAGATGTACACGGCAGGTTCTTTTCCCATAGCGGTGAACCACTGCTGGCAATATGGTGCCATCCAGATAGCATCTCCTTTTTTAATGGGGTACCACTGATGATCCAGCATGTATACGCCCTGCCCCTGCAGATAAATTAATCCATGCTCCATAATATGTGTTTCTACAAATGGAAGATGCCCGCCGGGATCATACGTGAAAATATTTACGGCCATATCAAACTCCAGTTCATCAGGCAGTAACGTTTGTAAACGTAATGCGGGATCCCCAAGGAAAGGAGCGCCTGTTACAGTAGCTGCATCTCCATAAAGAACGGGAGGAATATGGTATCCGGGCAGCTCTTCATATACTTTATGAAAGCTGAGCAGTTGCGTATCTTCAGCAGCATTATTAATTATATATTCTTTCCCTACAGGAATATAAACATATTGCCCGGCACTGAGTACCTTTTCATTGACTGTGCATTGTCCCTGGATCACATAAAAGAAGATCTGGGAGGCTGCTGTTACGCCTGTGAGACGGCTTTTTTCATTGAGTGTAATCAACGTTTGGCAGAAGCGGGCACCCATCTGTTCATTAATGATAACGGTTACTTTACAATGCAGCCATCCTGGTACAATACTGTTTACGTATCCATCCGGACAAATCACAGCGTGATTATTTTTTACAACAGATCTTGTGAGTGCTGATATTTCCATATTAGGGTTGTTTGATAAGGTGAAGCATAAATTGATCTGATACTTTCAGTGCTGCAGCTATATCTTCTAACAGTACATTTTCCTGCGGATGATGACTGATTCCTTTATAGCATTTTACAAACAGCATACATACCGGTGATACATCTGAAACGGGTACGGCATCATGCCCTGCACCACTTACCAGCCGGATGGCATCATACCCGGCTTCGGTAATGGACTGCTCTAATAACCCGCTCATGAAAGGATCACAATCGACCGGTTTTGTTTGCTGAATAGTTTGCCATTCAAAGATAAGCTGCCGTTCTTTACAAAGTTCAACACCTATTGTATATAAGGCTGTATGTGCATTGTGCAGCATGTTTTCATTGGCACTCCGGAGATCAAGACTAAGAGTAACCTCGCCGGGAATAACATTACTGGCGGCATTCATCACCTGCAAATAGCCCACGGTGGCAACGATAGCATCTTTATGCTGCAATGCCCATTGTTCCACTGCAAGGATGAAGGCGGCAGCACCACACAAGGCATCCTGCCGTTTATCCATCGGCACCGTGCCTGCATGGCCAGCCATCCCTTTGATGGTTACCATGATTCTTTGCTGCCCTGCAATGGCATGTACTACGGCAACGGGAATATTGCGATCGTATAATACAGGTCCCTGCTCTATATGAATCTCAAAATATCCCTGCCAGCTTGCCGGAGGAATAACATCCTGATATAATTCAGTGGTATTACCCCCCATTGTACCGATCACCTCTTTCAGTGTTATGCCTGCTGCATCTTTTTTATCATGCAAGTGATGATCAAATGAACCGGTAACTGTTTTACTTCCAAGGAAGGTAGTATGAAAACGGACACCTTCTTCATCACTAAATGCAATAACTTCTATGTTGAAAGGAACAGGCTGTGCTGACTGTAAAAGATGTGTTACGATATCGAGTGCTGCCAGTACACCCAGGGGGCCATCAAATGCCCCCGCATTGATTACAGTGTCTATATGCGATGCAATTACAAATGTCTTTGCCTTTATATCACCACAGTTCCATCGGCCCCGTACGTTGCCAATATTATCTACCCGCACCTGCAAACCGGCTTCCTGCATCCAGTGCAATACTTGTTTGCTGCCAGCCATAAATGCGGCGGATCCGAATGTACGTGTAATTCCATGCGCATCATCACTGATGGCAGCCAGTGCCTGGATTCTATGCAGTACCCCTTCAGCTCTTTGTAGATAACTCATAATCTGCTGATGATTTTTCCCGCCGGTGGATGTGAAAATGTACCGTTATCAAATACCTTAACACCCTGCAAATAGGTTTGCTCTACTACACCGTATAATGTTTCATTCAGGTAAGGGGTAACTTTATGTTTGTGATATAATCCTTCTGCGGTGACTGTAAACTGTTTTTCTGCATCCCATATTACCAGGTCTGCATCATAGCCTGGCGCTATCCTGCCTTTTCGCTGATATGTGCCTGTCAGTTGTGTTGGTTTTTCGCACAGCCAGCTTCCAATCTGTTCAAGCGTAATACCCCTTTTCCTGGCAGCCGTCCATAATATGGGTAGTGCCAGTTGTAAGGACGCAATACCTCCCCAGGCTTTAGTTAAATTCCCGCTTTCCAGTAGTTTCAGTTCCGGTGGGGCGGGAGAGTGGTCTGTGGCAACAAAGTCTATGATACCAGCCTGCAATGCTTCCCAAAGGAGATTATTATTGGCTCTTTCCCGGATAGGAGGTGCACATTTGAATTGTGTTTGACCATCCGGAATATCTTCTGCATTAAAATATAAATAATGGGGAGCCGTCTCAACCGTCAGTGGTAGGCCCCTGATTTTTGCCCTCAATATCTGCCCGATAGCATCGGAAGAGGATAGATGTACAATGTGTACCGGGCAGTTATACGCTTCACATAACCGGATCATCAATGAAATGGCTTCATTCTCCCATTGCCGCGGACGGGAAGCAAGATATGCGGGGTAAGAACGTACATCACTCACTGGTGGAGGTATTACCTGTGTGGATATTTCACAGTGCACCAGTAAAGGCAGTTTATGTTTTGCAATTACAGGCATTACTTTTTTCAGCTCATAACCTGGGGTTGCAGGGAAATCGTCAATACCGGAATGAGTGAGAAAGACTTTGAACCCCAGTACACCACTACGGATCAATCCGGTTATTTCTTTATCATTACCCGGAACAATACCTCCCCAGAATCCGCAGTTGGTATAGAGTTTATTGGTTGCCGAGAGTAACTTTTCCTCCAGCGCATTTACGGTGGTGGTAACGGGCGACGAATTTAACGGCATATCTACCAGTGTGGTAATACCTCCTGCCAGTGCAGACATGGTAGCCGTTTCAAAGCCTTCCCAGCTGGTTCTGCCGGGTTCATTGATATGTACGTGTGGATCAGTAATACCGGGCATCAGTATTTTGTCCTTAATATCTATCACATTTGCATCTGCCGGAAGGTCATTAACAAGGTCCAGGATCAGACCATCTTTAATAATAACAATGGTTTTCCTGATTCCATCAGGGGTAAGTATTTTATTTCCTTTTATGGCCAGGTCAAACATACAATTGATTCTTATTAAAAATAGGCAATTAATTTGTACTTTACTAGTAAACAAACCCCTTGTAGATGAGCGCAAAATTAACCCGGAACTCTTACGGCAAAAATGCAGTGAATTTGTCCAAAGTAATCCGTCATAAGGATTACCATGAATTTAAACAGATCTCAGTCAATATATCACTGGAAGGAGATTTTATAACGGCATATACCGAAGGCGATAATAAAAAGATTCTGGCCACAGACACTCAGAAGAACACCGTTTATGCATTGGCCAGGGAACACTTTAACTCTTCCATAGAATCGTTCGGTATTTACCTGTCCGATCATTTTATGTCTCATAATCCGCAGATACGACAGGTTACGATAGATATTACAGAGCACAGTTATACCCGGTTGTCTTTTGATGATAATCAGCATCCGCATGCCTTCATGGGCAATGGTCCGGCAAAGAACACAGCACGGATCGTGCATAATGCAGATGACTTACGTGTATGGTCTGGTGTAAAAGATCTGCTGATCCTGAAAACGGCAGATTCCGGATTTGAAAGTTTTATCAGGGATGCCTTTACCAGTTTAAAGGAAACAGACGACAGGATCCTTGCTACACAATGCGAGGCCAGCTGGCTTTATGATACAAACGGGCAGGATTTTACAGCTTGCGCAACGGCTATCCGGAACACCCTTTTAAAAACATTTGCATTCCATAAAAGCCTGTCGGTGCAGCAAACCCTGTATGCGATGGGGGAAGCAGTGCTGGCGGAACATAGTATAGTAAAAGAGATTAGCCTGGAGATGCCTAATAAACATCACATTCCATTTAACCTGGAACAGTTTGGACTGATCAATAAAAATGAAATCTTTATTGCTACGGATGAGCCGTATGGGTTGATTAAAGGTACTATTACAAGGGAGTAGTATTAAAACACCACATTTTTTACCTGTATAATTTCTGCGGCTATACTCACCGCAATTTCTTCCGGTGTCTGGCTTTTTATCTGGATGCCCACCGGAGCATGCAGCCTGGACAGCATTTCCTGGGGAATTCCAGCTGCGCTGTAATCCGTAAACATTTTATGAATCTTGGCCTGGCTACCCAGTACACCCAGGTATCCGAATTTTTTATCCATCAAACTTCTCAGTGCAATATCATCTGTTCTGTAACCCAGGGTCATGATTACCACATAATGCTGAAGACCGGCAGGAATGAGGTTCTGCAATTCCTCATAATCATTCAGCACTGTTTTTTCATGTGCATCATGGTTTTGTTGCATGGTGTGGAGGTCCGGGCGGTTATCAAATACATGGATATAAAAATCCATCATGCGCATGATTCTGGATAATGCCAGTGAACAATGTCCACCTCCTATAATATACAGTTTGTGCTGATAACCCAGCAATTCCTGGTAGCACCAGTCTTCTTCTGATTGCATTATAAAATAAAAACTATCCCGGGAGATGGGCGTTTGCATAAAGCTGATACCAGCAGGAGAAAGTTGTAATGCTCCATGCTGTGCCTGCATAATATTTTTTATAGTATGAAGATCTGTTGGTTGCACCTGGTAGAGGAAGATGGTTTGATCGCCAGAGCAGATCATACCACTCTGATGACTGCTGCTTTTGTCGTGTACCTGCTGACGGAGAGAGGGTGGTGTATGACGATGTTGTAATAAGGCTTTCGCCATTTCCACAAACTTATGTTCCATAATGCCTCCACCAATGGAACCTTCCATTTCACCATTTATGGCTACTGCCATTGCAAAGCCCTGCCTGCCCGGACTGCTGCCATGGCTTTGTAACACATAAAGCAGCATAACAGGTATGTGCTGTTGCAGGCTTTTAGTGATTAATTCCCAGGTAGCTAGCTTTTTCTGCATGTTGATGAATATCTCCCGTTGCCTTTTTTGAATGTAATGCCATTAGTACTTTTTCCGGTGTCATAGGAGTTGTAAAAGGGATGTTTGCAGATGGACTGAATGCGCTGATTGCATTCCGCAAGGCAAACCAGATGCCTATCCCATACATCAGGGGAGGCTCGCCAACAGCCTTTGAGCCGAAGATGGCAAGATTGTCCTGCCGGGTTTGCAGTGCTTCTATCAGCAGTTCTTTTGGTACTGCATAAATATCCGGCACCTTGTAAGTGGATAATGCATTTGAGCGCAGTCGTCCTTCTTTATCATATACTACCTCTTCCATAGTCATCCATCCGATACCCTGCACAATACCTCCCTCAATTTGTCCGCGGTCAATATCCGTATTCATACTGGCACCAAAATCATGCACCACTTTTACAGCATCAGTTACATAAGTTCCGCGCAGGCAGTCGACCGTCACTTCCAGTATAGCCGTACCAAATACATGATAGGCGAAGGGGTGTCCCTTTTCTTTATTGATATCGTAATGGATTTCAGGGGTAGCATAATGTGAATGTTCGGAGAGACTTACCCTTTGTATATAAGCTTCATGGACGAGTTTTTTCCAGTCCCAGCCAGTGCTTTCACCATTGGCCAGCACCTGTTCGTTTTCGAATATAATATTGGTAGTGCCGAATACGGTTGCAGCTACTTGTTTTAACCGTGCAGCAATAGCTGTACACGCTATTAACGTAGCCTTGCCATTCATGTCGGCAGTAGCACTGGCGGCAGAAGGGGAGGTATTGGCAATATTATATGTATTGGTAGGGTTGATCTTTATTTTATCTGTTGGGATAGAAAATATCCGGGCGGCTACCTGTACTATTTTTGTATTCACACCCTGACCCATTTCTATAGCACCGGTACTGATGCCTACGCTGCCATCAGTATACACATGTACCAATGCCCTGGCATTGTTCATTAAAGTATTGGTAAACGAGATCCCGAAACATACGGGCATAAATGCAATACCTTTTTTATATTGATGGTTACTTTTATTAAAGGCTTTCACGGCCTCCCGCATGGCTGCTGTATCATATAGTGTTTCCATCTTTTCCCAGCAGTTAGCCGCTTCACTTTGTACCACCTGTCCATAAGGAAATGCTTCTCCCGATTGGATGAGGTTTGCTTTCTGGATAGAACAAGCATCAAGTTGTAATTTTTCTGCAGCCAGCGCAATAGCGGCTTCTATCACAAACATGCCCTGCGGACCGCCAAAGCCCCTGAAGGCTGTATTGGGAGGAAGGTTGGTCCGGCAGGAATAAGCCGTGGCTTTTACATGGGGAATGAAATAACTATTAGTACAATGAAATAAGGTACGTGCCATAACTGCCGGAGACAGATCGGCAGAGGCGCCCGCATTCTGATAGAATGTTACTTCGTATGCTATAATTTTCAGGGATGCATCCAGTCCTATTTTGAAATCGGCAGCATAAGGATGCCGTTTGCCGGTCATAACCATATCTTCCATCCTGTGTAAAGCATATTTCACAGGCCTTTTTAAATGCCAGGCCGCAAGCGCACATAAAGCAGCCCACATATTAGCCTGATCCTCTTTGCCTCCGAATCCGCCACCCAGGCGGGTTACGACTACCTCCAACTGATGCATGGGGAGCCCCAGTACTTTAGACACAGTACGTTGTACAGCGGTAGGGCCTTGTGTGGAAGAGTGAATACGCAACGCGTTATGCTCCTGCGGAACAACATAAGCACCCTGTGTTTCTATATAGAGATGTTCCTGTCCGTTGATGTCTACACTGCCTTCAAAAACGGAGGTACATTGTTGCCATGCCTGTGTAGTATTTCCCATTGTGAATGTGCGTGGAGGAATGATCAGTTCACCTTTGGCCTGTGCCTCCCTGGGATCTGTGATCACCGGCAGGGGATCGATGATCATCTTGATTTTGTGAACCGCAGCTCTGGCGGCTTCCAGTGTATGGGCCACAACAAATGCCACGGGCATTCCGCAAAAATGTACATGATGTTCTGCGAGTAACGGTTCATCGGGAATAATGCCGCCTATCTGGTTTTCGCCAGGGATATCTTTATAGGTGAAGATCCGTACTACACCTGGTACCTGCAATGCATCTTCCAGTTCCAGTGCGGTAATGATACCATGTGCTATTGGTGAGCCGTACGCCGCGCCAAACAAGGTGCCGTGAATGAGCGGAATATCGTCCAGGTAAACGGATTGACCGTTTACGTGTGTATGTGAGTCAATGTTTTTCATACCAGGTGCAGCCAGGGGAAAAGGGTGATGAAATGAGCTTTTATCAGTTGACCTAACAGCAGCCTTTTATATTCGGCACTTCCACGTGTGTCACTCATCGGGGATATTTCTGTTTGCGCTATCTCTATCGCTTCCAGTACAACTTTTTCGCTGACCGTTTTCCCGGTCAGGTATTCCGCTACTGCCTTTAACAATAATGGAACAGGCGCTACGCCACCTGCGGAAATAAGGACTGAAGTGATAGTATCTTCCTGTGTAGTAATGCTGATAGCGGTATTCACGCTGGCAATATCCAGGTGCGTACGTTTACATACTTTTTCGAAATTAAATAAGGTAGCAGAGCCGGGGAGTTCGAACGAGATGTTCCGGATATATTCATCCGGACTTTTATCCAGTTTTTTATAACCGAGATAAAGATCGCTGAGCAGTAATGTTCTGCCGGTATTAAATTCCAGCATTGCATTTAGTGCGAGAAAGAAGATGGTAAAGTCACCAATAGGAGATGCATTAATAAAATTACCGGCTATGGTAGCCATATTCCTGATAGGAGTAGAGGATACCCGTTTTACATAATTTGCCATTTGCGGGAAATAGGCCCGCATCACAGCAGACTCCAGCAGATCGGTTACTGTCACAGCAGGTTCAAGTACACAGCGGTTTCCTTGTTTGGTAATATCCTTTTTCTGATCGAGTAAAAAATGAATAGCAGATAACTGCATCTCTTCCGGTTGCTGTACATACAGATCTGTACCTCCAGCTGCAAACCTTACCTCAACAGGTATTTCTCCCGCATTCTCAAAAGCATGTTCCCCGTTAAGAGCTACCAGCAGGTTCAATCTTTCTTTTATTCCCGTAAAATAAGCGGGCAGGATGCCTTGTTCCACTGCAAACTGCAGTGGCTCTGTACCATTTCTGTCCTGCAGTAATTTGGTCACTGCCACTGCTGCCCGTTCAATAGACTTGTAACCGGTACACCGGCAGATGTTTCCATCCACAGCAGCAATCGCATTCCGGACAACGGGAGCCTTCCTGCTCAGGCAAAAGCCAGCCAGCGACATTACAAAACCAGGTGTACAGAAACCGCATTGTGTAGCAGAATGGTCAACCATCGCCTGTTGAACGGGATTTAATACTTCCATATTAACTCCTTCAATGGTCACCACATGTTTGCCCTGAACATTTCCTAAAGGAGTGAGGCAGGAAGTGAAGGAGCGGTATTGCAGTTCGTTATTGCGGATTTCTCCCACCAATACCGTACAGGCACCGCAGTCGCCTTCATTACAGCCGGTTTTAGTGCCGGTGAGATGTTGATGGTACCGGATAAAATCCAGTAATAGCATACCCTTGGGTAGTCCGGTACCAATGCTTTCATTATTGAGAATCAGGTTAAGCAATGCGTCAATGAGGTTTACTTAAAGTTAACAAAAAACGGGCAGATTAACTAAGCAGCTTTTTATGACTTTCCGGCCCCGGCTTTATATGACTATAGGTAGTAATTGAGTAGTTATTTATCTTTATGTGAATGATGGAAAAACTGAATCAGGAATTTTATAACCGTAAAGACGTTTTGAAAATAGCCCGTGAATTGTTGGGGAAGATCATTGTTACACAATTTGATGGTATTGTTACCTCCGGTCGTATTGTGGAAGTGGAAGCCTATGCAGGTGTAAAGGATAAAGCCTCCCATGCTTTTGGGGGCCGCCGTACTGCAAGAACAGAAATCATGTATCATCCCGGAGGTACGGCGTATGTATATTTATGTTACGGTATTCATCATCTGTTCAACATTGTTACCAATGAACGGGATATTCCCCACGCAATATTAGTCCGTGCGGTAGAACCGCTGGAAGGAATTTCGGATATGCTCATACGTACCGGCAAAAAGAAAGCAGATTATACACTTACAAAAGGTCCCGGCAATGTATCCAAGGCATTAGGTCTCGCTACTAAACATACCGGTTGCACTTTATTACACGATGAGATCATCATTGCTTCAGATGGTTTTGTGCCACCTTCTTCGGATATTGCAGCCACTCCCCGGATAGGCGTTGATTATGCCGGAGAAGACGCGTTGCTGCCTTACCGTTTTATTGTAAAAAGCAGTAAGTACATCAGCGGAAAAAATTAAAATACATTATTTATGGGTACAATAATTCTTGTGAGCCTGCTAGCTTTCATCGTTGGCTTTATCCTTGCTTTTTTGGTGATGCGGCAAAAAACGGCAGAGAATGCTTCGCTGAAAATCCAGGCAGATCATATGCAACAGATCATAACCGGACAGAAACAGCAACTGGAACAGATAAAGGAAGAACTCAGAATTGCTGTTAATATCCAGCAACAGATATCAGGAGAAAAGATCCAGCTGGAAGCGCAATTGCGTTATAAGAATGAAAAGCTGGATCATCAGAAGGAAGAAATAGAAAACATCGGACATAAATTCGAGAACCAGTTTAAAGTACTTGCGAACCAGATCCTGGAGGAAAAAAAGAATGCATTCAGCAAAGACCAGGAAAGTTCATTAAAGGCTATTTTAGACCCCTTAAAGGAGAATATTACTTCTTTTAAGCAGGAGTTCAGCGCAAAGCTGAAAACGGAATCTGACGACCGTATTTCACTCAGGGAGCAGGTGGTGCATATGATGACGCTGAACCAGACCCTGGCCGAACAAGCCAATAATTTAACCCAGGCATTCCGGGGTTCTGTGAAACACCAGGGCAACTGGGGTGAAATGATACTGGAAAGCATCCTGGAATATACCGGTATGCAGAAAGATATCCACTATTTTGTTCAAAAGCGATCCCTTAATGATGATGGAGATACTATCCAGCCGGATGTACTGGTTAAATACCCGGACAGCCGTACTATCGTTATAGATTCCAAAGTATCGCTGGTACACTATGAGAATTTTTATAAGTCAACCGACCCGGTAATGCAGGAACAGCAGCTGGCATTGCTGGTGCGTTCCATTAAAACACATATAGACGGATTAAGTGGCAAAAGTTACCAGGATGTAACAGACAGTCTGGACTTTGTAATGATGTTCATTCCTGTAGAAGCAGCCTATATCACGGCTATGCAAACCGATCCGGCCTTATGGCAGTATGCCTACAAAAAACGGATTATCCTTATCAGTCCTACCAATATTATCACGGCCATGAAACTGGTCAACGATATGTGGCAGAAAGATAGTATTGACAGGAATGCAAAGGCCATTGCGGAGCGTGCCGGTAAATTGTACGATAAACTGGCTTCTTTTGTAGAAGAGTTTGATAAGGTAGGGATTCATCTGGACAGGGCAGCTGGTGCTTTCCAGGATTCCAAAAAGAAGATGACAACGGGTAAAGGGAACCTGGTTAGCCAGGCGCATCATATGAAACATATGAAAATCAGTGCTAAAAAAGCATTACCCCAGGTCATAGTGGAAGAGGCACTGCTGGAAGATGAGGAGGAGGTGGAAGATTAATTATAAATTACTTTATCCAGACAATATCCCAAGGTTTCAGTCGTCATACAAGGGACTTGTTCTATACATATGGTATATAATAAGTATACAATCAGGAACTAAAGAGGAAGTAAATAGGCTCATCCTTCGTTCATCCTTCGTTTTTTAACGTAGGATGAGCCTGTTTACTTCCTATTTACTTCCTGTTTATCTGCCGTTTAGACAGAATCTTATGTATGTCAGCAAAGAAAGAAATCGAAATCTACGATCCGAATGCTTTCACAGACAGGTTTATGGAACCTGTATTTAAAAGCATTTTAAAGCCCGGTATAGGGAAATTCTTCATTGTAAGGGTAGAAGATATGTACCGCCATGTTACCCATGCTGTACCAGCTTCCAGGGGCACCACGCATAGTTGCCTTTATCTTACAGAGGGAGAGGCTATTATGAAGATTGGCAGTGAATGTTATACCATCCATAAAGATGAAATGTTGTTTGTTCCTGCAGGACAGGTATTTTCATTTGAACCGGGGCAGGTGAACAAAGGATACTTCTGCAATTTTCACAGTGATATACTGGCCGGGGAGCATGGTAAATTTGAATTTCTGCAGGTATGGGGAAACCCGTTGATCCGGTTGGATGTACAACGTTCTCAGTTTGTATTGCATCTTTTTCGACGGATGCTGCTTGATTATACCCAGGATGGAGCTGTGATCCAACCTTATCTGGTTACGTTGTTATCGGAAGTAAAACAGTCGTACCAACCATTATCTGCTACCAATCAACCGCTCGTCAACAGGTTTAAGGAATTGATCTTCTCAAAGATCAAAATCCTGCACCAGGTATCAGACTATGCATCTTTACTGAATATTACCCCTAATCATCTGAATAAAACGGTAAAGGCAATTACAGGAAAATCTCCCACCAAATGGATTGACGAAGCAATTGTGCAGGAAGCGAAAGCGCTGTTAACGCAAAGTGATCACACGATCAGGGAAGTGGCGAATGAGGTGGGGTTTGAGGATCCGTCCTATTTCACCCGTCTCTTTAAAAAATATGAAGGCATTCCTCCATCAGATTTCCGGAAGATGATTGAAAAATCCTGAAATGAGCGGTTTTTGTCCTAACAGGCAGCTGTCGTAAAACCGAACTTTGCGGCATGCTTAAATTTCTTACAACAAAGATCGGAAGGCTACGCCTGATTGCTTTCCTGGAAGGTATTTCCCTGCTGATACTCGTATGTATTGCTATGCCTCTCAAATATGCTTACAGCGAACCTTCACTGGTGAAAACAATGGGACCCATTCACGGATTATTATTTGTATTCTTTGTGGTCAATACATTGAGTATTGGTGTTGAATACAAATGGAAATTCAGTACAACTACCTGGAAAGTACTGATAGCCTGTTTTATACCTTTTGGTACTTTTTATATCGATAAAACGATCTTGTCGAAGATGGCGGGATAAATTTAAATTATTACATTTAATGCATGAAGAATGTTGTTTTAGCCAGTACCTCTACTTTACACGGACAGGCATATATGGAATACCTGCTGCCGGTGGTAAAAGAACTATTTAACGGAGTGGAAGAAGTGATCTTTATTCCGTATGCCCGTCCCGGTGGTATATCTCATGACGATTACACCAGCAGGGTAGCTGAAGCATTTGCTGTTATAGGTTTGAAAGTCCGCGGTCTCCATACATTCGATTCTCCTTTGTCTGCCATTCAGAATGGGCAGGCTTTCTTTACAGGTGGAGGCAATACTTTTTTACTCGTTCAGCAACTGCATGCGCTGAAATTAATGGATGCATTACGAACTGCAGCAGAGAGTGGCAAGCCCTATCTGGGCAGTAGTGCCGGAAGTAATATCGGTGGCGTGAATATGCAAACAACCAATGATATGCCTATTGTATTACCCGCCAGTTTCAATACCATGGGATTGATTCCTTTTAACCTTAACCCACATTATATGGATCCTATTCCCGGTATACCTCATATGGGAGAATCCAGGGAAACAAGAATAAGGGAGTTCCAGGTACAGCAACCGTTGGCCGTAGTAGGTTTACGGGAAGGAAGCTGGATCAGGGTAAAAGGAGAGCGGGTAACGCTGGAAGGTTCGGAAAGTGCAAAGATCTTTGAGCCGGGAAAGGAAGCGTATGAGTTAAGTCCGGGTAAGGAGATTGAATTTGTATAGGGTTCGAGTTCCTGGTAGCCCGCAAGCTTTAAAAGCCTTTAAGTCGAAAGATTTGGAGGCTTTTATTGTTCGAGGGACTTATTTAGCAAACGGTATAGTTGATGGTTCCGTCTTAGCGATTTCAAAGAACATCCTTTGCTAAGTATGAGTTGATCATCTCAGTATGATTTTGGCATAGCATTTCCTGGAGTGTTATTTGAAGAATTCGTATCTAAAATTGTGTTGTTACTGTCTGGTAGGTTTAAATTGTGACAATTATCTAATACCTCTAATCTTTACTCTATTGAAAGGCTGTATAGAATACTGTATCAATAAAGAAAAGTGTATTGGCTTTCACGATAACGTTTTCATCATGTATATCTTCGAGAATTAATCCTAACTCTTTATTGTAATAATTGTTGGTAGGAAGTCCATTCCTTAATGTATTTTCAAAACCATTGTATGCCAGTAAATTTTTAACATCGGCCAGATCAACTGCATCGTCAGATGTAACAAACGGTTGTTTTAACACGGTGTAAAATGTATCTTCGATTTCAATAAATCCAAGAAGACTATAAGCTGTATTGGGGAAAAGAAGATTGTGAATCACAATACTGTTAAAGAACTCCAACCAGGTAGCATAATAAATTCCATCATTTAGTTTAATTACACTGTTAGTTTCTGCTTCAAAATAAACTTTGGATTCACCTCCTCTGGCAAGGTATTGGGATTCGTTTGGGGCTTGTTTTATCGAAAGATTTTTTTCCGACGCATAGGTTTTTAAGAATTCGACCTGCTATTTTTTTGTGATTGCTTTACTTTCGAAATCTCTTTTAACCGTTGTACTTGTGCTAAAGCTTGCGCATAGGATATTCCTGGTTGCTGTGCAATTATCTGCTGCCCCCTCAATGATAACTCCGTCAATGATATTTTTAAGTTTGCTTCTGGTATCATTAGTATCCATTTGAAGTAAAACTACTAAAAATCAAGGAAATTTTGAATTCCATGTCGGATAAGCTGTTTAATATACTGATTTTCAATATAATAAACATATTCTTAACTAGACCTAATCGAAAAATTGTGTCCTTTAAATTACAATTTTGTTTAAATAATCTCGTGGCCCAACAAGGAAATTTTCTCCAGATCAACCACGAAAAAGTTCGAAACTTGTCCCCTCCAGCCCGCAGAAAGGGACAAGTAGTCGATAAGATAACTTGTCCCTTTTTTATTTTCGGGTGGAGTGCCTGAACTCGAGGCAATTAGCTCGAAGATGAAGTTTACCTTTTCGGTTCGAAATGTTTGAATAGTTTATGGTGAGCCAAGCAAAATATTAGAAGATTTGGAATCTGAAGAATAGGTGTAGTCATAAAGTTAATAATGAATATGAATTTTCGCGAGAGGGGCGCGATCCTAATGGTCAGGAAATGGCATACTTTGCGAGGCATTGAACTATGCTAATGAAATCATAAGGGAGAAATAAGCTGCAAAATATTGCTGACTACAGCATTGTCCTCGTCTTTTCGCCAATGCAGATACAATGGTACTTCAAAAGGTAGTTTTATAAAGCGAACGCCGGGATGATTGGCCAGTGAATAGGAAAAGGGCATAACGGATATCCCAAATCCTTTTTCTACCAAACTGAGTATCATGGAACCGAAATCGGATTCAAAACGAATATTAGGTTCAATGCCGTACCGGCTGAAGATTTGCGCCATCCTTTGTTGGTAGGTTTCGCCGTCCGTTAACGTCGATAAGATAAAAGGCTCGGCTTGCAGGGCTTCCGGTGTTATATCGGATTCTGCAAGTATCGGGTGTGCATCAGGGACTACCAGCGCAAGACTGTCCTCACTGATGAATTTTGAGATTACAAATTCGTCGTTATAACGGAGCCTGCTATAGCACAAGTCTATCTCGAATGCTTTCAGCAGCTCTATTTCCTGCGTAGGTTTCAATTGAATCAATTCCACTTTAATATCGGGAAAAGCCACTGATATCCGGCCAAGCAGGTCAGGCAGCATATCGTAACTGATAGAGCCGGGATGGTTAATGACGATACGGCCACCCTCTCCCTGATGAATCTTTCGCCCGTACCTTATTATCGAACTCATTTGTTCCATCAGCGGCTTCAATTGCTGCTGCAGAAATCTCCCCGCCGGGGTTAATTCAACTTTCCTGTTGGACCGTTTGAAAAGCTCCACCTGCAGTTCCTCTTCCAGCGCCTTAATCTGACGGCTGAGAACTGATTGTGTGATGTTTACTTTATAGGAAGTGCGCCAATAGTGTAGTTCATCAGCCAATTGTAAAAAATATTCTATCTGTTGCGTTGTCATAGCTTAAACTGATGCATTCTTTGCATCAATATGAGTCAATTTAACATTTTTAAGCATCAAATGGTTAACTAGTTTTGCCCCTGCATTTATCAGATCAATAAACACCATGGAAAAAATTAGTATTACCAGAGTTACCTCAAATGAAATAACGGAGCTGCAGGAAATCAGCCGGCAAACGTTTATTGACACTTTTGCTCCTTATAATAGTGAACAGGATATGAAACAATATCTGGAGGAAAGTTTTTCCCAACAGAAATTGGCAGCTGAGCTAAGGCTCGCCGGCGCTGAATTTTATTTTGCACGGCTGGCAGAACGGGTGATCGGGTATATAAAGATCAATTTCGGTGCAGCACAAACAGAAATACAAAGCGACAATACAATGGAGATCGAGCGAATCTAGGTGTTGCAGGCCTGGCACGGAAAGCAGGTAGGACAGCTTCTTTATGAAAAAGCAATTCAAATCGCCCGGGAAAGAGAATTGGAGTATGTGTGGCTGGGTGTGTGGGAAGAGAATACACGCGCTCTCCGGTTTTATGAAAAGAACGGTTTTTCACCATTCGACAAGCATATTTTCAAACTGGGGAACGATGAGCAAACAGACATCATGGTAAAGAAGTCACTGAAATAGCAGTTAAACAGATGGAGGACCAACTGCCATTATTTAGTATGTCAACAGATGAATGAATAGAATATGAATAAGAGATATCTTTTAATAGTTTTATTGATACTGGGTACAGCCTTTTGGGGCATTTCTTTTCCTGTTACCAAGATGGCTGTTGGCGCTGTTTCCCAGTCTACCTTTTTACTTTATCGGTTCCTGCTGGCAACCATCGTTCTGACTGTGGTGCTGGGCCGGCAGGTGAAAAAGACCACCCCGAAAAACATCATTGAAGGCGTAACCCTGGCGGTTCCATTAACACTTGGTATCTATTTTCAGACATTGGGCCTCAGGTATACTGTTGCATCACAATGTGCTTTTGTGGCCGGCAGCTGTGTCATCATCATCCCTATTATAAAGTTGCTTTTTCATAGAACGGCTGTTGACCTCAAAATATGGCTGGCAGCGACAATTGCGCTGGTTGGATTGTTCGTGATATCTATCAAAGATGGATTTTATATCAACATTGGGGATCTTTACACTATAATCGGAGCATTTGGTTTTTCTATTTACATGATCAGGGTTGAGAAATACTCTGCGGCTGGAAACATCGTGCCTACTATTGTTCCTATGTTCCTGACCTGCACACTGATCATGCTCTGTATCGCTGTGATGGATAATACCGCCACCTGGATTCCCCAAACGCAGGGGTTCTGGACAGGTATCATCTACTGTGCATTGTTTTCGACGGCTTACATGTACACCGTTTCTAATATAGCACAACGATACATCAGCGCTGAAAAAGTGGCTATCATTTACTTGTTTGAGCCTTTATTCGCCGCCATAGCTGCCGTATTTCTGCTGGGCGAAATTATCACCTGGCGAATGCTGATTGGCGGGGCAATGATTTTAGCAGGAACGCTTATTTCAGAGGTCAAACCCAAACCGCAGCAAGCTAAAGAACCAGCCAAGGCCATCTAAAGGTAGATATTGTTTTACGACGTGGAATTATTTTGAAAAAAATTCACCATTAATGCCTTCTGGATTATTGGGGCCGGTACGAGTTCCATCCCAAATAAGCTTAGCAACTGATTAACCTTGTCCATATGCATGGATGTTTTGCCTTGCTCAATTTCCCGGATAAGGCGTAATCCCAGGCCTGACTTCAAAGAAAGGTCCTCCTGAGTCAAACCGTTCTCTTTTCGCTTAGCCTTAATAGTTTTTGACAAAAGGGCCATATTATACCTTTTAGGGTATAAAATAACTGTAAATATTGTGATTATACCTCAAAGGGTATAGTTTAAGTGGAGAAGGGGACCGGTTCAGGTTTTGTGCAGAAAGCAGCTACAGCAGAGTCTTTAATTGAAGAGCGCCCGGAATGCCAGCGGGGTTTGTGTGGTTTTAACTTTAAAGAACTTGTTGAACGACTGAGAATAATTGAATCCAAGCCGATAGGCAATCTCACTGACCGTTAGATTAGTAGTTGACAATTGCTGTTTAGCTATCTCGATAATCTTTTCATGGATATGCTGCTGCGCCGTAAGTCCTGTCAACTGTTTAAGCATATCGCTTAAATATTTACTGGAAAGATGAAGCTTTTCAGCAAAATAGGAGACAGTCGGCAGTGCTTCATTTCGGCCACCAATTTCAAAATGATCATTAAGCAGCGTTTCAAAACGTGTCAGCAATTGATTATTGATCGGTTTGCGGGTGATGAACTGCCTGTTATAATAACGATTACTGAATGTTAGTAGCAGTTCCAGTTGCGCTACGAGTATATCCTGGCTAAAATTATCGATTGGCCGCCCGGTTTCCTTTTTGATCTTTTGAAACAATTCTTCCATATCACGTTCTTCATCTTCTGAAAGAATCAATGCTTCGCTCACGCTGTAATTGAAGAAATGATAGTTTTTTATTTTTTTACCCAAATCATAACCCTGTAAAAAATCGGGATGAAATGTGAGACACCAGCCATTCCCAGGCGGAAGAATCTCCGTATCTATACCTATTACCTGATTAGGTCCGAAAAATCCCATAATACCTTCATCATAATCGTAGGTCGTTTGCCCATAAGTTGATTTACAGTTGCATTTATATTTAATGGTAATAACATAGAAACCCAATGTAAATTTAATTCCGGCTTCCACACTTATTGCCGGCATGTCTCGAAAATTGTATATACTGATCAGGGGATGGCTGGGTTTGCCGAGACCCACTGCGGTATAATATTGATGCAGGTTTTTGATATGCAATATGTCTGTAAGACTCATGGTCATCCCTTTTTTAATGACTATTTAATTTAAGGTTTTTCCTCATCATATTACCAAATAATTTCAATCCTAAACGGGCTGGAAGTAAAGCGGTGGCGAACCTGGCTATCTTGTTGTGAAGACCGCTGATGGTTATTATTTTATTTTGGCGTAATCCATTTATAGCGGAAGCCACAACTTGCTCTGGTGTTTCCAGCTTTTTTGTCGAAAAGCTGCCTTTTCTGTCCTCTCCAATCTTCGCAGCAACAAAAAAACCGGTCTCCGTAGCTCCGGGGCACAATAGCATTGTTCTAATTCCATATAACCTGTTCTCCTCCCACAAAGCCTGTGTGAAATATTTTACAAAACCTTTTGTTGCGGCATACACATTCATATATGGTATAGGGCTAAAGCTTGCCATCGAGCCTACATTGATGATAGTTCCGCTTTTTGATGTTCGCATTTGCGGCAAAAACCTGTATGTTAAGGCAACCATGGCGTTCATATTCAATAGCATCATATTTTGGTAATCCTCCAGGCTATATTCCAGAAGGTCTCCCCCTGAACCACCGCCAGCATTATTGATCAGCCAATTCACTTCAAAATTTCTTTTATCTACTTCATCAGCAATGATCTGATCGCTTCCTGGTTTTGACAGGTCAGCTACAATATAATCTGCCAAAATATTGTACTGGCTACTTAACTGCTGGCATAATGTTTTTAATTTTTGTTCGGAGCGGGCAATCAATACCAGGTTGTGCTTTTCTGCTGCCAACCGTTCCGCAAAAGCCCTACCGATGCCACCAGATGCACCAGTTATTAACGAGATCTTCATAGTCTTATTTTAATAAGACAAAGTTATTAAGTCTTATGCGCCTATCAGTATCCAAAAGGCGGTTGTTTGTATGTAAATGTCGGGTTGGGTAAGTTGTAACCTGCTCTCCGCAAGTTTTAAAGGCTTCAAGTCGAAAGATTTGAAGCCTTTTGTTTGGGGTTTGATATTACGGGTTTAAAATATTATCTGCCCAATGATCCGGAATCTGGATTAAGACCACAATCTATTTGAATAGATCTTCCAGAGTAACATCATTTTGAACCAGGCCTGTCTTATGTATATTTTGTTTAGTCCCGAAAGTAGTTACCATAACCAGAAATAATGTTTTTCTTGTTTTTGTTTTTTGCGAGAATATATCCATTTTATTTTTCAGCTCTATTGCATAATCTTTATCGATAGAAAATTCAGAAGTGGAGAACTTCATTTCACAAATACTAATGCAAAAATCATTTCTATCCAATAACAGATCAATTTGAGCTCCCGGCATATTTTTTCCAGGTATGAGTCTCCATATGGATTCTTCAGTATAAACGCCCGAAATCCCCAAAGCCACCTTTATTTCATGTGTATGTTTGAGACAAATACTCTCAAATGCCATTCCACTCCAGCTTTTCCAGGTGGGGTTAGCTGATAGTTTCATCCATGTACCAGCTCCGGTTGCCCGGCTGTTTTCTATATATTTCAAATAAAATATTGAGTATTCATCACTCAACTTATAAATGCTATCCCTTACATTTTTCTCGTAGGGAATATAAGCGATAATAAACCCGGATTCCAGGAGTTCATCTATAAGTAAAGTTGCTCTTCCGCCGCTGGATAACCCACAAGCTGCAATGATCTCTTTACGGGTCAAGCCAGCTTGTTTAGTGGCCAACGCTTTAACTACAGAAATATGTTTATCCGCTTCAGCAAAGAGTGATTGATACAGATTATTAAACTCATCCTTTAACATACCATCCTTTGTAAAACACAGTGTGTCAATATTCTGCGCTGCGCTTAGTCCGGGCGCGACCTCCTTCAAATAATGAGGGATTCCGCCCATTGCCATATACAATTGAACAATTTGGTAAAGATCCAGTTTGATGTTTTTGCTCTCTAAATATTCTTTGGTTTCCGCAAGTGTAAAAGGTAGAAGACGGATTTTTTTGGTTATCCTATTATGAAGCCCTCCTTTATTGTTCACTACTTTTTGGATCATCCATGAAGCAGCCGATCCGCAGATGGTCAGTATCAGGTTATCCTGTTTAGTCCCCCATGAATTCCAGAAATATTCAAATGCTGCTAAAAAACCTGATTTCGGTGTATTTAGCCAAGGGAATTCGTCAAGAAAAATAACACATTTGCGTTTCTTCAGTAAAGGCTCTGCATATTTTCTAAGTAACTCAAATGCTTCTGCCCAGCCAACTGGCACTTCTGGTGCTATCTGTATGTTCATGACTTCGGCCAATTTATTTCTGAAGTTGACCAGCTGTTGTTTTAAAGTAGCATTATGCACTCCGGAGAATTCCAATATTATGTTACTTTTAAAGACTTGCCTTATCAGGTATGTTTTACCAACCCTGCGGCGTCCATAAATTGCAATCAATTCTGCTTCACCCGACAGTAAAGCTTTTTCCAATATCTTCTTTTCGTCTATGCGGCCAATAAATGGTTTCATTCCAAAACTTTTTATTGATGAAAGGGCTTAAGTCCGGCTATTTTAATATATTATATCCGGCCATAACTGCATAAATATACATAGTTGTGGCCGGATATAAAAATTAAAAGCGGCCACAACTTGATTTATTTAATATGTTATGGCCGCTTTTATTATTTAAATCAGTGGGATATCTCACTTTTGTAAACTATTCTCGAATTGCAGAATTTTTTAATCGTGGAGCTATTCTTTATTATGGTTTTCTATTTACAAAAAAGCTAGCTTATTGTCGCTCAACAAAAAAGAATGAGTGATTCTGTATCACCAATCACTCATTCTTTCAATTCATATAGATGCCCATTCAGGATCTGTTATGAAAGAAATCTCTAAGTTCTTTTGCATATAGATCAGGCACAGCCAACGCAGCAAAATGACTGCCTTTTTCGATGACATTAAATCGTTGCACATTCACTTTCCTGTTGACCCATTCTATTGGAAAAGGTGCTTCTCCCGGGAACAAGGATACGCCGGTAGGAACTTCGACCTTCATTTCCGATTTAAGTCCTGCTGTCCAGGCTACTTTACCTTCCTCGGCGTATGTACGGATAGAGGTATTAATGGTTTGCGTAATCCAATATATCATGATATTAGTGATCAGTTCATCTTTCGTGTAGTGATCGTCCATATTTTCAGGTTTGCCGGACCAGCCATGGAACTTCTCAATTATCCAGGCTGCTAATCCCACAGGGGAATCATTTAAGCCATAACCTAATGTTTGAGGCTTTGTAGTTTGAATAAGGTTGAAAGCTCCTTCAGCAAAGAACCATTGTTGAATAAAGCGGCCAAACTCCTGCTCCGGCGCTGACATCGTTGACCAATCTTCCTGTCCGTTTGGATAGCCAACATCCGTTATATGAATAGCAGAAACCTGTGAAGGATACTGATTGGCCAATGACTTGCTGATTGTAGAACCAATATCTCCTCCTGCGGCAAAGAACGTTTGGTATCCTAATACCTCCGTCATCAGCCTGGCCCATAAACGGGCAGTTTGGTCACTACTTTGGGGAACTTTATCCGAAAAACCAAACCCCGGTATTGAGGGAATGACAAGATCAAAAGCCTGATCTGCATTGCCGCCATAGCTTTCGGGATCAGTAAGCATAGGGATTACTTTATGAAACCTGTAGAAGCTATCGGGCCAGCCATGCGTTAAGATCAGTGGTTTGGCATTCTTAGATTTTCCTTTAACATATATAAAATGCACGGTAATACCATCTATTTCTGTTTTAAACTGAGGTAATTTATTCAGATAGGTTTCCTGTGTTCTCCAATCGTACTTATTCTGC
Source organism: Chitinophaga sp. CF118 (assembly GCF_900112615.1). GTDB lineage: Bacteria > Bacteroidota > Bacteroidia > Chitinophagales > Chitinophagaceae > Chitinophaga. Next base: position 751,549 of record NZ_FOMK01000002.1, on the reverse strand, counting down.
CAATGATCTACCAGTTCACGTAAATAGGTTGGGTTAATACCATAATTCCAGCCGGCGTTTTCTGGTTCATCTGTCCAGCGCGTCTGTTTTAATCTTAGAGATAGATCGTTCAATACTTCCTGTGGTACTTCTATTTTAAAAGGTATCATCTGGGTTATTTTTTTGTTTACACAAATTTAGCTGACCGCCACCTAACCCCATTGTAAAAAATTTACCTGCTCATAATCTAAGGATTAGCGGGAGGTTGTAAAATCATATCTGCAACAAGATGATTTTCTTGCATTTCCATTTGTGATATTAAATATTGCGTTGGTTTGATGCCGGTAAACTGTGTAAATTCTTTGACAAAATGCGCCTGATCATAGTAATCATACTCATTAACAAGTGCCAACCAGTCTGTCTTCCCCCTAAAGGTTTGAATGTCCTTGATTACTCTTTGAAACCTATGGAGCCTTTGCAGATATTTGGGTGAAAAACCAGTATGTTGTTTGACGAGGTGTATGACATGTTTTTAGGAATAACCGGATTTCTTTATTAACCAGTCAATGGGTTTTTCAATGTTCTTATCAATAAATTTCACTAGAGAATCTTCAAAACGGAGATCGCTGGTGTATTGCAGAAAGTAGGTTTCAATATGTCCAAACAACTGTAGAACATCATTTGTATTGATAAGTTTTTGGTATAAGTTCTTAAAGGAATTACCTAAAAGTAATTCGGCCTCCAGACAAACAGGATGTATGGCTGTTATAGGAATCTTTGTAAGGGCATAAAAACCGCCCGTTGTGAAGCGTACACTGAGAATACTGGAATCCTGTTTGTTTTGATATAAAATAGCCTGTGCTTGCAGACCTGATATCCACGCATTTTTCATAACCTTTTTCTCTTTCAGATCAGAGTCCAGGAATGCGGTATTAATGGTTTTTTCCTGCAGCTCAATGACCAGATTTACACCTTTATCCGGAAGCTCTTTAATATATGGGATGGAGGAGTTTGAACCACTAACATACACGATATGTTGAATGTACTCAGATAAAGGGTAGGCCGGTATATGTTTATGGAACTTCATAATTTATGGATGATTTCTGCCAACAAATTTTCCCTTGCCCAGTAAAAAATCAATTGCTTTTATTACATTCTTATCAACACTTTCTGCTGTTTTGAGAAAAGAAATATATCGTACGATCTCTTTTCTCAAAGATGGACTTAAGCTGTCGAAAATCGCCTTAGCTTCTGCATTTTTATCAAGTACCTCCATTAACTTTGGATGTGGCATGATCGTTCTGTCCGACGTATCAAACCCAATAGTGACATCAATTGTTTCTCCACTTCTATCAGGAGAATTTTTAAGCATAGTTGTGTTGATATACAAACGCCAGAGACCACTATATTTTACCAACGTTTGTTTGTAAGGCTGTTTATTGATCGTTCCGCTAATCGGAATGGGGCCCTTACTTTTACCAGCTTGTTCAAAAATTTTAGTCAGAATATTTTCCGGAACAACAACATATGGATTTATTCCAATAATGGCTATGTCAGCTTTAAATTTGAACATGGTTACAATTTCGATGGATATATGTTTCTGGTCGCTTGAATCCTAAATATACTTTATTTGTCCGTTAACGCCAGTGCTGTCAGGTCCAAAGTTGGAGATTCCTAACACATGATGCGTTCAATGACTACCCGCTTTATCAAAAAATGTGGAATTTTTGTGAGTTCACCTTGATTGGAATGAGCTACAAGGCAACTTTAGGAGTGAGAAGAGTTTTCAGCATGATGTAGATGTGGTAGTTATAGTAAAACACTTAAAAGAGAAATAGCGCAGTTACGATCGTTGAATGATTAACAAAGTCCATTGATACTTAAGGCATCAATGGACTTTGTCAATTTATGGCTAATTAGAAATAACCTCCCGCAACCATGTTTTCGAGTAATCCGGTTTGTGCTGGCTCCCAGCCTAAGATTGTACGACTTTGCTCACTTGATGCAGGACAATCTATTCCGGCAAAATATTGAAACCAGCCGAAATGTGCTTCGGCATTCTGAACATCTATGCTTACAGTTGGTAAGTGTAATCCTTGCCCGATAGTGGTGGCAATCTGACGGAAGGGTATACCTTCTTCGGCTACGGCATGGAAAACCTTTTGTGCAGGTTGCTTTTCTACAATCAGCCGGTACAAAACAGCTGCATCAAAACGGTGCACTGCTGGCCAATGGTTATTGCCTTCACCAAGATAAGCAGATTGCCCCTTTTCTTTGGAGGTACCGATAAGTAACGGAATAAAACCGTGATCACCCTGGCCATGAACCGATGGTGGCAGTCTTACGATATAAGTGTTTACACCCTGTTCTGCCATAACTTTAGCCGCTTCTTCTGAAGCTGCCCGTGGTACCTTATCAGAAGGAGGGGGCGTATCGTTTTCTGTCACCGGTCTGCCATAGTTTAGCAAGCCTATTCCGGATGTAACCACCAGTGGGCGATCAGAACTGGCGAGAGCCTCACCCAATGCCAGTATTACCTGCCGGTCATCTTCACAATTGGCTTTATAACGGGTGAAATCATGATTAAAAGCTGTATGAATAACAGCATCGCATTGTGCAGCACATTTTTTTATACTTTCCAGATCATTAATGTTGCCGTGATGCACTTCTGCACCGGCTTTGATCAATGCTTCAGCAGCACTGTCCGAGCGGACCAACCCAAGTACCTGGTGGCCTGCCTGCAAGAGTTCTTTAACAATAGCGGAGCCTACAAACCCTGAAGCTCCTGTAACAAATACCCGCATAAATGAATGATTTAATTGTTGATACAAAATTGGATCAACGCTTTGTCGAAAATGTGGTCATTTGACCATATTTTAGTTACCGGTGTAATTGTGAATGGCGGATGCGGGTAAGGGTTTTCAGGGAAATGCCAAGATAAGCAGCGATCATGTGCAGGGGAAGTCTTGCCAGCAAGTCAGGGTAAGTGCGGACAAAATCTTCATATTTTTCTTCCGGCGATGCGCTGAGGGTGGTAAACAGGCGCTGCCGGCCGGTATAAGTAGTACGGGTGATCAACTGCAGGGAATAGATATTCAGTGCCGGAATATCTGTTAACAAACGATCAAAATCAGCTCTGGTCCATTGCAATACTTCCGTACGCTCTATTGCGGTAATATTAAATTGAGAAGCCGATTGGAGGTGATAACTCTCCGCGTCTAATGTCCAGCTATTGTCGGTAGAGAACTGCAGGATATATTCGCTACCATCTTCTGCTATACCATAAGTACGCAATAACCCTTTCAAAATGAATGTTTTGTGCCGGCATACCTGCCCCTGTTGTAACAGGCTCTCATTGCGTTGAAGAGATCCGGGAATAGCTGTCGATACTATCCTTTCTATTTCTTCATCACTGAGATTGGTATGTGAGTGACAATATATTTCAAATCCGGAAGTCATACGCTAGTAAAATTAATGCTACTATGGCAGATATTCAAATTGATCCGCAAGAACTTGACAGTTTCAGTATTGGGGAATCATACTGTGTCAGCAGGGCCCAACATCCTCCGGTTACTATTTACTGGCGTTAATAATAAGCTTTTTCTCCTTTAATCCAGCCGAAGTAGCAGTTAAGGTGATGTTCCCCGTATTGCTTCCGTCCGACTGGACAATAACCTGGGCAAAGCCATTAAATAACTTTCTTTTCCAGGTGGCGGCGGGGGCCTTAAACTGAATTACGCCGGGGTCCTGGTTAGGGGTATCCCAGGCGTTTTCCTTTTTAATGGGCAGGGCAACAATCACAATGCTGTTTTTGCCCGGATTTAAAAACGCTTTATTAATAGTGAAGACATCCTGATCTTTATGATAATCAACATTAGCAGCTAACAAATGGCCATTGAAATATACCGATTGCTTACGGCCGATACTCTTATAAAAAAACGTAAGCGGGAAACGTATCATATCATCGGTTAGATTAATGCTGCCGCGATAAGCCCAGGCTTTTACGCTGGTATCGCCAATATTTGTAAACGCCTTTTTCCAACCGCTATCGTCAAAGGTTTCGGCCGTTTCGTTTTTGCGGATGGTGTCTGGTATAGGCAACTCTTTCAAGTCCTCAACAGGCATATTTACAATCGTTTCCAGGTATTTATCGGGTTCTAGCGAGGTGGGATTGCCGTTGCCTACTCCAATGATCCTGCCGGGGCCTTCCAGCTTAAAATCCACTTCGTTGCCGGCATCAGGTACGGGCAGTCCCTTTTTATCCAGCAGGCTCACTTTAATTACAGCGATATCCTGTCCATCGGCTTTCAGGGCGTTTTTATGGGCTTCAAGGGCGATGGCTTGCGGGGCATCGGTAGTTTGTACTGCTTCGGTTAATACCTGTTTACCACTAGTGTAGCCAATGGCCTTTAGCGTACCGGGGGTGTAGGGAACGGTCCACTCCAGGTGCCCGTTTTTGGCCATTGTTTTTTTGCCCTGGGTTTTGCCGTTTAAAAATAATTCCACTTCATCACAGTTACTGTAGGCCCATACATTTATAGGTTGGTTCTCTTTGCCTTTCCAGTTCCAGTGAGGCAAAAGGTGCAGCACCGGCTTGCTGCCCCACCAGGCCTGCAGGTACCAGGCATCGTCCTTGGGAAAACCGCACTGATCGAGCATCCCAAAATATGATCCAATAGATGGCCAGGTATAGGGGGTAGGCTCGCCACGGTAATCAAAGCCTGTCCAGATGAACATGCCTGCTAAAAACGGCCGTTTGGCATAATAATTCCAACCCTCTTCAATGCTATAGGCATTGGGCCTGGGCTTGGCATCATAAGCCGATTTATAGTGGAGTGAATCGTTATTAAAATAAACACCGCGGGTAGCAAAAGTAGATCCTTCCTCCGTACCCCAGCCTTTTTGTTCAGGATATTTCTGGTGCTGCGCATCTGGGTTTTCCTGTGCTATGTAGTTAAAGCCTATTAAATCCATCACAGCTGATAAGCCCTTCCCCCAGCCGCCGCTAAAGGCTGCGGTTACTGCCCGGGTGGTATCCAGGCTTTTTACAAAGGCCTGCATGGTTGATGCAATACGTGCGCCCGTCTCTGAGTTTTCAATCCCCCATTCCTCATTCCCAACCGACCAACTGATCACACTTGGGTGGTTGCGGTCGCGGTCAATCATCTTTTTTAAATTGCTCAGGTGGTAATCATCCATACCCATCAGGCGGTTTTCGTCAATAACCAGCATGCCCAAACTATCGCAGGCGTCCAATAATTCGGGTGCGGGCGGGTTGTGTGAGCAGCGATACGCATTGCTGCCCATTTCCTTTAACCGGGCAATCCTGAAATATTGCAATTCGTCGGGCATTGCCGTACCTACACCCGCGTGTTCCTGGTGGTTATTGGTACCTTTTATTTCCAGCCGTTTGCCGTTCAGGTAAAAACCGCTATTGGCATCAAAATGCAATGTTCGGATGCCAAAGCGTGTTACATATTCATCAACAGGCACATTATTTACCAAAATAGTGGTAACTAAACGATGCAGGTAAGGTGTATCAACTGACCATAATTTAGGATGCAATATTTCCAGTTCGCTGTTGTATTCGCCGGTTTTAAAAGGTTGCAGGGCATTACCGTCTGTTTGCTTCTTTGCCAGCAAATGCCCTTGCCGGTCGTAAACTTTTTGTATAATGGCAAAGCTATCTGCCTTAGTATCGTAATTGCTTATATTGGTTTTAACCGTTAACTGCGCCATACCATTGTTAACACTGCTGCTCACAAATGTGCCATTGGAAGCAACATGCAGAGGCGATGTTATATTTAGCCACACATGTCTGTAAATGCCGGCTCCTTCATAAAACCAGCCCTCTTCCATTGTGGCGTCTACCCTTACGGCAATGGTATTATCGCCGCCGTAGTTTAAAAGCTGCGTAATATCATATTCAAAATCGTTGTAGCCACTGAGCTCGGTGCCCAGGTAATGCCCGTTTACCCAAACGGTAGAGTTACGGAAAACACCATCAAAAGCGATGCTGATATGTTGACCGTAATCCTGCTTTGCTATTGTAAATTTTTTGCGATACCAGCCCACACTGCTCTCAGGAAAGTTTCGGCCCAGTGCTTTAAAACCATGGCTAAAACTGGCCTTTTCGCTAAAACCCAGTTCGACCGCCCAGTCGTGCGGCAAATCAAGCTTGCGCCAGGGCCTGTCGTCAAAATCAGCGGCGGCGGCACCATCGCCGTAGCCTGCTTTGGCAAAATAAGAGAAATAGCCAGTGCCGTTGTTAAAATCTTTGGCAGCATCAAACGGATGGCCATAGGCGAACCGCCAGCCGGTATCTATACAAATATGATCTCTTGATTTTTGCGTGCTGCCGGTCGTTTGTGCGACTACAATTAACGGACAAATAAATATCAGCAGCAAAAGGTATAATGTTTTCATATGGAATTTAATAAGTACTAATTTTCGGCTTGGGCCTTATAATATGCGGCTAAAAATAAATGTTAAAAACACAGCTATCTAAAAAAATGTACCCTATGAAATAATTTGAGCACATTTTGCTAAAATAGTATCAATATGTAAAATTGGTGCAAAGCAAAAAGTAAGTATTCATTGAATGATTTTGACTGTGAGGGGTCTTGATAATTCCGCTTCCAGATAGTTCTAACTTCTGGACGATATTAATTCTGTAGGCGTGTAACCAAATTTCTTTTTGAATGCGAAAGAAAAATGAGATAGGTTTTCAAAGCCAACTTCATAGCAAACTTCGATGGGCTTTCTCTTTTTTTCGACGAACTGATAATGCGCCAGATCCAGGCGTTTTTTAGTCAACCATCGTTGCGGCGTAGTAGCAAAAACCTTTTCGAAATCTCTTTTAAACGTAGTGAGACTCCTTCCTGTAAGATAGCCAAACTTCTCCAGAGGCATGTTGAACATAAAATTCTTTTCCATATAGTCTGCCAGATCTATTTTGCCAGGTTCCTCAAAACTGGCGAGGATATTGTCGATTTCAATATCTATTGAACGTAGTATGGTGACAGCTTCGGTAATTTTTAGATTGGCAATGTCTTTAGGTAAATCTCTCATCTCAAAATAGGGGATCAGAGAAGACAGACAACTTTCCAGTAACGGATGATTAGTATAATGTTTTATTGTTTGAGTATTCTCTTTAGTTGGCTTGACATTGAGTTTAGTATAGAAGTTTCGAAGCCATTCGGTAGTCAGATGCATTACCACAGTTTTATGTGGCAGGCCATCCGTAGGGTAATTGATTATAGTGGCCAGCTGATTTCTTGGTATTAAGAAAACATCTCCCTTTTTGAACATATATGTCCCTTCGGCACAAACAATTTTAGTTTCACCGGAAATGAACCAGATAAGCATGTGATGCTCAAACATGATGTCCGATTTAAAGAACTTGTCCTGGTAGCAGGACAGTTTGATATCTTCGGTAATATATTTTGCCTGATATTCCATATTGATATAGTATTAGCCTGGCAGCTATTACAAATTTAAGAGAAACTATTACTATTTGCTGCGGGTTGTTACGGCTTTAATTGATCATGAATTGAAGGCCTGTCATCTTTTCTGTCATTGTCCAGAGGCGCTTTGCACTGTTCTCGTCCAGTGAATATTGTTGTACGCCACTCTGATGTAGTTTAGCGTTGGCAGGCGTGGATAACAATTCGGCGATATCACCATCCTCACAATAGACACCTCCAATGTTGCCGAGCTCCGAACTGGTAGCAGCCCATACAGTGGTAGCGGCGCCCTGTGGTATGGTTTTTAGCGTCGCTAAAATTTCGGGTCGCATATTCCCGGATTCATCCAGGAAACCCATTTTCTGAAACAGTTCAACAGACGCTTCCCGTCCCAATTCTGTACCAGCTATTGACCCTGGATGTACTGAGTAGGCCCTTACGTTATAACCTTTTGCACGATTGTCCAGTTCCATGGCGAAAAGATTGCTGGCAGTTTTGGATTGACCATAGGCTGTCAGTGTATCATATTCGCAATGCTCAAAATTCGGGTCATCAAAGTTGAATGGAGCTATGTGGTGGCCGAGTGAGGAAACGTTGATCACTCTCGCACCATTTGCCTGTTTGAGCGCGGGCCAGAGCTTAGCTACCAGGTGAAATTGTCCGATATAATTTGTGGCCAGTTGAGACTCGAAACCACGTTGGTCCTTACGCAGTGGCACCCACATGATGCCCGCATTGTTGATCAACAGGTGTAAGGGTCTACATGATGAGAGGAATTTTTCTGAAAAAGTATCTATTGAAGCAGGATCCATGATGTCCATTGCTTCGATCTCTACGTTTGCAATACCTTGTAAATTTCTCCTTGCCTTTTCCAGATCTCGCGCCGGAACGATTACGGTGGCGCCAGCAACAGCAAGTGCCTTTGTTGTTTCCAGGCCGATACCAGTGTTACCACCAGTTACAATAGCAATTTTCCCTGTGAGATCAATACCTTTTATAACATCTGTAGTTGTTGATTGGGCGTTAAAGCCCGTGCCAATTGGATACTGAAATGCTCCCTGATAGTTGTTCTGTATCATTTAATTTCGTTTTGTTGATACAAAAGTATGGCACCGCTTTTTAGGTGACTTTGTTTAAAAGGCCTAATATGCTTTGTTTAAAAGGCCGTGTTGCATGTAGTCGTATTCACCTGAAAATGCCAGAATTAAGGGCTTCGAGACTGGCAAGGTTTGTTACTACAAACCCTGAAATACTCCTGTTCAATATAAAGCTAATTGAGGTCATAATTTCAGATCCGCTCTTGCTCTTTGCAAAAGAAATGGGGGTAAAAAAAAGGGTCAGGAGAAATAATATAGATTTCTTTTTCATTCACAAAGAGGTTTAATAAAGGATAGCAGGTATATATACGTATTGTATATTTTATTACTTTAGGATTATGAATGTCTCTTTTACTGATATGATTGCTCCAATGAAGACACCAGATCTGATTCGTTGGTTTGAAAAAGAAATGAAATGTACCTATCCTCCGGATGCGTTTACATTACTAACTACCTTGACTAAACTTGATCAAGCGTTAATGATAAGATTCGATATTTCTGAGTGGAGATTTTAAATAATGGATTTTAATAAACTAGCATTACAAAATGAGAAGGATGTATAAATGAAATTTATTGTATGGGGTCGAAATAAGTCGGTTTTCTGTCATAGATTACATCCGGAATTCGAGGCTTCACGGACATGGTAAGCTTCTGCACAATTGAGTGCATTGATAACTTTGTTTACCACTTTTACAGTATGGGCCCGCTGGGATAAGTTCTTCAAAGGTTTATTTAGGAGTTAATATAATAACACAACTATGGAAAATTTCAATTGGAAATCATTTACAAAAAAAATAGCTGTTAAAGCAAGTTTAGGGGAAGTTTATGATGCGTGGACAAAACCACAAGAGCTTGAATCCTGGTTTCTAGAAAAGGTTATATTCTATGATGCTGACAAAGCGATATTTAACCGTGGTAACAATATTGAGCAGGGACTTAGCTATGAATGGTACTGGTACTTATATGAAGAACCAATGCTTGGTAAAATCACTAGTGTAAATGGTAAAGATTTCCTTCAGTTTACTTTTGAAGGCGAATGTTTAGTTGATGTTAAACTTGAAGAAAATGGAGAATTCACTATTATAACTCTGATACATCATAATATTCCGGAAGATAATAACTCTAAACAATTTGTACGATTGGGTTGCTCAAATGGTTGGACATTTTATTTAACCAATTTTAAATCTGTTATTGAAGGTGGGCTTGATTTAAGAAATAAAGATGATAAGCTTGGTATTATGATTAATAATTGAGAATAATCTAAGACATAAAATTGCATCTTCTTTAAGAAGGCAATGCAATTTAACGCTGGAGTTTCCTCAGGAATATCTATAAAACATCCGCTACTTATTTATTATTGAGTTGTTCTGCCAGCCCGATGAGAAGCCCTTCGGGGCCGCGGATGTAGCAGAGCCGATAAACGTCTTGGTATTGAACTACTTCCCCGACGAGCTGCGCACCGCGCTTACTGAGCCTGGTGAGCGTATCGTCGATGTCCTCAACGGTAAACATGACGCGCAGGTAGCCGAGAGCATTTACCGGCGCGTTTCGGTGATCGGAGACTACCGCCGGGGTAAGAAATCTCGAAATTTCGAGACGGCTGTGACCATCGGGGGTAACCATCATCGCGATCTCGACGCGCTGGGAACCTAGACCAGTGACACGTCCAGCCCATTCTCCTTCGACTGTGGCTCGTCCTTCGAGTTTCAGGCCAAGTTCGGTGAAAAAAGAGATGGCCTCATCGAGGGATTCTACCACGATGCCGACATTATCCATTCGTCGTAAATTATTTTTTGTCATAGTTTCATTTCCTTATAAGAAAAGTCATAATCACTACATCAGCTTCCTTCGATTAAGTTCAAGTGTCTACTTTGCGGATACGCCAAACTTGTATGTTATCCACTTTTTTTGTTTTCAGATACGAAAATAGTAAATAGATGCCTTACTAAAGTAGGTTAATGGCAATATAGTTGGAAGTTTGAAAGTTGTCCAGTCCACTTCCGATCAATGATTTACAGGTAAAGTATGCGTCTCTGCCCCCACTTGAGATAAAACCTATATTGGGGGCTTGGTTCTAACCTTTTCTGTTTTTTTGACGTTTAAAAAACTCAATTCGTTTCTATACTCCGTTTCACTTTGTTGCTTTGTCCTAGAGTCCCAATCTTCTCCTGGTACCAAGCAATGATATAATATCTATCTTTGTAAAGGCTATTTTACAATTGAAAAGAGACGTATGAAGAAAATAGGATTTTTATCATTCGGACATTGGTCTAATCATCCAGGCTATCAAACCCGCACCGCAAGTGACACACTGCTTCAATCCATTGACCTGGCTGTCGCTGCTGAAGAAATCGGTTTAGACGGTGCATATTTCCGGGTACATCATTTTGCAGCTCAGTTAGCATCCCCATTCCCTTTGCTTTCCGCCATCGGTGCCAAAACAAGCAACATAGAGATAGGAACGGGTGTTATTGACATGCGCTATGAAAATCCCCTCTATATGGTGGAAGACGCAGGTGCCACCGATTTGATTTCAGGCGGGCGATTACAACTCGGAATCAGTAGAGGTTCGCCTGAACAGGTAATCGATGGTTGGCGTTATTTTGAGCATGAACCAGCTGAAGGAGAAACAGATGCAGACATGGGACGCAGGAAAGCGTTGCAATTTTTGGATAAACTCAAAGGTGTTGGATTTGCACAGCCAAACCCTTACCCAATGTTTCCTAATCCACCGGGCTTGTTACGATTGGAACCTCATTCCGAGGGATTGCGGGAACGTATTTGGTGGGGAGCAGCTTCTAATGCTACAGCTATTTGGGCAGCCGAAAACGGAATGCACCTGCAAAGTTCGACCTTGAAGTTCGACGAAAGCGGCAAGCCATTCCATGTACAACAAGCAGAACAGATCCGGTTGTACAAAGAAGCATGGAAAAAAGCAGGGCATCAGCGCGAGCCAAGGGTTTCAGTGAGCCGGTCCATCTTTGCACTGATAACTGATCAGGACAGACATTTCTTTGGGCAGGAAACCAATAGAGTCGACAAAATTGGTTTTATTGAAAGTGACAAACGCGCCATTTTCGGAAGAAGTTATGCTGGAGAACCTGATCAGCTCATTAAAGAGTTAGCTCAGGACGAAGCCATTCAGGAAGCTGATACCCTTCTTTTGACTATACCTAATACGTTAGGAGTTGACTACAATATACACATCCTGTCGTCTATTCTGAAGCATGTTGCTCCCGGGTTAGGTTGGCGTTAATTTTTTGTACAGATAGTTTTACAAACTTCTTTAATGGTAAGCCTTGATGCAAATTGAGAAAGTTTGAAATCAGTAACCGATTTATAACTTGAGCTGCTCGGCTAATCCGACGATGATGCCCTCGGGACCACGGAGGTATGCGAGTCGATACGTGTCCCCGTATTGCACCACTTCGCCGACCAGTTCAGCGCCGTGAGCAAGCAGGCGTGCAACCATTTCATCGATATAATCGACGGTGAGCATGATGCGCCTGATCCCGGGTTCATTCACCGGAACCTTCTCGGGTCCGGTTCTGATCGCTTCCGGTGTGTGGAATTTGTCCAGCTCAATCCGTCCGTGGCCGTCCGGAGTGCGCATCAGCACGAGGGTGGCATGGACGTTCTGAAGGCCAATAAGACGATCTACCGGGGAGCCCCCAACGGTCGTTTCACCCTCCAGCTCGAATCCGAGTTCGAGAAAGACGGTTTGAAGGCTTTTTAGTACCTCTAATTCTTCAAATTGAGTTCCGATTCATAAAGGTAGATAAGAGATCATCCATACCATGAAGTAGCAATTTTTCAAAAGTACTTGCTTTGGAATTAGTGACCAGCTTGTGCTATAAATGCCTGGACTTCCTATAAAGAGGATATTCGTTTCCCATCCCTCTACCTCCTCCTTTCTCCAAAATGGATAGTGCAATTTAGTATTTGAGTCAAAATACTACTACAGGTTGTTAATAACAACGGTAAGTAGTGTAATCACAACTAAAAGGTTCTGCATTTTTATTGATTTTGGAACAAGCCAGAATAACTTTGTAGTGTCGTAAAAATGAAACAAAAAGACAATAGATATGGATACTAAAATGATTGGCAGCAAAATTGCCAAAGCTCGAAAAGAGAAAAACATGTCTCAGGCGGAACTTGCCCGACTTCTATTTATTAGCCCGCAGGCAGTTGGAAAATGGGAACGCGGAGAATCAGTTCCGGACATCGTTACTATTAACAGGCTGGCGGAAATTTTAGGTGTTGACCTTAACTATTTCTCGGAAAACTTCCAATCCACAGACGGTGAAACGGCTGTTAAGATGACTATTGACAGTAATAGCGACATTGAACATACGGAACCGGAGGTGGAAAACCTTTCCCGCTCGCCAGAGCGGCAGATGCATACGAACTTCAGTGGGAGTAACCTTTCAAAGAGTGACTTCGCGGGTGTTACCGCGCATAAAAGGAAATTTAATGGGAGTGCATTACGCGGTTCCGACTTTGCGGGTGCGGACCTGACTGGCAGCTCGTTTACGGGTAGCGATGTACGTGAAGCCAATTTCGACGGTGCCAATCTTACGGACTGCACCCTGTCTGCCAATTCTCTTACGGACGCAAGCTTCAACAAGACCATTCTTGTACGCACCGAATTCAGCGCGTCGGAGTTGACCGGGGCAAAATTTACCAGTACAGAACTTATCGACGTAAAGCTGACCAAGACCGACCTTAGAAAAACGATCTTTAAAAACTGCATCTTTAATGGTGTGGACTTTAAGTATTCCGATTTACGGGGGCTATGCCTTGACGGGCAAACCTTTATTGGCGTCAAGTTTGACAAAGCAGCGCTGAACGAAGCTACGTTTAATGGCGCAACACTTAAAAATGTATCATTCCGTCCGACGTTTGCCCTGACCAATAAATATTACCGTGCTCTCAAAACCATCTGCTTTGACGGAGCGATGATGGATAAGCTGACTTATGCCGTACTCAAAGGCATGGGGGCTGATTTATCAAAAGTTACAACTATATAAAGAGGAAATCATGCAAAACAATTCAATTAAAGTGAATGGACTGCAAAAGTCCTATAGGCAGCTTCATGTCCTGAGGGACGTAAATTTCGAGGTGGAACAAGGTAGTATTTTCGCCCTGCTCGGCTCCAACGGGTCAGGTAAGACAACAATTGTTAAAATCCTTACCACGTTACTGAAACAAGACAGTGGGAACGTTACCGTAAACGGATTCGATGTGTTGTCGAAACCCGACAGCGTGCGACAGTCGATCAGTCTTACCGGGCAGTTTGTAGCTGTAGACGAGATTCTGACCGGGCGTGAAAATCTTATTATGATCGCCAGGTTGCGGCACCTTAGCAATCCACATCAGGTTACGGACGATTTGCTTAAACGCTTCGGTTTGACCGACGCTGCCGACCGCAAGGCTTCTGCTTATTCCGGTGGCATGCGCCGCAGACTTGATATTGCCATGAGCCTTGTTGGAAAATCGCCGCTTATTTTCCTTGATGAGCCAACCACCGGTCTTGACCCAGAGGCTCGTATTGAGGTTTGGAAGATTGTCAGAGAGCTTGCTGATAACGGCACGACTGTATTCCTGACCACCCAGTATCTGGAAGAAGCTGAACAGCTAGCCGATAGGATTGCCATTCTGCACGAGGGCAGGATTATTGTAAGCGGCACGCTCGAGGAGCTGAAAAAGCTGTTCCCGCCCGCAAAAGTTGAATACATTGAAAAACAGCCAACACTGGAGGAGATATTTCTTGCGATTGTTGGCAAAAAAAAGGAGGATAAGTAAATGGAAACGATAAAGAACTATTTTTTTATGGATATGGGCGTGATGCTTGGACGTTCCATGCGCCATATTTTTCGCAGCATGGATACCATCATTACGGTAACCATCATGCCTATTGCGATGATGCTGTTATTCGTCTATGTGTTAGGTGGTGCAATTCAAACCGGCACGGATAATTATGTGAATTACCTATTGCCTGGTATACTGCTAATTGCCATTGCCAATAGCGTGGGTTATACATCTTACCGCCTGTTTAACGATGTACAACGGGGAATATTCGAGCGCTTCCATTCGATGCCGATTGCGCGCTCGGCCGCGATATGGGGACACGCGCTGACCTCGTTGGTATCCAATGCGATTTCGCTTGTCGTAATTATTCTCGTAGCGCTCATCATGGGCTTCCGTTCACCGGCAGGAGTCTTGTCATGGTTTGCCGTGGCCGGTATACTTGCACTGTTCACACTGGCCTTGACATGGATTGCCGCGATTGCCGGATTGTCCGCAAAATCGGTGGATGGAGCAGGTGTAATTGCCTATCCAATTCACTTCCTGCCGTTAATAAGCTCGGCGTTTGTGCCAACGAAGTCCATGCCGGGGCCTGTTCGCGCTTTTGCCGAAAATCAACCGGTAACTTCGATTGTGGAAGCCGTACGCGCGTTACTGTCAAATCAGCCGGTAGGCAATGAAATATGGATTGCGCTTGCATGGTGCGCAGGGATTATGCTCATAGCTTATACCTTTGCGATGAGGGTGTATAAAAAACGGGGGTAAGAGATTGTTTTTATTGAGGTGGTACAAAATGACAAAATTCCAAAGCTTTTGCCCGTCAGATAAAATGGGAATAATTAAGCAGGATTATGCTTAATTATTCCCATTTTCAATTTATATAAATTGAGATTATTGCTTGATAAATTTTAACACCTGATGTATTCCCTTTGATTTCAGTTTTACGAAATACATACCGGTCTTCAGCTGGTCAACCGCGATAGATGTTCCAAAGGATGATATCTGCAATTGACCTGAACTATTATATACTTCAATATTTACAAAGTTCTTAACTCCACCTACGTAAAGTGTGGTCATGGCCGGGTTAGGATATACTGAAATACCGGCTATATCATCTCTTTTCGTGATGCTACCAATTGTGGCCGGCATCGCTGCACTCAGTCGAACTAATTTCCACTGACCGCTGATTTGATTAACATCCGTCCATTGCTGAACATTCCCTCCATTAACAGTACTGTAGTCGGAAACCTCAACAAGTTTACCACTGTGTTTTGCTACTATTTTATAATAATCGTTATCAACAGGCACCATTGAAAATTGTTGATTTGCTCCACTGCCATAACCCCATTGTTGTACATTGGCACCATCTGCAGTACTGACTTCGGATACATCAATCGATTTTCCGGATTTGACGCAGATAATTTTATAGACATCATTACCTAAATGAGTAAACGTAAATTGCTGATTGGTTGTACCCATAAAGCCCCATTGCTGGATATTGGCACCATCCTGCGTAATCAGATTATCATCAACATCCATGTACAAATTGCTGAAACGGTTTTGGAGGTAATATGTACCTGAAATAAGATTCACTTTCCTTACCTTATTTGTACTCTGTGCCAGGTTTACGATGGGATCTGCACTAAATACATTAGCACCATCAAGCGGTGAATAAATTTCGAGACTTGATTTCAGTAGATTAGCATCAACCATTGCGTTTATTTCTTCGGCAGCCATAGCAGAACGATAGAAGAGTAAGGTTCTGTAATTTGCCGCCGGGGCATTTGATCCATTTAAGTCGAAGGTGGTGGTAACAATTTTTTCAGCTATGGAGCCTTGTAGTACCTTATCGATATACAATAATGTTTTACCCATAGCATAATAATGCGTTAGCGTTACTTTATGCCATTGATTGTCGTTAAGAACAGTAAGTCCTGGAATGCCGGTTGAAGAGGCCGACGAATAATCCATTTTACCTGAAGCATTGATAACTAATTTATTCAGCCCTGCAGCCGTACTTATCTCTGCCACCTGCCCTGTAGATGAAGTTTGTATATCATAAGAAAGGGTAAAGGAATGAAGGATTTCTTCCGGCTTAATCTGAAGCTTATAACCGCTGGCCGGGCTTAAGCTTAACGATGTACCGTCCACCTTGTAGGGCTGGGATTTTCCTGCTTTTAAGGCATCGAACAACGAAGGGACAATTGCATACTCAAACTCAAGATGCCCGGCATCGTTGGGATGCAGATCGTCACTTTTGTAGCCCGTAGCCCATTTGCCCGCTCCATTGTCCAGCGCTCCTAACAAATTTACACTAGCCACATTCCAGGAATGAATCAGTAAATTCATCTGCTTAATATAATTGTATTCCGTAGGTCCGTAGTCTTCACGGCTGTAACAATTGGTTATAATGGGTTCAATACCCTGTTGTCTTGCTTTATTTATAAGCAATTGCAAGTTATCTCTGAACTGGTTGAATGTTGCCTGTCCGCCTGAAGTAATACCTTCATTTCCTAATGAAAGTGCATAAATTACATATTTGCTGCAGAGTGGTAATAAGTCTTTATCCCACCGGTTTATAACACTAATGGTGTTGTTACCACCGATTGAAATATTCGACACATTCCATGGTTGACCCACACCGCTGTTTGCCCGGGTAGTAAGCAGTTGGGCATATAATTGCGCATATCCCTGATTGTTAGTGGCACCTGTTCCTGACGGAACAGAAGATCCCATAATGGCTATGCGACTAATATCCTTTGTAGTACAATAAGGCTCAAAAGCAACAGGATCAACCTGATTCATTTTCATCACTCCCAGATAGCCGAACGATCCTTCAGTTTTGGTGACTGTAAGATTTATCTGACCATTATCATCAGGTATGATGATATCTGAAGTCAGAATGGTTTTCGTATTGCCATGATAACCTGTTCCTCCCAAATCGGTTCCGGAGGTTTGCAAAGTTCCGTTGTAGAATGTAGTGCCCGTCAGTGAATACGTGGTGATTCGTTTCTCGGGGTCATTTCGACTTCCAAACAAATTAAAAACGTAGCCTTTTGTTTTATCTAAACCTCTTATAGAAAGAGTGGAAGATGCGGTTGTGTGAAAATAATCCTGTGTAGCTGTAGGAATAGCAAAATCACCTAATAAACCAGCATCTGGTGATAATAAACCTCCGTTTTGAATACCATTGGAAAGAAACCCTGAAGTGATTTTAATATACGCCCCGGTAAGTGCATTCGCTTTATCTACCAGATTTACCTGAGGGGCTGAGGTATTGATATTGGTTACATTGTTCCAGTAATTGCCATTCTTATCGGGACTGGTGGTAGTATTTCCATTGACTACATCATTCGGTCCAAAATCAATATACACTGTTTTTAAAGCAGTAACAGGCAGCCTGACTTCCTCAATTTTCAGCGCACCAATATAGGCGAAACTACCAAGTTCCCTTTTTACAGTAATGGCTATCTGGCCCTTTGCATCGGGGGCAATAGTACCCGTAATTAAAATAGTACTGTTATTACCATTGTACCCTGTTCCTCCTAAATTCGTTCCGGAGGTTTGAAGTGTGGCGCTATAGGTGGTTTTACCAGCAAGTGTATAATTTGACTTGCGTACCTCAGGATCATTCCGGGTAGCAAAAAAATTAAAAACATACCCCTTGCTAACATCCAAACCCTTTATTATAAAAGCCGCGGTATTTTCAGTATGAAAATAATCCTGCGTAGCTGTATTAATCGCAAAATCCTTTAAGAGTGCCGCATTAGGTGCTAATAAACCGCCATTATTAATACCGTTTGAGCTAAACCCGGAAGTAATGTTTATTAATGCACCGGACGATGCGTTCCTGCTTGTTAACAGATATACCGAAGGGGCCGTTGTGCTGGTATTCGTAACATTGTTCCAGTAATTGCCATTTATGTCGGGACTGATGGTGATGTTACCATTGGTAACATCATTGGGTCCGAAATCAACATAAAAAGTTCTAAGGGTTTGAGCATAGGTATCAAACGTGCTAAGACAGAGAATCAATAAATAAAAAAATAGTTTTTTCATAGGTTTTATTTTGAGAGAATTGACAAATCGGATTTATAGTCTTACAATCAGTAATCATTGTTTGGGTTTTGACTCTGGAGATTTTTTCATAAACTTTTAGGCTTGGGTTAATTGTTTAGTAATAGGGTATTAATCATAGAATTTTTTTGGGCTTAACAATCTGGTTAATGAACATAAAAACGGAAATTTCATTATAGGCCAACTCGGGTTATGATGTTTTAAGCGATAGATCAAAGTAAATGATTAATTGAATAAGATAGGCTGAAATAGCCTCTGCCGATAAAAAAATCTAACTGGGTTTAGAATTATATATTTTATAATCAATGTTTTATATAGAGGCTTGTACCGAAAAATCTAATAGGTAACTGACAGGTTTCAGGGTAAAAAACATACTTTTAACTGCTATGAGGCAATGGAGTATTTCGAGATCAGTGAAACATATATTGTAATGACTATGCTGCTTATAGGGCTGAAATATTGAAAATAATCTTATCACCCCTGACACAGGGTTGTCACTACCCCCATTTACCTTTGTTTAAACAATTACCTAAAACAACAGAAAATGGAAAAATCACCAATCTTACGCGGTCTGGCAACCGTTAGTTTCTATGCAACAGATCTTGACGCTGCGAAAAAATGGTATAGTGAGTTATTAGGAGTTGAACCTTATTTTAATGTTCCCGGGTATACGGAGTTTCGTATTGGAGACTATCAACATGAACTGGGTATAATTGACAGCACTTATGCTCCTAAAGGTTCAGCAAATAATCCTGCAGGTGCTATAGCTTACTGGCACGTTGATGATCTAAAAGAAACGCTTGACAAGCTGATTGCTGTAGGAGCAACGCTGTATCAGCCAATCACTGACCATAGCGGAGGAAAAGGAGCATTTGTTACTGCTTCCGTAATTGACCCCTTTGGGAATATCCTGGGGATAATGACCAATGTACATTACCTGGAAATACTCAATCAAATCAATACAAAAGGTTAATTATGGAAACAAAAGATGGGAAACAGGCAATCTACGCCGAAACCAGATCTGACTGGCGAGAATGGCTGAAACAAAATAGCCGGAATGAAAAATCTGTGTGGTTAATTCTTTATCATAAAAAAAGTAAAGTACAGAGTGTGAGCAACAGCGATGCCGTGGAAGAAGCGTTATGTTTTGGCTGGATTGACAGTTTGAAGAAAAAAAGGGATCCTGAAAGCTTCTATCTGACTTTTACACCCCGCAACCCTAAAAGTACATGGAGTAAAATCAACAGGGAGCGGGCAGAGAAACTTATCGATAAACGGTTGATGACTGAGCATGGACAAAAGCTTATTGATGTTGCTAAAAACACAGGAAGATGGGAGATTATTGAAGTGGAAAAATAAGCGTTACACGATATTAAGTTTGAGAAATTAACCGTACTGCACAGGTAACCAGGTATCAGGCGGGCTGTTGCAATGAAAAGCATGTCAATTTAAATCTATGCGTTTAAAGAGCATATGATAAAACTGACTTTACATGTAGAATATTTAGATGTAGAAGAAATACAAAATTAATGACGTTTAAATTGAAATTTAATATACCTTCAATTTCCTCAAGAAGTTATCACCAATAAATAATCATCTGTATACATAAAGCAGAATCAAAAAGAATACAAGAATAAAAATCACCTTAGAAAACAAAGCAAATTAACAGCCATGGGCTGTGTATGTAGTTGCCCCATATTGTTCAGACAATAACCATGTAAGCATGAAAAAGGATGAAGTGCCCCAAGTAAACGGAAGCATTGAAGCTACCGTGTCTGTTCCTGCTGCTCAACGGCTTATGGTCGGGTTGAATTCGACAAGCCTTGAACTCTGTTCTGTATCCATTCCTTATTTTGACGGGGACACTGTAACCGTAAGCTATAAGGGCCTGCCGGGCAATCAGCCGGCAACCTACAAAAATTTTGTTGCTATATGGCAAGATTCCATGATACCGTGGACGGCCATGCCTCTGGCGCAATTGCCGATAGGACAGAACTCACAGCAAGGTACTCTGGTTATAAGCGGGCTTACGATCACAAGTAGCGCCTATATAGTAGGCTATGGAGTAGGGCCTGATATAACCAATATCTGTTGCAGCAGCATTATATCTGCCGGTGGTCTCCTTGCAGCACCAACGCAGGTAAGCATCAGCCTGAATTATCTGGGCACCAGTTCACTTTCTATCCACTATCAGACACTGGGAGGATATCTGCCGCAGCAATATAACAACTGGATCGGGCTATGGAAGGGGTATGCGTCTCCTTACAGTGCCGTTGCGCCTGTTTCAACTGTAATGATCAACAGCAATGCCAGCGAAGGTACCGTAGGTATGAATAACGTACCGCTGGGCATTAATTCAAACTATACGCTCATTTATTTTATGGGCAAAGAGAATACCATGGCGGCAGCCATACTCAACTTCAACACATCTACACCCGTCACGGGAACATAAGATCACCTCGTTCTTTTAATCAACAAAAAAAACACCAAAACAATGGAAACACAAAATTTAGAAGCACAGAAAGTGCTTGTAGCTCTCACGGCCTCTGACTCGTTGACTACAACGATCAATATCTCTAACGTGTCTGCAGAAGCAATTGATGTAGACTATGACACAATGCCCGGCAACCAGCCGAACACTTATGGCAACTTCCTTGCCATCTGGCAGAATTATGATACCATTCCATGGAATACAGAACCGCTCAAAACCTTTCCGGTACCAACAAACACACCTTCCGGTTCTGCGTCTTTTACCGGCCTTAATGTGAATAACAACAGTTATATCATTGGGTATGCTGTAGGCTCCATTCTTAACGGCAGCGTTCAGAAGTACGGTAATATATGTGCTACTGCATTTATTCCAGCAGCATCTTCCAACGGGGATCAGGGTACCATCTTTACGCCTTCTATTTCCAATTTCAATATTGGCAGCACTTCCGTTTCTTTCCAGTTTGAATTACCGGATGGCATTACACCACAAACCAATGGCGCCTGGGCTGCAATATGGAAAGGTGGAAACCCTTCTTACTTCAGCACCACTCCCTTGTCTGCAATTCCAATTTCACCGGATTCTTCATCCGGCAGAGCTGCATTCAATAACGTGACAATAGGCAGGGGTATCACATACACTGTAGCAATTTTCATGAGCGGATACAATGCCGCCGGTGGCAGCACACAACGTGCAGTAGCCTGCTCTGCAAGTTTTACTAATTAAAATATTACTGATGCCAGGCCCGTACTGCCCAGGCAGTGCGGGCATTGGCTTTTCTATTCCGTGCTTCCATAGCAGGGCTACAGCGTTATGTACCTGCCTGGCGGGTGTTTTATGCCCGGATTGTTTCTCCTTCATCACATGTAATCTGAGCGTCATGGCTTTCTTCAACAAACAATTTATCGACCAGTTATACATCGCAGAAACCAATGCGGGCGATGTTGGCTTCATTGCATTTGTAATACCAGCCGGCATCACTACCGGAGTTGATACAATAGAATTGAAGGAAGCACTGGCCAGTACAACTTATTTGGGCAGCTTCGCATTTGCAGCTGTACCACCAGTTATTAACAGTGTAGAAAGTGCTACGGCATTCGTTAACAGCATATACAGCGTATTGAGCGGCTCTGGTGCAGGTCGCGCTTTTATATGGCTGCAGGACAGTGCCAATATTAACCGTAATACGGCACCGCTGATGGGTATCGACAGTGATGGCACAGCCGTCAACAGTGGGTTACAAGCCCCGCTTACCACTAGTCTCTCACTCACCGTGGCCAATGGGATGGCACTCACATGGAAAGATGATACCACCCTTTTGCTCAATGGTTCGCAATACAATTACACTATCGGTTTCTCCGGTCCATCTGCTCCACAGACGCGTGCTCCGGCTATTGGCACCATAGCATTCAGCGGATCGCTAAGGGGAACAATCCAGTTCTCTATCGGTATACAACGGCAATCATTATACGATGATTTTCAATGGGGCTTCCAGTTGTTATATCCGGTACAGGAACCTGACCGTAACGCTCTCTCTGAGTGGCTTCCATTAGCTGATACTACAAATGCAGCCACGGACTTTATCGGGTTCGCAGTAAGCATTGATCCCACAGATGTATTCAATACTGCATACGATCCATGCCGCACCGGCGCCTGCACTATAAGCGGCAGCTATGCCAGCAGACGTACCTGGTTTAACTTTACCGGCATCAATGCCGATGGTGCAGGCACAATGCTGGCTTCTTTTTTCAGAACAGTATTTGGTGCCGCCGTTAACCTGTTACCCGAAGTATCGGGCGGAAACACACTGCCTGCAAGGCTTGTATTTGCTGGTGGAGAATACACTTCATCAACCACACAAAGATTTTTAGTTACTCCCGAAGGAGACTTCACGATACAGATACCATCTGCTGCAGAAAGTCCGCAATACCTGATAGGTGGCATGCAGGGTACGGAATTTTTTAGCATTACGCCGAAAACAGACACTACAAACGGTGACAGGTTCCGCTTCCTTTCCTGTCAGCCTGCATATGCCCCTAAATTTCCATTTGAAGTAGCATCTCCGGTAAAAACACCGCAGGATCCCAATGCTCCACTGCTCGACAGCACATTTTCCTCCTCATGGGCTACATTCATTGCCGCTGAGGGCAATACTATTTACTATATAGCACAGCCGAAAGGGTCTCCTCTGTTCGGCAGCGATGGACTCATTACTCCACAATACACTGATTTATTCGGGCATAATACTCCCGGGTTTACTTATGTGGCAGATGATACCGTTACTTTCCCGATGTTGCCTTATAATGGAGTAACAGCTGGCGACGGCATTAACTCTTTCTCACAGGAACAGATTGTAACCTTCGAAAACCAGGTGATAAGTCCTACACGGAGAAAAAATGTAGGGAAACTTTCCACTTCAAAATCTTTATTGTCTGCCACCAGAACTCTGCAAAGTGAAACTCCGCAAACATCCACTACACCATCCGGGCTGCTTGTAACACTCACCACAGCCGGTGGACAAATGCAATGGAACGAGGTACTGCTGGGGCAAAACACAGATAACGGCACAGCGTATTTCCTCAAATTCGTGAACCCGGACGAGCAACTGGTGGAAGCACTGCAGACGGGCGACCTGATGCTTGTAGCTGCTAATGCGGATTATCTTGGTCAACTGAATGGTTCTACACCAGGGCAACCGGCGTTTTTAAACAAGATGAGCATTGGTAGCTGGGAAATGACCGCTAATGTAGGACAGCAGAATAAATACAATGACTACCGGAATGTAATGCTGATTAAAGCAAAAAAGGGGAAGCTTTATGATCCGGCAGATGCAACCAACAGCCTGGTGGCTAACCCCTCAAAATGGACGCAAAAAGATGCTTTTGCTTCACCAACAAATACCAATGATGACGGTACCATAATGCCGCCTGATAACGATCAGCTGGTAACACTTTCGCAATGGCTGCAAAATTACTTTAAACAGGCAATGGCGCAGGGCGACAATAAATACTTTACAAAATTCAATACTATAGCGCAGGACGAAAACTGGACTGGTATCCTGTTTTTACGCATGGACATTAGCAGACTGCCCGATAATCTTGCTGGTATCATGGCCGGCGTTACGGATCCTGATGCATTTAATGCGCATCACCTCGCAGTGGAAATAAGCCCGGTAAAGAAGAGTGGGGCAGATGCTGTTCTGGATAAGCCCAGCACTATATTCGGCCTGATCTATTATGTAGACCCCGATTTTATAGATGACGGCACAGATACGGCTATTGCTCCTGTTACGGCAACTACCTACGACTTCCGGTTGCTGACTCTGAAAGTGCTTTTTGAGAACACGGCTGTACGAAGCTTTGAAAGTCTTGCCCAGCTTACCATTACAGAGCTACTTAATATGCCCGTAACTGGTATGAGTGTTCCGGACAATGTGTATCATAATATATTGCTGAAAGGAAGCCTGCAGATAACAGACAGTCAGACGTTATACAATCTTTCCAGCCAGGGTGATAATACTTTTTATTTCGACAACAACATTATTCACAAAATACAGATCTCAAACGTAATACTTAGTACACTCAATACAGACAAAGATGGAAATGTACTGTCCTGGTTTGGCATGAGTGGCTTTATAGATTATTACCTTGTTAGTGATGAAGAGACGGTGCCGGTATTTGATATTTTTTCCTTCGGAAATAAGCCCGGCGAAGATGAACCAAATCAGGGACTCAAGTTCAGTAATCTCGGCATATCAATGGCATTCCCGGAATCTGATCCGCCATCAAAAACAATGGCACTGGATGCTACACAGATCAGTTTTGATACGAGCCACAGTACACCAAGAGACTCCAGCATCTTCCTCAATTTTGCCCTGGACCTGCAGGGACTGATAATCGCAAAGCCCCTTACTACTTTATCGGACAAAGGTTACCTGCCTGTAATACCCGACATTGCCTTGTCTGATGTAAGCTCCGGCTGTTGGTACGGCCTGCGTTTTAAGCTGAATATGGGCACTCCCGGCGAGCTTGCCGGGAAAGTAAGTCTGGATTCCTATCTGCTGATAGCATGGTCGCCCAACAGTAAGGGCGATGGCACTTATAAAGCATCTGTAGGTATATCATTACCGGGTACCGGAGGCGGGGCCAAACTCATAAGCCTGCAGAGTGTAATGAAAATATCGATAGGGCAGATACGGCTTACTTACGATACTTCGCAAGCTTCCTTCCTGCTCATGTTTACAGAAATAGCATTGCAGTTTTTGGGCATGCTGAAAGTACCACCAAATGGTTCTGTGCTGTTCTATCTGTTTGGCAATCCCGACTCCGGCGGCAAAGCAAGCGGCCTGGGATGGTATGCTATGTATAAAAAACAAACATCACCGGCAACAGTATAATATTTCAAACTTCTAATAACTCATACTATGAGCTTATTCCAGGACTTAGTAGCACTCTTCACAGGGGCTACAGATATACGGGACCAGTATACCGGCATTTCAATTGAAGAAATGCTTGACTATATCAGAGAAGAAGGAGAACTGCGCTTTTATGTAGATGAATCGCTCAACTACGGACATCAGGCCACGACGGTGAACATCATGAAGCGCATCATTAACAGAGCAACATACACGGGCAATATCGTGGTATACTATGCCGGCGGAACCAAAACTGCCGATAAACTTGCTATCTTATTGCCCGGCCTGAACCCTGGAACTATTAATACTACAACAATAAGTTACGGCAGCTGTACCAATATCACGTTTAAGCCATTTCCTGTTTCCGTTGAGCCTACACAAATCAGGTTCGGTTTTACCGGGGGGGCGGATGAAATGAAAGATAATTTTGCGGAAATGTTGAAGGTTGACTATTTCCTGCGGATGGAACCCTACCTCTGGGAAATGCTCAATAAAAACAATGTAACAAGTGCAGTACAAACAACCGGCAAATTAGATATTTTCAATCTCTCCAAACAATCTTTACAGTTCAATAGCCTTGCTTATAAATTCACAGAAGAATCTGTTGACGATGTATCGCAAGAGGTATGGACATGGTATACAACCCAGGTTTTCAATCCTGATTTGTCCATACGCACTAAAAACGTAAAAGCTGTATATGATGTTTATTCCGGTACCCCGTCGGCAATGAGCCTGTGGCCGGTTTACGGGCTGCATCAGTTTAAAGAAGATGCCGGTGAAATGAGTCTTAATCTTGTATTATCCGCACTCGATATTATAGAAGCAGCAAAGAAGCCATTGGTCATTCTGCATTTCAGCGATCCTGCAAAAGCTGAAGCCAATATTTTCCAGTACCTGGATGCTCTTAAAGAAGATATTAACAACAACATCAAAGCGCTTACCAATCTGAAAAGCGCAATATCAAAAACTTATATTGAGATTGAGGATGATTTCCTGATGGCATATTCTCCTGCCAACCTGAATGCATTAATCAATAAACTCACTGAGTATGTTACACCAGCTATAGATAATTCCTACAAGCTTGTGCTGCTGAAAGGTTATTCGGATGGCTCATACGTAGACATATCTGCTGAAATAACTACCGCGCTGGCCACTGCAACCCGCAAGCAAATCTTTGTGATTTCTATCGGCTCTGTGCCACAGGATGTATATAATTATTTTTACGGAAATGGAACCTTGCCTGGTATATTTGAGGGCCAGGGAACATCCAGTTTGGTAATCAGTCTTGGCAGGCCATTTATGCAGGTACCCAAGAAAGGTACCAATGATGCGACCAATTATCCATCTACTCTTGCAGCTAGCAATTATTCTGAAATTGCACAAAGCTGCAAAACATGGGTAACGTCCCTGAGAGATCTTTCTTTTGATACATTCCTGAAAAAGAAAGCACCGAGTACCCCTGCAGTTTATATAAATAAGCTTAACATTATAACGAATTCTGCCCTCGGATCAATCGATTCATCCTCTGAACTCAATCACTATTTTACCGCACTGGGAGAGTACTATCAGAAAGATATACACGACAAACTGATGATGGGGCTGGTGGCAGTGGATTCACTGATACTGGTAAGTGAAAGTAAAGTGTATGCAGAGCGCCTGGGCATTTCTGCCGAAGAGTCAGAATCACTTACATTACAGCATCCACGTGACCGTTTCAGGGAGCGGTTATCAACATTCGGAGGCGATGGTACAGAAGGATTGGATGTAGCAGTTGGGGAATCAGGACCACTTACACTACAGGAAGTATACGACCGGCTTATTGCAGCCTGGTCTGACGGACGTATCAACTTGTTGAGCGCCCTTCCCCAAACTTACTTCAGTGACTTCTTTGCAAAAGTGACCGGCAATATATTTTCAATTGCAGTGCCGGAAGAAGATATCATTGCCGAAAAAGATGTTGACGGCAACATTACGAAAGTGACTGTTTCGGGAGCCACAACCATGTCGTTCCTCGATGTGAAAATGAATATAGAACTGGTTTACACAGCAGAATCGGGGCCGGTAATAACTCAGGTTACTGCAACAGCAGATCAGGTATGGACGATTGAAAATATACCCTGGATATTGTTTAGCAATCCGGGCTTTACTATGAAAGTAAACGAAGGCGGTTTCCCGGTGCAGGGTGGTATACTCGGCACCTTGGAAAGTTACGGCACAAGTGTGAGCCTTCTGATCGAATATCCTGTAGCAGAAAGCACCTGGATGCTTTCTGCAGCATTTGACGGCAATTATCCTGGCATCGCTACCATTTTCCAGGCCGCAGGAGGTATTAACCTTGTGCAGGTTCTTCCCGCGCCGCTCAGTCAGTTGGCAGGTTTCGGCCTGAAGGAAGTGCAGCTGATGTATAACTCATCTACCCTCAGTTTCGACTATATGTCGTTTGAAATGACGACGAACAGCCCATGGACCATTTCGCAGAATCCACTGTTCACTATTGCACCTACCGTAGATGTAAGTGTTTATAATGTTGCCGATGTAAGCAACCGTACTACCAATTTCCTGGTTACAGGATCATTTACCATTGGTAATGGCACTATTACAATGGTTGGCGGGTATCCTGATTTTTCACTGTACGGAGGCCTTACAGATGGTACTATACAGCTCAGTGATCTGCTGGCATTATTTGGGGGACAGCTTGACCTGGCGACTTCCGTTACGGAGTTCAATTACAGTTATATTCCCAGTCAGAAGTATTACGAGATAGACGCTATACTGGAACCCGACAAACCGCTTGTTGTGGCAGGGATATTCAGCATTGATAATCTCAGCTTTAATGTCAACAGTAATAATTCCATAAATACAGTATTTCTCGGCGGACAGATAACTGCATTGCCCAACTCGGCAAAGATCGTTATGGAACTTAGTGGCATGTATGCCACAGGTAAAGGATGGACATTTACCAGCAAACAAACATCCGGTGTTGTGAAAATCGGAGATATGCTTTCGTATTATCTCGGCAACAGCTGGGCACCTCCTGAAGAATATAATTACGGCATTGACGGACTTTCATTTACCATTAATACAGTCACATCTTACTGGGAATTCGGCGCAAAAACAGCAGCCCCATGGCATATCGACTTCCTTAACCTTACTGTTGCAGGAACCGCACAGGTAGGGTATGGAAAGAAAAATGAGAAAGCAACTGTTGGTAATTATGGCGCCATCTCCGCAGATATCACCTGGAATAACATCAACATTACTACTTTCTACAATTTTAACCCCGATTATCAGGCATATGGTATTACCTGGGGTATACTTACCGGTGAGGTAGAAGAGAAAACCATAGACGCGAAAGTACACCAAATAGCCACATTGAAATTCAATGAAACTACTACTATAGGAAGCCTGGTGGAAATAATGGTATCGTGGGCTACCGGCACCAGTTTCGGACTGGCAGCACCGTGGAATGTGCTGAACAGTATACCGCTCAATAACCTTTCACTGGTTTACGATTTTACCGATAATAAAGTCAGCTTTAATGTCGGCATAGGGCCGATTAACCTGGGTTTCGTTACTATTAAAGGTATCAGCGTTTCCTACAATAGTAAGGATCCCAATCCTGACAACAACGGTGTAATAGTTGCGCTGGATGTAACTGCTGCATGGGGCGAAATACCACCATGGAATGCAGCCAAACCTGAAACCACACCGGCACCTCCCGGACAAGGTAACAAATACCTGGACCTGCGCCTGCTGGCATTAGGGCAACATGTAACACTCGACTGTTTTAAAACAGCCGATAATGTACAAGCAGCTATTGCCTGCATGTCTGCACTGCCAGATACCGAACCCGGAAAAATACCTGCCGTGCATTTTGATGCCAACAGCTCCTGGCTTACTGGTATGGACTTTGGCCTGCTGCAGTTGGGCGGAGACAAATCCAATGCAGTAGCATTGGCAGCTGAAACGGCCGATGCTGGAGGGTATTTCATTACAATGCAGATCGTATTTAACGATCCGTATCTATACGCATTACGTGTTGCGCTGGAAGGCGAGCCTGCCAAAATATTCAAAGGGCTGGACTTCCAGATCATGTATAAAAAAATCAGTGACAGTGTAGGTGTGTACCAGGCAGAGATTGTATTGCCCGACGTTATGCGCAAGATCAATATGGGCCAGTTTAATATTACACTGCCTGTATTCGGTATTGCGGTATATACCAACGGCGACTTTCAGGTAGATATTGGTTTCCCCTGGAAAGAAGATTTTTCCCGTTCCTTTACTTTCCAGACACTTATCTGGACACCTATAGGTATTCCCATCCCCGTAATGGGATCGGCGGGCGTTTATTTTGGTAAGTTATCCAGCGCCACTACAAACAGAGTTCCTGCTGCAACCAATGGTACATTCAACCCTGTACTGGTATTCGGTTTCGGCGTGCAGTTTGGCTTCGGTTATTCTTTTGATGTAGGTATACTCAAAGCAGGGTTCAGTCTTACTGCAGTAGCCATACTTGAAGGCATACTGGCAAAATGGAATCCTTACCAGCTCACTGATGGCAGCGGTAATAATACACAGCTGGAAACTTCCTATTACTTCTGGTTCCGCGGTACGGTAGGCATTATCGGTAAGCTGTATGGTACAGTGGATTTTGCTATTGTAAAAGCAGATGTGAATATAGATCTCAGGCTGCTGGCACAGATCACCTTTGCTCCATACGAACCGATAGAAGTATCCATTACCGCATCTGTAAGTGTATCGCTCCGTATTACCATCAATCTTGGGCTTTTCAAAATAAAGATCAGTTTCAGCTTCTCTGCAAGAATACAGGAAAGCATTACTATAAAAGCTATTGGCGGTACACCGCCGTGGATTACTACAGGACAGGAACAATTGCTTGCTGCCGGTGTACCTGTATATCAAAGAAGAAGCCGGAGACTTTACTATGACCAGAAAGAACTTATGGCTGTGCGCTCCGTTACCAGCCCGGTATGGTCTAACCTGGAAAAGGCAGCAATGCCGGTTCCGCTTACTGCATATGCAGGGCTTGGCCTTACTATAGCAGGAGACAATGCCGCAAATGTATCTCAGCAACTGGCATGTTATATTGCTATGCTCTTCATAGAATCTGTACCGCCGCCGCAGGATGATAAGGTGAATGGGCAACAAAAGGCTTATGGTGCAGGTATTGATACCTCTTTCGAACTGTTGGGCAAACAGGTATTCCGGTGGGCTATTGCAGCCATACAGTCTGCTCCAATGACCAGCGCAGAGATTGATGCCACAATCGTGACTGACCTGCAGCTTGCAGCGTTGCTCGATTATTTAAGTGATACTGCAAACCCTACGCCGATAACTGCTGAGGATGTAAGTACATTTATGACCAACCAGTTTACGGTTACCGTAAACGCACCTACATCCGGAGAAACGGATGCCACTTATTTCCCCGTTCCGCCGGAAATGTTGCTTACACTGCCGGATTACGGAACAGATTATAAAGGCATTTCGTACGACTTTGCCGGATATAACAGTACATCTACTTCATACACAGAATACCTGAGAGCTTACTTTAATGAACTGGCCGTACAGGTGGAAGAAGATGAAGATGCCGGTAACCTGAAAGCGCTTATAATGGACGATGCAGAAGGCATGTCTATGGGCAGCTTCATCTATAGTGATTACTTTCTGCTGATATGCCGGCAGATGATACAGTCGGCAAGGGAGTCGCTCAAAGATTATAAATATTATCTGCAGGAGAATCAGACTGTAAATGACATTGTTAACTGGGTAAATGAAAAAGCAGGAATAGATCTGTATACGATTGATGCTTTATTTACAGACAATGTTTCATCCGGACTTAGCGCAGGCAAAATGCTGCGTGTAACAGGCAGCACTTATATTGTGCAGGCATCGGATACTTTCGACAGTATTGCAGCGCAATCCATATTTTACAATGGGTTTACAAGTAAAGAACTTGCCACTACCAATCAGGCTACTGCTAATACATTATCCGCAGGCGTTACAATCAGTTATCCGGATAAAGATCCTTATAAAACACTTGCAGGACAATCGCTGAATGATGTGGCACTGGCCATAGGTGTATCTGTGAGCGACCTGATTAATAACGGTAATATCACAGGTCTCGCCGGGTTACTTTTGCCCGTTGCTACAATTAGCATTCCTTCGTTCAACAGCACTACGGCAAGCGGTGATACCCTAAGTAAGGTTGCATCTAAATACAATATTACACAACAGCAGCTGGCAGCACCTGCGGAAAATGGAACTATAATAGATCTCTTTGATAAGACTGCTGGCGATTATTTAAACATCGCCAACCTGCAGCAATTCCAGGCAGGTGAACTGATTAGTGAAATACAGGCAACAAACGGTCTGCAGCACTTATCCGGCATGACGTCCCGCTACTATATGGCAGGGCTGCGGCTTCCAACAGACGGCATCACACCGGAATATAAAGGCATGTGGGTTACAGATAACGGAGGTGTGTTGACGTTACCTTCTTACGCCGGCTTATATGCTTTGACAGGACAGCAATTTCAGATACCTGATCTTGCCACAGAAAGTTTCGATATCCAGTTTTCCAGAACATCAGCTCTGAGCTGGCTGATATTTTCCGGCAGCAATCCGGCCCAGATGGTATTACCACTGGTACCAGGTTCCTTCGATGCTCAACAGATCAGTGCTGTGAAAGGATATGCTACTGCCAACAGTCTTGATATATATCTTTCATTACTGGGTGCACAGGATGCCTTTATCACAAAAGAAGCTACTTATCCGTTCACATCAGAAATCGACTGGAACAGTGCTTCGGCCTTTACAATGCCTTATGGCGGCGATGCCGGTGGTGTACCTGCACTGAGCTTGTGGCAATTGCCGGATACATTGCTGGAACTGCCCGATCCGCAAACCCGCATGGTGAACCCAAGGGTAAAAATGCAGATAGGGCGGTACGATGAAGCCAGTCGCACAATGGTCAATACCCCTGTCACTTATTATGGTTATGGATCACTGGTTTCATTCACCGTTAAAAAGGTTCCGGTAGTTGCTGACAGTCCGAATACCCTTACGACTTACGAGATCATGGGTGCAGACGGCAGCAATGTAGAAGTGCTGGAAAAAATGGTAAGTGGCATTGGAAACGACAAATCCCTTATTGCTACATTGACTGTAGCCTACGGTGTAGATTCAAACGGCACTACAACAGAAGGTATCCAGACAGATGCGCTCAATAGTCTTACGATGGGCATTGCACAGGTAAACCTTTCTACAGAAACGCGTCCCGACAGTCTTTCTGCCAAGTTCTATCTAACAGCCGAACAACAGGAAGAAATGGTATTGCTTAATGAAACGACGGACTTCATCCGTTTGCTCTGGCAGGCAAGCATCACCAGGGGAGGAGGATACTATTTGTATTATTACAATTCAGGCAGCAGCAGTGGCTTGCCGGACAGGATATTCAACGATAATAATGAAGCCACGCTTTCCCTGCTGGTATTATTTACAGCACCGGATAATGAAGCTTTACGCAATGATGTAACAAACTATATGAACGTACTGGCTACCGGCGAAGCAATAGATACAACACACTCCGTATTGTTTGCAGAAGCCAATCCGTACCAGCGTAGACTGCCATCGGACAATGTGCAAACACTATCTGCCCTGGCGTACGGATATTATGGCAATGTAGCAGATGTAGTCACCGATAATAAAGGGCTCACATTAAGGACCGGCAAACTATTGCTGGTAGATGAAGGTGTGTATGAAGTAAGACCTGAGGGGCGTGCTCCGGGTGGTAATCTGAATACTATTGCCTCTTATTTCGGAACAACGTCCGATGCAATTAAAGTAGCCAATCCGTTACAGACAAACTGGCCGGATGTATTGCCACTGTACACAGCACTATACCTGCCGGAAATTACAATAACCGTGGGTACAGGTAATGGAGGTAATACATTTGAAAGCATTGCTTCCTACTATGGAGAAGACCTGGCAGCATTGGGAGGCAAAAACCAGGAAGTAGCAGGCCTCTTTGCCGATAATCAACAGATAATTATTAATGGCGGGCCGGATATACGTACCTCTTCCGTAGCGGCGGGAGTGGCCGGTATTGCGGCTGAAAGACCAGTGCCCGCAGCAATTCCTGACGATCCTTCCACTCAGGATTATGGTAAGCTATTCCTGCTTAACACATACAACATGCTCTCTTACCAGGTGGCCGATAACAATTATTTCGCTGCAAGTAACCTGGGGCTTCCTGCTACACCATCGGGAGAAACGGAAGATCAGGATACGAATGATAAGATGAGTTATCCTAAAACATTGGAAGAAGGCGACAACTGGAGTTATTCGCAATCTATACCATATACACGCTTCGCCAAAAATGTTGCATTGACTTCCGGTATTATGCCGGATCAGAGCGGCAGTCCATATCGTGGTCTTGGCGGTTTACTGCAGATAGATTATGCATGGCAGGATCTGTATGGCAACAGGATCATTACTACGCTGTCCCAGCCATCCGGCAACAGCCAGTTGAACATGCCGCCTGTACTCACCGGCTATACTGATGCGTTAATTGGATTGAACCAATGGCCTTCCGTTGCCGCATCGTGGGAAGTGAATACGGATAAAAACGAAGAACCGCAGTTACAGCTTAGCCTTTCATTTGGTGATAGCTATTACCAGGGGCTCATGTGGGCCAAAGTTGTTGGGGCTACAAGCATCACAGGATG
Source organism: Chitinophaga sp. CF118 (assembly GCF_900112615.1). Classification (GTDB taxonomy): domain Bacteria; phylum Bacteroidota; class Bacteroidia; order Chitinophagales; family Chitinophagaceae; genus Chitinophaga. The sequence continues at coordinate 717,473 of NZ_FOMK01000002.1, read as the reverse complement.
GTTTACCGAACCGCTCGATGAGATATCTGCTATAGACCCGGCAAATTACAGTCTGGACAGCGGTATCAGCATCAAGAGCATAACACTCGGCTCAGATAAGCAGACGGTGACAATACAGGTGGACAATGTACCGGAAAACCTGCTGGTAACTTTAAGCATTAACAACATCAGTAATACAGACAAGACGGAGACGTATACGGGCGTTGCACAATTCAGCTATCCGGAAGTTCCGGCAGAAGCCACTTCAACAATCATTGAACAGGCTAAAAAAGACATGTCTGTATACGAGCAGTTATGGTACCAGCTTACAGACCCTAACGGTATTGCTTATACGGTAGATACAACACTGCTGCAGAATGGATACACACTCACTGTAGCTCAGGTTTCGGATCTTGTGGAAGACTGGATCTCATCTATCTACCTGTTCCTCGAAAACAGATCACAAGGGCTCACAGTAGTGCCTTCGCCCGATGCTGCGCACTTGCTGACATTTGCGATTGATACAACAAATCTTAACGCTGCACAGATATTCCGTCTCGATCTGAACTTCACTGTAAAGCGTACAAAAAATGCCGCATCAGGCGATCTTGAAACCACAGGCGGCATATTGCAGGCAGTAACACAAGTATCTCCGCTTTCCGATACGGAAGGAGGATACACGTATAGCCTCAATACTTTTGCAGCGCGGTTTGAAGAAGCACTGCTGCAACCGGATAAATATGAATTGCGTATTGCAACAGGTACAGACCGGGAAGATGCGGGTAACGATAAAGAAACATGGGCAGTAAGACTGGGGCTGGATAAAAATGCGCTGACGCCGGTAGCATACACTATCAACGATCCGGCTGAGCCAGATATATTCGCACCCCGTCCTATATCCAATAAACTGGAGTCGCGCCGGCAAGTTCCCATATATTATTATTCTGAAAAAACGGGTATAGATTTTAATACACCGTCTGTCTACATTGATTTTACTGGTATCGATATGGACCAGTGGGGACATCTGTTTTTCAGCAGCATAGATGATGTACTGTCGCCCGAGTTTACAGCTGCTATTCAGCTGGTAGACAATAAAAAACAGACAACTTACCTGGAAGATCTGCTGGCTGGTAAAAAAGCATTGGCAGATATTGTGAAGGAGTGGATGATACCGGTATTCAGTGGTGAAACTGCAAATGCCGATGCTGTAAAAGAGTCGTTTAAACAACTGCTGCTGGTGAAACTGGGCAATGCTTATACCACACAGGCTGCAGTACAGTTTCATGCTACAGTAAGCGCAGATGCAGCAGAGGGGATATTCCCACGCCTTTACGGCAGTATCAGCCGCAACTTCAAATGTGCAGATGCAATGGCAGATGCCCAGGATAATACTATCGTTTACCTGATATTTACAAATCCGCCAGATGAAGTATCAGCTGGTATCAGCAGTAATTTTACAGTAAGCGACGGGCTTATTGTAGTCAGCTCTGGCATAGATTCTGCTGATATACGGAGGGTTATCATAAAGTTGAACGGACAAGCGATTGCTGGTAGCACACAAGTGACAATAAACGCCGGCTTTACAGATATGACCGGGAATATTATTATGCCACCACTTGTAAAGATGGTGCTGGCAGAGATCAATGAAGGTAATAACAGTGACTCCATTACGTTTACTTCTCCCAAGCTTTCCCTGGAAACAAGTAATACAGTGACACTTCCATTCCTGATCTCATCGCCGCAGATTGTGAGAGGCAGCAGTAATGAATTATTACCTTATGTAGATCTGGACCTGAGCTTTGCCGGTAGTTCAATTGAACATCAGATTAGCACATTGCCCAATATTGAAGGCTATGAAGCATCTACCTGGTTGAGCTTTGTTACACCGTTGTCAATGAATGACAGTCCACTTACCGGCGATCTGGGTAAGATACAAGTGCCGATGGTACTGCGCGAATTCCCGACAGCACCTTCAATGGTCAACCAGTCCGGAGAATCTACAGTTCCACCGGATACTGCAGATATTAACCAGTTGCTGAACTGGAACTATAACATCGAGTATGCTTTACCGATACACTACCCGCAGGATCAGCTGGACTTCACGATCAACTTCAATGTAGCAGATACCAGCAATATGATGCTCAGGGGTATTGAAGATGCCTTCCCACAGCTGGCAGAATTTATTACCGTATCGCCGTCCGTATACGCCGTACTGGAAACACAGCTTACTCTGGTAACCGCCGTTACTGCCGATGGGGATCCTCTACTGGATACAGTATCTACCGCGCTTACTTCTTATACAGAGCTGTTATCGCAGGTGGTCACTGCTGCCCAGGGCAATATGCTGACAATGCCGGGTAGCAATAGCAGGCTTACAAGTACTGAAGTGCTGCCTTATACATTCTATATACAGGAAGGATCGGCTACAGTAGATGAAGTGCAGGCGCTTATTGTATCAGTGCATGGCTTACCACCGGATGGTATAGGACAGCCGCTTGTAGACATCAAAGGATATGAACGCCATGCATATACGCAGATATGCGCCGGAAACTTCTGCTATTACTATATGAAAGACGGGGCTGTATTATCTGCTGCTGCAGGACAAGTGATACCTGACAGGACGGTGATTATTCCGGCAATGAATATTCTTGCCCGGCAGGATGCCGCTACCACAGCATTCATTAGGAGGAATGCCGAGTTGGTACCTGGAAAGCCAAGCAGTGAACCGTTCATATATACAACCGGTATGGTAGAGTTTTCAAATCCTTACCATCCTACTACTGACTGTGATACCCCGATAGATATATCAACGATCAATGCTCCATCCGGGAAACACAATTATGCATCACTCACTACGCAGCTTACAAACCTGTTTGATGCATTACTGGAAGAGAACTCTCAGGATACGGTCAGTTTCCTGATGAGTAGCCAGTATACATACCAACTTAATGCGGGCACAGGAAATGTAGACCTGCCGGTAATCATGCAGCCGATGCAAAGTATCCAGGTAAATCCCGGTGCCTCTACCGGCGACAAAAAACTTGCGGATATGATTGCAGAATGGGCCGGGAGTATTGGGTTGTGGTATAATAACCGGAGTCCGCTTACCACCAATGCAGCCTTATGGTTCGACCTGACGGTTTTTTCTAACCTTACACAACAGCCCCTGCCACTCGTAAGGTTGAGGACTTTAAACCTGGATATTCAATATATAACTGAGATGTAGATATCGATTTGGGTTTTGTAATGGATTATAAGTAAAGCCAGCTCCCGGAGCTGGCTTTTTATTTGTTTGTTAGTGGGGGGAAGAAGACTGTTTCATTCAACTACTTATGACCTGCGCCAAGTTTCTCTTCATCTGCAGTTCTTGGTTTGCCAGCTCCATTCGGCTGGCCTTTACCTGTAGTGATCAGGCTAAATAAACTTTGCTGTATATATTGGGTCCATGCATTTTTACAAATATCGAAGCATTCATATTCGGGAACTAAACCAAGGTGAGTTAAACGGACCTGGGTTTTGTTATCCTTTCCGGAGATTTCAAAAATAATTTTTGTGCCTGTCCATTCGCTTGTATCCTTCGTGAATTTAAAATAGTTGTCCAACACAAGCCAAACCACTTTTTTGTCAGGAATAACTTCTATTAATTTCATTTTACATCGATGAACATCTTCGTAATGATAAGTAAACTCATCATTGAGTTTATCAGTACTACCTTCAATTTCTTCTGACCACCATCCACGAACATTATTGATGGCATTGAATGCTTCTTTCGGAGTTTGATCTACCAATATGGTAGTGGTGAAATCAAGTGTATTCATTTTCTGTGTTTTTATTTAGCGGAAGAAGGGGTAAGATCTCTGTGAATGAAGTAAAATTACGGTCTTATTTTGATAGTATAAGGGTGTGAAATGGACATTGTACAGGGGTGATTTGAACAAATGCTGCGGTATGCAAGGATATGCATAAAACCCAAAGCACTGAATTGCAGTCTTTTGGACTTTACGCGTGTCACTATAGGGAGGTTATTTGTTATCAGATATAAATAAATCCCTTTTTTCAGTGATATGTATAGCGGAATACTTCTGCTACTTTTGTATCACAACGATGAAGCCATATCATTATTGAAAAACCCGTTTTTTTGAGTCCCTATTCCTATTGAAAACCTGAGGTTGTTAACCCTCTTTTTTTTCTTTCCTGTTTATAAATGAGGATCATATTGCAGAAGTTTTTTTCAAGAGAATTTTTAAATGGATATATGAATATGTAGCGTTCCGGTCTTAAGGATTTAAAAGAATATTCTTTGTATAGCCCAGCAACAAGCAACTACTGCAATACATACTGATAAGGGTATTACTATTTGCTTACGGTAATAAGGCTTATCAGCAAACCATCTTGCCAGTAAAAAATAAGCAGCTAATATGACGGTAATCTGCCCCAGTTCAACTCCCAGGTTAAACATGACAAGGCAGGTAAAATAATGTTCCCCTGGTAAACCCATATTAGCTAATGCCCCTGCAAAGCCAAGGCCATGGACTAATCCGAACAGGAATACAATACCTATTCTTGATGGCCTGAGTTTCGAAGAGAATACGTTTTCTATAGCCACATACATAATTGATAGGGCAATCAGAGGCTCTATAATGTGCAAGGGAGGAGTAATGATTTTATACATGGCAAGCCCCAGTGTAATGGAATGAGCAATAGTGAATGCGGTTGCCTGCCATAAAACCGGCTTTAACCGTGGGCTTAATAAAAACAGGCTGAGTATGAATAAAATATGATCAACTCCATATGGCAGAATATGCTGATATCCTTCAATAAGATATTGAATTTTGGTATTGGATGATAATAGCCTGGCAAATTCTCCGGGCTCCACATGGGCCAGAACAGTGTGGCATATTGAAAATTTATAACCGATTATCATGATAGTTAAGCGATATTATTACCTTTTACGTCGATATTTACGTATTTGCCTTGTAAAATATTACTATTTTGTCGATATTTAAACGGGCAATTAACAACGTATACTGCGACCTTGATCAAAAAACTATATTGGTTCCTTTTCGAGTATGATCTAAATGAGTCACTGGTTAAACCAACCAGTGGTACTGGTGAGTCATTGAAAAAGAAACTGATTAAGGATTTGTCTTATGTTGTATTATTTTCCTACACTTTTTTTATTTTCAGTCCACTGGTTCCTTTGATTTCGGATATAGCAGCACATACATTCTGGGAGAAGGAGCACCTGTTAACAGAACACAAGTTGCATGGGAAGAACCATGTTGGCCAGGAAATTTCAAAATCAGAAAAGAATACATCCAGCAATAGTGTTAAGTCGGGAGTAGAAGATTATTCTCATATACAGGTAGTGAATGTTGTTCTCAGTTTCTCCATTGACCACTCATCGGATCAGTCTTATTCTTTATTCAATTGTTCATACCCCGCCTCTTATCCTGATACAGATTATCCCCCACCAAAAGTTTAGGAATATACTTTGTTTTAGTTTTTGATAAGGCATCTTACTTTATCAACTTTTTGTGTTTCCTATAACTTAAAGAATGAACATTTATAAACTATTATGTTTTGTTGCGGGTAACCTCGTGATATTTAGTGCTGTTTCTGCCCAGCAAAAAAGCCTTTCAGGTAAAGTCACAGACAGTGCAACACATGTACCAGCGAAGGGTATTACTATACGTTTATCTCCTGGTAACCAGACGGACATTACAGATGAAAACGGACGATTCTTTTATAAAAATATACCAGGAGAAGCTACAACTATTACGGTATCTGCAGTTGGGTATCAGAAGAAATCATATCTGCTTGCTGATTTTAAAAACGGACAAACAATCAGTATTGCTTCCCGGCAAACACAACTAACAGATGTGGTGATTACGGCCAATACAACCAATCCATATAAGGCATTAAGCGAAATGGATATTAAGTTAAGGGGAGTATCCAATTCACAGGAAGTATTGAGGATTGTTCCGGGTTTGTTTATTGGCCAGCATCAGGGTGGTGGTAAGGCGGAACAGATATTTCTGCGCGGATTTGATAATGACCATGGTACAGATATTAACATGAGTGTAGATGGTATACCTATCAACCTGGTATCACATGCACATGGGCAGGGATATGCTGATAGCCATTTTATTATACCTGAAACAATTGAAAGCACGAACTATAAAAAGGGGATGTATGATGCAGAAAAAGGAGATCTGGCAGTTACCGGGTTTGTCAATTTTAATACTGCTGATGCTATTAGTTCTAATACAATAAAAGTTGAAGGTGGTCAGTATCATACTTACCGGGTGTTAGGCATGATCAACTTACTGGGTGAAAAAGCCAAAGCAAATGATCAATCCTGGTATGCAGCTTCTGAATATCGTTATAGTGATAGTTATTTCGAAAATCCGCAGCATTTTAAACGGTTTAATTTCTTTACGAAATATCATGGGAAGCTGAATGATAAAAACAGGCTTACGCTTACGGCATCTACCCTATACAGTAAATGGGATGCTTCGGGCCAGATACCTGAGAGTGCAGTTGATGAAGGTAAAGTAGACTTTTATGGAGCACTTGATCCAAATGAAGGAGGTGTTACTTCCCGTACAAATTTCAGTGCCCGGTTATTAACTACATTACCTAATCATGATATCATCAAAAATCAGCTTTATTATTCCAGGTATAAATTTGATCTGCATACCAACTTCACTTTCTTTTTAGTAGATACGATAAATGGTGATGAGATCAGACAAAGAGAAGCGCGTAATTTATATGGGTATAATGGCAGTTATGTACATGAGGGTTATATAGGAGACATTAAGTTAACCACAGATGCGGGTATTAATGCACGTTTGGATGCTACTACGAATTCTGAGCTTTCACATACGGTAAACCGGTATACTCTGATAAGTCCAATTAAACTGGGAGACGTAACCGAGTTTAGCGCTGGCGCCTATTTGAATGAAACATTTCATTTCAATTCTAAATTTACACTGAATGCGGGTTTAAGGTTTGATCAGTTTTACTATAAATACAACAACAAGCTGGCCGGCGACAGTACACTTAGCGGAGCAGGGGTTTACAAAGCAAATAATAATATTGTGAGCCCCAAGTTTAACTTTTATTACCAGGCAACTGATAGAACCCAATTTTACTTATTCCTGGGTAAAGGTTTTCATTCCAATGATGCCCGGGTAGTTGTAGTTGAAAAAGGATCACAGACACTTCCTGCGGCTTATGGCGCAGACCTGGGAACGGTGTTTAAGCTGTCCAAAAGCCTGCTGTTCAATGCTGCTGTGTGGTATAGTTATCTTCAGAAAGAATATGTTTATGCTGGTGATGGAGGAACAGTTGATTTCAGTGGTCGTACCAGGCGTGTCGGTTTTGACTTTTCAGGACGATATCAGCCTTTTGCTTCTCTTTACCTGGATGCAGATGTTAACTATGCACATGGTAGGTCTATGGATGATCCCAAAGGCGAGAACTATATCCCACTGGCCCCCGTATGGAGCAGTACCGGCGGTTTCACTTACTTATTTAAGAACGGCTTTAATGGTAGCTTACGTTACCGTTACCTGGGAGACAGAGCCGCTAATGAGGATTATAGCCTTACAGCGAAAGGTTATTTCGTGAATGACCTGGTATTGAATTATACCAGGTCTAAATATGAGATAGGGTTGACTATCAATAACCTGTTTAATGTGAAATGGAAAGAAACTCAATTCGAGACGTTAACACGCTTAAAGAATGAGGAAGCTGTTAATGGTATTGCATTTACAGCAGGGACTAAGTTTGCGGCGGTACTACATGTGAGTTACTTCTTTAAATAATATATCTCTACCAGAGGTTTTAACCGGGAACAATACATGTGACTGTAATGTTCCCGGTTTTTAATTCTTAAAAACTTAAATATTCACCACAGTTTTTGTCGAAAAAACAGGAACTTTGTAAAGAATTGTTTTTGCTTTATGAAACTTCCACAAAAATACATGAACAGGCAGGCAGAAATTACGGCGTCGTTTCTGGAGGAGATGAATAAACACATCGACGATTTTATGGCCGGAAGGGTAGAAGAGATGTTTCATTTAAAGGATATTGCCGGCATCATGTGTCTTCACCCGGTACACATAAGTAATGTAATTAAATTACATACGGGATTTCATCCCTGCCATTTTTATGAACAGCGGATCGTTGAGGAGGCAAAGAAGCTTTTATCAGATAATACGCTTACTATTGGAGATGTTGCTACACGGTTAACGTATGATAAATCTAATTTCACGAAGTTCTTCAAACAATATGAAGGTATGACACCTACAGTCTATCGTAGTTTATTAAGCAATTAACCCCATAAAGGCTGCGCCCCATACGCTTGAATTACCCGCTGGCAGCAAATCCTTCTCTCAAAATTTAAAGTAACATCCCCCTGTAAGAACTGTTTCGCAATAATAGTTCCGGCTTTCTATGCGAAGATCTATTGAATTACAGAAAGCTTAAATAGTCACCAATAATACTAAAATCCTCACCACAGTTCCATATCCACTTCAGCCGACCTTTGCTTTCATAAATCATTAACAAATGAAAATTGAAGAGGAAAAGGTCAAAGCTCTGACCCAGGCAGAGCGACAAGCTATCAATACATTTTATAGTGCCTGGAAAGAAAAAAAACCTGAATTGCTGGATGAGGTGTGTACACCTGATTGGAAAGATATTCCATTAGCTCCAGGGCAGGCTGATGGCCCTCAGGGACTGAAAGATATCATCCGTAATTTTTCTGCAGCATTCCCGGATGTAGAGATCATCGTCCATGAAATGTTTGGCACACATGAACGTGCGGGCGTACGTGCCGAAATTACATTTACTCATCATCGTGAGGTACTGGGTATTCCGGCCACAGATAAAAGGGTTTCAATAGCCCTGCATGAATTTCATTATCTGAAAGATGGTAAACTTACTCATACCTGGCATCTGGAAGACTGGTTCGGACTACTTATGCAAAGTGGTGCATGGTCTGGAAAAGGTTTAGGCGACAATTAACAAACAATTAAATAAAAGACAATGAACAATTCGAACAAAACAGCTGTGGTTACCGGCATAAGCAGTGGTATCGGTCTGGCATTAACAAAGAAACTTTTAGAAGAAAATTATAACGTATTCGGCACTACGAGGTCGGGCGAATTAAACACTTTAGTACATCCTAACTTAGAGGTGGTTGCTCTGGAAGTAACTGACCCCCTCAGTATTCAAAGGGCCGTAAGCAAAATCAAAGCATTAGCTAATGGTATTGACCTGCTGGTTAATAATGCGGGTGCTGCACCAGATGTATTTGAAGTAAAACCGGAGTACGAAGCATTTACGCAAACGCTGGATACCAACATCACAGGTGTTGTGTTTTTTACGGAGCCCTTATTAAACTACATCAACACTGGAGGACAGGTCATATTTATCTCCAGCAATATGGGATTACCGAAAAACGCCGCAGCGAATGGCCCGGGTTACCGGATGTCGAAAGCCGCAATTAATATGTATGCGGCCATGCTGGCTACGCGTCTTGCGGATCAGCATATCCGGGTGACTCCTATGCATCCGGGCTGGGTTCAGACCAGATTGGGTGGCGATCAGGCTCCGCTGACGCCTGGACAAGCAGCTGACGGACTTTATCAGGGTATTACCTCTAATTCAGAAAGCGGTAAGTTTTGGAACATCACAGTGCCCGGAATCGAAGCCTATTAAGAATAGGGTTTTAAATAAAAAGTAGGCGTATCAGATTTTTGATACGCCTACTTTTGCTTAATTTGATATTACAATTGCTCGTTTATATACCTGGTAAAACCAAAAATGTAATATAAAGAGAGCAATGTGAATTATTCTATTTCCTTTACCAGAAATTCTTCTACAGACCGTTTCTCAGATGAAAAATTAATGCCAATGGCTATTTTTTTTCTCGCGTCTAACTGATAAGAACGTAAATAACCCTTATCAAATATCTGATCAAGAGCTGTCTGCGCGGTACCATTCAGTTTCAACTCTATAGCAAAAATATATTTATCGGTAAATACCAGTATATCACATCTGCCGGTGGAACTATGCACTTCGCTACGTACATCAAGACCCAGGCGCTTAAAGGAAAGATGAACAATGATATGAAAGATAGATTCGCTTTCTGCTCTCCAATGATCATAAGGGATGGTAGATAAAATTACATCCAGCGCTTTGATCATTTGAGGTATATCATTACTCTTCAATGCCTTTCCTAAATCAGTGGTGACTGCTACAGAATTACTGGCAGGATATACATTCCTATAAGCACTGAGCAGTGCATCATTTAAACTGTCTTCTACTTCTTTATTTGGATATCCAAGTTTATATAATTCAGCATCGGTATCATATCCTTTAAGTGTCAGATACCCTGTCTGGAACAAAACTGGAAGAGATGAAAAATGCTCCACATTTAAATTACCAAGAGCAATTTCGTCAATATGGATATTTTCAAATTCAAATTCTCCACTTTCTTTCATGTGTTTAACCAGCCAGGTAGGCGTGCCAGTTTGAAACCAGTAATTTCTGAAATCACGGCCATCCATATATTTTAATATGGAAAAAGGATTATATACCCGTTCTGCATCTTCATGCCAGGCATACCCGTTGTACCAAAATTTCAGTTTACTTAACAAATCCGGCTGACGTTGTTGCATTTCAGTGATCTCTTCCGCAAAATTACTTTCCAGTTCCTGTTGGGTTATACCGGCTATCGTAGCATAGCTGCGATGTATCGTAATATCATTCAGGTTATTCAGATCAGAAAAAATACTTACTTTGGTAAACCGACTTACACCAGTAATCAGTAACAAACGAATATATTCATCTGCATCCTTTAATACCGAATAAAAACTTTTAAACACTGAGCGATTCTCTTCTACTTTCTCCAAATCTTCCAGGTAATCCGTAATCGGCTTATCATATTCATCAATCAGGATTACTACCCGGCCTTTCTTCGCCGCTTTCCTGATCAATTCCCTGAATTTTAATGCAAGATTATCTTCAACTAGCTGAATATCAAATTCTTTCGCTAAAAAATCGAGTTCCCGGCTAATGGCTTCAATTAACCCAAGTTCTTTGTAAGCAATTTGACTAAATCTGAGATGTATTACAGGGTGTGTTTGCTCCCAATTCCATTGATCGTGTATCCACAGCCCCTCAAATAACTTTTTATTGCCATTGAAAATCTCCTTAATAGTAGACAGCAATAGCGATTTACCAAAACGTCTGGGACGACTAAGGAAATAGTAGTTACCGGATTCAATCAGGTTATAGATAAGTTGGGTTTTATCAATGTATAAAAAACCATCCCTTCTTATTTTCCCGAAATCCTGCAAACCTATTGGATACTTATTCATGCTGGCAAAGATAAAATAAAATTCATGACATACGTCTTACTATACTCTGAAAATCAGCGTATCAACCTGCTTAAGATACTCAAAATGTTCATAATTAAACTTTGTAATAATTTATTACATAATATGACTGCTGAAGAACACATGGTTGTAATTGGCAGGCAACTTCAATGTAAACGGGAGGTATTAATACAAAGGATTCAATAATATTTTATGAGAATCGATTAAGACTACTTACTTATTATGGATGAGGCATCTTGTAGTATTCTTTATAGTATCTTCGGAAAGAGTTGGGAAAGACTTCCAGTTTTGACCGATGGTTAATCGATGCTTGGTCGGTGGTTGATCGGTGGTTAGACGGTCACGACCGATTAACCATCGATCAACCACCGACCAAGCATCGTCTTAAAGTGCTACTTTCTAAGAACTCATATGCAAGACACTATTATGAATATAGCTAGTTTGGACACAAGAAATATACACTTGTATGTTAGAATATTTATTACATTGCCAGTGTATTTATTCTATATCCCGTAAGTAGAATAATTACAGCTACAGTTAACCCATTTCAAACCCCTGTAGCTCTGTTTTAAACACCCAAAACTCATAACACTATGGGAACTCAGTTAAAAGGACCATTTGGTGGTTTTGAAGGCAAAGTAGGCCCCCTTATCGGTATGTGGTCAAGAGGGCAAAATGTTATTACCAGTTTGCACCGGACTTCCACCAAACCTCCTTCACAAAAGCAAATTGGCCAACGTAATAAGCTTACTATTGTCAGCAGTCTGCTTTCTTACTTTAAGGACCTGATAGATATAGGCTTCAGGGAGCATAAACCGGGAGAAACGGCTATGAATGCGGCCTGTCGTTATAACTATAAAAATGCGTTAAGTGGTGTGTCGCCCGACTTTACTATTGATTATCCTGAGTTGTCTTTTAGTCGTGGTAGTTTAATTGCTCCTAAAGGCATTGTAATTGAAGCGGTGGGGGATGGCAAAATTATATTTACGTGGATAGCGAATCCTAATGCTATGAAATTAACCGATCCGGCAGATCGGTTAATGGTACTGGTTTGCAACCCAATTAAGAATGAGGTGACAACGAAACTCAATGCTACATCAAGATCTGCATTGACTTATATAATCCAGCTGCCAGTTGACTTTGCCGGAGATGAAGTGCACTGCTACCTGGCTTTTTCAGGTATATCGGGAAGAGTAAGTAATAGCATCTATGCAGGAGCAGTTACAATGATATAATTAAAACCAGATTATAATGGCACGTTTAAAAAATGGTATTTTAGGCGGTATAACGGGCAAAATAGGTAACATTGAAGGTTACATGCTCAATGGCGAATATATTATCCGCAGCCGTCGGAGAAAGAGCACTAAGCCTCCTACAGAAAAGCAGGTGGCAAGCAGACAAAGGATAAAAGCAGCAAATCATTTCTTACATCCTATTCTTGAATTTGCAAAAGTGGGCTTTGAATATATAGCTTTAACTAGAAAGTCTCGTGCATGTAATATTGCAACTTCCTATCTGGTTAAAGATGCTATTGAAGGAGAGACTATAGATTATTCAAAAGTAAGATTGTCTGAAGGGCCTATAAATACACAGGATATAAATGCTTCGGTAGTGAAGGAGGTTGATAATCTGATATTTACATGGACGCCGGATCTTAGTTATGCACATGGCAATGATCACGTGATGTTACTGGCTTATACACCAGAATTGAATGAAGCGGTGTATACTTTGTGTGGTGCAAAAAGAAGTGCGGGGATTGACACATTAAAATTGCCTGATGATTCCTGGAAGGGGAAAACTATAGAAATTTACCTGTCATTCAAAGCGGAGAACAGTATACTGTGTGGGAACAGTTTATATTTAGGTCAGATAATTTAAGTTGATGAACAGGGGGCTGACATTTAAGGTCAGCCCCCTGTTTTAATTATTTAAGTACAACTTCGATCACAGGTATTGTATAAGGAGGTTGTAACACTGGCAATGTTAACACCAGGTCTTTTCCTTTTACTTCTCTTTTAACCTCAGAATTATCGTGTACGAACTGTGTATATTTTACGTTGCCCGCATATCCGGCTAATGTGATAGTTCCGGAGGGATATTTCATAAGATGAACATATAATCTTTTAGTAGACGGATTGTACGTCAACATGGTATTTTCCGGTGCTTCAAAACTGGCAGGTGCTTCTTTACAACCATAGATAGCGCGGTTATTCACGTGCATCCAAAGTCCGATACTGTCAAGCGCACGTTCGGCGCGGTAATCGAATGTACCACGTGCTGTGGGGCCAACATTCAGGATCAGGTTGCCACTTTTGCTTACGGAGGTGATTAACAGGGTAAGCAGGTCGTGGTTGCTTTTCCAGCTGTTTTCATCGCGATAGTAACCCCATGAGCCGGAAAAGGTCTGGCAGGTTTCAAAGGGTAATCCATCATACTGGCTTTTTAATTCAGAAGGTTTTACCTGTTCCGGTGTGGCGAAATCAGCGCCATCTTCATAATCGTCAAGATCAAGCCTGTTGTCAACGATAATACCTGGTTGTAATTTGCGGATGAGTTTCAATAACTCAACGGAGCCCCATTCTTCTTTCCCTTTTCCATGCCCTTTATTACCGGGGTAGGAGAAGTCCAGCCACATGATATCAATCTTACCGTATTTAGTCAGCAATTCAGTGATCTGGTCGTGGAGGTATTTCCGGTATTTAGCCATGTCCCGGCCTTTATTCAGGCGGGCGTAAGCAGTATCGGAATCATTGGCAGGCTGCTGCGGATGGAGAATGTCAATTGGGAAATCCGGATGGTGCCAGTCCAGCAGGGAGTAATAGAATCCCACTTTGATGCCTTCTGCCCTGAATGCATCTACAAATTCTTTCACAAGATCCCTTTTGAACGGGGTATTAGTAGCTTTGTAGTCGGTGAATTTCGAGTCAAACAGGCAAAAGCCTTCATGGTGTTTGGTAGTGAGTACAGCGTACTTCATCCCTGCAGCTTTGGCACGTTTGGCCCATTCCTTTGGGTTATACAGATCCGGGTTGAACAGATCAAAGTAGGGCTGATATTGTTCATTGGTCATACGTTCATACCTTTTCACCCATTCATGCCTTGCGGCCATAGCATATGTGCCAAAATGGATAAACATACCGAACCTGTCGTGCGACCACCACGCCATTCGCTGCTCTTTCTGAGCAGGTGTTTCATTACCTATTTTTTTCTTTTGTTGTGCCTCCGTGGCGGATGCACATGAGAGTGCAATGAGTAAAATGGTTAATATTCTTTTCATGAGACCTGTTTAATTAAAATAAGAACTACACCCATTTTTGGAAATGGGTGAATGTAAAATAGAAAATATCCTGACTATTTGTATATACCCTCGAAATTATTGCACATTTTAACCTGGGTTAAAATCATTATCAACTATTACCCTGAAATTTGTGTTATAAAATCAAGCAAAATGAAAAGAACATCAAATGCACACTGGAACGGTAACTTAAAAGAAGGTAAAGGTAACATTTCAACACAGAGCACTGTTTTGAATAAAACCCAGTACTCATTTAATACCCGCTTTGCTGACGGTATAGGCACCAATCCGGAAGAACTGGTTGCTGCAGGTCATGCAGGATGTTTTACAATGGCTGTATCAGCTATTTTAACACAACAGGGAATTACTGCCGGTGATCTGGATACCAAAGCAGTGATTGAACTGGATCCTGCTTCCCAGAAGATTACAGGTATTGCACTGGAATTAACCGCTTCAAAGATTGATGGCGTATCTGAAGAAGCATTTAAATCGAGTGCTCAACTGGCGAAGGAAAATTGCCCGATCTCCAAACTGCTGACCGGTGCACCTATTACATTAAATGTGATTTACGGATAATTTAAAAAAGAATAATGAAATGAAGCCGGGAGAGATCCTGGCTTTTTTTATGGATCAATATTGAAAAAGCCGGAATAGGATTATTCCGGCCATTACTTTAACCTACAACTGTTACACTGATTTTGTAACAATAACTTACTGTAAAATTATCTCATCGGACTGACAACCACAATTGCCAGATAACATAATTAATTGTACAAATTATGGATTTCTTATAATGCTGATTATTATTATATCTGCCGGTTCGCGTGAAAAAGACTATCTTCATGACCACCAGATTTAATTGGTGAAATCAACGATCTGAGATTTCTACTTCCTGGCAATCTGCATTAACTCTGATCTCAGAAAAATAATTATTCTTACTAGTCTCTTTCTGTTAAATCGAAACGTTCTAAATAGATTATCTGTATCTCTATTCATTTCTTTTTACTAGTCGATGCTTTTCAATTAAGACTGTCATATGAAGGTAACAACGAGTACGGTTTTCGATATCTTGTCACGGTTGCGGGTTTATTTTCAGAGAGATACCGCTATCCGGATTGATGATATAGAAGAGCCTTTCCGCTCGGAACTCTACAGCTCGGATCAGATGAACCGCCACGGTCAGGTGGTTGCCCGCTCGCACAAGCTGATGAAGCGTAATGTT
This sequence comes from Chitinophaga sp. CF118, assembly GCF_900112615.1. GTDB lineage: Bacteria > Bacteroidota > Bacteroidia > Chitinophagales > Chitinophagaceae > Chitinophaga. The sequence continues at coordinate 701,563 of NZ_FOMK01000002.1, read as the reverse complement.
TCTGATCTGCTGCTAAAGAGACTTGACAACAATGAAAAAATCTTACTGGAAGTTCGTAACCTGCTGGTGGAAAGTATCCGGTCGGGCAAAACCATTACGCCCGCGGGGGAGTGGTTGCTGGATAATTTCTACCTGATAGAAGAACAGGTGGTCATTGCTAAAAAACATTTACCCAAAGGATATAGTGAAGGATTGCCTTACCTGGCAGAAGGTATTTCTGCCGGAATGCCACGTGTATATGATATTGTACTGGAAATTATTGCGCATAGCGATGGAAGGGTAGACGTAAAGAGCCTCAGCAGTTTTATTGTATCTTATCAGACCCATAGTGTGCTGGCACTGGGGGAATTGTGGGCAATCCCTATTATGCTCCGGTTGGCCGTTATCGAAAATCTTCGCAGGGTATCCGGGAAAATAGCCCTGGATATGATTGACCGTGACATGGCTGATTACTGGTCGGAAAAAATGATGACGATCGTTACTGAAGAACCGGGTAACCTTATCCTGACCATTGCCGATATGGTGCGGTCAAAACCAGCGCTTACAGGTCCCTTCGTAGCAGCTTTTACCAGAACGTTACAGGGAAAAGGTCCTGTACTGGCATTGCCGCTCAACTGGATGGAGCAACAACTCTCCGGTATGGGGGTAAACAGTAACGACCTTGTCCGGCAGGAAAACCAGAAACAGGCGGCCGATCAGGTTTCTGTAAGTAACAGCATTGGTACTTTGCGTTTCCTCGGGGCTACCGACTGGCGGGAATTTGTGGAAGCACTCAGTAGTGTAGAGCATGTACTCCGGCAGGATGCTACTTATCCGCTCATGGATTTTTCTACACGCGATAGATACCGGCATGTGGTGGAAAAAATATCTAAAGCATCCCCATTATCAGAAACGGATGTAGCAGAAAAAGCAATTGCGCTTACTGCTCCTGAAGGGACCGGTGGGCAAAGCCATGTAGGATATTATCTGGTAGATAAAGGCGTAAGAAGTACGGAGCAGATAAGCGGCATGCGCTATACTATCAAACAAAAGCTGCAGCGCATTGCCCGGAAAATGCCTGTTACATTATATCTGGCATCTATTTTTTCCCTGACATTGATAATGGCAGGGGCCATGTGCCTGCTGGCATATGAGAATGGTACTGATAACTGGTGGATCCTGTCATTGTTAGGTTTGATTACTCTTTCATGTGCCGGCCAACTGGCAGTATCGCTGGTAAATTGGTTTTGCACTATATGGGTAGGGCCTACTTCATTGCCACGAATGGATTTCTCTAAAGGTATCCCGGAAGAATATCGCTCTCTTGTGATTATTCCTACCATGTTATCCAGCGTGCCGGATATTGAAGAACTCGTAGAAGCGTTAGAAATACGTTTCCTGGCAAACAGGGAAGCAAACCTGCATTTTGGTCTGCTTACGGATTTTATGGATGCCGATACGGCTGTAATGCCAGCAGATGATGAATTACTGGACCTGGCAGTCAGCAGGATAACAGCACTCAATCAAAAATACAAACAACCAGATCTTTTCTTCCTCTTTCACCGCCACAGAACATGGAATAGTCGTGAGCGGAAATGGATGGGCTATGAACGTAAAAGAGGGAAGCTGTATGCACTCAATGCTTTTTTACGTGGAAAGGGGAGAGACGCATTTTCTTTAATTATAGGAGGAACTACCATACTTAACCAGGTGAAATATGTGATTACCCTGGATACTGATACACAACTTCCCCGTGAGGCCGCCTGGAAGTTTATTGCCACGATGGCGCATCCGCTTAATCGTGCTATTTATAACCCGCAAAAAGGACGCGTTACATATGGATATGGTATTCTGCAACCCCGTGTGGATTCAGGGATTCCTAAACAGGCTACTTCGCTCTACCTGCGTATGCAGGGTTATGTATCTGGTATAGATCCTTACACCCGTGTATCTTCGGATGTATATCAGGATGTTTTCGGCGAAGGTTCCTTTATCGGTAAAGGAATTTATGATGTTGATGTATTCCAGAAAACTCTCCATAATGTGCTGCCACAAAACCGGATACTCAGTCATGATCTGCTGGAAGGTTGTTATGCCCGCGCAGGTTTGCTGAGTGATGTACTTTTATATGAAGAGAACCCCGCGCAATATTCGTCAGATGTAAAACGCCATCACCGCTGGATCCGTGGAGACTGGCAAATAGGTGCATGGATGCTGCCTTTTGTGACCAATGGCAAAGGACACATCGTGAGGAACAAATTATCTGGTTTATCACGATGGAAGATCTTTGATAATCTCCGCAGAAGTTTTGTGCCGTTTTCTATGTTGCTCCTGTTGTTATGTGGATGGACAATATTGCCTTTACCCTGGTTCTGGACACTTGTAGTAACAGTAATTATTTTATTACCGGTGATGACAGTTGCTGCATGGCAGTTGATCCACAAACCGACCGACATTACACTGAAGGCACATCTGCAGGAAGTAGGCATTTTCGTTAGAGATGTACTGCTCCGTTTTGTTTTCGGACTAACGGTATTACCCTACGAAGCGTTTATGAATATGAACGCTGTAATACTTACAAACTGGCGGATGATTATTTCTAAACGTCATCTGCTGCAATGGACAACCTCTGCTACTGCTGCCAGAAATATGCATTACGATGTATGGTCTGTTTATAGGTCTATGTGGATAGCTCCTCTGTTGGCTATTGTTTCTGGTAGTTTGTTCCTATACATGAATCAGGCCTCTTTCTTTATTGCTTACCCGATCCTTTCTTTATGGTTGCTGGCACCTGCACTATCCTGGCGATTAAGTATACCGGAAGCAGAAGAAACAAACGGACTGGATGAAGATCAATCCCTGTTCCTGCACAGAACAGCCCGTAAAACATGGGCGTTCTTTGAACAGTTTGTCACTGTCCGGGAAAACTGGCTGCCGCCGGATAATTTCCAGGAGCAACCAGTGGCAGTCATTGCTCACCGTACATCACCTACTAATATGGGATTGGCAATCCTCGCTAATCTTACAGCATACGATTTCGGTTATATCGGTGGTGGAGAACTGGTAACGAGAAGTTATCATGCATTGCAGTCAATGGACAAACTGGAACGTTACAGAGGTCATTTTTATAATTGGTACAATACCGAAACACTACGACCATTGTATCCCCGGTATGTATCCACTGTGGATAGTGGCAACTTGTTGGGACATCTGTTAACTTTACGACAGGGACTTATTTCACTACCGGAACAACCGGTATTCAGCAACAATATTTACCAGGGGCTGATAACCACTGCAGATATTATCCGTGGCTTGTCAGTAGTACGTCATAGTGAAATCATACAAAAGATCCAGACAGTATTGATCGCTGCAGATCGTGAAATGAGTCCTTTCATTCATATTGTAAAAGATCACCTGGATGAACTGGTGGCATTGACAAATGTGTTAGCCGAGCATCATGGAAATGGTGAATCTGATATAATTAAATGGACAAACAGATTATTACTTCAGTTAAAGAATATAAGGGATGATTTGCAGCATCTGACTCCATGGATGAAATTACTACCCATTCCGGAGCGTTTTCCTCTATTGGAAATAACAGGCAGGATATCTTCATTGGAGGAGATAAAAGAGATGAGCAGAATGCTTTTGCCGCATATTGGAATGTATCTGCAGGAAGATAATACAGCAGAAGAAATAGAATGGTTAACAGCCATGCTTGCAAGTCTGGAAGAAGGTAGCAACCAGGCGGAAGACAGGATTATGTTGCTGGAAGAAATGGAGGAACAATGTGAACAGTTCAGTGATGTGGAATACGATTTTCTGTTCAATAAATCGACCAGTTTACTTAGGATCGGTTATAATGTAGAAGAGAATCGTAAAGATGATAGTTACTACGACTTGCTGGCATCCGAAGTCAGACTTGGGGTTTTTGTAGCCATTGCACAGGGGAAACTACCACAGGAAAGTTGGTTTGCCCTTGGACGGCTGCTTACTAATTCCGGAGGAGATCCTATCCTGCTTTCGTGGAGTGGATCTATGTTTGAATACCTTATGCCACAGCTGGTGATGCCTGCTTATGAAAATACTTTACTCTATCAGACAAATAAAGCAACTGTAAAACGGCAGATAGAATATGCCGGGCAGCGTGGCATTCCCTGGGGTATTTCAGAATCCGGGTATAACATGGTGGATGCTAACCTCAACTACCAGTACCGCGCATTCGGAGTTCCGGGATTGGGCCTCAAACGTGGCCTGGAAGAAGATCTGGTTATTGCACCCTATGCGTCTATGCTGGCTTTAATGGTAATGCCAGCAAAGGCCTGCGCGAACCTGAAATTATTATCAGATGAAGGTTTTGAGGGTGAGTTTGGCTTTTATGAGGCAGTGGATTATACTAATATCCGCCAACCGAGAGGAAAGACAAACACCATTGTACAGTCTTTTATGGTGCATCATCAGGGCATGGGACTTTTATCACTGGCATATGTGCTGTTGAATAAACCCATGCAACAACGGTTTTCTGCCGAACTCCGTTTCCAGGCTACCTTATTATTACTGCAGGAACGTATTCCAAGAGCAACCCTCTTTTACTCCCATACGGCAGATATTATAGAAACGCATACAGCCACCGCGGATACTCCTGTAAGAAGTATTACCACCGCAAACACTGTTATCCCCGAGATACAGCTGCTGAGCAATGGCCGGTACCAGGTAATGGTTACCAATTCGGGCGGCGGCTACAGCCGGTGGAAAGATCTTGCCGTTACCCGCTGGCGGGAAGATAGTACAAAGGACGACCGCGGCATTTTCTGTTATATCAAAGATGTACAGAGCGGAAGATTCTGGTCCAATACTTATCAGCCAACCCTGCATATATCCAAAGTATATGAAGCGGTATTCTCCCAGGGACATGTGGAGTTCCGCAGACAGGATTTTGGTATCGATACCCGCACAGAGATTGTCATTTCTCCCGAAGATGATGCAGAAATGAGACGGATCAGAATTACGAACAGGAACCCGTCGATAAAGATATTAGAGATCACGAGTTATGCGGAAGTAGTGATGGCCACACAGGCTTCTGATGAAGCGCATCCTGCATTCAGTAACCTGTTTGTACAAACAGAGGTGATCCCGGAACATAGAGCTGTTTTTTGTACACGCCGTCCAAGATCTGAAGCAGAAAGACCACCCTGGATGTTCCACCTGATGAATGTGAGTGGCGCAGTGGCAGAGGCTGTATCTTATGAAACAGACCGTTTGCAGTTTATTGGAAGGGGAAGAACAGCAGCGAATCCGCAGGCAATGGATCATGATCTGCTTTCCGGAAAGGAGGGCGCAGTATTAGATCCGATAATGTCCATCCGTTACCGGATCAGTATCAAACCGGGTCAGACTGTTACGATCGATCTGATTTATGGTATCAGCGAAACAAAAGAAGGCTGTGAAGGGCTGATGCATAAGTACCAGGATAAACACCTGAAAAATCGTGCATTTGAACTCTCCTGGACACATAGCCATGTGTTACTACGACAAATTAACGCGACAGAAGCCGACGCGCAATTATATGATCGCCTGGCAGCATCTATAATATACAGCAATCCCGATCTGCGTGCAGATTCATCTGTGATCCTCAATAATTTCCGCGGACAATCAGGTTTATGGAGTCATTCCATTTCGGGAGATCTGCCTGTTATTTTACTCCATATCTACGAACAGGAAAGTATGGAACTGGTGCGCCAGATGATCCAGGCACATGCCTATTGGCGGTTAAAAGGACTGGAAGTAGATCTGGTAATCTGGAATGAAGATCACGGCGCTTACCGGCAGTTACTCCAGGACCAGATACTTAGCCTAATCTCCGCAGAAGCAATTAACAGTGCTCCGGGTTATAGCAAGCCTGGAAATGTATTTGTGAAATCCACAGATCAGCTTTCTTCGGAAGACAGGATACTGTTCGAAAGTGTGGCACGGATTATCATTTATGATAGCAAGGGTACATTATCCGAACAGGTGAACATGCATTATGCAGAAAAGATATTGCCACCGTTACTCGAACATAAACCTGTGGTAGCAAAAGATCTCCTTCCTTCACCGGTGCTTGCCTTACCTACAGATCTTTTGTTCTTTAACGGAACCGGAGGATTTACATCCGATGGTAAAGAATATAAGATCATCACAGACAAAAGACAAACAACCCCGGCTCCCTGGGTGAACGTAATTGCTAACCCCAGCTTTGGAACAGTAGTATCTGAAAGTGGGTCCGCATATACATGGGCTGTTAATGCGCATGAATACCGCATTACTCCCTGGAGTAATGATCCTGTAAGTGATGTGGGAGGAGAAGCATTTTATCTGCGCGATGAGGAATCAGGAGCTTTCTGGTCACCCGCTCCCTTCCCCACAAAATGGAACACGCCCTACATCATAACACATGGTTTTGGTTATACTATATTCGAACATAAAGAACAGGGCATTTCTTCAGAGATGTGCATGTTTGTAGATAAGGAATTGCCTGTTAAATTCATTGTGCTGAAAGTGAAAAACTCTTCAGGCCGTGAACGTAAATTTTCTGCCACCGGCTTTATGGAAATAATACTGGGGGATGTGCGTGCTAAAACAAATATGCATGTTATTTCAGAATTTGATGAAGAGGCAGGTGCCTTATTGTTGCGTAACAGATATAATACTGCTTTTACGGAAAGGGTTGCTTTTTTCAGTGTAAATGGTGCAAGTCAGCAGAGTTTCACTGCAGACCGTTCAGCCTTTATTGGAAGGAACAGGAACCTGGAAGATCCGCAGGCATTGCATCGTAAAAAGCTCTCAGGCAGGAGTGGTGCCGGTATGGACCCATGTGCAGCATTACAGGTTAAATTTGACCTGCTGGATAGTGAAGAAAAGGATATCATCTTTATGTTGGGGAGTGAAGAAAACACCCGGCAGGCAAAATCACTTATTCTGAAATTTGCAGATAAGGAGTTGGTGATGGAATCCTTACAACATGTAAAGATCTATTGGAAAGAATTGTTGGGCGCCGTAAAGGTCACTACGCCGGATCAATCACTGAATATCCTGGTTAATGGCTGGCTCACTTATCAGACGCTTGCCTGCAGGATTTTTGCCCGCAGTGGTTTTTACCAGTCAGGCGGCGCATTTGGTTTCAGGGACCAATTGCAGGATGTACTCGCATTGTTACCAACAGAACCGGGAATAGCCCGTCAGCAGATTCTTTTAAGTGCCTCCCGTCAGTTTGCAGAAGGTGATGTGCAGCACTGGTGGCATCCGCCTGAAGGCAGGGGAGTGCGCACGCATTGCTCCGACGATCTGTTATGGTTGCCCTTTGTGGTGTCAAGATACCTTGCAACAACCGGTGAAAAGGATATCCTGGATGTATCCGTAGGTTTCCTGGAAAGCCGCCTTTTGCATCCGGAAGAAGATTCAGTATATGATCTTCCTGTGAATGGTAACCTGCAAGCGTCTCTATACGAACATTGTATACGTGCTATTAAATATAGCCTCCGGTATGGACAGCATGGCATGCCCCTTATCGGTTCCGGCGATTGGAATGATGGGATGGATCAGGTAGGCAACAAAGGGAAAGGAGAAAGCGTATGGATGGCATTTTTCCTGTACGATGTGTTGCAGCGTTTTTCAGTTGTTGCTAACAGTTACGGTGATACGGCATTTTCAAATACCTGTAAAATGGAAGCAGCACAATTACAGTTAAATACTGAAATTGCTGCCTGGGATGGAGAATGGTACAGACGCGCTTATTTTGATGATGGATCCCCCCTGGGATCAAAGGAGAACAAAGAATGCAGTATAGATGCTGTAGCACAGAGCTGGTCTGTATTGTCCGGTGCCGGCGAACCAGAGCGAACTACAATGGCGATGGCATCCCTGGATAAACACCTTGTAAGAAGGGATCTGAAACTGATTCAGTTGCTTGATCCTCCATTTAATAACAATGGTCCTAATCCGGGATATATTAAAGGGTACGTACCAGGAGTAAGAGAAAACGGGGGGCAGTATTCCCATGTTGCTATCTGGGCGCTTATGGCCTTTGCTGCATTAGGTAACCGTGAAAAAGTATGGGAGCTATTTGATATGATCCGTCCTTTAAATCATACGTCCGACGCTGCTGCGATACAGGTATATAAAGTAGAGCCTTATGTGATGGCTGCTGATATATATGCAAATGAATCGCATAAGGGAAGAGGCGGATGGACCTGGTACACAGGTTCCTCCGGATGGATGTATCAGTTTATTATTAGTTCCCTGTTAGGGATGGAACTACAGGCAGATCATTTATATTTCAAACCTTGTTTTCCGTTGTCATGGCCTTCCGTAACTATTGCTTACCATTACGGTACATCTGTATACAATATCACAGTCTTCCAGGTAGCCAATGGAAATCCAAAAACTATGATTAAACTGGTAGATGATGGGTTAGAGCATGATATTGATGTGTATGTCAGTATTTAAAACTTTATAGCTTTATAGGTAGGGTGCATTATAACAATGATGCACCCTTTTACTTTTATATCCTTCCTTTAGCTGCTTTATAAAAAAAAGTTTAGGAAAATTTATTTGATAAGTTGGATGGATTTATAAAATTTGTACATTCGCAATAGATACAACTCAGGTATTAGTTGTTTTGTTTTACCCCCTAATCAAAAAATTATAGAATCTATAAAGGTTTTTGTTTTTAACAAAGACCGGATTGGATTTGTATGCAATGTAATGGCCTGGACTTTTCAATAAGTTCAAAGCGATGTCATTGTTATTATTAAGCATGTATTGGCGATGTAATAGTCGTCTTAGGTATATTTTGTGCATTGCATTATTTATATGCAATTTGATTTTTTAATTTAATAATTAAACTCAATGGCAATTGCAGTTAAAATTAATTTCGATAATGTCTATGACATAAATTCAGCATCCGGTGAATTGACATCGGCCAGATTTGTAGCAGAACAGGCAGATGGTAGTACAGTTCCTTTAATTGTGAAAATAAGTACGGATGCTCATGAATTAATGCCGAATGTTTACAATTTAGCTTTTGGTCCACCTGATCAGGATGGAGAACTGGATGATAAAGCGCAGTTAATACATAAGGACTATTCAAAGGTTTTTTCCACAATATTGTCGCATGCCCGGGCTTATTTAGCTCTTCATCCGGATCGTTATTTGGGTATTGATGGCTCTAACAATAGTCGTGCTTTTATGTACTACAGGTTTATTCTAAATAACTTTGATTATTTGGATAATTATTTTGATATGGGAGCATTGAAATATTATGTGAGGATAACCAGATTTGGTAAATATCAATATGAAAATCCTTTTGATTTTAACGACGTTAAATCTGATTGGGAAAGGATTACACGGGATAGTCCGAGAAAAATGGAGTGCATGTATAATTATTTTATTTTTAAAAATAAAAGCGCTTAATGTAGTTGCAATTATCTAAATTCGATAAAACATTAAATTTACAATTATGATGGACTTATGTAAAAAAATAGACGAAAAAATTAATGCCTTGACTGAAAAAGCCCGGATAACGGGTAAACCAGAAATAATAAGAGTAAAGGCACGAAACAGATCAGTACTAGGTCAGATCATTAGAACAAAAGAACAGGCGGATGATTGTATGGCTGCGTTAAAGAGATGTTTTGATTCGAAGTAATCTAAATTCGATGTAACATTAAGTTTACAATTATGATAGATCCAAAAGTACGAGAAAGGGCTAATGCCTTGATTGAACAAGCCCGGACATGCGGAATACCAGAAAAAAAAGAGTAAAGGCGTGTAACAGATCATCACTGGCCCAGATCATTAAAACAAAAGAACAGGCAGATGCTTTTATGGCCGACTTAAGGAGAAGTTTTGATTTGGAGTAATCTAAATTCTATAAAACATTAAATTCACAATTATGATAGATGTAAGAGAAAAAATAGACGAAAAAATTAATGCCTTGACTGAAAAAGCCCGGATAACGGGTAAACCGGAAATAATAAGAGTAAAGGCACGAAACAGATCGGCACTAGGCCTGATGGTTAGAACAAAAGAACAGGCTGATGCTTGTATGGCTGCATTAAGGAGAAGTTTTGAACCGGAGTAAGCGATTCAATTTTATTGAAAGCCCGTTCCTAATAAATAGGCTTTTTTATTGCAAGATTTTCCTGTCGGGCTGATTATTGGTATCTCTGGTACTAATCAAAAAAAAGAGGCGAACTAAAAAGGATCTCTCACTTTTTAGTCGCCCCATTCAAACTAAACCTTTTGGTCACCCAATTATTTAAGATACTTCCTCAACTCTGCTGCTGCTTGTACAAACAACGACCTTGTTGCCGGTAGTTCCGCTAATCCGTTCAACAATCCAAAATCGTGGATCACACCGTTATAACGTACTGTGGTTACAGTAACACCTGCTTCGTCGAGCTTACGGCCGAATGCTTCTCCTTCATCCCGCAGAATGTCATTTTCAGCAACCTGAATTAATACAGGTGGTAATCCTTTTAACTGTTCTGTTGTAGCCTGTAATGGTGATGCATAAATTTCTTTTCGTTGTTTAGGATCGGTAGTATACTGATCATACATCCATTTCATTAATGGAGTAGTGAGGAAACGTTGTGCACCATACAACTTGTAAGATTCAGTGTCAAAGTTGGCATCTACAATCGGCCACATCATAATCAGTAATTTGATTTCAGGACCTTTCTTGTCTTTCGCCATTAAACCAGTTACGGCTGTCATGTTACCACCTACGCTGTTGCCTACTACCGCCAGGTTTTTGCCATCTACATTAATCTCATCTCCATGAGCAGCTACCCATTTTGTAGCAGCATAGATTTCATTAATGGCCTGTGGGTAATGTGCTTCCGGAGAAGGCGTGTAGTTAACAAATACGGCTGCATAACCAGATAATACTACCAGGTCGCGCACCATCCTTTTATGTGTAGGGAAATCGCCCAGTATCCAGCCACCGCCATGAATAAAGATGAATACGGGTAATTTACCTTTAGCGCCCTGTGGACGAACAATATTCAGCTTCACAGTATAACCTTCAGAAGTAATGGTCTTTTCTGATTCTTCAATACCGGAAAGATCTACTTTAAATGCTTGTTGGGCGCCTGTAAGTACGTTGCGAGCGGCAACTTTATCCATACTTTCTACCGGAGGGCCTCCTCCGTTTAACGGCTTTAAAAAATCTTTTACAGCTTTAACCAAATGTGGGTCAGTTGCATAATCGAGGGCTTGTGCCATGGTTTCTGGGTTTTGAAAGGTGAATAATAATGAGAAAATTAGCAGTGCAATCTTTGGAATGTTCATATATCTAATTTAAGAGGATACAAAACTATCCATGATCTGCCCGGTTGTCAATGTATAAATTATGTTAAGTGTTGTAGATATTAAGGTGCAGCAGAATTTGTGCCCGGAATATTATTCAACAAAAAAAAAGTTACTATATTTCGCCTTTCAAATGGAGAGTATGGGGATAAAGGGAACAGGAACAATGCTTGCATTATTGATCATTATTACAAATGGTCTTTTTGCTACCGGGTATCCTGTGAGGTATCTGGGCATAGAAGACGGGTTGTCTAATAATGCGGTTGTCAATGTATATCAGGACTATAAAGGCTTTATGTGGTTCGGTACCTATGATGGGCTCAACCGTTACGATGGGTACAAATGTAAAATATACAGGAATAAGATAGGGGATACCACTTCTCTTTTAGATAACGGAATTTATACAATTGAAGGTGATGCCAATTACCGGCTATGGATAGGTGGACGCAAGGGATTGAGCATTTTTAATCCCCTGAATGAACATTTCTCTCCCGCCAGGTATGCTGCTACCGGTAAAACCGTTGAAGGCAATATCCATATTATTAAGGCTGGGAAAGGTGGGATCATCCTGGTAGGGTCAGAAAACAACGGACTGTTGCTTTTTGAAGGGAATCCCAATACCGGCCGGAAGATCCCGATTGGGAAAAGCACAAATTACGAGGTTACTGCTATTGACTATGATATAGATAGTACTGCTGCCTGGATATTTGCCCAGGATATAGGACTGTGCAGGTATGATTGTCGCACCCGGACTATTACCATTATCAACACAGAAATAAAGTGGGCCAACTGCCTGAAATTCGATAGAAATGGTCATCTGTGGCTGGGGACAGACCAGGGACTTTTCAAATTCGATCATACTTTCTCCCCCAACTACCTGGAGCAAAGTTGTAAAATTGTTAACCTCTGCGTAGACAAACAGGGAGAGATCTGGGTGGCATCGGATGGCAACGGCATCTTCCTGGTGAATAATAATAAGGCGGTTCACAACAAACAACCACTGAGTAGTAATTCTGTGTACTCTATTTATGAGGACAGGGAAGGCCGGAAATGGATCGGTACGCTTAGGGGTGGGGTGAACATTATTGAACCCAGGCAGAACTTATTCGAACAACATGCTTTTAACAATGGTGGCGTCAATAATTTTATCCTTTCTTTCTGTGAGGGAGAAGGGAAGAATATCTGGATTGGTACAGATGGCGGCGGGCTGAAACTCTGGAACCGGGAAACCAATACTGTAAAGGATTATACTTTAAATCCTGCGGTGAAAAATTCTATCAGCAGTAATTTTATTACCGGTATTCTGCACGATTCCCACGGTGATCTTTGGGTAGCTACCTGGTTTGGGGGAATCAACCGGTACAACAAACAGACCGATGGATTTGATCATTTCAGGTGTTTCAATCCATTCACGAATGCTGAAGAAAATAATCTCTGGATCATTTATGAAGATGCTCAGAAAAATATCTGGGCTAGTACTACCAACAATGGTACGTTGTACCTGTTTAACCGGAATACAGATAAGTTTGAGCTGTTCGATAAAAGCCTGGTTAATATTCAATGCCTGGCAGAAGATCGTAAAGGGAATATATGGGGAGGTAATTATTCTTCCCTGGTGAAGATTGACCGAGTTAATAAGAAACACCGGATTTATCCCATTGGTTATACTGTTCGTACCATTCATGAAGATCAACGGGGAAATCTATGGGTGGGTACAGAAGGCGGATTACTTCTGTTCAATACACAGTCCGGTAAATTTATCCGTTTTACGGATGCAGACGGCCTACCTGGTAATTCCATTCTCCGCTTACTGGAAGACAATAAGGGCTACCTATGGCTGAGTACCTTTAACGGGCTGGCCAGGTTTGATCCAGTTCATCGCACCAGCAGAAACTTTTCCCAATCCGACGGACTCCAAAGTAATCAATTCGCTTTTAATGCTGCCTTAAAGCTGACATCGGGCGAATTTATGTTCGGAGGCATCAAAGGATTCAACATCTTTTATCCGGATAGTATTTATGAACGGAATAGATTTTCCCCGGTTTTCCTGACAGGTATCCGGATCAATAATATACCAGTAGAACAAAACGATACCTACGTTTCTGAAAGATCCCTGGAAAATGTACATGAATTAAGGATTCCTTATAATAAAGCAGCCGTTTCCCTGGATTTTGTAGCCCTTGAATACTCTTCGCCCGATAAGATTAGTTATGCATACCTGCTGGATGGTTGGGATAAGATGTGGAACTATTCGGGAGAAGCCCGGACGGCCAATTATACCCGTCTGCAGGAAGGGGATTATACCTTTAAAATAAAAGCCACCAATCCGGATGGGCAATGGGGGGAAGAGATCCGGTTGCTGAGGATCATTATCCTGCCACCCTGGTACAGAACATGGTGGGCTTACGGGTTATATGTGGCCTTTGTATTGCTCGGTATTTATCTCTTTACTCAATACCGGTCCCGGCAGGAAAGGCTGAAATATGAAATTAAGCTTGCGCACCTGGAAAATGAAAAAGAGAAAGAGATCAATGAAAGAAAGCTGTCTTTCTTTACCAATATCTCACATGAGTTCAGAACACCATTGACATTAATTATAAACCCGCTCAAAGAGTTAAAGGATAATGAAAATCTTGGTGTGGTATACCGGAATGCCCGGAGGCTACTTAGCCTGGTAGATCAACTACTGCTTTTCCGTAAAGCTGATAGTGAGGGGGACCGGCTTAAAATTACAAAGCTGGACCTGGTAGCCTTATGTAATGAAGTGTTCCTTTGTTTCACCCAGCAGGCTGCTACAAGACATATTAATTATCAGTTCATATATGAGAATGAGCATATAGACATTTATGCCGATTATGAAAAAATTGAGATAGCACTTTTCAATCTGCTCTCAAATGCCTTCAAGTTTACTCCGGACGGGGGAGAGATCCTTTGTAAGATCCGCCATATTAATAGTGAAGTGGAGATTATGCTTAAAGACAGTGGCTCGGGTATTCAGGCTAATATGGGAGATAAGATTTTTGAAAAGTTCCAGCAGGCCGATAGTAATAAGTCCGGATTCGGGATAGGCCTTTACCTGGTGAAACATTTCGTTGAAAAGCATGAAGGCACCGTTACCTGGTCCAGCCAGATAAACGAGGGCACTACTTTCCTGATCCGGTTAAAAACAGGGACGGAGCACCTGGATCCTGCATTGCTAACAGTAGATCCCGGGAGTAAGTCCGGTTTGCTGGAGGAGCTGATAGAAGATGTTTACAGTAAACCGGTAGAATCATTACCTCCTGTTGAGCTGATTACAGAAAAGCGCTCCATCCTGTTAATTGACGATAATGCTGAGATCAGACACTACCTGCAGCAGCTGTTTATAGATAAATACATTGTTTATGAGGCTGATAACGGCACGGAGGGCTTTGCTGCGGTACAACAATATATGCCGGACCTGGTAATCAGCGATATCCAGATGGAGGGTATGGATGGGGTTGAGTTATGCACGAAGATCAAACAGACGGAGGCCATCAGTCATATTCCTGTGATCCTGCTTACATCGGCATCTTCTGCCGATACCCGGTTAAAAGGAATTGAAGGGGGAGCGGATGACTACATTACCAAACCTTTTGACCGTGACCTGCTGTTGGTAAAAGTACAAACCATAATAAAAAACAGGAATCTGCTCCGGCAATACTTCCTGGAAAGCATCACTCTGAAGCAAAGTTATGTAAAGGTACCGGCTGAATACCAGCATTTCCTAAAACAATGTATAGATATTGTAGAGGCTAATCTTGGAAATGAGGATTTCTCCATTAAAACATTTACGCAGGCTATAGGCATGAGCCATTCCAGTTTATATAAGAAGGTGAAATCCATATCGGGGCAAACTGTTAATGCCTTTATCCGCTTTATCCGGTTAAGGAGAGCGGCTGTACTAATGCTAAAGGGAAATTATACCATCAATCAGGCAGCATTTGAAGTGGGCATAGGGGATGTCAAATACTTCAGGGAACAATTCTTTAAACTGTTCGGAATGAATCCGTCGGATTATGTAAAAAAATACCGACATTCTTTTAATCAGGATTTGAATGTAATAAGGGGTGAAATATGATTTTACCCCCTCATTTAAATGATTTACCCCCTCTCCAGGTCGTTTTTATCCCCCTAATTTACAGCCAGATTACCACGTAAATGTAGCGTAACCAACTTGTTATCAATTTAAAAGGAATGCCCGTTATGAAAAAGAGCTTATCAGCGGCCGTGTGTTTAATATCACGGCGACAATCATTGCTAATGATTCTTCTCTTCCTGCTCCCAGTACTCGGATTGCAGGCACAAAAATTAAATATTACCGGTAAAGTGACCGAAGGGAAAGAGGCCGTACCCGGCGTGAGTGTCAGGGTAAAAGGAACCAATCAGGGTACATTAACTAATGGTGAAGGGAAATTTACCGTTTCGGCGGCTATTGGTGATACCCTGATCTTCAACCACATCTCTTACACTGCACAGGAAATAGCTGTTAAAAGCGCCTCTCCGGTTAGTGTGTCGATGACTTCTGTTAGCCAGAATGTGAACGAAGTAGTGGTAGTGGGATATGGCACTCAGAAAAAAGCTACCCTTACAGGGTCTATTTCTGTGGTAAAAGGTGCTGATCTGGTAAAAAGTCCTCAGGCGAATGTTTCCAATGCACTGTCTGGCCGTTTCTCCGGGGTGATCGCTAATAACCGCTCAGGTGAACCGGGATATGATGGTTCCACTATTTCTATTCGCGGATTGGCAACTACCGGCAACAATGATGTATTGGTCGTAGTGGATGGAGTGCCAGGACAAATAGGTGGTTTGGAAAGGCTTGATCCTAATGATATTGAAAGTATCAGCGTGCTGAAAGATGCATCAGCGGCAGTTTATGGTAGTCGTGCAGCTAATGGGGTAATACTCGTAACCACCAAACGGGGTAAAACGGGCAAGCCTTCCATCAACTATAGCTTTAACCAGGGATTTTCTTCTCCCACCAGGTTACCTCACATGGCGGATGCAGCTACTTATGCTACCATCATGAACGAAATCCAGTATTATGATAAACCTGCTGGTGGCTTGAACCAGTTCTATACTGCCGATCAGATCCAGAAATTCAAAGACGGTTCTGATCCCTTGCACTATCCGAACACAAACTGGGAAAAGGAAACTTTGAAAAAAGTTGCACTCCAGAATCAGCACAGTCTTTCTGTAAATGGTGGTAACGAAGCAGTAAAATATTTCGTATCCCTGGGGATGATATCACAGGATGGTTTGTACAAGCATGGGGTGACCGATTATCATCAATACAATTTCCGGTCAAATATCGATGCTGATGTTACCAAACGTTTAAAAGTAGGCCTTTATTTGTCAGGCCGCCAGGAAGACCGTCTTTATTCTCAAACAAGTGCAGGTGATATCTTCCGCGGTATCTACCGTGCTTACCCAACGGTGGCTGCACGTTATCCGAATGGATTGCCTACTTCCGGTATCGAGAATAACAATCCAGTAATGCAGGTAACTGATATAGGTGGTTATAACCGCAACCCTACCCAGGTATTTAATGGCATCCTGAAAGGTCGTTATGAGATCCCTGCAATTGAAGGACTGTTCCTCGATGGATTCTTCTCTATTGATAAATCATGGAGCTTTGCTAAATCATTTGGCAAACCTTATTCTGTATATAATTTTGATCAGTCGTCCAATACTTATAATAAAGTAGTGGTGGGCGGTTCTAATGGTGCGGCTACCCTGTCGGAAGGTCAGCTCAACAGGGCTTTACTTACCTCCAATATCAAACTGAATTATGCGCGCCAGTTTGGCAAACATAACATCAATGCTTTTATCGCATACGAACAGAGCAAAACTACCCAGGATAGTTTAGGTGCTTACAGGATGAATTTCCCTTCTGTACAAACACCGGAATTATCACAGGGAGGTGCAGCGGCTACTGATAAAAATAATTCAGGTAACAGTTACAACTTTACCAGAAAGAGTTATTTCGGCCGGTTGGCATACAACTACCAGGAAAAATACCTGTTGGAAGCGCAGGCACGTATTGATGGATCATCTACCTTCCCCTCAGGGAAACAATATGGCTTCTTCCCATCTGTATCTGTGGGCTGGCGTATTTCCCAGGAAGAATGGTTCAAATCTGTCACCTTTATTAATGACCTGAAACTGAGAGGTTCTTATGGTTCCCTGGGGAATGATAATGTAGGCCTGTTCCAGTACTTCGACAATTATTCTTTCAATAATCAGTATGTCATCGGTTCTGCAGTACATCCTGGTATCGATCTTACCAAACTTGGTAATCCTAATATTACCTGGGAAAGATCGAAGAAATTAGATCTGGGGATGAACATGCAGTTTTTACAGCATTTCACTGCAGAGTTTATTTACTTCCAGCAGAAACGTACTGATATCCTTACACAACGGAATGCCTCCATTCCACAGGTGTCCGGTATCGTAAATCCAAATGGTAGCGATCCGCTTGTACCTTCAGAAAATATCGGAAAGGTAAACAGCAACGGGATAGAAGCTACGCTGGGTTATAACAATACTACCAGCAACGGCATTCACTATAATATCAATGGTAACATTACTTATGCTAAAAGCAAAGTCGTTTTCATAGATGAAGCGGCAGGTACATTGTCTTACCAGGCAAAAACCGGCAAACCACTCAATTCTTACCTGTTGTATAATGCAATTGGTATCTTCAGAACAGCAGAGGATTTAGCTAAATATCCACATGTAACAGGTGCACAACTGGGAGACCTGATCTACGAGGATTATAACAAAGATGGCAAAATTACCGCTGATGATCAGACAAGGACAAAATATGGCAACATCCCTGAAATCATGTATGGTATTGTGATGGGAGCAGATTATAAAGGAATTGACCTGTCAATCGTATTTTCCGGACAAACACGCGTGAGCCAGTATGTGCTCCCCGAATCCGGTACCATCGGTAATTTCTACAGCAGCTGGGCGAATAACCGCTGGAGCCCTACCAATGTTAATGGCAGCTACCCAAGGGTAGATGACAGGGCTTCTTCTTCCATCAACGGTGGACTATATACCAATAGTTTCTGGCTCAATAATGCTTCTTTCCTGCGCCTCAAGAACGTGGAACTGGGATACACGATCAACGCGGATATCTTATCAAGGGCTAAAATAGCCGGACTACGGGTATATGCCAACGCTTTTAACCTGTTTACCGTTACAAAGGTGAAAGATTATGATCCGGAAGGTAGCAGCAACAGTGGACAGTACAGCACTACCGGACAGTTTTATCCGCAACAGCGTATTGTAAATGTGGGCGTGAATGTTAAGTTTTAATACCGTAAAAATTCCAGCAATGAAAACTAAAAATATTATATACTTTCTGGCGCTTGCAGCTGCAGGAACCTTTACCTCGTGTAAAAAGAATTACCTTGATATCGTACCGACAGACAGGGTACCCGATGTGGCCGTAGCGGCAGATTCTGCTTTATTCCAGGACTATGTGCTCAACCGTTACATGAGTATTAAGCTACAGGATAAAGAAGGAGAAGGTACTAACCCCGGCTTCGGAAGAGGTTTTGAATATGCTATGTGGAGTTCTGTTACCGACGAATCTATCTACAACAATGATGATAATACCTGGCTCATACAAAAGGGTCTGCTGGCACCTGAAAACACAGGTATCGCCGGTACCATCTGGGGAAGAAGTTATCGCAGTATCCGTGAATGTAATTATGGATTAAGTATCATCGGAAAGGTGCAGATGAGTGACCAGTTGAAGAACAGACTAAGAGGTGAATTGCATTTTATCCGTGCATACCGTTACCAGGACCTGATCCGTAATTATGGAGGAGTAGTATTGGTGAAAGATACAGTATATGCCCTTGAAAATAATCTGACAGATCCTTCCTTATTTGTCAAATCATCCCTGGCAGATTGTATTAAATACGCAGTGGCCGAATTGGATTCTGCTGCTTATTTCCTGCCACAGGTAAATGATGGTAACTGGCAGCAGGGTAGGGCTACTAAAGGTGCTGCGCTGGCATTGAAGTCCCGCTTACTACTATATGCTGCAAGTCCATTATATAATGTTGGTACATGGGCAGATGCTGCGGCTGCGGCTAAGGTAGTAATGGATATGAACCAGTATGCCCTGGCAGCAGATTATAGTAAACTGTTCATTAATGCAAGTGCCAGCAGTAGTGAGATCATCTTCAGCCGTCAGTACGCGATCGGTGCCCGTCACGTTTGTCTGGAAATTTCGAATGGTGCTAACGGTTATGGTGGCTGGGCAGGTAATACGCCGCTGCAAAACCTGGTGGATGCTTATGAAATGAATAACGGGAAAACGATTACTGATCCCGCTTCTACATTTGATCCGGCAAAGCCTTATGCCAACAGGGATGCGCGTTTTTATGCTACTATATTATATAACGGTGCTCTTTATAGGGGCGATACTATTAAAACTTATAGACCCGGCGGAAAAGATGGTATTGATGGTCCTTCCAACTGGAATTCCACTAAAACGGGTTATTATTTGCGTAAGTTTATGGACGATAATAATCCGATCGACAATCCATGGAATGTTGCCGGATTACAGCCCTGGATCTATCTCCGCTATGCAGAAGTGCTGCTGAACTATGCAGAGGCACAGAACGAAGCGGTAGGGCCGGATGCGACCGTATATGCAGCTATAAACCTTATACGTCAGCGCGCTAGCGTAAACCAACCTGCGCTTGTTGCAGGACTGTCACAATCAGAAATGCGTACTGCGATCATGAGAGAACGGCAGGTAGAACTGGCTTTTGAAGAGCACCGCTTTTATGATGTTCGTCGCTGGAGAATTGCTTCTACAACTGAAAACACACCTGCCTACGGGGTAGATGTGACATTAGTGAATGGTGCACCTGTATACACACAGAAAGTTGCCCTGACAGGCCGTTTATTCAACGAGAAAAATTACTGGCTGCCTATTCCAAGAACGGAGATCCAGGCATCTAATAATCAGTTGCTACAAACGGTCGGGTATTAATACCTTTTAATAAATAAAAGAGCCACTACCCTCTATTCCAATACCATTAATGAAGCTGGCCTTAATGGCCAGCTTCATTAACTAACAATAGATATTTTCTTTCCAATGGAGGAGTTATGAGAAAGAAAATATCCAATCTCACAACTATGAGGAAAATAATAGTGCCACTATTACTCTTTTGTAGTATCACTGCTACGGGACAAACGATTGTCCATATCGATACGGATACCACCTATCAGACGATAGATAATTTCGGAGCTTCTGATGCATGGTCTTGCCAGTTCGTAGGCAACTGGCCGGAGCAAAAGAAGAATGCCATAGCAGACTGGCTGTTCAGTACAGATACTACTGCCACCGGTCAGCCAATGGGTATCGGGTTATCTATGTGGCGCTATAACATTGGTGCAGGAACAGCAGAACAAGGAGATAGCAGCGCCATCAGGGATGAATGGAGACGT
The DNA here is from genome assembly GCF_900112615.1 of Chitinophaga sp. CF118. Classification (GTDB taxonomy): domain Bacteria; phylum Bacteroidota; class Bacteroidia; order Chitinophagales; family Chitinophagaceae; genus Chitinophaga. The sequence continues at coordinate 680,737 of NZ_FOMK01000002.1, read as the reverse complement.
ACCTATAACTGGCAAAGTCAATCCGGTCAGTTATGGTTTCTGCAGGCAGCAAAACAAAGAAAGGTAAAACAGTTCCTTGCATTTCTGAATAGTCCTCCTGTAAATCTGACCATCAATGGTAAAGGATTTGCCAATAAAGGGAATTGTAATATTAGTCCGGAGAAATATGATGCGTTAGCCAACTATACAGCCGATGTAATAACCGGTATCCATAAAAAGACCGGTATCCTGTTTGACTACATCAGTCCTGTAAATGAACCTCAGTGGGAGTGGAGCGATGGAGGACAGGAAGGATGCCCTTACAACAATGAGCAAATCAGTGGTGTAACAAAAAGCATTAGTGAAACATTTATAGAAAGAAAGCTGTCAACAAAAATAATAATCGGGGAAGCAGGTAAGCTCGATTACCTGTATGCCAAAGCAGATAAACCTGCAAAGGGAGAACAGATCACTGCTTTTTTCAATAACGGTTCCCCTGATTACCTGGATAACCTGCCAAATATCAGGCATACTATATCAGGACATAGTTATTTCACCACTTCACCGGCACCGGCTGCCATCCGAATAAGAAACGATCTGTCAAAAAATATTGCCGCTGTTAAAAATCTCACATTCTGGCAATCTGAATATTGTATATTAGGTGATAATGCCGGCGAGATTAATGGTGAAAAAAGGGATTACGGAATGGATGCGGCCCTATACCTGGCACGTGTAATATATTATGATCTGGCTGTTGCAAATGCTGCTGCATGGCAATACTGGCTGGCTGTTTCTCCCTATGATTATAAAGATGGATTAATATACATCGATAAAAATACAAAGGATGGACAGTACCGGGATAGTAAAATGATGTGGGCATTAGGCAACTACAGCCGTTTTGTAAGACCGGGTGCCAAAAGAATTAAAACAACGGTTAGCGATAATGATACTTTATTGGTCTCAACATATCAAAATACAGATCGTACAATTACCATTGTAGCTGTTAACAGCAGTAAAGATGTGATGAATATTTCACTGGATTATAAGAAAGGGAAGATTAAAAAACTACGTTCTTATATCACCTCTGATACCGGCAATCTTGAACCCATTGCTGTAGATAACAATATTAATATTCCTGCCCGTTCTGTAGTAACCATAACAGGGAATATTAAGTAATGTTCTATTATAATTAACAGGAAATATTACCATTGTTAAAAGCAATATTCTGTTCGATTATAATCGTGACAGGAAGTATTAACCAATAAAAAAACGGAGGATGAAAAGATTAGGCGCAGTTATCGTATTTATAATAACCTGTTATCTGCAGGTATCGGCACAGAGCATAAGTCAACACACCTTTGCGTTGGGTGAAACTGCTTTTTTACTGGATGGTAAACCCTTCCAGATGATTTCAGGAGAAATGCATTATCCACGTGTGCCCCGTGAAGCCTGGAGGGCAAGAATGAAGATGGCAAAGGCAATGGGATTAAACACCATTGGCACCTATGTATTCTGGAACTTACATGAACCTGAAAAAGGGCGCTATGATTTTTCAGGTAACAATGATATTGCTGAATTTGTAAAAATAGCACAGGAAGAAGGATTGTGGGTAGTATTAAGACCCAGTCCATACGTATGTGCGGAATGGGAATTCGGCGGTTATCCTTACTGGCTGCAGGAAGTAAAAGGATTGGAAGTACGTAGTAAAGAACCCCAATATCTTGAGGCGTACCGCAATTATATAAAGGCTGTAGGTAAACAACTTGCGCCATTACAGGTGAATCACGGTGGTAACATCCTGATGGTACAGATAGAAAACGAGTATGGTTCTTATTCCAATGATAAAGATTATCTGGAAGTGAATCGTAAAATGTTCGTAGACGCAGGTTTTGACGGATTGCTCTACACCTGTGATCCGGAAGCAGCTATCAAAGATGGACATCTGCCAGGGTTATTACCAGCTATAAATGGCATAGATGATCCGGCGAAAGTAAAAAAACTGATCAACGAGAATCATGATGGGAAAGGACCTTATTACATAGCAGAATGGTATCCTGCATGGTTCGACTGGTGGGGTACAAAACACCATACTGTATCTTATCAGAAATATTTAGGGCCATTAGATAGTGTACTGTCTGCCGGGATTTCTATCAACATGTATATGTTTCATGGGGGTACTACCCGGGGATTCATGAACGGGGCAAACGGTAATGACCACACTCCCTACGAGCCACAGATCAGCAGTTATGATTATGATGCTCCACTCGATGAAGCAGGTAATGCTACGGAGAAATTCATGCAATTCCGCAAAGTGATCGCGAAGCATTTACCCGCAGGACAATCCCTGCCGGAAGTACCTGCCGCAAGGCCTGTCATTGAAATTCCGGCAATCAAACTTACACAGTCAACCAGCATATTCAGTTTACGTCCAATACCCGTTAGCAGTGACAAACCATTGACCTTCGAAGATTTGGGTCAGGCATATGGATGGGTATTGTACAGCACCACGCTTGATGGCAATAAATCAGGATGGCTGCAACTGAAAGAACTACGCGATTACTGTATCGTTATGGTCAACGGTAAAAGGGTAGGAGTGCTGGACAGGAGAAAGGCACAGGATAGCCTGCTGTTACAATTGCCCGCAGGAAAGGTGAAGCTGGATCTGCTGGTAGAAAACCTTGGCAGGATCAACTTTGGTCCTTATTTATTATCAAATAAAAAAGGCATTACTGAAAAAGTAATCTTTGATCATAAAGAATTAAAAAACTGGCAGTTGTTTAAATTTCCGTTTGATCAATTACCAGCTAATACTGTAAAGACTACTCCTGTTAATAATGCTCCTGCGCTGAAACAGGGCAGCTTTGTATTGACTGAAGTGGGAGATACTTATCTTGATCTGAGTAATTGGGGGAAAGGTGCTGTATGGATTAACGGGCATCACTTAGGCAGATACTGGGAAGTGGGTCCTCAACAGACAATCTACGTTCCGGCAGAATGGCTGAAAAAAGGAAGGAATAGTATTGCTGTGATGGAATTGCTTAAGCCGGAGATGAAGGAATTACGGGGTATTAAACACCCGATACTGGATGTATTGAAATAAAGAGGGAAGCTATTTGAAAAGCCCTGGCTAACTAAGCCGGGGCTTTTTTATTTCATCTATCTAAGTCAAAAAAGTTAAATATATTTAACTTCAATGAAGAAGGATAGCTTATGCGCAATATTTATAAAACCGGATTGATTTTTCTTATGAGCCTGAATACTGCAGCCGCAAATGCTCAGGGAATTTCAGACGATATAAAGATCAACCAGGTTGGGTTTTATCCGAATGAACCTAAAGTAGCCGTTGTAATGATCGCAGATGCAGCCGGTAAGCCATTCCGGATCATTGCCGGCAGTACTGGCAACGTTGTTTTTAATGGGGTATTGGAGCATCCCGTTCTATCTGCTTATTCCTCTCTGAAAACATGTGAAGCTAACTTTAGCCAGTTGCATGATACCGGGTCTTTTTACCTGGACATAAAGGGAGTGGGCCGTTCATGTAATTTCAAGATTCAGCATCATGTGTTTAGGGAAGTGGCTATTGCCTCACTTAAAGCATTTTATTATCAACGGGCATCCATGCCCTTGTTACCGGCATTTGCAGGTAAATGGAGCCGTAAAGAAGGACATCCTGATACGACTGTATTAATTCACTCTTCCGCAGCTTTTAAAAAGCGGGCAACAGGATCAGCAATTGCCACTCCTGGTGGATGGTATGATGCCGGTGATTATAACAAATATGTGGTAAATAGTGGCATCAGCACTGCTACTTTGCTGTCTGCTTATGAAGATTTTCCACGTTACTTCGATTCCCTGAATACAAACATTCCTGAAAGCAGAAACAGAGTACCCGATATACTGGATGAAGCCTTGTACAATATGCGCTGGATGTTGAGCATGCAGGACCCGCAGGATGGCGGTGTATATAACAAATGTACCAATGCTAACTTTGATGGTATGATTATGCCGGATAAGGCTATTGCTCCACGTTATGTTGTACAGAAAGGTACAGCTGCTGCCCTGAACCTGGTGGCTGTAATGGCGCAGGGAGCCCGGATTTTCAGAAAATACGGGAACCAGTTTCCTGGTCTGGCTGATAGTTGCCAGTCTGCCGCGGAAAGAGCCTGGAGCTGGGCCTTGAAGAATCCTGATATGCCTTACAATCAGGATGAGATGAATAAGGAAAAGTTACCTCAAATTACGACTGGCGGATATGGAGATAAGAATTTTGGAGATGAATGGTTATGGGCAGCTGCAGAACTTTTTACTACTACTGGTAGCAAAATGTATTTTGAGAAGGTTTTAGCGCAAATGCGTGAGGACATTAGAGTGCCATCCTGGAGTTCTGTAGGGATGCTGGGTTATTACACCTTATTGCGTCATGAAAATCAAATGCCCGAATATGCAAAGGTTATGATCCGCATCATGAAAAACCGGCTTTTAACTCTGGCTGATAATTATATGCCTGCTAATACTTTTCATACGGTAATGGGTAATACCAAAAAAGACTTTATATGGGGAAGCAATAGTGTAGCAGCTAATCAGGGAATCCTGTTAATGAATGCATACCTGGTTGCGGCAGATAAAAAATACCTGGAATGGGCATTAACGAATATAGATTATCTGTTGGGCCGTAATGCAACAGGATATTGTTTTGTAACAGGTATTGGCTGTAAATCACCTATGCACCCGCATCATCGTCCTTCTATAGCTGATGGTATCAATGAACCGGTTCCGGGATTACTGGTAGGAGGGCCAAATGAAGGCCGCCAGGATAAGGTTAATTACGAGCATAAGGAACCTGAAACATCTTATACCGATCAGGATGGAGCTTATGCATCCAATGAAATAGCGATTAACTGGAATGCACCATTGGTGTATCTGGTTAGCGCGATGGAGGTTTTATCGCGTAAGTAAGGAGGATGTTCTATTCCTCCTCCATCTTTTTTATCTCTGTTCTGTCTTTTTTCATTCCCAGCCGGATCATCCCAAACAGATTCATATAGACATTGGCTATCCATACCAGTGCAAACCCTGCAATTAAATATCCTCTCCAGTCATCCAGTAACAACTTATACCCTGTAAGGACCAACGCTAAAATAGTTATATAATGGCTGAAACAATATTCACAAGTGAAAATGTAGAAGAACTTCCTTTCCAGTAATGATTTCCCCAATTCGCTACGTTTTGTGAAATATTCTCTTGGTTCACGGAATACTTCCTCATGGGTAACAGTCCATGCCACACAGGCAATAGGTATGGCTAATATAAAAAGCCAGCATATTTGCATCTTAATCATTATCGTTACTGCGTTATTTTTTTGAAAAGAATGCTATTGTAAAGTCTTGTTGCTGTTGTTCGGTAAGCTTGTCAGTATCTTCTATACTTATCTTTATATCTTTGAAATGATGATCGTTTTTTAACAGGTTCAGCAGTTCGGATTTGGCTTCGGTGGGGCCAAAAAGCAACACTTCACTGTGGTTTTTAATCGCTTCCCCGATTTTTTTGTAATAAGCTGATTGTTCATGCTGTTCCTTATTATGCATCAGGTTCTCACTTTTACTCACACTGAATACTTTTTCCTCATGTGTGAATTTTGATGTGATCAGCTCTTCCATGGGGGCGATTGGGAACTCGATCAGATGGGCATTTGAATGGTCCATATAGATACCTGTTCTCTTGGGAGTCATATTGTTTTATATTAATTCGTTTCAGGCAAAGTAATTGTATAAGGAAGGTAGGATTGTTGTAAATGTACATAAAAGCCAGCTCGTTCCCATGATGATAAAAAAATGGCCGATATTGTCTTACATAAGGTTTTATATTAATTAACCCTAACGTATAATAAGATGAAAGTTGATCCAGAAAAATCAGAAGGTTTACCAGGGATAAAATATTTCATTTCAGAAAAAACAGATCTGTTTTTTCTGACTTTATATAATGTTCATAAGTTCATTATACGTTTTTTTAAAGTAGCTTTTTCCCCTCCATTTGAGTTTAAAGAAATCATCAATCAATGTTACCAGGTTGGATACAGATCTCTGGGGCTTATATCATTAACGGGTTTTATTACAGGTTTTGTTTTTACTAAACAATCACGTCCATCCTTATCGACCTTCGGAGCAAGTTCGTGGCTGCCTTCCCTTATATCAATCGCTATTATCCGGGCGCTGGCTCCATTGGTAACAGCTTTGATAGCTGCTGGTAAGGTAGGTTCTAATATGGGAGCAGAATTAGGTTCTATGAAGGTAACCGAACAAATTGATGCTATGGAGGTATCTGCAACAAATCCATTTAAATTCCTTGTTTCAACCCGTATTCTGGCTACTACACTTATGTTACCGGTATTAGTAACATATACAGGTTTTGTTGGAATGATGGGCTCCTACCTGAATGTACATCAGAATGAGCAAACAAGCATAACTGCTTTTTTTAAAAGTGCCTTCAGTACCATTACATTCCTGGATATTTTTTCATCTCTTTTAAAATCCGTTGTTTATGGTTTCACTATTGGAGTGGCTGGATGTTACCAGGGATATAATGCACAGAATGGTACCCAGGGTGTGGGACGGGCCGCAAATATGGCTGTAGTGCTTGCTATGTTTATGATCTTTATTGAAGAAATGTTGATCGTTCAGGTGATAAATGAATTCAGGTAAAATTATAAAATTGAAAACAAAAATTAATGGATATAAATGATGTGATAATCTCCATAAAAAATCTGAAAAAATCTTTTGGGACTCTTTCAGTACTAAATGGAATTGACATTGAAATAGAAAAAGGAGAAAACATTGCAGTTCTCGGTCGTTCCGGCAGTGGAAAATCTGTTCTGATCAAAATAATCTCCGGCCTGCTGAAACCAGACAGTGGAACAGTGAAGGTGCTGGGAAGGGAGGTCGATAAGATCAGCGATGCTGAATTGCAGAAATTAAGATTGAAAATAGGATTTTCTTTCCAGAGCAGTGCTTTATATGATAGCATGAGTGTAAAACAGAACCTTGAATTTCCACTGGTAAGAAACCTGCGGAATTTAAGCCGTAAAGAAGTGAATGCCGCTATTGAAGAAGTGCTGAGTGATGTAGGCTTATCACAGACGATTAACCAGATGCCTTCGGAATTGTCTGGCGGACAAAAGAAACGTATCGGTATTGCACGTACTTTAATCCTGAAACCGGAAATTATGCTATATGATGAACCTACTTCAGGTCTTGATCCGATCACCAGTATTGAAATCAATAAACTGATTGTTCAGGTACGCGAGCAATACAATACCACGGCTATTATCATTACCCACGATCTTGTTTGCGCAAAGGAAACGGCCGATAGAGTAGCTATGTTGCTGGACGGTAAATTCCTGATGCAGGGAAGTTTTGAAGAAGTCTTTAATACAGACAATGAAAATGTGAGAACATTTTATGATTACAATTTTATTAACGCCAAATGAGCATGTTTAAAAATAACCGTCCTGTTATATTGGGAATCTTTGTATTCCTGGGTTTAGTGATTTTAGTGATTACTATATTTACTTTAGGAAACCAGAAAAAAACTTTCGTAAAATCTATTACCATCAATGCTGTTTTTGATGATGTGGGAGGTTTGCTGCAAGGTGGCAATGTCTGGTTTTCCGGTGTAAAAGTAGGAACTGTAAAAGACATCAGTTTTTATGGTGACAGAGAAGTATTGGTAACAATGAGCATTGAAAAAAAAGCAGAAGCCCACATCCATAAAGATGCAATGGCAAAGATCGGTTCCGATGGTTTAATCGGAAATAAAATTGTAATTATTTATGGTGGAACAGCTACAGCTCCGGTGGCAGAAAAAAATAGTTTCTTAAAAGTGGAAAAAGCACTCACCACAGATGATATGCTGGCTACCCTGCAGATCAATAATAAAAACCTGGCGGAGATTACCACCAGCTTTAAAAGTATTGCCAAAAAGATCGATAGTGGAAACGGTGCATTGGCAACTATATTAAACGACCCTGCCATGGCTGGGAAGTTGACTGCAACCATCAATAATCTGCAGGATATTTCCGATAATTTCAAGGTTACATCTGCTACCAGCAAAACCGTACTATCTGATTTTAGAAACTTCTCAGGTAAACTGAATAGACCAGGAAGCTCAATCAATAAGCTGGTGACAGACACCACCATGTATGGTGATATCAGCGGAACATTATCTGAACTGCAGATGGCATCTGGTTCTATTTCCAGATTCACCGCCAATCTCAAAACAATGAGCGACAGGCTAAACGAGAAGAGTAATGCTGTTGGTGTATTATTGAATGATTCAGCTGCGGCAAACTCGCTGAAAATCATCATAAAGAATCTGGAAACCAGCAGCCAGAAACTGGATGAAGACCTGGAGGCGGCTCAACACAACTTCTTATTAAGAGGTTTCTTCAAAAAGAAAGCTAAAGAGAAATGACACGCGCTCCTTTTATAAAGCGGGTATCCTTTACAGCTCCAATGCCATTGAAACGGTATTGAAGTCCCACTATATCCGTTGGGAGATTGGGGAAGTCCAGTGCATACGCTTCTTCTCCATTCACGATGAAGCGCATGTGCCTGTCTTTTGTTTCAACCCTAAGGTTCACCCACTGACTGAGATCACAGCCAAATTTTGAGAGATCAGCATCTTTACTTTGCACCGATTTACCAGCAGCATGCAGTGATAAATCACCAACGCAGGCTTTGGCACAGAGAGGAATACTAATTACATCGGCCTTGCATAATATAAGAATATCCACCCGCTGACAAACAGCAGAGCCCTGCCGGAAATCACTTTTCACAGAAGTCTCAAGTGTGAAATTATCATCTCGTATACCACCAAGATCCAGCACATTAATAAACCGGAGCATAGGGGCCTGTGGTTGCAAGGTAAGGTTGTAAGACCGGATAGTAGGCTCATCTACCTCAATCGTTTTCCCCTTCTGGAATTCTTCTTTTTTCAGATAAACGGGCACAGTATTATCATCTATCAGCACCACCCAGCCATTGGAAGTGATCAGGAGATCATGCTCTTTAACAATCTGTTTCCCAATCATCAGTTTTGCCCTGAAATAGCCGGGATAATAATAGATGGCAGAATATTCCTTACGGTCCTTAGATACGCCAATTTTACGCCTTGTATCCCATGTTTGTGCGATGAATACGGAATCTGTTCCGGCGGCACTGGCGTCATATTTGAAAATTACAGAATTGGGAACGCCTTCTGTAACCACCTTATTACTGCTGAATGAGTAGGCTGCCGGATTAACGGCTTTCCCATGCAATAAAAGATATCCTATTACGGGCAAACACAATAATGACAAGTACAACCATTTTAAGCTGATCTTCTTTGGTGCCGCTTTATATTCAGTTACAGGTGTAGGTGTATACTGTTGCTTGAATTCCCGCCAGTCCCTGAACCCTGAAAACAATGCTAAGGTGTTCAGGGTAGTGGTTGCCGGAATATTATTGTATGGCAGCTTACCCCAAATCCGTTTTAAAGTGGTTATACTGAGGGTTACACCCGTCGTTTCCTGGATGGCATCACTCAGTTTTTCAAAGTCATAACTTGTCCAGTCAGTACTTTGCCCCCGGTTAAACCTGGCTTCAATCAGCACAAGACACTTTTGTATATAGATATTTTCGGCGTTATAATCCATTTGTTGATAGATGATTATGAGCTTGAACCAACTTGTATAAACTTGGCTCAGAGATGAATCACTATAAATTTAATGATAATTCATATTCGTGGCTGAATTAAAAATCAGAATATGACCCACAAACTAGCCGCATTATTTCCCATTCTTTTTGCCACTCTGGCCAATGCTCAAAAAATCCCATTGAAAGCCGGGAACTGGGATTTTAAGCCGAATATGGTAGAATTTTCAACCTACAAAGACGTTCCTGCAATGAAGATACTAAGCAGGGGGCAGGTTGTATTAAAAGACCTGGACTTTTCTAATGGTACCATTGAATATGACATGGACCCTGTAGATTCGGGTTTTACGTTGATGTATTTCAGGCGTAGCAGCGAAAAGGAAAGTGAATGTTTCTATTTCAGAACAGCTAATGCGGGCAACAGATTTGCCTCGCAGGCCATTCAGTACGCTCCCATTTTAAAAGGTGTGAACCTGTGGGATATGCTGCCTGAATATCAGTCCAATGCTGCTTTCGAAAGAAAAAAATGGAATCATGTGAAGCTGGTAATATCTGGTAAGCAAATGCTGGCTTATGTTAACAACGAAACAGCGCTTGAAATTCCCAACCTGGAAGCTGATAGTCAGCACGGTACCATTGCATTCGAGGGACAGGTGATCATTTCGAATCTCGTTGTTAAGCCCGGGGAGACCGAAAGACTTTCTCCTGTTGAGGGGATCGATCTGACTGATAATGACCCACGCTACCTGAGAAAATGGCAAATCGGGAAGGTGATCAATGCTCCCGGTGAAGAAACCGGACCTTTACCCGTAAAAGAAACACCATGGGATACAATCATTGCAGAACGCAGGGGATTGATTAACCTTACAAGGTTATTTGGAGGCACCAAAGAACGGAGGTTTGTATGGCTGAAAACAAACATCCATTCATCTATAGCACAAATCAGAAAATTAAACCTGGGATTCAGTGACGACGTATCAGTACTTATCAACGGTAAATATTTATACGTAGATAAAAACATGTTTGGCTCACCAATTATGAAACAACCAGAGGGCCGTTGCTCGTTAGAAAATACTTCGTTTAATATACCCTTAAATGTGGGTAATAATGAATTGCTGATAGGAGTCGCCAATGACTTTTATGGCTGGGGGATAATAGCCAGATTAGATAAAATGGACAGTCTGGAAATTGAGGAGTAAATCCGATCAACATCCAATATCTGCCATCAGATAGCAGATATTGGATGTTGATTATTGGATTAATTAGATAACAATAATGCTACTAAAACGCCTACCACTACACCACCTATTCCAAACTTCAATGTTTTCCAGGTGGCTTTTTTACGTTCCTGGGTCAACAGCTTTTGCGAATCTTTTAATAAGTTCTGAGTGTCAACAAGTTTATTGGTCGCACTATCCAATGCTGTGGATACTGCATGTAAGCTATCACTCGTCTTGTTTATAAACGTCAGTGAATTATCTGACAGGGAATCAAACCGCAGTTTTAATTCCTGGTAATAAAACTCCTTCTGAGTGAGCATACTGTCCTTCATTACTATAATATTATCATAATTATCAAGGATCTCTTTCACAGAACTACTGCCCGATTTTACCTTCTTATAATATTTCTGATAGAGATTGAAAGTCGGCTTGTTCAAAAGGAAAGAAGTATCACATTTTATAAGGATGGTATCACCCTGTAAAGCAGTATATACATTGATAGTGCTACAATCTTTGAATTCCTTTTTTACGTCTTGCGACATACATTGCAATGTGACAGAAAACATAGCTGCCACAAAGAGTAAGAATGACTTTTTCATAAGGATTTTATTTGGATATCAGGAAGGCTATCTGTCTCTTTCAAGTCTGCCTTAAGCTCGGAAACCTTATCTCGTAAAGAGTCCAGCTTGATCTTCATCTTTGCGCTTCCCTTTGCTTCTTCAATTTCTTTTGTTGTATTGATGATGGCAACGTTCGTCTGAATATTCTTGATATAATATTTGAACGTCTCCATGCTTGACTGTATTGAGTCCAGTCTGGATTTAGAATAATTCAGATTGATAATGGCAGAGTCAATATTTCGTTGAGACTTTTCAAGGTTCCTTTGTACTTCTTTAAGGTTACTCTTTTCAGTAAAAATCAGTACTATATTGATAATTGCAAGGGCAAGCAATATTATGATGATAATGCGGAATGATTTATCCATTGGCTCGGGTTATGGGGTGGTTATGAATGTTATGTATAAAGTTGGGATTTAAAAATAAAGTAAATTTGATTAAAATTAATAAAAATCCCGGTTCATACCCAAGAAATTATTCAATTACCTTTAGCCATTGAGCAGCAACATGTTTTCACTTGGATGTTATCCAAAATGTCCGCTTACATAATTTTTAGTCAGTTCTTTCACAGGATTATTGAAAATGTCATTTGTATTACCTTCCTCTACCACTTCTCCCAGATACATAAAAATAGTTTTATCTGCCACTCTTTGTGCCTGCTGCATATTGTGTGTTACAATCACAATGGTATATTGTTCTTTCAACTGCACAATTAATTCTTCAACCTTCCGGGTACTGATAGGGTCAAGTGCAGAACAGGGTTCATCCATCAATATCACTTCCGGCCGCAAAGCTACTGTCCGGGCTATGCAGAGTCTTTGCTGCTGCCCGCCAGACATACGGGTGGCCGGCTTCTTCAGATCATCTTTCACCTCTTCCCATAAATAACTTTCTTTCAGTGCCTGTTCAATAATTCCAGGTCTTTCCTTTGAAGGAACATCATTGATCTTTAAACCGTAGTTAATGTTTTCATAGATGCCCTTGGGAAAAGGGTTCGCTTTCTGAAATACCATGCCTACCCGTTTACGTACCTGCGTTACAGAAACCTTTTTATCGTACAGATCCTGATTTTCGAGCATAAATTTTCCTTCAATCCGCGCATCAGGTGAAAGATCATGCATACGGTTAAAACAACGCAGCAATGTGCTTTTTCCACATCCCGACGGACCAATAAGCGCTGTCACCTTTCTCTCTGGAAATGTAACCGAAACATTTTTCAGTACCTGCTTATTTCCAAACCAGAGATTTATGCCCTGTGCCGATAACTTTATAATTTCTTCACTCATTATTTCTATACTTGTAACGGATATAAAATGCAGTTAAATTCAGCAGGAATACCACCATCACCAATACGAGCGCTGTGCCGTAAGCCAGCGGTCTTACCTGCTCAATAGCCTGGTGCTGGGTAGATAACATATACAGGTGATAGGGGAGTGCCATGAATTCCTGGTTCAGATAACCGGATGAGCCATTGATATAAAAGGCTACCCCGGTAAAGAGAATAGGAGCCGTTTCACCTGCTGCTCTTGATAGGGTTAATACTATACCAGTAAGGATGCCTGGCAGAGCCGATGGCAGCACCACATCACGGATGGATTCGAACTGTGTGGCACCCACTCCCAGTGCAGCTTCTCTTGTACTGGCAGGGATTCTTCTTAAAGCCTCTTCGGTAGTAGAAATGATATAAGGAAGGGATAAAAGACCAAGGGTGAAGCCGGCAGCCAGCATAGATGTGCCCATGCGGAACCCTTGTACAAACAGCGCCAGTCCAAACAAACCATATATGATAGATGGCACGCCAGACAGGTTACGGATAGAAGCCCTGATTAACCGTGTCAACCAGCCATCCTTTGCATATTCGTTCAAATAGATGGCACAGCTGATGCCTAACGGTACCGCCAGTAGGGCGGTGAGTAGTGTTAAAATTACGGTGCCTGTAATAGCAGGCAGGATTCCTCCTTTGGTCATTCCATCAGAAGGCAGGGCTGTAATAAATTCCCAGGATAAGGAAGACCAGCCTCTGCTTATTAAATCCCATAATATGGCTATGAGGAATAATAATACGGTACCCGTGCAGAAAAGCAGGGTAAACCACTCTATAACCGGCGAAAATTTCTTCATCATGCTGCCTGATATTTTCTGTAACGGTTTACAAAATATTCACCGGCAAGATTTACCAGCAGGGTAATGATGAACAATACCGCCGCAATGGCAAATAATGCGTAATAGTGTGTAGTCTGATATGGGACTTCTCCCATTTCGATGGCAATGGTAGCCGTGATTGTCCTTACTGAATGAAAGAATCCTTTAGGAAAAGCAGATGCATTACCTGTAGCCATCAGTACAGTCATGGTTTCTCCGATAGCGCGCCCCACGCCTAACATTATGGCTGCTATAATCCCTGGTGCGGCAGACGGGATGATCACTTTACGCAATGTTTGCCACCTGTTTGCCCCTACACTGTAACTCGCTTCCCGGTAGGTGGATGGTAATGCCTGCAAGGCATCTTCTGTCACTGTTATAATAGTCGGCAATGCCATAATCGCCAGCAGTACTGCGCCATTCAATGCGTTTAATCCGTTAGCCTGATGAGTGAGTTTTGCTATTTCAGGTCCCACTATTACAATGCCTAAAAAACCAATAGCGACAGAGGGTACAGCTGCCAGCATTTCTATCATTGGTTTTAAAATATTCCGGAGGCGTTTACTCGCATATTCGGACATGAACGCGGCAGTACCTATACCAAGGGGGATAGCGATCAACATGGCACCCAGTGTTACAAGCGAAGTACTTACCATCAGTGGCAGAATTCCATAACTGGCATGATGCCCTCCCGGGTTCCATTGATTTGCTGTAAAGAAATCAAGCGGTTTAATGTGCAGAAAAAAAGATACTGTATTCCATAAAAGCATGATAAAAATGCCTCCCAGTATTCCTATTACCAGTAAGCCTGTGGTCCGGAACAGTATCTTTACAAACCTGTCTATAGCTTCTCTAGCGGCTAATTTCATAAAGTTCAATCCCTTATTGAATGATGTAATATCCTGATGCCCGTATAATATCCTGTCCTGCAGAGCTTTTTTCAAAGTTGATGAATGGCACTACTTTATTCCATGAAGTGCTGCGTACAAACTGATATAATGGACGCTGAAAGAAATAACGTTGTTCATTAATGGCTTTTTCATCAAGAGGAGATACAGCCTGCTTACCAATACGCTCAGTTATCCGCAATACTTTTACTGCTTGTTTGCCTTTACTATCATGTATGATATATCCTGCGCCTACATAACCGATTCCTGATTCATCGGCCTTAATGCCCTCCATAATCTGTGCATTACCATTCATTTCTTTTGCCTCCCGGCTAAACTGGATGGCTAGTTTATTGCGTACAAATGAATGCGTTCCTGAATTGCTTTGTCTGCCGTAAATGTTTACAGGCACCGGCAGGCCAGTTACCGGCTGCCAGGTTTTACAGGCACCACTTAATATGGTTGCCAGGGTATGCACGTCTATAGAGTCAACCGGAAAGTTGTTATGTACAATAAAGGCAGTGGCATCTTCTGCAAATACAATCGTCTTCAGGTCAATGTTTCTTACTTTAAAAAGTGTTTTTTCTTCTCCGGTAAGAGGTCTGCTGGAGTTGGCGATATCTGCCTGCCCATTGAGCAGCGAAGCAATACCCAGCCCTGAACCACCACCGGAAATAGCAAGGCTATGGTCGTTGTTTACTTTATAAAAATGTTCAGCTAATACTACCGCAAGGTTTACTTCTGTATCAGAACCTTTCATTTTGATCGCTTTTTGTTTATTGCTGCAGGCCGGCAACATCATCAGGAAAAAAAAGAAGGAATATTTCATGCGTCTTAAAGTGGTAGATTCACAATATAAGGATTGAATGTTAACTGAATATGAACATTTCAATCAGTTCTCTCATTGACTCCCGTCATTTTTTCGCTACAACGGCCGGGGTATTTTTACATTACTAAAGCAAAGATGATGTGAGTTAATCCCTTGACTACACATAATAGTTTCCAATAGCGAAAAAGATGTACGGATCGCCGTATGTCTTTTTTTGTCTTAATGACCCTTTTAGCAAACCAATTAGGACGTTTCAACAAAGCAGCCGCAATGTATAGCTCCTACCTTTGTTGAAAATTAACAACAATGACAAAGATTTGGTTTATAACAGGAAGTTCCCGCGGACTGGGAAGAAATCTTACAGAAGCTGTACTTGCTAATGGAGATAAAGTGGCAGCAACTGCCCGTAACCCTGAACAGTTGAAAGATCTCATAGAAAAATATCCGGATCAGATTTATCCCGTTAAGCTGGACGTAACGGATAACTGGCAGATTGCAACAGCTGTAGCCGATACCGTAAAACATTTCGGACGGATAGATGTATTGGTAAACAATGCTGGTTTTGGGATCATTGGTGCTGCTGAGGCTTTTACAGATGAACAGGTTCGTAGTCAACTGGAAACAAACCTATACGCGCCAATAGAGATAACGCGCATTGTATTGCCTTATATGCGTAAGCAGCGCTCCGGACGGATCCTGCAAATCAGTTCTGTTGGTGGCCGTGTAGGGAATGCGGGTCTTACTATGTACCAGGCTGCTAAATTCGGATTAGGTGGTTTCAGTGAAGCATTGGCTAAAGAAGTGGCTCCCCTGGGTATTTATGTAACATGTGTAGAACCGGGTGGTTTTCGCACAGATTGGGCAGGAGCATCTATGAGTTATGCACCTGCAATAGAAGGATATGAAGCAACAGTGGGTGCCAGGGTCGACTATTTTAAAAGCGGAAAATTCGTTCCAATGGGAGATCCTGAAAAAGCTGCGAAAGCCATGATCAACGTGGTAAATGAACCGGCACCTCCGGTACACCTTGTATTAGGTAGCGAAGCAGCAGGATTATTAAAGATGGCTGATAAAGCAAGACAGGAAGAATTCGAAAAATGGATGCCGGTAACACTTTCTACAGACCATGACAGTGCAGAGAATTTCCTGGAAACGAAACTTGGCCAGACTTATGTGAAGTCATAGCCGTTTTGTAAATTTGGATGGTTATGACGAAATCGCAAGATGACAAAAGCCTTACGCCGATACTCTACTCCTGTTATGTTTCCAGGAGTAGAGAGGGAGAACAGTTTGTTAAGGATCACGTATTCAGCTATCACATAGCAGGCACTCTGATAATGAATGATGGTAATAAAGAATACATTTTCGGAGAAGGTGATTTCAGGTTCCTGAGGAAAAATCACCTGGTTAAATTCGCCAAGCAACCACAGGTAAATGGTGAGTACAAATCCCTCTCCATTTATCTTGATCAGCAAACCCTGCGTAATTTCAGTATGGAATATGGCTACAAGGCGGAGAAGTGGACAGGAGCGGAGAGTATTATCAGTCTACAGCCAGATCCACTTTATAAAGGATATCTTGATTCGCTGAAACCATACGACCAGATTACGCGGGCGGGCAATGAAAACCTGGTGGCGCTGAAATTAAAAGAAGCCATTTTGCTGCTGCTACATACAAGACCGGATTTGAAAGATGTGCTGTTCGATTTTTCAGAGCCTGATAAAATAGATCTGGAAGGCTTCATGCAGCAGAACTATCACTTCAATGTGGAACTGAAAAGGTTTGCTTATTTAACCGGAAGGAGTCTCACTACTTTTAAACGCGATTTTGAAAAGATCTTTCATAGTACACCCAGCCGTTGGCTACAGCAAAGAAGGTTACAGGAGGCGCATTATCTCATTAAAGAAAAAGGCAAAGCACCGTCAGATGTTTATCTGGATCTGGGATTTGAGGACCTTTCTCATTTCTCCTTTGCTTTTAAAAAGATGTATGGTGTTGGTCCCTCAAAGATCTGACAATATAAGGCTCGTTTATGTATAATTAAAAAACTTCCGGCAAATGATTCATTAGTCGGAAGTTTTTTATTGTGCAACCTTCACACTATTTAAATGGATCTATCAGAAGCAGCCTGAACCTTGAAAATTTCACCTATAGCACCACTCCAATATATTGATTATCTTTGATGCTAGCTTATATTAACATGACACCTCAGCAATTTAAATGTGACTGGAGAAACACGGATCAACCTCTTTCCCCGATATCGCCCGAACGGCTCATTCGTTTTAATATACTCCCTTTTACAAATGAGTTCCTGACAATATCAGGACTACCAGTATATGCATCACCGTTTTTATCTTTTGCTGATGATTCAACAAGTATCATAGACGGAATTAACAAACTGACAGAACAATTCAATTTTGGAAACCTGCAGGCAGAATATGAAAAGTATATCAACATCGGGTTATGCCGGGATGGCGATCCTATTGTTGTTAATACAAGTAGTAATGACCAGATAGAACAATTGGAACATAAGAATAACTTTCAATCGGTATTCTTCAATACCTCTATCAATCATCTGGCAAACTTTTTAATTATTTACAGAGATTTTGAAGATGATATTATGAGGGAGTATGGAGAAGAGGGAATACGGAATTGTTATTTCACAGATGCTCAATTTGAGATCTTAAAAAAACAGATGATCGAAATTGATGAACTGGCATTAACGGGCCGTGGATTCTGGAAAGAAGAATTGGAAATAATATTATCACTCAGAAAAGATTATTTAGAAAGTCTGAAAGAGCAGACAGAGGAATAGTGTCCAGGTTAAAATCCGAAGAAAAAAGTATTACATTCGCCCCATATTTCTAATAATAGTATGACAAAACTGGAAGAACAACTACAGAAAAGGAGTGATAACAAATGCGAATTATGCCAGTCTGGCGATGCTTTAAAGGTATATGAAGTACCTCCGGGACCCACCAGTGATGCAGATGATAGTATTTTAATCTGCGATACCTGCCGGGCTCAGATCGATAAAAAAGCAGAATTAGATAGCAAACACTGGCGTTTTTTATCTGATACTATGTGGAGTGAAGTGCCCGGTATGCAGGTAGTTTCCTGGCGTATGTTGAATCGTTTAAAGCAGGAAAGCTGGGCGATGGAAAGCCTGGATATGATGTACCTGAGTGATGAAACATTGGCCTGGGCCAAATCAACCGGAGATCACGATAACGATGATGCTGTTGATTTGCACAAAGATAGCAATGGTACGGTATTGCAAAGCGGTGATACTGTTGTGCTCACAAAATCGCTGGATGTAAAGGGGACCACCCTCAATGCAAAGCTGGGTACAGTTGTGAAAAATATTCGGCTGGTGGAAAATAATACAGAACAGATTGAAGGTAAAATAGAAGGACAGGTAATCGTGATCCTTACCAAATATGTAAGAAAGCAAACGGTTTAGTCTTCATCTCTTTTCATAAAGTACAAAACCCGCTATTATAGCGGGTTTTGTACTTTATGACAGGATTAGCTTATTAATTCCAGTTCTTCGCTCTTCACTACTTTCGGCTGTTTTTCCTTCCTGTATTTTGATAAGTTAATCAGTAATACACTGCCTAGTATGACGAATAACCCGGATATCTGCATCCATGAAATATGTTCATGTGCAAACAAAACGCCTAGTATAACTGCAAGAACAGGATTTACATATGCATATGTGCTTACCTGCGTTGCCGGACGTACCTGTAATAACCATACATAAGCGCTGAAAGCAGCAATAGACCCCAAAAAGATCAGGTATAATAAGCTAAACCAGCTACTGCCTGGTATACTTTTCAGATCCAGCCCATTAAACTCCTGGTGTATGAAGCTGGCAGGTATAAATAAAATTCCGGTGGTAAGCATTTGCCAGGATGTATTAACCGCCGCTGATCCGGTAGTAACGTTATATTTAAAATATAAAGAGCCTGACGCAAAGCCTAGTGTACCAAAAAGCAGTAATAACATCCATGGTAGTCTGGATTGATCACCGCCAGTTGAAAATATATTTCCTACCTGTTCGCCGAATAATAACAACACACCAATGAACCCAATAATAAGCCCGGTAACGGTCGACTTATTCCTTAAATTTATTTTCCAGTTTTTGTAGTCAAGTAATACGATCCATAGAGGCGGACAGGATACTATAATTGCTACCATCGCGCTTGGCAGGATTTGTTCACTCCACGTAACAGTACCATTTGCAATAAACAGTAATAGTATTCCGCTGACTGTGGCATGAATAATATTTTTCCAGATAAATATCTTTTCACCTCTAATAATACACCAGAGCATTAGTAACAGTCCTGCTGTAAAATAGCGCATGAAGGCCAGCAGGAAAGGAGGTAAGCCTCCTTGTACAGCCTTGCCAATAAAGAAGTAGGTAGAACCCCATACAATATATATAGTAGCAAATGCAATGATAACTAATAGGGGAGGAGCATTTTTTTGCTGACTCAGTGACATAGGATTATAATTTTCCGGGTATAACCAATTGTTGTTGTTCTTTCACCGTTTCCAGCACAATCGTAGTGCGGGTAGTTAACAGGTTGGGAATAATAGCAAAAGTGTTGCGCATGAGCTGCATCAGGGACGCTGAATCATAAGTCCTGACCTTCACGAGGTAACAGTCGTCACCTGCTATATGATGTACTTCCTGTACTTCAGGGATTTTAGCCAGTTCTTTGGCCGTTTCATCCCAGCCGGGACCATCAGCAGCCTTCATAAAAATAAAGGCTAGCAGCTTTTGTTGCAGAGCATCAGGGTTGAGGCGGGTTGTATACTGTAGAATAACATTCTTCTGTTCCAGCTTCTTCACCCTTTCCAGCATCCCCGATGGAGCCATTCCTAACTCACGGGCAAGATCCGCATTTGAGATCCGTGCATTATCCTGCATCAATCGGAGTATTTGGAGGTCCGTTTTATCCAGTATGATTTCGTTTTCGTTAATCATACTGCAATATTATGGTAATTTTGAATTATATTCGGTATAAATATTAATAAGTGAATTTAATTCTTAAAATTGAGCTTTTAACTGTTTGAACATGTAAAAACACGCTAAATATTCTAAAATGAAGAAAAACTGCTTTCCTAAGGAAGAAGTTCATTTTCTAAAAGGAGGTAATTCCTGGTTAATCCCTGATCAATCCCAACGTAACTGCATACTTCACATAGGCTGGCCCATGTATCTGGTAGAATGTATATACAGATAACTTCTTTGGATTCTAATAAACTGGAAAAGTTGTACGGAGCCAATTTTGATATAAATTATGTTTCATAAGATAGGTCTGAGTATCAACCAGCTTTTCTTTTATACCCGGATCAATAATCCATTATTACCGGGCCAGTATCAACTTATTAATGCAGATGGTTATATAGATACCAAAGGAAGGGAAACCAATGTTAAGTTGGGTTATTATGACCAATATGTCGTAAATTAATTTTACCTAAACCCAATACAATGACAAAACGAGAAATATCTTTTATTTGCATCACTGCCCTGATAATGTGTATCCCAATGGCTATTATTGCACATAAGGATCAGCAGCCTCCTTTATCGTCTACTATATACGACTGGAACAACATCAAAGTAGAGCAGACTAAAACAGGAGAAAAGCGCCAGTTCCTTCAGTCCCCCACGCCTACACTAGACGAATTGGAACTGCATGTAACCACGTTGAATCCCGGAGAGGCACCACATCCACCGCATCAACACCCCGACGAAGAACTGATCATTATAAAAGAGGGGATGGTTGAATCGACCGTAAACGGCATTACTAAACGTATTGGCCCAGGCTCCGTCATTTTCCAGGCATCTAATCAATTGCATGGTATTAAAAATGTGGGTACTACTAAAGCTGTGTACCATGTTATTAAATGGAAAACGGAAAAGACGCCTAAGGCTAAATAAACCTGTACACAGGCTGCACTCCACAACAAGGCACAGATTGGCTTCTTTCCTCAGTTTGGGCGCAAGTCACCTACCTGGCAAAACTATTAAAGGCTCATAACCTCAATCTTTCTTAACTTTATAACTCATTCACCCCAAATCATGGCAACGATCAACGCAACGATCCTGATCCCGGATATCAGCGGGTTTACTGAGTTCATGACAACCACTGAACTCAATCATAGCACACTTGCCATTAATATGCTAATTGATGCGATGGTAAAAGCTGTGGGCGACGAATATGAGGTAGCAGAGATCGAAGGAGATGCTGTCTTGCTGATCAGAAAAGGATCTGCACCTACCCTGAAAGAAATATTAAATACCTGCCTGAACATCTTTAATGCTTTTCACTACCAGCGGAAATGGATGCAGCAACATATGGTTTGTGCCTGTGGAGCCTGTCAGGCTATTATTAATCTTACATTGAAGTTTGTAGTGCATCACGGACCTGTTGCAGAAATAACGGTCGGACGTTTTGTAAAGCAATCAGGTCCGGAAATGATCATCGCGCATCGCTTACTGAAAAATAGTATTAACAGCAACGAATACCTGCTGATCACAGAAAAACTTTTCGAAGAGGAGGCCGGCGTGCCTGTACAGGATGAACTGGAATGGGTTAGTTCGTCAGAAGAATATACCTCTATTGGTAAAGTTAATTATCGCTTCGCGTTGCTTAACGATGCCCGGGAAAAAGTGCCGGAACTACCAGGGTTGCAAAACGATTATTGCATTGATAACACCTGTTACCTGAAAATGTCAATCCCTGGGAATTTTCGTGACGTGTATATGGTGGTGATGAATATTCCGGGCCGGGTTGACTGGGTGCCGGGATTGCGTAAAGTGGAGCAGGATATACCTGCAGTATTTATAGGAAGCGTTCACTACTGCACATTTCAGGATTATCAAGCCATTGTATCTCCACTACGAATGACGATGTCTGACGAGGTAATCTTCTATGCCGAAAGTTGCAGGATTCCGGAGATGGATCTTTCTTTGGTCTACGAATTTGTATTTAATAAACTAAACGAAAAAAGTTGCTTATTTGCGTGTCGTTTTTTGAATAACGGACAATCTCCGATACCAGAAGAAATGGGTATTGATTTATTACACAGGATCCAGGATCTGGCTGAAAAACTGGCAACATACTGTGCAAAAATGGAAGGATCTTCTTTTGAACCTGCTTTCCAAAAAGAATAATGTTAAGTAGCTTTCCCTTACTTTTGACAGCCTCTTTTCATTTATTTTAATCTATACGCCACTATTTTTTTAGCATTGAAAGTAGGTACGAACACTATCCGCCGGATAGGGTCAAACCCGATATCGGCAGTGTTCATCTTTTCTGTATGACTGTCCAGCAAGGTTTCAACCTGTCCATTGGCGGTAACATAAAAAATATAACCTGCCCAGGCGGTAACTATATAATCCCCGTTACCCACTGGCTCTATACCATCAATACCTTGTGGCACTTCTGCTATTTGAATGATTTGTTTCTGCGCATTTGCTTTTTTCAGCAGCTTGCCTTCTGCATAAATAAGATCCTGTCCCCTTGCTTTTAATCCATTGGCACCTTTTACTTTATCGAGGTAAAGAGAAGGGACATCGTTTTCAATGCGCCATATCCGCCCTTGCCTGGAATCGGAAACAAATACGATACCCTTATCAGTGACAGTGATGTCATTAAGAGCAGTTGCACTATCCACCATAATTTTTTTTGCTACATTTCCTGTTGCAATGTCTATTATCACCACATTTGTAATATCGGCAACATACAACCTGTTCCCATATCTGCCAAGCCCTTTGGGAGCATTCAGGCCAGACACCCAATTGCCGGTATAGTTTTTTCCATCCATGTCCAGCTTGCCTACACCGCCTTTGCCGTCGGCATCCCATCCTCCACCATCAATCAATGAAATATACAGAATGCCTTTCTTAAAATCGGGTAATACAGACTCTGGAACGGCCACAATGGTATCCGTTTGCCATATCTTTTCAAGCTGGTGATGTTGGGCAATGGCGAACAAGGGAAAACAGCTTAACAAAATGGCTATCAGTTTTTTCATAATTTGAGCAACGGGAATTTGATGGGTTTGGGCTTGCATAGTTCAAGGGTTTTCTCTAATGTAAAATAAAAAAACCGTATTTGCATCATTTTGTTACTGTGCTCGATCGCCGTCATTCCTGTATGGTGCCTGAAATAACACGAAAAATAAGATATGCAGACAACAAATAATGAAGAACAAATACGCGAAGCCCTGAATGCGCACTGGCACGCGTCGGCAGTCGGCGATGCAAACGCGGAACATGATATTTACGATGACGATGCCATCTGTGATTATCCCCAGTCAGGCGAGCGAATCCTCGGACGAAGCAATTTGCAGTCCTTGCGGAGTCATCATCCGGGTAAGCCGTCAGGCTTCGATGTCAAGCGAATTCTCGGGAAAGGGGATCTCTGGATCACAGAATACATAATCACCTACCTGGGGCGACGAGCATACACAGTGAGCATTATGCAGTTTCGCAACGGTAAGGTCGTGCATGAGACACAGTATTTCGCAGACCCCTTCGAGGCACCGGCCTGGAGAAGTCAATGGGTTCAACAGATCGTGTGACGCCGCATTGCTTATATCAATCAGCGTGTGCTGAATGTGGGTTTGCAGGTAAGCCTTTAAAATATCAGATATGTTCCCGACTTCTGAAAATAATGTAAATTTCAGGTTATGAAAAGAATGATTCTTACTGTCTCCGGAATATTTCTTTTTTGTTACATGCAGGCGCAGGACCTTACACAGCTGCATTTTAAAGTGGAAGAAGCGCCTGAATGGTCTGCACTTTTCATAAGGAACAATGGTTGGTTTGGAGGTGATGGCATTTATACAATTCCGTGTAATGGTGTGGAGAATAAGCCCACAGACAGTCTGCTTTTCATATTCAGCGATTCCATGATCGGTACTATCATAAACGACTCATTGCAGCCGGGTTCCCTTATGGTGCATAATAGTGTTGCCATCATGAAAGGGAAAAATATAAATTTTGCATGGGGACATAATGAACAAGACGAAGCCCTCTCTGTTTTTGAACCACATACCCCGCGTACTGAAAAAACAGATTACTACTGGCTGGGCGATGGGTTCGTCAATCAGGAACAGCATAATACCCTTTATATATTTGGTTATCGTGTACGGAATGTATCTGAAGAAGCTTTTGGTTTCAGGGAGGTAGGGAATACGCTGATCAAAATTCCGGCAGGCACACCGCCTCCTTTTACCGGATATGAGCAGATGGATACACCTTTCTTTTTTACAGATAAAGGAGGGCATATTGGTTCTTTTGGTGCCGGTATCTTTGTCAATACCGTTAAAGCTGGCGCTCCTGCGCCAGATGGTTATGTTTACGTGTACGGTGTACATGGGATGGATAAACAGATGGTAGTGGCAAGAGTAAAACCAGCTGTCTTTGATCATTTTGACCAGTGGCGTTTCTGGGATGGTACGGACTGGAATAAAGACATGAACAAGGTGGCAGATGTTACCAGTAAAGTATCCAATGAACTGAGCCTGTCTCCGCTGCCCGATGGAGGTTATGCACTGATCTTCCAGGAAGGAGGGATGGGCACTACTATTGGTATGCGGATAGGTGCCAGTCCCACGGGACCTTTCGGACCTGTTATCCCTCTCTGGGATTGTAGTAGTGACGCGGAAGAGAAAACCTATGTTATGTATAACGCCAAGGCACATCCCGGACTTTCTGCACCGGGAGAGCTGCTGATCAGCTATAATGTGAATTCAATAGAATTTCTCAATGATTTGCAAAAGCATCCCCATTTATACCGGCCCCGGTTTATAAAACTAAAATTCAATTAAATGAAGCATTTATTATTCAATATTATCCTCATTATAAGCCTCTCTTCCGGTAGCCTGTATGCACAGCTGCCCGATTGGACGCTGGGTCCTTTCAACAGGCCGGCAGGTGTTAACCCGGTTATCCGGCCTGATACCACCACACAGTTCAACGATCCTATGACTAAAACCATAGTAGCATGGGAATCCAATGACACCTTTAACCCGGCGGCTGTGGTAAAGGATGGGAAAATCTGTATACTTTACCGGGCAGAAGACCGTTCCGGGAAAGGCATAGGAATGCGTACCTCCCGGATAGGGCTTGCTACCAGCGATGATGGCATACATATTCAACATCGTTCCCCGGTACCGGTGTTGTATCCCGATACAGATGCACAACAGGAGTTTGAATGGAAGGGAGGCTGTGAAGATCCCCGTGTGGCCATGACAAGCGACGGCACTTACGTGATATTATACACGCAATGGAATAATAAGGTACCAAGACTGGGAGCTGCATTGTCTACTGATCTTATCCACTGGAAAAAGTATGGACCGGTTTTTAAGGATAAATTCAGAGACATTGCTACTAAGTCAGCATCGATTGTTACCGAAGTCGACAACGGGAAACTTGTAATCGCTAAAGTAAAAGGCAGATACTGGATGTACTGGGGAGAATACCATGTATACGCTGCAACTTCCGATAACCTGACAGACTGGACTCCACTGACAACTCCAGATGGAAAACTGAAGGAGTTAATGTCGCCGCGGAAAGGATACTTCGACAGCCGGCTGACGGAATGCGGTCCTCCGGCTGTGAAGACAGATAAAGGGATTTTATTATTGTATAACGGTAAAAATGACGTGTCCGGGGGAGATAAACGTTATCCTCCCGCTGCTTACTGCGCCGGACAGGTATTGTTTGATAATAATGATCCTGAAAAGGTGTTGGCACGTCTTGACCAGCCTTTCCTCGTACCACAGGATGCCTTTGAAAAGAGCGGACAATATCCTGCCGGTACTGTGTTTGTAGAAGGACTTGTGCTGTTCAGAAATAAATGGTTTCTCTATTATGGCTGCGCAGATTCAAGAGTAGCGGTAGTGGTCGCCAATAAAAAGGAATGAATAAATTGAGATCGTAATGAGCACCAAACCAAATTTCATGGAAAGAAAATACCTTGCTGTTTTTCAATCGTGCATTAGAGTATTTTCGATGCTATAACGAATTGACACCAGCCCGGTCTCATATGTTTTACTTTCCAGGAGCCTGAGCCTGGTTCTGCCATCCTGTTCACGGAAAAGAGGCTTACCGTTGCCAAGCAATATCGGGTGCACAGACATCCACAATTCATCCACCAACCCTTCCTTCATCAAGGCATTATATAGCAAAGCACCGCCAAATAGCCAGATGTCTTTACCTGGTTGATTTTTTATTCTTCGTACTTCAGCGATACTATCTCCCGATATCAGTACGGCACCTTCTTTTACCGATGTCAACGTTTTAGAAAATACGTATTCTGTCAACGCTGGCATCCCCGATATAGCCTCTCCATTACTGTTGTCACTCTGCTGTTGTACCATTTCATAACTCTTACGGCCAATGAAGATCGCATCAATGCGCTCAAAAAAATCGTTTAATCCGTAGTCCTGGTCTGTAAAGCACCAGTCATACTCGCCATTAGGTCCTTCAATATATCCATCCAATGTTATGGCCAATCCCAATATTAGTTTTCGCATAATGTCAATATTTATATTGCAAAAATGCGTGGATTCAATTACAATTAATTGTACAAAACAGACATCAATATAAAATATGCCGGGCCCGCACTACCTCACCAGGTGTGTAACCTGTATAATCTTTGTAATCGCGGATAAAGTGGGCTTGGTCGTAATAACCACTATTGTAGGCAACTTCAGTAAGGGAAATTACAGGATATTTTTTCAGATGATCAAGTGAAAGTATAAACCTTGAAACACGCAGATATTCTTTAGGTGACAAGCCGACATACTCCTGAAACTTTCTTGAAAAATGACGCTGGCTGAACCCGGTATCACTGACGAGCCTTCCCACAGTAATCAGTCCCCCTGACAATCGCACCTGCCTTAAACAATGTGCTATTTGCAAATCATCTTTACCATTGGCAAGTTCCTTAAACAGGTACTGTTGTGCCAGGCTTACACGCATTTCATTATTGCTGGATCCTGCCAATTTATCTTCTATCTCTGCCGCCATACAATCCCATATATCATCAAGGGCGGTAGTCGTGTCGGATAGTATATGCATCGGGACTTGAATAAACTTATATGCCATGCCAGGGTGGAAACAAATGGCAACAACTCCGGCCCCCTTCCGCATTTGCACATCCATAGGCCGGCTCATCCGAAAAGTAACGATACTGCGTTTATGTAATTCATCACTAATGATGGCCACAGGTGTACTTGTATAGTTTAAAAACAGTTCTACACAAGCATCGGGCAGCACACGAATATAACTTGTGTCGGTATCATCGTCACACTCCATGGTGCATATCAATTTTATATACGGCTGCAGAGCAGGGATAATATCATATGATTGTATACGCATACTTTGCAAACATAATAGTTGATCGGCAAATTGTAGAGCAAAAAGCCCATTAAAAATTGAATTTAAATTTGTGGATCAATGCTGAATTGCTTTCTAATGTTTTATTCCCGCAGGGATGCAGCCCTGTGTTTGCGTGCTATTGAGCAAAACAAAAAAACCTCTACATCTTATGATCTAAAGGCTTTTAATGTTATGTCGGACGACTAGATTCGAACTAGTAACTCTTTTTAAGTCCTGATTTGAAGGATTATATTCTCAATCACCAACGCAAGCTTCGGAAAAGAGTTGGAACTGTAAATTACATCACTGCTGTAACATAATGGCAGAGATCCTACTTCTCAGGTACGATCACTATATGGAACATCATATGCAGACTCCGCAGCCGTATAAGACAAATGTGCTACCTGGTGGATTTCTCTGAAGATAGTAGGGACAAAAGGTAGTAAATAGCCACATTATCTCTACCAGATCCTTTCAACGAAAATATTCACTACCTCTACCAGGATAAGGATGATTATTACCCACTCAAGCTGGGTACTGTTTCTGTATTGTAGAAGGTCCTTAAATAGCTCCAGGTTCTCTTTTACGATGGCTAATCCTTCCTGGATTGTCTGGAACCGGTCCTGTAGGTCAAACGTCTTTTTAAGCCCTAAATCGAGCTTATTTAGGCTTTCATCCTCCCATGTTTCTTCAGGGGAGTCGAAAATATAGAGGTTGGCAGTAATACGGTTTTTAATATTCAGCGTACGGCCTATATATTTCTTAAGATTTACGCCCGAAAGCTCCATTCTTCCTTTCCGCTCAAGGATTTGTGTGTGATAATTGGTTTCTTCAAGTAATATATTGGTGAGTTGTGAATAATGATCCAGGGCTACAGATTGGGAAACATTCAGCATAATCAGCCTTAATACGTTGGAATCAATGCTGGTCAACTCGATTTTATTAAATCCCAGTTTCATCCGGGGCGCATTTATTTCTATTTCAAACTCTTCGCTGAGCCTGGTATCCAGTTTATTTTTGCAATAGGGGTTAATAACCTCCATAAAACTCGCGATCTGTATTTCATTGAAATTGAAAAAAGCTATAATGCCGAATTTAAATACATAAATAAATCCTTCCGAATCCGTCCTGTAAAACAGTTCATCCGAATCACTGTGTAAAAGCTCTGCAGTAAAGACAGTCTTAAACGTTTTAATGTCGATACTATCTGCTATTTGAAATGATGATACTTTTAACATAAATACGTCTATGAACTACGAAATTACTGATTTCGTATCACTTATGAGCCTTTTTAATGATATTTCAAATTATCTATATGAGAGGACATAAGGGTATACTGAAATATCTCCGGCTAAGATTCCAGTACTAACTATTGGAATCTTTTCGCCAGGGACCTAATAAAGTCAGCAGGAATTTAATACTGAATTTTTCACTTCACAGCTGATATCTGTCCCCTTATTTCACCATTCGGATATGCTGTAGTATGAATATTTACATACATTTTTCCATCTGTTAACTCAGTACCCTGACTAACACTAAATGTTGCAGAACTCGAAAGGGTGCCACTCGCGGTTGAAGCAAATCCGGTTATAGGTACTTCCACACCAGCATTTACCCCGGCAAGGGCAGGGCCATGAAAGTGCATAGCAATAGGCACATCGGTAAGACCGGTCCATGTAAGTGTATAAGTAACTTTATATGTGGATGGGTTGTAAGTGCCTGAAAGTGTGCCGGTTCCGCTTGTAGGGTTCGATGGTACCTCATTTCCGCTGTTAAGAGAGGCACTAAGGTTATAATTTGTGGTGGTACCTCCACCTCCATACCCGTCGCTTTTACTACAAGAGGCCAGCAGCGCAGTTATTGCCACAAAACTGCAGGCTAACAACTGTGTCCGGTAGAGACGGGAAAAAAGAATAGATTTCATAACAGGTGTTTATATGTTATAACAAACACCTACCTTGAATTGTTCCTGGTTACAACCTATTTAACATTGTCCTTTGTTTTGCCCATGATTCTCTTCCGGTGTTGGCTACCCCATTTATATAATTCAAGAATCACACTATCCAGAGAAGTACCATATGCTGTAAGTGAATATTCTACTATCACAGGTACCGCATCATACACAGTTCTTTTTATCAGTTGATGAGCTTCCAGCTCACGCAATTCTTTTGATAACATCCTGTCTGTGATCTTCGGGATCTCCTTAGCCATCTCACTAAATCTTTTATTGCCAAATGATAATGAAATCATAATTGGCATCCTCCATTTTCCACTTAACACTTCCATGGCATCCGCTACTGGTAGTAACTTGCCCATACATGTACTCTGGGTTCTACCTTCTTTTGTTCTGTCTGTAGTCATTTTATTTACTATAATAATGTATAGTGCTATACTCTGGTATAGTACTTACTAATGTATAGCAAATATAGATAGCTTTGTGTTCCTAAACAAAAAATAAGGACAACGCACAAAAAATATAAAATGAAGAAGATCCTGAACATTATTTCAAGCGTTAAGAGAGATGAATCTTTTAGCAGAAAATTATCTAACTCAATTATTGATAAACTGCAAACAGTTTATCCAGGAAGCGATGTACGTACCCGCGATCTTACGCAAAACCCTTTCCCGCATTTAGAAGAATCGAATTTCAATGCTTTCTATACGCCTGAAGAGGTACGTACGGAAGAACATAAGGAGGCGGTTAAAAATTCTGATGAGGCCATCAGCGAATTGATGGATGCTGATATCGTGATTATTGGCGTGCCCATGTACAATTTCGGTATTCCTTCCACATTAAAGTCCTGGGTCGATCATATAGCCAGGAGAGGAAAGACCTTTAGTTATGATAAAGGCTACCCGGAAGGATTGGTAAAGAATAAAAAGGTCTACCTGGCCATTGCTTCTGGTGGTGTTTATTCAGAAGGTCCAATGAAGGACTATGATTTCACAGAATCTTTTTTAAGGGCAGCCCTTGGTTTTCTCGGTATGACAGACATCACTGTTTTCCGTGTGGAAGGAACCTTTAGAGAAGAAACAAAAGAAACTGCATGGCCTAAAGCCTTGAACAGCGTGCAGGAGTTTGCCTATTAATATTTGCATGAATGATATCGGCTATCACTAAGATAGCCTCTAATAAAGGATAGCGTGTGCTATCCTTTATTTTTAAATTCCGGATATGAAAACAAACATCATCATTATTACCTGAGGCCCCGTATGCACATAATCGTTACAGCAAACTCTTTAATACGCTCATTTTTTATCTCAAAAGTGAACCAAACCGCATAGTATTATTGTTATATAGCAATACCCGGGGTTCTGGCTTCCTGCAAACGTAAATCAGGGATTCTTTAGATGGGTTACACCTATCCTTACAGCTAGTATCTTCCCGTAGTTCTAATAATACATGAACAGGTAGCTAAAAGGCAGCGCACTATATAGTTAATGCAGATTCAATTCACCAGTGAAGCGGCGATTTTCCTGCATTTCTACCCGTACAGGCAGCTAACCTGACGAGCACACTGGCAATGATTGTATAGTATACGCAACTTCGATTCCTGCCTGGTTCAACTGTTCTTGACAGGCTTCCAGTTTTGGAAGTCTGTCTTTTTATTCCTTATTCATATCAATTCAGTTATTTACCAATTCTTTTGTACTTGTATGAATTTCAGGTTTACGTTGTTATTTTTTTTCAGCGAGGTTTTCATCAATTTTTTTTTGTAAATCTGCTCCATTGAAAGGTTTAATAAGGAAATCATTTCCTGGACATTCCTCCATCAGTTCCTCAATATCCGCAGAAGCAGAAATAATTAGAATAGGAATATCTTTTGTTCGTTCATTGGACTTTAATTCATTATACACTTCCAGAATATTAACATCCGGCAATTTGCTGTTTAAAATAAATAGATCGGGTATCTCGTACAATCCATGAAGAACCTGTTTTCCCGAACTTATAAATGACAAGCTGTAGCGATTTTTCAGTATAGATGACAGAAGGAACTTCACATCGGTATCGTTTTCGGTTATGAGAATTTTCCTGGTCATGGCTATATTTTTTAGAACAAAAAAGAATATATCGAACAGTAGGCCACTTAGATAGAAAAACTTATAAGAAATTAAAATACAATAAATTATAAGGCATCTGAAAATTTTCATTAAACATTTTTATGAGCAGATTAAGCTGAATGTTGGGATTTAATTTCCCCAAATTGTGAAACAGGATGGATGATCAGTAGAACAAACCTATTAGAAAGCCTTAGACTAGAAACTAATGAAAATTCGTTTGAATGTGTTGCCCGTGTTCAAATGTTTTGTGTTTGATCAAGCTGGTATCAAGTCTCATACGTTACATAAGTATTTTGACCATAATTAAAGGTTGCAGTATTGTTTTATTAATTTTACGGGTACAAAATACTTTATTATGATTGACTTATCAAAGATCCCCTTTATAAAAGTTATCGAAGGCTATAAAGCAAGATTTATACACACCTCATCAATGACCCTTGGTTATTGGGAGGTCGAGAAAGGTGCTGTTTTACCAAATCACAAACATCTGCACGAACAGGTTTCACAGGTAGAGGAAGGTGAATTTCAGTTGACTATAAACGGAGAAACAAAAGTCTACACAAAGGGTATGGTGGCCGTTATTCCTCCATATGTTGAACATGGAGGTGTAGCCCTCACAGACTGTAAACTCTTCGATATATTTCAACCGGTGCGGGAAGATTATAAAAGTTTAGGATAAAGTTTAAGGGGAAGGAAATCATTTCAATGATACGAAGTATTTACAATGAGGAATTATTCCCTGGCAACAAAAAAAAGGAGCTGTATCACATGGAATACAGCCCCTTTTTTAATTCAGGTTCCAGGTAAACTTAAGCACCTCTCAAGCCCTTTATCTACCTACCTGTGTTATCTCTTTACAATCTTTATAACAGAAGATTTTACCCCGTTATCAACTTTAAGTAAATAAATATCGGAGGAAAATCCGGACATGTCAATAGTTATCAATGTACTATTTGCTTTTCCTGCAAATACTAACTGCCCGCTGGAATTAAACAAATAAATTGTACTCCCTTTCAAATCCTCAGTTAACCGTACTTTAAGTTCACCGGCAACAGGGTTGGGATAGGCAGATACTTTGAGAATTGAAGTATCCTTTGATGTTATTTCCTCAGTATTACTCATCCTTGCAACAGATGATGATTCAATATAAGCAATCCCTCTTCCGGCAGTGCTCATATAAACACGACCATAGGTATTCATATCTCCTATTACAAACTGGCCGTTTCCTACACCTCCCCATTCGTGAAGATTATCGTTGATACGTGTCCAGGATACTCCTTTGTTCGTAGAACGGTAAAGACCTTCTACACCACCTACCGTACCCCAGATATAGATAGTTGGGTAGCTTGCGCCGGAAGCGGTTGCTCCGAAACCAACTGCAGAACAGGCTGTAACGTTAGTGATTTTTGTGAATGCAACTGAAGAACTGGTACCATTAGTCGTGTAAGCTAACCCGTTTCCATACAGGGCTACCCACACATGTTGGGAATTACCGGGTACTGTCCTGATATGAAATGACCCGTAAGAAGCACCGGTATAGGCTCCTTTTGAAAAGGAGGTGCCGTTTGTTGAATAATACAGGTAACCGTCTGCCGTATTATAGGCAAAAAACCTGTTATCGGTTTCGTAATCGGAAACCGGTCTCGTATTGAAGCTGATTCCATTTACTGTGGTCCATTTACTACCATTATTGGTGGAATAATACATAGTAGTACTATTGCCATTTGCCGGAGAATACAAAATTCTTCCACCGCTGGATGACAGCGCCAGATAACCAAAATCACTTGCTGTACTGCCATTGGCAGGTGGCACAGCAGATGTTTGTGTCCAGCTTGTGCCCTGGTTGGTGGTGTAATATATGAGTGAACCTGCACGGGCTAATTTGCTGGTACTTTTGGATGCATAAGCAATCCCGGAATTGCTGCCCATAGTGGGAGTATGTTGTGTGCCATAAGTGGCGGGGGCTGTTTGCTTAAACCCGTCGTAATCCGAGATGGCAGAAAATATGGGACCTCCTGGTATGCTTACCATATCCTGTGGAACAGTTTCTTCAATTCCTTTCACCATTGCCTTCCAGGTATTGGATGTTTCAATGGAATCATTTCTGAAAATCCCGTTGCCTGAAGTAACCCAAACTTTGCCGGTGCTAAAAGGATCAAATTCAATGCAACCTGCCCAGTGAATGGATTGGCTGCTGGTAAGCCACGGTACACCCTGGTTGTTCATGGTAAACCCTCTTGCCACTACATTTGTCCAACTGGAGCCGCCATTATAGCTGATATAGAACTGGTCGCCCCAGGCACCTCCCTGTGAGTAATAGATATTTATGGTGGAAAGCATCAAATGTGTTGGATTATATGGATCAACACTTATTCCACTAAAAGGAAAGGTTATCCCTGCAGGTGTAACATTTGTCCAGGCACCTGATGATACATTGTATTTCCATACTTGTCCTATAGTAGGGTTCCAGGGCCCTTCATGATCTGCATACGTAATGTATAGATTCCCATCGCTGGCTAAAGCTGCGCGTTGTGGCATAAGCGTAGTTGGCCCTCCGGATACTGCAGTAAATGAAGTTCCCCCGTTTGTACTTATATAGAAATTTGTGCCGGTTTGAGACACTCCCGCAAAGATTCTTTGTGTTGCCCCTCCCGAAGCGAGCGTTTTATCCAATAGTACAAAGCTAAGACCTGCACCATTGCTGGTAGTGGTTATATTTAAACCCGACAGCCTGTTCCAGCTAACTCCCGAATTGGTACTCTTAAATAAACCATTTGCACGGGTACCACAGTATAATATGGTATTGTTATTGGGGTCTACCTGCAATTTTTCACCGTTTTGACGGCCCATCCCATTACCATCCGTTTTAAATTGCGATGTAACATCTGTTATAGAAAAAGTATTGCCTTTGTCCTGTGATCTGAGGATGGCAGTTTTCCCACTGTTAAAATAAGAAATGCCCACCAGCATATACAGGTTGTTGGCATCGACGGGATCGGTGGCAAGAGATTCCACGCCCAGGTAACCGGTTTCGCTTGAAGACGCCCAGTCCAGCAAGGGTATCCATTTACTGTTTGTATTGTCCCACCGGTAGGCGCCACCTACATCGGTACGGGCATAAATGAGATTGGGATCTATTTTACTGGTAATAATACCGGAAACGAAACCGCCCCCACCCATAGCAACATTGCCATAGCTTTGTGCTTTTACGGAACTGACTGTAATACAATTTAAGGTGGCAATAAATAAGTTTAAAGATAAAAAGCAACGAATTAAACGGCACATAGCTATGCCTTGTGTGGGTAGAAATAGTTTTTTCATATTGTGGTCATTGTTCGAACCAAAGATAATACACGAACAATTAGAGCATGGGCATAGAACATTAATAATTAGGGTACAAAATGTTGCATTGGCATGTAACCTGATGGCATTATAGGTTCCTGGCTTATATTTGAATAGTACTATTTGGAGGATTCAGGTGGGCAATCCCACCTGAATCCCAAACAAAAGCATAACCTTTTACTTTTTTGTTGTAGGGAAATGCTGGATCTTTTCGTCAAACACTACAATCTTACCGTTTAAAATTTTTACATCGTTAACTATATTCAGGGAATCCGCTTTTCCTTTTTTATCTATCCAGTTTTGTTTATACCATAATGTTACCCATTCGTCTTTTTTATCGCTGGAAATTACAGATTCCCAATCATCCATTTTTATATTTACACTGGCATAGTCTGCCCATGACCATTCAATCAACTTAGGAATACTATCATGTTGTATTACTTTATGAAAGTAATCTAACTGAAAGTCCACGCTGTCTGCGAAATATGAGGCACATTCCGGAATGTTTTTTGTTTCCCATGCTTTTATCATTTGCATAACCATTAAGGCATTTTTCTTGTCACCTGGCTGCCAGTCTTTGTAGGGCTTGCTAAGCGTATAGGGATAATTCAATTCTTCCATTGTTGTGCCAACTGTTTTGGCGCTGTCAGAAGATGGATTTTCAGATTTGCTATTGGGATTTTTACAGGCAATAGCAAAGAGAATAGTGCATGTCAAAAGAACAAATGTTTTCATTTGGAGTAGTTTAATGATGATTGATATTATAGGTACAGATAAAGCAGGATGTACTTAGCTACGGTAAAAATTGTATTAAGTATTAAATTTGGAACTGAATAAAGACAGAATTTCCTGACAGATTATTTTTTTGGAGTAATTTTTAAAGAACAATCACATGTGATATAAAATACTAATTTCATAAAATGAAATACCTGGAGAGAATATGCTGAAAATACGATTAAAGTGAAGCTAACCAAATTAGTTGAAAAAGTGGGAAATATTTATTATCTACGGCTAACAAAGAAAGAATAGATATATATGGAAATAAACAAGGCCAATACTTACCTCAGGCAATTCAATGAAACCATTGAAAAATGGATCACTTACCTGGATGATTATACTTTAGAAATGCTTTGCCAAAAACCTCAGATTAATTCCTGGTCATTAGGTCAGGTGTATGTGCATATTGTAGAAGATACAGAATATTTTATTGAACAAATGAAGGCTTCTTTATTATTTGATAATGCTAATAGTGAAAAAGAAATGCACAGAAATGCTAAAGTTATGTTTGAGAATAATGAGTTCCCCGATATGTTGCTTGATAATCCTTCTAATAACCCAAACTTACGAATGCCGCAAAGCAAAGACGAATTATTGCAAAGCCTGGTACTCATAAAGGATGAAGTAAATAAGTTATATTCTATATCGGATTTTTCAAATTCAAATGGGAAAACCGAACATCCCGGCTTGCTCTTTTTTAATGCTTTAGAATGGCTCCGGTTTGCTGAAATGCATATGAGGCATCACCTCAGACAGAAAAGTAGAATTGATGATAAAATATTTTCGAAATAAAGAGGACAAAATAGAGAGGATAACATTTCAAATCCTCACGTAATGGGTTAAAATATTGCCAATACCAGTTAATATTAAGGTGATGTAATTCACCTGTTTTTAGTCAATTGTACCCGATATATATACCCTCAAAATTAAAACTCCATTTATGCGAACGAAAACCCTGCACTTGTCGAGTGCAAACCCCGTATTAGCTATTGTATTATTCATTTCTATCTTCATGTTCTCCTGTAAAAAAGAAGAAGCCAGTACACAACCACAGGCAGATGGAAGTATTGCATCTCTTACTGATTATCTTACTGGTAAAGGATTTAAAGCTGAAGACATCGTATTTAAAGATGGGAAATTTACAATAGAAAAGGACATTGTAATCACCAGCGAGGAAGTTGCAGCACGGATGAAAAATGAAAGTAACTCTGGCACTCCGCAAACAGAACAACGGAGAAACACTTACATTATCAGTAATACCTACAACACCAATGTAAAGCTTTACATTGAGCCAGATGTACCCGCTGCATGGAAGACTGCTGTACAGGGTGCAGTAGCTAACTGGAATGCAGTAAACGGTACCAGATTAGGTATGTCTATCGTCACAACCCTGTCCGCGTCAAATACCAGGATATTTATGGGTTTTGAAAGTGCCAACTGGATTGCACGTGCTTACCTGCCAACATCGAATGGCCGGCCTGGCGTAAGTGTAGAGATCAACAGTAATTTCAACAGCCTGGCGGCTAGTCAGAAGCTCTTTGCTATTACGCATGAATTAGGTCATACTATTGGTTTTCATCATACCAATCAGACCTCCGGTACATTAATACCAGGTACTCCTTCTGTAGATGCTAATTCTGTTATGAACTCATTTGTATTAAACTGGAATGGATTTACAGCAGGTGATGTATTGGCTACTCAGATCCTTTATCCACAATAATATAACTGAACCGGTATGAAATCTTAATATTCACCTTTAAGATTTACATATCCCCGATTATACTGAAAATTAAAATAGCCTGTATCGGAAGTCCGATACAGGCTATTTTAATTCAGCTCTCTGATGGAGATCTGCAGTTGTTTAAGCAATTATCCTGCCCTTTGGTATTAAAGCCCTTCCAAAGCAATTCTCACTTCATGCTCATTCCTTTTTTCTTCAATATAGGTTGCTGGCATAACGCGTTCTTTGCAGCCCTCAATCGAACATCTTTCACAGGTAGTATGAACTGTTCTGGTAATTATCTTTTCATCATTTACAAAACGCATCAGCCGCATAAGAGAACTGTCCAGCAGAAGTCCTAAAGTTACA
This sequence comes from Chitinophaga sp. CF118, assembly GCF_900112615.1. GTDB lineage: Bacteria > Bacteroidota > Bacteroidia > Chitinophagales > Chitinophagaceae > Chitinophaga. The sequence goes on along the minus strand of NZ_FOMK01000002.1, from coordinate 642,701 downwards.
CTTACCATTTCATGGCTGTTCTTGTTTTGAGGTTTAGCCATTGTGATGCATAAATAGCGGTTATGCGTCTGCCAATAATGTGAAATCTGAACATCTATAAGCGCTCCCGCTTTTTTCTTCCTTTCCGGTAGTCGCTCCACTTCCTGCATTAATCTTACAGACAGCCATCTGCGGCAGTAGTGTTCATTTACCAGATTGGCATGCGGATTATGTAATTGCGACAAATGCAGTTCCTTGTTGATTTCATACCCTTCTTTTTCATTCCCCGACATACGAAGGAAAAACAGCTGATCTATTCCAAAATGATGCGGTAGTATATTGGTAAGCCTTTGAAGGAGCATCTCTGCAGATACATTGTACTTATCCACGAGCTGGAGCCAGGAACCTGCATCCCATTTATCGTTTCCTGAAACATTTTTAATATCCTCTACGAAATAATCTTCTGGTATCAACAAGGCCGCAGCAAAATAAGACGCCCTGAAATTATTTAATAACTGATCAAAAGAAGATGGTTGCTGTACAATAGTTTCAAATGGACGTAAAGTAATATCGAGAAACTGAAAGGCGAGCTCCCTGGCTAGTAAAAAAGCTTCCTGCCCGGAAGAAAATTGCTTGTTAATATATAATACTTTCTTTTCCTGACTATAATAAGAACGGATATTTCCGAGGATGCTGATATTGCCCATCTTCTTACGGTCTGTAATTATACCGTAGTTTTCTTTCAGTGCCTGTTCCAGTGTAGAAACGTGTACCGGCAGTGTTTCTGTTATATTAAGATCTTCTCTTAACTTACGGGAAGCTATTTCCAGATCCTCAAAATAATTATTATGTATATCCTGGTAAGATCGTAATGCTGTGGTGTAGAAATTTTCCCGTGTCAGATGATAAGCCCTTGAAATTTTCACCAGTGTACTGATGAAAGCGGTTACTTTATCAGGTGTATTCGTAAATAATTCAAGTAAACTTGCCGGTGCTATCCCGAAATGCTCCCAGGGTATCACATTAATAAAATCTGAACTAATAAGATCAATCAGCGGCTGTAACTTTTTGTCGCCCGTCAACGATACCAGGTAATCATAATCAGTACCCAGCGCCTTTCCCAGTGCGAGAATCTTATCTGTTTTAGGGTACTTTTTACCATTCTCTATATCGTGCAAATAAGAGACTGTGATTTTTGTGGCATCCGATAGTTGTTGGTAGGATAAGTTACGTTGCTGCCTGAGGTTACGCACCTTCAGGCCAAAAATCAACCGTACACTTTCGTTTTCTGTGATCATGCTTCCTGTTTACCTATGATTGGCACTTTTAAGTCATTACGTCTGGCAATTTAACAAAATTAACAAAAAGAGAATAAAAATAAATTAGCGAAAAATTCGCTAATCGAATAGTTTTAGTACTTTTACTAAAAAATATACCATGGCATCAACCGTTATAATTCCCCCCGCTCCCGCGCAAGTGGTAATAGAAGGCCAAGCCATTCGTGGCCTGGAAGAAATATTAACGACCTCCGCTGTTAATTTCGTTAAAGCATTACACCTTCGGTTTAATAATACCCGAAAGGAACTTCTGAAGGAAAGAGATGTTGCCCAGCAAAAAATAGATGAAGGTGAACTACCAGGATTCCTGCCGGAAACGCTGACTATCAGAAACGAAAACTGGGAAATTAGCCCCGTACCTCCGGCTCTTCAGGATCGTCGTGTGGAAATTACCGGACCAGTGGAACGTAAAATGATCATCAATGCACTTAACTCAGGTGCTAAAATGTTTATGGCCGACTTTGAAGATAGTAATACCCCTAGTTGGACAAACATCATCCAGGGCCAGATAAATCTGAAAGAAGCTGTACGCAAAACTATCAGCCTCGTTACTCCTGAAAAAAACTACGAGCTGAATGATGATGTTGCCACCTTATTGATAAGGCCCCGCGGCTGGCATATGGAAGAGAAACACCTTACCATTAATGGAGAGCCTGTAAGCGCCAGCCTCTTTGATTTCGGAGTTTATTTCTTTCACAATGCGGAAGTACTGCTCCAGAACGGAAGTGGTCCATTTTTTTACCTGCCCAAAATTGAAAGCTATAAAGAAGCCCGCTTGTGGAATGAAGTCTTTGATTTTGCGGAAGAGTATATGTCTGTTCCTCCGGAATCAATTAAAGCGACTGTATTAATCGAAACAATTATGGCGGTATTTCAATTGAATGAAATCCTCTACGAATTGCGTACGCACTCCGCCGGACTTAACTGTGGCCGCTGGGATTATATCTTCTCCTTCATCAAAAAATTCAAAAACATACCTGGTTATATTTTCCCGGACCGCTCACAGATTACCATGACGGTTCCTTGTATGCGGGACTATACACAACTGGTTATACAAACCTGCCACCGGCGCAAAGCCCATGCTATTGGGGGTATGGCTGCACAGATTCCTATCAGGAACAATGAAGAGGCTAATAAAAATGCCCTGGATAAAGTAAAAGCTGATAAAGTAAGAGAAGTAAAAGATGGTCATGATGGTACCTGGGTGGCACATCCGGGACTGGTGCCAGTGGCAATGGATGTATTTAATGAATTTATGCCTCAGCCAAACCAGATTGATAACAAAAGACGTGATTTCGTAACTAATGAAACCAGATTACTTGCGTTGCCGGAGGGCACTATTACGGAAAATGGTTTGCGCACAAACATAAATATTGGTATCCTCTATATCGAAAGTTGGTTGAGAGGGAACGGGGCGGCGGCTATTTACAACCTCATGGAAGATGCTGCGACTGCTGAAATATCCCGTACCCAGGTGTGGCAATGGTTGCATTATAAAGCTGTAATGGATGATGGGAGAGAAGTTAATCAGGAATTATATGAAACAATAAGGGACGAAGAAATTGATAATATCAGGCAAACGATCGGCTCCGCTGCATACCAGCTAGGTAAATTTCATACCGCTATACAAATCTTTAACCGCCTGGTGGTACAGGAGAAATTTGAGGAATTCTTTACCCTCAATGCTTATAATAACATAATATAAAGCAACATCTAAGGACTTTCCTTACGTCTGCATCCGCGTTAAGTAATTTTTTAACTTAAAAAAAATCATTGTGATGAGTACTCCACAAAAAGCAAGCGAATTACAAAAAGATTGGGTAGAAAATCACCGTTGGAAAGGTGTGCTGCGGCCTTATACAGCTGAAGATGTTTTGCGGCTGAGAAGCAAAGTATGCGTAGAATACAGCATTGCCCGGCAAGGCGCTCAAAAACTATGGCATTACCTGAATACACAACCCTGCACTACAGCATTGGGGGCACTTACAGGTAATCAGGCTGTACAGGAAGTGACTGCAGGGCTGCAGGCTATTTACCTGAGTGGCTGGCAGGTTGCTGCTGATGCCAATAATGGCGGACAAATGTATCCCGATCAATCTTTATATCCATCGAACTCTGTTCCTGATGTAGTAAAACGTATTAATAACGCCCTGTTGCGTTGCGAACAAATAGATTCAGTGTCAGGAGATAACAGCAAAGATTGGATGGCGCCTATCGTAGCTGATGCAGAAGCAGGATTTGGTGGTAACCTGAATGCTTTTGAACTGATGAAAAACATGATAGAAGCTGGTGCGGCAGGTGTACATTATGAAGACCAGCTTTCTTCTGCGAAAAAATGCGGACACCTCGGAGGCAAAGTACTGGTGCCTACAAAAGAGGCTATAGATAAACTGGTTGCTGCCCGTCTTGCTGCCGATGTAATGGGAGTGCCTACTGTGTTAATTGCACGTACAGATGCCGAAGCTGCTAACCTGATCACTTCGGATGTGGACGATCGCGATAGAGACTTTATCCTGGGAGAGCGCACTACAGAAGGCTTTTATTGTGTACGTAATGGCCTGGAACAATGTATCAGCCGTGGATTGTCTTATGCGCCTTATGCTGATATGCTTTGGATGGAGACGTCAAAACCTGACCTCACAATAGCCCGCGAATTTGCAGAGGCTATACATGAAAAATATCCAGGGAAACTGTTAGCTTATAATTGTTCACCGTCCTTTAACTGGAAAAAACATCTCAGTGAACCACAAATGGAAAACTTTCGTGAGGAGCTGGCTGCATTGGGTTACCGCTTCCAGTTTATCACCCTGGCAGGCTTCCACGCATTGAATACTTCTATGTTTGAACTGGCTATGGCGTATAGAAACAAAGGGATGGCCGGCTTTTCTGAACTACAGGAACGTGAGTTTGAATTGCAGAGTAAAGGCTTTAGGGCCGTAAAACACCAGAGCTTTGTGGGAACCGGCTATTTTGATGCTGTTCAGAATGCAGTACAGAATGGTAAAGGATCTACCACAGCTATGAAAGACAGCACAGAAATAGCACAATTTATATAATGGAATCTGTAAGAAAATCTGTACCCATTAAAAAAGGGAAAAACTGAGCATGAATTGGATGGATTTTTCTTGAACTGAATTAGAGAGGTGTGATATAGAAGAAGGGGGTTGTATTCAAAAGTGTGGTACAACCTCTTTTTATTGAAATTTAAACTGGCACTAAAAAATGCTTACTTTTGCAGCATTCCAAAACAAGCAAACATGAGTAAAGCGATTATAAAGACTGAAAAAGGTGATATGACCGTGCAATTCTTTGATAAAGATGCCCCTAACACGGTTGCCAATTTTTTAAAGTTGGCTAAAGAAGGGTTTTACAATAACGTTACTTTTCATCGTGTAATCCCTGACTTTGTGGTGCAGGGAGGTGATCCTACCGGAACTGGTGGTGGAGGTTCTGGTACGCGTATTAAATGCGAACTGACTGGCGAAAATCAATACCATGATCGCGGCGTATTATCAATGGCACATGCTGGTCGGGATACCGGAAGCTCTCAGTTTTTTATCTGCCATAGCCGTAAAAATACAGCGCATTTAGATCGCAATCATACCTGCTTTGGTAAAGTGATTGAAAATGTGGATGTGGTTGACGATATTCGTGTGGGAGATAAAATCCTGTCAATTGAGATTCTGGAAGAAGGTAATGTATAAAATATATTAATAGCAGGAGATCTTGGTCTGTTGCATGGAAACCGCTCTCGTAGCGGTTTTTTTTATTTTAAAAAAATGATACCTTTTCAGAATCTTGTAAACATACTTGCCCTTCCCGTATTCCCATTATGTCTTCCGCCGTACTATTTTAAGACGATGTTATCACATTTGAAATGTTTTCGATGGTCAATCCTGTGTCTTCCCTATACTATATTAAGATGACGTCATCACATTTGAAATGTTTCCGATAGTAAACCCCGTGTCTTCCCCCGTAACATACATTAAACCATAAATGTCCTGGTAGTTAACCTATCTTATTAAAGCCATATCGTTTTATTTTAAGAATTCCCAACACCATTTTGTTTTAATTCAAATTATATCATTTTTTAATGTAAATTAGTCTTGAGTTCGGTATTAAGCGCCGATAGTACTCATTCTGCGGATGAAATGATAATGAGGTAGTTAGCCTGCCATACTCATAAATTAAGAAATATCCTATACCATATCTATACCTTATATGCCAAAATTCTATCCGGTAATCCTGGTGTTATTACTCTCTAATTTTAAAGGAGTTGCACAACATACACCCTGTGGTATAACGGTAACCACTATTCCAGACGCTTTTATGTGTCAGGGTTCGTCTATCCAGATGGATGCAACTGGCGGTGTGAAATATAGCTGGAGTCCTGCTGCGGGATTATCCAACGATAGTATCGCTAATCCTGTCGCCCGTCCGGACACAACTACCACTTACACCGTAACGGCATATAATGCCATCGGCTGCTCGGGAACAGCTACTGTGACGATCAGGGTGAACCCGCTGCCAGTAATCACTAAAAATAATGATACCTCTATCTGTGTGGGAGATCATATCCAGTTATCCATAGGAACCAACTACCCGGCTACTTACAGCTGGTCGCCGGCAACAGGACTGGATAATCCTTACAGTGCAAATCCGTTGGCATCTCCTGTAAAAAATACAAGCTACACAGTAACGGCAACGACTACATTCAGATGCATTAGCAAAACATCCATCAATCTCACAGTAAACCCAGCGCCCGAATTTATAATCCGGCCGGATACTCCCGTCCTCTGTATCGGGCAGCATGTTCTGGTCAAAGCCAGTGGTGGCGATGAATATGCATGGTATGTAAATAATGATTCGCTGATATCGATTAGTGATGCTCTGACAATTGCGCCGACTACAGATACTTTATATAAACTTAAGATTACCAATAACACCTGTCACTACACAGATAGCTTCCAGGTGCCTGTGAAAGTGTACAAAATTCCTGTCACTTCATTAACAAGGTCCAATAACCTTGATTGTACCCATCATGAGGCAAAGTTGCTGGCAACCGGTGGTATTAAATATAAATGGGAAACGGCGGAGGGACTTAGCGATATGAATATCGCCAATCCTGTTGTAAAACCAATAAAGACAACCACTTACCAGGTGACAATAACCGATGAACATGGCTGTTCAAACCTGGAGGCAATGACTATGAATGTAGACTTTGGGTCTTCACTAAGCCAGTACCCGATGCCCTCAGCTTTTACTCCTAATGGCGATGGGAAAAATGATTGCTTTGGGCTGAAATATTGGGAACGGGTGCCCGGATTAGAATTCAACATCTTTAACCGCTCCGGTCAACTGCTCTTCTCTACTAATTCTCCCTATGTATGCTGGGATGGTAATTATAAAGGAATGCCACAGCCAGTGGGTACTTACATGTATTCCATCACCGCTAAAACAACCTGCGGTAAAGAATGTAAAAAAGGAATGGTTATGTTGTTGAGATGAACGAAGGCGCTACACAATATGTTTTCTTAAATGCATGGCTCTCCATCAGGTATCCGAATGAAAAAAGGTTGTACCATACCTTTGATACAACCTCCTTTTATAAAATTTGTTTGCCTGCTATAGGATGGAATACCATACTGCCCCATAAAATACAACTCAGATTACTTTGGCAACTGGCTCATTAATGACTGTGCCTGGGCATATTTGCCTGTTCCTGCCGGAACCTTTTGCAACCACTGGCGACAAGCCTCATAATTATTGATTTTCAGGTAACTGAGCGCCAGGAAATAAGCAGCATCATATTTAAAGATAGAACTGCCTTGGTAAATATGCTCCAGGATTGGTTGACCGGTATGATGATCACCCGTTTCCACCAGCGATACGGCATAATAGAATTGCACCAGCGCATTATCCGGCTCCTGCTGGTATAAGGCATGCAGATCTTTTTGTGCTATGCCAAACTCCTGGTTGTTGAATGCTGTAGCTGCCTGCTGTAGCAAAGTATCCGTACGGTCGCCCCTTTCTGCGGTAGTAACCATTTGGAGTGAGGAATATTCTTTATAGAGGTCATTTTGTCGCCATGGATGGAACAGGTTGATTACCAGTATAATGGCTATAGCAGCAGCAGCGCAGGCCCATTTGATGTAAACTCCAACTGGTCTTATTTTAGCTTCTGTGCGTCCAAAATACTCTTCGTTCAGCGATTGCAAGGTATGTTTAAGGGCTTTGTCCTGCGCATCCGGTGCCAGTCTGGCGCTGAGCGATGCTTTTACCTCACGGTATTCCTGCACATTCTCCCGCAGGGTCTTGTCTGTTTGTAACACCTGTTCAAACTGTTGCTGATCCTCTCCGGTCATATCACCGTTAACATACAGCGCTATCTCTTCTTCAGTATATGAGTGCATACGATTAATCTATTGTTGTGAACGGATAATTTTTAAGAGGGTAGCCATGCATTCGGACTTCTTCTTGCGCAGGTAACCATAAGTAACTCCAAGAGACTCCGCTATTTTCTCCTGGTGTTCGTCCTGTAAACTGCGCTGAATGATCTCCCTGCATTTTTCGCCCAACTGTCTGAAAGCATGCATGAACAGCCTGGTCTGGCTTTCCTGCTGTGCTATTTGCTCAGACATGGCAAAAACATCTTCCCCTATATGATCATATACATCCGCAGGGTGATTTGTTACCGGGTCATTCGACCTTTTTTTTAATTCATTCAGCCATTTCCGCTTACATACTAATAATAAGAAAGGCTCAAAAGGACAAGTTAGTTGCAATTGCTTGTACTTCGCCTGTTGGTAAATAGCAGTAAGGGCCTCCTGGAAAATATCAGCAGCATCCTGTCCGGTACCACTATTATTTATGATGTAGCCTTTAATCTTATCGGCAAACTGCTCGTAGATCTGACGGATAACCCGGCTGTCATTCTGCAAAAGGCCTTCTATATAATGTTGGTCAGTATGCGTAACGGTACTCATTATCATTTCTATGTGGGTCTGCTAATATATGATATTTAAACCATAAATATTTTTTTCAGGAAAGGGGTAACAAAAGGAATTACCAGTTGATATACCTGTAGAAAGGCGGTAGCTGAAAAGCCTGAAACGAGTAAGCATCAATTATAATCCAGGTAACGATGAATGTAAAACCTCTTATCAAAGACACACTCTTGCTGCTGGTGACTATACTGATTGTAACACTTATGCACGCCTGCAAAACCTCTTATCAAAAATACACTCTTGCTGTAGACTATACTGATTGTAACACTTATGCACGCCTGCAAAACCTCTTATCAAAAATACACTCTTGCTGTAGACTATACTGATTGTAACACTTATACACTCCTGCAAAAATTAAATTATTAACTCACTTCAAAAAATAACAAACATGAAAAAGTTCTTATTACATGGTTCAATTATGACTGCTTTAATAATAATGGCAGTTGCTTGTAGCAAAGACAAACAAACACCCGATACTTCATTCGGACAAATAAAATCCGATGCATTCATGGCTAAATATCAGGTGAAAGCGCAAACTTTTACCGGTAGTGCAGCAACAGGATTTGTTGTAACAGGTGAAAAGGGAACTAAAATTACTTTCCGCCCTAATTCCTTTAAAGATTCTCTGACAGGAGCATTAGTAACGGGAACAGTAACCATCAAACTAACAGAAGTACTGAGCAAAAAAGACATCTTATTATCTGGTCCTATGACCGAAGCAAACGGACAATTATTAATCTCCGGTGGTGAGATTAATGTAAGAGCTACTGCAGATGGCAGGGCGCTCGTACCAGGTGATTCTGCAATAGAAGTAAAAGTGCCTCAGGTGATGAGAGCGGGGGATATGAATTTGTTCGTACAGGCTCCACGCAAAGTAGATAACAATGGTGGCGTACCTGTAGATTATCCAAATACATGGGTGCCAGCTCCTTATGCTCCTTTCGGTATGGGCGACAATTCATACGTTTTTAATCTGCCTGCATTTACATGGGTAAACTGTGACCGCTTCTACCAGGATCCTGCTCCTAAAACAACTATCACCGTATCTCCTGATTTCCAGGATAGCGATTCCTTAACAGGTTTACAGGTGATGATTGTATTCTCAGATATCACAACTGTTATCACATTACCATTTAACTATCAGTTGTTGCAGTTCCAGTCATATCTGAACTCTCTGCCAGTAGGTAAGGAAGGTGAACTGGTAATCATTGGTAAAGATGAAAATGGCTACATCGAATTTGGTACTCAACATATCACTATCGCTGCTGATATGCACATCGATATTCCTATTGCGCGGTCAACAGAAGCTACCGTAACAGCATTTCTCGATTCGGTACAATAGATCAGTGATTCGCATAACCCCAAAAAGGGTGCTCCGCATGGAGCATCCTCTTTTTCATTCGGTTTAGTCTTCTCAAATACGAATAGACTAAAAATATCACCAGGCAAAAAATACAATAAAAATAGAGGCTAAAAATGTGGATTGACTAAAATAAGTGTAAAAAAATGATGTAGTGGGATGGTTATTGATCAATAAATACACCTTGTCTGCCGTGATGATTAGGTGAAGTTTAGTAGAGATCTAATCTAAAATCATATTCCAAAGTTAAATTAATAAACTAAACAGGCAGACGCAGTGTATTTATGATCAATAACCATCCATCATTCATACTAAACACCATATTTATGATCAATAATCATCGATCATTCATACTAAACATCATATTTATAATCAATAAAATAGTCAGCGGATTTATATTATCTTGTGTGACCGTCTTTACCTATGAGCGGGTTGTGAATGTAGATTCCATTTCTAAATGTGTAGCACCATGAAAAACTGTGTCCTTCTGTTTTGTATCATCTTTATTTGTAAACAAAGTAATGGACAAACGGTTGATAGTATCCCTGCTCAGGTAAACACGCAGGAAACCGATAATAGAATAAATTTTTCGGCAGATCTTCGCCCACTAAGAGGTGTAGCAGGAGCTCCATCTCCATTTTATTCTTACTTCTGGGAGTTCGGAGATGGTACTTTCAGCTTCGAAAAAACACCGCAACATATCTACCGGGATACAGGAAGTTATGAAGTAAGATTATATGCAACTAATAATTATGACGATGGAAAACCACCGCCTACCCGTCCCCGTCCAGTAAGGATTAAAAATAAATCGATTGCAGATATCAACGGACCATCAGGTTTTTTTAAAGGAGGAGGGGCTATCGAAATGAAAGTGAATCGCATGCCCCGCCCAGGCGAAGAAATGGTGCTACTGATAGGTTATCGCCAGTCAGCAATTACAGTAACGGGGGGCTCGCTGTTATTAATGTATAATGAGAAACAGTTCAAACAGGATAATTTCACATGGCAGGAAGTGCGTACACACCATCAGGAAAAGGATCTCCCCGCAGATTCTTTATGGGCCTATATGCAGGAACAAACGGTAGCAATGCCGCCAATGATGGCTAAGAACGGACCAGCAGAAGATGAGTACATAACAACTAATCAACAGGTAAAAGCAATGGTCATGGAGCAGATGTACCTGTTTCGTAAAAGCCATATATGGCGGATGGAAAAAGTACAACCAGGAGCCGAACAGTTCATGTTCGTATCCCTGCAAACCACACCTGAAATGGTTAAGGATACAAATGCCGTAGTAAGCATCAGTGCTTTATTCATCCCGGACGATCCTTCCGCAGAACCGGAACAATATGTACTGGAACTGCCGGTTGTAGCCTCTCACGATCCCAACCGCATGATTATGCGCAACCGCCGGATGAACTACCGTTTTACCGGAAAAAAAAGAACACTCACCTATAAAGTACAATTTCAGAATACAGGAAAAGGCCCCGCCTCAAAAGTGGATCTGGGAATTCGTATTCCGGATATGCTGGACGGCGGTTCCGTAGAACTGGCAGACATGCAGCCTAAATGTATTCCCTGTGCTACAGCCTACGAGAAACAAAGCTGTGTAGATACGGTACATTCGAAAGATAGTATCCATTTTATTTTAAGAAATATTTATCTCCCCGGTATACAGCAGGAAGGCGTACATGATGAAGACTCTACCAAAGGGTTTATCAAATATACCATCCACTTCGGAAAAAGACCCGCTAAAAAATCTTTCACCAGCAGAGCTGCTATTGTATTTGATCAGAATGAACCGGTAATCACCAACCATTCTACGGGCCGTTTTATACCAGGTATTTCTCCGGGTATAATCATGGGATATACCAGCCAGATGGGAGATAAAGGAAGCTGGAAAATGGGTAATAAGAGCTTTACATTGGGAGCCAGTTTGTCGCCTTATGCCCCGCATCATCAGTACCTGCAAATAGAGTTATATGCCAGTGCATTCAATGAATACGAATTGTATCAGGGACGTCGTGAAGGAGGTGATACTGTTATTAATAACAGGGATTACAAAGTGCGCTACCGCGATAAATATGAACGGGTGAATGTGGTAACACTGGAGGCTGTACCGGTACAACTACGCTATAATGTGAATAGCTGGCTGGGAGCCGGGGTGGGGATGATGGCGGCACTGAATATCAGCAAACAAACTAAACACGTTCTAAATACCTATGCGGAAAATGCAAACCTGGGATTGCAAACGCTGACAGGAAACCTGGATGATAATCAGTCATGGTTCACCGGCTTAAACCCCGGAGTTTTTGGCGATATCCAGCTGGGCAGGGTACGCACAGGACCAGCAGCGGGCATCCGTTATCAGTATTATCTGAATCCTGCACAGCAACGTTTATATGTGTATGCTACCTGGCGTTTGTAAAGTAAAAAAGGTTTGTATCTTCAACGATCAAACAGAAAATCTATATTACGGTATTGTGCTGCTTCCTGGCAGTAAACTCCTTTGCCCTGCCTGATTCGCTGCAAAGACGATTACTGCAGATGCAAAGGGCAGATGATCTGTCCGGCTGGTTATACGCCCGCATGGAATATGTTGCAGCCGATCCTGTGGCACGTATCGCCGTATTAATGGATTGTAAAAAAGACGCATGGCGTGTTATCCGTACCGATGAAGATTACCTTGCCTGGCTGGATCTCCTGGTGAACCAGGGATACTATCAGCTATACCTTGGCAATATCTTACAGTCCATCCAGTGTTACGAACAGGCTTATTCTTTTTATAAACAGGTATTACCCGATCCCTACGATGTAGAAGATCATATCCTCAAACCTCTCGGGAATAACTATACCCGCCTGGGCGATTATGAAAGTGCTCTCTATATCCAGGAACAAATGCTCTCTCTGGCACTCCATAAAAAAGATAATTCTTTAATCGCCGCGGCATATGCAAATATGGCGGTATTAAGACGCTCACAGGGAGAATGGATCAATGCAACTGCACTTGCAAAACTGGGTTTACAATATGCAGGTGATAAAGCACCCGTAAGAGGACTTCTCCTGAATACACTGGCCGATCTGGCTACGGCAAGGGGCAGTTATGATAGCGCCCGCCAATTAAATATTGCCGCTATAAAACTATTAAGGAGTACTAACCCTGATGTTGCCTACTGGCTGGAAAGTGCTTACGTGCAGGCAGGCCAGTTGGCAGCTGCTACAGATAATAACAGGGCTGCTATACAGCAATATCAGCTGGCGTTACAGGTTATAGAACATCATTTCAAAGGAGGACGGCAACGGGAAACCGCAAACGTTTATGTGCTGATGGGGCGTGCACTATTGGAACAGAATAAACCGGAACTGGCGGAACAACAATACCTCCAGGCACTGAAAATTCTTTTGCCTCGTTATCGTAACACCACCCAACTACCTCTTGAACACTGGCTCTACGGCGAATATATTTTGCAGGATGCCCTGGAGGGACTGGCAAGAACTTATCATCTGCTTGGCAACTCTCAACGGGCATTGTCAGTAATAGATCTTTGCTTTGCTGCTGCAGCAAAACTACGGAATGAATTTGCTGGTATGGACTCCCGCCGCTTACAACAACAGGAGAACCGCCGCCGCGTGGAACTGGCAATGAGAATTGCATACAGCCTTTATAAAACCAGCGGACAAATACTGTATGCTAACCGTATGCTGCAATATGCAGAACAGGGGAAAGCTCAATGGTTGCTGGAAGAAATCAGGCGTAATGTCGGTTATGCGGCCATGCACGACAAAGATTCTTTGTTCCATAGGATGCAGCAACTGGAACAGGCAATCGCCTACTCTAAAAGGGAAGCGCTTAACAATGCAGATATCATCTCTTCCATGGAATATGAAATGAGTGGTCTGCAACGGAAATTACAACAACGTTATCCCGCACTCTTACAAAGTAACCGGGTCACTAGTACACAACTAAACGACCTGCCGGAAAATACAGAAGTGATAACCTGCTTCGCAGGAGAAAAACAATGGTTCCTGCTGGAAGCCGACAGGCAAGGAGTGAAGGTGATCCGGATCATAGACAGCATCACTGATTTGCAAGCGCAATGCAGGTATTTTGTACAGCACTATTTCAAAGAAGGACCGGGTGCTATGATCAATGATCCCCATACTTATTATAAAGATGCTTATAAATTATACACCACATTATTAAAGAATAAACAATGGCAACCAACCCGTCAATACCTGTTTTTAACAGATGATGTATTAGGTTACGTGCCATTCGATGCATTGGTAACAGATTCATTGTATCGCGCGGATATTGGAGCATGGCCTTTTCTCGTAAAGCAGGCATCCATCAGTTATGCTTATTCGCTATTAAGCTGGCAGCAGCTCAGAAAAAGAAAAGACACCGGTACTAAAAGCTTCACCGGTTTTTTTATTACCCACGATAGTAGCAGCAGGGCCATCCCGGCAGTAGTGGAAGAACAACGCCAGCTGAAAGAAATTATAAGCGGCAAATATAAGGAAAACAAGGCCGCTACTTTACAGTCGCTGGAACAGGCATTACAACAAACAGGGGTCCTGCATATCAGTACCCACGCAGGTTTATACGGAGTGCATCATGAGCCCGTACTGGAACTGACTGATGGTAATTTTGCATTGTCTTCCCTCACAGCACGGTTACACGCACCTCAACTGGTAGTATTAAGTGCATGCAGAACAGCTGATGGCTGGCTCATGCAGGGAGAGGGGGTACAAAGTTTGTCCTGGGGATTTGCAGCTGCAGGAATCCCCGGTGTGGTGGCGGGTTTATGGAATGTGAATGATGCAGGGGCTGCTACTTTTATGCCTCATTTTTATGCAAACCTCCGCGAAGGACAGGAGGTAGGTATGGCATTGCATACCGCTAAAATACAGTGGTTACAGCAGCAGACCAGTCCTGTATTACAGCTGCCTTATTACTGGTCCGGATGGGTGTATATGGGTATTCCGCAAACGATCTCACTGACTGCTCCTACACCTGTTTACTGGTGGATTGCCGGGGGAGCAGTTGTGTTGTTACTGATATTTTTCCTATTTTACTCCTATAAAAAATAACCCATGTCAAAACAATCCAGACGCCAGTTCATTGCGGCCGCAGGGAAAACGGCTGCTGTTACCGGCATTGCCACACTCACAGGGGCTACAGCAATGGCAGCGAAGCCGGTACCTAAAGTATTTGTGCATCATGTTTATTTCTGGCTCAATAACCCTGACAGCCAGGAAGATAAAGCAAAACTGATTGCCGGTTTGCAAAAGCTGGCTGTGACCGCTAAAACTATCCAGCAGCATCATATCGGTTTACCTTCTACCACCAACCGTGATGTAATTGATCGTTCTTACGCGGTATCATGGTTGCTGTTCTTCAAAAATAAAGCAGAGCAGGATATTTATCAGACAGATCCTGCCCATCTTAATTTTATCAAAGAATGTTCTTCTGTATGGAAGAAGGTGATTGTATATGATTCTGAAGATCTATAAAACACAAATGCGAATGATCAGCTGATCATTCGCATTTAATCTCTTCACTTTTCAGTTATAATTGTTGCTTGCCATCCGTAATATAAAGCCATTCTGCACAATCATCCAGATTCGTATTAGACTCCGTCAGGAGCTATTAGTTTAAAATTATTGCATTCCGTCCATCATATTTGCACCATTCGCTCCCTGACTCTTACGCTTGAACAGAGAAACATCCACTTTCCCGAAACGATAAGCAAAATTCAACTTTATCATTTGAGGATCGCGCAGACGGTTATAATTCTGTACAAAGTAAATACTGGAAGAATACTGATCAGTTTTGCGGCTTCTGAAAATATCACTTACACTCAATGTTACGCTCGCAGCTTTGCTCTTCAGGAAACTCTTTTTGATAGCGATATCTATTCCGTAAAAAGGACGGATATAACCCTGTGAAGAGCTCTGCGCCACCATATCCGGAGGCCCGCCACCGAATTGTTTCTGGTTATTAACCGGTAAATTCGTTTTAGACTGATAAGTAGCGGTCAATTGAATATCAAATGAAGCCGGTAGCTTGAAATTACTATTGAACTTACCATATAAACTCCATAAAGCATCCTGTTCAACAGCTGCTGAGTCGCCGGTATTGATCTTCGAATTATAGATGTTAAGGTTGGTAGAAATATCCCACCATTTGGTAAGGTAATTCTGTACTGTAATCTCTGCACCAGTAGTATGACTGCTGTTGGCATTGATGTAGGTATTGATCAGCGCTGTGCTGCCGGTAGCTTCATCTGTTTCCTGGCTGGTATAACTGGTAATCAGATGATCGGTATATTTATAATATGCAGATGCAAGCAAGGTATGATTACCCTTGAATGTTTTCATGTAAGAAAACTCGAGCGACTGTGTAAACTCCGGTACCAGGTTTGGATTACCTTTCGTAATGTTCAGTTTATCCGTAGAATCTGCAAACGGAATCAGCTGGAAGAAATTAGGACGGTTAATCCGGCGATTATAACTCAGTTGCAGTTCCTGGCTGTTCTTCAATTTTTGACTGAGGAATACAGTTGGGAACAGGCTCACCGGGTAACTATTACTGAACTTCTCATTGGTCTGCGTTAGTTTACCGTCGTAATTAGAACTTTCAGCCCTCAATCCCAGTTTGTAGCTGAAATTATTAATGCTGCTGCTGAAAGTGGCATAGCCCGCATATACGTTTTCGTTGTTCTCATAATTACTGCTCACATTGGGAATCAGATTATATACCTCTTTAGAATTATCATAGAGATAATTGTAGTTATTATTTTCTGTATGCCTGATCCCGGCTCTTAATCCCGCCTCTAATTTGGTAGTTGCATTGAAAGGTTTCACATAATCCGTCTGGATGGTAATGTTCCGCATCTTACCGTTACCTTCAATCTTCTGCAATTCATTGCCGGTTAAGGTGCCTCCTCTGGAAGTATAATAGTTTGTATTATAAGTAGAGTTGTTATCAAAAGCTCCTCCAAAATAGTTTGCATCAACCGTCAGTTCTTCGCCTTCATGGGGAAACAGGTGTTTCATTCCCAGTACCAGACCTGTACCGTTAAAAACGCGGTTACTATTGGTAAGGCGCCGCCCGTAAGAATGTATTGACCTGCCATTGGTATATGTGGTATCAGCATCAATATCAAGTGTGCTGGTAGGTTTCATACTACCATGTACCTTCACACCGGATACCGATAATGTAGTACGGTTGTTAGCGAAATAATCCAGTCCCAGGCGGGCGAATGCAAAACCTCCTCCATTCCTGGATTCATTATCCTGCACGATATGCGTTAATGGATCTGTATTAAGGCTTGTACGGTCGGTCAACCCGGTAGTACGGCCTTTATTCTGGTTAATCATTCCGCTGGCAGTGATGTTCACTTTATCCTGGCGCAGGTTAAAATCTATCCCGCCATTTATCGCGCCGCGTTTATCAACGCCTGCACGAATATTACCATTATAACCTGTTTTGCGGTTCTTTTTAAGTACGATGTTCAGTATTCCTGCTCCACCGCCGGAAGCGTCGTATTTAGCACTGGGGGCGGTGATCACTTCCACGCTTTCTATCGCATCTGCCGGAATCTGTTCCAGGGTAAGTGTGGTAGGACGCCCATCTATGAATAACTGGGGGGCTGCATTACGCATTGTCACATTACCATCAATATCCACATTTACAGAAGGCACATTTTTCATCACATCAAGAGCGGTACCACCGGTGCTGGTAATGTTTTGTTCCACGTTGAATACCTTCTTATCCATATCCATTTTCATCAGTGGTTTGGCACCGGTTACGGTAACACCCTGTAGCTGACTGATGCTGGCGGTAAGTTTGATATTTCCCAGGTCCTTATCGAACGATGGGATAGTACCCGGTGCTGGCTTCTTGGTAAGGAAGGCGATTGTCTGGGTATATGGTTTATAACCGGTAGCGGATATTTTCAACTGTAATGGGCCGAATATCGGTAGCTCTTCCAGACTGAAGTCCCCGTTATTCTGTGTCATAACACCTTTTACGAGTACATCTTTTCTAGTTCCGGTAGCGGAATCCAGGCGGTTTTGAAAAACGATTACAGAGGTGTAAGGCATTGGTTTTCCGTCACTATCCAATATTTTCCCGTAAAGATGGCCAATGTTGGCAGGTCTGGCACCGGCTTGGCCCCCGGGCATTCCACCTCCAGGCATTCCACCTCCGGGCATTTGTGCATTCACAGTAATTGAACAGGTCAACAAGGCGAGAAGCCATATAATTTTTTGCATAAAATTCCTTTTCAGATTACACAAAACTAATTGCGTATTTCCATTATACATAATGAAATGAGGCGATTATTTAAAATAATGCGACGAAAGGCGCAGATCAAGGATGAGATTTTATTTGGTCCCGGATCCGGTAAGGGCAGCTACTGCTTCCCGGTAATTATCTCCTACTGGCAACTCCATAGTACCGATAAATACGCTACTTTTCCTGATGGCGGTAATGTGGGCAACTGCGATTATATAAGATTTATGGATCCGGATGAATTTGGCCGGTGCCAGCTGTTCTTCCACCTGTTTCAGGGGCATACGGGTCACTACGGGCTTGGCATCTCCGGTCAGATGGATGCGGATATAATCTTTCAGCGCTTCTATCCAGATGATGTCGGCAATAGTAATCTTCAGGAGGCTGTAGTCGGCATTTACAAAGAAAAACTCTGGTGTGGCAGCAGGGGTGGAGGTCGTACTGCTCTGCCGGAGCTGGTACAGCTCCCTGGCCTTATTGCACGACTTGATAAACCGAGGTAATGATACCGGCTTTAAAAGGTAATCTATTACATCCAGCTCAAAACCAGCCAATGCATATTTTTCATAGGCAGTAATGAGGATGATCATGGGCTTTTGTGCCATGCTCTGTATAAACTGTAACCCCGTTAATCCCGGCATCTGGATATCAAGGAAAATAAGGTCGACTGATGTTTCCTGTAATACTTTTATAGCCTCAAAGGCATCTGTACACTTGGCTACCAGTTCCAGGTAAGGTACCTGGCGGATATTATCTTCCAGCAGATCAAGTGCCAGTGGTTCATCGTCAACGGCTATACAACGTAGGCTCATAAAATAACAGATTAATGCAAATGTAACTGTAAAGACACCACGAACCAGCCTTCTTTTTTACTGATCAGCAGCTGATAGTTGTCCTTGTACAACAGGTTTAACCGGCGTTTTACGTTTGTTAACCCAATACCGGAAGTTTTATCTTTCACTTCTTCATATTCAGCATTGTATTTGTTCATTACGGAAAACTGTAATAATCCCTGTTTTGCCCGGAGTTCTATATCTATACGGGCATCCTGTATCAACCCCGTACCATGTTTAAAGGCATTTTCCACAAAAGGAATCAGCAGCATGGGCTCTATATCATACGCGCTTTCCGGTAGTTGCATAGATACATTTACCTGTACTTTGGTGCCAAAACGCTGCTGTTGGAGATCGATATAACTTTGCAGGTAATCAATTTCCTTATCCAGCGGTACCTTATCTTCATCCGTTTCATACAGCATATACCGCATGAGTGAGGATAGGTTAATAAGGGAAGGCTCCAGCTGGTCGGACTGCTTCCTGGCAAGAGCCACCATATTATTCAATACATTGAACATAAAATGAGGGCTTACCTGCGATCTTAACAACGAAAGTTCTGTTTTAAGATTCTCATTTTCCCGCTCACTCGCAAGTTTATCACTATTCATTTTATCGCGGATCATCCTCCAGGCAGTACTACATGCAAGCATGAATGTCAGCGGGAAGAAGCTGAACATGATGGTGGGCTTCAGCTCAAAATCCTTAAAGGGCATAAAAAATTCGGTAAATACCCATCTTGAAGCAACCAGCGCTGCAAAAAGCACTAATATCACTGTGGTAAATTCCAGATATTTTTTCCGGTAGATAAGTTTGGGTATTAGTACTCCAGCATTCAGATAAAAAAAGATGGTCAGAAATATGGCATTCATGATAAAGTGAATGTGCATTACTTTTTCATCTTCATCTGTTTGAGGACCCCGGTGTTCGGAGGGACGTAACAGATATGGAAGGCTGAATAAGGTAATCCAGATAACAGTATGCAGGAAAACCTGGGCCCATTTCCTGGAATACCATGCAGGTTTTATATCATTTTGCGAAATATTCATTCCTTTATCAAACAATTTAACCGGTCAAAAGAACTAAAAAATTCCATATGTGAAGAAAACATTGAGATGAAATTCAGTTTTTTGGCGGCAAACTTGAAGTTTTCTTTTAAATTGCTGGTTATAACCGTGCTCTACGCAGAACCAAAGAAAGATGAATAAAATTAAAAATGTATGCGTTGTGGATGATGATGATTTGTTCCAGTTTGTAATGCGCCAGCATTTAGAACGGTTGCAAATGGTGGAGAATGTTCTCAAATTCAGTGATGGAGAACAGGCATTAACTTACATTATATCAAATTTAGAGCATCCCGATCTCTTGCCTGAGCTCATCTTGCTGGATGTAAACATGCCATATATGGATGGATGGCAGTTTATGCGTGAGTTTGTAAAACTGGAATTCCCTCCTGGTAAAATGGCTAAAATATATATCCTTTCCAGTTCTACACATGATAGCGATTTACTGAAAGCAAAGGAATTTCCTGTCCTTGCCGGTTATCTCGTAAAACCTATTGGCAAACCAATGATCCAGCAGATTCTTTCCGATCTGCTACCTGCTCACTCAGAAGGCTCCTGACGGAGTTATTTCCCCACAATATTATCCTACGTTTTCCTGCTCAGTATAGAATTTAATTCCCGTCCCAAATCCAGGGTCTGGCATGTGGATTGTTCATTCATAAGTAATTAAAACATAATCACATGAAAACATTGGGCTTGGTTCTGCTTATTGCCGGTATCGCTATGATCATTATCAGGGGGTTCTCTGTACAAACAGAAAAAAAAGTAGTTGACCTCGGTCCTGTGGAAGTCACTAAAAAAGAAAATAAATGGGTTGGCTGGCCTACATACACTGGTGGCGTGGTCGTGATTGTAGGACTGGCGCTGATCCTGATAAGCAACAAAAAAAACAAATAGCAGCATCCGAATAGCTATTTTTGCAGGCAAAAAGTTTGTATGCCTGAATTATCTAATGATCATCTGAGAATAGTTATTTCTGAAAAGGGAGCAGAACTGCAGCAAATTATCCGTAAAGACTTCCAGCTGGAATATCTTTGGAATGCAGATCCGGCCTTCTGGGCAAAAAAGAGCCCCGTACTATTCCCGATTGTGGGAACCCTGAAAAATAATACTTACTCATATAAAGGAAAAAACTACACACTTGGCAGGCATGGCTTTGCGAGAGATCATGTATTTATAGTAAGCGAACAAACAGATACCCGCATTGTTTTCAGTCTTACAGATACTGAACATACCCTGCCCGTATACCCTTTTAACTTCCGCTTTAATGTGATCTATACTTTACTGGGCGACCAGCTGACCGTAACATATCTCGTAGAGAACACAGGTGCTGATACAATGTATTTTTCCGTGGGGGCACATCCGGCATTCAAAGTGCCGCTTATAGAAGGGCTGAAATATGAAGATTATTACCTTTCCTTCAACGCAAAGGAAAATGCCAACCTTTGGCCTTTATCTGCAGAGGGGCTGATTGAGATCACTTCGGTACCTTACCTGGAGCAGGCAGACAAACTTCCTTTACAGCATTCATTATTCTACCAGGATGCACTGGTATTTAAACATATGGATTCTACTGCTATCACCTTGAAAAGTGATTATGCACCTCATGGTATTGAAATGCAATTTGAAGGATTTCCTTTTATGGGAATATGGGCTGCAAAAGATGCTGACTTCGTTTGTATAGAACCCTGGTGTGGTATTGCTGATAGCGTGAATGCAAGTGGAGAACTGTTCGAAAAGGAAGGAATTAATAAACTCCTGGCAGGACAACAGTTTGAAAGGCATTGGTCGGCCCGGTTTTTCTGATATACTAACCAACTTCCCTGCTTACAACGCGTTTTTTAGTGAGCACCAGCCATGAAAATTTGAATACCTTTGTCCGGAAGCTAAATCCATAGAAAATGAATTTTAAACTGGAACAAATCCCGGAACGTACACAAAGTCCCCGTTCTAACGGTATTACAATGGTTACTGATAAAGGATTGAGCCTGCAGGATACAAGAGATTTCCTGTCTGGTGCCGCTCCTTATGTAGATATGGTGAAGCTGGCCTTCGGTACTGCATATGTAACACCTAACCTGGACGAAAAGATTAAAATATATCAGTCGCATAATATTCCTGTTTACTTCGGAGGCCTGCTGCTGGAAGCATTCATCATCCGTAACCAGTTCGACGACTACCTGCGGATTATCAAGGATTACGGTATTAACTATGTAGAAGTCTCCGATGGCTCCCTTTCTATTCCTCATGCAGAGAAATGCGGATACATAGAAAAACTGGCAAAATTAGGTACTGTATTAAGCGAGATCGGTTCCAAGGATAAGGACCGTGAACACATTACGCCTCCTTACAAGTGGATAGAGCTGATGAAATCTGAAATGGAAGCCGGATCACAATACATCATCGCTGAAGCCCGGGAAACGGGTAATGTAGGTCTTTACCGTGATTCAGGTGAGGTGCGTGAAGGACTGGTACAGGAAATCCTTACACAGATTCCTGTAGAAAAGATTATCTGGGAAGCTCCCCGTAAAGATCAGCAATTGTATTTCCTTCAACTGGTAGGCTGTAACGTGAACCTGGGAAACATAGCTTCTAATGAAGTGATCTCCCTGGAAGCAATGCGTATAGGTCTTAGAGGAGATAGCTTCAGCTTTTACCTGAACGATTAAGATCTGAGATAAAGTAGAGATAAAGTCATCCTTCGTTCATCCTTCGTCTTTTAACGAAGGATGAACGAAGGATGACTTTTTTCAGACTGGATCTTAATTCAATAGATATTAAAAATATAATAGAAAAGGCTCCAAACCGGAGCCTTTTCTATTATATCATACAGTCCGGGATGGAAGATTATCCTCTCAAAATCCCTTCTATTTCCTTCAATTCTTCCGCCGAATAATTTACATTCTCCAGCGCTCCAAGGTTATTATCCAGCTGCGCAACAGAACTGGCGCCAATCAGTACTGTAGTAATCCTTTTATCCTTCAGTAACCACGAAAGTGCCATTTGTGCGAGTGACTGCCCCCTGCGTTGCGCAATAGCATTCAAACGGGTAATCTTATCCAGCTTTTCATCAGTTACATGGTCGGCTTTCAGGAAACCACTTGGCTTACTGGCACGTGACCCTTCCGGAATACCCTTCAGGTAACGGTCTGTTAACAGCCCTTGTGCAAGCGGGGAAAAAGGAATACATCCCACACCGTTTGCCTCCAGCACATCCAGTAACCCGTTTTCCACCCATCTTTCGAACATGGAATACTTAGGCTGATGAATCAGGCAGGGGGTACCCAGTGATTTAAGTACAGCCAGTGCAGCTGTTGTCTGTTCTGCTGTATAATTGGATAATCCTACATATAAAGCCTTGCCAGATCTTACAATACTGTCCAGTGCTCCCATTGTCTCTTCAATAGGGGTATCAGGATCAGGGCGGTGAGAATAGAAAATATCTACATAATCCAGTTGCAACCGGCGCAGGCTCTGATCAAGGCTGGAAATCAGGTTTTTTCTGGAACCCCATTCCCCATAAGGACCAGGCCACATTAAATAACCTGCTTTTGAAGAAATGATCAGTTCATCCCGAAGGGTACCCGTATTAAAATCTTTTTTCAATATAGTACCGAAATTCTCTTCTGCAGATCCGGGAACTGGTCCGTAATTATTGGCCAGGTCAAAATGGGTGATCCCTTTATCAAATGCACGGCGTACTATTTGTCTGCCATTCTCAAAAGTGTCTATAGAACCGAAGTTATGCCACAGTCCTAATGAAATGGCTGGAAGCCGTATCCCGCTTTTTCCGCAACGGTTATATTGCATATAGTCATACCTGTCGGTAGCTGGTACATAAGCACTCATAATAGCTATTATTTAGGATGTCCAAGATAGTTGTTATTTGTAAACAAATAGTTAAAATCTGCAAATGGATAAGAGGATGAACGCAGTAGATTTATAATATTACAAGCTACCTATTTGTGTACATGCCGGCTGTCGCATGTAGCTGCTTTCCAAGGAGATTATCAACCAATTATTGTAAGAATTATCAGCGCCCGTAATTATCCGTTACATTCTAATTAATTGCAACAATGAGCTATCAGTTTACTTATCTGAAGGTGCCTCTTATTGGCATATGTCTATTGCTGCTCCTACCGCATGTACTGTTTGGTCAGGTGAAAATATCCGGAACGGTAACAGACAAAAAATCAGCAACCCCCATACCCGGTGTAGTAGTCCGGGAAAAAGGCACTAAACAGGGAACTACTACCAACGATAAAGGACAATATACCCTTGAATTGAAATCCGCCAACCCGGTTGTCATTATCAGTTTTGTAGGTTATCAAACACAGGAATTAAAAGCAAAATCATCGCTGGACATCCAGCTGGTAGAAGATGTGAAAGGACTGAATGATGTGGTGGTAATCGGCTACCAGGATATTCAGCGCAGAAAAACAACCGGTGCTGTATCCTCCGTAAAAGGAAAGGATATTGAGAACATCCCCTATGCTACTTTCGACCAGATGTTGCAGGGGCGTGTAGCCGGCCTCTCTGTGTTAAGCGTTTCCGGAGAGCCGGGTAGTAATGGAATCGTAAATGTTCGTGGTAGCAACAGCGTTACCTTAGGTGGTGTGAGTAATCCGCTTTATGTGATAGATGGAATTATCTATAACGTAAATGATATGCTGCCGGCCAATAATGGCTCCTATAACAATAACCCGCTGACGGCTATGAATCCTAACGACATCGAATCTATCGATGTATTAAAGGATGCATCGGCTGCTGCTATCTATGGCGCAAGGGCGGCCAACGGCGTAATCCTGGTAAAGACAAAACGGCCTAAAACAGGGACACCACAATATACGCTATCCTATTATACCGGTATTGCCCAGAAACCGGCCATGAAACCTATGCTGGTGGGTACGGCAGAAAGAAGACTGAAGATGGAAATGCTGTATAAAAGCGGCTACAGCAACTTTCAGAACCTGAGCGTATTCCTGACAGACAGTCTGAACCCTGCTTTTAATAATAATACAGACTGGCAGGGTATCTTCCTACAAAATGCTTCTATAAATAATATAGACGCAAGCGTGAGTGCGGCAACAACCGGATATAGCTACCGCTTGTCTGTAAATGGATATAAGGAAGAAGGGGTGATGAGGGGTTACTACATGAAACGTTTATCTCCACATCTGTTCCTCTCCCTGAACCCAGGTAAAAAAATAAATATCGCGATAGATATCCTGCCTTCTTTTGTACAGGTGAAACATGGAACTGGCGATGGCAGCCGTTATCCCTTCAGTACCTGGAGCTTCCCTTCCTCTTTCTGGGATGTAACTCCTCAGCAAGTGGCTGCTTACCAGGGTTCATACGGGAATGCACTGGATAAGGATAATTACTTATACCTTACCAGTAATGTGAAGCTTACAGATACACTGGCAAAAAACCTTGTGTTTTCCAGCTCATTCTCCCACAATTATAATAATAACCGGCGCGACTATTACAAGGATAAATCTATTAATCCAAACAACCGGAATGATGCCTATAACTTTAATAATCTGACGGCCCGCTGGGAAATAGAGAATTATCTCAACTGGTCAAAGATCATGGGGAAACATAGTGTGAGCGCAGTATTAGGACAAGGGGCAGAGAACCAGCAGAATAAATATACCTATGCAGAAGGAAATAATCTGACCGTTGGTGGTCTGCAAACTATCGATGGAATCTCCCGCGGTAATAACCTGTATGCTCAGTCACATTTAGAAGAAAGAGCCCGGTTGTCATGGTTTGGGCGACTGAGCTACGAATTCAAAGACCGCTACCTGTTTTCCGGTAGCTACCGGCGGGATGCTTCTTCCAAATACAGTACAAACAACCGTTGGGGCAATTTCTATTCCGCATCGGCAGGATGGATTGTTTCTGAAGAACCCTTCTTTAAACCGGCTAAAAAAGTGGTAAGCTTTCTGAAATTCAGAGGCAGCTATGGTGTTACCGGTAATGATCCTTCTAATTATTATGCTAAGTATCAGGCACTCACCACCAATGCGAATTATTACGCTTCCTCCCTGGGAAATGGTGTAGTAGGTAATATGTCTAATTATAACGGGACTACAATCGTATATCCTGATTATAATGCTCCTGCAGCAAACAAAAATCTTACCTGGGAAAGTTATCCGCAAACGAATATCGGGGTGGATATGAACTTCCTGAATGACCGTATTTCATTAACGGCCGACTGGTACGCACGAGATGGTAAAAATGTATACCTGGATAATGTACTGGCCCGCGGAACAACCGGTTATTCTTTCTATTCCGGTAACCTGGTCAGCTTCCGCAATACCGGTATAGAACTGACTTTAAATACTTCTAACTTCCCCTCTTCCTGGAAGCTACAATGGAATACCAACTTCAATATCGCCTTTAACAAAAACTATATTACCCAACTCCCAAATAATAACCGGGATCTGATTGCAGGACCACCGTGGATGCAGCAAACGCTTACAGTCGGCCGTCCTATGTTCACCTACAAAGTATGGAAAGTGAATGGCGTGTATTCAAAAGATTCGGACGTACCGGCAGATCCTTTAACCGGCAAGCGGTTAACTTTCAACGGTGGCAATCCTTATGCTGCAGGCGATCCTATTCTTGTAGATCAGAACGGCGATTATAAAATAGATCTGCTGGATAAAGTGTCTTACGGCGATCCGCAGGCGCATGTTACAGGAGGGATAACGAATACCTTCACCTACAAAGGATTTTCAGTATCCGTGCTTTGTACATTTATCAGTGGACGGAAATTGTGGAATGGTTATCTGTCTGATAAACTGAATGGCTCCAGTTATAGTATCGCTTCAACCTGGGGATATAACTCCGGACCAGCATCAGATTTCAAAGGAGCTACCTTCTGGCAGCAGGAAGGAGATAATGCACAATATGGCTCACTGTTGAGCAATAACGTAGACAAATGGAATATTGCCAACTCCAACTTTGTGGAAGATGCCAGTTTCTTCAGAATGAAAAATATCATGCTGGGATACAGTTTCTCCCCGGGATTGGTTAAACGGCTGAAGATAGGCGGCCTGCGCCTGTTTGGGATGCTGGACAATGTTTTTGTATTATCTAATGCTTCCGTACCGGACCCGGAACTGATAGATGCTACCGGCTATTCCAGCGGGAACGATTATCCGCTTCCTAAAAAATATACACTGGGCTTACAGGTACAGTTATGATCACTACGAAAAAATATTGTATGAAAAAGTATATTGCTTATTTACTATTGATGATAGTCATCTGTACGACTGTTTCCTGTAGTAAATTCCTGGATAAGGAACCTTACAGTACCGCCAATGATGGTGGCATCTGGCGTACGGATGATGATGCTAATTCTGCTGTGGCAGCCTGTTATGGATTACTGAGGATGGCGCTGAACGATGGCATGGCTTACTATGCTTACGGGGATCTTCCTACCGACGAATTAAGCTCTGCCTACGGGAGCGGTGATTACGCATTTTACAATATTAAAAACTGCCTCTGGTCACTCTCTATTCCTGCCGCCAATACTTACGAGCCACTGATGAAATTACGCCGGTATGAGAACTTTTATCGTACCATCGATCAATCCAACCGCTGTATCAAACATATTCCCGCTATGGCTATAGACAGGCAGCAGGAGTTTCTGGGAGAGGCCTATTTTACCCGGGCCTTCAGTTACTTCTACATGGCACGTGTATGGGGTGGTGTACCATTAGTATTGCAGGCAATAGAAGATGTGGCTACTTCTGCCAATATTGGACGGGCAACTGAAAAAGAAGTACTTGATCAGGCAATAGCCGATGTGAAACAAGCTATCATTTTCCTGCCATGGTCAAACGGTGTTTCGTCCGATAAAGCTGTGCGTGCCAATAAAGGTGCTGCTTATGCATTGCTGGCGCATATCTACGCCTGGCAAGGCGATTATACCAACTGTGCCCCGATTGCAGACTCTGTAATCAGCAGCGGTCTTTACAGTTTTGTGGACAGGAACAATTATCTGAATATCTACGATGGCAAATCTTCCGAAGGCATCTTTGAAATAGCACAGAATGCTTCAAATGAAGGCGCTGCGGATGGTAATATCGCTTTTTATACTTTACGCTCAGAGTATCTGACTACCAACCAGGGTATTTCATACCTTCCGTTGAATATAACCACTTTATCAGCACTGTATAGTGATACCACAGACCTGAGAAGGACCAAAGCCTTTGCCTTCCTGAGCTCTACAGATCCAATCTGTATCAAATATAGTAACATCACTTATACCGGTACTGGAAATACCGCTCCGCTGGCATTCAATAATATAATCATTTTCAGGCTGTCAGATATCACCCTGCTGAGAGCTGAAGCACTGGCTGCTACCGGTAATTACGGAGATGCGCGTACGCTGCTGGATCAGATCCGGGCACTAGCAGGTTTATCACCTTCAACAGCTACAGATGAAGATCTATTTGAGGATGTTATTGATGAACGGGGTAGAGAACTATTCCTGGAAGGACATCGTTTTTATGATCTTGTGCGCCTGGCTAAAAAGACAGGGAAAGTAAAATTCGGAGATGACAAGATCTCTGCGAGCCAGTTCCAGCAGGGCAAATATTACTGGCCCCTTGATCCTGTGTTGATCACTGCAAATTCATTGCTGGTGCAAACGCCCTATTGGAAAGGAAAATTGTAATGCTAAAAATTTAAATCGCTCTCTTATGATCCGCTTTACTCATATGGTACTCGTTTGTTGTCTGCTGCTGGCAACTGCCTGTAAGAAGGATGCTTACCTTACTGATGGAGGACTTAGTAATGCACACACCGATCTCACTACATACGACTACCTGGCAAAACAACAGTTCCAGCTATTTGATACAGTTGTAGCAATCATCGATCACTATAATCTGAAAGACGAAGTGAATGCTGCCAAAACCTTTTTCGCACCTACTGATTATGCTGTAGCAAATTATCTCCGGATGAAACTGGATTCAGTACGCCAAATCGATGAGAATAACAGGTATACGCTGGATGACATGTACAATGATATTACGATAGATTCCGTAAGACAATACCTGTTCAGTGAAGCCATTTCAGTCGCAGCAGCAACAGAAACCTCCGTGAAATATACTACACTGGGCAATACGCCGGCAGCGATCCTGAAAATTAAACAAACGGACCCAATTTATAACCAGTGGTCTAATACACCGGTATACCTGCTGTATTATACAAAGATAGTAGGTACACTGGATACAGGTACCACTGATCCGAACGATCCGGATGCAGACAGACGCGCACAGTGCCAGACTACCGGCATTCTCACATCGAGCGGAGGCGTATTGCACGTGCTTAATAATCTGCACATTTTCGTACGTTTTTAATTCATCAACACCTAAATTAAACGCTTATGAAACGGGGAGTGTTTTACATACTAATATTCGTTTGCTGCGCTTGTAAGAAGCCGGCAGAGGGATATCTGGGAGAGAATATCTATTACAAGAACAATCCGTTCAATGTTCCGCAGGGGATTGCTACATATTCAGAGCCCATAGAATCCGACGGATCTACCAATCCATTATATGCAGACTTATTACAGATCAGGAATAAAGCGACAGGCGAAATAGTGGACAGCCTTTTTTCTAAAACACAGAATGTACCTGTGTACAGGGGGGCTGTTACCTATGAAGATTCAACAGTGGCATTGCTGAATCAGAAACTGGGAGACAGTCTGGTAAAACCCTTCAAGATCAATCATACCGGAGGCAGACTTGAACTCACTCAAGCCACCAGATACGTAGAGGCTGGAACGTATACCATTGATGTGAACGTGTTTAATATTAGGGGTGGCAGAACATTGAAGAATGCATGTGATATCATTATCAATCCGGCTACCGAATATGATCTCACCTACAAAGCATGGAGTACTTCTACACCAGTCGGGGAAGTATTTACCGGTATGGATGCATCTGCACTGGTTATTGATGTTAATCGTCAGCCTGGTCCGAATAAAATTATCCTGAAGTTTGTAGATAAAAATGGTACGCCATTCAGTGCCGCGAAAGGAGAGATTATAAAAAGAGGGGACCGTCCCACGCTTTCCAATTGGGACCCTTACTTTCCGGAAGTAAAGACCGATTCAGGCTATGTCTATGAATTCCCGGTTGCACCGGAATTCCCGGTGTTCAACCAGTGTTTTATAGGCGCATCCAGCTGGACTGGATATATTTGTTATTACCGGATTGCAGCACAATACACAGATATCAATCTTAATATCAATCCTGTATTTACAATCAAATATTTTTTACAGGGAACATATACAGTTACAGTTCATTTGAGCAACGTAGTAAGAAAACAAGTGTAAGAAGGGGATAATAATTTGTTCCTGAATTACCTGATACCTCGGGGTCGATAACCCCTTGTTATAGATAGCTTAATCAAAAAGGAGTTAATGAAACGAAGAAGATTATTATTATTAGGATGCCTGTTCGCAAACATGCAACTATTACATGCGCAGTCACTACTTCCGGCATACCGGCCTTCGCAGGAAGAAGAAAAACAGGCCTATCGTAATGCTGCACTACTGGATTCTACCATCCGTAACAAAGCATATAAAACAACCGTAAAAGCCAGGTGGCAGAACGGGGAAGCTGGTTTCTGGTATAAAAATATCCTGGCAGATAGTACCTCGGAATTCATGTTTACAGATGTATTAAAGGCTAGTAAAAGACCGGCTTTTGATCATAAAAAGATGGCAGAAGCTCTCTCCGCTGTAATGGATACCACTTTGCATAGTAACAAATTACCCATTACTGATCTGGTTTTTCCTAAAAAGGGAAATGCGTTATTAGTAGAAGTAAAAGGAAAGTGGTACAGTTGTAATTTATTGAATTATACCTGTACACCGGCCGCAACACCATTGTTATCATCAGACAATGGTAGTTTTATACGGCATAGTCGCTGGGAATATCATGATGATAGTACAGTGGGAGATAGCTTATCGCCTAATAAAGAGTGGACCGCTTTTATCAGAGATGGTAATGTCTTCGTAAAAGCAGCAGGTACTAATGATGAATTTTCTTTCACTACAGATGGTACAAAAGAAAAACCATATGGCGCATTGAAATGGTCGCCCGATAGTAAATACCTGGTAGGATATCATATCAACCCGGTTACTATTCAGCCGGTATATCATCTGCTTTCTTCATTATCTAATTCAACAAGGGCAAAACTTGATACAGAAGAATACGCACAGCCGGGCGATCCGTTCACAGGTTTTGAGATGTTTGTATTTAACCTGGCAGATAAAAAGATGGGGAAAGTAAATACAGAGATCTACGATTTCCTGGGCAGGCCATACCTGCGCTGGCGTAAAAGTGATCCCCGTTATTTTACTTTTGAGAAAGCAGATAGAGGACACCAGCGTTTCCGGGTAATAGAAGTGGATGCATTAACTGGCAATACCCGTAATATCATTGATGAAAAGACGAATACCTTTATCTACGAGCAGCAAATTTTCACTCATTATTTAGACGATACGAATGAGATGATCTGGTCTTCCGAAAAGGATGGCTGGAATCGTTTATACCTTGTAGATGTTCTAAAAGGAACGGTTAAGAATGAAATCACTACTGGTTCATGGGTAGTACGTGGAATAGACAGTGTAGATGAAAAGAAGCGGGAAATATGGTTTCGGGGAAGTGGTATGAATTCGGGAGAAGATCCTTACAACATCCATTATTACCGTATTAATTTCGATGGCACTCACTTAGTAAAACTAACTACAGCCAACGCTCAGCATACACTTAGTTTTTCACCCGGAAAAACATATTACCTCGATACTTACTCAAGGCCGGATCTTCCTCCTGTTACCGAGTTACATCGCACAACAGATGGTAAACTGCTCATGGAAGTAGAAAGAGCTGATCTGAAAGATTACCTGGCGATGGGGATGCGTTTCCCGGAAGTATTCCATTCTAAAGCCAGAGATGGGCAAACAGATATCTGGGGAGTAGTCTGCCGTCCGCGTAACTTCGATAGTACCCGCCGTTATCCGGTCATAGAAAACATTTATGCAGGCCCACAGGACGCTTTTGTCCCTAAAACCTTCATGACCTACGGCGAGATGCAAAGCATGGCTGAATTGGGCTTTATCGTCGTACAAATAGACGGCATGGGAACTGCCAACCGGTCCAAAGCCTTCCATGATATGTGCTGGCATAACCTTGCCGACGCTGGTTTGCCAGACCGTATCCTGTGGATTAAAGCGCTGGCAGCTAAATACCCCTATATTGATACTACCCGCGTTGGACTATACGGCACCTCCGCCGGTGGGCAAAATGCCGCTGGTGCACTGCTTTTTCATCCTGAATTTTACAAGGCAGCTGTATCAGCCTGTGGTTGTCATGACAACCGGGTAGATAAACAATGGTGGAATGAACAATGGATGGGATACCCTGTTGGGCCCCATTATGAAGCACAATCCAATGTGACCAATGCTTCGAAATTACAGGGTAAGTTATTACTGATAGTAGGGGAGAACGATCATAATGTACCACCTGAATCAACGTATCGCGTAGTAGATGCATTGATAAAAGCTAATAAAGATTTTGACCTGTTAGTCGTTCCCGGTATGGATCACAGTGATGGCGGCCCTTATGGGAGAAAGAAGAAACGTGATTTCTTTGTGAGGAACCTGTTGGGAGTAGAACCTCCTGAAAGGAATAAAGAATAAGATCCTTAATATGCTGTAATTTCGATATAATAATGATAAAATAATGTGGAGTAATTTATACTGGTATTACGAAATTCGTGCTGATGAAAATTACAGCAAAGAATTATCTACGGATAAGATCATAAGAATATTAGAAAATACAGGATTATTAAAAAGAACAACACCTCAAACATTTACTAATAAAGATAGTTTTCCCTGGATTGATGTTTGTTGTGTTAATTCTGATAATGGGAATTATGGAAGACCGGAACATTTTAATAGCAAATACTGTTCAAAAACACGTTCTAGGTATCAAAGTTTCATAAATCGCAATATGATCCTTTTGTAAAATACTTTATGGCTTCAGGTATATCTATTGATTTCGGTTAGCGGCCACCGATATGGGCGACTCTTGTATTTTTATTGTAACTTGTTTATCCGATTTAAACATGACATTATGGCTATTTCCAATATTGAGGAATTAAAGGACATAGTTCATTCTAATATTAATGCTACTCAATGCGATACGCTTGCTGAATATTGGTAAATGCCCGAGTTATGTGCAACCCTAACCGACAGTGCGACTATAAACGAACTGAAAAACCTTGATTAGGATACATCATTCAGGGAATTGGCTACTCTGACAGTTTTAAAGTTTCTGACCTTTGTGCCATAATTAAAAAGCATAAAAAAATGACAACACAAAATTGGACAGCAGACAACATCCCTTCACAGCAAGCAAAAACAATTCTCATTACAGGTGCAAGCAGTGGCATTGGAAAAGAAACTGCAAAGTTATTTCAATCTAAAGGCTGGAATGTAATCGCTACAATGAGAAATCCAGAAAAAGAATCAGAATTAAAACACTTAGAAAATGTTTTGGTTGCCAAACTTGATGTTTTAGATTTAGATTCTATTCAAAATGCGTTTATAAAAGGCGTTCAAAAATTTGGCAGCATTGATGTATTGCTAAATAATGCTGGCTATGGTGCATACGGACCATTAGAGTCATTTAGTCGGGAGAAAATTTTACAACAATTCAATACCAATGTTATTGGGCTTTTAGATGTTACCAAGACCATTCTGCCTCATTTTCGACAAAACAAAAAGGGTATTATTATTAACATTTCCTCAATTGGAGGCAAAATGACTTTCCCTTTAGGTTCATTGTACCACGGAACAAAATTTGCCGTTGAAGGTATTTCAGAATCGCTTAACTATGAAGTAGAGCAATTTGGCGGACAAGTAAAAATTGTTGAGCCAGGTATGATAGCGACTGATTTTTCAGGTAGGTCTTTAGATTTTAGTAATGATGAAAATATGACTGAATATCAAAATATTGTTAGTTCTTTGATGGCAGCAATGCCCAAAATGGTTGAAAATGTTTCGCCTGCAAGTGTGGTGGCAGAAGTAATATTTGAGGCTGCAACAGACGAAAAAAATCAATTGAGATATACGGCAGGAGAAGATGCTAAAATGCTTATGGCAAATCGTCAACAATATGATGATGCCACATTTATAGGCAGTATTAAATCACAATTTGGACTTTAACATATCTGAAATATGAATCCTGTTGTAGAATATTTCAATGGCGAAAAAACCGAAATCTATTATTTATAGGCTTTGGTGTTTTCGCCTTATATGCAACCCTAACAAATAGACAGTGCAACTATGAACGAACTGAAAAACCTTGATTAGGATACATTATTCAGGGAATTGGCTACTCTGACAGTTTTAAAGTTTCTGACCTTTGTGCCATAATTAAAAAGCATAAAAAAATGACAACACAAAATTGGACAGCAGACAACATCCCTTCACAGCAAGGAAAAACAATTCTCATTACAGGTGCAAACAGTGGACTTGGATTTGAAGCATCAAAGGTATTGAGCGGTAAAGGTGCTCACGTAGTTATGACTACTCGTAACCTGAAAAGTGGTAATGAAGCAATTTCCTTAATCAAAAAGGAAAACGCTAATGCTAAGTTAGACCTAATGCAACTAGACTTGTCCGATTTTGCTTCAATACATAAATTTTCTCAAGAGTTTCATCAGAAGTATAAGCAACTTGATGTACTCATCAATAATGCAGGTGTTATGTTTCCGGTAAAGCGAGAACTAACTAAGCAAAAATTTGAAGTTCAGTTTGGAACGAATCATCTGGGGCATTTCTTACTAACCGGCTTGCTTTTGGATTTATTAAAAAGCACCCCAAATTCTCGTATAGCAATACAGTCAAGCGGACAGCACAAGGCAAAAATGGGTAAGCCTGATATTCATTTTGACGACCTGAATTTTGATAAAGGATATAATAAATTTATAGCCTATTCTCAAAGTAAACTTGCAAACCTATTATTTGCGTATGAGTTAGACAGGCAACTGAAAGCGAACAAGATTGACATAACCGTTGTTGCTGCTCACCCCGGCTATACAAAAACAAATCTTACAAGGCATACAGGTTTTTTTGTTCAAGCTATAATAACAAACATACTTGCACAAAAAGTTGAAATAGGTACGCTTCCTATTTTAAGAGCAGCAACAGATCCAAGTGTAAAAGGTGGTGAATATTTTGGACCAACCAAAATGAATGAAATGCGTGGATATCCTGAATTGGTAAAGTCAAGTGACAAATCGTATGATAAGGAGTTAGCTGGAAAACTTTGGAAGGTTTCTGAAAAATTAGCCCAAATTAATTATGAGTTCAATGGGAAATAAATTTATGAAAATAAATTCCGTTTCGGAATTGCATAAATTAATGGGTATCCCAAAGCCTAAACACCCATTAGTTAGTCTGATAAATTATAGCGATGTTCCTTCATATGTTATAGAAGATTCGGTTAAAGTAATATTGAATTTTTACACAGTTTCAATAAAGCATAACTCTGATTGCAAGTTCAACTATGGTCAAAATTATTACGACTTTGATGGAGGGGTTTTGGCATTTATGGAACCGGGGCAAATTGCATCGACCACCCAAAACGGAAATACACGATCAGATGGATGGCTGTTGGTTTTTCATCCCGACCTTATTAGAAACTACTCAATTGGAAAAAATATAAAAAATTACGGGTTCTTTTCGTATGCAGTAAATGAAGCACTACATTTATCTGAATCTGAAGAAGCAATGATTGAAGAGATTTTTAAGAATATTGAAAAAGAATACAATCATTCAATAGACCAATTTAGCCAAGATGTAATGGTTTCACAGATTGAGCTATTACTCAATTATTCCAACCGATTTTACAATAGGCAATTCATTACTCGCAAAACAGCTAGCAGTGATTTACTGACAAAAATGGAAACTTTGCTTGACGAATATTTCGAAAGCGACAAAATAATTGAATCCGGACTTCCAACTGTTCAGTTTTTTGCTGAGAAACTAAATCTATCGCCCAATTATTTGAGTGATATGTTGAGAGTTATCACAGGACAAAGCACTCAACAACATATTCATAACAAATTAATCGAAAAAGCGAAAGAAGCTTTATCAACTACAAATCTCTCAGTAAGTGAAATTGCATACCAGTTGGGATTTGAGCATCCACAATCATTCAGTAAATTATTTAAAAGCAAAATGAATATTTCGCCACTTGAGTATCGGGCATCTTTTAAGTAATGAACGAAAGAATCAAAGCAAAAATGAAAAATCAAGAGACGCCAGAATAGAAGGGCAGCACATAACCGGGAGTTTGGCAAAATGCCGGCTTCAGAATAAATACTCAGTTATATATCGCTACTCAGCTGCAGTTCAGGCTGACACAACACAGATGGGCTTTGAATATAAGTTCAGCGATTATCTTTCCCTGCAGCTTGGCGAAGTGCCGATATCCAAATTATAAAACAGATTCCACACCTTTTCAAAATAAAGTTGGTTTTCGATACTAATTATCAGCATTATGTAAGATGAAATCTAAACTATATTTCCAAAGCTGTCAGCTAAAACAGTAACTATTACATTTAAATATACCTCATTCATAAATAATAAGAGGCTCTCAAAAGTTTTGACAGCCTCTTATTATTTATGAATGAGCTAGACTAGTATTCATTTAGACGAATCTCAGAGCCTTCGTTTATTTTTGATATATTATTCAACCGTTACCGTCGCCAGATGATACCTGGATCTTCCCGCATTCTTATAATCACGCAAATCCTTACAGATAGCTGTTACCACAATATCTTTCGAATTATCAAATACATGTTTTGCGAATATTGCCATAACTCATAGAGCTGTTGCCTGACTGAACATTTAAGATACTTCACCTTCTTGTTTTACGGGTTTACCTTCTTTTTTTAAATATCTTGAATTTCCTCGCCTATTTTAGTTGTAACATTTCAGAACAGTCTAAACACCATTCACAATAAGACAACATTTAATTATCATAACAGCAGGAATGAGAACTAATCTATTTAAGATCAGCATTTTATTGGTATTACTGGCAGCATGCTCAAAAAGTGAAAATAAGAGTGATTCATCAATTCTTATTGATGATGACTTGGAGGGACCTATTTCCCGGCCTTCATCCGGGTATGGTGCTGATGGTTCATACAAGGTTGCGGAGATCGACTTCCTTAACCCGGAATATGCCGGTACCAATGTAACGATCTTTTATCCCCAGGGTATAACCTCTGCGAGGCCGACTATATTTTACTCACATCCTTATGGTGGTGAAGACAAAGAATATAACAGGGGCCTGTTTGAGTTTATCGCGAAAAAGGGCTACGTTGTTGTATTTGTCCCTTATCGCACCATTGACGTAAGCATTGACCATCGTTATCTTACCTTATGGAATGGTTTTATGAAGGCCGTGGCCGACTATCCTAATATTATTGACACCCTAAAAGTAGGCTTTATAGGGCACTCTTTCGGCGGCGGAGCAACCATAGATTTGTCTTATAGGGCTTTTATAGAGAAAGGTTGGGGCCAGGACGGGCGTTTTCTATTCACCATGGCACCCTGGTACAGCTACCCATGGGGGAGCAGTTTGACTACGGCGGAACAGTTACAGAACTTCCCGTCCAATACAAAAATGATTTCCCAGGTATATGATGAAGACACCGTCAATGACCATCGTATGGCAATTGATATCTTCAGGCATATTAACATTGCAACAAGTGAAAAGGATTATATCTATATCAAATCATCCACTATTACAGGTTACAAATATGTAACTGACCATGTGCTGCCCAATAGCCGTAGTGCCTATGATGCACTGGATTATTATGGGGTTTACCGTTTACTGGATGCCCTTATTGACTATAGCTTTAATGGTAGCGCCGCCGGAAAAAAAGTAGCATTGGGAAACGGTTCCACGGAACAGATAACTATGCCGGGTTACAATGGACAGTTGATGGCTCCCCTGGAGGTAACAGATAATCCATCACCGAAATATTCCCAGGATAAGTATAAATATCCTTGTAACAGTTCGAACAATCCAAGGATAGACTACTGTCAATAGGTATCAAAATTTTTAAAATCCAGACGCAA
This sequence comes from Chitinophaga sp. CF118, assembly GCF_900112615.1. Classification (GTDB taxonomy): domain Bacteria; phylum Bacteroidota; class Bacteroidia; order Chitinophagales; family Chitinophagaceae; genus Chitinophaga. Next base: position 604,635 of record NZ_FOMK01000002.1, on the reverse strand, counting down.
TATGAAGTTTATTGCAGGGCATAGATATGAATTTGAATATATCGTTACCGATAATTCATTATATTATCTGGATATTCTTTTTAATTATCAGAGAACACTTAGATTTAAGATGAAAATTGATAACTGATATTTCCCAGTGTTTTTTAACCCATTGGCTACTATTTCAATTCAATATACATTCTCCACATACCTTTTAATTCTTCCTTGAATTTTGGATAGTCAAGCCGTGTTTTACTATGAAACTTAAATCCTACCTTTTCGTAAAACGTAACAGCTTCCTGATTTGTATCAATAACAGAAAGCCAGAATATTTCCTTTTTATGATTGTTTGCAATGTCAAAGGCAAGCTCAAATAGCTTTTTACCAATTTTCATTCCTTTGAATTGTGGCAAAATGTAAATTTTATCTAATTCTATACCTTTTCCCGGTTCTAAGCCGGGAAGGTTTGAAGATAGATTCAATTTCATAAATGCCACAGGCTCCTGGTTTGTAAAAGCTACATAATAGTGAATATTATTATCGTTGAATTCACTTTTCAAGGTTTCTGTGCCAAATACTTTATTGATATATAATTCCAGACCATCTTCGTTCCAATGGTGGTAAAAGTTTTGACTATAGGCTTCCCAACAGATTTTTTGAAGTACTGACAGATCAGTAAGTTTCATCTGTTGGATGTCGATATCCGGTGTCATCTTATATGGTCTATTTTAAGGAACTTCCTTTTATGCATGCTCCACGCTCTGGAAATAGCTGTTAATATACTCACTGGGCGACTTACACGTTACTGTTTTAAATACCCTGTTAAAGTTGGTAATACTGTTAAACCCGCACGTATAAGCTACTGTAGCAATATTATCATATGTCCCGTCGGTCAGTTTTTTACATGCCTCATTGATCCGCACTTCATTTAAGAAGGACACAAATGTATGCAGAGTATGCTTTTTGAAGAACCGGCAGAATGCCTGTGGTGTCATGTGGGCCTGTTTGGCAGCGTCTTCCAGCGTAATGGGCTTATCATAATGCTGCATGATAAAGTTGTAGATATTACCTACCCGGATACCTTCATGTTCACTTACCAGTTGTGTTTTTTGTCCGGATGCCAGTGGGGTAATATCTGAGTAGGAGGACAATTGCTTTAACAGGTCCACGAAGTGGATCAGTTGCTCAGTCCCGCTGCTGTTGGTCACTTTCAGCATTTTACCGGATATCTCTACGGCGTGTTCCGGTGGTACTTTAAAGCCTGACTGATGCTGCTGTACAAAGTTTTTGAGCAACTTGATTTCCGGCAGGTTAAAAAAGGCAGAGAGTTCCCCGTATGGATTGAAAAAGATTACCAGGGCAACGATCTTTTTCCGGCTTTTAGGCTGGAAGTAAGACGACTCACTTTTAAAGATATGCGGTTGATTAGCCCCCAGCCAGTAGATCTCGTTAGAGCGGAAAGAATGCATATTATTATCCGCTACCAGCGTGCCTTCGCCCTGCTGTACCCAGGTAAGCTGAATCTCCTGGTGTCTGTGCAAATGCGGATAGAAATACGGAAGTACATCCTTCTGTACAATGATAGATTTGTCCAGCGGAACAGGTATAGTGAACTGCAGCACTTTCATATTGTAGTTTTTTAAATGTGGTTTACAGGTATCTTGGTTGACCAGGCTGTCGGCAATGAGTGTTAATTGTACAATTATTAATTCCAGTGGTTCAATATTACGAATATTAACCCAAATTTCATAGAAAAATCATTCTATGGGTGAAAAAATGGTTAATGTCAGCTACCTTCCATTTAAAACAGGTTAATATTAGCTTATAATTGATTATTATCAGTTAGGCCGGCTTAATATGTTTGAAATATTTTTGGAGAAAATAATTATGCTATGAGTATAGAATGGAAAGGGATATTTCCTGCAATTACCACTAAGTTCACATCTGCCGATGAACTGGACCTGCCACTGTTCGGAAAAAACCTGAAAGTGCAGCTGGATGCTGGTATCGATGGAATAATTCTGGGCGGTTCGCTTGGAGAGGCTAGTGTACTGACCACAGCTGAGAAAGAAAAACTTACAAAATTTACAGTAGAGCAGGTGGCCGGCAAAGTGCCCGTTGTCATGAATATTGCTGAAGGCGCTACCCGGGAAGCCGTAAAACAGGCTGAATTAGCTGCACAATGGGGCGCAAAAGGGCTGATGTTGCTTCCTCCTATGAGATATAAAAGCGATGAATGTGAAACTATAGCCTATTTCAAAGCCGTAGCGACTTCAACAGATCTGCCTATCATGATCTATAACAATCCGGTTGACTATAAAGTAGAAGTTACCCTGGAGATGTTCGATCAACTGCAGGAGTTTGCTAACATCCAGGCAGTAAAGGAATCTACCCGGGATGTCTCTAATGTTACCCGTATGATAAATCGATTTGGCGACCGGTATAAAATCCTTTGCGGAGTAGATACACTGGCCATGGAAGAGATAATGCTGGGCGCTGTAGGTTGGGTAGGCGGACTGGTTTGTGCTTTCCCTGCTGAAACAGTTGCTATATACAAACTTACAAAAGCCGGTAAAATAAAAGAAGCACTGGACATCTACCGCTGGTTCCTTCCATTGCTGGAACTGGATCTGCACGCTAAATTGGTACAGTATATCAAACTGGCAGAACAACAGGCCGGCCTGGGTAGTGAACTGGTAAGAGCTCCCCGTCTTACCCTGATAGGTGAGGAGCGTGAGAGAATCCTTAAAGTGATCAATACATCACTGGCGAACAGACCTAAATTACCTGATTATCTTTCTTTATAAATAATCAGTATATTTTTCGAAACATACAAACTGGCAATTTTTCCGGAAGTAATCAGGTCTAAATTACCTGATTATCTTTCTTTATAAATAATCAGTAAATTTTTCGAAGCATACAAACTGACAACTTTCCTGTAAGTAATCAGGTCATCTTTCTTTAAAAAATAATCGTTACATGCAGATAGATCAGATCATGCAGCAATCAGCGTCCGCTTTTGAAGCGTACAAACAGGTAAAACCTGCTCAACGGGCAGCTTTCCTGGAGGCGATTGCGGCAGAGATAGAAAAACAAAGAGAGATCTTAGTACAAACAGCAGGTGAAGAAACCAATTTACCTGCTGCCCGGTTAAACGGAGAAATTACCCGTACTACTACCCAGTTACAACTGTTTGCAAATCTTATCAAAGAAGGAAGCTGGGTAGATGCAGTGATCGATACGGCTAAGCCGGATAGTACACCTGCAAAACCGGATATCCGCAGAATGCTGCTCCCGGTAGGACCAGTGGTCGTATTCGGTGCAAGCAATTTCCCTTTTGCTTTTTCAACGGCAGGTGGTGATACCGCCAGTGTACTGGCAGCCGGTGCTACCGTTGTGATAAAGGGACATCCTGCTCATCCGCGTACTTCTCTATTGGCATTTACTGCTATGCAACAAGCTATTTCCAAAACCAATATGCCTGAGTTTACTGTGCAGCATGTTGCGGACGCGGGCATAACATTAGGTAAAGAGCTGGTTTTGCATCCATTAACTACAGGCGTTGGTTTTACGGGATCTTTGCAAGGTGGTAAAGCACTGATGGGATATGCATCTCAACGTGAAACACCTATCCCGGTATTTGCTGAAATGAGCAGCATTAATCCGGTGGTATTCTTCCCGGATGCATTAAAATCCCAGGCTCCTCAACTGGCACAGACCTTCGCAGCTTCCATCACTTTGGGTATGGGACAATTCTGTACCAACCCGGGATTGCTGATTGCGCTGGAAAGTGAGGCGCTGGAAAACTTCCTGCACCTGCTGGGTGCTGCTATCGCTTCGAGTGTACCGCAAAAAATGCTGCACACAGGTATTCAGCAGGCCTATGTAAAAGGCAGGGCACATATGCTATCTCAGGAGGCAGTTACACTGGTCGGTGAAACAGAAAAACCGGTAGGTGAAGAGGCATGGCCTGCGCTCGTTCGTTCAACGGGTACTGCATTCCTGGCGAATCAGGTACTTAAAGAAGAACTATTTGGTCCTTATTCCCTGGTAGTAACCTGTAAGGATAAAGCGGAACTGATAGCCGTACTGAAAAGCCTGAAAGGACAACTGACTACAACCGTTATCGGCACTGAAACAGATACTGCTCAATGGCAGGATGTGATTGCATTACAATCCACGTTGGCTGGTCGTATCATATTAAACCAACCACCTACCGGTGTGGAGGTCTGCTCTGCAATGGTGCATGGCGGACCTTTCCCGGCTACATCCGATCAGCGTTTTACGTCAGTTGGCACAAGTGCTATCAAACGTTGGGTACGCCCGGTATGTTTCCAGAATTTTCCAGATAGCCTGCTGCCGGATGCATTGAAAAAAGATAATCCACAGGGGATATGGAGAATGGTAGATAACCAGTTTAGCAGATAAAGAGGGCTACCCGCTTTAGCAGATAAAGGTATTTACAGAGCTAATGTATTATAGTCAAAACAGGAGGTTGTATCAAAAGTGAGGTACAACCTCGTTTTATTCGGATACCTGATGGAGAGCCTTGATCGTTAAAACGATTTTTAGGGGGCTTCATTTATTTTAATACAACCTCAATCAAAAGACTTCGGCTTATGTCAGACCAACCAAAATCTTTTCGCCGATCATTCGGACTGCTCGACGCTACCATGATAGTAGCGGGCTCCATGATAGGCTCGGGTATATTCCTTGTTAGTGCCGATATTACCCGCAATGTAGGTTCTGCGGGCTGGCTGATCCTCATCTGGATCATCACCGGCGTACTTACGCTGACGGCTGCACTTAGTTACGGTGAACTTAGTGGTATGTTCCCCCAGGCAGGCGGACAATACGTATACCTTAAAGAAGCATTCAACCGCTTAACAGGTTTCCTGTTTGGCTGGAGCTTTTTCACAGTTATCCAGGCGGGTTCTATCGCTGCAGTGGGAGTGGCCTTTGCTAAATTCTCCGCGTACATCTTCCCGGTACTCAGCGAGAAAAATATTCTGGCAGACCTCGGCTGGATACAGATCTCTGCTGCACAGCTCACCGCCATCCTGCTCATCGTTCTGCTCACATTCATTAACACTCTCGGCGTAAAAGAAGGTAAACTTATTCAAACCTGCTTTACACTGGCAAAGATAGCAGCACTGCTCGCGCTCATTATCTTTGGTTTATTTGCGGCAGATAAAAGTATCTGGGATGCTAACTGGCAAACCGGTTTTACTTTGCAGAAAATGGAACCGGGACAACTACTGCCATATGCCGGATTTGCAGTATTGGGTGCTATTGCAGGCAGTATGGTGGGTAGTTTATTTAGCAGTGATTCCTGGAACAATGTAACCTTCATCGCAGGTGAGATCAAAAATCCGGAACGTAATATCGGACGCAGTCTTTTCCTGGGCACCTTATTGGTAACTGTTATCTATGTGGCTACGAACCTGGTATATATCAGTATCCTTCCCATGAACGGAATAGCCTTTGCTGAAAACGACAGGGTAGGAGTAGCTGCTGCTATCAGGATCTTCGGTCCCAACGGTACATATATTATTGCGGGATTGTTAATGGTTTCCACTTTTGGTTGTAACAATGGTCTCATTCTTTCAGGAGCAAGAGTATGTTATACCATGGCACAGGATGGCCTGTTCTTTAAAAAGCTTGGTGAACTGAATAAGAATGCAGTTCCCGGAAAAGCGTTGTGGATTCAGTGTATATGGGCATCTGTATTATGTCTGAGTGGAAAGTACAATCAGCTGCTCGATTATGTGATTTTCGTTGTACTCATTTTTTATATCCTGACGATTGCCGGAATTTTTCGTCTGCGCCGTAAACGGCCTGATTTACCTCGTCCTTACAAAGCTTTCGGTTATCCTTTTTTACCATTATTATATATTATTGCAGCAACAATAATCTGCATGGCATTGCTGGTTTATAAACCTCTGTATACCTGGCCCGGATTAGGCATTGTATTGCTCGGTATCCCGGTATATTATTTTGTATGGAGACAGAAACCAACAGCTTAATACTATTAGCTGGCTGGTTAATGAAGATATCAGGATAGGACACTAGTTATATACTTTGTGATTTCAAAGACCAACTTCTAATAGCGGGTTAAATGTAAAGTTTATGGAACTGCTGATAAAGTGGGGATTGTTATTGATTCTAAATACACCTTGTATACCGTGATGACCCGGTGAAGCATAATAAAGATCAAATCTATAATCATATTCCAAAGCTAAATCAGGAAACAAAACAGGCAGACGCAGTGTATTTATAATCAATAACAATCAATAAAAACCAGCTTTATTACAAGAACAAAGCCAGTTAAAAACTAATATTCATGATCAATAAAAAACCGGCTTTATTACAAGAATAAAGCCGGTTAAAAACTAAGTATAAACATAACATTACTGTTGCCCTGCAAAACTTCCTTCTGTTTCTTCCGGATCTTCCTCACTTTCTTTATGCAGATGCACATTATTCATTTCTTCAAACACATTTCCATCTTCATATCCTACAGCTACGAACACAGAAAGCGTTTGTCTGGCGGGTCCTTTGAAACTTCCCTTCACCGGGCTGCAATCGCGGAAATGCCTGCCAACGGATAACTTCACGTGTTTATTTGTTACCCATACATTATTGGTTGGATCAATACCTGCCCAGCCATAACCAGGGATAAACACTTCTACCCACGCATGGGTAGCACCTTCACCGCGCATACCATCTTTATTCGGACAAATATACCCACTCACGTAACGGCAGGGAATATGAGAGGAACGCAGAATATGCAGCATCAGATGAGCAAAATCCTGGCATACGCCCGCACGGTGTTGCAGGATCTCGTCTACCGTTGTTTCGATATTGGTGATCCCTTTTATGTATTTGAAGTTCTTAAAAATATATTCACTGCAATGTTCTGTGATAGCTGCAATGCTTTTATCTGGCTGAGCAATCACCGTCAGGATATTATTGATCACATCTTGTGTCCTGATCAAATCCGGTCTTGACAGTTCGATCATTTTCAGCTGATCTGCTATTTCAACTTTCAGCTGCTCAAAGCCAGTGTGAAAGTTGATCTGCAATTGAGTAGGAGCGATGGTACGCACCAGCAGTTTGCTTTCGATCGTCAGGGCCTTATGAGGCGACAGAAGATTGAACTCTCCTGTTTTGTTTCCCCAATAGTCTGTAAATACCTGTACATCCGGATGAGTGGTAATGAGCAGGTCGTGCTGCAATATTTCCTGTTCAGGACACTGATAGGGAAATATCTTTATTTCATTTACACTTTCCTTAACTGGCCTGTCGTATTCGTATTTGGTAATATGATGTATTCTGAAAATGGGCATATGGCAAGAGCTTATGCGTAAGAGAAAAATTTTTGACTTAATAAGGTGGTAAAATACAGCAGGTCGTTCCGTAAATCTTCCAGGTATTGCTGCAGATTATCATTATTCAATACATCCAGGTCTGTGTTTTTAACCTTGCTGTAAAGCCGGCCAAAACATCGCATCAGTGCCGCAATATCATCAGAAGCATTTTTACGCGTTACATCCTGCAGATGACGGTCTATACGTCCCATTGAATATACTATGGAATGCGGGAAATCCTCATTAAAAGATACCTGATGCAATACATCGTGGTTGTAAAGAGAAGAGCGGTAAGTCTTTAAATGCAGTTCATAACCGGATAAAGACATCAGGAGATGACGCCACAGCATGATATCCTTGATCTCATCCATCCTGTAATTTATCCGCTGGTATTGTTTATTAGTAAGTACAATTGTTTCCAGGCAACGCTCTATATATTTACCCAGGTTCATAAATCCCCAGCCAATCCCTCTTGCCATTGTGATATCAGTGATCCCGGTATATAATACACTATGCCGGGTAAAGAGGTCCAGGATATCCGCCGCTTCATAATTAGAGAGGCGTTTATCCAGTGATGGCTGATGAATCAGGTGATAGAAGGAATTCACTTCCTCCCATACTTCTTTGGTAATATAATCCTGGATACCACGGGCATTTTCCCTGGCTTTGGTGATGATCACCTTTAAAGAGTTGCTGTTGGAGCTGTCCGTGAGCAGCTTTTTAAGTGCATCCCCGGTACTGTGTGCAATAGCGTCCATCTCTGGATCTGTACAGCTGGTAAATGTTTCCAGCACCGGTTTCCATGTAAGGGGACCGTTAACGTCTTTATCCAGAGATAGTATATAATGTGTGGAAGTTACTCTTAGTAATCCTTCTGCCCGTTCCATATAGCGGGCCAGCCAGAAAAGTGAATCAGCAATCCTACTTAGCATGAAAAGTGTCTGTTTGGTTGATCAATCTATTACCCAGGTGTCTTTGCTGCCACCACCCTGTGATGAATTAACAATAAGTGAATCTTTCCGTAAGGCAACACGGGTTAGCCCGCCCGGAACAATCTGTACCCCTTGAGGGCCACAGAGCGCATATGGACGTAAATCTACATGCCGGGCCTGGAAAGTTCCATCAATAAAACAAGGTACGGTCGATAATTTGATGATTGGCTGGGCAATAAAACTGCGAGGATCTGCTTCAATCGCAACTTTAGCCTTTTCCCAATCTTCCGTACTCACCTTATTTCCCATAATCATCCCATATCCCCCGGATTGATTCGTTTGCTTGATAACCATCTTCTGAATATTATCAAATACATACTTCCTTACTTCCGGTTCATTCAGTTCGTAAGTGGGTACATTGGGAAGGATCGGTTCTTCATTCAGGTAATATTTAATCATGGCCGGTACATACGCATATACGGCTTTATCATCTGCCACACCATTGCCCATTGCATTTACTATGGCCACATTTCCTTTGCGGTAAGCACTCATTAATCCGGGTACACCCAATGCACTGTCCGGACGGAACTGCAGGGGATCCAGGAATTCATCATCTATACGCCTGTAAATAACATGTACCTGTTCCAAACCATCAGTAGTTTTCATATATACTTTATGATGGTCTACCACAAGGTCACGTCCTTCTACCAGGGTAATCCCCATTTGCCGGGCCAGGAAGGTATGTTCGTAATAAGCAGAGTTATAAATACCCGGGGTAAGTAATACCACCGTGGGGTTAGACAACTGGGTAGGGGCCATCTGCAGTAGTATTTCATGCAGCAGCAGCGGATAGTTGCTGACCCTTCTTACGTGATTGGCTGCCAGCAGCTCCGGGAAAATGCGTTTAGTCACCTCCCTGTTCTCCAGCATATAACTCACGCCCGAAGGGGTGCGCAGGTTATCTTCCAGTACATAGAATTCCCCGTCTTCCCCACGGATCAGGTCTATTCCGGAAATGTGCACATAAATATCATGCGGTACTTTAATACCGAATACATCCCTGGTGTAATGCGGACAGGAAGCTATCAGTGATGCAGGAACTACCTTGTCTTTCAGGATCTGCTGTTCATTGTAGATATCCTTGAGGAACATGTTCAGAGCCTTCAGCCGCTGTTTGATACCCAGTTCAATATGTTCCCATTCCTTACTGGTAATAATACGGGGAATAATGTCGAAAGGGAAGATGCGTTCAATACCCGCATCGTCACTGTATACGGTAAAGGTGATCCCCTGGTTCATGAACAGTTCTCCTGCCAGGCGGTCCTTCTGCTGTAAGGCAGATACATCAAACTGCTCCAGCGAGGTGAAAACTTTGCTGTAATGATCCCGTATCTGTTGCTTATCATACATTTCATCCCATATATCAGCTGCACTGTTGTATTGATCTAATAATTTAAGCCTGTCCATAAGCTTCTTTTTTAAATAAGTTAGGGAATGATTTTGGCAACTTGGACAATTTAATGTTTTACCATGATAATTAGAAGTTTTTGGATATAAATCGTGTTAAAATAGTATAAAACGATTAGCAGAAAGAGTTAACATACGGTTATTGTATTATATCTGACGTATGTATTATATTTTAATGTATCTGCTTAACTGGCGGGTTAAAATCCTGCCCAAACCCGTTAATATCTGTCATTAACTAAGTAATGCTTTAACCTAATTTAGATATGCGAACCATTTATTGTGAGAACCCGTGTATTCCCCGATTCCTTTATTGTATCTCAAAATAAACCTTTAAAAAAAACACACTCTTATGAAAACATGTTTACAGCTATTGCTATGCCTGTTACTAACGGGTAGTATTACCGCGCAGAAAACGGTATTCATTCCGTCGGAATTTTCCTCGGCACCATTAAACACCTGGTCTTACAGTAAGTCTTACCAGTCGGCCAACTTTATTGTATTCTGGGGAAATATAGTAGGTACTGATCCTGCCAATTATTCAGATGCGAATCTGCGGTTTAACCCACAATCTGTTTGTGATACCCTGGAAAAGATCTATACAAAGTTTGTAAAAGAAATAAAATTCTGTTCAGATACTGCGACTAAAAATCTCGGTAAGTATAAGATCATTATTGTAATGAACGATACCTGGGGAACAAACGGACCTTCCGGCTGGGCTTTTGGTGGTACCTACGGCAATACCATCGGTGCTATGTGGGTACATCCCAATGCAACAAGGGACGGAGGCGTAATCAGTCATGAGCTCACACATTCCCTGCAGGGTATGATCTCAATCCAGGAAAATACCGTCGGCGGTGGTTATATCAACTATGAACCCGCAGGATTTTTCTGGGAAGCACATGCTAATTACATGCGTACACAAATGTATCCCCGCTTTGCAGGAGATGATCTGCCCCGCTGGTTTGGTACCGAAATGTTTCACTTCAGTTCTACCCGTCACCACTATGGTACATTTAAACTCTTGTATACCATCCAGCAGTTGGAAGGTATAGGCATGGTAAACCGCCTGTGGAAAGAGTCACTGGCAAATGAACATCCGCTGATCACTTATCGTCGCCTGAAAGGATGGACACAAGCACAACTGGATGATTTCGCCTATGAATATGCCAAACGGGAAGCTACCTACGATTATCCCGTTAATGGTTTTGGCGGTATCATGCGTGCGGAAAGAGACCGTCTCAAAACACAGGAACCTCATTACATCTGGCGGATGCATACCGTGCTCACTCAGATCAGCGCTACAACCGGCCGTTATGTAGTGCCGGATGCTTTCGCCCCGCAGGACTATGGCTACAACATCATACCGTTATACACCACCTGCAGTTCCCGGAATGTAATTGTGAAATTTAAAGGACACACAGAAGTGAATGCCACTGCCGGCTGGCGGTATGGTTTCGTAGCAGAAAATGCAGATGGAACAATCTCCCGTTATGGCGCTTTAAACAGTGCAAACGAAAGCCAGATCAGTTTCCAGATGAACACCAATGAAACGAAACTTTACCTGGTGGTAATGGGCGCACCTACTACCCATACTTCCTATGTATGGGAGCCAGGATGGCCAAAGATCAAAAGGTATCCTTATGAACTCCGTATTGCGAATGCCGTACCCGAAGGTTATCAGAGTACTTTCAGGTCAACCTACAAGACTAACGGACACGTACATTCAAATGGTGGGGGATGGGTTTCGAATACTGCAACCGTTGCTTCTACGGCATATGTTGGCCCTTCCGCAATTGTACGGGGATCATCCAACATCTCCGGTACTGCACGTATAGAAGGTACTGCATGGGTAGAAAATGCTACTGTATCAAATAATGTTGTTATCAAAGGAAATGCAAACGTATGGAATGGTAGTTACTCCGGTAATGCACAGATCCTGGACAATGCTATTCTGAATAATTGTACTGTATCCGGCAGTGCCATAGTAAAAGGTAATGCCATGGAATGGGGAGTTACTTTCGGCAATAGTGTGGTAGTAGGAGGTGATGCTGAAATAGGTAGTTGCAGTACCAATGGTACATACCTGCAATTTCCTCATTCTAATAATGGCCGTGCTGAATGTGATGGTAAAGGAGCTACTGATGCTTCTAATGTAGATGTAAATTCGACTTATACCCAGTTTACAGATACACAGATGGCGTTTAGTGGTACAGTGGCATGTACTACTGCTGCCGCACTTAGTGCTGTGCATGTCATCGATGTGGAGAAGGATGTGGTGATATACCCTAATCCTGCTGCAGGTGCATTTAATGTTAGCCTTCCTGATGAAAGTGCGGTATTGTCCCTCTATAACAGTGACGGAAAAGAAGTCCTGCGTAAAAGTGTAAAAGCTACTCGTAGTTTGACAATTGATACTGCTGCTGAAGGACTGACACCGGGTGTATTTGTGTTGAAGGTAACAGGTAAAACTAAAACCTTTACAAAGAAACTGGTAGTGACAAAATAAAAAAAAGGCTGACTGGATATATCTTCCGGTCAGCCTTTTTTAATTCTATTATTACAGCTGCATCCACACTAAATTGTAATGCTTATCTCTTCCTTTCATATATAATTTGAGTGTTACATACGAATTCGTTTCCGCATTATAATCTGCAGCATTTGACAGATTCATGTTGTAAAACTTGTCATCTTCAGTCCTTCCAAAAAAAGACTTCCGGACGGGTAGTACGTTATCATCTGTGATATCGTAATAGAAATTCTCACATTCTCCCACACCTTTAATGGTAGTAAGGTCTCCTTTCAGGGCTCTTTCAGCATTCTCATCTATATCATTTGTAAGGATGTATGTTTTGTCTTTACTGTGGATGTAAGAGAAAAATTTAAATGCATCTCTGTCGCCTAGTAACGGAGATTGTTTGTTTGCCTGCTGGAACGGATATGCAGATATATCCAGGGCATAATCAGCCGGGATTAATGAGCTACTTTTTTCATTATCCGCTACATCGAAATTACATATCGTAAATAACAGTCAGGAATGTAAATCTTTATAGTAAATAACAATTAGTAATATAATTTCTTATTGAAAAGGAAGAGTGGTTCTAGTGTTGTGCTATTAAGTTCATAGAGTCTTCGGAGTGTCTCCGGGGAGAGTTGCTAGTAAGTAGCACCTTTGATAGGTGATTGATAGGTGTTTGGTCGGTGGTTGATCGGTGGTTGGTCGGTCATGACCAATCAACCACCGATCAACCACCGACCAATCATCTACCAATCCTGGGAGACTCTAGCAACTTACTCTCAAGTTTCCCCGAAGTCTTCCCGGTGACTGCCAATTAGAAATAAAGCCATTAATGCTCCAGAATAATCATTTAATGTCATGTTATTTTATCTGTAAGTGGTTTTTTCAGGTAGGCCCCTCAAAAGTTAATATTGAGTTTACATCTGGAGAGTAAGTTTGTGCTATAATGGAAAAGCTTTCAGACAACCGGCTGATGGAGCTGATAAAGGGGGGAAACAATCACGCATTTACTGCATTGGTAAACCGATACTGGGAAGACATGTATAAACACGTGTACGCCAGGCTGCGCCATGAAGAAGATGCCAAAGATATCTTACAGGAGATTTTCATCACTGTATGGAAAAACAGGGAAACAATTACAATAGACGCCAAAGGGAATATGGGTGGTTATCTGTTTCAGGCTGCCCGTTATTGTATCATAGATCATTTTGGGCGTTCTCACACTACTATTTATAACGAAGAACTGTTAAGTGAGTTGCTACAGGCAGGTGCTTCTGCTCACGAGTTATTAGAAACAAAGGAGATGGAACAGCAGGTCCATGAGGCATTAAACCGTATGCCGGAAAGATTGCAGCTCCCTTACCGGTTAAGTCGCTATCAACATCTGACAAATAAAGAAATAGCCACCAGATTATCGTTGTCGGAACAAACGGTAAAGAATAATATTTCCATCACGTTACGTTATTTAAGAACCCACATGAATGAACAGAATGGTGTTACTGGCATGCTATTCATATTTTCCTTCATAATTCCTTAACATACTTTAGCGGTACTACCTTCTTCTTCAGGAGATATAGATGATGTTATGGACAAAGAACGTCTTTCATCAACAGCCCTGAAGGTTGTTTTAAACAAATATATCCAGGGTATTGCTACTCCGGAAGAAGTGCAGCAGGTAGAACAATGGTATGCTACTTTCAAAGAAGAAGAAATACCATATCATCCTGCTGAAAGGGAAGAACTACGCCGGCAAATTGTGTCTGGTATTATGGAGCAGATTCCGGTAACACATCGCAAAACTGGCAAATGGTGGAAAGTAGCTGCTGCAGCTGCTTGTATTACGGCTACAGGATTTCTTTTTATGAATAAAGATAACCATAAGCCACCTGTGTTATTAGCTGCAAAAGAAGTTTCAACCGCTCCCGGCAGCAGGAAAGTAATCACCCTCTCTGATGGTTCTGTAATTCACCTGAATGCGGGTACTCAGTTAACGATCCCGGGCGATTATGGCGTAAAAGAAAGACGGTTAATCTTATCGGGAGAAGCGTTTTTTGAAGTGGCTACAGATCCGCGGCATCCTTTTATTATCAATACCGGAAATGTCAATACAACCGTACTAGGTACTTCATTTAATATCAGGGCTTATAAAGGACAGGAAGAATGGCAGATTGCCGTTGCCACAGGAAAAGTAAAAGTGGCAGATACTGTATCCAGGCAACTATTATCGGATGGACTTATCGCCAATAAAGCATTATCATACAACCTTGCTACAAATATCACAACCATCAATGATTTACCGGCAAATATAACCGGCGCATGGCGTAACAATATCTTCTACTTTAATAATAGCACGCTCGCTGAAATAGGGGAGGAACTACAACGGCAGTATAATATATCAGTAATCGTAACGGGAAAAGATAATGGTCATTATAAGATCAGCTTCTCACGCGAACCCCTGGCGAAAGTGTTGAAAGTATTAGCCGGATTAACAGGTATTACATATACAATCAATAAAGATGCAGTAATCATTCACAAAAAAGGATAATAAAAAAGCCAGAAGTGTTTGCGGCACTTCCGGCTGGGTTGCACACTGATAACAGTGTGCAGCATTTTTAACGGATTCAAAACACATTAAAAACATGTCAAAGATGCACAAAATTTTCTCAGGTTACTATAACCTGTTTAAAAAGCTTTTTTCGCTAAAGATGAGAATTACCAGCTTCCTGTTATTATTTTCTTCTGTTTTGTCCTTTGCCGCTACCAGCGCCGGACAATCAATGAATGAAATTAAAGTGAGTCTGCATGTGAAGGACAGACCGTTAAAAGAGGTATTAAGCCTCATTGAGCAGCAATCGGCTTTCATTATCGGCTATAACCAGGATAATATCCCGGATAGCAGCAGAATCAGCTATTCGGCAGAACATAAATCTGTCGAAAAGGTATTAAACGACCTTTTAGGCATCTATCCCGTAGTAATTAAACAGGTGAATGATAAGTACATCCTGATCAATAAGGTAACCTATGCCGAAAAATGGTTATTGCAGCAGCAGGTAATCCTGACCGGTAAAGTAACCGATAAAACTTCCGGAGAAGCATTACCGGGTGTTAGCATCAGTATCAAAGGGACTTCTTCTGGTACGGCTACAGATGTGGATGGTAAATTCTCCCTTCGCTTTCCACAGGATAAAGAAGAAGTGACCCTGGTGGTATACTTCCTGGGATATAAAAAACAGGAAATCAACATACAAAAGGCGGCTGCTTCCACTCCATTGAACGTAGGCTTGCTGGTAGACCGTATGGGACTGGATGAAGTTGTGGTAACCGGTCAGGGACTGGATATCAGCAAAAGAAGATTATCTACGAATGTAGTGAGCATAGGTACTAAAGAACTGGATCAGGCCCCCTCCGGCAGATTAGACCAGATGCTCCAGGGCAAACTGCCGAATGCCCAGATCCGCCTTACCGGCGGACAGGCAGGGGCTACTTCTATTATCCGTGCAAGAGGTGTGAATTCTGCTTTTGTAAATTCAACACCTATCATTTATGTGGATGGGGTGAGAATGGATAACCTGAACACTGCGTCCAAACTGGGAGGTGGTAGTACCCAGGGGGCTGCGGTGAGCGCTATTGCAGATATTCCGATGGATAACATTGAAAGAATAGAATATATCAATGGTGGTGCCGCTACAACCATGTATGGCTCCGATGCAGCTAATGGTGTGATCCAGATCTTTACTAAAAAGGGCGGTTCCGACAGAACTGATATCACCCTTGAAACACAAATGGGAATAGAAACGCCTACGGCAGATTTTCTGCATTTCAAACGTACAAAAGAACTTCTATTCCAAAACGGTTTCTATCAGAAACAACACCTTGCATTGAACGGCGGTAAGGATAATTTCGGATACAGTTTCTCCGGCAATTACGCGAATAGCCGGGGTGTACAGATCTATGACCAAAACAGCAACCGCCGTATTGATTTCACCAGCGGTTTTCGTGCTGCTCTTGGAAAGAAAGTAGTATATGAAAGCTCTTTCACGTATGTGAATAATAACTACAAACGTAACCGTAATGGTAATCAGGGCGGTTATACCGGTTTATGGTTTGCTGAAAGTGGTGCCTCTTCAATTACAGGTCCTAAGTTCAGTCCTGTTATAGATACTTTATCCGCCGCATCATTTGCGAAAATGAAAGCCTATGTATCCCAGGCAGAGCGTTTACAGGATAACAGCATTACAGTAAACAGATTTCAAACCTCACAGGTATTTAAATATACACCCTTAAAAAATCTGGTATTTAAAGCTACCGGAGGGATCGATTATCGTGTGCTGCGGAACCAGGTAATTACTACCAATCAATATCTTTCATTCACCAGTAATACAAACATTACTGATCAGGGAAGTGTAAGCAATGCAGATCGCAAGTACCTCGGCATTACGCTGGAACTAAACGGTCAGTATGAAGCAAAGGTGGGCAACTTTTCATTCGTTACTACTGCTGGCGGACAGCTGTTCCGTAATGAGGACCAGCAAATTTTGTACGTAGGTAGTAATATCAGGGATGGATCAAGAATCATTTCTAATGCGGCAACTAAAACCAGTGATGAATACTATCTCCAGGTAGTAAACTATGGTATGTACCTGCAGGAAAATATCGGCTTTAAAAATAAGCTGTTCCTGGATATGGGAGTAAGGGGAGATGGCAACCCTGCTTTTGGTAAGAACATCGGCGTCCAGTATTATCCTAAAGTTGGGATCTCTTATGTGCCGAGTGCAGAGCCGTGGTTCGATGCAGTTGCTCATGTTATATCATCTGCTAAAATCAGAGGTGGCTTTGGTGTGGCTGGTAACTTGCCAACTGCTTTTGCTAACCAGCGAACAATCGCTTTCAGTGGTTACCAGAGTGCGCAGGCGGCTTATTTCGGTCAGCCGGGTAATGTCAATCTGAAACCGGAGAAAACACAAACAGCAGAAGGAGGCCTGGACCTCGGCTTTCTGCATGACCGGATTTTATTATCTGCGGGATATTACCATGCTGTTACTAACAATGCACTATTCTATGTGCCTCCCACACCTTCCAGCGGTCAGTCGCAATCACAATTATATAATGTAGGTAAGATTCTCAATCGCGGACTTGAATTCAACTTCGTTGTATTACCCATTCAAACAAAGAATGTAACACTTCGCCTGAATGCTTCTGTTAATACACTCTATAATAAAGTGCTCAGTTCCGGTGGTGTAGCGCCGTTTAACATCAACGGTTTTAGTGCACGTACTATTCAGACGGTGGTACAGGAAGGATATTCAATTGGTTACCTGAGAGGGAACAAAGGTGTATTTGGTGCTGATGGAACGTTGGCCTCCACTACCGCGCAACAGAATCTGGGGACTACCATCCCGAACCTCTTCGGTAGTTTCGGCCTCAATTTCCGCTATAAGAACTTTGAGCTGTATGCGAATGGCGATTACCAGAAAGGAGCATATGCGAACTCGTTCGACAGGCAGTTCCGCTTCAACTATGGCGCAGGTAATGAAGGTATTCCACAGGCTGAAATCGATAAGAACAAACGTACCAACTGGCTGAACTTTACCAATATGTTTACTGAGAAAACAGACTTCCTTAAAGTAAGGACAATCGGGTGCTCTTACACCCTGAAAGGAGTTATTTTAAACAACATGGTAAAATCTATGACAGTAGGATTTATGGCCGTGAATCCATTGAACTTCGCAGCTTCCAGCTTTGATCCGGAAGCCACTATCAGTGGAGCTGCACAGGGACAGGGTGGTGCTACTACCGGTGGTATTTCATATGCCACTTATTCATCGCCACGCCAGTGGCTGGGTTCATTAAGGTTAAACTTTTAAATGCTGAAACAATGAAGAACATCTTTTTATATAGTATCATCACTGTATTGCTGGGTACAAGCGCCTGTAATGTATTAAATCCGAATATTACAGACGATGTATATATTGGTAACCCAGGAGCAACCTCCAGCTGGGTAAATGGACTACGCCGTCAACTGGCACTTACCATGAACCAGGTAGTTGTAAGCACGGAACTGGTTTCTGATAATTATTACAATAACCGTACAGAAAGCAGTAAGGTATTTGATATTCCGCAGATCGATTATTACGACCTTGACGTGAATAATCTTCAGATCCAGATACAGGCGCTGCGTGAAAAGGCGGAATATGGTTTGAATATAGTATTACCAGGAGACGCGACTACAAAAGCGGCTGATTCTGCAGAAGTATATTTCAGTCTTGCGTATGCCCACATCCTGAGTGGGGAACTGTTTGTTGGCTTACCAGGCAGCAATGGGGGTGCAGTATTAACCCCCACAGAACACCTGAACCTGGCTATTACCAATCTGGATAAGGCAATTTCATTACTGGCAAACGGTACCGATGAGCAAACGGCTTATATCCTGCTGAAAGCACGCGCTTATTACAGTTTGGGCGATGTGACCAATGCCGTTAAATATGCCACTATCGCAAAGGCTACGAATAGCCTCTTGCGGCAGGTGAAATATGATGGTACGAATAGCGTGACCAACGATATGCAGACGTACCTGTTTTCTGCAACCAATAATGAATTTGCGCCGCTTCCCCGTCTGGACTTCCTTGATCCCAAGTATTATCATACCGGGTTAGCTGCTGCCGATCAGAAGCCCGTTACTATTGTAAAAGCAGAAGAATCCTGGCTGATCCTTGCAGAAGCAGAAATCTCCGCCAATACGCTCGATGCAGGCCGTCAAACTTTAAAAGACTTATTATCCCAGGTGGTATTATTGCGCCCTGTTGTGCAGCTCGATGATAGTAAAGAAACACGCAACGGTGGTAATCGTACGGACTATCCTCTCACGGCCGTGAACGTAAAATTTGATGCTGCGGATAGTACACGCAGTAACTATGTACTCAATAGGAAGGCCGGTACAATCAAGGCTTACACTGTTTCCGGTACTAAAGTAACAGCGACAGAGCTTGATGCTGCTACCACACAGGATCAGTTGTTATACCTGTTGTACCGCATGCGTCAGGAAATCTTCATGGCAGAAGGCCGCCGTATGACGGACCTGGGAATCAAATTCCCGGTATCTCAGACAGAGCAACTGAATAATAAGAATGTGAAGGATGCAGACATCAAAGCGCAGATTCCTTCTTTTATTCCACTGAACCGTGGAATGGACGACTTTACTTATGATGTAGCCAATGGTGTGGTAACGATGAAATACGATATGAATAAAGTGTTGGTGACTAATAAGCAATCGAAAGAAATTTTCCCATTTATTAATTAAGCAGGTATGAAGAAAATATTTTTACTAGCACTGATTACGTGCTTTTATTTTACTGGCCTGATGGCGCAAACGGCTAAGTATGTTGTGATAGTAAGTGTGGATGGATTCAGACCGGATTTCTACATGGATAAATCCTGGCCGGCACCGAATATGCAGCAGATGATGGACCGGGGAGTATATGCCGAAGGGGTAAGAGGCATTTTCCCTACCGTGACATATCCATCACACACTACGATTATTACAGGGGCTATGCCTGCCCGGCACGGGATTGTGTATAATACACCTTTTGATATGAAAGGGTTGTCAGGCCGTTGGGTGAAAGATGCAAAAGAAATTAAGGTGCAGACATTATGGGAAGCGGCACACCAGGCGGGGTTAAAAACGGCGTCGGTTTCGTGGCCGGTAACTGTAGGTGCCCAGATTGATTACAACATTCCTGAAACATGGTCAGAGACCACCCCGGGCGACCGTCGCGGTGCCACCAGTCAGGATGCTACTCCCAAAGGGCTCTTTGAGGAAGTACAGGAAAATGCGACAGGTCATCTGCAGGCGAATGACCTGGACCTGCACTACCTCAGTATGAATGAAAACCTGGGTAGAATGACTGCTTATCTCATCCTGAAGTATAAGCCGAACCTGGTAACAGTACATCTGCCTTGTACCGATGAATTTGAGCATATGGAAGGTCGTGAAGGGGAAGGGGTAAGACGTGCAGTTGCATCTGCCGACAGAGCCATTGGAGACATCATGGAAGCCCTGCTGAAAGCAGGGATCAAAGATAGTACTGCACTTATTATTACCGGAGATCACGGTTTTGTAGATACACATTCCAGTCTTGCTCCCAATGTATGGCTGGCGCAACAGGGATTGATAGGGGTAACTCCCGATCGTGGAAACTGGAAAGCAGCTTTTCATTCTTCCGGTGGTTCTGCATTTCTGCACCTTAAAGATCCAAAGGATGAAAAAACATTACAGCAGGTGAAGAAGATGCTGAGTGAGTTGCCCTATTCACAGCAGAAACTATTCCGTATAATTGATCGTTCTGTGATGGATAAGATGGGCAGTGATCCTGAAGCTGCACTGGCATTAACGGGTGTGCAGGGAATTTCCTTTAATAATAATGCAGATGGTCCAATATTAAAGCCTGCCAAAGGTGGTGCACATGGGTATTTTCCGGATTTTAAAGAGATTCGTACCGGTTTTGTAGCAACTGGTGCCGGTCTAAATATGGGTACTGTATTTCCTGAAATAGGACTGGAAGATATAGCACCGCTTGTAGCAAAATTATTGGGTATAGAGTTGAAACAGGCAGAGGGAATTGTATATCCCGGAATGTTGATGTCAACAAAGAAATAAGATTGCAAATAACTACTTCTACTTTGCCATGTTAAAATAGGGCTCCGAAAAGGTATGAACAAAGAGGATTGGAGAAGCTTAAGAAGGGCTCTTCCTAACATGGCAAAGTAGGAATAATTGGTTTATTTTTTTTGATAATTACGCTCTAATTCTAATTAATTAAGTTGCTCTATTTCTTCAATAGACATACCTGCGGCTTGAGATATTAATGCAATATCAATTCCCAGGTTTTTCATATTTGCAGCAATTTCTTTTTGTGTATCTGCTCTCCCTTCTTCCCTCCCTTCTTCCCTCCCTTCTTCCTTTCCTTCTACCCTTCCTTCATCTTTCCCTACCAAATAAAATACATCTGTTTCTCTTGTGTAAAATGTGTTAGCTGATATCATTTTTTTAAATTTAAGTTTAATATTTGTAGTCAGTAAATTCATTAAGACACGCAGCTGATTAAGATACTTATTTCCCGTAGAACCCTTCTTGTCAGCAGCTATGATTTCTTTACAAATATTTTCTATAACTTTATCTTCACCATCTTCTTCGAAGTTAATTACGCTCTAATTCTAATTAATTAAGTTGCTCTATTTCTTCAATAGACATACCTGCGGCTTGAGATATTAATACAATATCAATTCCGAGGTTTTTCATATTTGCAGCAATTTCTTTTTGTGTATCTGCTCTCCCTTCTTCCCTCCCTTCTTCCTTTCCTTCATCTTTCCCTACCAAATAAAATACATCTGTTTCTTTCGTGTAAAATGTGTTAGTTGATATCATTTTTTTAAATTTAAGTTTAATATTTGTAGTCAGTAAATTCATTAAGACACGCAGCTGATTAAGATACTTATTTCCCGTAGAACCCTTCTTGTCAGCAGCTATGATTTCTTTATAAATATTTTCTATAGCGTTATCTTCACCATCTTCTTCGAAGTTAGCTAAAATTGCAAATACTTTTATTGCGGGACTTTCTGAACACAAAAAAACTTTGTAATCAAAATTTTTAAAGTCAATAATTTCATACCTGAACTGCAGATTTTTGTGTTTAAGCTCACAGCTCATTTTAGCGCCTCCCTTACCTATGAAAATAACGTATTGTTCCACTGGTATGCGGTATTTACGATGTAACATCACCGCATATTCTGCCATGCGATACACCATGTTTTTATCATTTTGAGACTGCCATTCCAGATGTAGCACATACTCATTATTATTCCGGTCTGTGATTTTTTTTAGCACATCCGGTCTTCTTTCTTTTGTGTACTGAATACTATCAGGAATTGCTTCGCTGGTAGCAACATCTAAATGCAGTACATCTTTTATAATATCAGGTAATGCATCATCCATATTCTCTCGTATGACCTTATCATACCCATTACCTTGCTTTTGGTCAATAACTTCTTCTTTCATTTAATTGAATAAATGATTAATAAATAAGTACCTCAAGTTTTAGCAGGGGAGGATAAAAATGATAGGGCAACTATCTTTTTTTCAAATCTTAACTTGTCAAATCAGAACTACATAAGTATAGATTATTATATGCCGGCAAAGAAATCAATTTTCACAGAACAACATCAGCATAGATGCGCATACGCTGATGCTGTCCATGAAACAAGTTAGTCTTTACAACCGCCCCGCTTTAGTCACCCAAAGCGGGACGGTATTCTTTATCCCTCTTTTATTTCTTTCTCTAAATAAACCTTCATCAATACGACTCTGTCATAAATTTCTTTGACAAGTTTTAGCAGTACTGCTTTCAGATCATCCTGTTTAGGATCATTATTCACTACTTTTTTAAGAGGAGCATTATTAACTGCCTTGTGCAGATCCTCAATACCAGGAAGCCGGAACTTTCCGATATAAATGCGCTCTTCCTTTTTAGGTGATGAATCTGCCATCCCGTTTTCATTCGGCAATATTACCATCCTTACGAAACATGATTGTTCCTTTTCAGTGGGAAGGAATAACATAATATAGCCAAATTGATCAAGCTCTTTCAAAACATGATCATATATAACTTTTGATTTGATACCACTATCCCGCATAATTTTTTTGTGGGATATCGCTACTTTTTCCCCGGTACTGTGATGATACCACCAGGTAAAAAGAGTGTTGTATAAACTTATGTGTTCAAGATCTATACGATCGTCTTTTTGAAACAATCGGTTTACCTGTTGTAAATGGCTTACAAATTCCATAGATATTACTTAATTTAAGATGAGAAAAGAAGAGTACTTAAAATATTGTAATGTGCCGCCATGGAGGAGGTTGTGGGCGTAACATTCCATAGATTTTAAATACACGGTTCATCTGCAAATTCCCTGGTAGGTATAGTTGCATGGGATAACTGATTTTAGTTGATGGATTAAACAAACATTGTAAATAAGTCAGGTTAACAATGTGTTGTTTTTAACGGGAGCAAAGATTATATTTTTTTGAATAAATAAGGTTGTTCATTTTGTTCATTCTCAAAAAGAAAAATTGTGCTTGTTCATTTTGTTCTTGCAGGTTCGTATTTATACTAATGTATGCAATGCCGGTAACTGTGTCAGATCTACAAACTCCATTCCTGCTATGTGAGGTGGAGCTTATTTTGCCTTGCCCATATAAACTTTAGTCGTATATCCGAATACAACTTTTTCATCTGCAGCATGTTTATTAAAGATTTTTTCTAATACATCCAACATGGGCTGATAATTAGGAGCCCCCGGGGCTGGTATATAAGAACTTGACAACAAACGCCCTTTTACTCCTTCATAATCCAACACCTGGTTATTGGCGAAAGTAGCTTTTTCAAGTGCTGCGGGTGCAAAGAATGCAGTTAACTTTTCGTCAGTGGCAATATCCTTATGTCCTACTTCTTTGTAATCAGTCCCAAATTCCTGTAAAAGCACTTCATAATCCTTTTCAAAGGGTGTATTCACTTCTCTGATATTCCAGATTAATACAATATATCCATTTGTTTTTGTGATACGGCCAAATTCTGTTTTTGCCTGTGGTGGATTAAACCAGTGAAAAGCTTGTCCGGCTACTACAAGATCTGCACTTTCAGTGGCCAGCTGGGTTTGCTCAGCAGTCCCGTTAACACTGATAAATGCAGGATATCCCTTTAATAATTGTTCTGCCTTTTGCCGCATAGCCTCATTGGGTTCTACACCATAAACCTTATTCCCGTTCTTCAGAAATAACTCAGTAGAGATTCCGGTACCAGAACCAATATCTGCCACTACCCATGAAGGGTTGAAAGCAATTCTGTCTTGCAGATAATTTAGAATCTCCTGTGAGGGGTAATGCGGACGGTAACGTACGTAATCTTCTACTCTATCTGTAAATCTTGAGGTACTGTTCATAATTTAACCGGGTTTACCCCGTAAAATTACTTTTTTATGTTAATTTTTGCATACCATTGATCAATACCTGCACTATTATATTCACTGCTTACAAGTATTTTTGGAGATAGCAACCAATTTCAATGAAGAAGACTTTTTTTTGCATAGATGCACATACCTGTGGTAATCCTGTTAGATTAGTGGCCGGTGGAGGCCCCGTATTAGTGGGAAATAACATGAGCGAAAAACGGAATCATTTCCTGAAGGAATATGACTGGATCAGAACCGGACTGATGTTTGAACCTCGTGGTCATGATATGATGAGCGGCAGTATCCTGTACGCCCCACATGACCCTGCCAACGATGTTGCCGTATTATTCATAGAAACCAGCGGATGTTTGCCCATGTGCGGACATGGTACCATAGGTACCATTACTATCGCTATAGAGGAAGGGCTTATCACTCCCAAGGTACCTGGTATCGTACGAATGGAAGCTCCCGCAGGCCTGGTACTCATCGAATACAAACAGGAAGGCAAAAAGGTAAAAAGCGTTAAACTGACCAACGTGGCATCCTACCTGGCAGCAACTGATATTATTGTGGAATGCCCGGACCTGGGGCCATTGACCGTAGATGTCTCCTATGGCGGGAATTACTATGCCATCGTGGATGTACAGGAAAACTTCCCCGGACTGGAACACTATACTGCTTCCCAATTGATTGGCTGGGCAAGGGAAATTCGTAAACGTATTAATGAAAAACACTCATTTGTACACCCCGATAATCCACATATCAATGGCTGCTCCCATGTGCTGTGGACTGGTGCTGTAATGGACCCTTCATCTACCGCCCGCAATGCTGTTTTTTACGGTGATAAGGCGATAGACCGTTCTCCTTGTGGTACCGGTACTTCTGCACGGATGGCTCAATGGTATGCCAAAGGAAAGCTGAAAAAAGGTGATGCCTTTATCCATGAAAGTATCATCGGGTCTAAGTTCATTGGTACTATAGAGGAAGAAACCACTGTAGGTGGTCAACCAGCTATTCGTCCGGGCATTGAAGGCTGGGCAAGAATCTATGGTTATAATACAATTACGATCGATCCGGAAGACGATCCATATGCATACGGATTACAGGTGATTTAAATGAATATATGAAAGTAGTTATTATTGGAGGAGGTATCATTGGATTAAGCAGTGCTTTTTACCTCCGGCAAGCAGGATATGAAGTAACAGTTGTTGACAGAACAGATCTGAAAGATGGATGTTCCTACGGTAATGCGGGGTACATCTGTCCAAGTCATTTTGTGCCACTGGCTACTCCCGGTATTGTTAAGCAGGGACTAAAATGGATGCTCAATGCAAAGAGTCCCTTCTATGTTCACCCCTCACTGAACCGCTCCCTTATTAACTGGGGATGGCAGTTTGTAAAAAGTGCCACCAAAGGACATGTGGAACGCTCTGCCGTTCCATTACGGGATATCTCCCTGCTGAGTAAGCAGTTGTATGAAAACTGGACTAAAGAGTTTGACTTTTCCTACGATCCGCAGGGAATGCTTGAACTGTTCAATACGGAAGCTAATGCACATCATGCGGAGGCTAGTATAAAGGATGCCAAAGCACTGGGTATAGAAGCCCGCCTTATTGATAAGACTACCCTGGCAAAAATGGAACCGGACACACCCATCAATGCATTGGGTGCTATTTACTTTCCCGGTGATGCACAGCTGTATCCCAATCAACTGATGAATAACCTGCTGACTTATTTAAAGGCTAAAGGTGTGCAGTTTGAAACAAAACAGGAAGTAAAGGATTTCATTATCGCAGGAAATAAAGTAACTGGTATAAAGACAGATACCCAGACCCTGGAAGCTGATCACATTGTGGTGGCAGGTGGTGTGTGGAGCGGGGAACTGGCAAAGCTGCTGCAACTGAACATTCCTATGGTGGGTGGCCGTGGCTATTCCGTTACATTGGAAAATTCGCCCTACAAAGTACGGCATTCTGTTATTTTAAGTGAAGCAAGGGTAGCCATTTCGTCAATGAATGGTAATAAGATCCGTTTTGGGGGTACAATGGAGATCACTCCTGTAAATACACCTCCTCGTATGCAGCGGGTACAGGGGATCCTGGAATCTGTAAAACGTTATTTCCCGGCTTATGATATTCCGTTGCCCTCTGCAGATAAGGTGTGGTACGGCTACCGCCCCTGCAGTGCAGACGGATTACCACATATCGGAAATATGCAGCGTTATCCGAATGTGACAATCGCTACAGGACACTCCATGCTTGGCATCAGCCTGGGAGCCGGTACCGGTAAACTAGTGAGTGAACTGGTGGAGAATATAAAACCGTCTATGGACCTCAAACCTTTCCTTGTGGAAAGATTTGACTAAAAATATCAGGTATGAAAAGAACGATATTACAGCTTCTATGTATAATGATCATCGGACAGGCAGGAGCGCAACAAATGACAGACTTATTAATCCACTATGAGGCCGACAAAGGAAGCCTGAACCGTTTTTATTCTATCGATAATTCCCCTGAAAAACGGGAACGGCTGAAAGTGTTTAATAAGGATTACCTCCAGCAGTTGTCTGCCGTTAACTTCGATGCATTATCCGCAGGTGCCCGGGTGGACTATGTTTTACTCCGTCGCGATTTGCAGGAACAACTGCGTACACTGGATGAAGAAACCGTACAGTATGGACAACTTACTACCTGGTTCCCACTCTCCGATAAAATCTATGCGTCAGAAAAAGAAAGAAGAAGAGGAACAAAACAAGATGCACAGGCGCTGGCAACCACATTCAGGGAAATGGCTCTGGCACTGCAGGAAAAAGGAACGCAGCTAACCACTACCACAGATCTGAATATATATCTTTTGCGCAGGGGGGCTGCTATTGCCAAAGGACTGACAGAAGCATTGCATAGCATACATACTTTCTATAACGGATACGACCCCTTGTATACCTGGTGGGTACCTGCTCCTTATAAACAGCTGGACAGTACACTTAAAAGTTATACTGCTGTATGGGAACAGAAAATAAAGACAGCACCGGGAAGTAAGGATGATGGTAGTGGCATCGTGGGGCATCCTATTGGTAGGGAAGAGTTAGTCCGGCAGTTGCAGAATGAAATGATCCCTTACTCTCCTGAAGAACTGATAGATATTGCCAATAAAGAATTTGCTTTCTGTGATGCTGAAATGTTGAAGGCTTCTGAAGAAATGGGCTTTGGTAAGGATTGGCAAAAAGCAATGGAAAAAGTGAAGAACAGTTATGTGCCTGCTGGAGATCAGCCGGAAGCAATGATGAAACTCTATAACGAATCAGTGAGTTTCCTTAAAACAAACAAGCTGGTAACACTGCCCCCGCTGGCGGAAGAAACCTGGCGCATGATCATGATGACGCCGGAAAGACAACTGGTGAACCCATTCTTTACCGGTGGAGAGGAATTCAGTATTTCATATCCAACAAATGATATGGAGGAAGCCGACAAAATGATGAGCATGCGGGGAAACAATCCTCACTTTTCAAGGGCAACTGTTCACCATGAACTGCTGGCAGGACATGCTTTACAGGAATTCATGACAAACAGGTACAAAACATACCGTCATTTTGAAACACCTTTCTGGATAGAAGGATGGGCATTGTACTGGGAAATGCTGTTATGGGATATGAAATTCCCACAATCGCCCGAAGACCGTGTTGGTATGTTATTCTGGCGCAAGCATCGTTGTGCGCGTATCATCTTTTCACTGAACTATCACCTCGGAAAATGGAGCCCCCAGCAATGTATAGATTTCCTGGTAGACAGGGTAGGGCATGAACGGGCAAATGCTGTCGGGGAAGTTCGCCGCTCTTTTGTAGGAGGTTACAGCCCGCTTTACCAGGTGGCTTACATGATCGGTGGTCTGCAGTTTATGGCGCTGAAAAGGGAACTGGTAGATAGTGGTAAAATGACTTATCAACAATATCATGATGCGATCCTGAAAGAAAATATGCTTCCGGTAGAACTGCTCCGGTCCATACTTACAGATAAACCCATCGCTAAAGATTTCAAAACCAGCTGGCGTTTTTATAAGCTGTAAAACGTTCATTACATGAAAAGGATATTCCTGTTCTCAGCCATCCTGGCTGTACATGCATACGTATTCGCTTAATCTTACGGCCCCGGCAGGACCAATGGAGATGTATCTCTGTACTTACTGGGGGAATGGATAACCGGTATCGTAAGTTTGATATCCTGGTAGATGGAGTGAAAGTAGCTACGGAAGATCTGGATAAATATAAAGAGAGCCGGTTTTATGAAATTGTATATCATATTCCTGCAGAACAGACCAAGGGAAAACAACAGGTGACTATTGTAATGAAAGGAGGCCCACACAACAGTGCAGGCCCCGTATTCGGTGCAATAAGAATGATGAAGGAGTAATTATTTAAAAGCAACTCCCACTCCAAACGCTATCTGTTGAGACTTCCACGTGTAGCGGTTGTCAATATCGTTCACATTTGTTAAGCCTAATACATAGCGACCATAGAACCTGACATTGGCAACGTTGACCTGAACACCGGCAACGGCGCCAATGTCACTGCTTTTCATTGCATCTCTGTTATACTTCAGTAAGTCTTCATTCGCAAAGAACAGGTAACTGTACTGTGCACCTACGTTGAAGGTTAACTCCTTAATAGGACTGTAACGTACCAGCAATGGAACAGTCACATAACTCAGCTTCAGTTTATTACTTGAGCTTGTATTGCTGGCTGAAACATAATAGGTGGTAAAGTCATCACCTTTTCTTCCAGTAGCCTGGGTAAACAATAACTCCGGCTGTATTCCCCATTTCTTCGACAAGTCCCATTCTGCAAAGGCACCTCCCTGGAAACCAGGAGGATAAGAAGATTTCAGGCCTTTACCCTGGATTGTAGAAAATAACAAGCTCGCTTTCAGTCCATAATGAAAACCCTGCGCACTTGCAGCAGTTCCCAGGAACACAAATAAAACGCCGGCCAGTAACAATCTTTTTTTCATAGATACAATTTGAAATATTACAATGATCAATTGAAAATTAGGAATGAACCCGTGTAACTCAGGCTAAAAATATTTCGCGGGCAAACATACGTAATTCACAATAGATCATACTTAATATGCGATTAAAGTTTGATTGTTCCATTAGATATACTTTACCTTCGGGAGTTTAATAAGGGTATCTTTAATGGGATGAAATGGCGATAATCATCGCTGAACAGCCGAATTATATCGTTATTTATATATATCATCCTCCTGTAAAAAATTTTCTACTTTCCTGAATATAAGACCAGTTAAAAACCATTTCTTCTCTGTCATCTACCTGGAAGGGGGTACCCTTTGGGCCGGTCCCATATGAAATTATCATTGGTAATATAGCTGTGCAGAAGGTTAACTCACTAATGAGGTAATTATTATATTGTAGTTGTATTTAATACTGTTTTCACAAACAAATTCCCTCAAATGGTCCATATTACTCAAGATCTGAAAAGGACTATGGGCAGCTTATGCCTGTCAGTGATCCGGGTGGTAAAATAGGAGACAGGATTAGTCTATGTTATTAGTAGAGTATTTATTAGATTCGTTTTCAATTTATCAATCATTAAAGATATATCCGCATGCAAATCCGTAGTATTATCAGTGTAGTATCAGTAATTCTCAGTTGCACAACGGTGGCCGCTCAACAAAAATCCATCAGTGGATTCAAAGGTGATGCTATTACCACACAGCAACAACTGGAAGCCCGCTTTGATCAGCTGATTAGCAGCGCCAACATTGGAGAAACCATTCGCGAACTCTCGGCCAAACCTCATCATGTGGGGTCTGCTAACGGAAAGGCTGTCGCGGAATCAATACTGGCTAAATTTAAAAGTTATGGTTGGGATGCACATCTCGTAACTTACCAGGTGTTGTTTCCAACACCTAAAACAAGGATGCTGGAATTAACAGGTGCTACTCCCTATAAAGCATTGCTTAAAGAACCTGCCCTGAAAGAGGATGCTACCTCCGGACAGGAAGGACAACTGCCCACTTATAATGCCTGGAGTGCAGATGGAAATGTAACAGCAGCACTCGTATATGTGAACTTTGGCCTGCCGGAAGATTATGAATGGCTGGAACGTGCAGGGATAGACGTAAAAGGAAAAATAGTGATTGCCCGCTATGGACATTCCTGGAGAGGTACCAAACCCAAAGTGGCCCAGGAACATGGTGCCATTGGTTGTATTATCTACTCAGATCCTGCCCAGGATGGGTATGTACAGGGTGACGTGTATC
This sequence comes from Chitinophaga sp. CF118, assembly GCF_900112615.1. Classification (GTDB taxonomy): domain Bacteria; phylum Bacteroidota; class Bacteroidia; order Chitinophagales; family Chitinophagaceae; genus Chitinophaga. The sequence continues at coordinate 574,097 of NZ_FOMK01000002.1, read as the reverse complement.
CAAAGGGGGCTTATAAAAATGAATATGGGGTACAACGAGGCTCCATAATGGATATGGTAATCTATCCCGGAGATCCACTTACCCCCGGCATTGGTGCTACACAAAATGCAAAACGGCTGGATAGGTTACAAGCCCCGAACCTTTTGAAAATACCCGTATTACCAATTAGCTATCATGATGCTCAACCTCTGCTGGCGGCCCTGACCGGGCCTGTAGTGCCAGCGGCTTGGAGGGGTGGTCTGCCAATAACATATCATGCGGGACCAGGCAAAGAAAAGGTACACCTGGAAGTGTCGTTCGATTGGCAGCTTCGTTCTGCCTATGACGTGATCGCTGAAATTAAAGGGGCACAGTTCCCGGATCAATGGATCATCAGGGGGAATCATCACGATGCATGGGTGAATGGTGCTGCAGATCCTGTGAGCGGACTGGCTGCAGAACTGGAAGAGGCTAAGGCCATCGGCGAACTGGTAAAAGGCGGTTACAAACCAGCCCGTACGCTGGTATACTGTGCGTGGGATGCTGAAGAACCAGGTTTGATTGGTTCTACAGAGTGGGTGGAAGATCATGCAGAAGAGCTGCAGAAAAAAACAGTTGCCTATATTAATACTGATAATAACGGACGTGGTTTTCTGTTTGCTGGCGGCTCTCATGCCCTTGAACCTATGATGGGAGAGATCGCTAAAGATGTTGTCGATCCGCAAACACATGTGAGCATCTTTGAACGGAAAAGGGCCTTTGATGCAGTCAATGCAAATGGGGTAAAAGCTAAAAAGGAAGCATTGCAGAAGCAGGATCTTAAACTGGAAGCATTAGGCTCAGGATCTGACTATTCTTCTTTCCTGCAACACCTGGGTATTCCTTCCCTGAATCTGGGTTTTGGAGGAGAAGATGATGGGGGAGAATATCATTCTATTTATGATTCTTATGATGATTTCAGCAGGTTTAAAGATCCCGGGTTCGTTTATGGTACCGCGCTTGCACAAACGGCGGGTAGGGCTGTATTACGACTGGCAGACGCATCTGTCCTGCCTTTTGATTTCCGTAGCCTGCATAAAACGATCAGCACTTATGTGGATGAATTGCAAGCCCTCACTACCGATATGAGGGAAACCACCAAAGCAAATAATTTGTTAATCAATACCCGGCAGTATTCGCTGGCTGCAAACAAAGAGGAAAACCTGAAACTGCCTGTGGTGGAAGACGAAGTGCCTTACATTGATTTTTCTCCGTTGCAGAATGCCCTCCTGGCATTAGACAATGCTGCCCAGCAACTGGCAGGTATAAAAAACTCTTCACCTGCTATTAACGAAGCACTTTACCAGGCAGAACAGCAACTCCTGGCTGCAGATGGTTTACCACGGCGTTCCTGGTATAAACATACCATTTATGCTCCAGGTTTTTATACCGGCTATGGTGTGAAAACAATACCCGGTGTAAGAGAAGCTATAGAACAGCGTAACTGGAAAGAAGCACAGGTTCAGATTGGAGCTGCTGCTGCTGCTATTAACCGTCTTGCTGTTTACCTTGCTGCAATAAGATAAGAACATAGCGTTCTGATTTTAATCCCCTGCTTCATATTGAACTTGGCAATATGAAGCAGGGGGTTTATATTTACACTAGTGTTGTCAAATATGCTATTGTAAAACCTGATATGTTCGCGATTACTTACCCGCATAAACACACCCATCACCCCGGCTAAATAATTTAAGGATGAAAACTACATTTAAGAGAAATCTGCTGATTGGATTTGGTTTGTCTTTATTATTGCTGGTGGTGAGCTCTGTAGCCTCCTTTTTCAGTATTAAGAATCTGTTGGAAAGTGGCCTCCAGGTAGATCATACAAACAAGGTGATCTCCGAACTGGAAAATACAATTTCTCTGATGAAAGACTCTGAAACAGGTCAGCGTGGCTACCTGCTTACAGACGATGAACAATATCTCGAACCTTATAAGGGAGCCTTTGACAGTGCTCTCGCATCCCTCAATAGAATTGAAGTATTAACAATAGATAATCCTGCACAACAAACTTCTGTAAGGCAGCTTCGGGTGATTATAAATCTTCGGCAGACTATTTTACAACGCTCCATAGATGCCCGCCGTGAAGGACAGGCCATCAGGTTCGAGAATCTGCAAAGTGGCAGGTTAATGATGGATAGTGCCCGTAAGTTGGTAAGGGAAATGGAAGACCGTGAGAAGAGACTGCTGGCAATAAGAACGGCGAGCCTGCAAAAAATCTCTGGTTATACCCCCATACTGATCGTTATTGCAGCTCTCCTCGCACTCTTGATCACTTCTGTATTCTACATCCGCGTAAACCGTGATTTTGAAGAACGGAATAAACTACAAAACGCACTGGCAGAGAAAGACCGCGAAATTACCCGCCGTATCAATATCATCAGAAGCCTTGCAGAAAAGATTTCCGCGGGTGATTATTCAATCAGGGTGAATGGGGGAGAAAGTGATGACCTGGGCAACCTGTCATTATCACTCAATAGAATGGCGGAGTCTCTGAATAATTCGTTTAACCTGCTCTCTGAAAAAGAATGGTTACAAACAGGTATTGCCGGTTTGAATAACAGAATGGTAGGAGAGAAGTCTTTAGAAACACTGGCCGTACATATCATAGAATTCCTGGCAGAATATACTCATAGCCAGGTAGGTGCTTTGTATCTGAATGAAAGAAACACAACATTAAAACTTACAGGTAGCTTTGCATTCGCATATGCGGATAACCGTCTTGAAATTCCTTTGGGGCAAGGCCTGGCCGGACAATGTGCTGTAAGTGGAAAAACGATCCTGCTAAAAGATATTGCTCCTGAAAATATTACTATCAGTTATGCAACCGGAGAAATAAAACCAGTGACTATTATAGCAGTGCCTGTAATATATGAAGGACATGTAAAAGGAGTGATAGAGTTGGCATCGCTTAAAGATTATACACCTGCTCACCTGTCTTTCCTCGAATCAGTTACCCATAACGTGGGTATTGCAATAAATACTTCGGAAAACCGTCGTCGTGTGCAGGAGTTACTGGAAGAAACCCAGGTACAATCCGAAGAACTACAGGTACAACATGGAGAGTTAGAAAATATTAATACAGAACTGGAAGCGCAGGCATCAAGGCTACAGGCTTCTGAAGAAGAGTTGCGTGTACAGCAGGAAGAACTGCAACAGGCTAATCGGGAACTGGAAGAAAGATCCCGTTTGCTGGAAGACAGGAACCAGGTGATTGTAGAACGTAATCTTGAAATACAGAAAAAGGCAGACGAACTGGAAATCAGTACCAAATATAAATCCGAGTTTCTGGCTAATATGTCGCACGAGTTGCGTACGCCACTGAATTCTATTTTATTATTAAGCCGGTTACTGTCTGAAAATAATGAAAAGAACCTGGTACCCGATCAGATAGAGTCGGCCCAGGTAATCCGGAGTTCTGGTAAAGGCCTGCTAGACCTGATAGATGAGATCCTTGATCTGTCCAAAATAGAATCCGGAAAGATGGAACTCGAATTTACAAATGTACCTGTACATGAGATCTGTGCTGATATGGAGGCACTTTTTGGACCTATAGCACATGAAAAGAATCTGGATCTTAAGGTGAATATCCAGCCAGATGCGCCTGCCCTGATAGAAACAGATAAGATGAGACTGGAACAGATCCTGAAAAATCTGTTGTCCAACGCCCTTAAGTTTACGGCAAAGGGTAGTGTAACCTTAAAGGTTGGAGCATTCGAGCAGAACGGACAGTCATGTATCCGTTTTTCCGTGAAGGATACTGGCATCGGTATCGCTGCGGATAAACAACAGGTGGTATTTGAGGCATTCCAGCAGGCAGATGGATCTACCAGGCGTAAATATGGTGGTACAGGATTAGGACTGTCCATCAGCCGCGAACTGGCTAAACTTCTGAGGGGAGAGATCCGGCTGGAAAGTGAACCTGCACATGGTAGCGAGTTTATAGTGATAGTTCCGGTACATCCGCATGCAGAAAAAAGTACATTAGCTCCTGTTGTAACGCCACAACAAGATGAAAATATATGGCAGCTAGCCCGTCAGGCTAAGAATGATAACCTGCGTTTTACCGCAAAGGAAATACCGGAAGAAATTCCTGATGACAGAGACGCTATAACGGAAAACGATAAAGTGATCCTGATAGTGGAAGATGATACCAGTTATGCATCCATTCTGCTGAACTTTACACGTAAAAGAGGATATAAAGGAATTGTAGCAGTAAGGGGCGATCATGGTGTGGAAATGGCTTTGCAATATAAACCGGCAGCCATACTGCTGGATATCGTATTACCTGTACGGAATGGCTGGCAGGTGATGGATGCGCTTAAAGCCAATGCAACTACCCGGCACATACCGGTGCACATCATTTCCTCACTGGAAGCCAGGAAAGAAAGCCTGCAGAAAGGCGCGGTCGACTTTATCAATAAACCGCTGGCGCTGGAACAGATGCCATTAGTATTTCAACGGTTGGAAGATGCGCTGACACGTAATCCTAAGAAGGTGCTCATTGTGGAAGAAAATGCCAAACATGCACAGGCGCTGGCTTACTTCCTGGAAAACTTTAACGTAAATACAGAGATTACAGAAAATATCAGCAGTAGTGTAACTGCCCTGAAAAAGGAGGATGTGAATTGTGTGATCCTGGATATGGGGGTGCCAGATGAGCAGGCCTTTGAAACATTGGAAACAGTGAAAAAAAATCCTGGGTTGGAGAATCTGCCTATCATCATCTTCACCGGTAAGAATCTATCACGTTCAGAAGAAAACCGCATCAGGCAGTATGCAGATTCTATCGTGATCAAAACAGCACATTCCTATCAGCGTATGCTGGATGAAGTAGCTTTATTCCTGCACCTGGTAGAAGAAAAAGGGGGGCAGAAACCTCCAAGGAAACAACAGGGACCACTGAAAGAAGTATTGCAGAATAAAATAGTACTGATTGCTGATGACGATGTGCGTAACATCTTCTCACTCACTAAAGCACTCGAACAGCATAAAATGACTATCATTTCTGCGCTGGATGGTAAAGAGGCTATGCAGCAACTGGAAAATAATGCAAAAGTGGATATTGTGCTGATGGATATGATGATGCCGGAAATGGATGGTTATGAAAGCATTAAACAGATCCGGCAACTGCCCACATACCGTAATCTGCCTATTTTGGCAGTTACGGCCAAAACAATGCTGGGCGACAGGGAAAAATGTATTAAAGCAGGTGCTTCCGATTACATTTCGAAACCGGTGGATATAGATCAACTGGTTTCGTTACTGAGAGTATGGTTATACGATAATGCCAGAAATTAAAAAAAATGACAAATGGAATCTGGAAAAAAGGTGTTAATCATTGATGATGATAGTCGTAATATTTATGCATTACGCCTGGTGTTGAGAACCAGAGGAATTGAATGTCTGGACGTATCAAATGCTACATTAGGACTGAAATTGCTGGAGGAGGAAAATGATGTAAGTGTTGTATTGATGGACATGATGATGCCCGGAGTGGATGGCTACGAAGCAATGGAAATCATCCGTAATACGCCTGGGTTGGAAGATCTTTGTATTATAGCAGTCACTGCCCAGGCAATGATAGGCGACAGGGAGAAATGCCTGGCGGCAGGCGCTTCTGCTTATGTATCAAAGCCAATCGATATAGACGTGTTACTGGAGCTGTTGAATGAACAGATATCTGGTGAAAAATAAGGGTAAGATATACTGTTAACATGTAATTAACGTTTTAAGGATGCCGGAAAGCGGATATTTACGTTAACAACTGTTAACATAGATATTTTCCTAAAAACACTGTATGCAGCATATGGATGATTCAGCAATGCTCACTGCGCTTAAAGGCGGAGATATCAAAGCTTATCAGTATTTTTTCATGAAGTACTATAAACCTTTGTGTCTGAAAGCGCGTATGATGCTGAATAGTATGCAGGAAGCAGAACAGCTGGTGCAGCAGATCTTTGTAGAGGTATGGGAAGAACGCTTGTACCACGAGATTGAACATTCAGTAGGAGGATATTTTTACAGGAAAGTGCATAACAGTTGTGTGAACCTGGTACGGAAAAGTAATTCAGATAACCACTTTTCTACCGATCATGGTTTTTTACTGATGCAGGGAATGCTACCCGATAAGCAGGTAATGGAAACAGAACCTGGTATAAATATCGCAACATTATCCTATAAAGAGAATTATCCTGAAGTGTTTAACATCCTGGAAAGAAGTGTAAATGCCTTGAGGTGTGTTCTAAATGTAGCCCTGAAAGCTTTATGGACCCATATCAAACTATAGTAGTCCAGGAAAAACCTATTGTCCAACGTATTTGTAATTCTTTGTCTTTCCCTAATGGCTTATAATGATGAACATATATTTCAGTTGATACTGGAGAAGTTGAGTGGCGAAATAAGCGACGAAAACAGGTTATACCTTGAGCAGGCTGCACGGGAGGATGACAAGATAAGGCGTTGCCTGGAGGAAATGGAAGAAGCATCCCAGGTGGCTGGTCCTGAATTCATGGATGATGTGTATAATGAAATTGCCTGGAGCAATGTATTATCACTGCTTGATAACGAGCATCCTGCCAACCATATTATCACAGCCTCCACTCCGGAAGAGAAAACACCTGAAATACCTGTTGAAACAGTTCCTGTAAAGAAGCCTTTTACTTCACAAACATGGTGGATAGCTGCTGTAACAATAACCGCTATCTCATCATTGCTTTTTTTCCTGCCGGGACGTACCAATAAATCTGCGACCATAAATACACTCGCATATAATAATAACATAGCAATTCCATTAAAGGGAAATATCCAGTTGTTACTTGATAACGGTGATACCGTGCAGCTACCGGATAATGAGGGCGAAGTGATCTCAATGGCACAGGTCAGCCCACGCATGGCAGAAGGTGCATGGGGTACATTGTTGGTCCCAACTGGCAAAGATTATAAAATCTCATTGTCAGATGGCTCTGTAGTGCATCTGAATGCATTTTCCAGTCTACGTTTCCCCTTTAACTTTACCGGTAAAACAAGAGAAGTAGTTCTGTCGGGAGAAGCATTTTTTACAATTGCTCCCAATGCTCAGCAATCGTTTATTGTGCATTCCGGCCAAACAGCAGTAAAAGTGCTGGGTACTGCCTTTAATATCAATGCTTATACAAATAGCCTGGTGGTAACCTCCCTTGTGCAGGGCCGCGTAATTACAAGAGATGGCAATCAACCGGAAGTGCAACTGGAACCTGGTATGGAAGCCATTTACCAGGAGGGATATCCCAATATAGTACATCCTTTTGATGAAAGTATCACCCTGGCCTGGCGTAATGGGGAATATAACTACTACAATAAGCCTCTTGGTGACCTGAAGGCTGTGATCCTTCACTGGTATGGCAAACAGCTACTATTTGAAAATGCCTCACTGGCCGACAAGAAATTAACAGGTATCATAGAAAGAGATAAACCAGTAACCGACTTCCTCGATGGTCTTGATAAAACATCCGGACTCACCTATCATATCAATGAAGATAAGATCTACCTCTCCACGAAATAAATAACGGTTTAATATTGACCGGGTTATCTTCATCACAACTATTGTGAGTGTTGACGTATTATGCATTTTGCATTAAATGCCTTACTTTTAGTTCCGGCGTTTTGCTGTTCAGCCAACTATATAAGTACCATAAAATTTGCAGATGGTCAAGCATGTTTGTAACGCTTATGGATCCCTTTTCATTTTATTCTTATCCTTGTTTCCGGTAGCCGTTGATGCCCAGACAGGTAAGAATAATATCCGCATTACAATCAACAGCAATCACATACCCTTATCAGGTATTTTAAAAACAATAGAAATACAAACAGGCTATTACTTTGTATTTGATAATGATATCCTGGATGTATCTGCAAAAGTAGGGATACACTTTAAACATGTACCGTGGAAAGATGTACTAGCCTATATTTTAAAGGATAAAAATATTACCTGGCATCAGCAGGACAGACGAATTTTCCTGCAAAGGAAAAATATCTCACCTGTACCACCGCAGAAAGATTCAGTGACTGCAACTATCAGTGGTATAATCCTCACATCTGCTGGCACGCCTTTGCCTGGTGCTACTATCATTATAAAGGGTACATCCCGGGGTGTTACTTCCGGTAATGAAGGACAGTTTTCCCTGGAGCAAGCTAATGCTGCATTATTACATATCTCATCAATGGGGTTCATTTCCAGAGATACTGTATTAGCTGGTACTGGTTTACATAAAATCCGGTTACTGGAAGCAGTAAACAGTCTGGATGCTGCCGTTGTAATCGGTTATGGTGCGAGCAGTCGCCGGTTGCTTACAGGATCGGTCAGCAGGATTATTGCAAAGCAGATCAGTCAGCAACCCGTTGCGAATCCATTGGGGGCCTTACAAGGGCAGATAGCAGGTGTACTGGTTACGAACACCAATGGTTTGCCGGGAGCACAGGTGAAATTATATATACGCGGACGCAATTCGATTGCTGCCGGTAATGATCCGTTATTCATTATAGATGGTGTTCCTTTTGATATAACCCCATTAAATAACCTGGATGAACTATCAGGTGCAATTAAGCAAATCAGCCCGTTTAACAGCATTAATCCTTCTGATATAGAAAGTATCGACATTTTAAAAGATGCAGATGCTACGGCTATCTATGGCTCGAGAGGGGCTAATGGAGTAGTGTTGATTACCACAAAAAAAGGAAGGTGTGGCGAGAATAAATTAGACATTAATATTTATTCAGGTGCAGGACAAACGAGCAACCACATACCTATGCTGGATACAAAGCAATATCTGACCATGCGCAGGGAAGCATTTGCTAATGATGGCAGAATACCAACTGTGACAGAAGCGCCTGATCTGCTGGTATGGGATACAATGAGGAATGTAAATTGGCAGAAGCAACTAACGGGTGGCATTGCGCACATCACCAATGCACAGATTTCATTCTCCGGTGGTAATAGTAATACTACCTTTTTTGCCGGTGGTAATTTTTACAAGGAAGGAACCGTACTCTCTGCTCCTCTGGCGTATCGCCGGGGTGGCGGGCATCTGAGTATCCTGCATCATTCTAAAGATCAGCAGTTTGAAGCATCATTTTCCGGAAGTTTTACCGGCGATAAAAATAAGAGTATTGCCAATGATGTATTTCCTTTTTATAACCAGCCGCCTGATTACCCGCTATATGATTCGGCAGGTGGCCTGTTCTGGGGAGCATCACAGGATAATCCGGAGGCTTACATGCGTCAGCAGGCCAACAGCAAAACCAACAACCTGCTGAGTAATGTGGTACTGCGTTACCGCCTGCTACCAGGATTAAATTTGAAAACAAGTATGGGCTTTGCTGATATCATGATGCAACAGGTATTCACCTTTCCAAAGTCTACACAGCATCCGCAGAGTGCCATCTTCAGCTTTACACGTTTTGCAGAAAACGAACGTAAATTATATATCGTAGAACCACAGGCCGACTATACACTGCGGATCGCACGTGGAAGCCTGCATGCGCTGGTAGGAGGTACCTGGCAGCAGAGTAATAACAGAAGTGCATATGCAGAAGGACAGGGCTATGCAAATGAAAATATGCTGGGGAATCTTTTCGATGCTGATACTATAATAAGGAGGCCTGATGGCCACATCCTGTACAGGTACATTTCTTTCTTTACCCGTTTAACATACGACTGGCAAGGCAAATATATTCTGAATGCAAGTTATCGGAGGGATGGATCTTCGCGCTTTGGTCCTGGCAGACAATTCGGTGATTTTGGTGCCCTCGGCCTGGCCTGGATTTTTACAGGAGAATCCTTTATGAAGGAACAATCACTGCTAAGTTTTGGTAAGCTGAGGATGAGTATGGGGATTACCGGTAATGATCAGATTCCCGACTATCAGTATATGAGTAACTATGGTGTGAATGGCATTTACCAGGGGAACAGTACCTACATGCCATTACGCATCGCTAATAATAAATATAGCTGGGAAGAGAATCGTAAAATAGAAGCCGCTATAGAACTGGGTTTTTTAAAGGACCGTATCTTCTTTTCTGTAGCAAAGTATAAAAATAGCAGCACTAATCAACTGGTGGGATATCAATTGGCTAGTATCACCGGCTTTACCAGTTATCAGGCTAACCGGTCTGCGATAGTGGAAAATACCGGATGGGAGTTTGAACTAACCACCAGTAATATCAGCCAGCATCGTTTTAGCTGGTCCAGCGGTTGGAACCTTTCATTCTTTAGCAATAAACTCCGCGCATTTGATAAACTGGCCGCTTCTTCCTATGCCAGCTCTTATGTGATTGGGCAACCACTCAATATTGTAAGGGGATACCATTTTGCTGGTGTGAATAGTGAGACTGGTGCAGCGGTGTTTACAGATATCAATAAAGATGGCAATTTATCCAGTGGCGACGATTATATAACGATCTCAAAAAGAGATCCGGAGTATTATGGAGGTATTAACAATGATTTTTCTTACAATGGTTTCAGCCTGAGTTTCTTCTGGCAGTTTGTAAAACAACAGGGACAAATAACGGTGAACACACCTGGCCAGATGAAGAATGAAACCAGCGGGGCACTATCGCGCTGGCGTATGCCCGGAGATGTAACTGTTGTACCACGGGCAACCGCCACACCAGGAGATCCTATTTACGAAATGAATGAGAATATGAGAACATCTGACGCAGGTTATGGAGATGCTTCTTATATGCGGCTGAGGAACCTGTCTCTCTCATACAATCTGCCGGGTAGCTGGCTGAAACGCCTGCAGTTACAGTTGTGCAGGGTATATGTACAAACGCAGAACCTGGTTACTGTTACAGCTTATCAGGGAGCCGATCCTGAAACACAGCTTGCTCTGCCGCCATTAAAAATCATTACTACCGGTATACAATTAACGCTCTGAGTTTGCCTTATGAATAGTCACAAGTATTTTTTGTACATAATATATTGCCTGCTGCTGATACCAGTTGCCTGTAAAAAGTTAATTACAGTAGATACACCTGCAAGTGAACTGCCGGCAGATCTGGTATTGGGAAATGATGAACTGGCAGATGCTGCTGTAGCCGATATCTATTATGTATTGAGCGGACGATATACCAGTAGTGCGCTTTTCTTTATCAACGGAATGACTGCAGATGAATTGACCACGCTCAACACTTCACACATGCGCTTCGTAAATAATGCGATTCCGGTCGATGATATATTAATATTATACACCTGGCGTGATTTTTATAAAGCTATTTACAGAGCAAATGCGATTCTTGAAGGATTAGTATCATCAAACATTTCTGCGGAAAAAAAAATGCAGCTAATTGGTGAAACGAGATTCCTGCGGGCCTTCTGCTATTATTACCTGGTCAGCAATTGGGGAGATGTGCCATTAATTACTTCTACAGATATAAACCAGACGGAATTGGCTGCACGTGCACCAGTAGCAGATATTTATAAACAGATGATGTCCGATCTGGAGATAGCGTCTCTGCTGTTATCTGCTACTTACCGCAGTAATGAAAAGGTACGTGCCAATAAATGGGCGGCAATAGCTATGCTTGCAAGAGTGTATCTCCAATGGAGAAACTGGGCAGAAGCAGAAAAAAATGCAGCCCTTGTCATTAACTCCGGTATGTTTCCAAATACACAGCCGGACAGCGTTTTCTTTAAGAATAGCCAATCAGCTATTCTGCAATTCTGGATGAAAGATGGTTATACTTACGCCGGACAAACATTTATACCAGTCAGTGACGGGTATTCTAATTATCCGTTTACTACTGATTTTATGAATGCCTTTGAGCCAGGAGACCTCCGCAAAACAAAATGGACGAGTTCTTTTACTTACGCAGGCGGCCTGTATTATTATCCTTATAAATACAAGAAGAATACGATCTCCACAAGTGATGATGCTGAGTATGTAATGGTATTACGCATTGCAGAATTATATCTGATAAGGGCAGAAGCCCGGTGTCATCAGGATGATATTTCGGGAGCAGTGGCGGATCTTAATATTATAAGGCATTACGCCGGGCTGACAGATCTCCCTTCTGATCTTACTAAGGAAAACTGTCTGCTGGCCGTTGAAAAAGAACGAAAAGTTGAGTTGTTTACCGAATGGGGCGACCGTTGGTTAACCCTGCAACGTAACGGCCGTATTGATACGGTATTGAAAGTAATAAAACCTTACTGGACACTTACAGATACCTTATATCCCGTTCCCAAACAGGAACGGGACAGAAATCCTAATCTGACTCAAAATGCCGGATATTAGTAACATGCAGCATCCAGGCACGTATCTGGTTTTTACAATGTACCAGGAGCACATCATCAAAAATAGCCAGCTTATTGATTTTTTCTCTGGGATCTCCCGGTAGATAAAAACTACCGAGGTATTCATGGGTTTGTAAATTGTACATATCAATCACTATATTCTTTTCATAAGCAGTATCACTATCATTATCTGCTTTCAGTGTTGACCGTACATATAAATTACCTTTATAAACACAACTGGCGGCATTTATCATATGATCAGGTCCCTCGGCGGTATACACGTGTTTTGTTGTAGCTGTTTTACCGGACAACTCAAATCTGAAATGACTGAAGGTATCAATAGTATGTCCACTACCTGCAGGCCGTAGTATACTGTCAAAAGAGATATAGGAGTTGTTGTAATAATACAGGAAGGTAAAAATATGTGTACTTGTATCATAATGCAATAATCCGTCTGTACTCATTCCTCCATCATAATGTAATGCAGACAAATGATCTTCTGTAGTAATGCTATCTGAATTCGTGCTGGCTTTTATAAAAAACTGATCAGGTATTTTAGTACTTAGTTTGCGTAATATAAATGTACCCTTACCAAGTGAATGCGCATTGGAAAAAGCACCTGGAGGCAATAGTTTTTTAGTGGTAGTACCGGTATGTATATCCCCCGTGAAAATAGCTGGCAGATTATATGCATACACGTATATGAATGGCGAATCTACTTCTGTAAAAAAGGAAGTGTGGATCACATCTTTTGCATCTATATGAAGGGTAATAAGTTTTTTCTCCTGTAGCTGGTGATTGGTAGTAATTATTTTTTCAGGGTCGCCGGTGGAGAAAAAGAATTGGGTAACAGTTGCACCGGAAATACCTTGTATGATTCCTTCAGTAGGGATATTTGCTAATGGAGCTACCGCATGCTGCAGGTAATGCCTGTTAAACCCGTTCTTATGTTTATTGGGGAAATCTGCGGTATAAACAAGTATTGCGATGATAAAGAATGCAGTCAACAGTAATGCTGCTAAATAATAAATACGTCTCATGATAAATTACAAGTGTGTCCCTGGAATAAAGAACCCGGCCCTGTCAGGAGCTCTCTGACAGAGCCTTTAGTTCCCCCTTAAGTAATAAAAGATAATTACGGTTTTCTGATCAGCGTATATGGCGCTTCGACCATGATCGCACATTGTGCATTGTTTGCTCCGGGGCAATATACAGTTTTGATTTCGCTCTGTAAACCAACAACGATGGCGTCATTATTTAACATCCACTGAGTAGTAGAATCTAATTTACCTGCAAAGGCGGTACCGGCAGCAATCACTGCTGCCAGAAATGTGATGGATAACATCTTTTTCATGGTTATAATTTAAAGTATAGTGATATGCCTACTCTATTCTGCAGGTTTTCGGCTACTCCTGTTATTGTTAGTGCCTATAGGTAAAATGGAAGTACGTAATTATTTTTTTGGCTGTAATAATGTCCCTACAGCAGCCAGCAGAATAAAGGCAATGTTTAAAATAATATGTGCCTGCCATGATAGGGATTGTAATACTCCTCCGCAGGAACAAGGGATATAGTAGCTCAGTTGTAACATAGCCCCCAGGTAAAACGTGAAAAGACATAACAGGAAAAAGGAAAGATATAAACCGGATAAACGGGTACGGTTAAACGACAGCATGCCGGCAATAATAATTTCGCCTAGCGGTAACATCCAGGCTAACAGGGGTGCATAAAAAGTAATGAAGGGAGACTGCCCCAACTGCCGTCTGAAAGTATTATAATCTAATAATTTACTGATACCTGTATATATGAATAGGAATATCAGCAAGGCACAAATAATGTCGATGAACGTTTTTCTTGGCATAGGATTAAGGTGATGGCAATATAGTATATATTTTTAATTTGTCGACATCCTTTTCAAATAGATTATCAAAGCTTATTGATAGTGGAGGGAATATTGAGTGCGATATTGGAGAAGTGAACCTGCAAATAATCATTGAAAACGGACATTAAGCGTTGTACGTCCTTTTCCATTTGGCCCAGCTTTTCATAGATGTGTTGCTGGTGCCTGTATATATTGTCCTTGTTAACAGTATCAGTATAAGGTTGGCCAAGCCAGGTCTGCTGTAAAGAGATTTCACTGCGTAATGCTTCAAAACGGGTATCCTGCTGGAGGAAAGCAGTGTGGAAGTATTCCAGCGTTTCCAGCAATGAGCGGTCAAAATGGTATTTAAGGATGTGGGCCAGCTGCGTTTTTAGTGCAATATTCTGGTTCTCCAGTATTGCCAGCTGTTTTATACAAATATTTAAAACATTGTGCAGATCTTCCATTGCTAATCTATCTTATCAGTTGTAAAGATAAACAGCTCCGGAGCCGCTACACAGAACTTGCGTCAGCAGGAAAAATGATTTTTGTCAGTTTACAAGGTTTGCAAGTTTCTGTTCATTCAGTATTGTAATCACCCCTTGTTTTATTTCCAGCAGTTTCTCATCGCGGAAATCCCCCAGTGTACGAATCATGGATTCAGTAGCAGTGCCTGCTATCGTTGCCAGGTTTTCACGGGACATATCAATGGAGAAAGGTTCGTCTGCAGCCTGATGGTATTTCTTTTTCAGGAACAAGAGGGCCTCCGCTACTTTTTTACGCAGGGAGCTATATGCCAGGTGTAACAACTGCTGTTCTTTCTCCGAGATGTTCTTTGCAAGCAAACGGATAAACTGCTGGGCAACATCCCGGTTATTATTGATCAGTGTTTCAAAGTCTTCCCGGGGAATGGCTGTTAACTCACATGCTTCCAATGCTTCAGCATTCTCATGATAATTGCTGCCTTCCAGAAGTGCTACATATCCCAGAAAGTCTCCGCTGTTATAAAGATTCACTGCCAGCTCTTTCCCATCATTATTCACCTTATAGGTTTTTACCTTGCCTTTTTGTATATAGTAGAGGCTTGCAGGCCGGTTTCCTTCCTGGTAGATAAGTTGTTTCTTTTTAAAACGATCTATATTGCCCTCCTCCATGAGTTTTTTTAAAGGATTGCTTCCTGTTGCGGTTAGCAGTAATTGCTGAAGGCCTTCCATATCTGCTGGTAATTGTTGTTGTTTTAGTTCGGCTTTTTTGAGTCTTCTTTCTACGGCATTCAGCAGATCTGTACCACTAAATGGTTTGGTAATGTAATCATCAGCACCCATTTCCATGCCTTTACGAAAATCACTGCGTTCGCTTTTAGCTGTCAGGAAAATGAAAGGGATATCTTCTACTTCCGGATGTTTCTGTAACAGGTGTAACACGCCATATCCATCCAGTACAGGCATCATGATATCACATACAACCAGTTGAGGATTATGTAATAATGCCAGTTCCACACCGGTTTTACCATTCTCTGCTGTAATAACCTTATAGTTTGCAAGTTCCAGTATTTCCGCCGTATTTTCACGGATCTCATCATTATCTTCTATGAGCAGGATTGTTTTCATCGTAATGTCTTTTAATTATGCTTGCTGGAATATTATAGTAAAGATAGTGCCTTCATTTATTTCACTGTTACAGGTAATCTGTCCGTTCATCAGTTCTGCATATTTACTAACTATATGGAGTCCTAATCCGGTTCCCTGTATATTACTTACATTGCCACCCCTGAAGAAACGCTCGAACAGATGTTGCTGATCTTCAGCAGAAATACCCATTCCTTTATCCTGAACGGTTAAAATCAGCTCTTTGCCAGTATGTTTGGTATTAACTCTGATTACTGCATTCTTGGGGGAAAATTTGATCGCATTGCCCAACAGGTTTAGCAGGATATGTTTCAGAAGGGAAGGGTCCAGTTGCACCTGTGTATGGCCCTCATGTTCATAAATGATTTGTTGTCCTTCCCGTACAATATCCTGCATTTCCTGCATAACATCATTGATATGCAGGTAAATATCAAAAATACTGATACGAAGATGTACACCACCTTCCTCTATCTTCCCGACAGAAAGGAAGTCGTTCAGGACTTCTGTAAGCAGGGTAACTGAAGAGATAATCCGTTGAATATGTTTAGTACGCCGGTTTTGTTCATCTGCTGAAGTATACTGGTTTACCAGATATGCAGAGGAGAGAATGGTGCTAAGTGGAGTCCGGAATTCATGAGAGGCCATGGAAACAAATCGTGATTTCAGTTCGCTTAGTTCCTTTTCCTTGTTAAGGGCTGTTATCACTTCCTCTTTGGAATGTTCCAGTTGCTCTAATGCATTGGTTAGCTGTTGTGTACGTTCAGTAATCTTTTGTTCCAGCTCATTATTCAGTTTCTCTATTTTCTCTTCTGATTTTTTGCGTTCGGTAATATTATTGATATATGCAATCACAAAAGCGCCTTCTTCATGTTTATACTGGCTCAGACTGATCTCTACAGGAAATTCGGTACCATCTTTTCTTTTGGCAAACAAGTCCATGCCAATTCCCATAGGCCTGCTCTGCGGATGATGATTATAACCTTCACGGTGGCGTACATGACTGCCATGTACCCGTTGGGGCATCAGGATTTCAATCTTTTCCCCAATTAGTTCTTCTCTTGTAAATCCAAACTGCTGAAGGGCAAAATCATTGATCAATACAATTTCTCCCTGCTGGTTAGTCACCAGAATTCCTATGCTTGCATAGTTAAACAGTGCTTCAAACCGTTGTAGCTCTTTATTATATTCTTTCTTATAAAGGTTGTTTCTGTTCAGCATCGTATTCAGGAAACGTAAAGGCTTTTTCAGCCACTTAGATGTGCTATTCATATATCACCATTAAAGAATAATGGTAAATATACCTTATAGCACACAAATTTCCTTTTTGGATGTATTAAGTCTGATGATTATCATCAGCCAATCGCATGATAATGGTCAGTATTTAGCGTAAAACATTTTTTTGGAGCCATTGTTGAGCGAGTGCCGGCCATACCTCTGCTGCACTGTTGCCCGGTCTGAGGCCATAGCCATGTCCGCCATTCGCGTAAAAATGCAGTTCAACGGGTACTTTGGCATCCCGCAGGGCACCAGCCATTACCAGGGCACTGTTCGCATAAGGATCGTCTGCCGTGGCAAACAGGAACATAGGAGGGGTTTGTACATTTACTGTCAGTTCCGGTGTAAGGCTGCGGTTATTTCCCTGATCCAGATAAGCTGGGTATATGAGTAAGGTAAAAGCTGGTTTGGAAGATAGATTGTCTGCCTCGTCAATCCTCGTATAACTGTCTTTATCATATAATGTGCTGATCCTGGCACTCAAACTGCCGCCGGCAGAGAAGCCCATTACACCAATCTTTTCAGGATTCAGTTGCCATTGTTTGGCCTGGCTGCGTACAAGACGCATAGCCCGTTGTACATCCTGTAAAGCACCTTCCTGTTTTTTCGGCACACGGTATTGCAGCACAAAAGCAGTGAAACCCAGATGGCTTAGCCATTTGGCTATTTCATATCCTTCCAGGTTAATGGCAAGGATCTGATAGCCACCTCCGGGGCAGATCACTACGGCTGCGCCATTGCCTTTCCCTTCAGGTTTAAATACCTGTAAAGTAGGGTCGGTAACATTGGTAAGGCGGATAACACCGCGGCTGGTATCTGAAGTAGGAACAGCTGTCTGTTTAGCCGCAGTTTCGCCCGGAACGGTGCCTGGCCATAGATGAATAAGATCTTTTTCCTGTGAAAATACCTGCATACCTGTTATAAGAAATACGATAGAACAAAAAAGATGTTTCATAATGTGGAGGGTTTACAGGTAGTAAAATACAAATAAAGTGAAAGAGAAACGACTCTTTAACTAAAAAAATATCCAGATCAATAATGGCTGAAGGCCGTTATTAATCCGGATATTTTTTTAATTGGATCAAGTACTAATTTCTATCCCACCATAAAGGGGTAAAAGCATTATCTGCACCATTCAGCAGGGTTACTGCTTTGGTAACTGCCGCACCATTCGTTTGCTTTTCCAGTTCTATAAAAGGAATACGGCGTATAGCCTGACCCGCAGGAATGTCTGCGTTGTCATTGTTCACCACAGGATACAGTATAGGGAATCCACTGCGCCTTACTTCCGCCCAGCCTTCAAAGCCATCAGGATATAATGCCAGCCATTTCTGTGTACCTATCTGTTCACGTTGTTGTGCTTCCGTGGCAGCCCATTTTACAGGACTGCTATTCACCGGAGCAGAACCCTGCTGATCACCCGGAGCAATAGGAGTAGCTGCGTTGGTTTTGTATGCAGTGATCACCGCCGCATCTGTAATGCCCCACTGATTAAGAGACATTTGAATACCTGTTTCATACAACGTTTGCGCATTATCTCCCATATTCCATCCATTCAAAGCTCCTTCCGCACGCAGGAAATAAGCTTCTGCACAATGCATAATATCCTGAGGGGTACCATAACTGTATACCCATTTTTTATCAGCAGTGCTCCAGCTGATCCAGCGGGAACCAACATTTGAATTGTAATCGTTGGTATTCTGCTCTATATTCAGCTGTGTAGCTGTTAAACCATTGCGTACACCATGATATTCGCCGGTTTTAACAGCGGGTTGGAAATATACGGGCAGGCGGGGATCGTTATATCCTCTCAACATTGATTCCATGGAAGCACTCATACGGAATTCATTCCAACCGGATATTACACTTAGTCCATTTCCATCAGACGATACTGTTGCTGATTTTATCATCATAGCATCATCTGCAACGGCTGTCATTACACCCGCAGCTACTGCTTTCTCTGCTTCTGTTTTTGCACGGGCAGGATCTGCTTTTGAAATACGCAGTGCCAGTCGCAGACGCAGGGTGTTGGCAAACTTTGTCCATTTAGCCACATTTCCGCTATAGATCAGATCGAAATTGCCATAAGGTTTTGCATCCGGATTAGCATTCAATGTAGTTATAGCGCTGTCCAGTTGCTTGAACAGATCGTCATAAATACTTTCCTGACTATCATAAGGAACAGATGTTGCAGCTTCTCCTGCATGAAAATAAGGAACAGGACCGTAATAGTCGGTAAGACGATGAAAGGAGAATACCCAGATCAATTTTGCCAGTGCGTATTCTGCTGTATTTTTTTCCTTAAATGCAAAGATTGTTTGCAGTTGAGGTAGTACTTGTGTGTAATGGTTGCTCCAGTGTGTTTTTACCCAGTCGAACCGCATCACATACCTGTCAGAAGGAAAGTAGGTAGCTGTGGTTGCAAAGTATTGTGCATACAGATCGGCAAACAGATTCTGTGCTACCTGGTAATCACCTCCGGTATAAGAAGCTGCAGCTTCTGCTTTAGAGAACATGAAAGGAATTTCCTGGTTGGTGATATTTACCACTTTGCCGGGATTCGTATTTTTACTGTCAAAGTCTTTGGTACATGCACTCATGCTGAGCACAGTGCCGATCAATACCAGGTTTGATATATGTTTCATCAATTATTTTTTAGCTTTTAAAAGGATAACTTAACATTTAGTCCAAGACTGCGTGTAGTTGGCATGTTACCAAATTCAATACCCTGGAAGTTACCGGCACCAAGATTCACGTCCGGATCAAAGCGCATTTTGCGTTTACCTATGCCTGGTATATCCATGATAGAGGATCCTCTGTATAAGAAGAACAGGTTTCGTGCAACAAATGAAATCTTAGCAGACTTAAAAATGGATTGAGGATTCAATTTAAAAGTATATCCTGCAGACAGTTCACGTACCCTGATATTTGTAGCATCGTATGTGAAGAATTCTCCCCAGCTGTAACGGCCACCAGATACGGTAGTCCAGAACGTTTCAGCATCAATGGCCTCTTTATTCACTTCTTTCGTGGTCTGGTTCAATGCTGGCAGTACCCATCCTCCATTACGGTATTTCTCAGTATATTCAGCGGTACCATCAAAGGCCATGGTAGCCTCTGAACCGGAAGTCATCACACCACCTACTTTACCATCTATCAGGAAACTTAATGACCAGTTGTGATAAGTGAAAGTATTTGTAAAACCGAAGGTGTATTTTGGATTGAAATTACCAATCTTCTCTGTTACAGTAGAACCTACCGGCCTACCTTTATCATCTACAAGATATTGGCCCGTTTGGGCATCTCTTGCCCAGCGTGTGGCATAAAGATCACCATAAGCACTACCTTCATTTACGATAGGCGTAGCTGTTCTTCCAAAGCCATTACTTACCGGGCTGCCCGGATTGCTTGTACCACTCAATACACCTTGTTTAACTTCAGGACTCAGACGGACTACTTTATTCCTGTTAACAGCATAGTTAATAGTGATATCCCACTGGAAGTGTTTCTGTTTTACAGGTGTCCCATTCAGGGTAAGTTCTATCCCTGTATTCTGGATGTTGCCGGCATTAATATACTGGTTGTCAAACCCTGTACCAGGTGCTAAAGCAAGTAGCAACAGCTGGTTCACTGAGTTTGTCTTATAGGCAGTGAGATCAAAACCTGCGCGGTTATTCAGGAAGCGCCATTCCAAACCACCTTCCCAGGAAGTGGTCTGTTCCGGTTTCAGGTTGCTGATGGCTTTAGTTCCATCTCTGCGGATATAACCGTTGGTACCGCCTTCCTGGTAAGAATAAGCCTGTAACAGGTAGTAAGGATCCGCGTCATTACCTACACGGGCATACGATACACGTGCTTTGGCAAAAGAGATAAAAGATGGAAGGTGAACCATATCAGAGATCACTGTAGAAAGACCTACAGACGGATAGAAGAAAGAATATGGTTTTGGTAAAGTAGAGGACCAATCATTACGTCCGCTGATATCGAGGAACAGGTAATCACGGAAGCCAATGTTAGCACTGGCATACACTGATTGCAGGTCACGGTCTACCACTGAAGTAAGCACACTCCTTGCAGTTGCATAGGAAAGGTCAAACTTGTTGGGGATGTTCAGTCCGTTTGCGGTTGTTGCGGTGTAATCGCTTTTCCTTACAAGATCACTGGCACCAACATTATATGTGATCTTCAGATCTTTTCCAAGATTGTTGGTTCCTGATAACAACACATCTGCGTTTCTCTCTGTTACGTTTCTGAAACCGGTAGTCATGGTACCTCCCTGGCTGGCAAATAACAACGTACCATTATAGTACCTGTTTTCAGACTTATCATTGTACCTGTCCAGTGTATAACGTCCCTGAATACTTAACCATGGAGTGATCTCATACTTTGCAGTACCCAGCAGCGTGACACGGTTACGCATCTCATTGTAGGAAGTCCTGTTGGCCATCCAGTAAGGATTCATATAAATAGAAGAGGAAGGAAGCCAGTATAGCGGCATTGGCTGACCGTTATCCGGATTGATCGTTTCATAGTTCTTCAGTTGTTCGGAACTCACACTGCGTGGAACTTTATACAGATCTATGATCAGGCCATTCTCTTCACCACCTCTTGGTTTGTTCTCAATATTCTGGTTTACGTAGGTCAGCTTTGCATCTGTAGAGAGGCGTTTAGTAACTTGTGTATTTAAACGCAGATTCACTGTATGACGGGTGAGGTCATTGTTAGGTACAATACCCTGCACCTTATTATTTGTATACGACAAGTATCCCTGTGTTTTTTCTCCGCCACCGGTTACCGCTACTGAATTATTCAGCGTTACTGCATTCCTGAAAAAGTCCTTCACATTATCCTTATAGGTGGTAGTGGCAGCACCCCAGCTACCGCTGGCATTGGTAGAAGATACTCCTCCGTTACCCTGTCCGTAAGTATTCTGGAATTTAGGAAGTGATAATGGATTTTCAATGGCTACTCCTCCGTTGTAATCAAGTGATACCTTTCCTGATTTACCTTTTTTAGTGGTAATGATAATAGCTCCATTCGAAGCCCTGCTCCCATAAAGAGCAGCAGCAGCAGCACCTTTCATGATATTTACAGATTCTATATCATCCGGGTTGATATTGGCAGCACCATCACTTCCGTTATAACCACCAAAGTCACTCCCTATCTGATCCGGCGTAGAGTTATCTATGGCTACACCATCCACTACAAACAGGGCATTGTTATTCCCGGAAATAGAGCGGTTACCGCGCAGAATCACGCGGGATGCACCACCCGGACCCGATGCCGATTGTGTTATTGAGATCCCTGCTACTTTACCGGAGAGGCTGTTCACAAAGTTTGCATCTCTTGTTTCATTCAGTTTTGCACCATCCAGCTTTTGAGCAGCGAAGGTCAGCGTTTTGGATTCACGTTTGATACCCAGTGCGGTGACTACTATTTCGTTCAGCCCTTTCGTTTCAGTACCCAGTGAGATGTTTATTTCCTGTCTGCCATTCACCTGTTCCTGCAGTGTAGCAAGTCCTACCTGCGAAAAGTCTAACAGGGCATTCTTTTTTACTGTAATAGTATAGCTACCGTCTCCGCTGGTAACAGTACCATTGTTAGTACCCTTTTCCCTGACAGTAACGCCAGGTAAGGGAGTTTTTCCATCTGTTACAATACCTTTTACCGTGATACGTGGCCCTGTAGTATCCTGAGGCAGTCTGTAAGCATTATTCCGGCCGGGTGCTACAGATTTCCCGTGTACAGCGCCAGAAGCCTGTACGCTTATGCCCATGGCAAAGGCAATGGAAAGTGGCAACGCACCACTTCGCAACAGATTAAACATCTGAGTTGACAACATCATGTTGATTTTTGGTTTCTAGGTGACAAAAAGCGATCTAGCGTCCTGTGGTTGAAACAGGCACAACATCAACCTAGACTATAATGCAGCAGCAAATAACACATGAATACTATAAGTATAAAACGCACGTGCGTTGATATACATGACCTGTAACAATGATGTGGAACTTATCTATGAGAAGGCATAAAATACACTCGTTGGATCTTATTTATTGATTATTACGTTAATGATTTAATACGAATATGATAACTCAAGTGTCCTCGATTTTGGTTTGTGAACTCCAACAAAAATATACAATTATACCAGATATCAAAATAGTTCCTGAATTTTTTATCTGTTCTTATGAGGGGGGCTCGTAGTAATTATCATTATCTTTGTAGTCTCAAAATTTCCATTATTTAAACATTGAGCTTATTACGGCCGTATTAAGCACCGGTTTTTCCACCCTTGTTTTTAATAATGCATAACTGTCCGTATCATCTGCAGATGAATGCGTTATGATGTTTTTTTTCTTGAAACCTAAAATAGATATCTATGAAAACCCGTGCCTTTTTACGGCGAAGCATGCTTGCATTGCTTTTTTTATGTTGCGTTGCAACAGTAAATGCCCAAACCTTTTCAGATGTAATGGCCAGCGCAGACTGGAATGTATTTTTCCCGCACCGCTTTAACCCGGACGACCGTACCGGTGCCGGTACATTGCCCACAACAGCGGCGAAGGATTTTTATTCTTACAGTAATTTTGCGACGGCTGTAAGCCGGATGGCCAACATTAAGATCATCTCCGAACGCCGTTGTGGTACCAATGCCTACCGCCTTACCCGCGTGGACAAAACTACCGGTGCTTCTATCGTGATCCGTACGGATGCAGATTTTAATATCTCTACGAACATGATCATTACAGAAACGATTGATTATGCCACTTTTGCAGGTGACGGTGATCTGACTGTCCGTAAACGTGAACTGATGGCCTTCCTTGCCAACATTTCACAGGAAACTACCGGCGGCTGGCCTACAGCACCTGGTGGTCAGTATGCCTGGGGATTGTACTTCCGTGAGGAAGTAGGATATGAAGGGACTACAAACATCGGGTACCGCGATGAAACTAACACCACTTATCCGCCGGCACCTGGTAAATCATACCATGGCCGTGGTCCTATCCAGTTGAGTTACAATTATAACTACGGTCAGGCCAGCGAATTCATTTTTGGTGATAAAAACGTGTTACTGGCAAATCCTGAAAAGGTAATTCAAGATGGTGTAATTGCTTTTGAAACAGGCATCTGGTTCTGGATGGCGCAGCAATATCCGAAGCCTTCCTGTCATGATGTAATGATCCCCGGAAAATTCACGCCTACTGCAGAGCAACTGGCTATCGGGCTGAAACCCGGTTTTGGTGCAACTGTCAACGTTATCAATGGTGGAGTAGAATGTGGTGGAACTACAGAGAACACGAAGGTGCTCAGCCGGATAGGTCATTATCAGCGTTATACTACCCTTAAACAAGTAAGTCTTGAGCTGGATGGTGGCAATAATTCCGCTAATTGCGGTTGTGCTAATATGGGACGGTTCTCTATTGATGCTGCAGAATGCAGCAAGGTGACTTCTCTTAGGTTCTCATCTCCTGCAAATGGAATTCTGAATGTAACCAGCTTATCGCCCGTTACCCTCACTGTGGCAAAGAATGATCCACGCAATGAGATCTCACAGGTATATATCACCATAAACGGACAAACGACGGCCGGTACTTCTGCACAATTTACACCTACTGCTTACAAGTCCTATACGGCAAGAGCAGCAGGCGCACGTACTGGTAAGGACTCTGTAGTGAGCACCATTACGTTTGCGGTTTATAACACCGCTACTATGGAAGGTTGTTCTTATCTGCCAGTATGGGATGCATCTAAAATATATGAAACAGCCGGAACTATCGTGTTGTACAACAGCGTAGTATACCGTAACCAATGGTGGGCAGGGGCCGCCGATATTCCGGGTAGCAACACTACCTGGGCAGTAGTCGGTACTTGTACAGGAAACGGTGGAAACGGCGGTGGCAATGGGGAGTCTTGCGGCACAGTTGCGGGTTGGGCTATCGGCAGCATTTATGTATCTGGTAACCAGGCAGCTTATAACGGTAAGATCTACAAAGCCAGATGGTGGACACAGGGGGAACGGCCAGATCTGAATTCTGCAGATGGACAGGTATGGCAGTTTATCAGCAATTGTCCTTCCAGCGCAGCGAGAATTGGAGTGAATACAGCTATTGCCGGTAATGCTACCGAAAAAGTAATTGTTTATCCAAACCCTGTAGCGGGTAGTACCCTGCAATTGACAGTCAATGCCAATACGCAGGAAAAACTGCTGATCTCCCTGTTGGATGTTAAAACAGGGCAGCCTGTATTGCAGAAGGTGTATACACCTGGAAGCAAAAGCGCGCAAAAAATTCAGCTGGATATCAGCCATGTACCGAATGGTGTATGGATACTGAAAGTGAGTACTGAACGTGCTGAGCAGATTGGTACAACGAAAGTGGTGAGGATACAGTAAGCGGAATAAATATTTATAATTTGTAGGGAATTGTAACTAAATGCACTCATTCTGCGTTTAGTTACAATTCCCTGCTTGTTTAGAGGCAGGGGTAATTATAAATTAATTACGCTATTATGAAATTTAAGGGACTTATTCTTTTGGCTGTAGTAGCCGGATGTAGCAAAAAAACAACTGTAGATCAGAATTGTACTAAATACGCAGATGCGTATGTTACCGATGTTCAAAACAGCACAGCAAATACGGCTAGTGTTTCCTTCCAGGTAAACAGTGGTTGTGGACAATTTAACAAGTTTGTAGAACAGGCAAAAGGGAATATTCGTATAATTAAAGTGCAGGCGGTTTACAAAGGATGTATGTGTACGATGGATATGCCGATAAGAACGGAAACTTATACTTTCAAGGAAAAAGCAGCCGGTACTTATTACCTGAAGTTTCTTTCTGCAGAAAATGAATATGTAATTGACACAGTAATTATCAAATAAGAGAAGAAGCCGTCGCATCAGGACGGCTTCTTCTTTTTATTTGGATGTAGCAGATGTTTTGGAATAGTCTTAATATTTTCTCTTGCTCTTGCCATCATTGCTATAAATGAAGGATCGTTGCTATAATCTTTGATAATTATATTCCGGTCTATAATTGTCCCTGCTTCAGTTACACCAGAACCAGGATAGGATTCTTCTAAAAGATCTTTTTTCATAAAATTGAGATTTGTTACCAGAATTTTCTTTCTGAAATGAATGAATATATAATTGATACAGTAATTATCAAATAAAAGAAGAAGCCGTCACATTAGGACGGCTTTTATTTTTTTGTTGGACGTAGCAGATGTTTTGGGATGGTCTTAATATTTTCTCTTGCTCTTGCCATCATCTCTATAAATGAAGGGTCATTACTATAATCTTTGATAATTATATTCCGGTCTATAACTGTTCCTGATTTAGTCACACCTGAACCGGGATAGGATTCTTGAAAAAGATTTTTGTGCATAAAACTTCAATTTAATTAAATGTACAAATTTTTTCGTGTTCCTGCAAAAGCAATATACTTCCCGTTTTTTCTGAATTTCTCCCACACTCCATTCATAAGCAGGCCATTGATATAAAAATTCTTACGAATTATTTTCCTATGTTTATTTATGCAAATTCTATAAAGTCTCGTTCTTGCAGGACTACTTCCTTCGGCGTAAATCGTAGCTTCAGGATGTTTATTGGTAAACTCCATTATAGTATTCGCAACAGTACCTAATACCATTTCCGTGTCTTCATTGTTTGAAGTTGTTAAGTCTGAAAAAGTTTCAGTTTTTGGCGTACTATCGCCAAATGATAAATTATAAGAATTATCACTGAATTCATCAAAACGGATAATTTTTTTTATCATTCCATTGGGCCCCTGACTATAAAATTCATATTGTATACAATCTACCGTTGGATTTACGGCATACTCATAACGTTCTACATTCATTTGCTTAAAATTGAATTACTGGTTAACAAAATATTTAGAGGGG
The DNA here is from genome assembly GCF_900112615.1 of Chitinophaga sp. CF118. Taxonomy (GTDB): domain Bacteria; phylum Bacteroidota; class Bacteroidia; order Chitinophagales; family Chitinophagaceae; genus Chitinophaga. The sequence goes on along the minus strand of NZ_FOMK01000002.1, from coordinate 547,145 downwards.
ATATAAAAAGAAGTTTAATTCCCTGAAGTTCATTTTAACAAACATTAAACTGTACGGGAATTATTACAGCTTGTTAAATGTAAAAATATAATCTGGAAATTCCAAAAAAGTGTAGATATGATTAACAAGTGAGACAATAATAGTTAAATGTGGTGAGGAACAAATTTAGCCTGTATGAACTCTAATATTATAATCATACGCGTACCGATAGAACGGCCTGCAAAAGTAAATACCTTGCCAGAAGGATAGCTCCTACTCCAAATCCTCCAACCCTTTCAGTACACCCACATTCAAAGGTTTATTAAGAAATCTGTTCACATAGGGATTATCATTTGCTTTGTCATGATCCTCTGAATGTATTGATGTTGTCAGCATTAGTATGATGCAGTTTTGTTTGATGGTTTCGGGTAGGTTTTTATATTCATCCAGGAACTGGAAACCATTCATTTCCGGCATCATAATATCAAGAAATATCAGATGAGGTAATTTATCAGGAATATCTTTGAATGATATAAGGTATTCGAGTGCTTTTTTTGCAGAGTCTATACAAACAATTTCTTCAGCAAATTCATATTTCGTGAAAATCCTTTCTGCAATATACCTATCTACCGGATTGTCATCTATAACCATTACTTTTTTATGCATACAGTTCGCTTTAATTAAACGTTAACAAGGTTGGGCAGATGAATACTGAACTCGCTTCCCTTACCAGGGGACGACTGCAATTGAATAGAACCAGAAAGTTTGGCGACTACTTCTTTCACTATATACAATCCTAAACCGGAACCAATTGAATTGCTGGATACCCGGTAAAAAATATCAAATATTTTTTGTTGGTTTTCCTCACTGATACCTATACCATTATCTTTAACCCTGATGTTCACTTCCCTGCTGGTTGATGTAATATTAATTTCTACAAAAGGATGGGCTACCTCAGGGTTACAATATCTCATAGCATTCGAAATAAGATTATTAAGAATGATAGTTAATCGACCTTTATCGGAATAAAAGTATAGATCTTCATTTATATCGACTCTTATATCAATAGTCGTTTTCCCTTTTCCCATGTATTTAAGATGATTCATCACTTCATTAGTAATATCGTTGAAACATACGGCTTGCAGTTTTATTTCCAGTCTTGAATTTCTTGAGTAATCCAGGATATCCAGGATGAATCCATCCAGCTTTTTAATACTCCCTTCAATAAGCTGGAGATCGCTAAGTACAAGTGTATCTGTAACTTCAGATTGAATGAGTTGAAGAACCCCCAACATAGAGGTAAGTGGAGCTCGTAAGTCATGTGAAATACTGTATACAAAGCGATCCATTTCCATCTTTATTTTTTTCAGATCTTCATTGGATGCTTTAAGTGCTTCTATATATTCTTTACGTTCGGTAATGTCACGGAAGTTAATGATGATCCCATGCATAATTGGATCTTCCATCATATTTGTAGCAATGCTCTCGCACCAGATATAACTTCCATCTTTCCTGCGCCTCCGGTATTGTATTGTATTCGTCTTACCTGGATTACTTAACAGGTCCTCCCTGCTTTTTTGTATACTGATTATATCATCCGGATGAATAAAGGTAATGTTCGGAATCCCGATAACGTCTTCCGGATGATATCCTGTAATGCGGAATAGTGAATTGCTTGAGAAAACAATCTCCGCGTTTTCATTTATTATCATTATTGCATCTGAATTATTCTCAATAAGGGATCTGAATTTGTATTCACTGTCTCTGAGGGCATTTTCTACTTCCTTTCGTTTCGTTACATCGGCTGCAATGCCATCTATCCGGATCAGTTTTCCTTCCTTATTTAATGTGGGTGTAATTTTAACTTCCAGCCATTTTATCTTTCCATCTTTGTTGCGTGTACGGAACGTATTTATTACGGACTGGCCTGCAAAAAGGATAGGGTCATTAGCAGAGATTATATGTCTGTCCTCTTCAAGAATCATTTCATACCACAAATTAGGATTCTCTATAAAGGCTTCCCGTGGATATCCGTAAACCTGTTCGCAAGCCGGGGACATCTGGAGTTGTTGAAACGTTTCCATATCTACAGAGAAGAAAACCTCCTGCATGTTTTCGAAAAGTGTTCTTAATTCATTATTCGCTATTCGTAGTTCTTCTTCGGCCTTCTTTCTGTCAGTAATATCCTGTATAGTCCCGCTCAATTTAAGAGGAGCTTTTGTTTTTGGATCAACCAGTGTCTCCGAACGGGCGAGAATAAATTTTTCCATGCCATCTGGCAGAAGAAGACGGTATTCTATATTAGAAGGCTGACCATTGGTAACAGCATCTTTTACAATATTACGCATTAATTCTACCTCTTCAGGATGAACGCGGCTAAAGAATACTTCTGTAGAAGGGGTAACTGATCCCGGCTCAAATCCGAGTATGCGATAGGTTTCGTCCGACCAGGCAAGCCGGTTTCTACTGGTATCTTCCAGATTTTCAATATCAAGTTCCCAACTACCTATATGAGCAATCTGTTGCGATATTTCAAGATGTTCCTGGTGCGCTACGGCCTCTTCCTTGCCGTTTCCTTCTGAATTAAGGACATCTCCCAACAACTTCTGATCCTTCTCATAGTGCTCATAAGTTTCACTTACAATGCTGAGAAAGTTGGAGAGATATTCGGGAATGGGTGTTTCGCCCTGGTATTTATTGATCTGTTCCTGTAAAAGACTGTTTAGTATATGCATGTGTCTGTCAAAGCAGTGATTGCATCACTTTAACAGTTATAACACTTTGATTTAAAAAGGGTTCACTCCAGTAAATACTGGTTTAATTCTTTTATTTAAATAAAAACATATCTGTTTAATTTTATCCTGTTTTCAACTTCTTCAAATGTACACTTGGGGGTACTCCGAACTGCGCTTTGAAACACTTGCTGAAATAGAAGGGATCATTCATCCCTATCTTGTATGCTACTTCCGCAATGGTATATTCTCCTGTATTCAGCAACTCAGACGCTTTTTTAACCCTTACCAGCCGGATATATTCATTGGGGGAATATCCTGTCAGCCCCTTGATCTTTTTATAAAATAACGTACGCCCCAGTTTCATTGCCGTCGCAAATTCATCTACTGAAAACTGTGGATTGTCAATATTCTTGTCAATGATGCTGTTCAGTTTGTCGAGGAATTGCTGATCAGCTTCATTCTCTGAGATGTGTACCGCAAAAAATCCGGGATCGTTTGCAAAACGTTTACGAATCTTCTCGCGTTGCTCAATGATGCGGATGATATTGGTGAGTAGGAAACGGATACTGAATGGTTTGGTAATATAGGCATCAGCACCGGCATCGATACCCTTTAACTGGTGCTCCCCGGAAGATAATGCAGTGAGCAATATTACAGGAATATGACAGGTCTGGAATTCATTACGGATGCGCTGCACAATTTCCAGGCCATTCATTTCAGGTAGCATCACATCACATACTACCAGGTCCGGTGCCTGCGCAATAGCTTGTGCGAGACCTTCACGGCCATTATTGGCTGTATGGATATGGAAGTAACGGCCAAGAGAAGTGGTAAGATATTCGCAGATATCAGGATTGTCTTCTATAATGAGCACTTTATACCTGGAACTTGGGATAGGTATATCTTCAGTTTCGGCTATACTGGCAGCAGGCATCATCGCCTTCGTCATTTCCGGAGGAACGGTTTCTTCCGGCGAATAAATATTCCCCAATGGCAGTGTAATGGTGAATGTAACACCGGCATCCGGGTTGTTATGGAACGAGATATTGCCTTTATGCAGTTCTGCCAGTTCCTTGGTCAGGGATAACCCTATGCCCGTACCAGTAGGTGAGAAATTCAGTTGGGTAAATTTCTGGAATACCAGATGTTGGTTAGCTGCAGGAATAGAAATGCCTGAATCAGATACCAGGATATGTAATTTGTCGGCTACCCTCACCTGCACTACAACATGACCACCGGCAGGCGTAAACTTAAACGCATTGGAGAGCAGATTGTATAACATTTTATCCAGCTTGTTGGTATCTATCCACATGCTGTAAGTGGAGACGTTACTATGGAAGTCCAGGGAGATCTGCTTCTGTGCTGCCTGGTCGTTGAACCCATCACAAATGTCCCGGAGAAAAGAAATCACATCTGTTTGCTGTACCTGCAACTGCATCTTTTTATGCTGGATCTTCCGGAAGTCGAGCAGTTGATCTGCAAGCCGCATAAGATAAGTAACATGTTTCTGCATCATATGCAGATGTTTGCCCGGCGACATACTTTCCATCGCGCTCATGATCAGCGAAAGGGGAGTACGGAATTCATGGGAGATATTGGTAAAGAAATTGAGTTTGTATTCTGTTAGCTGTTTTTCCAGTTCCACTGCATGTTGCAAACGGGAAATACGTTTTGTCACATAACGAATGCCCAGGATGAGTGCCAGCAGGATAAAGAGATATAGCACAATGGCGGGATTAGAACGCCAGAGTGGAGGAAGTACATTAATTTGTATGGTAGCTTCCTGTTTGCTCCAGGTGCCGTCGTCATTGGTGCCTCTTACGCGAAATTTGTATTTCCCCGGTGGAAGGTTACGGTAGGTGGCAATATTATAGCTGGAAGGTGTATTCCATTCGTCTTCATATTTATCAAGGATGTAAGTGTATTTGTTTTGTAGCGGATTTTTAAATGCCAGTGAGGCAAATTCTATACTGATGATTTTCTGTCCGGGTTCAAGGGTAATCTCTTTTGTAACATTTACGCGCTGATTACCTGCTATATTTAAGCCTGTAAGAATCACCGCAGCATCTGCACTGATAGTTTTCAGTTGCTCGGGATAAAAACTGTAAAACCCATTTAAACTGCCCAGCAGCAACTGTCCCTTATGTGTACGGGAACAGGCTGCTTCAGAAAAGAGATTCCCTAATGTGTTATTGGCGAAGTAAAAGATTTCAAAAGTGCGTTTCTCCGGATTGAAACGGGTCACACCATTTTCTGTGCTGATCCACAGATTGCCCTGCAAATCTTCCAGCATTCCATTCACAATATCGTGGGAGAGTCCCTGTCGGGTTGTGTATGTGATAAAATTTCTCTTGCGGGGCATAAACTGGCTAAAGCCTCCTCCGGTAGTCCCTATCCAGATGCGTCCCTTATGATCTTCGCAGATTGTTTTAATTTCATTGCTGGCCAGACCATTTTTACTTTTGAGGTTCGACTGGTAAGTAGTGAAAGCCTTTTCATCATGCATTAGTGCTTCCGGATCAAATACCAGCAACCCATTATTAGTGCCTGCCCATATGCGATTGTGCTTATCCTGTAACAGGCAACGTATGTATACCGGGGCTTCGTTATTCTTAAAGAACTGCCGGAATGAAATATTGTTTCCTCCTTTATAAACAGCAAGATGTAAGCCGCTGCCAAAAGTTCCTATCCACATTCGTTGTTGCTGATCCTGCATAATTGTGTATACCAGTTTGTAGGCATTGCTGCTGGTATCACCTGCGGGTAGTTCAAAGTGCCTGGCACGTTGTTGCAGTGAATCCCGGTGAACAATATACAGACCATTCCCTTTTGTGCCTATCCATAGATAACCTCTGGTATCTTCTGTGATACAATAGATATTGGCGCATTGCCCGGGTAACAGGTGCTCCAGTGAGCGGATTTTTTCCAGCTTGCTATTGTAAAGATACAAGGCTCCGTTCCGGGTGCTTACCCATAAACGGTCATGACTATCTTCATATATAGTTTTAATACTATTGGCGGTATAACGTCCTGAAGAGGTTTCTTCCGGGAAAATATGTGCTACGTTCAGCGATTGAGGTACAAGTTTATTAAGCCCGGTATGTTCTGCGCCTACCCATATGAGGCCCGCACGGTCTTCCAGTATGCTCAGCAGGTAATTTGAGCTTAGCCCGTTTGGATTGTCAGGAGTGGAAGAGAAGTGTTGCAACTTATCTGTTACATGGTTATAACAATACAAACCACCTCCATAAGTGGTGATCCAGGTATGGTGTTTATTGTCAGAAAAGAAGGAATAACGACAGTCATCAATTAAACGCATCACTGCCGGAGGAATCAGTTCCATCCTTGTGGTTTTCTGTTTGATGATATCATAATACCATACGATGCCTGAATGATTATTGATCCAGATCCTGTGTTGCGGGTCTGTAATAACATCTATATGCCCGGTGATGGATTCTCCCAATAGCTGGTTGCCGGGCGTTATTTGTCCGGATAGAAGATCTGCTACAAATACACCTGATTGCTGTGTGCCCAGTAATAAACGTGACCCTGCCAATAAGGCTGCATTGGTCAGCTGGATTCCTTCCGGGATATTAAATTGCTGTCCTGCCAGTGTAAAGATGCCGCTTTGCCGGGTAATGAAATATACCTGCTGCTGGTCCGTGATCGCCTGTATGAAATTACCCCTGAACACAATTTCCTGTTCATCATTTTTCAAACGGAATAACCCTCCGGTAGTACCTATCCAGATGCCCTGCCGGGAATCTTCAGATACAAAATTAACCGGCTGTTGTTTATTGTAACATTGGGTGATGAAGTGTTTTTTTTGTTTTCTGATCCGCAGACTGCCATTTGCTTTGCCATATAACCAGATCTCCCCGTTGGACGCTTCAAAGAAATGATCATAGCTTTTTACAACAGAATCAGGAAGGTATTCAACGAAACTTTCCTTCCTGGGGTCAAAGCAGTGAAACCGGCCTTCTATTGTTTTTACCCATATCAACCCTTGTTTATCTTCATGTAGTTCTCTTATCCTGTTATCACTGATAGAGTTGGGATTACCATATTCCGGCCTGTATACAATGAATTTGCGACCATCATAACGGTTTAGTCCATTAAGGGTGCCTATCCATATAAACCCTTTTTTATCCTGTAAAAGACAGCGGATAGTATTTTGGGAAAGCCCGTCGCGAGTGGTTAGTTGTTCCAGACGGATATTGCTATCAGGATCAGAAATAGCCTGTGCATAGGAATGCCCTGCTATTAACAGCAGGAAAAGAAGGATCCATTGTTGCAGTCGCATAACGTTTCTCTTTGCCGGCCTGTGGTATACCGGATGGAATTTATAAAGTATTCATTCTTATCTATCCTCAATATAAATCATTAGGATGAAATGTCTTTCCTATGGTGTCTTATGTACACCAGCCCGCACATTTTTCCAGTGGTTTGTCAATTTTTCCATCTTTCCGTTACATTTTTACAGGCATTTTTACAATCCTCCATTGTAATAACTCTGTTGGAATGATACTTTTGGGATCTTAACTGATAACCGCGTTTATGATCAGGTCTACGTCCACGTTACTGTTTTTATGTTTAATCCTCACCTTCACTGCCAATGCACAGGAATTCACCCGTATGGGAAATACCTTTCAATTGGCGAAGTCCTCTATCCGCCTGGAATTTTGTACACCCTTTATGTTCCGTGTAAGCAAAGGAAATGTTGCTAATGAACCATGGATGGTGAACCGTTATAACTGGGATACAGTGAATATCCGGGTTACAACCACCTCCGGTCAGATTACCCTGCAAACAAGCGCTTTACGGGTGGTGATCCGCAAGCCTGCTTTTAATATAGATGTATACGCTGCTGATGGTCGCCTGTTATCTGCTGAAATTGCCAGCGACAGCATTAGTTGCCATAAACTCCTGCAACCTGATGAACATTTCTTTGGGTTTGGGGAACGCATGGATTTCCTGGACCAGCGAGGCAAAAAAGTAGCACTGAATGTTGGACGCGGAAAGGGCATGCCTCATTTGACGGGTGCCTATAATGTTCTCGAAGCGAATTACAGCCCGGTTCCTTTTTTCATGAGTACAAAAGGATACGGGATCTTCCTGCATACTTCCTATGCTTCAGATTGGGATATGGGCAATTCGAAGGCAGATAATTATAGCTTCAGTGCAGCAAAAGGTCCCCTGGATTATTACTTTATCTATGGTCCCCGCTTTGGTGGAATCCTGGAACAATATACGTTACTGACCGGCCGCTCTCCATTGTTACCACAGTATGCACTAGGACTGCATGCTGGGACTTACAGCGGCGGGACCTGGGGATATGAAGAACAGACATCTGCTGCGTATGTTATAGCCCTGGCCCGCCGCTTCCGCGAACAGGGCATTCCCATAGATATCCTGTTTCTGGATTCTACCTGGAGGTTGTTTGGCAAAAACGGTGGAAAAGGAGCTACCTCCTTCGAATGGAGGGAAACCTTTCATCTGCCCGAAAATATGTTCGACAGCCTGTATGCTTTGCATTATAATATGGTCGGTTTGCATATCCGCCCCCGGCTGGATAATGGCAACCGCTTTCACTTACTTGATAGTGCAGCTGCTCTTGGTTACACCTACCCGGAAGGAAATAAACCGGGAGAATTTGTCAATTTCTTTGACACCACTGCTGTAAACTGGTGGTGGGAACATGCTGCCACTAAAGTAGCAAGTATCGGCGCACGCTTCTTTAAAACAGATGAAGGAAGTGCCTTTGGTGCGCTGGCAAATGAAAGCAATAAAACAGGCCCTTCAGGTCCGGAGGCACAACGCCTGCATAATATCTTTCCACTGGCATATGCAAGCGCTGCTTACGGGAAATTTGCTGCATTCAATCACCTTCGGGGAATGAACCAGACACGCGAAGGGTATGCGGGCATTCAACGGTTTCCTTTCATCTTTGCGGGCGACTGGCCCAGTGAATGGCAGTACTTTGAACCGGTCATCAAGGCTGGATTGAACATAGGTTTGTCTGGCGTGGGCTACTGGGCACATTGTATGGGTGGATTTGAACACCCGGCCGATCCTGAACTCTATATCCGCTGGTGCCAGTTTGGGATGTTAAGTCCCATTGCTCTGGTGTTCGGAATGGATCATCCGGGATATAAAGAGCCCTGGCAATATGGGAAGGACGCACAAACGAATTTTAAACAATACGATGAACTGCGGTATAGCCTGTTGCCATACATGTATTCAAATGCCTATGAAATGTATAAGACTGGCAAACCTTTGATGCGGGCGCTGGTACTGGAATACCAGGACGATGAAAATGTATACAACATCACAGATCAGTACCTGCTGGGCAATAGCATCATGGTATGCCCGGTTACTCAGAAAGGGGCGCAGACAAGAGTGGTATACCTGCCTGAAGGCAAGTGGATCGATTACTGGACAGGCAATGTATATGATGGACATCGTTATATCAATGCACTCGCGCCGTTGGACAAACTTCCCCTGTTTATAAAAGCGGGTAGTATTATTCCAACCCAAGCGGTACAGCAATATGTTGGTGAGCATACAATCGAAAATATTACACTGGAGATCTATCCTTTTGGCAATAGTAGTGCTACGCTTTATAATGATGATGGTAAGAGCCTGCGTTATCAGGAGGGAGAATATACACTTACTCAGATTACTAATGAGGCAGACAGTAACCATGTAAAAGTACATATAACCGGGCCGGTAGGGAGTTATCATTCATCACTGAAAACATACACATTAAAGATCCATGTAACAGCAAAACCAGTCAGAGTAAATGTTGCTAAATGGCGTTATGAGGATAATACTAAATGTATTTATATTGATGATCTCAGTGCTGATAAAGAAAACACTATTGAAATAAATTAAGATGAAAAAGATCCTGCTCTTAATACTTTTATCTGTAAAATGTTATGCTGGTGATACTTTATCCTTAAAGGGTATCTGGCGTTTTAAAGAAGATCCCGCAGATGTTGGAATCACTGAAAAATGGTATGTACAGAAATTAACAGGTAGCATCAGGTTACCAGGTTCTATGACGGAAAACGGGAAAGGAGAGGACGTGACACTGAATATGCATTGGACCGGTAGTATTTATGACAGCTCATGGTATTTTAATCCGGAGATGGCAAAATATCGTCAGCCGGGAAATCTGAAATTCCCTTTCTGGTTAACGCCTTTAAAATATTACGTGGGGGCGGCATGGTATCAGCAGGATGTAACGATTCCGGCCTCCTGGCAGAAACGTCATATTTCCCTTACCCTGGAAAGACCGCACTGGGAAACAACTGTATGGATAGATGATAAACCTGCGGGCTTGCAGAACAGTCTTTCTACTGCACATGTATATGACCTGTCAGCATTGTTAACGCCAGGAAAACATACTATCTCCGTGAGAATAGATAACCGGATCAAAAAGATCAATGTAGGGCAGGATTCTCATAGTATTACAGATCATACACAGGGTAACTGGAATGGAATGACCGGCCGGCTACAACTTACTGCAGGTGCACCGGTGTGGCTGGAAGATGTACAGGTATATCCTGATGTGGCACATCAGCTGGCGCGGGTAAGTATCAGGGTCAGGAAACCTTCTCAACAAATGCTTTCCGGTAAGATTATATTGAAGGCGCATAGCTTTAATAGTGCAATTACACAAGAGGTAGTTCCTTTGCAAACCACGTTTAAAATATCCGGTCTGGATGATAGCAGCCGCATTGAAATCAGCTACCCGATGGGGCCGCATATACAGTTGTGGGATGAATTCGATCCGGCCCTTTATCAACTAACTGTAACGGTAGTACCGGATGAGGGAATGAAGGATGAAATACAGGTGCAATTCGGGATGCGCGAATTCAAAGCAGATGGTAAACGATTTACGATCAATGGTCGTCCTGTTTTTTTGAGAGGTACAGTTGAAAATTGTGTATTCCCTTTAACAGGTTATCCTCCTATGGATGAAAAGGAGTGGCTGCGGATTTTCAGGATTGCAAAGTCGTTCGGACTGAACCACATGCGTTTCCATTCCTGGTGCCCGCCGGAAGCGGCTTTCAGTGCTGCTGATAAAGCAGGCTTTTACTTACAGCCGGAAGGTCCCAGCTGGGCAAATCATGGTACTTCACTGGGCGATGGATTACCGGTAGATCAATATATCTATGATGAAACAAACCGGATGACAACATCCTATGGTAATCATGCATCCTTTTGTATGCTGGCCTACGGGAATGAACCACGTGGCGGTAAACAGGCTGCATACCTGGGTAAATTCGTGAACTACTGGAAAGCGAAAGATTCCCGTCGTTTGTACACCGGTGCTTCTGTGGGCATGAGCTGGCCCTGGGTGCCGGAAAGTGAATTCATTGTAAAGTCGGGCCCACGTGGCTTACGCTGGTCGCAGTTACCAGGCACTGCTTTTGATTATTATGATAAGATCAGGGAACAGAAAGTACCGTATATCACGCATGAAATGGGGCAATATTGTGTATTCCCTGATTTTAAAGAGATAAAGGAATACACAGGCGTTTTCCGCGCACGCAACTTTGAACTGTTTAAAGAGAATCTTACAGATCATCATATGGGTGACCAGGCAAATGATTTTCTGATGGCTTCCGGTAAACTGCAGGTGCTCTGTTACAAAGCGGAAATAGAAGCGACTTTACGTACACCAGGACTGGCAGGTTTTCAATTGTTATCATTGAACGACTATCCTGGTCAAGGTACAGCGCTGGTAGGTATTCTCAATCCCTTCTGGGAGGAAAAGGGATATGTAACGGCCCCGGAATTCAGACGTTTTTGCAGCCCTACAGTATTGCTGGCAAAATTGGACAGAATGGTATACCAGAATAGTGAGATATTAAACGTGCCATTAGTAGTTACTCATTTTGGAAATGCTCCTTTACAACACGCAAAGCCGGTATGGCGTATTAAAGATAACCACGGTGTAATTATAGCAGAGGGTGAATTACCTGTGAAAGATATCCCACTGGGAGATAATATTGAACTGGGTAATATCCGCTTCCCTTTATCAGCTGTCAGTAAAGCAACGGCTTTACAACTGGAAGTAAGCCTGGATAAAAGTGACATCATCAATAGCTGGCCACTATGGGTATACCCTTCAACGTTACCTGCTGCCGATACTACAGGTATTTATGTGTGTGATACATTGGACGCACTGGCTCAGCAAAAATTACAGGCAGGAGGAAAGGTGTTATTACTTGCAGCAGGAAAAGTACAACAGGGAAAAGAGGTGATCCAGTCCTTTACTCCTGTATTCTGGAATACTTCCTGGTTTAAAATGCGTCCTCCGCATACACTGGGATTTTTATGTGATCCTTCACATCCTGTTTTCAATGCTTTCCCTACGGAATATCATAGTAATTACCAGTGGTGGGAGCTGGTAAATAATGCGCAGGTAATGGACCTCACAGCTTTTTCATCATCATTCAAACCGTTATTGCAAAATATCGATACCTGGTTCCTGAATCGCAGACTGGCTATGCTCATTGAAGCACGGGTAGGTAAGGGGCGATTGATGATCACCAGTTTAGATCTGAGCCGCGATCCGGAACATCGTTTCGTGGCAAAACAGTTACGGTATAGTTTGTTGCATTACATGCAGTCCGATGCATTCAAACCTTCGGGAGTAGTATCATTGGCGACTATACAGGCATTGTTTACAGCGCAGCCTGTAAAGCAAATTAATATGTATACAAAAGATAGTCCGGATGAATTAAAGCCTAAAAAATAAAGAAGTATGAAAAATTTCATTTTACTTTTCTTACTGTTAAATGCTGTTATTGCTTCGGCCAACATTAAGTTGCCTTCAGTGATTGGTGATCATATGGTATTACAACAAAACACAAAAGTAAAGATCTGGGGATGGGCGGATGCAGGCGAACGTGTTAGTATAAAAACCGGATGGTTGAAACAACCGCTTACTATCATCACGGGTAAAGATGGCCGCTGGTCCTCAACGTTATCAACTATTAAAGCTGGCGGTCCTTATGAAATAATATTACAGGGTAAGAACAGTATTCACATTGCGGATGTATGGTTGGGTGAAGTATGGCTTTGTTCCGGTCAGTCCAACATGGATATGACTGTGGCCAGAGAAGACCGTTACTGGTGTGGTGTATACAATGAAGCGGAGGAAGTAGCTACAGCAAACTATCCGCAGATCCGCGTATTTGATGCGGCATTTACTCCTACAGATACGGTGAAGAAAGATGTGAGCGGGCAATGGGAAATATGTACTCCCACTACAGTGAAACACTTTTCTGCAGCGGCCTATTTCTTTGCCCGCGATCTGCAACAGCAATTAAAAGTGCCTGTGGGATTGATCACTACCGCTTATGGTGCCAGTACTGCCGAAGCGTGGATCAGTCGCCAGGAATTAAAATCATTTCCGGAGTTACTGGAAGATTATGCCCGGCGTAAAGCGGCATACGATACCAGTATCACCGCACAAAAGAAATATGAGGCAGACCTCAATAAGTGGAGTGTAGCTGTGATAGCAGCTAAAGCTGAGGGAAAAGATCTGCCGCGTGAACCGAAGAATCCTAACCCGGAGAAAGATCAGCATAGTCCGGCAGTATTATACAATGGCATGGTTGCACCACTAATCCCTTATACTATTAAAGGCGCTCTCTGGTACCAGGGAGAATCCAATACCAGCAAACCAGCACTCTATCGTGCACTCATGGAAGCCCTCATAGCTAATTGGCGCAAAGACTGGCAACAAGGTGCTTTCCCTTTTCTATATGTACAGCTGGCTAACTATGGTAAGCTGGATTCATTACCTGTAAATGAAAAAGGTACAGTGCTGATCAGGGAAGCGCAGTTAGAGAATTTAAGTATCCCACATACCGGTATGGTGGTTGCCATTGATAATGCTAATCCCGATAAACCGGAGGATATTCATCCTAAAAATAAACAGGCTATCGGACAGCGTTTCTCTCTGCTGGCACGTGCAACCGTATATGGAGAAAAGATCTCTTATAGTGGGCCGATGTATCAGCGGATGCAGGTAGAAGGCAATAAAGTAAGACTGTATTTTGAGCATACAGATGGAGGTTTAAAATGCAGGGATAATGTCTTAAAAGGATTCGCTATTGCAGGTGCAGATAAGCAATTTGTATGGGCAAATGCAACGATAGAAGGCAATACGGTATTGTTGTCGAGCGAACAGGTGCCTCATCCGGTGGCGGTACGTTATGCCTGGGCATCTAATCCTCCTGCTAACTTGTATAATAAGGCAGATTTACCCGCATCTCCATTCAGAACAGATAAATAAAGATTCCTTTTTTAATTACAAACAGCTTGCAACATCACCAGGGTTCTCTGGATTGTAGCAAGCTGTTTCTATTTTATAGAGCCAACCCTAACGGATAATCTTTTATTGTACATTTTTCCATGCAATAGTATGATCCTCCATTGTCTGAAGATCCTTACAAAATTAACTTAGCTGTTATAAAACAGGGACAATAGCAATGGCGCAGCATTATGACCACCACCAACGTATTACAAGGCTTAAAAAAATAGAAAAACTATTAGTCATCCTTGTGATTTTTATTTGTGCATTATTGACTTATTTGTTTTTACTGAACTAATTCTATATAAATACCCAGCGTTATGAAAAAATCTTTAACGATTCTGAGTTGCAGCATTTTTGTGCTGCTGCAACAGGCAACCTTTGCCACAGGAACTGTCCCATTACTTTCAAAGACCCAGGTAAGCGGACAACTGTCCGGTTATCAGGATCAGCAACTACAATCAAACGATGGTAAAAAAGATATCATTCAAGTACAGGGACAGGTATTCGATGACCAGGATAATACGCCATTGATAGGTGTAAGCATTCGCCTGGCTGATGGTAAAAAGGGCGTAATAACAGATCAGGACGGAAAGTTCAGTCTGTCTGCTCCTGAGAATGCTATATTGATAGTGACGTACATGGGGTACGACACCAGGGAATTAAAAGCCGGATCAGCACCATTATTGATAAAACTAACCAAAAGTAATAAAGGATTAAATGAAGTAGTAGTTATCGGTTACGGCAGTACTCAGAAAAAGAACCTGGTGGGAGCTGTATCTTCCATAGGAGAAAGCCAGATCAGGGACCGGCCTATTACGCGGATAGATCAGGCACTGGCTGCGCAGATGCCGGGAGTACAGGTACAGTCAGTTACCGGTTCTCCGGGTGCTGCTTTACAGATCAGGGTGCGGGGAGCTGCATCAGTTTCAGGTAGCAATGATCCTTTATATATTGTAGATGGTGTTCCCGTAGAAGATCTGGGAGATATTGATCCCGCTACTATCCAGTCGGTAGATGTATTGAAGGATGCTTCAGCTGCTGCCATTTATGGTGCCAGGGGTTCAAACGGAGTGGTACTGATCACTACCAAAAGAGGAAAGACTGGTAAAGCCCGTATCAGTTTCTCTGCTACTTTCGCCAGGCAGGAGGCTGAACGTTTTGTACCAATGATGAATGCTGATGAATGGATCCGTTTTAAAAAGGATCTGATTGATTCATCCTGGGTTGCAAGGGGCCGCACGCTGGGTAAAAACTATCAGGCATCTGATAATATGAACTTCCGTGCAACAGAGCTGGGCGGTACCACTGCAAATACACATGCGCTGGCTAATACAACCTATATGTACGATCCTTACTGGGAACACGGAACGGACAGCCTGGACTATATTAACTGGCAACAGGAATTCTTCAAACCTGCCTACATGCAGAAATATAATCTGGCAGCTTCCGGCGGTAATGAAAATGTCAGTTACCTGTTGGCCGGCGAATACCTTAACCAGGATGGGCTGGCTGTAAATACCGGTTATAAGCGGTATACTTTCCGTTCAAATATGGAAGTGAAATTGAGTGATAAGGTGAAAGTAGGATTGCAACTATCACCTTCTATTTCGTGGACCAAGGGAGCCGGTATTGATGGCAGAAATGGAATTGGTCCTTCAGTAGCAGGTACCGCACCTATTCAGGAAAAAGGAGTGGGTACACATTCAGGGTCTTTAGGCACGCCTGCTTACCGCTGGGTGGCCGATCAGATCAGCCCTGTTACCGTCATGGAAAATACATTGAATAATACCGAACTGGTAAAACTGTTATCACAGATCTATTTAAATGGGGAACTGGCAAAAGGACTACGCTTAAATGTGACAGGTGCATGGAACAGCAGTAGCAGCGATAATAAATATTATCAGCCCACATCAGTTACTTCTGCCCGCCGTACTGCTGTGGAAGGATCGCAGAGTACAGCTACCAGGAAAACCGCCCGTTCACAGTATTACCTGTTCCAGTCCCTGCTGAACTATGACCGGGTGATAAAAAAACATGAACTGAATACGGTGCTTGGCGCTTCCACCGAATCCAATAATATAGTTAATAGTACACAAACAAATAAACAGTTTGCTAACGATAACCTATATACGTTTGATCTGGGTTCTTCTACACCAACGGCAAGTAGTGTAACAGAATCAAAACGTACTTTGGTTTCTTTTTTTGGTCGTGTAAATTATAATTATAACAGCCGGTATTTGTTGTCTGTCAGCTTCCGGGGTGATGGATCCTCCCGCTTTGGTGCAGATTCGAAATGGGGATATTTCCCTGCTGCCTCAGTGGGATGGAGAATCAGTGATGAGGTGTTCATGCAACCAATTAAGCATGTAATCAATGATTTCAAAATAAGATATAGCTGGGGTATAGCTGGTAATGACAGGATAGGAGGGGATTACCCCTCTATCGGGTTGGTATCTACTACCAACTATGTATTTGGAGAATCACAGGCACAGTCAACCGGCTTCTCAGTCACAAATATTACCAATAATAATCTGCATTGGGAAAAGACAACATCAAACGATATCGGTTTTGATGCAGTAATCCTTAAGGAACGTTTTTTACTCTCTTTTGATTACTATAACAAGCTGACAAATGATCTGCTGTTAAGTGTGCCCGTAGCCCGTGCTACCGGTTTTACAAAACAAAATGCAAATATTGGTTCTGTGAAAAACTGGGGATATGAAGTGAACCTTAACTCCCGCAACATCAGCAGTAAGAACTTTTCCTGGGAAACTTCCCTCAATGTATCTTATAACAAGAACAAAGTTGTTAAACTGAATAATGATAATACCCCTATCTATACCGGTTGGGAAAGTACCGTGAAGATAGCTGTTGGCAGGCCGTTATATACCTATGTACTGTACGATGCAATAGGTGTATATACCTCTGAAGAGCAACTGAAAAATACCCCTAAAAGAGCCAACTCAATTGTGGGAGATCCCATTTACCGCGACGTAAAAAAGGATGGTGTAATTGATGCAAACGACATGACAGAAGTAGGGCATCCTGATCCTAATTATACCTGGGGAATGACAAACCGCTTCAGTTATAAAAGATTCGATCTCTCATTGCTGTTCCAGGGACAATGGGGCAACCAGATCTTCAGTATGTTTGGTCGTAATATAGACCGTCCTACTACAGGATTGGGTAACTACAATGCCAAAAAAGTATGGGTGAACCGCTTCCGTTCACTCGCAGAACCCGGTGATGGTAAAACACCCCGTATAGATGCCACTACCGCCAGTGTATATGATACACGCTGGTTGTATAACGGGGCTTTTTATAAGATCAAAAACCTCACTCTTGGTTATACAATAAAACCCAATCTGGTAAAAGGAATTAACCAGGCGCGTATTTATTTCAGCGTGGATAATTTATGGATGAGTGATAAATATACTGGTGGATATTCCCCGGAAGCATTTCAGTATGATTACCTGAGTGACTGGTCCAGTTACCCTACTGCCCGCACTTATAGTATTGGTATTAACATCGGTTTATAAAAAGTACAACAATGAAAACGATCAATATATTTGCCGCCATTTTAATTGTTACAATATTTGCTGCCTGTAATAAGGACTTCCTGGATACTGTTCCTATCTCTAATCAGTCTGAAAGTGGTTTCTATAAAACTGAGAATGATATCGTTCAGGCCGTAAGTGGTGTTTACAATAAGCTCCTTACTTTTCCGGATATCAATAATATCTATTTGTCAGAGTGCAGATCCAGTAATTATTATGTAGACAGACAGGATGCAGCAAGAGATTATTTCAGCATCTCCGCATTTGAAATTACTCCTGCATTAGGCACTTTACAAACGGCATGGACAAACGATTATGAACTGATAGAACGTGCGAACCAGGTACTGGACCGTATCGATAATATCCCGTTCACTGATACCACAAAAAGAAGCCGGTTGAAGGGAGAGTGTAAATTCCTGCGGGCACTTTCTTACTTTGAATTGGTGAAAGTTTTTGGAGCAGTACCATTAATTGATCATAATGTTTCTTCCACGGAATCGCTGAACTATCCCCGTGTATCAGTAGATACCATTTATACTTTTATTATAAAGGAACTGATCGAAGCAGCTACAATGTTGCCTAATGGTTATACCGGTGTTGATAAAGGCCGTGCTACCAAATTAGCAGCATTAGGGTTGTTAGGAAAAGCGTATTTGTTTACAGCAGGTTATCCGCTGCATAAAACAGAGAATTACAATAATGCACAAACGGTATTGAAGCAGGTACTGAATGCAGAGAACCTGGCGGATGGCTGGAAGTTTGCACCCACTTATGCAGAGATCTTCAAAACCGCCAGCGATAATAAATATCACCTGTTTGAGGTACAGTATCTCTCTGGTGGCAAAGGATTAGGAAACCCGATACCCGGTGAAGTGATCCCGCTGGATATGGATACAAAGATCACGCCTTATGGATCATACTATATGCAGGGCTTTCCTTCGGACGATCTGATTGCCAGTTTCGAAGCAGGAGATAAGAGAGAGTTTGTTATCCTGGACACTGTTTACAGGAATAAGTCAGGCGTGAAGACTAAACGCAATTATTTTAAGAAGTACCTGGACTCAACAGCAGCTTCTGCCATCCTGAGTAGTTCCGACTGGGGGATCAATTTCCCTTTGCTTCGTCCTGAAGATGTAATGCTGATGTATGCAGAAGCTGTCAATGAAACTGCTGGTCCTACGGCCGAAGCAGTAGCTATTGTGAACCGTATCAGGGCAAGAGCCGGGTTAGGTATCCTTGATGGTCTTTCGCAAATTGATTTTCGCCTTGCAATAGAAAAGGAGAGGAGACATGAACTGGCATGGGAAGGTGTATACTGGGGAGATCTGGTGCGGACAGGGCGATGCCTGGATGTGATGAAACCCTGGTTACAGCAGAATTACGGAGTCTCGATGGATGAGAATAATTTTATCTATCCGATACCGCAATCTGAAATGCAAATTAAGCCTGGGTTATATTCTCAGAATCCGGGGTATTTTTAATATAGTATCCGGCATTCCTCCTTATCTTTGCGGGATCTTAAATTAAAACCATTTCCATGAAAAAAACACAGTTTTCTGCGCTTCTGGTTATATTGCTATCCTATGGCACTCTTTCTTATAGTCAGACAAAGCCCGCGGCATCGGAAGCAGAAATAAAGCAACAGCTGGGTTCTTACCGTACAAAGATAGATTCCCTGGATGCCTTATTAATAAGTACCCTTGGACAGCGGGAAAAGGTGGTTAAAGAGATTGGTATCTACAAAGCAGAGAATCATATTCCTGCTTTGCAAAAAGACCGTTTCAAACAAGTACTTGAAAGAAGTATTGAAGCAGGTAAAAAAGAAGGCTTATCAGCTACATGTATTGAGGAGATTATGAACGCTATTCATAAAGAAAGCCTGCGGATTGAACAGGAAGATATTGCGAAGAAGCAGTAATTTAATAATAAGACAATATTGTCAGGAGGTCATCTCAATATATTGGGATGACCTTTTTTTATTTAGGTCATTGATTTGGCAGATACTGCATTTAAAAGACTCTCAAGCTCTTAAATTATTTTTTACAACCTCCTTTTTAGTGGTCTGAAATTGTTGTAGGAAGAATACTGTTAATGAAAATGATTACAGTTGTATCTTACTGATAACTAAATGTTTACATTTTTTATTTATTGAATAAAGAGTTTTGTAAATAGTATTTTTTCTTAACTTCATTATACAAAATCAATTATTTATGAGCGAAGAAGAAATACAAAGACTTGTAGACCGGACTGAAGCAAAAATTGCCAGGGGTGTTACTAAAGAAGAAGCTATACGTTCTTTTCAGGAAATAGGTTTGCTGGATGAAAATGGCGAAATGACTCCTCATGGGGAAAATGTTATTGGGGCATTGAGAAAGTATCCAAATCGTTATTCATAAATAGTGTCATTTATTACTTTCATTATATAAAATCAATTATTATGAGCGAAGAAGAAATACAAAGAATGGTAGACCGGGCCGAAGCAAGGCGGGCCAAAGGCGTTACTAAAGAAGAAGCAATAAGTACTTTTCAACGACTGGGTTTACTAGATGGAAATGGAGAAATGACTCCTCATGGAGAGAATGTTTTTTGGGCAATGGAAAAGTATCCAAATCGTTATTCATAAATAGTATCTTTTATTACTTTTATTATTAAAATTAATTATTATGAGCGAAGAAGAAATACAAAGAATGATAGACCGGGTCGAAGCAAGACGGGCCCAAGGGTTTACTAAAGAGGAAGCAATAAGTACTTTTCAGGATTTGGGACTACTAGATGAAAATGGCGAAATGACTCCTCATGGAGAAAATGTTTTTTGGGCAATGGAAAAGTATCCAAATCGTTATCAATAAATCTATATATTATGTATGATGTTCGTCCTAACCTTATCATAGGTTTCCATGGCTGTGATGAGACTGTAAGTAATGCTTTGTTAAATGATCCGGATAAAGTCAAAATAAGTAAGCAGCCATATGACTGGCTTGGAAATGGTATGTATTTTTGGGAAAACAATTATGAACGGGCATTAAGCTGGGCTAATGACAAAAAGAAACGTAGTCAGATTGATAAACCGGCCGTAATTGGTGCCGTAATAAATCTTGGTTATTGTTGTGATTTTCTGGATTCCAAACATATCCGGATATTGGAGCCACATTATTCCAGTATGGTAAACCTTAATAAAAATTCAGGTACAGCTTTGCCACGGAATAAAGATTCATCTCATGACTTATATAAAGATAAAGTATTAAGAGAACTGGACTGTTCCGTAATTGAATTTATGCATCGTGGAATCTATCATAATGTACAAGCCGATATTGATTCAAAAGGATATGCTACGGAACAGCCTTTTGATTCTGTTCGTGGTGTATTTATGGAAGGCGGGCCAGCATTTGAAGGATCTGGAATTTTCGAAAAGAACCATATCCAGATCTGTATCCGTAATCCCAATTGCATAAAAGGGTTTTTCCGCCCACGCCAAAAAGTGGATTATATGCAATGGTATTTAGAGAATTTTAGTACTAAAACCGGATCAGCATCAGTTACACAAGTTGCCTGATAATTTTTCCTCCCTTTTATAACCCCTGTCGTTAACATTATAAATTACCCCTCAGTTTATCAGTTTAACCCTTCCATTTGACCGTTTCATCGATTCCCCTACAACATTCTTCCCCCTGCAACGTCTTATATACAGTAAACATCATTTATTGTATAAAATAGCGGGCATGAAAACAAGCACACTTCTATTAACACTATTTCTGTTCATTTCCGGAGCTGCATTTGCTCAGGATGGTACTCCTGAACAAAAGGCAAAAGCACTGACGGAAAGAATGAAAACGCAATTGACCTTAAATGACGATCAGTTCGGGCAAGTCTATAATATCAACCTGGATTTTGTAACAAAGATGGGTTCTGTAAAAGAAGATACCGGTGGCAAGATGGCAAAATTCAAAAAGTTGAAATCGCTGGATAAAGATCGTGATGCAGCCTTGAAGAGCGTACTCACAGAACAGCAGTTCAAAGATTTCAAAATACACAAACAGGAAACACGGGAAGAAATGAAAGCCCGGTATAAAGAAAAGAAACAATAATCTCCTTCATTTTAAAATTGATTTTTATGAAAAAGATAATGATTGCAGGTTTGTTATTTATATCTGCACAAAGTATGGCACAACATGTTGTTGTTGTACACAGGGCCAGGGTAGTAGCTCCTGCCAGGGTAATAGTTGCACCACGGCCAATTGCGGTAGTAAGACCTGCTCCTGTAGTAGTGGTCGCGCCAAGACGGGTAATCCATCCACGCCGTGTAGTTGTGTTGCGGTAGAACCGGGAAAAAACAAGAAAGGCTGCTTCCGTAGAAACAGCCTTTTAACACTAAAACCATCCGTCTAACTTCTTAATAAGAGGGTGATCAAAAATATGAATTCACCCTCTTTCTAATTTGGATCCCTTGATAGAGAGAAGCGATCCTCAAGCCCTTTATATACTCTAGAATCCTTTTATCACGGATAGGTATATCCTTTACGTTTGAATAACCATAAATTCCTCCAGCCATCGCCTTGTTGTGCAAGGGTGAGTTCATCTTCTGTCAGTTTCACGATCACATAAGTTACCTTGTTACCCAGGCTGATATCACTACCTGTGATCTTCACTGTTTGTTTCAGTGTATCCAGATCGAATGAAGCGGCTTTGGTTGCACCTGCATGTGTGAAAGTGAAGTTTTTAGCACCATTCAGGTTGAAGGTCATTTCATCGTCTGCCACACCCTCAGTTGTAAGATATGCTATTCCGTTCTGCCACCATTCGGGGGCTACTGCTGCGCCGGAACCATTTCCATAACAGATACCTGTAGGGCGGTCTACTGCCCACACCCATGTTTTACCTTGCTGTCCGTTTGTCAGTAAATTCCATGATTTATTGCTGAAATAAAATGGATCATTTTCTGATACAGTGATCTGCATAGAATCTGCCAGTGGGCCGCCACTGGTATAGATGGAATAGTTAAGCATATAAGTGCCTCCAAATGGCACAGTGAGGGTATCGATCTGTTTTTTTGTAGATATACCAGCAACCTGCCAGTAAGGAGTGTAACTACCTTGTGTAAGACTGCTAACCATTACAATATTATCGTGTCCCTGTTCCTGGGTAACAGAAAACTTCAGATTTGATTTTGCTATTGATGATCCCGGAAGACTTTCAGCATCTTCTTTGGTGCAGGATACCAGCGCACTCGCTAATACAAGCAGGGATAAGATGATATAATTTTTCATGTTGCTGTTTTTTGTGGAATGATTCAACATTAATTAGTCCAGCCTGGATTTTGTTTGTAAGCGCCATTGGACAGGCTGATTTCCTGTTCCGGTATCTTGAAAAGTCCTTGTGTTTCTGTACGGAAATTAACATCAAACTGACTGTTTCCATTGCTGTTATCTATCGCTGTTTTTGCAACATTTAGGCCCTGGCGTAACAGATCCCAGTAGCGTTGTCCTTCCAGTGCCAGTTCCAGCCGGCGTTCTTCCATGATCAGGCTTTTACCGGTTGCATCTCCTGTTAATGTTTTACGGTGAGTTGTACCTAAAAATGCCCTGTCGCGTACCAGGTTATAATAATCCTGTGCTTTGGTAAGGTTTACATCCAGGTTCAGTTCAGCTGCCATCAGAAGTACATCTGCATAGCGGATCACCACATTATCATAATAGTTGTCTATCTGTAAATTTCCTCCTTTATCTACCGCATTACCATCTTTCATTGGTGTATATTTTTTCCAGAAGTAACCGGTATACTGTGACTGATCACCTAACGAATATGCTGTCAGGTTTTCATCTGCAATAGAGACGATTGTACTTGATTTACGGGTATCTGCACCATCGTATGCATCGTACAGGTTACTGGTTACAGTACCGGCTCCCCAGCCCTGGTAATAAGGAGTCAGGATCTGACCACGGATTCCAATATCTACCTGCATGCGGTTACCATTATGCTGATCCCAGTTGCCCAGCCCTTTATATGTAAACTTGATAGACCATACAGTCTCTTTGTTGTCTTCTCCAACAAAGCGGGAGAGTGATGATTGCCAGAGGCGCGGGAAGCTGTCTACCAGGCCATAACCACCTGCGGTGATTACATTCTCCAGGTAGCTGATAGCATCTGTTTTGGAGACCACTCCTGCCAGGTCTGGCTGGTTGTAATAACCCGTATAATAAAGGAATACCCTGCCAATCAATGATTCTGCCGCCCATTTGTTTACCCTGCCGTAATCGGCGCTTGAAATGCCTCCATAAGCAGTAGCGGGTAGTTTGGCTGCTGCAAATTGCAGATCTTCCGCTATCAGTTTATAAACATCAGCAGGGGCTGCCTGTGGTGTATTGTATTCCGCAGGAGTGAGGGGAGAGGTGGCTAGTGGGATATTGCCAAACATGCGCACCAGGTCAAAATAGAAATATGCTCTCAGGAAATGGGCTTCAGCCGCATACTGGGTTTTAAGTGTAGTATCAGTACCCCAGTTCACACCATCTAATTTTGATAATAGTACATTGGCTCTGTAAATACCAGAGTAATATTTTTGCCAGATCCCTCTGTTCATATTGGCTGCTTCCTGGAAACGGTCCCATTGTTTCCAAACGAGATCGGATGTTCCTCCGCCGCCAAAACAATCATCACTGGCCAGTTCTGAAACCAGTTGAATATTATCGTAATCTCCTATTTCCAGTTGATTATATACTGCTACCAGTGCCTGTAATGCCTGGGCAGGTGTTTTGTAAAAAGAAGCCTCTGTTTGTTGATCTACCGGAGATTGATCAAGGAAGCTTTTGCTGCAGGCAGCAAAAAATGTTATGACTATAGCTGAAATGATGATCTTTTTCATGTGGATGATTTACCGTGTTAGAGTTTAACGTTCACGCCTACCAGCACTGTTTTAGGTTGCGGATAAGAACCCAGGTCTATCCCTGAAGCCCAGCCGGATGGACCATAACCCACTTCCGGATCTATTCCTTTATACTTTGTAAATGTGAACAGATTGGTGCCGGAAACATATAACCTCAACTGCTGTAATGGTAAATTGTGAAATACTTTTTTGAAATCGTAACCCAGGTTAAGACTCTTTACACGTAAGAAAGAAGCATTGTGTACATATAGATCGGATGAACGGATCCAGTTTTGATTCAGTTCAGCACCATCAGTTACACGGGGAATACGGTTAGAAGTTCCTTCTCCTGTCCAGCGGCCCAGTATTTCCGTTGTGTAATTGCTGAGAGGTCTGGAAAAATCATGTGTACCATCCCATACCTGGTTGCCATAGTTACCATACAGTGCCATAGAGAAGTCAAATCCTTTATAACCCAGATTTACGCTTAATCCATAAGTGAATTTAGGATAAGGATTACCGATCTGTGTTTCATCTTTACTGTCAATTACGCCGTCGCCATTCAGATCTTTGAAACGTACATCTCCCGGTTGGGCATTCGGCTGGATCTTAGATCCGTCTTTACCAACATAGGTAGCTATTTCATTGTCATTCTGGAAAATGCCAGCTGTTTTATATCCATAAAAGTATCCCATAGGGTAACCTTTCTGTGCGCGGTAAAACTCCGGCATACTTGCGAATGTTACTCCTCCATCTCCGTTAATGATCTTTTCAGGATTTGGAATATCTGTTATCTCATTACGGTTCATTCCCATATTCGCGTTCACACCTACTGTGAGACCATTAAAATTATGATCATATCCTAATGCAACTTCCACACCCTGGTTACGTACATCTCCACCATTGATCAGTGTAGAACTGGAACCGGAGATAGCAGGCGTATTTACTGCCACCAGCCAGTCTTTGGTTGTTTTACGATATATGTCCACGGTTAAACTGAAATCCCTAAATAATTGGGCATCAATACCAACGTTTGCCTGTTCTGATGTTTCCCATTTCAGATCAGGATTTGATATACGTATAGGTGCTGCTCCCACGGTTGCATTTTCTCCAGCTCCGAAGTAATAACCGAGGAATTGTGTGGAGATAGTGGAAAGGTATTGGCTGTAAGGTATTGGCAGATTACCGTTTTGTCCCCAACCGGCACGTACCTTCAGATAAGGCAACCAGGAAACATGGAAAAATTTCTCATTGGTAGGTACCCATCCAAGTGAAAAAGATGGGAAATATCCTGTCCGGTTATTTGGACCGAATCTGGAAGATGCATCAGACCGGATAATAGCAGTGAATAAATACTTTTCTGCATAGTTGTAACTGATACGTCCAAAGTAAGAAACCAATGTAGCAGTACTGTCAGAACCATAGATCCGTTGGGTAGAGTCGGTAGTACCATTGTTAATAACAGCATTATCCAGCCCTTCTTTAGTAAGATCCTGTTTGTAACCACGCAGGAAACTGGCTTTTTGTTTGTTTGAGTTCATACCTGCCAGCGCAGTAAAATTATGTTTGCCAAAAGAGCGCTGGTAGCTGATAGTATTATCCCAGTTCCATGTAAATGACTGGTAGATACCCTGGTTCGCCTGGGAATGTTTATTATATACAGCCAGCGCAAGGTCGTACAGCGGAAGGTAACTCCGGTCGTCTGTATAACTAAGGTCCACACCAAAATCACTGCGCAGTTTTAATCCTTTAATGGGTTCTGCCTGTAAATAAGCATCACTCACCAGCCGGTTTGTTTTCACTTTATTCTGATTCTGGTAGTACATAGCAGCTACCGGGTTGGCTTCTTCCGGATTGAAAGACGATTTGCCATAGGTGCCATCCGCATTATATGCAGGGAAGAGTGGACTTACGATGAATGCAGAGTGGAATGCGTTACTGTAAATATTACCAACTGCTACACCTCTTTTATTAGACTGTGCAAAGGTCAGGTTTTCTCCAAACGTGATGATATCCTTATACATTTTATGCTCGGAGTTCATACGGAAGGAAATACGGTCATACATCGACTGGTTCTTGAATCCAAGAATACCTTCCTGTTTGGTATATGCTATAGACGCAGAGTAGATGGATATATCATTGCCACCAGACATGCTCAGTGTATGATTCTGTATTGGCGCTCTTTTGTTATACATTTCTTCCTGCCAGTCGGTACCCTTACCCAGCTTGTTTATTGAATCCACAGAAAAATAAGTAGGGGTTCCTGAGTTGATAGCCATTTCATTCATGATTACACCGTAATCATGCGCATTCAAGAGGGATACTTTATGTGCAGGATTTTGTATGCCATAATAAGCATCATAAGATAACTGGGTGGTACCTGGATGGCCTCTTTTGGTAGTAATTAATATAGCACCATTGCCGGCTCTGGAACCGTAGATAGCAGCAGAAGCTGCATCCTTCAGTACATCAATGGAAGCAATATCTGTAGCGTTGAGGTAGCCAACATCATTTACCGGCACGCCATCTACAATGTAAAGAGGATTTGCATTCGCAACCGTACCAGCACCACGAATCCTCACTTTCATAGCTTCGCCTGGTTGTGCGGAATTGGAGGTGATCTGTACACCAGGTGTTTGTCCCTGTAATGCC
Organism: Chitinophaga sp. CF118; assembly: GCF_900112615.1. Lineage (GTDB taxonomy): Bacteria > Bacteroidota > Bacteroidia > Chitinophagales > Chitinophagaceae > Chitinophaga. The sequence continues at coordinate 520,025 of NZ_FOMK01000002.1, read as the reverse complement.
TGATCTACCTGCAGTGTATGATTCTGTTCAAGTTGTTTTGTATTTACGTGGTCTATTGCGCCCGTAACCAGTTTCTTCTTTTCCGCACCATAACCTACTACGATCAATTCATTCAAACCGGTAGATCCTTCAGACATTGAAACGGAAAGGGTGGTTTTACCTTTTACAGATATTACCTGTTTTGTAAATCCTACCAATGTTATTTCCAGTGAATCTGTATCGCTCACTTCGAGTTTAAAAGCTCCGGCAGCATCTGTGGCAGCTCCGGTGTTAGTCCCTTTTACACGTACGCTGGCACCGGGTAAAGGAGTGTTTGTACCAGCTTCTGTTATCTTGCCTGTCAGCGCATGTTTGGCAGATTGTGCAGATACCATGTTGCCTGAAAGCAACAATGTGATCAGCAATCCTGGCATCATGCCGGCAGTCACAAAATCTCTGATTTTGTAAGCAGTTTTCATAATGTTAGCGTGTTTGTTAGACGATGGAATTTCCAATGTTCAATAGTGTGTTTTGTAATGTTAGATGTACCCTTAAAGTGGAATATTTTGTTCTTCTCCGGTATAGCTGATTAATTTTCCGTTTTTAGTATCGAAATTTAGTCCTGCTCCATTTGCTTTTACCACACGGAAGCTCCGCTGCTTCAACATGCCGGGGAAGCTGCCTTCCCTTTTGCCTATTGTAAGCGTTTTGCTGGCTTCGTTATAATTAAAGGAAATAGTACTGAATTGGCCCTTTTCATAATTATAGTTCACCCCTTCGTCTTCATAAAGACTGAATTTTCCATTGCTACCGGTATATACGAATAAGGTAATGGTATCGGCAGGCAGCTGTGAAGTATATTGCAGCGCCGGGCCAATAGGGATAATACTACCTGCTTTTACATAAAGCGGCATTCTGTCGAGTGGTGCATCAGCAGTGATGTATTTGCCTCCTTCAGTGTATTGTCCGTTATAAATATTGTACCAGCCGGTATTTGCCGGAAGGTATAGTTTACGACTGCGGGCTTTATAAGTGTACACCGGGTTTACCAGTAACGACGGACCAAACATAAACTGGTCGCCAATATGCTGTACGGTAGTATCCTTATCGAAATCCATGATCAATCCACGCATCAGTGTGTAACCATCATGGTATGCATGTCCCGCAAGGGAATAAATATAAGGCATTAAACGATATCTCAGCTGATCGTAGTACAGCATTGATTTGAATTCCTGACTGTTTTCCGGAGCAATGTTAAATGGCTCCCTGTATGGATATTGACCATGTGAACGGAACAATGGGCAAAACGCGCCATACTGAAACCAGCGGGTATTAAGTTCTCTCCATTCCTGTAAGTCAGCTCCCTTAGGATCAGGCTGATCATATTTATCTTCAACATAAAAACCTCCGATATCTGTAGTCCAGTACGGTAATCCGGATAAACTAAAATTTAGTCCTGCGGGGATCTGCCGGGCCAGCTCATCAAAGCGGGAAGCGATGTCTCCGCTCCAGGTAGCTGCTCCATAATGCTGGATCCCTGCAAAAGCAGAGCGTGTTAAAATAAATACGCGCTGATCAGGATTTTCTTTCCGCTGTCCTTCATAAATACCTTTGGCATTCTGCAGCGCATAAGGATTGAAATATTGTGTAGATGATCCAAGCGCTGTCGGGTTCATCAGTTCTTTACGATGTTCTATCGTTGAATTGGAATAGATATCCGGTTCTGTTGCATCCAGCCACCATGCATCCACACCTTTACTGAACAGGTGTTTGCTTAGCAGGCTCCAGAACAATTTCCGGGCATCAGGATTAAAGGCATCGTAGAAAGTAGATACATAACCATTTCCTATCCAGTCTTTCTGCCCGTCTTTAATATTTTGTTTGTACAACCAACCTTTATTGTCGAATAATTTATAGTTGTCGATGTCTTTATAGAATTTTGGCCATGCAGAGATCATGAAGTGGGTATGATAGATACTGTGCAGGGAATCTATCATGCCTTTTGCATCCGGAAAACGTGCTGGATCAAATTCCTGGCTACCCCAGGCATCCTGTTTCCAGTAAGACCAGTCCATTACGATATTATCCAGTGGAATGTTCTTTTTGCGGAAAGCCTGTACGGTACTGATCACTTCACGTTGGGTTTTATACCGTTCGCGGCTCTGCCAGTAACCTAGCGCCCATTTAGGAACAATAGTAGCAGCACCGGTAATGGTACGGTAGCCGCCAATCACTTCGTCTGTATTATTGCCGTATACAAAATAGTAATCGATCTTTTCACCGGCTTCGGAGGTCAGCGCAATTTTGTTATGCAGTGTTTCCGGGGTAGGAGAGAGCTGTTTCAGGGAGATAAATGCCTGATCGGACTCTGGGATCCATTCTACCTTAATAGCGTGCTTACGGGCTTTAAACAACTGATGCTGGAACACGGAAGGACCAGGATTCCAACCTTCCCTCCATTTGTCCAGCATTAATTGTCCGTCGATCCAAATCTTGATGTAACCTGAAGAAGTGATATAAAATTTTTGCAGTCCGTCGGTCAAAGGAGAAATACTCCCTTCCCAGGTGATGATGCCTTTAGCCATCGGGTAACCGGCGGGGATATCCTTAAGGGATGGAATAAACGTATAGTCTATTTTGTTTTCATTGCGTTTTACAAAGATGCTGTCCGGTTTCTTCCTGAATGCATAGGTAGCGGTCAGTCCTTCCGGTTTACCTTCTTTATTATACAAGAGCAGTTTGCCCAGTTCTTCGTATTTCCTGTCGTCGCCAAAGCGGGTAATGGAGTAGTTATCCCACAAAATTCCATAATGACGGCTGGACACCAGGAAAGGTACCACAGCAACAGAATTGTACTGTGTAAGGTCTACATCCTGGTCTTTATAGTTCATAAGGCCGGTCTGATGCTGTCCTAATCCGTAAAAGGCTTCTCCTGCCGGCGATTCAAATACCTGTTGGACCTTATACAGCGGATGCCCGTCTATATTTTCCGGGGTAAAGGTTTTACCACCGCCTTTCTTCTCCTGTAAAATGATATTGCCAGCCTTATCTGTGAAAAGGACTTCCCCTGTTCCCAGATTGACAGTCGCTGTCAGTTCACCGGTCTTCAATGTTACCTTATTATCTTTCTCTTCAGATGTCCATTTTACATCGGGAGCACCTGTTACGATAGCTATTAAACTGGGAGTTGCTGATATTGAATCATTTGCACTGGCAGTTACCCGTATAATCTTATCTGTGATTACCTGCAGCTTTACCTGTTTTACTCCACCGGCAGTTGGTTGATCCAACCTGATCAGTAAACCATCTTTCAACCTTTCAATATGACCTGCATAACAAAATTGTATGCATAGCGTGAATAACACAAGCGGGAAGAGTCTCTTTTTCTTCATATACATGGAATTGTTCTTAGCAGTCCCTCTTTTAAGGGTGTAATTGTTTTAACGTGTACTGACAAATGTAGCGGAGTGGCTCAAGACCGAGGGTAAGGGTATGTTTTAGATTAGGGGTGCAAATGTTAAGGGAATTGTAATGTATAGGGATGATTTGATAAGAACAAGGGGATGATTTGATAAGGACTTGTATGAAGAATGTTTACAGCATTGAAGATAGTATCCTATAAGTACCTAATCTGTGGAATTTACCAGATATAAACTAGTTTAAAACTAGTTTTTAGTCTTATATAAGCCTTATCTTAATAGATAAGAGTTATATAAGACTAAAATAAGACTAGAATATGGCTTATATAAGGCTTATACCACTTACAGAGTACTACCATAGCAGGTTTAGATATGTTTTAGATGAGAATTATGTATGATGATTTATATGTTGATGATTGAATATGAGGTGATTATAAAAAAGCAGGCTTCAGAAGTATAACCTCTGAAGCCTGTTTTTTTATAAAAAGTGATAGTTTATTCGCTTTTTCCCCTGTAAGCGGATGGGAGTAAGTTGTATTCCAGCTTAAAGTACTTGGTAAAGTACTTAGGATTGTTAAATCCTACTTCATAAGCCACTTCTGCAACGGTCATCTGGCTTTTTTCGAGTAACTGGGCCGCCCGTTTAAGGCGGATGGAACGGATAAATTCGATAGGAGGCTTGCCGGTGAGCTGAATTAACTTCTTGTAAGCCGATACCCTGCTCATATGTAACTCCCTGCTTAACTCCTCTACAGAGAAGTCTGGATTAGAGATGTTCTTTTCCACAATACGCAGGGCATTTTCAATAAATTGTTCATCCTGGGATGAGATAGCTATTTCTTTCGGATGAGCGTCTATATGCTGCTTAAAGGTGTTTTTTAGAGATACCTGTTGAGAGATAATGTTACGTATGCGGGATAGTAACATCTCAAAGTTAAATGGCTTGGTAATGTAATCGGTTGCGCCATTATCAAGTGCTTCCAGCTGATCCTCTTCTGCAGCACGTGCAGTGAGCAGGATTACCGGCAGATGGGCAATCCGGGGTTGCTGCCGGATACGGCGGCAGAGCTCCAGTCCGTCCATTTCAGGCATATTCACATCGCTAACTACAAGGTTAGGGATAGTATGCTGCAGGATATTCCATCCGGCCAGACCGTTAGACGCATCTATAATATGGTAATGTAATCCCAGGTTATCCTTCAGGTAAAAACGGAAATCCTCGCTATCTTCTATTAACAGGATAACGGGTTTCTTACCAGTGTATTCCGGCCTGATCGCCGCCGGTTTAGCTGTCATTATAGTTGTCCTTACCGGATCTGTAACCAGCGGTTGATCTTCAGGAGAGATTATGGGCAATAAGATTGTAAAACAACTGCCCATTTCCGGAGCACTGTCTACGCTGATGTTACCGCCATGTAATTTCACAAACTCATGGGTAATACTTAAACCAATTCCGCTTCCCTGGTTCACCAGCGATCCCGGGATGTCATGCTGGAAAAACCGTTCAAAGATCCTTTCCTGTTGTTCCAATGGAATACCTATGCCGTTATCTTTCACCATAATAGCCAGTAGTTCCGGATTTTGCAACTGGAGGTCTACAGATATATTGCCATGTTCCGGTGTAAACTTGAAAGCATTGCTTAACAGGTTAAAGATGATCTTCTCAATTTTATCCGGATCGTATAACATTGACAGTGTGCTCACATTACTATGAAAATCCAGGTGGATCTGTTTCTTTTCAGACAAATCAGAGAAAGAAGCGGTTAGTTCTTTTATAAACGTTACGATATCCCCCTGTGTGGGATATAACTTTATTTCCTGCGCCTCCATTTTACGGAAGTCCAGCAGCTGGTTTACCAGGTTCAGCAGTCGGCGGGCATTTCGTTGTACCAATACCAGTTGTTGCTGTAACCCGCTTTCCAGGTCTTTTTTTATGATCTTTTCCAGAGGGGTGATGATCAGACTTAGTGGGGTCCGGAACTCATGACTGATATTGGTGAAGAACCGGATCTTCAGGCTATCGAGTTCATGCATACGTTGTGCTTCCTGCCGTTCCTGTTCAATGCGTGAACGTAACCGCTCCCTTTCCAGGATCAGCCGCCGGGCAAGCCAAAGGGCGCCCAGTATTGATAGAAAATACAGCACGAAAGCCAGTGGTGTACGCCAGAAAGGAGGCAGGATCTTAATATGTAATTCCAGTGGTTGTTTTGTCCAGATACCATCATTATTGGAAGCCTTTACCCTGAAGATATAATCGCCGGGATCCAGGTTGGTATAAGTTGCCATGCGCTGCTTTCCATCTGTCGTTAGCCATTCATTATTGAATCCTTCCAGCATATACATATACTGGTTCTTTTCCGGATGGAAGTAATTCAGGGCTGCAAATGAAATGGAGAATACATTTTCCCGGTATTTCAGCGTGATTTCTTTTGTATTCGAAATGGATTGCGATAAGAGTGTCCTTCCATTGATGGCTTCACCGGGTTCCATACTCTTGTTAAAGATTTGGAAGTCAGTCAGTACTACCGGCGGAACGTTATGATTCACAGCAATGGTATGCGGGTAAAAGAGGTTGAACCCGTTTCCTCCGCCAAAAATCAATTCCCCATGACTGGTTTTCAGCGCTGCATTTTCATTGAACTCCCGGCCCTGCAACCCATCAGATTCATCATAGTTCTTGAACTGGTATTGTTTTTCACTTATGCTGAGGTTAGAAAGGCCATTGGCGGTACTCATCCATAAGGTATGGTCCTTATCTTCCAGGATGTTCAGTACTATATTATCGGGTAGCCCATCTTCCTTCCGGAAAACGCGGAACTTTTTTGTGTAAGGATCGAAGAGATTAAGCCCTTCACGGGTGCCTATCCATATGAGCCCGCGACTATCTTGAAACAGGCAGATTACATTACGGTTGCTGATCCTGTCATTATCATAGTGGGTGAAATGCCCGCTGCTGTCACGGATGTCTATACCATCTGAAGTACCTATCCATAAGTTATGTTGTTTGTCCTCCAGCAATGCGGAAACATATGCAGAGCGGATGGAATTAGGCATGCCTTTAAGGAAATGACGGAATTCATTCGTATTGCGGTCAAGCAGGTTCAATCCGCCGGTGAGGGTACCTATCCATAGTTGTTGCCTGCTGTCTTCAAATATCTCCCAAACGTTGTTGTCGCTCAGACTGGCAGGATTGTCCGGATCATGACGGTAGTGGATGAAACGCTGACCATCAAAGCAGTCTAATCCGCCAAAGTAAGAACCTATCCATAACTTACCTGTATGGTCGATCCACAGGCTCACAATTACATTGCTACTGGGACTATTCGGGTTGTGAGTATCATGCAGGTATTGTTTATAGGTATTGCGGGTGCGGTCAAAATAGATCAGACCACCACCGTTGGTACCAATCCAAAGGTTGCCTTTTGCATCTTCTGCAAAGCGGTTCACGTCATCATAGGGGAGTCCGGTACCTGTAAATACCTGGTGTTGATAGAGTGGAAATTTGACGATATTCTCATGGTAATAACAAAGGCCTCTTTTATAGGTGCCTATCCAAATAATACCTGAATTATCCCGGTAAAGCGCATTGATGCTATTCTGACTGAGGCTCTTCGCATTTTCATTGTCATTTACGAGGTATTGCATAGCGGGAAGGCGTTTATTTATCACGTTCATGCCGCCATGATCGGTGCCTATCCATATCAGTCCCTGGTTATCCTGTACAACCCCTCTTACAATATTATTATCCAGCCGTAAGGGGCTGCTGTTCTGATCGTAGTGGGTGAATCCCCTATTGAGATTAAAGCAATAGATCCCCTGTACATCGCTGTTACTATAGATCCATAGGTCACCATCGGAGTCTGCTATCATTTCATAATTCTGCAAACTTCTACTACCGGGTTGTTCCGGCATATGGGTACGGTAAGTGACTTTACGATGCTTTTCATCTACTCTTTCCAGCACCCCATTGGTATGAAGTAGCCAGTAGTTGCCCGAAGAATCCTGTACCATGCAGGCAACAGCATTCGTTTGCGGACTATTGGGATCTGCATTGTGAGTAAATGGAGTTGCGTGTTTAGCAGAAGGTACATAACAGAAAAGTCCCGAATCTGGTATAATGAACCAGCTATTGCCTTGCCGGTCCGTCATGATATTACTGATTGAATCTCCCGGAATGCCCCATTTTTTCATGATGTTCCTGGGATGCCGCTGAAACTTTCCGGTAGATGGATTATATACATTCTGCCCGTTACGGTGGGTAACCCATATCAGTCCATCCGGACCTTCTGCCAGCCGGGTAATGAAATTATCGGAAAGAGTGGCTGTATCGCGGATGTCCTGCCGGAATACCTTAAAGGTATAGCCGTCATACCGGTTCAGGCCAGACATGGTGCCAAACCACATAAAGCCCAGCCTGTCTTTCAGGATAGCGTTCACCTGGTTTGCAGAAAGCCCCTGGGTTATATCTATCCTTGTAAACTGGTACTGCGACTGTAATGGTTGCGCCATTAGCAGCAATACAGGCAAACAACCCAATAGGATAAGTAATAATATTCTCTTGATCATGGATCAGCTTCAGTAACACTCATTGTTCACTTGATTAATACGGTAGAGTGCTGTAATTTAATGTCTGAACTGCTAATATAAATAAAAAAAGAAAGGTCGAAAGAATTCGACCTCTGTACTAAAATTCCACGTTATGGTACTCAGGTCCATAAAAAGTTTAGCAATGATTTATTTATTAAATTATTGATATTAGTAAGATTGTGGGATGCATTCCTCTCATTTGGAGTTATTCACCATAAAAACCAGGACAAATGTAATACCCCCTAAAGGGATAACCAAAGGTATAGCATTATTTTTTCCGCAATCGTTTGCGCCCGGTATAATTAATAGTGAAAACATAATTTATTATGGATATTTTAGACCCGACTATATAATTTAAATCATGCGATTAAGATTTGTTGTTTTATCTCTACTTGTTACAGGTATCTCCCGTGCTCAACAGCCGGTTAATAATTTGAAACTCTGGTACAATAAACCCGCTACCCAATGGACCCAAGCCCTGCCTTTAGGTAATGGTCGCTTAGGTGCCATGGTATTTGGCGGTGTCAATGAAGAACTGATTCAGCTGAATGATGCTACTTTATGGTCCGGCGGTCCGGTAAGCAAGAACGTAAACCCGGATGCGGCCAGATACCTGCCGGCAGTAAGGGAAGCGTTGTCTCATCAGCAATACCACAAAGCAGATAGCCTGTTGCATAAAATGCAGGGCGTTTATTCACAGTCGTTCCTGCCGCTGGGAGATCTGCATATCAGCCAACAGCTGGTTGGTGAAACAAAAGAGTATTATCGTGACCTGGACATTTCGAATGCATCGGCTACCACCCGTTTTACCAGCGGGGGAGTAGTATATACCCGCGAGATGTTCATTTCTGCACCTGATCAGGTGATTGTGATCCGCTTGAAGGCCAGTCAGAAAGGGAAACTGAATTTTACGATTCACCCTTCCAGTCAGCTGAGAGCACATAACACCATTGCAGGTAAATATGAGATAGCGATGAAAGGAAAAGCCCCTTCACAGGTAGATCCGAGTTACTCCAATTCTAATAAGGAACCTATCATTTATGAAGAAGCGGGCAGTTGCAAAGGAATGCGTTTTGAATTGCGCATGCGTGCACTTGCAAAAGATGGAAGTGTAAAAACAGATACAGCTGGTATTACTGTCAGCAATGCTACGGAGGTAACAGTACTTGTATCTGCTGCGACCAGCTTCAATGGCTTTGATAAATGCCCGGACAGCAATGGGGTGAACGAAACGGCATTGGCGGTAAATGCCCTGCAAAAGGCCGCACTCCGCAGTTTTGACGATCTACGCAAACGGCATCAGCAGGATTACTTTCATTTCTTTAACCGTGTTAAGTTCACTCTGGCAGGCAATGATATGACACAACTGCCAATGGATGAGCGCTTACGCAAGTATACTGCCGGTGGCCAGGATGTCTCTCTGGAAACATTGTACTTCCAGTACGGCCGTTACCTGCTTATCTCCTGTTCCCGTACAAACAGCGCGCCTGCTAATCTGCAGGGCCTGTGGAATAAAGAGCTGCGTGCTCCCTGGAGTTCTAACTACACCATCAACATTAATACACAAATGAACTACTGGCCGGCAGAGGAGTGTAACCTGATGGAAATGCAGCGGCCTCTGTATCAGTTAATGAAAGAATTGTCCATTACTGGTAAACAGACTGCCCGTAATTTCTACAATGCAAGAGGCTGGGTAGCACATCATAACACTGATATATGGGCATTGTCCAATCCGGTAGGAGATCTTGGTAAAGGAGATCCTATGTGGGCCAACTGGATGATGGGAGGTAACTGGCTCTGCCAGTTCCTGTGGCAACACTATCAGTTCACCGGCAATAAAGCATTTCTGAAGGATACGGCTTATCCCATTATGAAGTCTGCCGCTGAATTTTGTCTGAGCTGGCTGGTGAAAGACAGTAGCACAGGTTACCTGATCACAGCACCTTCCACATCTCCTGAAAATAAATTCATTACAGAAAAAGGTGAACATGAAACGGTATCTGTTGCCAGCACGATGGATATGTCTATTATCCGCGATCTTTTTTCCAATATGATCCAGGCAGGTGAAGTATTGGGAACAGATCGTGCTTTCCGTGATACATTACAACAGGCATTCGATAACCTGTATCCATTTAAAATAGGTAAAAAAGGTAACCTGCAGGAGTGGTATAAAGACTGGGATAGCGAAGATCCTGAACACCGTCATATTTCTCATCTCTTTGCATTATTTCCGGGCAACCAGATCTCTCCGCTTACTACACCAGAGTTGGCAGCTGCCTGTAAACGTACATTGGAAATCCGCGGTGATGGCGGTACCGGATGGAGCAAAGCATGGAAGATCAATACCTGGGCAAGATTACTGGATGGTAATCATGCATATAAACTGCTGAAGGAATTGTTAACGCTTGCAGATAATACTGCTACTGATTATCATAACGCAGGTGGTACTTACGCCAATCTTTTCTGTGCGCATCCACCATTTCAGATAGACGGTAATTTTGGAGGTACTTCAGGTATTGCGCAGATGCTGCTGCAAAGTCAGACCGGTACCTTACAGATTTTGCCTGCTATTCCTGATAACTGGTCAACAGGTGAAGTAAAAGGATTACTGGCCACAGGTGGTTATACCGTTGATATAAAATGGGCAGAAGGAATGCTGAGCAGTGTAACAATTCATGCTACAAAAAATGGAACCTGTTTCCTGCGTGTTCCTCAGCGTGTGAAAGGTGGCGTGGATGTAATGCTGGGAGCTGTAAAGCCGAAAACTCCGGATAACAGTTTTATATACGCATTGCAAACCAAAGCTGGCGGTGTGTATACATTAGACAGAGTAATCAGGTAATAACCATTTATCAATTGTAATTATCGTTGTGCGGTATCAAAATGAAGTGCACAAGATTTATGTTAATTAAGGCGGCTTGAGTTCAGTATTTTACTGGGCTCAAGCCGTTTAACTTTAGTTTTATTTTATCATTGTTATGATAGTCAATGTATTTGATCATAACAGGATTTAAAGACTTTCAACCTCGTTTTATTTACGTTTTATTCGCCCTGGTAGATAACATGTTGGAACAAAACTGTTTAGTAGTTCTACAGAATTAATTAAATGTCAATTTTACAATAAAAAGTTAAAATCCAGTCACACCTTGTTAAAAACTGCAAATTGGCTTAGGGCCGGAAGTAATAACTTTCCTCTCTGTAGAAATTTGTATACCTATTTGTTAAACTATGTAATCGATTACTCATTCCCGGATTGCAAAAGAAAGATTCCATAATATAAGGGTGGACGTTATGATTTAAAAGCACAAATCTCTTTAACTGAGGTTAAGGGATACTTATTTCTGTCTGTTAATGTTAAACTATTTTCTAACTACTGTAAAGTGATTCAACATGATTCAACGAATTTTACTCCATTGGGTGAAGTGTACACTATTTCTCCTGTTGAGCCTTGGCACTGCGGCTGTATATGCCCAGGCGCCGGGGAACACCGTGAAGGGAACTGTCTCTTCAGGCTCGGAGATTTTAATAGGCGTAAGCATTTACGTAAAAACCAATCCCCGGGTTGCAACAAAAACTGATGAAAATGGTCAATACTCATTAACGGTACCGGCTAATACTACACTTGTTTTTTCATTTATCGGATTTAAGAATCAGGAAATCAACACTGGTAGCAGGAGTTTGATTAATGTAGTGATGCAGTCAGAAGATAAAGCATTAGGTGAAGTGGTGATAGTAGGATATGGGAAACAGAAAACGCCTACTGTTACAGGAGCGATATCTACCGTATCAGGAGGGGAACTGATCTCAACTCCTGTATCCAATATTGCGAATATGCTGGTAGGTCGTGCTTCGGGTATCAGCGCAGTACAATCGAGCGGAGAACCCGGACAGAATGCCGCTACTATACGCATCAGGGGGATTGCCACACTGAACGGACAGGATCCCTTAATCGTAATAGATGGAATACAGCAACCTGCGGAACAACCTTACGTTGTATTGAATTCAATGGATGCGAATGAGATTGAAAGTATCAGCATATTAAAAGATGCCTCTGCCACTGCGGTATATGGTATCAGAGGAGCTAATGGTGTAATTATTGTTACTACCAAAAGAGGAAAAACAAACAGACCGAAGTTTAGTTTTTCTGCCAACAGCGGTTATACGAAGGCTACTTCGCTCTTGCCAATCCTGAACTCTTATGAATATGCGCTGTTTAGAAATGAAGGCGTATACAATGCAAGGGCTGCTGGTAATACCAGTTACGATAACCTGTTGTTTACTGAAGATGAACTCTGGAAATTTAAGAATAACAGGGATTACACGCCTAACGAAGTGGATGCTTTGGTGGGTTTAACGGCCGATCAGAAAGCAACATTGAAAAACAGTCCTGCATTATATTATGGCAGTCATAATTATTTTAAAGAAACATTTGGCGGACAGGGAAAACAACAACAGTATAACCTGAATGTGTCCGGTGGATCTGACAAAGTAAAATACTTTACCTCCCTTGGTTATTACCATCAGCAGGGTATCTTAGCGAATACAAGTTATGGAGATGCCAATACCAATTCTAACTATCAGCGTTATAATTTCCGCTCTAATTTTGATATAGATGTGTTCCGGAATTTCCAGATTAGTGTGAATCTCGCCGGACAATCATCTGTTTCAAGATATCCTTCCGGCGGCTATGGCCCCAGCAATATGGGAGACAGGTATCAGAATATTATCCAGAGCATCTTTGAAAGCAGCCCCTTTGTTGGGCCAGGTATTGTAGATGGGCATCTTGTTAGCCGATATATAGGCACTTCCGGAGATGGTATTAACCCATTGATAGGAAAAGGAGGTAGTGGACAATCTCCATTTGTTGCATTATTATCTTCCAGTGTGATAACTGAATACCTGACTACGTTAACAAGCACGGTAACGTTAAAACACCAGATGGATTACCTCACAGAAGGACTGAACCTCAATGGTAAAATCGCTTATGACGATAGCTACACAAAAGGATTCTACAAACTGAAAAGCATTCCTCAATATAGTGCGATGCGCGATCCCGCAAATCCCAATAGCATTATTTTTACCGGTGGTCAGTTAGATCCCGATTATACTTCTGATAACTGGGGAAACGGTGCCTGGCGTAAAGTATATGTAGAAGCTTCGATAGATTACCAGCATAGTTTTGGTAATCATAACGTTTCAGCCCTGGTGTTAGGAAATGCTCAGAAATATACCGCCAACAATATGGCATATAATACACCTTCCGGTTTAATGGGACTGGTAGGCCGTGTTACCTACAATTATAGCGAACGATATTTATTAGAGTTCAGCATGGGCTTAAATGGAACGGAGAACTTTGCACCTTCTAAACGTTTTGGTTATTTCCCGGCAGTATCGGCGGGTTGGGTAGCATCCAAAGAACCTTTCTTCCCGGAAAATAAATGGGTTACATGGGTTAAATTCAGAGGCTCTTATGGAGAAGTGGGTAATGACCAGATGAACAAAAGACGATATCTGTACCTGCCTAATTCCTGGGCGTATAACGGTTATGGTTATCATTTTGGAAATAGTAATGGCTCCAGTACCAATCCTTTCTACAGTGGTGCTACAGAAACAGCTTTGGGCAACCAGGAAGTAACCTGGGAGAGAGCTAAGAAACTGAACCTTGCAGCAGATTTACGTTTTATCAACGATAAATTATCCGTTTCAGGTAGTTTGTTCAAAGAAAACAGGGATAATATCCTGGTAACATTACAAACGATTCCCGCTACTTATGGTGTACCCTCTTCGAGTGTACCGCCTTCCAATTTAGGAAAAGTAAGTAATAAAGGATATGAAATTGAATTGGGCTGGGCAGACCAGATCGGTAAAGTGAGCTACTTTCTAAAAGGTAATTTCTCTTATGCGAAGAATAAGATCGAATACATGGCAGAGCCTCCATATGCTTATCCCTGGATGAATGAAACGGGTTATTCTATAGGGCAGTATAAGGGATATGTGACCAATGGATTTTACAATACACAGCAGGAATTAAATAACCGTCCTTATAATACCAATGGTAATAATGCAAGATTGGGAGATGTAAGATATAAGGATATTAATGGAGATGGGATCATTGATAATAAAGACCAGGTGCCTATCGGGTATTCTAATCTGCCACGTATAGCTTTTAACCTGTCACTTGGTTTTTCCTATAAAGGATTTGATGTATCTGCATTGTTCATCGGTTCTTCACAAGGCTCTTTCCCTCAATCAGGTTATATCCTGAGTACGCCTTATGCAAAGAATGTAGGCGCTGTATTTCAACCTTATTATGATGGACACTGGACTGCAGAAAAATATGCTAAAGGAGAGAAAATCACTTATCCTGAATTCTCTTTCAGCGGCTCAGGCCCTAATAACCTGTTCAGTGATTTCTGGTTGAAGTCCAACGATTTCAAGCGTTTGAAAAATCTCGAAGTAGGTTATTCCCTGCAGAACAGAAGATTGCTGGCAAGAGCGCACATCAGCAGTATCCGCATATATGCAAATGGCAATAACCTCATCACCTGGAGTAAACAGGTAATGAAAGGTATAGATCCGGAACTGGCAGACGATGGGAAGTCCAGTATGGGATACATCTATCCGCTTACCAAAACATTCAATTTTGGAACAAACATCCAGTTCTAATCAAATTAAATCCAACGTGATGAAACGTATTGCCTATTTATTATTACTGTGTGTGATTATAGGAGCCTGTCAGAAAGACTTTTTGCAGTTACCGATATCAAACAGTACAACAACCGATTCCGTTTTTTCAACTACTATAAAAGCGCAGAGTGCCATTGCAAATGCATACCAGCGGGCATTATGCCAGGGGCTGCCTTACCAGGGATCCTGGAATTCTATGGTGCAGGATAATATATCCGGCGCACTCACTTACGGCTTTGGCTGGACATGGGGCAATGGAATTGCTATTTCTACCGGTCTTACTGCCAGTGGCAATATAGAAGATATGGATGGATATGCTTTTAATTTCACAGCTATCCGTCAGGCTTACCTGGTGAAAGAAAATATTGATAAGGTCACTGATATGTCTGCCACAGATAAAGCTATCGTAAAAGCAGAAATGCAGGCGCTGGTGGCTTACCGGTACGAACAGATGTTTATAATGTATGGGGGAGTACCAATACTGAGTAAGAGTCTGACCGTAAATGATGACCTTAATATTCCCCGTGCGCCGCTAACTGAAGTGCTGGACTCTATCATCTCCTGGTGTGATGCATCAGCAGCTGTATTGCCTTCTCAATGGCCAGCTACCTTCACAGGCAGGATGACCAAAGCAGCAGTTTTGTCAATTAAGTCAAAAGCGCTCTTATATGCCGCCCGCCCGTTATTCAATACGGGATCTCCATATTTGGATTTAGGGGCTAATAACAGCCTTATTTGCCTCGGCAACAGTGATCCCGGCAGATGGCAGCAGGCAGCAACTGCAGCAGAAGCAGGAATCCTGGAAGCAGAAACCAATGGAGGGGCTAAAATTATAAATACCGGCAACCCGTTGGACGATTATGGCACTGCCACCTCAACGCCTTCCAATGCAGAAGTACTACTGGCATTCAAATACGAAACAGGCAGTATGAATACCTTTTATAACATGCACAACTGGCAGGCGTATGGCAACGGTCTAACAACAAACTACCTGGAATTTTATTATAAAGCAGATGGTACCAATCAGGTATGGCCAACTACGTCTACTGATTTTGCAGATTATCTCACCAAAATGCAACAGATGGAGGCCCGCTTCAAAGTATGTTTTAAGGCGTGGCAGATAGATAGCTGGAATAACCCGAACGATAATTCATGGAGTAACCAGGCACTTTTTCAGTGGCAGATGAACGCTTGTGCTGTACCCGTGAAGTTCTATTATAAAGCAGGTACCAGGTCATGGTTCGAGTTTCCCATCTTTCGCCTTGCGGCACTTTATCTGAATGCTGCTGAAGCATATAATGAAATGGGACAGCCTGCAGAAGCACTTGCAAAATTAAACAGAGTTCATCAGCGTGCAGGCCTTCCTGCTATTACTGAAACAGATCAGGCAGCACTGCGTACTATTATTCAGCGGGAATGGGCTGTGGAATTCTTCGATGAAAATTACTGGTTACACGATATCAAACACTGGAAACGTAGCGACATTGGAAATGGATTGATAGGCGGTAATATCCGGGCATTGAAATTCAATAGCCAAACGGGTGGAAAGCTCACGGGTAATACGGATTATGAAGATGGTGTATTATACAAAGGTTTCTGGGCTCCCCGCCAATACCTGAACCCTCTTCCGCAATCGGAGATCAATAAGGGTACACTTATTCAGAATCCGGGTTATTAATCTAATATAAAAATATTAAAAATGACTTTCAGAGAACTCTCATTTATTATATTCCTGTCGCTTATTTCCTTTGCAGGAGTAAGAGCACAGGATACTATTGTCTACGAGCCAGGCCCGTTATTAAAAGTGAAACCGGCTTTGTCTTCATCATCTGTTTCTACTGTAACAGGGGCCGATTTGTATAAAACACCTGCCGCTAATATCACCAATACACTTTATGGTCGCCTGCCGGGATTAACCGTGTTGCAGGGCACCGGAGAACCGGGTTACGATGATGCTTCCATGGTGATCAGGGGATTGGGTACATATGATAACAGGGAAATGACCATTTATGTAGATGGCTTCCAGGTAACATCGCATTACTTTCAGTACCTGTCATCTTCAGAAATAGCATCTGTCTCTGTATTGAAAGATGCAGCGGCCCTGGCTACTTTCGGTATGAGAGGTGCAAACGGTGTATTATGGATCATTACTAAGAGGGGACAGCATAGCAAACCAACAATACAGTTCCAGGTAAGAAGCGGGATCCAACAGGGTATGAATATAAATAAACCATTGGGCTCTTATGATTATGCACGGTTGTATAATCAGGCTATCAGTAATGATAGATACGGTGTGAACGGGAATCAATATATATGGGCACCTAAATATTCAAATGCGCAACTGGATGCTTATAAGAATGGTACCGGCACCAATGTAGACTGGTATGATGAAGTATTGAAGAAAAGCACTCCCTACACTGATGCCAACCTTGTATTCAGCGGTGGGGATTCTACTGCGATGTATGGAGTGATTGTAGATTACATGAAAGATCAGGGACTGTACGATGTCTCTAACAGCGAATCTACTTCCAATGCACAGATCCAGCGTTTTAACCTCCGCTCTAATCTCGACTTTAATTTCTTTAAGATCTTTGAAGCGAAAGTGGATCTGGGTGGACGTATTGAAGACAGACGTTATCCTAGTTATAACGGACCCACCCTCTGGAGTAATATGGCACTTTATCCTTCTAATATTTACCCTGTGAAAGATGAAAGTGGAAACTGGTCGGGTACTACGATATATGCGAATAATCCGGTTGCTTCTATCAGGGCATTGGGATGGATCTCCACACATGACAGAACTCTGCAGGCCAACTTTAACCTGAAAGAGAAGTTTGATTTCATTACACCCGGTCTTTATCTGAATGAAGCCGTGTCTTTTAATACATGGACCAGGAACGTTGCGAGTAAAACGGCTACCTATGCACGCTTTTATAATGGAGTACAAACTACTACAGACGTTACCAAAGATATCACAGCCAGTGGAAACTCTCCGGTAGGTCAGTACGACTGGAAACAAGCGAATCTTACAGCTGGTTACGACCGTAGTTTTGGTGTTCATGCAGTATCTGCTGCTGTGAATTATTTTGCCAGTAGTTTCGTTGAAGACTGGAATGGCAGTCTGAATGGATTGGGGGTAAATACAGGTAACAACATCTTTCATCATTATACTAACCTGAGCGGAAGAATTCATTATGTTTATAACAACCGTTATGTAGCTGAATTCGGATTTGCTTACAGCGGATCAGACAATTTTGCACCAGGGCATAACAAAGGATTTTACCCCGCTGTTTCTGCCGCATGGATCGTTTCCAATGAGAAATTTATGCAGAACAGTCCTGTTGTAAATCTCCTTAAAATAAGAGTATCTGTAGGTAAAACCGGTAATGAAACATCTGATGCAGGCAGGTACCTTTATAAACAATACTATAATAATAACGGCGTATTCTATACCGGGAATAATAGTTTTACAGGCAATGCGGGTTATGCACTCAGTTATATTGCTAATCCGGACATCTTTGCTGCACATAGTATTAAATACAATGCAGGAATAGACGCTACGCTTTTTAATAAGTTAAGTGTAACAGCTGATATGTTCATGGATAAACGCGGTGGTATTATCACCTACGATAACAATACCTACCTCGCTACATTGGGTACATCGTTCATGTATAAGAACATTGGTAAGGTAACGAATAAAGGCTTTGATCTCTCAGTTAATTTCAGTGATAAGGTGGGGAAATTTAGATACAATATTGGAGCAATGGCATCTTATACTAAAAATAAAATTGATTACTGGGGAGAGGTAAAACCTGTCAACGATTTCAATAAAACCACCGGGTTGGGCATTGGCACTCCAATGGGGCTTGTGGCCGATGGGTTTTACCAACTGGAAGACTTTAACGCTGATGGTACGCTGAAAGCTGGATCAGCGGTGCCTGCATTCGGTGCTGTTCAACCGGGAGATATCAAGTATAAGGACATGGACAAAAGCGGTTATGTAGATCAGAACGATATCACTAAAATCGGTAACCCGGATTTCCCTTCATTGTATTACTCTTTTAATGCAGGAGCTACTTATGCAGGGTTTGATTGCCAGATCTTTTTCCAGGGTGCCGCAGGAGGAGATTATAACCTGCTTTCTGCATCACAATCGGTGGCCTTTATGAATAATTCGAACGCTTATGCTATTGCAGATGGTGCCTGGGCATATTATCCAGATCAGGGAATAGATACAAGGAGTACTGCTACCTATCCAAGATTAAGTACATTGGCTAATACTAATAATTACAGATACTCTACCTTCTGGATAAAGAAAAATAACTTTTTGAGGATCCGAAATATAGAACTGGGATATTCTTTACCAGAGCTTTTATTGAACCGGTTACACTTGTCGCGGTGCAGGATCTTTGTCAGTGCAACAAATCCTGTTACCTGGAGCAGCCTGCTAAAGGATTACAATCTTGATCCGGAAACACCTTCCGGTTATCCCGGTCTGAAATCATATACCAGTGGTCTCAGTCTTAGTTTTTAATCATTAAAAAACGAATCGCTATGCTTAGTCGACATAAATTATACACTTATCTTTTAATAGCAGTAGCCGCAGGTTTAGCATCTGCCTGTTCGAAAGATTTTCTGGAAACAAGAATTGATACTTCTCCCACAGACGAAATAGTTAAATCAAATTATGTATCGTTATTCGTTTTCGCAAATGCCCCTTACGTTAATCTGCGTGACGGCTTTTTAACACTGGATGCTAATTTGTTTGCAGCTGCAACTGACGAAGCTGAACAAACATCCGGAACATCTATTGCATTGCTGTTTAACCAGGGAAGCTGGAATGCAACCACTAATCCGGATAACTATTACAGCAGCTATTATGCTGGTATCAGAGCAGCTAATTATTTTATTGAAAATTCTGTAGCGTATAAAGCCATTTTAGGCACGAGCAGGGATACCATCTCAGCCGCTGAAAAAATCAATTATCATAATGATGTTCAGAATATTGCCTGGTTCCGCGGGGAAGCGCATATTCTCCGTGCCTGGTATTATTTTGAATTGTCAAAACGTTATGGTGGCGTTCCATTAGTTACGAAAGTATTGTCCACATCCGATAATACGAATTTGCCAGCTACACCATATGATAGCATTATCAGCTTTATCGTAAAAGAAGTTGATACTTATAAAGACAGTCTGCAAGCGAACTGGAAAACCTCTTCTTACGCCAATTATGACGGTCGATTTACACAAGGGGTAGCATTGGCAATTAAAGCAAGAGCATTACTATATGCCGCCAGTCCTTTACACAATACTACCTCAGATGTTACTAAATGGCAAGCAGCTGCCGCCGCCGCGCATGATCTGATAGTGTTTGCACAGGGAGCCGGACAATACGGTCTGGCAGCAGACTACAGGAATTACTTCCTGCAGAATAATGCAGTTACCGGCAATGAAACGATCTATGCTATCCGTGAACCCGCATCCAATAGTCCTGAAACACAGAATTATCCTATTGCAACATCAGGAGGTAAGAGTGGAGTTACTCCTTCACATAACCTGGTGGCAGATTATGAATATACAGGCACACCTGATCCTGCCAATCCTTATGCAAACAGGGATCCCCGTTTAGGTTATTCCATCGTTACAAACAACAGCACCTGGAACGGTCGGACGATCAATGAAGCAGCGGGTGGCACAGATGATATGGCGAATACCAACAGCAGTAGAACCGGTTATTATCTGAAGAAATTCCTGAATGACGGTTTGAATCTGGTACAGGCACAAAAAGTAGTACATGCATGGATAGTATTCCGTTATGGAGAAGTATTGCTTGAATATGCAGAAGCAATGAATGAAGCATATGGTCCGGATAACGACAATGGCTATGCTCTCACAGCCCGTGCAGCGATCAATATGGTACGTAACAGACCCGGTGTGGCAATGCCGGCTATAACAGCAGCAGGGGCCGATGAGTTCAGAACAGCACTAAAGCATGAGCGCAGAATAGAACTGGCATTTGAAGATTACCGTTATTGGGATCTGATCAGATGGAAAGATGCTGAGGTAGCGTTGAATGCTCCTATACAGGGCGTACGTGTAACGCTGGCACCTCCGGTGATTACCTACCAGGTATTCAATGTAGAGAACAGGGTATTTGATGCCCGCAAAATGTATTACTATCCATTCCCTCAGTCGGAGATCAGCAAATCCGGAGGGGTGTTGAAACAGAATCCAAATTGGTAACATTTTTAATGAGTTGTATGAAAAAGTTATGTCTGTTCTTAATTACATGTTTTATCATTCTTGCCTGTAATAAGGAAGAAACCAAATATGGTATTACCAATATCTTCATGCCTCAGGCAGTGAATATGTCTGGTGGAATCAATGCGAATTATACCGTTCCATCGGGTACCGATTCTTCCACATATAATTATCAGCTGGATGAGGAGAACAAGAAAATAAATATTATCCTGGGCGTTTCACGTGCAGGTATGCAGGCCAGCGAGGCTTTCTCGGTAGATATTGTTACCAACACAGATACGATTAATCAGTTGCTTACAAATGGCATTCTTGATACCACTACTTTACTAATGCCATCTTCTATGTACACGTTACCAACTGATATAGCAGTAGCAGGAGGAAAGAGTGAGGGTACATTTAACCTTTCTGTAGATATTAATCAGATCAAGGAAAATCAATATGCGGGAAAGAAACTAGCGCTGGCAGTTTCTATTCGCAGCAAAGGGAAATATGAAGTAGCTCCGTCACTCGCCACCACTATCGTGATTGTAAATGTGGACGCACTGGTAATAGGACCCTCTGTAAATATCACTGCGGCGTATGTGAAAAATGCAGGACTTCCTTTCATTGCAGCAGAGATGAGTTCCGGAGGCCGCTGGGGAACACTAGCCGACTGGACAGCCAACACTGCCGCCAAAAGTCATACTGGATACGGTGGATTCTCCAGCGATGCAGGTGGTACTATGAATCTCGAATCGGGATGGGGATCTCCTGCTATTCACAACGGTAAGATCTACCAGACAATGACTTTGCCTGCCGGTACTTATACTTTTGATGTTTCCAATCTCAATTGGCAGGGAACTAAAGATCCTGCTTATATTGTGATAGCACCAGGAAAAGACACTATTCCAGACTATAGTAATGTATCAGGTAATACAGAAATCTATTCTACTTTGTTTACAGCGCCTAAAGTGACGTTTGCTTTAACGGAAGAAACAAAAGTAACAGTTGGTTTTGTAGTAGACTATATCCAGGATCAACAGGGATTTAAGATTAATAATGTGAAACTATTAAATTATCCAAAGCATTTATAAAGCATGATAAGAGGTTTAACGTTGCTGACATTGATATTGTGTATTACAAATGTTGGTACGGCACAAAGGTATAAACTGGTATGGGCCGATGAATTTAATAAGGACGGTGCTCCGGATCCAGCCAACTGGCGGCCGGAGACAGGCTTTGCCCGTAATGAAGAATTGCAGTGGTATCAGTTGGCCAATGCCCATATTGAAAAAGGTATGTTGGTAATTGAAGCGTGTAAAGAACAGATGCCCAATCCAGGTTATGTAGAAGGTAGCCACGACTGGCGTAAGAACCGTCCGTTCATAACATATACAGCCGCTTCCATCAAAACAGAAGGACTGCAAAGCTGGAAGTATGGACGTTTTGAAATGAGAGGTCGTATCCCTGTCGACCAGGGCTTATGGCCCGCCTGGTGGACACTTGGAGAAAAGGGACAATGGCCCTCTAATGGAGAGATCGATATCATGGAGTATTACAAGGGCAAGCTGCTGGCCAATATTGCCTGTGGCACATCCAAAGCTTATAAAGCCGAATGGTATAGTAATACCCGTCCGGTAGATTCCGCCTGGGCCGCAAAGTTTCATGTATGGCGTATGGATTGGGATGAAAAAGCGATTGCTTTGTTTGTAGACGATACCTTGCTGAACAGGGTGGAGTTGAATAAATTGCAGAATAAAGATGGAACAGGAATCAATCCTTTCATGCAACCGCATTACATGTTATTGAACCTTGCCATTGGAGGAATGAATGGAGGAGATCCGGGTAATACCACATTTCCTAAGCGCTTTGAAATAGATTATGTAAGAGTGTATCAAAAACAATAGGCACTGAAGGAGTAGCTTTCTGTTCTGAATAGAAGCGCGTTATAACGAATGCAAGAAGCCTGTATCCATAAGTAGGATGCAGGCTCTTTGTTTTTGGAGATCAGGAGGAGTTTAAGTAATTCTCAGGCTCACAAATTATTTTTGAGGTTCTCTGTTAAGGATCAATTGTCGCAAGTAATTGAACAAGGGAAAACTTCTGTAGATAATAATATTAATAAATTGAAAAACTTAGGTATCCTTGTAAGAGAAGGATCAGACAAATCAGGGAGATGGTTAATAAACCAATTACCTCTTCCTTCGGAATAGCCCTTGGGTAGTAAAGTGGGTAGTAAAAATGATGGGGACATTTTACATAATATCTTCATTTGTTTTGAAACCGTTTACAGTAAAGGGTTAAGGAAGAAATGGATTTATTGGCGAATTAAGGGGAAATTGAAAAGTGGGTAGTTAAGTGGGTAGTAACTGTTGTAGGTCCCTGCTGACATAGGGTTGTCACAATACTCCCCCATATTTGTACTGAAATAATAAAAAAATGGAAAAGCAGACGCTCAAATCATTCTATGTTCTTGGTATTGCAGTAAGAACCACAAACGAAAACGGACAATCAGGAAAAGATATTCCTGCTCTCTGGGATCAGTTTATGTCGCAAGGAATCATGGAGAAAATCCCCAATAAGATTGATAACACTGTTTATAGCGTATATGCGGAGTATGAGAAAGATCATACAAAACCCTATACCACTATTCTTGGTTGTAAAGTAAGCAATCTGGATAATATTCCGGATGGAATGACCGGGATCACTATAGCCGGAGGCGATTATCTTAAGCGTATTGCCAAAGGAAATCTCCTGCAAGGTGTGGTATTTAATGAGTGGACTAAAATATGGAACTCAGATATTCCAAGGGTTTATACAGCAGATTTTGAAGTGTATGGAGAAAAAACACAAAACCCGGAAGATGCGGAAGTAGATATCTTTCTGGCAGTGAAATAAGTGATAGTTTGTAAAGAAATGCCTCTATGCAATGTAAAATCTGTATAAAGGTATTTCTTATTTTTATTTTAAAAGATGGGCTTCAAACTAATATCCTCATCCACCTCTTAACAATTACATAACATTAAACCCTTTTCTTTGCCTGCAGCTTATTATTAACCTCCCGGGGACGGAGGTCGGATATTTACTTCCAACTATGAGAGTTTTCTTTGTTTTAGCAGCTTTAGCGCTTGCCATAACGGTAAAAGGGCAGGATAGGGACCGTATAGAACTTACTTATACCAGACAACTCGACATGCATCTTCCAGATTCTTCTCTGCTGGAATTAAAAAAGATGTACGACAAAGCCACATTGCAAAAAGATCCTTTAACAATGGGGACTTCCCTTCAACACATGGGGAATATCTGTTATTATCTGGGCAATTATCCGCAGGCATTGGATTTTCACCTCCGGGCGGATAAGATCTTCCGCGATCTGGAACGGAAAGACCTGCTGGCAGGAAATCTGAATGATATGGGTATCCTCTATTATTACAACCGTCAGATCCCACTGGCAGGAAAGCAATATGAAGAAGCTCTGGCCATTTACCATCAAATGCATAATGATGAGGGATTGGCTGATACCTACGGCAGGATAGGACACCTCTACGAAAAGCAGCATCAATACGACAGCGCCTTTTATTTCCAGCGCCTGGCTTTGCAACAATATAGCCGGATATCAAAAAAAGAAGGCATCGCAAAGATCTACGAGAATATGGGCAGCATTTATGAAGATCTGCAAAAGTTCGATTCTGCCCGCTATTACTACGAACATTCCTACGACCTCTATGAACAGTCAGGTGAAAAAGTAGCTATTATTGAAGTATTGAACAACCTGGGAGATATATCCCGTAAAACAGGCCACTATAATGAAGGACTGCTTGAGACAAGGAAAGCCCTGATCCTCGCGGTAAAGGCGAATAACCTATATGGAAAAGGGGCCGCTTATCATGACATAGGTAAAACCTACAACCTGCTGAACGAGAAGGACAGTGCTTATTACTACCTGGAACTATCACGCCGTGCTACTATAGATATCTACTCTGCCGAAAACAACCGGCAGACCGCCTTTTTAAGTGTATTATTTGATATGGATAAAAAGAATGATGAAATAGTGGACCTGCAGCATGCACGTGACATCAATATTATTATAGCTATCTCCACTATTATTGTGATCCTGCTACTTCTGGTGCTTGGATGGGTAATTATTAGCCGGCAACGGTTAAAGATTAGAAATGCGGTCACCCTGGCCTTGCAAAATCAACAAATTCATGAGGCCCAGCAAGCATTGATGCAAACAGCCCTTGAAAATAAACAGCTGCAGGAAAATAAGCTGGTGCAGGACCTGGAGGTGAAAGGGAAGGAGTTGACCTCACATACCCTCCATGTGATCCAGAAAAACCAATTGCTGGAAGACTTGCGCAACAGGCTGGAATTAATGGTAAAAGATGATAAACGGGACCAGAAAAAACAAATCCAGCAACTCATTCAGCAAATCAATCTCAACTTTAATTACGATGAATACTGGACAGGATTCAGGGAGATCTTTGAACAGGTACACCAGGAATTCTTTGCCAAACTGAAAGAAAGAAGAGATGACCTTTCTTATAATGATCTCCGCCTGGCTGCCCTCATTAAATTGAACCTCGATTCAAAAGATATGGCCACTTTATTGGCTATCTCACCAGATAGTTTGAGGGTATCAAAGTACAGATTGAAGAAAAAACTGCTGCTGGAAGAAGGGGAAAGTCTCACTTCATTTATCAATTCTTTATAAAGTGATGTTACGGTAACAATTTGTTAATGTAGCGTACGTCGTCTTTGTATTAATTGATAATCAACTGATTATTTTCCCTTGTTCACTCTTTGTATACGCTCTTGTTCACGATGTATCATTTTGTATACGGTAGTTTTTACGCTTACTGTTTGCCTTTATTCACATTTGCAGCATCAAAAAACTGCTACAATGAAGCGATTATTTTTTCTGTTTATCCTGTTGACAGCGATCGGGTTTTCTGCCCACTCGCAGAAAGTCAGCCTGAGCGGCCAGGTAGTTGATAAACAATCCGGAGAGCCTTTACCGGGTGCAACTATCAGCGTAGAAATCTCGGAGCAAAAACATTTTATTGTTTCCGGCCTGAATGGAACATTCATTTTAAAGAATCTTCCAAACGGCAACTGGAAAGTAAAGGCAGTTTATGTTGGTTACAACTCTTATAAAAACGAAATAACCGTAAACGGAACACCTCCCAATATGGTCATTGAACTGGAAAAAAAGAACAATGACCTGGCAGAGGTGAATGTAGCGGGTAAACACGATAAAAGCACTGATGCATCTGCTATGCAGGCCGACAGAAAAGCTACCCTGGTTCAGAACTCTGTTTCCGCCCGTACAATAGAAGTCTCCCCCGACCTCTCCGTGGCAAACGTAGTACAGCGTATTTCCGGTGTATCTCTGGAAAGAAGCACCAACGGTGAAGGCCAATACCCTATTATCAGGGGAATGGACAAACGTTATATCTACACCCTCGTAAATGGTATTAAGATCCCTAGTCCGGATAACAAGAACCGTTACGTGCCTTTGGATATCTTCCCGGCAGACCTGCTGGACCGCCTCGAGGTAGTAAAATCCCTTACCCCGGACAGAGAAGGAGATGCTATTGGCGGTGCTGTGAATATGGTCATGAAAGATGCGCCTAACCAGTTAAGTGTAAAAGCAAATGTTGCTGCAGGATTCGCAGGTAAATTCACCAGCGAGGACTTCACCACCTTTGACAACAGTGCCAGCCTGGATCGTTCTCCACGTGCCACAAACGGAACTACCTACCAGGCTACGATGAAAGATTTCCCGAACAGCGCCTTCTCTCATTCGGATAAACATAATCCCATTGCATCCTTGCTGGGATTATCTGTAGGTGGTCGTGTGTGGAAAGATAAGCTTGGAATTATAGTAGCAGGAAGTTACCAGAATAACTACCGTAATGTAAGCTCCGTATTCTTCGGGACTGAGACAGATATGAATAACGGTAATGCACAGGTAACCAGCATAGAATCCAGACAATATTCCATCCAGCAGCAGAGAAGTGGTTTACATACCAAACTCGATTTAAAGATCGATGATAATAATAAGATCAAGCTGTATGCTGCTTATCTCAATTTGGAGAAAAACGAGTTCAGAAGTGCATCGGACACCAACCTGCAATTAGGAAGGTCTGGAGCCGGCACGGGAAGGATCAGCAACAGTTACAGAACCTATCACGATGTGCAGCAGATCTTCAATATCACATTGAATGGTACACATAAGATCGCGAAGAACTTCGGGATGGATTGGTCTGCTGTTTATTCAAAAGCCAGTGATAACCGTCCTGACGAAGCTACATTGGGTCTGGTTACAGGTGTTTCAAAAGACGCCAGTGGTGCTTTAATACAAGCTCCGTTAAATCTTGATCCGGTATCTCACAGGGAGTTCTCCCGTAATTCGGATGAAGATAAAAGCGGTTACCTGAATTTTACCTATAAATCAGAAATTGGGAAAGCGGATGTAAACTGGTCAGCAGGTGGTATGTACCGTAATAAATCAAGGACCAGCAGCTATGATGATTATAGTTTGCGTCCTACAGATCCAAGCAACCAGGTATATGACGGGGATATCTCCCACAATAATTTCTCAGTATTTAATGGAGAAGGAACGGTTGATAATGCATTAAATTACTCCGCTACAGAAAACGTAGGCGCTGCTTATGCTATGGTGAAGATCAACTGGAAGAAATTTGAACTGACCGGCGGTGCCAGATACGAGAATACAGATCTTTCCTGGCAAAGTGCCGTACCGCAAACTGTAAAAGGAAGAACAGGGTCTATTACTTATTATGATGTATTACCCAGTGCATTACTGAAATATTCATTAAATAAAAAACAGGCTATCCGCCTTTCTTATTACTCCGCTATCAGCCGTCCAAACTTCTATGAAGTAATACCTCACAATGGTGGAGATCCGGATGCTGATTACCAGGAAATAGGTAACCCTAATCTGAAAAGGACTACTGCAGATAACTTTGATCTGCGCTATGAATATTTCCCTAAAGGATTAGATCAATTACTGGCAGGTATATTCTACAAAAGACTGAACAATCCTATTGAATATGCATTGGAAAATGTAGGAACCAACGTTTATTATACACCGGATAATTTTGGTAAGGCCAGCAACTATGGTGCAGAGCTGGATATCACCAAATACTTCAGGTGGTTTGGTATAAAAGCAAACTACACGTATACACACTCTGAGATCACTACATCCAAGATTAAATATTACAGCACGGGCACCGGTACCTCGCAGATGCAGGTGAATCAAAGTCGTCCGTTACAGGGGCAATCAGCTCATATTGCTAACTTATCCCTGTTATTTAAAGATGATAATAAGTTAGGATTAAATGCACAACTGGCATTTGGTTATACCAGCAGAAGGATCAATACGGTATCTCAGTTCCTGGACAATGATATCTGGCAGAAAGGATTTGCACAGATGGACTTTTCTGTAGAGAAGAGAATTACTAAACGCTGGTTTGTATATGCAAAGGTGAATAATATCTTCGATACCCCTTATGAGCTGGAGATCAGACAGCCTTTTACCGGCAGCGGAACAGTAGGAGCAGTACCTCACCAGGAGATCGGTAAAAATACCTTTGTACGCAAGGATACCTACGGATCTAATTACCTGCTGGGTGTAAAATTCAAACTTTAAACAATTATTACCATGCAAAAATTACATTTATATATAGCGTCAGCACTTATCCTGAGTGCCTGTCATAAAGAGGAATCAGTAAAAATATCAACGGCAGTTATCTCTGCCGGTCAGACGATCACTTCAGATACGCTCACAGGTTCTGTGAAGGGAACCCTGGGCACTGGTAAAACTTATTACTTTAGTGCCGATATTACTATCAATGCGGGCGATACCCTGCTGATGCAGGCTGGCTCTAAACTGATAGCCCTGGGTGACGGTAAAAGTACAGCTACCAGTCCGCAAATTACCTGCAACGGTACATTTATCAGTTTAGGGACTGCCAATGAGAATAACTATATTACGGTATTAGACAGCTTGCGTACTACTGCCAGTATTGGCAAAGGATTCTGGGGAGGTATCCAGTGTGGCGCAACAAGTGGAGATGTAATCATCAAATGGACACATATGGAATTTGCCGGTGGACCAGCAGGAGCATCTGCAGATCCGGCAGTGTTTGCGGCAGGAGATCCGAGGAATTTCCTATCTTATACTAATATTGATGGTAATGTTATTATAGAAGATTCATGGTTTTATGGTAGTACAGATGATGGTATCCGTATTCTGCATGGTAAGGTGAGTGTGATGCGTAATACATTCGAAGCCTGTGCTAAAGCAGGTGGAGAGTCCCTGAACTTAAAAGCAGGTTCTATAGGAGATGTGGCATACAATGTTTCAATAGGTGGTGCAACCAATGCATTCAAAGTATCTAACAGTGGAGGAAGTACGGTGCAGACAAATGTATATGTGTATAACAATACTATCCTGAATAGTGGTATGCGCCAGGTGAAATCAGGTCGGGGTGGTTCTATCAACTATGAAAAAGGTGCGCAGGGCAAGATCTATAACAACATGATCATTAACTGCCGCTATGGCCTGAGGATCACACCTGATGCGGATACCCTGCACATTAATTACAACAACAATTTCTTTTATTCTAATGCACAGTACCAGATATCTGCATTTTATACTTCAGATGGAAGAGGTGTAAAACAGAGTAATGATATCATGAGTACAACGCCTAAAAGTAATAATCCGTTGTTTGCTTTATACGATGTGGACCAGTTTGATTTTTCAACTGTAACACCGCCACTGGATATCTCTGCCATGCCGATTGCTATTATCACTGCACAACAGTATAACTTTAGCCTGTTACCGGGTTCTCCGGCTCTTCGCAAAGCAGATGCTGATATCTTTCAGGCACAGAAAGTTGTGACGCAGGGAGGGCTTTACGGGGCCACTACAGACGAACCTGGCGTGGATATGGGCGCTTATCAGTCGGACGGTTCAGGGAATAAACATTATACCTCAAGTATATTAAATAAATAATGATGGGGAAGAAGTGGAGCTTAATTATTTACTTTTTAATCGTTACTATAAATCTATCTGCGCAGGAAGCAGGAACCAAGACACCATACCCCTTTTCACAGCAGCAATATACGCCAGCCCCCGCGGGCTTTGAACCTGTATTTGTTAATTATGTAGGCAGGCATGGAGCCAGGTTCTTAACGAAAGCAGGAAGTGATATTACGCTGTTACAGGTGTTATCAGAAGCAGAAAAAGAACATGCACTGACGAAGAAAGGGGTTTTACTGAAAGCGATGGTAATACGTTTTCTGTCTATAGAAAATAACAATTACGAGAACATCAGTTTACTGGGAGAGGAAGAACAGGCCGGCATAGGAGCGCGTTTGTACAATAACTATAAGCCGGCGTTTAAAGGTCGTGGAATGGAAGTACAGATTACACATAAGGTCAGGACTAAACAAAGTGCAGATGCTTTTCTGCGGTCTTTTGCAGGGCAAAAAAGTGAATTTGCCTTAGTAAAGGATTCTGATGAAAATGTGTTACGGTTTTATGACCTGTCTCCTGCTTACCAGGTTTTCAAAAACAGTCTGTCAGTACAACTTGATTCTCTTGAAAAAGACCCGCGGACGAAACAGACTGCTGCCAGTGTATGTGCGAAGATCTTCACCGGTACTTTTATAAAGAACGGAGTAAAGGTAACTGTGCGCCAGAAGCCGGTGGTAATGGATGCTGCGGCAATCGCAGCATGTGTTTACGATCTGTATAGCGTACAGTTGTCGATTCCGCTGGAGATGAAGAAAAAAGGATATACCCGGGATAGTATTGATTTTGGGATAGTATTAGATCAAAAAGAACTGCAATGGTTCAACTTTAAAAACGGTGCAGCTGATTTTCTGGAAAAAGGTGCTGGTATAGATACGCTGGGTATCCAGGTGAGAATCGCGGCTCCTTTGCTGGCAGATTTCTTAAACAGCACAGAAAACCCGACAGGAAAGGATGCTGTACTGCGTTTTACCCATGCAGAAGCTATTTCACCTTTTGCTACATTGCTGGGAATACGTACTGCCAGTGTGCCTGCTGCATCCGTGTATAATTATAACAGGCACTGGAAAGCATCTTCTATTATTCCTTTAAGCGCTAATATCCAGTGGATCATCTATTCGAATGGAAAAGAAAAACTGGTAAAAGTATTATTGAATGAAAGGGAGGTGGCATTGCCTGTAAAAACCGCTCACTACCCTTATTATCGCTGGGAAGATGTCCGGTATTATTATCTGAACAAACTAAAAAGTATCGGAGTAAATCCTAAAGATGATATGCATCAGTATCTGCTGCAATTAAAATAAGAATTATTTTCAGAAAAAAAAGCCCGTATCGTTATTATGATACGGGTTTCTTTTTTACGTTGATGATTGTATGATGAGGTTCGTTGCAAGAATCTTCCGCTCAAACTCTCTTACCGGTCTTTTACTCTCTATCAGTTGTAATAGCAGGCTGGTGGCTATTTCTCCCATTTCAAATGCCGGTTGTCGTACAACCGTCAACGGGGGATGCAGTAGTTCTATCAGGTCTGAATTAGAGAAGCCTGTTAGCGCAATATCCTGCGGAATACGGATCCCTTTACTTTTCAATACCCTCATTGTGTTGGTGGTGAGTTTGTCAGATGCAGTAAAGATTGCATCCGGGCGCGGACGTAACTTCAGCAACTGGCTTACTGCCTGTTCCACTTCCTCCAGCTGGAGCCCGGAATAGCGGGAGTATTTGATCAGTGCTTTGCCAGGTTTCACCCTGGTTTGCGCCAGTGCCTCCATATAACCGGCTACACGTTCGCGGCTGATTGAAAGGCTTTCGGGCCCAGCCAGTACGGCTATATGTTTATACCCTTTATTGATCAGGTGTAGAGTGGCATCATAAGCCCCGCGAAAATTATCTACCATCACTTTATGCGTCTGGATATCTTCTACAATGCGGTCGAAGAATACGATAGGAAATCCACGGTCATGCAATGCCTTCAGGTGATCCATATTCTGTGTACTGCTGGATACAGAGATCAGCAAGCCATCTACAGATCGGGAGGCCAGGTATTGCAGCGTCATGACTTCTTTTTCGTAAGATTCATGTGTCTGGGAAATGATAACGTTATAGCCACTATCTTTAGCTACAGATTCAATTCCATTAATAGCCTGTGAGAAAAAACTGTTGGCAATTTCGGCAACGATCACACCTATAGAGCGGCTTCTCTTTTCTTTGAGACTCAGTGCAATAGGATTCGGATGATAATTGATCCGGGTAGCATATTCCAGCACCAGTTGTTTAGTGGCGACACTTATTTCGTGACTATCGCGCAATGCACGCGATACAGTAGAGGTAGAAAGCCCCAGTGCGATTGCAATATCTTTTATAGTTACAGCTTCAAATTTCATAGCGCGTTACGTAAATATAGTTGTTTTAGCCTGCAAATTATAATCAGCGAAGAAATCGATTCGCTGACTTGTTATAGATTGATATATAGTCATTTAAAGATTGGTATTTATTTATAATGCTATTTTTCGTATATTTGTATTTCTTAATGTAAGAAATTTTTCAGGGACAATATTCTTTTACTAATGTTTATACGCCGAGGTACCCCTCTACCTGTGATGCCCGCCGCATTACTATTCTTTTTAGTGTTTTTTCTGAAGCCGTACATTGTTTTTTCTGCTCAGTTAAAGTCTGATTCCGATACCGCTGTTACAGTTGACGTTGATGCTTATGTCGACGGTGTTTTCAAAGAAATTAAAGACAAAGGAAGATTTGTAAACGCGCTTAGTAGTGAAGATATGGGAGCCTTACCGGTAGGTTTGGTAAGAGAGATCAATGGTAAAGTGTATGTTATTGCTATTGATAGTGCACGCATGACTACCAGTGGTGCTTATTTCAATGCCTATTTCAGGTTCACCTTTCCCGGTACCACCAAAGAGCTTGTTTTTGGCGGTAAAAATATAGGCTTTACGCCTGGCGGTATCAGTGTGGCTTCCTCTACTAAACTGGTATTACTGAATGATCAGCTGATCAATATCAACGACCACTTAGATCTTCTGTTTCCCGGCAATGGTTCCAACTACGTAGAGTGGGATTGTAACGGTTTTAAAGCGGCTAACCTGATTGGCGTATTTGAATTTGATCAATCGATGATACAGCCTGAAGATCCGCAGACAGATAAAGTACGTGCAGCCCTTCAGGTGAATGTAAAAGACCTGAATAATATAATGGCGACGATCGACATACCTGCATTTCATATCGGCGGGCTGAGTGATTTCAGCTTTAAAGTAAAGAATGCAGTTGTAGACATGAGTGATATTGCAAATCCGGGTGGATTGATTATGACCAGTGATATGCTGGAAGATCCGGGTAGCCCGAATTTATGGAGAGGTTTTTATTTACAGGAAATGGAGGTAGGGCTGCCACAGCAACTATCTTCGAAAGGAGGAAGACCCAAACTTACTGTCAGGAACTTTTTTATTGATGATCAGGGGGTAAGTGGTAATATCACTGCAGAGAACATTATTAAACTGGGAGATGCCAGCGCTGGTGGATGGCCTTTATCAATTGATAAAGTAGGACTTAGTTTCAGCAAAAATAAACTTAACGGGGGAGAACTGGGAGGTATGATGAGAATCAGCTTCCTGGGTGAAGATCCTTTAGGATATGATGCCTCCGTAAATATGCGTGGTGGAGATACTTATTATTCTTTCGCACTAAAAACAACGGCAGACAAAAAGTACGCATTCTTTGCAGGAGATATCACCCTCAGTAAAGATTCCCGGATCCAGATCTCCAAAACGGAGCAGGACTTTTTACCAATGGCTGTCCTGAATGGAAAAGTTACACTCAACAAGAGTTTCTTGAAGATCGATAATATCACTTTTCAGGATCTCACGTTGTCTACCCAAAAACCTTATGTTCACAGTGGAACATTTGATATTGCCATTAGCAGCAGCTCGAAGCTAAGCGGTTTCCCTGTTGGTATTGATGCATTGCATATTGGTATATCAGAAGGTAAGATAGGTATAGGTGCGACTGTAAAATTGAATCTGATGAATTCATCAGATAAAGGATTTGCAGGTAGTACTTCTTTTGTAGTGACCGCTGTTCAGGAGGAAGAGATCGAAACAGTGTATGTAAAAGGGCAGGCCGTAACTAAAGTCAATACCCACTGGAAACTGGATAAAGTAACGGTGAATGATATTAAACTGGCGGTAGCCGTTATGGCATTTAAGATGAATGGTGTGCTCACCATTTTCGATAACCATCCGGTATATGGAAATGGCTTCCGTGGTTTCCTGGAATTTTCTATCCCCGGGCCTATACCAAAGGCGAAGGCGACTGCTTATTTCGGGTCAAAGGATGATTACCGCTACTGGCACGTAGATGCTTATATAGGGGTTACCATACAAATCACGCCAATATTTAAGATTAATGGGCTGATGGGAGGTATGTCCTATCATATGGAACGACCACCACAGTTTGATCCATATGATAGCAGGAATTCCATTGATAAGGCAGGTGGTTTGAAAGATGTAAATGAAATATTCCAGTATGTACCTGTGAAAGAAGCCGGGTTGGGCTTTATGGGCGGTGTATCTCTTGCTCTTACTGTCGATGTGGTAGTGAATGCTAACGTAGCACTTGAAGTTCAGTTTGGAACAGACGGTGGTTTCCGTTATGCACAGTTTGACGGTGCAGGATATGTATTACATCAGGCTCTGAAAGCGAAAAGTAAATCGGAAGCAGGTGAGGATGAATCAGCTCCCATCTGGGTGAAGTTTATGATGCGGTATGACAATGTTAATCACACATTCGATGCCAGCTCAAAAACATATATCAATATACTCGGGATTCTCAAAGGTGTTAATGACCGTGGACTGGTAGGTGAAGCTGCACTGCATATTGGTCCTGACGACTGGTGGTTCTATGTTGGCCGCCCTTCTGAGATGTTTGGATTGTCAATAGCCGGACTGGCAGAGGTACGAACCTATTTCATGATGGGAACAAAGGTGGAAGACATGCCTCCTTTACCTCAGGAAGTGAGTGAAGTATTTGATGATGTGAATACAGATTTTATGGCGATGGAAAACTCCATGAAGAGTGGTGGTGGATTTGGTTTCGGGATGCATTTCAGAGCAGGGTTTAAATTCGATTATGGAGTATATGGAGAATTTGCGATAGGAGCAGGGTCAGATATCCTGTTACGTGATTATGGAGATGCCAGATGTAAGGGTAGTAATAGTGTGATTGGATTTAACGGATGGTATGCATCCGGACAGGCATATGCTTTCCTGAAAGGTGATGTAGGTATCCGCGCTAAGATATTAGGAAAAAAACGTGGATTCTCGATCGCCAGTTTATCAGCAGCAGTGCTGTTACAAGCTAAATTTCCTAATCCAAGCTGGTTCAGGGGAATGGTAGGTGTGAAATATGCTATTCTGGGAGGAATGATTAAAGGCTCGGCAAACATCAAAGTGGAGTTAGGTTCTCAATGTGAATTAGTCAGTGCAAAAGAATTGAATATAGCCATCATCAGTGATATCAAGCCAGATGATAAGACTTCTGGTGTCAGCGTGTTTGCTACACCACAGGTTGCATTCAATATGCCGGTGCAGAAGCCTTTCTCTATGTTAAATAATAATGATGAGGTTGCAACTTACCGTATTCAGCTGGATGAACTGAAATTACTAAAAGATAAAACGGAAATAACAGGAACAGCGACTGTCAGTGCAGAAGGAACATCAGCGTCTCTTACACTAAGAGATATTCTTCCTCCGGTAAGTACACTTACCGCTTCTGCTAAAGTGCATGTAGAGCGACAGAATGGTGGTAGTTGGGATGCTTTGAAAGAAGATTTTGAAGTGAAGTCTGTTTCATTCTCTACAGGTGCAGCTCCTGATTATATTCCCTGGGAAAACGTAGCTTATTCCTACCCTGTTAAAAGACAATATAATTATCTGCCTAAAGAATATACCAAAGGATATATCAAATTGAAACGCGGTCAGCCTTACCTGTTTTCAACGGTAGATTCAACCGGTAAGAAATGGAAGGTAACGGCAGCCCTGGCATTGCCAGTAGGTCAGTCGGTCGCTACCACTGTTACATACGATGAAGCACAGGCACAGGTGAACTTTGATATGTCTAAAGAACTTACAAAGGAATCTGTTTATACATTTAATATTGTCCGTACCTCACTGGATGGATCGGCTGCTGCTAATAATGTTGTTAATAAGGAACAGACTACTGTTTCAGAAGATGGTGATACCACTACGATAGCGCAAACTGCATTAAAGGGAAATGCTACTTCTGCCGTAAACAAAGAAGTAATCTCTTATAGTTTCAGGACAAGCAAATACAATACGTTTGTTGAGAAAATGAGTGCAGCTACGGATTCAAAGGACATGTTTGATGTTGCGACGAATTACATCAGTGTCGTTGGTCAGCGCTTTGATATGGAAGAAACATTTGACAAATTTGAAATAGAAGGAGATAATACCTTATCTACCAAACCTCTGATTTCTCTGATGGCAGGAACAAATAACAGCTGGCTGCAAAACACGATTATGCCGTTGTTGTATACTGGTTATCCATTCCACCCTTCTATGACCATCACCCGTGATCAGACAATTACGGGAGGTATCCCTCCACTGGAAGCTGTAAGGTTATATAATAATGGTGTAGCGTCGCTAAACAAGCTGGAAGACGCTGCTATCAGTGAAGGTTATGCACCAACGTTGCCTGGCAGTTGCCGTTTTATGTATTACATTTCCTGCGTTGCATATACCGATTTTCATGAACTGCAGGATAAGGCAAGCCGGTACTTTGTTAATGGAGGAAAAGCCACGCCTGCTATCAGTAAGTTGCTGACAACTATTTACCCCGACCTTCAGGGCAACCTGTTTTACCCGGTAGAATGGAAGTACAGATTACCGGGAACAAACAATATTACGTCATCCATTACACGAAGTATTTACTACAAACTCTAACATTCATGTATCGCATCATACTATCCCTATTATTGTTGTGCACGTACAGTGTAACGCATGCCCAGCAGAAAGAACACCGGATTTCCGGTATGGCAGATCCCGGCAATGGTAAGATCAGGTTGCGCTGGGCACCTGCCAGTTATATTTCCTGGGAAATGGGTAATAAATATGGCTATACCATAGAACGGTTTACAATTTCTGTTAACGGTGAACTAGTTGATCATCCTCAATCCACATTACTTACGCCATCACCGCTGATGCCTTATACGCTACAGCAAATGAAAACGGCTGCAGATAAGGATGAACGCATTGGTATTATAGCAGAATTAATTTATGGAGAAGGAGCTGAGAAGATAAAACCTGAAGCAGGGATAGGTGCTTATTTTGAAAATCAGAATCAGAATGACTGGCGGATGGCGATGGCATTACTCTCCTGCGACTTGTCTGTCAATGCTGCTAAAAGCGCGGGCCTTTTCCTGGAAGATAACAATGTGAAGAAAGGTGAACGTTATGCCTACAGAATAGCACTGGCACGGCAACCGGTGAACCTGGTGGTAGATACTGCTGTTGTATTGGCCTCCCTTGATGAACCGATGTTATTATCACCTCCCCGTGAGCTGGCGATTGTATGTGCCGACAGTACGGCTACACTCGGCTGGCTAACCACTTTCTCAAGGAGTATGTACAGTGCTTATAGTGTTGAGCGATCAGCAGATGGTAAGACATTCAAACCAGTAACTGATCTACCGGTATTGCCTACTGGTCCGGATAAGACCGGGTTCTCCTATTACCAGGATTCCCTTCCCGATAATGATAATAAATACATATACAGGGTACGCGGTATTACTCCCTTCGGAGATTACGGCCCTTATTCAAAGACGGTGGAAGGCACTGGTATTCCTACCGTATCAGACAGGCCGGTGATGGATACTATTATTGTCATTGATAACAAAAAGATTCAATTGCGCTGGCTGCTGCCGGGCGATTTGTCAAATCAATTATCTAAGATCGTCATTACCCGTTCAGAAAATGCAAAGGGGCCATTTATCCCATTGGTTACCCTGAAGTCTCCTGTATATACTTATACAGATGAAAAACCATTGGGATCTAATTATTATCGTATCAAAGGGATTACTAAAAAAGGAAAGGCGCTTTATTCCTTTCCGCATTTCGCGCAGGTGATTGATACAATACCTCCGGCTATACCCACTGGTCTTGCAGGAAAGATTGATTCTACAGGAATCGTTTTCCTGCAATGGGATGCTAATAAGGAAAAGGATCTGCAAGGTTACCGTGTATTCCGAGCCAATGGTCTTAGGGAAGAATTTATAGAGGTAACAAGAGTAATTCTTACCAGCCCGGTTTTTACAGATACGGTAACACTTCACACCTTGACAGCTAAAGTATATTATGAAGTTATTTCGGTAGATAAGAATTATAACACTTCTAATTACTCACCTTACCTGATGTTGAAGAGGCCGGATACGATTGCTCCTTCTCCACCACTAATAACAAAAGCTTACCGGTCGGATAGTCTGCATGGGATTATACTGGAATGGCGTAACAGCAGCAGTGAGGATATTGTGAAATATACGTTGTACAGAATCAATCCAAAAGATAGTATCCGTAAGGAAGTAATTTCCTGGGACACTGCTCATAGCCGTGAAACATATACAGACACTGCTTTACAGTTGGGGAATACTTATTACTACGAACTGGAAGTAGTGGATGATTCAAAGAACAAATCGAAAGAGATGAGTGGAGACGTTTGGTTTGAAGGTAATAAACGTCCTGCTATTAAAACTATCAATGCCTTACTTGATAAGGAAAAGAAGTTCATACAATTGAACTGGCAGTATAACCAGCCGGAAGTGAAGCAATTCCGGATATTCCGGGCAAAAAACGATGATCCCTTTATTCTATTCTCTACACAGAACGGTTCTGTACAACAATGGATAGATGATGAGATCTTTTTAGGAAATGTATATAAATATAAAATTACCGCAGTATTGAAAGGAGATGTGAAAACGGAGATGAGTAAGGTAATTGAAGTGAAATATTAAATCAGAACGATGAAAAAAATTATACTATTTGTATTATTGATATTTAGTGGGAAAGTATGGGGGCAGACGCCTTTAAATTCTTCTGTAACTGTTGTTGGTCAATTACAAGGTAATACATCTGATTTTGGAGAGTTGAAATTAGGTGGCGCTACTATGGATGCAGGGATGTTTACAACGAAAGATAACACGGGTTATACCCGTGCCAGTCAGACAAGGTATCCGCCTCCGGTAAGTATAACACGTAATGACCTTGGTATTGGTACTCTAAGTAGCAGTACTGCTTATCCAATCAGAGGGAATTCCGCAACCGATCTGTCATTTTATGGCTCTTATTCTACTATGGGGGGATTTCAGGTTAGGTTTGTTTACTTTATGATAGCGCCCAGTGCGATCACTGTTACTCCTGCCTTACCTACCCAGATTTGTGCCAGTGCCACGGTCTCGCTTAGATCGACAAACAACTGGCCCATATTTTCTGATGGTATTGTTAGTACAAAGGTAAGTTGGGAATATAGTATAAAGGGTTCTTCTGTCTGGAAAGAGTTTTATACTACCAATAGCTTTTTTGCAAGTTTTAAACCTTCGGAGTACATAACAGAAGTTCTAACATCCTCACAAATTATCCAGTTTCGTTGCAGAATAAAAGCGCAGTATCCTACCGAAACTTTTTATTCAGATTATAGTCCCGTTACGGGCGATTTGACAGTTCGCCCAGCAGCGCCTATTGGAGATGCCAGTAAGATTGTAGTAACACCGGCTTGTTCTGGTCAGCAAAATGGTAAAGTTGAATTACCAGGTACAGCCATTACTGGTGGATTTGAAACCATGCGATGGATTCTGCGGCCGGGGAATGTTTCCGGTCCTTGTGATCCGGGGTTTGTTAACGGAGTATCCAATTGTGGAGATATGGTAGATTGGAGCATAGCTATTCCGGTTGCGACAGGGGTATTGGCAGACAATATTCCTCCCGGTACATATTCTTTATGGTTACTGAATCCGGGGGCAGATGCAGGCAATTGCCTTGTATCTCTTCCTGTACCTGTGGTAACCGAATTAAATGCTTTAACGATTAGCCAGAATTCCGCCCAGACTATTGCAGCCAGCTGTTATGGGGCTTCCAATGGAAGTGTTGGAGTTATTGCTGCAGGTGGAGATGGAGCTAAGACAGGGTACTATTTTACATTGAAAAAATCGGATGGCACAATTGTAAGTGCGGAACAACGGATCACAGGTACAACTATTGTATGGCAGAATCTTTCTGCAGGGTTGTATTCTGCTGTGGTAAGAGATAATACCTGTACGGATGAAAAATCACTTCTTGTTGAAGTTAAACAGCCAGATCCTATCTCCGGTACATTAACTGTTGCTCAGCCGGTGTGTTCTAATCCGGGAGATGGGAGTATCGGCGTGGTGGCGACTGGTGCTACTAATTATAAATATAACCTCTATAAAGATGCAGCGCTGATTCAACAATCAGGCACTACGACTGCTGCAAATTATGCGTTCAATGGTTTGGTAAGTGGTAATTACAGTGTAGAAATTCTGAATGCTGATAATGTAAGTTGTACCGGCGTGATGAAAACTGCTACATTGAATGCAGTAACCGCACTTTCTTTACAATTAACAGCAAGTGATTCCGTAAGTTGTAATGGTGGAAACGACGGACGTTTAAAACTCTCTGCCAGCGGAGGGTCTGGTAGTTATAAGTATACGCTTGGTACTATAACCAATACCAATGGCGAATTTACCGGGTTAGCAGCGGGTGATTATTCGGTTACGCTTAAAAATCAGGCAACAGGCTGTAGTGATGCGGTAGTAAAAACATTCAGTGTTTATCAAAGAAAGCCTTTGCAGGTATCATTGCAAAAAACAGATATCACATGTAATGGGGCTGACAATGGATTGTTAAAATCGAATGTTACCGGAGGTTCCGGTTCCTATAGCTACACCTGGCAGCAATTCAAAGCGGGTAGCTGGACTGGCAACAGCTTCTGGTTTAGTACTGATACACAGATTGAAGGACTGGAGCCAGGTAATTACCGTGTGATTATCAGCGATGCTAAGGCAACAGGTTGTACGGTTACTTCTAATGTGATTACATTGGCAGATCCTGCACCAGTGGTGATTACAGGTATTACGGTAAATGAAGCGGTATGCCTTGCAGAAGGAGCATCTATCAATATGACAGCCAGCGGTGGTGATGGTAATTACACTTATCAATGGTCCCTGGATGATGGAAACACATTCACAGCTTTTACGACAGGTAATGCATTGCATACTGCCGGTACTTATCTGTTTGGTGTAAAAGATGGAAAAGGTTGTAAGGTAGTGAGCCAGGATTCTTATGCCATCACTTTGCCGGCATCCCCACTTAGTTTTACAACACAATTATCCGGCTATAATGGATTTAATATTTCCTGTACAGGGGCCAGTAACGGCCGTATTGAAGTGAAAGCAACCGGAGGAGATGAAGGTGTTTATACTTATAAACTGAATAATGGACTTTATCAGGCGGGCAACATTTTTACTGATCTGGTTGCAGGCAATTATACTGTAAGTGTAAAAGATGGCCGTGGTTGCGAGTTATCAGCAGCAGTCATCCTTACGCAGCCAGCCATTAAAATTAATGCAGTCAAACAGGATGTTCTTTGTTATGGTGCATCCACAGGTCGTATTGTCACGAATATATCCGGTGGTGCTGCTCCATATGTGTGCTTATTAAATGGAGCCCTTGTAACAGATGTGATTCCAAATCTGCCTGCGGGAGATTATTCATTACATATTACAGATGCGAATGGCTGTTTTAAAGATAGTACGATCAGTATCATTAATCTCTATCCTGCATTAAATATTCAAAGTGCAACGGTGAGTGATATTGTTTGTTATGGCACACAAGGTCATATTACACTGGCAACAACCGGAGGGGATGGTGTTTATCAATATGCTATCACTAATGATAACTGGATAACAGAATCGGCTTATACGAATGCCGCTAACCTGGTAGCTGGTAATTATGCTGTACGGGTAAAAGATGGTCAGGGTTGTACAGCCAGTTATGCGGATCATTTGCTGATAACAGCACCTGGATCAGCACTTGCTTTTACAGCTACTTTATCTGATTATAATGGATATAATATATCCTGTGCAGGTGGAGATAATGGATTTGCCCAGGTGCTGGCAAATGGGGGAAATGGCAGTACTTACAGTGGTTATACTTATGCACTTGATAATGGCGACTTCGGGAATGCTTCACTGGTAGAGCATATCAATGCTGGTGATCATATGCTGACGGTAAAAGATGGCAGAGGATGTACATTGTCTGCCAGTTATACCTTCACGCAATCAGCCCAGGCAATTGATCTCCGATTGGTTAGTCAAACAGATGTGATCTGCGCGGCAACACCTGCAGGGAATGTAACTGTTGCAGGAAGTGGAGGAGTAGGTTCGTTACAGTATAGCATTGATAATATTAGCTGGCAGCCAACTACTTCCTTTTATAATCTGATAGCGGGTAATTATACCATCCTGGTAAAGGATGCAAACAGTTGTAGTATTGGACTCCCGGTAAAGATTAATTCTCAGGATCCGGCTATTGTGATCGACAAGGTAACGCTGAATGATATTGTTTGTTACGACAGTAAAGGAACGATTAACATCCAGGTACATGGTGGAGCAGGTACACTCATTAGTGAATACGCTTTTAACGGAGGTGCTTATACGACCTTTAATAATACCACAGGACTTAACGCAGGAAGTTATACCGTACGTGTAAAAGACGGACCCGGTTGTTATTCAACAGTTGTTGATGCAGGTATTATTACAACGCCATCATCTCCGCTTACGGCTACTATTACTACATCAGATTTCAATGGTACACAGATATCATGTAATGGTCTTACAGACGGAGCATTTATTATATCCACCGAAGGTGGAGGTATTAATTATCAATACAGTTTTAACAATGGTGCCTATACGGATATAAGCAGCTATGATCATTTAGCAGCAGGTACTTATCCTGTAAAAATTAAAGATAACCGCGGTTGTGTGATCACCAGGAATGCAGCTATGCAGCAACCTGAAGCTGTAACGCTTACCGTCGCGGGAATTGTGGATTTGTCGTGCGGTGCCGATCCTACCGGGAAGATCACCCTTCAGGCCGGAGGAGGTATTATACCTTACCAATATGAGTTGGGGGATGGAGAATGGCAGGAAACGCCCGTTTTCCCGTCTTTAACAAACGGTAGTTATGTTGTGCGGGTTAAAGATAAAAACAGCTGTATGGTGGTAGATAATGCCACTGTGAAGGCATTGAACCCTGCCATTACAGCGGATGAAGATATCACACCTGTAAATTGCTACGGAGAAGCTAATGGAGCTGTAAAAGTGAATGTGGCTGGTGGAGATGGAAATTATATCTATCAGTGGAATGTGGCAGGAGTGTCCGGGAGTAATCCACAGCATTTGCCCACCGGGAATTATACATTGAAATTGACTGATGGTAAAGGGTGTATGCAAATATTCAGTTATGAAGTACCGCAACCGGATCTGCTTACTCTTGCCACAACAGCCCCCGCTGTGTGCGACGGGCTGAGTGACGGTCATATTAACGCAACCGTGCAGGGAGGTATTTCTCCTTATCAATATGCCCTTGATAATGGAGCATGGGGTATATCGCCAGTCTTTGAAAACCTGACTGCAGGTAATTACAAGTTGGTGGTTCAGGATGTTAACGGATGTAATGTGCGTAAGGATATTGTAATAGCAAAGTCCAATGTGAAACCGGAAGTGAATTTCCTGGTGGCCTCTCAGAAGAATGCATTGGATACACTTGTGATAAAAGAGATCAGTGTACCCGCACCCGATAATGTAAGCTGGATTTATTCACCCGAAGCAGTCATTTTAGGAAATAACATGATAAAGTTTAGTCAGCCAGGTAACTACTGGGTACAGATGACTGCAACTTTCGGAAGCTGTACCTATACCCTGAAAAAAGATCTGAAGATTAGCACCTATGATCCGCTGGCCGGACCAGTATATACATTGCCTGTTCATGTAATAGATACAGTGTTGTTATCGCCGAATCCCAACAACGGAAATTTCGGTTTCCAGGTGAAGCTGATTAAAAAACAGCAGGTAGTGGTATATGTGTATGACATGAACGGGAGGTTAGTTGATAGAAAACAATATTCGCCAACATTGCTGATTAATGACACCTTCTCGCTGGGGAACAGTATCAGTGGTACTTACCTGTTAAGGGTAATCACAGAAAATGATAGCAGGGATGTACGTTTTATCATCAGCAAGTAGAAAGAAAATGAAACGATTATTACTCTGTTT
Organism: Chitinophaga sp. CF118; assembly: GCF_900112615.1. Lineage (GTDB taxonomy): Bacteria > Bacteroidota > Bacteroidia > Chitinophagales > Chitinophagaceae > Chitinophaga. Next base: position 475,675 of record NZ_FOMK01000002.1, on the reverse strand, counting down.
TATATTACTCACAGCTTCCAGGCAGGCTTATTCGCAGGCACTGGATCAGCTGGGTGTAAAAAAGGGGATTAGTATGAACGGGTCCATCAATGCCAGTACCACTGCCTATAAGGCCAATGGTATTGAGAGCAGGCGAGATCCGCTGGCCTGGTATCTGAATGGTAATATCAACATCAATATGTTTGGATATGCAATGCCATTTTCATTCAGTTACAGTAACCAGGGAAGGAACTATTCACAACCTTTTAACCAGTTCCGGTTTGCACCTTCGTACAAATGGGCAAGGGCTTATTTGGGCAGTACAAGTATGAACTTCAGTAATTATACACTGGCAGGTCATATGTTTAATGGAGTGGGGGTGGAGCTGAGTCCTGGTAAATGGAGAGTATCTGCCATGTATGGCACATTGCTTAAGGCTGTACCTTTTGATCCGTTGGTGCCGGAGAGTTACAATCGTGCAGCTTTTCAGCGGAATGGCGCCGGTGTGAAAGTGGGGTATGAAAGTAATGGTGATATGTATTCCGTTTCCTTATTTCATGCAAAGGATTATATTACTTCGTTGCCATACATCCCCGCCGATGCAACCATTTCTCCAAAGGAGAATGTAGCCGTTGCCGTTAATATCCGTCAGCATATCACTACACATATATTTGTGGATGCCGAGTATTCAGTGTCTGCCCTGAACCGTGATCTCCGCTCGGAAAAGAATGCATTTGACAGCAGCAGGGGAACATCTAACTTTTTAGGTAATTTACTGAAGCCAACTAATACCACCCGGTATTTTGATGCTATCCAGGCGGGGCTGGGGTATACCGGTAGCTTTTATACAATCCAGTTGCGTTACGAACGGGTAGCGCCCGACTTTGTAACACTTGGTGCTTACAATGTGGTGAATGATATGCGGAACATTACGGTAGCACCTACGGTACAATTGTTTGGTGGTAAAGTAAACGTATCTGCCAATGCGGGGATGCAGGTGAACAACCTGGATAACAGTAAAGCCAGCGATGCAAAGCGTCTTGTAGCGAATATCAATACTGGAATCAATCCCAACGAACACTGGACTATCAATGCAGGGTATTCCAATTTCAGTAATTATACACGTGTGCGACCGCTTATAGATCCCTATTTCAATAATCCGCTGGATACGCTTGATTTTTACCAGGTGAATAACAGTTACAATGCTATGCTGATGTACCGTACGGGTGATCAGAACAAGCAACAGGCTATCACCCTTAATTCATCTTATCAATATGCCAGTGATAAAAGCAGTGCTAAAGATGCGGTAGCGAATCTGAGTAAGTTTTTTACTTCCAATTTAAGCTACAGTTATAACCTGCCACCAAAGACCTTGTCCATGACGGGATCTGTAAACTATTACAGGAATACATCGGCAGGTTTGAATACTACATTCATGGGGCCCAGTGTGAATGTGAATAAGCAGTTCTTTGATAAGACATTCCGTACGGGTGTAACAGCTACCTATAATGTAACAAAGGCCACCAGCGAGTCGAATACAACTAACAATACTTTATTTAATACCGGGTTGAATGTAAATTATTCTCCCAAAGGGAAGCAACCGGAAGGTGCCGCCCATAAAACAACGCATAATATCGGGGCATCTGTGATGTGGATGTTACGGGGTGCTGCTGCATCTCAACCCGGCTATAATGAGTTGACCAGTACCATTAATTATACCTATTCGTTTTGACCATGAGATCAAGTATATCCCGTGTATTTTTCAGTGTGATATTGTTCGTTATTGCAGGATTATCCGTGAAGGCGCAGCAGTTCCCTGTTACAGCCAGCACTCAGATCATTCCTCCATATAGTGTTTATCTACCTGATTATGCAGTGCCTGGCAGTGATAAGTTACGTGTAATCCTGGTACAGAACGATCTTACGCAGCCTTCTTATGATGTGATCCTGCAGATGACGGTAGAGCAGAATGGAACGCTGATTATGCGTACTTCGGGAGCTTTTCATCCAAGGGCACTTACGCTCACGGCTGGTGTACCTACTATTATTAGTGGTGCAGATCTCTCCGATTACCTGAATACTAATAATATCGACTTCAGCGGAGGCTTTAGTCGTGATAATTACGACCGCACCAAAGCCTTGCCGGAAGGAGCTTACAGGATCTCTTTCACAGCATTTGACTATCGTCGTCCTACAGTGCAGGTAAGTAATACGGGTGCGAATATCTTCTTCTTTCAGAAGAGTGAACCACCTTTGTTGAATCTGCCTATTTGTGGTAGTCGTGTCGACAAGATCGATCCCCAGTTTCTTACATTTAACTGGAGCAATCGTAATACTCCGAATCCTTTACCCGGTAGTGGCACAGAATATATCTTCTCTTTATACGAGATCAAACCGAAGAATAGTAATGCGGATTATATTGTTCGTAGTGCCCGGCCGCTGTATACTGTAACTACAGAAAGTAATACATTAATCTATGGTCCCGGTGAGCCGCAGTTGATCGACAGCATGGAATACGTTTGGATTGTCCAGGCACGTGATAAGAGTGGTCGTGATATGTTCAGCAACCAGGGATATAGTCAGAGTTGCAAATTCACGTATTTAGGTACGAATCCTTTCCAGGTTAATAATATCAATAAACCTTTATTATACGGAGTATCAAATGGCGAACGTAGTATCAAACTGTGGTGGCCACGGGCATCCAGTAACAGATATAGTGTTGAGACTTACCGGCTGCAGTACCGTGCCGCAGCCAAAGATGGAGTGGAGTACGATTGGTTTACGCAAGAAACGCAGACAGATAGCGCGTTAACACTGCATAGCCTTGAACCCAACCGTCGTTATGAAGCACGGTTACAATGGCGTATATCCGGTGTGTATGGCCCATATAGTGAACTGGTGACAGTCACCACAGATTCTCTGAGAGTTTTTAGTTGTGGAGATGGCAGTAAATTACAACTACCGGCAAACAGTCAGCCGCTTCCTTCAGCAATAGCAGGTAATATTGTTCGTATAGGTCTTTTTGATGTGATGCTAACGGAAGTGACCGGAGGTAATGGTGTGTTCAGTGGTACCGGTCGGGTGATCACTCCAGGATTTGGAATGGGATTACCTATGTATTTTAATAGCATCTCCATTAATACAGACCTTGTTGTAATACGTGGAGAGATGCAGGCAGTCACCAGTGGCATAGATAAATTCGTTAGTGATGAATTGAAAAACCAGCATGGAGGAGATGATGTAGGACAGGTGAAGACTGGCGACATCGTACCAGATATCACTACCAATCTCCACATTTTCACGAAGGAGAATATTACAGTAGATACGTTAAGCGGCACCATTATTTTAACAGATGGTAAAGGAGGAAAAGAGGTAGTAAATTATACTGAAACAGGTAAGACATTACCATTGGTGATTGAAGATGCCGATGGTCATCTTTTCAATATAGATAAGAATGGCACTGTAACCGATGCCGGTATTCGTGATAAGAGCATTAATACTACAACATTAAATAATCTGGATCTCAGTAAAGGCCGGATTACATTTAGTGCAGCTGCCAATAACAAGTATGCATTTGATGCATGGAAGGAAGCGTACACCGGAAAAGCAGTACTTGACAGCAGTTATGAACTCCTGGCTAATGGTCAGTACCGGGTTAGTGCTAAGGCTATCATACCAGGAGCACATGAAGATGTAATAGCTACCCTGGAAGGAAGTTCAGATACTTCTACAATTAAGTTTGTTAGCGGGATGGGGATTGTGTATCCATCAACAAAAACAGGTAATCAATATACTGTGACGATCACAGGCGGTCCTGCCAGTGATGCGCAGGAGGTCTTTGCCGTGTATCCTAAAGCAGGTGGCGGGTATACAAGCATAGGTAAATTGCTGGTAGCGAGTTATGCACCAATTCAGCAGAAGGTTGTGTTGATCCCGGTAGGACAGAATACTTCTGTACCGGAAACTGCTATTAAGAGCAGTCTTGAAAAGGCCTATGGTAGGATCGGAATTTCCTATACCGTGGAAACGGATAATACATTCCGGGATAATACCAGCTGGGATCTTGATGGTGATGAAGTATTACAGGATAGTAAGAGTGCTTTCCTTAGTAACGGCTTTACCGGTGAGGAGAAGGCGATGAAGAAAGCGTATGCTAAAACACATGACATTGATGATGAGGTAACTTATCTGTTTGTTGTGAATGAGGCAGCGATGAGTGGGTCTGATCTGTTAGGTAAAATGCCCCGTCAGAGTCAGTTTGGTTTCATATTTGTAAAAGGCGCTTCTACTGATGAAATAAGCCGCACAGTAGCACATGAAACGGGGCATGGTGCTTATACATTGGAGCATACGTTTAGCAGTGGTATAGGCTTATCTCAGGGTAGCACGGATAACCTGATGGATTATAACAACGGTTATACGTTGCTGAAATACCAATGGGATATAGTGCATGATCCGGGGCATGTGTGGGGAGTGTTTGAGGGAGATGGGGAGTCAAATATGGAACGGGGTAAATCATTGTACAAGTGTTTGAATGGTATTCCTGCAGACGTATGGAATGGTAAACATATATTCTATGCTCCGGATGGGAATGTGATTAAATTACCGGATAACGCAGTTCCAGCTTCTGTTTATTATAAAGATTTGAGTACCTCCAATTCTGCTAAGAAGGGCTCATTAGCATCGTTCATTTATAATGGAAAAGAATATGATGCATTTTATTATCCAAGTACTGGTGCATTTGCGGGATATAGTTACGATAGTAAAACCTATTATAATTCAAGTAAATTAAACTCCGGAGAAGTTGTTACTGAAATTGGCGTATCAGATGATGATGTGCGCTGTGAGGTAACGATTGATGGAGTAACGCATCCAAATCCCGGATGTCTGTGTCAAAATAAGATTTACAAGAGAAATTATGATCTCTTTACAAAAATAGTTGTAGGATCTGATCAGCCAGCGGTGAAGGAGGAGATTTACAGTATTTGTCAAACGCTGAGTGAATTGCCTTCAGATGTGCTTGAAACGAATAACCAGCTTTTTGAATATACTTATAATGATGTTGGTGATCAATGGTATGATTCGAAGAAGCTGTCATCCATAACAGTAGATGAACTTAAAAAGATACATGAGCAATTTAAATCTCTAAATGCAAACATTAAGAATTTCCAGGAATGTAAATTCAATGATGCAGCTGAGATTCTGGCATTTATTAAAGAGCATTTTGTAGTTACTTCTAAAAAAGGAGGTGTTTTTGCCAAATCTTATCTGACGAACATACCATTTATTAATCTGACGGTTGACAACAGGATATGCCTGATAGAGAAATTAATGCAGCCTAAAGAGTTGCGTCAGCGTTATTCGATCAACAGCCCTGATTTTTACGAACAGGATATTATAGTTGAAATAGTAAGGAATTGTAAGAGTACGGCGGAAATATATGCGGTAATAAAGCATTTTGATGATAACAAAACGTTATTCTCATTGCTTAGCAGAATGTATGATTACCTGTATTTATCGGAAGGTAATTTTACTCAGCTGGCTAATGCCATTACAATATCAGTTATTGATGTAGAGCGACCAGGCACTAATCCGGCTTTCTTCCCTATAGAACCAATAAATAAGGGTAAATGGCTTGAGTTTGATAATGGTTTATTAACAGCAAGGAATATAGAAGATTTTGATACAAAGAATCAAAAAATAAGCCTTGAAGTAAAGAATGGAGCTGGTGTTATCGTTGATTGGGCGTTGGGGAATGGATATGGAAGAGCAAAATTGTTCAAGAATGGGTTTGACCCGCTTGAAATGATCATAGTGATTCCTAAGAGGGATGTAACAGCATTTGGTACTACATTAATTAAAGGGATACCGTATGTATTGCCAGCCATTGGGGTGTATACATTGTTTAAAATAGATACTAAGCAAGCCGTAGTTACAACTTCAGCGATAGCTGCCAATACAGCGCTCTGCATGATTGGAGCCAGCGGATTATCTTCAGCGGGTATCTGGGCAAATATCGGGTTTGCGGTAGATCTGACATTATCTGATTTTACCATTTTTGCAAACATGGCTCCTGAGTTATATCAGGATCATCCGGAATTCGTTCAGAATCTCAATTATCTTACTTATGCCTATACGTTAGGAAGAGTAGGCTATGCAGGATATGCAATGGCAAAAGTTACAGCTCCTGCCAGAGTAGTGGAAGCTTATTTTGCTGAAGATGCTCATGCACTATCCGAAAGAGTAGTAATAGTAAGCGAGGGCGAAATGCGGCATCTAAATGCATCGTTAAATAACATAAAAGATAAGAATCTATATGTAGCAGTTCACGGTGAAGGAGATAAATTCTTTGTAACGATAAATGGAGTAGAGGAGGAATTATCCAACACTTCTTTAGCTATACACTTATTAGAGAAACAAATTCCTGTCAATACTGATATTGTATTAATTTCGTGTAGTGATCTTAAGTCAGCTCATCTTCTGGCAGATTTTATGGATCGCCCAATATATGCCAGTCATGGTTGGGTGGATTTAGGTACAAATGGAGGAATAGCAGGGGAGTATGATTTTGTAAAGGTAAGCCCTCATGTTGAAGAGGCAGAAGTAGCTACAATCAGAATTGGGTCTGGTGAAATGCCAACTGGAGAAATAGTGAGATTGGGTAAAAGTTCAACATTTGTAGCTGCGGAAGAAGGAATGGAGGTAATGGGCACGTTAACTCGTTTAGGTAGAGAAGCATACTATACAAATCCATCGGGAAAGACAATGAGTTGGGGAGAACAGACTCCGGATGTAATTTCGAAAAGAATAGCTGACGCAAAGGCTCTACCTATAAATAATATTAACAAGGGAGCTCTTGCCGAGGCTAAAGTTGGTGAGTTCGTGGCGAGCAAGAAACAATTATTGGGCTACGGGTTAAAGATGAAGAATGGAAGTGCAACAATCGCTGAATTCGATAATATTACGGCGCACGAAATAATAGAAGTGAAAGCTGCCTGGGGTGCTATGAAGAAAGGTCAGTTTGAGAAATTTTTAATTTCCACTGAAGGTTCATTTTGTAATCCATATAATAAAAAGGTTATATTGTTTGTTGATGAACCATTGGTAAATATCTCTCCGAATGAAAAAGATATTCTTGATGGTATAAAGGCATTAAGAGGTACTAATGGGGAATCCATAACCGTTGTTACTTCTTTGGAAGAGCTTGAAAAGGTAATAAAATAATTTATGGGATATTTTGTTCATTTATTAAAGAATTGGGAAAAGCATTCTCCACTTAAAATGGTAAAAGATATAGCGGAGGCTTCCTTTAATATTGATGCTTTATATCATTACAGGAATGATAAAAAGTTTTTTTCTGATGGCTCCATTCGCCATTTTACAACCTATATTGGAAATAGTATCCAGAATATTGATGAAGATAATGGATTCACTTTTGAAATTGAAGGGCTTGATCCTACATTTTTTGCACTGGATTTTGATAAAGATTTCGATTATTTAGTACCCGGGGAAAAATTATGTAGCCTGGCCTATATTGATAAATTGGATAAAGATGCATTCGAGTTATTTTATCATTTCTGCTATGAATATCTGAAAATAAATACTGATGAGTATATATACCTTGATAGTTCAACCAGGCCATTTAGTTGGGAGGAAATGAAAAAACTAAGTATGTATCCTTATGATAAGGATTGGTTATTAAAAGACGTAATATAGTTAAGGAGGATACTATTTGCGAAAGAATAACAATAATATTTATGGGGTATTTAATTTATTTATTGAAAAACTGGGAAAAACATTCTGCGCAGAAAATGGTGAGGGATATAGCAGAAGTTGCTTTTAATGCTAACTTTTTTTTCGAATATAAAAATGATAAAGAATATTTTCCGGATGGGAAATTCAGTCATTTATCTGTTTTTATTGCGGATGATTTTTTTAGTGTAAATTATGATAAGCAAAATAAGTGTTTTGTTTTGGAAATTCAGGGTGTTAATCCTGGAGGCATATCTTCTGGATCAATTCAAAAGTTTGATTTTTTAAAACCAGGGGAGAATTTATGTAATCTAGCTTCCATTAAAGATTTAAATGAAGAAGCATACGAGCTGTTCTATCGTTTTTGTTATGAATATTTGAGATTAAACCCAGATGAGTATTTCTGGTTTGATTTATCTAAGTGGGTATATGGTTGGGAAGAAATGCAACGGCTTAGTAAATACCCTTACGATAAGGATTGGTTATTTAAAGATCCTGGATTGTTAGAATGATGCTGTGTTTTCTCTATTAATGGATGAGGAATGCTTTGACTCCTTGAATTTTAAAGAATATAAGTGTTGTCTGATAATATTATGGATAAACAAGGACTTGACTATATAAAAAAACATTCGGCTGAGCTGCAGATACTTACTGTTGATGATCTGCCTGATCCTACTGTGTTGCCAGCTTCCTGGCTGGATCTGTTATCTGTAAAAGGGGAAGAACGGATAAATAAGACACTGGAACTATGGAAACCTTTCAGTAAAGAACTGGGGAATGTATTGATGTATCTGCATGAAAATCTGAGAAGTGTTGAGCTTATCCATCAGGTCCATGGATATTCACTGTTATATGGTATTCAGAAGGAAACGAGAATACTTTATTATGAAGGACAAAATCCCCTGTCCAAAAAAGTTCCAGATAACATCAGTAAGTATTGGAAACATTTGCCAGAAAAATTGTCTGACTTTTATGAACTACATAATGGATGGTTCTATTTTGCGTCAAGATCGATGGGATTGGCATCTGTAGAAAGGTGGAGTTTTCTTGGCGATGATGAATGGGGGATTCTGGATGAACTTGGAGAATTGGACTTTAACCTGGATGATATGCTGGCAATTTATCCCAATGGGATGGGTGATTATGTTTGCGTGAATGTAACAAAGGAAAGAGGTGAAAGTATGTTATGGTTCCATAACAAAGCCCCTATGAGAAATATTGATTTCTGGCGGATAATAGATGTTTGGACGCATATAGGAATAACTGGCTGATCTTTCTTCTCAAAAAGATTTATACCAAATTGATGCAACATAAATATCTAGGTTTTTTAGAAGAATATAAAAAAGATCATTTATCATTTGCTACTGGTTGTACAAATGATGAAATTGATCAGATCGAAAAGAGTTGGAATGTAAAGTTACCATTGTGTTACAGGGAACTTTTCCTAATATTTGGAAAATATGGCGCATTTGCTTTTGATTTGGGTAATACCTTTCAATATGAAGAATTTCATGAAATGCAGCAGGAAGCTATAATGATTGCGGAAGATTATGATTTGGACTTTATGAATAAGGAAAAAGACAATTTTGTATTTTCCTGTTTTGGGCTTCATGGAAAATTTTGGTTCTTTAAACTGGATGAAGGAGATGATCCTCCAGTTTATGAATTTAAGTCTGGGAATGATAAGTATATAAAAATAAAGGATCATTTTTCTGATTACGTTAAATCATTAGACATATATAGAGAATATGTATAGGTAAATGGAAGTAGTGGGGTGTAAAGAAGATAATTATTTTCATAAGGTTGGACAACGGCTTGCCTAAGTTTATATATGATCAAATACAGTTTGGGTATAGGTGTTATGTTTATAGGCGGTAGGAAAGTTGTTAATCGTCTTGGTGTTCATGAGCCGAAAATTCTATGTATGACGAGCATGATAATGTAATTATGGAAAAGGTGTTTATTCCTTCCAAATGGAAAATATACGAAGAAAGATATGACGACTAGCTATATTACCTTAATCTGCTATAATTAATAGGGATGAAATATTTGTTTTTCCTGGAGCCTTATATGGAAATTTTTGGGAAGTATGAAAAAATACAAGGAATATCTGAAACGGAAATTGAAAATCTAGAAATTGAATTTAAAATTATTCTTCCAGATGCATATCGGGAATACTTGTTTTTTTTCGGCAAAGAAAGTGGGCAATTGTTTACAGCATACTATACTGAAATCAAATATTTGCTTGAAACAAGGTCTGAAGCGATTGCAGCTTTGAATTTTGATGATAGGAAGACCGGACCCAAAGCAAGTATAAATGAAAAGTATTTTTTGTTTGGACAATGGCAAGGTTACGTGTTTTATTTTTTTGATTGTCGAGAGAATAATCAAGATCCTCCAGTTTATGCTTTAATGGATAATGGGACAATTATATTGCATAAACCTTCTTTTTCTATATTTATAAAGGATGATGGATTGAATCCTGTAATTGAATCTTTGGAATAATTTATATCGGATTATTTGGAAATAATAAAAGGAATATTGGAAGCATTTTAAAGAAATTAATGAAGTGGTTATCGTGTAATTGATTTGACTTATGGTATTGTTAGACAAATCTATATATCATAGTAACTGAATCGTTAAAATTGACGATGTTAGGCAGATTACAAGAGATCCTTGACTTAATGGAGGGACTTCAATATATAAACTTTTAAGTGTATGATTAGTGATCGCGGCTGCTGGCTGTTTGATGGAATATATTATGGGAGCTATAATGAAAGCTATCCAGAAATTATGAAAAGTCTCAGGATCTTAATGGAAAATCTTATTTCATCTAAGATTTTACTTCCTAAAGCATTGTATGGTAATATTTCGTTACAATACGATACAGTAGATGAATTACTGGATCAGATTGAAGCAAGTGGCTATCTGGAAAATGCTTTTGAATTTGCTATTTGGGGAGATACAATTATATATACTCCCAATGGAGAAGAAGTACATCAAGACATCATACGTATCGAGCGTTTCAGAACATCAGGGCAAGATTTTGGTTACGTTGTGCGGACCGATCATTGGTTGCCGATGATGATGGATAGGGAAACTATGGATTTTACCTGGAACCTGGAGCAATATCAATTGAATTATTATAGGATACCTGCATTGCTTAGCAAGTTAAATGAGGAGCTTGGCTGGAAAAATGAAGAGTTATTATTTAAGGAAGAATGGTATTTAACTGTTCAGGCAGGATACGATTTCTATTTGGAAGAATCTGTCATCATCAGAGAGTATGAAGCAAATCCCAATCCAGCCTTTGATCTGGAAGCATATCTGGCAGCTATAAAAAATGCCAGAGAGAAGTACACCCGAAAAAGATAGTATATAACACCGCCACTTGAAGACCAGATCTGGTGGTGGCGGTAATTATTTACAATTTATAAGAACATTTTTTATCCATGCCTATCGCTTTATACTCTCATAATAGGGATAGCAAAAAACGTGGAGGCTGCAAACACTGACATGATTGCATTTATGCCCACAAGGATTTATTGAGAAGTACCTTTGACATCCCAATAGCATTCATCAGTTTGACAATTTAAATTTCAAGCATATGAGTAAAGATCGCGGCTCCTGGATGTTTGACGGGGTAAGTTTTGAGAAATATCCTGCAATCAGGAAAAGTCTCAAAATCTTAATGGAAAATCTTATTTCATCTAAGATTTTATTTCCTAAAGCATTGAATCCTAATATTCCATTAAAATATGATACAATAGACGAATTATTGGATCAGATTGAAGCGACTGGCTATCTGGGGAAAGCAGCAGAAATTGGTTTTTTAGGAGATACAGTCATATATACTCCTAATGGAGAAGAAGTACTTAAGGACATCATACGTATCGAGGGGTTCGTTACATCAGAGCAAAATTTTCTTTTTATTGTACAGACTGATCATTGGTTGCCAATGATGATGGATAATGATACTTACGAATTTACATGGAACCTAGAGCTATATCAATTGAATTATCATAGGATCCCTGCTTTACTTGAAAAGTTACATGAGGAGCTGGGCTGGAAAGATAAAGAGTTATTATTTTTGGATGAAGACTTTATAACACTTGAGGCCGGCTACGATTTCTTTATAAAAGAATCTATCATTATCAGAGAGTATGAGGAAAAACCTAATCCAGCTTTTGACCTGGACGCATATCTGGCAGCAATAAAAAACGCCAGAGAGAAGTACACCCAGAAAAGTTAGTATATAACACCGCCACTGGAAAACCAGATCTAGTGGCGGTTATTAAAGACATCCCGGTTCCTAACTTGAAATTGTGAAGGAAGAAGGGTTGGATCCCATAATCAGGTATTTATAGGATGAATTGTCAAAAAAATTACCCTTATTAAAAATATAACAACAATAAAGTTGCAGGAGCCGTATGAACCTTTTCAGATGTATTAGGTTAGTTTAAACATAATCTTTAAGATAATGCGAGTCTCGGAACCAACTAATGTATTAATTGATGAATTTCATTTAATATTTTCGGATGGTACAAAAGTTAAGGTGATTTGGGAGGATGAAGACGTTTAATTTATAAATTTTCATATGAGTAAAGATCGCGCAAGCTGGATGTTTGATGGGGTAAGTTATGAGCACCATTCTTCAATCAGGAAAAGTCTCTGGATCTTAATGGAAAATCTTATTTCATCTAAGATTTTATTTCCTAAAAAAATGAGTGGTAATATTCCATTAGAATATGATACTGTGGATGAATTATTGGATCAGATTGAAGCGTCTGGCTATCTGGAAAAAGCATCATCAATTGATTTTTCAGGAGATACTGTTATATATACTTCCAATGGAGAGGAAGTATATCAGAACATCATATGTATTGAGAGTTTTCTGAAATCAGAGCAAAATTTTATTATTACGGTAAAGACTGATCATTGGTTGCCAATGATGCTGGATCTCGAAACTTATGATTTTACCTGGAACCTAGACCGCTATCAACTGAATTATCTTAGAATAGCTGCTTTGCTTAAAAAGTTGCATGAAGAGTTGGGCTGGAAAAATAAAGAGTTATTATTGAAGGAGAGCAATTTTACAACCACTCAGGCAGGCTATGATTTCTTCCTTGAAGAATCTATCATTATCAGGGAGTATGACGCAGATCCTAATCCAGCCTTCGACCTGAACGCATATCTGGAAGCTATAAAAAGATCCGGAGAGCAATCCCCCTCCGATATTTAATATTATAACACCGCCACTGGAAGAGCAATACAATGGCGGTTATTAAAGACATCCCGGTTCCTAATTTGAAATTAAAAATTAAAACTCCTTATTTATACTATTGATAATGAGTATGAAACATTTATCATTCATTCTATTACTCAAGGAGAAGTTGGCATTATATATATAAGGTTGTAAAGCATGTAATAAAATTGCTGGCAGTTATGAATAAATATCAAATCATTTTAGATGAAGATAAAATGAATAGACTTAATAAGCCTTTGTCCATGAGATATGCCAATGGAGAAAAGATCGACTTTAATAATGAAGGCATAGGTTATATCGTAGCGAGAAGAACTGACGAAATTCCTATTCTTCTTAAAAATATACTGGAGGACGGAGAGGGATATGCTTCTGAATATTCTGGCTTTACTATGGGGCCAATGACAGAGGGAGATATTATCTGGCTTGATCAAGGACTGGTAAGGGTTTTTGTCATGGATACACATACAATTATAACATACAAGGAATTTTATGAACTATCACTTCAGATAGCGGAAAAAGCTTTGGAGGCCATGACTATTTTTGAATTAAAAGAGAAAGGTAAAGTAGATGATAAGTGGGAGGAAGACATAAGAAAATACATTCCATTACTCAAAGAGCAGTTGGCATTGTTTCAATAAGCAAATAGTTTATACTGAATAAGTATATTATCAATTTTAAAGTGGATAAGACGAACGAAATGGACAAGTCATTTCTGATTTAAAGGTTATGAATAAATATCAGATTATTTTAGATGAAGAAAGATTGAACAGGCTTGAGAATCCATTCTTCATGAGATATGCCAATGGAGAAGAGATTGATTTTGATAGTGAAGGTATAGGCTTTATGCTTTCGAGAAGAATTCAAGAAGTTCCCGGATTTCTAAAAAATGCATTGGAGGAAAGAGGTGAGACTGCTGAATATTGCGGTATTATTATGGGGCCAATGACAGATGGAGATGATCTTATCTGGCTTGATGAAGGCCTTGTAGATGTTTACGTAATGGATACACGTACAATTATAACATACAAGGAATTTTATGAGCTATCGCTTCAGATTGCGGAAAAAGCTTTGGAGGCAATGACTGTTTTCCAATTGAAGGGAAAAGGGAAAGTAGACGACAAGTGGGAGGATGACATAAGAAAATACATTCCATTGCTCAAGGAGAAGTTGGCATTATATATATAACCTGTAAAGCAGGTAATAAAATTGCAGGTAGTTATGAATAAATATCAAATCGTTTTAGATGAAGAAAGATTGAACAGGCTTAATAAGCCATTGTTCATGAGATATGCCAATGGAGAAGAGATCGACTTTAATAGTGAAGGCATAGGTTATATTGTTGCGGGAACAACTCACGAAATACCCGTTCTGCTCAAAAATATATTGGAACGGGGAGGCCAAAATTCTGAATATTGCGGTATTGATATAGGGCCAATGATAGACGCAGACATTATCTGGATTGATGAAGGACTGGTAAGGATTTATGTAATGGATACGGGAACAGTTATAACATACAAGGAATTTTATGAACTATCTCTTCAGATTGCGGAAAAAGCTTTGGAGGCAATGACTGTTTTCCAATTGAAGGAAAAAGGGAAAGTAGACGACAAGTGGGAGGATGACATAAGAAAATGTATTCCATTACTCAAGGAGAAGTTGGCATTATATCAATAAGTAAATAATTTATAATGAATAAGTATATTATCTATTTTAAAGAGGATGTGACGAATGAAATGGACAAGCCATTTCTGATCAATTATGTAAATGAGGATATAGATTTTATCTGGGAGGGGATTGGTTATGTTGCCGATCAGAGAATTCAGGATATTCCTTCTTTTTTATTAGCCGTGATAAATAAGGGAGAACATCATATTGGTTCCGATGGTTTTGTTTTTGGTCCCGTAATAGAAAATGATATAGTATGGCTTGACAAAGGAGTAGTGAAAATTTATCAGGGCAAGAAGAAGAAAACAATTTTATCGTATAAGCAGTTTTATGAATTATCCCTCCAACTGGGAGAGAAAGCGCTTGAAGCTGCGGACCTTTTTAAATTCAAGGAAAAGGGAACTGTGGATGATAAATGGGAGCAGGAAATAATAAGCGCTATACTTGAATTGAAAGAATTGTTAAAATCAAAATAATGTTTATAAGAGAAGGAAAGGCATCTGCGAACACAAGTGAGTAATTCATATTACAAAAGACCAATGAAACTAATAACAAGTATTTCCTGTCTGACATTTCTAATTTTATGCTCTTGCCATACTGGTACTAACAAAACTAACTCTGAAAAACAAGACATAATTTTCAAAGACAGTTCAGGTCATTCTTTGACCAGGAATGACCTTGCAAATGTTACAGGGCAAATAAACTATGAAATTGTGAGTAATCAAACTATTGACCCAACAGCTAAGGGTTTACACAATGAAGCAATAGAATTGGGACAAGCTGGCAAATATGATTTATCTATTGCCAAACTGGAGAAGCTATTAAAATTCAGCCATCCTGGGCATACCCTACTTATGATTTGGCTTATACTTATTTACTGAAAGGTGATTTTGACAACGCATTGAAATTTTACAAAAAGACAGATGAATTAGCTCCCAAAGGTTTTTTCACAGCAAAGACCGCTTTATACTCATTGGAAGGAGAACAATCAGGGAAATTCCCTAAGGGTTTGTATGCGGCTTATATGCAAATTGAGTGGACAAATGACGAAAATAAAAAACTTGAAATTGCAAGAATGATAACTGAAAAAGTTCCAAACTTTGCACCAGCCTGGAAAGAACTTGCAATCTTATCAAACGATAAAAAAGAAAGGTTACAAGCAATTGAACAAGGTCTTTCAAAGCAACCTGATGCTGACACGAAAGGAATCTTAATAATAAACAAGGCAGTTATATTAAATGAAGATGGAAAGAAAGAAGAAGCAAAACAGCTTCTTGGAAATCTCATATTTTCACCTGATGTGACTACCGGAAATATTGAATTAGCAAAATTCACTCTAAAATCAATTGCTGAAAAATAGTGGAACAATGAGCCTTCAGCCACTACTACCAGCAATAACAAGGAAAAAGCCGCCAGAAATGTAGCCAGTGAATTAGTGGGCATTTCAGGCGGCTTTTAAGGCGTAGCTACTATAAAAATTTAGTTCTCTGGAGGCATTCCATAAAAAATAAACCGGGTCACTTCTTCTTCCCCGTTTTCCAACTTTACTTTCAAACGATAGGTGCCCTTAGCTAAAGGATTACCATCCGCTAAACCCAGGTAATCATGATAGATGCCCCAATCATCTTTGTCGCGACTTTTCTGTATTTTCATTGGCGTGGTTGCCAATGTTAGGGTATCCATGGCCCATACCTGGCTGATCCTTGCATTACTTCTATAATCCAGCGGTTGCAACGAATTGAAATTTGAAAAACCAATGGCCCCGTAATAAACCCCCATATTTTTCATGATGACCTTGTTCCTGATCACCCTAACGGTATAATTTCTTTCAGCTCCAGTTTCAGAAGTGATTTTGTACACCACATCTTTACTATAGTCTGCCAGCATATTAAATGTTGGTGTAGCAGTCGCATTTTTTGACATTACAGCTTTAAAGGGCTTCTGCAAATAAAGGTCATCCGATTCGAGTGCATAGAATAAAGCATATCCGTCGTTTTTAAGATTTCCATAAAAATCCTGAGGGATAAACCTGGTTAAAATTAAGTAGGAACCTAGCGCATATGGCTCTAAATATTTCCCGTACTCCAGTCCATGAACCGGAAGGAACAGGGAATCCAGTCTATTCTCTTTATTCCGCACTTTTACTTCATACTCGCGGGTACTCCCGTTTTCCGCTTTGACAATATAATGTACAGGATTGGTAAAGTCCACTGTATCTTTTGGACCAGGTATGGAGGTAGCACCATAAGGCAGCCGAATATCTGTCTTCATTGTTATAGCATCCCCAAACACAGACATATCCACAATAATCTGATTTTTGATAGAATCTATAGTCACCTTCTCAAGAGGATCTCCACCTTGCATTCCATATAGCTTAAAAGATATAATGTTGTTCTGATCATTCATTCCGGTTTTACCAATAACGGTATAATTTACGGTAGACTTATCTTCCGCTTTCACCGTAAAAGTCACTGTTTTAGTAAGGTCAAGCGTCAACTTAATTCCTGGCGATATTGTAGCTCTGTCCGAGATAGTCATAGTTGCAGGAACTGCAGAAAGAGAATAATATGTAGGCAGGCTGATATTGATGGTATGAGTTGTCTCATCTATTACACCATTAATTGAATCAACTTTAAAGGTTAATATCTTTTTTTCACTGCTGGCTGCGTTATCACTCCCATTATTATCTTTTTTACAGGCGGCAATGGACATTACGAACAATACAGGAATAATACATTTTCTTGAAAATGCTGATAATTTCATAGTACTAGTATAGGCTGATTTAATTTACAATTCTTGTTGCAAATATATTATATATTTTAATATTAAGTTGGGCTAAGGTTTAACACATCCATGGCCGTTATATATGTTTTTATTTCTTACAGTACAACAATCAGTTATAACTTTCCCAGATCCACAACTTAAAAGATTAGCAGGATTTTCGATATACAGGGGCCAAATTCCCGCAAACAGGCGATCATTGAAGAAATAAAGAGCCTTTTATGCATATTTGCTTAAATATGGTGATTTTTTCACTAAATTTACTCAGTAAATACAATGTTATATGCTTATTCGTTTTTCAATAGAGAATTTCCTGTCATTTGCTGACAGAACAGAAATTTCGATGATTCCGGGTAAATCACGTGTTAAAAGTCATCATATTATACCTGCGGAGAAAAGCCGGGATATACCAATATTAAAAACAGCGATCATTTACGGAGCTAATGCTTCCGGTAAATCTAATCTTGCAAAGGCATTAGACTTTACCAGGAAATTCGTTTTATTGGGAACAAGAACAGAAAATGAAAAAATTGGATATAGAAATTTCAGGCTGGACAAATCTTTCGTAGATCGTCCTTCCAGAATAGAACTGGAAATAAAGCACCAGAATAAAAATTATGCTTATGGCTTTGAGTTTAATAATACTGAAATTCTTGAAGAATGGCTTTTTGAAGTAAATAAAGACGCTGACAAATCCATTTTTGAAAGAAAGTCAGAGCTTGGCAAAAGCATTTATGATTTCTCAGGAATTAAATTTAAGAATAAAGAGGAAAAACAGTTTTTGAAATTTACCGGAGACGGAACCCGAAAAAACCAACTTTTTATAACGGAATGTAAAGTTAGGAATGTAAGGAATAATGTTACAGATTTAGATGATATCTTCAATGTTTTGGATTGGTTTCAAAATACCTTAAGAATTATTTTCCCTAATACTAAACACAAGCGGGGTATAGAGTTTGAGTTGCGAGACAACCAGAATATATATGAGATTTTCAATGAATTTCTTGAATATTTTAACACAGGTATTAAAGGTGTAGACCTGGAAGAAGTTTCTATTGAAGACATTCCTGATTTGAATGATTTCAAGGACGTTTTATTTGATGAGTCTGAGGCGAAGCAGGTT
This sequence comes from Chitinophaga sp. CF118, assembly GCF_900112615.1. GTDB lineage: Bacteria > Bacteroidota > Bacteroidia > Chitinophagales > Chitinophagaceae > Chitinophaga. Next base: position 457,109 of record NZ_FOMK01000002.1, on the reverse strand, counting down.
TTTGTTAGTGATACGTATCGTAATATAACTTATTCCATTAGTCGTGATGCAAATGGAGAATTGAAATTATCGAAAATGATGACAAAACATGCTGTGAAGAACAGCGATGTTGATGAGTTATTTGAGGTTAATGAAGAATCTGATGGAACTCAGCGCATCCTGGATTTTATCCCCGTCATAATGGATCTGTTTAAAGGAGATAACGTATTTGTAATTGATGAAATAGACCGGAGCCTCCATCCAAATTTAACATACGACATGATAGATCTCTTTTTGTCGAAGTCAAAAGGGATTAATAGTCAAATTATTATTACCACTCACGAATCAAGTTTACTTTCTCAAAAACTGATTAGAAAAGATGAAGTTTGGTTTGTGGTAAAAGATCAATTTGGAGCATCTTCTTTTTATTCTCTGGAAGAGTTCAAAATTCGCTTTGACAAAGAAATAAGAAAAGATTACCTTCTTGGCCGTTTCAAAGCTGTTCCCGTTTTCGGAAGCCGGAATCACTTAACAGTAATAAACTGATGATTTATGGCCGGGAGGGTAAGACGAGAATTCACTCGCAAGGGTTTTAATAGAGATACTCAAAAACTATTTGTTATCGCTGCCGAAGGTACCGAAACAGAAATTAAATATTTTGAGGAGTTTAAGTCCCCCCAATGGTATCATAATAAAGCAGTTTTTATAGAACCCCTACGTCGAATTGACAATTCAAGCTCCCCTTCAAGGGTTTTAAGACAATTAAAAGAATTTAAAAAAGAATACAGGCTTAAAGACGGAGATGAATTGTGGATGATAATTGACAGAGATAAGCAGTCCTGGAAAATATCTGAAATATCTGATGTAGCTCAGAAATGTCAACAGGCAAAGTTTGGTTTTGCAATGAGTAATCCCGCTTTTGAGTTTTGGCTTCTTCTCCATATTACAGCACTTACAGACTACAGCGAAGATACTAAACGAGAATTCCTGGATAATCGGAAAACCGGTGATCGAACTAGGGTCGAAATGGAATTGTTACATTTACTAGGTAGTTTCAATAAATCTAATATTAATACAAATCATTTTCTGCCGCACTTAAATCTAGCTATTCAAAGAGCAGAAGAACAAGATAATAATGCCGGTGAGCGTTGGCCTAATCAATTGGGTTCACACGTTTATAAACTTATAAGAAAGCTCCTTGAACAGAATTGACAAGGAGATTGCCTGTATAATTTGAGCTTAGCAGTAAACAGCTGCTGCAAACCAACATCTTCCCCCTGAATAAAAAGGATATTACTGCTAATTTGGAGCATAATCCATCGTCTGATTTTTTAGCTATTCCTGGCCAGGTTGTTAAAAAAAAGGCTTTTTTTAACAATCTACCCCAACACATTTTATAGCAAAATTGTAACTTTAGAAGAGTTGCTATATTAACCTTGAATTCCTCTTTTTTTCGCAGTGCCTTTAGGGTAAGTTGATAGCAAGTTAATAGTGAGTCTATAGTTAGAACACACGTTGAACACACCTTGAACACACGTTGGACGCCCTTAGTTCGCATAAATGTGTTCAAAGGGTGCCGAAGGTCTGTTCAACGTGTGTTCCAATTATAGACTGTCGTATACTATTCCAACCACACTACAAGAATTTTAAAGAAAAAAGATATCCATAAAATGAATTGGTTTTATAAAATCCGTATCTTCAAATCAGATGCTACTCCAGTATTAAATATATTGTTTGACCCTTTAATTTTAAATTATATGACATTCAGTTAAATCCTTACTATAGCTAGAATACGCGGCATTTGAATGATTTACTTTTAACTATTTTATAACATCAATTTATATGAAAGGACCCATAGCAGCACCAGATGGTTTTAACGTATTTGAAGACATATTCCTTTGGGATGAATACGGTGAGATTAAAGAAGAGGTGATGAATGCGATATATATGAAACCTTTTTTTTCCTATCTGGTTCTTGCAGATAACTTTTTTTGTTCGGTATATTGGAACGATAATATTGGTTATTGGTGTGGTGAATTATGGGGCGACGAAGGATATTTGAATACTTATATCTGTGATTCACCGGAAGAAATAAAAGACGAAATTCTTGAAGACTACGGTGACAGAATTGAGGAGTAGGTATATGTGGCTATACTGATCTTACGTTCATCTTACGTTAAAAGACGTAGGATGAACGTAAGATCAGTATAGGATCGTAAAAGCTTCTCTTGTCATGTGAAATACCTGGCAGAAAAGTGAAGAAATCATAAAAGGGTGATAACTATAGGTTTACTCTCTCATCTGTAGTGTTTTAATACTAAGTGAATGTTTGTATTACTATTTATGTATATTTGTATTATCTAATGTGATATTCAAAGTTGCATATCCTTTTAAATACCGGAAGGATTGTAGCATAGATAGCTTATACTATGGATAAAAGAGCGATAGATTATCTGAAAAAGTACTCCGAAGACTTACAGATTCTTTCTATTAACGACCTGCCTGATCCTGCTGCAGTATTGCCTGCTTCCTGGTTACAGGTATTATCAGCCCGGGAAGAGGAGAGAGCCGATATGATGCTGAAACTATGGCAACCCTTTCATCAGGAACTGGAAAACGTTCTGGTATGCCTGAAAGAGAACCTTATCAGTGTAGACCTTACTTATCATGGCAGTGGTTATTCGTTGATGTATGGTATTAAAAGCGGTGACCATATCCGCTATTACGAAGGCCGAAATCCACTCTCAAAGAATATTCCCGACCGTATCAGCAAATATTGGGATAACCTGCCGGAAGGATTATCTGCTTTTTATGAGCAACTCCACAATGGTTGGTTTTATTTCGCTTCTGAATCTATGGGATTATCGCCGGTAGAAAGATGGAGTTTTCTTGGAGATGATCAGTGGAATATAGTAGAAGAACTGGGTACACTCGATTTTTCCCTGAATGATATGCTCACCGTATATGGAAATGGTATGGGCGACTATGTTTCTCTTGATGTTCAGAAACCAGATGGCGAAAGTATATTATGGTGGCATAATAAAGCTCCCGGAAGAAGCATAGACTTCTGGACCGCAGTCGATACCTGGACGCACCTTGGGTTAATTAATTAAACACTAAACGATATTGTAAAAAAGCCTATGTCATACATAAGTATGGGATAGGCTTTTATTTTATTTATACTATATTGGTGTCAGAATAACACGTATAGAAAACATTGAATTCCACTAATAATGTATATCGCTAAATATATTTACAGCCTCTTTGTTTTGTTGCTGATTTCCCTGCCACAGAAGGCCCAGCAAAAGAGTAAAGCCTGGGTATCTGACCTTGGCAACGGATATTATAAAAATCCTGTACTAAACGCTGATTATTCGGATCCTGATGTTTGTCATGCGGGAAATGATTACTACCTGATTTCCTCCAGCTTTAACGAGGCTCCGGGACTACCTGTTCTTCAATCAAAAGACCTGGTAAACTGGCAGATTATCGGTCATGCGATACAGCGGCAATTTCCTTTGGAACATTTTGATAAACCTCAACATGGTAATGGTTGCTGGGCACCTGCTATCCGCTATCATAAGGACTCATTTTATATCTATTTTCCCGATCCGGATTTCGGGATCTATATGATTAAAGCAAAGAATGCAGCAGGCCCATGGTCTGATCCGGTGATGGTGAAGGCTGGCAAAGGATTGATCGATCCTTGCCCTTTATGGGATGATGATGGCAAGGTATACCTTGTGCATGCCTGGGCTGGCAGCAGGGCAGGTATCAAAAGCATCCTCACACTTAACCGAATGAATGCGGCTGGTACTCAGGTGACTGATGAAGGAGTGCTGATATTTGACGGACATCCATCTCAACCTACCCTTGAGGGGCCTAAGTTGTACAAACGGAACGGTTACTATTACATTTTTGCTCCTGCGGGAGGAGTAAGCACCGGATGGCAGCTTGTATTGCGCTCAAAGAATATTTATGGTCCTTATGAAGAGAAAATAGTCATGGATCAGGGCAATACACCTATAAACGGCCCTCATCAGGGGGCATGGGTGGAAACACCTTCGGGAGCACATTGGTTCCTGCATTTTCAGGATAAAGGGGCCTACGGACGGGTAGTCCATCTTCAGCCTATGCAATGGATTAATAACTGGCCGGTGATTGGTGTTGATAAAGATGGAGATGGGAAGGGAGAACCAGTGCTTACATATAAAAAACCAGTTGCTGGCAGCCCTGTTATTACTCCTTCAGAATCGGATGAGTTTAATGCGAATACTTTAGGAGTACAATGGCAATGGCAGGCAAATCCGAAATCTACCTGGATGATGAGTTTCCCCAATAGGGGGGCGTTACGCCTGTTCTCAGCACAATTGCCAGAGGATTTCCATAATTATTGGGATGTACCAAACCTCTTGCTGCAAAAGTTCCCTGCAGATACATTTACCGTTACTACAAAATGCAGCTTTAACCCAAACCCTAAACTGGAAGAAGAACGAACTGGGTTGATCATTATGGGCGCCAGTTATGCATCTATATCAATTATTAAAAAAGGCACTGCCTTACAAGTAGTATCTGCTGTTTGCAAAGAGGCGGATAAAGGTACAGCTGAAGTGCAGAACATTCTGGCTACACTCCCCGATAGTACCTGCTGGTTCCGTGTGAAAGTAAAAGAAGGGGCAGTTTGCCATTTTAGCTACAGCGTCAATGGTGTTGACTTTATTCCCGCAGGTGAACCCTTCATTGCACAACCCGGACGCTGGGTTGGTGCAAAAGTAGGTATCTTCTGTACCCGCCCCACAAAGATCAATGATTCCGGCTTCGCAGATTACGACTGGTTCCGGGTGGAATAAATGTAGTGGTATAATGCCTTCTATATCGATGAATATAGAAGGCATTATTGTTTTATTTCTTCTTTAATGCATCCAGTTCTTTGCGCTGTTCTGCTATAAGCTCCTGTTGTAATGTCAGTTGCTTTTTAAGTTCTATCATATATAGGGTCAGTTCCTCTATCTTCTGCATCTGTTTCTGTTGCATTTCTCCTACATCTAATCCGTTCTCTGTAATTTCTTTCTCAGAAGGAATACCGGGTAAATGTTTGTAGGTTTTTACATGTGAGGCTACTTCTTCCAGAGACGGTAGGTGATAAGCAGAATCGAACACGAAATCAGCCCAGGTTTGGGTAACCTTCAGTTTCATAGCACCAATCGTTCCTTTTACAGCCAGTTTATACTCCCCGGGAGTGGTGGTTCCAATCGCGACGCTTCCTCCATTGAAATAAGAATCGCCGACAGCATTAACACTTACCTTAACAGTATTGCTGGTGGGATTATATAAAAAGAGACCACCGGTAGATGTAATAATGGCTCTTGTCTGTGAATTATTTCTGTTGGAAAATACGTAACCACCATCTGTAAACAAAGCCATGTTATCTTCATTTGAAAAAAGAGCGCCGTTCGGTAGGTATACATAATTACTTCTTACGGAAATATTTCCATTTACATCCAACGCCTGTTCGGGTGTGGCGGTATTGATTCCGTTAAAACCTCCCTGCAACATGAAAAAACCATTGGCACCGGCATTATTGGCAGTGCTCTGAAGAGCAAATGTGTTGCTGTTCTTCAAATATCCCATGCCTACAATACAGGAACCGGCCCGGATGAAAGAAAGATGAAATGCATTATCCGGCTGGTTGGCAACACGGGTTATCTGTATACCTTTCCCATATGGGAATGAATCATACCAGTCTCCGAAGTGGCTCACTGCACTAAATCTTGAAAGACCACTAACAAGTAAAGGAAATGTTGGATCAACTGACGTTACGCCAGGACCGATTGCTATAGGATTGGGAAACAGCGTCTGATCTTGTGCATTTGTTGGATGGATCTTAAAAAAACACAGAACAATGAAAGGGAATACGAACTTCTTCATCAATATAGGAGGTTTTAACCTCAAATATATAAAGAAGAGATCGCATATTTTATTATAATCCGCACTTTCCGGGAACGTTTGCGTAAATAAATCCCTCTAATCCTTTCGCTATTAATGAATATAGCTGTAGAATTGTTTTCGGGGGATCATGGTTTGATTTACTGATACAAGCTTTGTCTGTACTATAACAATAACGTTTAAAGATATACGCAAACAACGGCAAACATTCCACTCCTCTTATCCCATAGAAATACAACATATAACACGTTACGTTATGAAAAAATTGCTGATGATTTATTGGCTATTGATAGGCAGTGCCGGTTGGGCATTGGCTCAAAGCCATGTAGTAAAAGGAAAAGTAACTGACGCCTCCACCGGCGACCCTCTGGTGATGGTAAATGTTCAGTTAAAAGGTACAACCACCGGTACCCGCACAGATGCTTCCGGGAATTTCTCACTCTCTGTACCTTCCGATAAAGGAGAACTCGTATTTACTTACCTGGGATATCAGGCCGTTATACAAAGTATCAACGACAACCTGGTAGTGAAAATGGAAAAGGATAACAAACAACTGGATGAGGTGGTTGTGATTGGTTATGGTGAAGTGAAAAAACGCGACCTCACTGGTGCTGTGGTGTCAGTGAAAGGTGAAGAACTGAAGAAAGTGCCTTCTACGAATGTGATGGAATCCGTACAAGGGAAATTGCCCGGTGTGGATATCACAAAAAGCAGTGGTGCTGCTGGTGCCAAAATCAATGTTACTGTAAGAGGAAACCGCTCTATCCGTGCAGACAACGGACCACTGTATATTGTTGATGGAGTGCAATACGAAAATATTCAGGACATCAGCCCTAATGATATCCAGTCGATGGAGGTATTGAAAGATGCTTCTTCTACGGCTATTTACGGGTCAAGGGGTGCGAATGGTGTAATTATCATTACAACGAAGAAAGGCGTTGCAGGGAAGCCCAGAGTAAGCGTAAATAGCTATGTGGGTATTTCCCAGGTGGCAGGCTATCCTGCTATGGATACCGGTCCGCAATATGTGGCACTGAAAAGAGAAGCTAACCGTACTACCGGCCGCTGGAAAACTGAAGCAGATGATCCTTTGATCTTTAACGCTTCCGAGGTAGCCGCTATTAAGAATAACCTGTGGACCAACTACGCTGACCTGCTGATCCATGACGGATTACAACAGGATTACCAGGTAGGCGTTGCCGGAGGTTCCGAAAAAACAAAAGTGTACCTTTCACTGGATTATTTCGACGAAAAAGGATTGTTCAAACTGGATCAGCTGAAACGCTATTCCGGCCGCCTGAATATAGATCAGGTAGTAAACAGTGTACTGAAAGTGGGAATGCAAAGCCAGATTACATACTACGATCAGAATACCCGTCCTGATCCGCTGAATCAGGCAAATAAGATCGTGCCACTGAACCTTCCCTATGATTCTGCCGGAAAACTGATCATGTTCCCGAACAGTGGATCGATGATCAACCCGCTGGCAGATGAACAGCCGAACGCTTATCAGAATAATACCCACGTTACCCGCACCTTTTTAAATGCTTATATAGAGCTGACTCCTTTAAAAGGATTGTCTTTCCGCTCTAATTTTGGTGTAACACTGGATAACTCCCGGACAGGGATCTTCGCTTCCAAAAATTCAATAGGACGCTCTACGGCCTCTACTTCCAGATCCCAGTATAATACTGGTAGCAAACGCTATATCAGTTGGGAGAACGTACTGAGTTACCAGAAAAGCATCGGTAATCACTCCTTTGGAGCAACAGCCGTTGCCAGCTTGCTATCCGATAAACGCGATTCGAGTTTTCTGCAGGGAGAAGGACAATTACTTCCTTCCCAGCTTTATTACGCACTGGCTAATAACGTGAGTGGTATTGCTGTCCGCACCAGCTACCTGGAAAGTAAATTAATCTCCTTTACTGGTCGTTTGAATTATAACTATAAAGGAAAATACCTGTTATCACTCACCGGTCGTTCTGATGGTTCTTCAAAACTGGCCCCAGGAAATAAATGGGCTTTCTTCCCATCAGTAGCAGGAGCATGGCGGATAGGTGATGAGGAGTTTATGCATAAGCAACATTTCTTCAGTGATCTGAAACTCCGCGCCAGCTATGGTATAGCCGGTAATGATGCGATATCACCTTATTCCACCGCAAGTTACCTCAGTAAAATACCTTTCTCTTACGATGATATAAATTCAGCATTGGCTTATGGCATCGGTACACAGATAGGTAATAAAAACCTGAAATGGGAATTGTCTGCAACTACAGATGTAGGTATTGATTTCAGCATCCTGAACCAGCGTATTGGTGTGACTGCCGACTACTACGATACACATACAAAAGATCTGTTACTGCAAAGAACCCTGCCTACTTCTTCCGGTGTGGGAACAGTGATCCAGAACATTGGTAAAACACGGAACCGCGGGATAGAAATTGGACTGAATACCACCAATGTCAACAGCCATGGTTTTACCTGGACCTCCAACATCGTTTTCTCTAAAAACAAAGAAGAGATCGTTGCACTGGCAGATGCAAATACCAACGATGTGGCAAATGGATGGTTCATTGGTTCCCCGGTGAAAGTATTCTACGATTATCAGAAAGTAGGAATATGGCAGACAAAAGAGGCCGACCTGGCAACGAAATATGGCTATAAACCAGGAGATATAAAAGTGAAAGACCAGGGTACTGCTGATGGTGTACTGAATTCACAGGACCGCGTTATATTGGGAACACAGGTGCCTACATGGAGTGGTGGTTTGAACAATGATTTCAGGTATCACAATTTTGATCTGAATATTTATGTGTTTGCAAGAATCGGACAATGGATCAACTCTGAGTATGCTGCCAAATATGATCCGCAGGGCCTGGAAAACAGTGCTCCTGTAAATTACTGGACTCCGGAAAGGGAAACAAACGATTATCCAAGACCCAATGCCAGCGTATCCAAAGATGGTACTCCCTTTATCAAAACATTAGGTTATAAAGATGGTTCATTCGTTAAGATCAGGAATATTTCATTGGGATATACATTGCCTTCATCAATACTGAAACGCAGTCACCTGAGTAATCTGAGGGTATATGTTACAGGCAAGAACCTGTTTACTTTCAGTAAGGTGAAAGATTATGATCCTGAAAGAGGTGGTGATCTTAGCAGTCCGCTTACTAAAATGTATGTGGCAGGTTTGAATGTAGAATTCTAAACAATCAACAGACAACAAATGAAACATTATATTATTCTGTTACTAAGTATTGCCTTACTCGCATCTTGTAACAAACAACTGGACGAATACAATCCCGGAGGCTTAACTACCGATCAGGTATTCAGTACTCCCGATGGTTTTGAAACACTGGTGAATGCCGCTTACTCCTACAACCGCTGGTGGTATGGAAAAGAAGAAGGATACAGTATCTCAGAAATGGGAACCGACCTGTGGACAAATGGTACCGGTGATAAATATATAGACCTGACAACCTATTATAATCTGCAGGCAAGCAATGCAGTAATGAGTAGCCTGTGGAAACAATTATATGCAGCAGTAAACCTGTGTAATACCGGCATTGGCAGAATAGATAAAGCTGGTTTTACTGATGATAAAAGAGTAATGCGCGATGCAGAACTGCATTTCCTGCGTGCCTTTTATTACTGGCATATCGTAGAAATGTGGGGTGGTGTACATTTCACTGTTACAGAAACCTCCGGTGTGGAAACTACCGCCAACCGTACACCGGTAGATACTTTTTATGCCCAGATTTTCCGCGACCTGGAAGTGGCAGTGAATAACCTGCCGGTAACTACTGCCGATTATGGAAGAACTACAAAACCCGTGGCACAAGCTTTTCTTGCAAGGATGTGCCTGACCCGCGGACTAAATGCAAGGGCTGCCGTACTGGCCGATTCTGTGATCAATAATTATGGCTTTGCACTCCAGGCAAAATATGCAGACCTGTGGAGTATGAGTAACCTTCAAAACAAAGAAGTGGTATGGGCCGTTAACTATATGAAGAATCTCGTGTTCGACGACAGAACAGATGCTTCCTTATATCCTGCTGGTCACCCCCGTGGTGCTCATAATGGCCACCTGATGTTTGGTATGAAGTATGATGACTTACCAGGTATGCAGCGTGATGTGGCAAATGGTCGTCCTTTTAACCGCTATATGCCAACATTATTCATGCTGAACCTGTTTAATGAAAAGGCCGATAGTCGGTATGCCGCTTCCTTTAAACAGGTTTGGTACTGTAATTACATAAAAACAGCACCAGCGGGTATGAAACTAGGGGATACTGCTGTCGTTTGTACTAAGTATATTGTGTCCAATGCGGATACCGCCGGCAAAAAATACAGGGTGTATGACCGTAACATCTGCTACAATCCGGATGGAGGAGGGAAAGATCGTACACACTATGTTTCCCTGCAGAAGTTTGATGATCCTACCCGTGCTGCCGTGGGTGAGGAAGAAAGTGCCCGGGATGCATTTATAATAAGATTAGCAGAAATGTACCTGATAGCTGCAGAAGCACAGTTTAATCTGGGCAACTCGCCTAAAGCTGCTGAGTATATCAATGCAATCCGTAAGCGGGCGGCTATTCCGGGTCATGAGGCAGAAATGGTTATTACTGATGCAAACATTTCACTGGACTTTATCCTGGATGAAAGAGCCCGGGAACTGGCAGGAGAACAACTCCGCTGGTTTGATCTGAAACGTACAGGAAAACTGCAAAGCCGTATTAGTGCTGATAATCCGGATGCTGCAAAGAATTTCCAGTCTTATCATTCATTAAGGCCAATTCCACAGGATCAGATAGATGCCGTTACCAATAAAACCGTATTCACGCAGAACCCAAGTTATCAATAACAGTCCGATTATGAGGTATTACTTACTGGCATTATTATTTCCGTTGATTAGCTGGATACAATCAGAACCATTGCCCAGGATCTTTATGATAGGAGATTCCACAATGGCAGATAAACCCCTGGCAGATAACCCCGAAAGAGGCTGGGGACAGCTATTCCCACAGTTCTTTCAACCGGGTGTGATTGTGAAAAATTACGCTGTGAATGGACGCAGTACCAAAAGTTTTATTGACGAACATCGCTGGGATAGTGTACTGGCGCAATTAAAACAGGGCGACTGGGTACTGATCCAGTTTGGACATAATGATTCCAAAAAGGAAGACACTACACGTTTTGCGGCACCACATGGTGCCTATAAAGATAACCTGATCCGTTTTGTAAAAGAGGCCCGTGCAAAAGGTGCTACGCCAGTGCTGATAACACCGGTAATGCGCCGAAAGTTCGATAGCACAGGTGCCTTTGTGGATCAGCATGGAGACTATCCGGGTGTTGTAAAAGAAGTGGCTAATGAATATAAAGTATCCCTGATAGATTTACATAAGAGCAGCGAAACACTGATTGTACAGCATGGCGAACATGGTTCAGAGAAACTGTTCAAGACTACACCTGCTGGTCATTATAAAACATTACCCAACGGTGTTGTTGATAATACACATTTCAATACCTATGGCGCTACAATGGTCGCCGGACTGGTAGCTGCCGAGATCAGGAGTAAACATATTGGCCTGGAAAAATATCTGAAAACACTGCCGTTTGAAGGGAAGTACCGTTTCGATCTTCCTGAGATCTACGAGCCGCATTTCAAAAGAGATACTATCAGTATCAGTGCCTACGGTGCAAAAGCAGATGGTATTACACTGAACAGCAAAAGCATCAATGCGGCTATCGATGCCTGTAGCAGCAATGGGGGAGGAGTGGTAATGATTCCTTCCGGCTTATGGCTTACAGGCCCTGTTGTATTGAAAAGTAATGTGAATCTGTACCTGGCACCGAATGCTATCTTACAGTTCACTAAAGACTTCAATCAGTACCCATTGGTAGAAACTACTTACGAAGGACTGAAAGCAATGCGTTGCCAGGCGCCCCTTTCTGCTGTTAATGCAGAAAACATAGCCATTACCGGAAAAGGGATTTTAGATGGTGGTGGTGATGCGTGGCGTGCTGTGAAAAAAGATAAACTGACGGAAACGCAATGGAGTAGGTTGCTTGCGTCAGGTGGTATTGAAGGAGAAGATCATAAAACATGGTACCCTTCTGCCAAATCATTAAAAGGTTCAAATACAAAGCTGGCCGGTGTATTGGCAGCCGGGAAATCAGCAGCAGATTACGATGATATAAAGGACTTCCTTCGTCCGAACATGATAAGTATCTCCTCCTGCAAAAATGTATTGCTGGAAGGCGTAACTTTTCAGAACTCACCTGCATGGTGTATTCACCCGCTGTTGTGTGAGCATATTACATTGAGGAACGTATACGCTAAAAACCCCTGGTATGCACAGAATGGCGATGGTCTTGATCTGGAGTCATGCCGGTATGCCCGCATTGAAGGTTGTACTTTTGATGTAGGTGATGATGGTATCTGCATCAAATCCGGCCGCGATGAAGAAGGCCGTAAACGTGGTGTACCTACAGAAGATGTGATCGTGGATAATTGTACAGTATACCATGCACATGGTGGGTTTGTAATAGGTAGCGAAATGTCTGGCGGAGCGCGGAATATCTATGTATCCAATTGCTCTTTCCTGGGAACAGATATAGGGCTGCGTTTTAAAACTACCCGTGGAAGAGGTGGTATTGTAGAAAAGATTTACGTGAATAATATCAATATGGAGGATATACCAGCAGAGGCTATCCTGTTTGATATGTACTATATGGCAAAAGATCCGGTAGTACTGGTTGGTGATAAACGCGAAACACCAAAGGTACAATTGCTGCCGGTAACGGATGCAACACCGCGATTCCGTGATTTTCATATCAGTAACGTGGTGTGTAATGGAGCTGCAAAAGCACTATTCATCAGAGGATTGCCGGAAATGCCTATCAGCGATATTTTCATAGAAGATATTGTAATAAAATCAGATAAGGCGGGAGATGTTATTGCTGCAAATAATATCAATTTAAGCCGTATTAAATTAGTAACTTCTGATAATGGTAAGATTAATGTGCAGGATAGCAAAGGCGTGAAACAATAAAAAATATGAATATGCAGAGAAAAAGGACGACGACATTGTTTTTCCTATTATTTGTTACGGGAACTACTTTTGCGCAATCTGCACAGATGGCTGTGACAATGATGCGTTTATGGAAGGATTCTTTACAGTTGGCCGGGAGGCCTGCCCACTGGACTTACGACCAGGGCGTGGTACTGGAAGGATTTGCCGGTTTATGGAAAAATACAGGTGATGGGAAATATTTCCGTTACATCCAGAAGGGGATGGATCATTATGTAGATAAAGCAGGAAACATAGCAACTTACAAACAGGAAGATTTTAATATCGATAATGTCAAGAACGGGCGTTCATTGCTATTGTTATACAAAGTAACAAACGATGAAAAGTATCACCTGGCAGCAACCCGCTTACGTGATCAGTTGCGTGCACATCCTCGCACTAATGATGGAGGTTTCTGGCATAAAAAGAGATATCCTTACCAGATGTGGCTGGATGGCCTGTATATGGCAGAGCCGTTCTATGCAGAATATGCAGCGCTTTTTCATGAAGATGCGGCCTTCAATGATATTACCCGCCAGTTTGTACTGATGGAACAACATTCCCGCGATAGTAAGACCGGCCTGCTGTATCATGGATGGGATGAATCAAAACAGCAACGCTGGGCGGATAAAACCACCGGTCGTTCTCCTAATTTCTGGGGTCGTGCAATGGGATGGTATGGAATGGCGCTGGTAGATGCGCTGGAATACTATCCGGAAAATCATCCCGGCAGAGATAGTTTATTGCAGATCCTGAACCGCATGGCAGTGGCTGTTAAGCAATACCAGGATCCAGCTTCGGGCTGTTGGTACCAGGTGCTGGATAAAGCAAAGGAGAAAGGGAACTACCTGGAAGCCTCAGCTTCCTGCATGTTTGTATACGCACTTGCAAAAGGGGTGAGACTGGGGTATCTCCCGGCAACTTATCTGCCCGTTGCACAGAAAGGCTATAAAGGGATTACAACGCAGTTTGTGAAAACTGCACCTGAAGGTGGCGTGAACCTGGAAGGTACCGTGAGCGTGGCAGGACTAGGTGGTGATCCATATCGTGATGGCAGCTATGCCTATTACCTGAGTGAAAAGGTTGTACAGAACGATCCGAAAGGAGTAGGGGCTTATATGATGGCCGCCAATGAAATGGACATAGCAGCGATACCGAAGACAGGCAAAGGACTAACCATCAGCATAGATAATTACTTTAATAATGAATGGAGAAAAGATGCCGGTGGACGTCAGTCTTCCTGGCATTATGTGTGGAACGAAGATGACAACGGTGGGTATTCTCTGTGGGGGCATATCTTTCAAAACAAAGGAGTAAAGACTAATCTGTTATCACAGGCGCCTACAGCTGCAAGTCTTGCACATACAAATATCTACCTCATGGTAGATCCTGATACAGAGAAGGAAACAGCCCAGCCTAATTATATGGATGCAGCTCATGCAGAAGAGATCTATAACTGGGTAAAAAAAGGAGGGGTGCTGGTGATTATGCAGAATGACTCAGGAAATGCTGAAATAAAGCGTTTTAACACGCTTACAGAGCGGTTTGGTATACACTTCAATGAAGATAGTAAAAACCACGTAATAGCTACCCAATTTGAGCAGGGAGCAGTATATCTTCCGGCAGGTAATGCAGTATTTCCCAATACGAAGAAAATCTACATTAAAGAGATCTCAACCATTAATGTGAAAGCACCGGCAACGGCACTGTTTACCCATAAGGGTGATGTGATCATGGCAGTAGCTAAAGTAGGGAAGGGAACTGTGTTTGCGGTGGGCGATCCCTGGTTCTATAATGAATACCTGGATGGACGCCGTTTAACGCCGGATTTTGAAAACTACCAGGCAGCCACTGATCTGGCTTCATGGCTGATCAAACAGGCGAAACATTAACTACGTTTCTTGTTTATGGCAAAACATATTTATACTTCATCATTTGACTTCGTTAGGAGTCACATGCTTGTAGTATAACAACCCGGACTTAGTCAGGAGTTTTTTGTTCATGACAAAACATGTTTATACTTCATCATTTGATTTCGTTAGAAGTCCCATGCTTGTGGTAAAATGTAAACAAAACAGATTTGACTCCGTTTTAGGAGCCCCTGTTTATTTAAAAATCGGGATATGCAATTGAGTAAAAATGCGCTAAGCATTATTAACGAAAGGAACAATCTGCAATTGCCAGCCATTGCCCATCTGGAATTGCCGGAGAAGGTATTACAATTTGGCACTGGTGTATTGTTACGCGGGTTACCGGACTACTTTATAGATAAAGCTAATAAGGCAGGAATCTTTAACGGCCGTGTAGTAATCGTAAAATCTACTGATAAAGGAGGAACGGATGCTTTTGTAACACAGCAGAATCTGTATACACAATGTGTACAGGGAATAGCGCAGGGACAAAAGGTGGAAGAATATATTGTGAACGCAGCTATCAGCCGGGTAATATCCGCAGCTACGCAATGGGAGGCTATCCTGGCATGTGCAGAGAATCCGGCTATGGAGATCATTATTTCCAATACAACCGAAGTAGGTATTACTTTGACCGACGATGATGTGAAAGCAACACCACCTGCCAGCTTCCCATGCAAATTGCTGGCTTTTCTGCTTCGCAGGTACGGGTATTTCAAGGGAGATATCAGCAAAGGAATGGTGATTATTCCTACAGAATTAATCCCTGATAATGGAAAGAAGTTGAAAGCTATTGTGCTGGAACTTGCCAGCAGGAATCACCTGGGAAAGGATTTTATCAACTGGCTGGAGAAGGCGAATCACTTCTGCAGCTCACTGGTAGACCGTATTGTACCCGGAGCTTTGCCCGCAGCAGCACATGCAGCGGTGGAAAAGGAACTGGGTTATAAAGATGAACTGATGATCATGTCTGAAGTGTATAGTCTCTGGGCTATTGAAGCAGATGATCCGAAAGTAAATGAGATACTTTCTTTTGCAAAGGCCGATAGCGGAGTGGTGATTGCACCGGATATCAATGTATTCCGTGAATTGAAACTCAGGCTACTGAATGGCACACATACCCTTTCGTGCGGACTGGCAATACTGGCTGGCATTGATACGGTAAAATCTGCAATGGATAATGCTGCTATGGAAGCATTTATCAGTACTCTTATGAAGTCTGAAATAATACCGGCCATAACGGATATGCATATTCGTGAGGATGCGGCACTTCGCTTTGCCGGTAATGTACTGGACCGGTTCCGGAATCCTTACATAGAGCATCGCTGGGAGAGTATTACAGTGCAGTACACCTCAAAAATGAGAATGAGAGTGGTCCCTTTTCTGCAGAAACATTATCAGCGTTCGCAGGAAGTACCCGCACTTACCGCACTGGGCTTTGCCGCGTACATGCAATACATAGCGACCGCACAGGCGAAACTGACAGACGATGCAGCTAATGCCGCATCTATCAGGAAGTGGCAGTCTCAGTTGGATTCTCCATCATTACTGGAAGTACTGTCCGACGTAACTCTGTGGGGTATTGATCTCACCGGCTTAAAAGGGTTTGCGCATGCTGTTGGCATTATGGTAGGAGCATTGATTAATGAGGGAGCGGAGGATCTGATTAAGCGTGTATCAGGAGAATTAACATATTAAAATTGATGGGATGAAAAGAAAGGTTTTGAAAGTCCATCCACAGGATAATGTAGTAGTTGCATTAACAGATCTCAAAAAAGGAGACAAGGTGGAAGAGAATGGTGAGATTTATACATTACAGGAAGATATTCCTGCCAAGCATAAATTCACTGAAACGGCATTAAATACTGGCGACGCTATTACGATGTATGGCGTACTGGTAGGTCGTGCAAAAGAACCATTGTCTGCAGGTGTGAGAATTACAGTCGGCAATGTGAAACATGCAGCCAGTGATTTCAAGCTGGCGGAACAGCGTAAAACCAACTGGCATCAACCGGATGTAAGCCAGTGGATGGAACGTACTTTCCAGGGTTATCACCGCGCGGATGGAAGTGTGGGTACCGGTAATTACTGGCTGGTGATCCCGCTGGTATTCTGTGAGAACAGGAATATTGAAGTACTGCGGGAAGCGCTGGTAGAAGAGCTGGGATATGGCCGTCCTAAAAAATATGCTGCCTTTGCGCGGCAACTGGCAGAACAATACAGGAATGGTGCAGATGCAGGCAGCATTTTAGAAACAGTGTATACTGAGAAAGAAAACGGACTGTTGCATACCCGCCTTTTTGAAAATGTAGATGGTGTTAAATTCCTGACACATGAAGGAGGCTGTGGTGGTATTCGTCAGGATGCACAAACACTATGCGGGTTACTGGCAGGGTATATCACTCATGCAAATGTAGCAGGAGCAACGGTGTTAAGTCTGGGATGCCAGAATGCACAGGCAGCCATGTTACAGGAAGAAATTCAGAAGCGTTCTCCCAACTTCAGCAAGCCGTTGTTTATACTCGATCAGCAGCAGATAGGTACTGAACAGGAACTGATCTCTACTGCTGTAAAACAGACCTTTACCGGTTTGATGGAGGCCAATAAAATTACGCGGCAGCCAGCACCGCTGAGTAAATTATGTATAGGGCTGGAATGTGGAGGCTCAGATGGTTTCTCCGGCATTTCCGCTAACCCGGCTATTGGGTATACCTCTGATCTGCTGGTAGCATTGGGGGGCAGTGTGATACTGTCAGAGTTCCCCGAATTATGTGGTGTAGAGCAGGAGTTAAGTGACCGTTGTGTAAAAGATACGGATGCGCTTCGTTTTATAGATCTGATGCGTACTTATCAGCGCAGGGCCGAAGAAGCTGGTTCCGGTTTTGATATGAATCCTTCTCCGGGCAATATCAAGGATGGGCTGATCACGGATGCTATAAAATCTGCCGGGGCTGCTAAAAAAGGAGGCACTTCACCGGTAGTAGCTGTACTGGATTATCCGCAGAAAGTAACACAGCCCGGACTCAATCTGTTATGTACACCGGGCAATGATGTGGAATCGACTACCGCTGAGGTAGGATCGGGCGCCAGCATTGTGTTGTTCACAACAGGACTGGGTACCCCTACAGGAAATCCCGTAGCGCCGGTATTGAAAGTATCCAGCAGCACAAAGTTGTATAACAAAATGCCAGACATTATTGATATTAACACAGGTACTATCATTGATGGAGAAGAATCCATACAGCAGGCAGGTGAACGTATCCTCGATTACGTGATACAGGTAGCCAGCGGTATTGTACCAGCTAAATCAGTCCTCAATGGCCAGGATGATTTCATTCCATGGAAAAGAGGTGTGTCTTTATAAACTTACTACTAACAGCAAACTGATACTAATAATGAAGAAGTTCCTGGATGAAAATTTCCTCCTGAACACAGCAACGGCTCAACGTTTATATCATACATACGCGAAGGAGATGCCGATCATAGATTATCATTGTCATCTTCCCCCTGCACAAATTGCCGCTGATACCAGATTCGAGAATATTACACAGGCATGGTTATATGGTGACCACTATAAATGGCGGGCCATGCGAACGAACGGAGTACATGAAAGTTATTGTACAGGTAGTAAAAGTGATTGGGAGAAGTTTGAAAAATGGGCGGCTACTGTTCCCTATACTTTGCGTAATCCACTTTATCACTGGACTCATCTGGAACTACAGCGATATTTCAATGTGAATGAAATCCTTAACCCATCATCCGCAGAAAAAATATTTAATACCTGTAATGAGCAGCTGCAGTCGCCCGCCTACAGCACCCGTAATCTGCTGAAAAAAATGAATGTAGCGGTGGTATGTACTACGGATGATCCCGCAGATACACTTGAATATCATCAGCAGTTAAAAAAAGAAGGTTTTGAAATACCTATCCTGCCGGCCTTTCGTCCAGATCAATCCATGAATGTAGAAGATCCTGTTAAATACAATCAGTATATACAAAAGCTGGAACAGGCAGCAAACCTTTCTATCAGCACTTATCAGCATTTACTGGATGCGTTGAAGAACAGGCATGAATTTTTTGCATCTATGGGATGCACTGTTTCCGATCATGGGATTGAGGAGATTTATGCCGATGATTTTACCGATGCTGAAATAGCTGCCATTTTCCTGAAAATAAGAGGGGGTAATACTTTGTCGTTGGCTGAAACGCGTCAGTTCAAATCTGCGTTATTATTACAATTGGCGGAATGGGATTGGGAAAAAGGATGGGTACAGCAATACCATCTTGGTGCATTACGTAACAATAATTCCCGCATGATGCGTTTATTGGGCCCCGATACTGGCTGGGATTCCATTGGAGATTTTTCCCAGGCACGTGCATTGGCAAAGTTCCTGGACCGGCTGGACAGTCAGGATAAACTGGCTAAAACCATCCTCTATAATCTTAATCCCGGTGATAATGAATTACTTGCAACCATGATTGGTAATTTCAATGATGGGTCTATTGCCGGTAAAGTACAGTTTGGCTCTGCCTGGTGGTTCCTGGATCAGAAAGATGGCATGGTAAAACAGCTGAATGCGTTATCCAATATGGGATTATTGAGCCGTTTCGTAGGGATGTTGACGGATTCCCGTAGTTTCATTTCCTTTCCCCGTCATGAATATTTCCGTCGTATTGTATGTGAATTATTCGGACAGGAGATAGAACAGGGAGAGTTGCCCAATGATATTGAATGGGTAGGAAAAGTGGTTCAGGATATTTGTTATAATAATGCAAAACAATACTTTAACTGGTAGTTATATAACAGAAGCTGTTAGTTTTTTAACAGCTTCTGTTGTTATATACCTAATATGGGAGGTCCTTTCTACAGAACTTATACAGAATAGATGAGTTGGTATATAATTTGCGCAAATGATTAGTTAACTTTAGTGTACTTAACTGAAGTTTGCGGGATAAGAAAACACCAGCTTGGAAAGAATGAATAAAAATAAGTAGACATGGCTAAAAATTATGTTTCTAATTCGTCCGAGTCGGTTCGGATGTTTAAAAATGGGTTATTAGAAGGGGTTTCGAAGGTTCATTTTACAGTGCCTCTTTATATTTATGTGCCTGTAATATGCTATTTCATTTATCAATCTTTTTCGGAAGGCATTAGCGTGCCAGGTTTTATGGGTTACCTGGCTTTTGGACTGATTTTATGGACGGCCACCGAATACGTGCTGCACAGGTTCATTTTCCATTACATACCCAAACCGAAATGGGCTTTAAGGTTACATTTTATTTTTCATGGTGTACATCACGACTATCCCAGAGACAAAAAGAGGCTGGTGATGCCACCTTCAGTCAGTATACCCCTTGCTGTTGGTTTTTATTTCCTGTTTGCCAGGCTTATTAGCTGGAAAGCTGGTTTATATGCTTTCTTTCCTGGTTTTCTGATCGGGTACTTAATTTATGATATGCTTCATTATGCAATGCATCATTATAATTTTAAGAGTGGTATTATGAAAAAGATAAAACAGCATCATATGCTACATCACTACCAGGATGCAACAAAAGGCTTTGGGGTAAGTTCTTCACTGTGGGATAAGGTGTTGCATTCGGATTTCAGCAATGATCTGGGTAAAGAATAAAATCATTAAAGGGTGCCTCAATTACTTTTGGCACCCTTTTGTTGTTTATAATGATCGGCTTTGTAATGAGCCTACGTTTTAATTGAAGCAAGATTCCATTTTCCCCTCTTCTTTCATTACTCCGGGAGCCGTAGTACAAGGATTGTCAAAGGCCACCAGGTCGGCAAGCCCACTTTGCACGGTATGTTCTGCACGCACAGCATCAAAATTGCCATTCAATATCAGCATGCCACGAAAGCGGGCTCTGATACCGGCCAGTAACATTGCAGGTATTTCAGGTTCACCACCAAGACCATCCACAAGATGGATATAAGACAGTGAATAGATATCCAATGCATCAGCTAAGTATTCATATGTTGCATCTATT
Source organism: Chitinophaga sp. CF118 (assembly GCF_900112615.1). Taxonomy (GTDB): domain Bacteria; phylum Bacteroidota; class Bacteroidia; order Chitinophagales; family Chitinophagaceae; genus Chitinophaga. Next base: position 436,201 of record NZ_FOMK01000002.1, on the reverse strand, counting down.
TCGCTGTGGTATTGCAGATCATTGACCTGGCTATAAGGTGATAAACGGATACCTGTTTTATCTCTGCCAATCGCATCACTTACAGCAGCCACTACTTCCAGTATAAAGCGTACCCTGTTAGAGATACTGCCACCATATTTATCAGTTCGTTTATTTACCGATGGGTGCAGGAACTGGTCCATGAGATACCCATTTGCCGCGTGTAATTCTACCCCATCGAAACCGGCAGCAATGGCTTGTGTAGCCGCTTTTACGTATTGTTTCACCATTTGCTCCACTTCTTTGGTGGTCATAGCCCGGGGAGTAGGATGGGGCTGCCATCCATGAGTATCTGTCCATATTTCTCCTTTTGCCATAATTGCAGAAGGGGCCAGTACTTCTGTTTTCGCAGGCATGTTAGCCGGGTGTGATATCCGTCCGGTATGCATGAGTTGTAAGAAGATCCTGCCATCTTTTGCATGTACGGCATTGGTTACACGTTTCCATCCTGCTATCTGTTCTTTGCTGTAAATACCCGGCATGTGAGCATGTCCCATTCCATTTTCAGAAGGGCCCGAACCTTCCGCAATGATCAATCCTGCGCCTGCCCGCTGGCTGTAATATTCAACCATAGCATCATTAGGAATACCTCCGGGAGTGCGGCGTTTGGTCATTGTAGGAGACATCACTACCTTATTTGAAAGGGCATATTTGCCTATAGTTGCTGACGATAATAAAGTTGGATACATAATAATTGGTAGTGTTTATTACAGAACGATCGTTCTGAAAATGGTGCAAAAAAAAAGACTATTGGCGGATACTTTTTAAGATATGCTCTACCAGTTTATCCAGCATACGTTTATCGTTAAAAAGCACATCCATCATCCATAAAGAACTAAAGCTGGCGTAAAGGAACTGGGCGAGGGTGGCAGGTTCTTTATCTGCCGGTATTTCTTCCAGTTGCTGTGCTTTTTCCAGTAATTCCTGCAGGATAGAGATACTCTGTTTTGCCTGTTGCTGAATCATCTGATGGATGCCTTCATCCACGGAAGCCAGTTCGAAGGAAGTTTTTACCATCAGGCAGGTCATTCCTTCCCTGCGGTTTTCCAGCGTTTTCCGCATAATGTGTTCTACAGCAGCGAGTGGGGAACCTTTTTGGCAGCATTGTTTGAAATCGATCAGCTTGTTTTTTGCATAGTTTTCAAGGCATTGCTGGAAAAGGGCATACTTGTCACCGTAAGTATCGTATATGCTGGCCCGGTTGAGTTGCATTCCATCTACGAGGTCTTGCATAGACGTAGCATTGTAGCCCTTCTCTAAGAAGAGGTCCTGTGCTTTTTCCAGCTTTTCCTGCGGATCGAATGCTTTGTTCCTTGCCATGGTGCAAATGTATTATTTCAGAATGGATGTTCCAAAAATATTTTAGAATGAGCGTTCTGTAATTGTGGGGTAGCCTGGGGAAAGTGATCCACAAGAATACGCAGCGCATTGATAATCATTACTGTAGAGGTGGATGTTAAAGCCGCCATGACATAGGATATGTCTGTTCAGGATTGCCGGTTGGCTATGGTGGTCCCTTATTTGCAAACGGTACAACATTCAGTAGTACCTATCTGTTATATTATTACAATATAACAGGTGCTGCTGTTCTAATTGTTAAACCAAAAAAAGTATATATGAAAAAGGTTTCTTTCTTAGCCACAGCACTGATGGCAACATGGATGTTACAATCATGTGGTGGTGGTAATACGGATAGTAAACATAAAGACAGTGTAGACAGTGCAAAGGCCATGAATAAAGAAATGGCTCCTGTTGACAAAGAATCTTCCGACTTCGCAGTAAAAGCAGCAGACGGTAGTATGCTGGAAGTCGCACTAGGTAAACTGGCCCAGGAAAAGGCAGTGAGCCAGCGTGTGAAAAATTTTGGAGCAATGATGGAAAGAGATCATTCCAAAGTGGACTATGACTTAAAAGGCATTGCGGCAAATAAAGGCATTGCGCTACCAGACAGTGTAGGTACTGATTTTGCGAAGCATATCGAAGACATGCGTAAAAAGACAGGAAAAGAGTTTGATAAATCATATATGGATATGATGGAGAGTGATCATAAAGATGATATTGATATGTTTGAAAAAGCAGCAGATAAACTGAGTGATCCGGACCTGAGAACATTTGCTTCCAACACATTGCCTGTACTGAGAGCACACCGGGATTCCGCGAAGGCGATTCATGAAGCCGTAAAGAAATAATAATCAGCTATCACTGATTTGAAATAAGTAGTTGTTAGTCTTTGGGAGTATTGGAAATGTTGAGTTCGGGAATGTCTCTCCCGGGGGCTAGCAACTCTTTTTTAGAGCGTTCATGCCTAAAGTGTATTTCCTCATGCTATCATTCTTTATATTTGTTAGCTGAGGAGAGAGTTATGTACGCTATTGTTGATATAGAAACTACTGGTGGTCACGCTGGAGCCAACGGTATAACGGAAATAGCCATTTTTATATACGACGGACAGACCATTGTACAGCAATATGAAACGCTGATCAATCCTGGTGTGCCCATTCCCCGTTATATACAATCGCTTACCGGTATTACAGATGAAATGACTGCCACCGCTCCCGCTTTTGAAGAAGTGGCGTGGGAAGTTTACAACCTGTTACATGATAAGATTTTCGTGGCCCACAATGTTAATTTCGACTACTCCTTCATCCAGCATCATTTATTACAGGCAGGGTATGAATTGCGAAGTAAAAAGCTGTGTACTGTACGGCTGGGACGAAAAATAGTACCTGGTTTACCTTCTTACAGTCTGGGTAATCTTTGCCGTTCACTGAAGATTCCGGTGGAACAGCGGCATCGTGCTGCAGGAGATGCAGCAGCTACCGTACGTTTGTTTGAACTGCTGCTGCGGCAGGATACCAAAAAAGCGATTGCGGATGCATTGAATACGAAATCCAAAGAACAATTCTTACCTCCGAACCTTCCGCCGGAACAGGTAATAAACCTGCCGGTTTCTCCCGGTGTCTATTATTTCCATGATCAGAAAGGGAAAGTAGTCTACGTAGGCAAAGCAAAAAATATAAAGAAGCGGGTAAACAGCCATTTCACCGGAAATAATTCCGGCAAGCAACGGCAGGAGTTTTTAAGGAACATTTATAGCATTACCTGTGAGGTGACAGGGACTGAGCTGATGGCTATTATTCTTGAAAGCGTGGAAATTAAGCGGCTATGGCCGGTATATAACCGGTCGCAGAAAAGTGTGGAGTTCAAATATGGGTTCTATTCTTTTGAAGACCAGGAGGGATATCTGCGGTTGGTAATTGAGAAGAAGCGTAAGTTTACTACTCCATTGCATTCCTTTCCTTTGCTGGTACAGGGGCATCAGATGCTGCGCGGCCTGATCCGGGAGTTTGAATTATGTCCGCGGCTGTGTTTTTTACAGAAGGGTGTTGGGCGTTGTGCGCCTATTCCGGATCATACGTGCAGGGGAGCCTGTGATAAACAGGAAAGACCTGACAGCTATAATCTTAGGGTAAAAGCGGCTATCAACCACATGCATCATCAGCAACCTTCCTTTATAATTATGGATGAAGGCCGGGAACCGGAGGAGCAGAGTTGCATCCTGATGGAGAAAGGACGCTTTTACGGGATGGGTTATATTCCCCGGGATACTGCAATAACAGAGGGTAATATGGTAAAAGAGTGGCTGACGCAATACCCCGAAAACGAATATATATTAAATGTCATCCATCAGTTTGCCGATGGTAACTCTGGCAGGCTACTTCAATTTTCTTAGAGATAATCTGCAATAATTAAGTTAACCTAAAGTATTTTTGCGAACCTGAATGCATAGCCGGTTGTTGATATTACTGTCAACGTCCTGTGAATGAGGGGATTCATCATTAATTTTTTAATAGGTAATTATTCATGTTAGAGCCAAATTTTAAGTTTCCCAAGCAAACAGCTTTTTATAAGGGGAAAGTCCGGGATGTATACACTATTGAGGATAAACTGATGGTAATGGTTGTAAGTGACCGTATATCAGCATTTGACGTGGTATTACCCCGTCCTATTCCTTACAAAGGCCAGGTATTGAACCAGGTAGCCGCTATTATGCTAGATGCTACCAAAGATATCGTACCTAACTGGGTGAAGGCTGTACCATTGCCCAGTGTTACCATTGGTGTGAAATGCGAAACTTTCCCTGTGGAAATGGTAGTACGTGGTAATCTTACCGGTCATGCCTGGAGAACATACAAGAGTGGCAAACGCGAACTGTGTGGTGTAACAATGCCGGAAGGAATGAAAGAGAATGATTTCTTCCCGTCTCCTATCATTACACCTACTACAAAAGCGCATGAAGGTCATGATGAAGATATTTCCCGCGAAGAGATCATTGCCCAGGGGCTGGTGAGTAAAGAAGATTATGAACAGCTGGAAAAATATACGCTGGCTTTATTTGAGCGTGGTAAGGAACTGGCTAAAAAGCGTGGATTGATCCTCGTGGATACCAAATACGAATTTGGTAAAGCAGGTGATACCATTGTTGTGATCGATGAGATCCATACACCGGATTCTTCCCGTTTCTTCTATGCTGAAGGATACGAAGAAAAACAGAAAGCCGGCGAAGCCCAGAAACAGCTCAGTAAGGAGTTTGTAAGGGAGTGGCTGATGGAGAATGGTTTCCAGGGTAAAGACGGACAAAAGGTGCCTGAAATGACTGATGCATTCATTAAGAGTGTAAGTGAGCGTTACATTGAGCTGTTCGAAAATATCACCGGTCAGAAATTTGTGAAGGAAGATGTATCTGCAGCAGATGCTGAGAAAAAGATCATTGAAACGTTGAATACGTTGTAATTATATCCGGACTGACCAATAAACTGTTAGCCGTTTCCTGTTATAGCCGGTATGCTATCTATAGCGGGCAAACATTCAGGGCTGTAATCTTTCTGCTACTGTAACGGGCCAACATCAGAAGTTATAAACTTTCTGATCACTGTAATATGTTACTATAGCAGGCGAACATCCTCAGAAACCTATTACAAACAGTTTTTTGGTCAGTCCTTTTTAAAAGAAGAGATGAAACACCTTGCCGCACTTAATAAGTATTTTATAAAATATAAATGGAGGTTTTTGCTTGGAGTGATCTGTACAATAGTCTCTATTATCTTCAGTGTATTCCAGCCTATCATGGTACGGCAGATCTTCGATTTGCTGGCACAGAATATTGACAATTACCGTTTGATTAGTGATACTGGTATTAAAGGGGCGTTCAGATCAGATTTTACCAAAGTCCTGGCCTTTTATGGCATTGTAATCCTGCTGTTTGCTTTACTAAGCGGGTTTTTCCTTTACCTGCAGCGTCAATCGCTGATAGTAATGAGCCGCTATATTGAATATGACCTCAAGAACGAAATTTACCAGCATTATCAGATGCTGGATCTCAACTTTTTTAAGATGCATCGTACCGGCGACCTGATGAGCCGGATCACAGAAGATGTATCCCGCGTACGCATGTACGTTGGTCCTGCTATTATGTATGCCACCCGAACAGTTTTTATGTTGGTGATAGTGGTGTATCTGATGATAGATGTGAATCCTTTACTGACTTTATATACACTGTCGCCCCTTCCTTTTCTGGCACTCACTATTTATTATGTGAACCATATTATTAACCGGAAGAGTGAGCGGATCCAGGCACAGTTATCCAATCTGACTTCTATAGCACAGGAATCCTATTCAGGAATCCGGGTGATCAAATCATATGTACAGGAAGAAGCCAGTATCCGGCATTTTGAACTGGAGAGCGAATCTTACAAGCAAAGTTCTGTGAGCCTCGCAAAAACGGATGCCCTGTTTCAGCCCAGTATGGCGCTAATGATAGGATTAAGTGTTGTGCTTACTATTTTTATCGGGGGGATCCAGGTGATCCACGGCAATATCACGGTTGGGAATCTTGCGGAATTTGTGATTTATGTAAATATGCTCATGTTCCCGTTTTTTTCTATTGGTATGGTGGCTTCAATGATCCAGCGCGCAGCAGCCAGTCAGCAGCGGATCAATGAGTTTTTGCAGATTAAGCCTGCTATATCGAATAATCCGGAAGCTACAGCTGTTACCCTGAAAGGGCAGATTGAGTTTAAGAATGTTTCCTTTACCTATCCACATACAGGGATTCAGGCCATCCAGCATTTTAATCTGACGGTAAAGCCGGGCGAGAAAGTGGCTGTTATTGGCCGTACAGGTTCAGGGAAATCCACACTTGCGCAGTTACTGATAAGGATGTACGATCCCCAGGAAGGAGAGGTATTGATGGATAACAAGGATATACGTCATATCCGGCTGGATAGCCTGCGTAGCCAGATCAGTTATGTACCACAGGATGTATTCCTTTTTTCTGACAGTATTACCAACAATATCCGTTTCGGTACGCCGGAAGCGAATGTAGAAACGGTGAAGGCAGCAGCGAGACAGGCATCTATCGAAAAAGACATCCTGGGTTTCTCAGAAGGATTTGATACGATGATAGGGGAGCGTGGAGTTACACTCAGCGGTGGTCAGAAACAGCGGATCTCTATTGCCCGGGGATTGATCAAAGATCCTAACCTGTTGGTATTTGACGACTGCCTTTCCGCGGTAGATGCCCGGACAGAGAAGGAGATTATTGGTAACCTTTACGCTTATCTGAGAGATAAGACTGCAATCATTATTACGCACCGGATTTTTGCCCTTTTTGACTTTGACAAAATTATTGTGCTGGACGAAGGGAAAATTGTTGAAACAGGTACCCATGAAGAATTATTATCATTAAATGGCTATTATGCCGACTTATATGCCCGCCAGCAATCGGGAGAAGAGGAACATATAATAGAATAATAATCAAACCCTTATATATGCCTGGAAACCAGTGCCTAAAGGCATCTTCTATGATTTTTCAAAATCATTTAAAATTATTTTGATATTTGTAAAACAATAGTATATTTGTTCCTTATTGGAAAAGGATTTGATTCGTTAACAACTTAAATCTAACAACTGTGGCGTACGAAAATACCAATCAACCGGAAAGAAATAATGATAGTATCTTTTCGAAGCGATTGAAAGCGGGCAAAAGAAGAACGTACTTCTTTGATGTTAAGACCACTCGGGGAAATGATTACTTTTTAACCATTACAGAGAGCAAAAAACGCTTCAACGATAATGGTTATGACAGACACAAAGTGTTCCTGTACAAAGAGGATTTCAACAAGTTCCTGAATGCTTTAACAGAAACTATCAACTACGTGAAAACTGAGTTGATGCCTGACTTCGATTTTGATGCCTACAACCACGACTATGTACGTGATGATGAAGACGGCGAAGTTAGTGAAGTTGCTGCTGAAAGCGCTACTGAATCAGTATCAGTGGCAGCATCAGTATCAGTTGAAACTGCTACACCTGTTGCATCTGTTTCTTCTCATAGCGATGATGTGGACAAATGGTAATTGACAATATTTGATTTAATGATATCAGGAACCTCCGGATTTTTCCGGAGGTTTTTTTGTGTTTGTTAGCAGAGGAATTATTATCTTGTTTATCAATTAAGCCTATATTCCCGAACTTTCATGAAAAGACTATTACTGTTTGTAGCAACCTGTATTATATCTGTAAATGCATCTTCCCAAAGCTTTCACCATGGCCTGGGAATAAGTATTTTTTTTGATAATATGGTCCCCGATAAAATCACCAGTATTGCTGCTATTACTTATAGTCCAGGATTCAACTTTCATGAAACTGAAAAGATGTCTGTTTCTCTGGGTATTCCATTGAGTATTGGGTTCATGGGAGATGGCAATAATGCTTATGATGAAACCACTGAGGAAGATGAAGTTGCAGCAGGCGATATCAATGGCTTTACACTGGATGTTCCTTTGATGGTGAACCTTAACCTGGGCGCAGGTTCTTCGAGGATGAGCAAGGGTAACATCGGAGGATTTATTGGTGCTGGTTATACGTATCATTATTCTTCATCCAGGGATTATACAAAGGATAGTATTGAAAAATCCATCGGAGGCACCTCTTTTGGTCTGACAGTAAATGGAGGTATACGGATGGGTATCGGAGACGGACCTATTAAAAATATAGAATTAAGGTTATCTTATTATAAGGGCAGAAACCGGACAAGGCTGGGCATGTTTGGGATGGGAGCTATATTCAACTTCTAAGTTTGATAATTATTACATTTACTTCTGTATAACCAACATGCTGCTGCAAAACATTTTCGTGTAGCCGGATTTATTATTTACATATTGAAATTAAGCATCCGGTAATTCAGTATATTTGCCCCGTTTTATCAGCATTATTCACCCCTATACAAATTTTAATGAAAAAACTTTTACTGTTTGTCGCAGCATGTGTTGCCTCTGCGAGTGCATTTTCCCAAAGTTTTCAACATGGTGTTGGCCTTGGTATTTACATCGATAAGATGGAGGATATTGAAGATCCAAGAGCCAATTTCGCTTTTACCTACAATCCAAGAATTAATTTTTTAGAAACTGAATCAATGTCCGTTTCCGTAGGAGTTCCTTTGACCATTGGTTTTTCCGGTAGTTATAATGCCAGCTATAGTTCAACTGGTGATAATTATGAGGAGAACACACTCGGTTACATGATCAATGCTCCGCTGATGTTGAATTTAAACCTGGGTGGCGGTTCTTCAAAGAAGTGTGAAAAACGTTTCGGTGGATTTATTGGTGGTGGTTATGGTTATTATTTAACTAATAAGACCAATTCTTACACTTATGATGAGTACTATAATGAAACAGTAAAAGAGGTAGGTGGTAGTACAATGGGCCCCGCTGCGAATGCTGGTGTTCGTTTTGGTGTTGGTCGTCATCGCAGAAAGAGTGTAGAAGTAAGGATGTCTTACTATAGAGGTATGACTAATTACAAGATTAACGTGTTTGGTGTAAATGCGGCATTCAACTTTTAATTATAAGGATTAAAAAGTTCCGGGGAGTTTCCTGTTAAGGAGGCTCCCCGGTTGTTTTTATACTTATTTCTTCATCTGTTTCCAGGCATTGATCAACCCATTGGTTGATGCATCATGGCTGGTTACAGTATCTGTACTTACTAATTCAGGAAGGATTTTGTTAGCCAGTTGTTTTCCCAGTTCAACACCCCATTGATCAAAGCTGTAGATATTCCAGATAACGCCCTGAACAAATATTTTATGTTCGTACAGTGCTACCAGTGAGCCCAGGGAGCGGGGAGTGATTTCCTTTACCAGGAATGAGTTGGTAGGGCGGTTACCGGTAAATACTTTATACGGCATCAGTGCCTGGATCTCTTCTTCTTTCAGTCCGGATTTTTCCAGTTCGGCCCGCACTTCTTCCGGTGTTTTACCATTCATGAGTGCCTCCGTTTGTGCAAAGAAGTTAGAAAGCAGTTTTACATGATGATCTCCGATAGGGTTATGACTAACAGCCGGAGCGATAAAGTCGCAAGGAATGATACGGGTACCCTGGTGAATCAGCTGGTAAAATGCATGCTGACCATTTGTACCAGGTTCACCCCATACAACAGGACCAGTTTCGTAAGTCACCGCCTTCCCTGTACGATCTACGTATTTACCGTTACTTTCCATATTCCCTTGTTGGAAATAGGCTGCAAAGCGGTGCATATATTGATCATAAGGTAGGATAGCTTCGGTAGCGGTATCGAAGAAATTACCATACCAAAGGCCTATCAGCGCCATGATAGCCGGAATATTCTTTTCCAGCGGAGTAGTACGGAAATGTTCATCCACTGCATGTGCACCTTCCAATAATGCTTTGAAATGTTCATAGCCGGTAGTCAGGGCGATGCTCAGTCCTATGGCAGACCATAATGAATAACGGCCACCTACCCAGTCCCAGAATTCAAACATATTAGCGGGGTCGATGCCGAACTCTTTTACAGACTTTTCATTGGTAGAAAGGGCTGCGAAATGTTTGGCTACGTGTGCCTCATCTTTGGCGTGTTCCAGGAACCATTTACGGGCAGTGAGCGCGTTGGTCATAGTTTCCTGGGTGGTGAATGTTTTAGAGGCAATAAGGAACAGTGTTTCTTCCGGGTTTACCTTTTTCAGTGTTTCTGCAATATGGGTACCATCTACATTAGACACAAAATAAGGTTGCATACCGGGGCGCCAGTAGGGCTTCAGTGCTTCTGTTACCATTACCGGTCCGAGGTCGGAACCACCAATACCGATGTTCACTATATACCGTATAGGTTTGCCGGTGTATCCTTTCCATTCGCCGCTGTGGATGCGGTTACAGAAGTTTTCCATTTTCTGCAATACACTGAGTACATCGGGCATTACATCTTTACCGTCCAGTAATACGGGGCTTCCGGATAAGTTGCGTAGTGCCGTGTGGAGAACTGCACGGTTTTCCGTCATATTTATTTTCTCTGCACCGAACATGGCTTTGATACCATCTTCCACGCCACATTCCTTTGCAAGTGCCAGTAATTGTGTACGGGTTTCTTCCGTTATGATATTTTTGGAATAATCGAATAATATATCTTCAAAGGAGAGCGTGAATTTTTTAAATCTGTCTGCATCTTCTTTAAAGAGATTACGCAGGTGAGTTTGCCTCATTTTTTCAGCATGCTGCTGCAACTGCTGCCAGGCTTTTGTAGCTGTTGGATTCGTCTTTGGAAACATGTGTACTAATTTTATTGAGCCAAAAGTAATAAATTGATTATCGTTTCTTCAACAATTGTATAAGGGCAGTGATAACAATGACAACCATTGCCACTATACAGGCAATTGTGATGGGCGTGGCTGCCGGTCCGCCGGCTTCCTGCCGTTTCAGTATAATTCCGGAATAGCCCCATAGCGTTACGACGCCCACTACTATATTTTTCCGTATAATAACCAAAAGTGTAGCCGCTATAGTGCATAACAAAATGAGAAAAATAGTCCACGAAATGCTCAGTCCATTCCACCCTGTATATAACCATAAGGCGGCCATATTTGCAACTGCAGCAATAGTGATCCAGCCCAGGTAAAGGCTAAAAGGCAGATGGATAAAAAGCTTTTCCGGCCAGGACACCTTTTGCAAGGCGATATTAAAGTTAATATTTATAGCAAGGAGTGATACCAGCAATGTTAGCATAATGAGTATTGAAAGTGGTAACAGCTCATAATGCCAGGAAAAGAGCCAGCAGGTATTAGCGAGACAACTTACCAGCCACCAGCCGCGCAAACGTTCCATAAACTGTTCCAGTTCCTGCTGATGTTTACCGGAAAAGGCCAGCCAGAGCTGGTAAATGATGAACCCAAGCAGTGTAAAATATATCAGCCCCCATATGGAAAATGTGATTGCCGCAGGCGTGAAAAGGCTGCCATATTTTTCGGATATGTAAGCAGTACTCTTACCATTCAGAATATTCAGGCTAGCCATTACATTGACCGCTATCACCATTATGTACCCTATCGTATTGAAAATTGCACTGTTTTTATAATAAGGTGTCTTATGGGATGCAGTCATAGATAGTACCTTTAAATATTAAGTGGGACGAATAATGTCAAATCAAGCAAAAATTGTTCCCCTTTTTATGTAACTTCGCGCCCATTATGACAGCAGAACAATTAAAAGCTATGAGGGACCGCCTCCACGTTCTGGGAGGTTTTCTTTAACGTCCCTGACCGCATAGCTAAAATAGAAAATGATAAGCAACTTACGTTAGCCCCCGGATTCTGGGATGATAATGTTCGTGCCACATCAATCCTGAAAGAGATTAAAGTAAACAAGTTTTGGGTAGATCTTCATGAGCAGGTAGAAACTGCGATTGAAGATAGCAGTGTGTTACTGGAATTCCAGAAAGAGGGCGAAGCCACTGAGGAAGAAGTACAGATTGCATACCAGTCTGCAGTTGATGCACTTGATGAACTTGAATTTAAATCTACACTGAATGAGCCGGAAGATGAGATGCCGGCAGTATTGACCATCAATTCCGGTGCCGGTGGTACCGAAAGCCAGGATTGGGCGGAAATGCTGCTGCGTATGTATCGTATGTATGGCGAAAAGCAGGGGTGGAAAGTATCCGAGATTGATGTACAATATGGGGATGGTGCCGGTATTAAATCGGCTTCCCTGGAATTTGACGGCGGCTTTGCCTATGGCTTGCTGAAAGCGGAGAGTGGTGTACACCGGCTGGTGCGCATATCTCCGTTTGATGCCAATGCCCGCAGGCATACCTCTTTCGCTTCCATCTTTGTATATCCCCTGGTGGATGATACTATCACTGTTGCAGTGAATCCGGCCGACCTGGTATGGGAATTTTACCGTTCAGGGGGTAAAGGCGGACAGAACGTAAACAAAGTGGAAACTGCCGTGCGTTTAAAACATACTCCTTCCGGTATTATTATCGAATGTCAGCAGGCACGTACGCAGGGTGAGAACCGTGAAAAGGCCCTCACCATGCTGAAATCGCGTTTGTATGAAGAGGAGATCCGCAAACGGGAGGAATTGAAAAATGCCGCCAATGCCAACAAGCGCAAGATAGAATGGGGATCACAGATCCGTTCCTATGTATTCCATCCGTACAAGATGATCAAAGATCATCGTACAGATTTTGAAGTAGGTAACGTACAACCCGTAATGGATGGCGAACTGGGGGGCTTCATAAAGGCTTACCTGATGATGGCGAAAACTGAATAATGTATTAATTTGTAATTTTGCGGATGTGCTGACGAATTGACTTGCTCAAATTATCAGCACATTCTTTGTATTTATTATAACCTGGTCACAACAACAAAATCGAAATCCAAAACATCTGAGAATGCATAATGCTTACTTTCACTTTGCTGCGCCTGCCAACGAGCCGGTATACAGCTACTCTCCTGGTTCTCCCGAAAGGGATGCATTGAAAAAACAATTGGCCGCGTTTAAGTCGCAAGAGGCTGATATCCCTATGTACATCGGGGGTAAAGAAGTGCGGACAGGTAAAACAGTAGATCTGCGTCCACCGCATGAAAAGAAACATAAACTGGGTCATTTCCACCTGGGAGATGCTTCTCATATCAATGATGCTATTACTGCTGCATTAGCTGCCCGTGCACAGTGGGCTGATACTCCCTGGGAACAGCGTGCCGGCATTTTCCTGCGTGCAGCAGAACTGATGGCAACCAAGTACCGCTATCATATGAATGCGGCTACCATGCTGGGACAGAGTAAAAATGCTTACCAGGCAGAGATTGACAGCGCCTGTGAGCTGATTGACTTTCTCCGTTTTAACGTTCATTATCTCTCTGAAATATATAATCAGCAACCAGTAAGTTCTGCAGGTATTCATAACCGCCTGGAATATCGTCCGCTGGAAGGTTTTGTATTAGCAGTAACACCATTCAACTTTACGGCGATTGCCGGTAACCTGCCTACTTCTGCTGCTATGTGCGGTAACGTAGTGGTATGGAAACCCGCCAATACCCAGGTATTTGCTGCGAATGTGATCATGAAGATCCTGATAGAAGCAGGATTACCTGCAGGTGTTATCAACCTGGTATATGCAGAGGGCCCTGTAGTGGGAGATATCTGTTTCGGACATCCTGCATTTGCGGGGATCCACTTTACTGGTTCTACAGCGGTATTCCAGCAGATGTGGAAAACCATTGGTAATAATATCAATAAGTATCATGCATATCCGCGTATCGTAGGTGAAACCGGTGGTAAGGATTTTGTTGTGGCACATAAGTCTGCGGAAGTGGATATAGTAGCTACAGCACTGGCCCGTGGTGCTTTTGAATACCAGGGACAGAAGTGTTCTGCTGCTTCACGTGCTTACCTGCCTTCCAATATTGCTGAAGCAGTGAAAACCAAACTGGTAGCAGATCTGAAGACCATGAAAATGGGAACTACAGAAGATTTCAGCAATTTCATCAATGCTGTGATCGATGAACGTTCTTTTGATAAGATCGCAAAGTACATCGATAACGCAAAGAAAGATCCTGCAGCTAAAATCATTGCCGGTGGTAATTATGATAAAACTGAAGGCTACTTTATAGAGCCTACCGTTATTGAAGTAACAGATCCTGCTTATGTAACCATGTGTGAAGAGATCTTTGGCCCGGTGCTGACTATCTACGTGTATGATGCTGAGAAGTTTGAAGAAACCCTGGAACTGGTAGACCGTTCTTCCGTGTATGCGCTGACCGGCTCTATTATTTCACATGACCGTTATGCAATAGATCTGGCGACTAAGAAGCTGGTGAATGCTGCGGGCAACTTCTACATTAATGATAAACCGACAGGTGCGGTAGTAGGGCAACAACCTTTTGGTGGTGCTCGTGCATCCGGTACCAATGATAAGGCAGGCTCCATGCTGAACCTCTATCGCTGGCTGAGTGCAAGAACTATTAAGGAAACATTCGTTCCAGCTGTGGATTACAGATATCCGTTCCTGAAGGAAGCATAATCGTGGCTTGCTATTGATTATAAATATACTGTATCTGCCTGTTTAGGTTTTTAATTTAGCGTTGGGATAAGATTTTAGATCAGATGGTTATTAAACTTCACCTGATCATCACGGCAGATAAGGTATATTTATCAATCAATAGCAAACACACCAGTTCTATACGCCTTACGTTTAGTCGGCCCTTGTGGGTAATTTATTGTTTGGTAAAATGTAAGCTCAGTAAACAATTGATTCAAGGGAATGTTAGCAAGCAGTCTGGGAATAGGAAGAAAGACCTGGATCGAAAGCATAATCTTTTCGCCGGACAAAAATGATTAAAAATAAATAAATGAAGGGTTTGAGAATTGGCAGAGCCTCAATCATGGACCCATAAAAAAAGCCTGTATTCTACATACAGGCTTTTTTTATGGAAATCACTTTATCAATATAATTCTCTGTAATTGGTTCCGTCAGGAGCTTTTGAGTTATATACCGGAATTACATTTTAGATAATGCAGCCAGTGCTTCAGTTACATGTTTTTCTCCATCTCTCAATGAATTAAACTCGTGTACTACCACTCCGTTTTTATCCACGATATAAGTAACTCTACCCGGAATAACAAAGGATTTAGGTACACCAAATAATTTACGTGCTTTATTATCCGGATCGCTGAGCAATGTGAAATTCAATTTGTGGTGCTCTGCAAAACTTTTATGTGATGCCACCCCGTCGGAGCTGATGCCTATAACTTTTGCACCATATTTTTCGAATTTGTCATATGAGTCACGGAAAGAGCAAGCTTCCTTCGTGCATACATTAGTTTCGTCTTTTGGATAGAAATAGATAACGAGTGGCTGTTTGCCGAGTACGGATGCCAGATCGAAAATATTACCATTCTGATCCTTTAACTGAAATGTGGGAACCTTTGACCCTACCTTCACCTGCGACTTTGAATTACAGGCAAATAACAAGAAGGAAAGTGCAGACATAAGAACGTATTTCATATAAATTTATATTACTAAATGTACGTATAATAGACAAATTGGTGTTTATGGTTTGCAATAAACTTTTATCCCCCGTCATTAATCATTATTTTTGGCGCCTAAAACTGCATACTTTGAAGACCATACTGAATGGGACGCAAGTGGCGATTACCGTAGACCGGCTCTGCCACCAGTTGATAGAGAATCACCTGGATTTTTCACAAACAGTGCTGATAGGCTTACAGCCAAGGGGAATTTTCCTGGCAGACCGTATTTATCGCACTTTAAAGAAGTTATTGCCCGGGGTACATATTAATTATGGCCGCCTGGACATTACATTTTACCGGGATGACTTTAATAAAGGTACACAGTTGCATGTACCTAATGAAACAGCTATTGACTTTTCTATAGAAAATAAAAAAGTAGTGCTGATGGATGATGTACTTTACACTGGCCGTACTACCCGTTCTGCTTTGGATGCCATGCTGGACTTTGGCAGGCCTTCGGCTGTAGAACTGCTGGTGCTCATAGATCGTCGTTTTACCCGTCAGCTACCTATCCAGGCAGATTATACCGGTCGCACCATCGATGCTATTATCTCTGAGAAGGTAAAAGTGCTATGGAAAGAGCGGGATGGGAAGGATGAAGTGATCATAGAGTGATCATTATCAGTGCCGGATGTGCAGGGATTGTCCACATCCGGATTTTGATTTTGGGATTTGTAATCAGGTCATTTATATTTGCATCTTAAATGTCATTATCAGTAAATCATCTCCTCGGGATCCGCAATCTGAAGCGTCAGGATATAGAGCTTATTTTCCAAACAGCTGACACATTTAAAGGGGTTTTACAAAGACCAATTAAAAAAGTTCCTACGCTCAGGGATACCACAATAGTTAATTTATTTTTTGAGAATTCCACCCGTACGCGTATCTCGTTTGAGTTGGCGGAAAAGAGACTGGGTGCTGACGTGGTAAACTTCTCTGCGTCGGGGTCCTCTGTTTCCAAAGGCGAAACGCTGATAGATACGGTGAACAACATCTTATCCATGAAAGTGGATATGGTGGTGATGCGGCACTCTGCCAGCGGAGCTCCTCACTTCCTGTCGAAACATATCCAGGTACCGATTGTGAATGCCGGCGACGGGATTAACGAACACCCTACCCAGGCACTGCTGGATGCTTTCTCTATCAGGGAAAGGCTGGGCAGCGTTGAAGGTAAGAAAGTGGCGATCTGCGGAGATATTATGCATTCAAGGGTGGCATTGTCGAACATCTACTGCCTGCGTGAGCTGGGAGCGGAAGTAACAGTGGTAGGACCACCTACACTCATCCCAAAACATATGGCAGAAGCCCTGGGTGTAAATGTGAGCTACAATATCCGGGAAGCGCTGGAATGGTGCGATGTGGCAAACGTATTACGCATCCAGCTGGAAAGACAGAATACTCCGCTTTTCTCTTCGCTTCGCGAATACTCTCTTGCATATGGGGTGAACCGTGCTTTACTGGACAGTCTTAAAAAAGACATCGTGATCATGCACCCGGGACCAATTAACCGTGGTGTGGAGTTGAGTTCAGATGTAGCAGATTCCGGTCACTCAATTATTCTAAATCAGGTAGAGAATGGAGTAGCGATCAGGATGGCAGTGTTGTACCTGCTGGCTGGGAAGAAACCTGAACAGGTTGGATAATACAATTTCGAATAGATATTTTTATAAAGATGAAGCTCCGTAAGGGGCTTTTATTTTGTTGGAAAGAGACTAAAATGTAGCATTTAGCCCAAGGGTGAAAGAGCGAAAAAAGGGATACTGATAGCCGGTATTAGCAGCCTGTTCTGGATCGTAATATTTAATCTTCATCCTGTTTACTTCCCATAAATCCTGTCCGGAGAAATAAACCCGGATAGTTTTGATCAGAGGCCGGTTATAGGCAAAATGAAAGGTATATCCCAACTGGAGGTTCTTTAATCTTATATAAGCTGCATTCATTACCCAGAATGAGGATGGTTGCAGGTTTTGATTATCTCCTGCGTACAGCCGTGGAAAGGCTGCATTGGGGTTATCTGGTCGCCAGGAATCCTGGTGTATTTCCCAGGGTTGCTGCCAGCCCTGTACAAACGGCATGCTATATTTAGCCAGTACCAATACTTTTCTTTGTCCTATACCTTGTAAGAACACTGAGAAATCCAGTCCTTTCCAGGAGAAGCCTCCATCAAATCCATAAGAGTAACGGGGTTGAGAACTTCCCAGGTATACCAGGTCGCCATGATCTGCTTTCGTATTATTGCCAACATTAATGATACCATCGTTATTTACATCTGTATAACGTAAATCGCCAGCAGCCGTTGTTGTGCCCTGATACGCGTGACTATTCACTTCATTGTTATCCTGGAAAAATCCATTGCTTTTATATCCTAAAATTGAATTGTAAGGAAGTCCGTCCAGGCCATGATTGTTGCCCGCGAGCCAGGGAGTATTTCCATTACTCCGAAAGATTTTATTCTGATCGTCGAACAGGTTGGCATTTACCCAATAGCTGAAAGAGCCTCTGTTATCGCGCCAGCCAAGATTCAGTTCCCATCCCCATGAGCGCATCGCAGCGGTGTAAAAAACGGGCGCTTCCAACAGATACGTCATAGGAGTTTGTAAGGCTATCTGCATCCTGGGGTTGTGTTTCACAAAGTAGTCTGCATTAATATTAAGTCTACCCTTGAAGAAAGCCATATCCAGTCCGCCATTGGTTGTGGTGATGGTTTCCCAGTTATTATTCCCGGGGATGTAACGGTCAAAGTCTGTATAGGAAGTTATCGGGTATACAAGTGGATGGTGCAACTGATCATAATAATTAAAGTCGTTCAGACTTGTGCGCCAGTTAAAGCTTCCCAGCATTCCCCAGGAGGCCCTTAGTTTAAATTCGTCAAAGAAAGGAAATGCGTTGCTAAACCATTTTTCATTGTTCAGTCGCCAGCCAGCAGAAAAGGACGGGAAGAGATGTTGCCGGCTGAGGTCTGCTGTTTCTGTATTATTGAAGAGTAGTTTGGCAGCCACCAGGTTCGCTTCCAGAAGGTAACGGTCGTTGTAATTATAATTAATGCGGGCGAACAGGGAAGAGAGGCTGCCTGCACCTTTAAAGTGAACAGCACCGTGTTGTGTTGGGTCATTAAAGGAAAGTTGCGCCAGTTCATTTGCAGATACAGCCGTGTCAGCAGCGATCAACTGATGCTGGTAATGACTTTCAAAAGCATATCCTCCCAGGATGTGTACACTGTTCTTTTCCCCAGCAGGCAGGTCATAATCAGCCAGTAGCTGGAGGCTATGTTGCACCTCCATTAAGCGGCCCCTTTTAAATGAGTTGGGATCGTTGGCACTGGCAGTCAGACCGCTGGCCTCATAAAAATCGACCTGCTTTTTAGCCAGCCTGTCGTGGTAAGTATTTAACTGCGGACTGTACACCGTTTTAAGAGTAAGGCCCTTGAACAGGTTTTCTGCTTTCAAGGTAAATACGGCATCTGCAAAAGATGTTTGTTCATCGCGTTTCCCCGCATCTTTTAATAATGCATAGCTGTTGAAGCCGTAGGTATATTTATTAGTACCGGGAACATAGATGGGTACATTGCCCGGAGCCTGATAAAGAAAGTTGAGGATACCATTGTTGCCATCTACGCGCCACCCTGGCGAGAGTGTGCGGCTTTGTGCATACTGAAGGCTGGTTTCCAGGCTGAATACATCACTCAGCCGGTTATTGATATTCAGTTGCAGGTTTGTCCTGGAGGTATTGTCGGAACCCGTATTGAATAAGCCCTGCCTGGAAAACTGACCCAGGGATAAATAATACTGATGATCGGCAGAACCGCCTCTGGCACTCACATTATAGGTAGAAGTGGTGCTATTGTTACGGGTAACATACTGTAGCGGGTTGAAATCATCGTAATAATTATAATTACCACTTCCATCTGTTTTCAAAGTGAAGTTGATTGCAGGATCTTTCATCATTGCAATTTCCTGGCTGGTCCATGCAGCGGGCAGGCCAGCATTCTGCAATGCCTCATTCTGCAGGGGAGCCGCCTGCCAGGAGTGCATACGTTCCGGCAGGTGGATCGGTCTTTCCACACCAAACAGGCTGTTATATTCAACACTGATCTTTCCGCTTTTTCCTCTTTTGGTAGTAACCAGTACTACGCCGCTGGCAGCCAGTGGCCCATAGATAGAAGCCGCAGCCGCATCTTTTAATACAGACACAGATTCTATATCATTCGGATTCAGTAGGGTGATAGATCCCGGAGCACCGTCCACAAGCACTAGAGGTTCACTGTTATTTACAGATGACAATCCGCGGATCTGGATGTTAAATCCTTCTTTACCGGGTTGTCCGTTGTTACGGGTTACCAGTAATCCGGGAGCAGTACCCTGTAGCGCTGCTATCACATTATTAACTGGTCTGCTTTTGAGCCGGCGGCCTTCCACTTTGGTAATGGATCCGGTGATATTGGCTTTGTTCTGGATGCCGTAGCCGATGATCACAAGATCGTTAAGTATTTTGGTATCGCCCTGTAGCAGAGCATCCACGTTGTGGCGTTCCCGCAGGGGTATCTCCTGACTTTCATAACCGATCAGGGAAAGTTGTAAAACGGCTTGACCGTTGTTTACCTCCAATCGGAAACGACCGTTCTCACTGCTGCTTACACCGTTATGTGTTCCTTTTTCCCTGATAGAGACTCCCGGCAAAGGTCTTTCACCATCTGAAATTACACCGCTCACGATGAATTTTTCAGGTTCTGTATTGATGGACCGGTTGGGAATACCCCGAAGGGGAGGAGGTTGGGAAGAAGGGTAGATGATGATTTGTTTATTTCTGATCTCCCAGGCATATTGTGAAGGTGTAAAGATTTGTCGCAGCACATCTTTTAATGGTTGCTGCTGTACCTGGATAGTAATATTTCTTGAATTTTCAACGATGGAGGAAGAGATGGCGAATGAGAGGCCGGTTTGTTTTTCTATCAGCCGAAGCACCTGTTTCAGGCTCATATTATTTACCCGCAGGCTTACCTTTATGGTGTCGCTATCCTGGAAGGGATTGGCATGGGCATAGGATAGACTGATACACATACAAAAGAGTACAATGTAGCAGCGCTTTATAAAAGCCGCCTTACGGAATGCCTGTTGTTTATCCTGCATTTCTGTGGACGACTAATAAATTTCTATCAGGCTATCTTTTTGCACGGTATGAACCTGCAGGGTTTTGGACAGGATGTCCATTACCTCAGAAAGAGATTCTTTATGGAAGGTAGCAAGCAGTTTTTTATCTGCCAGGGCTTCATTTTTCAGCACAATATGTACCTTATAATAATCTTCCAGCACTTTGGCTACTTCAGAAAGAGGAGCATCGTCGAAGGAGAGATATCCTGTTTTCCAGGCAATGGGATTATTATTTTTATGATGGCGAGTGCTGATAGTTGCTTCGGCCAGCAGCATTTCTGCTTCCTGTCCGGGAGTGAGTATAACTGATTTTTTACTGTTCTTATAGATGGCTTTTACTTTACCGCTCTGCACGAATACGTTCACGCCTTTAGCGGTTTGTTTTACATCAAAGGAGGTACCCAATACCTGGATATCTACATTTTTAAGATGTACGGAAAAAGGTTTTTCCGGCATATGTTTTACGTCCACAAATACTTCTCCCTGTTGTACAAATACTTCACGGCTGTTGCCTTTGAAATGGCGGGGGTATTTAACACTGGTGTGGGCGTTCAGGTAAAGTTTGGTACCATCCGGTAATAACAGGCTGTCTGTATTCTGAGCGGTTTGCTGTGCTATATAAAGTGGCTGGTAGAATAATGACCAGGCACCTGCTATCAGTACAGCGATTGCTGCTGCCCACCAGTACCGGTGAGCCAATGGTTTTACACGTTTTTCCGGTTTAAGTGGAATAACGGGAGTGGTTGTAGCCGGAACCAGTTTGGATTCCAGTACCTGCCATTGTTGTGGTATATTATAAGATGTGGGTGCCGGTAAGATTTCTCCCTGCCATAACGCTTTCGTTTCCAGGAATATATCCAAATTGGCAGCATCCTGTTGCAACCATTCATCCAGTGAACGTTTGTGCTCCTCTCGTCCTGGTTCTTCCAGGTAGCGGATAACGACATCGATATCAGGTTGCTGTTGTTTCATCTCTTATTATTAATACAATCAAAAATATCCTTACCATTAGTCTTTGAAAATAAAAATTCCACCGGGTAGTCTGTGCATCACTGTTGGTTGAGAAGTCCCATCCTGATCTTTTTCAATGCTGTGGTAAGGTGAGTATATACTGTATTGATGGATATATTGAGTTGCTGGGCTATTTCTGCCGGTGAGAGTCCTTTAAAACGGCTCATTTCAAAAACGCGGCGGCACTGTTCGGGTAGTTTTTCCAGGATAGAGAGGTATTGGGCTTCTAACTCTTTATGTTCCAGCAACAAATGTTCTACGGTAGGCTCGGCCGTAAGTTGTTGCTCCCTGGAATATTGTTGTTGTCGCTGGGCTTTTTTGATGCGGTTGAGGCAGGTATTGACAGTAGCCCTGGCCAGGTAGTGTTGGACAGGTGCACGGTCATCAAGGTTTTCGGCGGTACGCCATAGGTTCATAAATACATCCTGCACAATATCCTGCGCTTCGTCATGATCGCGTAGGTATCGCAAAGCAATGCTGAACATGGATGGCGAAAACTGATTGAATATTATTTCAAACACGCGTTTATCCCTGTTCCGGACTCCGGTAACTATATCTGTATTGTTGAGCGGCAACATCCTGTAACTTTCTTTTCTAATCTTTTTTGTACATGTAATGGCAACAGACTAAAGCCGGCTATCAAAAAAGGTACGAAGCAAAATTACTCTATTCTCTCAATTAATCCTCCAATTGGCTGATTAGCAACCAGAGTATCGGACAATTGGGAGCCGGTTTTTATTTTAACCCGCTACAGTAAAGGGTTTACATGCGTCATCCTTTTTGTTAAAAAAAAAGCTAAACTTTTTTTAAACGGACTAATGGTAACCTCATTGTTGGTTGTATAGTATATGTAGACAGTGAATAAACCGGTATCTGGCAGGCGCCTGCTAATTTAAATACCGGGCAAAAAAAGAACTAGTATAACTTTTTATAACCAGTCTTTATTTGTAAACCAGAAAAACCAAATGTATGAAAATGACAAAGTTCGGCTTTTGGGCCCTTGTCATACTGATTACAGGAACATTAGCCTTCGGGATAGCTGAAGGAGGTTCTATCAGTGGCAAGGTAATTCCTGAAGACGGTGCTACGGAAGCATGGGCGATAACGGGGGTAGATACCCTGAAAGCGGCCATCGTTAACGGAACGTTTTCGATACAACCTGTAAAAGCAGGTACCTATACCGTGATTATTAATGCAAAAGCACCTTATAAAAACGTGACTCTTCCTGATGTAAAAGTAGTAGATGGGAAAGTGACAGATTTTGGAGAGATAAAGCTGGAGAAATAACAGCTTCACGTTTAAACTTACAACTCCTAAGCATGATAGGAAAGTTGAGACCTGTAACAATCGGCCGGCTCTTTTGGGCCGGTTTACTTTTTTCTCTACTTTAGTAAGATGTAAATCATTCGTTTATAATTATTTGATAGCCCTTGTTATCAAATAATTATAAAATGGAGTGTATTTTTGGACAATAGAGAAATTCATGCGTACCGTTATTCTTTTAATTATCTCCAACACCTTCATGACATTTGCCTGGTATGGTCATCTGAAATACCAGAATGTGGCCATGTGGAAAGTAATTCTGATCAGTTGGGGAATTGCCTTTTTTGAATATTGCTTTATGGTACCTGCCAACCGGTTCGGAGAACAGGCGGGCTTCAATGGTTTCCAACTGAAAACTATCCAGGAGGTAGTGACCCTCACTGTGTTCAGCCTCTTCGCCATCTTTTATCTGAAAGAACCTCTTCGCTGGAATTATCTTGTATCCTTTGCTTTTATAATGGGAGCAGTTTACTTTATGTTTAAAAAGTGAATTTGCGGGACAGTGTCCTGATCCTTTTATCACAATTTCTTCCGCAGCTATATATAATCACTATTTTTGACCACTGTTAAACAATCAATAGCAATGGTTAGAAGGATCTATATAGTGCTGACAGCTTGTTTACTGCAAGCTATTGCTGTGTGGGCACAGCCCTCACCGGTGATGAATGCTGCGGATATTAAGCTGCGGTTTAAAAAACTGGATACACTTGGAAGCGTATTATATATTGCCGCTCATCCGGATGATGAAAATACCCGTTTGCTGGGCTACCTGGCAAAGGAAAAACTATATCGTACCGGTTACCTTTCATTAACCCGCGGAGATGGCGGGCAAAACCTGGTGGGTAATGAACAGGGAGAGCTGCTTGGACTGATCCGTACACAGGAATTACTATCGGCCCGCCGTATTGATGGTGCAGAGCAGTTTTTTACCCGTGCACTGGATTTCGGGTTCTCCAAGAACCCCACAGAAACATTCACTATCTGGGACAAGGAAAAGATCCTGGGAGATGTGGTATGGATGATCCGCAAATTCCAGCCCGATGTGATTGTATGCCGCTTCCCTGCTGATAGTCGTGCGGGACACGGACATCATACTGCTTCAGCTATGCTGGCAGCAGAAGCTTTTGAAGCAGCAGCTGATCCAAAACGTTATCCGGAACAACTGAAACAATTACAGCCTTGGAAAGCACGCCGGTTATTATGGAACACCTATAGTTTCGGCAATATCAATACTACCAGTAATGATCAGTTCAAAATTGATGTAGGAGCCTATAACTATTTATTAGGGAAAGGATATGGAGAAATAGCTGCAGAAAGCCGTTCCCAGCATAAAAGCCAGGGGTTTGGTGTATCTGCAGCCAGAGGTAGTTCAACGGAATTCTTCCTCACTATTAAAGGAGATACACCCAAATACAGTCTGCTGGATGGTATTGATGCTACCTGGGATCGTGTAAAAGGCGGTGAGCCTATTGGCAGCATGATAGATAAAGCGGTTGCTGCTTATAATATAGATAATCCCGCTGCTTCCGTACCTGCTTTGCTGGCCATCAGGAAAGCTATTACGGCATTACCGGAAGGTTACTGGCGTACACAGAAATTACAGGAAACGGAACAACTGATATTAGCCTGTGCAGCCCTGTGGGTGGAGGCATATAGTACCACACAGGTGTTGGTGCCCGGACAACCTTTACAAGGCAGCGTGCAACTGATCTGTAACAGTAACATATCTGTGAAAGTGCAACAACTCAGCTTTGCCGGTAAGGATACACTCCTGGAAGATCAACCACTGAAGTATAATCAGCTGCGTACCATTCCGCAAAATTTAACAGTACCGGCCAATACACCTGAATCACAACCTTACTGGTTGCGTAAGCCACATCCTATTGGTATTTATACAGTAGACGATCCGATGCTGACAGGTTATCCTGAAAACAAACCTGTGTTACAGGCTGTTGTAAAATTACTCATTGACGGAGAAGCGATGACTGTAACACGTCCGCTGCAATATAAATTTACCGATGCTGTAAAAGGAGAGTTGTATCAGCCGCTGGTGATTGCGCCACCGGTAGTGGCAAACCTGAACAGCAGCGTATATATTTTTACAGAAACGGCTGCACAGCCGGTACAGGTGAAACTCCATGCTATGGGAGATAACACCACCGGTACCGTAAGCCTGCAGCTGCCAACTGGTTTTACCAGCACAGAAGCATCCCAGCCATTTGCGCTTACTACGAAAGGAGATGAGGCCACTGTTATTTTTCATATCACACCATTAAAGGTATCCGGCACTAATCGTACAGATACATTCAGGGTGGTAATGCATTGTAATGGGAAGGACTATACGCAGAGTCTTAAGACCATAAACTACGATCATATTCCGAATATCACCCTGTTCCCGGATGCTGCTGCAAGGCTGGTAACGGTAGATCTGAAACATAATGGCCGTAAGCTTGGATATATTGCCGGTGCTGGCGATCTGGTAGCTGCATCGCTGCAACAGGTAGGTTATGAAGTAACAGAACTGGGGGAGCAGGATATCATGAGTGGCAATCTTCAGCAGTATGATGCTATCATAACAGGCGTTCGTGTATACAATATCAATCCACGAATAAAATACTGGCAGCCCCGTTTGATGGAATATGTGAAAAACGGCGGTACGCTGTTGGTACAATATAACGTGAACGGCCCTCTGATGGTCACCGATATAGGGCCATATCCGTTTACACTAACCCGTGACCGTGTTACAGATGAAACAGCGGAAGTAACATTGTTACATCCGGAAGATGAAGTTCTGCATTATCCGAACAATATCACCCCGCAGGATTTTGATGGATGGGTACAGGAACGTGGGCTTTATTTTACCCAGACGGCAGATCCGGCTTACAGGAAAATATTAGCTATACATGATAAAGGAGAAGAGTCTCTACAAGGCTCAACTATTGTGGCTGATTACGGTAAGGGCAGATATGTATATACTTCACTTTCCTTTTTCAGACAGTTGCCTGCAGGAGTACCTGGTGCATACCGGTTATTTGTGAATCTGATATCAACAAAGAAATAAGCTGTAATGAGCGCAAAAGAGAACAGGCCGAGGCTTACCATCGTAGGGATCATGTGTATTGTGATAGGGTTGGTGATTGGCTTTGAAATCAAAAGGGTGCATATAGGTTTGTTAATTGGCCTTGCACTGGGTTTGTTGAGTGGTAATATGTTAAAGAAGCGTAAGTAGCGATAACTATTAAAACTGATACCTGTAATTAATTCTGGTTATGATAGAAGATAAACCTCCATTATTTCCACATTGGTGGATGTGGTATGTATTTGTCACGGGTTGGCTGGCCTTACTGATGATAGGTTTTTATTTATTTACTAAAGTATATTCATGAGCGTAGCAGACTGGATTGTGCTAGTGGTTACACTGGTTGGTATTATTTTGTATGGCATATGGAAAAGCCGGGGCCAGCAGAATATGGCAGGGTATTTCCTTGATAATCAATCAATGCCCTGGTATATTGTATTATTATCTATTATTGGTACACAGGCCAGTGCGGTTACTTTTTTGTCTGCTCCCGGACAGGCCTACACTGATGGAATGCGGTTTGTACAATACTATTTTGGATTGCCACTGGCGATGGTGGTATTGTGTATAACGTTTGTGCCTATCTTTCATAAACTGAAGGTATATACGGCGTATGAATACCTGGAGCAACGCTTTGATCTGAAAACACGTACGTTTACTTCAGGGTTATTCCTGTTGCAGCGAGGCTTATCTACCGGTATCAGTATTTATGCTCCTTCGATTATATTATCCTCGTTGCTGGGATGGAATATTTATTATACCAATATTATCATGGGCGGGCTGCTTATTATCTATACTGTTTCTGGAGGTACAAGAGCAGTAAGTTATACGCAGACATTGCAGCTGGCCATCATTTTTGCGGCAATGTTCCTGGCAGGATGGATGGTAGTACACCTGTTGCCGGCAGGAATTGGTTTTAATGATGCATTACAGGTTTCCGGTAAGATGAATAAGCTGAATGTGATTGAAACCCGTTTCGACTGGAAAGATAAATACAATATCTGGAGTGGGTTGATAGGGGGCTTTTTCCTGGCATTATCTTATTTTGGTACGGACCAATCGCAGGTGGGTCGTTACCTGACAGCCCGTTCTGTGAGGGAAAGCAGACTGGGACTGCTGATGAATGGCCTTGTAAAGGTACCGATGCAGTTTCTGATTTTGTTGATTGGTGCGCTGGTATTTGTATTTTATCTCTATTTCAGAGCGCCCATCTTCTTTAATGAGGCGCAGATTAAGAAGGTATATAATACTGAAGAAGGGGCTGCCTTTAAAGTGCTTGAAAAAGAATACAACCAACTGGGGGTTATCAAACAGCAGCAGGTAAAGGAAATGTCTGCAGCTATTAAGAGCAAGGATGATGCAGCTGTGGGGCGAACAAAAGCCGCTTTGCAACAAACAGAAGCGCAGTCTTTCGTGACGCGTGAAAAGGCTATAGATCTGATAAAAAAGGCAGATCCTGCTGCGGATACAAATGATACTAATTATATTTTCCTTCATTTTGTGGTGAACAACCTGCCTAAAGGGTTGGTAGGACTGTTGATAGCCATCATTTTCCTGGCGGCGTGGGGAAGTATTGCAGCAGCACTGAACTCACTGGCTTCCACTACTGTGATTGATATTTATCAGCGCATGGTGTGTAAGGAAGGGACGGATAAACATTTTCTGCGTGCATCCCGGTGGTGTACTGTAGGGTGGGGGCTGTTTTGTATACTGGTAGCCCAGTTTGCCAGCAGGTTGGGTAGTTTGATAGAAGCGGTGAATGTACTGGGTTCTTTATTTTACGGGGTGATTCTGGGGATTTTCCTGGTAGCGTTTTATTGTAAGAAAGTAATGGGAACAGCTACATTCTGGGCGGCTATTATATCAGAGATATTGGTGATTATTATCTATATGTCGGAGATCGTTTCTTTCCTGTGGCTAAATGCGATTGGATGTTTCCTTGTGATTGGGATAGCGTATATAATTCAACTCGGAGGAAATCAGTTACGGATCAAACAGGTTGTGTGATCCGTAACTGACTATTATTATAAAGTAGCGAGGAATTTTGTATTCAGCGCTACATAATCGTCATTCTTAGCAGCTTTCGCCAGTTCTATACCTTCTGTGGCAGTTGCTTTAGCACCTGCTTTATCGCCGGTTTTAGCCTGGATCCTTGCTTTTGTATAAAACATATAAAAAGCTTTAGGATTTTCTTTGATTGCAGCATCTATCCAGCTGAGTGCCTGTTTCAGGTCACGGTTTGTTTCAAGGTAGTAAGAAGCGGCCTGGAAGTAAGGCTTTTTCTCGCCTTTCATAGCTTCATTCAGTTGCGCGACTACTTTAGGATCGATATCTGCAGTGATTGTTACCGGTACGATTGTTTCATCCCAGATCAAATCCATAACCATAGAAGAAGAGGTGATATTTTCGAAAGAGATCATGAAGTTTTCTACAGCAAATGGTAGTTTTTCAGACTTAACTTTCACCTGTACCACATCATTTTCCGGTTTGTAAGCAGCAGGACTGGTCACATCCAGACTTGTAGTCAGAATGATTGTCCATTCGCTGGCTCCTGGAATGGTGAGCAATCCGTATTTACCTGCTTTCACGGGTTTGCCGCCAAAGGAGATATCTTCTCCGAAAGTGATAGTAGTAGCACCGTTGGCACCTGTTCTCCATACTTTACCGTAAGGCACCAGATCTCCCATGATGGTTCTGCCTTTCTTGGCAGGACGGGAATAGTTTACTTCAACAGAAGATAATGCAAAATCCTGTTTGATAGTTTGGCCAGGACTTGGAGCCGGCATTTTTACGCCTTGGGCAAAAGATAACTGTGTACACAATAGTGCTGTGCATCCAATTGTTAAGTAACTGAATAGTGGTTTCATAATTATATTGGTGGTTTAATTACAAAATTATTCCATGAAGCCATTCCTGAAAGCGTAGATAACAAGGCCCACTATGTTCTTGGCTCCTGTTTTTTCAATCAATTTCTGACGCAGGCCCTCAATGGTACGTGGACTGAGGAATATTTTTTCAGAGATCTGCTGGGTTGTGTATTCGTTGCAGATCAACTTCAATACCTCTGTTTCCCTTTCTGTAAACTGGATTTCGTTCTTAAAGGTAGGTTTAAAGTGTTGTTTATTCTTAACCATTACCTTTTTAAGGAGTGCCAGGTTTACATTTTCGTTGAAATAGAAGCCTTTTTCATGTGAAGTACAGATTGCATCATAGATTTCTTCGGGCTCTGCATTTTTGAGCAGGTAAGCGTTTGCGCCACTTTCTATAAGGTGCACAATGAAGTTATCATCTTCATACATAGTGAGAACGATTACTTTAACCTGTGCATATTTTTCTCTTACTCTCTTGGTAGCCTCTATGCCGTCCATATTGGGCATTTTGAGGTCCATCAGGATTACATCCGGCTGTTGCGTTGTCATCAGCTGCAACAGGTGCTCACCATCATCCGCCTCGAAGATAACACTGATGTTTTCATAAGGAGTAAGCGTGTTAATAACGCCACTGCGGAATATTTTATGATCATCGGCAATGGCCACCTTTATGTTGTTCGCCATAAGGAGGAGGCAGTTTATGTGGATGTAGAAATTGTCCCTGCTAAGGAGTATATTTATCGGATTTGTAGGTTTTTAGTTTACCAACAGCCTTTCATATAGCTGGCTTAGCAGGAGCAAATCTAAAAATAAATTTGACTATACTTCAGCAGTTTGGAAATTTTCTACCCTTATTTCTGCAATAGTACCGCCGGTAGCACCAGGGAGATACCTTATATTACCACCAATAATGTTCAGGCGGCTTTCAATATTCTTGAGGCCCAAACTGCCTGTTTTTTTACGTGAAATGTCCAGGGACCGGAGCAATTGTCCGTTACCGTTATCTTCTATGCTGATATTCAGCACAGTAGGTGTACTTTCATACAAGATTAATACCTCGGTAGCCTGGGCGTGTTTGAGAATATTGTTGATCAGTTCCTGTACTACGCGGTATATGTTCAGCGCTTTTTCTCTTTCTACCGGGTATTGGGTTCCATCTTCTTTATAAAGGATTTTTACGGTTTTATTCTTATTCATCAGGTTACAGAAGGAATCCAGCGCCTGGGAAAGGCCCAGATTCTCAAGGGCCTGAGGGTGGAGGCTCTGGGATATAAAACGGAGTTGCTGAATGATAGTATCTGTAAAGTCTTTGGTTTCCTTTAATTGTTCCTGCTCGCCGTTCTCGTTTTTCAGGAGGGGCTGGAGTTGGTTCAGGTTCAGTTTAAGTACAGATAACTGTGCGCCTACTTCATCATGCAGGTCCTCTGCAATACGCTTTCGTTCCTGTTCCTGCCCCTGTAAGATAGCTACCAGCCTTTCCTTCTGCTGCTTAAGGTCTTTATCACGCAATACAAGTTTGTGCTCAATTACCTGCTTTTGCTGAAAAATTACCAGTATTACTACTAATATGCCCATTGTGAGCATAACAGTGGTACCTATTATAATGACTTCTGAGGTGTTCATAGGGGCTTCTTTTTAGCTTTCATCAGGCCAATATAAAGAAGAATCAGCTGAATAATTCCTGCAAAATAAGAAATAATAACTGTCACTTTTCTGGTGGTATCTACTCCTGGCGTTTGCTGCTGCTGGAGTAGGTTATACGAGAGGGAATACATAAAAGATCCGGAGTGATAAACAAAAAATGCTGCGTTAAACCAGAAATTGGGTAGTGTATTAATAAAGACCGATTTTTGTACCAGTTCTTCATCCTTCAATAATTGCCAAAAGTATATAGCACCGTAAATAATAAGAATTAATGTTCTGATGGTGGCAAAGTAAGAATTATAGGCATATAGTCCTTCAAGTTTTAAAACATCTACCAGGAAAATAATGAATATAGGTATTATCGTTAAAGTAATAAGGCGTTTAAATAATAGATTTTTAATGACAATCTGAAAAAACCTGGAGAGAATGAGAAATTGTATAAAATACATGGTTGCTAAGAACCACATATTGTTTCTCCAGATCAAGCCTATAAGATAGGAGGCTACAGCTAAAAAAAAGCTTGCAATCAGGTAATAAAAAGTCCATTTTCCACCCTCGTCAAGTATCTTAAAGCGTAGAGTAAAGGGGATCAAAAGCAAGCATTCGATCCCCACCAAAATATAAAATAATATCCAGTATAAATGCACTTAAAAAGGGTTTAAATCAACAATGAACTATGGACATTCCACTGGGCATGCTACACCGCCGTCCAGGGCTTTCCCCCCGCTGGTTGTTGCAATACTCGCTGTATCTTCTGTATCTGCAGAACGGGTAGCGGCAGCTTGATGATGAGTATCGTACATGATCACATCTTTGCCATCTTTGCCTACCGGATAAATTACCATTTTCTTATCATCTATTCCGTCTCCGTCAACATCGACACCATAATAGATACGCATACCTACGATTTCCTCGTTATAATTAAGAAGTTGCTCCAGTTTTTCTTTACCAAAGAAATAGGCGCGGGTGAAATCTTCATGGTGATGTCTTTTCTTTTCTTTTTCAAAATAGGCATCTCTATATTTCAGAGCTTCCTTTTCAGAAATAAAAGTCCCTGCATCAGGGGGAAACTTGTTAGAAGTATTGCTCATATTGTGTTGTGGTTTTTTAATTGGAGGTAAAATTATCATAAAAAAATTCTCTACAAAGAAAAAGGCAGTATTACATGTTTGTGGGATATAAGAAAGGGTTTTACACTTAATTGATTGATTAACAATTGTTTGATTGAAATTTTCCTGTTTTGACACGGTTACTTTTGCGTATTTCACCCAAAATAATGCGTAGAACTACGTATTCTATAATTGCAGTATGTTAACTCTTGTTTGTTTTTCGGTTCTTCATAATCTTTGCATTGTCGGTTAGAGATCGCGACTCTAACTAAACGAGCAATCTTTGTGGGCCTTTCTTCCCATGTTTGTTCTTCCTTACTAATCATGCAGAGAAAAAGCGTAAAAGAGTACAGTTAAGATGAGGTTAAGTAATGCTAACCCTTCTTTTTAAAACCTTAAAGCTATGTGTTACCTGTTAATTGGAAACATTTCTGCATTGATCTCAGATGATTGTATAGAACCTCTGGTTAATGCGCGTTTACGTGTTTATTTACCGGAAGGGAGCTATCCCAAAGCTTGCCCCAAAAGAAATATTTTTAATGGTCCGGAACAGCTTTCACCAGCTCAGGTAGCCGCTAAAAGTGACCGTTTACTAGCGGAGACCACATTGGATGAAAGGGGCAATTTTACACTTAACTGGGAACAATTGCATCTTTTCACTGAACCACTGGAGTTGGATATCTGTCTGAACCGGATGCCAGAACAAGCCTCAGGAAAAAACATCGAGAGTCATTATCACCTGAGCACACTGGTGCCGCATTGGAAACGTTCATTGCAGCGATACGTAGCAGCATTTGCTTACGTAATACCAGCCGAAAACTGGAGCCAGATAAGGGCCAGTTATGGTACATGGGTGATTGCCGGAACCATACGGCGCATCCATTCAAGAGAGGGACAATCACAATTAAGGGTTGAAGTGTACAATGCCGTCAATAACCGTTTACTGGCATGTACAAGTACAGATGAAAAGGGACGTTATCAACTGCGCTTTGGCAGAAGGGAACTAACATCAGGAAAGCTGATGCTGATCAGGGATTACCGGCATAACAATGCACCGGATGTATACTTTAAAGTATACAGGGACAACCGGTTGCTTTGGGAAGAGGAAGCAGATGTGGCGAACATGCCAGGGCGTAAAGCCATTGCTTCCTGTAGTGTAATCAATATTCACATGCAGCAGGTACCTGTTGTCAAGAAACCTGCCGGGTACGTATCCGGTTTGTTAAGCAACTGGGCTGTAGTGGGACGGAAATCATCATTAGTAAATTATTAGTGTACAATATTTTATTTCAAATTATCAGGGACACCATTTAACCTATATTAATTAAGCAATGTCTGACCCCCTGTTGTTTGCAATCCCATTTTTTAAAAACAGCTACCCACTTAGTCAGTTCCCGGGTAGCTGTTTTTTTTATCTCTAGAAATTAGTGTTCAGAATCAGGGAAGACTTTCCAGATTCAACGAAATCCATTGGAATAATACCATACCTGCCATGTGTATTAGCTGTAAAGTAGGTTGTTATCTTAGGATTGATAGCGTTTGAAACAGTTGTAATACTTGGAATGCTAAAAATCAGGGATTTATATCCGCTGGCGAAATTGATATACAGTACATTAGGATTCTGCGTACTGGCTTCAGTCAACAAAGCATTGATATTGTTCCATTTAACATTGTTGTCTGGTACTACATACTGGTCCTGGATCTTTAAACTTGCGTTACCGTTATTGATAGTAAAAGTCGTGTTATCTCCCCAATTGGTAGCATCTATACCTTTAGGTACTGAAGTTGCTCCGAATCTTCTCAATAAAACAATTTTACCTCTTACCTGGCCTAAGGTTGGAACAGTTGCTCCCAGTGACCATTTATTTGAATACTGTTGCACATAAGAATCAAAGGTTTGTTCAAAGGTGCGGGTATTGCCGCTTGCGTCGTATTCTTCTTTTACGCTCATTATAATTACTTCTTTCGGGTGGCTGCTCAAAAATGCTGTACAGGCCAGCAATACATCATTGAAATTCAGATTCTGATAAATAGAGCCATGATGGATGGCAAAGGCATCGTTGATATGGCGGCAGCGGATATCCAGGAAACGGACACCCACTTCAAGTTGTTCGGCAATAGTCAGGTTCTGGCATTTAGCGGTACCGCTTACTGGTTCAACACGTGAGCCACTGTCGTGTGTACCCGGAATAGACAAGGCGGCAATACTACTGTTGTCTGGCAGGGAAGTCATCCAACTGTTAGAGGCAATAGTTGCTGCGGCCTGTGTTACTGCTACCTCTTTCAGGGACAGATTTGGTGTAACATCTTCCTTTTTACAGCTGGAAAATGAGATCGCCAGGAACATGCCTGCAGCGATCATAAGATGTGTGTTTCTCATGTTGTGAAGTGTTTATGTGTTTGTAGGATTATGTCAGGTATAGGTCAGCACGGGTTTAACTTCTCACATCGGAAAGACACGGTTTGCGAAAGTTTTAACTATTGGGAGATGAGGGTTAACAATACGGTAATATGTGTATATGATTGCTTTGATCAACAAATACACTGAGTCTGCCTGTTTGTTTTTTTAATTTGGCTTTGGGATAAGGTTTTGGATTGGATCTTTATTAAGCTTCACCTGGTAATCACGGCAGACAAGGTGTATTTATTGATCAAAGCAATCAGCAATTCAAGTGCTTCACTTTTTGGTCAGAAGCGGGGGTGAAACTGTTGCAGTGTATCACGGAGAAATTCTCTGTCGAGGTGTGTATAAATTTCAGTGGTGGTAATACTTTCATGACCCAGCATTTCCTGTACTGCGCGGAGATCTGCACCACCTTCTACCAGGTGGGTAGCAAAAGAATGACGGAAGGTATGCGGAGATACCTGTTTGGAAATTCCTGCAGCCGCTGTCAGGTCTTTTATGACCAGGAAAATCATAACACGGGTGAGTGCACTTCCTCTGCGGTTGAGAAAAAGAATATCTTCCTGACCTTTTTTAATTGGTACATGTACTCTTACTTCTTCTTTATAGATATTGATATATTTCATGGCATCCCTGCCAATGGGAACTAACCGTTCTTTATCACCTTTTCCCACTACCCGGATAAAACCGGCATCGAAATGAAGCTGTGATATTTTCAGGCTGGTTACTTCACTGACTCTTAGTCCGCAGCTATACATTGTTTCCAGAATGGCCCGGTTACGCTGCCCTTCCGGTGTACCGGCTTTTACCTGGTCTATGATCAGTTCTATTTCCTCAAAGGTGAGTACGTCTGGCAACTGGCGGCGGGTTTTGGGCGCTTCCAGTAGTTGGGTAGGGTCCAGTTTTACAATGTCTTCCAGTAGCAGGTATTTATAAAAGGCCTTTATGCCGGAAATGATCCGTGCCTGCGAAGTGGCTGTCATTCCAAGAGTAGCGATTGACTGTACAAATGACTGAAGATGAGAGAGTGTTATCTGGTCAGGTGGGAGTTTGTGCCCGGCAGATTGCAGGTACTGCATCAGCTTCTCTACATCACGCAGGTAAGCCTCTATTGAGTTTGCGGAGAGAGAGCGTTCCAGCTGCAGGTATGCTTTAAATCCTTTCAGGTATATTTCCCACATGGCCAGCAAGATAATAAAGAAAAGCGGCACTGCGTTTTGGATTCTTTCTGATGTCTTAACTTGATGCAGGATACAAGCTAAAGTTGTTTAGAATACTTTATAGAGTATCCAGGAAGTGTCCGGGAAGTGTTCGGGGCGGCTTCGGGGTTTGACCGCCTTTTGGGCGTAGGTAGAGCGGGGGTAGAGCGCAGGTAGAACGGGGTTAGAACGGTTCCAGTCGATCTAACCCCGTTCTACCTGTGTTCAACGTGTGTTCTACCTACGCCCAAACCCCGAAGCCACCCCGAACTCTCCCGGAAGACACCAGCAATTTGCATAAGTTTAGCTATATGCTTAGTGGCATAAAAGATTAGCCCTTAAGCTTATTATAAGAAAAGAGGATAAATGAAGGGTCTGGGAATTTCGTAGATTGATGTGTATCCCATCAGGGGAAGCTTAAATGAACAAAGTTTACAAACGGAGAGGGGAGCTATTATATCCTGACAGAAAATATTATGTAAGATATTTTAGTAATTAATTGGTTTTGAGTTATTTAGAATATGTTTTCAAACAAAAATGGGCTGTATCAAATACGATACAGCCCATTTTTTATAATGTTCAACCTGGAACTTAGAATTTTTCCAGACCGGAAAAGAAGAAATCGCCTTCGATTTGAGCATTTTCGTCTGAATCAGAGCCATGAACAGCGTTACGGCCAATTGATTCAGCATATTGCTTGCGGATAGTACCTTCTTCTGCATTAGCAGGGTTGGTAGCACCGATCAGTTTACGGAAGTCTTCCACTGCATTGGTTTTTTCCAGGATAGCAGCCACAATGTGACCACTGCTCATGAATTCTACGAGTTCGCCGTAGAAGGGTCTTGCACTGTGTACTGCGTAAAATTCACCTGCTTTCTGGGTAGAGAGCCTGGTCATCTTCATAGCTACGATGCGAAAGCCTGCAGCATTTATTTTGTCCAGAATACCACCAATATGCCCATTTTCAACGGCATCTGGCTTAATCATTGTAAAAGTTCTGTTAGTCGCCATATAATTTAGAATTCCTAATTACCTGATTTTGCGCGCAAATGTAACCAGAATTTGATTAGGGATAAAAAAAAATGACCGAAAAGGCCCCAATCAGGCACTATTAAGTATTATTGTGGAAATCACCAACCTAAAAATTTTGAAATTCTCTGCTAATTAGAGAACTTCGCACTTCATTTTTCGGTAAAAACAGTTATATTTTATTATTAATATAAATATTGCAGCCATCTGCACTCATTAAAGGATAAGCATGAAGAGGATTGAGGAAATTAAGCCTTTGCTGGAAAGCCCTAAAAAAGTAGTCATTACTATGCATCAGAAACCAGATGCAGACGCAATGGGTTCTTCGCTGGCCTTATTCCACTATTTGAAGCAGAAAGGGCACGATGTAACTGTTATTTCTCCTACTAATTTTCCCGAGTTCCTTGAATGGATGCCGGGTTCTAAGGAAGTACTGGATTTTGAATCAGCCCAGGATAAGTCGTTAAAAGCGCTGGAAGGGATAGAATTGTTGTTTTGCCTGGACTTTAATGCGTTGTACCGCACAAAAAGCATGGAACCTTACCTGGTGGCATTATCCTGCATTAAAATACTGATAGATCATCACCTGGAGCCGCAGCCCGACTTTGATTATGGTGTGAGTGATACTACGGCTTCTTCTACGGCACAACTGGTTTATGAAACCATTTATAAGCTGGGAGATGAAAAGTATATTAATGAAGACATGGCACAATGCATTTATGCGGGAACCATGACAGACACCGGATCTTTCCGCTTTGCGTCTACCTCAGCCAGGGTACACCGTATGGTGGCAGACCTGTTTGACCGTGGACTGAAGCATGAAATTATCCACCAGGCTATTTACGACAACTTTCTTGAAAACCGTTTACGTTTTCTTGGGCATAGCCTGCTGAACCGTATGGAGGTGTATTATGAATATAATACTGCCCTGATAGCAATACCGTATACAGACCTGAAGCGTTTTGACCTGCAAACCGGAGATACAGAGGGAGTGGTAAACTATCTGTTATCTATCCAGGGAATCAAGTTGGCCGCTCTGATCATTGACCGTCATTCAGAGGTAAAGCTATCTTTCCGTTCTAAAGGAGATGTTGACGTAAACACTTTTGCCCGTAAATACTTTGATGGTGGCGGCCATTTCCATGCAGCCGGCGGACACAGCCCGGATTCACTGGAAAAGACCGTACAGCGTTTTATCGAAGCCATTCAGGAAAACGAAGAAATATTACAATAGTCATTTCAATCCTACTAATAAAGTAAAATGAAAAAGAACAATCAGTTTTTAGTTGCAGCCTTAGGCCTTATCTTGGCTAGCTGCGGTACCGGCGGAGTTAAAAAAACTCCAGGTGGCGTGGAATATATCGTTCATAAGTCAGGCAGCGGTGCGCAGCTAAAGCTGGGTGATACCGTCCTGATGAACATAACCCAACGTCTTAATGATTCCCTGTTAGCAGAATCACGTAAGGTAGTAGGAGCTCCGGTGCCTGTACTTATTGCAGCATCCAAAGAGAAATACGACCTGATGGAAGGCCTGGCCTTGTTGAAAGAAGGCGATAGCGCTACTTTCTTCATTCCTATCGATTCTTTACCTCAGCACCTGCCATTTGGTAAAAAAGGCGACAAGCTGAAAGTAACTTTCGCAGTAGTAGGTAAATATTCTTCTGCTACACAGAAAGCTGCTGACGAAAAGGAAATTAAAAATTACCTGGAAACAAATAAGCTGAAAGCTACTCCTACTCCGGAAGGCGTATACGTTGCTGTTAGCCAGGAAGGTACCGGTGAACAGCCTAAAGCTGGTGATACCGTGTATGTTCATTACACTGGTAAATTACTGAATGGTAAAGTGTTTGATTCCAGCCTGGATTCTACATTAAGACCAGGTATGAAACTGGAACCAATTAAGTTCCCTATTGGCCGCGGTTTCGTGATCAAAGGATGGGATGCTGGTATCGGTTCTCTGAAAAAAGGAAGCAAAGCTACTCTGGTAATTCCTTCTACACTTGCTTACGGTTTACAGGGTAGTCCTCCGGCAATACCTTCAAACTCTGTACTGGTGTTTGAAGTTCAGCTGATAGATGTGAAAGCTGGTGGTACAGAAGCACCTGCTGCTCCAGCTGGTTTAATGCCTCCTGCTCAGGGTAAGAAATAAGTAATTATAAGTATAAAAAAATAGCCTGTATCGTAAGTCCGATACAGGCTATTTTTATTTTAATATCTCACATTCAACCATCCACCAGAACCTCATATAATTTTACTTTCAATTCTTCCAGTGATACATCCTGTACCAGGTTTCCATCCTGCGCATATGAAATAGTCCCCCTTTCTTCAGATACAATAATCGCTACATTATCACTATGTTCCGTAATCCCTACCGCAGAGCGGTGACGCAACCCAATACGGTGAGGTAAATTGGGATTTTCAGATACCGGTAATATCACTTTAGCCGCGAGAATCTTATTACCTACAATGATCAGTGCACCATCGTGCAGTGGACTGGCTTTTCCGAAAATACTTTCCAGCAGTTTTGCATTGATATTACTATCCAGTGCAATACTGGAAGCAGTATCAAATTTTACACGGTAAGTGTTGGCAATAACGATGAGTGCTCCTGTGCGGGTGCCAGCCATGCGACCAACTGCGGTAATCACTTCGTTAATAATATTCTCTTCTTCCTTATAACTTTTAAATTTATCGGGAAGGAATAGTTTAGTGAAAAAACTGTCTTTACTCAGGGGCGCTTTTTTTCCTAATACAAGTAAAAACTTACGTATTTCAGGTTGGAAAATAATGATGATGGCAATTAATCCAACGTTAATGAAATTCTGCAGGATAGTAGTAAGAATAGGCATCCGCAGTGTTTCCACAATGAAGTAAGCTAGATACACCATTAATAAGCCGACGAAGATATTAAAGGCGAGGCTGCCTTTTAACAGACGATACAATTGTATCACCAGTAGGATAACAATCGCCAGGTCCAGGACATTAAGCCAATTGAAACGATAACCGTAAAAATGAAAGAATTCCTGCATAGATCGTAAAAATAACTAATTAAAGCTGAATACTACACCTTTTGCATGTACTCCCATATCCTGATAACTTCAGCAGCAGCTTTTACATCGTGTACCCGTAATATGCCGGCTCCCTGCTGCAGTGCCAGTGTATTTAACACCGTAGTACCATTGAGTGCATCGGCAGGTGTATTGTCCAGCAACTTATAGATCATTGACTTGCGGGAGATGCCTATCAGCAGTGGACAATCAAGGATCTGGAATACAGACAAACGTTTAAGCAACGTATAGTTATCTGCGATGGTTTTACCAAAGCCAAACCCGGGATCAATAATTAAATCTTTAATACCCGCAGCCAGGCATGCTGCTTTTTTGCGGATAAAATAATCAAGCACATCCAGCGCCACATCCGTGTATTGCGGATTATGCTGCATGGTACCGGGAGTACCCTGCATATGCATGGCAATATAGGGCACCTGTAAACGGCCAGCGGTGGCCAGCATCTCAGGATCAATATCGCCGGCGCTGATATCATTGATGATAGCTGCGCCGGCCTGTATAGTTTTTTCTGCCACAGTGGCGTAGTAGGTATCAATGGAAATGATCACCTGCGGATAATATTTTACCAGTGTTTCTATTGCCGGCAGCAGTCTTTCCAGCTCTACTTCAGGTCCTACATCCACTGCGCCGGGACGGGTGCTCTGAGCTCCTATATCCAGGATGTGAGCCCCTTCACGGAGGTGCTGGGCGGCTTTTTCCAGAATATGCTCCATGTTTTGTGAGCGACTACCGGCATAAAAGGAATCATCCGTGATATTGATGATGCCCATAATGACCGGACTTGCCAGATCTAACGCTGCACCGCGGCAGTTGATCGTCTTATTGGTGCCGTTCTGTTTTTCCATTTACCCGTTTGCTTTTTATTGACTATTTTGCCAGACAAAAGTATAATAATACTTAAAATAAAGGTTATCCATGAAATTGCTCCTGAACCTATTAAGAATTATCGTTGGCCTATTGTTTATATTTTCCGGGCTGATCAAGGCAAACGATCCGCTTGGACTTAGTTATAAAATGGACGAATTTTTTGAAGTGTTACATTTAACATTTCTGTCGCCCTTTTCACTGGTGTATTCTGTGACAATGAACACCTTTGAGATCGTAGCCGGCGTGGCCCTGTTACTGGGTTACCGTATGCGGATATTCTCTGTACTGTTATTACTGCTGATCGCTCTCTTTACTTTCCTGACTGCTTATGCACTGTTCAGCGGTACGATCAGGGAATGCGGTTGTTTTGGCGATTGCATTAAATTATCTGCAACAGAAACTTTCTGGAAAGATGTGGCGCTAACGGTGATGATCCTGGTGATCTTTGTGTATCGTAAAAGGATAGAACCGCTATGGGGCAACAAAACCTCCAATTCATTGATGATCCTTTCACTGGCAGGCGCACTGGGCTTACAGTGGTATACACTGGCACATCTGCCTATTGTGGATTGTCTTGGTTATAAAGTAGGGAATAACATTCCTGAGAAAATGAAACTGCCGCCAGGGGCACATCCGGATGTATTTGAAACGGTGCTGGTGTATAAAAAGGATGGAGTGGTGAAAGAGTTTACTTCTGAGAATTATCCGTGGTCCGACAGTACCTGGGTATTTGTAGACCGTCGCGATAAGCTGGTAAAAGAAGGGGATGGGGAACCTCCTATCAAGGACTTTATTCTTACAGACCTGGATGGAGCGAACCAGACACAGGCTATCCTGTCTGAACCGCAG
This sequence comes from Chitinophaga sp. CF118, assembly GCF_900112615.1. Classification (GTDB taxonomy): domain Bacteria; phylum Bacteroidota; class Bacteroidia; order Chitinophagales; family Chitinophagaceae; genus Chitinophaga. The sequence continues at coordinate 395,177 of NZ_FOMK01000002.1, read as the reverse complement.
CCGGTATACCTGTTCCTGGTGCAGAATGTTGACAAAGCAGGTAGTGGCTGGGATAAAAAGATGGAGGCTTTACAAAAGCAATTTCAGGAAGGTAAGATCTATATTTATGGGGTGACAGCGTCTTCCAAAGAAGAAATTGCCGCCTTTTCAACCGCACATGGCTTAAAGTTCCCATTTGTGCAGATGGATGGTACCGCTATTAAAACAGCAGGAAGAAGCAACCCCTGTCTGATCTTACTTGAAAAAGGTACTATTAAGGGCAAGTGGCATTATCACGATATACCTTAAACTATGTTCAGATTCCTGCTGCATAAACTCAGTTATGGTTTACTCGTGTTACTGGGTGTGGTGATGCTGGTGTTTTTCCTGTTCAACGTATTGCCCGGAGATCCGGCACGTTTAACACTGGGACAACGGGCCGACGTCACCTCCCTGGAAAACGTGCGGCGGGAATTACATCTGGACAAGCCTGTTCCGCTGCAATTCCTTTTATATCTGAATGATCTTTTACCGGTTAGCGTACATAATGAGCAGGAAGCTGCCGGTACATTACATTATATTACCTTGTTCCACTTCAGTGGCGATAAAATCATCGTATTAAAAACTCCTTATCTGCGCCGTTCTTACCAGGGTAAAAAGGATGTGTGGGAAATTCTGACAGAAGCACTGCCGGGTACCCTGATCCTGGCTATTGCTGCGATGCTTTTTGCCACTGTTGCCGGTATTACATTAGGAGTATTATCTGCCGTGAAGCAGAATACCTGGATGGATACCGGGGCTGTTTTTGCGAGCGTGGTAGGAATTTCTGCACCCTCTTTCTTTACGGGCATTGTGCTGGCCTATTTATTTGGTTTCGTATTGAGTGACTATACGGGGTTACATATGACCGGTAGCCTGTTTGAAACAGATGCTTTTGCCGGCCGTACATTGAATCTCCGGAATTTAATATTACCGGCTATTACGTTGGGTATCCGTCCACTGACCATTATTGTGCAGCTCACGCGTAGTGCCATGCTGGATGTATTGCATCAGGATTATATCCGTACAGCCTATGCCAAAGGGCTTACTGAAAGGGTGGTAATATTCAGGCATGCGCTGAGGAATGCACTGAATCCGGTTATAACGGCTATTACGGGCTGGTTTGCAGAATTACTGGCAGGTGCATTCTTTGTGGAATACATCTTTGGCTGGAAAGGGATCGGGAAGGTGACAGTAGATGCCCTTGAAAAATTTGATTTCCCGGTGCTGATGGGATCTGTATTATTTACTGCGGGGATCTTTGTGATCATCAATCTGCTTGCAGATCTTTTGTATAGTATCATTGATCCCAGAATAAAATTATGATTTCCGGATGATTCTTATGTATGATATGAGAGTCCTGTAACTAAAGCTATAATCTTCAACGGGTTAATATCCTTCTCAAAAAAAGTTTCTTTTTTTTGTAACAAAGTATTTTATGAGGCGTCTTCCCTGTATAAATGTCCTGTAAGTATTTAAATTATGTCATTATCAAGGTTTCTTTCACAGGTAGTACCAATCAGGCAAAAGCTCTACCGCTTCGCTTACCACCTGTTGGGTAATGAGGAGGATGCCAGGGATATAACACAGGATGTGATGATGAAGGTGTGGCAGCAGCAGGAGCGTATGGCGGAACTGGAAAATATGGAGGCCTGGTGTATGAGGATTGTGCGTAATTTGTCGCTCGACAAGATGAAGGCCCGGAAATACCGTCGCTCGGAAGATCTGGACAAGGCAGGGGAGGTAGCGGCAGTGCATCAGCAAAGTCCGCATATGGCAGTAGAGCGGCAGGACGTAATGAACCGGGTACATACGACAATTGCGGAGCTACCGGAAAAATACCGTACTATTATACAATTACGTGATATTGACGGGCATACTTACCAGGAAATAGGAGAGATTCTCTCTATTGAACTGAGTGAAGTAAAAGTGAATCTGCACCGCGCAAGGAAAGCGGTACGTGAAAAATTACAAAAACTGAATGTGTATGGAGTACAATAAGATCAGGGAGTTACTGGAAAGGTACTGGGAGGGAGAATCTTCTTTGGAAGATGAGGAAATGTTGCGGAGCTTTTTTGCTTCGGAACATGCTGATCTACCTCTTGATCTGCAGGAAGCGCAGCCTTTATTCCAGTATTTCACTGAAGAAGCAAACCTGGAATTACCTGCATTGCCGGCAATGGAAACAGTAATAGCGCAATTGCCGCCAGTTATAAAACAGCAGCCCTGGGAGCACTGGATGAAATATGCCGCTATTTTCCTGATAGCTGTCGGGCTGGGATATGCAGGCAGACAATTTCAGGCTAAGCAACAGCGTATTGATGTTGTGATGGCACAACAGGATACCTATGATGATCCGCAGAAAGCATTTGCAGCCACACAGAAAGCATTACGGTTGCTGGCGAAGAACCTGAATAAGGGAACATCGCAGGTGCAGAAGTTGTCTTATTTCAATGAGGCAACTGAAAAGATCAAAGCAGATTAACATCAACGGCCATTCTAAAATCTGATAATAAAAATCTAAAAAACATGAAACGCTTATTACTAGCGCTGTTGCTGGTCATTGCCAGTACGCAGCTTTTTGCCCAACAGGGAAGTGCCATTGACAGGTTCTTCCAGAAGTACGAAAGTGACCAATCCTTTACGCTGATCAGTGTTACGCCTAAAATGTTCAGTATGTTCACCAAGCTGGATGTGAATAGTGCCGAAGGTCAGAGTTTTATGAAAGTAATTAAGAAGATACGGGGATTGAAGATCCTTGCAAAAGAAGATGCCAAAGACGGTTCCCGTTTATTCCAGGAAGCAACTTCCCAGCTGACGAAGGAGTACGAAGAACTGATGACGATCCGCGATGGAAAGGATGATCTTCGTTTTATGGTAAAGGAAAATGCGCAGGGAAACATTGCGGAACTGATAATGCTGATAGGCAGCCCGAATGAATTCCTGGCAATGAGCCTTGTAGGAGATATTGATCTGGGAGAGATTAGCCAGATAGCCGGAGGAATGAATATAGAAGGATTTGATAAGCTGAAAAAACTAAAGAAATAATCACCCTTTTAATCTAACGGAAAATGAAATACTGTGCCATCATTTTAGTGTTCTTTTTATTAGCGGTTAGTCCGGCTATTGCTCAAAAGAAATGCCTGCGTAAATTTTACCGTGAACAGCGCCGCAATGGACATGGCGAAACTTTCAAAATAGGGTTGGGGCGTGTAACGCTGAAGTTTGCCAGCCTGGTGATTCCTGCAAACGTGATGGAAGAAGATGGTATACCATTGAAGCATTTGTTATCTAAAGTACACCGGTTGAAATTGTATACTATTGCAGGTAATCCGCAAGATTCAACGGTAGAAACTGCAGCTATAGAGCGATTGAAACAAACGCTGGTAGAGAAGGAGCATTTTGAATCACTTGTAGAAGTAAGGCACCAGGGTAGTATTGTTCATTTAATGAATAAGGGGAAAGGTGATGATGTAGGGAACCTGGTGGTATTAATACAGGATGAAAATGATTTTGTGATCTTACATCTACGCACGGATCTGGAAATGAAAGATATCAATCAGTTGGTACAGCAGTTTGCAAAGAATTAAAAAGGTATTAAACATCAGTGGGCCCGCTGATGTTTTGCCATTAGCGGATGATAACTTCTCTTACAAGTTTTTCACCCAGCATTTCATTTACGAGTTTGATGATTTTATCTTTAGAGTAGTTAAGTTCCTGTTTAAGTGGAGCCACAGTAGTAGTGATCATTAATTTGCCATCGATCAGCTGTATATTTTCTGTGTAGCGCGAAATAGTTTTACCCATCATCTGTTCCCAGTTCTCCTGAATTCTTACTTCTGTAAGCCTGGGTTTCATTCTGCTCTTATCCATAAATTCTTTCAGAGCATCTCCCATTGATGTAATTCCGTGTCGCATGTGGCAAAGATACGGAATCCCTCACTACCTCATCTCCACGAGTTGAAAACTATCCTGATTTTCTTTAAAAGCATCCAGTAATCTTTCCGAGTGAGTATCTGTAATAAATACTTGTCCGTATACAGGGCTGCTTACAAGGTTTATAAGTCTTGTAACTCTTTCCTGATCCAGTTTTTCGAATACATCGTCCAGCAGAAGCAATGGTGGAAACTGTTTGTATTGTTTAATCACTTCATACTGTGCCAGCTTCAGTGCAAAGAGGAAACTTTTACGTTGTCCCTGCGATGCGCTTGACTTCATTGGATGATCATTTAAGAGAAATAAAAGATCATCCCGGTGAATACCACCGGTAGTTCTTTGCATGAGATGATCTTTATATCTGTTGGTTTTTAATAATTGCGAAAATGATTGTTCATGCAGGCCACACTGATATTGAATGCTTACCACTTCGTGATGTCCCGCCAGGTAATCGTACAGTTTTTGTACCTGTTGGATGAATGCAGGGAGAAAGTCGCGGCGCGATTCGAATACAGGAGTACCGTGTTGAATCAGCTGTTCATCGAAAACGTCCAGCAGGGCATCCTGACTGCGGCCCTGTGAAGCGATGGTTTTAAGCAGGCTATTTCGCTGCTGGAGTATTTTCTGATATGTGATAAGGTGTTCCAGGTAACCGGGATGGAGCTGGCAAAGAAGGGCATCCAGCCATTTGCGGCGTTCCTCACTACCGCCAAGGATGATCTCCGCATCGTCGGGAGCTATCATGACAGCAGGGAATTTACCTATATGCTGGGAGAAGCGTTCGTAATGTTCATCATTGAGGGCAATATCTTTTTTGCCGTCTTTGAGCGTACATACGATCCTGTTTTCCTGTTCACCTTTATCCAGAATCCCATCCAGCCGGAACCCGTTGGTCTGGTATTGGGTATTCTGGATTTCGCTGCTGGTAAAGTAGCTTTTTGTAAAGCAGAGATAATAAATAGCATCCAGGAGGTTTGTTTTACCGGAGCCGTTGCGGCCGGTAATGCCTATGATACGTTTATTGAATCCGAAGTGTTCCCCGGTATAATTTTTAAACTGGACAAGTGATATCTTTCTGAGCAACAACAAATTATCGTACGGATTAGCAGTTATGAATTAAAAATAACCTTATTGCGAACAGTCCTGAAACACTAAAAAGCCGGCTGAAGGGCCTTTTCTTATCTATAATAGTGGCCTGCTAACGTTACAAAGTTGCAAAGTATTTAGTTTTTAGGATTTTCCTGTTATATTTGCGGACAAATTAAGAAACAGTGGCTACAAAAACAGACGTAAAGACGAAATATACCAAGGAGACGTATTTGTACTGGTATGAATTGATGCTCTTGCTGCGCCGCTTTGAAGAAAAAGCCGGCCAATTGTATGGAATGCAGAAGATCCGTGGTTTTTGCCACCTGTATATAGGACAGGAAGCGATAGCAGCTGGAGCGATGTCAGCAACCCAACCTGGAGATAAATTCATTACAGCTTACCGTGATCATGCGCTGGCTATTGCAAAAGGAATGTCTCCTGATGCTTGTATGGCTGAGTTGTATGGTAAAGCTACAGGATGTTCTAAGGGTAAGGGTGGTAGTATGCACTTCTTCTCTCTGGAGCATAATTTCTTCGGCGGTCATGGTATTGTAGGCGCGCAGATCGGTACTGGTGCAGGTTTGGCATTTGCTGAACAGTACAAAGGCACTGATAACGTAGCGCTTTGCTTCTTCGGCGATGGTGCTGCCCGCCAGGGTATGCTGCATGAGACATTTAACATGGCTATGCTGTGGAAACTGCCGGTAATATTTATATGTGAGAACAACATGTACGCGATGGGTACTTCAGTAGAACGTACATCCAACGTACTTGACATCTATAAATTAAGTAACGCTTACGATATGCCGAGCGATACTATTGACGGTATGAGTACAGAAGCGGTACATGAAGGTGTGGAAAGAGCTGTAAAGCGTGCACGCGCAGGCGAAGGTCCTACCTTACTGGAAATCAAGACTTACCGTTATCGTGGTCACTCTATGAGTGATCCTGCTAAGTACCGTACCAAAGAAGAAGTAGAGGATTACAAGGAAAAAGATCCTATCAACCAGGTACTGAAGACGATACAGAAGAACAAATGGGCGACAGAAAACGAAATTGAAGCAATCAATGAGAAGGTAAAACAACAGGTAGAGCATTGCGTGGAATTCGCGGAAGAGTCCCCTTGGCCTTCTGATGATGAGCTGCTGAAAGATGTATATACCCAGGAGGATTATCCTTTCATTGTAGACTAATAATATTTAAAGGTTAGCGGTCCTGTCCGTTCTGAACGGCGGAAGATTCGCTAACCTTTTTTATATTTGCGGGCGACGGCTATTGCCGGACACCTGTACCTTAATAAGAAATAACAATTTAACGCTCACAATTACAATGACCGAAACAACACATAAAGCCGCTGATGCTCCTGTAACGAAGGACTTCCAACTGCAAGATTCTGTACATAAGGCGGAAGATTTCTATTACAAGAACAAAAATGTCATCAACATTGCCCTGCTGGTAATAGTAGTGGTAATTGGCGGTACTTTTGCCTACAACAAGTTCATAAAGGCTCCTAATGAGAAAAAAGCGCAGGACATGGTATTCCATGCACAGCAATATTTCGAGCAGGATTCTTTTAAACTGGCACTGAACGGTGACGGTAATAATTACGGTTTTGTACAGGTACTTGATAAATATAGCGGCACCAAAACCGGACAGTTATCAAAATATTATGCTGGTGTTTGTTATGTAAAGCTGGGCGAATTCCAGAAAGGAGCAGATCTGCTGACTTCTTTCAGCGGAGGAGACCAGATAGTACAGGCAATGGCTTACGGTTTAGCCGGTGATGCTTACATGGAACTGGGTAAAACCGACGACGGTATCAATTATTACAAGAAAGCAGGTCATTACAGTGATAATGAACTGACAGCTCCCACTTTCCTGTTCCGTGCAGGTCTGGCCCTGGAAAAAGCAGGTAAACCTGCTGATGCCATTGAGTTGTACAAAGAAATCCGCACAAAATATCCGCAAACAAACGAAGGCCGTGAAATGGATAAATACCTGGCACGTTTGGGAGATGTGAGGAATTAAGAAGGTTTGATCATAGCTGAATCATGTCAATACATAATCAAAGTTTATTGAACGATACTGGCATTCTCAATTTAGAGGATGCCAGTGTCGTTATAGTGTATACCGAATGGAATGATGCCGTAATTAATGAGCTGGTGGCTGGATGTGAAAGGTCTCTTGCTCAGTATAACGTATCTAAAATCACTAAAATTAAGGTGCCGGGTGCATTTGAGTTACCCTTTGCCTGCAAACAATACTGGGAGCGTACACAGGGTACCGGTAACCAGCCGGGAGCTATTATCGCTTTCGGATGTGTAATCCGCGGAGAAACCCCACATTTCGACTATGTATGCCAGGGAGTAACACAGGGGCTGATGCAGCTGAATGTAACTTTGCCGGTACCGGTAATATTCGGAATTTTAACGGTAGATAATATGCAGCAGGCAGAAGACCGGCTGGGTGGAATCCACGGCCACAAAGGGGAAGAGGCTGCTATTACAGCGCTTAAAATGATTAGCATGGTACGGGGAATCTGAAACTGCGGTGGAATGTAGCATACTTCTTGTAGATTGCAGCCACTATACAGGCTTTAATTAAAGACTAACTCAATGAACGTACAGCTTTTTATTCCTTGTTTTGTAGATCAGCTGTTTCCTGAAACCGGCTTCAATATGGTGAAGGTGCTGGAGAAGCTGGGATGTACGGTTAGCTATAATGCCAATCAGACTTGTTGCGGGCAGCCGGCTTTTAATGCGGGATATTGGGATGAATCGCGTGCCGTGGCTACCAAGTTTGTAAAAGATTTCCATACATTCGACTATATAGTGGCTCCAAGTGGTTCCTGCACAGGTTTTGTGCGTAACTATTACAGTAAGCTATTTGATAATTCTGCGGTACATAACGAAGTGAAATTACTCCGTAAGCACCTGTATGAATTCACTGAATTCTTAACAGATGTTCTGCATGTATCAGATCTTGGTGCTTCTCTGAATGGCGTAGCCACCTATCATGATGCCTGTGGGGCACTTCGGGAATGCGGTATCAAGGAAGCCCCCCGCAAATTATTGTCTAAAGTGAAGGGGCTGGAACTGCGTGAGATGAATGATTGTGAAGTTTGTTGTGGCTTTGGCGGTACTTTTGCCGTTAAATATGAGCCAATCTCCATTGGTATGGGAGAGCAAAAAGTGAATAATGCCATCGCCGCCGGCGCTGATTATCTCATTTCTACTGATCTTTCCTGCCTCATGCACCTGGATGGCTACATCCGTAAGCATGAACTGAATATTAAAACAATGCATATTGCAGATGTACTGGCCAGTGGCTGGTAATCTCTCTAAAAAAATACCGGACAATGAATTACTGGCTCGTTAAATCAGAACCTTTTAAATACTCCTGGGATCAGTTTGTAAAAGATGGTAAAACCTTCTGGGATGGTGTGCGCAACTACCAGGCACGCAATAACCTGAGAGGTATGGCAAAAGGAGACCAGGTATTGTTTTATCACAGTAATGAAGGAATGGAAGTAGTGGGCATTGCTAAAGTAGCAAAAGAACATTACCAGGATCCTACTACACCAGATCCAAACTGGGTAGTGGTAGATCTTCAGCCAGTGAAGCCGTTGAAAGTTCCGGTTACGCTGGTGCAGATGAAAGCGGAAAAAAGGCTGGCGAATCTCTCTCTTATCCGCCAGGGACGTTTATCCGTTTGCGCTATTACTCCGGAAGAGTTCCAGACTATCCTGGAAATGGGAGGAATGAAAAAATAATTATCTCGCCGCAGCCATTGCTGCCAATGTTGCCTTCTTTTGTTCCTGCTGCCTGTGGTGGCGGTAAATACCTTTGGTAACAAAGTAACCAAGAGAAGCACCTATCCATACATCACTGCTCCAGTGCCTGTTTTGATACATGCGTGTTACGCCTGTAAGACCAGCAATGCTATAAGTGACCCAGGGTACCCAGGGGTGGTCTTTCCCATATATTTCTGCCAGAGAAGTAGCTACACTCGTAACCGTGAGCATATGTCCGGAGGGGAAGGAAGTATGTTCCTTACCGGTTGTAAAAGGCGGATCGTAACTGAAAGGAGTATCGTAATAGGCAGGGCGTCCTCGGCGGATCACTGATTTCGCTGTCACATAGATCAGTGTGGAGATTACCAGTGATTTGGCTGTCATCAGGGAGCCATGTTCCAGTTTCCTGTCGTGTGTAACTACCCCGGCCAGGTACATACCACCCACCAGGAATGGCGAATAGGCGTTACCGAAAGGCTCTATTTCGTTCGTTACGCTGGTCCAGAATTGCTGTTGATTATGAACAAACACCTGCTTAACACTATAATCGGAAATCATTAGCAGTCCGGCAACCCCCAGTACACCACCCAGTTTGGCAAAATCCCGGCCCTGCCAGTGAGCAGGTCTTGCTACCGAATATTTCAGGTCACCCCATACACTGCGGAGGTATGTACCGTTCAAACGGTACCGGATTAGGGTATCTGCTGCAGTTAAGGTATGCTTTGTACTGTCGGTATGCAGAAGAGTGGTGTCTGCTTGTGCATATGAGCTAAGGTGTGCAAACAGGGAAACACCCAGGATAAAACTATAAATGATCTTCAAAAGCTGTTATTTAATGGGTGCAAAGTTAATCGAAAAGTGAAATCCCGTAACTTGTAATTATAAATTATACGACAAAAAGATGAAAACGAAATTAGTTGTGTTAACAGGCGCTGGTATCAGTGCGGAAAGTGGATTGAAAACATTCCGTGACAGTGATGGGTTGTGGGAAGGGCATGATGTATATAAAGTAGCGTCGCCGGATGGGTGGAATAAGGATCCGCAGCTGGTACTGGATTTTTATAATCTGCGCAGGAAGGATGTAAAAGCTGCGCAGCCTAATGCTGCCCATATAGCGCTGGCAGAATTACAGGAGCAATTTGATGTTCAGATTATTACACAGAATATTGATGATCTGCATGAACGTGCCGGTTCTAAGAAGGTGCTGCATTTGCATGGAGAGATTCTGAAAATGCGGAGTGTACTGGATGAGAACTGGAATTATCCGATAGAAGGAGATATCCGGATGGGAGATATAGCTGAAGATGGTGGTCAGATGCGGCCTGATATTGTATGGTTTGGTGAAGCAGTGCCGAAGATCGTAGAAGCATCAGATCTTGTAATGCAGGCAGATATTTTTGCGGTGATTGGTACTTCGCTGGTGGTATATCCGGCAGCTGGGTTGCTGAATTATGTAGCAGCGAAAGTGCCTGTATATGTAATAGATAAAAGGTTGCCGGAGGTAAGTCCCCGTGCACGGCTACATCTCATAGAAAAGCCTGCAACTGAAGGGGTGATAGACTTCAGGCAGGCGTTGGCAGCATTTAAGTAATAATAAAGTGCCCTAAAGCTCCGGATGGAGCTTTGGGGTCATTCCATACTATTCAAAGCTTTCTTCAAAGCGGATATTATAATCTTCCAGTTCTTTCAGGACGGGATTATAAATGTCTGGCAGGATGGGGATGTGTAAACCAGTGAGATTAAACTTCTCCTGCAGCAGCAGTTTAGCCATAATACCCAGTGGTAAACCTACTGTTTTAGCCATTGCAGTACGCATATTATCTTCACCTTGTGATATCATGAAGCTATGCAGCCGGGTGGTCATTCCTCTCCGTTCAAACTCAATTTCATGCATCATCACAATCATGTCTTTATCCGACTGTTCCATGCTCAGTTTGGATTCCATGATAGTTTGCAACAAAGTGGCGTTGGTTTGTTCGCCCTGGTTAATTACTTCACCATTTAACAGTCCCAGGTATTTCAACTGCCGGATTATTTTTGACTTTGCACTGATTCCCAGATGATTGGCAATATTTTCTTCATTACTCAGTTGCTTATCAATAACCTTCATGTTCTGGGTAGTCCATTTGTAGAAAGTAAGATCATCTGTCTGTATTTTTTGGGTATCATCAGTTAATCCCAGTTTCACCAGGGTGCTCCATCCTTCACAGAAGTCGGGGTAACGGAGGGTAGCACGCATGAAAGTAGGAATCTCTTCCAGTTTATAAGCACTCATATATCCCACGGAATCCCGGTTTGGGTAATAAGCTAATTTGCCCAGGCTGGGGATATGGATGGTTTTGGACTGATCGAACAGGTGTTCGTAAGGAACTTCCTTCACTTTTCCTTTATCCCGGTAAGTAGCACCGGAGCTACCGGCGAGCACTATGTTGCGGGCATTCCAGGATATTTTATACTGCCAGGGGTTATCATTACTTTCCGGGGAGATTAGTCCGCCGCAATACGATCTGAACGCAGAGATTTGCCCACCTTTTTTCTCAATGGAATGGATGAGTTTCATAGCGCTCATGTGATCGATGCCGGGGTCCAGTCCCATTTCATACATGAACAGGAGGCCTGCTTTTTCGATCTCTTTTTCCAGTTTCTGCACCTCCGGATCTATGTAAGAAGCGGTGAGCAGATTTTTGCCAAACTGCAGGCAGTCTTTTGCTACAATTATGTGCAACGGAGGAGGTAGTAGAGAAATGACAAGATCTGTTTCCTGTACTAGTTTTTGTCTTGCAGATTGATCTTTGATATCGATCGCTGCAGGAGTAACGTAGTAAGATTTACCAGTCTTGGATTTGATCAGTGCCAGATCATGATCCGCAACAGTCACATGCCATTTCTGCCTTGGAGCATTCGCCAGCAGGTAATCGATGAGGCAGGTGGCCGACTTACCGGCACCAAACAATAGAATATTCTTCATAATACTTTGTTCATCTTTGGTTTAGTATAGTTTCGGAACAGGGATTTAACATAAGTTCTGATACTAATGTTCGAAAATTCAGCAAATTTTGCCTGTTAAAGAGCTTAATTTTAATTGTCCGTCCATGACACTCTGATTCTCATGGGGTTAGAAACAAAATGTTTGCCAATATTTTAATTTCCCAATATTTCTCTTTTTTAAGATATAATACAATTATTAAAAGAGTTCCTGCAAATTAATGATAAATCCTGCTATCTGCATATTTTGTTACTATTGTATATGCTATTTGTATTATATGACAATTCCTTTTTTATTCACATTTTATGTCAATCAGGCCGGAATACGGCCTGAAATGGGTATATTTGCGCTTATTTGTTTTTTTAGCAAAATAAATTGTAAACCAACATTATAATGTCAGAAAATACAGAACCACATAACGACGGCAGGATAGTCCAGATCAACATTGAAGAGCAGATGAAAACTGCTTATATAGACTACTCAATGTCTGTAATTGTGGGCAGGGCACTGCCTGATGTAAGAGATGGTTTGAAGCCTGTACACCGCAGGGTGTTATTTGGTATGAATGAGTTGGGCAACAACAGCAACAAGGCCTATAAGAAATCAGCGCGTATCGTGGGTGAGGTAATGGGTAAGTTCCATCCTCACGGGGATGCTTCCATTTACGATACAATTGTGCGTCTGGCACAACCGTGGACCATGCGTTACATTCTGGTAGACGGTCAGGGTAACTTTGGATCTGTGGATGGTGACTCTCCGGCAGCAATGCGTTATACGGAAATCCGTTTACAGCGTATTGCGGAAGCGATGCTGGAAGATATAGACAAGGAAACAGTGGATTTTGCACTGAACTTTGACGATACTTTGCAGGAGCCTACCGTATTACCTACAAGGATCCCGAATCTGCTGGTAAACGGTTCGTCTGGTATTGCCGTAGGTATGGCTACCAACATTATGCCGCACAACCTCAGCGAAGTAGTGGATGGTGCTATTGCATACATTGAAAACCGTGATATTACTATCGAAGAACTGATCAAACATGTAAAGGCTCCGGATTTTCCTACCGGTGGTATCATTTACGGTTATGACGGTGTAAAAGCAGGCTTTGAAACAGGCCGTGGCAGGGTAGTGGTACGTGGTAAAGTGAATGTGGAAACTACAAAAGCCGGTCGTGAACGCCTGGTAATCTATGAATTACCTTACCAGATTAACAAGGCAGTTCTGCATCAGAAGATAGCCCAGCTAGCTGATGATAAAATCATTGAAGGTATTGCTGAAGCACGTGATGAGAGTGACCGTGAAGGGATGCGTCTTGTTATTGAATTGAAGAGAGAAGCGATTGCTAACGTAGTTATCAATCAGTTATATAAATATTCTGAGCTGCAGACTTCTTATGGTATCAACAATGTGGCCCTTGTAAAAGGACGTCCGCGTGTACTGAACCTGAAAGATCTGTTATCTGAATTTGTGGACTTCCGTCATGAGGTTGTTGTACGCAGAACCCGTTTCGATCTGCGTAAAGCGGAAGAGAAAGCACACATCTTGCAGGGTTACCTGATTGCTCTGGATCATCTTGATGAGGTGATTGCCCTGATCCGTGCTTCCCGTACTCCGGATGAGGCCCGCGATGGATTAATGAGTAAGTTTGAACTGAGTGAGATTCAGTCTAAAGCCATCCTGGAATTGCGTTTGCAACGTCTTACAGGTATGGAGCGCGACAAGATCAAGGAAGAATACGATGAGATCATGAAGCTGATTGGTTATCTGAAAGATGTGTTGTCTGATGAAGGTTTGCGTTTCAAGATTATCCGTGAGGAACTGGAAGATGTGAAGAAGCGTTTTGGTGATGAGCGTAAAACAGAGATTCAGTACCTGGCCAGCGAAATGCGCATGGAAGATATCATTGCAGAAGAAGATGTGGTAATCACCATTTCTCACCTGGGTTATATCAAACGTACATCTGCTTATGATTACCGTCAGCAGAAACGTGGCGGTCGTGGTGCTGTAGGAGGAAAAACACGTGACGAAGATTACATAGAACATCTGTTCGTAGCATCTACCCACCATACCATGCTGTTCTTTACTGAGAAAGGACGTTGTTTCTGGCTGAAAGTATATGAAATACCTGAAGGCGAGAAGAGTGGCAAGGGAAGAGCTATCCAGAACCTGATCAACCTGCCTACAGATGATAAAATCAGGGCTATTATAGATATCAAGGACCTGAACGATAAAGACTTCATTAACACCCATTACATCATCCTTTGTACACGTAATGGTACTATCAAAAAGACTTTACTGGAAGAATTCTCCCGTCCGCGTCAGAACGGTGTGAATGCTATTACTATCAACGAAGGCGACCAGTTACTGGAAGCTAAGCTGACAGATGGTAACAGCCAGATCATGATGGCTATCAAGAGCGGTCGTGCGATTCGCTTCCCTGAGAGTACAGTACGTGATACCGGCCGTGGTGCGATTGGTGTAAGAGGTATAGAGGTGGATAACGACAAGGATGAAGTAGTTGGTATGATTTGTGTAAATAAGGAAGATGCAGAGAGAACCGTACTGGTAGTATCTGAGAAGGGATTTGGCAAACGTACTGATATTGATGATTACAGGATTACCAACCGTGGTGGTAAAGGGGTAAAAACGATCAATGTTACTGAAAAAACAGGTAGTCTGATAGCTGTAATGGATGTAACGGAGAAAGATGACCTGATGATCACTTGTAAATCCGGTATTACTATCCGTATGGCAGTTGCTGACATCCGTGAAGCAGGAAGGGCTACACAGGGTGTACGTTTGATAAGACTGGATGAAAGTGATGAAATTGCTGCTGTAGCGCGCCTGGACGAACAGGAAGAGCCTGAAGTAATACTTGCGGAAGGTGAAGAAGTGGTAGCTGGTATAGCTGGCGAAACTTTGGTTGAAACGGAAAGCGAAACAGAAGGAGAGGAAGCCGCAACTGATACTGATACAGATGAAGCTACTGGTGATGATGAAGCCGCGACAGAAGAAGAACCTGTAGAATAAATAATTAAAAAATACGTTAAACTACCTATGTCAACTAATGGTGAACAGTTGGTTGATTGTATTTATTATGTCTGTAATAAACACGGAAACATCTAACATCAATTGAATAGCAAACAAAAAAATATTGAGCTCATGAAAAAACTATTGGTTTCTTTTATCTTTTGCAGTGTGGGTGTGTCCGCTATGGCGCAGAGAGCGAAGGTAAACAGTGCAGATGAGGCAGTGAAAAGTAACGATCTGGTTAAAGCAAAGGCCGATATCCAGGCCGCTTTGGAGAATGAAAAGACTAAGAATGAGGCTAAGACCTGGTACGTAAAAGGTAAGGTATTTGAAGCTTCTGCCACTAAGGATAAGAATTCTGCTGAGGCAATGGAAGCATTCCAGGCGTACAAAAAAGCGCTTGAAATTAATCCTAAACTGCCTGAAGCATTACTGGAATTGAACCGTGGTATGTTCAACCTCTACGCTACAGTAGGTAACGTTGGTTATGGTAACCTGAATGACCAGAAATGGGATTCTGCTTACGGACACTTCTCTGAAGCATTTTCAATTGCTGAATTTTACAATGGAAAGAACCTGGGTGGTACTATTCCAACAGATACTTCTATGACCTTTTATGCTGGCTATGCTGCAAATATGGCCGGTAAGAAAGATGATGCTATCACTTACCTCAAGAAAGCAGCAGATCTGCAATTTAAAGGTGAACCTGCACTGTTTGTAATCCTGGCTCAGGCTTACGAAGAGAAAGGTGATAATGCAAACTGGCTGAAAGCTATCGAAGACGGTAAGAAAATGTTCCCTAAGGACAAGCGTTTTAACGATATGGAGATGATCTATTACTCCAAAACCGGTAAAACTTCAGAATTACTGACTATGCTTGAAAAGAAGGTACAGGAAAATCCTAATGATTTCCAGACAGTATTAGACTATGGTATCCGTGTAGATAACCTGGCTAATCCTCACACTGAGAAAAATGAAGATGCTCCAAAACCAGCGAACTATGATGAGTTGATGGGCAAAGCAGAAGGTGCTTATAAAAAAGCAATTGAACTGAAAGCTGATGATGCTACTGCTAACTTCCAGTTAGGTGCATTGTACTTTAACCGTGCAGTAGGTTTCAACAAGGAACTGAATGGCATGGACAGCAAACAACAGAGCTCTCCTAAAGCGAAAGAACTGCAAACTAAAGTAGAAGGCCTGATGAATACTGCACTGCCTTTCTTTGAGAAAGCAGATGAGAACTTCACAGCAAAAGCAGCCAGCTTAGAACCAAGCGACAAACAAACTTACGAGAGCTGTTTGTATGCTCTACAGAAAATCTACGCTATCAAGAACCAGACTGATAAAGTAGAAGCTGTTAAGAAGAAACTGGATAATCTGAAATAAGATCCAACTCACTTACAATAATAAATAAGCCGGCTCAATCAAATGAGCCGGCTTATTTATTATTGTACTGCTACTATTTATGTGTCATAAAATGATATGTCCAGAAAGCAGCGAGTAAAATGAACAGGATCACAAGGGCTATAATAGCCAGTTGTGTGAAGTAAGCTACCTGATCTTTCCTGCGCTTACGTGTACGCAGCTTACGAAGCACTTGCTTTTTCATCTGCTTTAACATTCCGGGGATTTGTTCTTTCTGCCTGAACGCAGCCAATCCCTCCACAGCTTCACTGCACAATTCACAATCAGCCAGATGAAGTTCCACTTCATGCTGCTTTTCCGGCGATAGCCGGCCCTGCACATAGTCCAGCAGCTCTTGCTGTGCAGGACATTGTGTAGTTGTGAAAAGGTCGTTATATTCTTCCTTCATAAAGTCGTCCATAATAATATTCTTCACCGGATCTATCCGTGTTTGCTTAATAAGAGTTTCAGGTTCCGCTTTCCATTCTGTATATAACTCTTCACCTGCAATAAAGTATAACCTGTTTGTGCTGCAATATCCTGGTAGGATACTTTTTGCAGATAAAACAGTTTTACGCACACCCGCTGTTCAGGATTCAATTGTTCCAGCGCATGCTGCATATTTTCCAGCAAGTTATCCTTTTCTACGAATTTTGCCTTATCCTCTTCCTCACCTGCAGGACTGTTCAGGAGATTTTCATTCACTTCCTCCTGACGGATCTGCTGCTTGTGCCTTAACTGCATCAGGCAGTGGTTTTTTGCCACCATGTAAATCCAGGCACGGAAGAATTGGACCTGGTGCTTGTTTACTTCTGCCAGCACTTTTAAAAAGATCTGTTGTACACTATCCCTGGCATCTTCCTCATTTTTAAGGTACTTCATACACATACCCAACAGGAGTATGGCATATCTGTCGAACAGGATGCCAATCCAATTGCTATCTTCACCGGCTCTGTACCGTTGTAACAATTCTTCGTCTGTTAATTCCTGGCTGTTTTTATAATTCACGGTATAAAGATAAAAACTTATAATATATAGATGCAGGAATGATTTAATTCCATAAAAATGAAGGGGTGAGGCCGGCTAAAGGAGCTTTTTTTTATCGTTCTTGTTCGGAGCAATTGTTTTGGATTCAGATGGGCAATTGTGGGCTGTACTCATTTGGGATTAATTTTATCTGGCATTATCAAGCGTATGGACATCAGAATATGTATTGGACAGTATCAAGCGTATGCCAAATGGCTAAAGGCAGTCCGAACTGTAATGGTATTTTATAAATTATCCAGTGCTGCCTGTGCTTTATCTTTCATGCTACCGCCCATATTCACTACTTCTTTAAACATACGGCGTGCTTTACCCGTTTGTCCTTTACTGCGATAACATACAGCCAGCTGGTAACGGGCCAATTCTCCATATTTGCTGTTACTTGTAGAAAGATGTTTATAGCGGGAAATAGCTTCATTCAGATCTCCCTGCTGATGATACACCATAGCTGCCTTATATAGAAATTCATCTGTGCTGGTAGGAGCAGAAGGAGCCGGCTTTTTATCATCGTCATCTTTATGAGTGTCTTTAGGGACTATTTTTGCTTCCGGTGTATCTGCTTTTTTCTCTTTCACTACCCGTGGAGAATCTTTCTGTACCACAACGGGTGTTGCTTTTTTCTCCTCTTTATCTTCAGGAGGTTTTACTGGTACCACAGGCTTCTTTACAGTCGTATCATCTGTTTTTACTTCGGGTTTCGATACTACGGGGGCTGCTTTTAATGTATCTTTTTTAACAACAGGTTTCACACTGCTTTCTTTAACCGGTACAGGAGATGGTGTAACAATGCCCGCCTGTCCAACTGCTGTATCCGGTCTGGGAACAGGTAGAGAACTTACTGATTGTTGTTTCACCTCTTCACGATTGGAAGCCTGAATGGTAGGGACACTACCTGAACTTGCCAATGGTTTTGATGAGAGGGATCTGAATCTGTTACCTTGTTGAACCAGGTAAATACCACCTGCAAATATTGCGATAGCTGCTACTATCCAGAAGTATATTAAAAGACTTTCTTTTTTCTGTTCTTTCCGTTGGTAACGTTCGGCTTTCTGTATATGCGAAACCTGCTTAATACTGTTGCGGATGTACTGCTGAATACTTACTGACAGTGATTGATATTTATCCCTGTATTGAGGTTGCTGGAGTACATGTAAAGCATCATAACAGAGGTCACAGTCCACCAGGTGCTGTTCCACCAGGTGTTTCTCCACATCTGTTAACCTGCCATCCAGATATCTGGGCAGCTGATCTCTGTTCAGACAACGGATAGTGCTGAAAGTCTTTAATATCTTGTTGCTGTTTTCCAAATTATTTTCCATCTGTTTGAGTCATCATTAAAGAAGCTATTTTCTGTTTACCCTCTCTGAGTTTCTGTCTCACTTTTTCAACAGGGCACTCTTTTGCAGCAGCCAGTTCAGCAAAAGATTTTTGCTCTGTATAAAACTGTTGCAGGAAATATTTTTCATCGGCATCCAGCTGACTAAAAAAATGTCGTATTTTGATAACCAGTTGTTGCTGTTCCAATAAATTATTGCCAGCTTTTTCTACGCTGTTTTCTACCTGTTGTACTTCTCTTGATTCGCTGGAAGGGAAAAAGGGAGAGTTCCTTTCTGATTTATTATTCAGGGCCTTAACGGTATAATGAATCCATTCGCTGGTCTTGGGTATAGTTTGTGTTTTAATACTGTTACTAAGGCGCTGTAAAATAACCGGATACATTTCCTCAGGTGTGGTACCGGGACCATTATTCAGATAAGGCATGGAAATAGCCACTAACAGATGGCTATACCTTTCAAATAGTACTCCTTCGGCCTCCAGATCTCTCAGCTTTCTTGCCCGGGAAATCAATTCTTTATCAGATAAATTAGTTAACTGCTGAAGCATAGTGTTACTTATATTTACATATAAGAACCTAAAAGGTTCGGTTATCTCTTTGAATATATGATTAATTTAGACAATTAATATGCCATATGCTATTACTGTTGTGCCTATAATGCCATTACGGGCAGAGCCAGCACATAGAAGCGAAATGATCTCCCAGGTTTTATGGGGAGAAAATGTTGAAATTATCGTTACCGGATCAGACGGCTGGGTTAAGGTAAAATGCCAGTTTGATGGGTATGAGGGGTGGGGTACTTTTAATCATTTGGAAATCATTGATGAAAAATTGTTCCTGGCACCATATACACATTACACTGCCAGTTGGGTGAATACTGTAAAGATAAATGAAAAAACAATGCATGTACCATTTGGCTGCATCGTAAAGCAAGTAGTTGAACCAGTAACAATCTGGGGAAATAATATACCAGTAAAATTTGAGGGAACATTAAAAGAGTGCCCGGGGAATGGCTCTAAAGTGGACAAAAAAGATCTGCTGGAAAAGGCTTTCCTCTTCCTGAACACACCTTATCTATGGGGAGGAAAGTCAGTATTTGGAGCCGATTGCTCCGGATTTACACAAACAGTATTTAAAACGCTTGGAATACCACTGCTAAGGGATGCCTATCAACAGGCTACACAAGGTGAAACGGTGGATTTTTTACAGGAAGTACAAACCGGAGACCTTGCTTTCTTCGATAATGCTGAAGGACGGATTACCCATGTGGGCATACTATTGAATGATCATGAGATTATACATGCATCCGGTAAAGTGAGAGTTGATCCAATTGATAATCAGGGTATTATTAATGCGGATACGGGGTTAAGAACACATCAGCTGAGAATAATTAAAAGATATTTTTGAGGAGCGCTCAGGGGATTATCCAAACTAAATAAAGGGCGGGAGAATTGGTTAAATGACTGCATATCCCCGTCAGGGATTTGAATAAAACGAGGGTACATCAAAAGTATGATGCACCCTCATTTGTTTATTGATTTCCGAATTTCTTGTTATAGCCATCGATGCTTTCCAGGACAATCCTTTCAGCTACGTCTTTATTCTCGAATTCAGCTACTTCCACTTTTTTGTGTTCCAGTCTCTTGTATTCTTCAAAGAAGTGACGCATTTCAGCTGTGAAATGCGGAGGTAACTCGCTGATATCATTGATATGGTTTACACTCATATCGTTAGCAGCCACAGCGATGATCTTATCATCAGCTTCACCGCCATCAATCATACGCATTACACCAATCACTTTAGCTTCCATGATACACATAGGTACCACGTCTACCTGTGAAAGTACGAGAATGTCCAGTGGATCATCATCATCACAATAAGTTTTTGGTATAAACCCGTAGTTGGCAGGATAATACACAGATGAATACAGTACCCTGTCAAGTTTCAACAGACCACTTTCTTTATCCAGCTCATATTTGGCACGGCTACCTTTAGGTATTTCAATGATTGCATTCACAACCTTTGGAGCCTCTTTTCCTGTGCTGACGCTGTGCCAGGGATTATTCGTCGTCATCTTCTATTTTTTTTCGTTTATATTATTTTGGTGCTTCCGGTTAATTGTTATGCATTACTCAGACAGAAAGGAAGTCACGAAGTCGTTTTCATTTGACCGTGGCAACTGATTTACTGTAAGTAATGTGGAATTATAACTTTTAGCTGGTGCGTGGCAAAAATAAGGAACAGAATTGTAAATCCGTAATAGCTGGCAAATTATATGGAAATGCAGGTTATTTTTCCGGTACTGGTGCGGCCGGTACTATAGAATCCTGCTGTAAAATCGTACTGCTGGAGTCTAATGACGTGGCTGGCGGCATATAGTTCGGAATAATACTTTCGAATGTCAGGGAGATCTTCCACTGTCCGTTTTCCTTTACCAGCTGAAGTCTTTCTTTTTGTTTGGAAGAAGAATTCAGCACGGTAACTGTCGCTTTATCACCATTTTCCTCAGTATCTATCACTTCTATTCCTGCTTTTTTAATCTTATCCCGTTCGGTATTGTTCCGGCGGGCATCAAAAAAGGAATATAGCTGTATTACCTGTTGCGATTCCTTGGTGGCGTAATCCCTGGCAAGGTCAAAGTTCGATTCCTGTATAGCATGCATAAAACTGAGCGCTACTTCCTGAGGGGTAGCATGTTTTTTGCAACCACTTAGTACAGTACCGAATAATAACGCCAAGGTAAGGATGCGCAGATAATTGATCATGCAATTGTTCATTATAATACAATTAACAAAAATAGGAGGAAAGTGGAAATTTACAAAAAGCAGCTGTAGGAAGTTACCTGTAAGTTCGCAGCAATTACACCTTAGTTTGAAAAATGTTGGTTTCCAGACTGTAAACCGATATAGGACGGGAATACTTTAGCAATTTTACAGTTTTGGAGGGTGAACATACTACAAACACTGTTAATGAAGTGTTAATTGTATTAGCGTTCCTCTTTTTCCTTTACCGCAGCATCAGCAGCATCGTATGCTTTGATGATAGCTTTTACAAGGCGGTGTCTTACCACATCTTCTTCATCCAGTTCCAGGTAACCGATACCATCTACATTTCTCAGAATACGGGTAGCTTTTACCAGACCGGACTTCATATTCTTTGGAAGATCAATCTGTGTAAGGTCGCCGGTAATGATTGCCTTTGCTGAAGAGCCTATACGTGTCAGGAACATCTTCATCTGCAGATCGGTGGCATTCTGCGCTTCGTCCAGGATAATAAAGGCATTATCCAGGGTACGGCCGCGCATATAAGCCAGCGGTGCGATTTCGATGACCCTGTTGGTCATGAAATAGGTGAGTTTATCAGCAGGGATCATATCGTCCAGTGCGTCGTAGAGCGGGCGCAGGTAAGGATCAATCTTTTCTTTCAGATCGCCGGGAAGGAATCCCAGGTTTTCACCTGCTTCTACTGCCGGGCGGGTTAAGATGATCTTTCTGACAGCCTTATTTTTCAATGCACGTACTGCCAGTGCCACTGCTGTATAGGTTTTACCTGTACCAGCGGGGCCAATGGCGAATACAATATCGTTTTTGTCACCCAGTGCCACCATCCTTTTCTGGTTGGCAGTCCTGGCACGTACATTACGTCCGTTAGGGCCAAAAACAAGTATTTCGTTGGAATTATTTTCTTTGAAATTATCTATTTTTTCTTCATCGCCTAAAATCTGTTCAAAATAACCTTCGCTTAGATTACCATTGCGTTCCAGATAGGAGATGATCTGGGTGATCTTTTCCTGTGCAACATTCACTTCTTCCTGAGCACCTGAAAGCTTCAGTTGTGTGCCACGGGAGAGTATTTTCAGCAATGGGAATTTCTTTTTTAACAAGTCTAACTTTCCGTTATTTACCCCGAAAAATTCAATGGGGTTAACGCTATCTAAATTGATGATTGATTCTGTCAATTGTTATATAGATTTAAATGTTTGAAGTTAGAGACCCTGCCCGAAAGTTGATCAGCAGAAACACCATAAACAGGGCTTACTGCATTCTTTTTAAACAGAGGAAACTCCTGAAGGAGTAAGTTAGAGCTTTTTCTACAATCAGGAAGTTTCCGGATTTCGTTGCCTTATTTCTACAAACAAGGGCCCCCTACAATTTGTATCCCTGCTGCTTGAAAGCCTCTACTTTTGCTGCAATTGCAGGATTACCCAGTGCGAGAATCCGCGCTGCCAATACAGCGGCATTCCTTGCACCTGCTTTTCCAACTGCCAATGTTCCAACCGGCAATCCGGCAGGCATCTGTACAATAGAGTAAAGTGCATCAATTCCACCCGGTAAGCCACCTTCCAAAGGTACGCCCAGTACCGGTAAAGAAGTATAAGCAGACACTACTCCCGGCAAAGCTGCAGCCATACCCGCAGCGGCAATAACCACGCCAAAGCCTTTTTCCTGCGCAGTGATACACAGCTCTCTTACCTTGTCCGGATTACGATGTGCAGAAGCTACCACCATTTCACCTTCAATATTAAAAAACTGTAAAAAATTCAGCGCTTCCTGCATTACCGGTTTGTCGCTTTCTGAGCCCATTAGAATTAATACTTTCATCCCTAATTGATATTATAGTTTAACGATCCTTAGGCTCAAAGATATTTATCCTTTCACACATCCGGAAAAAGGATAATCCACATTGTTGAAAACTAACAAAATTAAAGGGGAAAACAATACAAATAACTGAAATACGGGATAATAAGATAATAGAATACTTCTTTTTAATAATATATTGACTATTTTTAAGTGTTATTACAGGAATTATGAATGAGGCCACTATGGGCAAGGCACTGGCTGCTCTTGTACCGGCGTTGTTACTGGATGGACAGGGGTACCTGTTGGAGGCCAATGATAGAGCGGCGGAATTATTGCAGCTGGAGAACCATTATAGAAGGGGAGGACATTACGATCAGATAATCAGTAAACGAACCCGGATCTGTTGGGTTGAGCTTTGCCAGAGACTAGAATCAGAGCTTTCTGCCAGCATAGAAATGTATTGTCATACGGGTGAATGGATGGAATGGCAGTTAAGTGCTTTCGGGACTAATTATTTATTTACAGGGTTTAATATAACATCCCGCCGCAGACGGAATGATAAAAGGGTATTTGAAAATTTACCTGTGGGCCTACAACAATTTACGCCAGAGGGCTATCATGTTGATAGTAATACTATCCAGCGTGAGATATGGGGGGATGAGCACCCGCTATTTAAAGACCCCGACTATAATATTATAGAAGATCCTTTTTACCAACAGATTGGATTAAGTCAGTTATTCAGGGAAGCATTGCATACCCTCCAGCCTGCCAGGCGTGAAATCCTGCTCAGATATAAAGAAGATATAAGGGATGGTGTTACCCGCCTGCAGCCCTACTATTATGAGGCAACCGTATTTCCCGTTCCTAACAGGGAAACCGGTAGCACTGATCTTTTTCTGATGTTGAATGAAATTACAGCCCAGAAGCTGGCTGTAAAAAGACTGGAGAAAAGTGAACGGCTACTGGATAATATCGTAGAAAACCTGCCTATTGGATATATTCAGTTTGATCACTATGGTTTTGTACGACGGGTAAATCATACACAACGCCGTTTTTTCAGAATGCGTGAGGCTGCTCTGGATAAACATTACAACATCATGAGTGATGCTTTTGCCTCTATATATGGGTTTGACAAACTGTTTGCAAAGGTGATGGGAGAGAATAAGATGCTTCGGATTGAAATGCAGATGGACTTTTCCCTGGAGAAAGAGTGGACAGATCTGCAAAAAGAGGTGTGGGTGGATCTGACAATATTGCCTTTACAGGATCCTGTTAATAAAAAACAAATCGTTGTGATGCTTGTGAATGATATCACTGAGCAGAAACGGGAACGAAAAATCCGTACACAATTACAACGCAATACAGAACAGCTACACCTGTTATTCGATGCTGTGGATATGGGCTATGCAACGATGGAGCGGAATGGTCTCGTTACCTTTGTAAACCGCAAAGCGGTAGCAATGAGTGGTGGTGATATTAAACGCGGGTGCAATATTTTTATTACACTTCCTGAATTTGCAGCCAACACACCTTTTGCTATCCGGTTTGCAGAAGCTATGAAGAGTAATGTATCGGAGTCTTTCTACAGCTATTTTTCGCGAATGGACAAGTGGTATGATTTTATGCTTACGCCCATGCCGGACGGCGCTCTTTCGGTTTTTATCAGGGATATTACTGAAAGCCGCAAGATGCAGAAAGATCTTTACCGGGCTAATAACCAGCTGAACAGGCTGAACAAAAGCCTGGTGAACCAGAATCAGCAACTGGAGGACTTTGCACATATCACGTCTCATAATCTGCGGGCACCTATTGCCAATCTGAAAGCATTAATGCAGATGTATATGGCTTCTGGACAGTCTCAGGAACGGGAATTGTACCTGAGCATGCTGCAGGAGGTAATTCATAAGATAGATGAAACACTCAATGATCTGGTAGATGTGGTGCAGATAAGAAAGAACGATGATGTAGAACGGGAACAGCTATACTTTGCGGAAAGATTGCAGTATGTGAAAGATGTATTACTTGTAGATATTGAAGTGAGCGGTATTCAGCTTACCACCAGTTTCGAGAAAGCGCCTATGCTGGAATTTCCGAGAGTATACCTGGACAGCATCTTACAAAATCTAGTGACCAACGCCATCCGTTACAGAACACTGGAGCGTATTCCCTCCCTGCATCTGAAAAGCTGGAAAGAGAACGGGCGGATTGTGCTTACTGCCGAAGATAACGGTTTAGGGATTGATATGGAACGCTTTGGCAGCAAACTGTTCGGTTTCCGCAAAACGTTTCATAAAAACAAGGATGCGAAAGGAATAGGACTATTTATAACAAAAACTCAGGTAGAAGCTATGGGAGGAAGTATAAGAGCTGAAAGTACTCCCGGTGAGGGAACCAAATTTATCATTACCTTTAAACCCGAATAAGTCCCTCTATGCAATTGCTTAATATGATCTTTATAGTTGACGATGATCCTATACATCAACAGATAGCAAATATTATGATTCGGAGGCAGGGAATCGGTGAAAACGTTCGAACTTTTTCAGATGCGCAGGATACCCTTGATTATCTTAAAGAACATCAGCATGAGCCCGACCTTTTACCCGATCTGATCCTTCTGGATCTTAATATGCCCGTGATGGACGGATGGGAATTCCTGAATGATTACGCCAGCTTCTATGAACATCTATCCAAAGAGATTGGTATTTTCGTGCTGACTTCCTCTATTGATGATAAGGACAGGAAAAAGGTAGATAGTTTCTCCTTTGTGAAAGGATATCTTACTAAACCTTTGTCCAGCGAAATTATTTTGAAACTGCAACAGTACACTTAACTTTCTTTCAAAGCCCTGATTGTAGCAGCAGGATCTGCAGAAGAAAATACCGTACTGCCAGCTACGAGTACATTCGCTCCCGCATTAATAATATCAGCCGCATTTTCCAGGGTGATACCGCCATCTACTTCTATGAGTGCATGTGCATTTGCAGCCTTGATCATATCTCTTAAATCGCTGAGTTTTTTCAGCGTCTGAGGAATGAAATGCTGTCCGCCAAAACCAGGATTCACGCTCATTACCAATACCACATCAATATCATTGATTACATTTTCCAGCAGATGTACAGGTGTGTGTGGATTTAATGCCACACCTGCTTTCATGCCCAGGCCTTTTATCTGTTGAATATTACGGTGCAGGTGAATGCAGGCTTCGTAATGAACAGTTAAGATATCTGCACCTGCTTTCTGAAAGGCTTCAGCATATTTTTCCGGCTCCTCTATCATCAGGTGTACGTCACATATTTTGCGTGCTGCTTTCTTTATCTGGGTTATTACCGGGATACCGTAGCTGATATTGGGAACAAAGCGACCATCCATTACATCCAGGTGCAGCCAGTCAGCCTCACTGCGGTTCAACAGATCCACCTCTTTGCCCAACTCCAGGAAATTAGCCGCCAGGAGGGACGGTGCGACAAGCGTAGTTCTTTTTTCCATTCTATATGTTTTTAAGGCTATCCAATGCTGCTTTTGCTTCCGGATATGATTTACGGAAGTTGAGTGCTTTGGTGTAATCATCAATAGCTGCTAACTTGCGGCCAAGTTTTGCGTGGCAGCGGGCACGGTAGTAATAAGCTTCCGCATCTGCCGGTGAAGACTTCGCAGCCATATTAAAATAGTTGAATGCCGCCGGCCATTGTTGTTGCCTGTAATAGATCTTTCCCAATGCCATATAGATGTCTTCATCATCAGGATCAGTGACAATTCCTTTTTTATAAGCAGCGATCGCTTCTGTTAATTTACCATCTTTTTCGTAATACTGACCAATGGAATATTGTGCATCTGCATTTGTAGAATCCAATCGTGATGCGAGTTCGTAGTAATGAATAGCAGCAGGAAGATGCCTGTCCTGAAGCAGATCGCCCAGTTCCATTACGGCCTCATAATCACTTTGCATACCTGCTGCATCAATAGCAGTGGTGAGGTGTTTAATTGCGAGTGCCGTATCTTTTCTTTCTTCTGCAATGCGGGCTTTCAGGTAAAAGGCCTTATCGTGTGTATCCTTTGACGCAGCCAATACGGAAGCCAGGCTATCGGCCTGTTTGTATTGTTTATTTTCTATCATTGCCGTTGCAAGCCGGTATTCAAGATAAGGATAGGAAGGTGCTGTATGTAATGCCTTTTTAAAACTGGCCACAGCCTTTGGATAATTTTCCACCAGCAATGCTGCTTCTCCTGCACCTGCCCAGTAGTCGGTTACTGTTGGTTTCAGTTCAGCTGCTTTCTCGAAGTCTTTTTGTGCCAGTGCAGGATCGGTATTAAACAGTAATAGCGCTCTTCTGAAATGAAGATCGGCATTGTTGGGAAACCTGCTCAATGAATCTGTTAAAGGCAATACCATAGGTGCATAAAGAGCCGAGTCAGCGTCTGTCTTATCAGCAGCCTGTTGTCCGGGGGAATTGGACTGGCATGAAAAGAGGATAGGAATTATTAAAAGGCCAAGGTATTTCATACCACAATATTAAAGAATTAGCTGCAAGATCGCTTGCAGCTAATTTACTAATTCTGCATCAGCCATGTTTTTAATGCATTATAATCGTTCGGCAGCAGGACTGCTTTCTTTTCAAGGCTGTATAATGACTGTACTCTTTCGGGAGTAGTTATTTTTTCCTGTAATGCAGCTGGAGCGGTGTCTGCAAACTTTACCGGGTGAGCCGTTTCCAGGAAAACACCTGCGGTGTTTTTCGGTTGGCCGGAATGTTGCAGATATTCTTCCAAGCCCAGGTAGCCTACGGCACCATGAGGGTCCAGCATATAATGTTCCTTTTCCCATACCTGTTCCATAGTAGCCACGGTATCTTTATCACTGAAACTATAGGAAGTTAATTTCTGTTGTAAAGCAGGCAGACTGTTGGCAAATAATTCCAGGATCCTGATAAAGTTGCTGGGATCTGCCACGTCCATCGCATTGGAGAGGGTAGGAGTTGCTTGTCCTGGTTCATACTTACCTGATTGCATAAAGCGTGGTACCGTATCATTTATATTGGTGCTTGCCACAAAATGATTCACGGGTAATCCCATAGCAGCAGCCATCATACCGGCGCAGATATTCCCGAAGTTACCGCTGGGCACAGAGAATACCACTTCAGGATAAGTAGTTTTCAGTTTCTTCCAGGCCAGCAGGTAGTAGAACATTTGTGGTAACCAGCGAGCCACATTAATGGAGTTCGCGCTGGTGAGCAGGCAATGTGCCTGTATTTCTGCATCCAGGAAAGCGGTTTTCACCATACGCTGACAATCATCGAAAGTGCCTTTTATTTCCAGGGCGGTAATATTCCCATTGAGGGTAGTCAGTTGTTTTTCCTGCAGGGTACTCACTTTACCAGAAGGGTAGAGGATCACTACGCGTACCCCCGGCACATTGTAAAAACCGTGGGCAACAGCACCGCCGGTATCGCCGGAAGTAGCAACCAGCACGGTTACCGGACGGGAGTCGTTCCTGCGGAAGTACCCCAGGCAACCAGCCATGAAGCGGGCCCCCACATCCTTAAACGCAAGTGTAGGACCGTGGAATAACTCCAGCGCATAAATGTTATCTTTTACCTTTTCCAGCGGGAAAGGAAAGCTGAGTGTATCTGCAATGATTTTACGTAAAATTTCTTCGGGAATCTCATCGCCCACGAATGGTTTAATAGCCGCATAAGCGATGTCAAGGTCGGCCTGCTCTTCTATTTTGCTGATGAATTCCTTTTCAAAAGCAGGGATCTGTTCAGGGAAATACAATCCTTTATCGGGTGCTAATCCCTGTACTACTGCATCCTCAAAAGAAACTACATGTTGTTTATTCTGTAAGCTGAAATATTTCATTGTCTTTACACTTTTGTTATTTTCACTCCTTTAGTGTTTATCTGGGATACATGGATCTTATAATCCACTCCCAGCGGAGCATACACGGTGTTCATCATATCTGCCACGCTGCGTGCATTGGCTTCTCCTTTACTCAGCATGAAAACGGAAGGTCCTGATCCGGAAATTCCGCCGCCGAGAGCACCGGCTTCTTTACATTTTACTTTCAGTTCATAGAAAGCAGGGATGAGAATAGCACGTACGGGTTCTACAATCACATCTTCCAGAGAGCGGCTGATGAGTTCATAGTTTTCCTGGTAAAGTCCTGCCACCAATGCCCCCACGTTTCCCCACTGGCGGATGGCATCTGTCATCAGCACTTTTTGTTTAAGGATTTCGCGGGCATCGGAAGTTTTCACTTCTATCTGCGGATGGATGACGGTCACCCAAAGGTCCGCAGGAGTATGCAGAGCCGTAATATCAAGAGGTTTGTAACTTCTTACGAGTGTAAAGCCGCCCATGATGGCCGGCGCCACGTTATCGGCATGTGCCGCACCACTGGCCAGTCGTTCGCCTTCCATAGCGAAACGTACCAGTTGTTTGGGTGTAAACGGGTTCCCCAGTAGGTAGTTAGCACCCGCCACAGCACCGGCAGAACTAGCCGCGCTGGAGCCAATACCACTTCCCGGAGGGATATTTTTAAACAGTTCCAGTTCTATGCCTGTTTCCGGGTGGCCATACTTTTGCAACAAAGCCTGTATTGCCACGCCACATACGTTGTGAGCAGGGTCTGTAGACAGGTTGGCACCGTGTACCGCTGTGATGGTAACACCCGGAGTATTACTTCTGCGCATGATCATTTCATCGCCGGGAGCATCCATTGCCAGTCCTATCACATCAAACCCGCAGGCCACATTGGCAACAGTAGCGGGGGCAAATACTTTTATACAGTCGTTATCCATGTTTAGTAAGTATAAGTTTCGTTAACTATCTGGCAGATCTGATTACGTCAGCAAAGATACCAGAAGCCGTAACATCTGCACCAGCACCAGCACCTTTTACTATCAGGGGCTGTTCCGCATAGCGGTTAGTGGTATAAAGTACGATATTATCTTTTCCTTCCAGGTTAAAGAAAGGATGATTAGAAGCTACGGATTGCAATCCCACAGAGGCTTTGCCATCGACATAACTAGCCACGAACTTCAGCTTTTTGCCTTCTTTATCTGCCTGTTCACGTAAGTTAGTAAAATGAGCGGCATGAACATCCAGCTGATCATAAAATGCATCTACAGACGGTGCATTTAATGCTTCTTCCGGAAGGAAGGAATGATTTGTGATATCATCCATCTCCATCACAGCACCACTTTCACGTGCCAGTATAAGTATTTTACGCATTACGTCTACACCGCTGAGGTCTATACGTGGATCCGGTTCTGTGTATCCTTCATCCTGGGCTGCTTTCACCACCTTGCGGAAGTTGGCATCATTCACAAAGTTGTTGAATACGAAGTTGAGACTACCACTCAGTACGGCCTGAATACTGCGTACTTTATCACCGCTGCGAATCAGATCATTCAGTGTATTGATCACCGGTAATCCTGCACCCACATTGGTTTCAAACAGGAAGGACGCATTGAACTTGCGGGCAAGTTCCTTCAGGTTTTTATAATAAGCATAATCGGAAGAGCAGGCAATTTTGTTGCAGGTAACGACGGAAATACCATGTTGAAGGAATTCTCCATAAAGAGCTGCAACTTCTTTACTGGCGGTATTATCAACGAACACGCTGTTGCGGAGGTTCAGAGATTTTATTTTTTGTGTAAAAGCAGCCAGGTCTGACTGTTCTCCATTTTCAAGGAGGGAGCGCCAATCGTGCAGGTTGATGGATTCATGACCGAACACCATTTTTTTGCTGTTGGCAATACCTGCCACGCGGATGTGGAGTCCCAGTTCATTCATAAGATAGTTATGCTGCTGGTTCAGTTGTTCCAGGAGTTTGCTACCTACATTACCGGCGCCGGCTATAAATACGTTTACCTGTTTCAGTGGTGTTTCGAAGAAGGCTTCGTGGATAACGTTCAGAGCTTTCTTTACATCAGCTTTATTGATTACAACAGAGATATTCTTTTCTGTAGAGCCTTGTGCGATAGCGCGGATGTTCACTCCATTACGGCCCAGTGCGCCGAACAGTTTACCGCTGGTACCATGATGATTTTTCATCTTATCACCCACTACTGCCACGATGCTCATATCTCTTTCCACTATCAGCGGCTCGATACGTTTCTCCTGGATCTCTTGTGCAAACTCACTATCAACAGTGGTTTTTGCCTTCAGCATATCTGCTTCGTGGATACCAACAGTGATGGAATGTTCAGAAGAGCTTTGTGTGATGAGGATCACGTTTACTTTTTCCTGTAACAGTGCTTCGAACAGGCGTTTGGAGAATCCGGGGATTCCCACCATGCCGCTACCTTCCAGTGTGAGCAGGGCTATTTTCTGGATACCGCTGATACCTGTTACGGGATAGCTACGCTCGTTACCGTCCTGTATATGAATAAGTGTGCCGTGATCGTCGGGGGCAAAGGTGTTTTTGATCCAGATGGGGATCTTTTTATTCATTACGGGTTGTATGGTGGGCGGATAGATCACTTTCGCACCGAAGTGGGAAAGCTCCATAGCCTCTGCATAGCTGATATGCGCGATGGGAATTGCCTGTGATACGAGTCGTGGGTCGGCGGTCATCATTCCGCTTACGTCTGTCCATATATCCAGTACTTCTGCATTGAGGGCAGCAGCCATGATAGCGGCGGTATAGTCGGAACCTCCGCGGCCCAGGGTAGTGGTTTCTCCATCAGCACTGGCAGCTACGAAACCCGGCAGAACGAAGTAGTCTGCATTTTCCTGCTGGAAGTATTGTACTGACTGGTGATTAGTCGCAAGGAAATTTACGGCAGCATTTCCGAAGTTGTTATCGGTCACTATCAGTTCACGACTATCTTTCCATACGGCTTTCAGTCCACTCAGTTTCAGTTTTTCTGCCAGGAGGTAGGAGGACATCAGTTCTCCGAAGCTCATTATTTTATCCAGCGACCGGTTACTCAGTTCTCCCACCTGGAATATCCCATCACAAAGGGTTTCCAGTATGTTGAGTCTTTTCTTCACCTGGCTGATAAGGCCACTCTGTACCGTAATCGGGAATAGGGTGCGGATTGTATCCAGGTGTTTGTTTTCAATTTCCAGCAATACACTTCTGTATTGTTCCTGTCCTTGTCCGGCAAGCTGTCCGCACTGGATCAGTTTATCGGTAATGCCACTCATAGCGGAAGCAACGATAGTAAAGCGCCCGTTGGGTTTTTTATTTTGAATGATATTACAAACTTGTTCTATCGCCTGAGCACTTCCCATGGAAGTTCCGCCAAATTTTAATACTTGCATGTCTAATATTGTTAGTACGTAATGTTCCTATCCCTTTTACCGGTAGTACCACCTGGGTGGTCGTTGGATGATATGTTGATATTAACCCCGTAACGGGGTAATGGTTGTAATTGTAATAGTGCTGAACTCTGCACCGGAGATGGAGCAGAAAACAGGTGAGTAGTATGTTGAAAAATGTAGCACTATTATGTATAATTTACTTTTCGTTAACAAAAGTGCAGAATATGTTTCGGATTAACAAATGAATTGTCAAAGTTTTGAAATTATTTAAAATAAGATGCGGATAATTGATAAAAAATCCAGATAAGAAGAGATTAAAGATGAATGTGATTGGTTTTAAACACTTTGGACAAGTTTGGTTGACCACGGGCTCAGAAGATTCACTTTGGATTCAGGTGGACAATTGCGGACTGTACCCATTTGGTATTAATTCTATTTAACATGATCAAGCGTATGGGCTTTTGAATATATATTGAACGGTATCCATCGTGTGTCAAATGGCTAAGGCCCGCAATTGCCCACCTGAAACCTTCCGTATTTCTGTATTTCTTCTTATCCCCGGTGTTCCTTAAATTCTACCTTGAATTATATATGCTTATATCCTGCTAAGCCCATTCCTATAAGCTTCTACCTATGTTCCTATATGCTTAGCTTATAGGAACATAGGTAGAAGCTTATAGGAAGGTAGGTAGCAGCTTATAGGAAAAGAGAAATCATGCAGTATCATGGCTGGTTTCATGGATTATTCCGGTGGGTTAAGTAGAGATTAACAGGGAATTAGGTCGGGATTAAGCAGGGATTAACCAGGAATTAGGATGTCACAGACTGTTTTTACTTATATTTGTTATAACCACGTTAGGCATGCCGTATTTCAGAAACTTCACATATCATATAGATAAACGCAGATGGAAATATTGTTTCCTTCTTTCTGCATTGCAAAAAGGCGACTCCGCCGGGTGAAATTCATTGTCTGATATTTGCTACAAAATTTGCTATAGGTTTAGAAGGAGCCAGGCTTCATCGTTTGTAGTCGTTCTGTTATAATACTATTTCGTACATCAAAACATATTTTCATGCCTCATTATCACAAGCTGGGAAAAATCCCGCATAAGCGTCATACGCAATTCCGCAAGCCGGATGGTACTTTGTATTCTGAGCAGTTATTTTCTACAGAAGGTTTTTCTTCCAACTCAACATTATTATATCATTGTCATCCGCCTACCGAGATAGTGAAAGTAGATGAGCCTTATAATGTGGCTCCCAAAGTGGCTGAAGAGAAAATGCTGAAACATCGTAGTTTCCAGGGGTTTAATATTAAACAGGAGGATGACTTTCTGCAAAGCCGGAAGCCTGTGCTGGTGAATAGTGATTGCCATATTGTGCTGGCTGCTCCGCGGGAAAGCATGACGGACTATTTTTACAAGAATGCGGATGCAGATGAGATGATCTTTGTACATGAGGGAGCAGGTGTTTTACGTACGCAATATGGAGAATTGAGCTTCGGGTATGGTGATTACATGGTGATTCCAAGAGGAACGATTTACCAGATCAGTTTTAACGGATCTGATAACCGTTTATTTATCCTGGAATCTTTCAGTCCGATTCGTTATCCTAAACGTTACCTGAGCCATTATGGACAATTACTGGAACATTCCCCTTATTGTGAAAGAGATATTCGTCAGCCGGAAAACCTGGAGACAATCGATGAAGCTGGCGATTTTCTTATCCGCATCAAAAAGAAAGGGATGATGTATCCTATTCATTATGCTCATCATCCTTTTGATGTAATTGGCTGGGATGGTTGTGAGTATCCATTTGCATTTTCCATTCATGATTTTGAACCGGTAACAGGGCGCGTACATCAGCCACCACCTGTACATCAAACCTTTGAAGGAAGTAATTATGTTGTGTGTTCTTTCTGTCCGAGGTTATTTGATTATCATCCGCAGTCTGTTCCTGCTCCTTACAATCACAGCAATATAGATAGTGATGAAGTGTTGTATTATGTAGATGGTGATTTTATGAGTCGCAAACATGTAACCAGAGGGATGATCACCTTACATCCCGGTGGAATTCCACATGGGCCGCATCCGGGCGCTGTTGAAAAAAGTATAGGCGCAAAAGAGACGAAAGAACTGGCTGTGATGGTAGATACTTTTCATCCTTTGCAAATCACCGAAGAAGCTTTGGGAATTGAGGATGGGCATTATGTGATGAGCTGGGCCGAATAATAAATAATGAGCTTGAGGAACGCTTAAACAGAGCATTCTCTCCATCATAAAAACGGGCTGTATCACACAATGATACAGCCAGTTTTTATGATGGAATACTACCTGGATGTTTTTTGTTGTCAGAACCAGTAATTTTTCCTAAATTATTGATAGCAAGTTGGGAGAGAGTTGGTATTTGCTTCATACATTGAACATTCGTTGGACAATCTTTGAACAGCTATATGTGATCTAAAGTTGTCCAACGAATGTTCAATGTATGTTCTACGAATGTTCTGCGTATAGACTCACTATTAAGATATTCCTGATTTGGGTTTATATCAGGACATGTTATACGTTATAGGAACGGGTTTGTATTACAATAAATGATGGCGATTTTATTCTTCTCCCAATATAATTCCATCACCTTTCTCAGGATCTGTATTTTCATCTTCTTTATGTTCTTCAGGGGTTTGTAAAGTGGTATCTCCCATATAAATTTCTGTACCATCTTTCTTTAGTCCATTTTCGTCGATCTGGACATTCTTATCTTTTTTATCCGCTGGAGCGGTTGAGTTTTTTTGTGCCATGGTAATAGTTTTTATAAATAGGAGGTCACTAATATTGTGCCATCCGTAGTGTGCTATTCAAATTGGTAGTATGGGTAACCGTTAATAATTCGATACTTTTGGAGCTTCATTTAAAATCAGGATAATTTATGGAATACAGGCAATTAGGAGAAAGTGATCTGAAAGTATCTGCCATAACATTTGGCGCATGGGCTATTGGCGGATGGATGTGGGGAGGAACTGAACGTAAGGATGCTGTAGAAGCTATCCGTGCATCTATCGGAGAAGGTGTTACTTCTATCGATACCGCACCCATCTATGGACAGGGATTAAGTGAAGAAATCACCGGCGAAGCTTTAAAGGGAATGGACCGCAGTAAGGTACAAATCCTGACTAAATTCGGAATGCGCTGGGATCTTGAGAAAGGAGCACTTGCGTTTAAAAGCAAGGATAATGATGGCAAGGATATTAATATACACAGGTATGCAGGAAAGGAAAGTATTATACTGGAATGCGAGAACAGTTTGAAACGGCTGGGTACGGATTACATAGATCTTTACCAGATTCACTGGCCTGATGAAACTACCCCCATCGAAGAGACTTTTGAAGCAGTATTGCGATTGAAAGAACAGGGTAAGATCCGCGAAGCAGGGGTATGTAATTACAATGCAGAGCTGATGAAAAAGGCTGAAAAAGTGATGAAACTGGCTTCTAACCAGGTTCCTTTCAGTATGGTGGAAAGGGGGATCGAACAGGAACTGGTACCTTATTGCATAGAAAATAAGAAGGGAATCCTTGCTTATAGTCCTTTGCAGAGAGGTATTCTGAGTGGTAAGATCAAGCCTGGATATCATTTTGAAGCTGGGGATCATCGTCCGGCCACTAAATTCTATCAGCCGGAGAATCTTCAACGTATCAATGCTTTCCTGGATGAAATCCGGCCTGTGGCAGAAAGTAAGAGTGTGACACTGGCACAATTGGTGATCCGCTGGACGATTGATCGTCCGGGTATTACCGTGGCCCTGGTAGGCGCCCGTAATGCGGAACAAGCTATACAGAACGCGAAGGCGATCAATATTAAGCTCGGTTCTGAAGAGATTAAGTATATTAATGACAGACTTTATAAGTTAGAAATAATTTAAATATTTCGCGGGGTAACCCCGCGAAATATTATCTTTGGGTAATCTACTACCTGACCTATGTTTAAACTCATTCTTCCCTTATTAGTAATTGGATGCTTGGTAATATCTTGTGGGTATAAAGTTACCATCGATAACCCTTCAGCAGAAAGGTTAGTTGTAAAGGTTGACGATCAGGAAATTGTATTAGAAAAAGAGGTGTTCAAAACGCTGGTACTTACAGAAGGCGATCATGTGATGAAATTCAGAGATTCTTCGTTCCCTTTCACTTTTAAGAAAGATAAAGACGGGCAGGGCGAGTTGCTGATTAACCCAACCCGTTCTATTTATGTAATTGACAAGACAATCTACACAAGACTAAGCCTGGAGAGTTATAATCGCCAGTTAAGAGCGGTTCCTTCCAATGATAAAACAAATGAGATGTTTATAACGGGTGAATGGACTTATAATTTAAAAGATGAGGCACCAGGGCCAACAAATGCAGGGGCGCTTATGAAGGATAATGATTACCAGTTGAAGATCGTTAAAATATACAGGGGAAAGGATTATTGGTATGGCGATGGGAGGAACGCCCTTGGTGAAAAAAAATAACGGAAGTACAATTTCTACGGAACCTAACCCCATTCCCAACTTTATTTGCAGAATTACAACCAAATCCATAATATTGCAATAGCAACTACTTCATGCAAATACTGCACACATATCATACTAAATCAGACCAGATCCAGAGTGAATACTACTTCCTCATGGCGACGCTGGCAATGGATTCGACGCTTGCTTAAGCAGGTATGATACTGCCTTCGGGTGCAATTATCAATATACTTTACTATTACACGCCCATCTTAAAGCGGTTTACCTGTTTTTAATCAATGCCATCCGGCATTGTAGCATACACCGGTACAATCAATTTATCATACACCAAAACTTTCTTAAACCTTTCTTCTTATGCATACGGTTACTGATGCTGGCTCCACAGCTGCACGCGCAAATGCGCAGGACTTTTTACCATTAAATGGTACAGATTACGTTGAGTTTTATGTAGGTAATGCCAAGCAGGCTGCTCATTTTTATAAGACGGCATTTGGCTTCCAGTCTGCCGCTTATGCCGGTCCGGAAACAGGTGTGAAAGATAAAGTTTCTTATGTAGTAACACAAAACAAGCTGCGTTTTGTATTTACCACTCCGCTAGTACAGGATAGTGAAATTGCAAAGCATATCCAGGCTCATGGAGATGGTGTGAAAGTGCTGGCTCTATGGGTGGATGATGCCCGTTCTGCTTTTGAAGAAACTGTGAAAAGAGGTGCTAAACCTTTTATGAAACCTGTTACTGAAAAAGATGAGTATGGAACAGTTGTACGCAGTGGCATTCATATTTACGGAGATACGGTACATATTTTTGTAGAGCGTAACAATTATGATGGTCCTTTCCTGCCGGGTTTTAAACCGTGGAAAACAGCTTACAATCCTGCTGATACCGGTTTGCAATATGTAGACCATTGTGTAGGTAATGTGGGGTGGAATGAAATGAATACCTGGGTAGATTTTTATGAAAAAGTGATGGGTTTCCGCAACCTGTTGTCTTTTGATGACAAAGATATTTCTACTGAGTATTCTGCGCTTATGAGTAAGGTGATGAGCAATGGAAACGGTCGTGTAAAGTTTCCGATCAATGAGCCTGCAGAAGGGAAGAAGAAGTCGCAGATAGAAGAGTATCTTGATTTTTACGGTGGCCCGGGAGTACAGCACGTGGCTATTGCAACGAATAACATTATCCAAACCGTAACAGAGCTGCAGAAAAGAGGCGTTGAATTCCTGAAAGTACCGGAATCTTATTACGCTACATTGCTGGACAGGGTAGGAGAGATTGATGAAGATCTGCAACCGCTGCGGGAACTTGGTATACTGGTAGACCGGGATGATGAAGGCTACCTGTTACAGATATTTACCAAACCAATACAGGATCGTCCTACTGTTTTCTTTGAGATCATTCAGCGTAAAGGAGCTCAGTCTTTCGGCAAGGGCAATTTCAAAGCGTTGTTTGAATCAATTGAAAGGGAGCAGGCGCTGAGAGGTAACCTGTAATAATTAGTTAATTTTTAGGGAGGCTGTTCCGTTTCGGAGCAGCCTTTTGCGTTTATCGCACTTTTATGGTATTGTGAGGTCGGAAAATTTAAAATAATTTGCATCATAGATACGTTGTTTATGAGAGTACAAACCTTGTTGGGTGTTTTATTTTTATTAGGAGGGATTTTTCAGTGTATAACAGCTGTATTGATCTACCAGGGAGAGCGGCACTATATTTTACGTATCGCAAATCGTAAGGTTGGAATGATTATATATGCTATTTTTGCAATGTTGTTGTTCTGTCTTGCATATTGGACTTTTACCATGCAGCCTTCCGCAAGTGCTCCTGTAGGGACAGGACATAGTTAGTGAACTTGTAAAATTGTGTTAAATTATCTATGAAACAGGTCGTTTTAGCAGTAATGATTATGCTAGGGTTTGGAAAGCTACATGCCCAGCAATCATTTTTGGATAATCAAAAGATGTTTCCAAAAGTGGGATATGCTTACAGGGACAAGGAAGAGCAGTTGAAGAAGGAATTTGAGAAAAAAGGACTTACTTATCCTGCTAAATATATTTTTCTGCGTTCTTTTAAATTGGACAGTGAGCTGGAAATCTGGGTGAAGAACAAAGCTTCAGATACCTTCAGGCTGTTTAAATCTTACCGTGTATGTACGCTTTCCGGTAAAATGGGGCCGAAACGCAAAGAGGGAGATATGCAGGTACCGGAAGGATTTTATTATATCAACGATTTTAATCCGAATAGCAACTACCACCTTTCCCTGGGTATCAACTATCCCAATTTTTCGGACAAGATGTTAAGTGATCCTAAAAAGCCCGGTAAGGAAATTTATATTCATGGCAGCTGTTTAACAATAGGTTGTATCCCGCTGACAGACGAATTTATAGATGAAGTGTATATTCTTGCTGTGAATGCAAAGAATGCGGGTCAGGATTTCATACCGGTGCATGTGTTCCCTGTTAAGTTCGGTAATGTCCGCTCTCTGGACTACCTTGGCAGCGTAACGCTTACTGATAGTACATCACAGCGTTTTTGGGTAGATCTGAAAGGTGCATATGATTATTTTGAAAAAAATCATCGTTTACCAGTGGTAATGGTGGACAGCAAAGGAAAGTACATCATGTAATCTGCTATAGATAAATCAAATAATTAAAGGGGTCAGTTATCAACTGATCCCTTTCTTTTTGCTGTATTTTCTTCCGTTTATTTATTTTTCTATGAAAAGTCGTTTTTTTTTCGAAACTTGGGGAGTAAGGTCAAATTAATTTACTAAGTTATGAATAGAAGAGATGCCATCCGGAATGTAGCCCTCTTGCTGGGAACTGCCATATCCGCGTCCACGTTATCTGCCCTGGAAGGCTGTAACCCAAAAGGTCCTGAGAATTATGCATTAAAGGCGCCTGAAACCCATAGTTTACTAGCGGAAATTGCAGAAACGATCATACCGAAAACAGATACTCCCGGTGCTAAAGAAGCTAAGGTAGAGGACTTTATTGTAACGATGCTGAACGATTGTTATAAAACCAGTGATCAGCAAATTGTGCTGGATGGTTTGAAGAAGATCGATGCAGCGAGCGAAAAGCAATACAAGAAGCCTTTTGTTGAGATCTCTGCAGAACAGAAAACAGCATTATTGACAGAGATTGACAAGGAACGTGTTGCTTATAATAAGCGCGATAATAAAAAAGAAGGTGATCCTACCCATTACTTCCAGATCCTGAAAGAGCTGACATTACTTGGCTATTTTACGTCCGAGCCCGGTGCTACAAAAGCATTGCGTTATGTGCCGGTACCAGGAAAATTCGAAGGCTGCATCCCATACAAGAAAGGGGATAAAGCATGGGCAGTATAATTAAGTGTGTCATAAACAATAAAGCAATTCCATGAATCTGAATATGAAAGCTCAGGAGCAAAACACTTACGATGTAATTGTTATAGGCTCCGGCGTAAGCGGTGGCTGGGCAGCCAAAGAATTTACCGAAAAAGGTCTGAAAGTATTGATGCTGGACCGTGGTAAACCATTAGAACACGTTAAGGATTACGATACTGCAACAAAAGACCCCTGGGAATTTAAACATGCCGGTCGTATTACTACAGAACAGAGGGAAACGCATCCCAAATTGAGCCGCGATTATCCTTACAGCGAGCACAATGAAAAGTATTGGATCAACGATTCCACAAGTCCATATAATGAAGTAAAACGTTTTGACTGGTACCGTCCGGATATCGTGGGTGGTAAATCCATTATGTGGGGAAGACAGTCTTACCGCTGGAGTGATATTGATTTTGAAGCGAATCTGAAAGATGGGATCGCTGTAGACTGGCCTATCCGGTATAAAGATCTGGCGCCGTGGTATGATTATGTAGAGAAATTTGCAGGGATCAGTGGTACAGCAGA
Organism: Chitinophaga sp. CF118; assembly: GCF_900112615.1. Taxonomy (GTDB): domain Bacteria; phylum Bacteroidota; class Bacteroidia; order Chitinophagales; family Chitinophagaceae; genus Chitinophaga. The sequence goes on along the minus strand of NZ_FOMK01000002.1, from coordinate 354,292 downwards.
AGGATTGCCTCAGTTGCCTGATGGCCAGTTCATGCCGGCGATGGAAATGAACTGTGTGGAGAAAGACGTGAAGAAACGTATAGAATCCCAGTTCAAAGGGCGTATTATGACGATGGGACGTGTGGCAAATATTACACAGCCATTACCTGGCCGTACTAATTGCCAATATCGTAACCTGTGTAGCCGTGGTTGTCCGTTCGGAGCATATTTCAGTACGCAATCGTCTACCTTACCAGCAGCAGTCGCTACAGGTAATCTTACTTTACGTCCGGACAGCATTGTTAATTCTATCATCTATGATGAGCAGAAAGGCAAGGCCACCGGTGTACGCGTAATTGATAAACACACCAAACAAATGACCGAGTTCTACGCAAAAATCGTCTTTGTGAACGGGTCTACATTAGGAACCACTTTTGTACTGATGAACTCTATCTCCCACCGTTTTCCGAATGGATTGGGAAATGACAGTGGTGTGCTTGGAAAATATCTGATGGATCATCATTTCCGTAATGGTGCTTCCGGCAAGGCAGAAGGGTTTGATGACAAATATTTCTTTGGTCGCAGGGCTAATGGTATTTACATCCCCCGTTATCGTAATATCGGCAGCGACAAGCGTGATTATCTCCGCGGTTTTGGTTACCAGGGAGGTGCTAGTCGCGGTAGCTGGGCCCGTGGTATTGCCGAAATGGGTGTAGGAAAGGACTTTAAAGATATGCTCACCGAACCGGGCGACTGGAGTATGGGCCTTGGAGGTTTTGGAGAATGCCTGCCTTATGAAGATAATAAAGTAACGCTCGATACATCCGTTAAAGATGACTGGGGACAACCGGTATTGAAATTTGATGCAGAGTTCAAAGAGAACGAAAAGAAGATGCGTGTAGATATGATGAACGATGCAGCAGAAATGCTGGAAGCCGCAGGTTTGAAGGATGTAAAAACATACGATGCCGGATCTTATCCGGGTATGGCAATCCATGAAATGGGAACAGCACGTATGGGCAGAGATCCTAAAACATCGATGCTTAATTCCTGGAACCAACTGCATGCCGTGAAAAATGTATTTGTAACAGATGGTGCCAGCATGACATCAGCAGCCTGTGTGAATCCATCATTGACCTATATGGCCATGACCGCAAGAGCTGTAGATTATGCCGTGAAGGAAATGAAGAAAGGAAATATTTAGTCATGAATGTCAATATCAGAGCAGAAAAAGAGAATACCTATGATGCCATTGTGGTAGGCTCAGGAATCAGCGGAGGATGGGCGGCTAAAGAGCTGTGTGAGAAAGGATTGAAAACGCTGGTACTGGAAAGAGGCCGCAATGTGGAACATGTGAAAGATTACACCACCGCTATGATGGCGCCCTGGGAGTTTCAGCACCGTCTGCATCATACAGCGGAAATGAAGGAGAATCATCCGGTTCAGAGCCAGTGTTATGCATTTGACGAAGCCACACAACAGTTCTGGGTAAACGATAAAGAGAATCCTTACAACCAGGTGAAGCCATTTAACTGGCTGCGCGGGTATCATGTAGGAGGCCGTTCCCTGATGTGGGGCCGGCAGGTATATCGCTGGAGTGATGTAGACTTTGAGGCAAATGCAAAAGATGGGCATGGAACAGACTGGCCAATCCGTTACAAGGATATTGAGCCGTGGTATGACTATGTAGAATCGTATATAGGTGTGAGTGGTCAGGCAGAAGGATTGCCACAGTTGCCCGATGGAAAGTTTCTGAAAGCAATGGAAATGAACTGCCTCGAGAAACATGTGGCAGCCCGGATCAAAGAGCAATACCAGGATCGTATCATCACTATTGGTCGTGTAGCACATGTAACTGAAAAGCATCATGACCGTGGTCCTTGTCAGCTCCGTAACCTTTGTGCAAGAGGATGTCCGTTCACCGGTTATTTTAGCAGTAACGGGGTTACCTTACCAGCAGCAGCTAAAACGGGTAATCTTACCTTACGTCCGGATTCTATTGTGCTTGAAGTACTTTACGATGAGCAGAAAGGCAAGGCCAAAGGCGTACGTATCATGGATGCACACACGTTGCAGACAACAGAGTATTACGCTGATGTAATATTTTTAAACGCATCAACTATAGGTACTACTGCGGTATTACTTAATTCTGTCTCCAACCGTTTCCCTAATGGCTTTGGAAATGACAGCGAGCAGGTAGGCCATAACCTGATGGATCACCATTTTGGCGTAGGAGCCGGCGGTGAATTTGACGGTTTCCAGGATCAGTATTATAACAGTGGACGTCGTCCCAATGGTATTTATATTCCCCGTTTCAGGAATATCAGTCCGGCAACTAAACGTAACGACTATGTACGTGGGTTTGGTTACCAGGGTGGTGCAGACCGTAATCGCGGTACCAGCTTTGAAGGTATCGGGATCTCATTAAAAGAAGCACAGACAGAACCAGGTATGTGGACCATGGGAGTTGGCGCCTGGGGAGAACATCTGCCTTATTATGAGAACAAGGTAACACTGAATAAGGATAAGAAAGATAAATACGGACTGCCTACACTTAACATCGACTGCGAATTCAAAGAGAATGAACTTGCTATGCGCAAGGATATGGCGGAGAGTGCAAAAGAGATGCTGGAAGCCGCAGGGATTAAGAATGTAGGTACTTATGACGAGATGCCTCCTCCAGGTCATTGTATTCATGAAATGGGTACAGCACGTATGGGACGTGATCCCAAGACGTCTGTACTTAATGAATGGAACCAGGTGCATGCCGCGAAGAATGTATTTATTACAGATGGTTCATGTATGGCATCTTCTGCCTGTCAGAACCCGTCTATCACTTATATGGCCTTAACGGCAAGAGCAGTAGATCATGCGGTGAAAGAGCTGAAGAAGGGGAACGTGTAAGCGAATAAGTTATTAAGTTGAAAAGCTACAGGAAGTATTTCCTGTAGCTTTTTTTTTATGCGTAGATAGGCTGCGTGGCAGGATTGTAATATTGTGATATGCCTACACGAACGTGTTATCAGGATGTGAGAAAGTATAAATACTTTAGCGGAGTATTAAATGTTATAGTTGCCCTATATCCTTTTGTTATTCAAGATATTAAGCCGACTGTAGTAAAATCCATAGAGTCCCGGCATTGTAGTGAGGCCCTATATATTTCTCATTTTATTTAGTTGTAGGACATAGTGCATTGTTTATTCGGTTTTATCCAATTAAAATATACTTATGTTAATTAAGAGAATTCTGTTGTCAATGTTATTGGCCTGTGGTTTAGGCAATAACGCGTTTTCCCAGGTTACCGGTACTATCACGGTTCAGGGTGATGCTGCTAAATTTTATCCTGTTACATTTTATGATGGAGGCTGGGATAATAATGTGGCTACGACACTTGAAATTGGCAGATCCTATATTCATAAAGTTGATGGTGACTGGTGGGGATCTGTTATAGCAAAATTCAGATTTCACACCACAAATGGGGGGCATGGCTCAAATTTTATTGATGCTGATATCAGACAGAAAAAAGGTGTTTCTGGATTGCTGCTTATTGCAGGATGGACGGATGTAACATCGTTGAATGGCGATCATAAAATAATCATTTGGTTGAGAGGGGCAACACCATATGTTTATAAATCTGATTATGCAGTTAATCCTGCTGTATATGATGGAGTGGTAAATTCGGATACTTACCAGGAAACTAACGGATATGCGTATACATATAAAACAGAGATAGATGCTTACAACCCATCGGGGATGACTTATGCTAATTCCGCTTATTTTAATGGTGGTGAAGTTAACTATTTCGGAGGTAGCATTGGTGTTGGTACAACCGCTCCTGGTCCTTACAAACTAGCAGTAGAGGGAACTATTGGTGCGCGCAAAATTAAAGTAACCCAGGTTACGCCCTGGGCAGATTTTGTGTTTGAACCAGATTACCAGTTGCCTTCCCTGTATGAAGTGGAGAAGTATATTACAGCAAATAAACATTTACCCGATGTACCATCTGCTGCGGAAGTAGAAAAAGAAGGATTAGATGTAGGAGAAATGAATAAAATTCTGTTGCAAAAAGTGGAGGAGCAAACTTTATACCTGATTGATCTTAAGAAAGAGCTTGAAAAACAGCAGGCATTGATAGATCAGTTAATGAAGATGGTCAATCAACCACAGGAAATAAAGAAATAAGTTACTGGCTTGCCCTAAGTTCTAATTTACGTATATGCGCTATTTAATACTCTCAGTTTTGTTTGTTATCGGACATGTTATATCTGTGTTTGCCAATGATACAGATAGTACTGTCCAGCAAGTAAAAAAGCTCCCCAAAAAATATTTATCCCAGGTAGAGCATAAATCTCATCATGTTGAAGAACAGGTGAACAAGCGCACTGAAAAAGCGTTGAACCGGTTTGCCAAACAGGAAAAGAAGATGCAGGCAAAGCTGTGGAAGGTGGATTCTGTCGCTGCTAAAAATATCTTTACCCGCTCTATAGATAAATTGGGCAGTCTTAAATCAGGGCTTAAAAATAAAGTACCGGGTAATTTACCCCTGGGAGGTAATGCCGATCTGGATACGTTACAGAATTCACTGAAATTCCTGGATGGATCAAAAGATATGTTGGGGAGCTCAAAAGATAAGTTGAGCAGTGCTACACAAAGTGTGCAGGATTTGCAGGGTAAGTTGCAACAGGCAGAAGAGGTGAAAGCGTATATCCGGGAGCGGAGGCAACAACTAAAGGAACAATTGAGTCAGTATACCGGATTTACCAAAGATCTGCAGAAGATGAATAAGGAAGCCTATTATTATGGGCAGCAGATCAAGGAATATAAATCCCTGTTGAAAGATAAAAAGAAAGCGGAAGCGAAAGCCGTTGAGTTATTAAAGAAGGTACCTGCTTACAATGATTTCCTTCAGAAACATTCACAATTAGCCAGTTTATTTAATCTGTCATCTAGCGCTAATACTGCGCAAAGCCTGGAAGGGCTGCAAACTCGCGCACAGGTGGAGCAATTGGTCCAGCAACGGATAGGGAGCAGTCCTTCAGCGCAGCAGGCAGTAAGTCAGCAGATGGAGCAGGCAAGATCGCAGTTCAGTGAGTTGAAAAGTAAGTTTCCCGATCTGGACAATGCAGGTGATATGCCTGATTTTAAACCCAATCCCATGAAGACAAAAAGTTTTCTGCAACGGATGGAATTTGGAGGCAATGTACAGTTCCAGAAATCAACTCAATATTATCCAACTACATCTGATATAGCCGGACAGGCAGCTTATAAGTTTCATAAGAATGGAACTGCGGGTCTTGGTATTTCTTATAAGTTAGGAATGGGTAATGGGTGGAATAATATTGCCTTCAGTCACCAGGGAATAGGTCTTCGTTCTTTTGTGGATTGGAAATTGAAAGGGACGTTTTTTGTGAATGGTGGTTTTGAAGAGAACTATCTGTCGGCGTTCTCTCATGTAGATCAGTTGAAGGACTGGAAAGGCTGGAAGAGCAGTGCTTTGCTGGGGATTAGTAAGAAATATAAGATCAGTGCAAAGCTGAAAGGGAATATTATGGTGCTGTATGATTTTTTAGCGACAAGGAGTGTGCCGCCGACGAGTGCGTTGAAGGTGAGGATGGGGTATAATTTTTAAGGGGACAAAATGAAACACATGAAATAAAGCTATAGCGCTACAAGTATTGTTGTTAGACCAACCCTATATAATTAGGGTTCAATTTAACAATGGTACATATTGCATTGTTTATTTTTTTCATTGATAGAGAGAGAATTAATTTTAAAATATACTTATGAGAATTACGAAGATCCTGTTGTTACCGGAGATATTCTTTCAATACTTTACTATGAAACTTTTAACGATTTTAAGTCTATTAATGTTAGTTGCATTAATAGAACAGACAAATGCACAGGCGCTGCAGATTAATGCCACAGATACAGTAGGACATCCTTTCCCGTTACAGATCAATGATAATATTAGTACGTTAACGTACGGAACAAACACTTTCGGTCGTTTATTACGTTTGTCAAGACAGGAAATACACTTTTACGATTTCGGCCTGGATGCAGGTAATGAGTTCTATATAACTAAGAAGAATTCCAGTGATGTAGCATTTAAAGTAAATGCATCTGGTAATGTAGGCATTGGTGAAAGTAATCCTACAGAAAAATTAATGGTAAGCGGAAATATTGCTTTGTCTGGCACAGGTGCTTATTTTGGAGTTGCTTTGACAGATCGTCTGACTTATGATGGTAAATATCAACCTCACTACGGAATGCAATGGGTAATGGATAGCTGGACGGGAGCAGGTCCAAGTATGTGGATGAGTGCATATGGTGGTATGAAATTTTTTACTACAGGCGCCGTGAGGATGTCGATATCTGATAATGGGAATGTGGGAATAGGAACAACTGCACCTGGCAGTAATAGGTTGGCCGTAGAGGGCACTATAGCTGCAAGGAGAATAAAAGTAACACAGATAACTCCCTGGCCTGATTTTGTCTTTGACATAAACTATCAATTACCTTCTTTGCAAGAGGTAGAGAATTATATAATAGCTAATAGGCATTTACCTAATATACCATCAGCTGCGGAAGTGGCAAAAGATGGCCAGGATCTGGGAGAAATGAATAGGATACTCTTGCAAAAAGTGGAAGAATTAACGCTGCACCTGATTGAGCAGGAAAAGAGGATGAAGGAAATGCAATCAGAAATAACTGATTTAAAGAAATCAATTAAGTAGTAGTTCACTTAAAGCGAAGTGGGTTTTAATATTACTATAGAATTTTTCGAAACTACCACCCCGATTATTTATGTGAATTATACGACAAGGAGTGTGCTGCGGACGATCAATTTACGAATTAAAGAAGACAAAATGAAATACATGAAATATACACTACTATTAGCACTGATAGGGTTAATTAATATTGCTAAGGCACAAACAAACTCTTTTCCTCCTAATAATTCTGCTGGTATTGGTACTCAGAACCCCCAATTCTATTATCATGGAGGGGATAATCTGGGAATGGAGATTTTTAATGTGAAAACCAGCAGCAATAGCCAGGCTCATTTGGTCTTAAGTACTGGAGCAACTGCCAATATCGGATCTGTTGGAACATTATCCTGGATGACACCTAATTCAACTGGCAATAAAGGGGTTGCATACATTGGGGCTTGGACAAGGACGGATGCTACCACAAACGCAAGTGGTGATTTGGTTTTTGCAACGGCTAATGCTTCGACTCCGACAGTAAAAATGCGTATTGCAGCAGCGGGAAATGTAGCAATCGGAAATGAAGATCCGCGTGCACTGTTGGATGTTACTACACCCTTAACTAATACCACTACAAGCGTATTGGGCAGGTTGCCTGAAGGTAATTCGGTTGACGGTGGTACATATCTGGGGGTACAAACCTATAACTCATCCCCTGTAAGCGGTATTTCTTTTGCATTGGAGCATAAATTTTATGGTTCCCTGAATAGTGCTATAAATTTTCATAGAGGAGGTAATATAAACGGAGGATTTATCTCATTTTCTACCAGTACAGGAATAGAAAGAATGCGCATTGATGCATTGGGGAATGTAGGAATAGGTACTACTGTAACAAGTGATTGCAAACTGGCAGTAGAAGGGACTATTGGTGCCCGAAAAATTAGAGTAACGCAGGCTGCCTGGGCAGATTTTGTCTTTGACAAAAACTATCAGTTGCCTTCTTTACAGGAGATTAAAAATTATATAGCAGCCAACAAGCATCTACCTGATGTACCATCTGCTACTGAGGTAGCAAAAGATGGACAGGATCTGGGAGAAATGAATAGAATACTCTTGCAAAAAGTGGAAGAGTTGACATTGCATTTGATTAATGAGCATGATCGGAATGAAAAGATGCAGGCACAGATTGATGCTTTACAGCGTGAGATGAAATCGGTGAAAAAAGCTGATAATAAGTAAATAATTGGAGATCCTTTTATTGATAATAATATTATGATTCGGGTTCGCCGAATAGAAATAAGTGTTTAGTATTAGGTCTGACTCTTTGCTCGTATTTTTTCATACGCAGATAGGCGGCGTGCCTTTACTCTAGGTTTGCACCAAGATAAATACCTTACCTAAATAAATGACTATCATGTAAAATTAATCCTGTAGTATTCTTTATCAGATCAAACAGGAGAAACGTATCGAACAACTGGAAACAGAAAAAATAGCGCTATACCTAAAAAGGATTTTAATGAAAAAATTAAGATATGGACTTTTGTTCCTCTTACTGCTAAGTAAAAGTGTCTTTGCACAAGAGGGTGACTTAAACCCCACAAAATTTAATGTAATACCTCCGGCACCAAATGCAGCTGCTTTGGGTAAGTACGGAGACATTCCGGTAAGTCTGAGTAACGGGCTGCCAAACATCTCTGTACCGCTTACGAAAATCGTCGCAGGAGGTGAATTTAACATGAATATTGATCTTTCGTATCATGCCTCTGGTATGCTTGTAGAGGAAGTTGCTACCTATGTAGGTTTAGGATGGTCGCTCAATGCCGGTGGTGCAATCACCCGTGTAATAAAAGGTAAACCGGATGAAGGAGGGTATGTGGGACAGAATGGCTACAGTCAGATTCCGCTGGGCTGGCAAACGGATGCAGTGGATTCGACCTATGAACGGTTTAGGCTCTCTGCTGATGGTACGCATGATACACAACCGGATGAATTTTCATACAATTTTGGTGGAAACGCAGGCAAATTTGTATTTGGTGCTAACTATACTGCTAATACGATGCCTTACCGTAATATAAAAATTGAGGCGAAGTTTGACCTTGGAAATATGTATTTCACCATAACGACTGATAATGGCACGATCTACATTTTTAAAGCCGCTGAAATTACGGAAACTGTAATGGCTTGCTCGATAGAAGAAAGTGAATCCATCAACAGTTGGTATCTGACATCGATTATTTTGCCACAGTCTAAGCGCAGGATAGAATTTACCTACATCTCTGATCCAAGTTTTTCGGTAGAATCAACTTCGCAGACGTTAACAACATTGAACACCCTTATGCCGATAGATCCCTTAGTAGGCTGCCCAACCAGCCCTTTTCAACCGGTTCTTAAAGGTTGTATTGCGACTAGAACTACGCAGCAGGCTAAAGTTAAACGAATTGATTATCCTGGTGGCAGGATTGATTTTAATTATACTTTCCAGCGTTTAGATATTTCGAATACTGTAAATGATATTTTTTACGCGTTAGGATCTGTAGTGGAATCTGCATTGCTGAATGGAACCTACAATCCCGTAAAACGTTTTACATTTGATTATAACAATTTGGACCGCTTGCAGCTCAAACAGGTTAATAATACAGATATTTATGGGAATACGATTTCCTCTTACAAAATAACCTACAATACCGCTCATGGTTTTCCGCCCCTGGATTCTAAAGACAAGGATCACTGGGGTGGTTACAATGGTGCTGGTAATACCACCCTGATAACAGGCAGTTCCAATACAGACGGGGCAAACCGGGAACCTGATGCTGATTATATCCAAACCGGGATCATCCAAAAAATCGAATTTCCTACAGGAGGATATTCAACATTTGAATTTGAGAATAATACTTATGGCAGGTTTAATGTGAACGAGTTTGTTCATGATCCTGTGTATCAAATCTTAACGGCCGCAAAGGAGATCAGGACGGGTTATTACTCCTCAACAATCATTTATCCTAATTATGCATCGGATAGCGTCTCCTTCACGCTTGACAGCGCACAGTCGATCATCACAGATGTTACCTTGCAAGCTTGTTGTGGTAACTATGCCCGCATTTCGTTGAAAAATTTATCAGACAATACCCTTATTTCAATTCCGTCAGGACACAATTATACAGCTCTGGATGCAGGGCAATACCGGATGTATATTGAATCCGGTCATGATGAACCTACTGCTAACTATGAAAAGGTTCAGTTAAACCTTAAATATAAACACATAACGGGCTATACCAGTATTGCGAGAGGCAGTGGTTTGCGCATAAAAAGGATAACCAGCTATGATGGCATTAGTCATAATAATGATATTATAAAAACCTATCTGTATCGCTTTGGTAATGATTCTACCCGATCTACCGGTTGGTTATATACTAAACCTGATTATGAATATAGTTTTACAAAGATGTGTAAGCCTGTAACCAGTACTGGTAGTTTTCAGGAATATCCTTGTCCTACGAAGATCAAGAGTTCTTCTGCAAATAATGAAATGATGTACTCGCACGGATCAAGTATCAATTATCAGGAAGTAGTGGAGGCCACTAAGAATAATAATGAAAACGGAAGTACGCGGTATGTCTATTATCTATCCAGTGATGCCAATGCATATGTTAGTTATCCCTTCGCTCCGTTTACCAATAATTATCCCAGCAACGGTATGGAAGCAAAGAAACTGGTATACGACAACATGGGGAAATTGCTTAGGAAAACAGAAACGACTTATGAAACGTACCTGAAAGGCTCAATACTGGGCTGGAAGGCGGCTTATACGCATAAAGGTTTGTATGGAGTGGGTGCAAGTTTGGAGAGCTTTCTTTCAAGAAAGTACTACTACAACAGCTTTGCCGCTGTACCCCAATCGGTTAAACAGACAGAATATTTTGGCACGGATTCCATTGTCAGTATAACTGATATGACTTATGATAATAAACAGCATTATCAGCCTACCAGAATCCATAAGATCAATTCCAAAGATGATGATTTGTGGATCTATAACAAGTATCCTACGGACTATACCATTCCGTCAGGTACGTTATCCTCAGGCTTATATGCTTTGAAAATGATGCAGGATAGTAATATCCACAGCACCATGATTGAGCAGTATGTTCAGCAGGTACGTGCTGGAGTGACCACTACGTTGTCTGCGGCCCAGGTACAATACAAGGCCAATATCCAGGGAGTGGTTATGGCTGGAACTTATAAACTAAAAAGGAACACTCCGTTAACGAGTTTTACGCCCACCTATATTCAGAGCAATGACCTGGTGAGAGATCCCAATTATGAGCAGGATCTGAGTTTTGATACCTATGATAGTACCGGTAATATCCTGGAGCAGCATATGGTGAATGATGTAAATGAGGTGTACATATGGGGATACAACAATCTGTATCCGGTTGCTAAGATCGCGGGCAGCACTTATACCACAGCTATCAGTTTTGTGAATATGAATGTGTTGCGTAATCCGTCTAATGATGTGCAGCTAAGAACGGAATTAAATAAAATCCGGACGGGACTGGTTTCTGCAAATGCTTTGGTCAATACCTATACTTATCAGGTAGGCGTTGGCGTAACCAGTGAAACTGATCCAAGCGGAAAGACTGTTTTCTATGAGTATGACAGGTTTGGAAGATTAAAGCTGATCCGAGATATGGATGGTAATATTCTAAAACAATTCAGCTACCAATTCACTTCACCAGTTAACCTCTAACCAGATCAAAACAAAGATTATGCGAATCATAGCTAATTTAAGCAAAGTCCTATTACTGCTGGCGTTAAGTGTCACAGTAGAGGCTCAGAATATGCCAGGCGGGCTATCACGTCCTGCGGCAATACCTGCAGCCCTTCCTTCTCCTTATACTAATGCGAGTATTAATTTTGTCCGCACCTGGGAGCCCAGTATGCCCACTTCAGATACAAATACTGTTGTTGCTACCAGTCGTACAGTTGCAGAGGTTAGACAATCTACCCAGTATGTTGATGGTTTGGGCCGTCCTTTGCAGACTGTCAACAAAGGGATAAGTCCTTCCGGAAAAGATGTGGTGTCAGCATTTGTGTATGATGCTTATGGTAGAGAACAATTGAAATACCTACCATATGTTCCGCAAACAGGCAATACAAACGACGGAAAGTTCAAGACAGATCCATTTAACAATCAGCAGGCTTTTTACCAGAATGGTACACTCAATCCTGGTATTGTAGGGGAGAGTATTTATTATAGTCAAACAGCCTATGAATCCTCCCCATTAAATCGTGTATTAAAGGCATATGCACCAGGTAATAGTTGGGCAAATGGAGGAGGGAATCACCCGGTAGAGAATCAATATCTGGTTAATGCAATAACAGATGCTGTACGCATATGGCATATAGACACAGGTTTGCCAACCACTACTGCGACTTATGCTGCCGGTGAGTTATATAAGAATGTGGTGATTGACGAATCAGGAAACCAGATAGTGGAATATAAGGATAAGGAGAACCATGTTGTTTTGAAGAAGGTGCAATTGGCAGCTACTCCGGGAACAGATCATATTGGCTGGTTGTGTACTTATTATGTATATGATGATCTGAATAATCTTCGTTTTGTAATTCCACCGTTGGCAGTTGAAAGAAGTATGATAGCTGGATGGGATGTAAGTGCCGTTGCTGATGAGTTATGTTTCCAGTATCAGTATGATGGTCGCAACCGGATGACAGTAAAAAAAGTACCCGGAGCCGGCCCAGTGTACCTTATTTATGATACAAGGGACAGGCTGGTGTTTACTCAGGATGCGAATCAACGGTTAAAGTCTCCGCAGGAATGGCTGGTTACTTTTTATGATGGATTGAACCGTCCCACTATGACGGCCATTTATAAAGCGAATACTACCCAGGCCGCGCTTCAGGCGAGCCTTAATACTGCTACATCTGGTACTCAGACTATAAGTTATGTGTTTCCTGCCACTGCCGATCTGGTATTAGGTGGTTATGATGGAAGTAGTAATTATACAGCTACTAATAGTATCATCTTTCAGGATGGTTTCGACTCAGGTATGGGTGCTGAATTTATTGCAGAGATCAATGCTGCTGCTACAGGAGGGACTACTACGATCAATGCAACCAACCCTTTGCCGGCAATATCTTCAGCTGCACTGACACCTCTCACGTTTACTTTTTACGATAATTATAATTATGCAGGAGCACTCAGTTATCAAACAGCGGATCTGGCTAAACTTCAAGCGGGCGTAAACCCTTATGCAGAAACCTTGCCTTCTGTTCCTAGTACTATGACAAATGGAATAGTAACAGGTACTAAGGTGAGAGTATTGGATACAGATCAATGGCTAACAACAACTACCTATTATAACGATAAAGGACGTGTGATCCAGGCATCTTCCGACAATGTTTCCGGAGGCAGGGATATAACTACTAATCTCTATGATTTTAGCGGGAAGGTATTAAGCAGTTATCTCCGTCATACTAATCCACGTAGTGGGGTAACTCCTAAGACTACCATACTTACAATGATGGAGTATGATGCTGCGGGACGGGTACTCAATATTAAAAAAAGGTTGAATGATGATAGTAACCAGGATAAGATTGTAGTCGCGAATAGTTATGATGAATTAGGGCAATTGAAACAAAAGCGTTTAGGAGTAACCAGTTCCTCATCACAGTTGGACACACTTAGTTATACTTATAATATCCGGGGATGGCTCCAGGGTATTAATAAGGCTTTTGTAAATACCAGCAGTACTGACAACTGGTTCGGTCAGGAGTTGAATTACGACTATGGATTCAGTACAAATCAATACAATGGAAATATTGCCGGTACTAAATGGAAAAGCAAATCCGATGGAATAACCCGTGCATATGCGTACAGCTATGATAAGGTAAATCGCCTGACAGTAGCTGATTTTACACAGCAGAATTCCACTGGTGCCACCTGGACACAGGATAAGGTAGACTTTTCAGTAAGTAACCTGGCTTACGATGCGAATGGCAATATTATAAGTATGAATCAGCAGGGTTTAATAGGAAATGCTATTAGCCCAATAGATAAACTTACTTATTCCTATCCAACTACTGGCAGTAATAAACTGTCTGCTGTATCAGATGCGAGTAATACTGCATCTTCTAAACTCGGTGATTTTAATAATGGTAGCAATACAGGAGATGATTATAGTTATGATGCAAATGGAAACCTCTTAACGGATCAGAATAAAGGGATCAGTGGTATTACTTATAATCAGTTAAACCTGCCATCCAATATCACAATCACAGGTAAAGGCAATATAAGTTACCAATACGATGCTGCCGGTATTAAACTGAAAAAAACAGTAACAGATAATACAACAAGTACTCCTAAAATAACAATTACAGACTATATCGGTGGTTTTGTATATGAGCAGGATACATTACAGTTTTTATCTCATGAGGAAGGGCGTATCCGTCCGGTATATATGACCGGTCAGCCGGTGAGTTTTACCTATGACTATTTTGAGAAGGATCATCTGGGTAATGTACGAGTAGTATTAGGTACCCAGAGTGAAAGCAATAAGTATGCAGCTACCATGGAAACAGGAGCTACTGCTACCGAGAATGCGTTGTTCACTAATATTGATAATACACGTACGGCATTGCCTGCTGGTTATCCGGCGGACAATACAACCAACCCTAATGCCTATGTTTCGAGGTTGAATGCAGTCAATGGACAGAAGATCGGGCCATCATTAGTATTGCGGGTAATGGCTGGTGATACTATTCAGTTGGGTGTAAAAGCTTTCTATAAAAGTACAGGTACCAGTACATCAGGTACTACGTCCGCTAATATGCTTACCGCTTTATTGCAGGCATTCAGTAGTTCTAGTGTGAGTGATGGTGCACATACTGCTACAGGAACTGGTTCCCCTCTTTCTACAAGTTTTAGCAGTACAGATTATGATGCATTAAAACAGAAAGATCCCACACAGAATCTGACAGACAAACCCAAATCTTATCTGAACTATGCACTGTTTGATGATAGGTTTAGCATGGTAAATGAAAACAGTGGTGTGAAACAGGTCCAGGGTAGCCCGGATCAATTGCAAACACTCGGTACAGACAGAATTGTGATAAAGAAAACAGGATTTCTGTATATTTATACAAGTAATGAGAGTGTAGAGGATGTGTTCTTTGATAATCTGGTAGTTGCTCATAATAGTGGGCCATTGATGGAGGAGACACATTATTATCCGTTTGGGTTGACGATGGCGGGGATAAGTTCGAAAGCGTTGAAAGGGGCCAATTATGTGGAGAATAGATTGAAGTATAATGGTAAGGAATTGCAAAGCGGAGAGTTTAATGATGGAAGTGGTTTGGAGTGGTATGATTATGGGGCGAGAATGCAGGACCCGCAAATAGGTAGATGGTTTGTAATAGATCCTTTAGCTGATAAGATGCGAAGATGGAGTCCTTATAATTATGCATATGATAACCCTATCAGATTTATCGATCCCGATGGAATGGATCCAGGAGATTTTTTCAATCAAAATGGGCAATATTTAGGTAGAGATGAACAAAATGATGAAAGAAGATATATTGTAACGGATGAAATACAAGCAGATAAAATAAGTAAGACTGATAAAGCAGGGGGCACTACTGCTGTTAAAGACGTTAACTCTGCTGTTGAATTACCTCCAGAAATTGTTTTATCGGAAGCATTAAATGTTTTAGACAGGACGATTAAAAATGGAGGATTGAGAGAAGAATCCTCTATCGTAATGGGAAATGGTTATATATCTAGAGCTTATACAGGACCAGAAGCTAAAATAGAAAATGATGTACAAACAGCCGAAACAAGCCTGCCCTTATTATGGCCAGGAACCTCACCAGCTCAGGCACAGGCGACCATACACTCACATCCAACAAAAGTCATATCTGATGGAGATAAGGTTTATCCACAATCGGCTAATAGTCCTTCCGATAAGGATGTAAATACATTTAAACAGTTTAACACTAATATTATAGTTGGTCCTATAGGTACTATATCAAATGTTACCAAAAATTCTGATGGAACACTCAATATTCCTAGTCGGCCAAATGGTGCAGTGATATATAGGAATAATCAGAGACCTTTAACATTAGAAAAAGTAGCCATTGAGAGGATTATTAAAAAAAAGTAATATGACTTATATAAAAGTAATTTTTTTTATGCCTGTTATTTTGGTATTGGGTTTCCTTACTAATGCGTATGGGCAAAAAGAAAGCAAGAATATTGATTTTGTACTTTTAATAAATGAAGATGTATATAATCAATACGCAAAGTTTAAACTTATAAAATACCATAATGGAAAAGAAGAAGATGTACTTGCTACTTATTGGCCAGGAAATTTATCAATTCCTATAGCTGATTATGAGAAGCTATTAAATGAAAATGCAGATTCTATTTTCTTAAGTATTAATGATGACAGGTATATTGATGGAAAGGAAAGCCATGATCAGTATATAATTGAATATAAGAAGCAATGGTTAGAAGATACTTACAATATATTGCGTGTTTATAACTTGGATAAGAAAAAATATGCGAAATTATTTAACCACACTTTAAAGGGTAAGAACTATGTATATGAATTAGATTCTCCATGTCATACGTTCAGACTTGTTCGAAAAACAAGCAATTATAAATGAAAATCCGCAGGCAACGCCTGCGGATTTTCATTTATAATTGCTTGTTTTTCAATATGGGGAGCTTTCTCATCCTGAAAGCATCTCATTACATTTTACACGTTATTTACTTTTCTCAAGCTGGGCAATGTGGTGGCAAATGTTGTGATAATGCGGTCGTGGAAAGCTTTTTCAATTTAATAAACTGCTCGGCAGTTATGTACCATTGCATTGTGATCATGATTACACAAAGATGTTATTTTAGGTTAGATAGTAAGGCCTTCTGATCAGGGTGATAATCTTTTTCATCTGTCTTTTATAAGAGCAGGACAGAATATCATTGGTATGGGATATTTGAGGAATAATGGCACTTTTGCTTTACACCAGGAGCTAATAATACGACTCCTGCCGGCATTTTTCTTACTCCCTCAGGGAATGTGGGTATTGGAGAACCTATTCCAACTGAAAAATTGATGGTGGCAGGAAATATTGCGTTATCAGGTATCGGTGCTTCTATAGGTGTTGCTCTCTATGATCACCTGACTTATGATGGTAAGTCTCAGCCTCATTATGGTATGCAATGGACAATGGACAGTTGGGCTACAGCTGGACCGACTATGTGGATGAGTTCTTATGGAGGAATGAAGTTTTTCTCAACCGGTGAGGTGAAGATGGCAATATCTACTTTTGGAAATGTTGGAATTGGAACTACTACTCCGGGTTCTTATAAACTTGCTGTTGAAGGTACGATGGGTGCCAGGAAAATTAAGGTTACATCGTCACCAGGGTGGGCGGACTATGTTTTTGAACCGGATTATAAATTAGCTTCTTTAGAAGAAACAGCGTGTTTTATAAAAGCAAATAAACATTTGCCTGATGTGCCTTCAGCCTCAGAAGTAGCAAAAGATGGACAGGATCTGGGGGAAATGAATAAGGTATTACTGCGGAAGGTGGAAGAGTTAACATTACACCTGATAGATATGAATGAAAAGAGTAAGCAGCAACAGGTATTAATTGATCAAGGACTGATTTGGCAATTTTGTTGGAGGTCAAACGGGTAAAATGTATACTAATGAATTGTTGGCTACTTTCATTAAGAAACAATGTTTGCCAGTATCTCTAAATAATCTTTGAGAATTTAACTTTCATTTGAAACAGCCTTAAAAGAGCAATGAGGCTGTCTTTTATGTTGAAATGCAAGCCCTCAAGAAAAAAGGTAAAAAAAACTTTAAGGGCTGATCTTTTAGACTGGCCTTTTATTATTCCTATAGAAAAAATATTCTCTAAGTAGACACAGGCAAGCTGCAAATTCTTGTATCATTTTTATAGGATGCCACGTGCAAACTCAAAAGAGTGGTCATATTTGCTACCACTTGGCCTGAGATGGATTTCTTGAAGGTCAGGTTGATAGGGCCGGCAGAATTGCAGCTAATAGTATACGTGAAGGTAGAACAGCTGTTTTATCAGATGCGAGAAGAAACCTTGCAAAAGCTGCTGCAGATGATCCCTCAACATTGGCAAGTACAATTTTTCCGTCGTGGGGTCATCAGTAATTGACATCATGACGGAGGCAAAGGTTAGAGTGGACGCAAAACAATTGAAATTAAATTTTAATCTACCTTCACCTACCAGAGATAATACTGTCATTAGATTACAATAGAATATGAGACCGAAAATAATTTTTTTAATCACGGGTATAGTTGGACTGATAATACTAATTCCTGTTAGTATATCTTTTAGGCTGGATAGAGAGGTATATTTAAATGGCAGGATTGTAACTGTCAAGATTGAAAAATTGCCTGTCGTTTATACATCAAAAACGGAACTTATGTTTTTCGAATTGGATGGTAAAACTTACAGTAAAGCAATAACCAGGGGTAAAAGAGATCAACTTAACATTGGAGACAGTATTAAGTTGAAATATTCACCTGAAGTGAAAAGCCATTTCTTATTCCCCGATGAGAATCCTACTTATGTTGGTTATGCCTTAATTTTTGGCGTACTGTTTATGTCAATTGGGTTGTTCTATTATGCTTTTAAGAAATAGAAATTCCTCTTTTAATACCATATCAGGATATAGTTATTTTACTATGTCCTGGTATGGTACCTTTTTTATTCAGAGGAGGCTTCTTATAATGTAAAGATGTTAGATGGATTGATAGAGAGAAATGGTTTTGAAAAACAGCAGGTTAAAGCGGTGAATGCCTCCAGATCGAGGATAGCCAACATTAAGGCCTACGATGGATTGTCCTCAATGTCAGGTTAATGCAAATGAGTTAGCCAATTTTATTGAACATCTTTCTGTCTGGGATGGCAGTAAAAAAGGCAGCCTTAACTTTGTTGAGGCTTTTTTTTACGCAAATAGAATACGTAATGAGTCTGTAATGTTGATGGAGAAATATAGATACTTTTGCAGAATATTGAATGTTAGATTTACCTCTATACTTTTATAAAATAGTGTGATTTACCATTTAATATACTTATCATGAAATATATACCATTGAAATTTTTTAATTAATAAAATGAAAAGGATCACACTCATTATTGCTGCCGGATTGTTTGCTTCCGGTGCAATTGCACAAAGAACCAATATTATTGACTCTACCGGCAATGTTGGAATTGGTACACTTACGCCCTCTGCTCTTCTGAACGTAGACCCACATGGAACTGGAGGCATTGTTATTGGCAATCCCAGCTCTGGCAGTGGTGGATATACTTCCGTGTTATTAGGCATTTCTGCCGATAAGAGCGGTTATGGTACTTTACAGATTGTCAAAGCCTCCGGCAGTACTTACGGAGATCTTTCTATAAACAACAGTGGAGGTAATGTAGGCATCGGCAATATTGCACCCGTTGAAAAATTGGATGTTACAGGTAATCTCCATGTTAGTGGAAGAATTTATAGCGATAATGACCAATTTAATACTGATGGTGGCCTCGAGTTAGGCTCTCCTATCACTGGCGCAGCAGCATTCCCATATATAGATTTCCATTATGGTACAGGTACTCCACAAGATTATAATGTAAGGATCCATAATTACACTGATAATTCACTGGCAATATTTACACCCTCATCAGCTGATGCGTTACTAAGAGTGATTGGAAACATCGTCGCTAAAAAACTACGTATTACGCAAACACCGTGGGCAGATTTTGTATTTGCGGATGATTATAAGTTACCGCCTCTGATGGAAGTAGAAAATTATATTAAGTCAAACAAACACCTACCAGAGATTCCTACTACCAAAGAGGTGGAAAAAGATGGAATTGATGTAGGAGAGATGAATAAGAAGCTGTTGCAGAAAGTGGAGGAACTTACCTTATACCTGATCCAGCAGCAAAAGATAAATGAAGAACAAAATAAACGTATTAACCAACTGGAAGAAACTATTAAAGAAGGTTGTGTTCTTTGATAATCTGATTGTACCAAACTAAATCTGAAAACGGAAGGTAGCATTAGGCAACGTATGGAATTAACACGACCTAAATCAGGTCTATATTAATCAGAAGATTATTGAAATAATCCAGTCTGCGCAAGGAATTGTTGAAATTGGAAAATTACAAAGGATTAAATAATTACAAAATAATAGAAGCATGAAAGAAAATCCATTTGCTTTTAAAAATCTATTCTGGGCATATACATTCGGATCAATGCCATTTATGCTATTGGGATCATTTTTATCTCTGTTTAATGTTGTTCCCGTTTACTTTAATAATGAACCTCATTATGGATTTGAAGGATTTATAATTATGATTTTATTTATTCCTTTTTTTGGCCTTATTATGGGATTTGTAAATTGGATCTATTTGAATTTTGGAAATTATCTATATAGAAAAACCTTTAAATTAATTCGAAGAGATCAAACAGGGTCCTAATTTTTTAAAGAAATATCGTGATCAAATACTATTGTTTTTTTATAGCTGTTTTATCGCTTACCGCCTGTGTAAACAAGCGGGATAAGAGTGATTTTAAAAGTAGTTTTCAACCTTGTGATAATAATCTAAGGATTGAGCGATTTACGGTTTTTGGTAGTGGCGCATTTGGCGGAGACCTCTTGTCAGCTTATCTTACTGATTCAACAAACTTCAGAATGTATATCGGGACATTTGATGATGCGCAGGGTGGTTATTTTTGCGAATGCCATGGAGACACTATTGTTGTTAAGGAAATGAAGACAACAGATTCTGGATACAGAAAAATCGCAGGAACAAGAATTTTTAGTCTGAAAGAACTGAAGAAACAGGGGAAATTTGAATAGCCAAACAGAGATGACACACTTAAAGGAACAGAAATTGTAATTAATTTCGGATAACCCTTCAGGGAATATTCTTATAATCGAATAACAGATACCCGTACTTATATCGGTGCTGTTGTTTTAACTTATAACTGTCGCATTTCTGCAACGACTTCTTTGTGAAATTAAAGAGTAAGAATGTGGTTCGGGACATAAATAAATCTGTAAATATGTTGAAGAACAAAAGTGTTAAATGGGGGCTAGTCCCAATAATAATTATCACGGTTATAATTCTTATATGGCTTCTTTATTGTTTAGAGAATATGTTTATTTTACCTGCTGCAATACAAGCAGATGAAATAATGGCAGTTAAAGATGGTTATTTAGACGCAGAGTATATTACTAAATTTGCCATTTTGTCATCATTGAGATTGACCATTGCTTTATTGATTGCGTATTTGCTATTTGTCTCTTATCTCTTCATTGCAAAGAAGAAATGGTGGATCGAAACAGTAATTAGTTATACTATTATACTTGTTCTGTTTGTAATATTTAATCGTTATTTGAAATAGAGAGTGACTGTTCAATTGGAATGGAGAAGTTTAAATTTTCGTAAATGGCAATTATGCATTTTTATCTGTGTATCGCCAGCCTTTTAATAAAGGCTGATGATATTAATATTGATAGTTTATTTTACAAATGGAATAAAGCTACTCTCCGGTCATTAGAGAATAGTTTGAGTAATGCTGCAATTGTTGGAGAGAAAGAACTATATCAGAACCGGCTTGAGGCTGAACCTGTATACTGGGATATTGAGACTGACAGCATGAACAAAGAGTCCATAAGATGGAAATTTCTTGAACAGATCTGCAAGGAGTTTAATCCTGAGAATAATAACTGGACGGTAGTAGAAGTTGTGAAAAGTGGGGAAGTCGTCAGAATTATAAATTACCTAATATGTTATGATAGTTCAGGTGCGAAAATTATCACTTACAGATACCTGATCGGTGGATGGAGCAGGGTAGAGGAACGATATGCAGATATAAAAATGAGAGATCTTGCACTGACAACGGCAAGGGTGTCGTTTGAATCGGGAAGTAATAATTATGATGCAATAGTCACCAACTTTAAGTCTGGATCAATCTTACAATCGGAATACTTTCTTAATTCAACCTTATCAGAAAAAAGTAAAATTGTAAGTATAATTAATTAAAAGCGAGATTCACCCTTCTTATACTCATACAATTATGGCATCCTTAACAAGCTGAAAAAGATGAGGGTTTCCAATGGTTTAAACATAACAATACCTGGAGGCGGATCCTGGAGTTACCTCTGGCAAATCTCAAATGCATATCCCACCACCACTACTGCTGCACCAGTATTATTCTTCCCGTTTACATCATCTTTCTGGATGTTCACAAACCCATAATTACCACCGCCTTCAACAAACACACTACTCTTTCCTATATGATATGCAATACCAATATGCCCGTCAATTCCGGCATTGGCTGAGTGCAGATCCTTCTTAATTTTCTCTGTCTTATCAAAGGATTGCTCACCACCAGGAAGTGCTTGCGTCTGTTGTTCATCCAGGTAAATATTGCTTTTGCCACTTGTGATATTTTTGGCAGATAATACAAAACTTACAAACGGACCGGCTGCTACATACAAGTCCCAATTATGCTTTACGAAGAAATGATATTTTGCCAGGATGGGGATCATGAGATAGTTGATTTTCGCGGTGCTTTTATAATTAGCATATAGATATTGGGGGACTTGTCCGGGAGGAAACATTGGTTGTAATTCTGCAGGAACCGAGAATGCCTGTTTGCCGTTCTTCTTACCTCCTTGTGAGCAGTATTCAATTTGCGGTTGAATGGAGAATCGTTTTGAAAGATGAAACTCTGCTTGTATAGCTGCATCTGGCCCCAGACGGGAGCCATATCCGCTGTTAATGGGATTCGCAGAACTGCCGGAAGTTAAATTGGGAATACTGAGACCAGCTTTAATACCGATATCAATTGGGGACTGAGCCATAGATTTGTTAAAGAGAGAACATATCAGCAGGAGTATAATTAAACATGGATTGCTTTTCATAATAAGAGTATTATGTGAAGGGGTGAATAATCAGGGTTGTTATAAAGTTACATGATTTACAGATGTTTCCCGCTTATACCCAATACATGATTGATAAATCGTATTGATGCTATTGAAACTATGCCATTTTATTTGCTAAGAGCTTGAGAACTAATATATTTATTTCTTATAATTTGGGCTTAGGTATTACTTTAAGGTGAATTTAATGATAATGGTTTGTTTTAAACACAACATCCTTGTACATTAGCACCTCCTAAAGTTAAAACCGCACTTAACAATGAAAGCATAGGGACAGTAGCATTAACAGTGAACATAATAACCAATCAATATTAAAATGACTGATCAACCCTGACAGTTTTGATTTCGCACAATACTATACCTGAAGAAAGAACGTATATAACATAACAGTGAAACAATAAAATAAAAAATGAGAAAGAACAATTTAATGATCCTTGTAGTTATAGGTGTGACTACTGTAATGACATCCTGCAAAAATGGAACAGCAGCAAAGCAAAATGTAAACTCCGATACTGCATCAAAAAAATCAACAGCTACGGAAATTTCTTTAAGAAAAAATGTATTAACAGCAGAAGAACAAAAGGCATTCACACCTGATTCTGTTTTACAAAATTTAAAAGCAGGGAACAAACGTTTTGTAATGAATGACCTGACCAAAAGGGATCATTCTGCTATGGTTAGAAACGCATATAAGGCGCAATACCCTAAAGCTGTTGTAATTTCCTGTCTGGATAGCCGCGTTCCCGTGGAAGATGTATTCGATAAAGGTATTGGAGACCTTTTTGTAGGAAGGGTTGCAGGGAATTTTGTAAATGAAGATTTATTGGGCAGTTTAGAGTATGGTTGTAAAGTATCCGGAGCTAAACTGATAGTGGTATTAGGACATAGATCCTGTGGTGCTATAAAGGCTGCCATTGATAATGTGAAATTGGGAAATATAACTGCAATGCTTGCCAAAATAGAACCCGCTGTAGTTAAGTCACAGGATTTTAAAGGAGAGAAAACTTCTAAGAATGATGACTTCGTAGAGTATGTTACAAAAAATAACGTTATCAATACTATTGAAACTATCAGATCTAAAAGTCCCATATTAAAAGAGATGGAAGATAAGGGCGAAATAAAAATTGTTGGGGCTTTCTATGATCTTAAAACCGGCGAGGTGATTTTTCTTTAAATGGATTTTTGCGCTACTTTTCTTATTTTGTAGGCTTAATCAATGTTACAGGGACAATGAGAAAAGTTATAGTCATGTGCGCAATGGCGCTGCTTTGCTGTATAGTCATGGTACAGGGGCAGGCCAAACACTCCTTTGCGCTGGGGAAATCAGAATTTTTACTGGACGGCAAACCTTACCAGATCATCAGCGGTGAAATGCATCCTGCCCGTATTCCGAAGGAATACTGGAAACACAGAATCCAGATGGCAAAGGCCATGGGTTGTAATACCATTGCTGCATATGTATTCTGGAATTATCATGAACAGGAAGCAGGACAATTCGATTTTACTACAGAAAATCGCAATATAGCTGAGTTTATTAAACTGGTGCAGGCTGAAGGGATGTGGGTGCTGTTACGCCCCGGTCCATATGTATGTGCAGAATGGGAATTTGGTGGTTTACCGCCTTACCTGCTGCGTATTCCCGATATCAAGGTGCGGTGTATGGATCCCCGTTATATGGAGGCTACAGAGCGTTACTTAAAGGCATTGTCCGAACAGGTGAAAGGACTGCAGATAACTAACGGCGGACCGATCATCATGGTACAGGTGGAAAATGAATATGGCAGCTTTGGGAATGATAAGGCCTACCTGTATAAATTGAAACAACTGTGGGAACAGGATGGTATCAATGTTCCTTTTTATACTGCTGATGGTCCTGTGGCTCCTTTGCTGGAAGCTGGCGGTGTACCGGGTGCGGCTGTGGGACTGGATTCAGGTAGCTCAGAAGGAGATTTTGCGGCTGCTAAAAAGCAGAATCCTGATGTTCCGAGTTTTAGCAGTGAGTCCTATCCCGGTTGGTTGACCCACTGGGGTGAGAAATGGGCCCGTCCTGATAAAGCAGGGATCGTGAAGGAAGTGAAATTCCTGATGGATACTAAAAGGTCTTTCAATCTCTATGTGATTCATGGTGGTACGAACTTCGGTTTTACTGCTGGTGCTAATTCCGGAGGCAAAGGTTATGAACCGGACTTAACCAGCTATGATTATGATGCTCCTATCAATGAGCAGGGGAATGCTACTGAAAAGTACATGGCATTGCGTGAACTGATCGGCTCTTACAGCAAAAAGAAATTACCTGTAATACCAGCACCGATTCCGACTATCACCATTCCGTCAATACAGTTAACACCATTCACCAGTGTATGGGAACATTTACCGGCGGCGGTTGCTTCCGTACAGCCGAAAACGTTTGAGGCATACGGACAGGACTATGGCTTTATGGTGTATAAAACAGTGTTGATAGGTCATAAAAGCGGTAAACTGGATATCACTTCCTTACACGACTATGGTACTGTATTCCTGAATGGACAATATGTGGGTAAGATAGATCGTCGTCTCGGTGAACATAGTATTGAATTGCCAAAGACAGATGTGAAAGATCCTGTACTGGAAATATTAGTGGAAGGTTTGGGCCGAATCAACTTTGCGCAGGAACTAATAGATCGTAAGGGTATCACTGACAGGGTTACACTGAATGGAATGATCCTGATGAACTGGGAAGTCTATGGCTTGCCAATGAAGAATGATTTTGTTCAACAGTTGACGGCCAGTGATAAAACCAACAGACCCGGGCAGTTCTTTAAAGGAACGTTCTCCCTGGCAACTACAGGAGATACTTATTTAGATCTTTCTGCCTTTAAAAAGGGTTTGGTATGGGTAAATGGTCATAACCTGGGAAGGTATTGGGAAATAGGCCCGCAGAAACGTTTGTATTGCCCTGCTACCTGGTTGAACAAAGGTGCTAATGAAATTGTAGTGTTTGATCTGCATCAGCTGGATGCGGCAACCGTGACAGGGGAGAAGACGTTAGAGTAGGGGATATCACAGGAACTATTTAAAAGAGAGCGGGACCTTAAAATGCACAATAGGCATTTTAAGGTCCCGCTCTCTTTTAAGTAGTATTAATTAGTTAGAAATTCTCGCTACAAACCCTTCACCTTCCGTCATTTTAATAGTAATGGAAGACTGCTTATCTAAAGAAGTACAATCCTTCGTATTCTGGTTGACATTGATACAGCCTTTTCAGCACAATACATAAGTCTAATCTTCTTAAAATCGTCATCAGTACCGGAATTTATAGGTTATTTTCTTTTATTAATTGGCCAGTAATGCTGCAGCACACCAGAGTATAGCTGCCTGGCCATGCAGATCGCCTGTTAGACGACGACGGTCTAAATAATATTGTTTATTGTTTTTCTTGCCAGTGTTTTCACATACTTCTTTTATATCACCGGCTTCATTGATATATTTTACCAGGGAAATCCATGTGTTTTTAGCAATGGGACCGTATTCTTTTTCGTCCAGCCAGCCTTTCTTCACGCCTACTATCATCGCAAAAGTGAACATACCAGTAGCGGATGTTTCTACCCATGCATCGGGTTCGTCGATCAGCTCATGCCACATGTAGCCTTTATCCTGGTATGGTTTGATGCCGGCCATCAATTTTTTATAACTATCCAGGATTCGTGACCTGTTTGGATTATCCAGTGGTAGTTCGCTCAATAATTCGGTCATACCAGCGGCAGCCAATCCATTTCCTCTGCCCCAGAAGAAGGGAGCATCCTGTGCATGGTAAAAAAGACCATTGGGCTGTTGTAAAGCATCCAGGTAGGCCACCATTTCCCTTGCAGCGTTCTCTACATATTTCTTATTGGCAGTGGCACGGAAAGCCTGTACCTGCAGGAGGGTGATCATATACATATCATCCACCCACATGCGGGTTTGCCAGGACAGCCCCATAGTGCTGTATTTCTGTTGTTCCGGACGCAGACTTTCAGGAAGATCCCATTGCTGGTCGGCAAATGGCTGACCCAGGGAAAGGTACCTGTTCTGGTTGGTTCGCATATATAATTCTATGGGAACGGCACCAAAAACGCTATGCTCTATATTGTCAGCTTTGGGCACCAGGCTTTCTGATTGCGCCATCAGCGGATCAAATCTACCCACTAATTTTTCCAGGAGGTCTTTGTTCTTTGTGGCCCGTGCAACCTGAAATGCGCCGTACCAGGTGCATACTTCCGGATAAATGATACTTTCAGCAGGGGTGGAAGCTCCGAAACTGGCAAATTGGGAGCCGGTATAGTGATTTGCCACATATGTACCGATCGCAGCAGGATCTGTACCAAGTGGCCAGTCCCTGAATATTTTTTGTGCTTTTACAGCTCCGAAAGGAAGCATAAGCGCGATGGTGGCAGATATCACAGATTTCATTGTCCAATTATTCATACTCATGAAAGGATTTAGGGAGTCTATAGTGCACGTTTTTTTGTAAACTATCGCGTAAAGTAATATATAAAAAGACGTTATGCAAGATTTCTGAAGGAATTTTATGAGGATTTAAGATAGGGTTTCTCCTTTTTTATCTGATTTTAAAATCTTAACTTAGGAAATACGGTTTATTATTCTTCACTTTTAAAGACCTCGTTATGGGAACAGTACGTGATATACTGCAGGTTAAGGGCCATGCCGTTTACTCCGTCCATCCGGACAACACCGTTTTTGAAGCATTAAGTGTTTTAGTGGAAAAAAATGTGGGAGCACTGATCGTATTAAATGATCAGGACCAGGTAGTAGGCATTTTTTCGGAACGTGACTATGCACGTAAGGTTATCGTAAAAGGCCGGGCCTCCAAAGATACCCGGATCATTGAGGTCATGACAGAAGACCCCTTCACTGTAACAGAAAATGATTCCATTGAAGATTGTATGGTAAAAATGACGGACAAACATATCCGCCATTTACCAGTTACAGACGAACGCAACCGTTTGCTCGGCATGATTTCTATCGGAGATGTGGTAAAGAATATCATTGATGAGCAACGTTATATTATCAATAATCTTGAGGGATATATAAAAGGTACCCGCTGATTAATTACGTTTAACCACCAGTTCTTTTCTGCTCTTCAGAGGTACCTGTCTGCCTTTCCCTTGCACCTTTTACAGCACTGTTTCCAAAATTCCAGGTAACAGTGAAGTTGACTGTCCTGCTCTGCCAGCGGTTGTTAATTTTGATGTCCAGATTATCGTTTTTCGATGTTCCTCTGAACTGGTCGCCCTTAAAGATATCAGATACATTCACTTTAAAAACGGCCCGCTTGCTGAACATGCTTTTTTGTACCCCTGCGCCCACAGCATAAGAAGATCGGCCTTTGAAAATTCCCCATACAAATGGAGATTCATAGTAACCGTTTAGTTCCAGTTTCCAGTTGGCCGGAAGCGTAAATGTATGGGTAGACTGGTAATTAACACCTATCATGGAACTACCCAGATTTATTGATGTGTCTTTTATATTAAAAGTGTTGTAATTCAGGCTGATGTTATTAGTAATGTTCCACCATTTGAAAGGATCCAGTGGAAGCGTAATATTCATATAATAGCTGTTGCTACGCTCAAAGTTTTTCTCATAACTGGTCATTCTTTTGGTGATAGTATCCTGTTCAAGGTATTCCAGTATTACATTGTTTGTAAGACTATATCCCATTGCCACAATATACTTTTGTTTATAGGTGTAACTCAGTTCTGTAGTGTGGGTGTATTCCGGATTGAGAAAAGGATTGCCTTTCCCGAAATTATACTTGTCAATATAATAAATAAAGGGATTCAGATCATCGTAGTCCGGCCTGAAAATCCGTTTAGAATATGAGATGCCAAGCTTATGAGATTCGTTGAAAGTATGATCTGCGGACAGGCTGGGGAAAAAATTCAGATAGTTCCTTTTCATACGGGTTTGCATGGTGACAGAATTCCCGTCTGATTCTGTTTGTTCCATACGAAGGCCCGCCTGAAGATCCGTTCCTTTAATCTGCTTTTTCAGCATAAAGTATGCAGCAAGCACATTTTCCTTATAAATGAAACGATTACTCTGGGTTAAAGCGGGTTCGTATTTCTCCTGTATCAGTGAATCATATTTCAGGTCATTATCCGTAGTAACAAAACTACCTTTCAATCCTGTTTCCAGTTTAAACGTTTTAGTAAAAGGCAAAACGAGATCTGCTTTAATACTTTTTATCGTCAGATCAGTTACAGTATTGTTACGGATAGCATGCGGACTGGTGTATGAAGGGTCGTTTGTATGAAACATATCATCATTGAGATGTATGTTCCGTTTAAAATAAAACTTTGCGATATCAGCATCCATACTTATCTCAGTACCTATAGTATCGAGCTGCCCCTTGTAATTCAGGTTAACAGTAGTATTATTAAAATGATTATCATTCGTGGTAAAGCTGTTCGATATTGAATCGATGACCGGACTTCCCTGGTTGCTTATTTTCGTAGCACTTGTGGAACGGTTCTGGAAACCATTGTTAAATCCGTTTACCAGCACACCTACTGTATGTTTGGGAGTGATAAAATAATCTAGTCCAACTTTATAGTTATTACTGATAAAATGTCTTTTGTCGAACACTGCAGAATTGAAAGTTTGTGGTATTTCTCCCCCAATATTTCTTATCAGGGTCCTGTCCCGGAAAAACTGTCTGTCATTGTGATTATAATTACCAAAAAGGTTGAATTTTTCAGTGCGCCAGTTCACTGTTGTTCCGGCATTATAAAAAGGGTAACGGCCTTTACCTGCACCGGCTGTAACAGAACCATTGAATCCTGTAACTACTCCTTTTTTAGTTTTGATATTGATGATACCGTTATTGCCTGCGGCATCGTATTTGGCAGAAGGACTGGTAATGATTTCAATCTGGGAAATTGTTTCTGCCGGCATACTTTTGAGCAGGTTGGCCAGCTGGTCTCCTGAAAGATAAGTGAGTTTCCCATCCAGCATTACGGTAACCCCCTGTTTGCCTTTTACAAGCACATTGTCGTCCTGGTCTATCTGTACCCCTGGTGCTCTTTTCAGAATATCCAGAGCGGTACCACCGGCAGCGGCTACGCTGCTTTCCACGTTTATTACAGTAGCGCCATTCTTTCTTTCGATGAAAGGTTTCTGTGCAGATACGGTAACCCCCTGAAGGCTTTTAGATGCCTGTTGTAGTGTGAGCGGTCCAAGCTGGATCTGTTTATGGTTAGCATCAACGGAAAAGTCTGGAGTGGTTGCTGAGCCAAAGCCCATAAGGGATGCCTGGATGAAATAACGGCCATCGTTGATTTTATCAAAGTTGGAGGCTCCTGCAGCATCAGTCAGTTCTCCTTTTACAAGCACAGAATCTTTAGTCTGTTTTAACAGAACAGTGGTATATGGAAGAGGGTGTCCATTTGAGTCGGTTATTTTTATACTAATTTTTTGGGCATACGTGCTACTCGCGCATATGAGTGCAAGCAGTACGAATAGGATTATTTTGTTCATAAAGCAATCGTTCAATGAGTTAAAAGTTGGGACCTGTTGGTTACTCTTATCTCAAAGACGAACTTATAAAAAAAGGTTGCAGGGAGAATGCAAATTATTTTAAAAGGCGTTGAATAGTGATCAGCGAGCGTTGCTCCAATAATACTGTCCGGTCTTTACTTAATTCTTCCAGTAATCCGTCTTTATTATAACGAACGGTGAGCAGTTCCAGACCTTCGAAATAAGCAATTTTAAAGTCATTATGCAGAGCTTTCATGAGCAGTTCTATTTTTTCCGGGCTGTTATCAATACAGCAGGAAAAGCTAATGGCGGCATTCTGCATCAGGTTGATCTTTATCTTGAGCTTGTGGAACATTTCATAGATATCGCTGATCCTGTCTTCAGTAATGAAAGAGAAATCTCTTGAGGTGATGGTGAGCAATACCTGGTTCTTTTTCAGTACGATGATAGGAGGTAATTGTTTTACGTCTATATCTTCCCGGATCACCGTTCCTGGCAAATCTTTATTTAGGAAACTCTTTACATATAGTGGGATCTGCTTGTTATGGAGCGGTTTGATGGTTTTTGGATGGATTACCTGTGCTCCATAATAGGCCATTTCTATCACTTCACTGAAGCTGATCTCCGGAATATTGATAGTATTGGGAAACAGTTTCGGGTCTGCATTTTTCAGTCCTTCCACATCTTTCCAGATGGTTTGGCTCTCGGCATTCAGGAGGTTGGCAAATACGGCGGCGGAGTAATCACTGCCTTCCCTGCCCAGGGTTACGCTTTCATTCTGGTCTGTACTGCCAATAAAGCCCTGGGTGATCACGATGTTGGTACTTTTGAAAAGGGGAAGTACTTTCTCGTTCACCTGGGTCTGGGTTACTTCCCAGTCGATGTTCGCATCCCGGAAGGTATCGTCCGTACGGAATACGTCACGTACATCCAGCCAGGTATTGGCAACGCCAGCGAGGCTAAAGTAGGCACTCATGATGGCGGTACTCAGGAGTTCACCCAGGCTTACCAGCTGATCGTAGTAGTAATCGTACTGGCGTATGGGCTTTTCGCCTAAGGTCCATTCTGCCTCTGTAAAGAATTCCTGTAATTGGTTAAATACGGGATTATCCCGGTTTCCCAGGAGTTTTTCCGCTATTTCCAGGTGCTGTTGTTCTATATTATGTAGCAGCTGGGCTGCTATTTCGCGTTTGCGGAGGAAAAAACTCTGGGCTACTTTCTCCAGCTCATTGGTGGTTTTTCCCATAGCAGAGATCACAATAAGCAGTTGCTGGTCGGGAAATGACTGTATAATTGCTGCTACCTGCTGGATGCGTTCAATACTTTCTAAACTTGCACCGCCAAATTTGAAAACCTTCATATGAAATAAACTTCCGTTAAAAAAATACGGAGCAAAGTAAGTTAACTTTAAATTCGTTTTAAAATTTGTTTATAATAAAATGACAGTTCCATTAAAATAACCTGATTTCCGGTAAATTAGCCTACGATTCCATTTAGAAAACTAATCCATTATATATGAATAATAAACGAAGAGTAATGACATTGGATGAATTCACCATCCAGGAGTTAAGAAATTATCCTGGTGCCACAGGTCAGTTGTCAGGTTTATTGCGTGACATCGGGCTTGCTGCCAAGAGAGTAAATGTTGAAGTCAATAAGGCTGGCATAGCTGATATTCTTGGTGAAGCCGGCAGGATCAATGTACAGGGAGAATCGGTGAAGAAGCTGGATGAGTTTGCAAATGATCAGTTTATCGGTTCCCTGCAAAGCAGTATTTATTGTTGCGGGGTAGCGTCTGAAGAAAATGAAGAATTTATAGCTTTTGATGATGAGCATTCCCGTAATTCCAAGTACGTAGTATTGTTAGATCCTCTGGATGGTTCGGGAAATATCGATGTGAATGTTTCAATTGGTACCATCTTTTCCGTTTATAAACGACTGACACCCACAGGTAGCCCGTGCGAACTGGAAGATTTCCTGCAGCCTGGTTACGTACAGATTGCAGCAGGTTATATTATATATGGTTCTTCTACTATGTTGGTATATGCTACCCGGCGTAGTGTGCAGGGTTTTACACTGGATCCGTCTATCGGGGAGTTCTGTTTGTCGCATCCTAACCTGAAATGCCCCACAGAAAGTGATATTTTCTCAGTAAACATTGGTTATTACCACTTATATGAAGAAAAAGTGCGTAAGGCTATCGATTATTTCCTGGCAAAAGACGAACATGATAAGATCTACCGTCACCGTTTTGTTGGTTGTATGGTGGCAGAAGTACATCGTACGCTGATCCAGGGGGGAATTTTCATGTATCCTTCCTTTGGAAAATATGCAGGGGGACGTTTGCGTTTATGTTATGAATGCAATCCGATGTCCTTCATCATGGAAAAAGCAGGTGGTGCGGCTATGGCAACCGGGCGTCAGCGCCTGCTGGAGCTGAAGCCATCCAAATTACACCAGCGTGTACCTGTATTCCTGGGCTCTAAAAACATGATGGATGTATGGCAGCGGATCGTAAATAGTTAGGCTGAAAAAACATATTATAGGTTTTTGGTATGACTCTTGCTAAACTTGTAGTAGAAGTTTCAGTCTAATATTAATTATTTATTATCTATCAAACATTCTATGACACGCAAGTTTTCTTTTTTTGTACTAACCTGTTTTGTGGCTTTACACCTAATGGCCTGTAGTCGTGCTGCCACACCGGCAGGTTCTGCTGCTGGTCCTGGTCATGGTGCTGCTGCTGGTACCGGATCGGAAGTATCGGGTTCCATGAATGACCAGATCCTTTATTACACTAACAAGTTTCGTGCATCCAAAGGGCTGCCTCCTTTAAAACAGGAGATTAATTGCAAGCTGCTGGCAGAAAAACATAGCCAGGATATGGCATCTGGCAAGACCGGCTTTGGCCATGATGGTTTTGAAGTACGTGCCGCTGCAATTAGCAAAGTGCTGGGAGGAGCGTCAGGGGCTGCGGAAAATGTAGCTTATGGCACACTGGATGCCAAAGGAGTAGTAGATGGATGGATTAATAGTCCTGGTCACCGTAAGAATATGCTGGGTGATTTCAACCTGATAGGTATCGGTTATGCCCAGGGAAAAGGAAGGATCATCTATTTCACACAATTGTTTATTAAGCACTAGAAAATTATAATAAGAGAGCCGGCTCCATAGGGGGCCGGCTTTTTTTTGTCTACTTCTTTCGGTGTTTTATGTAATTTAGTTCTATGGAAAAGAGGAAGATTATCGAAGTCCGGGATCTGGTAAAGAAATATGGAGATTTTACGGCAGTTAAGGGCATTAGCTTTGATGTATATGAAAATGAGATCTTCGGCCTGCTGGGGCCTAACGGTGCAGGGAAATCCACTACACTGGAAATCATCGAAACATTAAGGGATAAAACCTCCGGACAGGTAATCGTGGACGGGATAGATCTTGACAAGGATCCGGAAGCCATTAAGAAACTGATTGGGGTGCAACTGCAAAGCTCGGGTTATTATCCCGGCTTAAACCTCACAGAACTGATAGACCTTTTCTGCGGATTGTATAACCAAAAGGCAGATGCAAAGGAACTCTTAGCCGTTTTCAACCTTGAAGATAAAGCTAAAGCAAAGTTCAAAGAACTGTCCGGTGGACAGAAACAACGTTTTTCTATCGCTACAACACTTATCAATAAACCAAAGATCATTTTCCTGGATGAACCTACTACCGGTCTTGATCCACAGGCTCGTCGTAATCTGTGGGACCTGATTCAGCAGGTACGTTCCCAGGGAACTACTGTAGTGATCACCACCCACTATATGGACGAGGCTGAGTTTTTATGTGATCGCTGTGCGATTGTAGAAGGAGGGAAAATCATTGCACTGGATTCTCCGGATACGCTGATCGATCAACTGGTGGCTGGTGGCTTTGAGAGAACGAAGGAGGTAAAGAAAGCCAACCTTGAAGATGTATTCATTCATCTTACGGGAAAAGAACTTAGAGAAAATTAATCAAAGGCTTTGAGAAAACGAAGGAGGTAAAGAAAGCCAACCTTGAAGATGTATTCATTCATCTTACGGGAAAAGAACTTAGAGAAAATTAATCGAAGGCTTTGAGAGAACGAAGGAGGTGAAGAAAGCCAACCTTGAAGAGGTATTCATTCATCTTACCGGAAAAGAACTTAGAGAAAATCAATCGAAGGCCTTGAGAGAACGAAGGAGGCGAAGAAAGCCAATCTTAAAGAGGTATTCATTTATCTTACAGGAAAAGAACTTAGAGAAAATTAATCATATGGACCTGGAACAACTAAAATATCCGATTGGACGCTTCTCTGCACCTGAAAATATTTCAGCTGCGCAACTGAAAAATTATATCAACGATATTCGATATTTACCTACGCTGGTAGAATTGGCAGTACAGAACCTGGACAGCCATCAACTGGAAACACCTTACCGGCCCGATGGCTGGACTGTTATCCAGTTGGTACATCATATTGCTGACAGTCACATGAATGCCTATACACGCTTTAAACTGGCACTGACAGAAGTAAATCCAACCATCAAACCTTACGAAGAACAATTATGGGCAGAATTGCCGGATGTGGCAAACACACCTATTAATATATCCATCACCTTACTGCATGCATTGCATACACGCTGGGTAAATTTGCTTGATCATTTGCCGGAAGTTGCCTGGGAACGTACGTTTACCCATCCTGCCAATAATAAAACATCTTCGCTGAGAGTCGCTGCCGGCACCTATGCCTGGCATGGCAGACACCATGTAGCACATATCGAAAAGTTAAAGGAACGTAACAACTGGTAATACTTCATCAAACTGGAAAATATGTCATCATTAGATTGGAAAACACTTGATTCGGAATACCTTTTCAGAGATAATTGGTTAACAGCCCGCCGGGATAAATGTATCACTCCAAAGGGAAAGATTGTTGAACCCTACTATGTGCTGGAATATGCTGATTGGGTAAACTGTGTGGCTATTGCAGATGATGGCCGTGTGATCATGATAAGGCAGTACCGTCACGGACTGGGTAAAACAATCCTGGAAATTCCGGGTGGAACAATGGATAAAACAGATCCTTCACCGGAATTTGCGATGCAGAGAGAACTTCTGGAAGAGACAGGTTACGCTTTCGATAAGCTGATTCCTCTTGGGGCTGTAGCACCTAATCCTGCTTCCAGTAATAACCTCACTCATATGTTCCTGGCAACAGGTGGAAAAAAAATACAGGAACAGCACCTGGATGATAATGAAGAAATAGAAGTTGTACTGATGGAAATGGAAGATGTGGAACAATTGCTGAAAGATAATCAGCTGTTGCAAAGCCTGCATGTCACCTGCCTGTTTTATTCATTGCTGAAACTAAAAGAATTGCAGATCCTCTAGTGATTAATCCATCGAGGGGACGCCCCCTTGATTTTAGTCGGCAACTTAGTCCTTAATTCTATTTATGAATTATTCATTTTTAAAGACTTAGTAACTGGTTGTACAGAAAATAATATTCATAATGAAATATAAAAAGAGGGTGTACTTCAACGTAAGTGAAGTACACCCTCTTTTTTCTGAAAATATATTCCAAATGATTGTAAATCAGTTGATTTTAAAAACAGGTTAACACAACGTTTTCTGCCCGGATTTAGAAACTTTCATACTCATTTGTGAACGATTTTACCTCCACAGGTATTATCAACCCATCATAATTCAGAAACTTTCATTTGTGAACGATTTTACCTCCACAGGTATTATCAATCCACCATAATTCAGAAACTTTCATTTGTGAACGATTTTACCTCCACAGGTATTATCAACCGATCATAATTTAGGGACTTTCATACTCATTTGTGAACGATTTTACTTCCACAGGTATTATCAACCCATCATAATTTAGAGACTTTCATACTCATTTGTGAACCCGTTCATATAGGTTTTATTTCAAATCCCTGATGGAGACGATAGCTGTTTAAGCGACTTCAAGCCCTTTATTTATTTTTGATCTATCCTCCTTAGAAAAAAATCAGGAATTACATTACTTCTGCTACTATAAAGAAACTTCCGCATACCAGCACCACATCTTCTTCATGGGCATTTTGTTTCGCGGTCATGAAAGCCTGCTGCACGGAAGAATAGGTATGTCCCCGTAATCCTTTGGTACCAGCCATTTCAGCGAGAATTTTTTCATCAAGCGCCCGTGGAATCTGTGATTTACAAAAGTAATAGGTTGCAGAAGATGGAAGAATAGACAATACTTTATCAACTTCTTTATCCTTTACAAAGCCCGTTACTATATGCAGATGCCGATATACCATATGGCGTAGCTGCTCCACAATTTCTGTGATGCCTGCTTCATTATGACCTACATCGAGAATGGTAAGCGGTTTTTTATCAATAATATCCCAGCGGCCCCGCAGTCCTGTAATCTTCTTCACGTGTGAGAGTGCCTCTGCCACAACTGCATCTGGTAATTTCCAATCGCCCTGCTGTAATACCTTTACGGCACTCAGTACCCCCATGATATTCTTGATCTGGTATTGTCCGTAGAGATCCAGCGTAAGGCGTTTCATTTCACCTCCTTTATGTGGAAGGAAGCCCAGTTTCAGATGACCGGCAGTTAATTCATTTTCCTGCATAAGCCATTCCTGGTCAGCGAAGTGAATGGGTGCATGAAGGGATGCTGCTTTCTCCCTGAAAATTTCGGCTATTTCAGATTGTGTTTGGGATATCACTACCGGAATTCCTGCTTTGATAATCCCTGCTTTTTCTGTTGCAATTTCCGGCAGGGTATTACCGAGTATATTCATATGATCGTAGCTGATGTTAGTGATCACAGACAGCTCGGGGGTAATGATGTTGGTACTGTCCAGTCGTCCTCCCAGTCCCACTTCTATGATAGCGATATCGACCTGTTCCAGTGCAAAATACTGGAAAGCCATTGCTACGGTAAGTTCGAAAAAGGAAGGGTCCAGCGCCTCTATGGAAGGCTGCATTTGTTGCACGAATTCCGTCACAAAAGTGGTGGGTACCATCTCTCCGTTTATTCTTATCCGTTCGCGGAAATCTGTCAGGTGAGGAGAGGTGTATAATCCCGTTTTATAACCCGCCTGCTGGAAAATAGCTGCCAGCATATGGCTGGTAGAGCCTTTACCATTAGTACCGGCAATATGTATTGATTTGAACTTATGCTGAGGGTTGCCCAGCCGTTCACATAATTCGATGGTATTGTGAAGGTCTTTTCTGAAAGCAGCAGCACCCACGCGGGTAAACATGGGTAATCGCTCGTACAGGTAGTCCAGCGTTTGTTGATAGTCCATATACTTTGAATGCAGAACAAATATAAGGGAGAAAATCGGGCTGTCCCAAATGACCTGTAACCATTTCAACGAACGCAGCATCGGCCATGTTTAAGTTTTTTTATTACTGCCCCCAAAGAGCTGTTGTCATTTTAACCTGCGAAATGAACTATATCTTGTCCATGAATCTACATGAGCAGTGGGCATAAATAACATAGCCAGACAGAAGGGTTACAACTATATAACAATTAGATATAGACTTTCAGAAAAAAACTACAGGGAGTTGAACTAAAAAGGGGGAGAAAGATTGTTAATGATCAATAAATGCACCTTATCTGCCGTGATGCTTAGGTAAAGTATATTAAAGATCAAATCTAAAATCTTATTCCCAGGTTAAATTAAGAAACAGAACAGGCAGATGCAGTGTATTTATTGATCATTAACAATCGTAATAAAATCTTATTCCCAGGTTAAATTAAGAAACAGAACAGGCAGAAGTAGTGTATTTATTGCATATAAACAAAGAGGGCGCATCAAGAAAATGATACGCCCTCTTTTATTGTATATAAATTTCTTAGAACTGTGCAGCAGGACAGCCCAGTTTGGTTTTACCGAAGTTGATAGGAACGATGCGCAGTGCAATAAATCCATCCATCCGGTTCTTGTTTTTCTGGAACAGGTTGGATAAGAGGGTAGAGGAGCCAATAACCAGTGGTCCGGCACGGAAACCCACACCAGCATCAAACTGGCCATGTGCATTTATTTCCAGCGGCAGGTAGGCCCCAAAGTGTTGGCCATCTATGCGTGGCGTAACCTGCAATTGTGTCATCGCGTACGTTTTGCTAGGATCTGATTTACCAGAAGTTAATGCCATTACACTTTTTGCATTCACAAAGATGCGACCATCCACATTATAATCAAACATGATGTTCAGTGCAGCCGGCGTATTCATGGTAAATTTATCACTAGAGGCAATAGGCGTAAAATAATTGCTTACGCGGCGGTAGTATTGTTGCCAGCCTTCACCTTTGTTTTTTTCAATATCCCTGGGATCAATACCTGTGGTACGGAGGTCTAAGTCTTTACTGTTAGGATTCTTTTTGTAGGTGATTCCTCCCAGGTCTGTGATAGAAATGCCTAAGCGCATTTTATAATCATCTGCCTCCGGATTCCACTGATCATTATCATATCCCTGTAATCCGTCCATTTCTTCCCTCCATTCGTATACAAAGCCCAGGTCCATACCAAAGCCAAGGTTACCGAACATTTTATAGTTGCTCATCGTTGGCTTTTCCCAGTTGTTGATACCTTCGCTGTAGGCTGCTTTAAGCGTACCGCGGGTAATATCCGCATCGGTTCTGGAGCGCATAACAAAGCTTGCACCTTCTACCTGTGCATAGCCGGCCGCAATACCGGACAACAGTTTAAGGGTAACACCCCCTTTGAGGCGATGCTCACCATCATCCTTGATCACAGAGGCGTAAGTAAAGCCAAATTCATTCCACCAGTGGAAGCTGCCATTAGCCAGTTCCATATCATAATTCTTACCTACCAGGTTCGGATTTGGAAAGTCGAGACCAAAGAAATTGGCAACGTCTGTCGTTACATTTCCGCCATTCGCATTTGCACGTACTCTCCAGGTGAAAGCAATTGATCGAAATTCGTCAATGGAGTACAATACAGATGGCATCATTACGTCCACATTTCCCCAGGCAAACTGTTTCCCTGTAGCAGCAGTGTCCAGAAAATAATCCCTGTTACGTTTCAATTGCGATGCTGAATCCGGCGGATGTAAAATAACTGAGCGGGGAGCACGTACGTATGTATTACCAATGTATGCATTCACACCACCAATATTCACATCCCATTTATAATGGGTGGCTGCTGCAGATGCAGGATTGGAAGGAACGCCGTGAATACCGGCATAGTTGCTGTTGGAATATCCTCCAAAGGGCAATTGTGCCTGCGCTTTGTTGGTTAGCAGTAAAGACATGGTAATAATACACAGGCATCCTGTGGTTCTTAAAAGCATTTCTCTAAAAAGCATAACTCTATTTAGTTGGCAATTCGGTTTCTCCCCCTTATAACGCAAAATTATGCCAGATATTGGCAGACGCTACAAAAGAAAACAGGAAAAGGCGTGAACCTTTTCCTGTGCAAATATATTGTAATATATTTAATATATATTATTGGACTTTAAAATAAAATCTAATGAGTGCATACTGCACTTCGGGAGCGTCGGCGTTTACACTGTATTTAAGCTCTCTGGCAGCCTTTTTAGCGATTTCTATCAGGCGGGAATTATTGAGAGTGGAACCTCTCAGGGAATGTGTTGCTTCAATTACGTTTCCTTGTCTGTCAACTTTAATATTAACAGCGATATAACCGGATTCATCTCCGTCGTAAGTGAGTGAAGGACGACTTAACAGGGAACGTCCGTTCAGGCGGAAATCAGATTTGCCACCACCTAAACCACTGCCGTTATAACCACCGGCGTTAGGATCACCATTAATCTGACCACGGTCACCAGGCTTACCTGTATTACCTTCTCCGGTAGAAGTATTAGAACCGTTTGCACTGTTACCACTGGCACTATTGCTGGAAGTTCCTCCCGTGAAAACCGCTTTTGGCTTTGGTGCAGGAGGTACTGGTGCAGGCGGATTCTCAGACGTTTTTTTAGGCGTCTTTGCCGGTTTGGTATCTATATTCTTTGGAAATTCTTTGGGGGGCTCAACAGGTTTTGTTGGCTTGGTAACTTCAGGTGCATCTTCTTCATCCTGGGTAGCAATATCCTGCTGAGGAGAATTGTCTTTCGCTGCTGCAGGCTCCGTTTGCGGTGTGGAAGCACTGGCTGCACCACTGCTGGGAGGATTGGGATTGAGTGGTTGTTCATCACCCATCCCTTCATCAGAAGTACCTAAATTCACTTCCATACCCAGATCCTGATCCGGTAATGGGGGCGGTGCAGTGAACGCTACAAGGAACAGTACTACTAACACCAAAGCGTGTACGGCAATGGTAACCCCCACTGCTTTTATATGTTTATCGGTATTGTTCTCTTTATTCTGCATACTCCAAAAATAAGATTAATTTTTTAATGTATGAGATCAGAGAACAACAGATCGAAATTTCTTTACATTTGTGATCTTAAAAATTAATCTCTTGTTAGCTCTCTATAAAAAAGCCTATTCCGGACTATCGCCGTCTATATGGTTGTTATCGGTAGTATTATTAATAAATCGTAGCGGAGCTATGGTGATACCGTTTATGACGGTATATCTTACTCAACGCCTTCACTTCAGCGTGGAACAGGCGGGTTTTGTAATGGCTTGTTTCGGCGTAGGTTCTGTGATTGGTGCGTTTGCAGGAGGCCGGTTGTCCGACAGGATAGGTTTTTACAGTGTGCAGTTCTGGAGTTTACTCCTGCAGGGATTTTTATTAATCTTACTGGGGCAGATGCAAACATTAGTGCAGATCAGCGTCTGTATTTTTGTGCTGAGCTGTGTGGGAGAGGCTTTCAGACCGGCTAACTCGGCGGCTATTGTACATTACAGCAGCATTGA
Source organism: Chitinophaga sp. CF118 (assembly GCF_900112615.1). Classification (GTDB taxonomy): domain Bacteria; phylum Bacteroidota; class Bacteroidia; order Chitinophagales; family Chitinophagaceae; genus Chitinophaga. The sequence continues at coordinate 313,235 of NZ_FOMK01000002.1, read as the reverse complement.
AAACCGTACCCGCTCTTATTCCCTGGCCAGACTGGCTGTAAATCTTGGATGGTCTGTAGGACCGGCTTTGGGTGGAATCCTGGCCAGTTACAGTTATGACTTATTGTTCTGGGCAGATGGTTGTACCAGTATTATAGCCATACTTATCATGCGGTTTTTTCTGCCTCCCGTGAGGAAATCAAAAGAAGAAAAGAAAGAAGCTGCTATAAAAATAAAGGACAGCAGCAGCGTATATAAGGATGGACTTTATCTGGCTTTCATTGGATTGGTGACTGTATTTGCGATCGGTTTTTTCCAGTTGTCTACAATGGTTCCGCTTTACATGGCCAGCATACTGCATATGAATGAAGCGCATATTGGTATAACGATAGGAACAAACGGGCTGATTATTGCTCTTATAGAAATGGTGTTGATTTATCAGTTGGAAGGACGGAAACATGGCATGCAGTTTATTATTTTCGGAGTAATACTTGGAGGACTTTCTTTCGTTAGTTTCAATTTGTTGCCAGGTATACTTGCACCTTCAATAATCTTTATACTTTTATTCACGGTAGGGGAAATGTTCAGCATTCCTTTTATGACTTCTTTCTCTATCAGCAGGAGCGGAGAACATAACCGCGGACAATATGCGGCGTTATATACTATTGCGTATTCAATTTGTACAATCGTAGCTCCGTCACTGGGAGGTTATATGGTAGAACATTATGGATTTACTATCTGGTGGTATATCACTGCCGGTACCTGTATTGCTACGGGAGCCGGATTTTATATGTTGTATAAGAAACTTACAGAGGGCCAGCTAAAAGCAAAATGAAACCAATAGGAAAATCATATAAACATCGATCCCCATCAGCAAAGCCGATGGGGATCGATGTTTATTAAAAGAAGTAATATACTGAATTAAAAATGTGCAAAGTCTTGTGAATAATCTCCTTTAATCCTTTCTATCGGTGGATTGAAATAACCATATTTCAGGTGAGGAAATTCTTCCAGGATCAGTTCCTGCAACTGTTTTACACCCAGGCATTCTCCAGGATCAGTTATTCCCATACGTCCCATATACCAGTCAGGATCGATATTAAAATTACGCCACTGGATCATATTCAAATCTGTATCGCGGATCAGTTTGCGCAATGCTTCATATTCTTCTGCACTATCCGTGATGCCGGGAAATACGAAGTAGTTGATGGAAGTCCATCCGCCAAATTCACGTACTACTTTCAGGCTTTCCACGATATCATCGAAAGTGTAGTTATTAGGTCTGTAATAAGGTGTATAAATTTTTTCACGGGCAGAGTTGGTACTTACGCGAATGCTGTTCAGTCCTGCTTTACAAAGCTCTCTTACTGCATCAGGTTTACTACCGTTTGTATTGATATTGATACTGCCTTTAGAAGTATGCTTACGTATTTCAATGATAGATTCACGGATGGTTTCCCACATAAGCAGTGGCTCACCTTCACAACCTTGTCCGAAGCTTACGATAGGGAAAGGTGCGGTTTCAAGATGAGGTACGGTATATTCCACAATCTCGTGTGCAGTAGGTTTAAAGCGCAGGCGATCTTGTGTGGATACAATCGTTTCTTCTTCCGGCTGGAAAGAAATGCAACCTATACAGTTGGCATTACAGGCGGGTGAAGAAGGGATCGGACATTCCCAGCGACCCATAAAATAGTTACGGGCAGCAGGACAGTGGTAAGTCAGTGCGCAATTGTCTGCCAGGTGTTGTACCAGGCGGTTATGCGGGTAAGCCTCTACTAATGTTTTTACTCCCTGTTTTACTTTTTTATCGTCAAAGCCGGCACATTCCTGACGGATATCTGCTTCAATACGGGTTGCAGGTACATAGAATTTACCATCCAGCCATCCTACTGCTGTATAGCAGAAAAGGGGCAGGGTAGGCGCATCCGGCATCGTTTCGTAAGCTGCCAGGTAGAATCCTGTATGTGCAGGGGGAATGAAAGCCGCTACAGCCCATCCTTTATCACACAGTTCCATTTCACCCGTAAGGGCATTCAAACCAATACCACGACGACCGGGTAATTCATACAGAGAGCCGCCTTCCGGCAGTTCTATCCATTCATCCGGATCTATCGGCCATGCATCCCAGCCACTACGGCCAGTGGTATGCATCGTCAGATCTTCGAAAATATTGCCTTTCCCGTCCGAGTATAATATGTATGGAGACTGTTTCAAAATGAGTTGTTCGTTTTATGTTATCAGAGCCTGCTTTTGAAGAATGTATTCATTTCTTCTGCGGTTACTACTCCCGTTTCATCCAGTACTTCAAGTTGCATAATTTTGTTATTCTTAAAGTCAAGTGTCAGCAGGTCGTCGCGCAAAATTACGTTATTCAGTTGGTTCCAGCCAATCAGGCGCTCTGAAAAAGTGGTAGGAAGGGTAATGCCCATTGTATCTATCCTGGCAAAGGAGGGCTGGAATATTTTATATTCGGCCCATCCGATATAGGCGGTTGCAATACCGGTAAGCAGTAACAGTAAGCCTATCATCGGTTCCAGGTGACTTAAAAAATACAGGCATCCCGTAAAGCAGGTAAAGGCCTGTACCATCCGGGTGAGGCTGTTGGCCGCCTGAATGTTACTGAACCTTTTCATAATGAAAGGGAACATAATACTGGCCAATCCCAGCAGGAAGAAAAAGATGGTCATGCTCCAGTTCGGCGCCAGGCTTTTATAAATGCCTATTCCATTCAGCAGGAACAATATGCCAACCAGCATATGCATTACCGGTTGTAACCGCAGACGTGTAAGGGTGTTCGGGTGAAGAATCCGTAATTTGTACTGTTTCATTATTTATTTGAATATACAAGCAGGTTACATAGTTTAAAAAGTACTCTTGCGCCTACATTGGCATCCCACTCATCGTGGGAAGTACTTACCTCATTCAGATCGAACCCGATGAGTTTGCGACCACTGTCTATTACTTTTCTGAACAGGTAATAGAGTTGTTCAGTTTCAAAGCCACCGGGTACCGGGGTACCTGTACGGGGACATAGTTTTGGATCCAGTCCGTCAATATCAAAGCTGATATATACCTGTTCCGGCAGGGCTGCTATAATATCATCACAGATGGTACACCAGGAGTCTCCCTCATACTGCCTGGTTTTCAAATCTTTATCAAAGAAAGTTACCACTTTTCCGTTACTGTTCTGCACATAGTCCAGTTCTTCTTCACAATAATCCCGGACACCTATCTGTACCAGCTTTTTCAGTTGGGATACTTCATTCAGTGCATTATACATAATGGAGGCATGGGAATACTGGAAGCCTTCATATCCATTGCGGAGGTCGCAATGGGCATCTATCTGTAAAATACCAAAATCACCTTTTTTCTCACCAATGGCTCTGAAGAATCCCAGGGGAGTGCTGTGATCTCCACCTACCAGTCCTACAAGTTTACCCCTATTTAATAAAGATATAGTCTGACCGTACACCCATTCGTTCATCAGCTTGGTACCCGTATTTACATCTACCAGCGTTTTCTTCAGAAATTCGTTTTCAGAGAGATTTCCTCCTTCCGTCAGGAACCGGAGGTATAATTCAGCTTCTTTCCGGAGATAATCACTGCGTAACAGCATTTGCTTATCAGGGTGCCGCATATAAAAGCCGCTTTTCCAGCCATCTTTTACATCTGCATCGTACAGGTCTACCTGAAGGGAGGCTCTGTAAATCTGTTCAGGGCCTCTTGCCGTACCGTGGGTATAGGAAACAGTTACTTCCCAGGGAACCGGCAACAGTACCAATGCCGCGTCATCCTCACAAAAAGGTAAACCAAAAACATTATTGGATACCAGGCTTACCGAATTGGGATCGAATTGAGATAAATCAGCCATGATATTGTTGTTCTATAAAATATTTTGGCGGCAAAGATAGTACTTTATAGGTTCTGCACCTTGTATTTCGGGTTTCGCAAGAGGCCGTTACCCGGAGGATGATAAAAATCATGTTTCCTTTTATGTAAAAAAAGACTTCCGAAGGCCATTTTGAGTTAATTTTGCGCAGCGAAAGATTAATCTGAAAAAAAGGGAAGCTTAATATATTTACCACATGAAGAAATCTAACATTGTTTTGCTGGTGTTGATTGCCATTGCCATAGGAGTAGTTGTTACAGTGGCTGGCGATTTCAGTACCTATGAAACATTTGCTACGGCACGACAGAAAGAAGGAAAGGAATTCCAGATTATCGGACAACTGGATACAACAAAGGTAATGCACTACGATCCCATAAAGGATGCAAACCTGTTCAGCTTCTACGTAAAAGATAAAACGGGAGAAACCCGTCGTGTTATATTCCAGGGTACCAAACCTACTGACTTCGAAAAGGCTGAGAGCGTGGTGCTGACTGGTAAAATGGCCGGGAATGGAGAATTTAAGTGCAGTAAGATCCTGATGAAGTGTCCTTCTAAATATAAGAACGACCAGGTGGTAACAGCCAACAAGGTATAACCTGCCATCCATTTACCCCCATATTTTAACTTATTAGTGATTTTGTATTGGAAACAACATACATAGGGGAACATTTATTACCCGGACAATTAGGTCATTTTTTTGCGGTGCTGGCATTTGTGGCATCTATGGTTGCGGCTGTAAGTTATTTCATAACAGTACAGACGAAAGAGGAAGCTTTGCAGCTTTCCTGGAAAAGACTGGCCCGCTGGGCTTTCGTGATACAATCGGCCGCTATTTTAGGCGTGTTCTTCTGTTTGTACATGGCTCTTTACAATCATTACTTTGAATACAAATACGTATGGCGTAACTCGTCCCGCAGTTTGCCGGTAAGTTACCTGCTTTCCAGCCTTTGGGCCGACCAGGAAGGTAGTTTCCTTTTATGGTCTATCTGGCAGAGTGTGCTGGGTCTGGTACTGATGCGTACAGCTAAAAAGATGGAAGCGCCTGTATTGGCGGTAATGTCTTTCGGACAGGTGTTCCTGGCCAGCATGCTGATTGGTATTTACATCCTGGGTTATAAGGTGGGTAGCAATCCTTTCCTGCTGCTGCGTTTTGCAGAAGAAAATCAGGGCCTTCCATGGGTATCCCGTCCGGATTACCTCACCTTCGTGAAAGATGGTAATGGATTGAACCTTTCCCTGCAAAACTACTGGATGGTGATTCATCCGCCGGTAGTATTCCTTGGTTTTGCCTCTACGATTGTACCTTTTGCTTTTGCCTTTGCCGCTTTGTGGACAAAGGAATATAAGGAATGGACAAAACTGGCATTGCCATGGTCACTGTTCTCCGGTATGATGCTGGGTACAGGTATTATGATGGGGGCAGCATGGGCTTACGAGTCACTGACTTTTGGCGGTTACTGGACATGGGATCCTGTTGAAAATGGTTCCCTGGTTCCCTGGCTTACGCTGATAGCAGGTATTCATACTCTGCTGGCTTACAGATCAACCGGTCATGCATTAAAATCTACTTTCTTCTTCTTCTTTATATCTTTTATTCTTATTCTGTATTCTACCTATCTCACCCGTAGTGGTGTTTTGGGAGATACTTCTGTACATTCCTTTACTGCTTCCGGGATGGATGTACAGCTACTGTTATACATGGCAGTATTTGCCCTTCCGGCTTTTGCGCTGCTGATTATACGCAGAAAACAGATTCCTTCTATTGTAAAGGAAGAGAGTACTTACTCCCGCGAATTCTGGCTGTTTATCGGCGCACTGATTCTGCTGGTAGCGGCTATCCAGATCCTGTTCACGACTTCTATTCCGGTATGGAATAAACTGCTGACAGGATTAGGAATCAAATCTTTATTTAAGATGCAGGATCTTGCTCCTCCGGCCGATGGGATGTTCCATTATAATAAGATCCAGATCTGGATTGCTATTGTATTGGGCCTGCTGACTGCTACCGTGCAATATCTGAGATTTAAGGATACACCCAGAGGGGAGCTGACAAAAAAACTGGCTGTTCCTACTATTATCAGTCTGGTAGCTACCGCTTTAATAGGCTGGTTGGGTAAAATCGACTATGATGTATATGGCGCCGGCTTCCTTGTTGCTATTTACCTGATGCTGTTTGCCAGTGTGTATGCTGTTATCGCGAATGTATCATATATTTTTATTGGCCATAAAGGAAAGCTGAAAGTAGCAGGAGCTTCTGTAGCGCATGTTGGCTTTGGACTGGTGCTGCTGGGAATCCTGATCACTTCCGCCAAAAAAGAAGTAATCTCGATCGACCGTATGAAGATGCTGGACGGTGGCTTCTTTGGCAAAGACAGTAAAGAAAATTCCCGTGAGAACCTGATGTTACCAAGGAATTTCCCTGTTCAGATGGGAGATTATCATATTACTTATGCGGGAGATTCACTGGCCGATAACGATGCCAAGACTTATTACCTGGTAAGATATGAGCGCAGGGAACCGGCTACGGGTAAGATTACAGAGCAGTTTACGCTGCATCCCGATGCGTTCTTGAGTAATAGGGGCGAACAGGGACTAACACCCAATCCGGACTCTAAACACTATCTCACAAAAGATATCTTCACTTATATCACGGCCGTACCTATGAAGGATGATGGCAGTGATACTGCTCAGTACACGCCGCATGAGGTAAAACCAGGAGATTCCATTTTCTTCTCTAACGGACTGATCGTTCTGGAGTCATTGGAGCCACAGCCAAAGAATCCTAATTATAAAGGAGAACCGGGCGACCTGGCAGTAGGAGCAAAACTGAAAGTATTTACCAAGAACAATGAGAAATACAGCATAGAACCGGTGTATTTTATCCGGGATAGCAGTTTCCAGTATAATATTCCCGATACCGTAGCTCCGTTGTCATTATATGTGCGTTTCAGCAAAATATTGCCTAAAGACAATAAAATAGAGCTGGAAGTGAAAGAATCTGCCACTTTTAAGGACTATATTGTAATGAAAGCACTGGTTTTCCCGTTCATTAATGTGTTGTGGATAGGTACTTTGATAATGATTGTGGGATTCCTGATGAGTATTTATCAAAAAGTGAAAGCGTTAAAGAGGAAGACAGCCTGACAATAACGTGTTCCGTAAGGAACGAATACACACCCTATGAAGCGCAAATGGCTCCGCATTTCCCTGATTATTATTTCAATACTGGTAATAATATATTACCTGGGACCGCGTCCTGCATCTCCAGTATATGATCCTATCCTTCCTGCAGTTCCGCAGGAGGCGGGGGCACTGGAGAAGTATATTACCAGTAAAGAAGCCCGGCATCGCCTGAAGCCAGATAATGAAGCCCGGATTGTATGGTACGACTCTGTTCCCCGTAAAACGAAATACAGCGTGGTGTACCTGCATGGATTTTCCGCCAGTCAGGAGGAGGGAGATCCTGTTCACAAGGATTTTGCACGGCGTTATGGCTGTAATCTCTTTCTGTCACGCCTGGATGGGCATGGAATAGATACCAGCGATCCATTGCTGACGATGACTGCAAGAGGTTTATGGGAAGATGCCAAAGAGGCCCTGGCTATCGGGAAGTCACTGGGAGAAAAAGTAATCCTGATGACCACCTCCACCGGTGGTACCCTGGCACTGAAACTGGCAGCTACCTATCCGAACGATATCTTCGCCATTATTAATATGTCGCCGAACATTGCGATTAATAATAACATGATTTTCCTGGCCAACAATCCCTGGGGCTTAAATATCACCAGGATGGTGATGAATGGCAAATACATGGAAGCAAAGACTTTCAGTGAGGAAAGAAGTAAATACTGGAATAAAAGATACAGGCTGGAAGCGATAGGAGAACTGCAAAGTCTTGTAGAAACGACAATGGAGCCTTCTACTTTCAGGAAAGTAAAACAACCAGTCCTGAACCTCTATTATTATAAGGACCCTGAGCACCAGGATCCTACGGTAAAAGTTTCAGCTATTCTCTGGATGGAAAAAGAACTGGGTACGCCAGACAGTCTGAAAGAAGCCATTGCCATACCAGGAGCAGGGGCACATGTTTTGGGATGTTACTTTGTTGCCAAAGATATTCCCGCTGTAGAAAAAGCAATTGATGCTTTTGCTGAAGAAAAGCTGAGCCTGGGAGCAAAACAGTAGCCTCTGTAACCTGCAATGCTATAGCATCGTTCTATAATTATAAAAACCTTAACTTTAGCATAGTATTATGAAAGGTTTAGGAATATTTTAAGAATTATGCACCGTCTTGTAACTGCTATTTCCTTGCTTACTTTAGTGTTATGCGTTCTGTGTTGTGCAGAGAGCAGGGCCCAGACCCGTCATGGGGCGGACAGCATCCCGGTGAGCGCTATTGTAATGGATGGCGATACTATTCCTTCTATAACGCTGAGACTGGTAGAGGTGGTTGATAAGTTACCCAAAAAGTTCCGTAAACAGCGGGAGCAATGGACGCGGTTAAGGAATGCAGTATATGTAACTTACCCTTATGCAAAAGCAGCCGCCAGGATTCTGAAAGATGTGAATAGCCGCCTGGCTACCATCCATGATAAAAGAGAGCGTAAGGCATATCTTTCTACCATAGAGAAACAAATGAAAGCCCAGTTCGGGGATAAACTGGAAAACCTCTCGGTATACCAGGGAAAAGTCTTAATGAAGCTCATTAACAGGGAAACAGGGGAGAATTGTTATGAGATCATAAAAGAACTGAAAGGAGGATTTTCTGCCCGTGTATGGCAAACCGTTGCGTTCTTCTTTGGCGGTAACCTGAAAAGTGAATATGACAGGGATGAGGATAAGGATATTGAGGCCATTGTTCAGGAAATTGAAATGTACCGGGGCTCCAGGGCAGTACTATAATTAATTAAAGCACCATCTGAAATAATTTAGCAAAAGGCTTCCTGTGAAGCCTTTTTTTGTGCCTGTTTTTTAATGAATAAACTGGCTGACACTTCATTTCTCCAAAAACTAATACGGACAACTTTCACCTCATCTTTCAGTATTAAATAACTCTTTATTGATTGAAAATCAATAAAGAAGATCTTGAATGGCCACTAGCCTGGTTTACATAACAGATGTAAAACAAAAGTATTGTATAAGTAAAGCATATACAAAGCATATCCCAAGAAGTATGCTTCATCTATGCTTTATATATGCTTCATTTATGCTTTATATATGCTTTATCTCTCTTCTAAGCCTTATGCAGAGGGCCTTTCAGCCGATTTATTTTTCGTTACTTAAAAGTATGCTTTTAAGTAACTTTAGAGATGCAATTCAGAATTATTTTTTCGTGTTTTATTTTAGCAGTTTTCACCTGTAGCGCACAGGATGGCCAGGGATATTTAACAATGAATCCGTCACAGGATAGCACCCTTTTCTTTTTGGATAGTGTGGAAACCGATGGAGGAATGGCAGGATTGAGTCCGGACAGGATTGCCCTGATTAATGTGGTAAAAGGAAAGAAGTTACAGGAACGTTATGGTGCAAGGGCAGCGAATGGGGTGATCTATATTGAAACCAAGCCATTTGCGCGTAAACGTTATAATAAAATGTTTGGTGAGTTATCTCCCGCTTATGCAGCCACTTTAAAGCAATATGGAAGTGACAGCAGTTTTCAGTATATCCTGGATGGCGCTTTGCTTACCAATAGTATAGAGCCGATGCTGGCGGCCCTGGAAAGGAAGAATATTGCTGATATAACCATTATAGACCCTAAACTCCTGAAAAAGCAGTATAAAGTAAATGACAAGCTGGCAGGGGTAGTGATCCGTTCCCGGTAAGGGTTGGTGTGTTCATCAATGCCCTTTATCTTTGCACTCCACCAAAAGAGAGGAAGTTTCCAATGAAATTAGATATACTGGCAATAGCAGCTCATCCCGATGATGTAGAGCTGGCCTGTGCAGGTACCCTGATGGTACATGCTGCGCAGGGAATGAAAGTAGGGGTATTAGATCTTACACGTGGTGAATTAGGAACCCGTGGCACTGCTGAGACAAGGGAAGAGGAAGCGGCGGCGTCTGCGGCCGTAATGGGACTGTCGGTACGTGAGAATCTGGGCATAGCTGATGGCTTTTTCAGGAATGAAAAGGCAGAGCAACTGGCCCTGATTACTGCAATCCGGAAATACCGGCCGGATATTGTGCTGGCAAATGCATTCGAGGACCGGCACCCGGATCATGGAAGGGCAGCCCGGCTGATTGCAGATAGCTGCTGGTTATCCGGACTGAGAAAGATTGAAACTACCCTTGATGGGCAGCCACAGGAAGCATGGCGTCCTTCTCAGGTGTTCCATTTTCTACAGGAGAAGTACGTAGAGCCGGATTTTGTAGTTGATATCACTGATGTGATTGAACGCAAAAAAGAGGCTATAAAATGCTTTAAAACACAATTTCTGGCACCGGCGGCAGACAATGAACCACAGACCTATATTTCTTCACCCGCGTTTTTTGATGGTGTAATCAACCGGGATAAGACAATGGGTAAGATGGTAGGGGTGGCTTATGCAGAAGGGTTTACCACAGTGAAGATGTTGGGTATCAGGAGCTTTAAGGATCTGATCAACAATGTTACATGAACCGTTGAGCAGTTTCTACAATATATGTACTTCAGGGACCAACTTTCAGGTTGGTCCTGTTTTTTATATGAATGTTAAGAAGAGTGAATTTTATTGAAATGAGAAGGGGATTCTCAATATCAGAAGATAACTAAATTGGAATAGTGTGGGCAACAGCAAGCCTGCTTCCTTTTCCAGGAAGAGTATGCACGAGATATTTTTTACAATTACATTGGTCAGCCACTAACTATACATTAAATGAAAAGATCCTGTGTTGCATCGAATTCATCTTCTTTGCTCACAGCATTTTTAATGAAGGGAATTAAAGCAATTCCAATTGTTAACACCACCAGTAGTACATTTTTTAATTTCATTTTCTCATCATTTTAAAAGTAACGGATATGTCTATATAACTAAATAACGTGCCAAATTGTTACGGATTTAGTGAAAAAATGTTAAGATTATATTATCCTCCTGGCCTGAGGGGTGAAAACAGGCCTAAATAGCTGTCCCGTAAACATTTTGGGGCTATATAGAGTTTTTCAATAGATGTGTGGAAAAAATCTATTTGATTAATAGACGATTGACCATGACCTTTGCGTCCGAATTAAGGACATAAGACACAATAAATCAAAAATTGACATACGAATTATGAGAAATGTAATTTTATCTGTAGGCTCGGAGTTTCCTGAGTTTAAGAAAACGGCAGTAATATCTATCGAGAAAGGTAAGGAGTTTTACGAATTGTCATCTGAAGAATTAAAAGCTTCCGGCAAATGGGTAGTAATGTTCTGGTGGCCTAAGGACTTCACTTTTGTTTGTCCTACTGAGATTGCTGAATTCAACAATCATTACCAGGATTTCGTAGATCGCGATTCTATCCTGATAGGAGCTTCTACCGACAGTGAGTTTGTACATGCTGCATGGAGAAGAGATCATGCTGATCTGCGTGGTCTGCATTTCCCGATGCTGGCTGATACTTCCAAATCCCTGGCTACTGAACTGGGTATTTTGTCAGAAGGCGAGAAAGTTGCTTACCGTGCTACTTACATCGTAGATCCACAGGGTATTGTACGTTGGGTATCTTTATACGACCTGAATGTAGGCCGTAACGTTAAAGAAGTATTACGTGTACTGGATGCGCTGCAGACAGATGAGCTGTGCCCTTGCAACTGGGTGAAAGGCGAAGCTACACTTGTTGGCTAAATTTATTCCGGGTCCATAGTCGATAGTCCATGTAAATGGATATACGGACTATGGACCTTTTCTTTTAAATCAATTATATATGTTCGCAACAACAAATCAGGATACAGCTATTCAGTTATTACAGGTAGTAGGATTAACAGAAGCACAGCTTTCCACACGCTTACGCAGCCTGGCAGATACAGATGCCCGTTACCTGAAGGATCTTAAGATAAATGTAACCAACTCCCTTACAGCCACTACCTTATCGAAAAAGGAAGCTTACCTGTTGGGACTGGCAGTAGCTGTGAATGAGAAACATGTAGAGCTGCAGGCTTCATTTGAAAAGCTGGCTACTGAGGAAGGAGCAACCGCCAAAGATATCGCTGAAATTATCAGCTGTACTTCTTTGATGAATGCAAATAATGTGTACTATCGTTTCCGTCACTTCGTGAACAAGGAATTCTACACAGCAACCCCTGCCGGCATCCGCATGAGCATTATGGCTAATCCGGTACTGGGTAAGGAGTTCTTCGAACTGGTAAGCCTGACCGTATCCGCCCTGAATGGTTGTGAAATGTGTGTAACCTCTCATGAGGAAGCGCTGTTAAAACATGGTACTGAGCAACAAAGAATTCTGGAAGCTGTAAGATTAGGCGCAGTATTAAGAAGTTTGGTTGTACTTTTGTAAAGTAAACCACCTTTTTGTGTGAATGGTGACAATAATGAAGGATGTGGATATCTCAATTTAAAATAGCAGGTAACTGTCTTAATTAGATGAAGATCAAGCATTTGGAATAATACTTACCGTCCATAGATTTACACATTGGGTTATTGTTAATAAAAAGCGACTGCAATTATTTGTTAAATCAATAATTAAAAGCGACTTTTGCAGTCCAAAATTTAGTATCATGGCAAGAGTATGTCAGGTGACAGGAAAGAAGCCGATCACGGGTCACCATGTTTCCTTCTCCAACATTAAGACTAACAGGAGATTTCTGCCTAATCTGCAGAAAAAACGCTTTTTCCTGGCGGAAGAAGATCGTTGGATTTCTTTGAAAGTATCTGCTGATGGTTTAAGAACTATCAACAAGAATGGTTTGTATGCAGTAGTTAAAGACTTGCGTGCAGCTGGTCAAAACATCTAATTATAAGCATTCACTTTAATTTGTATAGACAATGGCAAAAAAAGGCAACCGGGTGCAAGTGATATTGGAATGTACAGAGCATAAGACTTCTGGTCTGGCTGGTACTTCCCGTTATATCAGCACCAAGAACAAAAAGAATACTCCTGAACGTCTGGAGCTTAAGAAGTTCAATCCTATAATGAGGAAAGTAACTGTTCATAAAGAGATTAAATAAGTCGTTGAGTTGTTGTATGGTAAGATGGTTGTTTATGCAGCTATTGTTCCATACAGCCATGAAACCATAAAACAATAAAACAATGGCAAAACAAGCAAAAACCGCGATCAAGAAAGATGCGAAAGCTGCTGCTGAAGCGAAAGTGTGGACTAAAGTGATCAGAGCGGTACGTTCTCCTAAATCTGGTGCTTATACCTTTAAAGAGGCTATCGTGCACAAGGATAAAGTTCAGGAGCACATTAACCAAAAGTAATTAGGCTTTACTAATAATACTATAAAAGCTGTCCTTTAATGGACAGCTTTTTGTGTTGGTAGTAAGTTGGAACCAAGTTGACTTTCAGTAGGATATAATAAGACCTCATAATGCTCGCAACGTGCGAGTTGTACTGTAAATTCGTTAACTTGACGCTCGGAAATTGTACTATAGCCCCCTATAGGACTATAGACTCAAAATAAAAGACCATGAGTTTTTTCAATAAATTATTTTCAAGGGAAAAGAAAGAAAGCCTGGATCAGGGGTTACAAAAAACTAAAGAAAACTTCCTTACAAAAATAGGACGAGCCATAGCTGGTAAGTCCACCGTGGATACTGAAGTGCTGGACAGCGTGGAAGAAGCACTGGTGTCTGCAGACGTAGGCGTTGATACTACCGTACAGATCATTGACCGGATAGAAAAGAGAGTAGCGAAAGATAAGTATCTGGGAACGAGCGAGTTGAATAAGATGCTGCAAGAAGAAATTGCGGCATTACTGGTAGACGCTCCGGATAGTGGTTTCCGTGATTTTGATATACCGGCCGATAAAAAGCCTTATGTAATAATGGTGGTAGGGGTGAATGGTGTAGGTAAAACTACCACTATTGGAAAACTGGCTTATAACTTCAAGAAGGCTGGTAAAAGTGTATTACTGGGTGCGGCAGATACTTTCCGCGCAGCTGCAGTCGATCAGCTGACCATCTGGAGTGAGCGTGTAGGTGTTCCAATTGTAAAGCAGCAAATGGGATCCGATCCCGGAGCAGTTGCTTTTGATACAGTACAGAGCGGACTTGCCCGTAATGTGGATGTGATCATCATTGATACTGCTGGTCGCTTACATAATAAAGCCCACCTGATGGAAGAGCTGAGCAAGATTAAGCGTGTAATGAAGAAGGTGATCCCCGAAGCACCACATGAGGTATTACTGGTATTAGATGGCTCAACCGGGCAGAATGCACTGGAACAGGCCCGTCATTTTACGGCGACTACCGATGTAACGGCCCTGGCTATCACCAAATTGGATGGTACCGCAAAAGGTGGGGTTGTGCTGGCCATTGCTAACCAGTTCAAAATACCGGTAAAGTATATCGGCATCGGAGAACGCATGGAAGATTTACAGGTATTCAATAAAGTAGAGTTTGTAGATTCCCTGTTTAGCATGAATGATTGACATGCACATCTTTATCATGTAAACATTTGATTTTCATATATCTTACAAGGTATACTCATATATTTGGTTCGGGCATTTTGCCCGAACCTTTTTTATTTTTGACTGTTATCCCTTAGGCCAGCGGCACATTTATTGTAACACTCCGTTTATTCACTAATTGTTTCACCGACTCCTTAAACAATGCGTTATTATGCAGATTACCTCCATTGACAGAGTTGAGAACATTACCCCTGAAGCATTTAAGAAGAACTATTATGATACACGTAAACCCGTTATAATTACCGGACTAAGCAAAAACTGGCCGGCTTACGAAAAATGGACCTGGGACTATTTTAAGTCAGTGGTGGGTCAGCAAACGGTAGGCTTGTATAATAATACCAGGGCTGGTGCTAAAACTTTGGTGAATGGTGCAGATGCATACATTCCATTTGGAGACTATCTCGATATGGTGAAACAGGGGCCTGTACAATTGCGGATCTTTCTTTTTAATATCTTCCAGCATGCTCCACAGATAGCGGAAGATATTATCTGGCCGGATGAATATTCGTCAAGGTTCATGAAAAAGTACCCAATGCTGTTTGTAGGCGGGGCTGGTTCAGTGGCACATATGCATTACGATATTGACCTCTCGCATATTTTTCATACACAGTTTATTGGCCGGAAAAGGGTATTACTGTTTGATAATCAGCAATCACCCTACATATACCGGATGCCTTTAACAGTAGAAAGCGCTGCCAGTTTTGTGAACTGGAGTGAGCGGCTGGATACGGATGAGTTTCCGGCCCTGGATTTAGCAAAAGGGTACACGACCATCCTGGAGCATGGAGATACCATGTTTATGCCTGCCGGTTATTGGCACCATATGGAATATCTTGACAGCGGTTTTGCCATGAGCCTGCGGGCGCTGGATCATACTTTGTCCGGGAAACTCAATGGTTTATACCACCTGGTAGGGTTGCGGGGAATGAATAATCTGCTGATAAAGCTGGCTCCGGAGTGGTGGTACCATTATAAAAGGAGGGTAGCAAAAAGGAGGGCCGACCGAATTTTAATTGGTAATTGACATTTCGTAATTAATTAGTTACCTTTGCATTTCTTAAAACCAATAACCCCCACTAAGGCTCATAGTCACTAAACAGTAAGTCTGCTGTTCTCTTCGTTCGTGTCTGGATGTCTTCGTGGCGGTAAGCAAATAAGCCCAAGGCTGGTTTGCCAGTAAAAAAAATCGCGCTTGAAGACAAAAACTTTAAAGAAAGATAAGGTTAATATAATTACGCTGGGATGTTCCAAGAACATGGTGGATTCTGAAGTGCTCAGCGGACAGTTGCTTGCCAATGATATAGACGTAGTGCACGAAAGTGGCCGTAAGGACCATAACATCGTAGTTGTCAATACATGTGGCTTTATCGACAAGGCTAAAGAGGAATCAATCAATACTATATTAGACCAGGTAGAACTGAAACAACGTGGCCGCCTGGATAAGGTGTATGTAACCGGTTGTTTGAGTGAGCGTTACCGTGGAGATCTGGAAGCAGAGATTCCCGGTGTGGATGCCTGGTTTGGTACAATGGAATTACCATTGATCCTGAAGCAATTTGATGCTGATTACAAAGCAGAACTGATAGGAGAGCGTTTGCTCAGTACCCCTACACACTATGCTTACCTGAAAATAGCCGAAGGCTGTAATCGTACCTGCTCATTTTGTGCCATCCCTCTGATGCGTGGTAAACATGTATCAAGACCTATTGAACACCTGGTAGCAGAAGCTGAAAAGCTGGTGAATTCAGGTGTGAAGGAAATTATGCTGATTGCACAGGAGCTGACCTATTACGGTCTGGATCTTTATAAAGAGCGTCGCCTTCCGGAACTGATGCGTGCATTGGCAGGTATTAAGGGGTTGGAATGGATCCGTTTACATTATGCTTATCCGCATAAGTTTCCGATGGAGATCCTGGATGTAATGAAAGAGTTTCCGAACATCTGTAATTACATTGATATGCCTTTACAGCATGCGGCAGACAATATGCTGAAAGCCATGAAACGCCAGATCACCCGTGCGGAGATGGAAGATCTGGTAACAGCCATCAGGGAAAAGGTACCGGGCATTTGTTTGCGTACCACGCTGATCACCGGTTTTCCGGGAGAAACGCTGGAAGATGTGGAAGAAATGAAGGCCTTCCTGGTGAAAATGCGTTTTGACAGGGTAGGAGTATTTACATATAGTCACGAAGAAGGCACCTCTGCTTACGACATGGCAGATGATATTCCTGCAGAAGAGAAAGAGCGCAGGGCACAGGATATCATGGAAGTACAGCAGGAAATTTCCCTGGAAAAGAACCAGGAAAAAATCGGACAGGTGCTGAGGGTGATTGTAGACAAGAAAGAATCCGGCCGTTATCTGGCCCGTACGGAGTTTGACTCTGTAGAGGTGGATAATGAAGTGATCATAAATACTACCAAACGCCTGAAACCGGGAGAGTTTGTGACAGTAAAGATCACTAAGGCATTCGATTATGACCTGGAAGGGGAATTAATTTAAACAAGAAGAATTTAATCAGCTAATTCGGCTGACTTATACAACGGCTCCCGACGGAGCCTGATTAAAGCAAATCAATGATTACATTTGAAACATTAGGCTTACAAGAGCCACTTTTAAAAGGAATCCAGGACCTTGGATTTATTGCACCTACACCGATACAGGAGAAAGCAATCCCGGTATTATTAGGCGGTGACAGAGACTTTGTAGGTCTGGCCCAGACGGGCACCGGTAAAACAGCAGCTTTTGGCCTGCCGTTATTACAACAGATAGATTTGAAGCAACGTCACCCTCAGGGGTTGATATTGTGCCCTACAAGGGAATTGTGCTTACAGATCACCAATGACCTGAAGAATTTCAGTAAACATCTGGGTGAAGTAAGTGTAGTAGCCGTTTACGGTGGATCCAGCATTGTACAGCAGTTGCGCGATCTGAAAAGAGGTGTGCATATTGTTATTGCTACTCCCGGCCGTTTACTGGACATTATAGAGCGTAAGGCAGTTAACTTTACCAATGTACGCTATGCCATTCTGGATGAGGCAGATGAAATGCTGAACATGGGATTCCAGGAAGACATCAACAATATATTATCCAACACTCCGGATACCAAAACCACCTGGTTGTTCTCTGCAACAATGCCACAGGAAGTTCGTCGTATTGCTCAGAAATACATGAAAGATCCTTTTGAGCTGACTGTAGGTAACAAAAACAGTGGTAACGTAAACATCGAGCATGAATATTATGTGGTTCGTCCGCGTGAGAAATATGCTGCGCTGAAACGTATCGTGGATTTCAACCCCGATATCTTTGGTATCGTATTTACCCGTACTAAAATAGAATCACAGGAAATTTCTGAATCCCTGATCCGCGATGGCTATAATGCAGATGCATTACATGGTGACCTCACCCAGCAACAGCGTGATAAGGTAATGAAACGTTTCCGTGACAGATCTTTGCAGGTACTGGTTGCAACTGACGTTGCTGCCCGTGGTATTGACGTGGACAATGTAACACACGTTATCAACTACGAACTGCCTGATGACGTTGAGAACTACACACACCGTAGCGGTCGTACCGGTCGTGCAGGTAAGTCAGGTATCTCTATCGCCATCATCAGTGGCCGTGATATCGGAAAGATCCGTCAGATTGAAAGAGTATTAGGTAAGAAGTTTGTGAAGACTGACGTACCTGATGGTTTTGCAGTGTGCGAAAAACAATTGTTCGGACTTGTACATAAAGTACATAACGTAACAGTAAACGAAGAACAGATCGAACCATATCTGGAACGCATATATGAACAATTTGCTGAAATGAGCAAAGAAGAAATCATTAAGCGTTTCGCATCCCTGGAATTCAATGAATTCCTGGAATACTACCAGGATGCTCCTGATCTGAATGTGAAGGAAGAAAGACGTTCCCTGGATGGTGGTGCAACCGGCGTTGATCGCGGCAGCAGAAGCAACGGTAAATTTACCCGTTTGTTTATCAACCTGGGTTCTGTAGATGACTTCACCCGTGGCGATATGTTACGTTACCTCTGCGATACAAGCGGTGTACGTGGCAATAAGATCGGTCGTATAGATCTGAAAGGTGTGTATTCTTTCTTTGAAGTAGAAAACGATGTTGTAGAACAATTTCAGCAGGTTTTCAAAAAAGCAGAATATAATGGCCGCAGCGTACGTATAGAAATGTCTCAGGATGGTGATAAACGTCCAAGATCTGGTGGTCCTGGTGGATCAGGCAGTGGCCGTCCGCGTGAAGAAGGTCGCAAGCGCTGGGAAAGCAGTGGTAGCGGTGAAAGAAGCGGTTCCGGTGGCAGAGCAAAACCAGCTTACAAAAAGAGATACTAAGCGCTCTTCCGGGCATTTACCCGGAAAGGGATGCAGAATATTCGCAGGGGATCCTGGCATTATGCCGGGATCCCTTTTTTGTTGGCCGGATAGTTGCAAAATATAACAGCTGTTCCTGCTTGTACGGGATTGCAAATCTAAAATTTGAACTATCTTGTATGTCTAGTGCCTTCCTTGTTATGACAAAAGAAAAAAAGCAGAATTTACAATCAGTAGAGCCCTTTTCGTTATTCTCTGCGAAAGACATTGAATTATTCCAGGCAGGTACACATGCCCACCTGTATGAAAAATTTGGTGCGCATAGCCTGGAATACGAAGGGATTGCGGGTACCTACTTTGCAGTATGGGCGCCTAATGCTGCTTATATTTCAGTAATAGGGGATTTTAATGATTGGGATCATTACCGTCACACCTTGTATCCCCGCTGGGATAAATCCGGTATATGGGAAGGCTTTATTCCGCATGTTAAACAGGGAACCCGATATAAATATTTTATCCGTTCAAATTCCGGGGAAGAACTGCAAAAGGGAGATCCGTACGCCAACTACTGGGAAGTTCGTCCTAAAACAGCCTCTGTTACCTGGCAGCTAAATTATAAGTGGAAAGATAAAAAGTGGATGGATCATCGCGCTAAACATAACAGTTTAACAAGTCCTTACTCTGTTTATGAAGTCCATCTGGGATCCTGGCGCCGTCCGGATCCTTCCAATCATGAAGTATTTTATTCTTATAAGGAAATAGCTGAAAGGCTGGTTCCTTATGTAAAAGATATGGGGTTTACACATGTGGAACTGATGCCCGTGATGGAACATCCTTTTGATGGGTCCTGGGGATACCAGGGTACCGGTTATTATGCACCCACTTCACGTTATGGCTCCCCACAGGATTTTATGGCTTTTGTGGATGCATTTCACGAAGCCGGTATTGGTGTGATACTGGACTGGGTACCTTCGCATTTTCCTTATGATGCGCATGGACTATTCCGCTTTGACGGATCACATGTTTACGAGTATGGAGATATGCGCAAGGGATTTCACCCCGACTGGAACAGTTATATTTTTAATTACGGACGTAATGAAGTACGGTCGTTCTTATTAAGTAATGCGATATTCTGGCTGGATAAGTTTCATGCAGACGGGTTGCGGGTAGATGCTGTGGCATCAATGATCCATCTTAGCTATTCACGTCCCGCAGGTACCTGGGAGCCGAATGAACATGGTGGTCCGGAGAACCTGGAAGCTATTTCTTTCCTGAAAAATATGAATGAAACTATTTACAAACTCTTTCCCGATGTGCAGACGATAGCGGAGGAGTCAACTTCATTCTATGGTGTATCCCGTCCTACATTTATGGGCGGACTGGGATTCGGTATGAAATGGATGATGGGCTGGATGAATGATACCCTCAGGTATTTTAAAACGGATCCATTGCTGCGTAAGTGGGAGCAGGACAGGCTCACTTTTAGTATCACTTATGCTTTTACGGAGAACTTCATGTTACCGCTTAGTCATGACGAAGTAGTGCATGGAAAATCTCCTATGTTATATAAAATGCCGGGAGATGACTGGCAGAAGTTTGCAAATGCGCGACTGATGTATAGTTATATGTTCACGCACCCGGGAACCAAACTACTGTTTATGGGAGACGAGTTCGGACAAACATCCGAATGGAATTTCCGTTCAGAGCTGGACTGGCATCTGATGAAGCATGAATCCCATCAGGGATTACAACGATTTGTAAAGGCATTGAATAACCTTTATACTTCTTATCCTGCACTTTATGCAAAGCAGTTTGAATATTATGGTTTTGAGTGGGTGATTATATCTGATTACGATAATTGCGTTCTCGGTTATAAACGTAAAGGCCTGGCACCAGAAGATGATCTGCTGATAGTATTGAATATGACACCTATACCCCGGGAGGATTATTTAATTGGCATGGAGGAGGAGGGAACCTGGACAGAAATCCTGAATAGTGATGCCCCGCAATTTTTTGGAAGTGGAGTTATGAATACATCACCGGTTACTACCCAAAAGGAATTTTTTAATGGGAAAAATTATACAATAAAATTAAGGCTTCCGCCGCTTGGAGCGGCTATTTTTAAGAGGAACTGATCAATACCCCTGACTGTTAACACTTTAAAATATTTTATACTCTGTTAAACTTTTGTTTATTTTGCCAATCTAAAGAATGCCTACTTAGAAAAGTACTAAAGACGAGTAACACACGTTTAATAGTCCGGAATACTTTTTAAGGAAGTATTTTTTATTAACCATAAACAAATTCTTTATCATGAGAACCTATCTCCGAAACAACGGATGGTGGCTGGCAATTACTATGCTTCTGGCTGTCATCGTCTACTCCTGCAAAAAAGACGATTCTGCATCAACAACAATGTCAGCAAATCAGCAAAGGCTGAATGTTTATTTTACCGACAACCCAGGTTATTTTGACAATGTTTTCCTGGATATCCGTAAAGTGGAAGTATTGATCGACACTTGCAGCAGTACAGACAATGACGATTTTGGTAACGATTACAACCGTTGCTGGTGGGGTGAAGACCATCGCGACGACAAAGATTCCTGCCAGGTATGGGATTCATTACCTATCCGCGCGGGAGTGTATGATGTACTGTCTCTCCGTAATGGTACAGATACCTTACTGGGTAATGGTGTAGTACCAAAAGGTATTGTAAAAAAGATCGTAATTACACTGGGCAGCAACAATTCGCTGGTTAAAGACAGTGTGACTTATCCTTTGAAATCACCTTCCGGTCAGGTACGTATTGTTATACAGGTACGTCATAACGAATGGGAAGAAACTACAACAGACAATTTCCGTCTGTGGCTGGACTTCGACATCGATCGTTCTGTTGTTCAAACTGGTAACAACAAGTTTATCCTGCGTCCGGTGATCCACGTATTCACTGCAAAACAAACAGGTAGCATTTCCGGTAAAGTTACACCTGCAGATGCATGGCCTGTAATTACACTCTTCAATGACACTGACACTGCATATGCTTTGCCATGGAAAAACGGAGAGTATAAATTAAGAGGTTTGAAAGCTGGTACATATAGTTTGTTTGTAAATGCATCCAATGGCTATAAGGATACCACTCTCACAGGGGTAACTGTAGAAAAAGGAAAAAATACCAGTTTAGATCAGATCAAACTGAGTAAGTAATTCTGGCAGGACAAGCGACAAGATACGATTTTGGCCGGTGCATACTTTTTGCACCGGCTTTTTTTTTATTAACTTGCGTCAAATGAACCTATGACAAAACTGATAGTATTTTCTTTTTTACAATTAATGATGTTTGGAGCGTTTGCGCAGGAAAAAACCAACCAGGTAGATGCACAGAAACACAAACAGGGCCCGTGGTCTGAACAAATGCCTGAAATTAAGGGAGAACCCGGTTATACCTGGGAAGGCACTTATGTAAATGATCTGAAAGAAGGATTATGGAAAAAATATGCAGAATCCGGCGGTATTATAGCGGAGGAAACCTTTAAACATGGAGTATTGAATGGCCACAGCCGGTACTTTTATTCCAATGGGCTGGTGAGCGCAGAAGGTTCATTTGTAGCTGTAGATATAGATGGACAAAAAGATACTTACCGGGTAATAGATCCGATTACCGGTGAGGAAAAAATGGAAGAAATACCACGTAATGCCAATTCTGTAAGAAATGGCGTATGGAAGATTTATGATGAAGAAGGTCATATGACCAAAGAATACTACAAAAGAGGAGAACCCGTATCTCCCGAAGAACTGGATACTCTTGCACCCACTACTCCTGTTCGCAAAGCCCCTCCGGCTTTTTTACCACATCAGGGTACCGGCGGGAAAAAAAACAAACACTAAAATTATGCGGTTTTCCTGCTTAAAGAGCCTTGCCAGAAGTCTTTTTGCAGGAAAGCCTGCTTGTCGAACCAGGAAAGCCACAATATAGTAACAGATACTGCCACGAATGAACCTGCAGTCACATCTTCAAAGAAGTGCTGACTCATATACATGCGGGAATATGCCACCAGTAATGCAAGGAACAGGTAGAGAAAACCATAGACTTTACGGGGAGTGATATAAGTAAGCACCACGGCGGCCGTAAATGCACATACCGTATGTCCGGAAGGGAAGCTGAAATGATTGGATAATACTTCTACATCAGGAACATAATAGATAGGACGGGCCACTGCACTAAAATATAATTTGGGCCTGGGCGCTTCAAATAGTGTTTTTAATGGCACGTTGACCAGCAAGGTGAGGAGGTAGCTGCTACCCAGCAACAAGCTTTTTCTGTAGCTTACAAAGAGCAGCAGGAGGGGAAGTACAAAAGCGGTAACAGTACTGCCCATTTCTGTAGCATATGGAAAGAAAATATCACCTGCATGGAAATGTAAACCATTAATGAAGAAATAAATATCCTCTTTGGTAAAAGCAATTTTGATGCAAAGTGCGCAGATCAGGATAACTGTGTAGGGAATCAGGAATGTCTTTATTTTCTGGAAGGTATTGGCAACAGGATAGAATGTTTTTTGCAACTTGAGAATGTTAAAATGGTTAGCATTAGGTAGATGCCACAAATGTATAAAAAAAGGGCTGTACCAAAAGTATGATACAGCCTTTTATTTGAGTCTGTAACGGGCATAATGCTTCATTTCAGAGACTCTAAAGTCCTTGATACACAGTTTTAGAATGAATAAGAGAGGGAATTGTTACTATAGTGAGGTATCTTTTTTTCTTTTATTGTGGGCAGCTTCTCCTCCCTTTTTCCCTATTTCAGCCATGTGCTGCCTGTTTCTGCTCACAGCTACTCCACCTTTACGACCAGCCTCGCGGGCTTCAGTAGAATTAAACTCATGAGCAACACCTTGTGCATGCGCTGCACGTCCACCTTTACTGGCAATCTGTTTTTGTAATTGCGCATCCATCGAAGCAAAACCACGTTTGTCTTTCCTGTTTGCAGGTTCTTCCTTGGAGTCACTTTGAGATTTGTGCCCAGGTGTAGTGCTGGAATGTTGATTTTGAGACTCGTTGGAGTGTTCCCTTTCCTGTTTTTCGTGGTCGCGTGTGAAGTGATTACTTTGTTCTGCAGCCATAAGAATCAAATTTGACGGTTTAAAAAAATGGGTTCCATTTAACGCTATACGTATTAAGTATATTCTGTAGAGTGTGGCACAACTACCATGCCGCGTATGCCTAACATGTTGTATAACAGGTTTTCAATGATTATTAGGAATATTTCGTGGAGTATGGTTAACAATATGTAGCACGATAAGGACAGAATGAACAAATAATGCCGCTTTTAAACGGGATGTTAATTTTTTATGTAGAAATCACTGTAGATTTTCGCTTCGTAACATCCCGTTAACAGTTTTTCATTCATTCATTAATAGTAGCTCTGTTCATTTTGTTCATTGTATGAATAAGGGTGTCTGGCATTTTGAGCATAGTTTATAACAGCCTACTTTTGAATTAACTCTAAAGTTGGCATAGGTTATGAAAAGGCACTAAGATCTCCATCTAAAGTGCCCTTTTTTTTAAAACTATTATGAGGTTAAAACAAAAAAATCCCAAATTCTTTACGAGAATTTGGGATCTGTATTTATATAAAAGAGTGTTGTTATTATTTGATAATAAGGAGTTCGAAATTTCGCTCAACAACTATCTTTACAACATTATTCACAAAGTTACTGTTTGTGAGTTTGAATGATTTGCCATCTACCACATATTCTTTCGCTTTAAAGGGCAAGCCATGAACCTGTACGCTGTGGCGTTTGTAAGCAGCTTTGTATTGTCCAAAGAATTTCTTTCTTAACTCAAAATGCTGCTTGTCTGATGTCTGTTTAAAACGGATATCATTATACAGTCCATTTTTATATCCATAATGATCTCCGGCATCTTCATAAAGAGAACTGCTGGTTACCTGATCGCTATAATATACATGGAGGATCATCTCTTCAGAAAGATCTCTTTGTTCTACATACTGGATTTTGTCATAGTTTGGAATCACTGCACCTGCTTTTACAAAGAGTGGCATTTCTTCCAGTGGTGTGGCTATTTTGACAAGTTGAGCACCAATATATACAGTATCGTTAAAGTAGTAGTACCATTTACCTTCCGGCAGGTAAATCTCTTTTTCCTTCATACCGGGCTCTGATACATGTGCTACAAGCAATGAATCTCCCATCATAAATTCATGAGAACGGTCCAGTGCTTTTTCATCATTCTGTGCCACGAAAGAGAGGGGTCTCAGCATAGGCGTACCATATTTGCTGTACTGCTGAAAAGTGGTGTACATATATGGAAGCAGCTGATAACGCAACTGGATGAACTTCTTTGTAAGCGTTTCATATTCTGCGCCAAAGCTCCATGGTTCCTGGTTGAAACCGGTTTCATTACTCGCAGAGTGTGTACGCATAAGCGGATGAAATACCGCCAGCTGAATCCATCTTAAATAGAGTTCTCCATCCGGTTCACCAATAAAACCTCCGATGTCACTGCCTGCAAAAGAGATTCCGGATATAGCCAGGCGCTGACACTGTATAGAAGCCAGCCACAGGTGATCCCAGCTTGAAACATTATCGCCTGTCCACAGGGAAGACCAGCGTTGTGCACCAGCATAACATGAACGGGATATCACAAAAGGCCGGTTTGGCATCAGGAATTTCCTCATTCCGGCAGCTGTAGCTTTACTCATTAAATGGCCGTAAACATTATGAGCTTTTCTATGGCTCACGGCTTCTCCATCGTAGTCATGGCGAACGTCTTCAGGGAAAGTTCCCATTTCAAAAACGGCAGGTTCGTTCATATCATTCCATACTCCTCTTACTCCGGTTTCCACTAATTCTTTGAAGAGCCCGGCCCACCATTTGCGTACTTCCGGATTGGTATAATCGGGAAAAACACACTTGCCCGGCCACACATCACCTTCCATCAAAGCTCCATCCTGCCGCTTACAGAAGTAGTCGTATTGTGTACCTTGCTGGTAAATATTATAATCGGGATCTACCTTAATACCCGGATCTATGATCACCACTACTTTAAAGCCCTGTGCGGCCAGTTCTTTTATAAGTCCTGCAGGATCAGGGAATCCCTCTTTGCTCCACGTAAAGCAACGGAAACCTTCCATATAGTCGATGTCCAGGTGAATTACATCGCAGGGTATTTCACGTTTGCGGAATTCTGCCGCTATTTCTTTCACTCTTTTATCCGGATAATAACTCCAGCGGCATTGCTGATAGCCCAGTGCCCACAGAGGCGGGAGTTCCGGCGTACCTGTAATGCTGGTATATGCTTCGGCCACCTTTATTAATTCAGGGCCATAAATAAAGTAGTAGTTCATTTCACCGCCTCTTGCCCAGAAGCTGGTTACACCTTCTCTTTCTTTACCAAAATCAAAGATGGTGCGGAAAGTATTATCGAAGAAGATGCCATAACCCATGCCTTTGTGCAGCCCATAGTAGAAAGGTATGTTACGGTATAACGGATCTGTATCTTTCTGATAACCGTAAGCATCGGTGCCGTAGTTTTCAACACGTTTTTCAAAAAGGTTGAGATGGGTAGGTTTATCACCCATTCCAAAGAAGCGTTCTCCTTCCTGAACCTGCTTGCTGCAATACACAATTTTACCACCTTTCTGCAGATAGTACTGCCAGTGGAAGCCCATCTCATCCTGGTTGATGATGTGGCCTTCCTTATCGGTAATAGTGAGGCGCATATCATCGCGTGCTATAAATACACGCAGGGCATCGGTATAGAGTTCGAATGTTTCTTCAAATTCAAGAATTCCGAAGTTAACGGGAGACTCTTCCAGGCGATCGCTTACTGCATAGGAGAAGTCGCGTTGAAATTTGCCATCGGATGCATAGCGGAAGCGGATGATTTTATCTGAGATGATCCTGATCTCAAGGATGGTTTCTGATGTATAAAAATAGAAGTAATTACCTTCTTTTTTCCATTCTTTGATGATATCCGGATAGTGCTTGGCCGAATATTTACCTGACGAGGTTGTTACTTGCATAGTTGGCGTTTAATAATTCCCAAATCCTTGTTTTCGTCAGTATAACTCATACGTACTGAATTGAAACATATAGATTACCGATCCTTATCGAAACTCAAATTACTCAAAAAAATATTGTTTTATCATTGTTTTACGATAGACCTCATTAAACCCGCGTTTACCTTTAAAAATAATACATTGGCGAAAATGTTTATACAAGGGATTAATGTAGCTATTATCTTCAGGAATAATAAAATACTTTTTGCTTTAACCTAATTTTTGCCGGGGGTGTTTTCGCAACACCCCTTACTTTCACGGGTTGCCAACAAGCTCTGCTATTCTTTCTTTTCCTGCCAGCCATACACTTTTCCCGCCCGGCGATACTGCAATTGCATGAAATCCTGTATCACTGAGTTTATACCAGTGCAGACCTCCATCTTTTGAAAGATCCGTGCCAGATGTACCTGTGGCAATCAATATTTTTGCTGAAACATATTTTACACAGGATCGGTATCCACCCGGAGGCAGCAAGGGGCTTTTCCAGTGCAAACCAGCATCATCCGTTATTAAACAATTATTTCTTTTAATTGTATCATTCATATAATCTCCGCCAATTGCAATACCGTTCTGCCGGTTATAAAATGCCACAGAAAAAGCACCGGTACCGGAACGTCCCTGGATCATAGGCCAGTTAACAGCTTTCCAGTGATGCCATCCTGAAAAAAAACGGCTTACAGTACCCCCACTTACAAAACAGGCATTACCATCCGAAAGTTTGGTTATACTGGAATTACTGGCAGCAAAAATAGCCTCGCCATCTTTTGCAACTGGTTGTATTTCAGTTGCAGCCGGTTGCCAGGAGAGTCCGCCATCATGAGTATAGATGATTGTGAATCTGCCATTTAAGGGATCGCCGATAGCCATACCTTCCTGTTCATTCCTGAAAGTCATACCATCGAAGAAAATTCCTTTGGTATCGTTGTAATAAACCTGATTCCAGGTTTTTCCTCCATTGGTAGTTAATACAATTCTTGCTGGTTCGCCTGCATTCAACAGCAGCGCCCGCTGACTGCTGAATGCAATAATTGTGCGCCAGTCGCATGTATCATAACCTGGAACTGACATCCAATTCCATTGTTTTCCCCTGTTTGTAGTGAAACCAACTTTCCCTTCAGTGCCTGATACCCATAATACGGAGTCGTTTACAGCGCTCATACCGCGGATACTTTTAATGGGAGGGGTTTCCAGCATATGAATAACATATGAATCCTGCGCTGTTGCCGCAGTTAACAATAGTAAAAGTGGTAGTGTAAAACCCAGGTAATTTTTTATAGATACCATTTTGTGATAATTTATGGTTAAGTTGTATGACAAGAAAAATACAAAATCATACGAAAGTGTGAAGTAGATTTATATATTTGCAAGTACTGCGTTTTTTGTGACTCAGTGGGTGCTAATTACTAACCTCCATAATAATACTATTAAATCATTGCAATCGCCGGCGCAGATAACGAGAATTATTTTATTGTCTTTCCTATGCATCTTACCAGTGACTGTGTTACATGCACAGGAAAAGCCTTATATCTTTGATTCTTATGGAGTAAATGAGGGTTTGTCGCAGAATTCTGTTTATGATATCCTGGAAGATAACCAGGGGTTTATGTGGATTTGTACACACGATGGGGTAAACAGGTTTGATGGTTATGTGTTTAATGAATATCGTTTTAACCCCAGTTTGCAGGCTATTGACGGGCAGGGCAAGGGAAACCTGGGTGTGAGGTCCAATACCGGCGGACGTGCCCTTATTAACCGGTTTGCGCTGAAAGGATATAAAGGTTATTCGCTGTACCGGAACAGGAGGAGGCAATTGATACTCACTCATAATTACGGGATCAGTGTATATGATGAATACAAGAACTCTTTTGAAAAAACCAGGCTGGAAGATACCGTTTGGGCAAATAATGCAGAACGGGACAGCGGTGTTAAATTCCGCATCCTGGGAGAAGATACAGTAACACATAGTCTTTGGGTATGGCGACCCATGAAAGGATTATATGTACTGAACGACTCCACATATGGTATCAAGCGGGTTATCATGTATCCGCCTGCCATTACCCGCAAAGGGTTAGTTGCACAGGCAGTATTGAAAGATGGTAATACTATCTGGATGAATTTTGAGCCAGGAGAGTTGCATGCAATGGATACAAAAACGTTGCGGCTTACCACTTACTGCCTGCCAGGTATTACCAGTCATGCAGTACTGCGCAACCTGAACAAAGATTCCCTGATTATTGCCAGCAGGGGGCATATCGTGATCTTCAATAAGAAACTTAATAAATATACTGACCTGCCGCTGGTGCAGCAGCATGAAAAGGATCAGACTTTCGCGCCTTTTTGCATGGAACTGGATCAAAACGGCAATGTGTGGATAGGAGGAAGTGATGGTGTGATCGTATATAACGTGCGCCGGAATGAGGTGATCAATCATATAGTGAGCTTCAATGGTTCAGAAGCACGCTCCTGGAATATTGTAACCTATTTGTACCGCGATGCGTCGGATAATATGTGGGTGGGAACAGATGGTGACGGGATTAAAAAATACTCTCCCAACAAGAAGGTATTTAACCTTTACCGTTCTCCTTTTACTACGCATAATATGGTGCGTTCCGTGTACAAACATGATGATGGTAAATTGTATGTGGGTCTGATGAACGACGGCCTGGATATTTATGAAAATGGAGGCAAGTTCCTGGAACGGTTACCCAATGAAGACAGACCTGCTCCTTTTCCGGGTGCTAACCTGAACGCTATTTGCCGGGAAGACTTTGAACATCTGTGGTTCCATTTCTCTGATATGTCCATCGGTCTGTTTAATGTGCATACCAGGAAGTTTGATAATCTTACAAAGATCGTGAAGGCGCTGGGCATGCCACCGCAGGAAGATAATTACCCTTTCCTTTTTAAACGTACCACCGGAGAAGTATACTTTAATTATGGATGTTACCTTTTACAGATTGTACCAACAGATAAAAGTTACCAGGTAGCCATTGTACATGAATTTCCGGATGAGACGCTGACCACTTATTACGAAGATTTTCTGGGTAATAAATATGTAGGCACCAAATCGGCTGTATATGTTCAAAAGGTAAGCAGTTCCCGTTGGGAAGTGATTCCGTTGCCACAGGGAACTATTGTAAAATCAATCAATAAAAATGCAAGCAAACGGTTGTTACTCGCCACTTCTAAAGGATTGTTTGTATTGGATGAAAACAACCACGTACTCAAGCATTATAACAGTTACGATTATCCTTCCCTGATCAACGATTATTTTTATGGTGTATTACTGGATGATAAAGATCGTATATGGGTGAGTCATAATAAGGGATTATCCCAGATCAATCCTGTGGATGATGAGATCACTACGTTTAATTATGAAGATGGATTACAATCCAATGAGTTTAATACAGGCGCGTTTTTTAAGTCGCTCGACGGAGAGCTTTTCTTCGGTGGGATCCGTGGTGTGAATGGCTTTTATCCGAAGGATTTTAAGAACAACCCATCCAGACCGAAAGTAGTGATCATGCGGATGGAAGTGCTGGATAAACCATATGAATCTGATACAGCGCTGTCACTACTCAAACGGATAGAACTTCCTTATAATCATAATACAATTGCGATTGAGTTTGTGCCTTTGGAATATACCAATCCTTTAAAGAACAAGGTACAGTATAAACTGGATGGAGCAGATGAAGACTGGGTACAGGCGGGGGCTTTCCGGATGGCACGTTATACCAATCTGCGCCCGGGTACTTATACTTTTAATGTACGGGCATCAAATAATGATGATATCTGGAATGCAACACCGACTACATTAGAGATTGTAATAAAAATACCTTTCTGGCAATCATTATGGTTCCGTTTTCTCCTGCTTTTATTATTGTTAGGCGTGGCGTATTATTTCTCAACTCTATATCTTGATTATAAGATCCGTCATGAGAAGCTGAAACTGGAAAAAGAGCAGGCGGTAGACCAGGAACGGGCGCGTATTTCCAGTGATATGCATGATGACCTTGGTTCGGGATTATCTACTATCCGTTTACTGAGTGAAATAGCCAAGCGTAAATTGCAGGATAGCTCACAGACTAAAGAGCTGGAGCGTATTTCAGAAGCAGCAGGAGAACTGGTAGATAAAATGAGTGAGATCATTTGGGCAATGAATTCTTCCAATGATTCGCTGGAGAACCTGATTGCATATATGCGGAGTTTTGCGGCAGATTTCCTGGAACATGCCAATATCAGGCACCAGTTCTTTATTCCTGAAAGTATTCCTAATATTAAACTGAGTGGAGGTACCCGCCGGAATATTTATTTAGCAGTAAAAGAATCACTACACAACGTAGTGAAACATTCAAAAGCAACTGAAGTGGTGATCCGGATCGAGATGCAGCAGAATATGACTATCCTGCTGAAGGATAATGGCAAAGGGTTTGATCAGGAAAAGGTGCGATTATTTGGAAACGGGCTGAAAAATATTCAGAAGAGAATGGAATCTGTAGGAGGACATGCAGAGATTACTTCGGACAACGGAACGATAGTTTTACTAGATATACCACTTATTTAATATAGATTTGTATAATAACATGGATGTGTTATTGTGAAAGCCTTTTTTGTAACAATATAACTGATATTAAATGACTGTATACTCAAAAAAGAAGCAGGATAACATGGATGTCATATCCGTGGCAATTGTTGAAGACAACTATGATATCCGTACAGCCATGGAATTGTTAATTAATGGCTCGGATGGTTATGCTTGTATTGGTGCTTTTAACAATGGGGAAACAGCCGTAGAACAGATTCCAAGTTTGTTGCCCAACGTAGTGCTTATGGATTTCAATCTTCCGGGAGGAATGAATGGTATTCAATGCATTGCAAAGTTAAAAACAGAGTTTCCGGACATGCATTTTATGATGCTGACTGTTTATGAGGATGACGATAAGATATTCCAGGCACTGGAGGCTGGCGCAAGCGGATATATTTTAAAGAAAACGCCTCCCGGGGAATTGCTGGAAGCTATCCGTGATGTACATGAAGGAGGTTCTCCTATGAGTTCGCAGATTGCCAGAAGGGTAGTAGCTTATTTCCAGAAACAGGCTAAGCCTAATCCGGCGCTTGAAGCATTGACTTCCCGCGAAAAAGAGATCCTTGATCAGTTGTCAAAAGGCTTCCTGTATAAAGAAATTGCGAGTAACCTGTTTATCAGTATTGAAACAGTGAGAAGGCATGTACACAACATCTATGAAAAACTGCATGTACGTAGCCGTACAGATGCCGTGAACAAATATTACAACCGCTAATCCACATAGCTGAATTTTAATAAATCCGGCTCCGTAGAGGTCTTCTGTTAAGGGACTTTCACGGAGTCGGTTTTTTTATGGGCATAGCAAAAAAAATGGGCAGCAGGGACACTTTTTGTCTCTGCTACCCGATCAAAGGTCTTGTGTTACTGATTATCAGTTGGATACATTGCCCTTGCCTGTGCTGAACCTTTGAAAGGTTTTGCGCAGCAAGTGAGCAACTAATACCATTGAAGCAATTAGTAGACAAGCCAGCTTGAATATTAAACTGATTCTCATAGGGATAGAAAAATATCTTGTTAAGGAATAGTGTTTAGCGCATCATCTGCCAGGAATCAAATTTCCTCAGCAATCTGATGAAGGTATTACTCAGCTTGTTAATTGAGCGTTGCTCTTTTCTAACCAGGAAAGTAAGGAGGAGTGCTACAAAAAGCACGCATAGTAATAGGATAAAACTGGATGTTTTCATAGTTTAGGACATAGATGTTAGCGACAAGACGATTGATTGTAAATATAAAAGATTTAGTTATATAAAACGAATTTTGTGAATAACTTTTGTGAATAAATTTTTTTAATCTTTAAACAATAAATTGGTAAGCCGTATTAAAATTAAAAATACTGCATTATTCTTGTCACGTTCTTTGGTTTATGTAAATATACAGGTGACTGCCGGCCGGTTTTACTGTTTGATAATGAATTGCTTTTCATTAAATTAAGCATAGTGTATAAATTCTACTTGGGATGATACAATGAAACCTGTATTTTTGCCAGCAACCGGATTTTGCTAAAAGATTTAGTAATATTGCTACGCCGGACAGGAATGCCTCATTTGACCAATCTTGGAAACGTGGTATAGATGGCGCGTTGAAATCCGGAAACTTGTAAAACTGTAAATTGGAATTTCTATAATATTATGGCTAGTACAGATAAGAAAGAACTCTTTGCCGCGGCCTATACCGAAGACTCAATCCGGTCGCTCGACTGGCGGGAACATATCAGGCTTCGCCCCGGTATGTACATTGGAAAACTCGGAGATGGTGCCAGTATGGACGATGGTATCTATATCCTGCTGAAAGAGGTGGTAGATAACTGTATTGATGAACATACCATGGGATACGGTAAACAGGTGGAAATAAAGGTAACAGAACATAATGTTACCATCCGTGACTTTGGTCGTGGTATTCCCTTGGGAAAGGTGGTGGATGTAGTGAGTAAGATCAATACAGGTGCAAAGTACGACAGCAAGGCTTTCCAGAAGTCGGTGGGATTGAATGGTGTGGGTACCAAGGCAGTGAATGCCCTTTCCAGCTATTTCAAAGTAGAATCTTTCCGTGAAGGCCGCGCCAAAGTAGCTGAATTTGAACGTGGCGTACTTGTGAAAGAACACAAGGAAACCGCTACCAAAGAACCCAATGGTACGCTGGTTACTTTTGTACCGGATGATACCGTTTTCAGAAACTACCGCTACATCCCGGAATTCCTGGAAAACCAGATATGGAACTATTGCTTCCTGAATGCCGGGCTCACCGTTAATTTCAACGATAAGAAATATATCTCCAAAAATGGTTTGCTGGATCTGTTGCAGCGTAAAACCAATGAGGAAGATCTGCGTTACCCTATCATTCACCTGAGGGGGGAGGATATTGAAGTTGCTATTACACATGAAAACTCTTACGGCGAGGAATATTATTCCTTTGTAAATGGTCAGCATACCACCCAGGGTGGTACTCACCTGGCCGCTTTCCGTGAAGCATTCGTAAAAACCGTCCGCGAGTTCTATAAGAAGGATTATGATGCTACGGATATCCGTGCTTCCATTTGTGCGGCTGTTTCTATCAGGGTACAGGAACCTGTATTTGAATCGCAGACAAAGACCAAACTTGGTTCTCTGGTGGTATCTGAAGATGGTCCTTCCGTGAAAGCGTTTGTACTTGACTTCCTGTCTAAACACCTGAACGATTTCCTGCACAAAAATCCTTCTATCGCAGAAGCGATGAAAAAGCGTATTGAGCAGAGTGAACGTGAGCGTAAGGATCTGGCAGGGATCAAGAAACTGGCAAATGAAAGGGCTAAAAAAGCCAATCTGCATAACCGCAAACTGCGCGATTGCCGGATGCATCTGAACGAAGAGATCAGCGGTAAAGATAAAGGTGATCTGGAAACCAGGCGTTTGAACACAACCATCTTCATTACGGAAGGTGATTCTGCCAGTGGTTCCATTACCAAATCACGTAATGTGGAAACACAGGCCGTATTCAGTTTGCGGGGTAAACCACTGAACAGTTTCGGGCTTACCAAAAAGATTGTATACGAGAATGAAGAATTCAACCTGTTACAGCATGCGCTGAATATAGAAGAAGGGCTGGAAGGATTACGTTATAACAGGATTGTGGTGGCTACCGATGCCGACGTAGATGGTATGCATATCCGTTTATTGTTGCTCACTTTCTTCCTGCAATTCTTCCCCGACCTGGTAAAGAATGGTCACCTGTACATCCTTGAAACACCATTATTCAGGGTACGTAACAAGCAGGAAACTATTTACTGCTATAGTGATGAAGAAAAGCAGAGAGCGATCAAAAAGCTGGGATCAAAACCGGAGATTACCCGTTTCAAAGGGTTGGGAGAGATCTCCCCTGACGAATTCGGTACTTTTATCAGTGATGATATGAAACTTGAACCGGTGATTCTTTCCAAGGATACTCATATCCAGAAACTGCTGGAATATTATATGGGTAAAAACACACAAACACGTCAGGAGTTCATCATCGGGAACCTGCGTTATGAAAAAGATATAATAGATTAATATGGAATTAGTGCATATCGTATTTGGCGAGTCGTCTGCAACTGCACTCAGTGGCGCTTTTGAACTGGACGAGACATTGAAGGGAGAGGTACTTTATTTTGAGGATGACTTGTCAGTCGGCCCATTGTTTATATTGGACACGAAAGACGGGCAATCTGGCCGTAAACAGTGGTGGAATCAGCTTACAGGAGCACAGGTACCTGTAGTAGCAGAAGGAGCGGAAGTAGCTCCTGAAGAAGATAACGGGGATTTCGAAAAGTTCCGTCAGTTAAAAGCATTGCTGAAAGCTGAGCCTGAACAGGAAGTATGGATCTGGGCAGGACAGAACGCCCGTGATGTATGTGGTTATTATTGGCTGATCAGTCAGATGTATGACTTTGCAGGCCGTATTCATATCCTGTACCTGAATAACCTGCCATTCCTGAATGAGAAAGGCGGCTTATTTTACCCCACTCACCTGCATCAGATCATTCCTAAGGAATTCCTGAAAGCTAAAAAACTGGCACGTCCTGTTTCATTGGCGGAGTTTGAAATAGATGGAGATGAATGGAGCCGTATGATGAATGAGAATGCCGGCATCCGTTTACTGGAAGGAGGAAAGAAGATTAAAGGAGAACCTACTGTCTTTTATGATAAGGAATTGTTATCCCAGGTAACAGCTGAATTCCAGAAAGCATTTAAAGTGATAGGTCTCGTTACCGGCAAGCTGAAATATCCTGTAATGGATCAATTTCTTGGCTGGCGGCTGAAGGAGCTGATCAAACAGGAGAAAATAGAAAGCAAAGGGGAATTGAAAACGATCCGTGACTTCGAAGTGAAATTACCAGCATGATAAAGATAACGCCTATACAGCTTTTTGGAGAAGATGACAGAGGAAGCAATTATCAGTGGTTCTCAGACCGTACCGGTGATTTTATACTTTGTTATCGCAAAGCCGGCAGCAGTAGTGGCCAGCATTATCATGAAGGCAATAGTGATTATAAGAACCCGGAGATCCTGTTTCTTTTCAGCGGGAAAGCAGCTATCCACTGGTGTCCGCTGGGTGGCAGCGAAATAGAAACGTTGTATGCAGATGCCCCTGCAAGGATAGAAGTACCTATCAATGTATGGCATCAGTTTATTGCGGTAACAGACTGCTGTTTTATAGAATTAAACTCACTGGAAGATGTACAGAAAGATTCTGTACGTGTATGGAGAGAAGACTTTGAAAAGATGATCAATAAATAAATTTATGAGCGACATCGATAATACACAACCAACAGACGATTCCTTACAGAACATTATTCACATTGGAGGAATGTATGAAAGCTGGTTTCTGGATTACGCTTCATACGTGATACTGGAGCGTGCGGTACCCGGCGTGGAAGATGGGCTGAAGCCCGTACAACGCCGTATCCTGCATGCAATGAAGGAAATGGATGATGGCCGTTTTAATAAGGTGGCCAACATTGTGGGCTCTACAATGCAATATCATCCGCATGGTGATGCCTCTATCAACGATGCGATAGTAAACCTGGGGCAGAAAGATCTGCTGATAGATACACAGGGTAACTGGGGAGATGTACGTACAGGAGATGGTGCGGCAGCCGGCCGTTATATTGAAGCCCGCCTGTCTAAGTTTGCGCTGGACGTAGGCTTCAACCCTAAAACCACCACCTGGCAGTTAAGTTACGACGGTCGTAAAAACGAACCTCTGGCATTGCCTATGAAGTTCCCGATGCTGCTGGCACAGGGAGCAGAAGGTATTGCGGTGGGATTGTCTACCAAAATATTACCACACAACTTTATAGAGCTGATAGAAGCATCTATCAAATATCTGCGTGGCAAGAAGTTCGAATTGTTTCCTGATTTCATCACAGGAGGTATGGTAGACGTCGCGAATTACAACGATGGTAAACGTGGAGGAAAAGTACGTGTAAGGTCTCATATTGAAGAAAAGGACAAAAAGACACTGCTGATAAAGGATGTGCCTTATGGCGTAACCACTACAGCGCTAATGGAGTCTATCGTAAAAGCCAACGACAGTGGTAAGATCAAGATCAAGAAAGTAGTGGATAACACTGCTAAAGATGTAGAGATCGAAGTGCAGCTGGCTCCCGGTATTTCTCCGGATATCACGATTGATGCCTTATACGCATTTACAGATTGTGAAATCTCAGTATCTCCCAATGCCTGTGTGATCGTAGAGGATAAACCCCGTTTTATCACTGTGTCTGACCTGTTGAGATACTCGGCAGACTTTACCCGTGAACTGCTGAAGAGAGAGCTGCAGATAAAACTGGCAGAACTGGAAGACAAATGGCATTATACCTCATTGGAAAAGATCTTCTTTGAAAAGCAGATCTATAAGGAACTTGAGCAGAAACATAAAGACTGGGAAGCAGTACTGGTTGCGATCGACAAAGGATTCAACCCTTACAAAAAGCAACTGAAAAGAGAAATTCTGCGTGAGGATATCGTTAAACTGACAGAAAAGCCTGTACGTCGTATCTACCGCCTCGATATCAATGAACTGAATGAACAGATCAAAGGTATTGAAGCTGATATCAAGCAGGTAAAACATGACCTCGTAAACCTGGTAGATTTTGCAGTAAGCTACTACGAAAACCTTCTGAAGAAGTATGGCAAAGGACGTGAACGTATTACCGAAATCAAAACGTTCGATACCATCCAGGTGCAGCAGGTGGCTATGGCCAATACTAAGATCTATGTGAATCGTGCAGATGGTTTCATTGGCACCTCCCTGAAAAAGGATGAGTTTGTAGCTGATTGTTCGGACCTTGATAATATCATCGTTTTCCGCAGAGATGGTAAGATGCTCATTACCAAAGTATCTGATAAAACCTTTGTGGGCAAGGATATCATTCATATCGATATTTTCCGCAAAGGAGATGAACGTACTACGTACAATATGATTTACGTAGATGGTAAAAGCGGAATCAGTTATGCCAAACGTTTTAATGTAACAGGTATTACACGCGATAAGGAATACGATCTCACTATCAAAGGAGAGAAAAATTCCAAAGTACATTACTTCACTGCCAACTCTAACGGAGAAGCAGAAGTTGTAAGTATCAGACTAAGTCCTAATAGTCCGGCGCGTAATAAAGAGTTTGATCTGTACTTTGAAACAATCGCTATCAAGGGCCGTAATTCAATGGGGAACCAGGTTACTAAATACCAGATCAAGAATGTAAAGTTCAAAGAGAAAGGGGTATCTACATTGTCTGGTCTGAAGCTCTGGTACGATGAGAAAATGGGCCGCCTGAATACAGAAGAAAGAGGCATATATATAGGTGCTTTTGACGGAGAGGATAAGATCTTTGTAGCATTCAAGAACGGGCATTATGAACTCACCAACTTTGAACTCACTAACCGTTACGAAGCAGATGATGTGATCTACATTGAGAAATTCAATCCCGAAAAGGTTGTATCAGCCATCTATTATGATGCGGATAAGAAACAGTTCAATGCCAAGCGCTTCTATATAGAAACACAAACGCTGAACAATAAGTTCCTCTTTATTAAAGAAGGCAAAGGTAACTACCTGGAGTTTATCACTACCCATGCTGAACCAATCGTATTGTTAAGCAGCGGTAAGAAACGTAACCCGGATGTAGAAGAAGTAGACCTGTCAGAGTTTGTGGAAGTAACCGGTTGGAAAACGGTAGGAACCCGTATAGCAGGAGAGGAGTTGATCAGTGCAGACCTGGCATCTGATGAAGAAGAGCCGGATGAAGGAAATATACAAGGTGAGTTATTTTAAAAGCTCAATAATAAGAAAGCCGTCCTGGTATTACCGGGACGGCTTTTTGCTTTACTAAAATATTAGCAACATCCTTACTTTTTATTATATTTATATCAATCTATGTAAACCGTATTCATTGATATCTGCCCCTGTATTTTTCCTTGCTTTAGCTGGAAATATGTGAATGGACTTATATGAAGGCGTATTTATACTGAGCCATTTTACGAATCTATGTTGTCAAAGTATGCTCTGGTAAATGAATGCTGGCGGTTTTATACAAAAAAGAGGGTTAAATAATCGTTCTTAATTAAATATTCGTAAACCTACTTACTACATGGATATATTCTTTCGTAACAGGAGATTTATAAGGATTACAACCATTATTTTCCTGATTTTTACCTGTCATGTATCATCTGGTCAGTCCAGGTATAATCCTTCAGCATTGTTTCCGGCACTTCCGCTTTTACCTGCCGGTAATGAATACCGCACGGCTACCGGAGAACCGGGGCCCGCATACTGGCAGAACCAGTCAGATTATGTAATCGATGCAACTCTCGATGATCAGCAAAACCTGATTAAAGGGATTGTAACAATCTCTTATACCAATAATAGTCCCCAGGCACTTTCTTCGTTATGGGTGCAATTGGATCAGAACGTTTATAAGAAAAATTCCAGGGGAATATTGTCAGGACTGTTTCAGTACAAGAATCCTGATGAGGAGGTAAAGGATGGGGGATTTGAAATTGAGGCCGTGAAAAATAACACGGGCGATATTACTTACGATGTATATGATACGAGAATGAAATTGTCGCTTTCTGAACCACTAAAGAAAGGGCAGAAATTAACCTTCCGTATCCATTATAGTTATCGCTTTCCTGTTAATTATAAGAATGCTGATTTTCAGGTTAACAGAACAGATATTCTGCCATCTCAGAATGGCAATATTTATGCTGTAGCGCAATGGTATCCAAGAATGTGCGTATTAGATGATGTAGAAGGGTGGAACACATTGCCATATCTTGGCAATGGAGAATTTTATCTTGACTTTGGTAATTTTCAGGTGAACATAACATTACCATCATCGTACCTCGTAGAAGCGTCCGGTGATTTGATGAATCCTGAAGAAGTTTTAACCCCTGTTCAGCTTAAGAGATGGCAATCTGCTAAAGAAAGTTCTGAGCGAGTGTTTATCAGATCTGCAAAAGAGGTATTGGAAGCGTCTTCCAGACCAGCGAAGCCCACATGTACCTGGAAGTTCAGGATGGATCGTACAAGGGATTTTGCGTGGACAGCTTCCAAATCATTCATATGGGAAGCATCAGGTTTCCGGTTAGGGGATGGGAAATCTGTTATGGGTAGTTCATTGTATCCTGTAGAATCTGAGAAACGTAACAGTTGGTCAAGATCTGCGGAATACATCAAATTTACATTACAGTATTTTTCCCGGAAGTGGTTTGCTTATCCATTTAACAAAGCTGTAAATGTTGCATCTAACCTGGATGGAATGGAGTACCCCGGTATGGTGTTTTGTTCTGCCAAAGATACAGGTAACATGTATTGGGCAGTAGTAAATCATGAATTAGGTCATACCTGGTTTCCGATGGTAGTTGGCAGCAATGAGCGCAAATATGCATGGATGGATGAGGGCTTTAATCTTTTTATAGATAATATGGCAACCAAAGAATTTAATAAAGGAGAATTCATTGGTTATGCAGAAATTGATATGCCTGTCACAGCACTTTTTGCGGACACAATTGTACCTATTTTAACGCGTCCTGATGTAATACCAGGTAATCAGGTGTATCCCATCCAATATCAGAAAGTAGCCTATCTGCTGGCGTTGTTACGCAATGAGATTCTTGGAGCCGACAGGTTTGATCATGCTTTCAGAAAATATATACGTGACTGGGCATATAAACATCCAACTCCCTGGGATTTTTTTAGAAGTATGAACGCTTCTGCAGGTGAAGATCTGACATGGTTTTGGAAATCCGTGTTTATGGAAAATTTCAAATTGGATCAAAGGATTGCGAAAGTTGAAAATGCTGCTAAGAATAAGACCCTTATAACAATTGAAAATATTGAAAGAGCAGCGATGCCACTTGTAGTTGATATAACATATGTCAATGGCTCACACGAGCAGAGGTCTTTCCCTGTAGAAATATGGGAGAACAGCGCTTCATATACTTTTGCTGCCAACAAAAATGAAGTTGTTTCCAAAGTCGTTATTGACCCCGGACAGGTTTATCCTGATGTAAACAGAGGGAATAATGAGTATGAATTAAAACGATAGTAATGTTATGCTGTTCGGCTAAGTGATCTTGTTATAACGAAAATCTCCGCACCAATCATACCTGTATGATTTTCATATAGGTATGATTGGTATGAAGCTGTCTACTTCTCCTTTACTTTTTTGGAAAACTGAAGTTGTAAATCCTTCAGTTCCGCATCATACCCGGCTTTATCCATAAACGCAGCAGGATTATATTTGTCGCCGGGTTTATGTTTGGTATGAAGTCCGAACTGGCTGGCATGTGAAGCAAGCCATATATTGAAGGATAATTTTTTCATTTCGCGAAGGGTATATGCATAATCGCTGGCAATTCCCGGGTATGCAGGTATTTCTGTAAACTTTTTCTCTGTAACAATAGTGGGCATATTGGCTATTAATACACGATATGATCTTTGCTCATCCTTAACATCAAACAGAAAACTGCAGGAGCCTTTTGTATGACCAGGATGATGGAGCATTATCAGCCGTACATCTCCCAACTTTATAGTATCTCCATTATTCAGTAGCCGGTCAATCTTTACGGGTTCATATGTAGTGCCCAGGGCGTAATCAGACTTTCCTCCATCCGCCACTACTGATGAATCTCCTCTGTCAACCATCATTTTCGCGCCGGTAAGGCGCTGAATAGCTGCTGTTCCGGACATATGATCATAATGTGCTTGTGTAGTCAATAATATACGGGTATCGGCAGGCTTGAATCCTAATGTTTCAATGTTTTTGTTTATCATATCTGCCGAAGCAGCAAGCCCTGTATTAATAAGTATATTTCCTTCTGATGTAGTTATCAGATAGCTTGTCAGATCGTAGGAGCCAACATAGTACAGATTACCGGCAATACGAAATGGCTGATAAGGAGCAGACCATTCCGGATGTGTATTTTCAGGCACTGATACTGTTTGAGCATTTGCGAAGTAACCGGCAAACAATATACCGGTTATCAGTACAACTTTTTTAAAAACAGGTCTAAGCATTATTCCAAATAAATGAAAAGCTAAGGTACCATCTTTGTAAAAGAATTGTGCTACCGGTTATAAAATAATATGGTGTTGTTTTATGCCTCTCATTGATACATTTCATCTACAAGCAATACCCTTCCGGCTGCCGCATCTGCAACCTAAGGTTTCAAACCATCCTGCAGTATCAGATAACTTTCAGGTTTCAATCCCGTATTGAAATCCACCTGTTTATTCACATTTTTATAATGATTATTATGAATGAGTACATTGGAAGTCATGTTACTTGATCCACCAAGAGAAATGGCTTTATCTGCATTGGTAAAGCTATTATCTTCGATAATAACATCGGTTATTGCGTTGGGATTAGATCCGGGGGAAGTGCGGATATAGCTGAAATCAAATAATTTATTCCGTCGCACTAACGTTCCGATATTCATTGCTATTCCGCCGGAGCCTACGATATTAATATTCTGATAACTGGAAACTTTAGTCTTCACGGCCACCTTTGGAACATTATTATTACCTTCTCTTAATTCACAATTAACAATATCAATATACCAATTAGGTTGCCGACCCTTATAAATCAGGGAACCACGTCCGATTATGCCAATGCACCTGCGCATTTTAAGCCCGGAAATCACACAGTTTTCTGCGGAACCATAGAATTGATAGGCGCCTCCATCAGCAACATCATTATCAATAAAAAAAAGGTTTTTACGAATAGTAGTGATACTGATCACAGACGTTGCATCAGGATCTACCAGGAAGGGCTGATCCAGTTGGATAACATCCAGTGTATGGCTTACAATCCGCCGGTACTGACCGGCACCTTTTCCTTCAAGAATGAATACGCCACCCCCAATCCATTTATTGGGCGTCCATTGATTGGTAATCGCGCCGGATGGAAGTGTAATGGTGTTACCTTTTACATCTGCAACAGGCCCTGCATAAGCTCCGCTGCCCCCATCGAACGTCATAACTTCCCGGTCATTGATATAGTTGAAAGGAATAACATTGCGGGCTTCGTACAGGTTATTACTTTCATCGATAGAGGTGGCATAGCCGTAACCGTTCATCTGTTTATAACAATCTTCGAATATTAAGCCTTTGGGATGAACGGCCATAAAAGTTTTGTCGCTTCCACTTTTTTCGAATCTGCAATGTTGTATAAAACCGCTGGCAGCGACAAAGTTGTACATCCCATTACAATTAAATGAACAGTTCCTGACTTTCAAATTGTTTCCCCGCAGTAAAATCCCGGTTTTGAACCACTTGCTGTCCATTTCTACTTTTGCAGCCATCATATTGGCTTGTACCTGGAATGAGGAAGCTTCCGTCGGAGCGGGTTGTTTGACAACAAGGTTTTCAAGGGTTACATTACTTTGTTCTTCAGTTGGCCCTGTTTGCATAATGATACCCCACGCTCTGGTAGCTGATATATTCAGGTCTTTGATAGCAAAATGATGCGTTCCGCTGATAAGGCTGGCAGGCATCTTGCCGGTTGCCCAGTTTGCCGGGTTCCAGAACAACTGGGTGAGTTCCTGGGAGGCACCTTTGAGCATGGTAAAGGGCGGAAGGATTAATGCATCTGTTAACATATAACGTCCCGCTGGTACGTTTATAGTTCCCCCTCCTTGTTGTTTTACAGCGGCAATAGCTTTCTGGAATGCGCCCGTCTCATCGTTTACGCCATCCCCTTTTGCACCATAATCTTTTACATTGAAGGTCTTTTGGTCCCATTTGTTTGTCGACGGGCTTACAACAACTACCTGCAGCGGAGTACTCCAGGCTGTTTTTCCGCCTAACCCGTTATGGTAATATAAATCATAGTTGCCCGATGGTGTACTACCCGGAATATTTACATTAACAGAGAAATCATCAAAAGCATTGGCCACTGCTGCTCTTATAATATGTTTTTTATCTGCAGAAATGATGACTACCTGACCTGTTGCACCTTTCCTGAGTAAATTCTTCCCCTGGATGCGTAAGTTACTCCCAGCAGTTACTTTTAGCCCCTCTTCACTAATCACCCAGTTCAC
The DNA here is from genome assembly GCF_900112615.1 of Chitinophaga sp. CF118. GTDB lineage: Bacteria > Bacteroidota > Bacteroidia > Chitinophagales > Chitinophagaceae > Chitinophaga. The sequence goes on along the minus strand of NZ_FOMK01000002.1, from coordinate 269,213 downwards.
CTTGGGAACATTGACATAAAAGCCGGTAATGTGGTTGTCACTATCCGTTAATCTCACACTGTATACTCCCTGCTGATAGCTGATGGGAACAATGAATTTAATGGATTGTGAATTTCGTTGAAGGCCATCCACCGTAATACTCTTATTTTCCAGAGGGATGGCTACTTTTTTATCTGTACCACCATAATCTGGCCCTGCATCTTCTCTGGGTAATGGAACATATGCAGGCAATATATTATCTACGTTATCATCAGTCAGCCGGCTCACCTGTATCTTCGTAATTTTATCCAGGTACTCACCTCTTATTAGCACAGCATCGCCAGGATTCGTTGCTGCTGTTGTTACCTGGAATAATTTGGTCTGGGAATATACTCCGGTAGTCAGGAGGAGCAGGAAACATAAACAGACAATCCTGTAGTATGAAATTAGTTTTTTCATATTGTATTCACCGGTTTTAAAGTCAACGATATTTCAAGAAGACTTTAGTTCAATTTGAAATAACGTTGTGTTAAGCTAACACATTGTGCTACTGCAAAAATGCTTACTTGAGCCGAGCTTTTTACTACTTAAATGAGTGTATCCTTCTTTGCGAAAATCTACGTTGCTGATTTTTTTATTTTATATTTATCCATACAAGTATAATCATGAGAAAATTTTTAAGTGTTATCTGTTTTTTTGCTTTAATGGAAACCGTTACTGCACAGCAGGCAAAACTAAATCAGTTGCTTTATGGTGTGGCATATTATGATGAATATATGCCCTATGAACGACTGGGAAAGGATGTTCAAATGATGAAGGATGCAGGCATTAACGTTGTTCGCATTGCCGAATCAACCTGGAGCACTATGGAGCCACAGGATGGGGTGTTTGATTTTACACATATTGACAGAGTGTTAAATGCCATGCATAAAGCAGGTATTAAAGTGATTATAGGAACTCCGACCTATTCAGTTCCCACCTGGCTGGTGCGAAAATATCCGGATGTATTGGCAATCACTTCAAGAGGACAAAACCAATATGGTCCCCGGCAGAATATGGATATTACCAATAAGCATTTCCTGTTTTATGCAGAAAGGGTAATAAGAAAGATGATGGAACATGTAAAAGATCACCCTGCCATCATCGGTTACCAAATAGATAATGAAACCAAAGCATACAATACGGCCGGCCCTGAAGTGCAAAAGTCATTTGTGGAATACATGAAAAAGAAGTTCGGCGCTTTGGATAGCATCAACAAAGCTTTTGGCCTGGACTACTGGAGCAATCGTATCAATAGCTGGGACGACTTTCCTTCCATGGTAGGGTCAATTAATGCAAGCCAGATTGCTGAGTTTGCAAAGTTTCAACGTAAACTGGTAACAGATTATCTCTTCTGGCAGGCTGCTGTTGTAAACGAATATAAACACCCGGGGCAGTTCATTACCCAGAATTTTGATTTTGAGTGGAAGGGCTATTCGTATGGCATACAGCCGGATGTAGATCATTTTGCCGCAGCCAAAGCATTGGATATTGCAGGTGTGGATATTTATCATCCTTCACAAGATGCATTAACCGGTGAGGAGATCTCCTTTGGCGGCGATGTAACCCGTTCTATGAAAGGAGGCAAAAATTACCTGTTGCTGGAAACAGAAGCACAGGGCTTTCCGCAATGGGTGCCTTATCCCGGTCAGTTACGCCTGCAGGCATTCAGTCATTTAGCCTCCGGAGCCAATATGGTGGAATACTGGCATTGGCACTCCATCCATAATTCAATTGAAACGTATTGGAAAGGGTTGTTAAGTCACGACTTTGAGCCTAATCCCACCTATGACGAGGCAAAGACGGTAGGAAGGGATTTTCAACGATTGAGCCCGCATTTAATCAATCTTAAAATAACCAACAAAGTAGCTATTCTATTCAGCAATGAAGCTCTTACGGCGTTTAACCAGTTTAAACCTGATGGGGTAAGTTATAACGACATTCTTCGCCCGATGTACGATGCATTATACAGAATGAATGTTGGAGTGGATTTCGTAGATCCTAACAGCACCAATATAGAAAATTACAAGCTTCTTGTTGTACCAGCTCTGTATGCAGCATCGGACAGCTTGCTGGAGCGGTTGAACCGTTTTGTAAAAAACGGAGGGCATATTGTATACACATTTAAGTCCGGATTTTCGGACCAGAATGTAAAGGTAAGAGCAAGTCGCCAGCCGGGCATTATCAGTGAAGCTTGTGGTATTTATTATAGTCAGTTTACCAGTCCTAAAAACGTATCCCTGAAGGGCGACCCGTATCAGGCAGGCAGCGAAAATAATAAAGTGAATACCTGGATGGAATTAATTACTCCTACCTCAGCTAAAGTAATAGCTTATTACGATCATCCGGTATGGGGTAAATATGCTGCCATTACCCAAAACAATTATGGCAAAGGACTGGCCACCTATATTGGTTGTATGATCAGCAATCCTTTAATGGAGAAAGTACTGGCAGATGCCCTAAAGAAAGCAGGCTTATGGGGAGAATCGCAACAGCTTTATTTCCCGGTTATCACTAAACAAGGTATCAATGAACAGGGGAAAACTGTACGTTACCTTTTCAACTATTCAGCTACACCCACCACAATCCATTATACTTTTACAAATGGTCGCGAGTTGCTATCCGATAAAGCAGTAACTAAAAACAGTACCATTGAATTAAATTCATGGGAAGTAAAAATTATAGAGGAGTAATAAGTCTGTGACCAATAACTGTTACTCCGTTCTTAGACTTTTTACCGGGTTTCTAAGGGCCGCTTTTATAGACTGGAAGCTGATCGTGAATAAAGCGACCAGCAAGGCGCCAGCACCTGCCAGCAGAAATATTTCTAAACTCATAGTAATTCTGAAAGCAAATTCCTGCAGCCATCTGTTCATTGCAAACCAGGAAAGCGGACAGGCAATTAGAAATGATATGAATACAAGCATCACAAAGTCTTTTGACAATAGGCTTATGATACTGGAAACGGAGGCACCCAGGACTTTTCTTATTCCGATTTCGCGGGTCCTTTGCAAGGTGCTGTAGGATGCAAGTCCCAGAAGGCCCAGGCTTGAAATAAAAATGGATAGTATGGAAAAATAGGAAAATAAGTGGCCAAATTTATCTTCAGCCTGGTATTGATTATTAAAATCCTCGTCTAAAAAGAAATAATTAAAAGGCCTGTTTGGAATGGCTTTCCCCCATTTGTTTTGAAGTGCATTTATCGTAGCAGGTAAGTTTCCGGTCGTTACTTTCATAGAAATGAATTGCCAATAACCGCGTCCTGTCAGTAAGCATAGCGGCTGTATTGGCTCCTTCAGAGAGTGAAAATGGAAATCATCTACCACACCGACCACTGTCCTTGTATAGCCATTTGTTACAAAACGCTCGCCAATGATCTGCTGATAAGACACATATCCCAGCTTCCTTACGGTTGTTTTGTTCAAAATTACGCTGTTTGCAGAATCGGCCGGAAATGCGTTTGAGAAGCCTCTTCCCGCTAATAGTTTTATCTTATATACATGTAGAAAATCTTCATCGACATTGTAAATATTTATGTTGACGCGCTGCAATTCATCTTTGCTATTTTGGATCTGAACCCAACCCATATCATTATTGCCATCGTTATAATCCCGGCCGGGAATAGCGGAAGAAATGGAAGAAGATTGAATAGAAGGGATATCGGAAATTTGCTTCTTGAAATCGATCGTACCCGGATCACCGTTATTTGAAATTACCAGAACACGGTCTTTATCAAAACCCAAAGATCGATTCCGCATAAAGTTCAGTTGCGAATAAACGACCAGGGTACTTACGATTAGTGTTATAGAGATTGTAAACTGAGTAACTACCAGGACCTTCCTGAGTACAATGCCTTTATTTCCGGATGCAAAACTGCCTTTAAGGACAGTGATCGGTTTAAAAGAGGAAAGTACAACAGCAGGGTATATACCGGCCAACAATCCGATTCCCAGCGCAAGACCCAAAAGTCCCAAGGGGTAAGATGCGTTTACAAAAATACCGGTACTGATAATTTTGCCAGATACCACATTGAACATGGGTAACAACAATTGACAAAGGAAAATAGCCAGCAGCCATGAAATGAGCGCAATAACTATCGATTCTATAAGAAACTGCAGGAGGAGCTGATTCTTTACAGCCCCGGCGCATTTCCGTATCCCTACCTCCTTTGCTCTTTCTACAGATCTCGCAGTTGTAAGGTTTATAAAATTTACAGCGGCGATCAACAGGATAAACAGAGCGATGACAGTAAAAATGGTTACATTATTCAGATTGCCAGTTTCCATTCCTCCATAAGCAGAATGGAGATATACATCCTCTAGCGGTTCTAACTTTGCAGAATAGCTCATGTTATTCTTTTTCAGAACATCACCAGCGTATTTTTGAAAGAAAGCCGGAAGCTTTGATTGCAAAGTTTCAGATTTAGCGCCAGGTGCCAGAAGCAAATAGGTAGAAGGATTGAATACATCCCAATCGGTCTCTACCCATGGTACAAAAGACGTTGAATAAGTAGACATTGAAATCAACATGTCTGCTTTAATATGGGAATTTTCGGGTATGTCTTTCATTATTCCTGTGACAATGACAGGTATGTTCTTGCCGGAAAGCAATAGTGACTGTCCAACCGGATTCGCATTACCAAAATATTTGCGGGCCGCCGTTTCTGAAAAAACAATACTATTCGGTTCCTTTAGTGCAGTTTTAGCATCTCCGGATTTCATTGGAAAATCAAACACTGTAAAGATGGATGCATCTGCCCATAAAGAGTGTTCCTCCTGGAATTTAATATTATCTTTTCTTACCAGAATACTCCCTTGTACCAACCGTACCGTCTCTTGCACCTCCGGGAATTGAGCCTTCATTGCTCCCGCCATAGGCCCCGGAGTATTATACCAATGTAATGTCCCGGCAGACGATTTCAAATCACCGACAACACGATAAATTCTATCCGCTTTGCTGTTAAACCGATCATAGCTGAGTTCAAAATGGACATATAAGAAGATGAGTAAACAGGATGTCATACCCACTGCTAAGCCAGTAACGTTAATGAATGAAAAAGTCTTTTTACGCCACAAGTTTCTAAATGCGATTTTGAAATAATTTTTCAGCATAAATGATCCCCTGGTTAGAAGAAGGTAAAATATTGGATGAGTAAACTTAAAACTATTTATTTCTACAAAAATTATGTCGAATTTTGTTATATTGACAATCAATTCTTTGTAGCAAAATAAAATAACTGATTGTCCGGTTTCGATACACAGCCTGTCCGATTTTAAGTATTGAATCACATATTATTGGCATCACTATTTAGGACAGTTCGGGAAGTGTTCGGGTCGGCTTCGGGGTTTGACCGCCCTTTGGGCGGAGGTAGAACGGGGGTAGAGCGGGGGTAGAGCGTAGGTTGAACGGGGGTAGAACGGTTCCTGGCTATTCTAACCCCGTTCAACCTACGCTTTGCCCCCGTTATGCCCCCGGTCGAACCCGGAAGTCTCTCCGAACTCTCCCGGAATACACTTGTAATTTGTAGAAGTTCTGAATAGCAAGTAGGGCATATTTAAGTTAGCCATTAAAGAGAGAGATAGTAAATTAGATAAACATGTTCGCCTATGAAAGCCTATTTTATTAGTGGAATTGGAGCAGATAAAAGGTTGTTCTCTCATATCGAATTGCCTCCGGGGTTCGATCCCGAATATATAGAATGGATTCTTCCAGGCGAAAAAGAATCGCTGCCAGAATATGCTATTCGCTTATTTACTCCGTATTATTCGGATGAGCCTTTTATTCTGATTGGTTTATCGCTTGGAGGAATTGTGGCTGTCGAGATTGCTAAACTATTTTCTCCGGTTTGTACCATCATTATAAGTAGTGTTCCTGTTAGCAGCCAATTACCCCCATATTATAAACTTGCCAGGAAAATGAATTTACAACGCCATATTCCGGCTGGTTTTTTTAAGATAACCGCCACATTAAAACATTATATTTTGATGAAATCCCGGACTAATAAAAAGCTAATGCGGCAGGTCATTTGGGATGGTGACAGCCGATTCATTAAATGGGGTATGAATGCGGTCCTTTTCTGGAATAATGAGGTATTGCCTTGTCCGCTCAATCATATTCATGGTACCAGGGATGAAGTATTTCCTGTTAAATATGCAAAACCTACACATGTTATTCATAAGGGAGGGCACATGCTTGTAATGAGCCATGCGGGAGCAATCAACAATATACTTCAGGAAATATTGCTCCCGTATAAATCAATCTGAAATTTCAAAAAGTGGCACTTTTATTTCGGGCACATTTCAGTCTCCGGAATTAATATTGTCTCATGAGTTGCCGGTGCCATGCTACTTATTATCTGGCCGTCGTTTTCAAATAATTGCAGAACCCAGTCAGGAGGATCCTTTTTTATATTCGAAAAGCCAGCTGAATGTACTATCTCTTCCAGCGTATTCAGTTTATCTTTTCGCCAGAACAGGCCCTTGGTTACGCCAATAGCTTTTACTTCATTATTCTGCATAAAAGTATGAACATGGTAAAACCAGCGGTTATCCCAACCAGCGATTTCTACGTGCATTGAAACCCTTGTGCCACGTTTAATTGGTTTCCGGTAAATAATTTTCTGCGAACCGAGGGAGGGGGCTAACTTCCTGGTCAATACTGCGGTATACAAATCTGTCCGGATAAACTGTTCCCACCGGGCATAGTCCATATATACAAAGTATTTATAAGCAGCCATTACCCGAAGAGCATCACAATCCAATGTTTTTACCCTGAATTCTTTAATAAAGGGCTCATTAACATCAAGCCTCTTTTTAACATATCGTAGCAGTAATATTCTAATGACATTGTACCAGTAAAGCAGCATAAAATTTCATTTTATAGTTTTCAATAACAGGAAGGGCAAAATCCTTCAACACCCGATTTGTATTTTATTCCCTGATTAAGGGATTTCTCCTGTCTCCTCAAATGATCTTACAACCTCACAATATTCCTCAGGATATATTATTGGCTTTTTAGTGTGATAATCAAATGCGGCCATTAGTGTATGAGCTTTAGCAACAATTTCTGTTTTTTCCTTTTCCCTTCGTACAAACAGATTATGGACTTCAAAACTACGCGCATCAACATTAAATAAACGTGTATAAATAGTTATATCATCTCCATATTCTATTGGTTTGATAAAATCAATTGAAATTTTCGAAAGCACCGAATTGAAATTAAGAGTGCTTTTGTCTTGATTAAAAACATCATGGAAGTATGCAATTCTTGCTTCCTCCAGATATGTTTGATATTTAGAATTATTTAAATGACCAACAATGTCCAAATCCGAAAAACGAACTTTGATCGGCATAAAATGTTTATAGTATTTTAATATTTTAGACATAATAAATACAAAATTTGTGTGTTTACTTTAACCCTACTTTGTACCGGCACTATCGGATAGCGTTGAAAATTCAATTAGTCAGGTATTTCAGGATGTTTTTCCGATAGTAATAACAGGCTCCTTTCATTATTTCTTCTGCAACCCTCACCACTTTCCTGTTTTCAGGGTTCTCCAGATCTGTTCCCTTAACCCATACATTAAATGCACCCATTGATGGTCCACACCATATTTGATAATCCAATTCCCTGCCTTTTTCTTCACTATTTGCCCAACGAGAAGACAATCCTAAATACCATCTGAATATTAGTGCCATTTTAATCTTCGGATCTGCCTCGGCAGAATTTAATAAGTCTATATCTCTTTCTCTGAAAAAATCTTTAGTATCACCCCATATTTCTTCAAGTGAACGTCTGAATATTTGTTTCTCAATCTTTTCTTTTTCTTCTTTAGGAATAGCGTCAATTAAGTTATACGACCTGTATAATTCGTACAACTTTTGTGCTCTTCCCGGAAACATAGTTCCTCTTTTTAAAACCTGAAGTTTAACCCCCATTTCAAACATATCCGCAGCAGGAGCCATTATCACATCTGTCATCTCTGCCTGCGCTAAAAGTTTTCTTACAATGTTGGAAGACCCTGATTCTATGCATGCCTGGTTTACAGATCCTGTTACAATAAATGAAGCTCCCATGGAAAATGCTGAGTAAGCTGCAGTTGGTGTACCTATTCCACCAGCTGCTCCAACATGAATTTTGTAATTGTAATCATGTTGCAAAGTAATTTCATCGCGGAGCGCAATGATAGCAGGCAGGATACAAACCAGAGGACGATTATCCGTATGGCCACCGGAATCTGCCTCCACAGTTATATCATCGGCAACAGAGATGCCGGCAGCAAGTAGTGCTTGCCTGGGCGTTATTTTTTTTTCTTCAACAAGTTTGTCCAGTATTGAAGAGGGGGGTGGCTGCATAAACTTTCTGGCAACTTCCAGCCTTGATACTTTGGCTATTACCCTGTTTTCAGATTTTATAATTCCATTTTCTTCCGACAGGCCAGCGGCTTTATACCAAACGATATATGGAGTCAAATCCATATAAGCAGAAGCTTCAACTACCCTTATCTTGTGTTTTAAAAACAGCTCTACTCCGTTTACTTCCAGGGCTTCTTCACTTGGACTATGTATCAGATTACAGGCAAATGTTTTATTTCCAAGCTCTGATTTAATTTTTATTATAGCCGCTTCCAGCCGGGAAGGGATTAGACCTGCAGCCCCAAAGGAACTTAGTATATTGTTTTTACCCAACTCAATTACCATTCTTTCGGAAGCTATTCCGTTAGCCATAGCTCCGGTCATGTAAGCATATTTAACATTATAGCGTTCCCTGAATGTTTTGTCGCCTAAATTTTCAGGACTTATTGCAGGTAGTTTTCCGTAATAGTTTAATTGAGGCCTGTCGAGTGCTGGTTTTATTTCTTTCGACACTTCTTCCAGATGTATTTGCTCGTTATTATCTGAATAAACGTGATATGCCTGTTTTATATTAAAAAGCGCTGCATTGTATGTAGAAACAAGCTCCTTCATTTTGCAATAATATTTTAGTGGTTCAAATGGCTGTGTTTAGTTTTTTAATTTGCTTCTTCAATAACAAATGCAAGATTTTTTATTTCGTAAATCCGTATATTTTCTTTCCACAAGCTTCCTTCCCCCATAATCACAGTTTGATTGTTGTTTTCCGTTATAGAAATAATATGAATTTCAAGGCTCATACATTTATTATCAGGCATAATTTGCCCCCTGTATTTCCACATTGTTTGATGGTTTCCCAGCTGTTTAAAACAGGGGTTAGCATATTTATTACCTAAATTTCCGAGTATAGAAAATGCCTGCATGGCTTGTATCATGGCTTCAACACCCAAAGAGCCAGGCATTATCGGATCCAGGTAAAAGTGGCAATTGTAAAACCAATCGGCCGGGTCAATTTCTTTAAAGCCATATATATAGCCTTTGCCGTGGGTTCCTCCATTTGTTACATAGGTTAATTTATCAAGGAAATTCAATTGCGGTTTAGTTAAGCGGAAATGTTTTTTGCCGTTCTGTATCCTGAATAATTGCAATCCAACTTCCGAAGCTAAATCAATATGCAGGATATCTGCCGTTTTGGGCATTGTCTGGAACCATGACGGTATTTCTTCACCCCGGTCGAGCCCGACCTGGTTTACGAGGCTGGATTTCGGGAACCAGCCAAAGGCAGCAGTACCTTTATAAAACACCTTACCATTGCATACCATTTCGAAAGTAAACTTTTGTATTATGTTGCCTTCATAGACCGTATTGCTGATAAGTACAGCTTTATTGATAATGGTTTTTCCCCGTAAATCCATATTTTCGATCAAAGTACCTTCTCCATCAAGATTTCTGAAGAACATATCTTTATCAGGATAAATGAAAGCACTTCCTAAATATGCTGTTAGTACGCCACATGGCTGCAATGCTATTTCCATTAATATGGAATAGGGTATTACAGGAGAACTGCTTTCGTTATAATACCACGGAGTTAATGGAACATCGTATTCGCCAACTATAGAAGGTTTGTTGTTGAAATTATGGCGCTGTCCACTAAACGACATTATTCTTGAAACAAACTGTAAATCAGTATTTGGCAGACGTGAAAGTACCCTGTTTTCAAATGGTTCGAACTCACTACCAAAGAATTTCACAAGGGAGCCTAAAGCATAATTGGCAAGTTGTTCTTCGTTAAGCAAAGGTATTGCGCTGTTAGAGTTTTTCGCCGTAATAAGCTGCGAATTATTTTTTTCTTTTAGCCGCAATCCTAAGTTTTCGAAATGAACTGCCACAAGTCCGTCTTCGGTCAATATTTCCACATCTGATATTACGCGCAGGTCAGGAGTTAAGCTTATTTCTTTAATCTCCATACGGTATATCAGTTTGGTGTTTTTAGGTGTTACCTGTTTCCTGCAACGTACTTTTTGAGGTAAACCTTCTATTGGCTGAAAACGTGCATCTTTAACCAGTCCGTGCATACCCAGGTAGAGCATGAAAAATTGCAAAAGCTGTCCGCCTCCTTCAGCCTGCAATGAACCGGCCAGTACTTCATCGTCCTTAAAGTGACAGAGAAAATACCAGTCTTCCGGATGGAGGTCTTTTTCTGCGGTTATTAATCCCAGGCTCCATGGACCGCCCTCAGGATCGACTTCCGTAATTCTATCGAGCATTAATAAATGTTCTGACGGAAGTCGTAATGAAGGATTTCTCCACTGATGGTGATATGATTCACCAAAGCACAGTTCAGGCTTACCGTTTACAAGGTGTAGTAAATCCTGCCTGGTGAAAGCATTTTTTGATGTGTTTTTTATTGGAACAAATCTTCTCCTTTTAATATTGCTGCGGAGCTCAAGCTCCTTTTTGCTTTTAACAACACCTTGTCCCTGTTCCAGCTCTTCGTCACTAAAAAAACCGGCGCTACCATTGGTCATCCTCAATACCGTTTTCTCACCCACATAGCAGTTGTAACTGAAAAAGAATAACAGGTTATCGCCATTTCTCACAAATGAATTTATAGATATGTCGTACCTCAAAGTATCTCCTTCCTTAGGCAGTTCGTCCAAAAAAGTGAGTGTGCAGTCAAGCAGTCTGTAAACCCTCTCGCCTTTGTTTTCGAAATCAATACCCAAATAACTTATCAGCATTAAATCGCATTGGCCGGATTCAACTGAAACAGCCCAGGGAATCTGACCATCCACAGAATACCATGCATTATAAGGAATGTCATATTCTGTGGTCATGGTGGAGGGCTTGAATTCGCCGGTTTTTGCATTTATACTGGTAACCCTGCTCACCAGTAAATAAGGTGGCAATGGTAAACGCACTTTTCGTTTATAGGAATCAATTATTTTGTAATTATCTCCAAATACTTCAGAGATACAGCCACCTGCAAAATTCAACAGATCATTCTCATCCCAGATAACACCCTCATTATTCATTTTATGAGTAGGTAACTTTCCAGCGCAGGCTTCTTCAAAAGAGTAAACCTCATTATGCGTTTTAGAATTGTTATTATTCCCGGCTATCAGTAATTGTTGATTGTTTATTACTGAAAAATGATCAGCCAACCGGCCCCCTCCGTTTACAATTTTCTTCAATGAAGCCGTTTTGTTTCCGGTAGCCTCATTTCCATCTAAGAAAATGGGAGCCTTTCCGGCAGAAACAGAGATTAGCCCGTTAGTTTCCGAATGATTGTTTAAGGAAGCAATAATTACCTGATCCTTTGCATTTGCGGGATGATTGTTAAGCTGTATCAAAGCTTTTGCAAAACTGGCCGCAACAGAAGCAGCATAAGTATATCCTACATTGGGCGTTACACTTCCGGATTTTAAAGGTTTGAGGTCTCTTATAACATTCTTCACAAAATCATTATTATATATTGAACTTCCTGAGAATTCGAGATATGAAACGTCCTTAAAACGTTTGGCTTCTTCGCTAAATGATTGTTTTTTATTTTCTTCTATTACAACATCATTCAGGTAGCCAAGCACTCTTTTTTCCGGCGATTCAACCATATTTTCATTTTGCAAAACAAAAGCTGCGGCACCTTCTCCAATGGGATAATCTGTTGATTCGAATTTACTGCGTAACAAAATATGCTCGTAACCTCCGGCCAGGTCAACTGCCCCGGCAACCACTCCGTCGCAGGTTCCGGCCTCTATCAGCAGTTTGGCTATATCCAGCACTTTGGTAAATGAATCTTCTCCGCATGAAACGGTAAATGCCGGCCCGGTAAAATCCCATAAGGCTGCAACACGGGAAGCCATAATACTTCCGACAATCCCTGTATGAATACTAATCGAAGGTTCTTCGAGAACAATGTCATTAATAAAATCCTTGATACTTTCCTGTACGTTAACTAACTGCTGCTTTGATACATGCTGGCTTTCTGACGCCTCATTAAATTGCCAGTTTAAATCCAGACGGCCGGCATATCTGTGCAAAGCCTGTTCGGACTGCATGGCAATAATAACGCCTATCTTACCGCCTTTTTGCAGACCTGATTGTTGTATAGCCTTGTCGGCAGTTTTTAATAGCAAAAGTTGTTGTGTAACTATCTTGGATGCTTCGCGTGGAGGTATTTTATAACGTAGTATGTCAAAATCAAACGCATCTACAAAATTCCCTTCGGGAACTTCTTTTAAATTAAACCGTAGTAGAAGTTCCTGCAGTTCCTCAATGCCGTACCAGCGGTTTTGAGGCAGCCGTTTTTTTATAATTGTATTCGTTGTAATGACTTCGTTCAATTGCTGCAGCGATGTAATTTCTCCCAGACAAACATCCATACCTGTAATGGCAATTCGGCCAGCCGGCTGCAATTTTTCAAAGATCTCAATCTCATTTGCTGTTGATCCGGCGCCAAGGATTAAATGAGCATTTGCGCCTCCAAAGCCAAAGGAATTAATCGCTGCTAAACGTAGGCTTTCTTTTGGCCAGGCAATATTCCGGGTTACTATTTTTTCTTTTAAATCCACTGGATTTTCAATTCCAATAGTTGCAGGAATTATATCACTATTCAGGCTGTTGATTACTTTCACTAAGCCGGCCATGCCGCCAGCCGTTAGTAAATGCCCGGTATTGGATTTAACCGTTCCCAGATATGGAGAGGATGCTTCGCCAAAAAATTCTTTAATGGATTCCATCTCGGTTGCATCGCCAACAGCAGTACCTGTTCCATGACATTCGATGTAACAAATATCTTCTGGTGAAATATTTACATGGCTGTAAGCTCTTTCAAAACATGCTATCTGTCCTTTTTTATTAGGACTTAGTATAAACTTGCCAGCGCCGTCGTTAGATATTCCTGTGCTATATATAACCGATAATATTTCATCGCCGTCTCTGAGTGCATCTTCGTAACGTTTTAAAAGCACAAAACTTGCACCTTCTCCGGGGGTTAATCCTGACGAGCTTTTATCAAACGGTTTTGATTTTCTCCCCTGAGAAGGGAATGCATTAAAATGTGAAAATCCGATGTTTGCAAATAGGGGGTCGGCACTACTTATAGCTCCCGCAAGCATCATATCTGCTTTGCGGGTATTAAGGTAATAGGATGCTATTTCAATGGCATGTAATGAAGATGAACAGGCTGCATCCAGCGCAAAATGCCTTCTTCCCAGTCCTAAAGCTTTTGATGTAAGGGCCGAAAGGTTTTCAGCAGAAAAGGCATTGTAAAAGCTCCACAAATGAGGTTCATTAATGCGTGGTAATGAAAAGGAGTCAACATTGTAAATGCTTTTTATGACGTTCTCTGAAATATCGGTATACAACTCATTTAGTATAGAACGTGATGTTCTGGTAGGTGAGGAAAGACTTCCTACAATTAAACCACAGCTTTCGAGCGGAGATTTGTTCCAATAGCCGGCTTTCTCCAGTGCATCGCGGCCTGTGGAAAGTACCCACTGATATGTTTCATCAAGATATGTTAATTCATCCTTGTCGATTTTAAAGCCTTCAGGATTAAACTTAAAATCTCTTAAAAATGCTCCGTTTAAGCAATAGGTTTTATCATTTGTATTTTTTTCAGCATCATAAAAATAATCAGTGTCTTTTCTGAACTCTTTTTCGGTAGGTTTAGAGGTAAGGCTTTGATTGTTTAAAATACACTCCCAGAATTCTTCCGCAGTCTTGTTTTCGGGAAACAAAGCAGAAAGGCCAATAATTGCTATTTTCTCTCTCATAAGGCCACAGTGTTTTTTTTGTTAGCGAATGCCCCATTCAACTCTTTGCTTAAAACTATTTCGGCTCCCGTCAGGACTACATATATATTCCCGTCTTTATCGCAGCTACAAATATCCGCGCTCATTATCACACCATTGGCACTGCGCATTTTATACACCACAAAGTATTCGGTATTAAATCGCAAAGGTTTAAAGAACTCGCATTTAATGACTTTAACGGGTAAACTGGCCGAGCTGAAAAGGTGTTTGGCCCATACCACCATCCCCTGGAATTTTACATCCATTATGAAGGCATTGGTATCCGATATCGGGAACTGTCCCTGAATCTCCTCGTTTACAGGCTTTATAAAGCATTTTACAATGAGTTCGTCATTGTCTATTTTCAAGACTTCTGTAATACCCTTAAATGAAGGTCCGTGAAACAAGGTGCCATTTTCATATAAAACTTCGCCCTTAATTATCCCGGTTTTTTTATCAATATTTTCAACAGGAATAACCGGTGATGGCTTTAAATATCTGGAAAGCAACACACGGGTTTTATAGTGCATTAGCTTTTTCCCCGTTTTAGTCTGGCTATATAACGTTCCTTCAAACAAAACCTCATCGTTGCCCTTTTCTAATTCTGTTAATTCCAGAACAAAGTTTTCACTGAATTTGTCGTCAAACACAATTCCTTTTAACACGCGCGAATCTTCAACCGCAGCAACTTTTAATCCCGGATAAAATTGCCTGGTACCATCTATTATCATACCAATGGCGTTAAGCGCTGGCAATACAGCATTTCCGGATATTACATGGTCATTGAGGAAAGGATTGTCTTCTAATTTTAACTTTCTTTCAATCGTATACTTCCTGAGTTCGGGTTTTATTTGCGTCGGAGGTAATGGGAGAGCACTTCCAACAATAACCTGCGTATTTCCTGCATAAACACTGCTTAACTCTGAAACAAAAAGTTGCGCGCCAAAATCAGGCGGAATGATAGAAACATTCCTTTCTTCGAACGCCTTTTTTAACTCAGGGCTTACCATTCCCGCATCCCATGGGCCCCAGTTATACGAAACCGTTTTGCATTGCTTATAACACTTCGCAAAGTATAATGCCAGTTTGTTCAATATTTCATTCGACAAGGCATAATCGGCCTGTCCCGGATTCCCGTAAAATCCCGCAACAGAAGAGAACAACAACAGGAATTTCAGCTTTTCCGGAGGTAGTACTTCCAGCAGCGAAAGCAAGCCGCCAACCTTTATGGAAAATACATCTTCAAAATCCTGTTCCGATTTTTGTTCAATGAGTTTATCTGCCAGTACGCCTGCACCATGAATAATACCTGTTATTTCGCCCATTTTTAAACGGGTTTCCTGTACTACTTGCTCAAGTTGTTTTTTATCACGCACGTCTGCCTGAAAATATTTTACTTCAGAACCATTTGCTTTAAGTTCCGCAAGCGTTTGTTCTATTTCCCGCTTCGAAATAATCTGCTGAAAAATTTTCTGCACTTCGGCAGGCGTAGGCTTTTGACCCTCATTCTTCAACTGTTCAGCAATTTCCTTCTTAAGCTTTTTTTCATCGGTTACTCCTTTTGCCCAGACTGGCTCAGAGAAGTTTGCGGATGATCTGCCCAATAGTATAAATTTAGGCTTGCAATATTGTGCCAGCTTAGTGATGCATGTACTTGTTATACCTCTGCCTCCTCCCGTAACCAGGAATACATCTCCTGAAGTAACCGGTAAATGATTCAGGGTATCGGGATCAGGAGCAATTTCTTCTGCAATAATTGTGTTTCTTGAGCTTTCTGTAAGTGCTACTTCTTTTATTTCCATATTGGGATCGTGCAACTCGCCCATAATTAATGAAGCAGCAACCTGTCTATCTGTTCCGGGCCGTATATCTATGCTTCTGCAGAAAACATCAGGCCACTCTAAACCAATAGTTTTTATCAGGCCAGAGTTACCTCCTTGTATCAGCGACAGGTTGGAATTGTTATTAAACCCAAGATAACCGTCTATTTGCGATACCGAAATAAAAAAGGGCCTCGACTCTATAGCATTTTTTTTGTTTAATGAAAGCTTAAAATGCCTGGCAATAAAAAACGCAGCTTTTATATACGCCTGGTCGTTTATTATTGTATTGAGTGAAGAGGAATCATGGTTTTCAGAAGTGCAGATAACACCTGTGATTGAGCTGTACTTTTGAGTAATTTCATCAAAAGCTTGTTTTATAGTCTCATCAGAAACACTGTTTAAAGATACATGGGTAACGTTTTCGATTTTTGTATTAGACGATTTTCTTCTAATGTTTTCGGGCATATGAAGAAGTACAACATTTACAGACAGTTTTAAGAGGTTATCAACCACATCGACCAATAACTTTGAGCCGTTATCAGTTATGATGACCGTATCATTTTTGCTCCACTCAATTACCAATTTGTCAGGTTTAGGAAGGAATTTTAAGCGGGGTTCAAAACGTTTAATCTTATGATGAGTTAAGATTGTTTTTTCGGGCTCTGAGTTTTTTACTTCTGAACTCAAAGAGTTTCCCTGGACTGTTCCGTTTAACTTTACCCCCAGGTAATCTGCAATTTGTCCCAGCGTTTTTAGCACTGCCATTTCCTTAGGATTAACTCCTGTTATAGTTGGGAAGGCTTGCTGCATGGCACCGAAAATCTCCACGCGTTTTATGGAATCAATGCCTAAGTCGGCCTCCATATCCATACTTAATTCAAGCATTTCTGTAGGATAACCTGTTTTATCACTAACAACATGTAATAGCGATTGTTTGAGGACATTTAAATCAGTTCCGGGTGAAGCAATTGTTGTTTGTGTCGCCGAAGCTGTAGTCGGAGTTGCGACGGTAGTAGTGCCAGTTTTTGCCCCCAGGTATTCTGCAATTTGTCCCAGCGTTTTTAACACTGCCATTTCCTTAGGATTAATTCCTGTTATGGTTGGGAAGGCTTGCTGCATGGTACCGAGGATCTCCACACGTTTTATGGAATCAATGCCTAAGTCGGCTTCCATATCCATGCTTAATTCAAGCATCTCTGTAGGATACCCTGTTTTATCACTAACTATATGTAATAGGGATTGTACAAGGGCATTTAAATCTGGTCCGGATGAAGTGGTTGTTGTTTGTGTCGCTGATGCAGTAGGTGGAGTTGCAACGGTAGTAATGCCAGTTTTTGCCCCCAGGTAATCCGCAATTTGTCCCAGCGTTTTTAGTACTGCCATTTCCTTAGGATTGACTCCTGTTATTGTTGGGAAGGCTTGCTGCATGGCACCGAAAATTTCTACGCGTTTTATGGAATCAATGCCTAAGTCGGCTTCCATATCCATGCTGAGTTCAAGCATCTCGGTAGGATAACCTGTTTTATCTCCGACAACATTCATCAATGAATTTACAAGGTCATTTGATGTTGTTGATATCACATTGTTCTCCGGAGCAGCCTTTGCCGGCGAAGGTACCAGGGGGGGCTCAGGAATAAACGGTTTTGGTTTACTTTCTGTATGTTTATCGGTTATTGTATATGCTGATTGTAATGACTCCAGAAGGTTTACCTGCTCTGCCATCAATTGAGAAATGGCTTTAAAACCTTCTAATTGTTTTAGGAAAATATCGCTGTACAATGTATTTGCCCCTGCCTCTGAGTGGACGCTTGCTCGTGCAGTATCATCAATACTTACAGCCGTAGTTTTTACCGGTTGTTGACTGTTTGCTATTTCCTGTGTGTGTTTAGTTTCTACAGGCTTTAATTTATTTATTTCTTCAAAGCCGTCATTATATTTTTTAATTGCTGCATCGCTTTGATAATTAGCGCCGCTTAGCACAACATTTAGCTTGTCGGCAACGATATTTTTTTGCGCAGGTATTTTAAATACATCCGGCTCAGTAACAGCTAAACCTGCTATTTTCATTTTAATAAGCGCATCCTTAAACTGGAATTCGCTGCCTTTCTCTTCCGATGGATTTATAGCAATGGCAATGAATTCTTTGCCGTTTAGTATTTTCTTTACAAGATTGGTTAATATCCCTTTAGGTCCAAATTCAACAAATACCCTTGCATTATCATTATACATCTGTTCTATTTCATCTTTAAACAATACAGGGTTAAGGATGTGTGAAGATAATGTTGCTTTAATGGCCTCCACCGTTTCAGGGTATTTAGCAGCATTCGTATTGCTGTATACCGGAATTTCGGGAGATTTGAATTTCGTTTTGGCAATTACCTCCGAAAACGGCCCTGCAGCATGTTCAACAAATGAAGTGTGAAAAGCTGCTGAAACAGGTAGTTTGACTGCCGGAAATCCTAAACGCTGAAATTCGGCTAATGCTGTTTCTATTTCTTTTGTATCTCCTCCAAGTACAATTTGGTTATCCGAATTAATATTGGCAACAACAAGTTTTTTGAAGTTGGTAATGATGTCCTTTACAGGTTCCAGCTCTGCATTAACGGCCAGCATAGAGCCACGCTCTTCGCCTGTATTAGTACCCATAAAGCGGCCTCTTTCTTTGGCCAGTAAAAGATAATCATCTTCAGTTAAGGCCCCGGAAGCCCATAGTGCCGTAAGCTCACCAAAACTGTGGCCTGCAACCATATCGGGCGAAAAGCCTGACTGCTCTAGCAATTTGTAATATGCCATGCTTATTGCACCTATGGCTGGCTGTGCATATTGAGTTTGAGTAAGTTCCTGCTTCTGTTGAGCTTTGGTTTCTTCGTTAAATGCCGGTACCGGATATATAACTTTTGAAAGTGCTTTTTCTCCGCTTTTAACAAATGACTCATCCAGTTTGCCCAATACTTCCCTGAAAGGAGGGAAGAGGCAAGCCATTTCACTTGACATATTTACATATTGAGAGCCCTGCCCGGAAAAAAGTGCAGTGGTTTTTCCTCCTTTTACTAAATCGTCTTCGGAATAATAAAATCCTTTGGGATGTTCAAAAACAGGTTTTGCAGTAGTGTTGATATACTGTATTGCAGCTGATAACTTAGAAATCGTTTCCTGAACATCTACTGCTACAAAGCCTAGTTTAGGTTGATTGCCTTTTAATGGAATTTTTAAAGCATTGTCCGAAATATCGGATAATAATTCGTTTGCGTTGGGCGCATCCAACTGCTGGAGCAATTGACCGGCTTTATGTATTAATTCATCTTTTGAATCAGCTGTTAATACCACTGCATTAGAAGAAGTATAAGAGCGGTATGGTTTAGTGTGTTCGGGTTGGTATTCTTCAAGCGTAACGTGAAAATTAGTGCCGCCAAAGCCAAACGCGCTTACCGAAGCTCTACGTGGTATATTTACAGGTTTTATCCATGGGCGTGTTAAGGCATTGATATAAAATGGAGTATTCTCTATATCAAACTTACGGTTAGGCGCTGTTACGTTGATGGTAGCAGGTAATATTTTATTATATAAAGCCAGAGAAGCCTTTATAAATCCAGCAGCTCCCGCCGTTGATTTTGTATGCCCTATTTGCGATTTAACGCTACTGAGAGCAATACTTTGTTTTTCGGCTGGTTGGTTTGCCATCTCTATTTTCAGCGAATCAAACTCCGATGGATCGCCTGTAGGAGTGCCGGTTCCGTGGCATTCAATCAATCCTACGGTATTCATTGAATAACCGGCTTGTTCGTAGGTGCGCTTTAAAGCCAGCGATTGTCCCGATGATTGGGGGGCGTAAATACTTTTATTTTTTCCATCGCTGGAACTTCCAATACCTTTTATTACGGAATAGATTTTATCTCCATCACGTACGGCATCTGAAAGACGCTTTAATACTACTAAACCTATACCTTCGCCGATTACTATTCCATCCGATTCATCATCAAATGGTCTTATCTGGTTCTCTCTTGAAAAAGCCGGCGTTTTACTGAATGAAAGATACATTACCGGCGAGGCATCGGTGTCTACTCCACCTGTAATAATCATATCCACATGCCCCAGTTGCAATTCCATAACAGCCATTTTAATGGCAGAAAGAGATGTAGCGCAAGCTGCATCAACAACACAATTGGTGCCCCCAAGATCAAATCTGTTTGTAATTCTACCAGCTATAACATTACCAAGCAGGCCTGGGAATGAGTTTTCTTCCCATTTTGGAAATGCCGATTTAATATGGTCAATTACTACTGTCAGATCTTTTTCAGGAATTCCGTAGGCACTTAAGGTTTTTTCCCAAATAGGGTATTGCAATCTTGAAATAAGCGTACCCAATAGTTTTTGTCCACCCCCAACACCTAAAACAACGCCGGTGCGCTGGCGTACTTCTTTATTAAACTTTTCGTTTTGCCAATAGCCTGCATCTTCCAATGCCGCTTTGGCTACTACAAGCGACAATAGTTGTGCAGAGTCGGTAAGCTCCAGTATATTTGGAGGCAACCCAAATTCCATAGGGTTGAAATTTATTTCGGGAATAAACCCGCCAACCTTGCTGTAGCTCTTGTCGGGATCGGTTGGGTTGGGAGAGTAGTAATCGCTGATTTTCCAACGATTTTCGGGAACTTCCGTAATGCAATCTATTTCTTTAACAATGTTTTGCCAGTATTCGTCAAGGTTTCTTGCTTTTGCAAACAAGGAAGACATTCCTACTACTGCAATATCTTTTTCGATCCCAACTGATTTATTCATATATGGTTAATTATATTTTGATGGAGGTACGGAGTAATTCATACAAGACATGGTTGCCCAGGATACTGGATTCTCCAATAAGGAATACACGTTAAGGGCAACGTTTCATAAGATTATGATTTACGATAAGACAAGTTTACCCTAAGTTTTAATCAGGATCTATAGAAAAGTTTCTAGTTTGGGGATAGCTTACCTCGTTGGGAAACGAACTGGTTGTCGTTAAATTCGAATAAAAAAAGGCGCATTTTGATATGCGCCTGTGTGGCCCTGACGGGATTCGAACCCGCATTCCTGTTTCCAGGCAGTATGGCTGTAAATACGCTTCCCTAATTTCATCTTCCAGATTTCGGTGCACTGTAAATTCTGATCATTGCCGGGAAAACCAACAACGATATGATCCATACACACTGCGGCTAGTTATTTTTCCGCAGACTTTGTCCCTTTAAGCTACAGGGCCTATAATTTAATTCTATTATTAGTTCGTTTTATAGATGATTTTGTTCTGAAATTCTCCTAGTATCACTTTTCCATAGATGGTTCTGGTCCAGCCGTTCTCAAAACCATGATTGTTGGCGATCAGGAACCCTTTATGTGTATCTGTTTTAATGATCTTATGGGCATCAATATATCGCCCTTTCACTTTACAGAAGACAATATCACCTATTTTGTATTCACTGGCCTTTTCGAAGGTTAATTGGCTTCCGCTTTTCAGAATTGGTAACATTGAACTGCCAAATGCTTTCATTTTTCCTTTACCTGTTGATTCTAACTCACTCTTCAATCGCTCGTACTTGTTCATTTTTTGAAATTTTCATTTGTTATTATTTGATTACAAAGAGAAGACCTTACTGTGCAGCCTATTTGCGCAGATGGAAATTATTTACGACCAGAAATACAAATTATTATCAATCAATAAATTAAAGCTAATCCATTGTCCGGCAAATGCCTGTGCGATCGGGGTGAAGTACTCAATCTTAAGGGAGCACTATGAAGAATGTCTGAATTTGGCTAAATTTAAAAAAATGAGATAAGCATGTTTTGCAATTCCCTTAAAATACGTTTAATACCCCTTTTGTTTATTACTTTACAATCAAAGGCACAGAAGAAAACATTATATGAACATACAGCCAGTGATGTAGTGACAATTTCTTCCAGGGTATTAAATGAAGATCGTAAGGTTTATATTCATTATCCAAAGGTTGACTCTGCAAATTTGAATAAACGATTTCCTGTATTGTATTTAATGGACGGAGAAAGCCATTTTGATATGCTTTCTCAATATGTGGATTATCTTAGCCGCTGGGATGTAAATGTAATACCGGAAATGATAGTAGTAGGCATCACTAATACCAAAAGAACGAGAGACCTGACACCAACACAAAGTATCATTAATTATTTTGGACAACCTGATACGGCTACTGTTTCCTGGATGAAACCAAGCGGTGGCGGCGAACAGTTTTTGCGATTCATAAAAGAGGAATTAATGCCGTATGTTGAATTGAATTATAAAACTCAAGGCTTTAATATCTTTGCAGGACATTCCTTTGGTGGTATTGCTTCTATTTATTGTATGCTTACTCATCCTGAAATGTTTAATGCCTATATTGCTCTCAGTCCTTCTTTATGGTGGGATAAAGAATATGTGCTGAAGTTGACGGATAAAAATTTAGTAAAAGCATCGGTTTTAAACAAAAAGATATTTTATAGTGATGCAAGCGAAGGAGTCGCAGACTCAAGCTCTTACCATACCAATTTGTTGAAATTCGATACATTACTGACAAAGAAAGAACTAAAAGGTCTTGAGTATAAATACAAATATTATCCTGTTGAAACTCATATGACTGTCCCAATAGTTGCCTATTACGATGCGTTGCGTTTTATTTATAAAGATTGGGAAAATTCTGCTAAAAAACCATGAACTCTATGCTGAAAAGAAACATCACTATACTTTTAATTTTAATCTCTGGCGTAAAACTTTTTGCACAGAAGTTAATTCTTGACGGTGGGATATACGTTGAAAAACCAGATTATTCAAGTACCGAAAAACATAGATATTCCAATGACAATATTTCCTATAAACGTAAAATGACTTTCATTTTCGACTATTATTATATTGACAATTCAGGAGTAAAAAAGAAGTTTCTGTTAAGTAAAAACGAAGCAACAATTGGGAATCCGCTTAATCTTGTCGATTATCAGAATTCAACAGATAGCACCATAGATAAGATAAAACTTGTGATAACGGATTCTGTAGAAACATTTCCAAATTATGATTCAACGTACACACAAACCGTAATGAGTTATGCTTACATTGTAAAGAATAAAAAGGTAAGTGATTCTCTTTGTGAATGTTTTGAAAAAAGGGGAGAGGCCAACCGTCAGTTTTTGTGTAGTGGTGTAAGTACCGGGGTTATTGACAACTATAAAAATTTATGGATGCACCCACCCAGGCAATTCACTTTTAAAATTTTACAGTTAAATCCATTTCCTTTTTATTACCTGGATGAATCTGTTAATCATTGGTCATGGGAGTTAGAAACAGGGGGAGCATATTTAGACCCTCGCTGGATAAATAGTAAAGAAAAAGTAAAAATCAACTACGATTATGTGAGGCAAAATGACGAAACTATTAACAGTCCTTTGGGTAAGATAAAATGTAAAGTAACAAACGGAACAGGAACATCAGAATTTGGCAATACTACTATGAAAACATATCTAAAAAGCTATTATCATCCAAAGTATGGTTTCGTAAGACTTGAATACATAAACATCAACGGAACAAAAATTGTAATTCAACTAACAGATATAGAAAGTTAGCTCAAAGCCCTCAATATTTTACATCCATGATCGTCTCCGATTTCTTCAATTGTCCATGTTGATTATGAATGGATTCAATTGAATGACGGTATTAACCTGGCAGGTCATGAGTGCTTCCACGGAATAAGTATGGAATAAGTATGGAATAAGTATGGAATAAGTATGGGATAAGTATGGGATAAGTATGGGATAAGTATGGGATAAGTATGGGATAAGTATGGGATAAGTATGGGATAAGTATGGGATAAGTATGTGTCAGTTCCTGGTATTGGTTTACAATGGAATAGGATTACAGAAAAAGTATTTGTTTGTATACTTAAAATCAGTAGATTAGTATTACTGCAATCGATTGATATATACATGTAACAACATGCAATTGATGGCTTTATTTCCATATAATCATAACAGAAGTTTTAGGAAGAGTCAAACTGTAACCCTTAACTAGCATATACCCCAATCTATTTTATTCAAATCACGCGTTATTGTTAAACTTATCAATCAAGACAAAATGAAAACCCTTACAAAAAGCAATGATTCTTATCATATGCTATGGCTGCTAAAACCACTGCTGGTACTTTTGGGAGTTGCTTCCTTTACCAGTGGATGTAATAAAGAAGATAAAGCATTGCAGGAACTAGCTGGAACAACGGCTGTGGCTGAAAATGCTATTATCAACAAAAATGAAGTATCCATAATGTCCGCGCTGGGCAGTGGATGGGTAGAATATTCTCCTACAAAAAAAATTCACCTGGATAATGCGGATGGTTTACAGATTTTCAGCTGGACTTCCTATAAATCAGTTGGAAGTCCCATTTGTGCTGATTACGATTACAGTAGCGGAGTTGAGACTTTCCGGATTGTAAATAATAATTCCAACCGTTCAGAAATACGGTTGCAGAATGATTATAGTCAGGGTAGCAGGCAGTTCGAAGGTTATGTTACCTTTTATTCTCCTTTAAATGATGAATCTCTGATGCAGATTTTCGGCAGTACGTCGGGAGCCACGCAATTAATGATTCGTGGATATGCTGATGACGGCGGATCTATCAAGGCAGCTGGCCAGACATTAGCTACTAATATCTACGGCAAGGAAGTGCATATAAACGTTATCCATTTACAGGAAGATAAAGGTAACAGAATTAAAATCTATATTAATGGTGTGAAGAAAGTAGATATTGCTGATGATGAAGCCGTCTCTAATTATATGAAGTATGGAAATTATGGTACATTAAAAACCGGAGCGGCTACTGTAAAATGGAGGAATGTGAAAGTATATAGGGATGGTACGGCTCCTTCCTGATTGAGTTCCCTGTGCTAGAAAGGTTGAAGCCTGTATTCTGCAATACAGGCTTTTTTTAATATCTATTTCAAATAGATTGATTTAAAAGTAGTTTATAGTAATCAGTTCTTCTTTTTAGCTTTCTCCAGTTGCTCCGCATTGATATCTTCAGCTGTTTGTGGTTTCATCATATTCTTGCGGCGTTGATCCAGTGGTTGTTGCACAGGGAATTTTCCCAGTGGCAGTGCATCATGGAAAACCTTATCGATATGCATCCATTTCCCTGCTTTCCATTTAAACCCTTCATAATCAAGATCCGGCACAAAGGTGGACGGTTTGCTTTTTTGATTGGTTTCTGATATCAGGTGATCATACACAATCATATCCATTTCCTTATTATAGCTAAGACTGATGGTCGCATCCTTTTTATATTCAAGTATAAATCGGTTGCGCACTGGCTTTGGTAAGGAATCTTCTGCAAAACTGAAAAAAGGACCTCCGAATACTGGTTCGCCATCTTTGAACATCAGGAGATCTATCAGTTTCTTCTGACTCCGGATATTATTTGGATCCCAGCCAAACAGTGTATAGAATTCAGTATTAAAGTAATGACGTTGTATTATTTTATAGTACAGGCATCCATACCAGCTTTTATTATTCGCAACGGTATCAGGATTCATATAGTCCGAATTATCGAACAGCGGAAAAAGTTTCAGCTTGCCATCATCGGTTTTCATTTGAATTGCACCATAATGATGGTAGAAGCTTGTTTCCAGCTCAAGACCCCAGGTAAAGATGCGGAAAGAGCTATCCTGCGGGTATTGAATGGAGATGGTGGATAATGAATCAAAACGGAAATAGAATGAGTTTGGTGTTTTTAGTGCCTGTACCAGCTTCGGTATAAAGTGATCATTTGCCTCTTGCCGGGCCTGCTCGTCTTTACCGCGGAGGATCATGCCAGACAGATATTGAAGGGAATCCTGCTGTTTAGCAATAACAGCTGCGTCCGCAGGACTGATACGTTGTGCATGCAGAAAAGCTGGTAATAACAATAATATGAAGCAGGCTCTGAGCATAATTTGATTTAAGATGAATATTGGCAGTCACCCTATTTACGTGATATAGAACAAATTTATTGTATGATACGCGAAAAATCCAATAAACTATTGCAACGCGCATCCATTAAAGGATGAGGAAATGGCTGATGTGGGTGTGTGGAAGGAATAAAAGCAGTAGTCATTCCCAGGTTTTTGCCGAAGTTCATATCACTCAATGTGTTACCTACTAAGATAGACCGGGAAAAGTCAATATCCGGGAAATCAGCTTTAGCCTGCAACCCCATGCCAATGTTAGGCTTACGGCAGGGGCTGTTACTGTCTATATCCGGGCAAAAATAAATCTTATCTATACGTCCGCCCTTTGCGGAAATCTCCTGTAACATCTTTTGGTGGATGGCTTTTAATCCTTCTTCGGTAAGCAGGCCACGTCCGATACAACGCTGATTGGTAACCATTACAATACGGCTGAACTTATCTGCCAGCAGTGGGAGAGCTTCCAGTACCCCATCAGCAAAACGGAACATATCCCAGCTCAGTACATATCCGCCTTTGATTTCATCATTAATTACTCCATCTCTATCCAGGAATAATGTCCAGGAATTATCTATATGCATAGTTTTCAATTAAGGCTGTCCCAGATCCACCTGCACCTTTTCATAGTCGGCCGGAATACCTATATCAATAAAATAAGTATCACTTATAAATCCGTACAACGAACCACTCTTTACCTGTGCTTCCAGCACTTCTTTTTCAAATGAAAATTTTTGAGGAAGTCCAAGGCTTTGCAGATACTCCATAGATGTAAGGTAGATTCCACCATTGATCAGTCCTTCGGCACAGAATTGCTTCTCCAGGAAAGCAGTAATCCGGGCCTTTTCATCCAGTTGTACACTGCCATAGCGTTCAAACTGCACCATCGGTTTTAAAGCCAGTGAAAGAGAGCTTTTATGCTGTTGGTGAAAGGAATAAAAATCAGCCAGGGGTACCTCAAAAAAGGTGTCTCCGTTTGTGATGAAGAATTCGTTTCCTTTAATTTGTGAGCGTGCGTGCAGAATTGCTCCGCCCGTACCCAAAGGTTCCGGTTCAATGGCAAATGAAATCTCCAGGGGAAGATTCGCCTCCCTGCACCAGTCAATCACCTGTTCTGCCTTATATCCCAGTGAAAGGACCACATGTGTGATTCCCTGGCGGTGCAGGTATTGCAGCAGGTAATATAGGAAAGGGTGATTACCTACTGGTGCCATACATTTGGGTTTGTCTGCCACTACGCTGCGCAGGCGGGTACCCAATCCGCCAGCCAGTACTATGCATTCCCTTATCATGGGAACAGGTTATTTTCTACTATTTCACAAATAATATGTCCGATAGTAATGTGTGATTCCTGGATTCTTGGTGTATCTGAAGAAGGTACATTCAGCAGATAATCGCTGTTATCTCTCATTTTTCCACCACTGAACCCTGTCATACTCACGATGATCATTCCTTTCTCTTTTGCTACTTTATAGGCCTCCAGAATATTCACTGAATTGCCCGATGTAGAAATACCTACCAGCACATCACCAGACTGGCCAATACCACGAAGGATCCGGGAATAGACCTGATCGTACCCATAGTCATTACCTACGGCAGTCATATAAGAGCTATTGCAGTGAAGTGCCTCCGCATACAGTGGAGTTCTGTCTTTATAAAAGCGGCCGGAAAATTCAGCTGCAAGATGTTGTGCATCAGCAGCACTTCCACCGTTTCCACAGAACAGGATTTTATGATTCTGCTGAAGGCTTGCAGTAATCACGTTTGCCACCTGCTGTATTGTACGTATAAGTGTTTCATCCTTACAGATGGCTTCTTTTACCGCAATACTTTCCCGGATAGTTTTTATAATATTATTTGTCATGAATAAACTTGTTTTAGATAGTCCACGTATTTAATCCGTGGTTTGTAAAATGGTAACGTTTCACCTGACCTCCGAATGTGGATAATGCATCTACTACTGCATAGCGTGTATTTTGCGGGCAATAGAAAATCATAAAGCCACCACCACCTGCACCGGAAATCTTACCACCTGTTGCGCCTGCACGTTTTGCCGCTTCATAAATATCGTCGAGGGAAGAGTTGGAGATCCCTTTTGCCATATTCTTTTTGTGCTGAAAACCATAATCCAGGATATCACCAATGCGATCAATAGTACCACGTAAAAGCGCTTCTTTCATCATTACCGCCTGTTCTTTGAGGTGGTGCATAGCTTCTATGGACGCTTCTTTTTTATCGTGTACATTTTTCTGTTGCTCGGAAATGATACTGCTGGATAAGCGGCTGGTAGAGGTGTAATAAAGTACCAGGTTATTTTCCAGTTCATAAAGGTATTTATCTTTAATTCTTAGCGGATTCACGATTACCTTATCACGATCATAGAATTCCATGAAGTTTACCCCACCAAAGGTAGCAGCATACTGGTCCTGTTTACCGCCAGCCTGTTGAAGGTCCTCTCTTTCAATTACATAAGCCAGGTGAGCTATATCGTATTCACCCAATGGCAGTTTTAACCACTCAGCAAAAGCACCTAAAACGGTCACTACAAGGGTTGAAGATGTTCCCAAACCGGAACCTGCCGGTGCATCTACAAAGGTAGTGAGTTTGAATCCGGAAGGGATGCCATAATCTTTTGCTACTCTGTTGATAACACCTTTCAGAATGTCCAGTTTACCATCCAGCGGAAGGGGGAAAGTGGCATCGCAGGTCAATTGTTCTTTTCTGTCGGCAGATTCAAAAATGACTTTATTTTCCTGCAGCGGTTCTATGGCTGCACGCGCATATAAAGAGATGGTGGCATTCAGAATGGCACCACCAAACATATCCGAGTAAGGGCTAACATCTGTTCCTCCTCCTGCCAGCCCTAGGCGTAAAGGTGCTTTGCTACGATAAATCACAGTATATCTGGTTTTATAAGAACGGCAAGATAAAACAATCCCCGGTTAGCGGGAACGAATTGTCTTAAAAAAAAGTTAAATGTATTCTAGTGCTTATCAGCGAGTTTGTAGATTTCGGTAGCCAGGTGATCCCAGGAGTACTTCTTTTTTTCGATATGGATAGCATCGATCATATCAGCCTCCCTGTTTCCTTTGTAAAACTTCTCAATAGCTGTAGCAATATCGGTAGGATCGGGGTTACATTGGAAGCCCACTATATTATCCGGTACCATTTCTATCAGTCCGCCTACCCGGGTTACCACCATAGGTTTTTCAAAATGATAAGCGATCTGTGAAATACCGCTTTGTGTAGCGTTCTTATAAGGCTGTACTACCAGGTCTGCCGCGCAGAAATAGTTCTTTACGTCATCGTTGGCAATAAAATCGGTATGCATCAGGATGCGATCGCCCAGTTGTAGTTTCTCCAGCAGTTGCTGGTAAGGAGCGGCATCCTCATAAAACTCACCAGCAACGATAAGACGTATGTCCATATTTTTAAGACGTTCATCAGCCATTGCCTGCATCAGGAGATCTAATCCTTTATATTGACGGATAAAGCCAAAGAACAGGATGTATTTCTTATCCTGCTGCAGTTGTAGCTTCTCTCTTGCCGCTGTTTTAGAGATGGGCGGACCATAATTATCATAAATAGGATGGGGGATGAGCGATACCGGTTTGTTAGGTTCAAACAGCTGCAGGTCATTCAGTACAGACTGACTCATAGCTATAAATGCATCTACCGGTTTCAGGAAGTATCTGGTAAATGGAACATCTCCCGGACGTTTTTCGTGGGGGATTACATTGTCCAGGATAGATACTACCCTTGTTGTTTTCCCTTTGCCAAGGCGTAATAAGCTACCCAGGGCAGGGCCCATTAGAGGAAGCCAGTATTTTGTGATGATCAGATCGGGTGCCATCCTGCGGATTTTGCGGCCGGTAACCAACCAGTTCAGCGGGTTTATAGAATTTATCATTCTGCGGATGCGCAGATTGGCAGGGGCCGGTTCTGTAGCAAACTGGCTTTTGCCCGGGAACAGAAATTTGGGATATTGAACTGTGAATGTCCAGATCTCCACATCTGCGGTCTTTTGTAATTCTTCCGCCAGTCTTTCGTTATATGCAGCCAAACCGCCCCGGTAGGGCCAGGATGGGCCAAGGATCAGGATTTTCTTTTTGCCCATCTTATATTATTTGGTTCGGTCTAATACTGTTTCCACCAGGTAGTCATTTCTTTCAGGAGCGTTCCTGGTGAGTAGTTCTCCAATGAAGCCAGTCAGGAACAGCTGGGAACCAATAATCATTGCCAGCAGAGCCAGGTAAAAGAGTGGACGGTCTGTCATATTATATTTATCGAACAGAATCTTTTCAATAGCAAGATCCACGGCTATTACAAACCCGAGAAAGAAGCACACGGTACCCAGGGCGCCGAAAAGGTGCATTGGCCGTTTACCGAACTTACCGATGAACATAATAGAAGCCAGATCCAGGAACCCATTAATGAAGCGTTCCAGACCGAATTTGGAAGTTCCGTATTTACGGGGGCGGTGTTCTACCACTTTCTCTCCGATGTTACGGAAACCGCTCCATTTAGCAATTACAGGAATGTAACGGTGCATTTCCCCATATACTTCAATGCTTTTTGCTACTTTTTTGCGGTATGATTTAAGTCCGCAGTTCATATCATGTAAAGACACACCACTCATTTTGGTGGTGGTCCAATTGTATAACTTGGAAGGTATATTTTTGGTGAGAGCACTGTCATACCGTTTCTTCTTCCATCCGCTTACGATATCGAAGCCATCTTCTTTTATCATACGGTAGAGTTCCGGTATTTCATCCGGACTGTCCTGCAGGTCAGCATCCATGGTGATCATCACCTGTCCCTGGGCGGCTTTGAAGCCTTCATTCAGGGCAGCGGATTTGCCATAGTTGCGCTGGAATTTAATACCCTTGATATTTGGATTAGCTTCAGACAGTTGTTGAATCACATTCCAGGAAGTATCTGTGCTACCATCATCTATCATCCATACTTCGTAGGAAAAGTTATTTTCCTTCATTACACGGTCTATCCATGCAGCAAGTTCTGGCAATGATTCTTCTTCGTTTTTTAAAGGAACGATAACGGAAATATCCATGATTAATAAATAATGTTATACTGTAGGTTTCTTTCGGATGCATACTGCTACTATTGCAGCCAGCACAAAATAGCGTATCAATAGTGAAAAATATGTTAATATGGCTTTACCGGGTCCCATATAGAAGTCCAGTTCTTTTATTCCGTCCATTTGTTCGTCAATCTGGTCCTGGGGCAGGCCGAAAGAGTGTGCTAACCTGTCAGTGGTTATCAGTGCATATTTTCTTGCCTGCTCATAAATGGTAGGATCAACATAATTATAGAAAACGTATGTGCAACCTGTAGCGAAAAGTCCTCCTATTACAAAAGTGAGGAAAACAGGTTTTAATGCCTGTTTAAATTCGATTTCTCCTTTTAGCCGGCGTTTCATTTCAAGTCCGGCCAGTACGCTAAAAAGAACAAATACAACTGCTATAACCAGACCAAGTACAAAACTGAAAAACAGTTCACGATCACTTTGCCAGAAGATTATATTCACAAGAACGGCTATCACACCGGCTATAACTCCCCACTTAATCCCAGGATTAAGAGATGATGCATTACTCATACTTCAGATGACGTTTTAAAGTTGGGTCAGGGCACCGTTAATGATTCCTTTTACGGTCCCCTTTAATTGAGCGCCAATATACGCCGAATTTTTGGACCTGCTTGCCAGGTGAGCCGCTGTAAGAGTCCATTCCTCTTGTGGATCGAAGAGGGTCAGGTTGGCAGCAGCACCTTCTGCCAAAGTATGAGCGGGAAGGTTAAATATTTCGCGAGGCCTGATGGAGAGCATATTGATCAGTTGTTCCAGGGGTACTTCCGGCAGGTATTTGCGGAGTATTCCGAAGCAGCTTTCCAGCCCTATCATACCATTTTTAGCATATTCAAATTCTACTTGTTTAGCATCCCAGTCCTGCGGCAGGTGGTGTGTTGCGAAGCAGTCGATCGTCCCGTTTTTCACAGCATCCTGCAGGGCTTTTACGTCATCAGCACTCCGTAGTGGCGGATTTACCTTCAAATGGGTATCATAACCTTCCAGTTCCGCATCGGTAAGCGACAAGTGGTAAGGGGTGACGGAGCAGGTAACTTTAAGGCCCTTCTCTTTCGCCCTGGCAATCAGTTCCACAGCTTTGCGGGTGCTGATACCGGTAAAGTGAATGCGGGAGTCGGTATATTGGGCGAGTTCGATATCGCGTTGAATTATAAGTTCTTCCGCCAGAGCTGGTTTGCCAGGCATTCCAAGTTGTGTGCTATAAATTCCTTCATGCATGAGGCCATGAGCGGAAATACTCAAGTCGTCCGGCAGTTGGATAATGGTCCCATCTATCGCTTTCACATATTGCAGTGCTTTTAACATCATGCCTGGTGACTGGAGCGGTTTTAATCCATCAGAGAATGCTACCGCGCCCGCCTGCTTCATTTCGTACATTTCTGCCAGTGAGGTTCCCTCCAGGTTCTTGGTAACAGCACCTATGGGTAGTACCTGTACCGCACTATTGCGTGTTTTGCTGATCACATATTCTATCTGCGGTTTGGTGTGCAGGGCAGGTTGTGTATTGGGAACTACCATTACGGTAGTAAATCCGCCTTTGGCTGCGGCAGCAACACCTGTAAGCAGATCTTCCTTATGTTCCTGTCCGGGATCGCAGAAGTGGGAGAAAATGTCTGTCCAACCCAGCGATACATGCAGGTTGTTGCCGGAGATCACCTGAGCCTGGGGGGCAGCAATATTGCTTCCTACCTGGCTTATGATGCCGTTTTCGATCAGAATGTCCTTCTGCTGCCCGTTATACGGGGAGGATGGTGCTGTGATTTGTACGTTTTTGAGTAGTATTTGCATGCTGAACTAACTGTGTCTATACCGTTCTTTAAAATGCCGGCAACAAAAGTAATAGAAATTCAGATTAAGGCGTGCGGATTAAGGATATTTGTTGGATTTAAAGTTTTGAAAAATCAATTTTATATTTACATTTGCATCCCGTCGTT
Source organism: Chitinophaga sp. CF118 (assembly GCF_900112615.1). Lineage (GTDB taxonomy): Bacteria > Bacteroidota > Bacteroidia > Chitinophagales > Chitinophagaceae > Chitinophaga. The sequence continues at coordinate 236,225 of NZ_FOMK01000002.1, read as the reverse complement.
AAAAAATGATGATACCGGTTTCGGGACGTAGCGCAGCCCGGTAGCGCGCTTGCATGGGGTGCAAGAGGTCGCTGGTTCGAATCCAGTCGTCCCGACAGAAACAAAAAAGGTTCACAGTCTAAACTGTGAACCTTTTTTGTTTTCCCATGGCTTAGAGAAAATCCCCGGAATTGAAATCTAATATGATCAGTTTTGGGCGAGAAGATTCTTCTTAAGAGCTGATTTCAAGCTTATAGCCTTTGCCACGTATAACAACAATTTTGCTATTCGGATCAGATTCCAGTTTTTTTCTAAGTTTTGATATGAACATATCCAGGCTACGCCCCACAATAACTCCTTCATCTTCCCAAATCTCTTTTTGTAGCCGGCTTCTCTCTATAGTCTCGTTAGGAGACAACGCGAAAATGAGCAGTAAACGTGTTTCAGTTCCAGTCAGGTCTATGGTCTTTTCATTTATTATCAGCTGCCGCTTCTCCGCATCAAACAAGACCGAGCCAAAAGTGAATGTCCTGGTACCCTGATCGTTAGGTAAGGCTCTCTGCGGCTTAACAGATCTCCAAAAAATAAAACCAACAAATGCTAAAAATGGCAGGCTGCCCAGAAGATATCTATTCTTTGCTGTATTTATGCCCGTCGGTTTGAATTTAACGTTGATCATGTAACATGCTCTGGGTTGCTCTCTTCCTATGCATGCTACAATATCATCTTTTGTATTTTTGGATATAGCGTATCCATAGACGACACTGGAGTTGCTACAGTTCAGAACGTTAACAACATAATCACATGCGAAGGGGTCTTTGGCCAACAAACGCCGGGTAGTATTCACCAGGGAGCCCGGTTGAAAAGTAAGATCATTCTCAAACCCGATTTGGTATTCATTTTCAGCGATCCTTTTTACCGGGAGCACCCTTGATGTATTGTCGCCCAACTGTAAGAGTAATTCATGTCCGATCCTGCGGAGCAAAACTTCCCTTCTGGCGATGTCAAAGTCGTCACTGCCGGTCATATTGAAAGCCGCGCAGATTACTGAGATAAACGAGAGTAATATAAATCCGCACAGGTACTTGCGTTTCCCGGAGAGGAGATTTCGGCCATCAGGCATAATATTGAGATTTATTTACAAAGTTTACATTTCTATTTACAATCCTAATCCCTCAAGCTCAAAGATATCAAAGTAATTTCGCTGCATCAAACTTTGATATGATATGAAAAATAAAGGAAACGTTTCTTTTGGCGGGGTGTGAGACAGACAAAGGGCAACTTACACTTTATATGACACACCTTTTTGCTTTGTAGAGAATTTTTGACAATAAATAAAATAAATTATGAAATACGCACAGATTTACCCTTTGTTCTTAATAATTGTTTTTTTCACTTCCTGTAAAGGACAAAGCTTTAGATGGGGTATATCGTTATGATGGAAGTACCATTACCAGCTTTAACAGTAAAAAGTGTTAGAAATAAATGTGTAGAGCAAGAAAGCAATCTGCTTCAAAACAGTCGGGGCTTGGCGCTACAGCAATGCATGAGCAGCGTGTTTGACAGGAATCTTTTTTGATAGTGCTTATTGTCTGTTCTCCAGTTTCTTTATTATTTCTGCAGCATTGCTATTACCTGGATCAAGTTTGAATGCCTTTTTATAACTTATCAATGCGCTTTCTTTATCGCCGGATTTTAAATATGCTTCACCCATACTGTCAAACGCATTCCCGGAATTAGGAAATAGCACCACATTAAATTTGAAAAGCACAATAGCATCATCTATTTTATTATTCCGGAGCAAATAATAACCAAGTGAATTACATTCTCTTTCACTAAAATAATAGTTGCTATCTTTTGCTTCGGATAGTGATTTGTAGTCAAGTATGGCTTGTTTCATTCCAACTTCTTTGGCTTTGCTTATTATCCAGTTCGCTCCTGAAATTTTAGGAATTGTGTATGGCATATTGTTCAGGATATTTGCAATCCCCTCACGAATGTTGCCTATGAGTTCATGACGAACATTACTTAAGAAGATAATGCTGTTATGTTTATTTACCTCCCTTTCAATATATGATCGAAAACCAGCAAAACCACCATCATGCTGAATAATTTTATCGTTTTCATCTCCACTTATAAACCACCCAAAACCATAGCCTTGTTTTCCATACACATTGCTTTCCCATTTATTTCCTCCTGGTGTAAATATTTCTGTTAATGATTGTTTTGAAATAATGGTTGGATTATAAAGCATCTGGTCCCATTTGTATAGATCTTCGACTGTTGATACTACAGACGCGGCGCCGCCTATATAAGTGCTGTAATTATATTCATCCCCAAAAAGATAATAACCTACTGCACGTTTTCGATTTTTAATTGTAGGGTCATCTACATATGTATTTTTCATCCCGCAAGGAATGAAAATATTAGCTCTTAAAAATGAATCCAGACTTTTCCCTGATATTTTTTCAATCAGCATCCCCAGTAAGCTATAATTGGCATTGCAATATTCGAATCTTGAACCGGGCACAAATCGTAATGACGTTTGTTTCCGTAGAATTTCGAATACATCGTTCTCCGTCATGTTAGGATAGTCGTCAAACAATGCAAGCCCTGAAGTATGCTGCAGCATATTAAGGATAGTTATTGTCTGATAACATTCCGGCAGCTCAGGGAAGTATTGACGAATAGATCGGTTGTACTCAATTTCCCCTTTTTCTTTTAACATTACAATGCCCATTGCAGTGAACTGCTTTGATATAGAGCCAACATAACATTGTGTTGTTGGTTTAAATTCTTCTTTTTCTTTTGTATCAGCAAACCCGAAGCCCTTCTTGTAAATTATTTTACCATGTTCTGCAACTAATACAGCACCCATAAACTGCCCTTGTTTGTATATATCAGTCATAAAGCTATCTACCTTTTTAGATTTGTTTGACGGATTAGAATCTGGAGTCTGGGCTTTAAGTAATAAAAAGCAAATAGAAAAAATAATTGAGAGAGTTGCGACTTTGAAGAAATTTCTAATCATAGTATATCAATAATTCATTGAAATGTAACTGACAGGATTTGGTGAGAATGTACGCAAAGAGAATGCCGGACAACCAAATGACTGATTTGTAGTATGTTGGTAGTATTGTGGGTACGGTTTTGTTCGTTTTCGTACAAAAACTGTCCACTTTTGATACACCATTTTAATGTCAGATGGATAAGATAGATGATCTGGTAACGACTGAGTTTTATAACGTTCTCTTAATAAAAAAGCCAGTACCTGGAGAGGCACTGGCTTTTCTGTATCGGGTTCTGTATTTGTCTTTATTGTTTAATGATCTTCGTCATTTTCACATCCTTTACTCCATCATTCTTAATCCTCATCATATAAACACCTGCAGGCAATGCAGAAATATCGAGCTGTGTATTAGCCGTGCTCACTTGACGACGCAATACCAAGCGGCCATTCGAATCAAACATGCTCACATCTGCTTTTCCTTTGAAACCTGTAAGGTTAATGTTCACTACATTATTGGCAGGGTTCGGGAATACAACCACTTTTTGCTCATCGCTGGTAATAGGATCAGTTCCGCGGCTGGCAGTACCTAATTGTACCCGTAATGTATAACAAGAGGTAGCACTATTTGCCCCATTGTAACCATACACCTGTGCGTAATAGGTACCCGCACTAACGGTTCTGCTAATACTTTCACTGCTGGTACCACCTGCCTGTGAAATATTGAGCTGCGTACCTGCGCTGTTCAGCAGTTTCAGGTCATAATCGCCAGGCAATGTACCCAATGTAATAGTAATAGTACCACTGGTAGTGATCACAAACTTATAATTATCAATATCACCACTTGGGCTGATGAGACCAGTGACATCGGTATTAAACGGAATGGTTGCAGCGCCGGCAGTTGTTCCATTGGTTGAATTATCCAATGTATTTGAACAACCTGTTACGGTTAAGGTAGTGAACTGTGCTGCAGTATATGTACTGTTGCCACCTGAGCAATTTGTTCTTACTCTCCAATCATATAATGTGGCTGATGTTAATCCGCTTAAATTAACAGATGTGGAAGTGGTTCCGGTTACGGCATTGATCCATGTAGCGGATGAATTAGGTTTATAATCTACATTATAATTCAAAGCACCGCTTACGGCTGCCCAGCTAACAGTAGCTCCGGTAGCCGTTACAGCTGAACTGGTTAAACCAGTAGGCGCACTACAAGGGGCTGTTGATATAGTAGTAAACTGTGCAGCTGAATAAGAACTGCTGCCGCTGGCGCAATTAGTTCTTATCCTGTAATCATAAGTAGTTCCTGGTATAAGACCTGTTAATCCAAAAGTAGTAGCTGTTGTTGCTGTTGCGACATTAATCCATGTAGCAGATGAGGTAGATTTATAATCCACATCATATGATACAGCGCCGCTTACTGCTGTCCATCCTATTGTAGCCGATGTAGTGTCAATAGCAGAAGCAGTTAACCCTGCGGGAGAAACACAGGATGAACCGGATGTGATAGTGAAGTTGGTATTGGAAATATCAAAGAAAATATTTCCTACAGCTTCTACTTTTATTCTTGCTGTTGTAGTGGGTGTATTGGGAATAGTTACAGCCTCAGTGCCGTCATTAGGAGTGCTTGCCACTAATGTACTGAATGTGGTGCCTCCGTCTGTAGAGATGGATATTTTTACGTTGGCACAACTAACTGGTGCTGTTGTTGTATTCGCTACACTCCATGTTATAGTTTGTGATGAATTACCGGCCCATGATACAGCCGTATTAGGAGCAGTCACTGAAAAAGGTCCTGATGAATTGGTGACAGTTACTGTCATATCCGCAAAATTCGTCTGCCCGATAGTTACCGGCGCTGTGGAACTATAAGGAGCATTATCCCTTACAGTTAACCGGAAGAGTAAAGTTCTTGAAACGGAACTCAATGCTTCCGTATTAGCTCCCGCATCACCACCTGACAACGGGCCGGATACTAAACCACCAGTAAGAATGGTCGCCATTTTTGGGAAATATCTTGTTGGTGACGTGGTAGGGGCAAATGATATCCAGTTGGGGCCAGAAGCTTTGGTAGCGCTAGCCACACTACTAGTTCCTGTTTGTGATGATGAAGCATTATTATTTTGCTCCCAGCAATAAGTCAGCACGTCACCAGCATTGGCATCAGTAGCTGAACCGGTAAGTGCAAACGGGGTGCTGATAGGAATTGTAAAATTACCGCCGGCATTGACAACAGGGGTTGCATTATTGCCGGAAATAATGGTAGTTATTGGGCAAGTCTTGCTTGTAAGATTAGACTGTATTTGTGCAATGGAAGCGGCATGAAAAATAGCAATAGAATGTGGAGCAAGGTCCTGGCTGGTAATACCGGCATAACCCATAATAGTAATACCTGAACCAGGTTCCACATTAACGCCTGTACCTTCATTGCTCATGGAGAAAGTATGGTTAGCACCCAACTGGTGTCCTACCTCATGTACTACATAATCGATATCGAAATTATCTCCCTGGGGAATATTATCAGCAGGAGAAGTAAAGCCACTTCCTTTTGAATTGTCGACACAAATGCAACCTATACAACCAGCGTTACCACCACCGCCGGATGCGCCGAACAGGTGACCAATATCATAATTCGCTGCACCAATTACAGAGGTTAGTGTACTTTGTAATTCACTATTCCATGCTCCGCCGGCACCCGTGCTGGCCGCGGAATATGGATCCGTTGAAGCATTATAATAGAATATACTGGTATTTGCGGCGACCAGGTTAAGATGGATAGCCAGGTCCTTTTCATAAACACCATTGCAACGGGTAAGCGTAGCATTGACGGCCGCCAGCACTAATGAAACCTGCGAAGCGCTTGTGGCCCCAAAATAATTGGAGTATTCAGCAGTAACTGATTGAGCCAGTCGCAATGTTTTCATATCACCGGTGGATCTGGCACCAATGTTAGGTAACTGGTTACCTATATTAGTTGACAATTTTTCCTCCGGAGTAGAGCACTTCCATGGTAAAGCGTTCGGTCGTTTTTTGAATACAGTATAAACAGTATGGTCAGCAGAATAAGGTTCAATAAATTCATTTTCCTTTTCTGTACGAAAGACTATTGTTTGTATCCCCTGCGGAGAAATGCTCAACTTTAATATGGCAGATTTATCGGTAATACCTTTTCCGGAAAATGCTCTAATTTCCGGAAATTGAGCCTGTAATGCAGGCTCGAAATTGGAAGCTTCTATAATTTCGAACTGTTCAATTTGCCCGTCTGCATTTGGCAAAGAGATAATTGTTGAATGTGCAGACGCATTACGGACAGTTTTGAATACTTCATTCCGCAAAGGAGTTAAATTCAGATCAAATAATTTGAAGTCAGCCGGAAATGCAAGCCGGGCTACGGCTTTGTCCGTAATAATCCTGGCGGCATCTGTGTGTGGCCTCCAGTAATCTTGTCCAAACGATATTGTACTGCACAACAATGCCGTTGCGAATAGTAACACTTTTCTCATGTGTAGCTTAGGTTTAAGGGTGAAAATTGGTTATCTCTATAAATGTACTTTAACCCCCTGCGGTCGCAATTGTACTGGTCCGCAATACCACACCATAGGCTATAAAATATTTGACTTATAATAATAAGGTCCCCCCGCAAAGGTGAACGCACACGTAAATAATTCACAGCAAATATATATGATTGGTATAACAGGCGTAAGCGTCACTGCACAGCGCTCATTGTATATAACAAAATGGAAAGAGTTATAAAAAAGGCTCTGAAATTCTTATCTGTAAAGAATTTCAGAGCCTTTTTATTTACCTGCAGGAAGGATCTGTCTGATATTCAGCGCTTATTGTTCCTCCCATAGCTTGTGATAGCTTAAATAAATTAGTACTGGCAGCATTAACCGGAAGAGCATTTGCTTCACGGATAAGCTGGAAAATATGATCAGGACGCACCACCACATAATCTGCGTTAAGAGAGTTTGCAACGTTCTTAAAGCTTGTAGGTGTCACATTTTGCCAGGGTTGCGCCTGTATAATAATGAAGCGTGGTGAGGTCCTATTCCATCCGGAAGCTGCGGCGGCAATGTGATCCTTCATAGGCTGTTCCTGTGTGCAGTAGTTGCAGGAAAGCGCCATTCCCGGAAGACTGTTATTGTATATCGTAAGTCCACCACCGGTATTTTGGGCGGTTAAGCCAAGCAGAGATGGTGCATTGGTAGCGAAGGCTTGTCCCACATTCTGATTAATTCCACCTGTGATAGTATTCCAGACGGTAACAACCCTGAATCCTGCACGCTGGTTGTAGTCTTCGGTTTTAACAACAAACTGATTCAGCAAATTTTGATTAGGCCAGCTGTTGGGATACGTGTAACCATAGCCGGAAGGTCCTGAAATAAGATTATCATTAACAGTGGAACTCTGCGAATAATAGTTTAGTGCTCCTGGCATGGCATCCAGCATGGCTGGAGAGAGCGTCCATCCTATTGGGATCGCGCCACGATCAGGATTATTCCAGAGCTTACGCATAAGGTGTTCCACATACTGTAAGTTATCTCCATCACTTAATATGAAGGCCACATAAATCTTGTTCTGTAATGCCGGTTTAGGAGGTATTGGTTTAAGCGTTACTGTTCTGGGCATGCCACTGTGTACTGTCAGGTTTGTAGCCCAGTCGCTGGCAATGGTTGTAATACCATAGGTTGAAGCCCTTTCTACTCCTGGGCCTTCGTCCTTCCACCATCCCATGTAGTTTGAACCTGCAGGCATGGAGGATAAAAAGCTGTTCAATAATGTGCTTTCAGCAGCATCCTGAGGATCCAGCCATATAACCGCGGAACCCAATGCTGTTGCATATTCACGCAGGGCGGCTTTATGAGCCTCCGGATTTAATCCTATTAATATACGATGATCTAGATTTGGCCAGTAAGTGTTGTATAATGTCTGGTATACCTGCAATTTACTGGAAAACTGGCCGCGTAAATCAAGTAATATTGGTAAATTATATGGAGCAGATGTTAGCCGTGATATCAATGCTGGTGAGGCAATGAGCGCTTTCCGGTCTTTGGCAAGTATTGTTGCCAGGTTAACAGTGTGAATTTGTGTTGGGTCGTAAACAATCAAACCGGATAACTCGCTCCGATATTTAGTAATAAGATCCCACTTATCTGCAGGCTCAGTCCAGTTCAAACCCAAAGATTGCAACCAGGTATATTGTCCTTCCGCAAACGCATCACCTTCATAAGAGAAAATGCGCGGTTGTGTCCTGTTGACGATGCCTTTCAATGAGGCGAATAAATACATCTCGCCAGCGTTATTTTGCTGTACACTCACCCAGTCGACTTTCGTATAAGCACTTCCCCGCCAATATATACGTAACTCGATTGATTGATTATCTGCCGGCATTGTAAAGGGTAAAGTAAAACTTGTGTAATTTGAGGCAATAGGAAATTGCCTGCGGGTAATCGTCTGTGAGGCAAGGATCTGGCCATTTGTTGCATTCCTGACATCAATATCCACTACAGGATCGTCATTAGCAGTATTGTTGTCGATCTTCATCCGAAACTCTGCTACATTGGGCCCTGCTGGCGTGTTTGTATCATAAGGCCCGTAAATCATATGCTCATTTGGTGCGTCGATCCCTGTTTGGCAAAGCCAGCCGTCGGTCTCTAACCGACCAGTCTTATGACCAAGAGATGGACCTTCACCTTCCCAACGTGTGGACGAGGACGTTTCACGAAGAATAATCAGATCCTGAGTTTGTGCTGATGAAGGAAAAGAAGGAAGGAGCTGACCCGATGGCCATGTTATTTGAGCCATTGATGGCATGATGAACAACAGAAGCAAGGGCAGCAATACCAATGCAATCTTGATTGATGGGTTAATGGGTTTAATCATAGGTTAAAGCTTAATGTAATTAGTATATAACGTGACCTTTATCAGAAGGGAAATTGTTGGGCTAAGTGCAATTTATCCGGTAGTAGTCGCACCGTTTATAGTAGGATCCTCAAATGCGTATAGACCACTATAAAAATAAGTATTATAATTTGTAATATAAACATTATCCGGATTTGCACAATTGTTGTTGAGTACTTATACGCAGACCAGGTAGTCTTGTTTGGCTACAGTCACTGTATCAATGGGGAAATAGTCAAATCGGATCAGCACCTGAAATTATATAAATCTTTTCCGGAATTATATAAGGGGAGAATACGGCTGTGATTATACCTTTGAGGTATATTCTGGCTCGGAATAGCGATGTATTTGTCGTTAGCCATATTATGTTTACTTTCGTATTAATTTACAATGAAAAGAAACAGAACCATACAGTTAAAAGCAATCTTTCTCCTGGCCGTATTTGCCTTAAATACGTTGGTAGGGGTTGCCTGTGCGGTTGGTTTGAATATGGGGTTTAATGCAAAGCATCACCATGAAGAAAATGCTGTGCCTTCTGCAATAGCCTCTCATCATCATGAAGGGTTAACGCATAATCATCACCACGAAGAAGAAACGAAAGCTAAGAACGAAACGGAAAAAGACAATTGCTGCAACAACGATGTAGTTCAGTTTTCTCAATTAGATAAATTGCTTGCACATGCGGTAAATGCAGGTATTGAGGTACCTGTTATAGTGTTGCATCTCCATTTTTTGTACCAGTCTTATTTATCTTCCTTTCCCCTAACCAGGGCACAAATACAGGTAGTCCGACCATACGTATCAAGCTCACGTGGGATACGTGTGTCTATTCAGTCCTTCCAGATTTGATTTTTGCTGATAAACAGTCAGATTTTCCTACTGTTATTATATATGTCATGCCTTTCAGGCATTGAAGATGTATTATTTTATTAATGCAAGAATTAAATCTATTTAAGATGAAAACATTCATTCTTTCAGCAATCTTATTTGCTTCCATTTCATTTTCAGCAAAGGCAGATTATAACACAGCTGCGCAAGAAACACCTTTATCCTCCTTGCTTAGCCTCTATTACAATATCAAAAATGCTTTGGTAAGCAGTGATGCTAATACTGCAGCTGTGCAGGCCGGTGAATTTGTAAAAGCCATTAACGGTATCGACATGAAAGCGCTTTCTGAAGCAGACATGAATGCCTTTATGCCTTTAAAGGAGAAACTTTCTTTTGATGCAGAACACATTTCCGGAACAAAAGAAATAGGCCATCAGAGAGATCATTTCAAATCATTTTCTGATAACTTCTATAAACTGGCTAAAGCTGTAAAGCTTTCTGATAAACCCGTTTACCAGGATTATTGCCCCATGAAAAAGGCTTACTGGTTGAGCAGTGAGTCAGCCATCAAAAACCCCTACTACGGTAGCCAGATGCTTACCTGTGGTAAGATAAATGATACGATTAAATAATGTTGATTTAACAAAGGCAGCAGCTATACGAACTAAATACGTATAGTTGCTGCCAATCAACTGCGCACCATAAATTTTTAACCAGTGTTTAGGTGCGGGGGATTACATTAACCTGTTAAAAAAGTTATATGGAACATCAACATCTTCATCCGGCGTCTGTCGTGAATCATGTAGCTCATGAAAATAATAAGCATCAGGGCATGCAGCATAATGACAATCCTGCAATGGGACATGCTGGACATAACCACCATTCGATGATGATTCAGGATTTTAGAAAACGGTTCAATGTGGTGTTAGTGCTTACCGTTCCCATCATGTTGTTATCAACCATGATACAACATTTTATTGGTATAAACTGGCAGTTTGAAGGCTCCCAATATATCCTGTTTGTGTTATCTACAGTTGTGTTTTTTTATGGCGGTTGGCCATTCTTAAAAGGGTTGGTTGATGAAGTGAAATCGAAAAACCCTGGTATGATGTTTCTGATTGGCTTCGCCATTACCGTAGCCTACATATACAGCGTTGCAATTGTATTTGGTTTGCAGGGTATGGATTTCTTTTGGGAATTAGCAACACTAATTCTAATAATGCTTTTGGGCCATTGGATAGAAATGAAATCTGTTGCCGGTGCTTCTAAAGAACTGGAACTATTGGTGCAGTTGATGCCGGCCGATGCACATATGGTAATGCCGGATATGGTACATGATGTAAAAACAGATACATTAAAAGAAAATGATATTATCCTTGTAAAGCCAGGCGAAAAAGTGGCAGCGGACGGAATCATATCAGAAGGGGAAAGCTATCTGAACGAAAGTATGCTGACAGGAGAATCTAAACCTGTACAAAAAGTAAAAGGTGATAAGGTAATTGCAGGTGCTATCAATGGTAACGGCTCTATTAAAGTTACCGTTTCCCATGCCGCAAAAGATTCTTATTTGTCGCAGGTAATAAAGTTGGTGGATGATGCGCAAAAATCAAAGTCAAAAACACAGTTGTTAGCAGATAGGGCTGCAAGATGGTTAACAATTATAGCATTACTTTCAGGCATCGCTACATTTTTGTATTGGTATTTAACAGGACAATCTTTGGCGTTTGCAATGGAAAGAATGGTAACGGTAATTGTTATTTGTTGCCCTCATGCTTTAGGTTTAGCAGTGCCATTGGTAGTGGCAAAATCAACTGCTTTATCCGCTAAAAATGGTTTGCTGATTAAGAATAGGACAGCATTTGAAAATGCAAGAAAAATCACCACTATTGTATTTGACAAAACAGGCACACTTACTATAGGGAAATTTGAAGTATCAAAAATTGTATCGCTGCAAAAAGACGTTAGCGAAAATGAAATTATTCGTTTGGCATCGGCATTAGAGCAGAAATCAGAACATCCTATTGCAACAGGCATCCTGCAAAAAGCAAAAGATTTATCTATCTCCATTCCGGCAACAGAAAGTTTTAATGCCATCACAGGACAAGGGGTTGAAGCAAAAGTAGAAGGTAAGAAAATATTGGTGATTAGCCCTGGATATTTAAAAGAGAATAAGATCACTATCCCCGAAGGCTTTATTGTCAACGATACGGAAACTGTTGTGTTTGTCATTGTCAATAATCAATTAGCGGGATATATTGCTTTGTCCGATGAGATACGCCCTGAATCTGCAGAAGCAATTAAAATCTTAAAACGGAATAATATAAAGTCAATATTACTTACGGGTGATAACAATAAAGTAGCGAAAAGTGTAAGTGAAACTTTGGGTATGGATAGCTTCATTGCTGAAGTATTACCCCATCAAAAATTAGAAAAGATAAAAGAGTTGCAAAGCAAAGGAGAGTTTGTTGCCATGACAGGTGATGGTGTAAACGATGCGCCTGCTTTGGCCGTTGCAGATGTTGGTGTCGCGGTTGGCAGTGGCAGCGATATAGCCGCTGAAACAGCGGGAATTGTTTTGGTAAATAGTAATCCGAAAGACATTGTGAGTTTGGTTTTATTTGGCAAAGCTACTTACCGTAAAATGATTCAGAATTTAATCTGGGCAACAGGCTACAATGTAATTGCCTTGCCATTAGCGGCAGGTGTATTGTACAAACAGGGCGTTTGGTTAAGCCCCGCGGCAGGTGCCGTTTTAATGACGGTTAGCACTATTGTAGTAGCCATCAACGCAAGTTTGCTGAAAGTAAAATAATATCTGAAATGAAGGTGTATATAGCAAATGAAACAAGTACGATTCAAAACGCGTAACAACTTAAGTAAATGGAATGTCAAAAACAGCAGTGAGGGCAAGGTTTTGAGAGGTAAATATAAATTCGGCTGGTAAATTAATATAATCTACCTTCATTACTTCTTTATCCTCCTACAATCCCTTTCCTCGTCTTCTAATTTCTTCATTCTTAAAATTAAATCGATGAATCGGTTAAGATTTACTTGTATGTTCGTTTATGCAACTATGATAGCTTTATTAACATCTTGCGGAGGAGGTGGAGGGAAAACCACCACTGACAGTACCCGCATTGACAGCACTACTGTTAATGTAGAACCCATAATGAATACTATTGTTACGACCCCGCAAAATATGTTGGTAATCAAACACAAGGTAGCCGACTTCGCAAAATGGAAAATCGGCTATGATGAGCACGATTCCGCGCGGTTGGCTAATAAACTACATAACTACGTAATTGGCCGTGGTATGGAGGATCCCAATATGGTGTTCATAGCCTTGAAAGCAGAGGATATGGACAAAGCAAAAGCATTTTCCAAAGATGCTGGTCTGAAAAATGCCATGGGAAAAGCTGGGGTGTTGGGTACGCCTTCGTTTAGTTTTGTTACGATGACCTTCCAGGATACTGCTATTATCACTTCCGACATCCGGTCCAGTGCAATGTTCACAGTTAAAGACTGGGATGCATGGCAAAATGCATTTGAAGAAGGTAAACAGGAAAGGATGGATAATGGTATAATCGTAAGGGCTTATGGTCATGATGCAGACGATAACCACAAAGTAATGTTGGTAACAGCCCTGATGGACACTGCAAAAGCGAATGCCTACATGAAATCAGATATACTTAAAAACAGAAGAGTTGCAGCGGGAGTAATAGGCGAGCCTGTACGGTTTATGTTCCGCGTAGTACAACGGTATTGATATTGATAATTTAGATAAAGTGGTATAAAAAGATGAAGTATTTACTTCATCTTTTTGTTATGTTGTTACTAAAGAAACTATTGAGCAGATACCATACCGCAATTATTTAATCATCATCAACGATCCCATCGTTTCTATTCCATCAAACAAATTGCCAATACGAATATTTTCATTTTCGGCGTGTTGGTTATTATCATGATTGGCTATAGGAACTGTAACAGTTTTGGCATTCAGATATTTTTCAAATAAAAAAAGAGGAAGAGTACCACCCGATGTTGGTTGCAGTACAATTTGGTCTTTAGATGTAGTTTTAACTGCTGCAATAACTTTTTGTATGATGGGCAGATCCATGGATGTACGCTGCGCATTGATACCATCCTGTCCAGGTATCACTTTTATAATCTTTGCATATTTTTCTCTTTCTTCGTCGGTAGGCTCATTATCTGTTACATAGTAACCCTCTGTTTTTATGTGATCGATTACTTTTTGTTGCTGCCTCTTCCAATCGTTACCCAATACTAACCTTAAATCAAGAACTGCAGTTGCATAGGTCGGTATTTGATTGGAAGCCATCTTGCCTACATTCCCGCTTTGCATACCATTAATATTTAATGAAGGCTGAATGATAGCTTCACTTAATGTTACGCCCTGCATTTCAACGGCACTTATTCCCAGTTCTTTTTTCATTTGTTCATCCACTGAAGGCACTTCTTCCAAAGCTTTTCTTTCAAAAGCGGTTAAAGGAGTCACATCATCATAAAATCCTTTTATAGTCACTCTTCCGTTTTCATCTTTCATAGAAGCCAGCAATTTTGCCAGCATCATGCCAGGGTTAGGAGCCCAGTTGCCATAATGACCACTATGTAATGGCCTCTTTGAAGCATACACCGTAAGATCAAGATGCGCATCGCCACGAGCACCAAATACAATTTGTTTTTTCCCTGATTGATGAACCGGTCCATCACAAATGATCCACAAGTCAGATTGGAGTAACGGCCGGTACTTTTCCAGTATTTCACTAAGATGTGTAGAACCGGCTTCTTCCTCACCCTCGAAGAAAAATTTAAGATTATATCCAGGCGTCAACCCACTTTTAGTGATTGCATCATAAGCATTCAAAATAGCATCTACCCCTGCCTTGTCATCAGACGTACTGCGGGCATATATTCTCCATTCCTTATTATAACTGCCATCCGTAGGGAAAGGAATATTGATTCCTCCTTTATTTATAGCATTCGAAAATAACTTTGCCTGAAACGGATCGAGCTCTTTTGCCCATTGGGTTGGATTAACAGGCTGCCCATCATAATGGGCATAAAAAACAAGGGTTTGTTTTGCACCGGGGAATATTACTTCACCATAAACAACCGGAGGTACGCCTGATGTGGAAGCATTTAAAAGCTGTACTTTTTGAATACCCCGCTTATTCATCATTGCCATAATAAAAGTTGCATTCTTTTGCAGGCCGGCGGGGTCAGCAGCAACATTTGGCAAAGAAAGAAATTCAGAGAACTCATTGATAATATTGCCGGCATTTCTATTTCCGTATTTTCTGATTGCTAGAACCTCAGGTGTTTGGGCCGAAACTAATTGATCAATGAGAAAGCTCAAAAGGAAAAAGAAGAAGGTTTTTCTCATAAAATGAAATTAAATAAAATTTGGGCTCCGTCATAATTTAGAAGCTCAGTATGAAATCAATTGATTGAATATCAATAATAAATGAGTTTTACCCCCCTCTTTTTCATACCCTGAAAAGGTGAAAAATACCCCTTATTTTACGAATTACGACCCCTGTCTTCTTATTGGAGGGAAGTACTTTTGGAATGCTGCTAACATTCGGATGTAGCAATCAGCAGCATCTGAACAGCGGTATTTAGGGGGGACATATAATCAACCAAAGCTAGATGTTGGGACAAGTCTTATAAATAATAGTACTCTTTTTAATAATAATAAATTCCCGAGATGAAAAAAACTACACTATTGTATTTTTTAAACCGTTTTCTATTATTCTCTTTAATCTCCCTTATTTTCTTCCATGCTGGTTATGGACAGGAAAAAACCGTAACGGGAGTTGTTAAAGATTCCAGCGGTGCCCCTATACCAGGTGTGCAGGTAACGGTGAAAGACTCTAAAATCGCTGCCAGAACTACTGCCGATGGGAAATTCAGCATTGCTGTTCCCGATAATCAGCATGTGTTAGTATTTCGGCATATTGGTATTGCTACGCAGGAACTGGCTGCTACTGGTTCCGATATGGGAAATATCATTTTAAAACCGCAATCTGTCGGTTTACAGGATGTGGTGGTTGTCGGTTATGGTGTTCAAAGAAAATCCGACCTGACCGGTGCTGTTTCCAGCATTAAAGCTGCCGATATTACTAAAATAGGTGGTAGTAATGCCGCGGAAGCCTTACAGGGGAAAGCTCCGGGCGTGCTGGTATTAAATGTTGGAGCTCCGGGTAATGCTCCAATTGTTCGTGTTCGTGGTATTGGTACCAATGGCGATCCCAACCCTTTGTATATAGTTGATGGCATGTTCGTAAATGATATTCAGTATCTGAATAGCCATGATATTGCTTCCATCGAAATATTGAAGGATGCTTCTGCAACTGCTATTTATGGATCGCGGGGTGCCAATGGTGTTATTTTGGTGACCACTAAAAAAGGGAAACCAGGTAACGCGGTGGTTAACTTCAGTGGAAGTGAGGGGTTCCAGTTCCTGACACGGCGCTATGATGTGGCCAATGGCAGTGAATATGCCCGGTTACAAAATATGATTACGGGAACAACCGTTTATCCGCATCCCGACTCCCTGGGTGAAGGCACTAACTGGTTCGATAAAAGTACTCAGCAAGGTTGGGTAAGAGATTACCAGTTATCCATTTCAGGTGGTTCTGAAAACACCAGCTATAATATTAGCGGAGGCTATTTTAAGCAGGATGGGGTGATGAAATTTACTGACTATGACCGGTTCACTTTGAGGGCTAATAATGAATACAGGCTGAATAAACGGTTAAAGATTGGTCATAACCTGTCTCTTAGCAGTTCGAATATGACTGGTATAGGTAGTAGTGCCGGCCTCCGTGTAATGAATGCGCTTGTCCGTATTTCACCATTGATCTCGGTAAATGATGCCAATGGTAATTTTAACGCGGGACAGGATCCTGATATTATTAATCCCTATGCAGCGCTTTATTACGGTAAAGATGCCAATAATAAGAGCCTGCGGTTTGTGGGCAACGGCTGGTTAAATTATGAGGTGATTCCGGGTTTGGTTTTCCGCAGCAGCTATGGGGTGGATTATTCATATGACAGATACCATTATTTCGAGCCGGCTTATAATATTTCGGGCCCTAATCAGATCCATGCCAGCAATTCCTTAACAGAAAACCATGTTAATAATAAAGTATGGTTGTGGGAGAACACCCTTACATACGACAAACAAATTGGCAGGGATCATCATCTGAATTTATTAGGAGGGATTACCGCACAGGATGCTACTTATGATAAACTGGAAGGTGTAGGTACCGGCCTGGCGTTTGACAGTCCAGATTATCAATACCTGGGTGCAGTGCCTGCGGGTAACCTGGCCGTGACATCTACAGCTTACAGTGAATCAATACTTTCCTACCTTTTCCGGGCTAACTATTCGTTTAAAGACCGTTACCTGTTTACCGGTACTTTCCGTGCCGATGGTTCCTCTAAATTCGGACCGGATAACCGTTATGGATATTTTCCTTCACTGGCACTGGGATGGCGTGTATCTGAAGAAAATTTCATGCAGAATATTTCCTGGATAGATAACCTGAAATTGCGTGCAAGCTGGGGAGAGGTGGGCAATAATAAAATTAATAACTATATAGCTTATAGTACCGTTACGCAAGATCCTGTTTATAACGCATTGTTCAATGGCCAGTATGCTACCAATGGTACTGTTACAACCGCATCAAATCCTGGCATTAAATGGGAACGTACCGTACAAACGGATGCAGGTATTGAGTTTGGAACATTGAATAAGCGATTAAACGTGGAGTTTGATTATTTTAATCGTGATACTAAAGATTTACTCCTGATTGTTCCCATTCCGGGAGGATCAGCTGGTATAGCACCGACCTATTCAAATGTAGGTAGTATTCGTAACAAAGGGTTTGAATTCCAGGTGAACTGGAACGACAACGTCGGCGATCTGAATTATGGGATAAGGTTTTCAGGAAGTACTTACAAAAATACGGTACTTGATTTTGGCGGTCAGATCATCTCCAGTACCCAATTCTTATCCTCTTCTGTTCACAGAGGAGAAAAAGGTCAGCCTATCGGTTATTTTTATGGCTACAAAACAATTGGAATATTCCAGAGCCAGGCGCAGATCAGTGAATATAATGGCAAGAACAGCCAGGGGAAAGAATATCAGGCGAATGCTAAACCAGGCGACCTGATATATGCTGATACAGATGGCAACGGGTATATTACAGGAAATGACCAAACCAATATAGGTTCACCGCATCCTAAATTTATTGGTGGTTTAACATTGACTGCTTCCTATAAAAGCTTTGATTTTGCGATAGACCTGATGGGCAGTTTTGGCGCAAAAATTTATAATACAGCCCGCAACCAGATCACTACTACCACTACTAATCTGCACAAAGACTGGCTGAGAGCATGGACTCCCACTAATACCAATACAGATATGCCCCGCTTAGCTGCGAATTCCAACAACTCATGGGGATCAAGCTTTAATGTGCAGGATGGTACCTATGGTAAGATCCGCAATGTGGAGCTGGGATATAATATGCAGAAAAGTCTGCTGAATAAAGCAAAGATCTCTAACCTACGCATTTATGTAAACCTTACGAATCCTTTATACATCACCAAATACAAAGGATTTTCACCGGAGATTGCCAACTCTAACGTATTGGAAATGGGAACAGATTTCAGCACGTACCCAGTTTCAGGTACGGCAAGGATAGGTGTGAATATGACTCTCTAAACATCATTTTAAGTGTAGACATTATGAAAAACATTAAATATATTCTTTTAGCAACGAATATCCTGGCCTTGGTTTCCTGTACAAAATTTCTGGAGAAATCACCGCAGGCAGTAGTATCTGATGAACTCTTTTTTGCAGATGAAAAAAATGTGGAGAAGGCTGTAAACAGGATCTATGGAACAATCAGCTGGCGCGAATATACAATAGGCCGCCAGTCTTTCAGTACGCACGAAATGGGAGGGGAAGATATTGTAGGGAACACAAATAATGGTATCGGTACTGTGCTGAATATGTTTCAAACATATACTTATGATGCTAGCAATGCTTATATACAACAATATTGGGACAGGACTTACGCTAACATCAACTTTTGTAATCAGGTAATAGACCGGACTCCGGCTATGAAAAACCGGGATCTTGCGGAAAAAGCGGAGTCACAAGCTAAATTCTTCAGGGCTTATTACAACTTCGATCTGGTAAATGTATTTGGTCAGGCTCCTTTGCGCGATCATGTGCCTTCTGCTGCTGAATATGATATTCCGAAAAGCGATGAAGATGCATTTTATAACCTGATCATTAAAGATCTTGAATATGCTATAGAAAAGCTGCCTACCCGTGGGCAATGGGGGGCAGCAGGATTAGGACATGTTACAAAAGGTACAGCACAAGGGCTGCTTGCTAAAGTATATTTATTCCGCCAGGATTATGCTAAAGCACAACAGTATGCGAATGATGTAATCACAGGAGGGGAATACAGCCTTTTTGCAGACTACCGGGCATTATTTAGTCCGGATAACTTGTACTCCAGCGAGAACATGATGCCGGGTGGATATTTATTCACGAGCACTATCTGGTCCGGCCGCTGGTATAACCCGTATTTACAATATCAGGGAGTAGCAGGTGAATTTGGAGATGGCGTTGTATATCCTACCGATGCATTGGTGAATAGCTATGAGACTAATGATCCTCGTGAAGCTGCTACCATCTTCTTTAAAGGGGATAAAGTAACAGGTTGGGAAAGTAAAAATGCCAATACTCCCAAAGACGGTAGCGTATACTTTCCGTCAAATACTAATTATGCTAACAAGAAAGTGATCTGGCCAAAATCTTATTGGAACAATGGTGAATTTTCTTTTCAGAATGTAAACCCAATGTTCATGCGCTATGCGGAGATTTTACTGATCTATGCGGAAGCCAGCAATGAATTGGGACAATCAGGTAACGCTCTTACTACATTAGAACAGATCCGTTACCGGGCACGTGGTAATAAAACCTTTGCCGATGCAGGTGTACTACCTGAAATTATCACTACAGATAAGGCAGACCTGCGTGAGAAAATCTGGCATGAACGCCACATTGAACTTGCGCTGGAAGGTCATCGCTGGTTCGATCTGGTACGATACAATAAAGTAGTGCCAGGATATACAGAAAACCTGTTGAAGAATGTATATCAACGGGCAAATTTCAATTATAATAAATTCAGCAGATTCCCCATTCCTCAAAATATGATCACTAGTTCTCAGGGTATTCTTACACAAAATGAACCCTGGAAATAATGCTCAGCAAATAATTCCCTTTATGAAAAGAATAACTGCTTTAATGAAAATGCTGTTATTGCTATTTGCTATGGGTATATCCCAGAGAATAATAGCTCAGCAATTTGTACATCCAGGTATACCTTTCACCACAAGTGATCTGAATTTGTTAAAAACAAATATCAAAACAGAGCCCTGGTTATCCGCTTATAATTCATTGGCAAGCGATTCAAAGTCGCAACTTAGCTACGCGATGCAAGGGCCTTTCGCTACTGTAGGACGTGCAGTGGATATAAACCGCGGACCATGGATGAATGATATGACGGCTGTCCACAATCTTGCCCTTATGTGGATCTTTACCGGCGATACTGCCTATGCTAAAAAAGCAACTGGCATATTGAATGCCTGGGCACTAACCAATACCCAGTGGACAGGCGACGAGATCTTTCTTGACCTGGGAGATTATGCTGATATTTTTATAACAGGAGCGGATATACTCAAATCAACTTATCCGGGATGGACGGCTGAAAATACAGCCAATGTGAACAATTATTTCGCTAATGTGCTCTGGCCAAAACTGGATGTACCCAATCCGGTAAGGGGACTTAATCAGGGTGCTCTTGAGCTGAAAGCAGCTGTGGGCATTGCTGCATTTCTGGACGACACTACCAAATGGCGACAGGCAATTGCATCATACCGCGGAGATGCCGGGGGCGGACTAGCGAACAGCCTTAGCAATGGAGAGGTGGGAGATGCCGGGCGTGATGAGGGGCATTGGGCTGGCGAGGCGGAGGCTCTTGCATGGAGTGCCGAAGTAGCTTGGAAACAAGGCATTGATGTGTTTAGTGAACTGGATAATCGCTTATTGGCAATTAGTGAGTTATATGCAAAATTTCATACTGACACTACTGGCCTGAAATTTATCCCATTTGGTGGCCCCTATTCATCGTATAATGGATGGGGTTCGAATGGTACTGCCAAGCGCCTGATCAGGACTTATAATATTATTGAAGGTGCATATGCTATCCGGAAAAGTATTCCGGTTCCCTATACCGTTCAAATGCGGAATGTGGTGGGTGAAAATACCAGCACTTTTCTTTACCGGAAAAGTGCTGACCCCTCTTCTGCTACAGCCTTGCCGCCTATCATTCACCCTGCAGCACAAAGTGTTACCAATCTAACTAATACGGACATTGGAAATACAGGGCTTGCTGGAAGTGCCAGCTATAACAACGATAGCTGGACAGTCAAAGGGGCGGGGGCTGATATCCCAGTTCCGCCGCTTACGGCTAAAGATGCATTTAACTTCGCCTTTCAGAAAGTTACCGGAGATGCAGTGATTATTACCCGTGTAACGGCGCTTGAAAATACGGATGCCGGGGCAAAAGCGGGTATTATGTTCAGGGAATCATTAACCAATGATTCCAGGTATGTAGGGCTGTTTTTACGTGCAAATGGAGGCGCTGTGGTCACCTGGCGTGGTGCTACTGCCTGGAATAAAACGGCTACCTCATGGAATAATCCGCCAGGGGGATACCAGGATCATTATTTGCCTGCAGTGCCTTATTGGTTGAAGCTGGAAAAATCAGGTAGCAGGATAACGGCCTTTCACTCTTTTGATGGAATCAGCTGGACCTGTATCAGTTCTGTGGAGATTGCCATGGCTAACTCGCTGTATGTTGGTTTATGCGTTACTTCTCACAACACTTCGGTACTGAACACTTCCGTTTTTACCGGAGTGGCTATTACCAATCCTTCTCCCGCGGGATCTCCTGTGATCACTAGCGCTACTGCCGATACTTCGACTATTGGTTCGGCTTTTCATTATACGGTCACTGCTTCGGCAACGCCCACCAGCTTTAGCGCGACTGGGTTGCCTGCAGGACTGACCATTGATTCCGCTAACGGAGTAATTACGGGAACGCCTACTGTTACTGGTACATTTCCTGTAACATTGAATGCTACGAATGGAAGTGGTACAGGGGCTGCCATATTGATGCTGACAGTATTAAGTAATGTTGCACCGGCTGCTCCTGGATCGTTATCTGCTATTAAAGAAAGCAATACCAGTATTCAGCTTTCCTGGACAGGATCTGCTAACGCTACCAGCTATACGGTGAAGCGTTCTATGACTGCCGGAGGACCTTATACGACTATTATGTCTGGTGTTACCGGAACGTCGTATGTTGATGCTAGCGCTTTTCCCGGTCCTAACTACTATATCGTTACAGCCCTGGCAGGGGCTCTGGAAAGTATTGTTTCCAATGAAGTTTCGCTGCTGTTACCTCCGTCGGTACCTTCAATACCTGCTGTCATCAATCTGAATGGACAGGTGAGTCTGAGCTGGCCTGCTGCTATTGGAGCAGTTACTTATAATATTAAACGGGGTACCGCTAGTGGCGGTCCTTATACTACCATTGCTTCGGGAGTAACCGATACGTTATACACCGACCTGGGATTGAGCAATGGAACATATTACTACTATGTAATTTCTGCTGAGGGGGGAGTACTTGAAAGTGCTAATTCTATTGAAGCATTGGCAATACCAGGATCTTCTTCCGGTAGCTGGAGCTCCACGGCGGCAACGGGTAACTGGAATGAGGACACGAATTGGGTGAGTGGAATAGCTCCTGTTAGTCCCGCGATAGTTACTTTCAACAGTTCTACCACCGATACACTGAATAATAATATTGCCGGGCTGGAAATTCCGCGAATGCAGTTTAATGCCGGGGCCGACGCCTTTACAATAAGAGGGAATACAATTACTCTTGGCAATGATATTACAAACAATTCTGTAAATGCACAGGTCATTAACCTTCCGGTAACACTAAACAGGGTTTCGGCTATCAACGCGAATGCTGGTGATATTACACTGGGTGGTATCATCAATGGTAGCGGCAGCATTACTAAAAGCGGACCGGCATCCGCTATCCTCACAGGGGCAAATACATGGACCGGCGGTACTACCATTAATGGTGGTGGTGCGGGAGGCTGGGCACCCAGTTATACATTAACCATTGGCGGTATAGGCACAGGTGCTATTGGTGCGCCAATATCAGGACCAGTTGGTACAGGTGCACTGGTGATGAATGGTGGTGCGTTGATGAACGTTGGCAGTGCGGTCATTTATAACGACGTTGTCGTAAAAGATAGTGTAAAGAGTTATCTCTATAGTCAACCAGGTGGCTTAACCTTTGCAGGAAGATTGTTGGGCGGCGGCACTATTGAACATGATGGTAATAGTACGAATGGTTTGCAATTAAACGGAGATAATAGTCAGTTCACAGGTACGTTTATCTCCATAAACAGAAGCTCCAATCACCGTATCCGTTTTAATACAGCAGCCTCTGGCAGTGCTAAAGCAAACTGGGTATTCAACAATGGATTTACAGACGGACAAGGTTTTACTTTTACAGATACGATTCATTTTGGTTCCATGTCAGGTAGCGGGCAGTTACGCAGAGATAACGGAACTCCTGTTATCAGTATTGGGGCATTGAATACAAATACAACTTTCAGCGGTGTAATTACAGGAGCACTTACTATTGTAAAAGAGGGTACAGGCATATTCCGTTTCACTGGTAACAATAATTATAGTGGTACAACAACTGTTACTGCGGGTACCTTATTATTGGATAGTGTAGGGCAGATCACTAGTGTCACTACTGTTAAAGGAGGTACTATCGGGGGCATAGGTACCTGTAACGCCGCGCTGAATATTGGTACAGGATCAGGAACGGGTGCAATGCTGGCTCCGGGCAGCCAGGGTATAGGTACATTTACCACAACAGGTTTGCTGACCATGCAGCCAGATGCGGCATATAATGTTGAGCTGAATACGAGCCAGGGTAAAGGCGACAAAGTAAGTGCGAATGGTTTAAATCTTAACAATCCCCGTTTATCGTTTACCGTTATTGGTGCAGATTCATTGCCCTTAGGCACTTCGTTTACTATTATTGATAATACAGGAAGCGCAGCTGTAACGGGCACCTTTAACGGCTTACCGGAACTGGCTCCCGTTAGCATTGGTAGCTTCAATTTCAGGATTACTTACAAAGGCGGAACCGGCAATGATATCCTGTTACTGGACGACCGTACAACGCCTTCAATGATTACCAGCGCAGACACCGCCACTGTATTAATTGGCAAGTCGTTTAGTTATACTATTACGGCTATCAAATCACCTGTTAGTTTCCATGCAACAGGGCTGCCTGCTGGCTTGAGTATAGATACAAGTACAGGTGTGATTTCCGGTATAGCTACAGTATCAGGTACTTTCCCTGTTACATTAAGTGCTACAAATGCAATTGGCACCGGAACGGCTACACTCAAACTGAAGGTGCTGAGTAACATTGTTGCTGGTCTTATTGTTGCAGCTGGTGATAGAAAGAATATTATTGAATGGGAAGTTATCCAGAATCTTAGTTATCATGTAAAACGTTCGCTTACTCCGGATGGTGTTTACACTGTTATTGCAAACGTTAATACCACTAAGTATACAGATACAACAGTTACTAACGGAAACGCATACTATTATGTGGTTGCTTCCGCAGATTCCGTTACAGAAAACCCTAACAGTGATACTGTGGTAGCCATACCCAATATCGGGCAATACGGTTACTGGAAGTACGATGAACTAAGTGGTACTCGTGGAGTTGATGCATGGGGTGCTAATCATGCTACCTTAGCTACCACAGCTACACGCAGTACCGGCTACGCCGGTCAGGCGCTAAAACTGAATGGCACCGCTACTGCTTATGCATCTCTACCTACGGATCTGGTAAGTACTTTAAATGATTTTACTATCAGTGCCTGGGTGAGCATGGATGCGCTTTCTAACTGGATACGGATCTTTGATTTTGGCACTGGTACCAGTAAATACCTGTTCCTGACTGTGCAGGGAGGGACTGCCTCTGGTAAATCAATCATACGTTATGCTATTAAAAATGGAGGAGCAGAGCAGGCAGTTACTTACAACTACACTTTGCCATTGAATACCTGGACGCATTTTGCTGTTACTCAGTCAGGTAATACCTGCAGCCTTTATATCAACGGGGTGCTGGTTGCATCAAATACAAATGTTAATATTAAACCTGCTACGCTGGGAAGTACTAACCAGAACTATATCGGGAAATCACAGTATTCAGCTGATCCAATGTTTAAGGGCGCGATAGATGAATTTAAGATCTACAGCAGGGCATTAAATGCCGCTGAAATTGCAGAAGCGTTGAAGGTAGACCAGGTAATAACTTTTGCTCCTATCAATAGCAGAAAAACAGGTGACACTGATTTTAATGTGGTGGCAACTGCTTCTTCCGGCCTTCCTGTAACATTTATCAACAGTAATGAACAGGTGGCTACGGTAACAAATGGTGTGGTTCATTTGCTAAAAGCGGGTAGTACTATTATTACAGCTACGCAAGCGGGGGATGTTACTCATAAACCGGCTACTTATCCGCAAACATTGAACGTACTTCCGCTTTATCTGAAAGTAATGCACAGTGATGGAGATATTGGGCAGACTGCTAACAACATTCTCCGGCCGTATCTTAAAATTGTGAACGAGGATACCGTACCTGTTACTTATAAAGAACTCACTGCGCGTTACTGGTTTACGGCTGAGAATTTCGCGGGTATAAATACCTGGATTGATTATGCCGCGCTTGGTAACCATATAAAGATGAATTATGTAGCATTGGATGCTCCGCGCACAGGTGCTTTCGGGTATGTTGAATACAGCTTTGATACTACAGCTGGCACTATTTCCGCTGGTAGTAATTCCGGGATTATTCAATCAAGGATAGCCAATAAAGATTGGTCAATCCTGGCTGAAACAGATGATTATTCTTATGCAGTTAATCAAACTTATACAGCCAATAGTCACATTACCTTGTATCGCAATGGTCAGCTTATTTGGGGCGAAGAACCGGTAAATGCTGCACAGGTAATGAGTTTGAAAGCCTATACCCAGTCCATAAGCAGCGCACAGAATACCATTAGCACTTACCTGAAAATAAATAATGAGGGGAATATGCCGGTGGCTTATGAAGATGTGTCGGTTCGCTATTGGTTTACAGCAGAAGATACCACTGCTTTAAACTATTGGATAGACTATGCGAAGCTAAGTAACTATAATATTACTGGCCGGTTTGAACGGTTAAATCCAACGGCCGATGGTGCTGATACTTATTTTGAATTAAAGGTGAAACCTGCTGCTGGTATACTGTATCCGTTAAGCAATACAGGGAATATTCAATACCGGATTGCCAAAGTTAACTGGTCAAATTTTGTACAAACAAATGATTACTCTTATCTGCCGTTGTCTTCATTTGGAGAGAATTCTCATGTTACCGTTTACTATAAAGGACAGTTGATATATGGTGCGGAACCTGTTGCTAATGGTGCTGCCACACGTACTGCTGTGAAAAGTGGTTGGCAGGCAGATGTGTTAAAAGCAGTTATAAAGATGTATCCTAATCCGGTAGCAGATGTATTGATCGTACAAATCAGTAAAGTAGCAGACAATGCAATCGTGTATGTGTTTAATAATAATGGTGCAATAGTGCATACACAGCGGTTAACGAATGTAATCAATACAGTTGAAACCAGAGGTTGGATGCAGGGAGTGTATTATGTGAAAATTAAAAACGGTGATACTGTCACAACAGAAAAAGTAATTAAACAATAGTTTCTGCATGTAAAATTATTTTATAGAATAGGAACAAACGTGAAGGGAAGGAGTGTTAACTCCTTCCTTATTTCCGAAGAAACTAAAAAAGCAGCCTGGAAAATGATTAAACACTTATGCTACATACTATTGTTGTTAACTGTGGGAACAACGGCTATTGCACAGGATATATTAAAGGATACAAGGGTAACACTTCAATCTCCTGACAAGCGTATTACCCTTCAGTTTTATCAGAAACAAATGTCGCCCGGAAAAAAGCAAATGTATTACCAGCTGTCGTTTAAGAACAGTACAGTCATTCACGAATCTGCTCTTGATGTTCAACTGGATAATCATCTTTCCGAGCAGGCAATGGCTTTAAAGGTTGACAGGCATGAGAAGTGGTGCGAGAACCTGTTGATAAAGCATATTACAACTGCTTCCAAAGATACTTCCTGGCAACCATTATATGGAGAGCGGAACATTATCCGTGATCACTATAATTCAGCTACCGTTGAAATGGTAAAGGATGATAATCCGATTTATTCAATGCTGGTAGAAATACGGGTATATAATGAAGGCGCTGCCATTCGTTATGTATTCCCGGAAAATGAACGGGGGACTTATTACAGGATAACAAATGAAAATACAGAATTTTGTTTGCCTGAAGGTACCCTTGCATGGCATGCATCCTGGGCCCAGGCTCCATACAGATTATTGCCAATCAATAACTGGCCGGATGAGAGTGAGCGACCACTCACTTTGCAACTTCCAGGTAATATATATGCTTGCCTTGCAGAAGCACGGATGGTCGATTATGCGCGCGCTAAATTTAAACTCAGTACTGCGAAGCGAAACACTATTGTTACAAGCATGTATACTCCGGCCGACCTGATTTCTCCTTTCGGAACGCCATGGAGGGTGATTATGATTGCTGAAAAACCTGGCGACCTGATAGTTAACAACAATATTATCCTTAACCTCAATGATCCTTCAAAGATCAAAGATCCTGACTGGATCAAGCCAGGTAAAATAATGAGGGTGATGACACAAACAACAGCAGCTGCAAAAGAAAACATAGATTTTGCTGCAACACATCATCTGCAATATATCCTCTTCGATTGGAAATGGTATGGTCCTTCTTTTACATTCAATTCGGATGCCACAAAAGTGGCCATTCCTGATTTTGATCTACCTGGCATTATAAAATACGGAAAAGAAAAAGGCGTTGGGGTATGGCTTTATGTAAACCTGCAGGGATTGTATGCACAGTCGGATTCATTGTTCTCCATATATAAACAATGGGGCGTAAAAGGTGTCAAATTCGGATTTGTACAAACGGGATCTCATCGCTGGACCACCTGGATAGAAGACATGTTCAGGAAAACTGCCGAAAATCAGATAATGGTGAATGTACATGACGACTGGCGCCCTACGGGCGAACAGAGAACATGGCCTAACCTAATGACGGCTGAAGGGGTCCGGGGAAATGAAGAAATGCCCGATGCTACTAATAATACAGTTTTGCCTTTTACCCGTTATATAGCGGGCGCGGCAGACTATACAATTTGTTATTATGATAAACGAATCAAAACCACCCATGCCCACCAGCTGGCATTAGCAGCTATCTATTACAGCCCTTTGCAAACATTGTATTGGTATGATGAACCTGCCAGAAGTCACAATGAACCGGAACTGGAATTCTGGGATCATATTCCGGTTACATGGGATGAAACCAAAGTTTTACAGGGTAGTCCGGGACAATATATTACTACCGCCAGGAGAAAAGGAGAGGAGTGGTTCATGGGAACCATTACAAATGATAAAGCAAGGACAATAAAGATCAACTTTCGGTTCCTTCCGGAAGGGAAAAAGTTTATTGCAAAAATATATGAGGATGATCCTGCCGTTAATACTGCTACTAAAGTTGGTATGACGGAAAAAAAGATAGATGCCGCAACAGTATTGGATGTAAAACTTGTAGCATCCGGAGGTCAGGCTATCTGGATCAGGCCAGAATAGTATATCGGGCATAAGCGGACCGGGCGAGGTTACCACATAGGGTAATCCCGCCCATTTTTTTGTCCGGAAATATCAGGGTATTTTGTATACAACTGATCTTAAAATTTATTAGTTTCCCACTTTATAGCGTTATGAAAAGAGTGAACATGAAAGTGGTTTGGGCTTTTATATGCCTTTTAATAACTTCCCCGTTGACAAGTACCGGGACTCCTGCATTCCCATACCCCCCTATAACCTGCTTAGGGATTGAGCATGGCTTGTCAAATAATAGTGTCCGGCACATTTATCAGGATCATCAGGGCTTTATGTGGTTTGCTACTCATGATGGCCTGAACAGGTATGATGGATATGATTTTAAAGTTTTCAGAAACAGGCCGGGCGATAGTACTTCCCTGGTACATAATATTGTTTATTCTATCACAGAAGACCAGCGCCACATTTTATGGATTGGTACCAGGCAGGGAGTTAGCCGGTTTGATCATCTTTTAGATAAATTTACTACCGTAAGCTGGGATCCGGGTGGTCACAAGCCGGCTCAAAAGCTAAGGGCTGTTGTAAGAGATATTAAGTCGGACACAAAAAACAATGTTTTTATAGGCACTGAGGGTCTTGGTTTGTTGATTTGCAGAGATGGTATGATTACGGCTGCTTCTGTTCCTTTGATACAGTCGGGCACTAAAATAACGAGCTATGGTGTACATGCAATCAGAGTAGACAAGAAGAACAGAGTATGGGTGATTGTACAGGATCATGGCCTGGGCTTATTTGATCCCGGTTCTATGGAATTGCGACTGGTAGATCAGTCTGCTCCATCATCAGGCTGCCTTGAAACAGATGGAAAGCACGTATGGATGGGCGAATTAAATACGGTATATGATTATGATACAGAAAGTCATTCCACCATTAAACTAACAGAAGGAACAGACAGAGTCGAATCTCTTATTCTGGATAGTAATAGTAAACTTTGGATCGGCACCGAATCCGGCAATGTGAATATATTAGACCTTGACACAAAAAAGATGGAATACCTGACGCCGGGTGATAGCCGGTTTTCACTGGGTGGAGGAGGTATCCGCGATATTTATGAGGATAAAGATCACCGGAAATGGATAGCTACCTCAAGGAGCGGTGTAAATATCATAGATCCTCAGAAACACAGGTTCCAGACCTTTACGCATGAACCAGGGAATACTAATAGTCTTACCGGTAATACAATTTCCGCATTGAACGAAGCGCCTGATGGAAGCCTGTGGATAGGAACAGATGGTGATGGGGTGAATGTATGGGACAGGAAGCGGAATACTTTTTCCTTTTATTCCAATAACCCGGCAGATCCGGAATCATTATCCGATAATTTCATTACTGGTATTAAAGCAGATCATGCACAGAATATATGGATTGCAACATACAGACATGGACTAAACCGCTTTAATAATGCTACAAAGAGATTTAAGCATTATGCTTGTATGAATCCTGTTTCGGGCAAAGAGAACAATGTGGTATTTTCTTTGTATGAAGACAGTGGACATCAATTGTGGGCAGGTACTTTACGAACCAAGGGAGTCTATGGAGCTCTGTACCGGTATAATGATAAAGCAGACCGTTTTGAAGCATTTGACACTGATCTTTCAGACCTTTTTACGTTGAAAGAAGACCGTAATGGTACGCTATGGGGTGGAAATCTGGAGCAATTGGTAAAAATAGATAAGCTTAATAAGAAGCATCAGTTTTACCATATTGGTTATACTATAAGAACCATTTATGAAGATAAAAAAGGCAATTTATGGATAGGTACAGAAGGCGGCGGACTGATGCTCTTTGACAGGACAAAAAATACGGTAACAGCTACTTATACTACACTTGAAGGATTGTCTAACGATGTAGTGCTGAATATCCTGGGAGATGATCATGGTAATCTTTGGATGAGCACATACAAGGGATTATCAAAATTCAGTATTGAAGAAAAGAAATTTGAAAACTACTACCAGGGAGATGGACTGCAGAGCAATCAGTTCTACTTTAATGCAGCAACAGCATTACATTCCGGTGAAATGGCTTTTGGTGGCATAAAAGGGTTCAATTTATTTCATCCCGATAGTATATCTCCGGTTCATGCCATGCCACGTCTGTTCCTTACAGGGGTAAATGTTGATGGTAAATCATTGGAACAGTATAATAAATATATCAGCAAGGTAGATGATGATCACATCGTATCTATAAAGGTGCCTTATAATGAGGCGGTTATTTTGTTAAACTTTACTGCGCTTGAGTACTCAGCCCCCGATAAAATCAGATACGCCTATTTTATGGAAGGTTGGGATAAGAACTGGACCAACGCCGGTAACATGAGAATGGCTGCTTATACACATCTCAGCGAAGGCAATTATATTTTCAGAGCAAAATGTACTAATGCAGGAGGGCTTTGGAATCCTGAAGAGATTGTGCTGTATATTACTGTATTGCCTCCCTGGTATAGAAGCTGGTGGGCACTGCTTGCTTATGGAATGATATTGTCTTGTACAGCGTACATGTTTTTCCTTTATAAGATCCGGCAAAACAGGTTGAAATATGAGATCAGGGTTGCCCATGTGAGTGCAGAGAAGGAAAAGGAGATGAATGAAAAGAAGATGGCCTTTTTTACCCATGTCTCACACGAATTCAGAACGCCGCTTACACTGATCGTTAATCCGGTAAAAGAGATGCTAGCCAGTGCGCGGAATGAAGCGGAACCGGAAAAGTTAAATATCATATATCGGAATGCCCGTAGGTTATTGGGACTTGTAGATCATTTGTTATTGTTCCGCAAAGCTGATACTGATGGCGATAGTCTTAAACTGGTTAAACTGGATTTCAGTTCTCTTTGTAGTGAAGTATATTATTGTTTTGAGGAGCAGGCGCGGATAAAAAAGATCGACTATCATTTTGAGAGTTCGGGCGCAATGCCGGAAATGTATGTAGACCGCGAAAAGATGGAGATAGTGTTGTATAACCTTTTGTCTAATGCGCTCAGGTTCACTCCAGAAGGAGGGAAGATCCTGTTTGCTGTACAGGAGATGGCAAACAGTGTGGAGGTCAGGATTGCGGATAGTGGTCCTGGTATTCCGTCACATGTAGGAGAAGGGCTTTTCCGGAAATTTTACCAGGTAAGGGGCAATGTTTCTTCTGGTAGTGGTTTCGGGATAGGTCTTTATCTTGTTAAGCATTTTATGGAAAGTCACTTTGGAACGGTAAGTTATGAAAGCAGGGAAGGAGAAGGCACTACATTTTTGCTCACATTACGAAAGGGGAATGAGCACTTTGGGAACATGCCTGTATATGATGATATTGCAGAGGGGGGCACATTGTTGCATGAACTGGTTGATGAAAGGCCTGTTGAAGATATTCCCGAAAAAACAAACATTGACCTGGCCTTGCTGGTAACTGAAAAACAGACAATCCTGGTGATAGATGATGATGATGCGCTGAGAACTTATATTACACAGGTATTTGCAAATGAATTTACTGTTATACAAGCTGATAATGGAACGGAAGGAGCAAGACTGGCCAAACATTACCTGCCGGATATCATTATAAGTGATATTACCATGCAGGGTATGAATGGTATAGAACTTTGTACATTGATCAAAGAGGATCCCGTTATCTCACATATTCCTGTTATCCTGCTAACGGCCAGTACCGCTTCGGAAACCCGTCTAAAAGGGATTCAAAGTGGTGCAGATGATTATATTACCAAACCATTTGAGAATGATTTATTGTATGCCAGGGTAATTGGTATGCTTAAGAAAAGGAATACGCTGCAACAATATTTTTATAATGAAGTCACACTGAAAAAAAATGAACAGAAGGTTTCTGAAGAGTACCGGGAATTTCTCAATACCTGTATGAGAATAGTTGAAAGTCATCTGGATGATGATAACTTCTCGATCAAAACCTTTGCCTCTGAAATAGGTATGAGCCATTCGAGCCTGTATAAAAAAGTAAAATCCGTATCTGGTCAATCTATCAAAGGATTTATACGTTTTATCCGGCTTCGGAAAGCGGCAGAAATTATGATAAATTCCGAATACAATATCACGGAAATTGCCAATATGGTAGGATTTAATGATACTAAATATTTCCGCGAATATTTCCATGAACTTTTTGGCATGAATCCCTCTGAGTACATTCGGAAATTCAGAAAATCTTTCCATAACAACCTTCAATTGAATAAGAAGATTATAAAGGAATAATGTTTTATCCCTTAATTATTTCATTCACTCTGTTTAAAAAATGTAGCGGTGCCGGATGGTTAGGATCTATTTGATGTGCTTTTTCAAATTGTAGTTTGGCATTCTGATAGTCGCTCATATTGAAATAACATTCTCCAATAGAAAATTCAGCAAGCAAACTGTTGGGATTTACTTGCAATGAAAGTTTAAAGTCCTCAATTGCCTCATTCCATAGTCCCCGATCCATTTTGCAAAATGCCCGGTTATCGATAGCCTCAAAAAATTGTGGAAACAAATCTATTGCTTTTGAATAAACATCAATTGCATCTTTATACAACTTCTCATCAGTTAATCTTAGTCCAGATTGATAGTAATCATTTGCTATTTGAACATAATAATTAGGGGATTGTGTCTGTCTCAGGTATTCGTGGTAGCCAATTAAGTCAATCGAATTAACCGGTCTGTTTGCCAGCAAAACTGCATTTTCGAATGCTTTTCTGTCGAATGGGGAATGATGAATTAATACCGGTAGATTGTCAAGATCTGGAATATTTGGCAATTTGTCCAATTCGACATATGTCAAAACGTGATAAGTCTCCGCATCTTCTACAAGCAATTTGTAAATATGGCATTTATCCTCAAATTGCGTATAAAAGATGTCGCCTTCTGAAAAGCAAATCGAATTGTCAGAATCATTACTATCTGTTGGTGAAAATAGTCGTTTGAAGAAACTCATTTAATATTTCGTTTACGCACAAGAATGCAAAATCGTCAATGAATAGATTTTGATAATGTCCCACAAGTAAGTGTATAAAAGGCTAAATCCTGATTGTATTTAAATTGATCTGTCCCAAAGCGTCATTTTTGTTTCACGAACATAATAACATTTTCCTGTTATGGGAAATCTGACTTAGTTATTTTGGCTTAGAGGGGTGCCTTTTAACATTTTGCACCGTGATTATGAATGTTTTATATCCATGTTTCTGCAGATTTTTTCTGTCAGGCCTGCCACTATAAACCAGGGGAAAAATCGTTCATGGTGCTTTTTAAGGTGTTCATGTAGTTTTTTTGTGATGCCCATATAGTTTTTCGGAATAGGAAATGAATTAGTACTTAAATTGTAATAACGATGACAATCAATTTATTCATCCTTAAACCCGCTATAATGGAAAAGACCACAAATAATAAATTCATACGAAACCTTTCAGGGATTATGGACAAATGGGAGGGCAGGTTAATAGTAAGTGGATAGCAAGTTAATAGTGAGTCTATAGTTGCGTCACACCTGAAACACACGTAGAACATACTTTGAACACTCTTAGAACACGAACAGGTGCTCAAAGGATGTTCCGGATGTGTGTGACCAGTGATCCACCCCCAATTACGCAGCCTTTACTGGGCTGAACTGGCACCTTATGCCCGCCGGAATTTAAAAACAAACATTATGGTTACGCCATTAAAAGTACGATTAGCTTCATTCGCCGGTTTCCTATTTGGCACACAGCCGTCAGACGGTACAATCGCTCTTTATTCTTTAAATCAGCAAAAAAGAGCTAGTTTCATAGTTTGTGCCGATAACAAACAAATCATGGAAAAAGACGAAAATAGAGTAGTAGTAAGCCTTCCCGCCGAATTGGCAGCTAAAATTGCTGAACAGCAGCGGATTGCCCGTAGATATTTTCCTAATGATATTCATAAAGCAGTAGTTAGTATACATGCTGCCTGGAAACTCCTTCCTGCACCTAAATTTAATACCAGTTCATCGGATGCACTACTGCATGATTGTATTTATATCCTGAATTTTGCGCTAAAACATGAAGATGCAAGACAGTTGCTTGATCGCTGGATTAAAGACATGGAAATGAGTGGATACAAAATTGATAAAGCTTCCCCTTATTTGCTCATGGGAGAAACATTGCTCTTTCTTGAACAGGCAATAGAAGCACAAAAATATCTGCAAAAAGCATTAGAAATAGGTGGGGTGGCAACTTTTGCCGATCAACCTGCCTTATACCTGGATATTGCTTCAAAAAAAATCACGGATCAGGAATCGATCATGCAGGCATTCGAAAAAGAAGATCTGCTGGAAGTCTGGTTTAAGAATGAAGAAGTGATCAGTGCGAAACATACCGTTTCGAATGATATGCTTGAACAGATAGACAGGATTTGTGAGGAAGGTAGTGAATTGTTTGATGAAAATGAATACTTAAAAGCAATCAGAACATGGGAACAGGCATTTAGATTAATTCCAGAACCTAAAAATAGTTTTAGTCAGAGCTTGTGGCTGCATAGCTCTATCGGAGATGCCTATTTCCTGTTGAATGATTTTCAAAAAGCAGCTGCGCATTTTTTTGCCGCGAAGAGTAATAATGAGCAAAACGGTTATGCCAACCCTTTTATTATGCTTCGCTTGGGACAGAGCTATTTTGAACTGAATGATACAGTGAATGCAAAGGAATATCTTTTAAGAGCATACACTCTTGGTGGAGCAGAACTGTTCGAAAATGAAAAAAAGAAATACTTTGATTTTGTAAAATTGCAATAGAACATTCAATAAATGACAAATGATTGTCTTTCACCAGTTAAGCGATTCTGCACTTGCCCAAAGATTAAAAATGACATTCTGTTCTGAATAATTTCCTTTAATTTGCCGCCCATAATTATAATTTAGAATGAGAAACCAGCTTAGCATCGTGACAGCATGCCTGTCTTTATTCAGTTTTGTAGCCTGTACAAGTACAAAAAAAGCTCCTGCAACAACAGGAGAATTAGTAACCAACATTTCTGTACAACAACCCGTAAAAGTTGGAAGCCCATTAATGTTAACATTTACTGTAAGTAACACTTCAGGAAAAGAACTTAAATTCTGTAAATGGCACACTCCTTTTGAAGGCTTTAAAAACTCCTACTTTAATATTAAGAACAGCAATGGAGAAGAAGTTCGTTACAAAGGAATTATGGCAAAAAGAATCATGCCTCCTCCGGCAGATGCTTATACCACTGTGCCTGCAGGAAAAAGTGTAACAGTAAGCATTGACTTGCTGAAAGCCTATGACGTAGCCGCAGCCGGTAAGTACCAGATTACTTACGATGGCAGTGGAATGAGCGGACTTGAAAAGGTAAATGAAGCGACTTTTATTGTTACTGAATAACAAAATGACAGAGAGGCTGTATTCTTCTGATATGGCCTCTCTCTATTTACTTGATCCAGGTCTTATTCCATCCCCCATTACTTCTCCGATCCCAATTCCTATTATAAATACATGTACAGGTTCTCTGTAATGGAAACAATACCCGCAAAGACTATATTTGCAGACTATTTAAAAGAATACATATGGGAATGCATGAGTTTGAAGGACTGGCAGACGGATTAGTACTTGCCCTTGATGGTAGCGCCGACAGCGAGCAATTGGATCTGAGGTCTATGTACGCGTCTATTGCTGCTTTTGTTGGTAATTGGGATGCAAGCCTGCAACACTTTCATGTACTGGAACAGTTACTCTATCACCGGTTTACTTATGTATTCCCGGTGCAGGAGCACCCGGATTATGAGGCAAACAAGGAATATTTTGATAACCTGCACGGATATGAAACGATCTGTCGGGTGCCTGGTCTTGATTGGGATGGCGAGAATAACCCTGAAGTGGGCATCTTCTGCCATCCGGAAGAGGAATGGAGTGATTATGTGACAAGCATCCCTCCTGAATTGCTAAATAAAGGAATGCTTTATTTTGATGCTGGAGGGGAGTTGTGGGAACGTTTCGTCGCTACCGGCCGGCTAACAGGTAAAGATGCTCAGCCTCCGAAAGAAATTCCGCTGGAAGAGATCATTTTGCTGGCATTGAACGCATCCCTGTTACAAGAAGAAGATACACAATTGATCAGTATATGTTATGCCCTGATACCATCATATGTTGTTACTAAACAACCAGCTGAATTGCCAGCTCTGATGCAGAACAAAAGCATGCACGAAATCAGGGAAATAGTCATAGATACAGATGCATGTCGTTATAATAACGATTACGGCTATTGTCAGATGCCTTCCCCGGAGGAACTGGCAGATTATACACTATTAGATATTGATGAGGAGAAGATGCCGGAATTGGTTGCTTTTGTTGATTGGTGGTATGAACCGTTGAAGATGTATTATGCAGAACGCGGATCTCACCCGGAATACTGGACGCAATTGGCCCACGAAACCATGAAAGCTATTAATGAGCAACGTGGTAACTTAGATTATAAGCATTCACCCATCGGTATGGCTTACGCAAGCCTATCCGAAAACATCCTGAAAAAATTACCCGAAGAAATGTTGCCCAGCTGGATCCACGCTGCTCCTGCCCAATGGAAACAATATTTCACAGCAGAGGAACTACCGGAAATGGAAACACTGATCGCAGCAATGAAAAATCTATCAGAAAGTATCAGGGAAAAAGCTCTGCAAGCAATCAGTTATTTCGATAAATCATTGGAACTGTCGCCGGACAACTGGATGGCATTGTATAACCAGGGCTTATGTTTCATTGAACTACAGCAGGCACAGGAAGCATTGGCCGCTTTTAATGCAATCCTCAGCAAAGATCCCAACAGTGATTATGCCTATCTTGGAATAGGATTATGTGAGCTGATGGCAGAACGGCCGGAGCTGGCAAAAGAAGCAATCAGTAAAGCACTGGCACTCAATCCGGATAACCAGGATGCTGCAGCCTATTATGCATATATGTGGGGACAACAGTAATAAAAGACAAACCTTTAAGAATGAAATCAGATAAAAGCCTTGCACCATAACGTTGTAAGGCTTTTTTATGTCGCAATCAGCCTCCACATTTGTCGTATTCACACACCTTCCATTGCCTGAATGGGGCTTAATTTTGTTTGTAAATAGATCAGTCATGGAAAACTTCATATTAAAAGATGATATCAATGTAATGTGTGTTACTGCTGATTCATTCCCTGCTGGTATTTTGCCTGCTTTTGAAAAGTTGCATTCCCTGGTTCCGGATTACAGTACCCGCAAACAGTTTGGAATTTCGCGTCCTGATAAGAGCCGGAAAATCATCTATAAGGCTGGTGTTGAAGAGTTATCTGGAGGTGAAGCGGAGAGATTACATCTTGAAAAGTTTGTTCTGAAGAAAGGAAACTATATTAGTATAGACATTATTGATTTTATGAAAGATGTACCGGCAATTGGAAAAACATTTGAACAATTACTGGCAGATCCGCGTATAGATCCTGAAGGTGCATGTGTAGAATGGTATTTAAATGAGAAGGATGTAAAATGTATGGTAAGAATTCAATCAAAACTCTAAATAACATGCAAAGCAACAAAAAGATCAAAATTATTTATTGGTTTACTACCGGCCTTCTGGCAGCATTTATCCTCCCCGGTATTTTCTTCGTGAAAAGCGAAATGGCTTTAAAAGGAACCGAACATATGGGATTACCAATGTGGTTTCACTGGGAATTAAGTATTGGTAAATTCATAGGAGGAATCATCCTGATTCTGCCATTCTTGCCTAATCGCATTAAAGAGTGGGCATACGTTGCTTTTGGTATTGATTTTATATCAGCCACGATTGGAATTATTGCCGTGGATGGACTTAAACCTGAAGCACTTTTCCCGGTTATAATGTTTGTAGTCCTGGTTATTTCTTATATCACATGGCATAAATTACAGGGGCAAAAAGCTTAATTTAAATAGGAAAAGACAATCGCCAGGATTGTCTTTTCCTATTTATCACTCTTTATTCACTCAGTTCCACAGCTATTTCTACTAAGATATTCTGCAGATGAAAATAAAAACCAAAGGTCTTCCTGATCCTTTGTGGTTCCTGCTCCAGCGTTATTCCACCTTTTTTAAGATCTTCGAAAAGCGATAATACTTCTGCTTCATTCTTCAGATAGAAACCTATATGAAAAGCATCAGGGTAGGAAGTATTACCCTGCTGATTAAGGCGCTCATTCATCAGTACCAGCACAAATCCATCGGGTCCGTTTAGCACAGATAATGTATCATTAGGTTTACTGTCTGCAGATTGAAACTGCATATAAGTTTCAAAGAAAGATCGTGCAGAAGGCACGTCTTTAACTGTTAAGTTGATGTGATTTAATCTCATAGGTTAAGGTTTTAAAGCGGTTAGTACCATCTCCAGACATTGCAATACCTTATTCCGGGTAATGCCTTTTGGTTTCTGAGGATGAGGACCTTTCTGATTATGGAATTTAATAAGTTGATATAGCGGTGAGAAAGCAATTGACCAATAGATTTCAATATCCAGCTTTTTTACTTCCCCCTTTTTTAC
Source organism: Chitinophaga sp. CF118 (assembly GCF_900112615.1). Taxonomy (GTDB): domain Bacteria; phylum Bacteroidota; class Bacteroidia; order Chitinophagales; family Chitinophagaceae; genus Chitinophaga. Next base: position 197,021 of record NZ_FOMK01000002.1, on the reverse strand, counting down.
AGCATTACTATAGAACGCTTTCATCTGCGTTCTGTAGGTATTGTCTTCCAATTGGACTGCTGCCGTGATTAAGGGCGAATTAATAAACTGTTCCAGGAAAAAGGAATGATAAGGATGAGCAGTAAAATAATTAAACCGGTTTAACCATAATACTTTCATGCCTTCACTGAATGGCATATCTGCTGAGAAATTCTCCAGCGCAGAATGATTAGACGTATTATATACATATAGATACAATTGATTCAGGAGATCTTCCCGGTCTTTATAATAGATGTAAATAGTGGCAGGAGAAATGTCGGCCGCTTTTGCCAGCTTCTGCATACTAAGCCCCTTAAATCCCTCTTCAACAATCATTTGTAAGGCGGTATCCCTTACCGTTTCCTTTTTAGCTTCATTAAGAACACGCATAATAATGCAAATATAAATGAATGTTCGTTCACTTAAAAGAAATTATTAAAAAAATACCCGACCACTGGCATTCGTATAAGGCCTTTTAAAACGAAGTGACTGGAATATGAAAAACTAGCATTAAATTTAGTGCCTCTAAATCTTTCCCACATGAATAACATTTTTATCATGGGTACAGGTATTGCTTTATTGTTGGCAGCCTGTAATACACCAGACAATCATCAGTTAGTACAACAACAGGCGCAAACATACCTGGATGGCTACAATAAACAATATCAGGAGTTATGTTATGCTGATAATCTTGCTCAGTGGAAACTGAACACCCGTATTGTAAAGGGAGATACCATTACCGGACAACTGGCAGATGCTGCCGATAAAGCAATAGCGCAGTTCACCGGTAGCAAAATTAATATTGATTCATCGAAAAAATACCTGGCTATAAAAGACCAGCTCACCCCTTTACAGGTTCGCCAGTTTGAAGTGATACTGTTTAATGCGGGTAACAACCCTGCTGTGGCAGGGGATATTGTTAACCGCAGAATCATAGCTAATAACAAGCAAACTTCAGCACTGTTTGGCTTTAAATTCAGCATCGATGGGAAACCAGTTACAACTGGCGATATTGATGCTTTACTGGAATCGTCTACAGATCCTAAACAACGTCTTAAAGCATGGCTTGCGAGTAAAGAAGTGGGTAAAGTATTGAAAGATGGGCTGGACTCCCTGCAATACCTGCGTAATGCTTCTGTAACACCTCTCGGTTATAAAGACTTCTTCGATTATAATGCCCGTGAGTATGGAATGGGTGAAGATGAGATTCTGCAGATAACACATCAGTTCATAAAGGAAGTTTGGCCACTCTACAGGGAACTACATACCTGGGCGCGTTATGAACTGGCCGCTAAATATAAACAGCCGGTGCCGGATTATATCCCGGCAGAATGGTTACCTAACCGCTGGGGACAGGACTGGTCCGCATTAGTTGATGTTAAAGGATTGAGCATTGATTCGGTATTAAAAACCCACGGTCCTGAATGGATGGCGCATGAAGGGGAAAGATTCTATAAGAGTATTGGTTTTGATTCACTGCCTGCATCCTTCTGGGAAAAGAGCAGCTTATATCCCGTTCCTGTAGATTCTCCTTTTACCAAAAATAATCATGCTTCTGCATGGCATCTTGACCTGGATCAGGATGTACGCTCACTGCAAAGCATTACACCTACAACAGAATACTGGAGTACTGTATTACACGAATTCGGACATATCTATTATTACCAGTCTTACTCCAATCCAGAAGTTCCTCTTATTTTACGTGCTGGTGCCAACAGAGGATATCATGAAGCATTTGGAACCATGATGGGACTAGCATCGCTGCAAAAGCCCTTCCTGGAAAATCTGGGATTGATTAAGAAAAATATCCCTACCAATGATACATTGAAACTACTGAAAGAAGCTCTGAGTTATATCGTAAACATTCCATGGGGTAGCGGGGTAATGACGGAATTCGAATATAATCTGTATGCTAAAAAACTGCCGAAAGACCAATATAATAAACTCTGGTGGGATCTTGTAAAAGAATATCAGGGGATAGTACCTTCCTCACCTCGTGGAGAAGAATATTGCGATGCTGCTACAAAAACGCATATTAATGATGATCCGGCTCAGTACTATGATTACTCAATTGCAAATGTACTGGTGTTCCAGTTTCATACCTATATTGCCGACAGTATTTTGCATCAGAACCCGCATGCTACCAATTACTGGGGCAATAAAGCAGTAGGCAATTTCCTGCACAAAATAATGAAACCTGGAGCAAGCGCGGATTGGCGTGAACTACAAAAATCGTCTATCCATAGTGAGATGAGCGCTAAGGCAATGGTTGATTATTTTGCTCCACTAATGAGTTATCTGAAAAAAGTGAATGAGGGGCGCAAGTACACATTGCAGGAAAAACATTAATTGGACGATTTTTACTGCTGCCGTTGAATCTCAATGAGCTGATCTAAAATTAAAACAACTAATGAAGGCGATAATAATAACAAAACCCGGCGGGCCGGAAGTATTGCAGCTGTTGGATAGACCTCAGCTGCATACGTGGAAGATTATACTAAACTTTCAGATTTAAGAATATAACGTATTTTAGTGCCTCTAAAAAATTGATTATGAATAAAATTCCGGTAACAATAATAACAGGTTTCTTAGGCTCTGGAAAAACCACCCTGATCCGTAATCTCATTCAAAATGCAGAAGGCCGTCGGCTGGCTGTGATCGTAAATGAATTTGGTGAAATGGGAATTGATGGTGAAATCCTGAAGTCCTGTTGTACGAATGAAGATGATGTACTTGAACTGAGCAATGGCTGCCTTTGCTGTACCGTACAGGAAGAGTTCCTTCCTGTAATGCTGAAACTGATGGAACGTAAAGATACCATTGATCATATCATCATCGAAACATCCGGACTGGCTTTACCTAAGCCATTGTTACATGCTTTCAACTGGCCTGAACTGAAACCACAAATTACCGTGGATGCCGTAGTGACCGTCGTAGATGCAGTCGGCCAGGCTACAGGTGAAATCTGCGACAGGGAACGCGTACAGGCACAGCGCCTTGCAGATGACTCCCTTGATCATGAAACACCAATCGAGGAATTATTTGAAGACCAGCTATCCTGTGCAGACCTGGTAGTAATGACCAAAAAGGACCTGATCGGCGAAACAGATTTCGAAGCTGTTAAAGCCATTATCGCTAATAAAGTACGTCCTAATGTGAAAATGGTATCTGCTTCCAATGGAGTGCTGGCAACTGGTATCCTGCTGGGTGTTAATGCCGCGGCAGAAAACGATCTGGAAAGCCGCCATTCTCATCATGAAGAAGATCATGCCAATGGCCTGGAACATGAACATGACGATCATATCGATTCAGTAGTGGTAAATATCAATACGCCTCATACTCCCGAAAGCCTCGTGGAAATACTGAAAGAACTGATAGAAGAACATGAGATCTACCGTGTGAAAGGGTTTGTTAATATAGAGAATAAACCCATGCGTGTGGTATTACAGGGTGTTTCCAGCCGGTTCGAACATTATTTCGACCGTAAATGGAAAGAGGGCGAAACCCGTAAAACAAGCCTCGTGATCATTGGCGATGAACTGCACGAAAAGAACCTGGAATCGATCATCAATGAAAGGTTAATAATCAGCTCAGAAAACTAAACAGAAAATAATTGCACTTAATTCCTACTATTCCAGGAGGCTGGAATCCTAATGCCGAAGGCGTTTTTCATATAGAGCAGACACCCGGTGATATTGTATTTCTCTCGGCTGCCGATACAGAAATACATTCACTGAATAATGCATACAGGGAAATTCACCAGTCAGCTGCAAACGGTCAATCAGACATTCCCTCACTGCGTATTGCCAATCTTGTTTACCTTAAACAGGAACTAACGATTGACAAATACGTTGAAGAAGTGATAGGGGAGGCTAAGCTGGTCGTTTGCCGCTTACTGGGTGGTAGGAATTATTACCCATATCTCTTTGAAGCCATTAGTATTATATGTGAACAAAAGAAAATCCCCGTATTATTCCTCCCAGGGTATGATGCTCCAGATATTGAACTGCTGAACAGCTCTACGGTAGAGGCAAATATTGCCGATACCGTTTGGAAATATTTATGTGCTGGTGGGAAACAGAACCTTATTAACGGCCTGAAATATATCTTCAAAGCTGTTTTTAATTTACAATATTCATTTATAGCCCCTCAACGTATTGCGGATCTTTTTTTATTCCATCCTGTAAAGGGAATTATCTCCCAGGAAGAACAGACAGTTATTTGTAATAATAATCTGCCTAATGTCGTAATCCTGGTATACCAGACTCATTACCTTGCAGATAACCTGGAGCCGGTATATTATCTCGCAGAACAGCTAAGCAACAGTAAGGTCAATCCTGTGATTGCTTTTGTGAACAATTTACGGGATCAGCATACCTGCGATGAATTATTTGATCTGCTCACTAACAGGAATACACGCGTTATTGATGTAATCATTAACACTACAAGTTTTTCCATAAAATCATTAAGTGATAAAGAAGATGATCAGTTCATCTTCCTTAAAATAAATGCACCTGTTATCCAGGCTATTTTTGCATCCTGCACCCGGGAAATATGGGAGGAAAACCTGTTTGGCTTAACGCCTACAGATGTGGCCATGAATATTGCCCTGCCGGAAATCGATGGGCGTATTATCACTACAGCGGTTTCCTTCAAATCATCATTGGGTAAAGATGCACTGACAGATTCAGATCTGCTGAAGTACAGTAGCCATCCGGAAGGTTGTGATGTAGTAGTGGAATTTGCCCGGAAATGGATCACACTCAAATACAAAACGAACCAGGAAAAGAATATTGCACTCATCATGCCCAACTATCCCAATAAGGATAGCCGTCTCGCAAATGGCGTGGGTCTCGATACTCCGGCCAGCATCATAGAGATCCTGCATGCTTTGCAACAACACGCTTATCACGTGGGGGAATTTATCCCGGCCAACAGTGCAGAACTGATAGCACTGATTACACACTATGTTACCAACGATACAGATACTTCGCTCTACAGGCCCTATCAGGTAAGCCTTTCTGTGGAACAGTTTTCTCATCACTTCAACCAGCTTTCTTCCGCATTACAACAGAAAGTAACACAGCAATGGGGCAAGCCGGAAAACTCACCAAATTATAATGAGGATGCTTTTATCATCCCCGGATTTTTACTGGGAAACATCTTTGTGAGTATCCAACCTTCGCGTGGATATAATCAGGATGCAAAGGCGATCTATCATTCGCCCGATCTAGCGCCTACCTACGCTTACCTTGCCTACTATTTTTGGGTGAACAATGTGTTTAATGCAGATGCTGTGATCCATGTAGGTAAACATGGCAACCTGGAATGGCTGCCGGGTAAAAGTGTTGCTTTAAGTAAAGATAGCTGTTTCCCTGCGGCATTGCTCAATCCCATCCCTCACTTCTATCCGTTCATCGTCAACGATCCGGGAGAAGGAACGCAGGCAAAAAGAAGGAATCATGCTGTTATCATTGACCATCTGATTCCCCCTATGACAAGGGCTGAGAGTTATGGCGCGTTAACGAAACTGGAACATTTAATCGATGAATATTACGAAGCATATAATATAGATCCTAAGCGGACGGCCAGCATCAAAACAAAGATCAAACAACTGGTAAGTGAGGCTAACCTGGAAACAGACCTGCAATCATCTGTCAATGATATTGATGAACTATTGGTTAAACTGGATGGTTACCTGTGTGAACTGAAAGAAGCTCAAATCCGCGACGGACTGCATATTCTGGGCAAGGCACCTGAGGGCGATCAGTTAATCGATCTGCTGATAGCATTGCACCGCGTACCGGTATCAGGACAAGCAGGGATTACACAATCTCTGGCAAAGGATTTACAATTACCATTTGATCCCCTGAACTGTGATTATAAGGAACCATTTTCAATGACAGGCAATCCGCTGTTTACCGATTGCAGAATCATTGGAGATGCTGTTGAAGTACTGGAATTATTAATCAGATCAATACTTACGGAATTACTGTCAGGCGATTCAACCGATTCGGGTAAGCTTACAGAATCAATGCAGTATCAACTTACAACTGCTCATTGTAAATTTATTCTGGAAGATACACTTCCCAAAATACGCCTTACCACCAAAGAAATAGGCAACCTCTTAACCGGATTGAACGGATACTATGTGCCTTCCGGCAGTTCAGGAGCACCTACGCGCGGAAGGCTTGATGTACTGCCTACAGGGCGTAACTTCTATTCTGTGGATGTTCGTACCATTCCTACAGAAACAGCGTATAATCTGGGTCTGAAAAGTGCAAATTTAATAATCAACAGATATCTGCAGGAGCATGGAGATTATCCTGAATCAATAGGCGTGTCCGTTTGGGGCACTTCTACCATGCGTACCGGTGGCGATGATATTGCTCAGGCATTTGCTTTAATGGGTGTGAAGCCGGTCTGGCAGATGGCAAACAGAAGAGTATCTGATTTCGAAATCATCCCCCTCATCTTGCTAAGAAGGCCACGTATAGATGTGATGTTAAGGATTTCGGGGTTCTTCAGAGATGCTTTCCCGGACGTGATTTCCTTATTCAATGCTATTGTGGAAAGGATAGCACAGCTAGACGAACCACTGGATCAGAATCCTGTCCGCAAGCGTTTCCTGAAAGAAAAACAGGAATGGAAGGATAAGGGAGTTGATGAAAGTAAAGCGCACAAACGGGCATTATTCCGTGTATTCGGATCTAAGCCGGGCGCTTATGGTGCAGGCTTACAGGCTGTAATAGATGAAAAGAACTGGCAAACAAAAGAAGACCTTGCCAAAGTATATATCAATTGGAGCGGTTATGCCTATGGAAGCGATCGTATCGGAGAATCAGCACACGAAGTATTTGAAAAACGCTTGTCAGATATCCAGATCGTGATGCACAACCAGGACAATCGCGAACATGATATCCTGGATTCAGACGACTACTACCAGTTCCAGGGAGGAATGGCGAATGCGGTGCAATCCATAAAAGGGGAGCAGCCGGCTATTTATTTCGGTGACCATGCCCGTCCTGAAAACCCGAAGGTGAAAACACTCAAAGAAGAATTACTGAAAGTATACCGTTCACGGGTCATCAATCCCAAATGGATAGAAGGGGTAAAACGGCATGGATATAAAGGTGCTTTTGAGATGGCCGCCACGATGGACTACCTGTTTGCTTATGATGCTACTACCAACCTGGTAGATGACTTTATGTATGAAGGCATCACACAGGAATATTTATTCAATGAAGACAACCGGGAATTTATTGAACAGGTAAACCCCTGGGCTTTAAAAGATATGACAGAAAGGATGCTGGAAGCTGTACAACGGGGTATGTGGAAAGAACCCAAACCAGAAACACTGGAACGTTTACAGGCACTTTTTGTAGAAACGGAAATATAAATAATTGACTTAAGACAATGTTTGCAGGTAGTCTGAATATCTGAGGCTTCGGGTGGGTAATTGTGGGCCTTGGCCATTTGACACACGCTTGATATCGTCCAATTGATGTTCTAAAGTCCATACGTTTGATAAAGCCAGATAGAATTACTGTCAAACGGGTACAGCCCACAATCCTACATGAATCCAACGCGACAGCATAATCTTTTTCCGCATGAGAATGGTTCTTTTTATATACCCCGACGCCGTCTGGCTATATAAAAAGAACCAAACTAACTAAAATATATTCGCAATCAGCTGCAAAGCCCCATACTTATGTTCCGGACTTAACATCGCAGTGGCCGACACCGGAATATGATACTTAAACACCGTCAGATCTTTGTTCACTGTAATCCCCGCATTCACTACATTAGGATGATCTCCGTAAAAATTCTTCTGTAATCCAAACGCAAATCCACCACCAACAAAAGCATGCACGTTATAAGTATCAGCAATATAAAGTGCCTGATCAAGTTGTACATAATGTGAATAGGCATTTGTCAGATCGCCATTCTTATTTCTATATGTATCTCTACCCAGTATAATCGTATTCCAGCTAACGGTAAGCGGTAACTTCATCGGAATCTTATAGGCTACACCTACATCAATAAAGTGAGAAGTACTATCCTTGCTGTAATCGAAGATATTAGCATTCGGATAATTACTGAAGTTGTTAATATCCCATATTGCCGCGCTGAAGTTTCCTGCAGTATATTTCACGTAGTAATCAAACTCTTTGTAATCTCCGGTGAAGCTGGCGCCGCCCCAGAAGCCTGCCTGGAAGTGTCCATCTTTAGATATGTAGTACATGTCAACATCTGTGATGGGCGCATTGGAGACTTTAAAACCGCGCCATAAATATAGACTCCTCACTTGTAGATTTACATTAAAAGGCTGGTATTTCTTAACAGGAAGAGAGTCCTTATCCTGTGCGTTTCCGTTTAGGCAAACGATTGTCAGGCAGGCAGCCAGCAGGCCCGCATTTAAGAATGTTTTCATGATGTCTGTTATTTAATGACAGGTAAACCAGAGAGGCTTCTGGTACCTTTTTTTTAATGGTAAACTAGTGTTTAGAACAAATAACTAACCGGCGTGCAGCCGGTTAGTCTGCATTTACGAAAGATTCAGGAGATGGTATTATTTTAATGACAGGAAAACAACAGCAGCCAGGGAGGCTCCCAGTATCGGTCCCAGCACAGGAATCCAGGCATATCCCCAGTCGCTGCCGGCCTTCTGAGCCTTAATTGGCAGGAGTGCATGTATAATCCTGGGCCCAAGATCCCTTGCCGGATTAATGGCATATCCGGTAGTTCCTCCTAAGGAAAGGCCAATCACCCATACAACTATGGATACAGGTAATGCTCCTATTGAACCCATTCCTACAGGTTGGTGCGTAGGCGTTATTTCGGCCCCTGTGATGTATAAAATACTGATGATAAGCACAAAGGTGCCTACTACTTCATTGATAAAATTAATGCCGGTATTCCTGATAGCAGGAGCGGTGCAGAAAGCCGCCATTTTTGTACCACCATCTTCGGTACGGTCAAAGTGATCTTTATATGTGAGCCATACAAAGAATGCTCCTATCATAGCACCAATAAATTCCCCGGCAATATATGTTGGCACATCAGCCCAGGGAAACTTGCCGGCTATGGCAAGCGCAAGGGTAACAGCAGGGTTAAGATGCGCCCCGCTGTATGGCCCCGCGACAACAACACCTACGAACACTGCAAAAGCCCATGCGGTGGTAATAACGATCCATCCACCGCTATTACCTTTAGTATCTTTTAATACAACGTTGGCTACTACGCCATTGCCCAGGAGTATCAGGAGGGCGGTGCCAATTATCTCTGCAATAAAGGGTGTCATAATTAATACATTAAAAAGTTATCAATGCTAATGCAAGGATGTCTGAATGAATCTTAAAGTTGGCAGAAATGTCTTCTTTAACGTGGAGTTGTGGAACTGCGCGTGTGATTCTTATTCTTCAGACCATCCTTGAGCTTTTTCTACTGCTTTTTTCCAGAAATGAAGTAGTTTTTCAGTATCCTCTTTTTTCATTTCAGGTTCAAATTTTCTTTCAACGGCCCACTGCTTTTTCACTTCGTCAACGTTATCCCAGTAACCTACCGCAAGTCCTGCGAGATAAGCTGCTCCTAAAGCCGTTGTTTCGAGTATCCGTGGACGTGTTACATTACTGCCAAAAATGTCTGACTGGAATTGCATCAATGCATTGTTTGCCACTGCACCTCCATCTACTCTTAGTTCTGTTGATTTTTTTCCGGAATCAGATTCCATGCTGCGCAACAGATCGTTCACCTGGAATGCAATTCCTTCCAATGCAGCACGTGCAATATGTGCAGACGTTGTACCACGGGTAATTCCTAAGATTGCACCACGGGCATATTGATCCCAGTAAGGTGCGCCAAGGCCGGTTAATGCGGGCACGAAATATACACCGCCATTATCTTTCACAGATGCTGCAAGGGTTTCACTTTCAGCGGCAGTTTTGATAATACCAAGCCCATCGCGTAACCATTGTATTGCTGCTCCGCCTACAAACACGCTTCCTTCCAGTGCATACGTTACCTGACCTTTTATTTTCCAGGCAACAGTTGTCAGTAAATTGTTTTTGGAAGGCACAGGTTTATTGCCGGTATTCATCAGCATAAAACATCCTGTACCATAAGTATTCTTGGCCATACCTTCTTCTACACACATCTGGCCAAACAACGCTGCCTGCTGATCTCCTGCAATTCCTGCAATAGGGATTTTAGTCGCAAAGAGGGTAGTGGCGGTATTGCCATATATTTCACTGCTTTCTCTTACTTCCGGTAACATGCTTTCGGGGATGGTGAGGAGTTCAAGTAGTTCCTTATCCCATTGCATGGTGTGAATGTTAAATAATAGCGTGCGACAGGCATTCGTTACATCAGTGATATGCATTTCACTACGGGTAAATTTCCATATCAGCCAGCTATCGATCGTACCAAAACAAAGTTCTCCTTTCTCTGCTCTTTCCCTCGCGCCTTCCACATTATCAAGAATCCATTTCACTTTTGTGCCGGAAAAGTAAGCATCGATAACAAGTCCGGTTTTTGCTTTTATCTTGTCTGATAAGCCTTTCTCCTTCAGCTCGTCGCAATATTTAGCCGTACGCCTGTCCTGCCACACAATTGCATTATATATAGGTGTGCCGGTTGCTCTGTCCCATACAACAGCCGTTTCCCGTTGATTTGTAATCCCAATAGCTGCAATATTGGTACCATTCAGGTTTGCTTTAGCTATTACTTCTGCAGCCACAGATGATTGGCTATACCATATTTCGTTGGCATCATGTTCTACCCATCCCGGTTGAGGAAAGATCTGTTCAAACGGTTTTTGTGCGACGGCTACAATTTCACCTGCATGGTTAAAAATAATTGCACGTGAAGAAGTAGTGCCCTGATCTAGGGCAAGTATGAACTTTTCTGTTGTGCTCATAAAGCAAAATTTTATGTGATTAGATTAACGTATATCCTTTGGCTAATTGAGTAAAATCATTGATCTCGTTTTGAATCCAACCGGCATCACGGCCTAATTCATCTGCCATAATCCGGGCTACTTCAGGAGCTGCCGAAACAGCCGCACGTGCATCCAGGAATAACAGACGGAAACGGCGTCCCAGCACATCTTCCACATGTCTTGCATACTCGTTCTTTACGGCCCATACTACCAGCGCTTTAGTGTATGGATATTGTGGAAGCAACTTTTCTCCGAGAGCAGGATTGGCAGCTATGAGTTTCTGAATCTCTGCCAGATCAGATCCGTAAAAATGCAAAGGATCTTTGTGATCAATACCGGAATACCCATGTATATGCAGATGTTCTGTTACACAAGTTTTATTAGGAATGAACCCTTTCTCAATGGCTTTCTGTACGGTATCCTGTGCCATCCGCCGGAAGGTGGTCCATTTACCGCCGGTAATGGTGATCAGACCGGAATCAGATATGATGATCTTATGACTGCGTGATATTTCTTTAGTTTTAGCTCCTTCTTTTGCAGGTGCTGCTAATGGTCGCAAGCCCGCAAAAACGGCTTGCACATCTGAGCGGAGTGGTTTCTTAACAAGGTACTTCCCGGCAGTAGAAAGGATAAATTCAATTTCTTTATCTAATGCATGTGGTTCCAGTTCCGGATGATCCCGGATAGTATCTGTAGTTCCTACAATCAGTTTATCATGCCAGGGCACCGCAAAGAGTACTCTTCCATCGTCTGTTTCCGGTATCATCAAAGCATTTTCTCCGGGCAAAAAGGAGCGGCTGAGTGTAATATGCACTCCCTGACTAGGGCGTACCATATGTGGCGCATCCGGCCTGTCCATATGAAGGATATTATCAACATACACCCCGGTAGCATTAATTACTACTTTTCCTACCGCTTTATAGGTAATTCCGGTTTCTATGTCTTTCGAAATAATCCCTACTACTTTCTTATTGTTATCTTTTATCAGGGATTCTACCTTCATGTAGTTCAGCACAGTTGCACCATTTTCGATGGCCGTCTGGGCAATGTTCAGCGCCAGGCGGGAATCATCGAATTGCCCATCATGGTACAGTACACCTCCTTTCAATCCTTCCTGCCGTATAGTGGGCAGGGCTTCGATAGTATGCTTTTTGCTTATGTATTTAGAAGCCCCCAGACTGAGTTTACCGGCAAGCATGTCGTAAAACTTCAATCCCAGAGTATATTTGATATTATTAAACCAGGAGTAATTGGGTATGATGAATGTTTCGTTTTTTGTGAGATGAGGGGCATTTTTGAGGAGTAATCCTCTTTCGTGGCAGGCTTCCCTTACAAGTCCAAGGTCGCCCTGTGCCATATAACGAACTCCGCCGTGTACCAGTTTGGTTGCTTTGCTGGAAGTTCCTTTGGCAAAGTCAGCCTGTTCAACTAATAGGGTCTTATATTGACGAGTTGCTGCATCCATCGCTATTCCCAGACCTGTGGCGCCTCCGCCTATAATGATCACATCCCATTGACTTTCAGAGGATAATTGCTGTAATAACTGTGATCTATCCATAAAATAAGTAATTTAAACCAATCGAAACTTTCTTTTACTTTCCTTTTGTTATGTAAATATGTTTCGTTTTGTTATTATTTCCAAATTTTTCTTTGTTTTGCTATTATTTTAGGAAAACGTTAACCTTGTGTAATTGTTCAGCATTTTACCAAACCATGTTAAAACTGTTATGAAATTTGATTCAATGTCACAGCGTCATGCCTATATTCTTGAACGTTTGCAAACGGAAGGAAATGTTCGGGTTGCGGATCTGTTCGACGCTTTAGATGTTTCTGCCGTCACTATCAGGAAAGATTTAAAGATCCTGGAAGATAAGAAACTTCTGTTTCGTACACATGGGAACATTAGTCAGGCAAATCCGTACAGTAAAGACCGTAGTGTGGGAGAAAAGGAAAATATCCTGGCAGATCAGAAAATCCGTATTGGAAAAAGAGCAGCAGAAATGATAGAACAAGATGATGCTATCATCATCGGTTCCGGCACCACTGTATTACAACTGGCCCGCGCTATCCCGGACGAACTGAAACTGACTGTACTTACTTCTGCTATGAACATCTCCATGTCATTGCTCGATAAACCTAATATTGAGATTGTACAACTGGGAGGCGTTGTACGTAAAACATCTACTTCCGTTACCGGTAACTATGCTGAAAGCATTCTCGATAATTTCACCTGTAGCAAGTTATTCCTTGGCGTAGATGGAATCGATATGGAACAGGGCTGTACTACTTCCAACATGATGGAAGCATTGTTAAACAAAGCAATGATCCGTACGGCACAGAAAACGATCATCCTTACAGACTCGTCAAAATTTGGTCGCAGGGGTTTCGGAAAAATCTGCCCGCTGAATGATATCGATCAGATCATCACGGATGATGGTATCAGTCAAACCATGATTCATGACCTGGAGAATCTGGGAATCGAAGTGATAATAGTCTGATCATACATGGTTGGTTATCAAAAGAATATTTTTGAAAATTATCTTGCGGGATTTATATTTGTAAAAAACAATACTTTATGGAACCATTATTAAACGAAGAAGGTTACCGGATAATGCAAGATTCTTTAAAATCAAGAGCATTATTTTATGATTATCAAAGGCGTTTAGGATATAAACTTTATTCTCCGTGCGATGGTAAGGAAATAGATGTAGATGCACTGATGTTAAAAGCATTTCCTGAAAGAGCCAAAAAGCAATAGTCAGTTATAGTTTGTTATTCCCAATCATTGTTATCCTCAATTTCCTATGAATTTAGCTCTCAGTGCGCTACTAATCATATTACTGTTACTTCCGGCTTTCTTCTTTCGAATAGGAATATCAATGCCAATCCGGAAAGATTATTTGCTTGATAACAAGACAAATTTGATAGGTAGTAATGTTAGTAAAGTTTTCTCTAAATTAAACTTTACAGAAACAGTTTTTCTGTTTTCCATCATACCAGTTTTCCTTCATTTTGTATCATTACTAATTATAAAAATATTTCACTGTAAGATTGATTTTGGCTTGCTGTTAAATGTTTTTTCAGGTAAAGATGATGTATTAAATATGGAGGCGATGCAATTTGAAGTTAAACTAATCTCCTTCCTCGTATACACATTTATCCAGGCCTTTATAGCTTTTTTACTAGGCCTGCTGCTGGTTTACAACTTTGGTAGTAAACCATGGTTATTTCGTTTATTAATGGGTAATAATATCTGGTACAAATTATTTTCAGGAATGTTACTCTCGCCTGATCAAAGAAACGAACTGTCATTTATTGTAGTAGAAGTTTTGGCTATGACAAAAGAATCAAGCATGATTTACACCGGATGGTTAAAATGTTATGATGTAATAGAGCAAACAGACAATTTAGCTTATATTACCATGACTGATGCTATACGCCGTGATTTAAGATCTAATCAGCTTACTTATAAAAATACTGATACTGCTCCGACAACAACTACCGTTTCCTATGATTCTAATTCAGGTGGAACAATGATAATTCCAAGTCATAATTTTACAATACCAGGAAAGGAAATTGTTAGTATTGGTATTACATACATGAAGTATAATGATGTCGAAGGTACAAATGAAAGGATTCCAGTTCCTATCAGAGAGCCTGTTTCTATTTTATAACTATTCTACCTGCTTCTTTCTCTTATACAAAAACAATTGCCATTTCTCTTCCGCTACACCTGCTTTATCCATTTCGGCGCGACCAAGAATAAAGAACAAGTCAGAAAGACGGTTGATGTATGCAGAAATATAATCCTCTACTATATCCACTTTCATTAGTGTTACCAGCAGTCGCTCACCTCTGCGCATCTGTGTTCTTACAACATGACATAGAGCTGATATTTCATTACCACCAGGTAATAAAAAATAATCAGATTTGCTTGTCATTGCCGCTTCCAGTTCATCAATCCATTGTTCACAAAATTCAGCGCCATCAATTGGCTTCGGATTGGGATTCTCTTTCTTACAATCCGACGGTCGCGCTAAGTGCGACATCATATCCATCATATCTTTCTGGATCTTTTGTAGATTAGGCTGCCATTCATGGTCATTACCTAATTTAGCACGTAATAATCCAATAGTAGAATTAACTTCATCCAGCGTACCATAACAATTCACGCGTACATCGTCTTTATCTACACGGCTGCCACCAAATAATGCCGTAGTACCCTTATCACCTTTTTTTGTATAAATCTTCATAGCTTAAATGTATAAATTCCTCCAAAATCTACCTTTTCCATCATCACCTGATGTAAAGGAATATCATTAAATAAATGCATGGCGCAGCGGATAATACCTCCATGCGTAACTATAATTACTTTTTTATAAGATAGTTCACTCAATTCCTGAATAAACGACTGTAATCTTCCCAGCAAATCCAGCAATGATTCTCCATTAGGTGGGGGAGAATCAATATAATTTTCTCCCCAGATATCTAATGCCATTCTATCAATATCATCCCATTTCATCCCCTCCCAATCTCCAAAATGCAATTCCATTAAGCGGGTATCGGAAGTCGCTGTAGAAGATATCTGTTCCGCTAATAACTTACACCTGATAAGCGGACTGGTATACACAATATCAAAGTCCGTAGGTAGTAATTTAATGATTTCCGGTTGATGGCCGTCCGGAACAGGAACATCCATCTGCCCATAGCAGATACCTGCTGCAATAGCCGGTTTGATATGTCTTACGAAGAATAACTCCAAAATAGAAGTATTGATAAATAAAACAAAATTTCATTTAATTGCTGTATCGCACCCAGGCAATCACCTGTATATCCATTGATCCATTTGTTAAAATATCTTGCAAGATACCAGGTTAATAATCCACAGGGAACCAGGCTAAGGAACACATAAGGCGTAAAATGAAAAACAAAAACTAAGATAAATAAGGGTAAAATACCCAGTATAATGGCACAAATTAAACCAGACCAGCTAATTTTTGTAGCTAATGGCTTTATTTTCGAAGTATCGTCTTCACGTGAATATTGCATAAACCGTAAAAGAAATATTGGCATAATCCTGCTTACAGAATGTGCTGAAATAAAGATCATTCCAAATCTGAAAGAACTACAAAGATCTGCGAACCTTGCAACTAAACAGATCTTTAACCCAATCACTATAATCAGTGCAATAACCCCGAAAGCACCAACCTGTGAATCTTTCATAATCTCCAGAATCCGGACTTTCGTCCAGCCTCCGCCGAAACCATCTGCTACATCTGCTAACCCATCTTCATGAAAAGCGCCTGTTGCTAGCAACGTAGCTCCCAGGGAAAGAAAAGCGGCTATAAAAGAATCCTTAAACAAAAAATGTGCAACTGAAAATATGAAGACCCCGATCAGCCCTACAATGATGCCCACCAATGGTAAATAACGACTGGCCCTATTCAGGTCTGCCGTATTATGGTGAGGAACAGGAATGCGCGTAAAGAACATGACTGCTGCCAGGAATACGCGTATTTCGTTTTTTATCAATTGCATATTATGCTTTATTGGATACTCCGGCAGATTCAAAACTTGCCATCTGGTTTAAGAAATTAACCGCTGATTGCACAACAGGATATGCTACAGCAGCACCCGTGCCTTCTCCCAGGCGTAAGCCAAGATGTAGTAAGGGCTCAGCTTTCAGGTGTTCAAGCATTAAGCGGTGTCCCTGCTCGTTTGATTGATGAGAGAAGATGCAATATTCAGTCACATTCGAATTGATGGCTGCTGCTACCAGCAATGCGGCAGTCGTGATAAATCCATCCACCAGGACGATCATCTGTAACTCCGCAGCTTTTAACATGGCTCCACATATCATAGCTACTTCAAATCCTCCAAAGGTTTTCAGTATATTAAATGGTGTTTTTTCAAAACCATTCTGTCGTGTCATCGCTGTTGTCAGAATTGCTTTTTTCTTTTCCAGCCCTTCATCATTTAATCCCGTACCACGTCCAATACATTGGTCAAGTGGAAGCTCACATAACAGGCTCATAATAATAGCAGCAGAAGATGTATTGCCAATACCCATTTCACCAAAGCCAATCACATTACATCCGGCAGAATGAATATCCTGTACAATTTCGGCTCCCTTATTGATCGCGGCCGCGCATTGTGTTTCTGTCATAGCCGGTTCATCCAGGTAACTTTTGGTACCCATATCAATTTTTGCATTGATCAGGTCTGGATGTGGATCAAAGTTGAAGTTTACACCGGCATCTACTACCTTAATGGCTATCCCGTTTTGTTGACCAAATACATTAATACCAGCACCTCCCTGTAAAAAATTAAACACCATCTGGTAAGTTACTTCCTGCGGAAACGGACTAACACCTTCTCTGGCTATCCCATGATCACCGGCAAATACCACGATAGTAGGGCTATGTAATGCAGGTGTTAAAGTATCCTGGATACAGCCGATCTGAAAGGCTGTTTTTTCCAGCAACCCTAAAGCACCATGCGGTTTCGTTTTGTAGTTGATCTTCAGTTCTAATGCCGCTGCGTTGTTCCTGTTAACGGGTTTGATGTTGAACGTTTTCATCTGTCTATTTAATTTTAACCGGGATGCCAGATACCATAAAAGTAGCAGTGTCTGCTTTTTGCGCAATATGTTGATTCATCCAGCCCTGCAGGTCTGCAAATTTACGTCCCATATCAGTAGTTGCATGAGTACCCATTCCTATCTCGTTGGAGATAACGATCAGGTTCATTTCCTGTTGTATGAACAGATCAAATTCCTGCTTTGCCTGTTGCAATGAAGAGGCAATATCATGATTCGTATCTGTATAAAAATTGGTGAGCCATAGGGTCACACAATCCAATACAACCGTCTTGTTTTTCAGATCCAACCGGCTCAGTTCTTTTTCCTCTTCAATACTCTCCCAGGATTGATCCCGTTCACCTTTATGCCTTTCTATCCTTGTTTTGTGATCGTCATCCCATATCCTGGAAGTAGCCAGGTATACAGGTTTATCTGATAATGACAAAGCTAGTTGCAATGCGTAATTTGTTTTTCCGGATCGTTGACCGCCCGATATATAATAGATCATATATTTAGTATTGAATGTATTTTGCACCAATGGCTGTTGCCAGCTTTTTCGAAAGTCCTGGTTGAATAAACCCGCTTTCATTGTCAATTACTGTTGTTTCTTTTATTTTCCTGAGATAAGTTTTATAATAAGTAACTGCTTCATGAAAACTACCACCTGCATTAATCTGTCCATCGGTGAAGATGTACAAACGAACGTTGTTATTAACCAACTGATTGACCAGCACAAATCCTGCTTTCATATTGGTTTTGCCGCCGGATGTTAGTCGTGCGATAGTATGCAACATATGATCTGAATCAATAGTAAAGGGAGATAATAACTGTGCTTCTCCATTACTCAATGCTACTGCTGCATATTTCAATCGTTTGCCTTTGTAATGGGTTATCGTTTGTTGGATCAGCCCTTTCATACACGCAATCTGCTGGTCTTTTACCATAGACCCGCTGGAATCAATTAAAAACAACAACTGCATATCTGCTTTAGTGTTGTTCCCCCTGAATTTAAGATCTACTTTATCGGCCAACAGATAATGTTTAACGGTCGATAGTACATCTACCTTTGTAGCTTTGATCTGTTCTTTAATACCCCTGTGAGCAGAGATCTTCAATCCCTTCCTGGCTTCTTCTTTACCAGCTTTATATTTCATATATCGCTGTGTGCTTTTTGCCTGGAGCAGATATTGCTGCAATCCCGAACTTACGCCAGATTGTAGCTTTTCGTCTCGCCCTCCTTTTCTTCCTGCGGGGATTGATTTTCCCTGTTCTGCTGAGGAGTTTTATTGTGTGAGAAATTCTTTGAACGATGAGATAATATAAATGACATTACTTTATGTACATCATCACTATCAGCTTCTTTCTTATCATACCACGCTGCATGCGCCCTTGCTGCTTTCATTAACAGGATATCTGCACGCAATCCTTCTACCTGGTATTGAATGCAGGTATCTGTAATCGCTTCATGAAGTACAGAGGATAAGATGACATATTGCAGTTTACTTTTTGCCCGGACAATCCGCTGGGATAATAAAGTCTCCTGTTCTTTATACAATTCACAAAAACCGGCAGGATCGGCGTCAAACAGTAAACGACGATTCACGATCTCCATCCGGATGGCCTTATCCATTGGTGTTTTTATGGTAACACTCAATCCGAAACGGTCTAACAACTGTGGCCTTAATTCACCTTCTTCCGGATTCATGGTACCTACTAAACAGAACTTACTTTCCAGCCATTGCGAAATATGATCCCTTTCCAGATAATACCCGCCACTGGATGCTGCATCTAATAATACATCCATAAGATAATCATTCAGCAGGTTCACTTCATCAATATATAATACCCCATGATTGGCAGCGGCCAACAGCCCTTTCTGTACTTCCGTTCTCTTCTCATTGATCAGTGTATCGAGTTTCATAGTGCCCAGCACCCTGTCTTCCGTAGCACCTATCGGAAGGTTCACAAATGGAAAGTCGGGCATGAGGTTACTCAACCCGCGTACGGTTGTTGTTTTACCTGTTCCCTTGTCGCCTAATGCCAGCACACCACCTAAACTGGGATCTATCATACAAAGGATCAGTGCCAGTTTAAAATCTTCCTGTGCGCTAATGGCTGTAAATGGAAATGCTTTCATATAAAAATATTATAAACCCAGAGACATCCTACTCCAATTGAAAATAAGCCTACAATGGCATTCATTGACTTAAAAGCTACCTGGTTACGTTCTATGAACCTGGAAACAGAAAACGCCAATACGAGGCTGTAAGTGGTCATAGCGAGCACAATGCCTACACTCTGTAATACGATAATGCCAATAGCCGTACTGGTATTTTCCGAAGCTAATACCAACGCAATAGCACAGGCTCCTCCGGTTCCGGCCAGGCCGTGTAACATGCCTACCCAGAAAGAGCGACTCAACGGGTTCATCGCTATTTCCTGCCCCTGCTTACCGTGGATATGCAGTGCATTGTTGATATGCTCATGTTCTGCAAACACTTTATGCTCCGCCATCATCTTCTTCAATTTATGATTGCGCCTGATGGCAGAAATGCCTAACCATATCATTACCGGACCAACAGCCATTTCTGCATAAGCGGAAATATTCAGCGGCAAAGCCGATTTTAACAACAATGCAAATACGCTGAAGAGGATCAGAGATGCAGAATGCCCTAATGCCCATTGAGACGATCGCCAGATCAGCTTCGATGTTTTAATCCTGTTATTGGCCTTGTCAGATGCCAGTACAGATACCGCTGCCATATGATCCGGCTCAAAAGAGTGCTGGATCCCTAATAATATCGAATCTGTAAATAAGTATCCTATCATAACATCGAAAAATTGAGAATGGTATCATTCGCATCAATCAGTAGTATCTGTAACTGTACCCCTGGAATGATAGCTGCACATACCGTATAACAACGCTCTGCCAGTTTTTTAAAGAAAGGCTCATCCTCTGTAAAGTCAAATATTTCCGTTAACCGCCTTGCCATATTCAGATCAAGAATTGGCAAACATTGTTCATCACTATAACCACATTCTTTCGCCAGATCATAAATGAATTGTTTATCCCACGACGACTTTCCACTATGTGTGTCCAGCTCTCCCTGTGCTAACTTGGCCGCTTTGCCCAGCATAATTCCCATCGTTACAGTTCGTAAAGAAGACCCCTTTATTTTATCCAATGTTTCACCTATCCAGTTACCATATTGTATAAAAGCAAACTCCGGCAAATGAGCAAACCGCTTCCGTAAAATATTCTCTGACCGGCCGCCCGAATTGATCACAATCTCCGTACAACCATTCGCCATAGCCACATCAATACCCTGCGTGATACTGGCTATATAAGCGGATGCACTGAATGGTTTCACAATACCAGTGGTCCCCAATATAGAAATCCCTCCAAGAATACCTATACGCGAATTGAGGGTCTTCTTCGCAATTTCCTCTCCATTCACCACAAAAACTTTTATATCAACGCCCTTGTTTATCTTATATTGATGCGTTAAAAAATGAACCGCATCCGTCATCATCTTTCTTGGTACCGGGTTAATAGCAGGTTCTCCCACACTAATAGCCAGTCCGGGTAACGTTACTAAACCTACGCCTTCTCCCCGTAAAAACTTCACCTCACCGGATGTATTAAATGAAATAGTAGAACCAATAGTGGCTCCATGTGTAACATCCGGATCATCGCCTGCATCTTTAATCGTGGTGCAGGTCGCCTGTTCCGCTGTGAATGAACAGTTAACACTAAAGGTTACCTTTTCTCCTAAAGGCAAAGTAATTTCTATTTCTTGTATGTTCTTCTGTTGAATGAGTGCCAGTAAAGCCGCTTTGGTACATGCAGTAGCACAGGCTCCTGTTGTGTAGCCAGTTCTTAGCGGACCTTCGGGTATAGCTTGTAAACTCATTTCAACAATTGATTTAATTGAAATAAAAGCTCTTCTTCGTTATGTACCGGGATAAATGTTTCCGGTAATGCAGGGCGTTCAATAATCAGGATAGGAATGCCTGCCTGTAGGGCAGCGGCAATCTTAACCGATAAAAAACCAGATTCTCCGCTTTCCTTTGTAAGAATGCATTGAATATTATTACTGTTGATGATAGCCAGTTCGTGTACTATATCATCACCCGGCATTTCCAGGATCAGGTTCTCTTTTGGAAACCCCGCCTTTTCTGCAAGTACAACAGAACTCTCTCTAGGTAGAATCCTGAAAACTGTTTTATGTTTTTCCCAGTAAGGCTTTAATTTTTCTATAGTCTGCACACCCGTTAAAGCTAACAGCCCCTCTACATTTTTCTCTTCTAAATAAGTTATTACAGCAGGGTAGGAGGAGAAATATTTTATCAGTGGATGATGATACCGTTCCGGATAAGCCCGTTCAAAACGTAATACAGGTACCTTTGCCGCCAGATGAATTGTTTGATGCAACTCTTCTGCAAATGGATGACTGGCATGTACAATTACCTCTACACCATGCTGTATACAAAACTCTTCTAAACGCTCTTTAATAAACGCTCCGAATCTATATTCCCCTGGTTGAAAATCAATCTCAGTCTTGGTGGAATAACAAAACTGATACCCCGATTTCTCAAGAATACCAGCTACTTTTTTGCCTTCTGTTGTTCCGCCAAATACTAAAATCATCTTATGATATTCTTACTTCTTTACCTGTTCTGAAAGTATGTTTCCATTCCGGACTATACAAATGTGAACGATTTTTTCTCGCACCAATTGCCGCACCTACAATCACCAGTGTAGTTAACGTAAGCTTATTTTCACGAATGATTTGAGCGAGATCTTTTAACTGCCCGGTATACACTTCTTCATCTTTCCAGGTTACCCTGTATAATACAGCTACAGGCGTCTCTGGTTCATAATGTTCCAATAATTGTTCCTGTACAGATTTGGCAATAGTTGCACTCAGGAAGATACACATCGTCGCTTTATGTTTTGCCATCTCATTCAGCTTCTCATTCTCCGGTAATGGTGTTTTACCTGCTCCCCGTGTAAGTATAATACTCTGCACTACTTCCGGAATAGTAAACTCCGACTTTAAATATGCTGCGGCGGCCTGGAAAGAAGAGATGCCCGGAATAATATAATAGTCCATTCCTTTCTCATCAAAAATCGTCATCTGCTCTTGTATAGCGCCATATATGGACGGGTCGCCCGATTGCAATCTTACAATAAGATGTCCTTTAAGATAATGTTCGTCCATCAGTGTTACCTGGTCTTCCAGTGTCATACTGGCTGAATTCCTGATAATAGCTCCCTGTTTGGCGTAATGGGTCAGCTCTTCAGGAATAAGACTACCTGCATATAATATCAGATCTGCTTCTTCCAGTAATTGTTTACCCTTTACGCTGATAAGTTCCGCATCCCCCGGACCAGCACCTACAATGGCTACTACAGCCTTTCGTAAAACCTGTTTGTCAACAGCCACTGCAATGGTGTGTTTCTTGCCGGATGCCAGCGAAATCTTTTGCTTCTCCAGGACCAGTTCTTTATTGCCGGACAATAACATAGCCGATGCTTCTGATACACTATGTACACCTAGTTTAGACATCACTACTTCAGACGGATTAATCACAGTCTGAGAGTTGAGCTCATCTGCCGTATAAGTTACAAATGGAACATGAAGCTCCGCGGCTAATTCAATAAACGCGGTTTCATCATGTTTCACATCAATAGACCCCAGCGCCTTTACCGATGCTACGGCTAACTGATGTTGCTGCATCTGTTCCTGAAAAGAAGCGGATAACAGTTCCGTTTCGATATCACGGGAACATCCCATGCCGATATTCAATACAGGTGCATAATAATATAAAGCAGGTATCGAAACGGTATAAGTTTTATAGGTAACAGCAATAAACAATTCGTATTGAGAAAAATCTATCTGGTCAATGTTATAATAACAATCTACAAAGGCCGGTTTGCTTTTTTCCAGATACTGTGTTCCCTTATCTTTAATGTCGAGTAATAAAACCGTAGGCCTGTTGTTCACAAACAGTGAGATGATCTTATTCAGATCACTATCCGCTTTCCAGTTAAATTGCGCCGCTAAAGTATCCAATGCCCAAAGCTCCTGCAAATCGCTGGAGGTGGTAATCACCGGCTGTGCCCCAATGGCATTGGCTATTTTCCGTGCAAGCGCATTCGCTCCGCCAATATGCCCGGATACGACCGACTGCACAAAAGTGCCATTATCATCCAGATTGATTACAGCGGGATCTTCCTTCTTATCTTTGAGATAAGGTGCAATGCTTCTTACACAAATACCCAACGTTCCGATAAATATAAGTGTATCAAATTTTGAGAAATTACTCTCTAAAAATCCGGCAATGCTTTCAATATTATTCAACCGTGTACTTACCAATACAGATTTAGAGAACTCTTTCTGAATCCGTAAACCCAGTGTTACTCCTTTGTCAGTACTCGCTATAATCGCTGTATTACTCATGTTAATTTTTTTCTGCCGTTAATATGGTGATGGGGTTATGATCGTCTACTGTTATTACAACCGGTTCCTGTAAATGGTAGTCCAGCTGTGCTATTGCTGCTATAAATTGTTCTTTACTTTCCACTTTCACTGCATTCATTACCAGCCGGCCCTTAGGTACAAGATGTTTATCAATCAATAAAATCAATTCCAGTAGCCTGTTGCCATGCCCGCCAATAAATACTGCATCTACAGAAGCTGGTAATTCAGCAGAGAAAATATCTCCCATTACTTTTGTAATACCGGGAGCACAATGCCTGCGGGTGTTCATATCAAATAGCTCACTGCATTCCGGCCGTTTTTCAAAAGCCGTCACCTGTAAAGCAGGGAACTGTTTCTTAGCTTCAATACAAACAGAGCCCGTACAAAATCCAATATCCCAGAAAGTTGTACGGTTATATAAATCCAACTGCGAAAGACTTACTAAACGAATAGGCATTTTAGTAATCATATTCGGACGGTTCTCCAATCCCGAAAACTGATCATCAGCAATCCCCAATGCCTTATGTTTTGTAAACGTATTTACCAGCAACACACAATTCAATGTATGAAAGCTGCTATCTCTTGCGGAAGTAAGAGATAACTCCCTGATCACTTCCTGCGGTCCCTCCAGCGCTTCTCCTACAATCATCCGGTAGTTATCAAAACCGTATTCCAACAGCCTTTCAGCAATTGATGCAGGATTCTTCACTCCATCCGTCAGTACGCCAATCAATTTTTTCTGGGAAATAAGCGCCGTATCAAGTTCATCCCAGGTGCGGCCATGTACGGATGTATTACTGAGTTCCCGGTAATCAATATTAGAGCGGTGACATAATACCTGTAAACTATTGAAATGAGGATATACTTTTAATGCCGCTTCAGGATGAAACTTTTTAATTGTATTGGCAAAACCATAGAATAAAGGATCTCCGGAAGCAAATACCACAATCGTTTCGTCAAGTTGTTTATACTGCGCAAACAATTGCCCCATCTCACTTTTAATGTCAATCCACTGATGGCCTGAAGGCAAATGCTGTTGTATCAGCTCATAATGTCTCCTGCCTCCCGAGAATATCTTATGTAATGGCAATAACTCCTTTATTTCATCTGTAAGGACGAAAGCAGGATTGTTTGATATGCCGATTACGATGTACTTCATTTTCTATTTATAGCGGTCAAAAAAAACGACTGCTTCTTTTTCCTTTCTTTTTTCCCAGTGTAATATTTCCAGTTCCGGCCGCTCGGAAAACTTGTCTACATACCCGATACATAAATATGCAACCAGTTTATTACTATCAGGTGCATGCAGGATCTTTTTCACTTTTTCAGGATCTAAAATACTCACCCAACCCATTCCAATATTCAGCGCTCTTGCCATTAACCACATATTCTGAATAGCACATACTACACTGTACAGCCCAACTTCTTCCATGCTTGTCTGCCCCAGTACCGGCCCCGTTGATGGCTTATAAAATACCGCGATATTAACCGGTGCTTCTATTATTCCTTCTAACTTTAACCTGATATATTCCTGTTGCTTTTCGTCATTGAAACATGCAGAAGCCTTGTTATTTTCTTCGTTGAAAGTTTGTTTTATCTGCTCTTTAATAACAGGATCTTTGACAATTACAAATTCCCAGGGTTGTGAAAAGCCTACTGATGGTGCATTCAATGCAACAAATATGAGCCTTTCCAGTATTTCATCTTCTACCGCTTTATCTAAAAAACGATTACCACGAACGTCTCTTCTGTTTAGAATAAATTCTTCCAACAGTTCGGCCTCCTTCTCTGTAAACATCTTTCCTGTTGTCATGATTGTACTGTAAAAGCTGCATTAACAATACTGGCAGCTACGTTGCTGCCACCTTTCCGACCTTTGATAATTACATAAGGCACCTGTTTCATTGCCTGTAATTTCAACTTTGATTCCACCACATTGACAAATCCTACAGGTGCTCCGATAATGCCTGCCGGGGTAAAATTTCCGTCCTGCAATTGATCAC
The DNA here is from genome assembly GCF_900112615.1 of Chitinophaga sp. CF118. Taxonomy (GTDB): domain Bacteria; phylum Bacteroidota; class Bacteroidia; order Chitinophagales; family Chitinophagaceae; genus Chitinophaga. The sequence continues at coordinate 170,993 of NZ_FOMK01000002.1, read as the reverse complement.
ATAACTCAAACAATGCTGTAGGAGCATTACCTACTACAAACAACGCATTGGGATGTTTCTCTACCGCAATCCGCATCCCCGCCTGACTACGGGTAAGCCCCTCTTTTTCCGCTAAAGGAATAGTGCCTTCATCATTCAGGTAACAAAATACTGGTACATTATAACGATTGATGAACTCTTTGGTAATACCACTCTGTACCATCGTTACATCCGTTACCACTGTTCCGCCGTTCTTTAAATAGTTATGCCATTGAAGGATCGCATCTTTATTAGACAGGTACAAATCTTCATACTCAAAATCTGCCGTCGTATGGATACAGCGGGTAATAGCCCATTGATCGGCTGCGCTGACATCCGTACGATGAAGTTCCGATGTTATCTGCCGGAAACTTTCATCCTGTATTTCCTGCCCCGTCTGTGGCTTACGTGCAAGGTAACCCCGTGGTGTTACCAGGAAGTTCTTAAATTGATACGTTTGCGAATTGCCAATCATCACAAGAGAAAACATATCCACCTGCTCCACATTAAACTCCTCCAGAGTAGTAATGATAATCTGCTCTTCGGGTCTGGTTACCTGCCGTACAATGGCTACCGGTGTTTCCGGTTCCCTATGTTGTAAGAATATTTCCTTAAAACGTGCCAGCTGCCAATGCCTTTTTTTACTTCTCGGATTATAAAGAGAGGTAACGAAGTCGCCCGTGGCTGCTGCATGAATCCGCTTTTCAATAGTCGTCCACGGCGTCATTAAATCCGATAGGGAAATGCAACAGAAGTCATGCCCCAAAGGAGCTCCCAGCTTTCCTGCTGAAGCAATGAAAGCACTGATGCCCGGTATCGTTTGTAAATCAAGATCTTTATCCGGACGAGTGCTGGCATACTCATATACCAGCGATGCCATCGCATAAATACCTGCATCTCCGGAACTGATCACTACCACATGTTTCCCCGGCTCACACGAATTTACCGCCAGTACTGCACGGGCTTCTTCTTCTGTGAGATCTTTTCCTATACATTCACAACCCGGTTTTAACAGATGCTGTATGAACTGGAAATAATAGCTATAGCCTATTACAATATCTGCGTCCGCCAATACCTGCTGTGCTACCGGTAAAATGTAATCCTGTCCGCCCGGACCAATGCCTACTACACTCAGCCTCATATCCTTTTTAATATAAGTAATGAAAAATATGGTATTTCTCTATCCTTCAGATCTTCAATATCTGTAGTGATATATTGCTGCGAAGTTCCTAACCGCTCGCAATACACAATATGCAACTGCTTAATAAACGGAAGTATGTCGTTGATCACACTTCTTACTTTAATCAATACCACCGTTTCAAACTCTTCAATACATCGCATTAACGTCTCAATATCCTTCATACGTGGAAGTATGGCTATCTTTTCATTTAGTATCGCTAAGGGCGACTGATGCACCGCTGCTCCCATAATAAAAGAAGGCACCCCTGCAATAATCTCAAGATTCAATCCCGCCTGCTGAATATGTTTCAATAAATAAGCAAACGTGCTATAGAACGAAATATCTCCTTCACTCACAAAAGCTATCTGCAATCCATTGTTATAATCTGCCAGCATTTCGGCAAATGTTGCTGCATAAGTACGTTCTGCGGAAACACGATCGTCAGACATTTGCAGGAACATTCCCCGTAATTTAACGGGCTCAAGCTGATAATGTTCTAATATGGCCAGCGAATAACTGCTGGTCGTTCCATCAGAAAGCAAAGATCCCGGATAATAAATCCTGTCTGCCTGCTGCAATACCTGCAACCCTTTTACTGTAATCAGCAAAGGATCTCCCGGTCCAAGTGATACGCCATATATCTTCCCCATCAGATGCCTAAAATCTTTTTAAACTTGGTTATTACCGTATTTTTATCTTCAATTTTCTCGTCTTCCTCAAACAAAATTCCTTTCACTGCCAGGTGATGTCCAATCTGCTCTTTGCCTACTTCATCTTCAAATCCAATAATCTGTGTGCGGTATTTACACAACTGGCAATTCATATTCGGATTACCGGTTTCTACTTCTGCTATACGATCATCCAATGATTGAAGCAACAATTCATCACTCTCATATGATCGCGTATAAATAAATTCTTTGTCAGATAATTCCCTGAATGCATCTACCTGGGCATAAATCTTTTTAAGCAGCACACCGGTAAATAAGAAGACCGGAAGCACTATCACCCGTTTGTAAGGCAACACATCCACCACTGGCAGAAAATCCTTTAAAAGAGGTTGTGTAACCCCGATATAAGCCGTTGTGGCAAAACCAAAACCCAATCCTTCCCATAACAAACGAGTGAGCTTTGCAACGTCGGAATTGGCATCCGGGTCAGACGTGCCTCTGCCAACAACCAGCAGGCAGGCATCTTTTCTATCTATCTCCTGGGCTGTTGCTTCTGCCTGTTCCACCAGCTTTTTCGACAACTGTAACAGGGAAGGAGTGATGCCGATATGTTTGCCCAGCACAATCTTCAGATCCGGATACTGCCCCTGTAATGTGTTCATCTCAAAAGGAATATCATTCTTGGCATGCCCTCCTGCAAAAAGAATTGCAGGAATAGCAATGATTTCCCTTACACCGGCTACATACATCCGCTCTACCGCTGCTGCATATACCGGATGTGAAAACTCCAGGAATCCATAATCAACTACCTTATCCGGATAGCGGATTTTCAATAACCGCACTAATTCTTTAAACCCTTCAACGCCTTCAGGGTCGCGGCTGCCATGCCCGCAGATTAATATTCCCTTCATAATGTTTCGAGTGGGTTAGGATATTTAAAAGAATAACCTAAACGATGTTTGATCTTATCCGAATTAATGATCTTAAACTGATTACTCCCGGAAGGAGCAAAGTCTGGCAATACTAATCCTATCTTTTCTGCTGCTAATGTATAAAACTCTTTTCGGGTAGGATGGATATCCGAACAGGCATTGAAAACCTCATTCCAGGCTCCCTGACGGATAATCTCTGTAATCAGGGCAATACAATCATCTTGGTGAATTACATTGATGGGAGATTCTCCATTCTCTACATTCGTTTTCCCTGCTAAAAATCTTCCTGGCTGACGATCATAACCAATCAATCCGGCAAATCGCAATATCGTGGTCTGAAAACCAGTTTGCGATTGCAACATCTGCTCCACCGCTATCAAGGCCTTTCCACTGCCTTTCGAAGGCTCAAACTGATCTGCCTCTGTAATCTCCCGGTTGAGCTCGGGATATACCGACGTAGAACTTACAAACAGCACATAACGTACACTACTCTTTTTAATCGCATCTATCAATAACGTCATCTGTGCGGTATGATAAGTTACGATATCCTCCCTGCGGGCAGGTGGGAAATTGATGATCAGTATATCAGACGCCAAAAAACCGGGAATATCATCCCCGGTTATTTCAGTGTCTGTAATTTGTATCTCGTAGGGTAGAATCCCTTTCTGTCGTAATAATTCAACCTTTTGTGGATGGGATACGGAGCCTTTCACTGAAAGACCTTCCCGAAACAGATGTTCTGCTAATGGTAGCCCGAGCCATCCACAACCTAATATACTAATCGTCTCCATGAACAGTTAATACTGGTTTCGCGTATTTATGCCTTAAATATAAATCAGTATATAAAGATATGATTATAGTAATAAAAGTCAGGCCTACAATATTATTTTGAAGGTCACTTAGCTCCAGCGAAGGATTGATTGTGCTCAGTACCTTATAAAAAGGAATGGCAAAACACATGATCGTAATCAGTACATTCAGCTTAAACCGGTGACTCTGGATCTTTTTCTGGTCAAATGTTTTTAACAGTTTACTCAATAGCAGCGAGTCACAGGTGCCGGTCATAATCAGCCCCAGCGAAAATACCAGCCCGCCAATAATAGCGTAAATCCATTGATTGGACACTGATATGGCATAACCAAAGGCCGCTATCTGTGAGGAAGTATCGAAGATAAACCCGAAGATCACACCGGTTACAATCACCGTAAAGGGACTGATGTTGTTACTGAAGGATTTGGGTAATAACCATTTCCGCACACCACTAAGTTGCCCCTGTTGCTTTCGTGTTAAGGCAATCAGATTGGAAACTCCTATAAAGAACAGCATCACTGTCGATGTCCACTCTACAATAATATCCAGCATTGAGGGCATCTCAAAGTTATTCTTTAAGATGCATAGCGTTAGGGCAATCACTGTTACCATGATGCCATGACCAAAGGTAAATAAAGTGCCTACCCATCGTGTCCACACACTTTTCGTTAAATGCAGCCGGTAAGTATAACCATCAATGATGGTGATATGATCAGGATCTAGTCCATGACGTAAGCCCAATACGGCCAGGATAATAAATCCTGTAAAATTGTGATGCAATGCTTCCATTGATGAATAGTTTAAAAGAATACACTCACACTTCCCTTTAAATAAAACGGAGTGCCGGGTGTATTATGAAAATCGAATACCGGTGCTGGTTCATCTTTAAGTCTCGACTCATCATAAAACTGTGCTTCTGCCCATTTCACATCGAAGAGGTTTTCTGCAGAAATGCCAAGTTCAAATCTTGATCTTGTATATTTAATAACAGCATCTGTGATGAAATAACTTTGTGATTTTACAGTACCATCCTCAGTGGCCGGACGGTCTCCCATATAGCGGTAACGCAAACTGGCATTAATCCCCTTCTTTAGCTTGGCGGTCAGTCCGCCGGTAGAATTCCACGTTGGATGCAATGGCAACAGATTTTCTCCTTTAGGTGCATTAATTAAAATACCATGTGCATAATTTACATTCACATCGGCCCATAAAAAAGGAGTAACCTGATAGCGGACAGACGCATCCACGCCCACTTTTCTGGCATTGCCAATATCTTCAAAACTACCATCATCACCACTAAAGCGATATTCGGAGCCTACATGCATCCACCAGGCTGTGAGGCTTACTACCATATGATGTCCCAGCTTGAAATTCGATCCCAGATCAGCTCCGTAAGACCGGGGTATCGGGTTGGCTGTGGCGTCTTTAGCAACTACCGCCTGTACAAAATTGGAGTGAAATCCGGAACCAGCTTTTGCAAACAACGTTACATTATTAGTAACATCATAATAGAGGTTCAGCTTCGGGTTAAAGCGGTATACCCACTTACTACCGGAATTAGCGGCATTCAGTTTATCATCATAATTATAGTCGAATACATCATTCCTTAAACCCAGGTTTAAATTCCATTTAGGATGAAACTGCCAGTTTTCATTGATATAAAAACTATAATTGGTGATCTGCGCATAACCCACATCATCTACACTCAATAACTGGCGTTCCTTTACATGATCTCTTCCTCTGTTTATCAGGTCCGTCCTTGTAGTAATACCTGCTTCAGAACTCAAGCTGGTATTGCCTATATTATCAGTTCTGTTATAAGTACCTTTATAGCCAAACAGATCTCTGTTTTCCCATTGCCTGATTTCATCACCGTTAATGCTATCATTCATGAAAAAGGTGAAGTTGGAGTATAATGTAAAGATATTCTTCGTGTAGTAAAGCTGGTTCTTAAAAGTACTGTTATCACTAAACGTAGTGATAGTTTTAAGATTGATATTTGTACGGGAAGTACTACCTCCTTCAGAGGGATCTACAGACCCCAGCCTGTCGAGTTTGCCTGCTTCTACCGCACGTAAAGGCAGCTGTCCGGAGGCATCCCAGTCGCTGGAAAAGGTAGATGCCGTAAAGGTAAGGTCTGTATTTCTGCTGATGTGTGCATTGTATTTACCAAAAATATTGAAACGCTTATAGTGGAGCTTATTGATAAAATAACCATCATTATACATATAGTCTGCAGCAATGTAGGCATTGTCTTCCCACTTTTTTACAAGATGTTTTTTACCCAGTGCATTTACCATTAGTAATGCCCGCTGACTATTATACATTCCATATTCTACTTTTGCTACATTGGTCTCCAGGCGTGGAAGGGAGTTAAATAATGCTGCACCGGAAATGGAAAAATCACCTAACCGTGCATCATAAGGTCCCTTAAAAAAACTGGCCTTTCCAGTTACTTCCGGAATCATAAAATGCATATCTGCATAGCCCTGTCCATGTGCATGGGTGGGAAGATTCACCGGGATGTCATCAAAGAAAATAGCGAAATCAGTACCATGATCATTATCTGTTCCCCGTACAAAAATCTGTTCTGCTTTACCGCCACCTGCATGCTGCGCAATGAACAGCCCTGGCACAGCACGTAATAGATCCTGTGCAGATTTTACCGGTTGCAGTTGCATCGCCAGCAGATCCATTTTATTCTCACCCTGCCTGGTAGTAGATGCTGATATGTTAATCTCCGAGAGATTCATGATATCGGATTTCAGAGAAATATCTAACTTTTTGCTTTCGTTATCTGATAATATTATTTTTTTGATTGTTTTCTGATATCCTGTGAAAGAATATACAATAGTATATTCTCCTGCACGCAGATGCGTAAATGTATACCTCCCGTTTTCATCTGTAGCTACACCTTTGGTCGCTTCGGGAATTGATACGCTGATTCCTGGTATGCCACGCTGGTCAAGGTGATCAGTAACTGTACCTGTGATTCTGGCGGTTTGTGCTTTGGCTTCTATACTGCAAACGAGCATAGTAAATAAGGTAACCTTACTTAAAATTCTTTTCATACGCTGGTAACTTGATAAAGGTGGGGCCTAATTGTTTTTGGTGACGCTTACTTCCTGTTCAGGGAAAACTACACTTTCTGTTATTACAATATTTTCCTTCAGATGTTGTTTTACAATTTCTCCGGTAAGTTCTAAGTTAACCCCACCATACCATATACCATCGGGATGAATGAACATAATAGGCCCTTTATCACACTGCCCCATACATTTGGTACGTATAGTGTGAACCTCATCATTCAAATCATGCTCCGTAAGATGTTTCCTTAATTCTGCTGTGTTGTCATCAGATCCTGATTTGTTAGAACAGGTGCCTCCATTGCAGATAAACACAATTTTCTGCACTTTGGTCAGATCTTTGATCGCCATACTTTTTAACAAATTGTTTTAATACAGTTAATTACCCGTTAACGATTAAACAAAACTTTAGGAAATAAAATGGCAGGACAAACATTACATATGATGTTTGCATCTCCCTGGCTTTTTTCCCGAAGCGTTGGATAAACATTGTTTGTGGCAGGTCTTCTGACTTGTTCTGCTTTTAAGGCCTTCCCATTCCCCGGGGGAACAGTGGCATAGTAGTATGTTAAAAGCTTTAATAGAACTTACAGCAGCGGGAACTGTCCTGGATTCTCACCAGGTTCCCTTTTAATTTTATCAGTACCTGAATGGACCGACAAAAACCAAAAACTTGCGTAAAAGTAATTAAATTTTGATAAAAAGCCGTATAAGAATAATACCGGCAACCATTACAAGGGTTACGGCATGGTTAACATACATTACTTTTCTTAACTCATGATGATGAATAAGGCGTGCTTCATTCCCTATATACGGTTTATGTACAACTGTTCCATCATAGGTATTCGGACCGCCAAACCGGCATTGCATAATGCCTGCCAGCGCAGCTTCGGGGTAACCGGAATTCGGACTCGCATGCTGATGCCCATATTTAAAAATGTATAACAATCCTTGTTTACTGAACGTAACCAACACCATTAATAAAGCGGTAAGCCGGGCAGGAATAAAATTAGCTACGTCATCCAACCGGGCGGCAAACCTGCCAAACAACAGGTACCGTTCCTTTTTGTAACCGATCATGGAATCCAGTGTGTTAATCATTTTATATACCATCATTGCTGGTACACCACCAATGGCATAATAAAACAAAGGTGCAATAACACCATCACTCAGGTTTTCAGACAGGGTTTCAAATACAGCTGTACGTATCTGGTTCTCATCCAGCTGGCTCGTATCCCGGCCCACTATCCAGGATAAACGTTTACGCCCTGCTGCCAAGCCATGTATCTGCAATTCATTAAATACTGCTATGCCTTCCTCTAAAAGACTTTTATTGGCCAGCCCGTAAAAAACAAAAATACCACTGAATAAATAATAACCTGGAATATAATACTCCAGCATATAGAAGAACAGATAAACAGCCGCGCATAGAGTTACACTTAATAATGCTCCCTTTAATAACTTATACCTGCCTTTATTAAGCAGTTGCTCCCCTTTCGCGATTATCGTTCCAAACAGCCTGATAGGATGGGGGAGCCAGCGGGGATCACCGAGAAGTAGGTCCAGCAGATAGCCTGCTACCAAAGGGATCAACTGTTCATCCATGTACTTATCCCTTTTACCAGTAATGCATTCTTATCACTTGTCTGCGTGGCTACACGGAAGTGCGCAGGACTTAAACTCCGGAAGTTCGCGGCGTCGCGGATCAGGATACCGTATGTATCTAACAGGAATAACTTCAACGCAGCGGCAGTACCTTTATTAGTCCTGCATAATAAGAAGTTAGTGTGAGAATCAAGCACCGTAATGCCATCAATCTGCCTTAACTGTTTAATCAATTCGGCTGTATCCTGTAATAATATTTCCAGCGGTAAAGCCTCCCTGTGTTGTGTAATATAAATACCTGCTTCAATGGCTAGGGCATTGACAGACCACGGCATTTTATATTTTAATATTTTTTGGATGATAGCTATATCACTTAACAGATATCCCAATCGTAAACCGGGAATAGAATAAGTTTTGGTGAGAGACTTCACAATAATTAAATTCTTACCTATGCTTTCCACCATCGATGCCCGTTCCCGCGTAAAATCAATATAGGCTTCATCTATCACAAACACTGTTGCCGGGTTCCCGGCAAGCATTTCTTTAATCATCCCTTTGGGAAAAATAGCCCCCGTGGGATTATTAGGGTTACCGAAAAATACAAGGTCAGTATTAAATACCGTCGTCGCAGAAACATCCGCCCACAGAAGATATTGTATCGCTATATCATTCGCGGAACAGGCATCTTCATACTCTGCAAAAGCGGGAATGATAATAGTGGCAGACTTATTACGGTAAGCATGTGCTATCAGGTAAAAGGCTTCCGTTGCGCCATTGGTCACCAGCACCTGCTCCGGATCAATACCATGCCATGCTGCCAGCGATTTTTGCAGGCTTTGTGCATTCGCTTCCGGGTAATTATTTACTTTCTCTAAGCTGGCTGCCAGTTGCTTCTTCAATCCATCAGATACGCCATCATAATACACATTAGAGCTGAAGTCAGCCGTAATCTCTTTACCAAACAGATACCTGTCGTCTCCGTGACCGTTTAGCATTATTTTAATAATTGACTGTAAATGTAATTAAGATCAAGATGTTCCCGGAGATGTGCCGCCAGTTTATCATACTGTTCCTCTTTAAAGACGTTATAATCAAAAGGCTTATCAATCCTTACATCACTCTTCAGCAGGTCATTAATTACTACCCCATTATCCAGGATACCGTGAATGTAAGTTCCCCAGCAGGTATCACTCTGAAAGTAACCGTCAAAACCTGTTCCTGTCTGGTTCAAAGGCTTGTCACTTTCCGTAACTCCCATATGAATCTCATAACCGGTACAGGTTGCCTTATCCTGTTTATAGTGAAAAGTACACTGTTGCGTGATCTTCTCTTCTGTCAATACAGTCTTCACAGGCAGTAGTCCCAGTCCCGGCATCAATTCTATGCTGCCTTCCACATGAAAAGGGTCTTCTACATGCTGCCCCATCATCTGGTAACCACCACATATACCAATTACTGTTTTGCCCTGTTTATGCGCATTTACAATAGCCTTCGCAACCCCATTATTCTTAAGATCTATCAGATCTGCAATCGTATTCTTACTGCCCGGTATAATAATAATTGCAGCCTGTTCTATTTCTGTGGGATTGTTACTATAAAACAAATGCACCCTTTCATCCTTTTCCAATACATTAAAATCCGTAAAGTTCGACAAGCGGTTCAGCAGTACAACGGCTACATTGATTTTGCCAGTGGAGGACTGATGATGTTTCTGTTCCAGCCCTACAGAATCCTCTTCTTCAATATGAATATCTTTTCTGTATGGCACTACACCTACTACCGGAATCCCACACAGATCCTCTATCAACTTTTTCCCTGTTTCAAATAAACGGGCATCTCCCCGGAATTTATTAATGATAATACCTTTTATCAGTTGCTTCTCTTCCGGGGTAAGCAAGGCAATAGTGCCATACACACTGCCAAACACGCCACCCCGGTCAATATCAGCCACCAGGTATACATCAGCTCCGGCATGCATAGCCATCCGCATATTAGTAATATCCCGGTGTTTCAGGTTCAGTTCGGAAATACTACCGGCGCCCTCTAATACAACGGGGTTGTACTTTCCGGACAACCGGTCATATGCTGCTTTCGCTTCTTTAAAGAGTTCCTGTTTATTGTTTCCCATGAAATAATCATAGGCCGACTGATTACCTATTGGTTTACCCAGCAATACTACCTGCGAGCTTTTCTCTGATGTGGGCTTTAACAATACCGGGTTCATATCGGTATTACAGGCAATGCCGCAGGCTTCAGCCTGTACGGCCTGTGCCCGTCCTATTTCAAGGCCCTCCGGAGTTGCATAACTGTTCAGGGACATATTCTGTGCCTTGAACGGTGCGGGCCAATAACCATCCTGCTTAAAGATGCGGCAGAACCCCGTATTGATAATGCTCTTGCCAACATCGGATGCTGTGCCAACAAACATGATAGGCTTTAATCTTTGCATCTGGTCGAAAAAATTAATCTCGCAAATGTACTATCTTTGCCCGAATGAGATCCCGATTTTTAATTGCTGCACCATCGAGTAACTCCGGTAAAACCACGTTAACACTTGGTTTGTTAAGGCTACTGCATAACCAGGGATTAAAGGTACAACCATTCAAATGCGGACCGGATTATATAGATACAAAACACCACTCATTAGCAGCTGCCACTCAGAGTATCAATCTCGATACATTTATGATGAGTGCCAAACATGTGGAAACACTCTATAATAAATATAGCAATCATGCCGATGTAGCAATCACAGAGGGTGTCATGGGCCTATTTGATGGGGCCGACAGGATGAAAGGCAGTAGTGCTGAAATAGCCATTCTGCTCAACCTGCCTGTGATCCTGGTGGTAAACGCTAAAGCAATGGCTTACTCCGCCGCTCCCTTACTTTTCGGCTTTAAACATTTTAACCCCTCCATAAATATTGTCGGCGTCATCTTCAACTTCGTCAATACAGAAAGCCATTACCGGTTTTTAAAAGAGGCTTGTGAAGATGTAGGTATAGAAGCTCTGGGATACGTCCCTGCGAACGATCTGGTAAAGATTCCTTCTCGCCACCTGGGACTGGTAATCTCTACTGAGCATGATTATGACGCTATCGCCGCACAAATCAGTAAAACGGTAGACGTTGAAAAACTGCTTGCTATCACTGCAACAGAAATAGCAATTATCCCTGAAAAACCCGATCTACCGCAAACGGGTAAACTACGAATAGCTATAGCAAAAGACGATGCCTTTAACTTCACTTATTATGAAAATATAGAAGTATTAAAACGGCTGGGAACAATCTCTTTTTTTAGCCCCATCCATGATACCATCCTCCCGGAGACAGACCTGCTATATCTCGCTGGTGGATATCCCGAGCTTCACCTGGAAGCATTATCCGCTAATACGGAAATGAAAGAAGCAATGCTCAGGTATTGTAATAACGGAGGAAAAGTAATAGCTGAATGTGGTGGTATGATGTACCTGGGGAAATCTATTACAGATAAAGATGGCAATAGTTACCCAATGGCCGGGTTCCTGGATATAAATACCTCTATGGAACAGGCTAAACTATCATTGGGTTATCGCACGGTAAATAGTTTCTTTAAAGGCCATGAGTTTCATTATTCAACCTGTAAGGAATTAAGCAGTATAAAACGGGTAGGAGAGGTGCAGAACGCAAAGGGCATCAAAGTAGACACGCCCATTTATAAACAAAATAACGTATTAGCTTCTTACATTCATTTTTACTGGGGAGAGGATCAGTCGAACAAAGCATTTGAAGCGCTCCTGTCGATATGAAAAGCCTGATCGAGATAATAGATCACCGTTTCCGGGGCTTTCGAACCTTGTTTCACTTCTCTTAACGGAAGTACTATTTTAGGATATTCATCAATAAATTCCAGCTTATCATCTGCCGGTAACTGAAATGATTGCATCAGTTGCTTAAAACGTTCCAGTTCCACACCCCAGTACCGGATATATTTACTTTCGCTCACACTTAGCTCTATCAGCACATCTTTATTATGAAAGAGTAGCCCAAATTCAAGCTGGCAATCCTGTGTTAATTCGCTTTCATATCTTTCTAATTCCTTTAACACAAAGGCTTTTTGTAATTGTTCTGTTGTCGCGCTCTCATCTTCATGTAGGCCGTACACACAACTCACTTTCGAAGGGAAAGTTGCCGCAAGCGCCTGGAATAGTTCCCATAAACTGCTGTTGTCTATATTGATCGTTGCCTGGAACCTGAAGGGCAGGCGCGGGTTATCATTCATCTTAAGCATATAGCCTTCCCTGATATTTGCCTTTCTCCTTTTCATCAGGATCTCATCGAGATCCGGGCGGTAATCTAATTCCTGGTCTGTGGGTATCCTTACTGTAATAGGAAGTTCTAACATATGCTAAAGATACTATGAATGATTCAGAATTTTGCCTATAGTATTTTTAGGTCTGGAATGCCTTCCGTAAACACCTCCCTTGCCTAGGGATTTTATGGATTCATCAAAGCAAATGGTGGCGCCCAGGGCAAATGTTAAGCTAAGGGAACTTTTATTTTAATTTATATTGCTAACGAAAAATTGAATGTTGCTCCATTATCAACTATTCCCTCTGCCCATACTTTCCCTCCATGCTTCATTATGATGCGTTGTGTAATCGCTAGTCCTACTCCTGTTCCTTCAAACTCATCCTGCATGTGTAACCGTTGGAATACTCCAAAAAGTTTATCATAATACTCCATATTGAATCCCGCACCATTATCTTTTACAGAGAAAATAATTTCATCTTTTATTTCTTCTGAGAAAATTTCTATAAAGGGATGTGTTTTTTTTGAAGAATATTTTAGTGCATTTGAAATAAGGTTGAACATCACCTGGTGAAGTAAACCGTAATCACCTTTTACATTGTGCAATTTGCCTATCTTTATTTTTACCGTATTAGAAATTGATATATTCTGGTCAATTAAAATTTTTTCTGTCAATTCATTCATGTTAATTTCCGTCTTTTGCAATTCCTTACGCCCAAGTCTTGAAAACGAAAGTAGTTCGTCTATCAGTGTTCCCATTTTTAATGCATTATGACTGATGGTTTCTATAATTCGTTTTCCTTCAGTATCCAATTTTGTTCCATAATCTTCATTCAATATTTGTGCATATCCATTTACAGCACGAAGCGGTGCCCGTAAGTCGTGGGAAACAGAATAAGAAAATGCTTCTAATTCTTTATTGACAGAAATTAATTCGATATTAATACTTTCTACTTTTATTTTTTCCTCCAGATAATCATCCAGAATATTAAGAACAGCACGCTGAATATTTTCCATATTCATTTTGTCAGCGGCAGAGTCTTCCAATATGTTCAGTAAAGCTCTTTGTGTGTCTTCTGCGAGATATTTCTCTTCGCAATAGTCATCCAGAATATTAAGTACGGCACGCTGAATATTTTCCATATTTATTTTGTCAGCGGCAGAGTCTTCCAATATGTTCAGTAAAGCTCTTTGTGTATCTTCAGCTCTGTATCTCTCTTCAGAATAATCATCTAAAATATTTAATAATGCTTTTTGCATATCCATCAGATTAATTTGCTCTTGAAGAACATTTGCATCATTTGTTGGCGGAATATTTTTAAATTCCCTGAAATCGGTATGGGATATTTTATTCCGAGGATGGAAATTGCGCATTTATTTCTTTTTAAATTTTAAAATGGTTCTGTTTTTCTTAAACTGATTTTAAGTTTTTCAATTCTTCAATTTCCTTTTTCAATTCAATCATTTTCAATTCTCTTCCTACAGTCAATTTTCTGAATCTTTCCAATTCCTCCAATCGCATTAATTCTTTTTCCCGTCCTGCAACTTCTCTTTCCGCTAATTGCTTTTGTGTAGTAATATCACGCGCAGCAGCAAAAACTCCAAGTACATTGCCTTTGTTATCTTTATAAACGGAGGCGTTATATAACACATCAGTCAATTCTTCGCTTATATGTCTGATGGTCAAAGGGTAATCTGCAACAAACCCTTTTTCAAATACCTGCTGATAACCTTTTCTCGCTTTTTCAGGCTCTGTAAAATAATTTGAAAAGTCTGTTCCTATAAGTTTTTCGCGATTAATGCCTGTTACTTTTACAGAAGCCTCATTCACATCCGTAATTTTTCCGTCTGCGCTAATGGTAACCAATGGGTCTAAACTTGCTTCTATCAAACTTCTGGCATACTGTGACGCTTGTTTTTGTGTGGTAATATCACGTGCAGCAGCAAAAACACCAAGTACATTACCTCTGTCGTCTTTATAAACCGAAGCGTTATATAAGACATCAGTTAATTTTCCACTAATATGTCTGATAGTTAAAGGGTAGTCCGCAACAAAACTTTTCTCAAAAACCTGTTGATAGCCTTCTCTTGCTTTTTCTGGTTCCGTAAAATAATCTGAAAAGTCCGTTCCTATTAGTTTTTCGCGATTAAGACCTGTAACTTTTACAGAAGCCTCATTTACATCTGTAATTTTTCCGTTCGCGCTAATGGTAACCAACGGATCTAAACTTGCTTCAATCAAGCTTCTTGCATATTGAGAATAAAGAACCCGCTTTGTAATATCTCTCGCTATGGTTGAAAATCCAACAACCTTTTTTTTGCCATCTAAAATGGGAGAAATAGTTAAGGATACATCTATGATTGAACCGTCTTCTTTGACTCTTTGTGTTTCATAGTGTTCTAATTTCTCACCTTTTTTGTATTTTTTTAATAGTTGCTTATGCTCATCTGTTTCATGTGGAGCAAGAATATTGATGGATTTCCCCAATACCTTCAGAGAGGAGTATCCGAATATCCGTTCGGCTCCAACATTCCAGTAAACAATAAGCCCATCCATCGTCTTACTGATAATTGCGTCATCGGAAGATTCTACAATGGCGGCTAGATGCGACTGCAGGTGTGATTGTATTTCTTTAGTACTTTGTTCTGTTTTGGTATTCATTTACAAAAGTTTTGGTAGTATAAATTAGCGTGATTTTTTGAACTGCAGTTAGTTATTCAGTTTGAATTGTACGATGAATTCAGTTCCGGTACCTAACTCACTTTTGCATTCTATAACGCCATTCATAAGTTCAATATATCTACGTACAATGTATAACCCTAGCCCTGTTCCCTTAATATTAGCTGCATTAGATGCACGAAAGAAATATTCGAACAACAACGGAATTTCTTCTTTAGGAATTCCTATTCCGTTATCTTTTACAGATAATATATATGTTGAATTGGTAACTATTGTTCTGACATTTATTAGCCCATCCTCATTAGCATACTTAATGGAATTAGATATTAGATTCGTTAGTATTGCATTGTAAAGAGTTGAATCTAAATCTACTAAATCCAACCCCTCGTGGTCATATATAAGAGTTTGCCCTTCTTTACTGGATAATCTCATGGTATCTACAATAGCTGAAGTTATATCTGTTATACTAAAACTGGAGTAATAAACCCTTAATTTTTGATTGTCAATTTTGCTGATAGAAAGATAATCATTCAACGTTTCAGTCAGTAGGTTTACAGATGCTATTATTCGGTCTATATGTACTCTTCTTTTGCCCTGATCTTCTGTGTTAACATATTTTGAAAGAAGAAAACTTGAGGATAAAATTGTCCCTAGCGGAGTGCGGAACTCATGAGATGCCAGTGAAACAAACTTCAATCGCATTTCGCTTATTTCTCTTTCTCTGGCAAGTAACTGTTTAAGCTTTTCCTCATTTTTTTTATTTATGGCTTTTTTCACTGCAATTGGGAGTCGTTGAAGACGGTCTTTAAAAATATAATCATCAAAGCCTTCTTTCATCATTTCAACTGCATATTCTTCCGACATCCTGGAAGTAATAAGTATAAATGGGATATTAGCGTTGATTTCCTGTAAGATTGCAAAGGCCTTCAATGAATTGAACGAAGGAAGAGAATGATCAGATAAAACAATATCCGGGCAAAAGCTTTCAAGCGCTTTTACATAGCCTTCCTTATCGCTAACTACTAACCTTTCGAATTCAAAGTCACACTTTCTTAATTCATATCCAATTAATTCAACATCTGTTGGAGAGTCTTCAAGGTGTAACATTTTTATTAGCTGGTTCATTTTTGTTTGATCCCTCTTAATCATTGATATGTCTAAGCAGAATTTTTTGTCACTTGTGCTTTCGGAATATATTCATTTAGTATTAACCAATACAGCCCTATTTCGCATATTGCGGTTGTGAATTTTTCAAATTCAACAGGTTTGACTATATAACTGTTAACACCTAAATCATAACAGATTCGAATATCCGGATCTTCTTTAGAAGAAGTTAAAACTACCACAGGAATTGTATTAGTACTTTCGTCAGCCTTAATCTTGCGCAACACTTCAATTCCATTCACTTTCGGCATTTTTAAGTCCAGAAGAATCAGCTTCGGTTTATTTTTTGGATCTTTCCTACTATATTCTCCCGTGCAAAAGATAAAATCCAGGGCTGATACACCATCTTTTAAATGAATAATATTATTAGCCAGATTATTCTTTTTTAATGCCCGAATAGTCATTTCAGCATCATTTAAGTTATCTTCTATTAACAGAATTTCTATTTTTTCCATTTAGGGAAATATTTAAAGTTTTTGATTCTCCGGTAAGCTAATTTGTTTTTCAGAAGTGAAATCGTTGAAATGTATCTAATAACTTATGATTATCTTCTGGGGATTATATTTAATGTACTGTATGGAATGCGAAATAACAGCTGTGATGTTTTACAGCAGAACTATTTCATATTTTAAAGGAAAGAAGGAGTTTTAAATTTTACTTTAAAACAAAGAAGATTGCAGATAAGACAATAAGAATAAATCTTCTTACAATTTTAATAACAAGATTACTACATGATTTGTTTTGAGAATTTTCATATGTAAAGATCTTTTTATTTAGATCTGTACTATAAAACTTTGAAACGAAGAAGTTGATTATTATGAGTTGCAACTCTAATGTAACTTTTATTTTTATTGAATTGGTATTTATTTGAGGTTTATACGCATGTGATTGCTTTAAAGAATGTATTATTATCTTTGGAATATTGAAGAAGCCTGCAAGGTATTTAAGTGTAAGGATAGAAATTTTCTCCACAGAATCATGAGAATTATAAGAAGATATAAAAGCGATTTCAAATATCTAATTCTTCCATATGAACTCACTTCTCTTTTACCTGGTAATATACCCATTATTGTTACTGGCAAGCCTATATGTAGGGGCTTTCTTTGCCAAACGGGCGCTTAAAAGAAAATATGAGTGGAAGCTGCTGGGTGTGGAAAACGGTATGGTTGGCTTTTATGCTTTATTAATCTCTTTTTCCCTGGCACAGGCGGCGAGTCATCACCGGGAGAGAATGGTGTATATTCATGACACTGGTGATAGAATGGCTTTGCTGATCCGTAAGAGTGAATTGTACGACCCTGAGTTGAAGGAGAAGTTAAAACCCTATTATAGCCGGTTGTTTGAAATTTTGCTTGGTGAGATTCAGTCATCACGTGAAGTTGTACATCAATCCATCAATAAAATAGAAACGCTTGATAATAACCTGGATACTTATCTTATCCAGTATGCCAGATCATCTCCGGAAAGAGAGCATGAGGTGAATGAACTAATAGGGTTGATAGAACAGATGGAGGATGTTTATTACAGGTTAATGTATTCCTACCATGAAAATACTCCACATCTGATCCTGCTGATCCTGGTAATTTTTTCATTACTGATAGGGGTGCTCATGGGTTTTATTAATAAAATTCACCATAACAAGTTACATATTACGGCTGTTATCTTCATGATTATAAGTATCCTTATCATAAACACAATCCATGATCTTGATACACCATCACTCGGATTTATAAGACCAACTTTCGAAGATATCCAGGACGTGAAAGAATCATTCGATATGTATTTTAGTAAGCGGTAACCGCCGGCGCTGCTGTAGGTGTATATTATCTGGATGTTCTCCAGGTTAGCTATTACGTTGTATCTGATGGAATCCATCATATTTCATCCTGCTTAATCCCATAGATCATCCTGGTTTATCCCTGCTTTCACCCGTATATACCGCGCAGTTTGTCTACTCCCGTAAAATCATGACCTCCTTGGCAGGGGCTGTATTATCGGGTAATTTAATCTGGTTCTGTTTTCTTATAAAGGTCTTGAATGGCAATGTTTTAAAGAGCCTTGGGGTAGATTTACGTACAACAGGCACCACTGTTTTGCTTACCTTTTTTATAACAGGCAGGTATTCCCTGGAAAGGTTAGCTGTGATGACTTCCGCTGAAAGGCCTTCCTTCAGCCCTAAAATGGCTTTCCCGGTCATTTCCCTGTACACCTTATGATTCTTTACGGGTAACTGCCGGTAAAGCTGGGATGCGATACGGGAGCCCTCACTCAGCCTTCCCGAACTTCTCCTGAAGTTGGCAAAAGCCTTGTCTTTCTTTATCCGTTTACCGGTGATAGAACTTTGCATGCGGGCATAGTACAGACCATCCGGTAACTGATAAACAGTAACGCCATCTTTTGTACCCGTAAAAGGAGGAGGTTCCTCACGTACCCACTTAGCCATTGTTTTGTCTTTTATTAAATTTAATGATTTTTTCGAAACAAAAGGTGCATGATAAGTGCAGAGATTCGCTTTATCCGCGCACTTTTATAAGCGGGTATAGTAACGGTTTATTACTTTATAGGCCGGAACCCTACGTTTATCCTACGAAAAAAACGTAGGATGAACGTAGGATGAGTTTATCTCTACTGGATTAAGTATTTATAGAAGCTTTTACAGGGGGAGCGTTTTTGCAGATAATTATTTTTTTCGTTTTAGAAAAAAAATTCTTTAGGTGGGGATTTAAAGGTAATTTTTATAAAGGAATTAGCCCAAAAATATTAATAAGAAGGTAATATACCTCCCGATATCATATTTCTAACTTTGCAGGTGCCACAAAGTAAAGGGTCTGCAATGAATAAGCCAACCGATATTCTGCTAATAAAGAAAGGGGATGAACATGCTTTTGTAGAAATGTATCACCTGCTAAATAGGAGAGTCTTTAATTATTTTCTTAAAAAAACCGGTCAGACGGATGTTGCAAAAGACCTTACCCAGCAATGTTTCATCCGTTTATATCACTACCGGGAAAGTTTGTCAGAACAGCATCCATTGGAAAAACAGGTGTATATTATCGCTAAGTCAATCCTCATCAACCATATCCGCCTGGAAAACAGACGGAAACTAAGAGATACGAATTATTCTAAAGAACAGTCAGATGTTGAATCTTATAGCCACTTTGAGGTTAGTGATTACCTGGAAAAGATTATCGTAAAATTATCCCCCGTCCGCAAAAAAATTATCCTGCTCAAAGTACACAAAGGACTATCCAACAAAGAAATTGCTGAAGAATTATCCATTTCCGTAAAGACAGTGGAAAACCATATTACTAAAGCACATCAGCATATGAGGGTACTATCTGCCGAACTGGTGATCGTATTCGTGATACTGGTTTGTTAAGGAATTGTTACCGGTAGGGGACAACCATCATTCGTGGTGTATATATAAACGCATATGAAACGGGAAGAAGCATTATTAGATAAGTTTTACAATGGGACATGTACGCCGGATGAAGCGAAAATGGTAATGGACTTGCTCCTTGCACAGGAAACCGATTCTGAAGAGTGGGGAAATACCCCATTTACAGGTAACGGGTATGAGGCAGAAATGCTGATTGCCATTCATGCCAATACTTTTGGTAGCAAAACAAGGGTAAGAAACATGACCTGGGTGAAAATAGCAGTTGCAGCTAGTGTGTTATTGATTTGCTCCCTCTTCATAGTGAGAAGAAATGAAAGGAAAGTTACTCCCATCGCTTCTCTGAAAAATAAACATGCAATAAACGGGATCTCTTATAATGCGCCGGCAAATAAAAAAATGAGGATAAAACTGACTGATGGATCAATCATCACATTAGAGCCTGGGGCATTTCTGCAATATGATTCAACTGTATATAACAATAATAACAGAACATTATACCTGGAAGGGAAAGCATCATTCACAGTAACCGCAAACAGGGAAAAACCCTTTATTGTAAATGCTGCCGGCTTTTCTACCATCGCACTGGGTACATCTTTTATGGTGTCTGCACAACAGTCGCACGACTTACAGGTAAGACTGTTTTCCGGTAAAGTGGTAGTTAGAAAAACGGATAACGCATTCAAAGAAGTTTGCCTGCGCCCCGGAGAGGAACTGGTATATAGTTATGTAACACATAAAGAAAAGGTAAGCCGTTTTGAAGGAATACATAATAACATATTACCTGTACCTGTTCAGCAAAAGGGCATAAGTATCTATGATGATAACATGGTGTTCAATAATGCACCACTGAAAGATGTACTGGAATTATTCAGACACAAGTATCATATCACCATTCAATATGATGAACAAAGCATTTCATCCGTTTATTTTTCAGGGAAAGTACTGGCCTCCGATCCAGTGGAGCTGATATTAAAAACTATCACAAGAATAAATAATCTGACACTGATCTCCAGAGAAGGAGTATTTATCATTCAATAAATTTTCTTTCCCTATAAGTAGCATCTGATCATAAAAAATTAATCAAAATTAATCAAAATGGGACAAGCAAGAACGCTGTTCAAGGGCATTGTATGCCTGTTATTTATTATGTTCATGAGAGAACGAACGGTAGCTCAGAATGGGGTATCAGACGTTCACGGTACCGTGCTCACTGTAAAAGGTGAATCATTGCCCAGCGTGGCCGTACAGGCTATTGAAAAGGGAAGTGGACAAAAATTTAATACCCTTACCGATCCCAATGGGGATTTTATATTCCGCAATTTCGAGGTAGGTAAACAGTACGACTTTCATTTCTCCATCATGGGATATGAAAAGAATGACTACCTGAATTTTACTGTGGAAAATAAAGGTAAGAATTTACTCCTGGTAAGATTAACTGAAAAAAGTATCGGACTGAATGACGTAGTTGTAGTTGGATATGGTACACAGAAAAAAGTGAATCTGACCGGTGCTGTAAACCAGGTTGATGCAAAAACATTTGCAGACAAACCAGTGTCAAACGTGGCCCAGGCATTACAGGGAGCCATTCCTAACCTGAATATCACCTTTGGCGATGGTCATCCGGGAAGTACCGGTAATTTCAACATCCGTGGTTATGCGTCTATCACCAACTCTGGCGGTTCTCCGCTCATCCTTATTGATGGGGTACCCGGTAATATCGACATGCTGAATCCTCAGGATATCGAAACACTCACCGTTTTGAAAGATGCTGCTTCTGCTGCAATCTATGGCGCAAGAGGGGCATTCGGGGTTATCCTGGTTACTACTAAACAGGCTAAAAAAGGTGCGCTGAGTATTAACTACGGTACCAGCTTAAGTACCCAGAAAAATACTACCCGAACCGACTTTATCACCGATGGTTATACACAAGTGAACCTGGCAGATATTGCTTTCTCCCGCAACGTGGGAAACAGCTATACCGGCTACAATGCGGATGATTATGCAGAACTGAAAAAAAGACAAACAGATAAATCCCTGCCCTCCGTAGTGCTTCAAAACCGTAACGGACAAAACCAATATGTATATTATGGTAGCACAGACTGGTGGAATTTCCTTTTCAGAAAAAGTCAGCCCGGTACAGAACACCATTTCAGTATGAGTGGTGGTAGTGATAAAGTGGATTTCTTATTATCCGGCAGATACTACCAGCAGAAAGGAATGTTTCAGAGTTATCTGAAACAGGATATCTATAATGCCTATAACTTCAGGGCAAAGATCAATGTTCATCTGGCACCTTGGTTAACTGTTTACAGCAATACACAATTTGGTGCGAACGATTATACCTGGCCGGGTTATAATCAGAATATGACTGGTCTGTATAACCATGCAATGGCTTCTTATCTACCTAAAAACCCTGATGGTACTTTTACCTTCAGAACAAATCTTAATAATTATGGTGCGTACGAGTATGCAGATTTGCAAAATGGTAAATCTCATGGTGGTAACAAAAACTATAATATCACCAATACAGTGGGGTTTAATGCTACTATCCTGAAAGGCTTATCCCTTACCGGTAATTACGCTTATCAGCTGGATCCGTATTCCGATTATCAGCGTACCGCATTTATCCCCTGGTCTGTGAATCCTGGTATCATCAATAAAGCAGGAAATGACCAGTTAAGTGAGAATGTACATCTCGATCAGCATCATTCTGTAAACCTCTTTGCTACTTATGAAAAGAGTCTGCGTAAACACAATCTGAAAGTGGTAGGCGGGTACAACATGGAGTTGCAGAAATACAAACTGAATTCCGTAGCAAGACAAAATCTGTTATCTGAAGACCTGAACCAGATAGATCTTGGTACAGGTGCAACCACCGTTGCCGGAAACGCTGCTGAATGGGCATTACTGGGCTACTTTGCCCGTATTAATTATGATTACGAAGGTAAATATTTGCTGGAGCTGAATGGTCGTTATGATGGTAGTTCCCGTTTTCCTGCTAATCAGAGGTACGGTTTCTTCCCTTCTGTTTCTGCCGGATGGCGCATCAGTGAAGAGGCTTTCTTCTCAGGCTTAAAGAATGTAATGAATGAGTTTAAGTTAAGGGCTTCTTATGGTTCCCTGGGTAACCAGGATGTAGGAAATGATAACCTGTATCCGTATGTGCCTGTAATGAACAGCACATTAAGCAAATGGATAGTTAACGGTAACCAAACACAAACATTAAGTGTGCCGGATCCTATAACACCAAATTTTACATGGGAAAGATCAGCTTCCACAAATGCTGGTATCGATGTAGGGTTTATGAAAAACCGCCTTCAGGTCAGCTACGACTGGTATAGTCGGAAAACTACGAATATGCTGATCCCAGGTAAAACATTATCCTCCGTGTTTGGCGCAGCTTCTCCGCTGCAAAACGCAGGAGACTTACAGACCAAAGGCTTTGAAGTATCGGTAAAATGGCAGGATCATGGCAAACTGGCTGGCAAACCATTCTCTTACAATGTTGGTGTCGTGTTATCAGATTATACCGCTAAGATTACCAAATTCGATAACCCTGAAAACCTGCTGAGCAATCATTATGTAGGTCAGCAATTAGGCGAAATCTGGGGCTATAGCATTGACGGCTTTTTTAAATCAGAATCAGAAGCACAAAACTGGGCAATTAATCAGGATTATGTGGATAGGGACCAACGCCTCACTTCTCCTGGCGAATGGAGCAAGCTGCATGCCGGTGATCTGAAATTTAAAGACCTGAATGGCGATAAAATTGTGAACGAGGGAAAAAATACTCTTGCTGATCACGGAGATCTGCGTCGTATCGGGAATTCATTGCCTAGATATTCCTTTGGCTTTAATGCTGCTTTCAATTGGAATAATTTTGATTTGTCTTTATTCTTCCAGGGCATCGGAAAACAAAATTGGTATCCTAACGTAGAATCTTCCAAATTCTGGGGCCCTTATGGCAGACCATATGCTTCTTTTGTACCTAAAGATTTCGAAAGCCAGATATGGAGTGAAAACAATCCCAATGCTTATTATCCATTGTTGAGAGGATATGCTGCATATCCCGGTGGTGAGTTATCCGTAAATAATGATAAATACCTGCAGAACCTGGCCTACATCCGCTTAAAGAACCTGACAGTTGGTTATAATCTGCCAACATCATTGGTTAGAAGATGGAAGATGCAGAAACTACGTTTGTATTTCACAGGTCAGAATCTACTCACTTTTACAAAAATGAAAACCAAATACATAGATCCTGAACAAGTGAGCCCAGGTGCTAATGATGCAGGAGGAAGAGATTATCCTTTCTTTAAACAATACTCTGGTGGTTTTGATATTACATTCTAATTTAAAAGCTCTATAATAAGATGAAAAGAATACTTTTTTTCGCCGCAACCGGTCTGGTATTACTTTCAGGATGCTCGAAATTTCTCGACAGGCAACCGCTGTCAAAGATTTCTCCGGATAATGGATTTAATTCTGAGAGTGAACTACAATTATATGTCAACTCCTTTTATGATAAAATGTTGCCTAAAGCAGATAATGAGGATAATGGTACCTCCGGTTTGTATACAGAAACATCAAACAATATAGTACTCAACGGCCTTACACCACAATATACTGGTAACCGTACCGTACCAGTGTCTGGTGGAGGCTGGGACTGGACAAACCTTCGTAATATCAATTACTTTTTGCAGAATTATCAGCGTGGCAGCCTTGATACGACTATCACGTATAAATATGTAGCGGTAGCTAAATTTTTCCGTGCATATTTCTATTTTAATATGGTAGCCCGTTTCGGTGATGTGCCCTGGTACTCAAAAGTGATAGAATCAAACGATACGGCCAGCCTGAATAAAAAAAGAGATTCCCGTACGCTGGTAATGGATTCTGTACTGAATGATATCGATTTTGCTATTGCTCATCTGGGAACAGGTAGGAATGTGGCTGAAGTCTCAAAGTGGACCGCACTGGCTCTAAAATCCCGTTTATGCTTATTTGAGGGTACGTTCCGGAAGTATCATACAGAGTTTAGTTTGCCAAATGCAGATGTATTTCTCCAAAAGGCTGTAGATGCAGCGGCTGAAGTAATCAGTTCCAGTGGATATATTATTTATAAGAGTACTCCTGATCAGGCTTACCGTAACTTGTTCTCGTCTTTGTCCGTCATTCCGGAAGAAGTGATTTTGTCAAGACAGTTCAGTGCTGCTTTGCAAATATTTCACAACGTAAATTATTATACGGTTTCACCTTCTTTTGGTAAACCAGGACTGGAAAAAAGTCTGGTGAACAGTTACCTGATGAAAGATGGTACCCGGTTCACAGATATCCCCGGTTATACTACTATGCAGTTCTACGACGAAACGCAGAACCGTGATCCCCGCTTATCTCAAACCATCCGTACGGCTGGCTATAAACGAATTGACGGAAATGTAGTATTGCCGCCTTCATACGCAGGAACGGTTACGGGTTACCAGTTAACCAAATTCGTAACAGCTGCGGGCAATGATGCAAATGGAAAATCGCCCAATCCATTACCTGTAATTCGTTATGCTGAGGTACTCTTAAACTATGCTGAAGCTAAAGCCGAACTGGGAACAATTACGCAGGCAGATCTGGATCAGTCTGTGAAATTGTTGCGTGACAGGGTATCAATGCCCGGAATGAACCTGGCAGCTGCCAATGCAGATCCGGATTCTTACCTGGCTAATCAGTACACCCATGTAACGGGTACAAACA
This sequence comes from Chitinophaga sp. CF118, assembly GCF_900112615.1. Classification (GTDB taxonomy): domain Bacteria; phylum Bacteroidota; class Bacteroidia; order Chitinophagales; family Chitinophagaceae; genus Chitinophaga. Next base: position 145,420 of record NZ_FOMK01000002.1, on the reverse strand, counting down.
AAGGTATCATCCTTGAAATTCGCCGTGAACGTCGTATAGAACTTGTAATGGAAGGTTTCATCTGGAATGACCTTATGCGCTGGAAAGAAGGACATCTGCTGGCTGTTCAGTACAAGGGCGCTTATTTCCCCGGCGAAGGTAATTTCGATCTGGATGGAGATGGCAACACAGATCTCATTATCTATTCAGGTAACCCTCCATCCGTGCCCAATGTACAGTTCTTAAAACTGGGTACAGATATCGTATTGGAAAATGGTACCGCCGGTGGTAATATCATCGTGAATGGTACTATCCCTAAAACATTTAGTGAGGAGAGGGATTACCTCTTCCCACTGCCTACTCAGGAATTATTATTGAATCCTAACTTGATCCAGAATTCTAAATGGTAAAATTGTCCTGATGAAACAGTCGATCCCGCCTACTTATGTAGTGGCGGGATTGCTGTTTGTATTTAGCGGATGCTGCAAATAAATAATTACTAAATTCAAAAACAAAAACGGTAACTCAATAACAACTCCTTTCAGATCCTTATCCAGGAGATGAAAGCAGATGATGAGCAGTATACTTGCTGCCATTATGAAGTTCCCCCACAGAAATGTTTTAGGGAACAAGATAAGCAAAGCACTGATGATAGTGATTGCTCCGTTGATCATTACAGCAGTCTTTGTGAAATTCCATTTGCTAAACATGCTGAGCATTTCAGGTTTTCCGCTGAACATAGCCCATCCCTGTTTTAGTCCCATAAACACAGCAATAAGGATCAGGAATGAATTAATAACTTTGAGTATCATATTAGAATGATTTAAAACAAAGATCAGACATTGGTAATTCCAGGAATTACATATATCACACTATTCTTTGCAAATATCTAAGAAGCCCACCTTATCTGCCATGCTGCCTGGGTGAAGTTTAATAAAGACCTATTCTGGAGTCTTATTCTAAAGCCCAATTAACAAACCAAACAGATAGATTCAATGTATTTATTGATCAACTGCATTACATGGGTCGTAGGATTTATATCCCACGGCCAAAATCTAAGAATTTTGTTTCCTATACAGCACAGGAGTAAGATCGGTATGTTTCTTAAAGTAATTACTGAAGTGTGTGGATTCTGCAAACCCCAGTTGATAAGAAATCTCTTTAATAGGAACAGACGTATTCTGTAATAAAGATTTGGCTTCCGAGATCGTTTTCTCGATAATCCAGGTCCCAATAGGTTTCCCCGTCTTACTCTTAATCACATTACTTAAATAATTGGAATGAAGCCCCTGTACATCCGCATAATCCTGTACACGGAAAGGCTTATCCACTTTTCCACTCATTAGTTCCCGGTAGTGTTGTTCTAGCGTACGTTTGAAATTCTTTACTATCTGGGAACTGCGGTTACCCTCATAAATGGGGTTGTAGTCTTCCCAGAAGTATTCTTTGATCTTCAGTAACAAAACGACAAACAGGTTGCCTATCATTCTGTTTTTATAAGGAGAGTGGGAAAAATATTCCTTTAGAATCTGCTGGTACAGTTGTTCGAACTCAGCAAATATTTCATCATGCAATGTTTTTGGAGGTACAGTTTCTGCCAGTAAAAATGAAAATTCTGTAAATATATTGGGATGTACATTCTCTTTTAAAAAGGACTCACTTAGTGTAATCAGATACACCTCATTTAGCCTTTTCCACTCAAAGGATTTGTAGTGGCCCGGATTTGTGAAATAGATGGTACCCGGCTCTGTAGGGAAGGACTGCGCATCAGTCGTATATCTGCCTTCTCCGTCTTTTACAAATACAAAAGAGTAGAAGTTAGCCCGGTAAGTAGGGGAGATGTAAGGTAGTTCAGCATGAATCTCTCTCAGGTTATGAATGGTAAACTGGGTAGTCGTATCTATCATGTCTACGGGTAGATCAAGATAAATATATTGATCCAGCAAACTGTTAAATGACAGTATCTGTTCTTTCGTTTTTTTCTTAGTGCTCATTTAAAGGTATTATAGTTTCACCTCTTTCCATTTCCCTTTCTTGAAGAAGTACCAGGCCAGTAATGCAATGCATGTTTCTGCAACCGGGATTGCAATAAAGGCACCGGTTGCATTCAAATGTAGACCTTTTGACAGAATGTAGGCGAATGGAATCTGGAACAACCAGAAGCATACAAAGTTGATAACGGTTGGAGTTCTGGTATCACCCGCACCATTTAGTGCCTGAGTCATTACCATTCCTATACCGTAAAAGATGTAAGCAGATCCGATAATCTGTAATGAAAGCGCACCATACTGTACTACTTCCGCATCATGTGTGAAGAAACGTATAATGGGTGTTGCAAAAAACAAGAACAATATCATTACAAAACCAGTAAATATGGCATTATATTTTGCTGTCAGCAAAACACTCTGTTCCGCCCTGTCTATTTGTTTGGCCCCCAGGTTCTGACCTACAAGCGTAGCCGCAGCATTACTTAACCCCCAGGCCGGTAATATAAAAAATACAAAATTGCGAACAGCAATCTGATATCCTGCCGATGCATTTGTTCCGCCTGTCTCGGCTACCAGTCTTGCTAAAATGATCCAGCTGCCGCTGGCAATAAGGAATTGTAAAGTTGCCGGCCACCCAATGTTGAAGATCGATTGAATAAGCTTCATATCTGGCTTGAACTGGTAAGCATGAAATTTAAGGATCCGTTTGCCCTTAAATAAATGATAACACTGGTAAAGCACCCCGCAGCACCTGCCTATAACAGTAGCAATAGCCGCACCTTTTAATCCGTAAAAATGAATAAAAACAGGGCATAAGATGATATTAATAATACTGGCTACCCACAAGCTCTTCATCGCCATTGCAGCATCACCGGCTCCCCGGAATATACCGTTAATCAGAAATAACAGGATGATGAACAAACATCCGCCGAACATGATCCGTGTAAAAATAGCCCCCTCTGCTACCACTTCCGGATTGGCACCCATAAAGGATAGGATATCACCCGCAAAAAGAATCCCTGATATACTCAAAATAACCGTGACAATCAGGGCAATTACAATCGATTGTGCGCCTGCATGTGCTGCATCCCCTGCGTTCTTTTCCCCAATCCTCCTGGCTACAATCGCTGTTGAAGCAGTACTTAATCCAATCGCTATTGAATACACAAGGGTAATGACAGATTCGGTAAGCCCTACGGTAGCAATGGCATTCGGCCCTAATTTGCTCACAAAAAACATATCTACCAGCGCAAACACACTTTCCAGGCTCAGTTCCAGGATCATGGGAATGGCCAGCAGGAATACTGCCCGGGGAATACTTCCCTGTGTGTAGTCCTGCTGCTCTCCATTGAGTGATAACTTTATTATACGGTATATATCAGATAGCTTGTTGCTTTTAACCTGGCTCGTCGTCATATTACAAACATAAACCTTTTTGAAAAAAATTTAAAGGTATCTATAGGGGGGATCACAACTTTTGCCGTTGTAACATGTAGACCTTTTTTTTGAAAAGGTGTAACATTTAATATTATGTTACGTTTGACCGATACCTATTCCGTATTTTGTATGACAACTATAGCTGTTAATAATATCTCTATACCCCAGAGGCTGAAGAAATTTTTTGGGTGGACACAACGACCGGTTAGTATTACCGTTATCTATTTTTTAATTACACTCATCCTTTATATACAGGCCATTACCACCGGCAGGTATAACAATTTTATCATTTTTCGTACATCTTTTTATCATCTTATTCATGGGTTACCGTTATACCAGCTCTACCCCGCAGAATATTATGATTATTTCCTTTATCATCCCTCTTTTCCGGTAGTATTCGCGCCTTTTGCGCTGTTGCCAAAAGAAGCCGGACTGCTATGCTGGCTGATGACCAGCACTGCCATCTTCCTGGCTATGCTGCGTAAACTGCCATTCAGTGACAATGCTAAATGTGTTATTACCTGGTTTCTGCTGGTAGAATTAAGCAATGCCATCCAGTCAGAACAAACCAATCCTGCTATGGCTGCTTTTATGGTACTCACCGTAGTGTATCTTCAGAAACAACAGCCGGCACGCGCCGCTTTATTTGCAGCACTAAGCTTCTTAATAAAAGGATATGGTGGTATCGCAGCTATTGCTTTTCTCTTTTTTCCGCGTAAAGGAGCTTTCATTGGCTGGGGATTAGTATGGGGTATTATAGGAACAGCGTTACCCCTGCTATTTATTTCTCCTACTTTATTATGGCAGCATTATATCGACTGGATAGGACTGCTGACGAGTACCACTATTAAAGAAGACGGATCTTTATTAGGTATGTTGCATACCATGCTTTTGTTAAAGCCTTCTGTCGCTGCTATATTCGACAAGGTTGCTTTATTAGCCGCAGTCGCATTATTGCTCTATACCTTATTATGTGGGTTTATCAGGAAAGTAAGGATGTATCCCTGGTTACTGATTTCCTATGTGTTAATATGGATCGTAATCTTTAACCAAAGCACAGAGTCGCCAACTTATATTATCGCCGTATTGGGCATTGCTGTTGCATGTTATGCAATGCCGCTGCAACCGCAGTGGCGCAGTATGTTATTATGGCTTGCTTTAGTACTGACAAGCCTCTCCCCAACAGATCTTGTCCCAAAATTCATTAACCAGTATGCCATTGCTTATCATATAAAATCATTCGCCTGTACGGTTACCTTAATTTTTTTACAGGGATATATAGGGGGATGGAAAAATTCTAACGTCTTTATAAAAACTCAATAAACATTGTGATGTGGGCAATTAAATAATTTATCGCTAACCTATATTATGTCTGTACAATTTTTATCTAAACATTCAGCTGATAAAGCTGAATCAGGATCGTTATTGCAAATAACGACCGGCTTCGATCTGATTTTACCCTGCTGTAATCCTCCTGAGGATTGGGTAAATACTTTAGTAAAACATTATAGGGAGGTACAACAGATCGTGCCCCTTGTACCGTTACAATTAATTGTAGTCAATGATGGATCTACTATTAATTTCAACACACAGCATATCCTGCAATTGAAAGCTTCTATCCCCGGAATTATTATCGTCAGCTACCCGGTGAACAAAGGAAAAGGCCACGCTGTGAGAGAAGGAATAAAACGAGCTACCTTTGAGCTGCAGATTTGTACAGATCTCGATTTCCCATTTGGAACAGCTGCGATAAAAGAAGCTTATGATCAACTGCTGGCTGGTGCCGATGTAGTAGCAGGAGAAAGAGGAAATGCCTATCTGGAACTATTACCCGCTAAACGTCGTATCATTACACGTTTAAGCAGGACTATCAACCGCCTGGTATTAAGACTGCCGGTTTGTGATGCACAGGCAGGTCTGAAAGGATTTAACGGGATGGGACGATCCGTATTAGAGCGTACCTCTATTGACGGGTTCTTATATGATAGTGAGTTCATTTATAAGGCAAGCAGAAATACAGCACTTAGAATTAATCCAATCACGATCAGTTGTCGACCAGGTGTCAGTTTCTCTTCTTTCAGAACAAAACTGCTGCTAAAGGAACTACGGAATTATTTAAAGATTTTAACCAACAGGAAATGAGTATAAATAATAAACTGCTGATCAGCATGGATGTAGAAGAATTTGATATTCCTGAAGAATTCGGAGGGGAGGTTTCTCTGCAGGAGAAACTCTCCGTTTCTCATAAGGGATTACTATCTGCGCTGGAGTTGTTTGAACGCCATAATGTTACAGCTACTTTCTTCATCACTGCTTATTGGGCACAGCATTATCCGCAGCTGGTCCGTACACTCGCAGAGAAACATGAAATAGCATCTCATCTCTTTTTTCATAGTGAATTTGAAATGTCTCATCTGGAAAGTTCCAGGTTGGTATTGGAGGAGATCTGTCAGAAGCCGGTACATGGATTCAGAATGCCCCGGCTTCGCCCTGTGGATTATATAAAACTCAGGGAGGCAGGTTATAAGTATGATGCTTCTTTAAATCCTACATGGCTCCCAGGTCGTTATAATAACCTGGATAAACCTAGAATACCTTTTCAGAAGAACGGCTTATGGGTCATGCCTTCTTCAGTTTCTCCCCTGTGCCGTTATCCTGTATTCTGGCTCAGCGTAAAGAATATGCCGGGTGCAGTCACCCGTTATTTCAGTAACAGTATTCTGAGAAAAGATCATCTGTTGTCATTTTATTTCCATCCCTGGGAATTAAATGACTTGGAAGGATATAGCCTCCCTGCTTATATCCGCAAAACCTCCGGTATAAAAATGTATAAAAAGATGGATCAGTTCCTTGGATTCCTTAAAACAAAGGGAACGTTCAGTACACATATGGAATGGATTTCGCAACAGCCTTCTTTTTAAGATATTGGTATACTAAGGAGAATACTTCTTATCTCATTAAAATCAGACTCAGCAAAATCCATTTCTTTCCAGGTTATTTTGTAACTTTTTTCCGGAGAACTGCTTTCTTCTTAGGTGCAGACATTTTCTTCGCCACAGCTTTTTTAGGAGCAGCTTTTTTAGCTGTAGCTTTCTTTGGTGTCGCTTTTTTTGCAATAGCCTTCTTAACTGTGGCTTTTTTAGGAGTAGCCTTCTTAACTGTGGCTTTTATAGGAGCAGCCTTCTTTGCCGTTGCTTTCTTTGGTGCAGCTTTTTTAGCCACGACCTTTTTAGGGGCAGCTTTCTTCGCAGTAGCTTTCTTAGGCTTTAGTACTTTAGCACCTTCCGCCCTTGCTTCAGATAAACCAATGGCAATAGCTTGTTTTCTGTCGGTTACCTTTTTTCCGCTACGTCCACTTTTCAACTTTCCTGCCTTCATTTCTTTTATGATTTCTTCAACTTTCTCAGCGCTTTTTTTTGAATACTTTCTCATTGCATAGAATTTAAAGGTGAGTAATAAGATATTTGTATCAAAAGGCAGGCCATAAGAGAGTATTCTTATTGAATAAGGCAAATTCCCATAAACTTTAAACCGTAACAGATCACGGAGTTAACGTGATCATTTCTCCGGGTGATGTCTTCATCGTCAGTAATTTAGTATTCACCCTTTTTTTTCCATTTATCATCACTCCCTTACTCCAGGGAATGATCACCCGCAGCTCATTACCTTTTTCACTAAGAATTTTTATAGAAGAGATATTGCCATCCACCTGGCGGGCGCTTACTAAAAAAGCGCCTGCAGCACGCAGATCAGTAAAGGCTGCATCTTTTGCAGCAGGCCAGTTCGGGAATAAACGGATGCTACCATCATAACTCTGCATTAAACATTCATTGATTACAACTGGCAGGGCAAAGTTCTCAAACCAGATCCCCATCTTTGACATGTAATAATAATCTGTGAGGTCGTTATAACGTCCATGAACCTGCAATACTACATCCGTTGCAGTACCATTGGGTAGTAGGGCGTATTGCACATGACGTTTAAACCGCTCAATGTCCAGCATCCCTATACGGGCAGCCTGCAGGTTCATAAATACAAGTGCATTGCCTCCTTCATTTTGCTGATTATAAAAAGTGCTCTTTAATTTTTGCAGTGTAGCGGGATCTGAGTGCAAGCCATGATCTTCCCCCGGGAACACAGTAATTAGCGCATTAGGGACATTATATACCACCTTGTCATGTTCACCCGGCGCAGATACAAAAATGTCTCCATATTCCTTAGAATGAGCTGTAGGGTATGCGGGGAAATGAGCCAGCACATCATTAACATCTGCCAGTAATTTCTTCTCATCAGTGTGCAATAATTCAACAGCCTGCTTAAATGCGTTGAAAATAAAACGTGTTAATGTCAGATCAATAGAACAGTCATAGTTATACTTAAAGCCCGGCCTTAATCCATATAACTCCGGAGGAATAGTAGGGAAGATGTGATAGTCTTTATCTTTCCATCGTGCATCACCATGTGCATCCGGTCTTTTCATATAGGCGGTCAGGAATTCAACAGCCGCTTTCATAGGCTGATATGCTCTTGTCCTTAAGAAAGCAGTATCACCGGAATACAGATAATGCCACCATAAGCCCTGTACAGCCCAGGGTGTTTCACATACTTCCCAGCCCCAGTCAGGAACAGGATAAGGGTTCATTGTCATCTTTACAGGGTACGCGGAATGGGGAAAATAAGCCCCGGGCAGGCCGTAATATTCCTTTGCCCACTGGCGGCTCACTGGCATCAGGGATTCAATGAGGTTAACATAAGGCAGGTTCTTTTCAAGATGATTACTGCTAAAGGTCATCCAGAAAGGTTGCTGGGTATTATAATTCATGTGATAATCACCATGCCAGGCTGTACCAATATCCTTATAACTCCAGTTGGCATATAACCCCGGACATGTAACACCATCTTTGGCGGCGCAGTTAAAAAAGTAAAGGTTCCGGTACCATATTTCCTCCAGGAAAGAATCACTTAATTGCACAGAAGATTTACTCCAGTATTGATCCCAGATAGCAACATTGGTTTTAAATACCCGGTTATATTCTTCAGGAGAAAGTGGCTGTTCCATATCCGGTTCTTTGCTAACAAGTGAATCTGTTCCTTCTTCAAGTGACATTACTGCATTAAATATATTTTCGGACGATAACGCTGCTTCAAGTGATAACATCGTTTCCTTGTTACCATTCCAGTTAATCCGTGTCGTTTTACTCAGTAGGCTATTCATCTTTGCGGTCAAACGGAATGCCTTATTCGATTTGTTATCAATAGATGGTAATATTTGCCGGAATGAAAGGATGCCCTTTGAAAGTTCCTCTTGTACAGCATAATGGGGGAATTCTGCAGGAGTGGAAGGATCCGGTATTACCTTTACCCGTTCAAAAATATTTTTCTGAGGATGACCATCTTTATCAGTCAGTAACATCATTAATTTGTCTTCCTTCATATTGGTGAATATCCGAAGAATCAATTCTTTATTGTCAACCGTCAATAGTCTTACTGAACACAGCCCATTTGAAATATCCAGCGTATGACCGACCATCTGAACCTTCCGCGTATCGAATCCCAATAGTATCGATCCACAGGGAAAAGGCCGGGGATACTTTTTACGGTAGTTGTCGCCGGACATCTGGTTATACTGGTTATACCAGGGATCGTCGGATAGGTTAGTCAGAGTATCTGGTATATCCTTCACCTTATTAAATACATAATTGAAGTCTTTTAATTCTTCTTTATGCTCTTCCGCAATCCTGATATCCCATATATTATTATGTCCGAAATAAAACACAATCGCATCCGGCCGGGTGGTAACCACTATACCTAATCCACCATTACCCAGTAAGGCACCTTCAAAAAAGCCCGGAGCCGGTTTGTTATATATAATGGAATGTTTTGCCGCCAATTCTTTACCCTGGGTAAATCCTGTTAAGAACAACAGTAGTAATATAGCCAGGCCAATCAATTTTTTCATACGTGGTAAATGGGTTGATTCGCCTAAAATAGCAATAATTAATAATCTTTCAATACCGGCAGATATTACATCGTTATAAATTTTCCTTATTTTTAGGCTGAATATTGCCAACTCAATATGAAAATAGAGCGATATCTTCCGGCTGATAACCTAAAACCATTCATTAAAGCTTTCATGATCATTGAAAGTGACAATGGAATGGAAAACAATACATTGCCAGATACATCCGTAGTGATGGCCTTCAGGTATATGGGGAATATTTCCATTGCAGGTAATCCATTACCTGTATCTATGATTAGCGGCCTCAGAAATTCTCCACGCTTAATTGGCTATTCGAAAGCAACGGCTGCATTACTTGTTATTTTCACCGAAGGTGGAGCAGCTGCATTTTTAAAACAACCTTTGCACGAGCTATTCCAGGGTAGTTTATCTCTGGATGATTTAATCCCACGTTTTCGGTTGAATGAAGTGGAAGAACGGTTAGGAGAAGCAGGTAACACGCAACAACGAATTGCAATCGTTGAGCGCTTCCTCTTATCAATATTAAAAGTACAGCAGTCAGACTTGCTCATAACCAATGCTATACAAGAGATAAAACAAGCCAACGGAGATCTTAGAATCAAATCATTAATCAGCAAACTATATATCAGTCAGGATGCTTTTGAAAAGAGATTCCGCAAAACTGTGGGTACTTCACCGAAACAATTTGCGGGTATCGTCCGATGGAGAAATGTGATAGCGAAATATCCGCAATCAACCAGTCTGACTGCGGCAGCCCATGCCGCCGGTTACTTTGATCAGGCCCATTTTATAAAAGATTTCAAATCATTCACCGGACAAACACCACATTCTTTTTTCACATCACCCGTTTTTTGGTAAATTGATATGAAATTATTTAACCCAGGTCTGATCCTTGAAAATGACAGGCTCTTATTAAGACCTTCCCAGCCTGATGATCTGACCGAATTAAGTAAGGTTACAGAGCCCGATATCTGGAAACATATTTCCATAAAAGTAACAAACACAGAACAGCTGAAGTTATTCCTGCAAAATGCAGACGATGAAAAAGCACGGTTTCAAAGAATGCAGTTCACTATTATTGATAAGAAAAGTGGGCAACTCATCGGTAATACCAGTTTCGCAAATATTTCACCGGAAAATAAGAGGGTAGAGATCGGATATACCTGAATGGGAAAAGCCTTCCAGGGGAAAGGACTGAATAAGATCGCTAAATACCTATTGCTGCAATACATCTTCGAAGAAGAAAACTTTGTGCGGGTAGAATTCAGAACCAGAGGGTCAAATCTGCAATCACAAAGAGCATTGGAAAAGATAGGAGCTACCAGAGAAGGGCTCTTTAGAAAATATTTTGTAGAGAATGGTGTTTATCAGGATGTAATCTTCTACAGTATCTTACACACAGAGTGGCCGGATATAAAAAAGACAATCTTTGAATTGAATTAAATTTATACCAGTACTCATAAGAATTAAGCATTACGCTTGTACGAAAATTTTTGCAACCTGTTGTAATGCTTAATAATTACTTATAGGTCCTTCTTTTTAAATACCTTCATTGAAATCATCAATGGAACAGCTACCCATAACAGCATGCAGACAACGCTATATATACTTCCGGTAGCAGACCCCATGAATTTCTTGAATAAGGCTCCTGAATAACCCATCATGACAGCTACATCTAATTGCAATAGAACTAATATCCTGGCCAGGTCAATGGGATTTAAAGATATTAATCCCAATAATGGTTTATCAATCGGATAGTCGCTGAATGAGTAAATAAATGAAAGAAGCAGGCCATCAAATAATATGGCAAAGAATAATGAGGTAATAATTGCGGCACCTATACCTTTCGTCTTATCTTTAAATAATACAAAAATAAGAAGCGCAAGTCCTGTGAAAATCAATGTCAGGAATAACCCACTTATTATTAAAGTAACCGCTGCAGTACTATAACTCATAACAAAGATTGGAACGCCAACCCCCAGCAGGTAAGCAATGCTTAGCGCAAAGGCAATGCCTGCATATTCTGCTAATAACATCGTTTTTCTTCTTATAGGCTGTGCCAGCAATAATTCGATAAATTCTACGGAATTGAAAAAATAGATTGTAGAAAAAAGGATACTGATAATAGGCACAAATAATAAGGTAATATTTAACAGGCTTAAAAGCCCTTTCGACGTGTTGTCGTCCATACTTAATAAGCTTACTGATAATACGGCAAGTATAAATGTATAAACAAGTATGGTTTTATTTCTTAACAAATCAAGCAGCACATATTTAATGATTATTTTCATTCGTCAGGATTTCTGTTAAATAATTATTTTTCATAATTGAGGCAATGACTTTGTTCAGCTTTTCCTCACCGGTAGAATGTTTTAATTCCCCAACCGTCTTATAGAACATCAACTTCCCATCCTGCAGATATACAATATGACTCGTAATGTCATCCAGATCACTGAGTACATGGGAAGTTATAAGAATAAGCTTTCCATTTGCCCTTTCTTTTGCAATCTTATCTTTCAGCATTTCACTGGATAACGGATCAAGCCCTGCCGTTGGCTCATCAAGAATATATATATCGGGAGAGAAAAGAAATGCAAGACTTGCACTCACCTTTTGCCGGGTACCTCCGGATAAACTCCGCATTGTTTTATGCTGGTAATCCGGAATACGAAATCCCTCAATCAATTCTTCATCATAACTAACACAATCTTTTCGAATCTCTTTGAGCATTCTGATTACCTGCCCAATAGTCATATTTTCCGGATAACGACCTATTTGCGGCATGTATCCTATTTTTGACCTGTACTCCCAATGGGTCTTTATCTCACTCCCGTTTATTTTGATTGTTCCGCCTTCAGGAACCACAAGTCCCAGGATGGATTTTATTAGCGTAGTTTTTCCCGAGCCATTAGGTCCTAATAGTGATATAGTTTGCCCACGTTTAAAATCCAGATTAATATCATTTAAAGCCTTAAATTTTCTGTATGATTTGGTAAGGTGCTCTATAGCGATCATAAGTTTAGCTTTTTCATCAAGGGATAATTGTCTTTTAATTTATCAGGTATCATGGTGGGCATTACTTTTTCTACCTGATCGATGATGTCGGTAAGGAAACTATGATATAACACCATCGCCGATGGTATTTTTTCAGTTATTACTGAATATACACTTACCGGGTAATATGGTACATCCCCAATATTATTTTTGTCAAGGTCATAACCATCATATTTATCCCAATAATTGTTATTGAATGTATTTAGCATCATCGTACCATTTGTAGACACATCGAAAGAATTTCCTGTGAAATTATTCTCTAAGAAATTACTTCCGCTACAACTTGCCTGAACACGCAATGCCCATCCATTATTCTGAAATAGGTTATGTTGTACGTCCACACGCGTAGTGCCTTCCATATGAATGCCTATTGTGTTTTTTATAAACCGGTTATGCTCAATCTTACTATCAGTAATCTCTTTCAATAAAAGACCATAAGAAGCGTCACCCCAATTTAACAGGAACTCATTCTCATGCATAATTACACCTTTGGAATACATTACGGCTACTCCTGCACCATTATCCTTAAATGTATTTTGAGTATAAGTATCATTGTGAGAGAACATAAAATGCAATCCATAACGGGCATTGCTGTAAGAAATATTTCCGGTAATGCGTGAATCCGTAACAAATTCAAAATAAATGCCATCACGGTGCCCTGATATCGAATTCCCTTTTATCGTTAGATGGTCAGATTTCCATGCATGGATCCCATTCCCTCCATTTATTTCACCTTTTGCATTTGAATGAATAGTATTATTGAGAATATCACATTGCCCGGCATGTTGGAAATATATACCATAGGTATTATTGATCAATCTGTTATTCCGTATTATTACATGAGTTGCATTTACAATTCTAATACCAGCCATATCTGTAATACTCGCTTTGCCAATATTCTGTATCTGCAGCCCCTGCAGTGTTACAGAATCTCTCATAATAATAAAAGCCTGGTATTTACTTTCAGCATCAATTACCGGAAAATCACTTCCCAATATTATAAGCCTCTTTTGAATAACAATATCATGTTCTCTGTAAAATCCCTTTAGTAATAACAAGGTATCTCCATCTTTTGCAGCTTTTATGGCATTGTGGATACTGTTAGGGCCAGGATTTACTTTTGTAATGGTCGCAAAGCTATCTGCAATCGCAAGTAGTAGAAATGAGCTCAATAATATAATGGCCGGGATACTTTTCATTTATGCAGGTTTTCCCACTTTAGTAATTCAGTATGCAGACTGTCTTTGAGTTGCCCGGTGTTTTCTACGGTGGCAAAGGCTGCATAATTACCATTCATTGGGCTTTTAAAAATTTCGTTATGCAGATATACTGCCCGATATGCGTTTATGAATTGATTCTCCGGATTGTTGTAATCAGATACAAGTATCAGTGCGCCTGTATCCCTGGAAATTTGCCCGGTTGCATATTTCAGTAAACAGCCTATATCATCAAACTTGTAAACTTTCCCCTTGCTGGTTACTATTTCAGCTGCAAACCGTTTATCCATTATTGTCATTTTGCACTGCACACACGCATCATGTCCATAGCTGATTGGCTCAAAGGATTGTTTACAGCCCGGTAAGTAAATAAGACTGATCATAAAAAATATCAAGGCCGACTTCTTCATTTCAATTGCTTTTTCCATTCATAAATTGTTATCGAAACCAATAAAACCCCAACTCCCATGTAAAACCATCCTGCAATATCCGGCTGAGATAATACTTCAAAGTTTAACAACTTCTTATAACCAAATAATGGTGGTTGATATGACATACCTGGTACCTGAATTGGGGCATGTGGGTCAAGGTTATGGCCATAATTGTATTCCCACTTATAAAAGTCATAAAACGAGTATATAGCAATAACCATGAATGTAGACGCCCATATGTAGTAAAATAATTTTCGCTTTAATAACAGCACCACAATACCCAATCCCATAAAGATCAACATGACAGCCGGTAAATAAACAAATTCCGGAAAATCATTTTTATGGATCATTTTCATACCAATATAATGGTTCAGACCATTTATAATATCCACATCACCTTTTACATCATTTAGCCATATTTGCATGGACAATCCCCCTGGATATTGTGGCGCTCTCAAATCAATCCGCCACATTGGGAACAACCATAATGTTGCCAGGAATAGAATAACTATTAAAACACTTATTTTTCCTGGTATAGTTAACTTCTTCATGATCTTAGAAATAGAGTATGCATTCAAAAATAATAAAGCGATCCAAATAGAAAGGGTGCATCAAAAGCATGATGCACCCTGGTATTAAATACTATTTATTTTCGGTAGCATCTGCGATAACTCCTGTACTAAATTTTAGTGGTACACTACTCCCTTTGAGAGATACGCGTAAATACCCGGACATCTCCTGGTGTAAAGCTGAACAGAAATCCGTGCAATAGAATGGATAGATACCTTTTTTCTGAGGCGTAAATTTCATTGTAAGTGTTTCGCCTGGCATAATGAGTAAGTCTGCCGCTGTTGAATTCTTGATGGCAAAACCATGTGGAATATCCCAGTCCTGCTCCAGGTTTGTAACGTGAAAATAAACCTCGTCACCTACATACACACCTTCTATATTATCAGGTGTTAAGTGGGAACGGATCGCAGTCATGTATACATCAACCCTGTTCCCTTGACGAACAACATTTGTTTTCTTCTCACCCATACTTACAAACTCATTTTGATTCTTACTAATATCAAAGTATTTAACCTGCTTATCCTTCAGCATGCTCGCTGGAATTGCCTGAGCATAGTGAGGTTCACCAATAGTCGGATAGTCAAGTATTAATTGCATTTTATCACCTGATATATCGTATAACTGGGCTGATTGGGCCAGCTCCGGACCTGTTGGCAGGAAACGGTCTTTTGTTATCTTATTATACGCTACCAGGTATTTCCCCCATGGCTTTTTTGTATCTCCTCCGGGAATCATTAAGTGACCAACTGAATAGTATGTGGGTACCCTGTCTAATACTTTAAGATCTTTTATGCTCCACTTAACTACTTCCGATGAAAGGAACATAGATGTGTACGCATTACCTTTGCCATCAAATTCTGTATGCAAAGGTCCAAGACCAGGCTTTTGTACCTCTCCGTGTAAAGCAGCTTCATATTTTATAATCGGAATACCATAAAAATCACCTTCAAATTGTTTGTTCTGAATAGCGTTGGTGATCTTGGTATAGGAAAAAACGGGTATTAATGCCGCCAGCTTCCCACTGCCAACAATATACTCTCCTGTTGGATCAATATCGCAGCCATGAGGAGATTTAGGACATGGAATCATGTAAACCATACCCGGACAATCTTTGGGATCTAATAGTAATACTTCTTTTTCTATTACTGAAGTAGCTGTTTGTTTGCTTTCATCAAATGTATTATGGGCGTACTCAGCTGGAATCTTTTTCCCCTTACCGGCTTTGGCATATTCCTCTGCTTTTTTCCAGTTTACCGCTATAATATAGTCCTTGTCTTTTTGTGATGCATTTACTTCAAGTAGGGTATAAGCCTGCTCAGTATTATAACTGGAAAAGAAAAACCAGTCATGTGATGGTCCCTTCCCTGCATGACTCAAATCAAGGTTCATTCCTGGCAATACAATCTGGAAGGCGATGTTCATGTGCCCGGATGTTTTATCAACACTAATGAATGAAGCCGTGCTATGAAAGTTTTTCTTAAATGAACTTATCGCAACATCCTCTTCTCCCATTGGTACAGAAAACCGGGTGCCAGCTACCACATATTCGGTATTCTCTGTAATAAATGGAGAAGAGTGATTACCCGCACTGTTAGGAATCTGTATAATCTCCATCGTTTTAAATGTGGTCAGATCAATTCTTGCCACACGTGGGGTATTGTTTGCATTGGCAAAGAGCCACCGCCCATCCTGTTCTCCATTTGTTTGTGATAGATCAAGATGATGCTGGTCATCCCATGGAACTTCGCCATTCGTGGTGTTCAGCATTGGCTTTGTTTCTTCACTATAACCATAACCATTTTCCGGGAATACTGAAAATACGGGGATAACCTTTAATAGTCTCCCTGAAGGCAACCCATATACCGATACCTGGCCACTAAAACCACCGGATACAAAGTTATAGTACTCATCATATTTACCTGGTGCTACATATGCTTTTTCAGCGGCATCCCCTTTTACGGCAGATTCCGCGCTCTTCATTTTGCAACTTTGCAGAAATGCTATTACAGCAACAGTGCCAAGCGCTAAGGAAATTTGTTTCATAATTATATTGGAAGTATAAGTGAAAATTAATTTTTACCATCATTTTGCCGCATGAATTCCAGCACTTCCCTGGCTTCCTCATCTTTCAAATGCTGATTGGGCATGCGTACCATACATTTTTCAAGCATCGCCTGTGCTGCGGCATCTTTATCAATCATCTCATCTGTATTAGTTATGAAATTCATGATCCATTCAGGTGTCCTTCTGTCTGTGACTTCTTTCCAACCCGGACCAACCAGTTTTTCATTAGTCAGCCTGTGACATGCTCCACACTTTATATCGTACGTGCTTATCCCTGCTGCTATCATTTTCTTGTCTAACGGATGAGTAAGTTTTACATCAGTAAACTTTCCAGTCCCTTTGGAGTCAGCAGCTCCGGCATTCGCTTCCGGTTTTATCATGGAGGAATCAACTGATGATGAAGTGCTGGAAGGTGTTTGCGGACTAGAGCCACAACTGTAAATAAACAAGCAAACAATAACTGTTGCTGCTAATTGAAATTTTTGATTCATGATTGCAGTTTTTATATTAACCTGGTAATTGATGATGTTATAGAAATCATTATAGAGAATCGAACTATTCTCATTAGATAAAGCAGATAAACCTGTTACGACTATCTGAGATCCAGTGATTATTTAGGACAAAAATGTCTTTTATTATCTGAGAATAATCTGTTTACTGGCAGTTGAAGGGATGATATTGGTCATTATTCTGATAACAAAATGAACTAACCTTTGTTTGTTTTTAGAAAAAAATACATGATAAATGCGTAAAACAACGTTACACACCTTTCACATACCAGTTTTGGGATTAGGCTATTCTATTGATACACCTGTAAAAGTGGCCAGGTTTGGGATCTCCTCAGTCGTATCAGTCGTTGAAGATGGACTGATTGAGAAGATGCGGGAATACCACTGCGCGCAGTCTGATGAAGAATATATTGCCATTACGGAAAAAGATGATGATTATCGTGCCCGCAGGATAACTGCTTATCTGGATTTATTAGGACGGATAGTAGACAGGCAAATGAAGGAACTGTTAGTTCAACCTTTTACAAAAGATGCTGATATCGTAAAGTATTTCGAGATGCTGCCTATAGATTCCCCAGTAAGGAAACATTATGAAGTGATGTTGATCAGTAGTGAAAAAGAAACATTGCAGGAACTGCTGAGAAAGGAAATCCGGCCCGGTGCTATTGATGTAAATATTATGTCCAAGATTGACAACCTCACGCATGGCAGCCCTGAGTTCTCAGATGCACTATCAGCATTAAGGGGTATTGCAAACAGTCAGTTACATTCATCCATTGTATTCTCTGCTGGATATAATCCACGGTTATATAATTACATAGAAAACTTCCCATGTTTTTTCCCGGACACAAATGGTGTGCTAAGCAAAAAAGTGATTCTGAAAGTAAGTGATTTCCGCTCCGCTTTAATCCAGGGTAAGCTGCTTGCAAAAAAAGGCATCTGGATCTCTGAATTCAGAATAGAATCCGGTTTAAATTGTGGTGGACATGCTTTCGCAACCGAAGGAATGTTGCTTGGCCCCATCCTGGAAGAATTCAAACAAAAAAGATCTGAACTGGCAACAGAGTTATTTGAACTTTGCAACATCGCTAACATGGTAAAAGGGAACCCTGTTTTCCCACAACAGCCTCCATTAAAGATCACCGTACAGGGGGGAATCGGAACATCCAATGAAGACCTGTTTTTGATGGAATATTATGGGGTGGATGGCACAGGGTGGGGGAGTCCGTTCTTACTTGTACCGGAGGTTACAAATGTAGATGACCACACCTTGCAGCAACTGGCAACCGCAAAAAAAGAAGATTACTTTTTGAGTGCAGCTTCTCCTCTGGGAATACCATTCCAGAATTTCAGAAACAGTACAGCAGAAGAACAACGGAAAGAACGCATTGCCAAAGGAAGACCGGGAAGCCCCTGTTATAAAAAGTTTCTGGCTTCTGATACTGAATTTACAACAACACCGATTTGTACAGCATCGCGTCAGTACCAGGATCTGAAAATAAAACAGCTGAAAGAAAAGAACTTGCCAGAAGCAGAGTTCCAGGTGGAATTTGATCATATTACCAGCAAAGATTGTTTGTGCGAAGGTCTCAGCGTGTCAGTATTTCTGAAAGATAATATTCCGGTGCCGCATAAGATGACTGCGGTTACTATCTGTCCAGGCCCCAATCTGGCTTACTTCTCAGGCGTGTTCTCCCTCCGGGAAATGGTAGATCATATCTATGGGCGGTGGAATGTACTAAATTCATTGCCACGGCCTAATATGTTTGTGAATGAAGCACAGTTGTATATTGACTACCTGAAAAAATTGATCGGGAAGAGTGTAGATACTATGAATGCCAAACAAAGTAAATATCTGAATACCTTCAAAACTAATTTGATAGAAGGTATTGAATATTATAAAGGATTGCTCCCATCCTTTAAAAGGGAAACCATGCAATATATAGAAGTATTAAAACAGCAGTTAAATGCACAGCAGGCGATGCTGTCTGCGCTACAAATCGCTTAGATGTAAATTAACCACAGATTAAAGCGGGTTTCGTTTTTATTGCTCTTCGGGTATATGTCTCCTGATAATATGTTGTTGCTGTTGATCAATAAATACACCTTGTCTGCCGTGATGTTTAGGTGAAGTATAAAAAAGAATAAATCTATAATCTTATTCTAAAGCCCAATTAATAATCTAAACAGGCAGACGCAGTGTATTTATGATCAATAGCAATAAATGACTACGTCTAAAAATAAAGGCCCAATTTTAAAACTGGCGATAATGTAATATTTACATTAAGTCCTAAAATTAAACTCCGAATTAAGCAGAGAATATTAAATTTATGCCTTATTTTATGTGAATATGTACTATTTTACACATAACTCTTTATAAATGAACGAACAGCAGATCAGCGATGGAGAGTTATTGCAATCTGTAAAGAGAGACGATACTACTGCATTTGAAATTTTATATGATCGCTACTGGAAAGCATTGTATCTCAAAGCCTGCCAACGGGTAGATAAGGATGAAGCGAAAGATATTGTTCAGGAAGTCATGATGAGCCTGTGGCGCCGCAGGAAAACTATCACGGTAGATAAAGACGGAGAACTGGGCCGATACCTCTTTACAGCGATTAAATACAGGGTAATTAGCCATTATGCCTTCAATTCTGCAGAAATCAAAAAGATTGAACTGTTCAATGCGCTTGATAACCAAACGGATGCACTCGAAACTAAAGAACTTAAAGCATCAATAGAAGCCGCCGTCAACCGGCTACCCGTCCGTATGCAGCAGATCTTCCGGATGAGCCGGGAAGAAGATTACTCTATTGCAGACATAGCAAGAATTTTAAATATCTCTGAACAAACTGTTAAAAACCAACTTACAGAAGCACTTAAAAGGCTACGTAACTCTTTACAATCCAATACTCCAGGCGAATGGGCATTGGTGCTTCTCTATATATTCTGCGAGGTCCATAAATAGTTGAAAATAAAATTTTTCAACAGACTAGTACCAAATCTCTTTTTCTGAGATAAGCTATTAAACGAGTTCCCTTGGAAGTTAGAAAACTAAAACAACTTTTCAGGCGATATCTGCTTGGTCAGGCCCGGGAAAAAGAATCCGGGATCATTGATCATTGGTATAGTTCCTTTGATGAGGACCCGCCTGTAACACTAAGCAAAGCTGAAGAAGATCGGCTTCGCCTGGAAATGTGGAAGCAGATCCAGCCGCAAATTGTAGTCGCTAAAAGCATCTACCTGTATAGAGCCGCTGCCATTGCCTTCTTACTGGCAGGTGCCGGTCTTACCTTATTCCTGCTGAAGCAACAGTCAGTCCGGCCTGCTTATACGGAAATCACCACCAAAGCTGGTGAAAGGAGAACCTTGCACATGAAAGATGGTTCCACCCTCATCATCAATGCGGGTTCTACAATCCATATAGCAGCAAATTTTACCTCCGAAAGAAGGCTGAACATCATTGATGGGGAAGTATTTTTTGAGGTCAAAAAAGATCCGCGCAAACCATTCATTGTGGAAAGTGGCCCGCTGCTCACTACTGTACTAGGCACCTCATTTAATGTTACCGCCTATAAAGCAATGCATAACCTCAGCGTAGGGGTAGTCAGCGGTAAGGTGAGTGTGAATGCAAACATCTTGATAAAAGATCAGGCGCTGATATATGACAAACAAACCAATACCAGCACTATCAACTCTCTGGATCAAAATACATTGGAATGGCAGAACGGTAAACTGCTGCTCAACGATGCCTCTTTTGATGAAATGGTTATCATGATGCAAAAGAATTTCGGAATTACTATCACCGCCAACCAGCTTCGTGTCAAAACAACAAGGTACACCACGGAACTATCCACAGCTATGGAGCCTCTGAAAGCAGTACAGGTACTGGCTGCCATCCATCAACTGAAAGTAAAAGCCGTTGACCGGCAAATTCTGATTTACGAATAACAAACTGAAATCTTAATCGCGTACAGACCTCTGTGCTAAAATTCCATATCACATACAATACCTGAACTACGTATGAAAAAAATGATCAAAACACTCAGAAACAGAGTGCTGGCCATCGTCTTCATTCTCACAACGGCTTCCCTTATATTACCTGTATATGCAGGGCAGGGGCAGATTTTGAAAGAGACGAATGTTACCATTAACCTGAAAGGCGGTTCTCTTGAATCTGCTATCAGGGAATTACAACAATCTACGAAAGTAACTTTTGCGTACGACAAACAACTGCTCAGCTCTTATCCCATCGGCAACTATTCTTTCTCAAATGAACGCCTTGATAATGTACTGATGCAGTTATTCCAGCATAAACAACTGGGCTTTAAAGAAGTCAATGATATCGTGGTGATCAGCAAAATCATTCCCGCGGAGACTGAACAAACACGGACAGATATCGTGATTTCCGGTACCGTCATTGATGAAAACGGAAAACCACTACCCGGTGTAAGCGTTTCCGTAAGAGGCGTAAGTACAATGACCACCACCGATGGTGGAGGCAAATTCAAACTTGTTGTACAATCTCCGGATGCAGTGCTTGCATTTAGTTTCATCGGGTATGAAACAGTAGAAACCTCTGTTGGTACTAAAACAACTTTTAATATCCAGATGAGAATCGCTAGTAAATCACTCGGTGAAGTTGCCGTAGTAGGTTTTGGTACCCAACGTAAAGTGAGTCTCGTCGGTGCACAGTCTTCTGTTAAAGTAGCAGAATTTAAACAGCCTGCGGCAGATATTTCCACAATGCTGGCCGGACGCATTGCCGGGGTAGTAGGTGTACAACGCTCCGGAGAACCTGGTAAAAGCGCTGCTGATATCTGGATTCGTGGTATCTCTACTTTTGGCGATGGTAATAATTCCCATCCCCTAATTCTTGTAGATGGCGTTGAACGTAGCATTAATAATATCTCTCCGGAAGATATTGAATCATTTACTGTGCTGAAAGATGCGGCTGGTACTGCTGTATACGGTGTGCGTGGTGCAAATGGCGTAATCCTGCTCAAAACAAAAACAGGTAAAGTAGGAAAGCCACAGGTGTATTTCGATTACAATGAAGGGGTGAACACGTTTACCAAAAGGCCCAAAATGCTGGACGGGATCACTTATATGAACCTGGCAAATGAAGCCAATACAACACGTAACCGCGCTCCTCAATATACACAGGAATATATCGAAAATACTAAGAATGGCGTTGACCCGTTGTTGTATCCAAACGTAGACTGGATGGATGCTGTGTTCAACAAATATGGACATACCCGCAGCGCAAACCTGAATGCCAGCGGCGGTGTGGAAAATGCACAGTATTATGTATCACTGGGCTACTTCAATGAAACCGGTTTCCTTAAAACAGATGAACTGGCAAACTATAATTCTTCTCTGAAATATAACCGTTATACATTTACAAGTAACCTCAATCTGAAGCTCACTAAAACGACTAAACTGGATGTAGGTTTGCAGGGATATTTCTCCAATGGAAATTATCCGGGTATTAATACGACAGATATTTTCCAGAGTGCAATGGATGCTGCTCCTGTTGCGTATCCTGTAATGTACCCCGGAGGTATGGTGCCGGGGCAGTCATCTAATGGTGGTTTCAGAAATCCTTATGCGGATCTCACCAGGAGAGGTTATCGTAATGAATTCAAAAACCAGTTATTCTCTAATATCAGGGCTACTCAGGATCTGGGCCTCTTAACCAAAGGCTTGTCAGCAACATTGATGTTTGCTTTTGATACATACAATCAAAACTACATCACCCGTTCAAAAAGAGAGGACACTTATTTTCCTGATCAGACAAACCCTTATAAAGATGATGGTAGCCTGAACCTGATTAAAACCTTCACGGGAAATGACTATCTGGGCTTCGATAAAAATGATGGTGACCGTAAAACTACCCGCAAATTCTACACAGAAGGTGCCCTCAACTACGATAGATCTTTCGGTAAACATAGAGTTGGAGCATTGGGATTATTTTATTCCAGCGACTTATCAAACACACTGGCCAACGATTTCATCAGCTCTATTCCTGAAAGATCATTAGGTGCTGCCGGGAGAGTTATGTACTCCTACGACGATCGCTACTTTACCGAATTTAACTTCGGATATAACGGTTCCGAATTATTCGCTCCTGAAAATCGTTATGGATTCTTCCCTGCTATTGGTTTCGGTTGGGTTGTATCCAATGAGAAATTCTTTGAGCCATTGAAGAAAGCTGTTTCCTTCCTGAAGTTCCGTTATTCAAATGGTAACACCGGACTGGGTAGTGCGAATGAAAGATTTCTGTACATCACAAAACTGAATAATTATAATCAGGCATACTGGTTTGGTAAGAACTTTACACATGTAGACGGGATTAACATAGACAGATACGCTACCAATGTACAATGGTCTTTATCCAACAAACAGGATCTGGGAATGGAATTTCGCACGGCGAATGACCATCTGTCTGTAATCATCGATCTGTTTAAAGAACACCGTACCGGTATTTTCCTGCAAAGAGCTTCAAATGCAGCTTTCATGGGATTACAGAACCAACCATATGCTAACCTCGGAATCGTAGACAATAAAGGAATTGATGCATCAGTAGAATATAATACCACCATAGGTGAAGTAGGTTTGTCCGTACGTGGTAATATCACTTACACAAAAGACAAGCTGATTGAAGATGATCGTCCTCCGCAGAACTACCCATGGATGGAACATCGTGGTAACAATGTACTCGCAATCTATGGATATCAGGCAGACGGATTATTTAAGACTGATGAAGAGATCGCAGCCAGCCCTGTTCCTGGTGCAAAAGCAGCAGTGAAACCAGGTGATATCAAATATAAAGATCTTAATAATGATGGCCTGATCAATAATTATGATGTCACTAAAATAGGACGGGGTGACGTGCCTTCAGTAGTATATGGATTCGGCTTCAATGTGAGCTATAAAGGCTTTAACATCGGCGTATTATTTCAGGGCGTTTCTGATGCTGACCGCATGCTGAAAGGGTCAGCTATCATTCCATTCAATGGTGGTGGTGGAAAAACAAATGCCTACAGTATTGCAACAGACAGATGGACACCAGAGAATCCTAATCAGAATGCATTCTATCCACGTTTAGCATATGGTGAATCAGAGAATATTAATAACACACAGGCTAGTTCATGGTGGGTAAAGGATATGAGTTTCATGCGACTTAAATCAGCGCAGATTGCCTATAACCTGCCATCAGGTTTTCTGAACAGAGTGGGCATCCGTAATTCTTCCATCTATTTACAGGGTATTAACCTGCTTACTTTTAGCAAATTCAAACTGTGGGATCCTGAACTGAATTTCTCTAACAAGGGTGCAATCAACGGATCTACTTATCCAAATGTGAGAACGATTTCTCTTGGAATGAACTTAAGATTTTAATCCACTAAGTAACCGATTATGAAAAAGCTTTTCTATATTTTTCTTACTTTAATAATATTCCCATCCTGTTCCAAATATCTGGATCAGGTGCCTGATGACAGGCTTACTATCGATGAAACCTTTAGAACCTGGGCTACTGCAGAAGAATTCTTTGCGGATGTATACCGCCGTGTACCCGATGAATTCGGACAGCGTAATCCCGGTGGAGATAATTGTGCCGGCCTCTGGACCGGTGGTTCTGATGAAGGAGAATATTTGTGGTCATTTGTAAAGTCCAATGATGTAAACACAGGTAGCTGGGACGCCAGTTCTTCCTTTGTAGGAGATTACTGGAGGAACTATTATCGTGGTATCCGGGCGGCAAGTGTGTTCATGGAAAATGCAGATAAAATCACAGACCTTTCTCCGGATCTTATAAAACGATATAAGGCCGAAGCAAGAGCCCTGAGAGCCATGTACTATTTTTACCTGATCCGTATTTTCGGACCTGTTATTATCCTCGACGAAAAAGCAATTCCAGTAGATGCCAGCATCCAGTTGCCACGTAACTCCTTCGATGAATGTGTTACTTATATAACAACCGAATTGGAAAAAGCAGCACCGGATTTATCAATAAAGACCAATGATCTGGATTATGGACACATTACCCAAGGCGTTGCCTTAGCTTTCAGGGCAAACGCATTGATGTATGCTGCCAGCCCTTTATACAATGGCAATACAGAACAGGTGGATCTTGTTAATAAAGATGGCAAACAACTGATTAGCCAGTCTTTTGATGTAAATAAATGGAAAATAGCAGCAGATGCCTACAAAGCTTATCTGGATAAATTTGTTCCTGGTGTTTATTCCTTGTACAGGAAGAATGATGCAGACGGTAATTTCAGTCCATACCTTTCCTGCCGCGATGTAATGCTGGACGATTGGAACTCTGAAGTGATCTTTGGTCGCCCACGTAATTCAGTAGGTGCTCGTCAATATGAATTGTGTCCCTATCATGGCGGACAAAGTTCTGGCGATGTAAAAGGCAGTGGTGGATTAGGTGCTACTCAAAATATGGTTGATGCTTTCTTTACAGCCAATGGCAGAAATATTGACGATCCGTTATCAGGATATGTTGCTACCGGTTATTCCGACTTCCAGGCGCCGAATGATACACATATCAAGAGCATCTATAATCAATGGGTGAATCGTGAGCCACGCTTTTATGTGAACATTACCTACGATGGAAGTACCTGGCTGAATACCTCCTTTGGAGAGATTATTACCCGTCTGTATAACACAGGTAATTCCGGTAAAAAAACAGGTGGGGGAGACTACTCACCAACTGGTTACATTGTACGTAAAGCAATGGGATTAGGCAAATGGAATATAGATGCCCGTACACTGGTACTCCTGCGCCTGGCAGAAGTTTACCTCAGTTATGCTGAGTGTGTAAATGAAGCAGATCCTGCTAACGCAGATGCACTGAAATACTTAAACCTCATTCGTGAAAGAGCTGGCGTGCCATTGTACGGTTCTGCCGAATTACCCGCTCCAACTGGCCAGTCTGCCATGCGTGAAGCTATCCGTAAAGAACGCCGTGTAGAACTGGCGTTCGAAAACAGTCGCTTCTTCGATGTTCGCAGATGGAAAATTGCAGAACAAACTGAGAATGGTGCTATGCGCGGATTAAATATCGGTGCGGATATGCCAGACTTTCTGAATGTGGTTACTTTTGAAACACGTGTATTCAACAAAAGGCATTATTTCTTCCCGATCCCATCCGATGATGTAAGTAATGATAAGGAAATAGTGCAGAACCCAGGATGGTAATAACTAAAAAGACATTCATCATGAAAAATTTATTCTCTTCCATCGCCACTGCAGCACTGCTGTTTACCACTTCATGTGGTAAAAGCAGCCCTGCAAGCCCGGTCGTAGATCCTCCGGTAGTATTACCTACTGTGTCTTTTACAGCAAAAGATGCAAATGCTGCATTCTATACATTTAATAGTTACTTCTACAGCAAGACTGATAAATTGTATTACGCAACCACTGAGAAAAAGGACATCGGAGCCATCTGGACACAGGCCGTATATTGGGATCTGGTAATGGATATCTATAAGCGTACATCTGATCAGGAACAACTTGCTATGATCAACGATATCTACCAGGGCGGCTATAACCGCTATGATCATTTCGACTGGACTAATAAAACTGTCTGGTTTATTTATGATGACATGATGTGGTGGATCATTTCTCTTGCACGCGCTAACCAAATCACAGGTAATGCTGATTACCTGGCCCATGCGATAGCTGGTTTTCACCATGTATGGGATAACTCATACGATGCTGCCAATGGTGGTATGTGGTGGGATTTTAACCATACCGGCAAGAACTCCTGCATCAATTTCCCGACAGTAATAGCAGCCATGACATTATACAACATTACCAAAGACAAAGCATACCTGGATAAAGCCAAAAGTATATACAGCTGGGGTGTTACTAACCTCTACGATAATACTACAGGCAGAGTGGCAGATAATAATGTCAATGGTAATAAAGGATGGTCTGATTACACGTATAATCTGGGGACCTTCATCGGGGCAGCTGTAATGCTATACAAGGCAACCGGTGAACAGTCTTATCTCGATAATGCAAAGCTGGCGGCAGACTATACACAGAAAACCATGAGTGACAAAGATGGGATCTTACCCGCCGAAGGAGACTGGAATGAACAGGGAGTGCTGAAAGCAATATTTGGTCACTATATCATGACCCTTATCACAGATGCCGGACAACAACAATATCTACCCTGGATCAGGAAAAATATCAATACAGCCTGGGGTAACCGGGATGCTACCCGCGGTATTACATACAGGAACTATAAAATACCCTGTCCATCGGGTATTGTACAATCTTATGAGGCTAGCAGTGCGGTGGAAATGATGCAGGTGTGCCCGCCTGAAAAGTAATCCATATCCTGTTTAATCCATTGAAGAGGGGCTGAGAATTGCTAGGACGATTATATATCGCCATCAGTGACCCGAATGAAAACAGGCTGTATCGCAAAATGATACAGCCTGTTTCTTTATAATAAAAATGATTTGACACTCCACAATTTTCTTCGTTATAGTCTCAAGTTTATGATCTCCTGTTTGTAATTTCAAGTTTATAGTCGGATTGCTGACAATGCGTGATTGTAATTGATCAATAAATACACCTTGTCTGCAGTGATACTTAGGTGAGGTTTAATAAAGATCTAATCTAGAATCTTATTCTAAATCTAAATTAAGATACTAACAGGCAGACGCAGTGTATTTATGATCAATTACAATCTATACCCTAAAACATCCCCCATCATTTTCTCTCAATACCTTACTTTTGCATCTCAATATTTGGCAATGGCATTACTCAAAGACCTCTACTCATTACCATTCTACAACATGTTTGCAGACAGTCTTGTGAAAACTGTTCCTGCATTCAAAAAATCAGCATTCATAAAGAAAATCTTCACAGAAGAATTTGAAAATATGGAACTGAAAGAAAGGATGAGGCATACCGCGAGAGTATTACATACTTTCATGCCCGAAAGTTACCCGGAAACAGTAAAATTATTCACTGTAATTATAAATGGACTAAGAAAGGACGGCTTCCAAAATGGGAGGCTTGAATTCATGTTCTTTCCCGACTACATAGAGGTCTTCGGACTGGAAGACTATAAAAATTCAGTAAAAGCATTTGAGTTCATTACAATATTCATCAGCTGTGAATTCGCAGTAAGGCCTTTCATACTCAAATACGAAAAGCAGATGATTGAGCAGATGAATGCCTGGTCCTTGCATAAAAACGCCAGTGTGAGGCGTTTAGCTAGTGAAGGCAGCAGGCCACGCTTACCCTGGGCAATGGCATTACCGGCCCTTAAAAAAGACCCTGCACCTATTCTACCCATCCTGGACAACCTGAAACAGGATCCTTCAGAATCTGTAAGGAGAAGTGTTGCCAATAGTTTGAATGATATAGCGAAAGATCATCCGGATATTGTCATCCGGATCGCCGGTCAATGGAAAGGTATAAGCAAAGAAGTTGATGCCATTATCAAACATGGCAGTCGTACCCTGTTAAAGCAGGGCCATACAGAAATATTAAAACACTACGACCTTGTAGGCAAACATATAACGTTGACCAGCTTTAAAATTCTCACTCCGAAGGTGAAAATAGGAGAGAGCCTGTCTTTTACTTTTTCTTTTCTGAATAAACATACAAAGGAGCAGACAGTCAGACTGGAATATGCAGTTCATTACAGAAGAGCAAATGGTCAGCTGGCCAGGAAGGTCTTTAAGATCAGCGAACGCATCTATCAACCAGGCGAAAGGGCAGAAGTTCTCCGGAATCAGAGTTTTAAACTTATTACCACCAGGGCGTTCTACCCCGGTCAGCAACAACTATCTGTTATCATCAATGGTGAAGAAAAAAGCATTGATAATTTTATATTGATCGGGTAAAAAAAGTATCATGCTTCCCCGTTTTTTACCACTCGTCCTAAAGAATGGTACATCCATTTGGAAATATTAAATATAACTGATACCTTATTGCCCCTTAATGTAAATATTTATCATGCCAGTAAGTAGACGAACTGCAATTAAACAGGTCTTATTAGTGTCTGCCGGAATAGCATTGCTACCCTCATGCCTGCAAAAAACGCCGGCTTCCGTCAAACTGAAAAATATAGATGTCGACGGTGATGATGAGAAGATGCTGGCCGAACTGACCGCAACTATTATCCCCACCACTACAACGCCCGGTGCGAAAGAAGTATCCGCTCACCTGTTTACGATTACAATGATTGACGATTGTTTTGATAAAGAAAGGCAACAGAAGTGGCTCGGAGGGATGAGAGCATTTGAAGAACTGTGTAAAAAGACGAACGGACATTCTTTTGTAAAATCTACTTCCACAGAAAAAGAAGTATTCCTGAAAATATTGGAAAGGGAAGATCCGGCAAAAGTACCAGCCGCTCATTTCTACCAGGTAACCAAACGCTTAACGATCCAGGCTTACACCAGCTCCGAGTATTATCTCACCAAAGTAGAAGAATACGAATTGGTTCCTGCCCGCTTTCATGGCAGTATTCCCGTTAAAGACTTAAAAAAGAAGACGCTTTAGTATGGCTAACATCAATAATAGTGTACAAGACCGCACCTTCGATGCTATTGTAATTGGATCAGGTATCAGTGGAGGATGGGCAGCAAAAGAATTCACGGAAAAAGGATTAAAAACACTGGTGCTGGAAAGAGGTCGTGATGTTAAACACTTAAAAGATTATCCCACTACAAATATGTATCCCTGGGAATTTCCTCACAGAGGTCAGGTACCGAAGGCTATAAAGGAAGAGAACCCAGTCATCAGCCGTTGTTATGCTTTTAAGGAAGATGCCATGCACTTTTTTGTGAAAGACAAAGAACACCCCTATATTCAAGACAAGCCATTCGATCTGATCCGCGGATATCAGGTAGGTGGTAAATCCCTGATGTGGGCTCGGCAAACCCAGCGATGGAGTAACTTCGATTTCGAAGGTCCCGCAAGAGATGGCTTCGCTGTGGATTGGCCTGTCCGATATGAAGATATTGCACCCTGGTACAGTTATGTAGAGAAATTCGTAGGGATCTCCGGTAATAAAGACAATCTGCCTAATTTGCCTGATGGCGAGTTCCTGCCACCAATGGAACTCACCCATATTGAAAATTATTTTAAGGATTTCGTTGCGGCTAATTATAAAGATCGTCAGGTGATTTACGGACGTTGCGCACATCTGTCAGAGCCTAAACCTATTCATATAGAACAGGGTAGGGTAAAATGTCAGAAAAGAGTATTGTGTCAGCGCGGTTGTCCATTTGGAGGATATTTCAGCAGTAACTCTTCTACATTACCATGGGCAGAGAAAACAGGGAATCTGACACTGCGTCCTTTCTCAGTGGTACATTCCATTATCTATGATGAACAGAAAGGAAAGGCTACAGGAGTAAGAGTCGTAGATACAAATACAAAAGAAATGACTGAGTATTACGCCCGTGTCATTTTTGTAAATGCAGCAGCAGTAAATACCAATCTTATTTTACTAAACTCTGTCTCTCACCGTTTCCCGGCCGGATTAGGAAATGACAGTGGTGTACTGGGTAAATATTTTGCCTTCCATAATTACCGAGGCCATATTTCCGCGCAATATGAAGGCTTCAAAGATTTTACAACAGATGGCCGCCGTCCTACCAGCGCTTATCTTCCCAGGTTCCGCAACGTGGTAAAGCAGGAAACAGATTTCCTTCGTGGATATGCTGCCGGTTTCGATGGAGGCCGTCGCCTGAGGTCAGACAATGAAGGCTTCGGTATCGGACTAAAAAACAAACTCTCAAACGAAGAACTGGGTCCCTGGTTCGTTGGGTCCCATATGATGGGCGAAACCATTCCCAAAGAAAGTAGCCAGCTCACATTGGACAAAAACGGAAAAGACGAATGGGGCATTCCTACCTTGCATATAAATGTTGGTTATGATGATAACGATGAAAAAATGCTGAAAGACTTTTTCGAACAAATGACAGAAATGTACACCAAAGCAGGGTTTACTAACATTAAAACCAACGACTCTAAACAGGCTCCCGGACTGGATATCCATGAAATGGGCGGAGTACGCATGGGACATGACCCTAAAACATCAATGCTAAATAAATGGAATCAGCTGCATGCCTGCAATAATGTTTATGTAACAGATGGTGCCTGTATGACTTCCACCTCTACGCAGAACCCGTCGTTGACGTACATGGCCTTAACAGCAAGAGCTGTAGACCATGCATTTACACAGCTGAAAAAAGGAGAAATCTGAGCCGGCTTCTGTTTTTAAGTAGCTATTTGATCCTTAATACTTTCCAGGTTCAATATTCAAAAGGGAGCAGTGGGAGTATGGCACCGGAGAGAAAGGTTGCAGTTAATTTTCCTGATAATAATCCTCTTGTTACGCCGATGGATATCTTATTAATGGATATGCTGACCTCCTGCAATAAGGAAAATTGATCTGGCTCTAGTAGATAGACTGTCTTTTCAAAATCTCTGATTTTGAAGACAATTATACACTCCATAGCTATGATTAGCTCACCAGTCTTCTTCGACCGGATCTTTACTGATGTAGTCAAGAGAAGCAGGCGTTTCTTAGCATTTAACTTTTGCTCCTGTTCCACATCATAATCTAATATATGGCTGGGAGCAATTGAAATATTAACCGATGGCTGAACTTCAAAATGTGTAATGTCAGCCGCGATTATCTGATAGGGGGATTCTATCTCTGTCATTTTTTTATTAATATAACGTAAGGTTTAAATACTTGTCATACGCATACCACTTTTTTGTTGAGCAAGCTGATGCAGATCATTTTTGCTGATAGGAATTGCTTTGGATGAAACGGTCAACTTAAAAGGAGATACAGGCGTTTCTTCTACATTAAGTAACTGGATATCCAGGATGTGTTGTATAGAAATTAATGTATCCATAGTGAAGTTATGAGTGCCACTCAACCATTTGGAAATGATGGACACTTGTTTATTCATACCTTCGGCTAACTGGGTTTGTGTCCAGCCCTTACGTTGAAGTGCAGCATAGATTTTTGCTGCCATCTTCATCTTGTAATCTGTTTCTTCCTGTTGCTCAGGAGTAATCTGGGCAAACATCTCATTTATCAAATCACTCTTGTAAGAGTCTCCAAAATCTTCAATTTTTTTCATCTTACTCATAATTTTATCTTTAAAATAAAGGTTTCACTCAGTTAAATAATAAGAGCTTCTTCTTTTGCTCTTAAAAATAAAGGCCTCCTCAATTAAATAATAAGAGCTTCCTCTTTTGCTCTTAAACAATAAAGGTCTCTTCAATTAAATAATAAGAGCTTCCTCTTTTGCTCTTAAACAATAAAGGTCTCTTCATTTTATCCTTAAACAATAAAAATTTCCTCAGAATATATACGATAAATAGTATCAACTCCGCGCAATTTACACCCTTGACAGATGAAGATCTCCTTCTAACTTTAAACCCAATGATGAAATACACAAATCACCAGTCTTTAATTTCGCCCTGATAATTCCCGATATATGCATCATAGAATGAACCTCCTTAGTTAGTAAAGCATCTTGCTGCCACGTTCGTGTATTCTTTGGCCCGCCACCTCCGATAATAACAATCTTATCACTGAGACGAATACAATATAAACGAAGGTGTTTTTTAGGTACATCATACAATGCACATACTAAATCATCAGCGTTTAGCCCTTCATCCTGCTTAAAGAAGTTAATATTACAACCTGTAATATTGCCTATAGATTTTAAGCGACGGTGTATATCTAATACTTCCGCCAGGTTATCTTTTTTATGATTGTTGATGAAGCGATCAAAGTGCATAAAAGCTTCATTACCGTGTCCCTGTTCTAAGATCGAATATATCGTTGCTTTGGAACCGGAAAAATTTTCTAGGGTAACTAGTTTGGATTTCATTTCCCTTCCCATAAAATTACACATTTTTACTTAAAAGTGAAATTATTTTTTCACTTCCTATAAACTATTGAAGTTTTGGTTAACAATAAGTATAATATACGTTATTATAATTTAGACTATGTTTTGAGGTTTGTAATAGTGTCACAATGTAAGCAAATAACATATTTCTTCAAAAAACAGGTAATAAAAAAGCGGGAATATTACAGTCTGTAATATTCCCGCTTAAAATAAGGATATAAATTCTACTCGTTTATCCTGAAAGATTCACTTGCTCCTGCCACATCTTTCGTACAGGTCATCGCCTTTGTTCCATTCTCGCTTGAAACGAACTTACCATTATTTCCTTTAAATGAAACGGAACCATCCGCGTTTCTGATCCACTCGAACTGTTCCCATGCGCCAATAGCAGTACGGTTGCAATTCATCGCCTGAGTACCATTCTCAGAGCATACATATTTATCGCTGTTGATCAGTGCTATCTTGCCATTCCCTGCATCCACTACTTTAAACTGCTCCCATCCGCCAACGGCTGTACGGTTACAATTCATCGCCTGTGTGCCATTCTCAGAGCACACATACAACCCATTGGATTTAATAGTAATTGTTTGTCCGATAGGGACAGTCCCGGTATTATTTCCTATAACTGGTTGGGTAGGACGAACAGATGTTAGTGCAATTTCTCCTTTCAGCATCTTGCCTCCATCTCCGGTAAGGCGCAGGTAATAATCTGCTGAGCAGACAACACCATCTTCATCTAATGTAAGAAAGGAAGATCCTGCAGGTATCATAGCCGCATTTTCGGCCGTCTTTGCAATCTGGTTACCTTCATTATACTCATCAAACATAGAAATATAAATCCCCTGACAACCCAGTCTGATCATATTGTAAAACTGTCTCCACATAAAATCTCCGTGTGCACGCTGACGTTCCTGCAGATCACCCGGTAATACACATGGTTGATAATCGATGCCGTTGGCATTACAATAAGCCTGATCCGGTGTATTCACATTGGTGTAGAAATTATCAGCATCACCGATGTTGCCGATCCTACCTACCATCCAGGGAGAAATCATATTCAATGCCTTATAGGTATTGAGGAAATTTGGCCTTGAATCGCTGTTTTGTTCGCGCCAGTGTGTAGGGATACCTCCTATTACATAACACCCTTGGTTTTTAAACCAGTTGATTACCTCCAGGCATACAGCTGCAGACCAGGGATGATTATCATCATTAAAACCAAACCCCCAGATACATACCACTGGTTTGCCATTCTGTTTTGCATACGCTGATGACGAAGTATATGCAGACATTTTATTGGTCCAGTCGGTCTTCAGTTCTGATTGCATATTTGTCCATCCACTCACATCATACATGATGTAAAACTTGCGGCCATAGGTCTCTGCCGCAGTTTTTACTTTCGCAGTGATTGCATCACGCACGGGACCTTCCTGTCCGTTTGGATTAAAACGCTGTAAAGCGGCTGCATCGATGCCATTCTGTTGCATCCACTGAAAATGTGTATTCACTGTCTGATCAGTAAAAGACGAGAACAATTTTGCTGGCTGGCCATTACCAAGATTAGCCCAGGCAGTGGCAAAAGTAGAAGTATAATCCCTTACATCTGGCCAGGATTTTATACCATTGTTCGTGGCAGAAGGAGCTTGTCCCCAGTTCTGTGTATAGTGCCACCATGCATTAATAGGAGAGCCATCTCCGGTGCAGGCAAACCAGCCCTGGTAGCCAACCGTAACTTTTCCCACAACATCGCCTACAGGAGATGACTGGATGTTCAGTGCCAGATCTTTCTCTTGCATTAGTTTGTCAGGAAGATTCTTTTTGGTACAACTAACGGCTAAAATGCTCATAGCCGCAAATAAAAAACTACTTGTTTTTTTCATTTTGCTTTAAATGTTTATGATGAGGAAAAGGTAGACATGGGTTTTCAGTACATCCTGGTAGTTGATCGCTTTTTAGGTTTTTTATGGTTCAATAGCATAAACGGAATTATATTGGTATTATTTTGTAGAGGAAATCTATATTATCCTATGGAACCTATTTATATTAAGAAATCGGCAAGCGCCTCGAGTGGTTCTATCATCATTACTTTGACCACTATTTTCACAGCTTTGATTACCTGGATTAACATCCACTCGTTGAATACCTTTCAGCTATCCCTTCTCATCACATTCATTGGTTTGCAGTTATTTGGAACTATTTATTTTTGGCGGGGAATCTTCAGAATTAAATTCATGATTACAATTGATAGAGAGGGAATGCTTTATGGGAGGAAGATGATATACTGGAATACTGTTAGAAGCTTTCGTACACAATTTAGTATTAATAATGATCTTAAATTACCAGAGGTATTGTTAACATATCATAATAATGAACAGCTAAAAATTCATCTTTCTGCTGCAAAAACGAATATTGGCGAAATGCGCAGTTATATTAAGCAGTACGCTGCCAGCTATAAAATTATAGATGAAGGTCATTTTGAAGATTAGTCCTATTGTAATATTATAGACGAAGGGGATAAAATGTAACAAAGTATAAAGGATATAATTACAATATACATGTCTGATAAGCCTTCGGAGTAGTACCTTCCATCTTTTTAAAGATCCTTACAAAGTAATTTACATCAGAGAAACCGCATAGCTTACTTACGGTATAAATATTATGCTCTGGCTTACACAACAATTGCTTGGCCAGCTTCAACCGTTCCCTGTTAATATATTCCAGTGGAGTGATGCCAAACTGTTCCTTAAACCATTTAAAGAACATATTACGGCTCAGGTATGCCTTACGACTTAATACATCTACAGCTATCTTCTCTGTCAGATGTTCCTGAATATAATTCAATACATAATTCAACCTGTTATGATTGTTATCTGTCAGACTGTCGAGGGTTACCTGTTTTAAGTGTTGAGTCTGTATTAACCGGATCAGCAGTTCTTTCATATGCAGATCTGCATAAATGTTTTTTGCTTTATCCTGACTGCTGCAAACCCTGATCAGTTTATTGATCAGTTCTGTTACCTCATGATCATTCTCAAAGTGATATTGATTAAAGGTGAGATTCCAGTGGTGCTGTTCATTACCAGTATTATAATAGCTGTCTAAGTAATGGAGAGTATCCAGTATATATGCTTCATCTACTGCAAGTGCAATGCATTGTGTAGGGTTTTGTTCAGTCGCTTCTGGAAAATCAATGATCATAGTTTCGTTGGATGGTACAATCACCGTTTCCCCGGGCAAATAATCAAAAGATGGTTTATCAAACAAGTGCATCACCTTTTTGCCTCGTATCATACTGGTTATAACGAGGTCATTAAATGTGAGGGGTACATGTAAAGCTTGTTGGTAACTCTCAAAAATATTCAGTTCACAGTTCTTAAGATTAAATATACGCCTGTTCTCCACCAGTGTTTGCAATTCCTCTGGCCGCGTTAGAGCGGGCTTCTGCAAATAGTTATTTACCTGCATATCAACGTTGGAATTTATTATTAACAAGTTAAGCTATTTTTTCGGCAGGACAAACAATAGAAAAAGTACGATTGTGCTATTAAAAAATACTAAAATGTCAGATTACTATTCCCTGTTACTGATATTGCAGTATTGTTTAACAATACAAAATAATTCCACTTATTATGAGCAATACAGCCACTGCCGTGCCTAAGTCCAATCTGGCAGCACGTCCCACATTTAAACCTCGGTACGATCATTACATTAACGGAGAATGGGTAGCGCCTTCCAGCGGAGAATACTTTGATAATGTTTCTCCAATAGATGGAAAGGTCTTTACCCAGGCGGCGAGAGGCAATGCTAAAGACATTGACAAAGCTATCGAAGCCGCACATAAGGCTTTTGAAACATGGTGCAAAACAGGGGCTGCTTACCGTAGTAACCTGCTGTTGAAAATTGCCCAGATCATTGAAGATAATCTGGAATACCTGGCTATTGTTGAAACAATAGACAATGGCAAGGCCATCCGGGAAACCCGCGCAGCCGACCTGCCTCTGGTCGTGGACCACTTCAGGTATTTCGCTGGAGTATTAAGAAGTGAGGAAGGGACTATAAGCGAACACGACGAAAACACTGTTAGCATCAACTTGCACGAGCCTATTGGTGTGGTAGGACAAATCATCCCCTGGAATTTCCCACTGCTGATGGCCACCTGGAAAATAGCTCCTGCCTTAGCTGCCGGTTGCTGCGTAGTGGTAAAACCTGCAGAACAAACTCCTACCAGCATCATGTGTCTCATGGAACTGGTGGGCGATATCCTGCCCAAAGGCGTTCTGAACATCGTGACAGGGTTCGGTGTGGAGGCAGGAAAACCTCTGGCATCCTCTCCCCGTGTACAAAAAGTAGCCTTTACTGGGGAAACTACTACCGGCCGCCTCATCATGCAATATGCTTCTGAAAACCTCATTCCTGTAACAATGGAGCTGGGTGGCAAGAGTCCAAATATCTTTTTTGAAAGCGTAGCAGATGCTGATGATGCTTTCTTCGATAAGGCAATTGAGGGTGCGGTAATGTTTGCGCTCAACCAGGGAGAGGTTTGTACCTGTCCAAGTCGCATGCTTGTACATGAGCATATCTACGATCGGTTCATGGAACGTGTCATCCAGCGTACCAATGCCATTATAATGGGTAATCCTCTGGATAGTACCGTAATGATGGGGGCTCAGTCTAGTGAAGACCAGTATCATAAAATACTTAGTTACCTGGATATTGGCAAGCAGGAGGGGGCACAGGTGCTCTGCGGTGGTGAAGCCTTCCACCAGAACAATGGATTGGAGCATGGCTATTATGTTCAGCCCACTATTCTGAAAGGGCATAACAAAATGAGAGTGTTCCAGGAAGAGATCTTCGGTCCGGTACTCTGCGTAACCACTTTTAAAACCACTGAAGAAGCTATCCAGATAGCAAATGATACTCTCTATGGATTGGGTGCTGGTGTATGGACCCGCGACGCACATGAACTCTACCAGGTGCCAAGGGCCATCCAGGCCGGCCGTGTATGGGTGAACTGCTATCATGCTTATCCTGCACACGCACCTTTCGGAGGATACAAAAAATCTGGATTTGGTAGGGAAACCCATAAAATGATGCTGAATCATTACCGCCAAACCAAGAACATGCTTATTTCTTACGATAAACAGAAGCTGGGCTTCTTTTAATCAGTGATCATGCCGGAAAGGATTATTGCGACAACAGCCGCTATTGAATTAATAGGAAAATTACAACAACAGCATGGTAACTTAATGTTCCATCAGAGCGGGGGATGTTGCGATGGTTCCCAGCCCATGTGTTTTACAGAGGGCGAGTTTCGCACTGGCCAGAGCGATGTGTGCCTGGGAGAAGTAGGAGGCTGTAAATTTTATATGGGAAGAGACCAGTTTGAGTATTGGAAGCATACACAATTGATCCTGGACGTAATTCCAGGGAGGGGCAGCAGCTTCTCCCTGGAAATACCATTGGGAGTAAGGTTCCATACCCGCTCCCGGGTATTCTCAGACGAAGAATTGACCATTTTACCCGAAATATATACAATAGATTCCGACAAATAGGCATTGACAGAACCGGGTTTTATAGTCAACTTTGCTAACTATTTTATGATTGTCATAAAATAGTTATTGATTATTAAAAGGTCGCGATTTCATTTGTCATGAGTAGTTCCTATATTTCTGCAAAGTCACTAAAGCACTATTACACGCCTGTTTTTATAGTCTGCATGGTAGCAGTGATTATTTCCACCCTTACAAGGATTTCACTTGCTGTCTATTCCGCTTCGGGTATTGACTGGAGCCTGCTAAATATTGCAGGCATAGTGGGGATAGGATTGTTTTACGATCTTGTTATAGCCTCTTATGTCATGATCCCGTTGGTACTCCATTTATGGGGAATTAATGAAGGGATCTATACGGCCAGACGCCGGATTATAGCCATAGTGGCAGGATTGCTGCTGTTGGGGATTCTCATTTTTACAGACCTCGTACCAAAAGACTTCAACGAAGACCTCCGGAAGTTCGTGATCATCTATGTGATGGTCCGGTTGCTTATCTACATATCACTCTCCTTTGCAGGCGAACGTTTCAGGATGGGGTGGAGGAAGTGGGTATTGATGATAGACATGTTTATTATCACTTACCTGTTGCTTTTTAATGCGGTCAGCGAGTGGTTCTTCTGGAATGAATTTTCTGCCCGTTATAACTTTATAGCGGTGGATTACCTGGTATATACCAGTGAAGTAGCAGGAAATATCTGGGAGTCTTACCCTGTGGGGTGGTTGTTGACAGGGGTGTTCGTACTAGCCGTATCTACATTGTGGTTATTAAGAAAACCCGTTATGCGCTCCCTGGAATATCGTCCGGGTTTATTCAAGCGCTCTTATTCCTCTGTTGCTTTATTGTTACTGCCACTTGCTTCTTATCTCATAGTGGGCAATTCATTACGAAAATTCAGTGATAATGAATATGTGAATGAATTGGCCGGTAATGGCATGTTTGAATTTGGAACGGCTTTCTGGAATAATGAACTGGATTATTTTAAATTCTATCGCACTTTACCTGATAAAGAAGCCTTTACCATATTGAGAAAAGAACTCTCTGCACCTAATGCTCATTTTACCAGCAATGATGTATTTGATATTGAAAGATCAATTACGCCCGCTGAACCGGAGAAAAAGATGAATGTGGTGCTGATCAGTGTAGAAAGTTTGAGTGCTGATTTTATGAAGTCCTTTGGTAATACAGGCAATATCACACCCCAACTGGATTCTTTGGCGACAGAAAGTATGTTGTTCACCAACCTCTATTCTTCCGGAACAAGAACTGTAAGAGGGCTGGAAGCATTATCACTGGCTATTCCGCCTACCCCCGGACAAAGCATTGTAAAACGTCCGGATAATGAACACCTGTTCTCTCTGGGGTCAGTATTTAAATCAAAAGGATATAGTACACAATACATCTATGGAGGATATGGATATTTTGATAACATGAATTACTTTTTTAGTAATAATGGTTATACGGTAATTGACAGGGATGCCCTTTTGCCCGCACAAATCCATTATGCCAATATATGGGGAGTTGCTGATGAAGATCTTTTCACACTCACCTTACAAAAGGTTGACCAGGAATATGCGAAAGGGAAAAACTTCTTTACACATGTAATGACTGTTTCTAATCATCGTCCATTTACTTATCCTGATGGGCGTATCAATATTCCACCTTCCACGCAAACCCGCGAAGGCGCCGTAAAATACACGGATTATGCTATCGGTAAATTCTTAAGGGAAGCTAAAAGCAAGTCATGGTTCAGTAATACCATTTTCGTGATAGTAGCAGATCATTGTGCAGGTAGTGCTGGTAGCGTACAATTACCGGTTACCGGATATCACATACCAATGATTATTTATTCTCCCGGAAATATATCAGCACAAAAGGTAAATAAATTAACAGCACAGATTGATATTGCACCAACCATCCTGGGATTACTGCATTTTAATTACAAGAGTAAATTCTTTGGACAGGATATTTTTACAGAAGCTCCGGGAAATGAAAAAGCGTTTATCAGTACTTATCAGGGATTGGGTTATATTAAAGCAAACAAACTGGTAATTCTTTCACCTGTTAGAAAACAAACTGAATTTGAGCCAGATTTCAAAACAGGCAAGGCGACCAGCGTAGCATTAACAGATAGCCTGTCAAAGCAGGCAATAGCTTATTATCAATGTGCCAGCTGGCTTATAAAAAATAAAAAATATACAGGAAGTTATTAGTAACAGCCTTATCAACTCCACATATACAAAAAGTTCCTGCAAGGCTTGATCCCTGCAGGAACTAACACATTTATTTCTTTAGCCACTCTAGTATATAATCCGCATCCTCTTTCCAGGTAGATTGTCCTACTACAAAGTGATTTCTTCCAGCGAATTCTTTATACTCAAGAATGGAATTATTCTTCTTATATTTTTTGAAATTACGGTAGTTCAGATGAGGAGGAATAATATTATCAAGGCTACCTGAAGTAATCAGTAATGGTGAATGTTCTTTCGCAAAATCAACTTTTGCAGCACTGGTCAATCCTCCGCGTGCTACTGTTTTAGACTCTGGAATGGTATTCTCATCATATGCTTTCTGCTGTTCATCAAGGGGCATATTATTTACAAATGCATATTGCCAGTCTTTAAAAGACATCAGGTAGGTTTTTTTCAGAGAAGTAAACAGCCCCAGGGATTTCCATCCTGCTTTTAGAAAGGAGAATTCATAAGGAAATACACCCTGTGGCGGAACAGGATGTATCGCTACACCGGCAGCCGTCAGGCCCCTGTTTACGATGATCTGAGTAATCAAGCCTCCCAGAGAATGACCAATTACAATTGGTTTTTCAGGAAAACTTTTTACAATATTCGCATAATGATCTATCAGCTCAGAAAGCGTTAATGCCGCTAAATCTGTATCATTGGGTTGTCTGTTCCTGAGTTCAGCCGCAGTACCATTTTTAAAAGGCCATGCTGGTGCAATGGTTTTATATCCTTTGCTTTCAAAATAGGTTTGCCATTCCTGCCAGCCTCTGTTGCTGACAAAAGCTCCGGTTACAAATACAACCGTTTTAGAATTGATAATTTTGCTCATAAGTATTGCCTGGGTTAAGGTTTTGTTTGTTGTGTCTTTAAACTACCTGTATCTGGGTTAAATTTCATGCGGTCAGATAGACTATCTAATATACCCTTTAAAACCGGGATTATTTTGGGTATCTGTGATTTAGCAAACTAAAATCGGGATATTGACAACAACTCATCGTTTTTTCTGCATTAAAAGAACCAGCACAATCACAGATCAAAACAAACTTTGCTGCGATACCATATTTAATGGATTATCATTTCCTAAAGATGGCAGATTCGCCCATTCCCAATAAGCATCTTTATCCTTATTATCAGGCCGGTGTTTTCCTCCACGAATACTATATACTGTCTTGCAGGCTAAATTATCAGAAGGTATTTCATATGCCAGTATCTCACGTACTTCGGTAGTTGTCAGAGCTGGATTTATCCATTGCTGTGCAATTTCAGTCGTAATAAAAAGGGGCATTCTGTGTTTGTTCTCACCACTGTTATGGATGTTTCCCATCAATGCATTTGCCGGACGGGTAATTACGGTATAAGTACCAGAACGGAAAATCTCTCCTGTTGTCGTATCTACTTCATCTCTCAGTTGGTAAAGCCCCGGAATATAAAAGATCTTTGCATCCTGCAACTGAATCAGGTAAGGTACTTTATTCTTCCAGCCAGTAATCTGCCGGTGTTCATAGATCCCTGTTACAGGAATAAGGCAGCGATTATCTTTTATCCTATACCAATAAGATTTATGATCATCAAGAATACGTTCACTTCGGGCATTTAACATCCCGGCTCTTCTGCTTAACCTTTCTTTCAGATCACTTATATAAAGCGGATCTACACCCCATGCCATAGTAGTTAGGTGAGGAGTATTATTGGTGGTATAGATGGTATAAAACTCAGGCAGACGATGACCTTCCACATGGATCAGCGCTTCCTTATCAAACTCTGTTTTCAGATCATTGATGATGGTAGGGAAAGCATCTATAGTTAACAGTATATCACTATTGAATGAAATATCGTAGCACATCAAAGGTTATTTTATAATTTCATAAAAAGGGACTTCCATCTTTTGCTCTCCGGAGTGGATGACTGCCATTACATACCCATGTTTCAGATTAAAGTCAATCTCGATACCATAATCACGATTTACCTTTATCTTACCGGAAATTCTGATGTAATGACGAATTTTTTCAGCATAGGCTTTTACCATCTGTTTAGCCCAGTCCTTATCCTTCAGCGTATTGATATAAACAACATAGGGAGATCCTGCTTTGAACAGCTGAAGAAACCTGTTCTTCTGATCTTCCTGTTGAAGATCCACTACTTTGCCGTCGTAATTTACTAAATACGACTGATGCTCATTTGCAGCTTGCAGGTCATTATAATAAGAAGCCATAAAACCGGTGCCTGCTGGCAGACCTACCCATTGAAAACGCTGCACCACCAGGAAATAATCTTTCAGCTGGATTAGCTGCCGGATCCTGTCCGGCGTCAGTTCCTCAAAGGGATTATATGTATTGGATTTTAGCAAAGCGCAAAGTTAGAAATACTTCGTTCTTTTCATGAAAAAATTGAAATTAGTTAAGTTATTCATTAGTAATGTATTGAAGCCCTGAGCTTTAATTAATGTAATATGTTAATTAAAATTAATAATATTGCGTAAATAACCATTATTCTACAAAACCCGAACTTTAGAATGAATTACAAACTTGTACTCTCACTGAGTCTGTTATTAATGGCCTGTAGCAAAAAGAAGGATACCACCTCACCAACTGTAAACACACCATTCACCAATAAAAAAGGTGTCGATTTCAATACAGGAAGCACAAATGGCAGCTGGTATGGAAATGTTGTGAACCTTAAGAGCCATTGGTTTTATACCTGGGGTACCACTTTGCCATTTGAGCAAAAACCTCAGAATGCTGAATTTGTAAGCATGTTTTGGGGCAAGGCAAATGTTACAGATGAGAACATTGCGTACGTAAAGAAATGGAAGGATTCTGGTATGATTAAATACGTACTCGGATTTAATGAGCCAGATCTTGGTGATCAATCAAACATGACTGTAGACGAAGCTCTGGCACTCTGGCCTAAGCTTGAAACCATAGGATTGCCACTTGGAAGTCCGGCTGCTGCCTGGCCTACGCAACAATGGATCTATGACTTCATGGATAAGGCAATTGCTCAGAAACGCCGGGTAGATTTTATCTGTGTACACATGTACGTTGGTTTGGATGATGTACATTTTGTAGGGGTATTGCAGGACCTCTACAATAAATACCATCTGCCTATCTGGATCACTGAATTTGCAACGGTTGATCAGGATGCTAAAACTGTGGAGGCAAACAGATACACTCCTGCCCAGGTATTGGCATTTATGCAGCGTTTACTACCCCAGTTGGAAGCATTACCTTTTGTACAGCGTTACTCATGGTTCTCCGGCTCACCTACAAGTACCAGGTTATGGCCTTCTGCACTGGTAGCCGCAGATGGTACTCTTACTGATTTGGGGAAGTGGTATGCCGGTTATATGCCCAATACATCTGTTAAGCTGCACTAATAATCTTTTACTAAATAAGG
Organism: Chitinophaga sp. CF118; assembly: GCF_900112615.1. Classification (GTDB taxonomy): domain Bacteria; phylum Bacteroidota; class Bacteroidia; order Chitinophagales; family Chitinophagaceae; genus Chitinophaga. Next base: position 101,074 of record NZ_FOMK01000002.1, on the reverse strand, counting down.
ACTGTTCCATTCATCGGGGCAGTCTTTTTTTAATAAAAATGATGCTGAGCAGAGAATCGTACTGAAAATCGATATTCACAAACATTATGATGATAGTACTCATTAAAAAGAGGCCCCCGGTTATAACTACCAGATTTGTCCTTTCCCATATTCGTTTTTTATTATTTTTATGCCTCCATTTTGGGCAAACAATACAAAGGGGACTTTATTGGAACAGGACAATTTAATGGATGAGAGGGAATTGCTGAGAAAAGTATCAGCTAGTGATGAAACGGCATTTACTGTTTTGTTCAATAATTATTACCCATTATTATCAACGCATGTATTCCGTATCACCCGTTCAATGCCTGAAACAGAAGAAATTGTCCAGGATGTATTTTTCAAGATCTGGATGAGCAGGGAATCATTATTTAATGTAGAAAATTTCAAACCATATCTCTGGGTCATTGCAAAAAACCAGGCTCTGAATTCCTTAAAGAAGAAGGCCCGGGAACGGAATAACCAGAAAACCTGGCTAAAGAACGAATACAAATCAGTGGCTGATACAGGCGATTCCCAATTGATTTACCATTCCCTGATCGACGAAGCGATCTCTAAATTACCTCCTCAACAGCAGAAAGTATTTCTGCTCAGCCGCAGGGAAGGGTTAAAACAGGCAGAAATTGCTGCACAGATGGATCTTACCCTGTCTACCATCAAAAAATATATTCAGTTGGCTACGGAATTCATAAGTAATTATATAAGAGAGAGGTATCACCTCATTATTCCCCCGCTTTTACTCGCTTCCCTCTTTTTTTAAACTTTTTTTAAATCGCATATCTACTTTTGGACATTCCAGGTTGTCCTGTATACAGGAATCACTATGGAACGAATAAAACAACTTTTTAATCAGTATTACACACAAACAGCTTCAGATGACGAAATTCAGGAGCTGATGAACATGCTGGAAGATCCAGTGCAGGATCAGGTCATGGCTTCCTTACTGGAACAACAATGGGAAAACCTATCGGTTGCCGATCCGCGTTTTTCATTAACGACAGGGCAACCTATCCTGGAAACGATACTTGGCAAAAAGGAGAAAGTTCGCTTCATATCCCGCTTCCGTTGGGCAGCCGCTGCCGCCGTCCTGTTACTGGCAGGCATTACCACTTTTTTCTGGCAGCAACCTGGTGTAAAACCTCAACTGGCACAGGTAGTCATGCCCGGTACGAACAAAGCTGTTCTTACCCTGGCCGATGGCTCTTCCGTAACGTTGAACAGTACAGGCAATCAGGTCATCAAGCAGGGTAACACCACTATCCGGCAATCTGGCGGACTGCTCCAATACGCTGGCAGCAACAACGATAACAGGATCAGCTATAATACACTCACTACTCCGCGTGGTGGCCAGTTTCACCTCACCCTGCCAGATGGTACAGATGTATGGCTGAACGCCGGATCTTCTATAACCTTTCCTACAGCCTTTACCAGCGCAGATCGTACTGTTAATGTAACCGGAGAGGCTTATTTCGATGTGACTAAAATGGCAGGGAAGCCTTTCTTTGTAAGGATCAATAAAGAAGTAGTAGTACAGGTACTCGGTACAAGTTTTAATATTAATGCCTATACAGATGAGCCTTTTATAAACACCACTCTTGTGGAAGGGCGTGTAGGATTGCTGACCGGGAATAATCCACAGATCATTCTGCTGCCAGGACAGCAGGGCAGAATCACAGGAGCGAATATAGCTGTGAAAGTGTTAGATAACATCAATGTGGATCAGGTAGTTTCCTGGAAGAATGGTGCCTTCGACTTTGATGGGACTGATCTGTCGTCCGTATTGCGGCAGTTGTCCCGCTGGTATGATGTAGAAGTAGTTTTCAGTGGCAAAGTGCCGGAACGGCACTTTGGTGGCGCTATTCAGCGCAACCTGCAATTACTGCAGGTATTGCATATCCTGGAAAAAATGGATGTAAAATTCCGCATGGACGGGCGGAAACTGATAGTCGGGGAGTAAAGATCATAAAAAGAAGCCGTTCTACGGGGAGGTAGAACGGCAATGGCTATGATCTCATTATAAAAAAGGTCTGCTCAGACTTAATCTATTTATCAACCAATAACCTTTACAAAAGTATGCATTTTGAAGCTTTTTGTAACCGGGATGCTATTGCTATGTTTATAAAGCGCAATAGTTTGTTGTTGTGGCATTGTTTAAACAACAACCGGTTAAGTATCCAAACACTGCGTGTTATGCGATTATCAACCATTATCATCCTTGCCTGCTGCATTCAGGTAAGTGCAAAAACGTATTCGCAAAGTATCACCTATTCTTGCCAGAATGAATCGCTGGAAAATGTATTTAAGGTGATCCGGCAGCAAACTGGCTACCTCGTATTTTATGATCAGAATGAGTTGGATGTTTCAAAGCGGGTATCATTGAATGTGAAAGACCTGCCCCTGGAAAGCCTCATGAGGCAGATACTGAAAGGTATGCCCCTCAGTTATTCCTTCGAGGATAAAACCATCATCGTTACAAAAAGATCTATGGTCAGCCAGATGCTGGCCGATATTCCTGCGCCGGTAGTGCCGCAACTGCTTACAGGGTCTTTAAAAGATGAAAATGGCAATCCTATTGAGCAGGCTTCCATTACATTACTACCACTGAACAGGCGCGTAGTAACCGGTGGCTCCGGTATCTTTACTTTCCCGGATGTACCTCCGGGGGAGTATACATTACAAATTACTCATGTCAGCTTTCAAAAGCTGGAACAGAAAATAATACTCGGCAATTCATCCCTGAATGTAAAAATTACCATGAAGGTTTCTTTAATGAAACTGGAAGGTATAACTGTGAGCACAGGCTACCAGTTGATGGAAAAGAAGGCTACTACTGGTTCTTACAGTGTTATTACTGCCAAAGAAATTGAAGCTAGTCCTGATATCAACATACTGGCAAAACTTGAAGGACTTATACCTGGTGTACGTTTCGATCTGAAAGATAATTCCATTCAGATCCGTGGCGTAAACAATTATTTTGGAAATACACCCCCGCTGGTAGTTATTGATGGTTTTCCTGCAATGGATCAGGATCTGACAAAAAATCCCGGTTCATCTTTAGAGGGTACCACTTTTGCTACCAACAATGCAATCCTTAGTTCTTTCAATCCTGCAGATATTCAGAGTGTCACCTTCCTGAAAGATGCTGCTGCTGCAGCTATCTGGGGGTCCCGTGCTGCAAACGGCGTAATTGTAATAGAAACTAAAAAAGGTCGCAAAGGCACTACGAGTGCAAACTTCAATTCAACAGTCAGTATCTCGGCCCCCGCAGATATGTCGAACCTGAATACTATGAGCAGCAGTGAATACATCGATTATGAAAAAGAACTGTTCGATAAAAATTACTTCACTGATCCGGCATCTTACTGGCGTTATCCAAATCAGAGCGAAGCACTGGAATATATGTTCCAGGTGCAACGAGGTACTATCACAGCTGAAGATAGAGATCAGAAACTGACAGCGCTAGGCAAAAGAAGTAATCATGATCAGATCAGGAAATATCTGCTGCAAAATGCAATGACACAGCAATATAACCTGTCCTTAAGCGGTGGTAGCGATAATAACAGCTATTATATTTCAGGAAATTATTCTAAAGATAGGACTGTCTTTAAAAGTAATAATGCGGAAAATTATTTCCTCACTGCTAACCTTATTAATGAACTGTTTCATAAAAGAGTAACAGTATCTACAGGTATTAACCAGTCCATTTCCAATAGTACAGTGAATCAGGCTGCATTGGATGCTATAGGTGCTGGTTATGGCGGTTTGCGCCCCTATGAAATGCTGGTTGATGACCAGGGTAATTCTATCGGACGTGATATTGTTTTTACACCAAGGGTAACAGATAGCCTTACACGTTTGGGCTATCTTCCATGGAAGTTAAATTCTATCGAAGAATTAAACCGAAACAATACTTATTACCGTAAGACTGGAACCAGACTTAATACCCTCGTAAGCACAAAAATTCTGGACTGGCTGAAACTGGATGTTTCCGGTATGTTCCAGCGCGCTCTTTTCGAAATGAAGAATCTGGCAGAACAGAACAGTTATAGTACGGTAGACCTGATTAACACAGGCACTACTATTGTGAATGGTAAACCAGTATATGGTGTGCCAATGGGAGGAGTGTATAAAATGAGTAACACAGCTTCTGAAGAATATTCACTCAGGGCCCAGTTAAATATAGATAAGGGCTGGCGCGAGAAACATCGTTTAACAGTAATCCTGGGTAATGAAATTCGTCAAACCAAATACACCGGTTATAATCAAACCAAATACGGATACAATGAGGATATTGGTAGTTTCGTGACAGTAAATCCTTTAATCCCTTATACAACCATTTATCGTTCTACCAGAACATTGGGCAACACTGACGGTGGAATATACATGGACAGAAAAAGATATCTTTCTTATTATAGTAATGCCAACTATGCTTACCTGGACAAATATCATATATCTGCTAGTGTTCGTTTTGATGATTATAGTATGATCGGCGTAGACCGTAGAAAAAGGGCACTACCATTATGGTCTGCTGGTGCTAAATGGGACATGAGTAAAGAAGCATTCCTGAAAGGAGTTAAATGGCTGGACTTTCTTGACCTCCGGCTGACTTATGGATTGGGTGGAAGTGTACCCAAAGATGGAACGCCATTCCCACTGGTATCAATTTTCGGCAATGACCCCTATAGCCAGTTAATATATGGTAACATTGGTACTCCAGGTAACCAGATGCTTGGTTGGGAAACCACAAGAACATTGAATGGTGGAATGGATGCAACAATGTTAAGAAACAGACTAAACGTGTCTCTTGATATCTATAGTAAGTATTCCTATGGCATCGTTTCTAACCTGCCAATCAATTCAACCTACGGCTGGACTACCCTTACATATAATACCTCAGATATGAGAAGTCATGGGGTAGAACTGAATATTACCGGCGATATTATCCGTAAAAAGAACTGGGGCTGGAATGCAAACTTTAATATCTCTTACAACACAAATAAAATAACAGATAATCGTTATCCGGATATTATACAGCAACCAGGTAATGTCTCTTTGGTAATTGATGGCTATCCTACAGATAATCTGTTTGTTTACAGATGGGCAGGACTTGATAATAAAGGACAATCACAGATCTATTATGATGGTGCTAAGATCCTGACTGCCAATATGAATGGTACAGATCTGAAACCGTCCGATAAAAAATACGCAGGCCGTAAAACACCTCCTTATTTTGGTGGTTTTTTACACACACTTCGTTATAAAAACATCAGTTTGTCGGCAAGAATGGTATTCTACCTGGGACATAAACTGCTGAAAAATGATATCAATACCACCCTTTATCCTACAGGTAGTACTGCTCAGGGATTCCTTGCCAGCAGCAAAGCTATGGCCAGACGCTGGAGAAATCCGGGCGATGAGGCATTTACAGATGTTCCCGGAATCCAGAACAATAACTTCAACAGCATTAACCGTTACGCCTATTCAGATATTAATGTAATAGATGCGGATAATGCAAGATTACAACAGATCACACTGAACTATATACTGCCTGCATCTGTGCTCAGAAGGGTTAATTTCCTGAAGTCAGTGACCTTTAGTGCCACTGCCAGTAACCTTGGACTGATCTGGAGAAAGAATAAAGAAGGACTCGATCCAGACTATATTTTTGCTGGTGAATATAACTCGCTTCCCAAACCTAAGAATTACACCTTTAATATTAATGTTTCATTTTAACGATTCGTACAATGACCAGGAACATATATATATTCATCGCCTGCCTGCTGGTGTCAGTAACCACAGGCTGCCGCAAATATGTGGAGATTGATCAGCAGGGAATCCGTTCACTGCACTATACATCCGACTATCAATATATACTGAACAATTTGACCAATATGGAACCTGTATATACTTACCCCGTACTGGCCAGTGATGATATAGAGATAACCGATGAAGGATTTCAACAGAGAATGAATGATAAATTATCCCGTGCTTACACGTGGGCAGAAAAAATTTTTGGTGATGAGTCTGATTCAGACTGGGACCTGCTCTATAAACAAATCTACATCTGTAACGAGACCATTGATGGAGTAATGACCAGTGATGGTGGTACAGATGCACAAAAACGTATGATCCTTGCCGAAGCCAGAGTACACCGTGCATATGCCTATTTTAACCTGGTAAATGTATATGCTAAACAGTATGATGCTGCTACCGCCGCTACCGATCCCGGTGTACCCATGCTGTTAAAGCCTGACCTGTTTGCTAAACTGAACAGAGCGTCCGTACAATCTGTATACGACCAGATAAAACTGGATCTTGAACTGTCTGTCGCCGACTTACCAGAGCTGCCGGATGTTCCTTCAAATCCGTCCAGAACAGCTGCATATGCTATTCTGGCAAAGACTTCTTTACAAAAAGAAGAATATGCAGATGCCGGTAAATTTGCAGATAGTGCATTGGTACGCCAGCATGCCCTACTGGATCTGAAATCTTATATAGCGGCACCTGGATCTATGCCATTGAAACTGAAAGATCCTGAAACCATCCTGTCAAAAGTGTTATCACTTTCCTCAGTATTCCCTTTAAGCGCTGGCCTTTTGAAGCTGTATGATACAACAGACCTGCGCTATAAATTATTCACAGCAAATGGTTCACAATTCACTTTTAATTCCTTTGTCGGCCGGGGTTATTACAGACCATACCTCAATTATCAGGGATCACCAGTGGGGCCTAATGTGCCTGAAATGATGCTGATCAAAGCTGAAAGCGAAGCCAGAACAGGAACATTCCCGGTAGCCGTGACTATCCTGAATACATTGCGTACAAACCGTTTCAGAACAGTAGACTATTCAGACCTTTCTGCTGCCAATGCTGATGAAGCATTAAAACTGGTAATTGATGAAAGAAGAAGAGAACTCCTCTGTCGCGGTATCCGCTGGTTTGATCAGAAAAGGTTAAACAAAGAACAGGCTTTCGCTAAGACGATAACCAGGACATTCCTGGGTGAAACATTCTCTCTGGCACCTGGAGCCAACCGTTACGTATTTCCTATCGCAGATAAAAACATACAGTTAAATCCGGAAATCGAACAGAATCCGCGATAACCTATAATAAAGACAAATCAAATTATATTTTATGTTTAAACGAAGAACGCAATTTTTCGCTTGTGTAATGACGTGTGCATTCCTTGGTATAAGCACACTTACTTTAGCACAGAGAAAAAAGAAAAATGCCATGCCTGCAGCGCCACCTGTAGCAGATTCTACAAAAAAGAAAGACCCCCCTAAAATAAAGCCTTACAGTGAAGTGATCACGAAAGAGATGAAAACCTGCGCAGGATTCATAAAAGTACACAACAAAGAAGATAAGTACTTTTTCGAAATACCCGACAGTATTCTCAACCGCGATATTATGATCGTAAGCCGTATATCAAAGGCTTCTGCTGATATGCGCAACGGGCCAAACGGATACGCAGGTGATCAGATCGGAGAAACAGTGTATACCTTTGAAAAAGGTACCGGTAATAAGATCTTTATGAGACGCATCTCTTTTTCAGAATATGCGAAAGATAGCACTATCTCCATTTATGCGGGTTTGAAGAAGAATAATATACAGGCGATTGCGGAGGCATTTCCTGTATTGGCTTATAGCCCGGATTCTTCAGGTGTTGTATTTGAGGCTACTGAGTTCCTCAATCGTGATAATGATGTCATCTACTTCCAGCGTCCTGTATTCAAATTAAGGGCCGGTATGGGATCCCAGATTAATGAGAGAAGTTACATAAAGGACATACATACTTATCCTACTAACATAGAGATTAATGCAATAAAGACCTATACCGCAGGACTCAACCCCAGCGGTCCTTGTTATACGGTTGAACTGAATGCTTCTATGGTGCTGTTACCTGTGAAACCAATGCAGGCCAGGTTTGTTGATGATCGCGTAGGATATTTTGCAGTTGCGCACAAAGACTTTGAAACCAATCCTCAGAATGTTCAATACGAAGTTATTGCTCGTCGATGGAGACTCGAACCTAAACCAGAAGACGTTGAAAAGTACAAAAGAGGCGAACTGGTAGAACCCATAAAACCAATCGTATTTTATATAGATCCGGTAACACCGAAACAATGGGTACCTTACCTGATAAAGGGGGTGAACGACTGGCAGAAGGCTTTCGAACAGGCAGGTTTCAGGAATGCCATTTATGCGCGGGAAGCACCCTCAAAAGAAGAGGACAGTACCTGGAGCATTGATGATGCGCGTCATGCCGTTATTGTGTATCGCCCTTCAGAAATTGCAAATGCTATGGGCCCTAACGTGGCAGATCCGAGAAGTGGCGAAATTCTGGAGAGCCATATCTTCTGGTATCACAACGTAATGCAGTTATTGCAGAAATGGTACATGGTACAATGTGGTGCCATTGATCCGCGTGCAAGAAAACCAATATTCGATGAAGCACTAATGGGCGACCTCGTTCGTTTTGTATCTTCTCACGAAGTAGGTCATACGCTTGGTTTATTACACAACTTCGGTTCCAGTTCCACTGTTCCTGTAGAAAATCTGCGTAATAAAGCCTGGGTAGAAGTACATGGTCACACACCTTCTATCATGGACTATGCCCGCTTCAACTATGTAGCACAACCAGAGGATAACATTGGTACTGCTGGCCTCTATCCCCGTATTGGCGATTATGATAAATGGGCGATTGAATGGGGCTACAGATGGCGCCCTGAATATAAAACAGCAGAGGAAGAAATGTTACCGCTAACTAAGATCGTAACAGACAGTCTGAAAAATAATCACCGTCTCTGGTTTGGTAGCGAAGTTGAGCCTTATGATCCGAGATCTCAGAGTGAAGACATTGGTGATGATGCCGTTAAAGCAAGTACCTATGGAATCAAAAACCTTCAGCGTATTGTTCCACAACTGCCTGAATGGACCACTATTCCTGGGGAAGGAACACTTGAATTAAACCATACTTACACAGTTGTATTCAGCCAGTATATGAGATATGTTGGGCATGTGCTCAAAAGCATTGGAGGCATATATAATAATGTGAAAATTGCTGGCGACCCTGGACCTGTTTATGTTTCAGTAGAACCTACCCGGCAGAAAGCAGCAGTGGAATTCCTTAATAAACATGTATTCACAACACCTATGTGGCTGAATGAAAGCAGCATTACTGATAGGCTGCCTATGAACTTCGCTATTGAACTGGCAAGCCTGAATATTGAAGCTATCAATGCCGTTATTAACAGGGATCGTATGAGCCGGTTAATGAATCAGGAAATCAAGCTGGGCGCTAATAAAACTTATACATTACAGGAAATGCTCACCGATTTAAACAAGGGAATCATGACCGAATTATATGCCGGAAAAAATGTAGATGTTTACAGACGTAACCTTCAGAAAACCTATTTGTATCGTTTATTGGAGGAGGCTTTCATACCCGACGATCCGAGTGTGATTTTAGGCGATTATAGCTTTCATATGTATCTCAGCGATCTGCCGGGTATCATAAAAGATAATATCCGTCAGATACAGCAGCTTTGCAAAAAAGGAGTGCAGAATCTTGCTCTTAATAAGGAAACAAGGCTACACCTGAAAGAAATGGATGCAACGATAACCAGGAAATTTGAACAGAAATTAGACAGTAAAGATTAATAATATCCTGCTATATCGACAGCAGGATCATCGTATAAATTATTTCTCATAAGCAGATAAAACTCCCGGTTTCTGTTTAGTTACCGGTTAACCAGTTAATCAGATTTTGTATCCCCTGTTCCAATTTGAGCAGGGGATTTTTTTATTTAAGATGTTTGAATGGAGGATTCAACAAGTTTTGCTTCTGCCTCTCTTCGGTTGATAAGACCATCCAGTCCTTTACCGATCCAGAGTCTTTTCATAGAGCGTAACTGATCAGCGATTTTCTGGAGATCATGTGCAGCCACTGCATCACGGATTGCCCGCATTTCTTTACGATTATCCTGGCCTGGTTTATCCACCATTGAAGCACCCCGGTTATAAACCAGTGAAACCAATGCGCCCTGTGCATCGGGTGGTAATGCATCAATACCGGGAAATGCCTTCTCTGTAATAAATTGTACCTGTGGAATTGTCCGCTCTTTAAAAATCCTTTCAGAACCAGCTCTTTTAACCTTGATATCAGTTAATAGCGCGGCTTTATTCCGGGCTTTAATTCCGGTAAGACCAATTGCATCCTTGAGCCTTTGTAGCTGCGAAGAAGACAAATCATTTTCCCAGTCTGATTCAAAATTATCTACAGTAGTGAAACCAAGATCATATCCGATACCGATAGTTACACCAGAATTACCTCCTGGCCATTTGCCTGGTTGATTGAGTCCCTCTGCATCAAGTATTAGTTGCAGAGCTTTAGTAGAGATGGGGTCCATATAAAAGTACTTGTAACTAGAGTTAAGAAACTAATTCTTTTTAATAAGAAGTTATTCTCGCTAATTTACTAATTTTCTCTGGTTTTAATCCAATACCTTATATGAGAAGTTTAGAATGGGAATAACCTCCGCAAGAATCGGGTTGTCCCTGCTTTAGAACGAATATAATTTTGAGATGTATTTAAATTCTATAATCAATGCATCTCAATTCAACACCTGCTATTTTATACTTTGGAACACCTGTAGTACTGATTAGTACTTTAAATGAAGATGGCTCATATAACCTGGCTCCAATGTCGTCCATTTTCTGGCTGGGCTGGCGCTGTATGATTGGCCTTGGAACATCCGGAAAAACAGCACAGAATATCCTGCGTACGGGTGAATGTGTATTGAATCTCCCATCAGTTAACCAGGTAGAGGCAGTAAACCTGCTGGCCAAAACCACCGGTGTCGATCCTGTTCCCCCGCTAAAATTTCAAAGGGGTTACAGGTACGAACGGGAGAAATTCGACCTGGCTGGTCTTACTCCGGTGGCTTCTGAGACGGTTCTGCCTCCTAGAGTACTGGAATGTCCCGTACAACTTGAAGCTGTTCTGGAAGGTACACACGGATTGGCACAAGGTGATCCGGCTCTCAGCGGAAAGATTATAACTTTTGAATTACGCATGCAGCGTGTGCATCTTGAAGAGTCCATTTTAATGGATGGAAATCCTAACCGGGTAGATCCCGATAAATGGCGGCCCCTCATCATGAGCTTTCAGGAATTCTATGGTCTTGGAGATAAAGTGCATTATTCCACACTTGCTGAAATTCCGGAAGCATTGTACGAAACAAAGGATCTTGAAAAGGCACGAACAAAGAGCGTTACTGTTAACGGCTAGCTTAGACGGATTACTTTCGGAACTGTTGCCTGAAACTCATTTGTGAGCCGGATAGGGCCTAAAATGACCGAAACGGACAAAATGGCGGATGAAGTGTTATATAAGAAGTGTCTGAAATCATGATTTAAAGGTGATTATCCGTAAATTGCATTCGGATAAGAGACCGATAGACATGAATAAGCATATAATGATCTTTAGCATGGCCATGTTATTATGCCTTTTTTGCAAAGGGCAAAATAACTGGAAACTGAAACAAAACAAGGATGGAATTGAAATTTACACGAAGTCAGTAGAGACTTCCAACCTGAAAGCCATCAGGGTGCATTGCGCCCTTCCAGTCACTTTATCACAGTTGGTGACTGTCATAATGGACGTCAATACCGCAGTCGACTGGGTATACAGTACCAAATCCAGTTCCTTACTCAAAAAAGTGAGTGCTGCCGAGTTGTATTACTACTCCGAAGTAAGTTTACCCTGGCCCATCAGTAACCGGGACTTTGTAGCCCACCTGAAAGTTACACAGGATCCTCACAGTAAGGTTGTTACAATAGACGGTCCGGTTGTAGATAACTATGTGGCAGAAAAAAAGGATATCGTCAGGGTAAAGAGTTCTTATGGCAGATGGGTACTCACACCTCAGAAGAACGGCGTAAAAATCGAATACACACTGGAAACTGATCCGGGAGGTTCGTTACCCGCCTGGCTGGTAAACTTGTTCGTAGCAAAAGGCCCGCATGAAACTTTCAAAAAGCTGAAAGAACAATTGAAGAAAGCCGAATATAAGAATGCAACGCTTGCCTATATAAAAGAGTAATTCCAATTAATTGCTGAATATCTTATACCCTGTAGTTCTGAATCAATTCAGGACTACAGGGTTTATGTAGATACCCAATTCTGGTTGGATTTGCAATCTAAATTCGATCTTTGGAAAGTGCAGGATAGTGGTAAAGTAGCCCACATTAAACGTTTTGTCCCTAACAAAGCAATATAATTTCAAAAATACACCTTACACTGTGGTAATGCTTTTCTAACCCGTTCCTTTTCCTCAGCACTAAATTGATTATCCAATGCTATCAGTGTTTTCAATCGTTGTAATTTATTAATATCCGCCGGTAAAGTAGTAATACTATTTCCTGATATCACCAGCAACTGTAATTTAGTTAACTGTGTAAGAGAATGGGGGATAGTAACTAATTTATTATTGTTAATGATCAATGTATGCAGGTGCTGCATATTCCCCAATGATTCCGGAATCTGTCTTATATAATTATAACTGAGATTTAATTCTTCTAAGTTAGAAAGCTCCGCCCACATAGGATCAAATTCATTAAACTGATTGTATCCAAGATTAAAAACCCTGAGATGATGTAATCTTTTTATTGTACCAGGTAAATGACTCAATTGATTATTCTCCAGTTCCAGCACTTCCAGTTTACGACAGTCTCCAATCGCATCATCTACTAATATCAGGTTATTCAATGCGGCATTCAGTGAAAGCAATTTCTGGAGTTTCCCGGTCTCCGCAGACAATTTTGAAATGTTATTATTAGCTAAATCCAACCTCACTAATCGATTTAAATACTTAATTCCTGATGGAATATCCCGTAGTTTATTTTCCTGTACATTTAACACTTCCAGTTCTCTTAGCGAAAATATATTCGCATCAAATGTTTCAAAGTTATTCCGCATCAGGTTCAAAAACCGGAGGTGCTTCAAAAGCGTAATGCTGTCATTTACATTAAACAACTGCCGGTCGCGTAAATTTAACTGCCTACCATCTGCAACAATCGCTTCCGCAATATTATAATAAACAACTTCCTTAACAGGATTCGCATGCTGTGCAAAGCAACTAATAGAAAACATCATACACAGTGCTACTAACTTCATAAAATGATACTTTAAAAACGAAAATACAAACAGGAAACTCATAACTGAATTATAACTCCGTTAGAAGTTTCCTGCTTGTAATTCCTGTTACATTACTTCGAATAGAATAACAAACGACGTGTCTTCGTATGTGCCGTACGAATTACAATCACAAGTACCTGACTGTTTTTTACATAAGGTGCAACATTAAAATGCAGCTTTTGCAAACTACCAGTTGTTTTTAAACTACCTATCTGTACCAGTTTGCTTCCCGCCATATTAAACAATTCCAGGGATACATTCTCCCCGGCAGGTAATTTAAACTCTATCGTAATACGACCATCAGTAGGATTCGGGAAGATCCATACGTTTTTATTCGGAATCTCAACACTATCCTTTACAAGAATATAACGGCTCTTCGTAGCTGTATTAAACCCGGCACGGTTACCCGCCTGAAGCGTTACATCATAGATACCAGGCGTATTATATGTCACAACCGGCATGGAGTCAACCGCAACGGCAGGAGTACCACCAGTAAATGTCCAGTTACGACTAGCAGGCTTATTCGTACTAAGATCTGTAAAAGTAATCTCATTGCCCTTAAACACCTCCATAGTAGACGCTGTAAAATCTACCACCGGTGGGGGAGCAATCACCTCTATATATTTAGGATAAACAGCCGTATCAGCACCCGCAGTATTTGCTACCTGCAAAGTGGTGGTATAGAACCCGATACTATCATAAATGACTGTTTCAGTGGCACTCGCGGATGTCGCTGGTGAACCTCCTTCAAAGAGCCATTTACGGGTAGTCGGATAATAATGGCTGGTATCTGTAAACACCACAGTCCCCCCGGCAACTACCACCGTTGTATCCGCTTTGAATCCCGCTACCGGAGGCTGGTTGCCAAGGTTCTCATGAAGTGCAAATACGATCGTTGCTGAATTATCAAATTTCACATTATTAGTAGTCGCATCTGCCTGTGCTGCATTAGAGCCGTTCGGATGTTGTATAGAAATAAAGCCGAAACGATAATCAGGAGAGAAGGTCAAACCGGTAGGCTCTCCGCCGGCAGGCGAAGATCCGAAAAGTTCCACTTTCGGTGCACTCTGTGAGTGATCCGGACGAACCACCCAGATGTAATTGTTATCACCATCCTGACATACCCACATGTTCCCCTTATCATCAAATGCCAGGTTATCATTACCGCCACCCCATGCTTCGGTATACACTCCCTGTTTCGTGTAAATGTTATAAGACATTCCACCTACAAATGTTTCAAAGTTTGTAGCCACATCTCCCTTATCATCAAAACGATACACACGACCCTTACCCTTGGACGCAATATATATTTTATGATCTATCGGACTGATATCACAATCTTCAATACCATTGAAATTCGTACCGCCCAGAGAAGCGGCAATCGCGCTCATACTATTACGGTCATGCTGCGTCGTATTCGGTACCTGTATCCATTTAGCGGTACTGACAGTAGGCTCATCATTCACCAGTGCCTGATCAAGACTTAACACATAAACAGTACCCGCGCTAAGATTGCCGGGAACGTCAGCTACAAATTTATACATACAATGGGTACCGCCATCTTCCCCATAGTACACTGTTTTTCGGTCAGATGATACTACTACATTTTCATGATTCACTCGTCCCAGTGCCCAGAGTTTATCCTGTTTGCCATCACCATCATGGTCTATTACTTTTGATGTTACAGGGTCAATTTCTACTGCCCAGCCTACATCTTCATAACCATCTCCATTTACATCACCGCTATTCAGCGATTCTTCACAAGTGATGACTGTGCCCCAGGGGGTGATACCTCCGGAACAATTACGGGTTGTTGTTATCAGGTTATTATTGTAAAGATCCACAGGTTGAGAAGTGTCCACCATCCACAGGCGCAACGAATCATTATAATGCAGATCCAGCATGGAAACACCCCCCGGTGTATTTTCATGGTTCACTGAAAGATGCCCGCGGGTACTGCTGCCATTAATAGGAAGGTATGCCGTGTAATCAGCGTTGCCAGGTACTGCACCACCTATAGTATAATTCTGACCTTGTTTAAAGATCATCTGGAAACGATGTTCATCTGCAATGACCAGTTTATCTGTAGGTGCTGTTGGTACAATAGACGTAAAACAGGAGATATGCCTTCCATTGCAATCTGCTGGCGGATTCAGGGTAGGCCCATCTTTCATATAAAGGTCGAAACCCAGATCTGAACTTTGACCATTGCGGTTATGTACTTCCACTGCTATCTGGTTCTTCCCGGAAATAAAAACGGATTTAGGCAGCCTGAAAGTATAATAGGTAGTTTCTGCCGCTCCATCTATTGTGTTAACCGAAATCGTTTTATAATCAATCGTACCCGCTGGCATATTATCACGGATCACCTCATTACCATTAATGTATACAACTGCTCCATCATCCCTTCTTAAACCAATTTCCACAAAATCAGCGATCGATGAAGTATCTATAATAATAGCCCTGCGGAAATAATCAGTAATGATTTTATTGGCATTATCCGGACCATAAGAAATAGTTGTCGTCATCGGATCTCCATACCCCAACGGACCTTTGCCCTCTGGCCAGGAAGTATCATTATAGGTTGTATCTTTCCATGCCTCGGCATCCAGACTAACACCCGTATCCAGATAATTCCATGCAGATCCTTTGGCTAATGGATAAACAGCCGGTCCTAATGGAGGCAGCTCATAACCAACAGACATATCAAAACTCAGATCCGAACTGCTGGCAGAAGATTGATGCAGTTCAACCGCAATTACATTGATCCCATTCTTTAATAAATTAGCCGTTTTTGTTCTGAAATATTTCGTTTCATCCCCATCATTCACAGTAGAAGAAGCATAGGTATTATAACCAATGCTTCCTGAAGGCATATTCATACGGAATGCTTCCGTGCCATTTACATATACAATGGCTCCATCATCTCTCAGAACATCAAACAGGAGAGAGTCGTATTGTGTGCGATCATCTACTTTGAAAATGTGACGCAGGTAATAGGTAGTACGCTTGTGTGCAGCGTCAGTGCCGTAGTTGAGGGTAGTGGATTCGTTCCCGTCTCCATAGCCAAAGATGCCATCACCAAAGGCCCAGGCACTGTCATTGTAATTGATAGCTGTCCAACTGCTGTCTTTGAGATCAATACCTTTATCATGATATTTCCATGAAGTCTTTGCAGGAACAGGAAACTTTCCATTATAATATTTGTGGGGGATGATATAATTCACTACCAGGCGAGCAGCATTTGAAGGATTATTCTCGTATGCCTGTGCTACCCGTTTTGCGGTATTCGCAGTATATCCGGGAATCCTGGCGGCAGCCGGATCTATCATACTAAATAATACTGCATTGCCGGGTGTCCAGTTTGGTCGGTCTACAATGGTTTGCAAAAGTCCGGAAATATCAGGTGTACGTTGATTAACACCTGCTTCGCCAACAGTTGTAAAAGCAGCTGGCTTCCAGATCACAGTATCACCATAATACATGATACGGTGATAAATATCGTAATCAAATGTGCTCATGGTAAGCGGATTATCTACATTCTCCACACCAAGCAGCACATTCACATCACCGGTAGTATTTACTTCATCTACAGTAAATTGCAGATAAGCACTGTTGATTACCGCCCCCTGTGGAATAGTTACACCGGCAAATCTTACAGCCAGTAACTGATCACTGGCACCGTCTTTCGTAAATTCAAGATCTGAACTGGTGAGATACATTGTACCGGCAGTAATATCCTGTTCCGCATCGTCACTACCCGCACTTACCTGAAAAGTGGCGCCTATCACACCGGCTGTATCAGCTTTCCAGCCAAGACGATAAATGCCTTTCTCAAGAAATACATTCGCAAAGGTAATGTTCGTTCCATCAGATACCCCCTGACTGATAATTACCAGCGAATCCGTACTCAGCAGATAATACAATCCAGCTTTCTTTACTATAGAATCTGCCTTTGGTAAAGCCTGTGCCAGATTGATTTTTATGTTGGCAAAAGAAATGTTTAATGGATCAATCTCCCAGCCACCTTTCAGATAATATATGTCACCTTTAACGCCAAAAGAATTGTCAACATCTTTACCAACTATAATATTGTTAGTATAAGAAGTAATTTTATCAGGGAAACTAAGACCAGCATTCATCTTATTCCCACGGCTCCAGTTACCCCTTACTGTATCCTGGTATAGAGGTGCCACATCAGTTACTGGCGAAGTTGCTGCTATCAGCGTTCCTCCATTCAGCTTGATTTCACTGGGCTGTGTACCAGTACTGAGGATACTGGTATCTGTATGTGTACCAAAGTCATAATATAATTCGAGTCCGTTTGCAGGAACTGCTACCGGATAATGCATATGTTTTCTGATACTGTCCTGTGGCAGGGCCACTTTCCAGATTCTTAACTCATCCATCTCTGCTGCTACATTACTAACATACGCAGGACTATAACCAAGTCCTAATCCTGTGGTATTTGGTACATAAGAGGCAAAAGCTGTTTCTCCTACTTTCTCTCCGTTCACATAATAGATAAGGCTCCCATTCTGTATAGCAGTAACTGCTACGTGGTTCCATTCCCCGATGTTCCATACGTCTCCTTTATCTGAAATAGAATTCCAGCTACTGCCATTCGTACCGGCAACTACGTTCAGCTTATTATTATCAGGAAACTCAAAAGAAAGTCCGGTGGTATTATTATTCACACGGGCGTTGCTGGCAAGGATCTTGAAATTAGTTCCCGGATCTGCATTTAACTTCCCCCAGAATTCAATAGTGAAATCTTTGCTGAGTGCAGCATTAACAAGGGTAGAGGGAACAAACATCCTTGAAGCAGACGATAATTGCAGTACATCACCACGATGAGTAGTATATTCGGCAACCTCTTGTATACGTATATCCGAAATAAGTTTACCGTATAACTTTACTTCATCAATGGAACCGATAAAATGTTTGTTCTGATAATTATTACCTAATAATATAGGAACCGCATTATTAGGTGCGGGTGGCATTACATTCGTCCAGCGTTGGATCTGTATGCCATTATAATATATAAACAACTGGTGTTTTACATTGTCAAATTTCCATGCAAGATGTGTCCACTTATTAATAAAGATCTTACTTGTACCTGTATACGTTTTATTGGCAACATGATCAATATACTGCGGATAACCATCCTTATCAATGCCGAGTGTAATACTAGCATTGGAATAAATAGCAGCGCTGGTATCAGGTAGCTGTGATGGATTTACCCAGCAGGTGAACGTAAAAGCGCGATCCGTTAGTTCCAGTTTCTTGGAATCGAATACCCGTACTTCAGATCCCGGGCTAAAACGAATAGCAGATTGCAATTTATTCTTTCTATCTGGTTCATAGGTAATTCCGGAGGATTGAAATACATGCCCATATACAGAAGAATCTGTTACAGATCCATCAAAACTCAATGATAAATTGATAGTACTGTCGTCCACACTTCTCAGCATATCTGCATGGATCACTGATTCAAAATAAGGTTGGCCATTTAATCCTACATAGGCTATCTTCATCCGCCTGTTACCTTCCTGTCCATATACACTAACTCTTAAATAAGTTTGTTTAATTCCTCTCAATATACTCTCGCTGGTATAATCAATCGTATATTGGCCAGTACCTACATCCGAATTCAGATTGCCGGAAAGGATATCATAGAGAGGATAATTTACATCACCATAACGACCGTATAATTCCTGCTCATGAATATCCGCACTGAAACAAAGTACTCCGTCAATCTTATTATCTTTGATATATTTTACTAGTTCATCTCCCTGTGCTGTGACAGAGAAGTTCCTGCCTCCCCAGTGTTTGGCAAAAGCCGGTGTTCCTGAAATGAGAACCTTAAACGTAGCTGTAGAATGCAGCAGGCTTTGCTTTAACCATGCCAGTTGCTCGGGGCCCAGGTGCTGCTGTATACCATCACGATAACTCCGGTTATCCAGCAGGAAATATTCCACATCCTTGTATTTATAAGAAGAGAATAAGCCCTGTCCTTCAGTGGTGCTGTTATAATGAGGATTCGGCCACCAGTCCATAAAAATATCCTTCGTCTCTGCCAGAGTAGGCATTGTTTTATCATATTCATTGGGTCCCAGATCGTGATTATCCGTAATCGCCAGCTGTGGCATGGCACGGGTCAGTGAATCATGAAACTTCCGGTAAAACATGTAACGCGCAAAGGCCATATCTTTATTCGCCCAGTCATCTACCCCGTTAGGACATTGACCATTAGCATGCTGTAAGCCCAGCAGATAGGTAGCATCACCTAACCAGATCATCATATCACTGCCTTCACCTGCCATTTTATTATAAATAGCTGGATCTCCGTTCACGTGCGTTTGCGATTCAGGCCGGTCTATACAACGGGTAGTATCATAAATACGTCCGCATCCGCCTGCCAGAAACTCAAAATCAACCACTTCATTAACGGCATTCTTAATAATCGCCTTACGTACAGTAGGAATCCCATTTTTTCGAATGATTGCTGTATACGTTTCACCGGTGTGAAGATTGGAATATACGTACGACCGTAAGTGATATCCCAGCCGATCATCAGATTGATATTCTGTTCCGGTTAAAAGCACAGACCCAAGAGAGCCCAATACTTCCAATGAAAGCACATCTCCGGAGCCGGTATTGTCTTTGGTGAGTATCCATACTCTTACAGAGTCATTATAGACCGGGCTATACATTGGGCCAAATACGATAGAGTCTCCCGGTAGGGATTGACCGTTCGCAGTCACAAAGAATCCTGCAATGGCCAGTAGCAGCATCCATAACTCCTTTTTTTGCATATAGGTTGAATTAAAATTTAAAACTTACCTGGAAAATTTCCGGATGGCAGATGAATCTGTTAATGATTGCAGAAAAGCTATTAAAGCTGCCTTTTCTGATTTTAACAGATGCAGTGAATCCGTTGATAATGTCTGATTAGTTAACATACCCAATCCTCCTCCATGGTCATAAAAATCGATTACATCATTTAAGGAAGTATAAGCTCCATTATGAAAATAAGGTGCGGTAATCGCCACATTTCTTACACTGACGGTCTTAAACGAGTATCGGTATATATCTACATCTTCAGAAAATGTATGATTGGCAACACGACCTTTATCGTCATCGGTCAACTGCTGCAAAGGATGTTGGAATACACCTAATACCTCACTTTCCGATTCATGATAGAGTGGGGGTACCAGTCCGCTAAATGTAGGTGCATAATGGCAGGTTCCACAGGCGGCCTTTCCCATAAAAAGATTGAACCCTTCCTTTACCTGTTTGGGAAGCGTACGTTTTTCTCCTCTTACATATTGATCAAATGGACTGTTAAAAGATCGTAACGATAATACATATGATGATAGTGCAGATGAAAACTGTGACCTGGTTACCGGTTTGTGGAAAACACTGTTAAATAAGGCTACATAGGCTGTATCAGCATTTATCTTCTGCAGAATCTCCGGGAAATCAGTATCAAATTCCAGATGATTTTTGATCACATGATTGGCCTGATCTTCCAGGTCAAAAGCACGCAGATCATAAAAGTATCTGTCGGCATACACAGCATTAATTAATGAAGGCGAATTTCGCTCAAATGATTTCGTTACCCCATCCGTAAATGCCATCGCTGGCTGATGGCAACTACTGCAACTCATCTTACCTGTATGACTGATCCGCGGATCATAAAAGAGTTTTTTCCCTAAAGCCCTCAATGTATCATTGTCTTTCTCTTTTTTTAGCAGGGTATAATAATAGGGATCCAGGAAATCCTCCGAAAAAATATTACTGCTGTAAAAATTCCATGATGCTACCTTCCCACTAAGTACAGCAGACGTTTTAAGGTGTAACTGTTCATGCACATCTCCAATTACCTTATACAATGGATTGATATATGCCGTCAGAAAAGTAAGTCTGTCGAATGTATCAAAGTGATTGTTTTGAGATAGATAGAGAATGCTTTTTGAGAATAGAACCTCTGTACGCTGTGCAAGATTAGTCTGCCTTAATAACGGCCATATCACCTCCCGGAGGGCTCCCATGGTGGCATTGGCTTCTGCAAGCGCGTTCAATGAGCCAGGTGTATCAAAACCGGTAATACCAAGCGTAAAGCAACGGATCAGTTCCAATCTGACTGCTTCTGTAATTTCAAAGGCTCTGAAATATTTTCTTTTGGATAATGCCTGCACAATAATCTCCCACTTAGTCTCCAATGCAATGGCCAGTGCCATCACTCTTTTGGCATCAACTGCTTCTGAAAAAACCAATTCATCCAGCACCTGTAATCCTCCCGGAGCAATCACTTTCGCCTCATCCCGGTAATGATCTTTATCCAGGTAATCCAGCGGCATACTATTCACATACACTTTCGCAGGCATAGAATAATATGTTCCTTCATGATATGGATATGGATCCAGGTGATATAAAGGAGGACCATTCAGATATTCCTTCGTATGTTCCGGGTAATAATATTCTACGATATACTCAACGCCTTTATAAGCATTCCTGGTCTTGAGAAGTTGTTTGCGAAGTACGGCCAGCGATGTTTTACCTGTTGCATAACCAATCGCGGCATTATGAAGTGCATGTACCTGTGCGGATAATAACATTGCTCTTTTCATAATAACAGCACGCAACTCTTCATCTGGATCAGTATTCCGGAAGGATGATTGAATCAGCAATAATAATATAGATACGCACAAAGCGGCTGTTATTCGTTTCATGGTATGTGGGCCAATATAGTGGTATCACTGAGAGCTCCGATAAAAGCGATCAGTGCTTGTTTTTCTGTTGTTGTAAGATGTAATGAATCTGCCGGCAATGTCTGATTCTTAATGTGCAAGCCAGCCCCTGTACCACCACCATGATCATAAAAATCAATTACCTGCTCCAGTGTTTTATAGGCGCCATTATGAAAATATGGAGCCGTAAGCGCTGCATTCCTGACTGTAGTGGTTTTAAATGATTTCTCATTAATCCAGGTCATCTCACTATAAAGTTGATTATCCAGTCTTCCATTATCAGGATCCGCTTTTTTCTGCCTGGCATCCGGGTTTTGTAATACTCCCAGAATCTCGCTTTCGCTTTCTATATATAAAGGAGGAACAAGTCCTGCGAAAGTGGGGGCAAAATGACATGTACCACAACCGGCTTTTCCCATAAATAGGTTGAACCCCTGTTGTACCAGAGTATCTAATGTTGCTGATTCGCCCCGTACATATTGATCAAACGGACTATTGAATGATCTTAGCGATAACACATAAGATGATAGTGCTTTTGAAAAGTGATCACGAGTGATTGCTTTTTTACCGAAGCATTGCCTGAATAGTTGTTTGTATTGTTTATTTCCTTCCAGTCTCTTTATAATTTCCTCATATGCTGTATTAAATTCCTGCTGATTGAAGATCACATGTTCCGCCTGTTGCTCCAGGCTAAATGCGCGCAGATCATAAAAATACCGGTCAGCATACACCGCATTCAGTAGCGTAGGGGCATTGCGTTGTACCGGACGATCTTTTACAATACCGGAGGATCGAGGTTGCCCATCAGTAAAGGCCATAGATGGATTATGGCAGGAGGCGCAACTTAGTTGATGATTGCTGCTCAGTACGGGATCATAGAACAACTTCTTTCCTAACAACCGCAATGTTTTATTGTCATCGTCTTTTCTTAACTCTG
Organism: Chitinophaga sp. CF118; assembly: GCF_900112615.1. Lineage (GTDB taxonomy): Bacteria > Bacteroidota > Bacteroidia > Chitinophagales > Chitinophagaceae > Chitinophaga. Next base: position 78,141 of record NZ_FOMK01000002.1, on the reverse strand, counting down.
TGTAGTAATAAGGATTTAAAAAATCCTCCGAAAAGATGTTTTTGCTCTGATTATTCCACGCATTATTATCAGAAATAGCATCTGTCCCATAATAAGTATACAACGGGTTAATATATTGCTTTAGAAAAATAAGCCGGTTAAAATCATTGAAGGAAACTGGTTGTTGCAGATAAGCAATAGCACTATCCAGCAATAGCATAATTTCATCTCCCGGCCTTATCGCCTCCGTAATATTCCTTATTCCGGTTAATGAACTACTAGTTTCTTCCAGAGCATTCAACGAGCCAGGTGTATCAAAGCCGGTAATGCCCATTGCAAAGATGCGTACTAACTGCAATCGTATAGCCGAATACCAGTCCCGTTCATTAAATGTCCGTGTTCTGAAATCAGCCAGCAATACACTATAATGTATCTTTAGTTGTTGTGCCGTTGAGGCTATCTTTACAGGTGTTTCCCCAGTGCTGATCAGCTCATCAAGTACTTGTAATCCCTGTGGTTCCATTACTACAGCACGCGAATCATTCCGTTCTAAACGGAGTACCGGTGCTCCATTAATATGTTCTTCAGTATATTCCGGGTAATAATATGCCAGCAGGAACTCTATCTTCTTATACGCCTTTCGTGTATTACTGAGTGTGGCCTTCAGCGTATCCAGGGATGCCTTATTGAATTTATAAGCACTGCTTACTTCTTCCAGTATAAGAGTCGCTTTACCAAATGCTTCAGCATAAGATATGGCTAACTCCCCGGCTCTGTTAACAGGTGGGTGAAAGGCAAGTTGGGCAAAACACAGTATTGCTACTGAGAAGAATAGTAGAACGATTTTCAAGAAGGCATATTTAATTACAAAAGAACACCCGCCTTGCATGCAGGTATAATGTAACAAATCCGTGAACTAATTTTTACTGAAGCGCGAAATTAGCAGGAATTGATGAGCCAACTGTTAATTGTATGTTACCTTATCGTTAGCTTTAATTTCTCTCTGATATTACCAGGTATCTCCTGTTGTAACTAATTAAATATCAATGGAACAAAATTTGATAACAAATGAGAGAGGAATGAGATAAAGTCATCCTTCGTTCATCCTTCGTTTTTAAACGAAGGATGAACGAAGGATGACTTTATCCCGCCTATATTGCCAGATAATTACACATTAAGAACAAATATTCTCTGATATATTATTTCAATTTTTAAATCACCAAACAATTAGCACCATGTTCAGTAACACCAAAGCATTCAGCAGTTTTTCTACAAACGATCTGCAAAAGACCAAAGCATTTTATCAGGAAATATTGGGTTTAAATGTTTCTGAGGATAATGATATGATGTTGTTAACATTACATCTTGCTGGCGGTACAAACGTGCTCATCTATCCTAAAGATAACCATATATCAGCAACTTTCACAGTCCTGAATTTTCCGGTAGATAATATTGATAAGGCAGTGGATGAGTTAACAAGCCGTGGTGTGAAGTTCCTGCAATACGAAGGTCAGATTAAAACAGATGAGAAAGGTATTTCCCGGGGAAAACCCAATGTTGCCTGGTTTACAGACATTGCGGGTAATATTCTGTCAGTGATTGATCAATCCTGGTAATATACTCACAACCTTGCATAATTTGAGTATTCCGTCAGTGTATATTGAGTAGTCCTGGTTGTATAATTACTACCTTATGTAATTTCAATACCCTGTCATTGCTTAATTAAGTATGCACTTTTCACCTGTTTGTGTTTAAGTAATTCTGATAGTATCTCAATACATCGCTGTAACTCCTGAGGGGTAGAAGATGCAAACCCCAGGCGGGTAGCGTTTGCTTGTTGATCATCGTTATGATGCCATACCCCGTCAGAAATATAAAGCAATTGCTGCGATGCCTGTTGTGCCAGTTTCACCAGGTTTACTTTGGGATCAAAGGTTGTCCATACAGCCATACCACCATCAGGAACCTTGAACTGCACATAATCAGATAACTCATTTTTCAGTAGTTCGCAGAAGACATCCCTTCTTTCTCTATATAATCGTAATGACTTACGCAGGTGTTTCTGAATAACACCATTTTGCAATAGCTCAGCCATGGCATTCTCCAGCATCGCATCACCCTGCCTGTCTATGATCCGGCGTAGTTTTGCCAGGTGCTGGATCACATTTTCGGATCCTACCATGTAACCCACCCGGAAGGCGGGAGAGACCGTTTTGGTAAAAGAACCACAGTATAATACCATACCTCTCTGGTCGGCACTGGCCAGAGGCAGTAAGGGTTTGCTCTGGTAATGAAAGTCATAATCATAATCATCCTCAAAAACGATAAAGCCATACTTTTCAGCCAGGCGAAGTAACTGGATCCTGCGGTCGGCACGTAATGGCACAGTAGTAGGGTAGTGGTGATGAGAGGTCACATATACCATGCGGATTGTCTTCTTTTTGCAAAGCTGTTCCAGTTCATCTACATCCATGCCGTATTCATCTACTTTTATCCTTATAAGGTTAGCGCCTGCCTGCATGAAATTCATATTACCGCCTACCCAGCTTAAAGTGGTTACCACTACGTTATCTCCGCTCTGCAGGAAGCTTGTACTTATCAGGTAGGCTCCCATCACTGCTCCCCTGATAATCAGGATATTCTCCGGGGTAGTTTTTAGTCCACGTGTTTTATTCAGATAAGAGGATAATTCCTGTCGAAGCCAGGAGGATCCCTGGGTATCCCCATAACCTAAACGTAAATAGGGATTGCCGTTCAACAGCTGGCTGCGGTAAGCTCTTGATAACTCTTCCAGCGGGGCCAGCCGGGCATCCGGAAAGCCATCATCCAGGTGTAGATTGAATTGAGGTTTAACCACGTCCTTGTTAAGGTGCGGTGTTGCCTTAAAGGTAAATCCTGCTGTTCTGGCCGGGTTGATAGCATCCTTCAGCAAAAGCTGTGGTTTGATCTCCGGCAAATGAGTTGCTACAAATGTTCCACTCCCTGCATGACTTTCCAGCCAGCCTTGCGCCAGCAACTCATCATATGATTGCACCACCGTTTTCCGGTGAATGTTTAGTTGTTCCGCCAGCTCTCTTGTACTTAACAGCCGGTGTCCGGCTTGTAACGTACCCTTTTTGATTAATTCCATTAACTGATTGGAAATCTGCAGGTAAACTGGTTCACGAACCGTTTTATCGACTGTAAGGAGGGTGGAAAGTGGTTGCATGATAAAGTGGACTACTCGTTTTGTTAAAACTGGATGATTATATCCATCCAATAAAGGTACAACTTTGTAAAAAATAAATACATGGCAAACCTAATTCCCAGCCGTTTGGCCAAACGGGCACATTTTGATGCAGACACTATTTATCCCATCCTGGATGAAGCAATCTTTTGCACTGTAAGCTATGCAGCTGATAATAAGCCATTTACTATTCCAACTGCCTTTGTTCGCTATGAGGACAAGATCTACATCCATGGATCAGTGGGTAGTCATTTTATGCGTGAGCTGGAAAAGGGGATACCGGTATGTATTGCTGTTACGCTGGGCGATGCATTGGTCGTGGCTAAGTCAGCCTTCAATTATTCAATGAATTATCGTTCTGTAGTAATATTTGCTGAAGCAGAGAAGATTGAAGACCCGGAGTTGAAGAAGGCCATGTTCCAATGGCTCACTGAAAAGGTTGTACCTGGCAGCTGGGATTACCTGCGGCCTGTTAAAGAGAATGAAGTGAGAAAAACAACAGTGCTGGCATTTAAACTGGACGAAGCATCTGCAAAGGTGCGTACCGGAATGCCAATTGATGATGAAGAAGATCAGGCACTTCCTATATGGTCTGGGATTATTCCCCTGGAAACAAAAAGAATGCACCCGTTGGCTGATGAATTAAGTCAACAGATCCCCCTTCCGCCACACTTACAGGTGTAGTAAGTTTTCATCTGTTGTTTGTCTCTTATTCCCTTCTGCTCTCCACAGTATATACAAAGCTATCTGCTCTGTAATATCCCACATTATACTCTATCGGCCTTTCTCCCTGATCATAAACAAATCTCTTCCTCACTAGTAATGGGCTTCCCGGCTCTACTTCCAGTTTCGCTGCAAGGAATTTATCTGCAGCTTTTGCACTGATCTCTTCCTTAGAGAGTGTAGCCGTTACCATATGGTCCTTCTCTAAGATTTCATACAGCGGACGTTTAAAATCTTCATCACCGGATAATCCTACTCTTGGATGAAAATAGGAGATGAAATAAACAAAAGGGCCTTCTGCTTTTCCTCGAAGCCTTTCCAGTTTCAATATTTTTTTACTTACATTAATATCGAAAAAGTTGGCGACTGTTTCTTCCGGAGTAGTCCACGTAACATGTAGCTCATAATTTTTTATGGCGATCCCTCTGGCTGTCATTTCCTGTGTAAAGGAAAGCCAGTTCTTCGATTTTGAAGTGATTGCAGGTTCTGCAACTTTAGTACCGATCCCTTTTTTTCTGATCAGCAAGCCTTCATACACCAGCTTATTTAATGCCTGGCGTAATGTGGACCTGGATATTGCAAGTTGCTTAGCCAACTGCACTTCATTTGGTAAGAATTTCCCTTCAGCATACTGTGGATCCTTGATAATGGTGCGTAAGAGGTTTTCAGCCTGGATGTGCAGAGGTAAAGGATTCTTATGATCTATACTAAAATTCATGTTGTAAAAGGTAAAAAATTACCTAAAAGTACAATTTACCAGATTACTTTGTATAATATGTATGCTCAAAGCATCCTTTTTAAAGGACTATGTATGTATTATTGTGTTTATAATAAATTTATAAATCATTATATATCAGTGTAATGAAATAAATCTCATATAAAAAGTTAAATTTTAAAAATAATCTCTTGCTTTAATAACATGTTGTTTCTATGTTTGTACATAGTATTCTGAATTGAAGGACCCATGAGAAAAATTGTTATAGTTCCCGTTATTGTACTCAGTTGTTGGATACCCGGTATTTTTTTTGAGAATGCATCTGCACAAATCCAGGTTCCGGCATCACTTGCAAAAGCTATCTTAACTGATAGAAGGTTGGATACAATCCAGGATCGCTCATTGCGTCTGCTCACCGGATTTGCCGCCGGTACATCCTATGGAGAGGTCTGGATCAGAGATTTCAACACATTCATCAAGGGATCGCTGAAGGTCCAGACTCCGGAAAAGGTAAGGGAGATGTTGTTACTATTTTTCAGAATGCAGGGAAATACAGGAGATATTGTAGATGGTGTAATTGATAGCAGCAAAGCAAATGCAGGTTATCAGTATCGCTATTCAGCCCTCGCCCCTGGATGGGCCGCACACAAAAATACAGTGGAAACGGACCAGGAATCATCACTGGTACAGGCTGTAAGAAAATATATAGAAGTTACAAAAGACAGTTCCATACTCACAGAAAAGATAGGTGATAAAATTGTATTGCAACGGCTGGAAGATGCTCTCAACTATATCCTTAAAGAAAGATGGTCGAAACAATATGGACTGGTAACCGGTGCTACTACCATCGACTGGGGAGACGTTCAGCCAGAAACAGGGTGGGGGGTAGCTATTAACAATAAAACCCAATGGGCCATCGATATTTATGATAACGCGATGTATGTGATCGCTATCAAGGACTTTCTGGCCATGAAACCGCATAACTATAATTCTTCGAAAAACTGGAATGAAGTAGCGAAAGAAATCCGGAGAAATGTACGCACACACCTATGGATGACTAAAGAAAATAAATATCTACCGCATATTTATCTGGATGGAAGTCCGTTCTCTGCATCATTCAACGAAAAAGAAATTCTGTATACAGGAGGTTCTGCCTGTGCAATTCTTGCTGGCTTTAATACGCCCATAGAAGTTGCTTTGATCAATAAACAAATAGTGCAAGCAGCATCAAAAGAAAAATACGCTACCATCGGTATTACTGTTTACCCACCATATCCGGTAAAGGAATTCCCAAACATGAAACCCTACCTGTATCAGAATGCAGGTGACTGGACATGGTTCGGTGGACGTATGATTCAGGCATTGTTGCTAAATGGATTTACCAAGGAAGCCTGGGATGAATTGAACCCAATCATTGACCGCGCTATTAAGCACAATGGCTTCTACGAATGGTATGATGTTCAGACAGGAGAACCTAAAGGATCCGGCAATTTCAGAGGAGAAGCCGGCGTATTGTATGATGCCATTACACTGTTAAAACAGTGGGCAGCCCAACAAAAATAAAAACCCGGATAAGACCCGACATTGTAGCAGAGAAAAATACCCGGAAACTCATAATTAGGGAGGATTAGAGTATCACGTTATAAAAGTTTTTGAAAACAATTCCCAACATCAAAAAGTTTCGTTATGAAAAGGATTTTTATTTATGTCCTTGCATGCATTCTATTCTCCATGAATGCAATGGCCCAGCTAAAAATAAGCGGTCGGGTTATCGATGCAAAAGGGGCATCGCCGTTGCCCAGTGTTAATATTGCCGTCAAAGGAACCTCTAGTGGTACTGTCACGAATGTAGACGGGAACTATACATTACAGGTGCCTGATGCAAAGGCTGTATTGATATTCTCTTATACGGGGTACGCCTCACAGGAAGTAACCGTAGGTAGCAAGACAACTATCAACATCACTTTAGAGGAGAAAATAGGTACACTGAATGATGTTGTAGTAATTGGTTATGGTGCCGTTAAAAAATCCGACCTCACCGGAGCTGTTACTACGCTTAAAGCAGAACAGCTGATGGACAAACCCGTCCCGAATATTTCACAGGCCCTGCAGGGTAAAGTGGCAGGGGTGGATGTAAACGTGAACAGCAGTACTCCCGGTCAGGTAGCTAAAGTGCGCGTTCGTGGTATCGGTTCCATCAACTCTAATATCGACCCGCTGTATGTGGTAGATGGTGTAATAGGAGTGGATGGTAATGCCATCAATCCTAATGACATTGCTTCCATTGAAGTGTTGAAAGATGCTTCTTCAACAGCTATTTACGGAGCAAGAGGTGCAAACGGTGTAATCATGGTTACTACCAAACGTGGTGTACGCGGACAATCACACATCACCTACGAAGGAAATGTAAACGTGAGTACTCTGTCAAGACACCTGGAAACATTGAACTCAGAAGAATTTGTTAAGACCTACAACCTGGCCTTTGCAAATGCTACCAAGTTCGATCCAAATGGTGGTACCTGGACTCCCCCTGTACAAATGAATCATGCCAGCCTGCCCAAACTGTTTGATGAGAATGATAAACCTCTTTATAATACTAACTGGGAAAAAGAGGTTTACAAACCTTCTTATTCAACCAGCCATTACCTGAACTTTCAGGGCGGCTCGGAGAAATCTTTATATAGCCTTTCAGTAGGATATCTCAATCAGAATGGTCTGATGATAGAGTCCGGTTTTAAAAGATATTCAGCAAGATTGACAGTCGACAATGATGTGAATAAATGGCTTACCGTAGGAGGTAACTTTTCACTCATTCAGAGTCAGCAAAAAGTAGTATCAGATGCTAATGGTTCGTTGAACGTTCCCCGCATGGTGAGCGAAGAAGTACCCATCGTTCCAATCAAATATCCGGATGGCAGCTGGGCTGGTAACTTTGATATTGCAGGTCTGGAAGGTGGTCCAAACCCTGTACATATCGCAAAAAACAGGGATACTACTTCCAATTCGCAACAAGTGCTGGGAGATATTTACCTGCAGTTTCATATTGCGAAAGATCTCGATTTCAAAACCGATTTCGGTTATAACCTGAATTCACAAAAGAACAATTTCTATTCTGCAAGTGACCTGCCTCACTTATCTGAAGATCAGGGTGGTATTGCACGTATTACCAGTTATACAAATACCTACTGGCAATCTGAAAACTATCTCACCTGGAATAAACAGGTTACTTCACGTCAGCGCCTGACAGCCCTGGCTGGTATGTCCTTTCAGAAGTTCCAGCAACAGACTTTACTGGCTGAAACACAAAACTTCGTGGATGACTTCTTCCAGTGGTACTATCTGAATGCAGGGTCCGTACGTTCTAATACAGGATCTCTGAATTACAAATGGACCATGAACTCCTACTTTGCTCGTGTTACTTATAATATCAATGATAAATATCTCTTCACTGCTACCGGTAGGTATGATGGCTCATCCAAATTCGGTGCTAATAACAAATATGCATTCTTCCCCTCTGCAGGTGTTGCATGGCGTGTTTCTGAAGAAGATTTCTTAAAACACTCTAAATGGATCGATAATCTGAAAATTCGCGCCAGCTACGGTGTTTCGGGTAACCAGGAAATCGGACAATACCAGTCCATCGCACAGGTACAGCCAGGTACAACTGTACTGAACGGTGCTAACCAGTCTACATTACTGCCCGGTTACATTGGTAACGCAGATCTTAAATGGGAACGTTCCCTGCAGGCTGATGCTGGTATTGAACTGGGATTATTACAAAATCGTATCGATCTGAACGTGGACCTTTACAACCGTACTACAAAAGATCTGTTGTTACAGGCTCCTATTCCATGGTCTGCCGGTATGCGTAATGCGAATGTATATAAGAACGTAGGTTCTGTAAGAAACACCGGTTTAGAAGTAAACCTGCATACCGTAAATGTGAAAACAAAAAACTTCACATGGGCAACCAACTTCATCTTTACTACCAACAAGAACAAAGTACTGAAACTGAATAACGGTAACGCAGATATCTTTCCGGGTCCTAACTTCCTCGGCCAAACAAACGTATTGCGTGTAGGTGAGCCTATCGGTTCATTCTATGGTATGACACGTTTGGGTACCTACAGTACCGACGAAGCTGCTGACGCTGCCACACACAATCTGAAACCGGGAGACAGGAAATATATCTACAATGCTGACGGTAGTAATTATTACAGCATCATTGGGCGTGCATATCCTAAATGGACAGGAACCTTTAGCAGTACCATTAATTATAAAGGATGGGACTTCTCATTCGATATCCGTTTTGTACAAGGGGTAAATACTGCTGCTACCTTCAAACATTCCACGGAAGACAGGCAAACTCTGGCTAACAGCCTGAAAACAGTACTGAATGCCTGGACTCCAGAGCATCAGAATACAATGATAGCACAGGTACGCACTTATAAATTTACCCAGGATTCTCACTTTGATACATGGTGGGTAGAAGATGGCTCATACATCCGTGGCCAGAATTTCACACTTGGATATACCATGTCTGATGCCTTTAACCAAAGAATGAAAATAAGCCGTCTGCGTGTTTATGCAAGCGTTCAAAATCTCTTCCTGATTACAAAATACACAGGTTACGATCCGGAAGTTGATACTTATAATTCAAGTTATGGTGCAAACAATGCATTCTCACAAAACCTTGACTTCTTCTCCTATCCACGTCCCCGCGTATGGAACGTAGGTGTATCACTGGGATTGTAAGAGGTTCTTTTTTAAGCAAAAACTAATACAAAATGAAAACGTCAAAATATATATTCTTAGCAGCAGTAATACTACTGAACTTCTCCTGTACGAAGTTCCTGGAAGAAGATCCTACCAATTTCATCTCTCCTGGTACAGGTCTTTCCAGCGAGAAAGTGGCACGCGCCTTTGCAAATGGTTGTTATACAGACCTTCAGGGCTTTTTAAATGGCCAGTCAGGTTCCTACGGTGGTAATACATATAACCTCATGGAATTTATGACTGGGAAAGCTAATACAGATCTCGGACAAACAGGCTTCACCAATTTCCAGAATCTGAGTTATAACTCTACCTCTTTTTATGTGGATACCTGGTGGCAGCATTTATATCTCGGTGTAGGTGCCTGTAACCTTGCCCTGCAAAGCATTCCACCTATCAGTTCTGTTGCAGATGCCGATAAAACAAACATGTTGGCAGAAGCACATACACTGAGGGCACTGTATTATTTTTACCTTGTAAGGATGTATGGAGCAGTACCAAAAGTGACTACTATACCTACATCGCTGGATCTCAATCTTTCACGTACACCGGCCAAAGCGATCTATGATAGCATCATTATCCCCGATCTGCTGGAAGCTGAGAAATCAACACTGGCATGGTCGGACAACACAGGTAAAGTATCTATGAGTGCAGTGGAATCTATTCTCGCAGATGTATACCTCACATATGCGGGAGCTGCTATCAATGGGGGACAGGAATTCTATGCTGAATCTGCCAAACGCTCAAAAGCTGTGATCCAGAATGGTGGCTATTCCTTATTCCCGAATTATACCGATATGATCAATCCCGCTAATAAGAATAAAGGAGAGTTTATTTTCCAGGTGCAGTATGCGGCTTCCGTTCCGTCTACCAATCCGCTAACTCCACTTACTATTCCCAATTATGCAGGTATCTCAAAATATTCCGATGAATATGGCTCTGTATATCCAACTCCTCAGTTTATAAAATCGTTCCCTGTTGGAGATAAAAGGGTACAGGAAAGACAGTTCTTTTATACAAAATATCGTAAAATCAATAGCACTGATACTGTTACATTTTCTTCTACTTACATCTATAAGTTCTTCGATTCTACAGCTATTACCAGCACCGCGAAATCCGATCTGAACTTCACCCTTTACCGCCTGGCAGATGTTTACCTCATGTATGCAGAAGCATCTAACCGTGCAGAGGGGGCGCCTAATCCTGATGCTATCAGTTATGTGAATGCTATTCGTGCCCGTGCTAACCAGGCTGCGATAGGTGCTTTGGACCAGACGGCTTTTGAACAGGAAGTGTGGTTGCAACGTTATTATGAACTGTGCTTCGAAAATAAAATGTGGTTTGATATGATCCGTACCAGGAAAGTCCATAATGATGTGACTGGCAACTGGGATAACTTTGTAGGACATACTACCGTTTTCAACGCAACTTTCGCCGAAAAACAATTATTATTCCCGGTTCCAAAACAGGAAATAGATGTGAATCCTAACTTACAACCCAATAATACCGGGTTTTAAGTGTTGTAAAACAGTTACTTAGATAAAATAGAGGCCTTGCCTGGAGAATTTTATTTGCATTCCTGATTGTATGTATATATGTTTGTACATAGAAGGTTTTTTATGAAAACAAAAGTGTTTAAACTTTTAATGTACTGCTGTATACCTTGCCTTGCATCCCATGGGCAAACCAATGGACAACATGCAAAGCCATCATTTACTTCAGTAGAATTGCAGCCAACTGTTGCCTACCTGAAATATAAAAGAACTGAAAGCCGTATGGTCCGGCTTATATTTCACGGTGGTAACAGTTATTCTCCAGGTAAGGTCTATATTTCTTTTAACGGTTTGCAAGACAGTCTCCTTATAGCCGCCAGCGAAACCGGTCTCTCATATTACGAACTGCCGCTGCCGGGTGCTCCTGTAAAAGAAGAGAGACAGTTAAGTGTCCGCTATCAGTCAAACGGACAGGAATATGTCGCCCGCTGTATCGTAGCTCCTACACGCCAGTGGAGTGTATACATAATGCCTCACTCTCATGTCGATGTGGGATATACGAACATACAGGAAAAAGTGTTGGCTATTCACATGAATAATATCGATGAAGCTATTAAAATCGGGCAGCACTCAGAAAATTATCCGGCCGAAGCCCGCTTTAAATGGAATACGGAAGCTATCTGGGTAGTGGAAAACTACCTGGCCCGTGCAGATGATGAAAAGAAACGCATTTTCTGGGACGCCGTGAAAAAAGGATGGATCAATCTTGATGGTGCCTATGGTAATATCAACACAAGCGCTACCAGTCCTGCACAACTCATGCATATGTTCGCCACCGGTACCCGCATTGCTAAAGAACATGGTATCGAAGTAAACACCATGTTCCAGGGTGATGTTCCCGGTTCCTCCTGGGGGTTATCCAGCCAGGCCGATATTACAGGTATCAAATATTTTCTGAGCGCACCAAATGCTTCTGACCGTATTGGTACAGCAGATTCCTGGCGCGATAAACCATTCTACTGGTCTTCCCCCTCCGGTAATCAGAAATTACTCTTCTATCAATCTTCTCCCTATTCCATCGGTTACGCACTCAAAGGGACTAAAATCCCAAACTTCTTTACTATAGAAGATCCTAAACCATATTTTACTGGTAAACCTTCTGAAAACTTCCTGAACCCTTATCTGTTCGGCTATCTCGCTAAACTTGATCAGAAAAGTTACCCTTACAATATGACATTGCTTACATGGGCAATGAGCGATAATGCACCCATAGATCCGGAATTACCGGAAGCTGTAAAAGCATGGAATGAACATTATGCATCACCACGTTTAATTATTACCTCTACAAAACAATTCTTCCAGGATTTCGAAACAGCTTATAAAGATAAGATTCCGGTAATAGAAGGGGACTACACAGAATACTGGACAGACGGAATCGCCTCTGCTGCACGTGAAACAGCTATCAACAGGAATGCTTCAGATCATTTGCAACAAGCAGGTGCTATATGGGCTATAAGAGGCAAACAAGACTATCCCGTTGCTGCTTTTGATAAAGCCTGGACTAACATTGTAATGTTCAACGAACATACCTGGGGGGCATATAACAGTGTTTCCCAACCGGAAGATCCTAAAGCAGTTTCTCAATGGAATTACAAACAGGCTTTTGCACTGAATGGTAAATCTCAGGCAGAGGCTCTCCTGGCAGAAAGCGCAAAAGGTACTCCTGTGGCCAATGCTATAGATGTATATAACACACTGAACACAATACATACCGGCCTTGTTATTATTCCAACTGCCCAAAGCTCTGCGGGAGATCTTGTGACGAACAGCAATGGTAAAAAAGTACTTTCCCAGCGCCTTACTTCAGGAGAACTGGCAATCCTGGCGGAACAAATTCCTCCTTATTCAAAACGGCGATTTACTATTCAGAAAGGTAAAGCATATGAAAAAGGTATTGTGACAGTAAGAGGAAACAGTTTGCAGAATGGTATTTATACTATCGTTCTGGATACAATTACAGGTAACATCATTCAATTACAAAAGGCCGGCAATACCCATAACCTGGCCGATTCTACAGGTCTCAATCAATATACTTACCTACCCGGTGATTCCCTGGAAAAGATTCAATACACAGGTAAAGCAACTATCATTGTTAAAGAAAAAGGCCCGCTGGTAGCAAGTCTGCTGGTATCTTCATCTGCTCCGGGTGCAAATAAACTCACCCGTGAAATAAGACTGGTAGCAGGTCTGGATAACATAGAACTGATCAATACCATCGACAAAACAGCTGTCCCTGCAAAAGAAAGTGTACACTTCGCATTTTCTTTCCGTGTGCCTGCGGCACAGGTACGTTACAGCATTCCATGGGCAGGTATCAACGCTGAAGCTGACCAACTGAAACATGCTAACAGGAACTGGTACACGATGCAGAGATGGGTAGATGTGTCCAACAAAGATTTTGGCATCACCTGGTCAAGTCCCGATGCTCCATTGTTCGAAATCGGTAAATATACCACTGTTGGATTATTAGGTAGCCTTGATGATCCGAAACACTGGCTGAATTTCACAGAACAGCAACCCACAATCTCTTCCTGGGTAATGAATAACTTATGGCATACCAATTTCCGGAGAGATCAGGAAGGACTGACTACTTTCCGCTATTATCTCCAGGTACATAATGCCTATAATGCAGACGATGTAAATCGCTATGGTCTCGAAAATCATCAGCAACTGGTTGTTATGCCTGCTGCCGGCCCTGCAGAAGAATCCCTGTTCTTTAATATAACTGCTAAGAATGTATACATAGAAAATATCAATCCTTCCAGGGATGGTAAAAGTGTATTGCTGCAGTTGGTGAATGTACAGGAAACACCTGCCGCAGTAACGCTGACTGCTAAAGACAAAATGGCCTCTCTGAATATATGGGAGAGCACTTTGCTGGAAGAGAATAAATCTCCACTTAGTACCACATTCAATATACCTGCGAAAGATGTGATGATGATCCGTGTAGCAATTAAATAGGAGAGATGAACATACTTAAAGAATGGCGTAATTCAGGACAACCTTTATTGCCAGTCCATATAGATGGGCAAAAAGAACATAATGGATACAATATTTATCCGGTTCATGAATTAGGAAATGGAAAGATTCATGAAGGATATACCAGTCTGGCTAACTGGATGGCTACGCAAAACCTGGTACTGATAGACGGTTATACAGGTGTTTTCTGGAACATTGTATACGATGCTTTAGATAAGGAATTCCGCCGGCTCCATGTGAAAGTTAAGTGGCACTTTACGGAAAATCTGTTTAAAGATCCAGAAGTAATAGATGCACTCGTAATACCTTTTATTGGTAAAGATGGAGATGTATGGGGAACAAAAAGTACCCTTTCATTAGCTGATTTTTTTGATGCGGATAAACTGGTTGCTGTAGAACCGGATGCTTCCTTCGATCTCAATATCGTATTAGGTACGGGTGCTGCATTAACCCGGCTACAAGGACCTGTTGTATTCCTGGAAATTGCAAAGAACGAATTGCAATACCGTATGCGTGCGGGGGAGGCAGTCAACCTGGGTAGTAAAGCTATCACGGCACAAGCGGAAATGTATAAACGCTTTTATTTTGTAGATTGGGTTGTATTGAATGAATATAAACGTACCCTGATGAACAGGATCAGGATTCTGGGAGATGCTCAGTGGTACGATACTCTCACCTGGATCACAAGTGCAGACTTGCAGGAAGGCATAGCACAACTCTGTAATGCTGTATTTCGTGTACGTCCCTGGTTTGAGCCGGGGGCCTGGGGCGGCCAATGGATGAAAGAACATATCGAAGGCCTGAACAAAGAAGAAGTAAATTATGCATGGTCTTTCGAAATGATCGTGCCGGAAAACGGAGTTTTATTTGGAAGTAGTGGTAACATACTGGAATTGCCATTTGAATGGATGATGTTTTATCAGTACAAAGCCATCCTTGGCAAACATGCAGATATTTTCAAGTACGAATTCCCGATACGGTTCGACTTTCTTGATACATTCGATGGTGGTAACCTGTCAATACAATGTCATCCTTCACTGAATTATATCAGAGAATATTTCGGAGAAACCTTCACCCAGGACGAAACATATTATATTCTGGACTGCAAAGAAGATGCTGTAGTTTACCTGGGCTTTCAGGAAGGGATTAATGCAGCTACATTCAGGAAAGAACTGGAATTCAGCAGGGATAATAACCAGCCTCTGGATATTGAACAGTACGTACAGAAACATAAGGCCAATAAACACGATCTTTTCTTAATACCCAACAGTACCGTACATAGTGCAGGCGCTAATAATATGGTTCTTGAGATCAGCGCTACACCATATATCTTTACCTTTAAGATGTACGACTGGCTCAGACGGGGCCTTGATGACAAACCAAGAGCCATCAATATTCCCCATGCTTTCAATAATCTGAATTTCAGCCGCCAGGGTTCTGTTGTAAACAAACAATTGTTATCCGTACCAAAGATAATAGAGAAAAGTGCAGACTGGCAGGTTGTACATTTACCTACACACGCAGATCATTTTTACGATGTACACCGGCTGGAATTTGATACGGAAATTGTGGTACAGACTTATGACTGTTGCCTGGTAATGATGCTGGTAGAAGGTAGTGCTATTACTGTAATCGCAGCAAATGGAGAAAGTACTGTTTATCAATACGCAGAAACCTTTGTCATTCCTGCCGCGACTAAGATGTGCCTTATTAGTAATTTAGGTAAGAGAAAAGCAAAAGTGATTAAAGCCTTTTTAAAAGAAGACCATTATATTTTTAATAGTATAACGTCTATATAAATAACATGCAAAAACAATCAAATGATAAACTGGTACTAACCACATTGGTTGCTTCTTTAGGCGGCTTCCTGTTTGGTTTTGATATGGCCGTAGTATCGGGCGTATTACCACTGGTACAAAAACAGTTCGGCCTGTCTTCATTACAGGAGGGGTGGTTCGTTTCTTCTGCACTGGTAGGATGTGTTACCGGGGTAGTTTTCGCCAGTGACCTTAGTGACCGCTTGGGCCGTAAAAAGAGCATGTTCCTGTCGGCATTATTTTTCCTGCTGGCTGCACTGGGTTGCACTTTCCTTCCGGATTTCTCACTGTTAATTATCGCAAGAATTACTGGCGGATTGGCTGTGGGAATCGCTTCCAGTGTGGTTCCCCTATATCTCTCTGAAATTGCTCCGGATAATAAACGGGGACGAATGGTTACCTTTTATCAGCTGGCTATTACCATCGGTATCTTTTGTGCTTACCTGAGCAACAGCCTGTTACTGAAGCTGGATTCATCAGGACTAATAAATGTATGGAGAATAATGTTTGGTGTAGGCATGCTGCCAGCAATACTCTTTTTGCTGGGATTAATGTTTATTCCGGAAAGCCCGCGCTGGCTCATGCAGAAGGACGAAAAAACACCTGCAAAACAGGAGGCCGGATATGGACTGTTATTTGCTCCTGCTTTGCGCAGGGCTTTACTAATAGGGATCTTACTGCCTCTCTTTTCCCAGTTCAGTGGTATCAATGCAATTATTTATTATGGCCCTACTATCTTATTAAAAGCAGGCATCACTCTAAGTAATTCTTTATTGAGCCAGCTTTTCTTTGGTGCTGCCAATGCACTTTTTACATTAATCGCCATCTGGAAAGTAGACAGTCTGGGTAGAAGACCCCTTTATCTCTGGGGGACTGCAGGTGCTACAATCAGCTTACTGCTTACAGGCATTTGTTTTTATGTGGGAGCTAGCAATGGTATCTGGTTATTGTTATGTGTACTGGCCTTCCTGGCTTTCTTTGCCTTCTCGATCGGTCCTTTGAAATTTGTAATTGCAGCAGAGATTTTTCCGGATAACATCCGCGCAAAAGCTTTGTCTTTAAGTATTCTGGTAATGTGGGTCGCCGATGCAATTGTAGGCCAGCTCACGCCAATGCTTTTACATGCACTGGGCGTAGCGCAGACATTCTGGTTCTTCGCATTCTTTTGTTTACTGGCTTTCATTGCCGTATTCAGATTACTTCCTGAAACCAAGGGTAAATCCCTTGAGCAGATTCAAAACTATTGGAAAGACTTAATGCATTAAAAATGAACCATTTCATCATCCTTGGAGCGGATATTGGAGGAACTCATATTACGACAGCTCTCATTGATATGGAGAGTGGTACAATAATACCAGGTTCGTTCCAACGTGAGCATGTAAACGCAAATGGTAGTGCCGGTAATATTATCAAAAGCTGGGGACAGGTAATCAGGAAAAGCCTGTGTGCTGCAGAAGGAGTATACCAGATTGGAATTGCCATGCCCGGACCTTTTGATTACGAAGCAGGTGTTTCATTGATTACCGGGTTACATAAATATGAAGCATTGTACGGGCTGAATGTGAAATCATTGCTGGCAGAAGAACTGCAGATGGAAGCCTGTAATATAAGGATGGCCAACGATGCTCGCTGCTTTTTACAGGGAGAACTTTTTAATGGTGCTGTAAAGGGAGAACTGGATGTCACTGGGCTCACTCTGGGTACTGGCTTTGGTTCTGCCATTGCTGAAAATGGCATAGCCCGGGATGCTGCTTTTTATGATATTCCTTTTTTAGCATCCAGAGCCGAAGATTATTTCTGTTCCAGGTGGCTTGTAAAAAGATATCGTGAAATAAGCGGCAGGGAGGCAAAGGATGTAAAAGAAATAGCAAGGCTGATGAATAAATACACCATCGAAGTATTCAATGAATTTGGAACAAACCTGGCTTTATTCTTAAGTACATTGAATCCAGTACCTTCACGTATTGTACTGGGTGGGAATATTGCACAAACATTTCCCTTGTTTAAAATTGCTCTCCAGCATAAATTGAATGAGAGAAACCTGAACATATCTTTTGTATTGTCAACGCTCGATGAAAACGCAGCCCTGTTAGGTGCAGCCAGTGTTGTATGAAAAATCCTTACAAAGCACCAGGCAATGGAAGCTAAACCTATCATTAAACAGACGAGGCTTACCCCAGGTGCTTTTCTGTGCATCCGGCATATTCCTAACATGATAATCTTAGGCGATCTTTAAGTTGATTTTAATTTCCGTCAGGGCTTTTTCATAGAAAGAATGGTTAATTTACTAACTAGGTATTTAACCATTATAAACTATCTTTTATGAAAAAGAACACCCAGAAAAAACTGCAGCTTGTAAAGATCAAGATTGCCAGCTTAAATCCTGTAAGCCCTGTATCAGGGAAAGGTCAGGTAAATGACGCCATCAGTAATTCCAGTTGTAATCACATTTGTCCAACTATCTGTTCCCTGGAATGCGTAGTTGTCTGATTTCATCTCAAAGCCTTGTAATCAGTGATTACAGGGCTTTGTAACAACAACCTCTATTCTGTTTAGATATTCAGAAAAATGGCTATATTTGTTTGACTGAATATCAAATATCCTATGCGAACGCTGTCCCTACTATTCATCTTTACATTATTCCAGGTACTCACTTTTGCGCAATTTAACGTTATTGCAGAAGGGCCATTATTTGAAGAACCCGAATCTGGTTACGCCAGGATTTTACAGATGAAAAACGGGAATACCCTCTGTCTTTATATTTCACAGGAAGAAACGATAGATGTCAGCATATATGGTGCTGACCATATGCGGAAAGTACAGAAACATCTGAAACCTGCACTGGGCAAGAGTAGAGGGTTTCGTATCAATAGTATCTTTGAGATTGCGGGCGAAGCCGTATTATTCATCAGTGAGATAAATGATAAACATCCCGCACTCTACAGGGTACAAATCGATGGAAATACCGGCGAATTAAAAAATGAAGATAAGATAGCAGAAGCAGACAGGTATTCCTCCAAGTTCCGGTCTATCATTCCTGAATTCAGACCGGACTCCTCTTTCTTTATTCGCAAAGATCCCAACAGTGACTATTATGGGCTCGTGATCCTGCATCGGAATGATAATTCTGCCGGGAAACGGGCGATTGAAGTAGTGCTGTATGACAGTATGCATAAAGAAGTAAATAAGAATTTTTATGTACCTCCGTTCCAACACTACCGGTATTTTGATTACCTGGATATGGCCGTAATGGGAGGCGAGAAATTGAGTATTATCGGCTTTGCATATGATCAGGTAGCTGAAGATTATAAAGACGGACACCTGGTAATCTCTAATCTGGATAAAGGGATAGATCATATGATTGCGAATGATGTGCCGGTAAGAGACGGACAAATAGTGGACAGCGCATGTGTGAAATTTAATCCTTTAACTAAAAAACTCCTGTTATTAGGTGCTTCTCATGCACAGGGAACGAGGAAAGAGCAATATGATGGTTTCCTGGCAATCCTGGACCCATACACACAAAAAGTAGACAAGGAAGTAAACATCTATCCTGAAAAGGTAAATACCCGTAAAAAGGAACTGTTTGGGCAAAAACAGGCATTCACTGGTATGCCGCAGCAATTATTTATTGAAGATGATGGTGGTTTTTCAATTGCATATGAAGAGCTGACACATTCGGTTATAACATCGCTGAATTCTGGTCCTTATGTTTATTGTTTCATGAACAGTGCAGCTATTGCTCTTTTCGACGTAACAGGAAAAGAGATCAGTAGTAGTCTGATTCCCAAGTCACAGGTAATGCGTGAGCTGGAAGTATCTTCCTTTTATCTGTCAGAAAGGATCAATAGTGCTCAGAAGCTTGCAAAGGGCGATCAGTACAAATCATTCATGTTCCTGGATGGAAAGGAGAAAAAATATGCATTGCTGAATGATGTGGAAGATAATGCAGAATCAATTAAAAAAGGACACATTACAACGATCCGGGCATTGGGAGAATGTAATGGTTTCTATTACTCCTTAGATGGAAGCAATGTGCTTCCTGAAAGAAATTTTATATTCGGTAAACCCGCAAAAGAGAATTTCTCTAATCTCGCATTATTTACAGTATCTGATTATGACCGGGAAAATAATATTTTCATCACTCTAAAAGTGGAAAGGAGAGGGAAACAAAGAAATGCCAGACTGGTATGGTTAAAGCCCTGATCTGTACATGCCTGTTTTATAGATTTTTCGGTCTGGATTTCCTGCGGCAGCTCACAAACTTACCGGAAATAAATATGTTTTACAGACAACTATCTCTTAACATTTTCATATAAGCTTCACCCTTGCTTCTGGCAAAGTTGATATTGTTTTCAGGTATTTTGGAGGAGTTGGGATATCGCTCCAGTGCCTTTGTAATATCATCTTCTCTTAATAAGTGTAACATAGGATAGATCGATCTGTTAGTATAATTTGCAGGGTCTTCCAATGCTGTTTCGGCAAACTGGTATAACGGATGAAAGCTGGCAAGCTGATAAGTCCCGTCATATCCTTTTTGTCGCATCATTTTTTCTGCAGTAAAAACAAAATCAAGATATTGATCAAATACCGGAAATGCATCTGGGAAAATGAGCAGGGTAGTCGCAATTGAAGGATCCTCGTCCAATCGTCTGCATTCCTCCAGTAGGGCATCCTTGCCTGCTGAAGATGTAGTCGCATTTTCTACCCGGTAATGGATACTTTCCTGCTTAGCCACCTTTGATGCAAACGGGCAGAAGTTACAACCCACTACCAATACCCTGATCCAGTTCTTTGTTTGAGAAATAACCTGCAAATCGTCAGTCATAAGCACAAAGGTAATGTAAGCCCACCAACTCTGTGCCATTTCTGCCTAATACAGGCACAATGATTGTGCATATACCTAAAAAGAATAGTATGAATTCATTTAAAATTGATTATAACAATGATACCGTATTGGTAGAGCAACTGGACAATACTCATTTTACCGTTCACCTGCTAGGCGGAGATATTACACTGGTATTGAAAGAGGACAATGAAGGAGCTTGCCACTGGTTTGTAGAAGGTTCAGATAATGAAACTGAAGAAACCAGTACCATAGGTGTGGCAATAGATACCTGGCTGACTGAAAAATAGGTACAATATGTGGTAAAGTCATAAAATGGTTTAGAATTTAATCCTATATTACCAGCTGTAAAAAGGATTAAATTATAATATCGTGGAACATAAAATATATAGCCGCCAACAGGAAATTGTAAATGGTTTGATTCATGGTGCAGGAGTCGTTTTTGGATTGGGGGCCCTACCCGTGCTGACTGGTCTTGCTGCATCCCACAGTAATGTACCTGGTGTAGTAGGAGCAGGTATTTATAGCTTTTGCTTTCTGCTGCTTTTCACCTGCTCTACGGTCTATCATCTTTCACAGGAAACTGCCATAAAAAAGATCTTTGAGATCTTTGACCATATTAGTATCTACTTCTTAATAGCTGGTACATATACGCCTTTTCTGCTCATCTACATGAATAATGCCTTTGGTATTAGCCTGTTATCGGTATTGTGGGGGCTTACCCTTGTAGGCGTATTATTCAAAAGCTGGTTCACCGGTAAATTCAATCTCATTTCCACTTTGATTTATCTGGTAATGGGATGGATTATGGTAGTAGGAGGTAAGCGATTCTTCGAATTATTGCCACTGCCTGTTATTATCCTGCTGGCGATAGGAGGCGGGTTATATTCTATTGGGGTATTCTTTTATGTATGGGATAAATATAAGTATACCCATGCAGTATGGCATGCACTGGTATTTGCAGCAGCTGTATGCCACTATGTAGCCGTTTTACTGGCTATGTGACCTTGTGTCGATTACTCTTTAAAGTGGGGCAGGATCGTTTTTTATTATTTGAAAATAAAACGTACGTGGTAATAACTATTAACCGGTTAAGCAATATAGTTTTAGTGATAGGCGTAATTCTACTTTTCACAGGGGGATTGTTGTTTTATAACGGAGAAAGCTTTAAATCAAAAGCGGTAAAAACAAAAGGTCTTATAGTCGGATTTTACCAGAGAACAAGTAGTAGAAAAGGAAGTGCTTTTAATAATACGTGGTCGCCCATAGCTGAATATACAGGGCAAAATGGAGAGAAGAAAACGTATATATCGCACATGTCTTCAAATACGGCTTATTATTCAATTGGAGATAGTGTGACTGTTTATTATGACAAATTCTTTTCTGAGCACGTACAAATAGAGGGAATAGATGGATTTTTTGGAGCTTATGTATTTGCAGGTTTTGGCCTGTTTCTCATTTTATTCAGACTTATTTATTTCCTTATAAAAAGGAATGAGTATAAAGGGGTACGGACTATCCATAGCCCTTTTAGAGAATAACAAATCCCTATCCCCATCAGTTTCAATACTTAATAGCGAGCGCTGCCGCAAACGTAATACCACATTGATTTATTGTGCCAGTGTACTCATATATAAAAAATAGCCGGTTAGTTGTATTTTATTAATATAAGTGGGAACTTATATTTGTATCATCTTCAGTATTGAAAGATTCCACCATACAAAAAACCTAAAACATTATAGAATATAACTAACCGCATATTAACAGTATGCTGATGATATTTTACTTGTCCATGAAAGCCCGTATCCTTTTGATTGCACCCCCTTTAGCCTTTCAGAAATGAAAGGCTTTTTTTTATTCCGCCTTCTTCGCAGACGCAATAATATCTTTCACCGCCAGCACCCGCTTATCACTTCCATATAGTGTAACACTGATCATCGCTAATCCTACTTCTTTCAGCGTGGAAACCATTCCTGGAAACACAACCTTGAAAAACGGATACATCCAGGTTATATACTTATAAAAAGAGAGTGTATTCTTCAATCCTTTGGTGGGGTTTATATACCCCGGACGGAATGCAAATACCGCTTTAAAAGGTAGTTTAAACAGATCATCTTCTGTTTTCCCTTTTACTTTCGACCACATCGATCTTCCATTAGTATCCGTTCCTGCTCCCGATACATAGCAGAACGTCATCTCTTTATTTAGCTTACTGAGCGTTTCTGCTACATGCATGGTTAAGGTATACGTCATTTTAGTATACTCTGCTTCTTTCACACCGATAGACGAAACACCCAGGCAAAAGTAACAAGCATTATAGCCACTAAGCTGGCTTTCTACAGCCGATAAATTAAAGAAGTCTGCATGAATAACTTCTTTCAGTTTAGGATGAGTAACACCGGAAGGTTTTCTACTGATAGATAGTACGGCTTCTACTTCAGAGTGTAGCAGACATTCGTGTAGAACGCCTTCACCTACCATACCGGTAGCGCCTGTAATGATTACGCTTATCTTGTTCATATAGCGCTAATATAGCTATTGTTTCGGTAAGCTGAATCCAAAAGTACTGCCTTCTCCCAGTTTACTTTCCACCCATATCTGTCCGCCCTGTGCTTCAATAAACTCCCTGGAAATAGATAACCCCAGCCCTGTGCCAGGTTTTTCTGTTGTACCGGGTACTTTAAAGTAACGGTCAAAGATCCGGGGAAGATATTTATCTTCTATACCTCTTCCGTGATCCTGTACCGTGAACCGGATAGTAGCTCCTTCTATAGAAGTAGTTAACACAATCTCTCCTTCCTCAGGAGAATATTTGATCGCATTGGTAAGGAAATTTGTCAGTACCCAGGCCGTTTTTTCAGGATCAGTGAGGATTTTTTCATTATAAGAATTATTAATGACCCTGAGAGAAATATTCTTCTGTTGTGCTGTAGTACTAACGGTATTAGTCGCGTTATTGATAATGATAGATGGTAGTACTGGTTGTATTTTCAACTGTATATGCCCGGTCTCAACCTGGCTCATATTCAGCAACTCGCTCGTTATATTCAATAACCGGTTAGCATCCTCATTTATACTCTTCACCAGTTCTTCCTGTTCTTTATTAACACCGCCAACTCTTGTGTCGGATAACAGTTGTGCACTCATCTTAATAGAAGCAATAGGTGTTTTCAGTTCATGGGAAATAGTTGCGATGAAATTCGTTTTAGCTTCATTCAATTCATGAAAAGGAGTGATGTTACGGAGCACTATCACCTGGCCGATCACCTTTTCATTATTATTTACATTGAAGATGTCAAGGTGAAAATAACTTTCCTTTTGATCAGCATAAATCTTAAGTTCTTTTTCTTTCCCTTCTGTTTGCAGCAGGTTCCGCATCAGGTCATTATGCAGGGCCACATCTGGTGCATACTGCCCCATAATTTCTGTTTCCTTTAAGCCCAGTAATTTTTCGGCCACTTTATTCAGAAATAGTAATCGCCTGTTTTCATCAAGACCGATAATACCATCATTCATTTGATTAATGATAGTGTCAATACGGCTTTTCTCGAATTTTATTTTAGCCAGGTTACTATGTTCATACTCATCCAGTTTTTCGGCCATGCTGTTAAAAGCCTGCGCCAGATCGCCGAATTCATCTTTTTGCGAAAGCCGGATCCTTTTGGAATAATCTTTATTGACGATCGCTTTAATCCCATCTGATAATGCTTTTACAGGTTCGCTGATTATGCCTGGGAAATTAACAGCCAGTGTGAATGCTATAAGTGTGAGCATACCAAAAATGATCATCAGCCAGTTACTGAAATTTTTGGCATTCATTTCAGCTATATGATTTTTCTTCAATATCGCCTGCTGATTAGCCGTATTGATAATATATATTTTCTGGCGGATGAGGGAGAGGAGGGAGTCATTACCTGGAACACGTTTTAATTGTTCGAATAATGTACGAACAGCTTCAGTGGCGGCAGCTTCTCCTGGTTCGGTGATATTGGCTTCCTGTTGCTTCAGGTTTTTCTCGAACAGCGGTACGCTGGTAGAATCTTCCATGAACATATCCAATAGTTGCAGCATGTTATTGCTGTAAACCAAAGTTTCGTAATTGTCTTCCAGGATCATGCGTGCATCATGTTTCATCACACGAATCGATAAGATCCCCAGGATCCCGGATACCAGGATCGCAATAAATAAAAAACCAATGCCTATACTTAATTTAGTTTTGAGACGCATGTTATGACAAAATTACAATATCGATATCCGATGTAGACAGCTTCCCCAGCAATTGTGAAAAAACAGCCGTATTTAATATGATGCCTGTCAGGTTCAGATGAGGTTTACCCATACAGATAGTAGTAATATTTTTTTCTTCCGCCGAATTTATAATAGTTTTAGCAATATTAGTGCTTTTCACTTTGATCACTTCTGCTCCCATTTCCATGGCCATCTTAAAATTGTTGATCAGATGTCGCTGTGCTGCCAGTCCTATCTTATCTCCGTCTTCCTTAGGCGTCTGTACATACAGCAGGTACCATTTGGAGTGGTAATAAGCGGCCAGCCTGGCAGTTTTGCGTATCACTTTCCTGGCAACAGTATGATTACTGCTGATGCAGGCCATAAAACGTTCATTCCTTAAATGCGCTGTTCCCGGCAATGCAGATTCTATCTTTCGCTCCACTTGCGATGCCACCTCTTTTAACGCCAATTCCCGCAGTTGCAGAATTCTCTCAGGTTGAAAGAAATTCTTCATTGCAATTGCTATCTTATCTGCTGTATAGATTTTGCCCTCTTTCAGCCGGATCACCAGTTCGTCGGCCGTAAGATCTATATTCACTACCTCATCAGCCTGTTGGAGTATGCTGTCCGGAATCCTTTCTGCCACATCTATACCGGTAATATTCCTGATTTCTTCCTGCAGACTTTCTATATGCTGGATGTTCACCGCACTGATTACGTTAATACCTGCATCCAGGATTTCAATCACATCCTGCCATCTCTTTTCATTTTTGCTACCTTCTATATTAGTATGTGCAAGCTCGTCGACCACCACGATTTCAGGATGCAGGTTCAGTACAGCCTGCACATCCATTTCTTCCAGCTCTTTACCTTTATAGAAAAGTTGTCGTCTGGGTATTACTGGTAGTCCTTCCAGCAAGGCCTGTGTTTCCGCCCTGTTATGCGTTTCTATATAGGCGATTTTTACGTCCACACCATTGCGTAACAGGGTACTGGCTTCCTGCAGCATTCTGTAGGTTTTACCTACACCGGCGCTCATGCCTATGTACACTTTAAATTTTCCACGTCTGGATTGCCGGATCAGATCAAGGAAGTGTTGTGCATTGTTTTCTTTTTCAGTCATACGGAGTTCTCATGCTTTTCAAAGGTATTATATTTAACAGCTAATCTTCTTGTTTTCGGACTATGATCTTTGGGTGTATACAGCATGGCAGTACACATACAATTTTTGAAGGATTTGCCTTCCAGTATCTGATAATTGGGGCAACTTTTACAGGCGTTCCAGAAACGTTCTTCATGTGTAATCTCATTATAGGTAACGGGTTCAAACCCCAGCCGGGAATTCATTTTCATAATTGCCAGACCGGTAGTAATACTGAATATTTTAGCAGCAGGATATTTTTGTTTCGATAATTTAAAAATCTTTTGTTTGATGGCAGAGGCCACTCCTAATTCTCTGAATAAAGGACTTACGATCAGACCTGAGTTGGATACAAATTCTCCGTTAGCCCAGGTCTCTATATAGGAAAAACCAACCCATGTATTATTCCCGGTTACCGCAATCACAGCTTTACCATCTCTTATTTTTTCGATGATGGCCTCAGGAGAACGTTTGGCAATTCCTGTACCACGTACTTTAGCAGACGCTTCCATTTCGTCAGTAATAATCTTTGCAAACAATTCATCTTTTCCTGTAGCCACACGGACTATAATATCTTCCATTTTATTTATTTTTAAGGATGTAATGGCGACCTAATAAATAGGCCGCCATTGGTTACACCTCTATAACCTTACATTTACAGCAACAATGATTCTGTTTTCGGTTTTTCTAAGGTCAGGTTTCCATGTAGGATCGGGGGCATCTGTAATGAAGCCGGTTTGTGAGGTAGTGCCGCCGGGGCCTGCAAAATATGGAACATTACTATTGCGATGCGCAAATTCAAATCTGAAAGTGACATGATCATTCGGCATCACGTCAAATGTTCCTGAAAGCTGTGTCATTTTCAACTTTTCTCCATTCGCAATAGCAATATCATAGTCATTTGGAATAGCTCCCGGGGCAGCAGGAGAAAAGGCCAGATAACCTCCCGGATTAGTGACGTAGTCTCCGCGTAATGTCAAAGCCAGCTTATTCTGCTTAAACCAAACCCTGTTTGCCAGGGAAGAACCTGCCATATAATTATCTTTCGCTTTCACACCGTCTCCCGATTGAAAACCGTAATGGTTATTCAGACTAAAAGCCGCCTGAGAAATTCCCTTTCCACTCTTGCTTTTATAATAACGGTATACGATGCTGTTATCATGGTGAAAACGATGCACTTTTGATAACTCGGTCGTACCACTTTTGCTGTCATTGCCATAATAGAAGTTGGCAACTAACTGCAGATTTTCATTAGGACGGTAATAGTTTGAATTACCTACCCCCGGATTCTTGCTCCAGCTGTTATAACTCTGCCAGCCGTTCAATAACCATAATTCTGTTTTGAATTTTTTAGTAGGATAAAACTGGATTCTGGCTCCCTGAAAGTAAAAGGGTGTAAAGTCACACACCATGCTACGCTGATAGCTCCAGTTCTCCTGCATTACATAACTTTCAAGTCCGATATAACTCATGAAAATCCCCATCTCTATATTCAAACCATATTTGACATTGAAATGATATCCTGCTGCTGCCTCACGTATAAATTTCAGGTTGCCGGTGCTGGTATTTCGTCCCCTGGCAACAGAACCATCGGCTTCCTGTACTACAGCGGTCTGACTACCGGTTTGTAACCATAACCGCGTGATGATGTTCTTATAATTGCTTTCTATACCAATACTTGCCTGATTCAGAGAGAATTCATTACTACGGGCAGTAGTGGCCGAAATAGTTTGTGTATTATCTTTCGGACGTGCAAAGTTGTAGTTAAAATAACCATCCACAAGTACAACTCCTGTAAGGATCGTTTCTCCCTTAGCATCATTCATCACCAGTGGAAAATCTTTCTGTCTGTTCTGGCCATTGATCCAGGTAAGATCCATCCCATCAAAGGGAACTTTTTTAATTACGATACTATCCGCGTTTTTTGTTCCAGTGCTATCCTGAGCATTCACATTGATTACATTCAGCGCAATTACAGCACTTAATAAGATTCGTTTCATTTCTGTTTGTTTAATATATAGGTCGATATTCAAGTTTTAAAAGGTCTGGATTAGGCAACCGGGAATTCGAATCTCGTCTTCTGCACATATATTTTAAGAAGCCAGCACTTTGTACGGTTATTCTATGGTAACTTGTCCAGATCAATATTCAGTTTCAGTACATTCACTTTCTTAGGTCCCAGTATGCCCAGCAGCGGAGCTTCTGTATGTTTAGCTACGAGATCCATCACTGCATTTTCATTGAGGTTTCTAATCGCTGCAACTCTCTTTACCTGTATGATAGCAGAAGCAGGGGAGATATCCGGATCCAGTCCGCTACCGGAAGCTGTTACCATCTCTGCAGGAATATCTTCCTTACGCACACCCGGATTATGCACCAGGAAACTATCTATACGGGCTTGTACTGTTTTCAGGTAATCCGGATTAGAAGGGCCTTTATTAGAACCTGCAGATCCTGCTGCATTATAATCTACAGCCGAAGGACGCCCCCAGAAATATTTATCAGCAGTAAATTTCTGTCCTATATTTTCATATCCTACTACTTTCCCATTAAGCGAAATGGTTTCTCCTTTTCCCTGTCCCGGAGCCAGTTTGGCAATCCCTGCAATCAACAGGGGATACAACACAGCACATAGGAGAATCATCAGGGCTGTTAGTTTTATAGAAGGAAGCAAATACTTTTTCATCTTGTTTTCTTTAAAAGATAATTACATAAAAAGAGCGAGCAGTAGATCTATCAGCTTGATCCCTATAAAAGGAATAATCACACCGCCTAATCCGTATATCAGCAGGTTTCTGCGTAACAGGGCACTCGCACCAATTGGTTTGTAAGACACCCCTTTCAACGCCAGCGGAATCAGCGCAGGAATGATCAGCGCATTAAAGATTACAGCAGAAAGAATCGCACTCTCAGGACTGGCAAGATGCATCACATTCAGTCCCTGTAATGCAGGAATAGAGGTAATGAAAAGTGCAGGTACGATAGCGAAATACTTAGCCACGTCGTTTGCAATAGAAAAGGTGGTAAGAGTACCTCTTGTCATCAGCAGCTGTTTACCGATTTCAACGATTTCTATCAGTTTGGTAGGATCATTATCCAGGTCTACCATATTACCAGCTTCTTTGGCAGCCTGTGTGCCACTGTTCATCGCTACTCCTACGTCAGCCTGTGCAAGGGCAGGAGCATCGTTGGTACCATCGCCCATCATAGCTACAAGCTTACCGCCTTCCTGTTCTTTACGGATGTAAATCATTTTATCCTCAGGTTTTGCTTCTGCAATGAAGTCATCCACACCGGCTTTGTCTGCAATGTATTTTGCAGTAAGTGGGTTGTCGCCCGTTACCATTACAGTTTTCACACCCATACGGCGTAATCTTTCAAAACGTTCTCTTATGCCGGGTTTGATAATATCCTGCAATTCTATCACGCCTGCTATCTGAGAATTACGGCTTACTACAAGCGGAGTACCACCATTAGAAGCTATTTCCTTTACTCTTTCTACTGTTTCATCAGTAAAAGGATTGTTCGCTTTCAGTACTATGTTCCGGATAGAATCCATAGCACCTTTTCTGATTTTTATACCGTCAAAATCCAGTCCGCTACTTCTTGTTTCAGCAGTGAACTGTATAAAAGTGACTTTATTTTTATCCGGGAGATTTACTTTCACACCTTTTTCAGCTGCCAGTTCTATAATAGACTTTCCTTCAGGAGTTTCATCTGCCAGGGAAGCCATCGCACAGGTTTCAATAAATTCTTTCTTATCGATGCCAAGGGCTGGCCAGAAGTGTGTGGCTTTACGGTTGCCAATAGTAATAGTCCCGGTTTTATCAAGCAGTAAGGTATCAAGGTCGCCCGCTGTTTCCACAGCTTTCCCGCTCTTGGTTATTACATTGGCCCGTAAAGCACGATCCATACCTGCAATACCAATGGCGCTTAGCAGTCCACCGATAGTGGTAGGGATCAGGCAAACAAACAAAGACACAAAGGCCGCTATAGTGATTGGTGTATGAGCATAATCGCCAAAAGGTTTTAAGGTCACACACACAATAATGAATACGATGGTGAAGCTGGCCAGCAGGATAGTCAATGCGATCTCATTGGGTGTTTTCTGGCGGCTGGCACCTTCTACCAATGCAATCATTTTATCAAGGAAGCTTTCGCCCGGATCTGTAGTAACCCGCACAATGATCTTATCACTCAGTACTTTCGTACCTCCGGTCACAGATGACTTATCTCCGCCGGATTCCCTGATTACGGGAGCAGATTCACCGGTAATAGCAGATTCATCGATGGTAGCTAATCCTTTAATGATTTCACCATCCATTGGAATCATATCTCCGGCTTCACATACAAACAGATCACCTTTACGTAGTTGTGAAGAAGGAACGATCTTTATTTCATCTGTAAACATTTCACCTACAGGAAATATTTTCTTCGCAGGTGTTTCTTCTCTTGTTTTCCGGAGGCTTTCTGCCTGTGCTTTACCTCTCGCTTCTGCAATCGCTTCCGCAAAGTTGGCAAACAGCAGCGTTAACAATAACACGGAGAATACTGCAAGGTTATAGCCGAAAGAACCTTGTGCACGATCTCCGGAATACCAGGTGTATATAGTCACCATCATCATAATGACAGTGCCAATTTCTACGGTAAACATCACCGGGTTGCGGAACATACTTTTAGGAGACAGCTTCACAATAGCTTGTTTCAATGCTTCACTTACCAGCGCCGCTTCAAAGAGTTTATTACTTTTATGATCAGACATGATTTTTATAATTTATTACAATTGGAAGAATTCAGCGATCGGGCCTAATGTAAGTGCAGGGAAGAAGGCGAGTGCTGCAAGGATCATGATTACAGCATAAGTCATAATTCCGAAAGTCGCCGTATCCGTCTGTAATGTACCCGCTGATTCAGGGATATATTTCTTTTTGGCCAGGATACCTGCAATGGCTACTGGTCCTATGATAGGAATAAACCTCCCCAATAGCATCACGATGCCAGTAGTGATATTCCAGAAGATATTATTATCGCCCAATCCTTCAAATCCGGATCCGTTATTAGCGGAGGAAGAAGTGTATTCGTAAAGCATTTCTGAGAACCCGTGATTTCCGGGATTATTCAGCCAGGAGCCTGGTTGTACAGCCCATGCTGCCTGAGGATGATAAGTAACGATATATGCAGATATCGCGGTTCCCACCAGCACCAGGAATGGGTGGAACAAGGCGATCATTGCTGCTATTTTCATTTCACGGGCTTCCACTTTCCGCCCCATGAATTCAGGCGTTCTACCTACCATCAAACCGGAAATGAATACTGCTATTATCAGGAAAATGAAGTAGTTCAGTAGCCCCACACCTTTACCTCCATAAAAGCAGTTAGTCATCATCCCCAGCATCTGCATAGCACCTGACAAAGGCATGGAGCTATCATGCATTGAGTTCACCGAACCTGTAGAAATGATAGTTGTCATTACCTGCCAGTAAGCAGACGCCGGTACCCCGAAACGCACTTCTTTTCCTTCCATTGCAGAGATATCATGCAGCCCTATTTTAGCGAATGAAGGATTGCCTCCCAGTTCTGAAAACATTGTAGGGATCATAAAGGTCAGCATGCCTAAAGTCATCACGCCGAATATGGCGTATCCCAGTTTTCTTTTCCGGATAAAGAAACCAAAAGCAAAGATGAGCGCCATTGGCAGAATCACCTGTGCTATTACTTCTACCATATTCGTGAAATAGGTAGGGTTCTCCAGCGGATGAGCGGAGTTAGCACCAAACCATCCACCACCATTTGTTCCAAGGTGTTTAATAGCAATCATCCCTGCCGCAGGTCCTCGGGATACCTGGACAGAATCTCCTTGCAGAGTTACGATGCTATCTTTTCCATCAAAGCTGGCAGGTGTTCCGTTAAATGCCAGTAAGCAGGCAACGATAATACTCAGTGGTAGCAGAATACGGGTAATGGTTTTGGTAAAGAACACAAAGAAGTTACCCAGCTTCTCGGTTGTTTTTTCTGCAAATGCCCTGAACAGTACAGCAACTGCGGCTACGCCTGTTGCAGCAGAAACAAATTGCAGGAATGTAATAACGTATAACTGTGTAAGATAGGTTAGTCCTGTTTCGCCAGAATAGTGTTGCAGGTTACAATTTACCAGGAAGCTGATACTGGTATTAAATGCCAGGTCAGGAGCCATACTGGGATTACCATCCGGGTTCAGCGGCAGGCTGCCCTGGAAAAGCAGCACATAAAAAGCATAGATCAGCCATACTCCATTGATACAGAGTAAAGCAACCATATGCTGTTTCCAATTCATTTCCTTAGTGGTATCTATTCCGGATATACGAAATATGAGCCGTTCCAGTGGAGACATGAAGTCGGTGATTGTTTTCTCTCCTTTAAATACTTTGGCAATGTATTTACCAAGTGGAAAAGCAATCAGTAAGGTGATAATAAATGTGACGATGACGCCTGTCATTTCGCTATTCATCAGTTGAAAGGTTTAAGGATCAGAATTTTTCAGGTTTCAGTAAAACATACACCAGGTAAATGAATACGAGAATGGATGTTATGAGCAACATTGTCATCATATAGCAGGTGTTTTAAATGTTTTCAAAGAAATCAATTGATTTAAAGAAGATGTAAAAGCATCCCAGCATGATAACCAGGTAAAGAAATGTGAGCATATTATTAAAGTTTATCAGATTCCGGGTTTCATAATTTGCTGTATGTAGAGAGAGAACAGCATAACAGGCATCTTTGTTTGTATTTCCTGCCATTCTCTTCTTGTGCAGGATCCCTGCAGGTTGGAGAATGAATAAACGAATACGTTCTCTACAGCAGTCTTTACCAGTTTATTGCCTTTATTGTAGATTTTGTCGGCTAATTTCATGCAGCGTTCTACCTGCCGTAATTGATGTTCATGCAGCATCTTTCCGGTGTAAGTCGTCAATACTTTGATCGACATATATACACTTCCGAATACAGGTTCGCGTACAATCTCTTTTTGTATTTCCGGGATTTCATCGGCTATTTCAGCAGATACTTCATACTGGTTCATAGTTGTTTCATTTGAGTATAGATAGGCCAATGGCATGCCCGTTCTTTAAATAGTATAATCTCTCCCATTTAACTAATTCATTATGAATTACTTATATGTTTTAGTGTAGAAGGGAGAGGTCTAAAGGGCTATAAAAAACCCTCTCAATTTGAGAGGGTTTTATCATAATGATGAGGAATGTCTAAAAATACTACTTCAACCAAGATCACATCTTAATATGTAATTCACTCGTTATAAAGGATGGTAAAAGTCATCCTACGTTCATCCTACGTTTTTAACGTAGGATGAACGTAGGATGTTCGAATCTCTGCTTTATCTCAGCAGGGTATTACTTTGTCTCCATATAGTTTTATCCTACCCAATCTGGTATTCTTCGATCTTCCTGTATAGTGTTGCAAGTCCAATATTCAGCAACTTCGCGGCTTCTGTTTTATTATTTTTTGTATGGTGCAATACCCGGATAATATGCAGCTTTTCCACGCTGGCAAGATCAAATGCTGACAATGTATGCACAGGCTTATCATTCACCTGTAATTCAAATGGAAGGTGGGCTACGGTTAATTCTTCTGTTCCTGCCATGATCACGGCTCTTTCCAGTACATTCTTTAACTCACGGACATTCCCTTTCCACTCATGCAACTGCAGTTTTTCAATAAAAGCATCACTAACAGAAAGTTTCTTCTGATTAATCTTTGCAGAGAAGAATCCTACAAAATACTCCGTCAGCACCGGTATATCTTTTTTACGTTCCCGCAAAGGAGGCAAAACAATTGCAAACACATTCAGTCTGTAATACAGGTCCTCCCGGAATTGTCCTTTGACAGTTTCTTCTTTCAAATCGCGGTTAGTAGCAGTGATGATCCGCACATTTACTTTCGTAGGTTTGGTATCTCCAATTTTAATAAACTCGCTGGTTTCCAGTACCCGCAACAGCTTGCTTTGCAAGTCCAGTGGTAGTTCTCCTATTTCATCTAAAAAAATAGTCCCGTTATTAGCCTCTTCTATTAATCCTTTCTTATCCCGCACAGCATTGGTAAAAGCACCAGCCTTATACCCAAACAGCTCACTTTCCAGTAACTCCCGGCTAAAAGCACTACAATTTAAAGCAACGAAAGGTTTGCCAACTCTTTTGCTATTATTATGGATGGCCTGTGCAAATACTTCTTTCCCCGTACCTGTTTCTCCTAATAATAATACAGTAGTATCGGCAGGAGCCACCTTTTTAGCCTGTTCTATAGCTTCTTTAATAACGCGGGAGCTACCCAGGATGCTGTCGAAGCTATACTTTTTACCTACCTGCTGTTCCAGTTTATCAATCCTTTTCTGTAGCTGTACCTTTTCAAAGGCACGGTTAAGGAGAGGGATGATGCGGTTATTATCATCTCCCTTGGTGAGATAGTCAAACGCTCCGTTTTTGATCGCCTGTACGCCATCGGGAATGTTGCCATAGGCCGTAAGTAATATTACCTCCAGGGAAGGGTACTTCTCCTTAATGGTACGGGAAAAGTCTACACCGCTGCCATCAGGTAGTTTTACATCACATAGGATAACATCAATTTCTTCCTTTTCCAACAGCTTCTGTGCAGCCTTAAGAGTACCTGTTTCCAGCACATTATATCCTTCCAGCGTAATGATCCGTTTCATCAGGCTGCGTAACTTTTCCTCATCATCTATTATCAGAACGGTTCCCAACATAAAAAACTTTCGCCAAAATTAAGGTTATTAAAGCAAAACACACTTCTTCAGATTGACCTAATGTCACTCTTAATCATTGAGGGCTAATAAAGAGTATATTATCTTTAGGGGATTAGTTTATTAAATGTGGAGAATGTACTGTTATGATACTTCTACTAGTATTAATAAAGGCGAGCTTAATTATTTTGCCCCGTGTTCATCACTTCCCAACCTTTTATTCCAGTTAATCATTCCTGCATTATCTATTTTAACAATCCACATATCCATATTTCTCACCTCACCTTCAGGTACACTACCGCTAAGATCACCATCTTCCGATGTCACATCAGCTGTGAAAATATAACTGTTATCACTGGTGGTTTTGATACTGATTGCCATTTCTGTGCCTGAGCCCCCATAAGTTTTACTCCATTCAATGGTTCCCCTTGCATTCAACTTTACAATCCAGATATCACTTGTATCCACACTATGATTTGCCGGAACATCTCCATTATTACCGGAATAGGTCGTAGCCGAAAAAATACACCCACCATCTGATGTAGTCGCTATACCGGATAAATACTCTGTTTTATCACCTCCATATGTGTTCTCCCATGTTATCTTTCCATTTATGTCAAATCTTGCCACAAAAATATCCCATCCACCCTTGGATGTTGTAATATCACCATCAGAAGAGGAGGTAGCTCCTGCAAAAAAGAAACCTCCATCCGTCGTAAGACTAAGGCATTCTCTATTACCGGAATAATTACCACCATCTTCTTTACTTCCTCCTACCATCTTTTTCCATATCACTTCACCCTGAGCCGAAATACATGCTATAACAAAATCACTTCCCCCATGATTACCCATTGCGTCGGAAGTACTATATCCCCCGCACACATAATTTCCATTATTGAGCTTGATAATGTGTGTGAAATGTTCTTCCCCGGATCCTGCATATTTCATAGAGTTGGCGGTGGGCTGACTAATAGCGGAACTACAGAACAGGAATAGGGATACAGCTAACAGGTATCTTTTCATGTAGGGACTTTTATAGGATATATTCTTTATGCAAGACTAATATAATTCTCCGGGAAATGCAATACCATCAATTGGCTGGCAATACTCTTCACTGCATAAAATGATGTAAAAGAAGGAATTGTAAATTTGTATTTTACATACAGTACCTATTCTCTTTGAAAGCGAGTTGGTGGCAATAAACAAATTCCTGGAATGCAAGAGATTACAATCTGGAAATTATATAATAGGTTTTTAGAGCGGACAGCAATATGTACTACTTAGGCTAAAAGAGAATATAAAAGCAGCACATCATTAGATTTTGCATCACCCCATTCTTAATAATGTGCTGTTTTTCACAACTTATCATTGAATCTGCACTAATTTGCGTGACTCATCAAGATTTTTAGCCGCAGTATTCAAATAGAGTCTGAATTGTAGTGGGTTAAACCAGTGTTTCAGACTATTTGCCTCCCGGATTTTGCGGACTTCTGCTACTACATCGTATTCTTTTTTCATTTCCATAAACTATTGATTTTAAGATTAACCCGGGCGTCATGTTTTAATGTTTGATAGCCCGATTCAAAGATTTTACAATCTATGCTTGAACGAATACCCGCTTGGATTGCTCGCGGAATAATTTGGCCGCAGCTTTCAAATCCAGTCTGAATTGAGCCGGATTTTCCAAATATCTCAAACTTAACTCATCCCTGATTTTGCGGACTTCTGCTACTGCATCATACTCTTTTTTCTTTTTCATGAATTATGGATTTTAAGATTAATTTGGGCGTCATGATCTCTATTGTCTTGTAGCCCAATTTTAAATTGATTGCGTTATATAATTTTATCTTGTCAATATTAACGATATGTTTAAAATTCCAGCTTGCAAGTGTATCAGCATTATTCAATGTGGCAAGTGCAATATGAAGAGCATCACCATAACTTTTATTGGTCAATACCTTCTGCTGAATGTATGTATCGGCCAGTTTTTCAACTTCTTCATTATTTTCAACATCAATTACATAATTTACTGGAATCTCGTCTATTTTGTCTTTTATCTCCTGTCTGGCAGGCAATAATTCCATGATGACAATATCCGAATAAATCACCTTCATAAGCCCAGTCTTGAATACTTCAAAAAGCTCAAGACTGGGTTCTTTAAATTCAACATCAAAACATCCTCCTACCACAGAAGTGTCTATATATATCTTTGCCATGCGAATGTATTAAATAAATTGTTGGTTAACAAATGTGAAATCCTTTACAGTAAAGGATCTTAATGATATTTTAATTAAATAATTGAGAGTGCAATTATTAAGAAAAGACGATAGCTTTTCGGATTAACAAATCGAATTTCATGTATAGCATAATTGTGCGTTAATTTTTTTTAAATTCTCATTCCTGTAGTTTTATTGTTACATATTATTCACATGATTCAATAAATCATTACAATCACGCAATAATCTCATTTAAACCAGCATCTGCGATACCAATTTCCAAATCTTTACTGACATTCTTTTTACATCATGCATCTGATAATATATCATTGTGTGAGTTGTTTTTTCATAAACAATCTATTCCTAAGTAGACTG
Source organism: Chitinophaga sp. CF118 (assembly GCF_900112615.1). Lineage (GTDB taxonomy): Bacteria > Bacteroidota > Bacteroidia > Chitinophagales > Chitinophagaceae > Chitinophaga. The sequence goes on along the minus strand of NZ_FOMK01000002.1, from coordinate 40,819 downwards.
TTGGTGGTCAATGTCCGGGATTGGACATTTTAACGGTTAACAAACTTCACATGTAATGACATCAAAGTAAAAATAAATTATTGGGATATCAAAAATTATTTTCAAATTCTTAAAATTTAAGAAAGAGTGTTGCAACTGCTCCGCTCTTTCTTAAATCTATAATTTTATTTTTCTGTAATCCTGAAATTCACAGGCACACCTACTAAAAGAAGGTCGGCATAACTATCGATCTGACAAATAATGCAGGCGTCATCCTGATGGATGAACCCACTATCGGCTTGATTCCAGAACAACTAATGAACTGCTGAACCAGTGATATTAATGCCAGTGCTCCTCAGAAATTATATTTAGAAACCATTTAGGCATTCATCATACATGTACAGTCAAATTCCTACTGCCGCTTCTGCATTAATAACCCCCCATCCAAATTTACTGCTTCTGTTATAAGCGTTGCTCGCGCTTCTTGTAAGTCGCGCAACAATACTATCCTTCGGATAAGCGGGATACTTACTCCACACCAGTGCTGCAATGGCCGCACAACTGGCAGTCGCTACTGAGGAGCCGCCCACTGTAGAGGGTACATCTCCGCTCATTGCGGTCGAAAGTGGATTCCTTCCTGTACTGGTCTTCTCCATCACAATCACAAAGTCCACTTTACTTCCTACATGACAAGGGCCACAACGATCAGTGAGATTGTCCTTAATACCGGTTACGGCTATTACCTGCGGCTGATTTGCCGGGAAGATAACTCCTACAAAACTTGCAAAGAAAGATGTGGAAGTGCCCGCTGCACAGAACATCAGTTTCTGTTTGTTAAACGCATAGCTTAGCGCATCTTTTATTTGACCTGAACTGAAAATCGTGCCCATACTCATACTGATTATTTTTACGGAAGGATCATCAGCTCCCAGCACATACGCATTAGTAACACCATTAATCGCAGCAGAGGAGAGGATCACAACATTTTCGGCAGCATGCACGGTAATAAGATTGCTGTTGTATGCAATACCCGCTGTATTGCCGTCAATGCCTCTCGGCGCGGCAATAACACCTGCCATACTGGTCCCGTGTCCGCATTCATCATTCACGGATGCCCCTGAAAAGGTAACCAGCTTTTGAATACTCCGTCCGGAAGATAGACCCTGATTAAAAGCATTCCCAAGATTCTCCTGTGCATCGCTGACTCCTGTATCAATCAACATAATTGTCACATTCTGTCCGCTGCTTTTAGCCCATGCCTGGTTGATCCTGTGATAATCGTAGTTCCAGGATGCTTTAGCGCCCGGAAGGATCGGGGTATAATCAATGTTCGTTACAAGATCTGTTTTTGGTACATTATAACCGCATCCTGAGGATAAGATGCTGGAGGCTGCCTCAAGGTCAGATTTTTTCGTGTCGTCCATATATGCGCCATAACCGATAGGTTCTGCATACCGCACCAGGGGGGATGCCCGCAATGCTTTTAGCGTGGCAAACTGGCTCACCTTCACGTTGATCATTGGCAGGGACCCTTCTTTAAAAACGATCTGTGTAACGTCCGACTGCTCATTTTTTCTCACAAGAGCGAGTATATCAGCTCGTGCTTCCTTCCAGGCAGCACTCTTAAAATCGATGGTATGGATCTTTTTGTCAAGGTCTCTTACCCCTGCTGGCTGATAACCAATGGAAAGCACACTGTCAGACTGGATCAGGGCGCTCCATGTCATAGTATCCCCGGCCATTTTCCAGTCAAAGTATTCATGCTGCTTTAATTGCTCTTCCACAAAGTTGTTAATGTCTGCTTTGGGAATAACAGTAGAAGGGTTACGAAATACCTGGAAGCGGGTTTCTGTTTTGGTGCAGGATGAAAATAACAAACAGGCTGCAATGATGTACGTGGATTTCATAGTAAACAATTTGGGGTACAACAGGAAGTTAAGAAATTACACCAAATGTTATACCGCAGTTTCAAAGCATTATTTGGATATTATCTTAAAAGTAATAGATTTGCAATATTGTTGCAATTATTCAGATTGTCAATTTATGCCGGGAGTGGAATAATACACATTTACATATACTAATCAATGATATTAGCGAAAGGAATTACTTATTCGTACAGGGGAAGGTCTGCCCTGCACTATCCGGATCTTTCCTGTAATCCGGGAGACGCCTTGTTACTCACCGGTAAATCAGGTTGTGGTAAAACAACATTGCTGCATATCCTGGGAGGATTACTGTCGGACTATAAGGGAGAGTTGCGTATTGATAATGTATTGCTGAACAATCTCACTACCACCCAACTGGATACATTCAGAGGGCAACGTGTTGGTATTGTATTTCAACGCGCACACTTTATCCGCTCCATCACTGTAAAAGACAATATACTCGTTGCTGCGAAACACAATAAAAATCTGCAGCAACTGGCAGAGAATCTGCAGATCAGTCACCTCTTGAATAATTACCCTTCCCGCCTCAGTCAGGGGGAACAGCAACGGGTTGCTATTGCAAGGGCACTCATTAATAAGCCGGCCGTACTGCTTGCAGATGAACCTACGAGCAGTCTCGATGATGAAAATGCAGCTGCTGTTATTACCCTGTTAAAGGAGCAAGCTGCTCTGTATCAGAGTGCTTTGGTAATAGTAACGCACGATGATCGACTGAAAAAAGAAATCTCTAAAAGCATCTCTCTGCTATGACACTTAAACTCATCATCCGAAATATATTATACAAGCCGCTGTCAACAGTGTTAAGCTGGATACTGCTCTTATTCGGTGTGGCTATTATATCATTGTTGTTAGTCGTACAACAACAACTGGAACAAAAGTTCAGTAACGATTTGCAGGATGTAGATCTTATAATAGGGGCGAAGGGCAGCCCATTGCAACTGGTTTTATCCGCTATTTATCATGTAGATGCACCCACCGGGAATATCTCCGAAAATGAAGTGAACAGGATCATACACAACCCATTAATTCAGCAATCCATTCCATTAGCTTATGGTGACAACTTCCGGGGATACTGCATTCTGGGAACAGATAGCTCCTACATAAAAAAGGCACAGTTTGCAAGAGGAAAACTTTTTCATCAGTCAATGGAAGCCGTATTGGGAAGTAATGTGGCGGCTACTAATAATATGGATGTCGGCAGCACTTTTATTGGCACACACGGACAAGGGATTCATGGTCACCAGCATAAAGGGCATTATTACAAAGTCGTTGGGATTCTGCGGCCTACCGGTACAGTGATCGATAATCTGGTAATCACCAACATTGCTACAATAAGAGAAATTCACGAGCATCATGATGATGGCGATGTTGATGACCATAATGAAAAACAGATTACAGCTGTGCTGGTCAAATTTCGCAGCCCTATGGGACTCATGATACTGCCGCGAATGATTAATGAAACAACGAATATGCAGGCTGCTTCACCTGTGCTGGAAATCAATCGTCTTGTCGGGCTCATGGGCATAGGCGTAATTACTTTACAATATATCGCTATTGCTATCATGATAATGGCAGGGCTTAGTGTATTCATTTCATTATTCAATCGTCTCCATGAACGGAAATACGAAATGGCATTACTTCGCTCACTAGGATATAGCCGTTTCCGTCTTTTCAGTATCATCATGGCAGAGGGATTACTTTTATCTGTTGTTGGTTTTATCAGTGGTATTGTAGTCAGTAGGATAGGACTGCTTCTGCTGAACAACTATGCTTCTGCTGAATATCATTTCAATCTGCAGGCCTTTAGTTTTCTAAACGGAGAAATTGTGTTACTGGTCGTAACCCTTGGTATCGGCATCATCGCATCTGTTTTTCCTGCATTAAGCGTCTTTAAACTAAATATCTCTAAAACCCTGGCAGATGAATAAGTTTATATTATTAGTTAGTTGTTTAGGTGTTCTGCAATCATTCGTATTACAGAATGAAGTTTTACCCGTAAGCTGGGATACCTTGCAGGACGTGCCTTTCAGAGAAGCATTTGTAAAGGAGATAGGAGGGTACATGCTTTTCCCCAACTTTACACCTGCTTTAAAAAAACTCGACGGGAAAATAGTAAGAATAGAAGGATACGTCGTTCCTTTTGATAAAACCGGCGCTAAGATCGCCCTCTCTGCCAACTCTTATGCTGCATGTTTTTTCTGTGGAAAGGCTGGACCGGCTTCCGTTATGACAATTAATCTTAAAGTACCCAATACAAAATATCGGACTGACCAATACCGCAGTTTTAAAGGAAAACTACGCCTTAACGAAAAAGATGTGAATGAGTTCTATTACATTTTGGAAGGGGCCGAACAGGTAAAACAATAAAATATTTAATTTATTATGATAACGAACCGTTTACCAGTAACGGTGCTGAGTGGATTTCTCGGTGCCGGTAAAACTACTTTGCTCAATCATATACTGCACAACAAGGAAGGGATGAAAGTAGCCGTCATTGTAAATGACATGAGCGAAGTAAATATTGATGCACAACTTATTAAAAATGAAAATACACTGAACAGAACAGAAGAGCGGTTAGTGGAGATGAGTAACGGATGTATTTGTTGTACACTGCGCGAAGATCTGCTCATTGAAGTAGAGAAGCTCGCTAAAGAAAATAAATTTGATTATCTCCTGATAGAAAGTTCCGGCATCAGCGAACCGTTGCCGGTCGCGCAGACTTTTACCTATCAGGATGAAGCAAATGGTACAGATCTGAGTAAAATTTCCCGCCTGGATACACTCGTTACCGTTGTAGACTGCTTTAATTTCTTCAGAGATTTCAGCAGTATACAAACATTACAGGAAAGGCAGGTAACAGATATGGAAGGAGATTACAGAACTATCGTAAACCTGCTCACAGATCAGATCGAATTTGCAAACGTAATCGTCCTTAATAAAACTGATATGATGAAACCTGGAGAAGTTGGGGTCCTCAAATCTGTAATGAAGAAACTCAATGCAAATGCTAAGATCATAGAATCTTCTTTTGGCAAGGTAGACTTGAAAACCATCCTCAATACCAACCTGTTTGATTTTGAAGAAACCAGTCAGAGTGCCGGTTGGATAGAAGAACTGAACAAGTCGCACCATACGCCGGAAACTGAAGAATATGGTATCAGCAGTTTCGTGTTCCGTAGTCGCCGTCCGTTTCATCCCGAACGCTTCTGGGAATATCTCAATAATCACTGGCATTCCGGTGTTATCCGCAGTAAAGGATTGTTCTGGCTCGCTTCCCGGAAAGACGATGCTTTGAACTGGAGCCAGGCAGGCGGTAGTCTTCGTGCCGAGCGTGCCGGTGTATGGTGGAGCAGCATGTCTTACAAAGAAAGGATCCGTTACGCTTCCTTTCTGGATAATCAGGCAGAAATAGAAAGTAAGTGGGATAAACGTTTTGGTGACAGGCAGAATGAACTTGTCATCATTGGGAAGGAATTGGATCAGCATCAGATCACAATGGAAATGGAAGCATGTTTGTGTAATGAAGATGAAATAAATGCAATGGAGAGAGGAGATACCTTCCAGGATGAATTCCCTTGTTAAAAAGGAGCTTATCTCGGTTGGCATATTTCTGATAGTGAGAGAACACTCTTAACGCAAACATAACACAAGGCTAAATTTGCGATGTATATTTTCGCACCGCAATACTATTCGCCAACTTTTTTGTGTTATGATGAAGAATCTGAACGATGCGGAGCTATTATCACTAGTGAAAAAGGATGATGAAAAGGCATTTGAGACACTTGTATACAGGTATAATGTTACGCTGTACAAGTTCATCTATGCGCGTATCCGCGAAGAACATGACACCAAGGATCTGCTTCAGGAGATTTTTATCTCCTTTTGGAAAAACAGGCAGAACATTATTACACAGGATCGAATTCTCTCTTATTTAACCCGCGCAGCATATTATGCGGTGATCGATTGGCAGATTCAGCATAAAAAGATTCTTGCCAGGCAAACCGTATTACTTGAAAAAGATGAGCCAACCGCTTTTCCTATAGAGGACCAGCTGATTTCAATGGAGCTGAGAAACGAAGTAGATTCCGAAGTATCTAAGATGAATGATACAATGAGAAAGGTCTTTGTATCAAGCCGTTGGGAAGCAAAATCTATTCGCGAAATAGCGGTAGAATATGGTCTTTCAGAGCAAACCGTTAAGAATTATATCTCCCTTGCGCTTAAACGGATCAGACTAAAACTGAATACAGATCACTGGATGCTTGTTTACATTTCGTTAACATTGTGTTCACAATTCCTTAATGGTACCGCCTGCATGATTTAAAGACTTTACTGATGAATGGGAACATCATCAGACAAAGCTGCCATCTTAGCGCTTTTAAAAAAGTACAGATCCGGTGAATGCACACCGGAAGAGGTAATACGTATACAGGAGTGGTTTCATTCCTTCGAGAATGAGCTTCCGGACGATCCGGCATTTACAGCTGCTGCTAATGAAGCGGCGGGAAATGTAATGCGTAAGCTGTTCCCGGAAGTAAAAAGGATTAGTTATGTCCCCCTGCTACGCGTAGCTGCAGTTCTCGTAGTGGCATTAACGGGACTTCTGTTTTTCTTCAGGCATTTCAAAGGAACACCTCCTCCCGTTACATATGCGGAGATCAATGTTGGAAAAGGAAAGCGGAAAAAGATCACATTACCCGATGGTACTGTTGTTACCATGAATGCACTGTCTGCATTGAAAATTCCATCCAACTTCGGAAAAGAAAAAAGAGAACTGTTCCTCATAGGAGAAGGAGTATTCGATGTTAAAAGTGACGAAAGCAAACCTTTCATCATTCACACTGGTAAATTAAGGACTGTCGTACTGGGTACTTCTTTTGATATCAAGGCATATCCTGAAGAAAAAGCGATACAGGTAGCTGTATTAACAGGAAAAGTACGGGTAGAAAATGATCATGAAGTACTGGCTGCCAGCGTTACACATAACCAGATGCTTACGTACAATGAACAGAAAAATGAACATCAGCTGAAAGTCGCAAATGCCGCTGAAATAGCCGACTGGCAGACAAACCGGTTCTATTTCCAACAGGCTACCATTGCTGAAATCGCTGCTGTATTGGAAAGACAATATAATATTACCATTACTCTCAGTGGTAGCACCAAAAGAACTTGCCGTTATACCCTGCAACTGAAAAATGAGCCTATTGAGAATGCAATGCATCTATTATCCCAGCTTTCAGGAATCACTTATCATATAAATAATCATGAAATAAAAATCAACACTACGTCATGCGAATAAAATGTAATGCGCCAACTTTTTTTACCCGGCATTTGCGCTTGCTGGTAATATTTTTCTTTTGTCATGTGATCTGTTTTGCAAATGAAATGCATGGGCAGAATATCACCATTAATGTACGCGACACACGCATCAGCCTCAATGTTAAGAAAGTTCCGTTGAGAGATGTTTTCATATTAATCGAACAGAAAACAGGTATTTCCATAGGGTACAATGCAACGGCTGTAAATGCGGGCCAGCTGGTAAACTGCAAAGCAGAAAGCGCAATGTTGTCTGCCGTATTGCAACAACTCCTGGCAGACTATGAAGGTTCTGTTAAACAGGTAGATGATAAACACATCTTCCTGAAAGTAGAAAAGAAGAAGATAGCTGAAAAGCAGCTAGCCCCCACTATAACGGCTGTGCAGATAGTAGTTTCCGGAAAAGTGACAGACGAAAATAATCAGCCCATACCCGGTGTGAGTATATATGAGAAAACAACAAAAAAGAACACCTCTACCGACGGAGATGGTAAATACAGTATCGCGGTAAATACCGGTGATGTACTTGTGTTTAATTTCATTGGTTATGCTCCATACGAAGCAACTATAACAGATCAGCCTTCACTGAATGTGCAACTGAAAGTACAGAATAGCCAGTTAAAAGAAATCGTAGCTATCGGTTATCAGTCAGTAAGGAAAAGCGATGTTACTGGTGCTATTTCCAGTGTGAAAGCAAGTGAGCTGAATCTTACATCTCCTTCTGTAGGACAGGCACTCGTTGGTAAAGTGGCCGGTGTGATGGTATCCCAGGTGAGTGGTGCTCCTTATGCGAGCACTAAGATCAGAGTGCGTGGCATAGGGTCTATCAATGCTTCTTCCAATCCGTTGTATGTAATAGACGGTTATCCTATGGACAATGATATTTATATCAATCCTGAGGATGTTGAATCAATAGATATCCTGAAAGATGCTGCTTCTGCGGCTATTTATGGTTCCAGAGCTTCTGGTGGTGTGGTCCTGATCACTACCAAACGTGGTAAGGATGGCAAAGGTAAATTTGAGTACGACTTCCAGTCAGGTATCAACCAACTGGCTAAAAAGGTGAAGTTGCTGAATGCCGACCAGTTTTCACAGTTAATGGTAGATGCCCGAAATAACTCTTATCATGACTTCATGGTAAATGCTAATAAACCATGGACAGATGCTATGTATTCTGATGATAACGCTACCCGTATCGCAAATATTGGTAATGCCAATGCCATTAGTATAGCACCTGAATTTTATGATTTCGCTAATCAGAAGATCATCAAATCAAAGTACAACACTGACTGGCAGGATGAATTATATAGAAATGCTTTCTTTGCAAGACATAACCTTTCATTCTCAGGGGGTAAAGATAATGTTCGTTATTATCTGAGTGGTGGTTATCAGAATCAGGATGGTATTATATTAAATACAGGGGTTAAGAAAATTAACATTCGTGCAAATATTGATGGCAAGGTAAATGCAAAACTGAAAGTAGGCATGAATGTTTCTTATACCAATAACCAGAACAGAGAAACGGAAGAAGGGCGTTGGGATCATAATCCTATAATGGCAGCTTTGCTGATGTTACCTTCATACCGTGCTTATGATGAGAAGGGTAATATTGCAAAGAATGAGGTAGCGAAATTTTCTTCAACCTATGGCTATAACAGCTTCGAGAATCCAATTGCATTGGCAAAGGAAATCAATATTACCAGGAACGGCAACAGAGGAACTTATAATGCTTATGCTATTTATGAGATCCTCCCTGCATTGACCTTTAAAGCAAACCTGGGAATGCAAAGTTATTCGGAAAAGTATAACTATTACTACCCAACCAGTTTAAGCTCTGGAGTAAGTGCACCTTATTCTGTTGATGCTAAAAATGCAGCAAATGCAAAAGCAGAAAATACCACGTACCTGGATAAGCTGGGAGAGTATACTCTTAACTATAATAAACAGATCAATAAACATAAAATTGATGTATTGGCTGGTTATACTGCTCAGAAAACAACAAATGATGTGCTGCAGGTACAAGCCAAAGGATTTGACAATGACCGTATCCAGGATGTGAGCGCCAAAGGCGCTGCAGCAGCTTATTTCACCTTAACAAAAGCTACAAGGAGAGTAACAACTTTGTTATCTTACCTGGCTCGTGTTAATTACAACTATGACAGTAAATATTTCATCACGGCTTCTTTCCGTACAGATGGATCATCCCGTTTTGGACCCAAGAATAAGTGGGGTACTTTCCCATCTGTTGCAGCAGGATGGAATATATCTAATGAATCTTTTTATCATGATTGGCTGGGCCAAAACTCCACTCTTAAATTGCGTGCCAGCTGGGGATTGAGTGGTAATAATAATATTGGGGATTACAAATCAATACAAGTAATGGCTAAGCCAACTGGTGTTGTAATTGGCGATAATGTATTGAATGCAGCTTATCCAGATGATATCAGAGATGAAAAACTGGGTTGGGAATCAACATCCCAATATAATGCGGGACTGGATGTCGGCTTATTTAATGGGCGTATATCTGTGATTGCCAACTACTATCTGAGTTATTCTTATAACTTACTGTTTGATCAGCCTATTTCTGCAGTGTCCGGATCTGCAACTATGCTTACCAACCTGCGTGATTCAAAAATACGCAACAAAGGGATAGATCTGCAGATTGATGCAAGGGTAATTGATGGGAAAGATTTTCACCTTAACCTCTCGGGTAATATCTCTGTGAACAGAAATAAAGTACTTGATATGGGTGGTGCCAGCACTATCATTACCGCTGGTGCAGAACGTTCTTATAAAACTCATATCACACAAACAGGGCAACCAGTTGGCATGTTCTATGGCTTTAAAGTTCTGGGTGTAGCTACTGCGGATAATTATAATAAAGTAGCACCGTCTGCTTCATCATCTAATCCAATGCATCCGGGAGACCTTTACTTCTATGATAAAACAGGAGAGGGTGTTGTGAATGACGCTGATAAAGACGTGATCGGTAATCCTTATCCTAAATTCACTTACGGCTTTAATCTGTCTGCAACCTATAAAGATTTCTATTTCAGTTCTTCATTTAACGGTTCTTATGGTAACCAGGTATTGGACGGACAGGATTATTATCTCTATAACATGGAAGGTTCCGGTAATCAGTATGCAGATGTTGCAGAACATTTCCGTTCAATAACAGAACCTGGTAACGGACATATTTACCGGCCTTCAAGAGCTGGTACACAAAGTAACAGCACCAGGTTATCTACATTCTATCTGCAGGATGCTTCTTATTTCAGATGCACAAATGCAACTCTTGGCTATAACTTTAAATTCCGTTTCCTGCAGGACCGCCTGGGTATAAGTCGCGCTACTTTATTTGCCAGTGTAGACAATGCCTTTACGATTACAAAATACAAAGGGTATAATCCAGAAGTTGATTTTAACGTAAACAGCACGACAAATTCAAATCTTGCTCCAGGTGTCGATTATGGTATGTATCCCCTTGTACGTGCTTATAATGCAGGCGTAAAACTGGCTTTCTAATTTCTTTCATACAGAAACAGACATAAAATGAAAAATATACTTTCTATAATATTATTTCTCACAACTGCAATGTTTTTATCATCCTGCAGCAAGGATCTGCTGGATCAGACAGACCCTAACGCATCGACTATAACTGATTATTATCAGTCGGAAAACGATGTGCTGGTGGCAGTGAACGGCGTTTATCAGTCATTGAGAAGCGGTAACTGTATTGGTGAAACCAGTGGATTGTTTACTGAAGACCGCGCTGGAAATACTGGTGGTATTGATGTGCAATCTAATTCCGGAGAACCTTTTCAGTTTGGTGATTTTTCTCTTCTGCCAAGTAACTCTTACGTGAAAAATCATTGGCTGGCCTTTTATCAGTCTATTACCCGTGCCAATATTTTATTATCAAATATAGACAGGGTGGAATTCGCCAATGCAGATACAAAAGCAGGTTACATAGCTGAAGTAAAGTTTATCCGTGCATTGATGTATTTCCACCTCGTACGCAAATGGGGAGATGTACCATTGGTAACAAAACAATTAACTTCAACTGAAGTTCCCGATTATACTTTCCGTGCAAAAGATACGGCTGTATATGCACAGATTGTAAAAGACCTGAAAGATGTATTGGCCAGTCCTTTACCGAATTTTCAGACAGGAGCCAACTTAGGTAGAGTCTCCAAAGCAGCTGGAAATGCATTACTTGGACAGGTATACCTTACCATGGCAACTACAATTGATGAGGGCAAGAAGAATGAAAACCTTACAAATGCTAAGACATATCTGACAGCCTGTTATGATATGCGTACTTTCACTAACCTAAAGGATATTCCTTACGCGGATGTTTTTGATGTTACCAAAAAAACTAAATGTCCAGAGCTAATCCTGACCATCGTTTACAAACAGGGAGATATAGATAATTCTTCTGCCATCGCCCGCAATAACCAGGCGAATTTAGAAACCATAAACTCCAAAAGAGTAACTACAGGAATAGGAGGAAATGTAAGACATGACCTCGTAAATGAGTATGAAACAACAGACCCTCGCAAAGATTTTTCCATTAAATATGCGAATGCATCAAATGTAAAAGACTGGTTCGTTACCAAGTATCGTGATACATCTTCATTGGCAGGTAGCAATGGTTATGGCGGTAATGATTGTCCATTGATCCGCTATGCAGATGTGATCCTGATGCTGGCAGAGGTAAATATGTACCTGGGAGATAATGCGACTGCGATATCTTATCTGGATATGGTCCGTGCAAGAGCTGGTTTGCCCGGCTACACAGTATCGCTTACAGATGCTGATTACAGTACTAAATATCCTACATTGAAACTGGCAATATTACACGAGAGGAGGATAGAGTTAGCCTTTGAGCATAAATACTGGTTCGACCTGCTGAGGTTTTTTACAACTGATGAACTGGTGACCCATTTCCATGCAAAGAATCAGGGAGACTTTGGTACTCCCAAGTTAAGCAACTTTACAAGAAAAGACCGCTACTTCCCGATTCCTTTTGATGAATACAAACTGGATCCTGTTAAAATGTACCAGAATCCGGGATACAACTAATAAACGTCAATGCTGATCTTATAAAAAGCTTCGTAAGGATTGCCATAAAACTGCAATCCTTATGAAGCTTTTTAATTTAAAAATCAGTCAAGAGGGTATTATATATTATTCAATCAGCCTCACTAAAAGCCCATTTATCAGGTAAGTATTACCCTGAAGCCATGCATATAGTTGAACTTTTTAATCTTATTCAAAACCCTGTTGAAAAGTAAATCTGGCAGAGAAATACCCTGATAAAATGTTGAAATTGATTAAATTATTAGATAATTACTTAGAAGGAAAATAATTTATATATCTTTACGCCCATTCATTCTATTATTTAACCACCTTTATTCAACCTTATGGGACAAACGAACTTACCAGAGTTTTTTAAATGCGATGATTATTTTATTGACGAAAAAGTAGGACTCCTCAAATTTTCAAATGCGTACAAAGTGTACAATGAGCAGGGGCAGCAGATTGGCAACGTCCAGCAAACCGTTCCTCTCTGGCACAAATTTTTACGTTTATTTCTGAGTAAAGCTATATTTCCGTTCACACTGGATATCACAGACATGAACAATGTAGTTGTGGCCAGTATTCAACGTGGCTGGACTTTCTGGACGTCTAAAATCCTGATCCTGGATGGTAATGGCACGCAGATAGGTGGTATCAAGCAGAAATTTGCATTTATGAAACCCCTGTATCATATTACCAATCAGTATGGTGAAACAATAGCACAGATCAAAGGTGACTGGAAAGCCTGGAATTTCAGCATTGTAGACTCTAATGAAAAAGCATTAGGTACGATCTCTAAAAAATGGGCCGGTATCCTGAAGGAAGCATTTACCACTGCCGACAAGTACCGCGTTACTATTGAGAAAGATTGTCCGGAAGATGTTAACAAAATTGCCATCGTAGCTGGTGCTATCACTATTGATATGGTTCAGAAAGAAGCAAAGTAAGATTTGAATAAATCTATTGGGCTGATCAGCAATTATTTAGCGGATCAGCCCTTTCTGTTTCAAATCCGCAATAAGTAAACGCTGATTAGCTTTAGGATATCTGGGGGATATAGCTACTAATTTAAGTAGTTTTTAAGTCTTTGCTTATCTCCTTCAGCTATTAACTTTTCCTCTCAACACAATAAAAGGCAAGAATTTACGTATCTATTCCAAAGGTTACTTGATATTTACCTTTACCTAATGAGAGTTTTAACCGACTGGTAATCATTGTAAGGTTATTATTGTAATTTTTAATATAAATTGCGTAATTTTCGCCCTGATTACTAATTTAGACACTGGTTGAGCTTCCTTTACAAGATGCCAGACCTACTGATTTTATATGAGGCCGATCCTATGTCTTTTTTTAATTATTGTGCAGTTAATAGCAAGGGGGCAGACTGCTGCTCCACCGCCAGCCAGCTCACCGCCAGTCGCTGCGCCAGCGGACAGTGTAAAAACAAAAAAGGGGAATTTCGAAACCGAATTCAAAATGAAATCGGGGAGTTGCCTCGGCTTCGGACAGGTGAACCTCAGTATGGGAGAAGTAGGGTTCAGGATTGTTGTCTTTTGTGAAAGTAAAAATAGCAAGAATGCCCGGTTAGAATTCCGGATAGATAAACCAAGAGGTAAAAAAAGCAGGAAGATAGGGACACTGAAAATTCCATTTACCGGCGATACAACATTTACACTGAAATTTACAGGAAATCCAAAGTACTCTAACGGGGTACACGACCTCTATCTGGTAGCTAAAGGTAGCAGTCCTTTTAGTATTACCTCCATCTCTTTTGTACAGGAATATTAACCAGCCTGTTATATTGCTCATTTAGTATCTTCACCAATCAATTAAATAAGAAATGCCACTTATTACTATCAGCCCGATCCAACCGGATGATAATCCGGTAATAGCCCATATCGTAAGGAGTGTATTAACAGACTTTGGTCTTAACAAGCCTGGAACGGCATTTGCAGACACTACATTAGACCACTTATCAGATATCTACCAAACACCGCGTTCTATATATTATGTTGCCAGAATAGATAAAGAAATTGCCGGCGGAGCTGGTATTGCCCCACTGGAAGGAGGTCCCGTACATATTTGTGAATTACAGAAAATGTACCTGTTGCCTGCATTTCGTGGAAATGGTATTGCCCGCGCATTAATAGAAAAATGCCTCGATTTTGCACGTACGGAAAATTATACTCATTGTTACCTGGAAACCGTATCCGAACTTCAGAAAGCCATTAAACTCTACGAATATTTTGGATTTAAACACCTTGATAGTCCACAGGGTAATACCGGTCATTTTTCCTGCACTAACTGGATGTTAAAAGAATTATAAATCTTTAATTATTTTTTCTATTTTAGGCCTGTGGATGACACTAGCGAACATGTGTTATAACCCATTATGAAAACAAACCGTATTTTTTGTTCGTACTAAAAGCATAAAAAAGATATTGTAGCACATCATCTCTTTGCAGGTATTATATATTGGAAGCCCGTGTATAGTTCAACTATTGACCCATTGCCTGCCATTCTTTAACTATTAAAATCAAACACGTTATGAGGATTATCAGAAACAAAAGTGTGTAAACTACCAGGATGTTATCTCATTCTGAGTAAAACCAAAATCTGTCATGCCGGTAGCCAGCTGTTACACTCGGCATGCTATTTCTAAACTTTGTCAAACTTTAAAGTATGAAAAATTCAGGCCTGTTGAAGGTCAGGCATTCTCATGTCTGGCAGTCAATACCATTGCGTATGAAAATAACTTTACTTCTTACTTTATTAATCGCTTTCCAGTCACCCGTAAATGTCTTTTCCAGGGAAATAACATTTTCCGTTACCCAGGATATTACCCTTAAAGGAAAAGTGGTAGATAAGAATGGTGACCCGGTTATTGGTGCTACTATCAAAATAGTGGGTACTTCACGTGGTACCACAACTAGTCCGGATGGTTCATTTACGTTGAGCATTCCGGCAAATGCACAATTAACTATTAGTGCAATCGGTTTCTTATCACAAACGATTGATGTAAAAAATAATGCTCCGCTCAATATCATGCTGGAAGCGGATAGCAAGGGATTGAGCGAAGTGGTGGTTGTAGGGTATGGCTCACAGAAAAAGGAAGCTGTGGCAGGTGCAATTGCTTCCGTAAAAGGTGCAGAACTAATCAAATCACCAGCTACCAATCTATCAAACTCTATCGCAGGCCGCATGCCTGGTGTAACAGCCATGCAGAACAGCGGAGAACCCGGATATGATGGTTCTTCCCTGCGCATCCGCGGCTCCAACACTCTGGGTAACAACGATCCCCTCGTTGTTATTGATGGTGTGGCGGCTCGCACCGGTGGGCTTGAAAGACTAAATCCCGTTGATGTAGAAAGTATCTCCGTATTGAAAGATGCTTCTGCCGCTATCTATGGTGCAAGAGCAGCAAACGGTGTAATTCTCGTCACTACCAAACGAGGTAAAAGCGGTAAACCTCAACTGACTTATTCCTTCAACCAGGGATGGTCGCAACCAACACATATCCCGGATATGGCCGATGCTGCGCAATATGCACAGATACGGGATGAATTAAGCCTTTACAGGGATGTGCCAGCCAACGAATGGGATGCTGCCTGGAAAGTATATAAACAGAATGGCACTTACACTTCTCCTGTTACGAATAAACAATGGAATGTAGCTTTCGGACAGGAAGAGATTCAAAAATACAAAGACGGTAACGATCCCTGGTTACATCCTAATACTGACTGGTACAAATCTACTTTCAAGACCTGGGCTCCACAATCCAATCATAGCCTGCAGATCTCAGGAGGTAATGATGCTATGCGTTATCTGGCATCTTTCGGTTATCAGTCACAGGATGCTTATTACAAACAATCTGCTACCGGTTACGATCAGTACAGCCTGCGTGTTAATCTGGACGGCAGGATCAACAAATATATGAGTGTAAGTGTAGATGTGCTGGGGCGTCAGGAATATCGTCATTTCCCCACCCGCAATGCCAGCGACATTTTCCGGATGCTGATGCGTGGAAAACCTACAGAACCCGCCTATTGGCCAAACGGGTTACCTGGTCCGGATATTGAATACGGAAACAACCCGGTGGTGATCACCACTGATCAGACAGGGTATGACAGGGATAAGCGTTACTTTATGCAGACTAATGCCCGCCTGGATGTGACAGTACCCTGGGTAGATGGCTTAAAGCTGAGTGGTAACGTTGCCTTCGATAAATATCTCAAACGTACCAAAACATGGATGACACCATGGTACCTCTATACCTGGGATAAGAAGACATATGAAGCAGATGGTACCACTCCATTACTTGTAAAAGGTAAACGTGGTATTGATCAGGCTACACTTGCCCAGGGTGACGAAGATCAGAGTAATATGCTGTTACGTGGATTACTCACCTACGATCATACCTTCAATAAAAAACATACAGTCAACCTGGTTTTTGGGGTAGAAAGGGAAACTGTGAACTCTGATAACTTCAATGCTTCCCGTAAATATTTTACCTCCTCTCTGATCGACCAGATGCTTGCTGGTGGCGAACTCGAAAAAAATAATGGAGGTAGTGCCTGGGACCGTGCCCGTCTTAATTATTTCGGTCGTGCTGCCTATAATTATAAAGAGAAATACCTTGCTGAATTTGTATGGCGTTATGATGGTTCCTATATGTTCCCTTCAACGTCCCGGTTTGGTTTCTTCCCTGGTATCATGGCCGGATGGCGTATTTCAGAGGAGAACTTCTGGAAAAACAATGTGCCTGTTGTGAATTACCTGAAGCTGCGTGCTTCCTGGGGTAAACTCGGGAATGATCAGATCTACTTCGATGATGATAATGATGGTGAACTCACCCTCCAGGAATACCAATATTATTCTACCTATGGATTTGACAGTTATATCCTGGGCGGTACTGTTGCAAAATCGTTGTTCGAAGCTCGTATCCCTAATCCATATATCACCTGGGAGGTGGCCAATAACTATAACGTAGGGCTGGATGGTGCACTGCTCAATGGAAAGATCTACTTTGAACTGGATGCGTTTATCAATAAACGTACAGGCATTTTAGTAAGGAGAAATGCCTCTATTCCACAAAGTACCGGTTTAACATTACCTGCTGAAAACATTGGTAAAGTAGATAACAAAGGATGGGAATTCCGCATAGGCTATAACAATAAAATTGGCAATGATTTCCGTTACGATGTGAGTGTGAATGGTGGTGTTTCCAAAAACAAGATCGTATTCTGGGACGAAACTCCTGGTGCTCCTTCCTGGCAGCGTTCTACAGGTCAGCCAATGAATACCGCATTATATTACCAGTATGATGGTGTGTTTAAGGATTTTGATGCCATCAACAAAAATACAATAGACTACAGCGCACTCACGAACAACCTGCGTCCGGGCGATATGAAATTTAAGGACGTTAATGCTGATGGTAAGATTAATGGGGATGATAAAGTGCGTAATTCCAAAAGTACACAACCTACTTTCACCGGTGGGCTGAACATCAGTCTGCAATACAGGAATTTTGACTGTACCATCCTGATGCAGGGCGCACTTGGTGGTGCATTGCCTGTGAATACCGAATCCGGAGAGATTGGCAACTTTACACAGGACTACTCCGATCATCACTGGAGTCCGGATAACCCGAGCAGCGTTGATCCGCGGGTAAATGACCGCAATGATACCTATTGGGCCACCGGTAACACTTACTGGTTACGCAATACTAACTACCTGCGCCTCAAGAACCTGGAACTGGGCTACGGATTGGGAGATCTTCTGAGGAAAAGAATAGGTATCAACAGTTTGAGAATCTATGCCAACTGTCTCAATCTGTTCACCATTGATAAGCTGAAGATTTTTGATCCAGAATCTATCAATGGAAATGGTCGGTATTATCCGCAGGCAAGAGTGATCAATGCAGGCTTTACGTTAACTTTTTAAAGTATGATTGGTATGAAGCAGATTATTAAAAAAATATACTTCGGCATTACACTGGCTACTGTATTAACAACGGGTGCCTGTAAAACTGATTTTCTGAGTACGAAGCCCTTGGGCGAAGCGACCGCAGACGATGTATGGAAAGATCCTGCATTAACGGAAGCATTTGTAAACGATATCTATAATGGTCTGAGTAGCGGTGGATTCTTGGAAACTATGCTGGCCTCCGCTACGGATGAAACTATGTTCACCCATAACTACGGACTGAAAAACATGGTGGAATCTACTATCAGTCCTACGGATGCCGAATTTGTAACAAGCCGTGGTACTTTCCAGTGGGGTGAAATGTATAAAAGAATCCGTGCCTGCAATGTGTTCTTTTCGAATATAAATAAGGTGCCGTTCGATAAACCCGCATTGGGAGAAAGATTAAGAGGAGAAGTATTTTTTCTCCGGGCTTTCTATTATCATCAACTGGTACGTGCATATGGTGGCGTTCCATTGGTTGATAACGTGTATGGTTTGGATGATAACGATTATACCAAAGCCCGTAACACTTTTGCTGAATGTGTAGATCATATTGTTAATGATTGCGATTCTGCTGCAAAGTATCTGAATGGCAAGGAAGCTATTATAGTAAAAGGGCGTGCGAATGAAGGAGGTGCATTGTCATTAAAATCACGCGTTTTATTATATGCTGCCAGCGATCTGCATGATCTTCCTACCGCCAAGGCAAAGTCTCCCATTATCGCCGCTGCACAATCACCGGAAGTGCTGGGATATCCCTCTGGTGATCGTATTGAACGCTGGCAGAAAGCAAAAGCTGCTGCAAAAGCCGTGATAGATCTGGGCGCTTATTCCCTGGCTTTTCCTAATCCGGCAAGTGCATCTGAGGCTAGTAGTAACTATCAGCAGATGTTTCTGAAAGATAACAGTGAAAGTATTTTTAGCCGTTATTTCTCGAATAACAAATCAGAAGCAGGCGGACAGATTGGCTTATACAATGGATTAAATGGTTATCATAATTGGTCTGGTAATACACCTACTCAATTACTGATAGATGATTATGAGATGAGCGACGGCACACCATTTAACTGGAATGTAACCGCGCATAAAGCGAATCCCTATAGTAACCGCGACCCGCGTTTTTATGCTACCATTCTTTATGATGGAGCTAACTGGCGGCCGCGCCCTTCAGATGTAACGGATAAAGATCCGGCTAACCAGGTACAGACCGGTGCGTATGAAGTGTGGGATGCGGTGGCCCAGAAGGCAATCCCCAACCCCGGACTAGATACTCGTCAGGGACCTGTAGAAGACTGGAATGGCAGCTTCACCGGTTATTATATTAAGAAATTCATAGACCCGGCTGTAGATGCACAGTATTTCCACCAGGAAGTACCTTATCCATTCTTCCGGTATACAGAGGTAATTCTTAATTATGTGGAGGCCTGCATAGAATTAGGAGAGGAGGGAGATGCCCGCACTTATCTGAATGCCATCCGTACCCGTGCAGGAATGCCGGCCATCACAGCATCCGGTGCTGCCCTGAAAACGGAATATCAGCATGAACGGGAAATTGAAATGGTGTTTGAAGAGCAGCGTTTCTTTGATGTACGCCGCTGGATGATTGCTCCTGAAACTATTGGCCGTGCGTTAAAGGGTATTAATGTGGCGGGTAAGCTGAAAGCGGGAAGCAAGGTCACTTTGTACAAATACGATCCGGCTAATTACGATTATACCTATACGCCGGTAACTCTCGTAAATGAGAATCGCTTGTGGCTGGATAAAATGTACTTTATGCCAATACAACGTGATGAAATAAACCGAAATAACAAACTGGTGCAGAACCCGGGATACTAGTCGTCAGACTTAGCCAAAATCTTTATATTGAACAGGCTTCCAGTTTTGGAAGCCTGTTCTTTTTCAAAAAAGAGCCTGTTTTCCACTCATCAAATAAATAGTAAAGGGAGCCCCTGGTATTTCGTAATTTGGGTTGGCTTTAATCACAATCTTTATAAATGACCCATATTATGCTTATGTACAAAATGAGTAAGGTGTTTATGTCAGCCGCTATAATAATAGCAGGCATCAACACTGCGTACGCAGGTACCGGAGGCCCTGGTAAACCGGGCGCAACGGATAGTCCTGTAAAACCGGATGCCGACAATGCAGGATTGAAATTACCTGCAGGCTTTGGTGCTTTAAAAGCGGCGGATGGAATCGGGCATTCCCGTCACATTACCGTAACCGCTTCCGGTGATATTTATGTAAAACTGGACCGGCCCAAAGAGGGTAAAGGTATTCTGTTACTAAAGGATACAAATGGCGACGGTAAGGTCGACAAACAAACAGGCTTTGGTACTTATGGCGGAACAGGAATTATCATAAAAGGAAATTACCTGTATGCTTCTTCCAATACAGAAGTATTCCGTTATAAGCTGGATGCTAAACAACAGACAGTTGACCCCGAACATCCGGAAAAGATTGTTACCGGCTTAATCGATCGTCATCAGCATGAATCTAAATCACTTGCGCTTGATAACGAGGGTAACATCTACGTAAACATAGGAGCCTTCTCCAATTCCTGCCAGGAAAAGGACAGGACTAAAGGTTCTATGGGGATGAAACCATGCCCTGTGCTCGACTCTGCGGGAGGTATCTGGCAATTCAAAGCAGATAAAGCGGGACAAACCTATGGTGATGGTGTGCGTTATGCTACCGGTTTACGTAATGTGGTAGGGCTGGACTGGAACCAGCAGTTGAATCAGTTGTTCGTTATGCAGCATGGCCGTGATCAGTTGCATGACCTGTTCCCTGATCTCTATGATGAAAAACAGTCAGCAGATCTGCCTGCAGAATGTATGTATGCTATAAAGAAAGGTGCTGATTATGGCTGGCCATACATCTATTACGATCCTGAACAGCATAAAAAGATGCTGGCTCCTGAATATGGTGGCGATGGTAAAAAGACAGCCGGCGAAGGAGTAGAAGATCCTGTAGTTGCTTTTCCTGCACACATGGGCCCTAATGGTCTGTTATTCTACACGGGTACTCAGTTCCCTGAAAAATACCGTAATGGCGCTTTTATTGCTTTCCACGGTTCCTGGAACCGCTCACCTGAAGATCAGGCAGGATACTTTGTAGTATTCGTACCTTTTAAAGATGGCAAACCTTCCGGCAAATGGGAAGTATTTGCAGATGGCTTTGCAGGCCCTGCACCGGTTAAATCTCCCGGCCAGGCTCAGCACCGCCCCTGTGGACTGGCACAAGGCCCGGATGGCTCTTTATATATATCTGATGACGTAAAAGGAACAATCTACAGGATTGTTTATAAGGGTAAATAGTATGAACAAATGGATTCTGACAGGCATCACAGCAATAATTGCCATATCGGTGCCTGCTACTGCTCAGGTGAAAAAAACAGCACCTGTAAAGAATGCAGCACAGCAAAAACCTACAGCCGTAAGCGTAACTGCTTCAATTGCAAGGGGGAAGATTTTATATAAGGAAATCTGTGCCACTTGTCATCAGGCAGATGGCACAGGAGTACCAAGAATGAATCCGCCGTTGATCAAAACAAAGTACGTGCTGGGAGATAAAACGAAACTCATTAAAGTATTACTGCTCGGACTAAACGAAGATGTAGAGATTGAGGGAGAATATTATTCCAATCCTATGCCGGCACAGGCAGCCCTTAAAGATGAGGAAATTGCAGATGTGCTTACTTTTGTTCGTAATAACTTCGGGAATAAGGCTGCTGCAATTACGCCAGCCCAGGTGAAGATGGTGAGAGCAACTATAAAATAAATGGATGATTGTCAATAAGATTGGGGCCCCGGTATGCCTGAGTTACTAGCAGCTCCGGGGAGTCTCTGAGAGTAGCGCATTTATAAAACATCGGTAAGCCATAGGTTGGTCATCCTTTCATCGCTTGGTACAGCGAACAAAGGATGATCAACCTATGGTTTACCGATAACCTATTTATAAACTATTGTGCCAGACACCTGCCACTTACCTCCTTGTTTCGTAAAGGACTCTTTTAAGTCTACCCTTTATTGTCTTTTGATTCCCCTGAATTTTACTACTATTAGTATAAAAAAGTTTTATCAATTAATATTTTTTATATATTTGTTTCCGGGACCCTATGGAGCAATAATAACTAAGCAATCGGACAAGAGCCCAATACCTATTAATCCTCAGTTAGTTATTACGTGAGATCTGTTAACTTATGAATCCAAAGTTACTTTGAGTAGAACTGTACGCACTATTTATTTATTATTGGTAATCATTTTATATTCTTTCCAGATCAAATCTCAGGATGTGGGTGCTATTGGTAAAGGACAGGCCTTGAAAGTTAATGGGGGAATAGCCATGAATAGTATTTTTTATACTTCTAATGGCCCCGCTACTCGTAGTCCTTTTAGTTTCTTTATAAATGGTAATATTAATTTCAACCTGTACGGATGGAGTGTACCATTAACATTTGCTTATACTAACCACACATTTAGCTACACCCAGCCTTTTAATCAATATAGTCTGAATCCAACTTATAAGTGGTTAACAACACATATCGGATGGACAAGCATGAATTTTTCGCCCTATACACTCAATGGACACCAGTTTTTCGGAGTGGGTGTGGAAGCCGCACCTCCGGGCAGATTGCACTACAGCGCTATGTATGGGCGATTGCAAAAGGCTATAGGCATAGATACTGCCCATCCGGAATACCTTCCTGCGTATAAACGTATGGGTTACGGTATTAAAATTGAATATGCAGGAGACAATTATAATCTTGGTATTAATTTATTCCGTGCAAAAGATGATATAAATTCTGTGCGTGCAATACCGGATAGTTTGCAGGTAGTGCCACAGGAAAATATCGCCATAGGATTTACAGGGGGCTTTACCATTTACAAACACATTACGTTTACCGGTGAATATGCTACCAGTCAGATGACACGCGATATCCGCTCTCCATTGGCTGAACATGGGGCTTTTAATGTCACTAATCCATTTATTCGTAACCGCACTTCTACCGGTATTTATCATGCTTACAAAGCAGGTATAAATTATAATGTTCAATCATTTACATTAGGTATTGGTTATGAAAGGGTAGATCCAGAGTATGCTACGCTGGGGGCATATTATTTTACGAACGACTTCCAGAATATCACTGTTAACTTCTCTCAAAGTATTTTCAATCATAAGGTGACGATTGGTGGAAATGCAGGTGTCCAGAACGATGATCTCGCTCATAAAAAAATCAGCAATATGCGTCGCCTTGTAGGTTCACTTAATGTTAACTATACCGCCAGTGACAGGTTACAGTTTGATGCATCTTATGGGAACTTTCAATCGTTCACCAATATCAAACCGCAGTTTGCTGTGGTGAATCAACTAACGCCTTATGACAATCTTGATACACTGAATTATGTGCAGATATCGCAGAATGCAAATCTTAACATGAACTACCAGTTGGCAGGTAACAAAAAACGACGACAAAGCCTCAATGTCAATTTTTCTTATCAGCAGGCCACTGAAAAGCAGGCCGGACATGCTGATACTACAGGCGGGACTAAGTTTTATAATACCAATGCCGGATACAATCTGTCTTTAGTACCTACGGCTACTACTGTTACGGTGGCACTGAATTTAAGTTATTCTGTACTACCTGGAAATAACTCTCTGGCCTGGGGACCTACTCTGGCTGTTGGACAAGCATTTTTTAATAAGAAGATAAAAACCCGTTTGTCTGCATCTTACAATACCAGTGCAAACAACGGAGCCACTCAGATGAGTGTTGTAAATCTAAGGGGGAGCGCAGGATATACCTGGAAAAGAAAACACAATTTTAATCTTAGTGTTGTTTCACTTTTCAGGAATAATATGCGGGCGCAGACAAGTTCACCGGCGCATCTTTTCGATTTGACAACAACTGCAGGTTATAGCTATAGCTTTTAACAGGGACAAACTGCCTATTATTATTTCGTGTATACTTTACTGTTTTAATGATGAACCTACTTCAAAAATATTCTACGCTGTCTACCCGGATCTTATCATGTTTACTCCATGTGAGGAAAACATATATACTGTTAATGACAGTAGGTTTGCTCTCATCGTCTTTGCTGCAGGCGCAGCAGATATACCCGGTACAGGTGAATACGATTATTATTCCCCCTTACAGTCCGTATACCAGCGATTACGTAAACTCTGTCAATGATAAACTGATTGTAAACCTGCTGCTGCGTGACCTTGAGGCATCCAATGTGCAGGTGCGTCTCCGGGTAAACATAGAAGGGCAAGGCGTTAGTCTGCGTACGAACCCTACTGCCAATATACCTATCATTACTCTTGATGGTGGTATACCCGAACGTTTAAGTGGTACTGACCTTGCTCCATATTTCAATGCGGATAATTTAATACTGAATGGTATCACCGCAGCAAAATACCGGCAAAAAGGCGGGCAATTACCGGAAGGGTTTTACAGGGTTTGTTTTGATGTATATGAAGTTAAAACAGGAGCGAAACTAAGTGTAGCCAGTGGATGTGCTAATGCATGGATTGTGATGAATGATCCACCATTGATTAACTTCCCTGCCAATAATGCGAATGTAGCGGTAAATGATCCGCAGTATGTTACTTTTCAGTGGACTCCCCGCCATAAAGGATCCCCTAACTCAGCTTTTAGTACAGAATATGTTTTTCAATTAGTGGAACTGCTGCCCGGGTTTAATTCAAATCCTCAGGCAGCTTTCCTGGCAACTACTCCTTTATATGAAACCACTACCAGCAATACCATGTTGGTATATGGACCTTCTGAACCTCCGCTTACAGCCGGCAGAACATATGTGTTCCGTGTGCAGGCGAAAAGTATGGTGAACGGGGAGGAGATGGATCTCTTCAAGAATAATGGCTACAGCGAAATTTACAGCTTTATATACCTGGGTACCTGCAAAACACCTACCGGACTAACAGCAACGACAAAAGGAAGTTCCCGTTTGGAGATCAGCTGGCTGGGAGGCACGCCAGACCAGGAAGTGTTTGAGCTTTCTTACCGTAAAGCGAATGTAGCTGATGCCAGCTGGTTTAATCAAACAGTAAATGGTAACAAGTATACGCTTTCTGGTTTACTGGCCAATACTGCTTATGAATTCAAAGTAAGAGCAAATTGCAGTGATGGTGCACAGAGTAGTTTTACTCCTTCGCAACAGACTACTACAGCTGCGGGAGATACCACTACTTATAAATGTGGTGTAATACCGGCAGCAATTGCTATTACTAATCAAAGTCCGCTGGAATCCATGAAGGCCGGTGATGAATTCAAAGCTGGCGACTTTGATATCAACGTTACTAAAGTAGAAGGTTCTAAGGGTCGTTTTACCGGGGTGGGATATGTGGTAGTACCTTATCTCAACGATGCTAAAATAGGAGTTAGTTTCTCCAATGTACTTATAAATACAGACTATCAGTTGGCAGAAGGCCAGGTGATTACACAGTATGACGCTACCTGGAGTGGTATTAATGATCTGGATAAATACTTTGAAGGTGGAGGCACAACTGGTGCAGTTGTTACGGGTAAAGACAGTGCAGATATTACAGTGCCTGTAGTTATCAATAAACCTGAGGATATTAAAGTTACGCCGCATGATAGCACCGGGGTAACGCTTACGATTACTGGCAGTAACGGAGAGACTATTACCAAAGAAGTAGCCAATGTACCTGTAACAGTGAAGGATGCTGCTGGAAATGTATATAGTGTTACTAAAGACGGAGATGATTATAAGGTAACACAGATTGCAAAAGGTGGTACTAATCAGGGATTACCTGCTGCTTCCCAATTGAATCAGTTACATGCAGATAAAGCTGTTGTGCGCTTTACATCTCATCCTGCACAGGTATATGCATTTGATGCATGGAATCCTGTGTATAGTAATAGTCTGTTATTTGGTGCCGAATATCAAAAACTTGCCAACGATTATTATGTGCCTGCAAAAGCAACAGTAGCAGGTAAGCCGGACGTAATAACAGCGGAAATCAGCATAAAGGATAAGTCTATAAATCCAGACAGTATTTATTTTATCACAGGAAAAGGTACTGTATTTACAAGTTATAAGAATGCTGACAGCAGTACTTACACTGTAAATATAGTGGGTGGAGGCTCAAATGATGCGCAGGAATTATATGCTGTGTATCTCCCTGCCGGAAGTCAGACACCTATAACACTGGGTAAAGTTTTAATCGCTTCTTATCAGGCGCTGGAACGCAAACTGGTATTGGTTCCTGTCAATGGCGAGATGCCGGATGCTGATGAACTGGAACAGAAACTGAACAGTATATATGATTCTGTGGGTGTTCATTGGACAGTTGTCACTGATGAACCGTTTACAGATGAATCACTATGGGATAGTGATAATGACCATCTGCTGAATGTTACAGGAAGTGGTGTGTTCAGCACAGAAACGGCTGAGATGAAAGCGCTGCATGCAGCTTATGCGTCAGCACGCGGAGTGAATGCACAATCTGTATATCTGTTTGTACTGAAAGGTGGTACTGGTGCAGAGAGTCAGGTACTGCGCGGAGATATGCCACGTGCAAAACAATACGGTTACATCTTTACAGACCGTAATAATGACGTAGCTGCAACTGTTGCGCATGAAGTCGGCCATGGTGTATTCCATCTGAAACATACTTTTGATGGTTTTGGCTTCACTGACAGTGACCTGAAGGATAACGTCATGAATTATCATGATGGTACCCGCTTTACTAAAATGCAATGGGATGCTATACATGACCCTGCGATAGTATGGGGTGTGTTTGAGAAAGATGGAGATGCTGCACAGGCGATAGTAACTGATATGACGGCATTGAAGAAATTCGTAAATCCTGACGGTACTTATACTTTCTTAAGTCTGGCAGGCAAGCCGCTGACGATAAAAGGTAAGTTGTCAATGGTCAGCTTCTCTACTTCTACAGATATCTGGCTCTCCGATAATAGTGATGTGCCTTTAGGAGCATTGGTTGCTTTCCAGGTAAACGATAAGTATTACAACGCGGTGAAATCAGGTGCCAACAAAAGTTTCAATGGATATTTAGATTCACTGGATAAGAAAACTTTTTACCTTGATTCTGTCAGCATTCTTAAAAAGTATATCAATGTATTGGTAGGTATACCATGCTTGAACAATGGTGCGCCGGTTTTCAAAGTATTCCCGACAAATTACCTGACTGCCAATGATAATATGGCTAAGGTTGATAAGTATAATAAGGGAGATGGCACACTTAAAGACATATTCTTCTTATCTGAATACCTGAATGGTGTGGATGCTGCTATAGAGGTTTTTGCAGATATGCCTGCGCTTACACAAAATGAAATTCTATTCCTCAGTACTTGCGGAATTGAAGGAAATCTTTGTGGTGAAAATGCATTATACGCCTATAAGGCGGCCTCCCTGATCAGAAAGATGCCGAATATGATTAATTGTGTGACAGATGCACAATCAGCAGCAAATTTACAGGTGGATGCAGATAACCGTTCATTATATACACAGCCGGATGCAACTTACGTAGCTAAGACGTATGTAGAAACGGCTATCATGAAACAGGAGTATGAGAGAAGGCATAAAGAGTCAAAAGGCTTCTATAAATATCTATATCAGACACTTAATATTTATTACAACTCCATTCAGAATAAGTCACTGGAGCTGAAAGATCAGACTGATGTTGATAATGTTGTAGATATGCTTGATGGGAACAATGTGAGAGGTCGTTCCTGTGTAATAAAATGTATGCCGCTCAATCTGCGCACTTCATTATTACATCTGCATACGCAAAGGACATGGACGAATTCGAAAGAAAGTCTGATGGCTGATCTGGTGGAAATGACACCAGATGATCAGATGTCAGGCCTGCTCGATGAACTTGAAGGTAAGGATAAGAAGTATGAACTACTCAGAACTTTGTTTAACGACATTAATGGTGGAGATATTGACCGTCTTATTGGTCGCGTATCTAATTCCTTAACGAAGTTAAAACCCAATACGAATTCGAATATTCTTAAATGGCCGGAAAAAGTAGATGATGCACCAACGGATGCCACTGCATTCATAGGCGTTATCAAGATAACAGCAAATGACGTAGATGGCTTAAAGGCGTTTACAAAAGCTGATATGAATGAAAGTACGGGTCAGATTACTTTCACTTATTATAATAAATCAGATCCATTGCATCACGGCAAGGAACATACAACCAAGTATGCATGCGGCCCGTATGATTATGTACATCTGAGGTTCATGGATGACTACCGGTTTGCTAAGCTGGGTGCTAATGAGAAGATTACGCAGGGGTCAGAAATTGTAGTACCAGCTATATGGGCTTACTGGTTAATTCAGCGCCAGGAAACAATTGAGAACTGGAACAGTGTGAGAATTGGTGTAAATGTGGGTGCTGTGATACTCTCTGTTGCTACAATGGAACCGGGCCCCTTACTCGCGGCAGAAGTACTCTTTAACGGTATCGATATTGGCTTTACGTTGGCCGAAGATGACATTGCAAGCCATGGAACTGATACACAGAAACATTATAGTGAATTGTGGAACCAGATTTACATGTTGTATGGTGGGGTTATGATTTCGAAGGTGTTAGTTGTAAATGTTGCTCCCAGGGTAATTCAGACTGTTACCCGTTATACTATTAATACTACACAGCTATTAGGTGATGTTGCCGGTTCTCTGACAAAAACTGTTAAATCAGCTGCGGACCTGGAGGCGGCGCTGGATAGGTTCCTGGTATTATTATCATCTACTACAGAGTTGAGTGCTGCGGGTAGAAACCTGTTTTACTCTACAGTGCTGGCCTGGAAGCTAAATATGAGTGTGCTGAAGTTTGCAAAACTTATTCCAGGAACGGAATTGCTGGTATCGCAAGGGGCTAAAGTGAGTATGCAGGTACCGAAAGGCTTTGCACAGCAGGTTGCAACTGCGGCCTTAAAAGATGGTGATATTGTGCTGCAGGATATTAGCTGGTATAGTGCTTCCGCTCATGGTGAAGTAGAGAGTGTTGTCAGTACTTTCAAAAATATCAAGTATGAAAGTGCTGCAGGTAAAGCCCCGATAGTTGGTGATCTGGAAGCTGTAAAGACAGTTGGGGGAAGCATTGTCATGCGGGTGGTGAATAATGAGGCTCGTTATGCACTCAGACAGGCATTTAATATCGGAGAAGACCTGGCCGCCCTGTTAAGCGACAATGAGGCATTTATGAAACTCTTTAACGGGGAATCAATGCTTATTAAAGCACTTAAAGATAGCAGGCTGACAGGTGAGTCTGTAATTATAAAAGGTGTGAAAACAGACCTTCGTGATGCGCTGCTGAATGTTATTGGTAAGAATAACTATGCAGAGCAAATAGAGGGAATGTTTACTAAGGCTAATCAATTGGCAAAGGCTCCTTTTGAAACGAAACCATTTGTTGCAATAAGAGAAGAATATAAGAAGTTCTTTGCTTTATTCTCCAATAAAAAAGGTTTCACAGTAGCAGGAAGTGATAAGACATTCTTCAAGATGTTCTACCGGGCTATGGATAGATATGACCTGGTAGCTATTGAAAAGGAATTTGGACCAGATGCCGTTAAACTGGTTAATGAATTACAGGAAATGTCAATCTCTGAGATGGCGGCATTAGATAAAGCTACACGTGGTCCAGTGCTCAGCGGTGTTTTAAACCCGGCAACCGGAAAAAGGTATTTTGGGATAAATCTTACTGCAGAGGAGCTGGGTAGATTTGGAATCATTCCTGGGGATGGACAAGTTCTGCTAAATAACACTAAATTCATCACTGAATGGGTTGATAAACTTCATCCTGTTTTGCAAAAGCGTGTGATGGATTTTCTGAAAAAGCTTGCAGAAAATCCTAGCATGATTGATTTAACAGCTGGAATACCCGGTACCCATGCCGAAATCAGGGCACTGGACCAGGCATTGAAAGAGATACCGGGAGCTACTGATGCTACATTGAAAGAATTAATTTTACATAACAGGAGTCTGGCACCTGAAACGGGGCCACTAGGATTCCCTCCAAGATGTAATTATTGTAATCCATTAACTACTGATGTAATAATAATACTACATAACTAATGAAAAAGGATGAGCTATATATGAACTTTTCATATGTAAATAATACCTCAGAAAAAGATTCTGCAGTGGAATATTATTACATGGAATTAGATGGGCAACCATACACCGGCATGGTGTATGGTGAGCACCCTGTTCATATTAATACAAAAGAGTATGATGCAGCAGTGGTAAATGGCCGTTTTCATGGATGGATGATCTCCTATTATCCGAATGGAGAAGTTTCTGATATGCAGAAATACAGAGAAGGTTTTGCACATGGAAAATGTTACAGATGGGATAAAGAAGGAAATGTCAAATCTTCAGGATTGAAGCAATATGGTCTCTATGTTTCATATAAAGAATGGGACAGTGATGGCAACCTTATTGAAAATTATAAAATGCCTGAAAGCGGTGAAAGATATGACGCATACATGGCTTTTAAAAAAGAAGCTGACAAGAAATGGACAATAAAGACCTATGAAGATGAAGATGATCAAGGTTTTGATGGTGAATAATATCTGATACCCTATTGAAATAATATCCTTAAAATCCTGTATCGCGCATGCGAAAGTACTTATACCTATGGATCATCGTTACCGGTTGTTTACTGGCAAATAGCAATGCTTTTGCAGGGAAAGACCTGACGACATCCACCATTGACCCTGTATCTGCAACTGTGCCTGTAGATACTTCCATGTCTGCACAGATAGCTGCTGCTTTATTCGATGAGATCGATAAAGAGAACAACTATGTGGAGGATATTACACCTGATGATCTGCAGAAGCTCCCTATCGGCAACAAACGTACGCTGAGTAATGTGGAGTATACTGTGGGTATTACACAGGTGAAAATGAATCCCACCTATGCGGAGTTTACAGCCTTTTTGAGAATTAAGATACCCCAACAGGGTACCACGGCTGCAAAGGATTTATTCTTTGGTGCACATGGTGTTAAACTCTCCCGTGGCGGTGGTTTGATAGGTGATGCCAAGCTGGCTCTGCTGGGCGATTTTCCTATTGATCTTGGTGGCGGGAAAGTGAAGCTGATATTGAAGGGTGCTTTTGACAGCAAGAACAATATGGTGAATGGTGGTGAGCCGCAAACATATGCCAGTATTGATTGCTCCGGGTTTAAGGAACTTAGCCTCAATGCAGATGTGATCTTCTCTCGCGATATCCTGCTGCCTGTTAATGCTAATGGGGATGTGGATACGGGAATGGTTAAAGGTAATTTTAAGGCGGTAGCTGGCGACTGGAATGATATCCTCGTAAAAATTAATCTGCCTGATTTTCAGATAAAAGGAGTAAAGGATTTTGGTTTTAGTATCAACGAAGCGGTTTTTGACTTCAGTGACCTGCGTAATGATCCTGCTACTAAATTCCCCCAGGGCTATGAAGCGGATTACCTGCTACCAGGTAATTCAAACGTATGGAGAGGGGTGTATATCAGTAGCCTTCGTGTAGATCTGCCCCGGCAATTAAAGCGGGGGAGTAATAATCAGCGTATAAGTATTACAGGGAAGAATATCCTGATCGATAATCAGGGCTTCAGTGGTATCGTTACAGCCGATAGTCTTGTTAGTATTGGTGATGGTTCTGCAGGAACCTGGCCATTCTCTATCGATAGGTTTTCGTTAGAGGTAAGAGCTAATAGCCTGAAGGGTGCAGGATTTGGAGGTACGATAAAATTACCGGTAGATGAGAAGACATCATTCCTGTATGATGCAATGATCAGTCCGGGTAATGAATACCTGCTCACTGTAAAACCTAAAGATACCCTGCAGTTCGAATTTCTGCGGGCTTCAAAGGTTACCCTGTATAAGAACTCATCCATTGAATTAAGAGTACTGGATGGTAAGTTCCTGCCCAAGGCTACCCTGAGTGGTAAAATGACCATTAATGCATCTCTGAAATCAGATGCGCCGGTTACAGATAGCAGCCTGGGCAAAATGCCTGGAATAGAGTTTAAGGAATTACAACTGCAAACAGTATCTCCCAAGATCCAGGTAGCCAGCTTCGGATATGATGGCGACATCTCTATTGGTAATTTCCCGGCCAGCATCAGCAATATTGAGGTAGCTGCCAGCAATGACCAGGCAAGATTAGCTTTCACCGTTGCAGTACATCTGGCTGGTGAAGGAGATGGTGGATTTGCTGCAGGAGCGAGGCTGGAACTCATTGGCCAGATAGGTACAAAGAATAACCATGATAACTGGAAGTTTCAGAAGATGAAACTGGATAGCCTGGGTGTTCACTTTGATAATAGTGGTATTGAGCTGGATGGCCATATCATTATTTTTGAGGATGATCCTATTTATGGTAAAGGCTTTGCCGGTGATCTCACACTGAATCTGAAGAAGCTGAAAGTGAAAGTAGAGGCCAAAGCGGTTTTTGGCCGCCTGCCTACATACCGGTATTGGTACGCCGATGCTTTTGCTGACCTGGGTGTAGCGGGGATACCTATTTTCCCTGGATTCAAGCTCAATGGTCTTGGTGGTGGTGCGTATTCACATATGCGACTGGCAGGTAAAAGTGATGCTAAAACGGGTATAGGTGTTACACCTACCGGCTACCTCTATAAACCTGATAATACTATCAGTTTTGGTTTTAAAGCATCTGTAGGTTTTGCCACACAGTCAGATAAGGTACTTAATGGTCGTGCTACCCTGGAAATAGCCTTCCTCAGTACCGGAGGTATAGCTTATATCCATTTTGATGGTACCGCAAAAATTGCATGCGTACTGCCGGCAAACTTTATTGATGGTGTTGCTGAGAACATGGATAAATTGAATTTCAACAATGCAGAATCTCAGAAGGCATATGATAAAGACAGGGAGAAAATTTCTGATGCTCCTATAACTGCTGTCGCCAGTCTGGATATTGACTTTGTAAACAATTCCCTGCACGGTGTATTTGAAGCGTATATAAATGCCGGTCCTTTAAAAGGGACAGGCCCTAATTATAAAGCGGGGACAGTCGTAATTCACTTTGATCCAAATGAATGGTATATCAATGTTGGACGACCAGATAACCGTTGTGGAATCGGGTTTGGGTTAGGACCTATTAATCTGAAGGTAGGTTCGTACTTTATGGTAGGAAATAACCTGCCTGGTAGTCCGCCGCCACCGGATATCCTGGCAGATATATTGGGTGTAGAAAAGGAGCAGCTTGACTATATGCGTGATCTTAACGCCCTCGGTTCCGGAAAAGGTATTGCCTTTGGTGCAAATCTTTCCCTGAGTACAGGAGATCTCACCTTCCTTATGTTCTATGCCAGCTTCGATATGGGATTAGGTTTTGATATCATGTTGAAAGATTATGGAACTGACGTTCATTGTAAAGGTCATTCAGGTCCTATAGGTATGAACGGATGGTATGCTAACGGACAAGCCTATGCATACTTACAGGGTGATGTAGGGATTAGTTTCAAGCTGTTTATGAAACGGCGTAAAATAAGTATTCTGAAACTAGGTGTAGGAGTGTTGGTTCAGGCTAAATTGCCTAATCCTTTCTGGTTCACTGGTTATGCAGGTGGGTATTATTCTGTGATGGGTGGACTGATAAAGGGTAAATGCAGATTCAAAGTTACATTGGGAGAAGAGTGTGAAATAGAAGGCAGTAATCCGCTGGGTGATGTGCCGGTGATTACAGACCTTACTCCACGTGATCAATCTAAAGATATAGACGTATTTGGCGCTCCACAGGCTGTATTCAATATCGCTTTGAATAAGACAATGGAGCTGGAAGACGATAATGGTAATACTAAGCAATACCGTGCAACACTTGACTTCTTCAACATCTCAAATGGTGGTGCAAACCTGGCTGGTGATTTAAAATGGTCTGAGAATAATGATGCAGTTGCATTCTATTCTTCTGAAATCCTGCCTCCTCATACTTCCCTGAAAGCGACTGTGCAGGTACGTTTTGAAGAACAGGTAAGTGGTAGCTGGCGCCCTGTGATGACGAATGGTAAGGTGACAACAGAAAATAAAACCATTACGTTTACTACCGGCGATGCTCCGGAAAGTATTCCGCTGAGCAATGTACAATATGCTTACCCGGTAGTAGATCAGCAGCATTATTTCTCCGGCGAATCCAACAGCGGGTATATCCGGTTGAAAAGAGGACAATCCTACCTGTTTGATCAGGCTACGGGCTGGTCGCAGCAATTACAGGTGCAGGATAAAACGGGTAATGTTCAGGCGTTATCCATTGCATATGATACCGCCAATAAACAGGTAATGTTTACCATGCCAACGCTCAGTAAGCAAACTTCCTATACGCTGGATATTGTGAATCTTCCTCCGGGAACACAAGGTGCAGGTCAGTCTGTCAGCAATTCCTATGTACAGGTTAGCGGAGCAGATAGTACAGGTGGAGATTTGTCTATAAGGAATAATCAGGCCAGTGGTAATATGTCTAACAGTAGTGTTGGTGCAAAGGATATTCTTAAATATGACTTTAGTACCAGTATGTATACTACGCTCGCACAGAAAATAGGTGCTGTATCTATTACCAAAGTATTGAGAGAACCTATCTTCCTGCCTGATGTACATGCATTACAGGTGCTGATGCAGGATATTGAACTGTTTGATGCTGTAGAACTGAGAGGATCTGAGTATACTGACAATAAACCGTTGATAATGCCTACGGCTATACTGACAGGTAATCATTATTTCGAACAGGAGATTAATCCGTTAATCTATAGCAGTTATCCGTATGGAGGCCTGGTAAATCTGCCACGTACCGCAGAGCAGTCATTAATTCCGGCATGGTCCATATTCCCGATAGAGAATTACTATAACTATCCCGAAGCAGACCGTTTGCCATTCCGTTACCATCTGCCATACCAGTTCAAAACGGATATGTATAATATCCAGGTACAACTTGCCGGACAAATGATCCGTGGTGGTGTGGATCCTGCATGGCAGCGTATTCTTACAAGCATGTTCCCGCTGATAGAAGGAGGCAACTACGACTTACAGCTGCAGTATATGATGCCTGGTAAGAAGGGGGGAAGTATCGGGAAATTAACATTGTTCAATCCTATTAACTAAACGTATGCGAGACCTGAAAGGCTTTAGGGCCAGTGTTAGAATTATGGCTTTTGTTTGTCTGGTGGCATTAGTGCCAAAAGTAAAAGCCCAGCAGAAATCATCATCAGCACCACCACCCACTCCTGCGGTGATGGTGCTGGCGAAGCCACAAAAGGATGCCATCTGGTTACGTTGGGCAATCAACTCTCCGCTGGCATGGAAGTATGCTAATAATTACGGTTATACGATAGAAAGATATACCATTACCCGTGGGGGACACGCGTTGACCATACCGGAAAGGAAACTGCTTACACCGGTGCCAGTGAAACCACATCCGCAGCCCGACTGGAAGCCGCTTACAGATAGCAGCGATGGTGCTGCTATTATAGCAATGGCGCTGTATGGAGAGAGTTTTAAATCCACTATTGAACAAGGCAAAGGAGGGATGATGGAGATAGCCAGCAAGGCCACCGAGCTGGAAGAGCGTTTCGGCTATGCATTATTTGCATGTGACGGGAATTTTGGTCTGGCAAAATTTGCTGGTCTTGGATGGGTGGATTCCACCGCAAAGCAGGATGAGAAATACCTGTACCGCGTATTTACGAATATCCCTGCTGCTAAAATGAAAACAGATACTGGCGCAGCTTATGTGGGATTAAAAGATTATCAGGTTTTACCACCGCCACTGGATCTGTCTGCTGTTTTCAATGACCGCAAGGCCATGCTTAGCTGGAATTTTACATTGCTGAAACAGATTTACAACAGTTATATTATTGAACGTTCAGAAGGTGCAGGAAAACCATTTGTGCGAATAAATGCACAGCCGCTGGTAAATGCAAATGAACGTGACAGCAGTGGACCTACACGTATTTATTATGTGGATAGTCTTCCGCAGAACTTTGCTACCTATATGTACCGTGTAAAAGGAATGGATGCCTTTGGTGAATATGGAGCTCCTTCGGATACAGTTACTGGTCAGGGATTGCCGTCATTACCATATAACCCACGCATCACAGCATCCGATATCACAGGTTCAAATCAGGTGAGCTTCGGCTGGGAATTTCCAAAGGAAGGTAATGCACTTATCAAGAGCTTCAGTATAGTAAGTGCACCTAATGTAGGTGGGCCTTATGATACATTACAGGCAAACATTCCGGCATCCGAACGTAAATGGATACTTAAAAAACCGCTACAGGCATCTAACTATATGGCAGTTGTTGCCAATGGACTAGATGGTACCCATGCACCTTCTTTTCCTGTGCTGGTGCAACCGATAGACTCCATTCCTCCTGCAGTTCCTTCATTGTTAAAGGGAAAGGTAGATACAACAGGTCGCGTTACCATTCACTGGCCAGCCAATATGGAAAAAGATCTGATGGGATATCGTATTTTCAGAGGAACCCGCGCTGATGCAGAGTTTATTCAGCTTACGGTTTCTCCGCAGGCAGATACTGTTTTCTATGATACAGTACAGGTAAATACATTGCATACTAAGATTTATTATAAGATACAGGCGGTGGATCAGCGTTATAACACGTCTAAATTTTCCGATATCCTGGAATTAACGAAACCGGACTTACAGGCTCCGTCTGCGCCGGCATTTAAACATTACAGCATTGAAGGCGGGAAAGTGAAACTTTACTGGATTAACAGTTATGAAAAAACGGTTGCCAGTTACCAGGTATTGCGTAAACGTAAAGATTCCGTTTTTGCTGTATGGCAGGTATTGAAAGATATTCCCAACGCTGGTGCTGAAGAAGATAGTTTGACAGATCCTATACCATTAAGAGATGTAGAGTATCAATATACAGTGCAGTCAATTGGTGCCAATGGAAAAATATCACCCCAGGCTACCCCACTCACCATTTATATTGCTAAAGATATTACCAGCATTTCCCGGCCAAAAATAAGCTGTAAGGCAGATAGAGAGGAGAAGGCAATTATAATTAGCTGGCGTATGGAGCAGGGCGATGTTGCACAATACTGGCTGTACCGTGCAGAAGGTGACCAGCCACCTGCATTGCTGCAAACATTCACTGGTGCAAAGCAGGACTATACCGACAGCCAATTGAGAATAAATACCATTTACCAATACACGATTAAGGCGATACTAAAGAGTGGCCAGCAAAGTCAATTCTCTGTAATTGAAAAAGTGACATACTAGTGGCGCTATCTTCAAATAATAATGGAATGAAAAAAATATTACTCTTTTTAAGTTGTATACTTTTCTCGCTGTGTAGTGTGGCTCAGAAGGGTGCACCCAATCTTTTACGTATTCATGCCAATATCGTAGTACCGGCAGGTAATAATTATACGGTTACATTATATAAAACTGACTGGCAGGGATCCGGTAAACAGAAAATATTTGAAAGAGCAAATTTTTCACCTACTTCTACATTAGTGATCGATACCAACCTTTATATGACTGCACTACTTTCACATGTATATGCGGATGTTAGCAGAACTGGTTGCGCTAACCAGGAGTATGATTATGTTATTCCTGGAAACTCTGGTACCGGAAGATCATTTTATCTGGGTTGCGCTCCTCAGCAGGTGCATTTTGATCTCTATAATTCGAGAGTGCTGATGATTAATAATGTGGACCGTGCCCCGGCTGATAACGTTTATACCACTGATGAGACAATACGTTTTGAATATAGTTATTGTAGTGCGAGTGCGGGCAGCTGTTATGGACAATGGCAATATAGTCTTGATGCACAGACGTATGCTAACTTGCCCAATTACATGGATTTTACCAACAACTATACTTCACGTACGTTGAAACAGACTTTTGGCACGGACTACGTCAATTTTATTGGTAAACCTGTCTTCTTCCGTGCTACAATGTCGTCAAGTTATTATAACGCATATACTTTAGAATCTGATAGTTCACATTATCCCAGGCTGGCCAGTGAAGGATCTAATCCATGGGTATTATATTTTTACCCCACTACGCCGATACCTGTTGCCGTGACAGGAGCATCTCCTTTATGTTCTTATAGTGTTAGTAATTCTGTAACTGTAAAATTTGACAGGGATATGATACCAGGTGAGGTGCTAAAACCCATCTCTATCTATAAATTTAATTCACCTACAGACTCCATTATCTGGGATCAGACTAATACTGATATTACCAGTCTGGATGTCAATAAAAGTGTAACAATTACAGGATTGCGTGATATGCCTCCAGGTGATTACAGCCTTACCGTAGAAGGAAAGTATGGGAGTGTAGTGGAAGTAAACAGAACCTATTATCATTTTACTATTACGGCTCCGGCCCCTGTAACATTCTCCGTTCAGCCGGTTGATGCTACCTGCTTCGGTGGTAATAATGGATCCGTAACCATTACAGCTGCGGGAGGTAATAATACATATCAATATTCCAAAAATAATGGCGTTACATGGCAGGCCGGTAATGTATTCAATGGCCTGATAAAAGGTGATTATACTATTCTTGTAAAAGATGGCAATGGATGTTTAGCTGCTGCATCACAAGTAGCTACAGTAGGGCAGCCGCCTACCGGTATATCATCCAATATTTCTGTGGCGCTTGATCCCAAAGGTTATCATACTTATGATGGCAGCGCGGGCATCAGTGTGAGTGGTGGTGCATCTCCTTATACCTATGCCTGGAACAATGGAGAAAGTACTGCAACTATTACAGGTCTTGGTGGTGGAACTTTTGATGTAGTGGCAACGGATTTGAATGGATGTACTACTTCTCAAAGTATTTTACTTGTAGAACCGGATTCACTGGTAGTAGGTTTCACAACTACTCCTATCAGTTGTAAGGGCGATGGCGATGGGGCATTACAGGCAAATGTGACAGGAGGAGTGGGTCCATACACTTATTTATGGAATACGAATAAAATTACCCGGAAAATCACCGGGTTAGTAACAGCGACTTATTCAGTAACGATTACTGATGCTAATAATAATCAAGCAATTGACAGTATTGATCTTGCAGAACCGGACTTACTGATACTGGGACTTACGCCTACCAATGTTACCTGTTATGGCGTGGCAAATGGAATAGTGTTAAGTAATACTACCGGTGGTACTTTGCCTTATCAGTATACCTGGAGCAATGGAGCTACTACAGCTAATGTAAACAATCTTCCTCCGGGCGACTATTATCTGGATATTAAAGATGCACATGGGTGTGTAACAACTGCTGACACAACCATTACACAACCGGATGATTTAGCTGCTACTGGGGTCATTACCACACCAACACGTTATGGTTCTACAGATGGAGGTGTTGTTACTACTGTAGGAGGAGGTACATTGCCTTATCAGTATGCATGGAGTAATAGCACTGTTGCGCCAGATCTGAGTAACGTAGGTGATGGTAGTTATAATCTTACTATTACTGATGCTCATAATTGCAGTCTTGTGAGAACATTTGTGTTGCATGAACCGGACCCACTGGTGTTGGCATTACAACAACAGGCGCCGGTCCTTTGTCATGACAGTACACAAGGACAGGTATATGGTTATGTTACCGGAGGGGTGCGGCCTTACGTATATGCGTGGTCAAATGGTGCTGCAGATTCAGTAGCAAAGAAGTTACTTGCAGGGACATATCATTTGAAAGTTACAGATATGAGTGGTGTAATAGCAGAAGCTGATATTAAACTTACACAACCACCGGCATTGAATACCACTTTTGTACTTCAGGAAGTGGGATGTAATGGTGAAGCAAATGGTGCCGCCACAGCTACGGTAAGTGGTGGCGTAGCGCCTTATTTGTATTCCTGGAGCAACGGCTCTGTTGATACCAGTATTAAAAATTTAGAAGCAGGTGATTATATTTTAAAAGTAACCGATGCCAATGGATGTATCTTAAATTCTACCGCGGCGGTTATAGCACCTGGTGCGCTGGCCATAGGAGAAACCATAAAAGAGCCTACCTGTACAGGTTTCCAGGATGCTGCTATTACCCTGCTACCGTCCGGAGGGCGTTTACCATATACTTATCAATGGAGTACTGGTAGCACAAATAAGGATATACAGCAACTGGGTGCCGGTACTTATACTGTACAGATGAAAGATAGTACAGGGTGTTTGATAGGTCATACATATACCCTCGTAGATCCACAGCCATTAACTGTTTCTTTGGGTGTTGACCGTACGCTTTGTAAAGGTCAGGTAGCAGTTACAGATGGTACTATTCCGAATGGAGCAGATTACAGCTGGAACAGTAATAACGGATATACTGCTCATACGGCTGTGGTAGGAATAAACGAGGCTGGCATTTATGATATAACAGCTACGGATATTGATGGTTGTGTGGCGCATGATACAGTAGTGATTAAAACGGTTGATAATGTAATCAGTGCGGAGTTCCTTGCCAGTACGCAGGCATTTACGGGTGATACAGTGATTGTGGCAAATGTTAGTTCTCCAGC
>NZ_FOMK01000019.1 GCF_900112615.1 Chitinophaga sp. CF118 | reverse complement strand
GTAAGTGAGCTGCGTGCCTGGTTGGGTAAAAAGCTGCCTAACTACATGTTGCCTGCTTATTACAAACAGCTGGATAAAATGCCACAGCTGGCCAACGGTAAAACCAACAAGAAAGCGTTGCGTACAATGATAGATGCCAGTATATCTTCCGGAGTAGAATATGTAGCTCCCCGCAATGAGACAGAGTCAAAGCTGGTGAAGATCTGGGAAGAGATCCTGCAGAGAGATAAAATTGGGATGAATGATAACTTCTTTGACTTAGGTGGCCATAGTCTGAAAGCAACTACGATGGCCAATAAGATAAAACATGTTTTTAAAGTGAATATAACACTGAAGGAAATTTTCAAAACCCCGGAAATAGAAAAAATAGGAGAGGAAATACAAAAGAAAAAATGGCTGTACGAATCGAAAAAAGCAGATGTTAAACTCACTGAAGAACGGGAAGTAATAAGATTATAAATAACCACCTCTCATATCTACCATATACTTAAATCTAATTATAATGAATACGCTGATATTAAATTTAGCAGAAAAAGGAATTCTGATCGACGTCGTTAATGGTGACCTCATTGTGAACGCACCTGCCGGCACATTAAATGATGAACTGGTAAACGCAATAAAGGAAAATAAACCTGCCCTTGTCCGGTATTTATCTGAAGATAACAATGCCGCGCATATTGATAGAATTGAACCGGTAGCTCCACAATCCAACTATTCATTATCATCTTCACAAAAAAGATTGTGGGTACTGAGCCAGTTCAAAGAGGGCAACGCTGCTTATAATATGTCAGGCGCATACACCTTTGAAGGCAACCTGGATTTTGCAGCACTCAGGAATGCTTTTAATGAACTGATTGCACGTCATGAAAGTTTGCGTACCGTCTTTAAAAAGGATGAACAGGGAGAAGTAAAACAATTTATTATCGCTCCTTCAGCAACCGGATTTGTCCTTGTCTGCGAGGATTTTATGAATCAGGGAGAAATGGTAAAAAAAGCTGTTCATGCGGCCTCCGTAAAACCTTTTGACCTTGCCAATGGCCCGCTGATTCGGGCAAACTTATACCAGGTAGCAGCAAATAAATGGGTCTTTACTTATACCATGCATCATATTATCAGCGATGGCTGGTCAATGGGTGTATTAATCCGTGAACTGTTACAGCTGTATAATGCCAACATCAATGGCAAAGAGAATCCACTGGCACCACTACGTATCCAGTATAAAGATTATGCCGGCTGGCAACAGCAGCAACTGAGCGGTGAGTCGCTGGCAAAACATAAACTCTTCTGGATGAAACAGTTTGAAGGAGAAGTGCCAGCACTGGAATTAAAAACGGATAAACCAAGACCTGTCTTAAAAACATACAATGGTGATAACATTCATACAACCATCAGCAAGGATGTACTCCTGCCGTTAAAAGCGATGTGCCAGGAGCAGGGAGGTACACTTTTTATGGGTTTAATGGCCGTGGTGAATGCCTTATTATATAAGTATACCAGCCAGGAAGACATTACAATAGGCAGGGTAGTAGCTGGCAGAAATCATAATGACCTGGAAGGTCAGATTGGTTTTTATACCAACACACTCGCCCTGAGAACCCTGTTTAAAGGAACAGATAGTTTCAGGGAACTGCTGGATAATGTTAAACAACTGAATGTCGCTGCTTACGAACATCAGGCATATCCGTTTGATGAACTGGTAAATGAACTGGGCGTGAAAACAAACGCCGGCAGAAGCCCATTATTTGATGTAATGATGGAACTGCGTGATCTGGAAATGGAAAATGATTATTCTGCCGCAGGAATGGGTGGCATTAAAGTAGGCAGTTACGAAAGCAATAAACGTACATTCAGCAAATTTGACCTCACGTTTTTCTTTTCGGAGTCTGCCAACGGATTAAATGTGATGCTGGAATATAACAGCGATTTATTCAGCAGAACGACTGCTGACAGATTGAGTCTGCACCTCACACAATTACTAAGATCTGCAACAGAGAATCCTGACACGGCTATCAATAAACTCACGTATATAAATGCGATAGAAGCACAGTTGCTGATCAATGATTTTAATGCCACTGAAACAGCTTATGCCCAGGATCAGACAGTGTTAACTTTATTTGAACAACAGGTACTCAGCGCACCTGATAACATAGCACTGGAAACAGGTAGCTGCACGCTGACCTATAAAGAACTGGATCAAAAATCCAATCAGCTTGCCAACTATCTGCTGGAAACCTGCAACATCCAGGCAAATGACCTGGTTGGTATTATGCAGGACAGGTCAGAGAATGTGATTATCTCAATACTGGGTATCCTCAAAGCGGGGGCAGCTTATGTACCCATTGATCCTGCTTATCCGCAGGCACGTAAAGAGTATATACTGAACGATACAGGTATCAGGTTGTTGCTGACGCAGATGGATTATATGTATAACCTGGGCAGTTACCAGGGAGATACCTTTGCTGTTGATATACAACTGGATACCCTGAACACCGCAATGGAATTATCCTGCGTGGTGGTGCAGCCGGCAAATTTAGCGTATATAATATACACCTCGGGATCTACGGGAAATCCCAAAGGATGTATGCTCACGCACGCTAATCTCTATCACTATATCAGGTGGGCCAATGGGTATTATTTTAAACCAGCGGAAACGTCCGGCTTCAGCTTATTTACTTCCCTGTCATTTGACCTTACTGTAACAAGTATTTTTTGTGCAATAACGCGTGGAAGCAAATTATATATTTATAATCAGCATGAAGAGCTGCCAGCTATATTACAGCATTCCTTCAGTACTGAAAGCGGCATTGATTCCATAAAACTCACACCTTCCCACATCAATTTGCTGGAACATCTTAATATCATATCCACTACCATGATGCGTGCCATTGTGGGCGGTGAAGAAGTTACTCCCCGGCATGTGAATATCTTAAAACAGATCAATCCATCCATTGAAGTATACAATGAATATGGTCCCACTGAAACG
The DNA here is from genome assembly GCF_900112615.1 of Chitinophaga sp. CF118. Lineage (GTDB taxonomy): Bacteria > Bacteroidota > Bacteroidia > Chitinophagales > Chitinophagaceae > Chitinophaga. The sequence goes on along the minus strand of NZ_FOMK01000019.1, from coordinate 7,564 downwards.
ACTGTTGGTTGTGTGGTAACGGAATTACAGAAAGATGCACCCGTGCTTATCGGGCAGCCAATTGCCAATACAAAAATATATGTGTTGGATAAATCAAATGAGTGCTGTGGTATCGGTGTTCCCGGTGAATTATATATCAGTGGTAGTGGTGTTGCAAATGGATATTTAAACAATGAGAAGCTGACCGCAGAAAGATTTATGGCAGATCCCTTTGTGCAGGGTGCCAGGATGTATAAGACCGGCGATTTGGGCAGATGGCTGGATGATGGCTCGCTTGAGTTCATGGGCCGTATAGATGAACAGGTAAAGATCAACGGTTACCGGGTAGAGCTGGGTGAGGTTGAAAATGTATTGTTAAAACATGATGCGGTAGAAGATGCGGTTGTACTGGCCCGGAAAAACGGAGATGATAATCCTGAAATGGTAGCCTATTATACATCCGGTAAGGATTCAGGCAACAGGGCTCGCATTATAGCAGAAAACAAGGCGAATGGTTTACCTGAGGGAGCGAAGTTATATGAGTTACCCGGGAACCTGGATATGTATGCCTATAACAATACAGAATTAAAGTTCCTGTATGATGAAGTTTTTAAAGATAAATGTTACCTGAAATATGGTGTAACAATGCCTGAGAATGCCTGTATCATTGATATTGGCGCCAATATAGGAATGTTCTCTGTATTTGCCGCCATGCAGGCCAGAGGCGCTAAAATATATTCCTTTGAGCCGTTGCCTCCCACCTTTGAATTGCTAAAACTGAATGCCTCCTTATATCCTGGCAATTTCAACCTGTTTAATATAGGTATCGCTGATAAAGAAGAAACGGTTGAATTTACATTCTTCCCTAATGCTACCGTGCTTTCCAGCCGCTATGCAGAAGGGAATGATATTATGGACATTGTTAAGCAAACCATTACAAACAAGGAACGGTTAGCAGAAGAGGAAACAACGGAAGACGAGATTGACATGCTGTTGAAAGACCGGTTAAAAGTGAATACGTTCCCATGCAAACTCAAAACACTCTCCCAGGTAATCAGGGAAAATAACATTGAGCGGATCGACTACCTCAAGATAGATGTGGAAAAAAGCGAACTCGATGTGCTTAACGGTATTGAAGAGCAAGACTGGAAGAAGATCAGGCAGATAGTCCTGGAGATCCATGATTTTGACGGCAGAAAAGACATTATGCTCAACATGCTGTCTGCACATGGCTTCCGCGTTCAAATTAATCAAAGTGCTTACCTGAAGAATACGGGTCTCTATGATGTATATGCGATCTCTGAAGAGATGCTTAATGAGCAATTGCTCAATACAACATCAGATCAGATGCCCGAAATGCAATGGCATGAGGTGGTCGATACAAAGAATAATATCCGCAACTTCCTGAAAGTGCAATTACCTGCCTACATGATCCCTACCCGTTTTATCCAGGTAGATAAAATTCCATTAACCCGGAATGGTAAAGTAGATAGGAAACTACTCGCAGAGATGGAGGGCGACGGAATGGAAACAACCGTAGCATATGTAGCACCACGCAATGAAACGGATGAAAGACTGGTAGCCATCTGGCAGGAAATATTAAACAAAGACAAAATAGGCATCCGTGACAGCTTCTTTGATTTAGGTGGCAATAGTTTAAAAGCAATGCGGCTGATTGCAAAGATCAACAAGGAATTTGATATGGATCAAAGCCTGGATGCCTTGTTTAGTCAGCCTACCATAGAAGCGGTGGCAAACGAAATAGAAGGAACCAACTGGGTGAATCTGAGTATGGAAGAATCCAATTTAATTGATGATACTGAAATATTTTCAATATGATATCAGATCTGTATTTAAAGCTAAAAAAGCTGAACGTCAGCATCCATCAGGTTGATGGCAGATTAGACATTAAAGCAGCGAAAGGTGTTTTAACGGAAGATCTGTTAGAGGAGATTGCATATCACAAGGAGGATCTGGTGGCATTTATTGATGCAGGGAAAAAGAAAAAGAAAACACATCTTTCTATTCCGCAGTCTGCTTCCGCACCGCATTATGCTTTATCATCAGCTCAGCGCCGGTTATGGGTGCTGAGCCAGTTTGAAGGAGGAAATGCCGCATATAATATACCCAGTGTGTATGAGTTTGAAGGGATGTTGAATGTTGCAGCATTAAAATATTGCTTTGAACAACTGATATCACGGCATGAAATTCTGCGTACCATATTCTGTGAGGACGAACAGGGAGAGATCAGGCAGTTTATCCTTGCTCCGGAAGCGGTGAGCTTTGAAGTCGGTAGCCATGATCTGCAGGAACAAACTGATCTGTTAAAGGCGCTGGTACAGGAAAAAACAACCATGCCATTTAATTTGTCAAGAGGGCTGCTGTTACGTGCAGACCTCTATCAGCTGGCAGAAAATAAATGGGTGTTTACCTATGTGATGCATCATATTATCAGCGATGGCTGGTCAATGGATGTATTGATGAAAGAGTTGCTGTTATTATATAATGCGCATCTCAATGGCAAAGCCAACTCATTATCTCCTTTGCGCATTCAATACAAAGACTATGCATCCTGGCAACAGGAAGCGTTGACCGGTAAAGACCTGAAGGGACACGAGTCATACTGGTTAAAACAATTTGAAGGCAGTCTTCCTGTACTGGAATTTCCTTCAGACAGGATGCGTCCCCCTGTAAAAACATATAATGGTGGTGTGATAACCCGGCTGATTAATACGGAGCTGGGTAACCGTCTAAGAGAATATTGCCAGTCGGAGGACAGCACCCTGTTCATGGGCTTGCTGGCGGTAATCAATACGATTTTATTTAAATACACGAACCAGGAAGATCTTATTATCGGCAGTCCGGTGGCCGGCAGAGAACATATCGACCTGGAAAACCAGATCGGTTTTTATGCCAATACACTGGCCTTAAGAACACGTTTTAAAGGAAATGACAGCTTCCGTGACCTGCTGCAACGTGTAAAAGACGTCACCTTGGGCGGTTACAGGCACCAGGTTTACCCTTTTGATGAACTGGTAGATACGCTAAACCTCAAACGGGATCAGAGCCGTAGCGCATTATTTGACGTGATGCTGGTTGTACAGCAAACCGATGGCCGTGCAACAGCCGGCCAGCAATTAGGAGAACTGAAAGCCAGTCGTTATACCCAGGGAGAACAGACAAATAGTAAGTTCGATCTCACCTTCTTCTTTGGTGATAGCGGTAAGGGACTGGGCATGGCGATTGAATACAACAGTGATATCTATAACAAGTCAACCATAGCGCGTTTATCCGCACATGTTGAACAGTTGTTAACGGCAGTGATGGATCAGCCTGAAGTAGCTATTGATACACTGGATTATTTAAGTGCGACTGAAAGAAATACATTACTGATAGATTTTAACAATACTTCGAACTTTGTAGCCAATAGCAAATCTATTGTTGCGCTGTTTGAAGAACAGGCAGTTGCCACCCCCGATAACGTAGCGGTTGTTTTTGAAAATACCTCGCTTACTTACCGTGAATTAAATGAATACGCTAACCAGTTAGCGGGATACTTACGGGATTGTTACGATATGCACCCCAATGACCTTGCCGGTATCAAACAGGAACGCAGCGAATGGATGATCATCTCGATTTTGGGTGTACTGAAATCAGGAGGTGCTTATGTACCTATTGATCTGAGTTATCCGCAGGATCGTATCGACTACCTGATGAGTGACAGCGGTTGTAAGGTATTGCTGGATGATGTAGAGATCAGCCGGTTTGTGGAAATAATGGATTATTACAGCAAAGAGAATTTGCCTGTTCAGCATACAGCAGATGATCTGGCTTATGTGATCTATACCTCCGGTTCCACCGGGTTGCCAAAAGGTTGTGCCATCACTCATAGCAACCTGACTGGTTATATCCAATGGGCCAGCAGTTATTACTTTGAAACCCCTGATGTAAACTTTGGATTGTATACATCGTTGTCTTTTGATTTAACGGTAACAAGTATCTTCTGCCCCTTGATACTGGGAGGGAAGTTATATGTGTACCCCCAGCAGGACGATATCTCCACTATCCTGGCTCATAGTTTCAGGGGAGAAAGTTTTATCAACACTATCAAACTGACACCCTCTCACATCAACATCTTAAAACACCTTCAAATAAAAAACAATGCTATCCGCTATGCGATCGTAGGAGGTGAACAGGTTACTACAGAACAGGTAAGCATTCTTAAAAATATTAACCCAGGTATTAGAATATACAATGAATATGGTCCAACAGAAACCACTGTAGGCTGCATCATAGAAGAATTGCATGAACAGCAGCCGATACTGATAGGCAAACCGATTGCGGCTACCCGGATCTATATCCTTGACGAAAAGCAGGGTGTATGTCCTGTAGGAGTACCGGGAGAGATCTGCATAGCAGGATCAGGCGTGGGGCGTGAATATTTAAACAAACCAATACTGACCGCGGCAAAGTTTGTAACAGATCCTTTCATGAAAGATGAACGGATGTACAAAACGGGAGATGTAGGTAGATGGCTGCCAGATGGCAGGATCGAATATATTGGTCGTAAAGATGATCAGGTAAAGATCCGTGGTTATCGTATTGAGTTAGGAGAGATAGAAAGTGCGCTGGTACAACACCCATTGATAAATGCCGCTTCGGTGATATGCCGTACAGGAGCCGAAGGGGATAAAGAACTGGTAGGCTACATTACGGCTGGGGAAGCATTAGATATCCCTGGTATCCGGTATTATTTAAACAACCTGTTACCGGCATACATGCACCCTACTTATTTTGTACAGTTGGATGCATTGCCTTTAACGGTAAACGGGAAAGTGGACAGGAAGGCATTACCTGCTCCGGAAGGGCTATCGCTGACTACTACAGTAGCCTATGAAGCACCCCGTAATGAAACAGAAGAGAAACTGGTGCTGATCTGGCAGGAGATCCTTGGCAAAGACAAAATTGGGATCAAAGATAACTTCTTTGACCTGGGAGGCCACAGCTTAAAAATGATGCGTGTAGCCGCCCGCATCCACAAAACTTTTGAAGTTAACGTATCCATAAAAGATTTGTTTGTAACACCGGTGTTAGAAGAACAGGCATTGATGATACAGCAGGCCCGTAAAACATTATTTGTTACCCTGGCTCCGGCACCAGTACAATCTGATTATCCTTTGTCATCAGCACAGCGCAGGTTGTGGGTACTGAGTCAGTTTGAAGAAGGTAGTATTGCCTATAATATGCCGGGTGTAAGAATCTTTGAAGGGAATCTGGACTGTGGCGCGTTGGAATATGCTTTTCAGCAACTGATAACACGACATGAAAGTCTGCGGACAACCTTTAAAGAAGATGAACAGGGAGAGGTGAAACAGCATATTCATGCAGCAGCTGACACTACATTCTCAATACAGTATCGTGATTTACGCGATGAGATGGATCAGGAAGTTATGTTGAAATCGCAGGTGCATCAGGCAGCTACTGAGCCTTTTAATCTTACAGATGGTCCCTTGCTCCGTGCAGCATTATACCAGGTGTCAGATAATAAATGGGTATTCAGTTATGTGATGCATCATATCATCAGTGATGGCTGGTCGATGGAAATCCTGGTGCACGAGCTGATGTTGTTTTATAATGTTCGTACTGGTGGCTATGATGATATGTTAGCACCTTTGCACATTCAGTACAAAGATTATGCATGCTGGCAACAGGAACAATTAAAGGGGGAATCATTAGAAGAACACCGTTCTTATTGGTTGGATCAGTTCAGTGGCGAACTGTCCGTACTGGATATGCCGGCAGATAATCCCCGTCCGCTGATAAAAACCTATAATGGAGGAGCTATCAGGAGGTCATTCGACAAACAACTTACAAAAGGTATCAAAACCTTGCTACAGGAACAGGGAGCTACATTGTTCATGGGATTGATGGCGATGGTGAATACCTTATTGTATAAGTATACGCATCAGGAAGATATTATCATTGGCAGCCCGGCAGCAGGAAGGGACCATGCAGATCTGGATGGACAGATTGGGTTTTATGTAAACACGCTGGCATTAAGAACACGGTTTAATGGTGAGAACAGTTATAAAGAACTGCTTGAAAATATCAGGCAGGTAACACTGGGAGCATATGCACATCAGACATACCCTTTTGATGAACTGGTAGATGAATTACAGCTTAAGCACGATATGAGTCGCAGTCCGTTGTTTGATGTGATGCTGGTATTACAGCATTCCGGTAATCATAAGGAGGCGGATCAGGTTCCCGGTGAACTGAAGGTAAGTAATTACAAAGGCGGGGAACATGTGATCAGCAAATTTGACCTCACCTTCTATTTTATGGAGATGGGAGAGGAACTGGGAATGGGAATTGAATACAATAGTGATCTCTATAGCAAAGAAACGATAGAGCGCCTTGCTCATCATTTTGAAAGGTTGATAGGTGCTGTATTAGCACAACCCGGCGCAGCGCTCAATAGCCTGGATTGCCTGGGAGGAGCAGAAAAACAACAATTACTGCATGCTTTTAATGATACCCGTACTACATATCCTTCAAACAGCACTATCATAGAACTGTTTGAAGAACAGGTAATACAGACACCTGATGCGATTGCACTCATTTTTGAAGATAAGAGTTACACTTACCAGGCGTTGAATGAGCAGGCTAACCAGCTGGGACATTACCTGCGTAATAATTACGATGTAACGGCAGATGATTTAATTGGCATTCAGCTGGATCGTAGCGCAGCTATGGCTATTGCCATACTGGGTGTTTTGAAAAGCGGTGGAGGTTGTGTACCGGTAGATATTGAGTTGCCACAGGAACGCATCGATTATATACTGACAAACAGCAACTGTAAGGCAGTCATTAATAGTAATGAGCTGGCCGCAGCCGCAGGTTATAAGAAAGAAAACCTCCCATCTGTCAACAGTTCCGTGGATCTGGCCTACGTGATTTATACATCAGGTTCTACAGGAGTGCCTAAAGGTTGTATGCTGGAGAATAAAGGAATCATCAATCACCTGTACAGCAAAATAGATCAGCTGGGATTAAACAGGGAATCGGTGATTTGCCATAATTCAGCCCTGCATTTTGTAGGTGGTATATGGCAGTTGCTAGCGCCGCTTGTAACAGGTGGAAAAGTAGTGCTGTGCAATAATGAAGAACTGAGAAGTATAGATAAACTGTTACAGTTGGCTAATACCCATCATGCAGCAGTATTGGAAGTGATTCCTTCACAGTTAAATGAATATTTGTCTTATACGCCCACTATTCAACTGGGGTGTGTAAAAACGCTGATCCTGACAGGAGAACGACTAAACACTCATTTTGTAAACAAATGTTACCAGGGTAATGAAGATCTTAAAATCATCAACACTTATGGTCAGACAGAGTTTTCTGATGTTACCAATTCTTATAACATTCCCCGGCATAATGATCGTCAGAATGTATTAATAGGCCGTCCTATACAGAATACAAGAACAGCAGTTTTATCACCCGGTGGAGCCTTATGTCCGATAGGTGTGGTAGGAGAGATCTGCACGAGTGGAGATGGTCTCTGTAGAGGATATCTGAATCAGCC
>NZ_FOMK01000018.1 GCF_900112615.1 Chitinophaga sp. CF118 | reverse complement strand
GAACCGATCTCTCCATCGTGTGGAGCTACCAGGGAAGAATCTGGCATTATAAATACACCGGTAGTATTAACACTGGAGCAATTAATAATAGGAGGGAACTTAATTGGCTGAAGCGGTGGCGTTATTTTAACAATAAGCGGTGCCGATTCAACAACACAAGGACCGTCTGTGACAATAACAGAGTAGATACTATCGGCAATTGTTGCTGGAAGTACCGTTATCTCAGTATAGTCATTCCACTCTTGCATTAATGTAGAATCAATAGCAGTGCCATGTTGTCCATGATACCACCTGATTTGTTTGCCGCTAAGCGTACTGTTGATTCTATAGGTTACAGTCTCACCCAAACAGATACTGACTGTAGAAGGTGCGACTTCCACAACGGGCTTGTCGGTCACATAAATTTTCGCACTATTGGAGTCGATACATGTTTTACCTCCACCTTCACCATAGAATACGTAACCGTATACCACGATATTGGTGTCCATTGTGAGTGTGATCGTCCTGGTAGCGCCCTCATATCCGGCAAGATCTTTCCAAGTAAATTTATCGAAGCCACCGGAGGCCATTAACTGAACATCTGCCCCCGCACAGACCTGACTTTTAGTAAGAGACAGGATAGGCATTGGCAGAATCGTTATTTTGATAGGACTTGATGGGTTAGCACAACCCAATGAATCCTTTATTCCTCTTTCATATACACGAACACGGAAAAGGTAGTCAGCTGCTACCGTTTTAGTACCTTTTAATTCGCCAGCAGGAATCTTGAGCATAGCATCCCTTGGAGTACCATAAGGCACATTGAACCAGGAAGCACCATTGTTATCACTCATTTCCCATTGATAAACAGGATCTGTGAAATAACCAACAGGTAATATAGAAGATGTTAATGTATCGGCAGTGCCTTCGCACAATACTTCTTTCAGGTTAGTATTATTACCAATCAGACCTGCAGTGATGATAGGACTACAATAAGTAAAACTGATGTCATCTATCGCGATATCATTACCGCAACCACCAGGTCTGTTGTTAATGATCCTAACTAATACATCCGTAACACCAGCTTTGATTACAAACTGTCCGCCATAACGCTGCCAGGTACCTGTAACGTCAGTTGCCAGGTTCATTGATACGTCATAAGTTCTGAAGTTGGCCAATACATCTGTGGGATTATTGGCATCCACTACCTGGAAGGTTACACCTGCATATTTATAATCAGAAGCACAGTTATTTTCAAATATGCCTTTATTATTAAGGTTAAGTAACCAGGCACTGAAATTATAAACGGAACCGCTACACAACCCTGTTACCTTCTTCTCATAAAATTGAAGAGGGGCATAGGCTGAGTTAATTACCATCATAGCACCATTTGTAGTACCTGTATGGTCAGACACTTTAATCCATTCCGTTCTCTGATCTGTAGTATTGGAAATATTGTAGTAGTCATCATTCAGGCCATAGGTAGACTGATAAGTATATTGTACTACACCAGCAACAGGATATGGCCGACGTACTACGCCGGCTGCCATAGTACCAAAATCTTCATTGAAACCTGCCATTACTGCGTATCCACCATTACAGACCTGGATAGTACAGTCTTTCGCATACAGGACTTTGGTAATGGAGATCGATTTATTCGTACCACCCTGTCTATATGTAAATGTTGCCGTAAATGTATAAGTACCCGGTACGAGGAACTCCAGCGTCAGGGATCTTGTATCCACTAACTTAGTAGTTTTCACGGTAGAGGGATTGGCAGAGTATAATATATTATAATCGGCGTTTGATCCTGTTGGCGTAGTAATTGTCCAGGAAGCAAGGGATATATTGGATACCCCTCCGTCCAGGTAAGCACTAACGCTGGTAAACTTAGCCTGGTCTGTAGTACTATTGGTCAGAGACATACAGACTGTATCTGGTACAGTCATATGGGTCGTCTGAGCCTGCACTATGCCAAGGGCACAGAACATACAGAGGATTAATAGAGTTAGAATCTTTTTCATGCTGCAAACAAAATTTGTGAAAAAAGTATCAGATTCAGATAAATAAGGGTCATTTTTCACGGTATGGGTTATAATGTTTAACCAGCGAAAAATCCTTCCAAACCCGTACTGGGATGGTATTTTGAGAAGTGTAAAGTGGTTTCATAGGCTCGGTTATTTTTTTACTGATATGGCTAAAAAAGTTATGGTTTTAAAATTAAAATTATGACTAATATAGGAAATATAAAAGATGTGTATATATTCTAACGTGATTAATGGAAGAATAAGTGGAAGTGAAGGGGCGGGGGTAATTTGATTGTCAGTCGGTTAAACCAGTCAAAAAAATATCAAAAAAATATTTTAAAGTTATCCACATACTATAGGCGTTAATAAATAAATTACATTGCACGTATGTTGTTTCAAATATTTACCTACCTTTGCAGACCAAATTTGATGTAAGATGCCCAAAGTAAAGACTCATTCCCGGGCGAAGAAAACCTTCAAGGTGACCGGGAGCGGACAGATTAAGCGGTATAACGCCTTCAAAAGTCACTTGTTGACCAAGAAGAGTACCAAAAGAAAGCGCCACCTGAGAGGTAGCAGTCTGGTTAGTTCTGCTAACCTGGACCTGGTAAAAAGAATGCTTGCTCTCAGATAGAGAAGTGGTGTTGAATAATTAATTATTAACCTGATCAAACAAGCACTATATGCCTCGTTCAGTCAATGCAGTAGCTTCCAGGGCCCGCAGGAAGAAAATATTAAAGCAGGCCAAAGGTTTTTACGGTAAAAGGAAAAATGTTTATACCGTAGCCAAAAACGTATTAGAGAAAGGTCTTACCTATAGTTATGTAGGCCGTAAATTGAAGAAAAGGAATTACCGCCAGCTGTGGATTGCGCGTATTAACGCTGCAGCCAGAGCAGAAGGTTTAACTTACTCTCAGTTTATTCATAAACTGTCTGAAAAGAATATTGACCTTAACAGGAAGGTATTAGCAGACTTAGCTATGAATGAGCCTGAAACTTTCAAGAATCTTATCACTTCCGTTAAGTAATTACGGAATACTGAAGATACATACTTTGTAGCCGGTGTTGAATGCAATACCGGCTATCTTGTTTACTATGAAAATATCTGGAGCTGGTGTTGGAAACGATACCGGCTATTTTATTTTTAGCTTTTAATAGTAAGGCTGTTTTACTGGAGTAATAAGTTAATGATAAAATCAGAGTAGAAATACCTTATAGCCCGGGTTGAATGTAATACCGGATATCTTGTTTTTTGGAAAAATCCCCACCATTGCAGAACCACTGCCACTCATAGTAGCGTACACGGCACCATGAGCATACAACTGTTCTTTAATCTTTCCCAATTCAGGATGAGCATTGAAAACGGGCGTCTCAAAATCATTAATGATAGTTGTTTTCCAGTTTTCTACAGGGCCTGAAATGCTGTTGCGTAAAGATTGTGCGGGGACTTTGGGAGTAATATGACTAAATGCCCAACCGGTATTTACGTGAATGCCCGGATCGACCAGAACAAACGACCAGCTCCCCAGGTCTAATGCTATTGATTCCAGGATTTCCCCACGTCCAGTAGCATAACAAGCTTCATTACGAATAAAAAATGCGCAGTCACTACCTAATGTAGCAGCATACTGGATCAATTGTTCTTCTGTAAGACTTAATTGAAAACGGTTATTCAGCAACCGCAGGATAAAGGCTGCATCGGCAGAACCGCCACCCAAACCAGCACCTATGGGAATATGTTTATGAAGATGGATATTAATTTCCGGTAATGTGGGAAAATCCCGTTTTAATAAATGCCAGGCTTTTAAGCAAAGATTATCTGCCGTATTACCGGGTATAGGAATACCACTTGATGTAAATGAGAGTGTACCCGGGCTGATTACTTCCAGTGCATCTGTTAGTGGCAATGGGTAAAACACAGTTTCCAGGTCGTGAAATCCATCTGGGCGTTTACGTATAACGTGTAGCCCCAGGTTTATTTTACAATTGGGAAAAACGATCATGGGAGTGAGACTATATAAGGTGAACTACCTGCTTTTCCGGCTGTTGATTTCATCACGGATGGCAATCGCCCTGATATAATCTTCCTGTTCCAGAACTTCCTGCAACAGTTGTGTCAGTTCATCTACATTCAGTATTTTAAGATCATCCTCTGCTCCTTTTTCGTGCTCGGAAATAGTGGGTGTTAATGGTTTTACACCGCTTTTTTTACCGGCAGGGTCATCCAGCAGGATGCCAGCGCTGTTCAGGATATTTTCGTATGTGAAGATGGGGCAGCCAAAGCGTACTGCCAATGCGAGAGCATCGGAAGTACGCGAGTCTATCTCTATAGTTTCTTCGTTACTGTAGCAAATTAATTTAGAATAAAAAATCCCTTCCTGCAGATTGCTGATAACAACTTCATGCAGTTCGATAGTGAATGCATTCATAAAGTTCTTCATCAAATCATGCGTAAGAGGGCGGCTGGGTTGCATTTTTTCAAGTGCCACAGCAATAGCCTGCGCTTCAAATCCGCCAATCACGATTGGCAATCGCCGTAATCCGTTCACTTCTCCCAACACCACGGCGTAAGAATGTGTTTGCGTAATGCTGTGTGATAGAGCAACTATTTCCAGTTCTATTTTTCTCATATCTGTCCTGCGTTGTCGCTGAATATTTTGTAAGAACGTGAAGTTAGAAAAAATATTCCTTATCTAAAAATAGCTTAATGCTTTAAACGAAAAGCAGCAGGCTATTTAGCCTTTTAATTGCTTTACTGCGGCAGTTAGTTTAGGGACTACCTCAAAGGCATCGCCCACAATACCATAATCCGCAGCTTTAAAGAAAGGAGCTTCTGCATCTTTATTGATTACTACAATTACCTTGCTACCATTTACGCCAGCAAGATGCTGGATGGCACCTGAAATGCCAATGGCTATATAAAGATTGGGACGTACCGTTAAACCAGTCTGCCCTACATGCTCATGATGGGGGCGCCAGCCGGAGTCTGCTACAGGGCGGGAACACGCTGTAGCTGCACCCAGCGCTTTGGCGAGATCTTCAACCAGTGCCCAGTTTTCCGGACCTTTAAGGCCGCGACCGCCACTAACCACAATCTCTGCTTCTGTTAAAGGAATCTCTCCGCTAACGGTTTCCACACGGCTTACCTTCACTTTAAAATCTGCGTCATTGATGGGAGGGGAGAAAGGGGTAACGGGAGCTACCGCATCTGTCTTTTCCAGGGGGAATGTATTGGGCATAACTGCGATCACTTTTTTAGCAGCAGTTATATTGATATTGGCAAATGCTTTACCGGAGAATACACTCTTTTTCACGATAAATCCATTTGTAGCATCTGGTAATGAAATGGCACCTGATACAAATCCTGCTTTTAAACGGGCTGCCACACGGGGCGCTATTGCCCTACCATCAAAATTATGCGGGAAGATGATTACCTCTGCATTCTCCTGCTCTGCAGCAGCAGTAATTATTTTTGTATATACACTTCCTTCTACTTCATTCAAGCGGCTGTCTGCAACATGTAATACTTTTATGGCACCATAATTACCCAATGCAGAAAGTTCTGCAGCGTCTACCTCTCCCAGTACCAGGGCAGTAGCAGTACTGCCGGATTGTTGTGCTACTTTGGCTCCATAACGGATTGCTTCGAAAGCCACTTTTTTAATCTTTCCCTGAGCCTGATCTGCAAATATTATAACTGACATCTTTGATGTAATAATTTAAGTTCTTAGAAATAGCTTTCGATGTTAAATGACTTTAGCCTCTTCGTGTAACAACCTAACCAGTTCTTCCACATTATCAGGGCTGATCATTTTTACACCTGCTTTAGGTGCAGGTAATTCAAAGCTGGCAATCGCTGTAAGTGTATCTGCAGCAGCTGGTTCAACTACTGTGAGGGTTTTGGTGCGTGCCGCCATAATACCACGCATATTGGGTATGCGGGCTTCTGCCATTCCTTTCTGACAGGATACCACAACCGGGAGGCTGACTTTTACAATTTCTTCGCCACCTTCTATTTCACGGTTGATGGTTGCTTCCGTACCATTTAATTCCAGCTTCGCTGCAATCGATATAAATGGAAGGTCCAGCAGTTCTGCCACCATACCGCCAATGGCAGATCCGTTATAATCGATGGTTTCTTTACCGGTAAATATCAGGTCATAAGCCTGTACCTTTGCGTGAGCGGCAATCTGTGCTGCTATATAATAGCTGTCCTGGCTATCTGTATTGATACGGAAAGCCTCATCTCCACCCAATGCAAGCGCTTTACGGATAATGGGTTCGGTATCTGCACCACCTGCAGTAACAAGATGTACTGTGGCGCCAAGGGTTTCTTTGAGTTCCAGAGCCCTTACCAGGGCATACCATTCATCATAGGGGTTGATGATGAACTGCACACCCGCCTCATTGAATTTCGTGTTGTTGTCTGTGAAAGCTATTTTTGCAGTTGTGTCCGGAGTTTTACTGATACATACTAAAATCTTCATGGCCTTAACTGTTTAGTTTTAAAACGGGAATGGGCAAATATATTTAAATAATGGATAGGATAGCCAGGATAAAGGAAATTCTTAAAGATAGTCCCGACGACAGCTTTCTAAAGCATGCGCTGGCACTGGAATACATTAAGTTGAATAACGATACTGATGCTCGTCAGTTATTTGAAGAACTGCTGTCACATGAACCGGGATATGTAGGCTCCTATTATCACCTGGGGAAGTTACTGGAGCGGGTAGGGGAGACTGAGCAAGCTATTTCCGTGTATCAAAAAGGGATAGAAATGGCAAAGACAGCCAAAGAGAAACATGCTATGAATGAATTGCTGGCAGCACTGGATGATCTGATCTGAATTAAATAATTATCAATGGATTTATTGACAGGGTTTACTGCATATATATATAAGGAGAACTTATTCTCCCGTGGGCAAAAGATTTTACTGGCCACCAGTGGTGGAGTAGACTCAGTTGTAATGGCTCACCTCTTTAAACAGGGGGGATACGACTTTGCTATTGCCCATTGTAACTTTCAACTGCGGGGAGATGAATCCCTGAGGGATGAATTATTTGTTACTGCATTGGCTGAAACACTGGAAGTTCCTTTTTATTGTATACGGTTTGATACAGAAGCTTATGTTACGGAGAAACGTGTGTCCATCCAGGTAGCCGCGCGCGAATTGCGCTATGAATGGCTGGAAACTACCCGGAAGGTATCAGGATCTGCCTATACAGCAACAGCACATCATATGCAGGACAATGTGGAAACTGTACTTATGAATCTCTGTAAGGGAACCGGGATTGCAGGCCTGCATGGAATTCTGCCCAGACATACTTCTCTTATACGGCCACTACTCTTCACACAGAAAAAGGACCTGCTGGCATACGCCCAAACCCAGGGGATCTCCTTTGTAGAAGATAGTTCCAATATAACAGTAAAATATACACGTAATTTTTTCCGTCACCAGGTGATCCCTGTTATACAGGAAACCTATCCTGCGGTGGTGAACAATATTGCAGCTGGTATTGATCGTTTCAGGGAAGCGGAGGAGTTATATACGCAGGCGGTGGACCGTCATAAGAAAAGATTGTTGATTCAAAAAGGCAATACTTTTATGATCCCGGTACTACGCCTGCAAAAGACGGTCCCACTGAATACCATTGCATGGGAAATATTCCGTGATTTTGGATGTAGCTCTGCTCAGCTGCCACAGGTGCTGGAACTGTTGAACAGCAGTTCCGGAAGGCTGGTAGAAACATCGAGCCATCGTATTATACGCGACAGACAATGGCTGCTGATTACCACACTGGCAGAACAGGAAGCGCCGCTTATCGTGATAGAAAAAGAGCGTACCCAGATCATTACTGCCAATGGGCACCTTAAAATAAAAGAAGTAAGCAGGAGCAGCGGAGTAAATATCCCATCTGCAGCTAATATTGCCTGCCTTGATAAACAGGTTGTTCAATTCCCGTTGTTATTGAGGAAGTGGAAACAGGGGGACTACTTTTATCCGCTGGGAATGCGCAAGAAGAAAAAGGTAAGCAGGTTTTTTATAGATCAGAAATTATCTCTGGTGCAGAAAGAAAATGTATGGGTACTCGAATCCGGAAAACGCATTGTGTGGGTAATAGGAATGAGGATTGATGATCGTTTTAAAATCACGGATACAACGAAGGATATGTTACTACTTGAATGGTCTATTTAAAGTTATCTATCAGGTTGTTGAATTCAGGAAATGAATGTTTTGAGAGACAGAAGTCATAAAATCGTTGTGCGAATAGGAGGTATTCCTCGTAGGTAAATGGTTTTACCATGTATGACAAAGCCCCTAATTTCATGCATTCATGCATTTCTATTACATTCAGTGAAGAAGAAAAGATGACTACCGGGATATCTTTATAATGAGGTATCCCCTTTAACTCTCTCAATGTCTGAGTGCCGCTTAGTCGTGGCATATTAAGATCCAATACTACCAGTGATGGTAATGTACCGGCATTATTCAGAACAGTAGCCAGGTGTTCAAGTACCTTTTCTCCATCTTCTACCAGGAAGGGAACATCTGATAAATTGATTGCATTAAAAGCATCTTGAATAATAAAGCGATCCTCCAGATCATCATCTGCCAATAAAATCTTCACAACCTTTTCCATACCTTGTAGGTTCTTTCCTGTTAAAAATTGAAGTACTTCGGTTCTCTTTTATTTTACTCACATTTCATGCAGATCATTATTGTCTTTCAGGTTTGGACATAAGATCTTCCCGTAGAGAAAAATCCACTAATTGATTCTTCATCCACAATTCAAGGATTCACTTTTTCTTCTTCTGAAGGATTTCAGCTATATCAGTCTTCATTTTGCGGAATGTTTGCATGTTATGCTACTTTTAATAAAGATACACACGCAAAAAGCAGTCCTAACTACTAGAAATGATGCAGCAGCTGATTCAGGAAGTATGGGCCAATTTTAGGTTCGAAAATAAGCGGGAAGATGATTCCGAATACGGCACCCCATAAATGGGCATCATGGTCAATACCGGAACCTTGTCCGCGACGGGACATATAAATGGTATAACCGAGATACACGACACCGTATACGATAGCCGGAAGGCGGATAAAAAAGACGAAGATAGGGGTCCAGGGGGAGAACAGGATAGCTGCAAATACGACTGCAGATACTGCACCGGAGGCACCTATAGAGCGATAACTATAATCATTACGATGTTTAATGTAAGAAGGTATATCAGATAAAACCAATGCCAGTAAGTAGAAAAGCAGGTAATATAATTTAGAGTGGAAAATCTGTAAGAATACTGATTCTATGAATCCACCGAAAGAATATAAGGTGATCATATTGAAAGCCAGGTGCATAATATCTCCATGTACCAGGCCGGAAGTGAGAAAGCGGTAGTATTGTCTTTTCTCCTTTACCATGTATGGCCACATGCTCAGTTCATCTGTTTTATCCGGGCTGTTGAACACCGTTATAGATACCAGGCAGGTGATAATAATGATTGCGATGCTTAAAGTCATGTATTCCATTCCTGTGCGCTATTTAATCTGTAAATGTAATTAATTTACTGATGATGATATTTTTCTCTGTTTAGTACGGTATAAGCCCTGTATAACTGCTCCGTCATAATTAAACGTACCAGTTGATGCGGGAAGGTGAGGGGGGAAAGGGATAATTTAAGCTGGGCCCTTTCCATCAGGCTGCTATCTATACCAAAGGCCCCACCAATCAGGATAATTACCTGTCTTGCACCGGAATTTGCCCTTTGCTGAATGAAATCAGCCAGTTGAATAGTGGTGAACATTTTTCCATATTCGTCTAATGCCACCAGATAATCCTGTGGCTGTAGCATCTCCAGGATGAGTTTGGCCTCCTGTTTTTTCAATTCGGGTATAGATAAACTGGCAGCCTGTTTTACCGTCGGGATCAATTTCAGCTCAAAGTCTACATAATGCTGCAGGCGTTTTTGAAAAACAGCTATACCATCACGAATGTAAGGATCATTATCTTTTCCGATGCTCCAAAGTTGAATTTTCACCTTTTTTTAATTAATGGATCAATTGGTAAAATTAGGTATTATTTATTGCTTCCACTTTGCAAGCATGCTCAAAAAAAACAGATTAAATATTTGGTAATTATAAATTTATTCCTACCTTTGCAATCCCAATTACGGGAATGGCTTCGTAGCTCAACTGAATAGAGCATCTGACTACGAATCAGAAGGTTTCTGGTTTGAATCCAGACGAGGTCACTCTAAAAACCGCTAAATAGTATTTAGCGGTTTTTTTGTGTCCAGTATGATATGTAAAGATCTTTCCGTTTTCTTTTGAATGCTTTAAAATATTTTATTTGTAAAAGAGCTATTTACCTCTCCTGTTTATGGCTATTGAAATCTTTGTATCCTTAGGTTATCAGAGAACTCAGAAATAATATAGATTAGGTATTGCAAAATTTTGCTAATTGAATTGAAATTCCCTACATTTGCAATCCCAATTACGGGAATGGCTCCGTAGCTCAACTGAATAGAGCATCTGACTACGGATCAGAAGGTTTCTGGTTTGAATCCAGACGGGGTCACAGGCAAAATTGAAGCCTTCAAGTCGTTAGATTTGAAGGCTTTTTGCTTTTAAGTTTATTTCACAATCTTATAAAATAATCAAACTCAACATCGTTTTGGTTCGAGTCTACCTGGGCCGTTACTTTAAGTAGCATACTGAAGAAACTATGCAGGATATATTACAAAATATAAGGTCAAACTAATAGAGCACCGTTTGAAGTTCAGTGATAAGCGAATCAATGAAATTTCAGGAGAATTTGGATTCACCGATATTAGCCATCTTAACAAATTTTTTAAAAAGCAAAAAGGAAACAGTTTAAAAGCTTATCGCGAATCGGTTCGAATTGTATAATTGCATATTTCTGAAGTTCTGTGAGGCTTTTTTGTTCCATCTATTTTGCTGATATTTATTACCTGCTTATTAAATAATTAACATTACACCCATGCCTTCAATAGCCCAAAAAACAGACTGGAAAACAGAGAAAATGCCAGGTAAGATTCAAAGTCTGGACTTTCAAAGGGTATTCTCATCTGAGGAATTTGACCTGATTAGGAGAGGTTTAATTCCAAGAGAGATGGAGGACAAATGGTTTATCTATTATGAAAATAGTCTGCTGAATATTCATCGAAGTTGGACAGGGGCTCATATTTATAAAATTGTAATCGAGCACCAGGAAGATGGAATCTACAAGGTTATGCAAGTAATTGCGAACAGAGCTGAGGACCAATTTAATCAGAAAGATAATGATTATGACATTTTGCTCGTTAATTACCTGATTGATCGGCTTTTACTGGGCAAAAATATATCTTTTCCCGTACCAGCAGAAGTAACCACAGAGGAAGCGGCGCTCTTCAAACACTCGTTGGTGGGGCACGCCACCCCCAATATAATAGATAAGATACCCGAAATAAAAATCACTTTTGGACAAAGATTACAGGGCTGCCTGATAGGTGGCGCAATAGGAGATGCGCTTGGCAGCTTTTATGAAGGCAGGGCAAATGTTGAATCTGTAGAATTTGAAAAGTTAAATGGCATAACAGATGATACTCAGTTAACCCTTGCTACCTGTGAAGCTATATTAGGTTCACGAGGGGTATCTCCTGAAAGTATTGCAAAAAAAATGCTGGAGTGGTATAATAATAGAAAACTTTCTGGCCTTGGAGCAAGTACACTTAAAGCGTTGAGAGACTTGCAGGTGGGAGCGCACTGGGGGCTCTCAGGACGGTCTGGAGAATATGCAGCAGGTAATGGAGCAGCTATGAGAATAGCACCTCTTGTTTTTTTCGTAAACATTGAAACAGAGAAAACCCTTATCCGGGATGTCTGCAATATTACGCACAAAAATGATGAAGCATACACTGGTTGCTTGTCAATTCTTTATGCCTTGCACTATATCATTACAGACCAATGGTTCCCAAATCAAAGCCTATTAAACCTCATAGCATCACAACTTCCAGATACTTCTGTTAGGGATAATCTATTAAAGCTACAGGAAAACCCCACGTTGAGTATTAGTGAAGCTGCCCATTTAGTAGGCACTTCAGGGCATGTTATTGAGTCGGTTCCATTTTCTATTTTTGCAGCCCAGAAGATTAAAGAACATAATTTCGAGGACATAATTTCTGAAATAATTCTCTGTGGAGGTGATACCGATACAAATGCATCCCTCGCAGGCCATATTATGGGAGCGTTCATTGGTTTGCCCGGCTTTTCTGCCAAAGCTTTATCAACTTTCAGAAAAACAAAGGAGTGCGATTATATTCTACAAATAGGAGATGAACTAACAGAAATGCTACAGGATAAAGTTCGTCAAGGAACAGAGAAAAAATAAATGGCGCTAAAAAGCGCGTTTTATATGCCCTGCCAATGTCATTAGTAGGACTTGATATGAACTAGGCGAAGACTGGACACAAAAAAAGATTTCGCTCTTAGAGCAGAAAGAAACTATTGAACCGGATATTTTAGAACAGGTTGCGAAAATATTGAAAGTAACCCCTGAAGCTATTTAAAGTTTTAGTGAAGAAGCCGCGGTGAATATTATTTCCAATACATTTTCTGATAAATCTATAGCATACGCACAGTATTACAAATGCACTTTTAACCCTATTGATAAAGTAGTTGAATTGTATGAGCGTTTACTTGCCACTGAAAAGGAGAAAAATGAATTGTTGCAGGGTAAGCAGAAGAAGTAATAACGTTTTAATTTTAATAACTTTTTAATTATGATACGTATTAATGGTATTCCTTATCGACAAGGAAATGAATATACTATAGAAGGTAAAGAAAGTATTATTTCCATCGCAACAAAAATGGTTTCAGAAATAGAGAAGCATCCTGAAAATTTCAATTAACAATTGTTTCAATGAGGGCAGCCTAACATGTTAGTTGTATATTTTCGGGATTAACAAGGAATTAACGCTTTGTAATTTGACCAATATTATATTTGAAAAGAGAGATTAGCCAAACCCCGGTTGTTTTTCCTATATTTTTATAGTCGCTGGGAGTGACTTGAGAATCACTAAAAACATTAGAATTGTTATCCATACCACCCCCATTACCCCTCATCAGAGAAAAGATGCATTGGAAGCAATGTATTCACTTTCTTTTAACAGTTATGTTATCCATTTATACATGTCGACTCCCTGCACAAACACGGCTCCCTGTTGCAGATCCATTTAAGCAACGATCAATAGGACAGTTGCCTGTAATAACTCGCCCCGTTCCATCCGAGTTCTCCCACTTAGGGCCTGCACCACTCGTAAATATACAGCCCTCCGTGATTGATCATCAATTGTATAATAATTATAATAATATAAGTGAACAAAACCGGATGATCCTTCAACAACATGGATTAATACCAGGTCAGGGAGGCAACGCACAGCAAGTGCAGCAATTTGCAGAAATAGAGAGGGATTTATTAGAAACGGAGTTTTACCGTAAGCATTTAGAATGGATGGAGCAAACAAAGTACTACCGTTTTGCCTTCGAGCAACTTTCGACATTTAATCCAGACGAATTTTCCTTGACGAATGCAGTTTATTTTATTGAAAATGCTTATATCAACAATAGAATATCTTACCAGGACTTTATCCGTGCTATAAAGCAGAGAGCCGATCTGGTAAAGCAAATAATTAAAAGGGAGAAGCTGAATTCCAAAGACAACCTCTCTTTGAATTTTGCGATTCAAGAACTTTTTAAACATTCCAATTCCTATTATAACACTCAAAGCAAACAATCCATTACCATTCCTCCAATCAAGTATGACTTTGCCGATTTTCGGGGGGAAAAGGATTATAGACAGGTGATGGTCTCCAAAATGTTGGCTACTGGTAGCGGACAATGTCATTCCATGCCTTTAGGTTATCTGATGATTGCAGAACAGCTAGGAGCTAAAGCATGGTTGTCTCTCGCCCCTCAACATTCATTTATCCAGTTCAAGGATGGTAAGGGGAGGCTGACCTTGTTTGAAACCACCAATGGCAATTATGTGTCATCTTCCTGGATGATACAATCTGGCTTCATTAATTCAAAAGCTTTACAAAATCATAGTTACCTGGATACTTTGTCAAGCAGGCAATTGTATGCCCAATGCCTAGCGGATCTCCTGCTTGGTTATCTCCATAAATTCGGGTATGATGATTATGCGGATAACATAAGACAATCCATCGTAAAAATGAATCCTGCAAACATGATAGCGGCTATCGTGGATGCACAGCATAAACAAGATATTGCCTTACAGATGCTTCAAAAAGCAGGAAGGCCATCTATAGATAAACTGCCGAATTACCCGGAAGCCTACAATGCCTATTTATCTATGCAGGAAGCAATAGAAAAAGTAGATAACCTTGGATATCAGGATATGCCTGCTGAGGCATATGCAAAATGGTTGCAATCTATAGAATCAGAAAAGAAAAAACAACAGAACAAGGCATTAAATGAACAAATGGCAGGCGAAATACACCAGCTTCGAATGATTAAAACGCCTTTAAAAACGACGATAAAAAAATAAACCCTTTGAAATACAAGTTATGTACAAACAAAATTTATTGATTTTCTTTGTGTTATTATTTTCCTTTGAAACTGTACAAAGTCAGGATTACAACCCGCTTAAACCTATCGGCAAGAAAGCGAAAATCGTTACCGCATATGGTAATAAGTTTGTTGAGGTATTTGACACAGAGGATGTTCAGCGTGTAGGCTCAGTCCTAATAAATATCCATACAAAGAAAATAGTTGCATTACTTAATAGTGATAGTTTATTAAGAGCTGTTTCGGATAATTCATCGGCCAGTCGGTGGTACAGTATAGATCCATTAGCAGATCAATTTACAAGTTGGAGTCCTTATCACTTTGCATATGATAACCCTATTTCTTTTAATGACCCTGACGGCAGAAGTGCAGAATGGGTGCCAAGTATACAGATAAATAAGGATAAGAACGGGAATGAGACCGGGGGGCAGGTAGTAGTGCAAATGGAAAAGGGTGATAACGCGAAAACGCTAGCCAGCTATTTAGGTGTGGGTGGTAAAAAGGCCGAACAACTTATGTCAACGATGGATAAGAGCGGTACTATTAAACTATCAGATGACGTACCAGGAGTGTCTGCAATTAACGGTGCTATTAATGACATGATAACGAATTCTGATAATTATTCGCATAATTGGCTGGGAGCTACTGAGACTTTCGGAGATAAGAATTATAATTGTTGGACTTGTGCTTTGGCGGTTACGCAGGGAGAAACGCCTGATTTTTCCAAAATCACTTCGCAGTCCAGCTTCATATCCGATATTAAAAATAATTATACAAACGTTTCAAGTGATCCATCTAAATTTCAGTTCGGCAAAACGGCTATCAGTTTTGGCTCAAGGCGGGACTTTGGTTTGGGTGATGTTGAAGTATCGCATGGTGCTGTCTATTTAGGAAAATCTAAAGATGGTACCGTGTATGTTTTTACAAAGAATGGTTTCTATTATCCTCCACAGATCAGTACTTTAAAGGCTACGGTAAGTGAATATAACCCTGTGATGGGAGTAAATGGAGAAAAGGGTAATGGATATTATAATCCAAAAAGATAAAAAGTATGAACAAAACACTGATAGTTCTGAAATACATATTGATTGGTTTTTTGAGCTTTATCGTAGCATTTCAATTTACGTTTATTATTAAAAATGAATATTGGGATAGATCTGTTTTGATACCGGCTTTAATTCCATTTTGCTTTATTATTATTATACTTTATAAGCATTGGATTACTTGGCTTATTGCCATTGGTATTTCAATCTATGGCATTATGGATATATTTTATTGGGGTACTATCAGCGCAACTTTTCCGCCTATGGAATTTACACGTTCATTAGCTGAGTTTATAAAGACTACTCGTTGGATTTCCAGATTAGTATCAGCATTTCCAACCTTACTTTATCTAACTACTTTAATTGTATTAGCCCTACCAATAACAAGAAGAAAATATTTTAAGCATGCGAAATAGTTTTTGGATAGTTCTCATCTGTTTATTTAATAGTATTCATATTGTACAAGCGCAAAACATTTCAGTAAGAAGGGCTAACTATGATACGGCTTTTATGGTCATTAAGAAACTTATAGAAAACAATGCCCCCCAAGGATTTAAAAAGGCTGTATTTATTGCAGAGAATGTTTACGCTGACCTTCAACTGGATTACTTCAAATTTGATAATAATATCTACCATTTATCGCTGCTTTGCCAGAAATGGGAAGCCGCTAATCCAATTAAAAATTATAATTATCCCGACAGCAATAATCTTAAAATTAATTATGCCATTTATAATGTGATGAAGGATACAATAAGGATGATGGTAGGAGATATTCCAGAAATTATAAACTATCCATATACCTACAATTTTAATGACTTTTTTGGACATCAGGACTGGAGCAATATGTTTGTATCAAAACTCCTTGTAACCCACAAAGGAAATTGTCATAGTTTACCTTACCTATACAAGATACTCGCAGATGAACTTGACGCAAGCTGTTGGCTTGCTCTGGCTCCGAATCATATTTATATCAAAAATCGGTGCAAGAAAAGTGGGTGGTACAATACAGAGTTGACCAGCGGCGGCTTTCCAATAGATGCCTGGATTATGGGTTCAGGCTATATACCTTTGGAGGCAGTACAGAACGGTATTTATATGGATACGTTAAGTAACCAGCAAGCGATAGCATTGTGCATGCTGGATCTTGCCAAGGGGTACGAACACGAAATTCGGAATTATGAGGATGGTTTTATCCTTAGATGTTGCGACTTGTCATTACAATACTTCCCTTTGAACATTCAGGCGATGCTGCTGAAGGCGGAAACGCTCAAAAGAATATATACCCGACAAAAGGAGGACAAGCAAAATAAAGCACCTGAGACCTATGCCCAAATGGAAGGCATATATGTGCGATTGACGGAATTAGGATATAGAGAAATGCCTGAAAAGATGTACCTGGACTGGCTGCAAAGCGTTAACAAGGAAAAATATTCTGACCAAAGCATGCAAACCGGACGGAAACCGAAATAACGGCGGTTGTAACCAGTAAATCATAAGTGGTGGGGAATATGCTTCCTTTATAACCAACCAACTGTCTTAGAACGAAAAAAAACAGGCTACAGAATTTTAAAGAAAATATTGGACTTTGTAGAGAGATTTATTAACGGAATAATTGCATGATAATGCTAAGGATTAATAGAGAATTTTTAAAATAAAGTAGTGTAATATCAACTAATTTATGGCAACTAGTACAAATTGTATTTTACATTATGCATCTAAAGTAAACTACTTATACAACATTTTAGAAAGAGGGTTTTATCCTTCTTATTGTAAGGAAAATATCATTGCCGGAAAAGCAACAAAACAGTTCGCTGTCCCTATGGTGTCTTTCTGCGACATTCCTTTATCTCAGGTAAAGGATCACATGAGAAAATATGGTCATTATGCTATTGGTTTAAATATAGAATGGGCAAAAAAAAATGGACTAAACCCTGTTCAATACTTAGAAAAAGACTCTCCTTTAACAACTGGAGTTTTGCATCTTCTCGATTTCGTTCATGCGCCCTGGAATAAACTGCTTAATAATAAGGATTTTCTAAAGTTTTATGACGGTCCATACCAGGGGGCTTTATCTGTCTTGAGATCAATTAAAAATTATACTGGCCCTCTTACACGAAATGGAAAGAATCTTGGTGAATATAAGTTTTACGACGAAAGAGAATGGAGATATCTACCCAATATTGATCATACGGATACTAAAATTGATTATGATGATTTTTATGTAGAAACAGAATTTAAGAAATTAGCAAAGAAACATCCTCAAAAGCCTCATTTCACAGACTACAATTTACCTTTTAATAGCACTGATATAAAGTACCTTATTGTGAGCAAACCAAATAACATCCCTCCATTAATTAAATTTCTGAAAAAGCAAACCCACCTTTATGAAAACGAAAAGCAATTCTTAATCTTATTGACAAAAATTATGACGGCAGATCAGATTAAAGAGGACTTTTAGATTACCATAAATGCCTTATCTCATGGACAATTCTTGTAAAATGATTTTATTCTTGTCAAAAATTGAGTGATTAAATTTATTGTTATAATTAACTTGCAAGAAGTTACTACTGAAATTTGCAATAAAAGATAGCTTCGTTTATTGCTGCCTCTGTCAGAATAGAACGGTAGATGAGTATGGTGTACCCAATTGTTAGGACCAGCAGTTGGTATTTCTTCGCTTTGAGAGGTGCCAATTGATTGGATGAGTTTACTCATCTAAGCAATTGGT
>NZ_FOMK01000003.1 GCF_900112615.1 Chitinophaga sp. CF118 | reverse complement strand
CAAACAAAAGCGGCAACAAGCAAAAATAGCCTACCTGGAAAGGAAACTCCAACAGCTCAAAAAAGAGATTGCGTGAGATTAGTTATATGGAAGAGGTATGATTTATCTATGCTTTATACTTACTTTTCTTATTGATTTTTTGTACTTCACAAATGATATTAGAATCATAAAGTACTTATTATTAGTACATTATCTGATAGTATGAAGTTTATGGAAGTGTGAGCAGTATGATCAAAGGATCTGGATAGGTGGAACAAATTCCTTACGTGGGTAGTATCCGTAGATATTGAAACGGGGGGGGCTCAACTATGAGCTGATAGATATAGCAGGAAATGCGAAGATTGGGGCTCTTGAGGTAAGTTATTCCTCTGTTAACTCTAATAGTTTATCAATAAAACTAATCTGCTTTTCATTGATCTTTTTACGGGCTGATGCAACATCAAACCATTCAGCCCTGTCTACTTCAGGAAAGGATTTCATTTTCCCTGAACTGGGCGGCCATTCCATCTCAAAAGTATTACTAACGATCGTGGTTACATCAAGATCTCCCGATACGGCCCAGCACTGAACTATCTTACCTCCCTTCTGCTTAATAGCAGATAGTGGAATAAAATTTCCTACCGGTGTATGCCCTGTCTCCTCTTCAAATTCTCTTATTGCTCCCAATAAGGCATCTTCTTCCTTCTTTAACTCTCCTTTGGGGATAGACCAGCTTCCTTCATCCTTACGGGCAAAAAAGGGGCCTCCGGGGTGTACCAGGAGTACTTCAAGTACTGATGAGTGTTTTCGATATAACAAGATACCACTGCTTGTTTTTGCCATAAGGCAAAACTAACATGAAATATTATATAAAGGGATATACTATTTCTTACCAGGAACGTTGCTTTACCAGATAGAATAAAAAATATTACTTGGAAATTTGCAAAATACAATTATTTTCGTGTCACAAATAAGAACAATGCCATCTCCTACAAGGGGTGGCATTATTAATTTAGTTATCCCTCAACATTGTAATTGTTACCCGTCATGAATATTGACATCAATTTCGAGAATGTATACCCGCTTAATGCGGTATCTACTGATTCAAATAAATCATACTTCTTTACGGAACTGGTAAATGGAGAACGATTAAAAATTATTGTAGAAATAGAGCAGGTTAAAAATCCATTTGTAAATGATTTTTTGAGCCTCGCTTTCGGTCCGGCAGGCACTGATGGAGAAATCAATGATTTTGCTGCTGTTAAACATCTTGACTATTCAAAAGCATTCTCCACTGTAATTTTTTACGCTTTAACTTTTATGAAAAACAATCCAGGTATTTATTTAGGTATTGACGGTTCAGATTTTCGCCGCGCATATCTTTATTATAGAATCTTACAGAGAAATTACGATTATCTAAATGATTATTTCCGCATTTATGGAATAAAATATTATGTAAGATTATTGAGGGGGAAAGATAAAAATGATTCATTAAATATCGATGAGCAGGAAGTAAAATCAATTCCAACCAGTATCACAAAAACACCTTTAACAAAACATAAATCATTATTTAATTGTTTCCTTTTTTCCTTAAGTTTGTAATAGATCATTGTTTAAAATTCCTTTTATGAAAGAAGAAATACTTAGAAGAGCAGATGAGCTCAATGAGAAATTAAAAAAACAGCGTATGGGTGGAACGATAGTACCACGTTACGTATATAATTCTATCACTGAAACTATTAAATCAAAGGAAGACGCTGATATGCTTAGGCTACTGCTTAAAGCAATAAAATAATAAACAGCTTATTAAAACAATACTTAAGAAGAGGTTGTGTCGTAGCGATACAGCCTCTTCTTGTTTGGGACATTGGTGGACATGATATTTCATTTAAATGATCATCAAACCTTTTATTTTTGATACTATCATTTAAATGATAGTCAGTCCGTCCATTTACGTTACATTCTTTATTCCACAAAAAAAGGGGCCGAAGCCCCTTTCAATATATCAATCAATTCAGATCTTTAATATTTCGAATCCGGACGGTTTGCAGCCTGTTTACCAAAATCCAACGCCGGTTTGCTACCCATTGTCAGTTTCAGTACACCACCTTTCAGAATATCCTCATGACGGATATAACTATTGTTATAAGGCTTACCATTCAGTGTAACACTCTGGATATAGATGTTCTGTGCATTGTTGTTCAGCGTTTCCACAGTAAATGTTTTACCACCCTGTAATTTCATGCTGGCTTTATCGAACAGCGGGCTACCAAATACATAGATACCTTTCGCAGGATTTACCGGATAAAAGCCCAGGGATGAAAATACGTACCAGGAAGACATTGCCCCACAATCTTCATTACCAGCCAATCCTTCAGGAGTAGCAGTATAGAATTCTTTCATTACCTGCCTTACTTTTTCTGCCGTTTTCCATTGGTTACCAGCATATGCATACATATAGGTAACATGGTGACTAGGCTCATTCCCATGCGCATACATGCCTATCAGGCCGGAGATATCGTTAGATGCCAGTTCACCCATGCTGCCTTTAGCAACAAACAAGCTATCCAGTTTCTTTGTAAATGGCTCATCACCACCCATCAGGTTGATCAGTCCTTCTACATCCTGCGGAACCAGCCAGGTATACTGCCAGCCATTACCCTCTGTAAAGTCTCCTTTCTCATGAATGGAATTGAATGGATCATAAGGTATTTTCCAGCTACCATCATCTAATTTTGGACGAACGAATTTAATGTTGCTGTCGAAGTAGTTCTTGTAATAATCCGCACGTTTTGAAAAATAGTTAAAGTCTTCAATACGGCCCAGTTTCTTCGCCATTGCAGCAATACACCAGTCATCCACCGCATATTCCATTGCTTTGGATACAGACTCATATTCTTTATCAGCAGGAATGTATCCTTTTGCTTTGATATCTTTCATGCCCAGATCATCGCGCATCGCAGAAGCCTTCATGGCTTCAAAAGCTGTGTTAGCATCAAAACCTTTAAATCCTTTCAGATATGCATCTGCAATAACAGGGGCCGCACTATAGCCCACCATACAGTTGGTTTCACTACCCATCAATGGCCAGATTGGCAGTTTACCCTGTTGCTTGAAAATAGTTACCATGGAATTAACGAAGCTGTTCACTCTTTCCGGCTGCGTTAAAGTATATAACGGCGCATCTGAACGATAGATATCCCACAGGGAGAAAACAGTATAATTATCAAAGCTTGGGTTTGGATATACTTTCTTATCTGTACCACGGTAAGCACCATTATGGTCATTAAATAAGATAGGAGCTACCATTGTGTGGTAGAAAGCTGAATAGAAAATACGTTTTGTGTTTTCGTCTTTCGTTTCCACTTTGATCTTAGACAATTCTGTATTCCATTTAGCACTGGCACTGTTGGTAGCAGCAGAGAAATCCCATCCTGGTATTTCAGCATTGATATTGGCTAGTGCATTTTCACTGCTTACAGGAGAGATACCAACCTTCAGCATTACCTGAGCAGGAGCCTTGTCGAAAGAGATCACACCTTTTACTTTCACCCCCTTTAGTTCTTTACCTGGTTGTTGGGTATTATCTTCAAATACGGCGAATTCTTTTAACGGAACATTACTGCGGATAGCGAACCAGAGGCGCTGATCTACTGCCCAGCCTTTGGAATAACGATATCCTTCCAGTGTATACTCATCTTTTTTGGTGATAAAGGTTTCAACCGGAGCATCCCAGCCGATACCTTCTTTCAGGTCAATGATGACATGTCCTTCTTCTCCCTGCGGAAAAGTATATTTATGAAATCCAACACGCTCAGAAGCAGTCAGTTCCACTTTAATTTTATAATCATCGAGTTGTACGGAGTAATATCCGGGAAAAGCTCTTTCGTTCTTATGTGAATAATGGGAGCCATAGCCAGAGGTAGGATCTTCCTGTGTACCGTGGTTAGTTCTGATTTTGCCTGTGTAAGGCATAATCAATACATCTCCGAGATCACCGATTCCGGTACCACTCAGGTGGGTTTGCGGAAATCCTATTACCACACTATCAGAATAGTGATAGCCGGAACACCAGTCCCACCCTTTTACAATATTGGTTGGTCCCACCTGTACCGCACCAAAAGGAACACTGGCACCTACAAATACGTGTCCATGTCCACCTGATCCTATATAAGGATCCACATATTCTACAGGTTTATAACTTTTTGTATTCTGCGCAGCTATTTTCTTCTGCGATTCCTGAACAGTCCCCTTTTTCTGCTGTCCATTTACATGAAAACCCGTGCAAAGCAGTGATAATGCCAGCAAGCGGTATTGCTTAAGACCCAATTGCATATCTCTAATTCCTTTAGTCAGGCAAGATACGGTATGGAAGGCAGAAAGGAAAACGATCGACCTAGGTTTATTTGGCAGTAACGATCCACCAGGTATTACTGCAAGGGTCTGTAATGCCGCCGGTTCGGATTGCATTCTAACTGGAATACTCATCAGTACGATCTGCAAATATGAAAGTACTGTCACCGATTTGTAATTCTCTATGACCAATCGTTTCATTTTTCCGGCGGCTGACATGTTTCTCTGTGGCTCCAAAGCCTTTTTGGTAAAATTCAGGAAAAGATCTGCATCATCTATAATCAAATAAGACATTACACGCTGGTAACCAATAGCTATGATAAGTTAATTTGCCATTTTTAATAATATTATTCTATAATAAAAAGAGAAGTTACAAAGTTTTTGTTATCCCTGAAATCCGCCATTTTATCATACTACGTATGTGTGAGGACTGCAGAATAGACATTAAATAACTTTAGAATAAAAATAAAATCTTATCTTTACTTTATTTATAATATGAGATATAATATAATTTTATATTATACAACCACCAAATATCCTATGAGATGAAAGGTATTCTACTCATTTTAATTGTTCCCCTGCTTATTTGCCTGAGTATTAATACACAGGCTCAGCAAACCGGATTGCAGGGAATTAATTATCAGGCAATAGCCAGAAACGCAAAAGGTGAAGTATTGGCTTTGCAGGCAATTCAGGTGAAATTCAGCATTTTAGACGGTTCTGAAGCAGGAAGCGCCTCCTATGTTGAAATCCAGAATGCGACTACAACAGCACAAGGGCTATTTACTTTGATGATTGGTAAAGGCCAGACTCAGCTTGGCTCTTTTAGCAATATACCCTGGAGCAATGGAAATCAATACCTGCAGGTTGAAATAGATATTAACGGAAGTGGTACCTTTTTAATGATAGGCGTAATGCCATTCATGAGTGTTCCTTATGCGTTATATGCCGCTAACGGAGGCTCCGGTGGTGGCGGTGGTGGTAGTGTAGCCATTAATTGGCTGGGCAGTTATGCTGTTGCACCGGCTTCAGCTATTGAGAACCAGGCCTATTATAATAGTACAGACAAGAAAGCATATATCTACGACAGTACCGGCACCTGGCAGATTCTTGCCCAGGATGGCATTCCGGGTACCAGTATATTCTGGCTGGGTACCTTTACCACGGATCCTACTGCTCCGGGACTAAACCAGGCTTATTACAATACGACTGACAAGAAAGCATATATATATGATGGTACTGCCTGGCAGATTCTTTCCCAGGATGGTGTTCAGGGTGTATCCATCAGCTGGCAGGGTACTTTTGCTACAGCTCCGGCCAGTCCATCACTGAACCAGGCTTATTATAATACAACCGACAGAACTTCTTACATATATGATGGTACTGCCTGGCAGATCCTTGCAGAAGGTGGGAGTGGATTTACTATAAAAACACTGGACTACAAACCAACGGGACATGTACAGCTCACCACTTCAGCCTTAGATACCGTTACCTCTACAGGCCGAACCTGGCTGATAGGCGGTAACCAGGCAACAGATGGTAGCGCAGATTTTATTGGGACACTGGACTCCACCGCTTTTATTATAAAAACAAATGGTAATGGTATCATTCAGGAAAGGATGCGTTTTAATGCGGGTCCTGGAATACTGATAAATGGTACTGCTGATACAACGGTCTTACAGGGAACGGGTGTACTGGCTGTATATTCAGGAAATGCTCCACTTGCACTCAATACGACACCTAATGTACCCCTGAATGGTATTAATGCATACGCAGGGGGAAACTCAGCAGCAATATTTGGTCGTAATTACAGCGGAGGATTTGGTGTTAAAGGTGTATCGAATACTGGTTATGGAATATACGGATATGGCAGCAACAAGAATTCTTACCCTGTTAGAGGAGAAAACTCTTCCATCAACGGGGGGTATGGTATTTATGGGGTAACGATGTCTCCGGCACTCAGCAGTTCCATTAGTTATGGAAGCGGTATAATAGGATACTCATTGAATACAGCTGCTGGTGTTGGTGTTCTAGGGGTGGGTAATAAAATTGACCTTCTTTCACCCACTGCGCTTCCTCTCCCAACCGGGGCCGGTGGTGTTCTTGGTGGTGCGGGGGTAGTAGGTATAGGTACTAATGTAGGTACATTCAACGTAGGAACAACTGTAGCATCAGGTGTAGGTGTTGCTGGTGGTGGTAATAATCAGAAACCTGTTGTACCAGTTGGCGGTGCAGGTGTATCAGGAAACAGTTTAAACATA
The DNA here is from genome assembly GCF_900112615.1 of Chitinophaga sp. CF118. GTDB lineage: Bacteria > Bacteroidota > Bacteroidia > Chitinophagales > Chitinophagaceae > Chitinophaga. The sequence continues at coordinate 1,014,084 of NZ_FOMK01000003.1, read as the reverse complement.
GGTGTTGCCGGATATGCCCAAACCACCAATACTTCAGATCCTGAAGTAAAACGCTGGGGGGGGTATTTTGAATACAGAGTTCAAACTATTAATCCACTTGTGTTTACCCCATTGGTATATACTTACCTGGCCGGCCGGTATGATACCGCATCTACCCGTATGTACTTAGGCATTACATCAAACGCACCCAAAGCCACCATCGTAAAAGATGATAATGGCAACCGCCGGTTATTGTACTGTACAGAAGCACCGGAAGTTTTATTCCAGGATTTTGGAGAAGGACAACTAAAAAACGGTATCACACATATAGATCTCGAACGTTTACTTACAAGAAGCATCAGGGTGGATGAAAAACATCCGCTGAAAGTATTTATACAACTGGAAGGTGAATGTAATGGTGTATTTGTGACTAATAAATCTGCAAAGGGTTTTGATGTAAAAGAATTACAGGGTGGCAAATCTGATGTGTCTTTTACATGGCAGATAGTTGCTTCCCGTGCAGATGAAATTGATGTAGACGGTGTGCGTATCGCTTATTCCGACAGCCGTTTTGGTGCAGCTCCTGGTCCTTTACCAGCCGCTCAGGATTCTGTTCAGACTTCTCCTGTTAAAGCAACATTGAAAACAGAAGAAGAGGCAGTTGTAAACAAAGCATTCAAAAATCTGCAGTTCTCTACCGGTAAAGCGGAAATTTCTAAATCATCGCTCTCATCACTGGACAACATAGCTACTCTCCTGCAGGCCCATCCTGAATGGCATCTGAAACTGAGTGGTCATACAGATAGTGAAGGTACTCCTGCTTTGAACCAGGAATTATCTGAAAAGAGAAGTGAAGCAGTAAAACAGTATCTGCAAACTAAGGGTGTGGATGCAAAACATATTTCTGCTATTGGTTACGGACAAACGAAACCACTGACAACGAATCAAACAAAGGCAGAAAGAGAGAAAAACAGACGTGTGGAAATGGAAATCTTTACTGAACAACAATAAAATGAGACTAAGACATTTATTCCCTGTGTGTTTCCTGCTGCTTGCAGCAGGAAATGCTGTTGCTCAGAAACTGGAGAGGCAGGTATCGGCTTCTACCGGTGCCGGTGGTATAATACTCTCACAGATACAACTGGATTATACTGTTGGAGAAGCTGTAATAGAATCGAAAACCAGCAGTAGCCTCACGCTTACGCTTACTCAGGGTTTTCAGCAACCACCAACTGGCAGTAGATCCAACAGTCTCGCGGACGACATGGTACTTTATCCAAACCCTACTGTCGATCAGGCTGCCATTAAGTTTACACTTGATTCACTTACTAAAGTAGTTAACGTACGTGTTGTAAATCTGCTGGGGCAGGTGATGTTTACTGATAAGGTAGAACAATCTATGTCGCCTGGCGATCCATTCTGGAGCCTGAAGTATACTTTTGATGCTACCAAATGGCCTCAGGGACCTTATATTGTAAATATTAAAACGGATGGTGGATTATCTGTGACAAAAATCTTACTGAAATTCAACTAGGAACGCAGTATATTGTTGGCATGAAAAAACTGATTCCACCTTGTCTGCTACTTGCGGCAGTTATGACGCTCAATGTTATACCCTCTTTTGCCCAAAAGAAATCTCCCATCCTCAATCACATAGCCGTCTATGTATTCGACCTGGAAAAATGTACCGCCTTTTACCGGGATATTGTTCAGATCGATACCATTCCTGAACCTTTTCATGATGGCCGTCATACCTGGTTTAAAATAGGTACACACAGCCAGTTACACCTGATAAGTGGAGCTAAGGAAATTACCACTCACGATAAGAATTCACATCTTTGTTTCAGTGTACCATCCATAGACGAATTTATTGCCCGCCTGCATACGAACAATATTCCTTTTGAAAGCTGGAAGGGCGTTGCTGATACTCCCACTTCAAGGGTAGATGGTGTAAAACAGATTTACTTCAAAGATCCCGAAGGATATTGGGTAGAAATAAATGATGATAAGTATTAAGAGTTTTTTAATTCAGTATCCAGGGCAGCTCTTGTTTTAGGTAAACAGTAAGGATGCTGCTCCTGGATAAAAAGCATCATTTTTTCCCGCAAAAAACACCGTAGATCAAATGCTCTGCCCGAACTTCTGGCACTTATCAGTAACCTGATTTCCATTGTCCGCTCAGTGATATTCGTAACATGTACCACTTTTACCCGTTTATCCCATAACGGATGATCTTCCAATAAACGTTCAAATTCTGCCCGGATGGCATCCACAGGAGCATTATAATCCAGGTAAAGGAATACCGTACCCAGGATAGCAGAGCCCGTACGTGTCCAGTTCTGGAAAGGTTTTTCTATGAAATAGTTTATAGGCAGAATCAGTTTACGCTCATCCCAGATTCCCAGCACTACATAAGTGAGTGAAATCTCTTCCACCCTGCCCCACTCCCCTTCTACTACCAGCACATCATCTATCCGGATAGGCTGCGTAAAAGCGATCTGCATTCCTGCCAGGAAATTAGACAGGGAACGTTGTGCCGCAAAACCAACAATGATACCTCCTACTCCCACACCGGTCAGCAGACCAGCGCCAATTTTGCGAAGGCTATCAAAACTCAGCAGTACTGCACATAGGGTTAACAGGAGAATCATGCTGATGGTGAGCTTACGTACAAATTGTAATTGTGTGCGCAGTTTACGTTCTTTCAAATTATCTTCTTTCTTCAGATCATATGTATGGTACATATAATCTTCAAATACCTTTACCAACCCCGTCAGTGCATAACCGAAAGATATAATTAGTGAGATCTCTACTAGTTTACTTAAAATGGAGAGAGGTTTGGGAGAAAGCTCCATAAATGGCATCACCATATTAAATACCAGTATGGGCAGGAAATAATTGATTGGTTTACCCAGCCTGTTCAGCACAGATCTTACCAGCGAATAATCCGAAATATTCCTGGTAGTATGTTTCAGAAACAGTGCGAGCAAAAATTTAATAACAAACCCCGTCAGGACGGCCGCACATCCCAGCAATATATTCCATAGGAAAGGTGGCAAATGCAGGCTTTTCTGTAAATCTTCCAGCATAATGAGCAAATTTTATGGTAATCATGCTCTTACCTGCAAAGAACATACCGTGTCCAGTGCTTACAATTACGTATCTTTAGATTATTCAATGATTTAAAACATATAATTATTTTGTATTTTGACGAATTTGACCTGGATGACCGGGTATTGGATGGCATAGATGCCATGGGCTATACAACAGCGACACCTGTTCAGCAAAAAGTAATACCCCCTATTATAGCAGGAAGAGACATACTGGCCTGTGCACAGACAGGCACCGGTAAAACAGCCGCTTTCTTATTGCCTATTATACACCGGCTAATTACAGAACCACATGATGCACATAAAATCAATTCACTGATCATTGTGCCTACGCGTGAGCTGGCAGTACAGATAGCCCAAACGCTTGAAGGAATGTCTTATTTCACAAATGTGAGCTCTATTGCCGTATATGGTGGTAGCAACGGAGCCCTCTTCTCCGCAGAAAAGAAAGCCCTTTCTTCCGGAGTAGACATGGTAATATGCACCCCCGGCCGTATGATAGCCCATCTGAATATGGGATATGTAAAGCTGGATTCCGTGAAATACCTGGTATTGGATGAAGCTGACCGTATGCTGGACATGGGCTTTAATGATGATATCATCAAGATTACGTCATTCCTGCCCAAAGAAAGACAAAACCTGCTGTTTTCTGCAACCATGCCGGATAAGATCCGCAAGCTGGCCATGAAGATTCTCCATAATCCGGAAGAGATCAATATTGCCATTTCCAAGCCGCCTGAAAAAATTGTACAGGAAGCCTTTGTTGTATACGAAGAACAGAAGATTCCCCTGATCAAACATATCCTGCAGCAAAAGGAATTCGGCAGCATTATCGTTTTCTGCTCCCGCAAACAGAACGTAAAACAACTTGCTCAGGAACTGCAACGTGCCCGGTTCTCTGTGGAAGAGATCCATTCCGATCTGGAACAGGAGAAACGCGAACAGGTGCTGATGGACTTCAAGAACAAGAAACTGAAAATGCTGGTGGCAACAGATATCCTGAGCCGCGGTATCGATATAGAAGACATCGACCTCGTTATCAACTACGATGTACCAAATGATGCGGAAGATTATATTCACCGAATTGGTCGTACCGCCCGGGCTGCTACAGATGGTACTGCATACACTGTTATAAGCGAGAAGGAACAGCGGAAATTTGCCCGTATAGAAGAAGTGTTGGGAAAACCCGTTACCAAAGCTGTATTACCGGCGCAATTAGGTCCTGTACCGGAATATACGCCCAAGTCGCAGCGTTCCGGTGGTGGCGGTAACCGTGGTCAGTATGGTAAAAAACGCCCTGCACCTGGCGGTCACGGCAGAAGTAACAACAGTAATAACAACAGGAGAAGCGAAAAGCCACGACAATAACTTTCACCGATATTGATTCAAGCCGGAGGATAGCTGATCTCTTCCGGCATCGTTTTTTATACCCATTATTTCTATTATTTAGCCGGAGGATAACCGATCTCTTCCGGCATTGTCTTTTTATATAGCCCTACTCCTTTTCCATTTTTTGGAATTCTTTCCTGAATATAGATCTTTCCGGCATCCACCCAACTACACAAACCCTTTACAGCAGCGGATCTAACCCGATTTTTCAATCTGGCATCCAAATGGATTCTATTATATCAAACCGCAGCATATGGCTAAGAAGTTTGAAAGCAAGATATACGTGGTGGATGATGATCCATTCTGCCTGGCTACATACGACAATCATCTGAGAGCACAGGGATACAAGCATATCACGTGTTTTTCCTCAGGACAGGATTTCCTGCAAAAGCTTTCTGAGGATCCTGGGATTGTGCTCCTTGACCACGACCTGGGAGATATGACCGGGCTGGAGTTATTAACAGAAATAAAGAATTTCAACAGCAACATATTTGTCATTTTCGCCAGCGCACGGCAACAGCATGAGATCGCAGCAGCATCACTTAAAAATGGCGCATTCGACTATATCATAAAAGACGATAACGTCTTGGAACATATAACACTCACATTAAACAAACTTTTTGTGGTACAAGATTATCTAAAGAAGAAAAAACGAAATAACCGCTTCTTCTTTTTCTTTAGCCTGGCGGTGGCTGTATCAATGATCATCAGCTTTTTGTATGAAACTTTCTAAACCGTAGACAACAGGCTTTGCATAATTTGTTTTAGTCCTCTTTATCCCTATACCTGTTTTCTTTAAATACCTTTTTATGAAAATAATTGCTATTCATTTACAAAACGACAGGAGCGGCAGTACCATGGTATTTCGCCAGTCTTTAGAAGCATTATCAGATAAAAGTGTGCAGGTCCATCTAATCACTAACCGGACAAAAGATGCTCAGGGTTTTCTTACAGGTATACCAGGCGTACATTATCATTATATAAATTATACAGAACGGGGGAACAAATGGCGTAGACTCTTCAGTTTCCTGCTGGCACAGTTGCTCATTTTTACGAAGATTATGAGACTGTATGAACCGGAAGACAAGGTGTATATTAATACACTGCAACCTTTCGGAGCGGCAGTTGCCGGCAGGCTGAAGCAGGCGCCAATTATCTACCACATTCATGAAACAGCGGTTCATCACGCCAGAATGAGAGCCTTCATGACAAAAATAGCACAGAGGTATGCAACCCACGTCGTATTCGCATCACGCTTTGTACAGTCACAGTATACCTTTAAGATGTCGGAGAAACATGTGGTACATAGCTGCCTTCCGGAATCCTTTCTACACGATGCAAGTATTAATGCCAACCGTGGCTTACGTAAAACAGCGTTAATGGTGGCCGACCTGGAAAGTGAGAGCGGTGTGCCCAAACTATTGGAACTGGCAGCTATTATGCCTCAGATGAAGTTTGAACTGGTATTGAATGCCACGAACACAGATATAGACAGCTACATCAGCCCGTTATTTGTACCGGAGAACGTAACAATTTTCAATACACAACTGGATATGCATCCTTTTTATCAACGCGCTGCAGTGGTATTGAATCTTTCACAAAGTCACATTGAACAGGAAACCTTCGATATCAGCATCCTGGAGGCTATGAGTTATGGCAGACCAGTAATAGTACCGCTTGCTGGCGGAACAAATGAACTGGTAGCACACGGATGGAACGGTTACCGCATCAGCGGGCAATATATAGAACAGGTAAGAAAGCATGTGGAACAACTGCTTAGCAATAAATCGCTCTATGCAGATATGAGTTGTGCGGCACAGCTTGTTGCATCACAATTCAAACCACAACATTTCAGGCAGCAGCTGGAAGATATTTTCCTGGAAGGCACTTTATTTACGGCCAAGAAGAAACATGAATTTCATTCGGAAGTGTTGCTTTACCCTGCCGCTTTACAGGAATACATTAACAATGCAATGAACTAAAGATATTTAATAAGGTTGTCAACTTGTGAGTGCATCATCCCGGCCCCTGGTGAAATTGAAGGATTTGTTGAACAGGGGTCCGGTGATGAAAAAAAACAGAACAGGAACATATAAATTATTTGTGAATTTAGAGAGCGCATCATCCCGGCCCCCGGTGAAATGGAGGGAAGCAATCAGGACGGGGGTTCGGTGATGTATTGTTCGAAGAAAATTATTTGTGAATTAAGAGAGCGCATCATCCCGGCCCCCTGGTGAAATGGAGGGAAGCAATCAGAACAGGGGTTCGGTGATGTATTGTTCAAAGAAAATTATTTTGAAATTATTGCCAATCGAGGAGCTGTCATCCCACCCCCTGTGAAACTGATAAGAAGTGCAAAAAGGTTCGTGCAATTGAAGGATATTGGATAGGGGGCCGGTATGATTGGAAAATTTCCTAATTTAACGGAAAATTCCATGAATGCTCGATTTTAAGATATTCATTGTTGAAGACGATAAATGGTACGGAGGCTTATTACACCACTACCTCGGCCAGAATCCAGATTACGAAGTAACCCTGATAGAATCAGGTAAGGAATGTCTCGCACAGATAAATCGTAAACCAGATCTTGTTACTATAGATTTCGGACTACCGGACATGAATGGTGAAGAACTCTTCAAAAAAATCAGGCAGGCACAACCAAATCTCCCCGTTATTATCATCAGCGCACAGGAAAAAATTACCACCGCAGTAGATCTTTTGAAAATGGGTGTGGAAGATTACCTGGTGAAAGATGAAAACACACAGCAACTCCTCTGGAACGCCGTAATCAGGCTCCGGGAGAAACAATCCCTCAGACATGAGATCTCCGAATTAAAAGCTGAACTCAAAACAAAATATGACTATTCCAGGTCGATCATTGGCAACAGCCCTGCATTACAGGGTATTTTTAAACTGATTGACAAGGCTGCAGGTTCATTGATCAATGTATCTATTTCCGGCGAAACGGGGACGGGTAAAGAACTGGTAGCTAAAGCGGTACATTACAATTCAAACCGGAGCAGCCAGCCTTTTATTGCCGTAAATATGGCAGCCATCCCCAAAGATCTGGTGGAAAGTGAACTGTTTGGTTATGAGAAAGGAGCCTTTACCGGGGCACAAACCCGGAAATCCGGCCGGTTTGAGGAAGCCAACGGCGGTACTCTCTTTCTCGATGAAATCGGGGAAATGGACCCTAATATCCAAAGTAAACTACTACGTGTATTACAGGAAAAGGAACTAACCAGACTTGGCGGTGTAAGTAAAATAAAACTGGACTTCAGACTGGTAGTCGCTACGCATAAAAATATGGCGGAAGAAGTGAAGAAAGGTAACTTCCGGGAAGACCTTTACTACCGGATTGTAGGTTTGCCACTGACGCTGCCACCCCTGCGGGAACGAAAGGAAGATATATTACTGCTGACACAGCATTTTCTGACAGGCTATTCCAAAGAAAATGGGATCCATGAAATTAAGCTATCCCCTGCTGCCAGGGAAAAACTGCTTAGTTACGATTATCCGGGTAATATCCGTGAATTAAAATCTGTTGTAGAACTGGCTGCTGTGATGTCTGAGAACAATCTTATAGAACCGGATGATATCACTTTCCTCTCCGGCAATACCAATGATGTGAATGCTGTACTCAATGCCGAATTAACGCTACGCGAATATACCAGACTAATTATCCGCAATTACCTTAAAAGGTATGACGATAATGTATTACTGGTGGCAGAAAAACTGGACATCGGTAAATCAACCATCTATAAAATGCTGCAGACCGGTGAAATTGAAGGCGCTTAACTTTATATCTGATGAAACAACAGCATGCATTATATTCATATCAATACCTCTTCAAAATATCAAGTACAAGTCCTGTGTTCATTAAAAAAATGATCACGCTTTTTCTTAATTCCCTCACAGAATATATGATTGATCTTGAACGGCAAATGAATGCCAGGAATCTCATAGAACTGCAAAAAATCATTCATAAATTAAAACCAAGTGTATTAAGCTTAGAAGTAAAAGGAGCAAAAGAGGACCTGGCCAGTATAGATGCTGCCACAAGCTGGAATGAACAGGTACAGGAGAGTGTAGAAAGATTACTCCATACTTTCAACACGATAAAACCATTAATGCAGCAGGATCTGGAAACATACGGTGATGAATAAAAATATGCGGTCGGACAACTGAATAGTTATCCGACCGCAAGCAAAGATTGAAATGGTATCAATCTACATTATTTGGCCGCATCACGTAAAGCTTTCACTTTATCGTGAGAGCGTTTCAGGGTCTGTTGTTGTTCAGATACCATTTCACGCAAATAAGCTGGTAAATCTTCATCTTCCAGCGCATCTCTATATGCTCTTTGTGTAGCATCTTCTCCGGCTTCGCAATTAGCTAAAAGCGCCTTACGATCATGCCCTGTAAATACTGCTTTTATGTTTGTCCAGGCACGGTAAATTTTACCTCTCGTGGTAGTGGAATTATCCATATCGCCACCCAGTACATTCACTTCAGTACCCAGGGCCATACGAATTTCATGACTTTCGCTGATCATAGATGAAAAGAGTGCTTTCAGATCTGCATCTGCAGCTTTCGTTTCATGAAGAGCTTTTTCATAACCTTCAATACGATCGTTGTTAATCTGAATAAGATCATTAAGCGTTTCGATTGTTTCAATTGTTGCTTGCATAAAAAATCTTTTTATGTTAACAGATATAGTTTTTATAACCCAAGGTTATAACTATACCTATATAGTGGAAAAATTATGCCACAACGTATATCGCGCTTATACGCACGTATTCAGATGCACAACGTAGAAATGAAGGAATGAGAATCATCACTATGGGTAAAATAGTGTACGGCCTCAGGCGCTATTTAGCAGGTGCTGGCGCGGGTACATGCACAGCCTGTCTTGCCAGCAATTTCCATTGGCCACCGTCTTTCACCCATACAAGTAATACATATAAATGCACCTCTCCTGCTTTACCATTATCATTGGTGGTCGCATTTAAAGTATGCCTTACAATTGCTGTATTACCGGTAATTGAAATTGTCTGATCAGCCAGCTCAATGGTTACAAAATCTGATTTGCCGCTCACAATATTATTTACAAAAGCGGGCTTATCTTCTATCTTACCGCCGGAATGTCCATAACTGAGCTTAGCGTCAACTAGCTTTTCAAGCATAATTTTATCAGCATCTACCATTGCTTTACGCAATGATTCTACGCTGGAAGAAATGGCCTTTTCATCTTTGGTCTGTGCAAAGGAAAATGTTGACATGGTGCAAAATGCTAAAAGCAAAAAATAAAGTTTCATAACGGATTAAGTTGTGCTTTAAAGATAGTTAATTAAGAGACAAAACACAATCTCATAAAAAAGTCCGGCTCCGTCAAAAAGTATCCTGTTAAGGAGCCTTTTGACGGAGCCGGACCTAAAAGAAGAATATACCCTTTAATTCATCGAATTTTCATTATTCCGCATAAATTCCTGGAATGCTTCCAGTGTCCAATGTTTATAATCTTCCAACTGAATTCCCAGGCGCTCATCACGTTCTATCTCCTTATATTCCCGGCTATCCCAGTATCCTTTTGCAAGTGATTGCACATTCGTACTTGTTTCCCTTGCAACAGTACTATAATCCTCCGGATAACTTCTGTAATTACCTATGGCCAGTACCTGAATTTCGTGCTTAACACTTTCTTTACTTTTCTTAGACATGGTTAATTTTTTTAGTTCGCAGGTATAAAAACAACAATTGTTCCTTTATGCCATGATCACAGATACCTTAAGAGAACTTTAACTTATTTTTTTATTTTCTTTTTATCAATATAACCGCTAAAAGAAATGGGTTGCCTGTTATTGCTAATAACCTGCAATGAGGCATATCCGGTTGATGAAATGGATAAGGATAACTGGCTTGCATCCTGTGTATCATGCGGTTTTATCAGAATATCCCACCCTCCTTTTTTACGTTGGGTTTCCTTGTAGTCAAATTTCGTGGAGGTGAATTTGATCCCCCCTTTAGTAGGATCCATTGGTGCAGTATAGGCACGCCCGAAATAAGGAAGATAACAGATAATGGTATCTGGTGATACCTGCAAGTCGTATTCAGCCGTCAATTGCCGGTTAGGTACAGCTCCGGTTGGCAAAACTGTTTGCGCTTTAAATACGTAATTATGAGAAGTTACCATTTGTTCTATAGCTTCTTTTTTTAAATCATCCTTTTTCTGAGCATGTAAACCGCTAGAAGACAATAAGATTAGCGTAATTAAACCAGTGCTTATTTTTTGTAAGCGTTTCATAAAATTAATTTTAATTAAAAATCTGCTAATATCATTCCACAATTTGTAGAATAACAATGAAAAATGCGATTATATTTGAGGCGGGATAATCATCAAAAGGCATCAATCGTTCGTACATAAATAAATCAGTATCACATATTTGTGTCATGAAATATTTTGTTATAAACGATAAGTTTTGTCTAACTTAAGATCAGCACAACTAATAAAAACCAAATTTGCGAACGGTTTTACGTAATAAAACTAATTTCTGGGAAAGGCTTACCGGAGAGCCTGCAGAATTCTCATTAGAGAACCGGGCTTTTAATACCATCAGCGTTATTACCATGTTATTATTATCGGTATTATTACCGTTTAATATAATACTTGGCTTGACATTGGTTTCTATCATTGTGGCTGTATTACTGGTGTTACAATTATTCTTCTTTTACCTTTCCCGTTATAAACGTATTTACGGTATTAGTATGCTGGTATATGTGATTCTCAGTTACATCACATTAATAGTCACTTATTACCTGAACTCCGGCAGTCATGGTCCCGCATTATTGCTATTCTTCCTTACATTTAATCTACTGATTGCATTCAGTCCGCGAAAACAACACTGGATATGGGCCTTCCTGCATCTGTTATTTCCCGTACTGTTACTTACCCGCGAATATCTGCACCCATCCTGGATCCTGGATAGCTACCAAAGTGCAAAGAACAGGTACATTGATATATTATCCAGCTATGTCATCACACTTGTATGTACTTATCTAGTCACGAACTACCTGCGTAATAACTATAACAGGGAAAAACGGAATGCAGAAGAGAGAGCTAATAAGATAGATACGCAGAACATCAACCTGGAACAGCTGAATCAGAAAAAGGATAAACTCTTTTCCATTATAGCACATGATTTGCAAAGCCCCCTCAATTCTATCATTACCACATTACACCTGATTGCGGAATACGATTTGAAGGAAGAAGAAAGGAAAATGCTTGGTGACGAACTGCTTACACTCACCAAGAATACATCCAATATGCTCAGTAACCTGCTCACATGGTCTAAGATGCAGATGGATGGAAGAGGAGTACGATTATCATCTGTTGATATATACAGTGTTGTGGAAAGGGTCCTCTCTCTTCAGAAGATGCTTGCAGATAAGAAGTCTGTCAGTATCATTTCAAAGGTAGACCCTTCCATTTTTGTAACAGCAGATAATAATATGCTGGAACTGATTCTCCGCAACCTGGTGAATAATGCTATTAAATTTACTCCTGCCGGCGGACGTGTAACTATCAATCTGCAGGTAAAAAACAACCTGTGTCAGCTCATGATCACAGATAATGGTATTGGCATAGACCCTAGTCAGAAGGAAGATATATTTTCTCTGAAAACACAATCTACCTATGGCACCAATAACGAAAAAGGAATAGGTCTGGGACTGGTACTGTGCAGAGAACTCCTTGCATTACAAAATGGTGAGCTGTGGTATGAGAGCGTGTTAGGACAGGGTACCACCTTTTATGCAACGATACCTGTTACTGAAGCAGAAGCAGAAGCTGATGGAAGAATATCTGCATAAACAGTTTCTATCATTCTAACATAATTGCCCCTGTTTACAGCTAGAATGTTTAGCTGTAAACAGGGGCTGCTGAAGATGGAATTTCATCTGGTTTTTATTACTGATCCCACCACAACTTATCTGCCAGAGAATTTACAACCGGTACATTAGCTGCATTTCTGCTTGTTTCAGAAGATGGGTACCCAGATCTCCTTATAAACGTTGAAAGCAGCGCATTTTTTGGTAAAGCAAAATCTTTATACTGATAATCAAACCTACGTGCATCCGTCCATGTTTCCGGCTGCAGGAAAGTAGCGACATATTTCTCTTTAAACAACAACGCTTTTGTAAAATTAGCAGTTCCCACTGCTACTACAGGATTAGCCAGATACGCATCTCTTTCTGCAGGTGATACTCCTACCTTATTCATATTGGCTGCAATCCCATCCAGGTAAGCCTGATAGGAAACAGCTTTATCTGTATTGAAATAAGCCTCTGCTTCAATGAATTTCAACTCCGCAAAGGTAACCATCAGTAATGGTGCTCCGGGGGCAGAATAGAACCCTTTAAGCGATAAATAACACTGTCCTGTATCAGTACCTGACCCTACACGACCGGCACCATTCACAGTTCCCCTGTAATCACCATATTTGGTGGTATCTGTAATATGCGGCAAACGGGGATCAAATACACCGTAGGTAGTACCATTTAGCGCATTAACAAAAGTAGCACTCAGCCAGCCGTCGAGAAGTTGATTGGAATTCCTTACGGCCACACTATCCCAGGGGCTCTGATTTTCAAAACGGGTGAGTTGTGCATCCCCTGCATTGGAAGTATATGCATGACTCAATGCTTCCAGGATGGCTGGTGGATTATAATCAGCCCGTTTGCTTACGCGGTTCAGCAATCTTGCTTTCAGCGCGTAAGCTGTTGCTATCCACGCTGCTTTATTACCAGCATGGATCAGATCATTACTGGCATCAAGTTTCACCTGTGGATTTTCCAGGTTAAAAGCAGCAATACCTGCATTCAGTAAAGTAAGACAGGTATCATATACATTCTTTGCGGAATCGTATTTCGGTTTGAAAATCGTTATGTTCCATGCCTCTGTATAAGGCACATCACCGAAAAGGTCTATCAGCATACTGATATTAAATGCTTCCAATACTTTTGCAACTCCAATATGCTCATAGGCCTTTTTTTCTATGGCCAGTGCTTCCATCTGACGGATATCTTCCACTGCCAGGTAAAGGGTTCTCCAGGTACCGCTTCTGTCTGCATCATCATAAATATCTGAGGCACTGGCTACATTGGGAGAGGCCAGCTGCTGCACATAATAAGAAGAGATATAACCTGTATAAAAAACGTTCTTACCTGTTGCATAGGTAGTCGCTGCCAGTAAACCATTGATAGGAGGTTTATCTGTAAGATTGGGATTGCTCTGATTTACATCCAGGTATCCCTTTTTGCAGGCCGGTAGTAGAAACGATAATATAGCTATGTATATAAGAGATATTCTTTTCATGATCACCAATTTAGAATTGAAGGTTTACACTAAACAAGTAGCTTTTAGTGGCCGGATAGGTAAACCCGGAAAAACTGTCAGACGCATTATTACCTGCGGAAGAGGAACTTGTTTCAGGATCAAAGCCTGTATATTTCGTACTCAGCCACAGGTTATTACCTGTAAAGGATACGGATGCCCCACTGATTACTTTTGTACGTGTTAACCAGGAAGCTGGTAGTGCATAAGACAATGAAAGGGAACGAAGCCTTACCCATGAGGCATCCTCTACAAAGTTTTCACTGGAACCCCTATAGTAGTTCCTGTAAAACCCTACCCCATAATCAATTCCATCTGGTCCTACACCCTGCCCCAGGTAAACTGCTTTTGTATTAGGCGTACCATCTGCCAGCACTCCTTTGAATACAATTGTCTGATCCCTGTTTTCTGTAACCTTCGACTCTCCGAAAGCCGACATGAAATTGGCCAGTTGATTATATTTATATTGTCCCTGCCGTACATCTATCAGCACAGATAAAGAGAGTTGTTTATACCGGAAGGTTTGTAAAGAACTACCTATCCATTTGGGCAAAGAGTTACCCAGGTAACGTTGTACAGAAGCACTTTCCAGCACAGGGAATCCGTTTGCGCCTATTACTACTGGCAAATCCCTTCCTAATGTTACCTTATCATCTGATTTGTTTCCATAATAACGCAGGTAATTACGGCCAAACAGGGAACCATAAGCTCTGCCGGGAACCAGTTTACTGGTAACGCTGGAACTGAGGTATCCGGATTGTGTGGAGATCACTATTTCGTCCAGCCCCTGATTCAGCTCGAGTACTTTGTTCTTATTTGTTGAAAAGTTCATCCTGAAATCCCAGCTGAAATCTTTAGTGCGTACCGGTGTTGCTGATAAAGTCACTTCGAGACCTTTGTTCTGTATTTCCCCGGCATTGACATATGCTTTGTCAAAACCTGTAGAGTTAGACACATTCACCGGCACTATCAGGTCTTTGCTTTTTTGCTGATAAGCAACTACTTCCAGTCCCAGCCTGTTATCCAGGAAACGGAGTTCTGTACCTATTTCTGCTGTCTGTGTAAATTCAGGTCGTAGCCCGGGATTACCGAGCGTTCTGCTCTGGTAAAAAGGAACAGAGAACCCGATGGGAGTACCTGTGGAGAATCCGTTTGTGATAGCATAGGGATCTCCGTCTTTACCAATTTTTGCATAGGAGAATTTGAATTTCCCATATGTCCACCAGGAAGGTAATTTAAACTGATCGCTGAAAATATAGCTGAGACTGATGGAAGGATAAAAGTAACTGCGATTGTCTGAGGATAAGGTAGAGCTCAGGTCATTTCTGCCTGTCAGTTCCAGGAACAGGTAATTATTAAGACCGAATGTGAGGTCTGCAAAATAACCGTAGTTCCTGTAATCATAAATGTAAGACTCCCCTCTTACCCTCTTCGCATTTCCCAGCAGGAACAGGTCAGGCACTACCAGCGTATCGCCCTCTACACTATTACGCCTTAATTTCTGGTCGCGCAGGTCGTGGCCCAGTTTCAGGTCTATCGAAAACTTCTCATTGATAGTATGGTTGATATTCGCTATCAGTGTAGAGGTGATGATCCTGCTACGGAGATTATATTCATACACAAATCCATAACCGTTATCATTCAGGTTCACAGCTTCTCCTACTAATCCTATAGGACCCGGAGCAGTATGTGTTCTGCCATCTGTATAAAAATCATTCCCGAAGCGATAAGAGAAGTTCAGCCACTTAGCAGGGGCATACCTGATAAAAGTGCTGGCAATAGTTCTATTCACATTATCCCTGAATTTATTGGAATAAAGTGTGTACATAGGGTTGTTTGTACCAGCACTATATGTTTGCTGTGTACCATCAGGTTTCAGATAATCTTTTATATTCCAGCGGGGCGACCAGTAAATGATCTGTTCCCCGTAACGGTCTGAATTCACCCTGTTGCCACCGGAACTGATATAATTAAGAGAGGCGCCGGCACTGATCTTTTCACTGATTTTAAACTGCCCGTTGATGCGGGCATTGTAACTCGTATAGTCGCTGAATGGAATCACCCCTTCCTGGTCTCCATAGGAAAAAGATCCTATTACCTGTGCCCTTTCCGTCCCCCCGCTTACATTGATGGTATGCCTTGTTTGTGTACCCGTTTTAAAGGCCTGTTTATAATTATTATACAGCTTGTCAGGATGTGTAGGATCTAATGCTTTCGCCGCTTCAACAGTGGGCCCCCATGTAGGCCAGAAGCTAGTGGGATCATACACTCCCAGGTATCCTTGTGAGAACCGGGTTTGTACATCGGGGGTTTTATTCACTTTATCGAATCCATACATACCGCTGTAAGTCACCTGAAGTTTACCTGTTTTAGCAGTTTTGGTCGTAATGATAATTGCTCCGTTTGCAGCTCTGATGCCATATAATGCAGTGGCAGCACCACCTCTCAATACAGACACGCTCTCAACGTCATCCGGGTTGATATCAACAGCACGGTTACTCATTCCTCTTGTTTCTGCACCTCCTGTTGTATAAGTACTGTTATCTATTTCAACACCATCTACAATAAACAACGGCTGATTATTTCTATCGGCCAGCGAATTGATACCACGGATAATGATACGGGCACCCTGTCCCGGACCTCCGCCTGCACTGGAAATCTGCACACCGGCAACTTTCCCCTGCAATGCATTCACTACATTCGATTGATGATTTATGTTCAGGTCTTTGCTATCGACCTGCTGAATGGTATAACCAAGAGAGCGTTTCTCCTTTTTAACACCGAATGCGGTGACCACTACTTCATTCAGGTCTTTCTGTGAAGAAGTCATTACAACATCCAGCGTTGCCTGCTCTCCTACCGGTAACGGTTGTGTGTTATACCCCACATAAGAGAAGATCAGCGTAGCATTGTCTCCACTTAATGTTATCATGTAATCGCCGACTGAGGAGGTAAACACATGGTTCTGTGTTCCCTTTTCAATAATTACAACTCTCTCCAGCGGTTGCTTGTTTTCTGCGGCGGATACTACTCCCCGTATCACTCTCCCTTTCTGAGCGAATGCAGAGGAACAGGTAACTAACAAGAGCATTACCACCAGCCCTGTAGAAATTTTCATAAGCAGCTTTGTTTTTAATAAAATGTGATTGCTCCTGGCTACATTGGAGTAGGAGGATTTTGGTCGTTTAGCAAAAATGGGCCCTTGGCAAAATGAATGCACAGGTTATTATGCATCGGGTCGAGATGAAATTAACAAAACAATAATTATTGTGCAACAATTTATTTAATTTAATTTAGGATTGGATTGGAGGACGTGATAAAGTGGAGTAATGGTTATCTATATCGAAAGATTTGGAATCTGTACCGGGGAATGCAACTAATACCAGACCATCAGAAGTTGTAATCCCATTAATAAGAGCAAGTTTCACTTCTTCAAATGCATTAAATACAGTATACCAAACACTAAAATATCCATTAGTACGGGCAAGTTCTATAATGGCATCAAGATTAGTTGAAGGAACTGGTTCTGTATATTTCTTATACTGCCTTTCTGCAATATCGAAAACTTTCAACCTGTTATCCCAACGATCATCTTTATCTGAATATTCAGGATGATCGGGCAGCCTGTCTAAACCGATCAGATCGATAAATGCTTTAGTTCTTATTCTATCTATTCCTGTAACCTCAGGTTTTATCTGAATAATACCACCGGTCAATACTTCTATAAAATGAAGTAAGTTATTCGTGTGAGGCAAATATGGATTTAAAACTGCCACATCTTTATTCTTCTTAACTGCATTGCAATTTACACAAGCTAATAGAAAATTATCCCATCGCCCCTTGAGATGATCATAAATTAAATTGCCTGTGGCATCTTTACATTTCCTGCCATAAATATGTTCAACATGCAATGCAGAACGACTGTTATATTTTTCACAATATGAACAAAAAGATCCTATTTCATTGGTAAGGTCTACCTTTGCATCTTTCCAGTCGGAAAATTCTAAGGGAATATTTGGAGCACGATAACGAATGGATTTAACAATAGGTCTCATACTAAAACATCAAATTTATCTTGGGAATTCTGATTCCAACAATGCCACATAAGCCGGATCATTGTTATACCTTATTCTTAATTCGTCCAATTTTACTTTTGCCTGTTCAATAGCAGCTATATCAGTTTTATTTTTCACAAGGCTAAAGTAATCAGCCGCAGCCCTTTTCATCTCCAGAAATTTCTCGCTTCGTTCTACATTAAGCACTCCCATTTCATATTCTGAAATCTCTTCAATACTATACTTATTAGGTGCTTCGTCCAACCCATCAGTTGCATCCAGATTAATTAATTCATTTGCTTCAAGGCTTTGCACGATAAACGGAGAGTGGGTTGTAGCCACGAATTGAATACCCGGGAATGCCATTTTCAGATCATTCACTAAATGTCTTTGCCACTCCGGATGTATATGCAGATCCAATTCATCAATCATAATGACTCCCCTGCTTTCTATTATTGCAGTAGCATCGAGATATCCGTTTAATACAATACAACGGTATGCAATCTCTGCCACCATTTCCGTAAAAAATCTGATACCATCACTATGAAGTTCCAGAGGAAGCAGATCAGAAATTTCGTCTTTCATCTTTACTTTGAGCCAGAGTTTACCATTTACACTGGTAACTTCCTCTATATACCGGTTTGCCTTTATCAATGTTTCAAAGAAAGCATCTTTAGTATGTTCATATTCCTTTCCACTACTTTTCAATACATCATAAGAAGCCAGCCAGTCTTCATATTTAAAGTTGGTAAATTTCATATCAGACCAATCCTGATATCCTTCTTTAAAGATCTGCCTGCCTATTCTCGATTGCCTGTTCCTTACCCCACCACCTGCAGCTCTTGAAATACTAAAAAACGCGATAACAGGTAAGAATGCACTATCATCCCCTTCTTTCATCACTGTTTCAAATTTATCTTTACCCATAGATTTTATTAACCCTACATCTGATTCCGATGATGTTGTGCTATTGCTTTTCTCTGTGATCTGGCGCCTCCATACAATAGGATTCTCAACATCCGCAAAGGTTCCTACTGCTTCTATTTTTACTGGCTTTTGTGGCACTAACGATTTATTCACATTTAACTGGTGAACTTCACTCTGGCGGATATGCACTTTTTTAACATCAGGAATTGCCAGAAAAAAACTCCCGCAGGCAATACGTAGCGCTTGAAGGATAGTAGATTTCCCCATGCCGTTAATGCCAATGATAACGGTAAAATTAGGATCCAATGAGTATGTCTTTTCATCATCTCCTATGTTTCTGAAATTCCTGATAGTTATCTGATCGATATTCATATACTGAATACTTTTATTCAATTTACACACAAAAGTGCAACGAATTTAGGTATACAAAATGATAAATATCCATTTTTTTAATCCGCACTATGAAAGATTATTATTTCGACACGCCGGTTCTTTTTTCGACCTGCTGGTGTTCTATTATCCGCTACTGGAAAGGTTTCCCCGGCTCCGGTTATCTGTCGGATATCATTTCCTAAACCTGATTGCTGCATGTAACCGGCAACTGCATTTGCACGTTTTAAAGACAAGTTATAATTATACTCATCATTACCTGCATTATCAGTATATCCTGTTACCTGTAATTGCACACTACCATCTCTTGGAATTTTTCTGATCAGACTATCAAGTGCTCCATACAATGCCGTATTCAGTTCACTGCTATTAAACTTAAACAGGATATCGGGAATTACAAGTGTATCAGGTTTAGGTACTATGCGGACTTTTACCGTATCCGGTATGCGGCAGAGAATCATTTCTATACGGTTGTTATTACCTGAAACAGTATCATAACGCGGCTGTTTCTTTCCCATACCCCGGATGTCAAAATCTTCAAAACTGTATCCTTCATTATACACCAGGTAGGTGGCCAATGCTTTTACTTTATCAAAAGAAATGATCTTATTATATTCATCGGATGCAGCCTGCCAGGAATAACCAATTAGCTGAATCCGTTTCTTACTGTTATTACGATAACTCTTCAGAACATCATCTATCTGTTGACGGTAATTACTATTGATCGTATTGCGATCTGGAGAAAACAGATCATCTTTTAAAATAATCGTATCACACCCTTCCTTATTCCCATCTAATTTATGCAAGATCTGTTTACCGGGAGGAGATACATAAGTATCCGGAATTGTGTGCCGGTGATGTTCTGCATATAGAAATTTATGGATGCTGTCGGCCTCTTTACAAAGTTCGGAGGTTTCAATTAAAGGAGTAATGCTGATACTATCTATGAACAGCTGGGCATTATTGTACAATGCATATCCTTCTTTTTTCTGTGGTGCTTTAAAATTACCGATGATGATATGGGTAGTCCGTTGAGTAGCTACATAATTTTTCTCAAGCATATACCAGGGATGATTGAGGCGCCAGAGTTTCTTCTGCTGATCTTCCTCATTTAGTTCCATACTGGCAGGTACAGACAAACAACCGGCATTTTCAGTGAATATAAATGCTGTATCAAAACGGATACCTGCTCTCAAAGGATAATTCTCCGTATTCATATAAAAGCGGATACGGTATGTAATTCCTTTTTCCATTGGGCAAAGCAGGCGCGTCTGGATATATACCCTGGTATCCGGGTTATCCCGGCCCTCCAATAGCAAGGATACATGATGCTGCCCCTGTAAGGCTGTGCCATTACACAGGTATTTCATCTTTATGACTTCCGGGGCTACTGCCACCCAGGCACTGGGTGCACATGGAGCAATATATTCCGTACAGATGTTTACGTCCTCAAAGGAAGCATTAGGCACCAGGTTTTGCGCTGGCAACTCTAAAGTATAGCAACAAAATAACATCCCCAGGATGCTTTTTATAACATAGGTAGACATGTACGTGGAATTATTAATATCTTCGCCTCTCCTTAAAACCCTAACTCGATACTAAATTTACTACATATGTTGCTCTTAATTAAATTTCTCATTGGATTCTGCGCCCTGGAACACCTATACATCCTCTGGCTGGAGATGTTTGCCTGGACTACCCGAGCGCCAAAGGTCTTCAAAAATCTACCGGCCCATCTGTTTGAGCCTACAAAAGTACTCGCCGGCAACCAGGGGCTGTATAACGGCTTTCTTTCCGCAGGACTGATATGGTCTTTTTTTATCGGGGATCAGAGCTGGGCATTCAATATAGCGTCCTTTTTCCTGGTTTGTATAGCTGTGGCAGGGATCTACGGAGCCTTTACTGCTGGTAAAAGGATCTTTTTTGTACAGGCGGCACCAGCTATTATTACTTTACTGCTAATCTACCTGTATTAATTTATCGACTTACCTCTGGCATTTAAGAAAACACTTTGAAAAGTATAATCCTACTTTCCAAAGTGTTCATTATATCTTATTGCGCTGTTATCTCAAGTACCATACTGGATAATTCATTCCTGGAAGTTACAGGTAATCCTACCTTCATCAGGTAATCTCCTCCATATACCTTTCCTGATAATGAAGATGATCTTCCTTTTTCCAGATTAATCTCCTGCAATTGATACTGCTTTTTAGGATCTAGCCCCTGTAATTTCACCAGTTCAAAACTCTCACCATAACGGGAATGCAAAGTGTAAGAGAATAACACTGCTTTTTCTTTAGAGGCATACATTAATACGGCCCTGTTTTCCTGGTAAGGAGAGATTAACCTGTACAAGTCACCATGACTGATAACAGGGTATAAACGTTTATAGTCCTTCACCGCCTGCTGACTGAACTGCCACTCTGCATCGCTGAATTTATCCAGGTTGATATCATATCCCAAACGTCCCATCATCGCCACATCCGTCCGGAATTTAAGTGATTGTTTACCCCATGAAGTAACGTGATTGGCTACCGTAAAAGAGGGGAAGAAATAAGAGTAACCCCATTGAATCATTACTCTTTCAAATCCATCTGTATCATCGCTTGGCCAGAATTCAGTGAAATAAGGCAAAGCACCATAATCGATGCGACCACCGCCGCCAGAGCAAAGCATTATGGGAAGATGTGCATACTTCGCCCGTAAGCGTTTAAGCACCTGGTAGAGGCTACGGGTATATTCAATATATAAAGCAGACTGGTTGTCTTTCAGATAAGGAGACCAGCCATTAGTGATCATCCGGTTACAATCCCACTTGATATAGGCAATACCAGGATTGGCAGTCAGCATATTATCCAATACCCCAAATACAAAATCCTGTACTTTAGGATTGATCAGATCCAGTACCAGTTGATTACGGAAGTAGTCTTCTTCCCTGTTTGGCAATTTCAGGATCCAGTCGGGATGTTTTTCATATAGCTCACTTTTAGGATTCACCATTTCCGGTTCCACCCATATTCCGAATTTGATATTCTTTCCTGTAGCCGTTTTTACAAGATGACCAATACCATTAGGTAATTTGGTTTTATTCTCCTGCCAGTCGCCCAATCCGGTATGATCATCATTCCGGGGATATTTATTAGCGAACCAGCCATCATCCAGCAGAAAAAGATCTGCACCCAGTTTTTTAGTATTATCAAACAAACCGGCCAGCTTTTCTTCATTGAAATCAAAGCCGGTAGCTTCCCAGTTATTCAGCAGAACAGTTCTCTGTGTATCCCCATCCAGCACTCCATAAGTACTTGCCCAGTGGTGAAAGTTTCTGCTGGCAGTTCCTTTACCATCAGCAGAATAAGTGAAGATAAAAGCAGGAGTTTCGAATACTTGCCCGGGGAGCAGTTTATACTGAGATGCGTAGTTATTCATACCGGCAATTACACGTAAAGAGTTTTGTTCATCCACTTCAAAGGCGAACCTGAAGTTACCAGTCCAGGCAAGTGTACCCGCAATCAGCGCTCCATGCGTTTCTGTAGCCGGTTCATCCAGGGATACGAAGAAAAAAGGAGCCTGATACATAGCGGCCCTGGTACCCAGTTTGGTATCCAGTATTTTGATACCGCTTGTCAGCTCATGCTCCTGCATCTTCATTTCTTCGGCCCAGTCGCCATGGAAGTTGGTCAGCCAGTATTTATGTGCATCGAAATGCAACATGGAGGATGCAAAGTTATAGAGAGTAACAGGACCTTTCTCCTGATGTTTGATCTCTGTCCAGCTTTTAAAGATATCTTCCCTGTAATAAGCAGCAATGTGTAACAATACTTCAAAAGGATACTTAGGATCTTTCAGTGATACCGTAGTGACAGTCACATTATCATCCGTTTTGTCCTTTTTCTCTTCAGCAAACAACAGCTCAAGAGAAGGATTACCATCTGTATGCATAACGCTGATGGCAGGTTCAAACAGGTTATTAGTACCGGCAGGAACATAGGCTTCATGCCTGCCCGTTTCAACGCTATTATATTGTGACAGTTTTTCTCCCAGGTAACTCTGGAATACTTTCCCTTTTTCATTGACGGATAGTAATAACTGCAGATGTTCCGTTTCTACAGAAATCTTCTTTTGTGCCCGGAGAACGGATCCTGGCAGGCATAACAGTACTAGAAAAGCAATGACTACATGTTTGATCATAACGTTAATTTGGTTCGTGGATCTTTAATGGAGCGCTTAAACTATAATTTTTTTGGGTAAAAGTTTCTTTTTTTTTGAAAAGAGGAAGATTGGATTCAAAATCAATTAGTATTGACGCTTTAAAGTATTTTCAGGATATTTGACTACAGATCATCAAAAACATGCTAACACGAACTTTTTCTGATTAATCCTGTTTCTCTATCATGTGAATAATTTTTCACCCCTTTTCTACATCACTAACCACATTTTTATCATCTAAATCTTATTATGAAAACAACTACTTTTTCAAAATTCTCTGCTGAATTCTTTGGCACAATGGTATTAGTTTTAATGGGCTGTGGCAGCGCAGTAATTGCAGGATCCAATGGCACCACCGGCGTTGGCTTATTAGGTATATCCTTCGCATTCGGCTTGTCTGTTGTGGCAATGGCTTATGCTATTGGTCATATATCAGGCTGTCATATCAACCCGGCCATTTCTATTGGTATGGTTATAGCAGGCCGGATGAAGACAGATGAAGCTGTTGTTTATATCACCGCCCAAATATTAGGAGCTATTGTCGGTGCAGGTATTCTGCTTCTTATTGCAACGGGGAAAGAAGGATATAGTATTGCCGATAATGGATTAGGGCAAAATGGCTATGCTCTTTCCTCACCGGCGCATTACAACCTTCTTTCCGGTTTTATTGCCGAGACTATCTTTACATTCATATTCCTGTTCGTTATTTTCGGCTCTACTTCTTCCAAAAACATACATGGTGGTTTTGCAGGTTTATCTATCGGTTTAAGCCTCGTACTTATACATATTGTAGGCATTCCGGTTACAGGTGTATCTGTAAATCCGGCACGGAGTATTGGTCCTGCATTGCTTGTTGGAGGTGCCGCTACCAGCCAGTTATGGCTGTTTATCGTAGCTCCCTTTCTTGGCAGCATTCTGAGTGCAGTTGTATGGAGATACTTGCTGGATAAAAAATAGCAGAGAATACTGACGGCACCAATGATACTTGCAATTTCAATGATGAACGGATCTGATAGTTCTTTTAATTGCGTACTCATAATGTTTGTCTTTTTTAATTATTAGAACAGGTAATTCGCATTGCCTTTATACTTTGAACATACGTAGCACATACCTTGAACATCCTTTGAACACATTTATGCGAACTAAGGGTGTTCAAGGTACGTTCAAAGGGCGTTCAACCTACGAAGCAACTATAGACTCACTATTAACTTGCTATCAACTTGCCCTATACTCAGGGACATTTCAATTGCAATATAAGTACTGATTTATTTCCAATTCCGGTAAACTACATGGGCTTCGCAAACAAACTACACGAACACCATTAAAAACTGCACAAACGTTTTTTCATGTCAAAGACATTGGCGACTTTCCTTGGATTTTCAGCGAGTATCTTTTGTAAAAGACCTATGTATTTACTTATGCATAGTAAGCTACCGGCACACACTACACGTACCGCCATTCTGTGAGCAATTCTTGCAATACTTACAATTCTTACAGGCGTTACATACTCCGCCTTTACGACAGGTAGCATGTACTGTACTGGTTTCTTTATGGAGTAATGCATATCCGGCTAAAGCGGCAATAAGTAGTATGATTAGCAGGAGATACTTCTTCATAATGGGGTTATTATATTGAAGTACTAAGTAACGGCTTATTAACTTTTATAAGGTTAATAAGCCGTTAAAATAAGATAATAAGTGGCCAGATAGCTGGCTAGTTTGCGGCTTCAGCAGATAAATTCATTTATCATGTATTAAACCCACCGTCTATCGTCAACTCAGTACCCGTAATGAAGCCTCCTTCTTTTCCTGCAAGGAAAGTCACTAACCCTGCAATATCTTCAACATTGCCATAATGCCCCAATGCCATAAATCCTTTTAATGCTGCTGCATGCTCCCCGCTATCGGGATTCATATCAGTATTTGTCGGGCCGGGCTGTACCAGGTTTACTGTGATCCCTTTAGGTCCCAGTTCTCTTGCCATTCCCTTTGTAAAACCAATTAATGCTGATTTACTCATGGCATACAGTGTTGCCCCTGTGCCTACTACCCTGCCCGCCAGGTTACTTCCTATACTGATCATCCTCCCTCCCGTAGGCATATGAGGAATGGTAGCCAGCGATGCCATGAAAACGGCTTTTACGTTCACATCCATCATTAGATCATAATCAGCGGCTGAATGGTCGGCCAGGGGCTTTCTAAAGTAAATGCCGGCATTATTCACCAATATGTCTATACGGCCGTAGGTAGTTGCTACCTGTTCTACGGCAGCTGTAACCGCTATGTGGGAAGCACTATCAGCTTCAATGGCCAATGCTGTATGCCCGCTGAGAGCCAGATCTGCGACCATTTGCTGTGCCTTTTCGGCCGATTTCACATAGGTAAATGCAACTGTTGCTCCCTGTGCTGCCAGCCGCTTTACAATGGCTGCTCCCATGCCTCTGCTACCTCCGGTTACTAATGCGACTTTGTTTTCAAGCTGTTTCATAATAATATTTTTTGTTAATTGTTTGTAAAAGTAAACTGCTAGCCTTAATTTTACCAGTACCGATAATATTGTCCAGTACTGACAAAAATGTAAGTAATGAGAAAAGAAAGCTCAACTAATACATTGAACAGAGAAAAAATACAAGGTGATTGTGGGATGGCTTACACACTCGACCTGATAGGTGGAAGATGGAAACCAGCCATATTATGGCGCTTGCTGGAAGGCAAAATGCGTTACAGTGAACTGAAAAAAAGTATTCCGGCTGTTTCTGAAAGAATCCTTGTATTACAGTTAAGAGAGCTGGAAAAAGATGGGCTGATCAGTCGACTGGTATATGCGGAAGTTCCGCCCCGTGTAGAATACGAACTAACCAGTAACGGACAGTCCCTCCAACCTATGCTGCAGGTGATCTCCGATTGGGGCGATATTCACAGACCAAAAACAAAACCTAATTAAACCATAAAAAGCTTTTTGTAACTAACTAAGACACTAATGACCATCGACATACTTTTTACTATTTTTTTAGTCCTGCTGAATGGCTTCTTCGTGGCAGCAGAATTTGCAATTGTTAAAGTCCGATCCTCGCAGATAGAAGTGAGTTCCGGCCGCAGCAAAACTGTTTCGCTGGTAGCTAAAAGTATTCTGAATAACCTTGACGGTTACCTGGCTGCTACACAATTAGGAATTACCCTGGCCTCCCTGGGCCTTGGATGGGTAGGAGAAAAAGTAATGACAACCCTGATCATTGATCTTTTTAATAACACATTAAATATGCGCCTGTCTGAAGAAACAGCGCACAAAGCAGCATTGCCTGTTGCCTTCATGACCATCACCATTCTCCACATCGTATTTGGAGAACTGGCCCCTAAGTCACTGGCTATACGCAAACCGGTACCTACTACCTTTGCAGTAGCACTGCCACTCAAATTATTTTATATTGTTTTCCGCCCCTTCATATGGATTCTCAACAGCCTGGCAAATGTGATACTGAGCCTCGTAGGGATCAAACCGATGCATGAACATGAAGATATTCATACAGAAGAAGAGCTGCGTGTAATCATTGCAGAAAGCCATCAGGGAGGAGTTATCGAAGAAACAGAAAAAGCACTGATCCAGAATGTTTTTAACCTGGGCGACAGGCAGGTATCTGCTCTCATGACACCGCGTAATGAAGTGATATGGCTGGATGTAACAGATCCACCGGAAATAAACAAACAAAAAATCCTTACACAGAAACATACTGTTTATCCTCTGGTAAAAGGCGATCTGGATAATACTACCGGCTTCATATACTCTAAAGACCTGCTGAGTGAAAACTTTAATGGTGCGGTGAATAATCTCACTGCCATCAGCAGGAAACTGCTGGTAGTAACCGTACATAACCGCGCCTACCAGCTACTGGAACTCTTCAAAAAAGAAAGGATCTACCAGGCAATGGTAGTAGACGAATTTGGATCTATCAAAGGACTTGTTACCATCAACGACATCGTGGATGCTCTCGTGGGCGACATTTCAGAAACCAATGAGTTTGAGTATGAAGTGATCAGAAATGATGATGGTAGTATGCTGGTAGACGGACAACTGCCCTTCGTGGAATTCCTTGAACTGATGGGGGTAGATGCAGATCCGCAGAAAGCGAATGTTACGTCTTTTGTTACACTCGGTGGTTTTATCCTCGATAAACTGGGCAAAATTCCTGAAAATGGCGATAGCCTGAATTGGAGAGGCCTGAAACTGGAAGTAATGAAAATGGACCAGCACCGCATTGCCAAAGTACATGTTTGTAATATAAAAAAATCACAGGAAGACTAAACTACTCTATGAAAAACAACTGGCTTAGAACCCTGATGCCACATGCGATTGCAGTGCTGGCATTACTGCTGTTGGCAGTCCTTTACTGTAAACCCGTATTGGATAATAAGATCCTCAGTCAGAGTGATAACGTACAATGGCAGGCGATGGCCAGGGAATCGCTGGATTATAAACAGGCACATGGTATCACCTCCTTATGGACCACCAGTATGTTTGGCGGTATGCCTACCTATCAGTTGTCCATGGAATCTCCGTATAATTATGATAGTTATATTCCCGCTATATTATCATTAGGCTTACCTAAGCCCATCAATGTATTATTCCTGGCAGCCTTTTGTTTCTATATTCTTTGTATCGTTCTGGGAGCAAATCCCTGGATCGGGTTTGCTGGTGCAGTAGCATATACATATGCCAGCTACTCGCCTATCATCATTGTTACAGGCCATGATACCAAAATGCTTTCCCTGGCATACCTTCCGGCGGTCATTGCGGGACTCATACTCATTACACGCAAACAATACCTGCTGGGAAGCGGGATCATGACCCTTTTCCTGACCTACTTCGTTGCTGCCAATCATCTGCAGATTACTTACTACTTTTTTCTGATGCTTGCTATCATAGGTATTGCATTTGCTGTATATTGTATAAGGCTGAAAGAGTATAAACACCTGCTTACAGGGGCATTGCTGGTAGCAATGTCTGTAGGACTTTCGCTTGGCTCTAATGCGGTGAGCCTATGGAGTACCTACGAATATTCCAAAGCAAGTACCAGGGGTGGTAAATCAGAATTAACACCTCTTCCTTCACAAAGTAAAATGGTTAATGGCCTTGATAAAGGTTATGCCTTTCAATGGAGCTACGGTAAGTTTGAAACATTTACTCTCATTGCGCCTGATATATATGGTGGTAGTTCTACAGGATCTCTCAGTACCAGTTCCGCTACTTACAAACAACTGGAATCGCTGGGCGTTCCTCCCACACAGGCAGAACAACTGATTAAAAGATGGGATCTCTACTGGGGAGATCAATCCCTGCTGGGAACTTCCGGTCCGGTTTATCTGGGTGTTGTTGTATGCCTGCTGGTTATTTTAGGACTCTTCATCGTCGAATCATGGCATAAATGGTGGCTAACGGGTATCACCATACTGGGTATCTTCCTTGCATGGGGTAGCAACCTGGAAGCATTCAACTACTTTATGTTTGATCATTTCCCGTTGTATAACAAGTTCAGGGCACCTTCACAGGCACTGATCATTCCACAGTTATCTTTTGCGATACTGGCAGTGATGACACTGAATGAACTGATCAATGGTCAACTTCCCAAGCAGGAACTGCTGAAAAAACTGAAGTGGACAGGTATGATCACCGCCGGAATCCTGGTAATGCTCCTGATTGTGTCCGGCAGCCTTCCCTTTACCAATGCAACAGGCAACATGAATAATCCTGGTAGTGACGACCAGTTTCATGCGCAACTTGTACAAATGGTACAGGGTAATACTTCCGTTGCCGACGGACTTATGCAGGCCCTGCGGGAAGACAGGGCGGGCCTCTATAGAAGCGATGTGTTACGTTCACTCTTATTCTGCGTACTTACTTTCGGTATCATCTGGTTCTTTATTAAAGGCAAGATCAAAGCGCAATGGTTTACGATAGGTATCATCCTCCTAATCATGACAGATCTGCTGCAGGTGGACAAACGATACCTGAATGATGAGAGCTTCATGGATGAAACCAGTTATAGAAATCCTTTCCAACCTTCTGCTGCCGATCAGCAGATATTACAGGATAAAGATCCTTATTACCGCGTATTCAACCTTACTGGTAGCCCTTTTCAGGATGCCATGACCTCCTACTTCCACAAAAGCGTGGGTGGTTATCATGCTGCTAAACTTCAACTCTATGAAGATCTCATAGAACGTCAGATTAGTCGTAACAACCTGCAGGTGCTGAATATGCTGAATACGAAGTATATTATTGTACCGGGAGCTGACAGGCAACCGGTTGCACAACGTAATCCGGATGCACTGGGCAATGCCTGGTTTGTAAAGCAGATTAAATGGGTACCCAATGCGGATGCAGAAATGAATGCTTTGAATACACTCAATACCAGGGATACAGTTGTAATTGACCAACGTTATCAGCAAGATGTAAAAGGTACTCCTCAGTTTGATTCATCAGGATCTATACACCTTATTGCCAATAACCTGAATAGTATCTCCTACAAATCAACAGCCTCAGCAACACAGTTCGCTGTGTTCTCTGAAGTATATTACAAAGATGGTTGGAAAGCTTTTATTGATGATCAGCGAGTACCTTATTCCCGTGTTAATTATGCATTGAGAGGGATGATTGTACCAGCAGGCACTCATACGATCACATTTAAATTTGAACCTGCTGTGTATTATAGTGGGATTAAGATTTCTTTGTTTAGTTACTTTATTATGCTGGGATTACTGATAGGTGGCTTTGTGGTTAACTGGAGATCCTATAAAAAAATGAAGTCCTGATCTTTCTTTATATTAATAAAACCCGGCTCCATAACAGAGCCGGGTTTCTTTTATAATCAACACGCTACTAAAACCTATTTTCCCCAAATAGCACTGAAGTGCTGATTGTCATCATAGTTCTGCACTTTCACCAGGCGTAATCCCTGCGCTGAGAACTGGTTAAATTTAGATTGATAATCTGAAGATGACATCCCGAAATAAGCAGCGTAGTTATTCTGCTTCGGACGCCATACACCTCCTACCTTACCATTATCTACACAGATACTTTTCAGCTCCCAGCTTTTATACAGTTCATTGAACTTATTACCGAAATCAGCAGCGTTCATACCATAATAAAGATAGAAGCCATTATCAGATGGTTTGTTTACAAACACAGCTGCATGATATCTTTTACCATTTACGGTATAATCTGCGTGTTCCTGTACATGCCATTTCTTAGTTACTACATAATTTTTCCATGCAACATCAAAAGCAGCATCATCTGTATTATGGAAAGACTGTGCTGTTTCTCCGGCAGGATTCTTTTCCCATATCACAGAAAAACGTGGATTGCCACTACCGTCTTTGGTAACTGAAATCTGACGGGGACGGAATCCCTGGCTGCTGTAGGTATTGAAATAACTCTGATAAGTACTGCCGGTCATGTAAAAACGTGCATACCATGCACCGGTAAGTCCCCACTGGAATGAACCTGCGGCATACAAATCACCACCATTTTTATCCACACTCACTGTTTGCAATGCCATACCCATACCGGTATAGTAAGACCAGAATTTGTTTACGATATCCAAAGGAACATTATGGAAACTTGGGTAAAAAGGAGCAAACAAACGTGCATACGGTGTATTGGCTTCCAGATCATAACAACTTACGCTGCTGCTGTTATAAGTACCATATGGATCTACCAGTACCCATTCGCCTGAATGGCCGCTGCGTGTATCCAGTACCCTTGTTTCATAATGCAGGTGTACGTTAAAAGAACGGGTATCCGGATTCTTCATAGTACCATCATCATTCAGTATAACGCCAATTCCACCGGAACCGGTATTACCGGAATTACCGATAAAATCACCAGCCTGTACCATATCATTCACTTTAACTTTGATCACCTGACTGTTAGTTCCCCAGCATAAATTACTGCTGGTACCATTGTTGGCAAATGCCATGTATTTGGCAGAAGGAGATTTTTTAGCCTGTGCACGGTCATGGTCATACCCATTACGCAGATGCAGATAAGTACTCCGGTATTTATAACCGTCTGGAGCAGTATGTTCAATGGTGACATTATTACCTCCACCATCAGACCACTGTACAGTGATTACCTTTCCTGGAGCAATAGCATATACACCAAAGGAAGGATCTTCATTCGCAGCTACGCTAGATTTGCCATAATCAATAGCGCGGTGGGCATCATTCTTACCATCATTATTATTATCCCAGCTGTAATAAAATCCTTGCCAGATACTTACTACGCTGTTGCGATAAGGCAGATATAAAGGCATATGTGCCTTTACAGAACTGTAAACTGGTTCCAGATCAGCTTCCACTACAGGTTGTGCACAAACATTGGCAGCGTACATTTTTGCCAGTGCTGTTACACCTGGAGCATCGGTTTCAGTTACGATTACCGGCTGCCTGGGCGCTATTCTAACAGCCTTACGGTCAGATACCATCTTTAAGCTGCTTAAGACCGGCCTATTCGTCATTTCATCACCATCCGGTCCATTCGGAATGGCTATCATGGGCTTCTTTACGCTTTTATAAAGAATTTCGGAAGAAAACTGGTCTTCCTGTTGAGGTTGTTGTGCACACACATGTAAACAAAGGAACATGGCAGCTGTAAAAGTTGCGATTTTCATACTATTCGGGGTTTAAATTAAATTCAGGATGCAAAGTAAATGTAATTGTAAATGTAATAGAAAGGCCAATTAATATCTGGTATAAATTAACGGATAAACGGTTCCCTGCATAAAATATTAGGTTTATAACTGCTTTCAACTGACTAGTTTACCATTTCATCTAGACAATTCTCCTGTCTATAGTCAACCAGCAATACTATTTTAAAGTATCACGTTAATGTACAGAGCCGAATTATCGTATAGATAGAATATGAAGGCACGAATTATTGGTAATTACGAAATGCAGCTCAAGTAAGATCGTCGCGTGAAGCAGTCCCTTAGAAAACGAATAAGAAAACACTATGCCACCCTTGCTATTACAAGTGTAGTATTATTTTTCATGATTGATACAGCAGCGCGGGATCTTCACGGAACTGTTTATACGCCAGGCTCTGTTGACGTAAAAGATACTGTTATACCTGTAATGGATACACTGAAATATCCATTGCAGGATCGTCATGGAGTAAGGCTGATTGACCACACGGAAAATGCAGTAGATCTGAAAGATCCGAAAGGTATTCTGCAGGATGTGGAGTACGATCCTGTTACCAGGAATTATATTATCTCTGAAAAAATAGGTGATCAATATTATCGCAAGCCTACTATTATGAGCTTCCAGGATTTCTATAACATGCAATCCCGGCAAAGCGAAAGTGATTATTTTAAAAAGCGGGCATCTACACTGGGGAACCTGAACAGGAAAAATGAAGCTCCGGAACTCATTAAAAGCAACAGCATCTTCGACCGTATTTTCGGCGGTAATAAAGTAGATATAAAGCCACAAGGCTCATTGGAAGTATCCATGGGTTATGATGGTCAGTATGTCAATAATCCTGTGCTGACAGAACGTGCCCGCAAGAGTGGTGGATTTGACATGAACATGAACATCAACATGAATGTGACGGGAAAGATCGGCGATAAACTGAAACTCATTACCAATTATAATTCACAGTCCACTTTTGATTTTGAAAACCAGGTAAAGCTTGAATACACCGGTTATGACGATGAGATAATAAAAAAGATAGAAGCTGGTAATGTGAGCTTCCCGCTGAACAGCTCACTGATTAGCGGGATGCAATCACTGTTCGGGATTAAAACACAATTACAGTTCGGGCGACTCACAGTCACTAGCGTATTATCCAGTCAGAAGTCGCAGAAACAAACATTAACCCTCAAAGGTGGTAGTCAGTCGCAGTCTTATACCATCAAAGGAAATGCCTATGAAGAAAATAGAAATTTCCTGATGGCACAGTTCTTCCGGGATACCTTTAATTACGCAATGGGCAACCTGCCCTCTGTGCGTTCACTAGCAAACATCACCAGGATAGAAGTATGGGTCACCAATAAAACAGGGACTACCATTAATACCCGCAATGTGGTAGGCTTAATGGATCTGGGGGAATATAATCCCTACAACACCAATGCCGTACACGTCATTGCCGGAGGTAAACTGCCTTACAACGGTATCAATGATCTCTATAGTAAACTGTCAGAAGATAATGCCAGCAGGAATCCCAGCACGACAGTAAGCCAGTTACAGGCAGCAGGATTAATACCGGTGCAGGACTATGAGAAAACGTATGCCCGTAAGCTGGACAGTACGGAATATACCATCAACAGGAAATTAGGGTTCATTACATTAAACAGCCAGCTCACATCAGACCAGGTGCTGGCTGTTGCCTATGAATACAGTTATAATGGCCGCACCTATAAGGTAGGAGATTTTGCACAGGACGTTCCTCCAGATGATAACAATAATGCAAACAGCCGGGTGCTGTTTCTGAAAATGCTGAAAGCAACTGCTGTAAGAACAAGGCTGCCTATATGGAATCTGATGATGAAAAACATCTATTCCACAGGTGCATATCAGCTAAGCAGCACCGATTTCACGATGGATGTATATTACAACGATCCCGGAACAGATACACGAGCTGCCAGTCAGCGACGTTATCTGCCCGATGCTGTAAATGAATACAGCGGAGCTCCCATCATTTCTATCCTCAACCTGGATAATCTCAACAATAATAATGACCCACAGCCCGATGGCGTATTCGACTTTGTAAGCGGATATACTGTAGATGCCTCTAACGGACGCATTATCTTTCCTGTACTGGAACCATTTGGCAAAGACCTGGCAAAAGCTTTCGGTGGTAATGCAGCACTTGAGAAACAATACCTCTATCCACAACTGTATGATTCTACCAAAACAGCGGCAGAACAATATTCCGCCCTCAACAGATTCGTAATTAAAGGTAGCTACAAAGCTGGCAGTTCATCTGAAGTATCGCTGAATGCATATAATATCCCTTCAGGTTCCGTCACTGTTACTGCAGGAGGTAAAACACTGATAGAAAATCTCGACTATACAGTAGATTATAATTTAGGCAGGGTAAAAATTATCAATGATGGCATCCTCAGTTCAGGATCTG
Source organism: Chitinophaga sp. CF118 (assembly GCF_900112615.1). Classification (GTDB taxonomy): domain Bacteria; phylum Bacteroidota; class Bacteroidia; order Chitinophagales; family Chitinophagaceae; genus Chitinophaga. The sequence continues at coordinate 979,504 of NZ_FOMK01000003.1, read as the reverse complement.
CCATTAATATTGCATTTGAGAACAGCGGTGTATACGGGCAGCAGGTAAGGAATTATATGGGTACAAGGCTGGATTATACAGTGAATGATAAGTTATCACTCGGATCTACGATCGTTCACATGAGCGAACGCCCCTACACCACCAAAGTAAACTATGGAGAAGATCCTATTAATAACACTGTAATAGGACTGGATGGAAACTATAATTCAGCCTCTAAAACACTTACCCGTTTACTGAACAAACTTCCTAATTATAAAACTACCACACCCTCCCAGATAAGCCTCACAGGAGAAGTGGCAAGACTGTTTCCCGGACACAGTAAACTGATAAATTCATTTGGCAGCAGTGAAGGACAAGTATACATCGATGATTTTGAAGGAACAGAAAGTAATTACGATCTGAAATCACCTTCTTCCAGCTGGGCACTCGCCTCCACTCCTGCCGGTGCCACAGATACTACAGGAATGGAAATGTTTCCTGAAGCAACCCTGATCGATTCACTGGATTATGGGAAGAACAGGGCACTCATGGCCTGGTACATTATAGAACCAACACTACAGATCACCACCAATACGGGATTACCCGCAGGTATTACGAAAGATGATCAGTCAGATCCGCGCGTAAGAATCGTATATGAAAAGGAAATATTCCCAAATGTTTCTACTGAGTATACACAGTCCCAGCTCACAACACTCGATCTTGCCTATTATCCTGACCAACGGGGGCCTTATAACTTTGAAGCGGACAGAGCGCAGATAAATACAGACGGCACGCTTAAATCGCCTAAAAAACGCTGGGGAGGGATTATGCGTTCACTTGACAATACCGACTTTGAAGCATCCAACGTCCAGTACATAGAATTCTGGGTACAGGACCCTTTTATAAAAAATCCATCAAGCAGCGGCGGTGACCTTTATTTTAATCTCGGCAGTATTTCAGAAGATATCCTAAAAGATTCACATAAATCATTTGAAAACGGGCTGAAAGCACCCGGCTCTACTACTTATGATTCTACCACCTGGGGAAGGATGCCCACCTACGAGCAACAACTGACAAAGGCATTCGACAATGATGCTAATATCAGACAATACCAGGACGTGGGCTATGATGGACTAACCACCGCCGACGAAACCTATTACCGCAATAATTACCTGCAACAGTTGCGTAATAACTTCGGAGCAAATTCCGCGGCTTACCAGGCAGCACTGGCAGATCCATCCAATGACAACTACCACTATTACCGGGGAGATGATTATGATGCCAGGAAATTATCTATCCTTGAACGTTATAAACGCTTTAGCATGCCGGAAGGGAACTCTCCTGCTACAAGCAATAATGCATCTTATTCTTCTGCTGCTACCAATATACCGGAATCTGAAGATCTGAATTTTGATAATACAATGAATGAAACGGAAGCCTATTTCCAGTACCGTGTGCATATGAAGCCCAATATGCCTATTGGGTCCAACTACATCGTGGATAAAATCAACACTACCGTATCACTGGCAAATGGCACTTCCAATACAGAAACATGGTACCAGTTCAAGATTCCGGTAGATCAGTATAATGCGGCTATAGGGGGCATTGCAGATTTCAAATCCATCCGCTTTATGCGTATGTACCTGACCAACTTTGAAGATTCTGTTGTATTACGCTTTGGTAAACTGCAACTGGTACGTAACCAATGGCGCCAATATGGATATGAACTACAGGCAGGCGCAGGAGATATGGTGACCGCTGCCACTACAACGTCTTTCAATAACACCGCGGTTAACATAGAAGAGAATGCTACCCGTACACCGGTGGCATATGTACTGCCTCCAGGCTTGCAACGGGAAAGCAGTTTGAGTACCAGCAATTCCACCCTCCTGCTCAATGAACAATCATTGTCTCTCCAGGTCTGTAACCTGCAGGATGGAAAGGCAAGGGCTGTATATAAATCATTGGGAATGGACTTTCGCCGTTATAAGAAGTTACAGTTATTCATTCATGCGGAAGCCGTAGATAATGAGAATACATTAAAAGACAAAGACCTCGAAGCAGTAATCCGCATAGGAAGCGACTATACGGAGAACTTTTATGAATACCGTATTCCACTAAGAACTACAGCCTTTGGTGCTAAATCACAAACAGACGTATGGCCCACTGCGAATGAGCTTGATCTCACCCTTACAGATCTCAGCAGCCTGAAACAAACCCGTAATAACGCAGGCGCCTCAACTACTACTCTGTATGAGAAAGTACTTGCAAACGGTAACACGATTGCTGTGATTGGGAATCCTAACCTGGGAGATGTGGAAGGTATGATGATGGCAGTATCTAATCCGGCGAACGATGGTATATCTAAATGCGCGGAAGTATGGTTTGACGAACTGCGCCTCACCGGGCTGGAAGAGAAAGGAGGTTACGCAGCTACCGGCAGGATGAATGTGCAACTGGCAGATCTCGGTACACTGGCTGTTAGTAGCAGTATGCACACATCCGGTTATGGTGCGGTAAACCAGAGCCTGAATGAACGCTTCCAGGATAATCTCCTGCAATATGATGCTTCCATAAACCTGGACATGGGGAAACTACTGCCCAAAAAAGCACGTTTATCCATTCCGGTATATGCGGGTAAATCGCAATCTTCCAGTATGCCTGAATACGATCCTTTCGATATCGATATCAAACTGAAAGAAAAATTAAAACTGGCGGCAAATAAACACGAAAGGGATTCTATCAAAGAACAAGCACAGGATCTGACTACCATTACCAGTCTGAACATCACCAACCTGCGAAGAGTGAGTGATGGTAAGAAAAAGCTCAAGCCCTGGAGCATTGAGAACTTTAATCTTACCTATGCTTACACAGGAACAAAACAGCATAATCCGGCAACTGAAAATTATGAGCTGATCAAAAACCGTGGAGTACTGGGGTATGATTTTAACGAACAAAGTAAATTCAAAGAACCATTCAAAAATCTCATCAAAAGCAAATCTCCCTGGCTGGGATTGTTGAAGAGCTTTAACTACAACCTGCTGCCTTCCAATGTGAACTTCCGGGCAGATATTTCACGCCAGTTCAGCGCATCAAGGCTGCGCAATGTGGGGAGCGATTACAAGCTCAGAGAAACGTTTAGCAAGTACTTCAACTTTGATCGTTATTATGGTATTAAATGGGATCTTACCCGTAATCTCAGCTTCGATCTTACAGCAGTAAACAATGCCAGGATTGATGAACCGGATGGCCGGATCAATACCAAATCAAAGAAAGACAGCGTATGGAACAACCTGAAGAAACTTGGGCGTAACACCAATTATTTCCAGACGTTTAACAGTACTTATACCCTACCGCTGGCAAAGTTCCCTCTGTTAAGCTGGACCAATGTAGCAGTTAATTATGCGGCACAATACCGGTGGACAGCGGCTTCGCTGGCCAACAGGATCCAGGGGAATACCATTGAGAATACACAGACCACTGCTATCATTGCTGAGTTTAAATTCAGCGAATTGTATAACAGGTCTAAATTCCTGAAACAAATTCAGGGAACAGCCAGCAAGCCACAGCCCGGAAAAAAGGCAGCTAAAGAATCTGAGTTAAAGGTATCTCCTTTACTGAAAAAACTAATCAGACCACTGCTGGCTATCAAACGAATCAATATCAACTATTCAGAAAATAACTATACACGCTTACCGGGGTATATGGACAGTACACAATTACTTGGAATGAACTGGCATAGTAATCAACCCGGAATGGCATTTATATTCGGTTACCAGCCTGATTCAAAATGGCTGGATAACAAGGCTAAACGTGGACTGATCAGTAAAGACACTCTCTTTAATTCACAGTTTCAGCAACAGTTTACACAGGCACTGAATATACAGGCGCAACTGGAACCAGTTCCCAGTTTGCGGATAGACCTTACACTCACCAAATCATTTTCCAAGAATCATTCGGAACTATTCAAAGACCGTTATGGCTCTGGAGAATATGAACATCTTGACCCGTATGAAACCGGTGGTTTTGAAGTGACCAACATCATGCTCAAAACACTGTTCCTGCATAACGGTCTTACACAAAGTTTTACCAATTTCAGGAATTACCGCGCCATTCTTTCCAGCCGTTACTGGGCTGCCAATCCTTATACAAGAGACCCTACCCTGCCAGTGAATGATACAGGTGATGCGGCTTATAAATACGGTTATGGAAAGTATGAACAGAATGTTCTGATCTCTGCATTTCTTGCTGCGTATACAGGGAAAGATCCCAATAAAATCGGGCTGATAGCTACTTCCGGCCTGGATAAGATCCGGAGTAACCCTTTCAGGAGTATGATTCCCCTGCCCAACTGGCGTATTACCTACGATGGACTTAGCAGGCTGCAGGCATTCAGTGATCTTGTGCAAAGCCTCACGCTTACACATGCCTATATCAGCAGTCTGAGTATGAATTCCTTCAATACATCATCCAGTTACATGGATGAAAAATCACTGGGATCCCCAAGTTTCAGGGATTCCATTTCCGGCAACTACGTTCCTTATTATGCAGTGCCAAATGTTACCATGTCCGAGCAGCTATCACCTTTACTGGGGATAGATGTTACGCTAAAGAATAACCTGAACATGCGCATGGAATATAAGAAGACCCGCGCATTAAGTCTGAGCCTGACCGACTACCAGTTAACGGAGGCCCGTACCAGTGAAATTACAATAGGTGGTGGTTACCGGGTAAAAGGACTAATGCTGCCTTTCGCCGTGGGAAAAAGCGGTTCGCGTAAACTGGATAATGATCTTAACTTCAGGATGGATCTGAGTTACCGTGATGAGAAGTCGGTCAACAATCAACTGGATGGAGGTGTATCTGTTCCCACTTCAGGACAGAAGGTAGTCAGCATTGCCCCTTCGATAGATTATGTAATCAATAAAAAAGTAAATCTTAAATTCTATTATACCCGCAAACAAACGATTCCCGTATTATCGACTTCCAGTCCTACAATTACCACTACAGGAGGCTTAACATTACGGTTTATGCTGGGACCATAATCTCACATCGCATCTACTCCCCTGTGATAACTTTATTTTATTATTTTTATGTCAACAGGGAAAGAGGGGCCTACCAGCATGCCAGATACTTCACAGCATAAAGCACTTTTACAATTAATTTCGGAGGGCGATGAAAATGCATTCCGCAGTTTCTTCCATGCATGGCAAGGGCGACTTTTCCATTATATCCGGACTATCATCAAATCTCCACAGGTAGCAGAAGAGGTAGTTATGGATGTGCTAACCAAATGCTGGCTGGGCAGGGACCTTTTACCCCGTATCGATAACCTGGAAGGTTTTATGTTTCGCATTGCCTATCATCGTGCCATAGATTTTCTGCGGGCCGCCAACCGTGATCCCAAACTGGTAGACCTGCTCATGGAGCAAATAGAAATGGCAGATGCTTCAGCTGCAGACAACCGGGTCATCTCCAAAGAATATGATCAAAAGTTAAGGGAAGCTATAGGACTGCTAAGTCCACAGCGCCGCAAAGTATACCTGCTCAGCCGGGAAAACGGGTTATCCCATAAAGAAATAGCCTCCCGCCTTGGTCTATCCAAACATACCGTAAGTAATCACATCACTGAATCCCAACGCTTTATCCAGCAATACCTGGCAGAGCATCTCAATCTGGTACTGGTATTTTTGCTGTTCTATAAATAATTTTTCAATTGCATTAGTTGTACCCTCTTTTTCCGGCGTCTTGCTATAGAAGGCGGTCAATTTCTGCCTGTACATATGAATAGGATTAATCTTTTATGGCAACGATACCTGGATAATACCTGTACCCGTGAAGAACTGGAAGAACTGCTGGCAGCTACAGACAATGATGAGCTACGTAAAGTCATGGAACTGCACTGGCATAATAGCAGTGAACAGGAAGGCATTCCTGATGCAACAGCCAAACTGGAAGCCATACTGGCCAATACACCGAAGCCCTATAAAGTTAACTGGCGTCCCTATGTCGCAGCTGCATTAATAATAGGTATCATTGCTGGCATATACCTATATACCCAATCTACTGAAACCAAAACTATCGGTATCGTAAACAATACTCCCCACAATATTAAGACCGACATACAACCCGGTAGTAATAAGGCTATACTAACACTTGCAGATGGCTCTGAGGTTCCACTCGACAGTAGTGGCAGCAAACTACTGCAACAGGGAAATACTACCATCCGGCGTCAGCCGGGGCTTCTTCAATATGCCAGTACAAAGGAACATTCCGCAACGGCGAGTTTTAATACGCTTTCTACGCCCCGTGGCGGACAATACCAGATAATGCTGCCAGATGGTACAAAAGCCTGGTTAAACGCCGCATCAAAGCTTAAATACCCCACTGTGTTCAATGGGAAGGAACGGGTGGTGGAACTGGATGGCCAGGCATACTTTGAAATAGCAAAAAGTGGCAGTCAGCCGTTTAAGGTCCGGGTAAACAACACAGAGATTCTTGTATTAGGTACCAGCTTTGATGTAATGGCTTATTCTGATGAAAAAACGATCAATACCACCCTGCTGCAAGGTGCTGTAAAAGTGGTGGCTAATAATAATACCCAATTATTACATCCCGGAGAGCAGGCATTGGTCGCCATCGGCGCAGCTGCGATAGGAATTAAAAAAGTGAATACGGATGATGTGATAGCCTGGAAAAACGGGTACTTCTCTTTCCGGGATGCTGATCTGCCAATGGTTATGCGCCAACTCGCAAGATGGTATGATGTAGAGATCAGTTACCTGGGAGCCATCCCACAAGGCACCTTTTCAGGAGAAATAGGCAAAACGCTTTCCCTTGAACAGGCATTACAAATACTTGAACAAACAAGAGTACACTTTAAAATAGCTGGCAGGAAAATCGAGATCCTGCCCCAGTAATTTAAATATAAACTACTACCGTCAACCGGTGGTGAACAATTTTCCATGTTATGAAACTGACAGCTCTGCTACTGACATTTGTCTTGCTGAAGGCAAGCGCCAACTGTAATTCCCAACCGGTCACTTTTTCAGGTACTAATGTTCCCCTGGAAAAGGTTTTTGCCGCTATTAAACAACAGACCGGGTATGTATTTTTTCACCGTAATGAGGATATGATAGCGGCCCGCCCCGTATCTGTATCCCTCAATAAAGTTCCTTTGGAAACTGCGTTACGTAGTATTCTGAAAGACCAGCCACTCGCATTTGCCATCCAGGGCAATACTGTTGTAATTAGCCGTAGAACCAATATGGCAACACCGGTAACACCTGAGGCTCAGGTAGACAAACTCCAGGGAAAGGTCGTAAACGAAAAAAACGAACCGATTCCTGGTGCTACCATTCAGATCAAGGGAACACATCGTGGTACCGCTACCAATGAGGCAGGTATCTTTACACTCACAGATGTGCCTGATGATGCCGTGCTGGTGGTATCGGCACTCGGACTTAAAACCCAAACCATCACGCTTACAAAAAATCAGTCTACCATCACCATCACACTGGAAAGTGGTACAGAAGCCCTCGGAGAAGTGATTGTTGTAGGTTACGGACAGGTAAAGAAAACAGACCTTACCGGTTCTGTAACAACAGTATCCGTCAATGAAATAAAGAAGGTGGCCGTCACCTCACTGGACCAGGCATTACAGGGCCGGGCTGCAGGTGTACAGGTAACACAAAACTCCGGTGCCCCAGGTGGTACCACCACAATCCGAATCAGAGGAGGTAACTCCATACAGGGCGATAATGAACCACTCTACGTGATAGATGGAATCCCTTTTAAAAATGACGGAGCTTCAAGTGGTTCCAGCTTCAACGTACTGAGTACGCTCAATCCTTCAGATATTGAATCCATGACCATTCTGAAAGATGCGTCGTCAACCGCTATCTACGGTTCCAGAGGATCTAATGGTGTAGTGATCATTACAACCAAACGTGGCAAGGCTGGCAAATCAGTTATCAACTTTGATACTTATTATGGCATACAAAATGTACGCAGAAAATACCCGGTATTAAATGCACAGGAATATGCCAGATTTGTTAATGAGGCAAATACCAACGATGGGCTGGCTCCTGTATATACAGATGCCCAAGTCTCCGCCTTGGGTAAAGGGACAGACTGGCAGGATGAAATATTCAGACAGGCCCCCACTGCCAACTACCAGTTATCAATCAGTGGTGGTGATGAGAAAACGCAATATGCCATCTCTGCCGGATACTTTACACAAAAAGGAATTGTAGTCAATTCTGATTTTAACCGCTACTCATTCCGCATCAACCTGGACAGAAAACTAACCAACAAAATAAAGATCGGTAACAGCCTGTCAGTCAACCGTACACTCAATAACCAATCACGTACAGATGGTAGTCTTGGAAGCGCAGGGCTGGTAACTATGGCGGCTTTACAATTTCCGCCATTACTGCCGGTATATAAAAATGGCAGTTACCTCATTACAGATCCGGCGCTGAATTTCACAGCAGATAATCCCGCGGCACTTGCAAAAGAAAGTAAGAACAAGAACACCGCTTACCGTATTTTCGGAAACGTATTTGCTGAATACCAGGTAATAGAAGGGCTTAGCCTGAAAGTATTGCTCGGTATAGACGGTATTATGCAAAAACAGGACAGCTACCTGCCACGGAGTGTATCGAGCGGACTGGCACAGGGCGGAGCAGGATCTGTTTACAATGCACAATCTCTTACATGGCTCAACGAAAACCTGCTAACCTACACCAAAACAATCAATAAAATCCATAGCTTTTCATTCCTTGCAGGTTATACTCAACAGGCGAACCGTACAGAGAACAGTACAGCTTCGGCCAGAAGTTTTGTAAATGATAACCTTGGCACAGGTAATTTAGGCGCAGGTGCTGTAGCAGTAACACCTTCTTCAGGCATCGGTACCTGGGGGCTGGTATCATACCTTGGAAGAATTAATTACAGTTACAGGGATAAATACCTGCTCACTACATCTTTCCGTGCAGATGGATCTTCCCGTTTCGGTGCGAATAAACGGTTCGGGTACTTCCCTTCAGCTGCTATAGCCTGGCGTGTATCCGAAGAACCTTTTTTGAAATCTCTCAAGGCAATTAATGATCTGAAACTGAGAGTGACTTATGGATCAACAGGCAACCAGGATGGTATTGGTAATTACCCTGCTTATTCTCTTTTAAGTACACAAAACTATGTGCTGGGGAATAACGTAACCACGGGTATAGGGCCCTCTCAGATAGCTAATCCTGATCTCTCCTGGGAAACAACTACACAGTCAGATATTGGTCTGGATCTGGCACTTTTCAACAGCAGGATCAATATCACTACTGACGTTTATTTAAAGCGGACAAAAGACCTGTTGCTGAATGTAACCATCCCCGGAACATCCGGTTATTCCAGTGCTATTAAAAATCTTGGAGAGGTAGAAAACAAAGGAATAGAACTTAGTATCTCCACTAAAAACCTGGATGGTGTTTTTCAATGGACTACTGATTTCAATATTGTATCCAACAAAAATAAAGTGCTGAATATAGGCGGATCCCCGCAGATCTTTGCAGGAGAAGTAGCCAACATAGCACAAAACGTTAATTCCGGTATCATCCGTGTGGGTGAACCTCTGGGATCTTTTTACGGATATGTTACCGATGGCATTTATCAAACGGCGGCAGAGCTCACAGCGCTTACAGATGCCAGTGCTAAAAAAGTAGGCGACCGCAAATACCGCGACCTTAACAACGATAAAAAGATTGATGATAATGACCGTACTATTATAGGAAGAGCACAGCCGTCATTTCTTGGTGGCATCAGTAATACCTTCTCCTATAAAGGAATTGATCTCACCATCTTTTTCCAGGGAGTATCCGGCAATAAAATATTAAATGCAAACCGTTTTGAACTGGAATACCTGAACGGCACAACCAATCAGGATCGCGATATGCTTGACCGCTGGACACCAACACACACTAATACCGATATTCCACGTGCAGCCACTACCCGCCCGGCGAATCGTATTTCCACCAGGCAAATTGAGGATGGTTCTTACCTCCGGCTAAAGAATGTGCAACTGGCCTACAACTTACCAGCTGCTGCACTGAAAAGTTTGCATGTGCAATCTGTTCGTGTATACGTTACCGCTCAGAACTTTGCCACATGGACAAAATACAGCGGCTATGATCCGGAGGTAAACCGCTTTGGGCAAGACAGCCGTAGTCAAGGCTTTGACTACGCCAGCTATCCTGCTGCCAGGACTTTGCTTTTCGGACTAAACGTCAACTTCTAAACAACACTACGTATGAAAAACTACCTTCCTCTTATATTAATATTCCTTTGTTCCTGCAATCTGCTCGATCAAACATCCGAATCAAGTTTTACACCGGACAACTTCTATAAAAATGCAGATGATGCGAAAGCCTCAGTGAATGCGGCATATGATCCATTAAACACCCAGAACATGTACAACCAGGTAATGTGGGTATTGCAGGATCAGGCAACAGACGACGCTGAATGGGGAGGTGGACGTTCTACGGCCAACCAGGCAAAGAATGATCTGGACAAATACACCTTTACTGCTGCTACCAGCACATTCCAATCTATATGGACAACCGCCTATCAGGGTATCAATCGCGCTAATACCGTACAGGACCGTATACCCGCCATCGCTATGGACTCCGCCGTAAAAAGCCGTTTACTGGCAGAGGCCCGGTTCCTGAGAGGCTTTTACTACTTTACACTGGTAAGACTGTTTGGTGGTGTACCGCTAATCTTGCAGGAAACAACATCACTCAATAACCTGGCTGTTTCAAGATCTACGGAAGACGAAGTATATACACAGATTATTGCAGACTTTACAGCTGCTGAAAGTGCACTGCCACTCACTTATACAGGTGCAGATGCCGGCAGGGCTACAAAGGGTGCAGCAAAAGCATTTCTCGCCAAAGTATATTTAACCAGGAAGAACTGGCCGGATGCTGCAGCTAAATCAAAGGAGGTAATCGATCTTGGTATTTACAACCTGTGGGATAACTTTGCAGATGTCTTTGCACTACCTAATAAGAATGGCAAAGAAGCCATTTTTGAAGTGCAGGCCGTAGGCGGTGGATTAGGAGAAGGAAGTTATATGCAGGGTTATATGCGGCCTAATTTTGACCGCGTAAATGGTATTTCCGGCTTTGGAGATGATCCTGTTACTGCCAACCTCTATAATACTTATCGCCCGGAAGATAAACGCAGAGATGTTACCATAAAACTATATACTGCCACCAGTACACCGGCAGCACCTGCCAGCATCACCTTTCCGGCATATGTTTACAAATACCTGGACCCTTCGGCTACAGCCAATGGAGAAGGCAGTAATAACTTTCCCATTCTCCGTTTTGCTGATGTATTGCTGATGTATGCAGAAGCGTTGAATGAACAGGCTGCCGGTAACACAGCTGCTTACGATGCTATTAACCGCATCCGTAAAAGAGCAGGACTGGAAGATCTTCCGGCTACACTTACCCAGGATCAGTTCCGCGATAGCGTACTTCTGGAAAGAAGACTGGAACTGGCATTTGAAGGACACCGCTGGTACGATCTTGTAAGAACCAAAAGACTGATCAGTGCCATGAAGGCTCAGAATCCAGGCATCAGCGTTAAAGGAAATAACTATTTATATCCTATTCCACAAACAGAGAGAGATGTAAATCCTAACTTATCACAAAATCCGCTTTACTGATATGCATCGCCGTAGTTTTTTACAAACAGGACTACTCACTACTTCCCTGGCTTTCCAGGAGAAATACTTTCCTGCAAAAAAAGGTTTCTCAGGTTCTTCAGAAATTGTGAATGCCGGCATAGGTGGAAACAATACAGCCGATCTCCTGAAACGGATAGATACCGATTGCCTGGCACTTCATCCGGATCTCACTATCCTTATGATAGGAACAAACGACATGAACAGTAGGAAGTATATTCCGTTAACTGCTTATGAAAAGAACCTGCGGGAAATCGTTTCAAAAATCAGGGGGATTAACAGTCAGGTATTACTCATGAGTATCCTGCCTGCCTATGAGCCTTATTTGTATACCCGTCATCCGCAATCGTTTTACGCACCTGAAGGCCATAGCGGCAGGAAGCAGAAAGTGAACGAAGTGATTAAGAAGGTGGCAGAGGATTATCGTCAATCCTTCCTGGACATGGACCATATTTTCCAACGGATAGGCAATGTGGGCACCGGTCCGGATAGCCTCATACAGAATGAGGCTAATAGTAAAAAAACGGATGGTATTCATCCTACTCCGGAAGGTTACCGTACAATGGCTGTGGCTATCTTTGAGTATCTTACAGAGCGGCAACTTCCGCTAAACCGTATTGTTTGTTTTGGAGATAGCATCACATTGGGTGATGGAGGTACTGAAGGGAAAAGTTATCCTGCTTATTTAAAAAGATTATTATGAAAAAACTGATCGTTCTTATTACAACATTATTTTCTGCTCACGCTTATGCCCAACAAGCAGATGTAATTATCTACGGAGGCACAGCAGCTGCGGTTACAGCAGCCGTACAGGTAAGCAAAATGGGTAAATCAGTAATCATTGTTTCGCCAGACACTCACCTGGGAGGGTTATCATCCGGTGGATTAGGCTTTACTGATACCGGGAATAAATCCGTGATAGGCGGACAGGCTCGCGAATTTTATCACAGGGTATACCTTCACTACCAGCAACCTGATGCATGGCAATGGCAAAAACAATCTGAATATGGCAACAAAGGACAAGGTACTCCTGCCATGGATGGTACTGAGCGTACTATGTGGATCTTTGAACCGCATGTAGCGGAACAGATCTTTGAAGATTTCATTAAAGAAAATCACATTAAAGTATACCGGAATGAATGGCTGAACAGAACCTCCGGTGTATTGAAGAAGGCAGGAAAGATTGTATCTATCACAACACTAAGCCATAAAACTTTCTCTGGTAAAATGTTCATCGATGCTACCTACGAGGGAGATCTCATGGCTGCTGCAGGTGTAAGCTATCATGTAGGCAGGGAAGCCAATAGTGTATACAATGAACAATGGAATGGTATACAGGTAGGTGTATTACATCATGGTCATCATTTTAAAACGAACATTAGTCCGTATAAAATTCCGGGCGATGCTTCCAGCGGATTATTACCCCGTGTTTCTGATCAGCCTCCCGGCAAAAAAGGAGATGGTGATAATAAGATCCAGGCATACTGTTTCCGTATGTGCCTCTCAGATAATCCGGATAACAGGATCCCTTTTCCCCGCCCTGCCGGTTATGATTCCACGCAATATGAGTTACTGGTAAGAGTGTTTACCACAGGGGGCTGGCGTGAAACGTTCAATAAATTTGATCCTATCCCCAATCATAAAACAGATGTAAACAATCACGGTCCTTTCAGTACGGATAATATAGGAATGAATTATGATTACCCTGATGCTTCTTACAAAAGAAGAAAGGAGATCATTAGTGAACATGCACTTTATCAGAAAGGACTTATGTATTTTCTGGCTAACGATACCCGTGTACCTGTTGAAGTACATACTGCTATGCAGAAATGGGGATTGCCCAGGGATGAGTTTAAAGATAATGGTAACTGGCCCCACCAGTTATATATCCGGGAAGCCCGCCGTATGACAGGCGTTCATGTAATGACAGAGAATGACGTGATGGGGAAAAATGAGGTGAGTCAGTCTGTAGGTATGGGATCTTATACCCTCGATGCTCATAATGCGCAACGTTATGTAAAAGAAGATGGGTTTGTACAAAATGAAGGTGATATAGGAGTAGATATCAAACAACCTTATCGCATCTCTTATGGCGCTATTATACCTAAAAAAGAAGAATGTCAGAATTTACTGGTACCGGTATGCGTATCAAGTTCCCATATTGCCTTTGGGTCTATCCGAATGGAACCTGTTTTTATGATTCTTGGCCAGAGTGCGGCTACAGCTGCGGTATTAGCAATTGACGGGAAGAAAGCGGTGCAGGATGTTGATTATGAAAAACTGAAAGCACAGTTATTAAAAGATAAGCAAAGATTGGAAGCGGGTAATTAATTTTAATTACAGCCCCTTCTATTAATTTAATGAGGCCGGCCAAAAAGACTTTTTAGCCGGCCTCATTAAAATGGACTAATTATTTCTTCAGTAAATTATTCTTCACATAATCGTAACTCTTCTTAATGCTTACAAAAGGATCAATTGTGATTTTGTCCTGTTCTACAAAAGCATATTTCAAACCTGCGGTACTCGCATTTGCAAAGATCTTTTTGAAATCTACCGCACCTGTTCCCACTTCAGAAAACTTCACTGTTGGGAGAATTTCCATAGATGGTTTATGATCAGCCTCTCCTCCTGTGATTTTATCTGTAGCAGATTTATCTATATCCTTTACATGCCACATAGGAAAGCGTCCTGGATATTTCTTAAATAAAGTAACAGGATCGCTACCTGCTTTTATGGCCCAGAAAAGATCCAGTTCAAAACTTACCAGTGATGCTTCTGTTTCTTTCAACATGATTTCATATCCACTCATTTTTACATCCGGCTGCTGTTTAAACTCCCAATAGTGATTGTGGTATCCTATTTTTAAACCGGATTTTTTAGCCAGTTCACCTGCCTTATTTAACTGCGCTGCTATGAATTTAAAATCGTCGGCGGTCAGTTTATCCCATAAAGCATACGGTGGCACAGGCACTATCAGATATTCCTGCCCCAGTTCCGCCGCAATAGCAAGCTGTTCTTTTAGTGCTTCATCCTTACCGTTACCAGGGGTTAAGAAGTCATTCAACTGGTAATGTCCACTGTGAGAAACCAGGTTATTTGCTTTCAGCAATGCTTTCAGACCTTTAGGATCCAGTCCCCAGAATTGGTCTTCCTGATTAGGGCCTTTGTAACCATAATAGGTTTCCACATGCGCATATCCTGTCTTAGCCACCTGTTCTATAGTACCTTTTACATCTTTTGTAAGCTGGTCGCGCAGGGTATATAATTGAATTCCAATCTTATTAATGGTATTCGCATTTCCTCTGCTAAAGATATCGGATGGATTAATCATTAATCCTGCGGCAATCAAGCCGGCCTGTTGCATAAAAATTCTCCTGGAGCTCATGATTTTTAGTTTAAACGTGGCATATTATACCGGAAAATACCAAAAATAATAATAATCCGGGCATAATTTGGAGCAACGGTCATTTTTTGGTGCCGGAAAAAATAAGGGCTGCTACTCAAAGCAGCCCTCTTCGTAGGCATAGGGATATAGGATAGATAATATTCTTGGTTCTTACGGAATGTTTACTGTTACTCCAAACCGGAGTGTATTGGATAGAGGACTTCTTGTAATACCGTTGCCTGAAGGAACTACATACGCGATATTAAACATGGCTGTAGTATACTTATAACCAATACCTGTAGTGATATAGTTACGACCTCCATGATATTTATCTTCATAGAAATAACCTGCTCTTATAAAAAATTCATTATTATAGCTGTATTCTGCACCCAGAGATGTCTGGAAGGCCTTTAATCCACCGTTATTACTCCCGAAAGACTTAAAATAACTTTTCAACACATTGTATTCGTAATAGTTGGCAATGCCTACTGAATCAGTTGGGGGCACAGGTGTCAGTAATTTATTCACGTCAAGCCCAAACTGAAATTTACTTTTGCCATCCATAGGCAGGCTGTAGGCTGCCCCCAGGCCAAAGTTGGCAGGAAGGTATTCTTTGGAATTAGAATTACTGCTGTAGTTCATTCTTGAACCCAGGTTTGTTAAAGTAAGACCAGCAGCAATCCCTTTCCCATCTTCGTTTACTGCATTATAGAACATGGAAACATCCATACCAAAGGCATTCCCTGCCTTATATGAAATCAATGAATTACTGGCGGTTCCACTAGCCAGTTTGGAATAAATATAGCGGGCCGCCAGCGCAAGACTTAGCTTGCCGCTCAGCTTACGGGCATATCCTGCTTCCAGTGAGAATTCTTTGGGATGAGAACTACCAAGTGGATTACCGGAAACATCAGAGAACTGGAGGTTACCCAGGTTGAAATATCTCAGAGAAGCACTGATAGCCTGCACCTCATCCAGTTTGTGATAACCGGTAATGGTTGCCAGGTAGATATTACTACTGATATCCCTTAACCAGGGAGTATAACTGGCTCCTACCCCATTGGCTTCTTTATTAAATACAATTTTAGAAAGATTATAGAAAGATGCATTCGCATCAGGAGATGTAGCAATTCCTATTTCCCCCATCCCACCCGCACGGGCATCCGGAGATACCCGCAGGAACGGAGCAGCAGAAGTAGCAACATTGATGATTTTATTCTGTGCCTGGATCGTCACCGGAATTCCCATCGCAAACAAAGCAGCCAGTGAGGCGGAACGGAAAGAAAATCGTATCATCTGATAAATTTAATAGTCTATAAAAGTCCCGGCAACAATAGCTGCCGGGATAACTTTTGGCTTATCTGGCTATAACAACTGTTGTATTATAACTGTCTTTCTTAGTCTTTACCAACAGTACATAACTACCTGAAGGCAATCTCTGCACATTTATACTCAATACTCCATTCATAATAGTAGCAGAACGGTTTTGTAATACCTGGCCGGCCATGTTCGTCATGGAAACAAAGACATCCTCTCCTGTAATACCATCAAAACGTACGTTGATAACATCTGTTGCCGGCATCGGATATACCTGGCTAATACCTGCCGGAGTACGCATATCCAGTGATAATAACTCAGATGCGCTGTTGCCATTTCCAATAACATCTACACCCGCACCTGCTGGTACAGTTACTGTTACAGTACCATTAACTGCAGGAGAAATCATTATCTGGTAAATACCTGAAGATACCTGCAGGAAACCGGTTACTTTACCATTCGTTACTACTACATCATCCCAGCTAAATTCACTCACACTTTCAGAGAATGTAGCCGTTACAGTTACTGTACCATTTACAACAGTACCATTAGCCGTATTGGTACTCAGCTTAACCGTAGGACCAACAAGGTCTATCGTTAATTTAACTGTTTCACTATGTCCGCTCTCATTGCTACCATCCAGTTTAGAGGCAGTAACATTGATATTATGAACGGATTCAGACAGCGGAGGATTGTAAGTATAGGTCCAGTTGCCATTTGCATCTACCAGTGCAGTACCACTCTTTGAACCATCTGTATATATGGTGATCAATGTTCCTGGTTCTCCCTGGCCGGTAATAGCCGGTGTGGTTGTATTTACAGAACCATTTACACCTGGCAGTCTCGGAGGAAGCGGAACAGCCGGGAAGAAAGAATCCACAGCGAAAGGTAAGTCCGCACTCTTTCCACTTGTATTACCCGCAGCATCTGTAGCTGTTACAGTCACTACATGCAGACCATTTTTAATGGCTGGATCAAAAGTGTAAGTCCAGTTGCCATTAGCATCGGCGGTAGTAGTACCCACTGCAACATCACCATCATATATAGTAACAGTACTATTAGCTTCTGCTGTCCCTATTATGGTAGGTTTATTAGTTTTTATTACTCCATTTATGCCATCCACCAGAATTGGTGTTGTAGGCGTAGATGGTGCTTTTGTATCTATTATAATATCCAGTGCAGGACTGCTTTCACTTATATTTCCAACAGCATCTGTAGCGGTTACCGTGATAGTATGTGGGCCATCAGGTACTGCTGTAGGGAAAGTAAAGGTGTAGTTGCCACTGGCATTTACCGGAGCGGTACCTGCAATTACGCCGTTGTTATAAACAGTTACAGTACTGTTTGGCTCTGCTTTACCTGTGATTGTTGGATTTGAACTATTAATAAGACCATTATCGCTACCTACCAATACCGGAGCTGTTGGCCTGCCCGGAGCATGTGCATCTACAGAGAAGTTAAGGGCAGGACTCACAGGACTTATATTACCTGCTGCATCTGTAGCAGTGACAGTAATTATATGATCACCATCTGTCAGGTTTGTAGTAAAGGTATAAGTATAATTACCGCTGGCATCTGCTTTAGCAGTACCTACGGCTACCCCTTCACTGTAGATTGTAACTATGCTGTTAGCTTCTGCCTTACCACTAATGTCAGGCGTAGCATCAGCTGTAACACCATTCACACCACCTATTAGAACGGGTGCCGGTGGTCTTGCAGGACCATGTGCATCAACTGTAAAATTCAGCGCAGGACTAGCAGCGCTGGTATTACCTGCTGCATCAGTAGCCGTTACCGTAACACTGTGCACCCCATCTAATAACTCATTAGTAAAGGTATAAGTATAATTACCGCTGGCATCTGCTGTAACAGTAGCTACCATTGCACCATCGCTATAAATAGTAACGGTGCTGTTGGGCTCTGCAGAACCTTTAATATCAGGTGTAGGATCGGTGGTGAGATCATTAGTTCCACCTACTAATAAAGGTGCTGGCGGAGTAGCCGGCGCTTGTGTATCTACTTTAATATTCAGTGCAGGACTGGCGGCGCTGGTATTACCTGCCGCATCGGTAGCGGTAACAGTAATAGCATGTGCACCATCCGTCAGGTTTGTTGTAAATGTGTAGGTATAACTACCACTAGCACCAGTCGTAGTAGTACCTACCTGAACACCGTCGCTATAGATAGTAACAGTACTGTTAGCTTCTGCAACACCTCTGATGTCGGGAGTAGCATCATTAATCACACCATTAATACCGCCTACCAAAACCGGAGCTGGTGGAGTTGCAGGTGCACCGGTATCTATAGTGATACTCAGCGCAGGACTCATAGCGCTCACATTACCAGCTGCATCTTTATCTTTCACGGTGATACTGTAAGTACCATCTACCAGGGCTGTTGCGAATGTGTAAGTATAATTTCCACTAGCATTGGCAATTACAGAATCAAGAACTACACCTCCTTTATAAATGATCACAGTACTGTTAGCTTCTGCAGAACCGGTAATTGTTGGTTTGTTATTACTGATCACACCATTAATGCCGCCTACCAGTACAGGAGCAGGTGGTGTTGTTGGTGAAGTCGTATCTACAGTGATGTTCAGTGCAGGACTCATGCCACTCACATTGCCAGCTGCATCAGTAGCAGTTACTGTGATAGCATGTGCACCATCTGTCAATCCTGCTGTAAATGTGTATGTGTAATTACCACTTGCATCAGCAGTAGTAGTACCTACTGACATACCATCACTATAAATGGTAACAGTGCTGTTAGCTTCTGCAGAACCGGTAATAGTTGGTTTATTATTATTAATCACACCATTATTGCCGCCTACCAGTACAGGAGCAGCAGGTGTGGAAGGAGCATTGATATCTATGGTGATGTTCAGCGCAGGGCTCATGCCACTCACATTACCAGCTGCATCAGTAGCAGTTACTGTGATGGAGTGTACACCTTCTGTCAGTCCGGTAGTAAAAGTATAAGTGTAATTACCACTTGCATCAGCGGTAGTGGTACCTACTTGTACACCATCACTGTAAATAGTAACAATACTGTTAGCTTCTGCTACACCCTTAATATCCGGCGTAGCATCATTAATCACACCATTATTACCACCTACCAATACAGGAGCAGCAGGAGTAACAGGTGCGTTAGTATCTACTGTGATACTCAGTGCGGGGCTCATAGCACTCACATTCCCGGCAGCATCCTTGTCTTTCACCGTAATACTATAGGTAGCATCCGGCAGGGCTGTAATAAATGTATAAGTATAGTTACCACCGGCATCGACGGTAACAGAATCAATAGCCACGCCATCTTTAAAGATAATGACTGTACTATTGGCTTCTGCCACACCAGTGATTGTTGGTTTGTTATTATTAATCACACCATTATTGCCACCTACCAGTACAGGAGCAGCAGGTGTAACAGGTGCACTGGTATCTACTGTGATGCTCAGCGCAGGGCTCATAGCGCTCACATTACCTGCGGCATCCTTGTCCTTCACCGTAATACTATAGGTTGCATCTGGCAGTGCTGTAACAAATGTATAAGTATAGTTACCACTTGCATCGGCAGGAACAGAATCAACAGCCACACCATCTTTAAAGATGATCACTGTGCTATTGGCTTCTGCCACTCCCTGAATAGTTGGTTTACTGGTATTGATCACACCATTATTACCACCTATCAATACAGGCGCTGATGGCGTTACCGGTACACCGGTATCTATGGTGATGCTCAGCGCGGGACTGGAAGCACTCACATTACCAGCTACATCTTTATCTTTTACTGTAATGCTATAAGTACCATCAGCAAGCGCGGTAATAAATGTATAAGTATAACTACCACTTGCATCGGCAGGAACAGAATCAAGCACTACCCCATCTTTATAGATGATCACAGTAGTATTAGCTTCTGCTATACCTGTGATGGTCGGTTTGTTATTATTAATGACACCATTATTGCCACCCACCAATACAGGCGCTGCTGGCGTTACAGGTACACCGGTATCTATGGTGATGCTCAGCGCAGGACTGGAAGCACTCACATTACCAGCTGCATCCTTATCCTTTACTGTGATGCTATAAATAGCATCTGGCAGTGCAGTTGTGAATGTATAAGTATAGTTACCACCTGCATCAGCTGTTACAGAATCAACAGCTACACCATCTTTATAAATGATAACAGTACTATTAGCTTCTGCAGAACCAGTGATGGTGGGTTTATTATTATTCGTCACACCATTGTTACCGCCTACCAATACCGGCGCGGATGGCGTTGTTGGCGCAGTAGTATCAACGGTAATGCTCAGCGCAGGACTGGCAGCACTCACGTTACCTGCAGCATCTTTCGCCTTTACCGTAATGCTGTAGGTTGCATCAGGCAGCGCAGTAACAAATGTATAAGTATAATTACCGCTTGCATTTGCTACAACAGAATCAACTGCTACTCCATCTTTAAAGATGATAACAGTACTGTTGGCATCTGCAGTCCCCGTGATAGTTGGTTTGTTATTATTGATCACCCCATTATTTCCACCTACCAGCACTGGTTTTGCCGGAGTGGCAGGAGCTGTAACATCTACTGTTAGTGTAAATATATCACTGGCAACACTGACATTACCTGCTATATCTGTTGCTGTAACAGTAATATTGTGAGAAGTGACAGTTAAAGTACTGGAAGTAAAAGTCCATTTACCTGTAGAATCTGTTGTAACAGTACCCAGAGAAGTAACTCCATCATAAATAGTTACCTCTGTGGCTGGCTCGGCAGAGCCGGTCAATACAGGCGTCTGGGTATTAGTAGCATTACCACTACCAGCAGCCAGTGCTGGTGTGCCAGGTTTAGCCGGAGCTGTAAGGTCTATTGTAACCTGGAATACTGTACTCACAGCACTTTCTACAGAAGCAACCGTAGCAACAGCTGTAAAGTTGTAAGTACCATCTGTTAATATGGTACCGGTATAATCAAACATCCAGTTACCTCCACCATTAGCGGTTGTAGTACCTATCCCACCAAGATCCTCCCGGGTTAGTGTAATAATGGCATTTGAGGGACTGGTTCCCCTGATCACCAGTGTAGCATCATTTGTGATCTTGTCTGAATTGCTACTGCCACCATCAGTGGTTATCCTTACAATAACTGGCGCTGCAGGAGCACTCCTCATTATTCTGCTATAGTCAATATTCAGTACAACATCACTCGCATAACCACCATATTCAACTACATAACCCAGCAAGGAAGTGAGAGGAAGGTCATTCCATTTACCGTTATTAGTAGAATATAACTGTACAAACTGCTCGTTCGTATTTTGGTAATTATTAGGTTCTCCAGCATTCCAGTTCATGAAAGCGCTACCTACAGCCACAGGATTTGTAAGCGTAGTAGAAATGGCCTGTCCTTTTTCCGGACCTGTTATCCAGTAATAGCGTCCATCTGCAGCAGTTTGGTTTGCATATAGCGTACTCCCTGCAGCACCATTGATCTCCTGATAATTGCAGGATGCCCCCACCCAGCCATCAGATGAAAGTTTGGCCTTTATAAAATCATTTTCAATTTGTGATGAACTCGTAGCAAGATATCCCTGTAATCCATACAATGTTCTGGTTGCCGCTGCAGCTTTTGCATTAATCCAGTTCATTGGAGTAGTAACATATTCGTAATAATGCGGCTTTGAACCTACAGTATAACTTACAACACTCCCTAATACAAACCGGATAGTTCTGTCTGCAATGTTGCCACTGGTGGTTCTGAATGTAACAGTTCTGTACAAATCCTGCCATTGAGCAGCCGTAGCTGTTCCTGTAAATGCCAGGATACCTGTTCCTGTATTGTAGGAGGCTGTTACTCCAGAAGGTAAAGCTGCCGCTGTCCAGGCAAGCAAATCTCCTGATACAAAACCTGTATCAACATATACCTGTCCGTTAGTAATGTTATCACTACCTTTTACCTGGATCTGGTTATCAACAACTGTTGCAGCTGTAAAAGCTGATTTCTGAAATAAACCTTCATTAGGAGAAGTAATAGACGAAGCATTACTGGTAGCAGCTACTGTAGCTAATGTAAAGTAGTCTCCTTTTGTAATACTTACATTAGAGATACATACCCTGTCTACAAATATTGTAATACCGGTACTCACAACTGTGGCATCACTAAAATTACCATCCTTATCTATCAGTAAAGCAAAATTACCTGAATTGGATACGTCAATACCTAATCCTTCCAGGTTAAAACAAATATCTACTGTTCCGATGTTACCGTTAAGATCTGCTCTCCACTTCTGTGTTAAACGGGAAGTGTAAAGAGGAGGTGTTTCGGAAGAAGAAGCATATCCCTTGCGGTCATTGGCAAATGTTAAGACAACACCTGCTGTAGAAGTAGAAGACGGATTAGTCACCATCACAATATCACTGGAAGCAGTGCTTATTGTATAATTACCGCCACAGGCCGATGCAGGTTTACCTACACCATTAATATCATTATTAATAGGAACACCTAATGTATAATTTGCACCTACGTTAATGAAGTCGACTGTATATTTATTAGCCAGATAACGGTTCACGGTTTCAAGTTCACAATCTGTCAGTTTACGATTATATATGATGATCTCACTAACATCTCCATTGAAATAATTATCATCACCATCCAGCCCTATCTTAAAAACAGATTGACCGCTGGAGGCAGCAGTCATGTCAGTAAACGTTGATAATTTCTTTCCATTAATATAAACGGCTGATGCGTTACTGGCCCCGGTATTCACTCCGGTTGTCACCTGTCCGCTATAGATTCCGGTTACCAGCCTCGTTTCGCCCACAGCGGAGGCCCCTGCGATGACGGCCGCTGTACCTCCTGTAGATAAACTACCATCTGTGGTCCCTGTACTCCATTTAGAATTAAAGAAGCGCTGCTGGCTGCCATTATCATTACCCCATACAGCCTGGTTGCTACCATCATTGGTTCCCTGTCTATATACAGCAAAAATGGTAACTACCGGAGCAGTAACAGCCCTGATATCCAAACCACTTACTGTAAACCCGGTACCCACTGAAGAAGATGTTCTGTTGAAGTGTATAACAGGAGTACTATTCGCTCCTCCACTGGTATAAGTAGCTGTATTGGTACCTGAAGATGTAGCATTATGATTATTGCCTGACTTGTCTTTCCATGTAGTAACCGTACTTCCAACTGTTGGAGTGGCTCCTCCCGCGTTCACATCAGATGCATCCAACCACAGAACGGTACCACTATTAACTCCAGCGGGGCCTGTCTGTGCTGATAAAACAATGCTGTACAGACAGCACAATAAAGTGATGCCCAAACATTTAAGTAGAAATAATCTCATTTTTACATTTAATTAATTAGTAGATCCTACGCCACGACGAATGTGGACATTAGTCTATCAGCACATATGTTTATTAGAATTAAAAGAAATTTCATAATCGGTATAGGTTCGCATATAACGCAAAAATACATAATATAAAAAGATGTTTTATTATAATTTTTTTCAATACATTGTAGTACTATTACTACAAATAATAGATGTCGTAACATGTTCGTACACTTCTTTTTTATTTTCTTAGGTATATGTACTTGAAAATCTGATGTTGTAACGTATTTTTACACAATAACCTCGTTATGCATAACATTTTGGTTGTAGATGATCAGGAAGTAGTTCGCTACGGAACAACGCTCATTCTACAAAAAACGATTGAAAATGTACAAGTCAGCGAAGCCGGAAATTTCGACGATACGCTAAAAATGCTATCGTCAAAGCCATTCGATCTGGTAATCCTTGATATTGACATGCCAGGGGGGAATAATCACCAGATGCTGGATGTTATAAGGCTCAGACATCCTGATATCAAGATCCTTATATTTTCCAGCTACGATGAACAGATTTACGGATGGCGTTACCTGGAAGCAGGTGCCGATGGTTTCCTTTCCAAAAAAATGGGAATAGAGGAGATAAAGAATGCCGTAAAAAGCCTGCTGAGGAATGAGAAATATCTCAGCCCCCTGTTAAAACAAACGTTGCTGAATAACATCAGCAATAAAAAATCAATTACCTCTAACCCGTTAGACCGTCTTTCCAACCGGGAAAGTAATATCATGCAATTGCTGATCAAAGGCACCAGCGTAGCAGAAATTGCACAGCAACTCAGCTTACAGATTTCTACTGTAAGCACCTATAAAAAAAGAATCTGTGAAAAGCTGCAGGTGTCCAATATTGTGGAGATGATAGACAAGGTGCAGCTATATAGCTGATTATTTCAAATACTTATTTAGTGATAGTCCTTTCAAAGATTGAATACCGGCTATTACTTCTGCGGCATTTAACTTTGCACCAGCTTCCACTGTATGTGTATGATCTTTAGTCCCAAAGTAAGTGCTGGCAACTTTTGCCTCTCCTTCTTTATCATAAATATCTGCGATCAACCCGTTTAACTCAATAAATAAAGCACCTTCTTTTTCTGCAGTCGTTTTGGCCCATAATCCATAATCTGTTGTTGCACGTGCCACCTTTCCATCTTTCCATACATTACGGGGTATTGGAGAGCAAACTACAGGAATAGCACCCTTTGCTTTTGTTTCACTGATTACTTTGGCGAGATACCATCCATAGGTATGTACTACTTCCTGTTGTTTAGTAATAGGATTAAATATCTCCCTGCTTTCCGGTCCGGTGCCTTTAATAGTTCCACGGGCACGGGCTGTATCATCCAGTGGGCCGCCATCATTATGACCGAATTGCATAATTACATAATCGCCTGGTTTTAACCTGGTAAGAATACTGTCCCATAAACCTTTGGTCTGGTAAGAGCGACTACTGGTACCTCCCAGGGCACGATTGCTGACGGTGATCTTTGCAGTATCAAAGTAATCTCCTATAAAATGGCCCCAGCCCCATTGATCATTATCTCCTTTATCTTTACCATTCTTAACAGTGGAATCACCAATCAGGAATAACGTGGGCTTACTTTGCTGGTTACCAAGCAATAAAACAGATGTGATAAAAGTTAAAAACAGTTTGTACATAACGTTAAAATAATTGATAAATTCTTAAATGGTTAATCTCCTGTCGAGACCAGGTGGAACGGAATCCGAAATATCCTGATTTTAAGGGTACAGGATCTGCATATTTAAAGTAAAGTACATCATCTACCCAATAACTACTAACTCCATCTTTTACTATTATTGTAATCTTGTATTCCTTTCCTTTTTGTAATAAGTGGTCTGCATCCTTATACTCCTGTAATAGTGTTCTGGTGCCATTGCCTTCGTACTTGCGAAAGCGGGTAGTACTGTTGGTATTACCTCCCATCCCTACATAATACAATTGCAGTGAATCATATTGCTCCAGCACACCGGTACGCGTGAACAGATTTTGGTTGCGCGGATCTTCTGCCATCCAGAACTGATTAAGATCTGAAAGCCTGTCGTTTTCTTTACCATCTACCAGCACTTTTCTTTTATATTCAATCTTTATATTTCCACGTAAACGCAGATTTAACCAGACTGTCACGCCCCCCTTTGTATCCATCACCAGTTTGCCATGATCCGTATATACAGATGAATGAGGACCAGGAACCATTTCAATGATCCATTTTGTACTATCGCCGAAATGATCTTTAAAAAGGAGTTTCTTCCGTTGAGCAAATGAGCTAAGCAGGATAAAGCTGAAAAGGATACTTAATATTATTTTCATGCACTATTTTGTTTGCTGGCTCTCTACATAATCCAGTATTGTACTGATTTCTTTTCCAGGCCCATTAGTCTATCGGCACTGTAGACATAAAGATATTAAAATAATATTATTAATTTCATGTACCAAATGGTCGGTATTATGAAGGAGTCAAAAGAACATATATTGATTACATCACTTAAACTCTTCCTGCAGAAAAGCTTCAAAGATGTAACGATGAAGGATATCGTAGAAGGGGCAGGTATGTCCAAGGGTGCGATCTACCACTATTTCAACAGTAAAGAACAGGTGTTTGAAGAGGTAGTTGAACATTTCTTCATAAATATGATGATGACTGACCTTAATGCAATTCCGTTACATTCATTGAAACAATTTTATACAGATCTGATATCTGATATGGAAGAAAAGAGAAAGAAGCGGGGGAAACTCATCCACGAGAATAAGGATGATCCATTTAATGTCAATTATTATTATCTCATTTTTGATGCTATGAAAATCCTGCCGGATTTCAAGGAAAAGCTTTTTGCTCACCAGAAAGAAGAAATAAAGGTATGGACATACCGGATAAAGCATGCCCGTGAAGCTGGTGAAATAAAATCAGCCATGACGGATGCACAACTTGCCAAATTGTTTATTTATTCCGGTGATGGTGTAGGTATCAGTATGATCATGGAAGAGACAAGCAACAAAATGAAAGCCGAAATAAAAACCCTTTGGGATGGATTGTACAATTCTATTAAAGCGTAAAAACCACAGATTCCTTAACAACTAATTGGTTCTTGTTCTTCCGATGTAGATATTACGGACATTCAGATAAGTATCTGCCGTAGGACCGGGACTGCCACTGGAGCCTTCCATCTGCATATTAATGATTACATACAACGGCTTGCCTACAAAATTGGCATTATGCACGGCCTTCCATACCCCATCAATATAATAATGAATATCTACATTGGTAGCGCTCACTTTAGAGATCCACACCCGGTAAGTATGCCAGCTGCCCGGAGAGGATACTGTTGTTAACGTACTGGAAACATCGGAGGATGTTCTGAAAGTATTCTGCCAGTTGGTAGCACTTCCTTTAAATTCCATTATATCACTTTCCGGTGGCCAGCTGTTTACTCCGGTTAGCCAGAATGCAGGCCATGAACCCTTTACAGTAGGTACCTGGAAATCACCTTTTACTTCCCAGTTTGGAAACTGGTCATTTACCAGGATATGTTCTTTTGTATTCACTGCACCGGAATGATAATGAATGGGCAGATAAGGATCTGCACTGCTATTTCCCTCATTCCAGCTAATCTTTGCAGCTTTGATAGTTAATACGTTATTGCTGAGATAAATGTGGTTATGATCTGTACTGCTGCCATACATACGTGCAGTACCGTTATGATCAGATCCCCATGGATAGAGGTAATTAAAAGCAGCTTCAAATGCGGTGTAGCTGGCAAATGCTGTATTGTCTAACACCGTTTCCCAGGTATCTGCAGCAACGGCAGCTACCTGTTGCTCCTGTAAAGTAAGCGGTTTAACAGTCGCCGTTTTCTGACAGGCAAATAAAAAGGGAACCATCAATACAAATATTGTTTTCATAAAGTGGGTTTTGTGAGATGAATGAATATAGTTGCGGAATCTGTGGCCAGTGTTGGGTTTTTAAATGATCAGTGGTTAACGAATGATCTTCACTTAACAATATAACAAAAAAAATGGACAGATATTTGCTATAAGCCTTTTAATATGAAATATGCCGATAAAGACATCCAGGAGATGGAGGATTTTTTTAAAACTGCCGAATTGCCACAATCAATTGAGTTATCTAAAGGAAGTAACATTATCGATCTTCCAGCTTTTGTGTTCAGCCACATGGCTATTATCAAATTAAGAAAGGGAGTAGCGCTGTTTGAAGTATTTTACGACCGCCTTCTTTTTGTAAAAAACAAAATATCGGCTATGGCTGATGCGCCTCAGGAAGCAGCATAATTAAAAAGTAAAGAGGATCACTTACGCGATCCTCTTTACTTTTTAATTACAATAATAATATATCAATACGATGTGCCTGAACCATTTTCGCCTGTTCCGACCAGGAAAAGATGGTAAAATATCCATCCTGCGAGGCTACCAATGCCAGGGAACCATTCTGATCATGAACAAACTGTGCTGCTGAAAAGTGCCGCGTTCCTCCTATACTTGAAGGGTGTACTAATACAGGAATCCCCCCTATAACAGGTTCCATCATCAGCATCTGATCTACCGGTGTTGATTTTCCCGAACGGGTAATTTTGGCACCAAATGCCATCAGCTCAAGCTGATCATTGATCAGCGTAGCACCATCAACAGCCGTAAGTCCTGTAATATTCTCCACCTCTCGCTTTAAAGCACTCTGCCAGTAAATTTCAGTCACCTTGCTGCCATCCTGCCGGATCAGATCTGCTACCCCGGAAAATGCGGGGAACACCGGATACTGAAGTGGATGAATAATAGAGTCCCGCCAGTGATCATTATTTGAAGGTGTAACCAGCAAAATACCTCCCCGCTTATGTGCCCGCATTGATACCGCTATCTGGATCAATACATTTACAGAATCATTCCACAAAGGCGAAGAATTAAGACCGAGTAAAGAAGTAAGAATGGCAGGGCTATCCGGTAACAATCCCCTGCTTTCATCTACCACCTTCACCTGGTCACCTTTCAGCACTGCCACATTCGTGAATTTACCCAATCCTACTAACCGCCGGTGTTTTACTACCAGCAACCCCGGTTCAGACACATCCAGTACAAAGCAGAAGTTAGGAAGTTTGATAGTAGTTCCCCAGATATACAATTCATTGCCATCATGCCATACACCTACATGCACACCTGCCCGCTCTACACCAGGTGCCAGTTTAGTAAGCACTTTCACATTGAGTGGCAACCGCTGCTCAAACAATAATGGCTTTCCTGCCTGACAGGGTTGCAGAAATGCAAGAGAGATCTTCGTTGTATTTCCTTCTTCTCTCCCCAGGCTTGCCCAAAATGCCACATCAATCATATTCTCTACGATAACTGCATTAGGCACTGTTGCCAGGTCTTCTTCACCTTCTGCCTTTGCCGCTGCCAGATGTTTCAGAAAATGTTCTTCTATTGTGCCGGCTACCTTATTGGCAGCCTGATAAGTAGATTCATACATTAACTCCATAAAAACTGATTAACCAGGATCACATCAAAAATAACCTCAAAGCTATAGAAAAACAGCATAGTGTTTGCCCGACCCCTGAAATTGTTGTACAAAGCATTGATGGCAAATATTTTGCAAAGATGGCTGCAGCAACCGGATCATGGGTAATTTCCTGGAGTAAACGATTTAGAGCCGGTAACAGATAGCATTGATATTCATACCGGCACCCACTGATGCAAAGAGAACAACATCTCCCTGTTTAAGTTGATGATCTGGTATGGTTCCCTTTCTCACCATATCAAACAATGTTGGCACTGTTGCAACGGAGCTGTTGCCCAATTCACGGATATTCATCGGCATTATATTCACCGGAATATCTTTAATACCGTACAACATATAGAACGCCTTTATAATGGCAATATCCATCTTTTCATTTGCCTGATGGATAAAGATTTTCTTTACTTCACGGATGTCTACTTCACTCTTTGTTAAACATGCCTTCATCGCTTCAGGAACATGCTTCAGGGAAAATTCATATACTTTGCGGCCCTGCATCTTAATATAACGGATACGTGGGTCTGCATCAGGGAAATAAGATTTCCCCATAAAGATGTAATTCAATTCTTCCTGGACAAAGGACTGTGCAACAGCGCCCAAAATACCTGGTCCGTCCGGAATAGCTTCCTGTCCTTCTACTATTACAGCACCGGCACCATCACTGAATATCATGCTATCCCTGTCATAATTGTCAATCACACGGCTTAATGTTTCTGTACCAATTACAAGGCATCTTTTAGCCTGATCGGATTTAAAGAAAGCATCTGCCTGGATTAATCCCTGGATCCACCCCGGGCAACCGAATAACACATCGTAAGGGATGCAGGAAGGATTTTTTATTTCAAGGGCCAGCTTCACACGGGAAGCAAGGGAAGGCACAGCATCTGATTGAATCGTATGCTTGCTTACGTTCCCAAAATTATGCGCAACAATGATCTGATCAATTGTTTCAGGATCAATACCTGCATCCTCAATCGCAACAGCGGCAGCAATAGCCGCCATATCTGAAGCATTCATTTCAGTATTCGCATACCTCCTTTCGTAAATCCCTGTTATCTGTTCAAACTTTTTTATAATATCTAAAGCGGCATTTGGAATACGTTCCTGATGATCGTCATAAAAATCATGTATGGCAAATTCATTGTTACTCTTTTTATTGGCCGGAATAAAACTACCGGTACCCGTTATTATTGTTCTTATCGGAATAAACATACCTGAATTCATTAGTTAACACTAAAACGACCAGTCAATCCAATGACCAGAATTTCATAAGGCAAAGATAGTCATCCCCAAGGTAAGTCTAATTGATAACAAACAACAATAGATATGAGTTGAAAAAGTCATACATTAACTTACCTTTATACAAATAAGAACGATGAACAGGGATCACGAATTTTATATGCACAGGTGCGTGGCACTGGGTATCCTGGCAGGTCACCGGGGAGATAGCCCTGTAGGGTCAGTTATTGTAAAAGACGGTCATGTTATCGGGGAAGGTATTGAAGGAGGAAAGACAAACATGGATATTACCTTCCATGCCGAAATAGAAGCCATCAGGCATGCTACGCATGCTTTGAAAAGCCAGGATCTTTCAGATTGTACCTTGTATACAACGCATGAACCCTGCATTATGTGTTCTTATGTAATCAGGCACTCCAAAATAAATACGGTGGTAATAGGAATTACAACCGGCGAGATCGGCGGATATAGTTCTCAATATCCTGTTTTACTGGACACATCCATTAAAATATGGGGTACTCCCCCCACATTGATAACCGGGATCCTGGAAGATCATTGCAGAGACCTGCGTAAATAATTACCATCAGGCTGCTATCCATATAAAAAATAATGCTATATACCTGAACTTATCTTAATCACTACCTTTTTAACTTGTGCAGGTGCATTTATACGAATATTAGGCATATGCAGATCTGAGGGGAAGAAAATAGCAAAGTTGCCCTGATCCAACCGGGAAAAGAATGCAGGAGTTTCTGCAAACAGCATAAAATCCGTCAGTTCGTCATAAGCTTTGGAAGGTAGTTTCTCCTGGAGAAAATCATGCCCTACCAGTTCCGCTCCTTTCACAATATATTGTACATCAATATACTTCTTATGGGATTCCATCTGTTCATCTGCGGGATCAACAGTTTCATATTCATTTACAATGGCAAAGATATTAGTACCATCAATTTCATATTTGCCCTTTGCCACTTGTTCAAAGTCAGTTTGTGTCAGGTATTCAAAAGCTTTAATAAAACGGGGGCCCAGGCCATAGTACAAATGGGCATTCTGTAGTGTATCGAGTATCATAAGATAAATAATTCGGCGCAAAAATAGTTATTTGCCCGTATAAGCCAACCCATCATATTTTAAATGTGCCCATATCCTAACGATTGATCTCGTTCAGCAGTATGGCGAATTCCTTCATATGCTCCATCGTTGCTGCAATATTGTTTTCTGTTGACTGGAACAATGCCCTGAATACTTCCATTTTATCCAGGAGATCCGCCGGTGCTGAAGGATACTTTTTCAGGATCGTAATACTTTCTTCTACCTGCAACAATGCATAGCCGGAGAGTTTAAAGGAATAAGGAGGCTCCCTGAAATAAATTCTGATCTCCGTCAGCCGGGTAACATCCTGATTGCTCAATTTCATACCTATTAATATTTAAATTTTGCTGTCGTATTACCACACTTACCCGCTTTACCACGTTCAAACTATTTGCCATTTATGGATGTATCGTTTTGCGTTACTTTTATGTTTTACCAATACATTATATCATGTCAAAGCGTAAATGGATTGTTAGTTTATTATTCTTAGTGATCTGCTTTACCGGCATGCAATTCATCCGGCCTGAAATAAAAAATCCACCGGTTACCGGCGATATTGCCGCTCCGGCAGAGGTAAAAAATATCCTGAAAAGATCATGCTATGACTGTCACTCCAACGAAACCAACCTTAAATGGTTTGATAAAATAGCTCCTGCTTACTGGCTGGTAGCCGGCCATGTTAAAAAAGGCAGGCAGGCTCTCAACTTTTCAACCTGGGATAGCCTCGCACCTGCCGACCAGAAAGGCAACCTCTATCTTTCCCTGAACCAGATCCTCTTTAAGGAAATGCCAAGAAGTGATTACAGCTTGTTACATCCTACTGCAAAGATCACTGAAAATGATATCACTACCCTGAAAAATTATGTAACCAGTCTTACACCAGTCAAAATATCAGATACTTCGCGGTTCACTGCAGTGGAGAAACAGTATAATGCGTGGATCACCAGGGCAGCCTCTTCTCCTGATGTAAAACCAGTGTTAAACGGGATCGGCTATATAAATGACTATGCTGCATGGAAGGCGATCAGCACTACAGACAGGTTTGATAATAATACCCTTCGGGTGATCTTTGGTAATGACATTGCCGTTCGCGCAATAGAACAGCAGCATACCAATCCATGGCCCAACGGGACTGTGTTTGCCAAAGTGGCCTGGGAACAACTGATTGATGCCGACGGACAAGTACATACGGGCGAATTCAAACAGGTAGAGTTTATGATTAAAGACGCCCAGAAATATAAGTCTACCGCAGGCTGGGGATGGGCAAGATGGAAAGGCCTCGATTTAAAACCTTATGGAAAAACAGTGTTGTTTGCTACAGAATGTGTGAACTGCCACAAGCCACTAAAAGATAATGATTTTGTATTCACTACTCCGCTCTCTTTAAAAGAGGATTACCTCAAATGGAACGTCATTACCACACAAGTCGATAAAAAGAACAAAACCATGTCTACCCTTTATGGTAATGATATTGCTTTCCGGTATGCCCGTAATCCGAAGGGAACTACCTATCCTGTGCACGCCGAACTTGCAATGGTTACATGGAATCAAAAGGCAGATGAGCATTGGTTTGGCGCGAACATTCCTTCACAGATAAAATCTGTTGAACTGGTTAAATTCGAGCCGGATCCTGTTTATCAGGGGAATGGCGATGCGACTGTGAGAACAGCAGCTATTGTTCAGCAAAGAATGTCAGTAACGCCTTAAAACTGTTTACCTTACTTTTTAGATAACAAAAGGAACTTTAATAATACACCGTTAGTCCACCCGAAACCATCCTGGTTAGGATACTCTCCTCCGCCTCCGGCCAGTGAGGTATCTACCACATTATATTTTTCCAGCAGTTTACCCGTCTGCCTGAAGATCTTGATGTTTTCGTGTGTCCAGCGGGTAGCGATATCATGAGCGAGTGAATCTTTATGATATTTTAGTAATCCGGTTACAGACATATACTGCAATGGAGCCCATCCGTTTGGAGCATCCCACTGCTGCCCTGTTTGTACCGGTGTAGTCACTAACCCTCCGGGTTTCAGGAAATCGCGGCGCAGTACTGTTACCATACTATCTGCCTGTCCCTTCCGTGCTATTTCAAAGAAGAAAGGGTACATCCCTGCAAGACTTACACTTGCCGTCTGCATTCCTTTTTTAAAGTCATAATCCCGGAACCATCCTTCCTGCTTATCCCAGCAATAGCGCTGGATTGCCTCTATCCTTTTCGTAGCAGCCAGCTTCATATTATCAGCTCTCACAGTATCTCCCTGTATTTTGTAAGTAGAAGCCAACAGGCTTTCCAGGTAGTACAGCAGACAGTTGAGATCTACAGGCACAATATCTGTGATGTGGATAGTTTCCAATGTCTTACCATCGGCCAGCCACCGGCTGCTATAATCCCAGCCGGATTCTGCCCCGGTGCGCAATTCCCGGTAAACATCCTCTACCGGCTTCCTGCCAGATCTTGCCGCAGTTGCAACATCTTCTGTCCATGCCTCTTCCCTGGGCCAGTTACCAGTATCATAATAACGGTTAAGAACCGCACTATCCGGCATGATTACCACATGTCCCATTGTTTTCCCCAGGGTAGCTCCTGCCATCCAGAAATTATATTCTATCTCCAAAGCCATTTTATAGGTGGACAAGATCTCCTTTTCTTTATCAGGATGACCAGCCAGCATCAATTTCACCATTAATGCAAAAAAAGGAGGCTGTGAACGGGTTAAATAATAAGTACGGTTACCATTGGGTATAAAACCATAAGTGGAGACCAGCCAGGAAAAATTATCCACCATATTCTTAATCAGGTCGGTACGTCCGCTTTCCTGTAATCCCAGGAAAGTAAAATAACTATCCCAATAGTAAATCTCACGGAAACGGCCCCCCGGCACTACATATGAAAATGGCAGATTGATCAGGGAACTTCCTGCATTATATTGATCAGGCTCACGTTTAAGCACATCCCATAATGCATTGATATGTGCATCCACGGGCTGATTAGTATCTGTAACATATTTGCCTGCTATGGGTTGCGGTATAGTAAAGTGTTTACCTACAAACGCCTTCAGATTAAAATCTTTACCATTCTTTTCTTCTTCATACAACCTTAGAATCTTTTCAGGATCATCATTCGCAATACAATCGGCAAATGTTTTACTGTCTTCGAAAATATTTGCCGATTGAACATCCTGGAATAATCCGGGGAATTCGGCTTTAGGGCTGGTACGTTTAATCACCACTTTAGGCCGGCAAGCAGCAATGAAAAGCAGGGTAACTATAATAATAAGTAATGGGGACTTCTGGCTCATGTAGCTGAAGTTAATATTATTACTAGATTTTCAGCCTCACTTTTTTCTTCTCCATCCATCCTACAATAAGAATCACTGCAAAAGCCACCGCTATAGACCTGATGATACCGCCAAAGCCTTCACTCAGAAAGGTGGGGAAATGAAAATGTACCAGCTCGAATATAGAATACAACAGATAAGGAATCAGATAACAGGTAAGCGTACTTGTTCCTGCAGGCCGGATCCGGTTGAACCAGTTCATTTTCCCTTTTACATCCACCAGCCATATCGTCACGTTAAACACTAATATACTAATTCCGGAACAGATCAGCACCCAGGCAGGTGTAGAACGGATCTTTGAAATACCATCTGTATATGGTCGCAATATGATCCCCGCAGCAATGCCCCCTATTCCCAGCAGGGCAAAAGTCAGCAGTTGGGTATTCCTTTTGTCATCCTTCATTAGTTTAATGTAGAGGGAGGAAACCACGGCTCCCGCCATGATCAGCGATACAGAACTACCATCACCAATCAGCCACAACTTTGTAGTGAACCAGCCACCATGATTAGTAATGTTTATCAACAAAAATGCCGCAAGGATAGCGACTAAAGCCGGAAACCGGCCTTTTACCAGCAGGAACAATGTAGCACATACCAGGTAAGCCCAGCCTATAATTCCCAGGATGCCCCACCATGAAGGTCTCATCCAATGAGAATTTTCGGGAGTACTACCACCTTTATAGAGTATAGCCATTAGTAATAACAACAACACCCCTGTACCCATCAGCAGGTATTTACGCGTACGGTTTATTGTTTCCGGATAATCCAGCCATATCAGGAAGAAACCTATCGTGATCAGGATTTCCCATACGGCATGAGGTAGCAATGCTGCTTCATTATTATAACTTTCAAGATTTACATGGAAAAACCCCATTACTATCAGCGCAACAGATCGCACAATAATATGCCACTCTGTACCCCAGAAAGACTCCTGCCGGCTAATTCGTCGGCCAATGGCAATTGGAATGGAAAGCCCTACAATGAACAGGAAAGCAGGGAAAACCGTATCTGCGAATCCAAGACCGTCTTCGTTGGCCTTTACGTGTTCGATCCACGCAGGGATATTACTGACGCCACTCACATCATTTACAAATATCATTGTCAGCATGGTGATAGCCCGGAATGCATCAATAGATAACAGACGCTGAGATAATTTCATCATGATTTTGGTTGTAATAAGTTGTAATAGCTAAACATACAAATATTCGCCGGAAATTAATAACAAAAAGAAAAGCCGCATTTCTGCGGCTTTTTTAAGGATAAGCATAATAAGTTTTACATATTTTGTTTAATAAGCTGCTCAAGGTTACCAGCAGGAACAACCCCGGATTGCCTCCAAAGGATCTTTCCCTTTTTGAACAGGATCAGAGTGGGTACACCCTGTACCTGGTATGCTGATGCAGCTGCAGGATTTTTATCAACATCTATTTTTATAATCGTTGCATCCGTTCCTACTTTTTGCTTTAACTGCTCCAATATTGGCGTCATCGTTTTACACGGTCCGCACCAGGTTGCAAAGAAATCTACCAATACCGGTTTATCACTATTTATAACTTCTGAAAATGTAGCCATATCAATTTATGATTGCCTATAAAGTTACGAAAAAGAGATGTTAACATTTCCATAAAACGGTATGGATTAGACTGCTATTGCTACATTTGAAAGCGTATCAATATAGTTGGCTTCCTTTAACACATTATCTACTCCATAAAAGAGTTGCTGACTGTTAATGTCCATATAGCTTAGCAGATCAATCATTTCCTGAAAATGTGATCTGGCATAGGCAGTCCCAATCGTATTTCCTGTACCAAAACAGATTGCCTCATGATGAGCTACCCTATTCCTGATTGAATTTATTTTACTCAATTTATGATAGATGAAAGTCTGATTATGATGGAAGGGAATATTAGGAAAAATAGCCAGCAAGGTACTTCCTCCTGCATGAAACTGTCTACCGGCGAATAGATGTTTCCAAAATCCGAAACTTAACTTCGCTAATAATTTATCATGTGTATAATCAGATCCCAATTCATCATATACTCCCATTATTTTATTGACAGAGTTTTGGCAATCATTACGGACTAAAAACCCTCCTGGCAGAGTCGACGCCAATAGCCAATCAGGATCACCGGTTATCGCTGAATATTGTGCCCGGTAATGTAAGTCAATTTTATTTCTCAGAACAACCTCGAAAATACCTAAAACAGCCAGGAAGGCTTTTGAGATTCGTATATTAGCCCGATAAAGGCTATAAATTCTGCGCGCATTATTATTACATGCGGCTTTGTATCTGACTAATCTCGGGGATGAGATTAACCTTTCAAATTCAGCGTATTTCATTAACAAACAATTTTTGAAAGAAATTTGGATTAAATGT
This sequence comes from Chitinophaga sp. CF118, assembly GCF_900112615.1. GTDB lineage: Bacteria > Bacteroidota > Bacteroidia > Chitinophagales > Chitinophagaceae > Chitinophaga. The sequence goes on along the minus strand of NZ_FOMK01000003.1, from coordinate 942,120 downwards.
TTAATTATTCGAAAGATATTATTATCTTCGAAGTGTTATTCCCGGTTTGCCGCTGCTTGCATGCATCCGGGTCTTTTTTTTGCCCTCCCTTTTTTAAAAGCACCCAAAATAAGCGCCCCCTATAGATTAGCAATATAATAAATTTACTTGCATAAATAAATGCCTGAATATTAAAATTCTTCTCTTATACTTATTCAAATCCATAAATTATCTCGGATATAAAAACGGAGAGCCTGTTGCCAGCCCCTCCGATAAAAAGCATTAAAATCATTTCCAGTTAAACTCATAAGTACCTGACTGCAATAAGGTCATTGCCTCTTCCACTACAGTACCATTCAGATACGGTTTTAAACCCTTTACAACCGGCAGTGTAACCGTAGCAGTTGAATTTGGTGGAATAATCACAGTGTAAACTACTTTCTTACCAGTTTTTGTCCAGGAAGAACTGATAGTACCATATGGACCATTATGCGTTGCTTCAAAATGATCAAGACCTGCTACAAAATTAGGAGCAAGTAATACGTTTTTAAAACCCGGATATGAAGGATCTGGTTTAATACCACCAAGACCTTTATAGATCCACGCACCAATTTCGCCAAACATAATATGGTTCATGGAAGCATCACTCTTTGCATCGATCTTCCAGTTTTCATACAAAGTAGTAGCACCGCTCTCAATCCACCAGCCCCAGGAAGGATATGTTTTCTGAGAAGCTATTTTATACGCAATATCAGCATAACCATTTTCACTCAGGGCATTCAGGATTGCTTTTTGTCCTAATAAACCAACATCCAGATGGAACTGGTCAGTTTCCACTCGTTTGGCAAGATTGGCTGCTACATTGCTTTTCAATGCGTCTGGAACTAGTCCCCAGTAAAGCGGAGCACTTAATTCCGTTTGCAATCCGGTTCCATAAATAGCAGTTCCTTTATTTAAATATTTATTATTAAATGCGTTCTTAATTTTAACGGAAAGGGCCAGGTATTTCTCATAATCGGCCTGATTACCGAGGATCTTTGCTGCGTTGGACAGGATCAATGCATCTGCATAATAATAACAGGTGGAAGTCAGTTCAACGGGCGTTACAGACTTCACAGGAACCCAGTCTCCCAATCCCCAGGTAGTTAGTCCTGTTGGGCTTATAAGATCAATATGATCTACGTAACGTTTGATATTGTCGTAGCAGTCGGACAATAACTTCTTATCTCCGTAAAAGAGATAAATATTCCAGGGGATAATTGCAATAGTGCTGGTCCAGTCAGGACCATTACCCCACTCATAACCCCAGCCATTTGTAGGAATAATAGAAGGTAATACGCCATTCGGCTGCTGTTCATCGCGGTGATCGGCCAGCCATTTTTCATAGATAGTGATCCCGTCAAAGCTGTACAATCCGGTTTCTATCGCAATCTGTGCATCGCCTGTCCAGCCATTCTTTTCCCTTTGCGGACAATCCGTAGGATAGCCGAACAGGTTAGAGAGATACGAATTATTGGTGGCAGACCAGATCTTGTCTATTAACGGATTTGAAGAAGAAATATGACCAACAGCAGGTACATCACTATGCATAAAATAACCTACCAGGCTTTCCTTTCTGAGAGTTATAGGATTGCTACTATTAATTTCAACATACTGGAAGCCCTTGTAATTAAAATGTGGCATAAAAGTTTCTTCGCCCTTCCCACTCAGAATATAAACATCTGTCTGGAAGAGATCAGTAGAATCCGTAGGACGGTAATGCACGTCTATATTAGAGATGTCAGTATGTCCATCAGGATATAAACGCTCTGCATGTCTGAGGCGGATTACAGTTCCCGCATCTCCTTTTACCGTAATCTTACTCACACCTGCGATATTTCTTCCCAGGTTAAAAATGTAGTTGGTATCATTGAATTTCGTCATGGTGTATGCAGGAATCTCTTCAACATTCCTTATCGGGTGCATCACCTGCGCTACAATGTTGGTAGAAGGTGCCTGGCGGTAGATCACATTTTTCCATTCCTTATCGTCATAACCAGGTGTGTTCCAGCCTGTTTTTACGAGGCGGGCATCATAATGTTCTGCAGTGTAAATACTGTTAAAGATAATAGGGCTCTGTGCTGTTTTCCAGCTTTTGCCTGAGCTAATAATTTCAGTGGTACCGTCTTCGTAGGTAATTCTGAGGTCCAGGCAAAAAGCAGGACGATTGCGCCAGGGAGCATTGTGGAAATTCCATACCGCTGTGGACTGGTGATTATACCATCCGTTACCCAGCAATACACCGATTGCATTTTTACCTGATTGCAACTGAGATGTTACATCGTAGGTGAGGTATAATGTTCTGCGGTCAAACCGGGTATACATGGGATCCATGCGGTGATTCCCTATTTTTTCCCCGTTAATGTATAACTCGTATAAACCGGCAACAGCAATGTATGCCCGCGCAGATACTACCCTTTTAGATGTGTTAAAAGTCCTCCTGAAATAAGGAGCAGGTTTTATATCGCAGTCCTCATTATCTGAGATCCAGGAGCCGACCCAGTTCTTCATGTCCATCATACCGGTTTCAAAACTGGCAATTGGTCCACCTGTCAGTTTCCTTCCTTCGTGGTCGATTAACTCTACTCTCCAGTAATATTTTGTAAATGGCTGTAGTGGCTGACCATTAAACACTACATGGTTGCTGTCTGATCTTACCCATACGGTATTCCAGATTTTCCCCTCTCCTGCTGCTACTGCGCTGGAATCAGTGTCCACATGAACCCAGTAGGCTTTTTGCAGGCTACCCTCCCGTTTGTCCTCCATTTTCCAGGATAACCGGGGATTACGGGAATCTATACCAATAGGATTATGGAGATATTCACATTCCAGGGCAACTGACTGTGCCATGGAAACGGAAGTAAAAAACGCACTGATAAGCAATGCAGTGGCAAGGGCCCTGAAACCTGATGTGGATTTTAGCATGATAAAAGACTTATTGAAAACGAATAATATAGTTTAGCTGAAAAAAGTACCCAAGTACAAATTAATACTGTAATACCTGTTAACTGTCCCTTAGTATCTTTTACGCTCCGGGTCTTGCAAAACCTCCTCTTTGATTTGTAATAAAATATCTGATATGCCTGCATATCTCTTCTTTACGAATTGGATATCTGTTCGGGTATTCATAGGTAAATAGGTTTGGCTGTAAAGCTATAAAATTTCGCTTATATCTTTAAATGAGATGCTTTATCTGTCTGAACGTCAGGCTCATCCTTCCATTACTGGTATCAGACTGAGGAATAGAGTGTTGCCAGACCCGTTGTACTTCCTGTGTCATATATATTAATGACCCGGAGGGTAGTTCAAAGTCGATCAACTCATCCTGCTCCTGTATTTTTCTGAATCGCAGTGTTCTGGTTTCTCCTACTGATAATATGGCGATTCCGGTATTCTCAACCAGCAAATCTGTCTGGTCTGAATGAAATCCCATTTTCGAATTACCATCAAGGTAGTAATTGATCAGGCAGTTATTGGGTTCAAAGCCAAACTCCTCTTCAATTCTGGTAGCAATATCCTCCAGTTCGGGAATGAACCTTGTATAAGGATAACTGAGTTGAGAATAATTATACGCTACTCCAAAACTTGCGGTTTTCCTGTTGGCCATCCTGTTGTCCCATTCAACATTTACTTTCAATAATCGGAACAGCTCTTCCGGAGCGCTTACAAATTCTTCTATGTATTTAATTCCATGCATTCTCGCTCTAATTTATCTTGGTAAGTAAATATCCCCAACCTTAAAAATATATTATTATATTCATACTACGTTATAAAGTACATTCCCAAGTCTCCTGAACGCTTATTTTTCTTAACCCTAAATTATATTCACATGAAAAAGAAAACAGTGCAAAAACTGCATCTCGAAAAGATCAAAATTGCAAATTTAAGTGCTACAAAACAACAGACTACGAAAGGGCAAAAACCTACCCTGCCTGAATCTGTATGTATTTGCAGCTGGCCGACTGAAAATTTATAACGTTTCAGATAGGGCCGATTAAAAAGCCTATACCAGCATCCTGGCTGAGTATAGGCTTGCTTTAACCGGTAAAAGAGGCTAATTTAGAGCCAAACCTATACCATGAATGTTAGAAACGTGCTTCCCCTATGCTTTTTTCTTACTATGTCGACCGTGTTGCATGCGCAGACTAAACTAAGCATTACGATGGCTGGTAATGCGGCAATACGCATCCTGATCGACGATAGAAATTATATCTGTCAGGATAATTCACTGACAATAGAAGATCTTACACCAGGATATCATTCCGTGAAACTCTTCCTGGCTAAAAAAGAAAGATGGAATAACCCGGCTTATGGGCAAATGGTGTATAATGCTAACGTAATACTGAAATCCCAGGTATATACAGACATTGTAGTAAATCGCTTTGGTAAGGCTTTGATTGATGAGCAACCACTGTCCAGAGGTGATTACTATGATAATATGGACCGTGGAAACGGAGGAAGGGACTGGGACAGGGATAATAACTATCCTCCAATAAATAACAATACGCCTCGTTCTCCCCAGCAGATGTCAGATAACGCATTTAATATGGCTCGTGAAACCATTCGTAAAGAAAGTTTTGATAATAGCCGTATGACTGTCGCCCGGCAGATTGCTGACAACAACTATTTCACCACTGTACAGGTAAAAGAACTCGTTAAACTCTTTTCTTTTGAAGACCGCAAACTGGACTTTGCAAAATATGCTTACGGAAGAACTGTAGACAAGAATAATTACTTTATAATAAATGAGGTGTTTACCTTTTCAAAAAGTAAAGAGGAACTGGCTGATTATATCAGGAACTACAGGTAGATTTTATCTTTAAATTTTGACTGCATGTATGACCCATTTGAACAGTGCAGATACTAATAAAAGGATGCATATATCACTAAAGATATGCATCCTTTTATTAGTTCCAGGAAACATTGAATTAAGCAGGACTTCTTCTTTGATAAAAAGTTAATGATGCCACTAAGCATACGGCTTACTACCTTGAGGAAAAGCCGCCAATCCGGTTCTTTGCTGTTGGTTCCTTATAAATAATGGTGAACAGGATTTTCTTATCTGCCGCACTATAAGACTGGTCTGTTGAAATAATTTCAATGTCTTCATTAGTTGCAAAAAATGTATCCAGTCCACTTTTAAGTTGCGCCGCATTTTCTGCCTCAGTCGTATAAGTTTTGTAAATCATATTGATAGTTTTCCCTAAAGTGGTGCATTTAAGTTAGAAAAACAAAATAAAAACCACATCTACTGCTCTCCCTGTTAATAAATTTCCCAGTAAAGCAGATCGTACACTTTTTATATCAAAACAACACAAAGCGTAGAATTACCTAAATGATAAGGTATTTATACGCTATCCTTTTTATTTCTAAAATCCCTAATTTTGTGTTCATGATTGTCAATAGAGCAATACCCCAAATACAACGTTAAAAGAATTCCATTTTTATTAGTTACCTCCAAAAAAAAACATCATGGCAGAAACAAAAATCACCGCCACAACGCCGGAGCAGCTTGCACAATTGCTGTATAACCGGCAAACATTCCTGTTGAATAAAGTCTTTACACAGGACATTCAAAAGTTTAACAGTATCACTGCATGGGAAGAAATTACCTGTGTAGGATACAATCCCGAAAAAAGTAAACTGGAAGCCATTGTCAGTATTAAACAAGCCACTGGTTATAGCGGCGGACTTTGTACTAACGGTTCCAGGGAATACGTACGCTTTTTTGTCGATTTCAAAGACGGCAACGGTTTTCAGGACATGGGCTATTCCGGCTTTAAAGTAGCCGATATTTCAGAGTTGCCTGCTGGCCCTCAGCACCCCCTCAAATACATGACCCACTTGTTTATCGATGACGAAAAACATCGTAAATTCCTGGATTGCAGAACCGCGGTTATTCCTACTGTGCGTGCAGTGTTGTCATGGAATACTATCCCTTCCGGTAACCCAAACGCGATCCCATATTATGGAAACGTGAAAGATGTTAATATCCAGTTAAAACGCAGAACTCTCATTCTGTGGGGAGATATCTTCAATGCGTTTGAAGTAAAAGTAAAACCGGACTTCCTGGCTCACATCAACGTAAAAGAAGAAGTACATATTCCGGCACCACCTTTGCCTCCTATTGAAGCGCTTTACCAAACCTATCAACGCGCCAAAGTACCAGATCACCGTACCTTCTATTCATCCATTGCACCCGTTATCGCTAACGAAACTCAGTTCATCAAGGCACCCAGTTACAACCTGTTTGAAATCCAGAAACTAAAGGTGAATATCAAAGCAATCACAGATCTGATTCTGAAACCGGTAGGTCAGGCAGATGTGACTTTTGAAGAACTGCAATGCGTAGGTTTAAACACCGCTCTGGATACATTAGGTGCTGTAGTCAGGATTAAAAAATCAAGTGGTTTCAGCGGAGATCTTTGTCATAACGGTTCAAAAGAACATGTTGCATTCTGGGCAGACTGGGATAACAACGGAACCTTTGACCAATACCTTGGTACTTCCAGTATCACCGTACATGATATCGATAATATTCCTGCTGATGGACTGTGCTACAATGTAGACCTGCCCGTTAACCTGAATGGACGTATCAGAACTTGCGCCCTTCCGAATGTAATACGCATCCGCGCAGTACTTTCATGGCAGTCTCTCCCATCTACCACTAATCCTAACCTCCTCAATACCTGGGGGAACCGTCTGGATGCGGTTGTACAGATCCGTCCAAGCCAGGCTCCGTTTGTAGATGCACAGCTGACACTTGTGGGAAGTGTAGATCGCGACTTAATAGATCCGCTTACCTTCCTCGTTAATTCGGATACTACTAACCCTACTTCGAACAACAACCGTCCGTATGGTGGCTGGGTAAGCTTCAACGGTATCATTGACCGTAATGGCTTTAACGGAGTGATTAAATACAAAATTGAGTACAAGAAATATGGTGCATCAGATCTTACTTATGCTCCTATTTCCACTGCGGAAAGTTTCCACATGATTAACTTCATTCCTAATCCAAACGTAGAGTTCAACGACGCACAGGTTGCTCCGGATGGCTGGTTCACCTACAAACAAAACCCTGCTATAGGATTGTACAATGAATACAATTACCTGGGCGGCTGGAGTACCGGCGCACTTGCAGATGGTAATTACACTATCCGGTTCACGCATACAGATGCTAACGGTAATGAACAAATTGCTGATCTGTTTTCACTGGTTGTTTGTAATGTGGAAATGTCCATAAGTCAAACGGCTAATACAAGCGTTGATCTGTCAAAAAGCCTCGATCTGGTGATTGATGGCGGAGATTGTCATTGCTATGATAAGACACCTAACAATCACTTCGTAAATGGTCATCTGAGAGCAGTACATCCTTATTTCGCGAATTGGTCATTAGATCTGCAACCATCGTCTCATACACATGGCACAGTACCAAATCCTTCCAGTCGTTATTACGATGCATTACCTAATGCAGGAGATATTGGCAACCTGGCTAATAATGCAGATGATGGTGATGATAATGCACCTTGGAGCGTAGATGTATCAGGGTTGGATAATTGCGGATATACTGTAAGTCTGGCTGCGCATACACGCGTTATACGGAACAGTTCTACCCAATTCCCATGGTATGGAATAAAGGCTGTTGGTTTCTCTGTAACCGATATATGCCCTAATAAATAAAGTTTCAACAGATACCCCGGAAAATTTCCGGGGTATCTGTTACTTTGATATACAGTTAGAATAGGATTTTGTAGTATTTGATATTCTGTAACATAAATAGCTGGATGAGGTTATATCCGGCTAATTGCATTTGATAATACCTGAGTTAATTTTGCTGACTTCGAAATATCAATTTTGTCTCTTACCTTTGCGCCGACATATCTTAATTATATTTCGTAAACTAAGCGAATCTATCCAATGAGTAAAACCTTTCTTTTCGCCTTCCTTCTTGTCATTGCCATGTCTGGTTGTACCAAAAAGGATACAACTTCCAAAGTTGATCCTATTAACAATTCAGATACCACCGCTACCTGGTGGCAACCTGTAGCAGGTGTTACATTTGACTGGGATCTGGCTGATGTTACTTCAAGTGATACTTTCTTTACCGATGTAGTAGATGTGGATGCTTTTCAAACTTCACAGGCAACTGTAGCTGCTTTACATGCTAAAGGGAAAAAAGTAATCGCCTATGTTTCCGTAGGAACACTTGAAAATTACAGAGATGATGGTAATCTGTTACCGGCCGAAGTGATCGGGAATGTGTACCCGGAATGGCCGGATGAAAGATGGCTGAATATTCACCAATTAGACAAAATAAAGCCATGGCTGATTTCACGCTTCACAATGATCAGGCAAAAAGGATTTGATGCCATCGAACCAGATAACCTGGATGCTTACGAAAATGAAACTGGCTTCGATATCACGCTAACGGATACGAAAAATTATTGTAGCTACCTGATAGAGCTGGCTCATTCTATGGGTTTAGGTATTGGTCAGAAAAATGTTCCGGAATTAACCGACAGCTTTAGTTTGAAGTTCGACTGGGCACTTACTGAAGATGCTTTTGACCAGGGATGGCAGGATGATATGCTTCCTTACATCAGTAAGAATAAACCCGTTTTTGTTACGGAGTATTCTGATGTGACGTCGCAAACTAAATTTCAAACAGTGGTATGCCCTGCGGCGAAAACGAAGAAATTCAGCGCGGTATTTAAGAAAAGAGAACTTGACAAATGGAGTTATTTCTGTCAATAATCTACAAGAAGTTACTTATAAAAACCGGGCAATAAGCCCGGTTTTTTATTGTAAAGTTAATCCTTATCATTCCGGATATAAACTGGCATTATGCCTTCTACTGAATATTCATACTTTTTAAATAAGAATTCTTAACTTCCCGTATTGTCAGTGAAATAAGTTACAACCATCAATGGAAGCTAAGGAAATCTTAAAATCTCATATTGCTAAAATAGTCTCGTTAACAGATGAGCAGTTTGATTATTTCTTTTCTCATTTTAAAAAAGGAAGTTTTAAAAAGGGACAGGCTATTATTTCCGCGAACGATCTGGTAGATTGCGAATATTTTGTGGTTTCCGGCTGTCTAAAATCCTTCTACATAAACGATGATCTGAAAATGTTCATCCTCCAGTTTGCTATGCCTACCTGGTGGGCTTCCGATTACAATGCATTATATAATCATACCAAAGCTACCATTGATGTAGACTGTATAACCGATGCAGAAGTACTCTGCCTTACCAACGACGATAGGGAAAAGTTATGTAAGGAGATTCATAACGTTGAACATTTTTTCCGGTGGAGAACCAATAAAGGATTTGTTGCAGCTCAAAAAAGGCTGTTATCCTTTATGAATAACAATGTGAAATACCGGTATGAAGAATTTTTGAACCTGTACCCCGAAGTGTATAATATAGTTCCTAAAAACCTGATTGCTGCATACCTGGGTGTTTCAAGAGAAACGCTTAGCAGGCTATACCACCCCGAAAAGTGATTTACATCACATAAATTTCCCCCTATCCTCAAATGTGATGTAGGTCACGTAACCACCTGAAAAATCCTTGCTTCCTTTGTGTTGTAATTAAAACACAAAACAATGGAAACTAAAAAATTTGAAATCGTAACCACCCAGAGCAATATTGACTGGGTAGGTAGAAAAGTAACAGGTGCGCACAATGGTACCATCGCCGTTAAAGAAGGTTCACTTATTTTGAACGATAGTAAACTTACGGGTGGTAAATTTATTATCGATACTACGTCCATCAAAATACTGGATGTAACAGACCCGGCAACTAACGCACAATTTGCTGGTCACCTCGCTTCCGACGATTTCTTCTCTATTCAAAAATATCCGGAAGCAACGTTCCAAATCACCTCAGTTTCAGGCAATCACATTGAAGGCGATCTGACCATCAAAGGCATTACACATCCTGTTGGCTTTGATCCAGAGATCAATGTAAACGGCGAATTATTAACCGCAACTGGCAAGCTGGTAATTGACCGTACCAAATACGAAATGAAATTCCGCTCCGGTAATTTCTTTAAGGATTTGGGCGATACCCTGATCTATAATGATTTTGAACTAGATATTAGTATAACCGCCAAAGTTGCTTAGGAAGCCACTTTAGCCTAAAAATTAAAGTTATGCCATACGTTAAAATAGAAGTAACCCGCGAAGGTGTTACAAGAGAACAAAAGCAGATCCTGATCAAAGGGATAACCGACCTAATCAGTGATACACTGAATAAAGATCCGCAATTAACCTTCGTGGTTATTCAGGAAATTGATCTGGACGACTGGGGTCATAATGGAGAACAGGTATCTGTTTTGAGAGAAAAAGGTATTACAGCTACTAAAAAATAACAACATGAAAAAGCAAACAATAATTGTTACAGGGGCATCGTCAGGCATTGGAAAAGAAATAGCCCGCTATTTTTTAGAAAGGGGCGACAATGTGGTGATTAATTCTTCCACCACTGAAAAATTGGAACAGGCTTATCAGGAACTGGGAGGTGGTGAACACCTCGCCATGGTGGCCGGGAATGTAAGTAATAAAGCAACCGGTGAAAAACTAGTAACCACCGCTATCTCAAAATTCGGCTCAGCAGACGTACTCGTGAATAACGCAGGTATCTTTGAAACCAGGCCATTCCTTGAGGTGGATGAAGCTTACCTCGACCGGTTTCTTAATACAAATCTGAAGGGCACTTTCTTTACCACGCAGGCTGTTATTCCGCAGATGCTTAAACAGCAGGACGGAGTAGTGATCAATATCGGTACGCCACTGGTAAACCACGCGTTGGGAGGTGCTCCTACTACTGCACCACTTTCTTCTAAAGGAGCAATCCATTCACTCACTATACAACTGGCTGCTGAATTCGGCAAAAGTAACATCCGGGTTAATACGGTTGCGCCAGGTGTGATCCGCACTCCTATGCATGGTGAAGAAGCCGATCAAAGTGCAGGAATGCATTTGCTGAACCGTGTGGGCGAGGTAGAAGATGTCGCTCAAATGGTTTATACCGTGGCAAAGAGTAACTTTATTACCGGTGCTATTATCAACGTAGATGGGGGTATGGCTGCCGGACATAATCTGCAATAATATGAAAACGCTTCTGTTAACCGCTTTTTTGCTCTGCAGTATGCTGGTATTAAAAGCTCAAAATTCAAGGAAAATGGAAAGCAATCAGCAAGATTCATTAGCAATCACCCAGGCACTGGAAAACTATTACTTCAAAGGTATCTACGAAGGCAATATAAGTACCCTGGAACACATTTTAAACCCCGGTACTTTATTGTTCGGGGATGTAAAGGGGCAGCCTTATGCAAAAACGCTGGATCAGTACCTTGATGGTGTAAAGAACCGCAAAAGCCCGAAAGACTCCGGTAAACCTTTTAAAGGTGAAATCATCTCGGTTAATGTTATCAACTCCATAGCTGTTGCCAAAGTGCATGTTAAAATGTACGACTTTAATTATGATGAGTTCCTGTCATTTCATAAAATCGATAACCATTGGATGATTGTAAATAAAATGATCACTGACGTAAGCCAATAAATCTTAAGGTTATGTGGTACAAAACTAAAGCATCAGAAATACTGGGTATTGAATATCCTATCCTGCAAGGACCTTTTGGTGGTAATCTCTCATCTGTTGAACTGGTATCAACAGTGTCTAACGCAGGGGGCCTTGGGGGCTATGGAGCCTATACATTAAGTCCGCAGGAGATAGTCGATGTAGATCAGCAGATCAAAGCGGCAACCAATAAACCTTACAATATTAATCTGTGGGTTTCGGATACAGATGCGGTGGATGGTACAGTTTCGGACGAACAGTTTAAGCAGTCGCAACAGCTATTCAAACCGTATTTTGATGAGCTGGGAATTGCCTTACCTGAAAAACCGGCACCGTTCAGGTCCCGGTTTGAAAACCAGGTGGAAGTAATCCTGCACCAGAAGCCACCAGTATTCAGCTTTATGTTTGGTACCCCATCTGCCGATATCCTTGAACAATGCCGAAAGCTTGCTATTGTTACAATAGGTGCAGCCACTACACTGGATGAAGCCATAGCACTGGAATCGGCCGGAGTGGATCTGATTATTGCTTCAGGTTTTGAAGCGGGCGGACATCGTCCATCATTTCTGGCACCAGCAGAATCATCTACTACCGGAACCTTTGTATTGCTTCAATTGATTAAAGAAAAGGTTAAAACACCGGTTATAGCAGCAGGCGGCATTGCCAATGGAAAAAGTGTTGCTGCAGCAATGGCCCTTGGTGCAGATGCCGTACAGATCGGTACTGCTTTCCTGGCCTGCGATGAATCTAATACTACAGCCATTCACCGGCAAATGCTGTTTTCGGATGCAGCTAAGTATACTACTTTGTCAAGGGCATTTACCGGGAGACTAGGCAGAGGAATTACCAGCCGCATTGCAAAGGATCTGATTCATAAAGAAAAAGGCTTTCTACCCTTTCCATTGCAAACACAGTTTATGTCACACTTAAGGAAAGCAGCTATAGAACAAGAAAAATGGGATATGATTTTATTCTGGGGTGGGCAGATTGCACCAATACTGAAACATACCAAAGCAAGTGAATTGATGAAGTCAATATTGGAAGAAACCACTGCCTACTTTGACCATTTAAAAGCTTAAAGCCATGAACACTGCAAAAGTATGGTATATAACAGGGGCCTCTCAGGGATTAGGACTAACTCTCGTAAAAAAACTGCTCGAACACGGATACCGCGTTGCGGCTACTTCCCGCGATGCGCATACTCTTAGCCAGGCAGTTGGGGTGATAGACAAGGATCGTTTTCTCCCACTGGCTGTTGATTTGAATAATCCGGATTGTATTGATGAATCTATACAGCAAACGCTGACTGCATTCGGGCAGATCGATGTGCTTGTTAATAATGCTGGTTACGGGATGGCAGCAACTGTGGAAGAAACAGATGAACAGGATATCAGGAACATTTTCGATGTTAATGTATTCGCAACCATAAATGTGGTTAAGAAGATCCTGCCGATAATGCGAAATCAGCATTCGGGCTACATTATAAATATTGGTTCGGTAGCTGGTTTTGTAGGGGCTCCCGGCTGGTCTGTTTATTCTGCTACCAAAGCAGCAGTGGCGGCTTTCTCAGAAGTGATTGCACTGGACGTTAAAGAATTTGGCATTAAGGTTACTGTAGTTGAACCATCGGGATTCCGGACTGGCTTTTTGACTAAAAATTCACTTGCGCTTACCGCCTCCAAAATCGCGGGTTATGAAGCTGTAAAAAATACACAGGATCGATACCTGTCCATGAACGGCCAGCAAGCAGGCGACCCGGATCGTGCAGCGGAAATATTTATCGAATTAGCTGAGAATCCGGCGCCTCCTATGCACCTGTTTCTCGGGAATGATGCTTATAACAGAGCTTCAGAAAAACTGTCCGCCATGTCTTCAGAGTTGGAACAGTGGAAATCAACAACTACCGGGGCAGATTTCAAATAATTAACATCCTATACTCAGGCTTATTTTATATCGGTGTCGGTAAAATTTTGATACCGTAAGGGCATCTCAGAATAATTTTTCACCATCCGTAAATCTAAATCGTAAATCAATTTTTACACAATACCGTTTAGTTAAGCTTTTTAACTAAACGGTATTGTATTTATTGATAAGGATATTGTATTATTGTAATAACAGCCATACAGCTACGAACCCGGGTAGCATAATGGCTGGATTTCTCAGAAAGAAATTACTGCCGGCATAATTTACATAGTCTTCAATAACTTAACAATACCCTGTATTCTAAATGTTCCCACATGAAAATTTCACACAAATACCTGGTTTTACAGTTACTAATGTTGATCCGGCTATCCGTTTACGGACAGGATGGCACTAAAGAAAAAATACTCCAGGTGGAGAAAAACCTGGTAGGTTCAATACAGTTGTCTGGCGAAACGCCCTGGACGATGCAAGAGCGGATGACCCATTATAAAATACGTGGGCTAAGTATTGCAGTGATCCAAAATTATCATATAATTTGGGCCAAAGGCTATGGCTGGGCAAATGATAGTTTAAAAATACCTGTTACCACCCAAACACTTTTCCAGGCAGCATCGATCAGTAAATCTCTGAACGGAGTAGGTCTCCTCAAACTGGTGCAGGAGAAAAAGCTGGATCTTTATAAGGATATCAATACTTACCTCACAAGCTGGCAATTTCCTTATGATAGCCTGAGCAAAGGAGAAAAGATATCGGTAGCTAACCTGTTAAGTCATACCGGAGGATTAACAGTACATGGTTTTAGAGGTTACGACCAAGGAGTCACCTTGCCGACGACAATACAAATCCTTAACGGTCAAAAACCGGCAAATTCGGCACCTGTACGTTCAATGTATGCACCAGGCAAAAAATCGGAATATTCCGGAGGAGGCATTACCATATCCCAGCTAGTTTTGATGGATATAACACATCAGCCGTATGCCGATTACATGAAAAAAGAAGTACTGCGGCCTTTAGGTATGACCGCCAGCACTTATGCCAACCCTCCTGTTGATGTTAAACCGGACTTACTAGCTACTGCTTATGATGGAAATGGAAAGTCAATACCGGGGAAATACCATATTTACCCCGAAGAAGCAGCTGCCGGACTATGGACTAATCCTACTGATCTGGCAAATTATATTATCGAAACGCAGTTAGCATCCGAGGGCAAATCAGCCAAAGTGCTGGACCAGTCAACCACCCTACTCCGGCTTACACCCTACCTGGATAAAAATGCCGCACTGGGGGTATTTATTGAAAACCTCGATAGTACCAGATACTTTGGGCATGGCGGGGCCAATGAAGGGTTCCGCAGCCAGTATTATGGAAGTTTACAGGGTGGGAATGGAATAGTGGTGATGGTAAACTCGGATAATGGTAATATTATACCGGAAGTGATTAACAGTGTAGCAAAGGTTTATGGGTTTAAAGGCCTGTACCGTTCTACTATTAAAAAAACAGTGTCAGTACCTGATTCAGTGTTACAAACTTATGTTGGCCAATATGCCCTGTCTCCTACTTTTATTTTAACCGTAACTAAAGAAGGTAAAAAATTATATACTCAAGCCACAGGGCAAGCCAAATTTGAGATCATCTCCGAGACCCAAACTAAATTTTTCCCAATAGAATTCCCGGCCGATCTGGAGTTTATAAAGGATTCAACAGGGGTGATTAATGCTGTAGTGCTTTACCAGAATGGGTACAGGAATGAGGCTAAAAAGATCAAATAAGTTATTCAGCGTTTTTACAAACAAGTATGAACAATAAGTATTAAAAAGGGAAAGAGAATTGACGTTCTCTTTCCCTTTTTAATACTTATTATTCCTGATGAAGGAGAGGAATTTACATTTGTTGTTTGTAGATGCCAAAAGTATGAATGGCAGGAGATGCTTTTCCGTCAGTGATTCGTAACCGAACCTGAGTAGCAGTTACTGGTTTGAACTTAACAAGCCATTTGTAACCAATAGACTGTTTTCCAGTTGCCTCCGGAATTGGAATCCAGGTTTTACCATTCTTTGAGTATTCCACAGACCATCCGGTGGTACGATGTCCCAGTTCAATTACCTCTTGCAGCATCAGAACATCAAATGTTTTTGCAGCACCAAGGTTGAAAACTATTGTATCGGTATTAAAGCCGTCTGCTGCCGCATAATAAGTGTTTTCAAGATTATCTACCATATAAGATGGCTGATATTTTGCGCCACGGGAATGAAGTGTTTTTATAGCAGCTCCACTGGCAAGATTGGTTTTAAAAGTGCCACGAATCAGAGCACCCAGGCTATCCGTTCTTTTAGCATCAATAGGAGAAACCAATCCTTCTTTATTAGGCGGATAATTCAACAATAACACACTATTATGACCTACTGAGTTAAAATAAATATCCCACAGTGCAGCAACACTTTTCACGTGAGCATCTTCTTCCGTGTGATAAAACCAGCTTGGACGAATTGAAACATCTACTTCGGCTGGCGCATAGGCTGTTCCATTAACTTCACCGTGATTTAATTCATTAATATGATCCGGCTCTTCTTTTATTGACGATGGATTGATGGTTGACCAGCATGGATCACCGGCTATACCTGATTCATTTCCCATCCAGCGGCAGTCGGCAAAGAGATAAGAGTTTTTTGTTCCAAACACAACGCAATTGGGTTGCAAATGGCGGACAGAATCTGCCCATCGTGTATAAAAAGCTTGAGTAAGTTTATCGGCTCCTGCCCCATCCCACCATATTTCCCAGATGGGACCATAATTCCTTAATAACTCTGATAATTGGCTGGCATAGTAATCACTATAGTCAGCAGTCCCGTACCTGGAATCATGCCTGTCGTGTGGTCCAAGATAGATCCCCGCTTTTATTCCGGCGGATTTGCATGCATCTGTAAATTCTTTCACAACATCACCCTTACCATTTTTCCAGGGGCTGTTTTTAACCGAATAGTTTGTGTGGGCAGTTGGCCAGTTACAAAAGCCATCGGCATGTTTTGCCACAAAAATAGCTGTGCCGATGCCGGCGCTTTTTAGTACGCTTGTCCACTGATTACAATCTAATGCAGTAGGATTAAATCGTTCAGGGCTTGCTGTTCCATCACCTTCATTATCATTGGTAAAAGTATTCATACCAAAATGAAAGAAGGCGATTATTTCACGGTGGTACCATTCAATCTGCCTGGCATTAGGTACTGGTCCTACAGGAGTTGGGGCCGTTTGTCCATTAGCATAAAATGGAAGAAACGCACCTATGGCCGCAACAAACACAAGGCGATTCTTTAATCGCAATACAATCTTTTTAATGCTCATATAAGTTAATAAATTATAAATTGGATCTAACAAAATCCAACGACCTGAACAATTCAATGAAATTCCGTTGTAAAATATAAAAATATTCTACATCAAAGGGAAAATTCTAGCTGATAGATTATGAGTTAATTGAAGGAATGCTGATACCGTTCGTCATTTTAATAAAAAAGGTATTGCACATTATAAAAAGCGGTATTATCTTTAGCTACACCTCCCAATTTCAATCATCATGAACATCCTCAAAACTGTCACTTGTGCCATGCTTATAACAGCTGGCAATCCAGCTATATCACAAACTATCGGGGTATTTGATAGAAGTACCGATGTAGGGGCTGTATTGCACAAAGGCAATGCTACCTATGATGCTGCCACGCAGATATATGAACTATCTGGCACGGGTAATAATATCTGGTTTGGAAACGATGGACTTCATTTTGTCTGGAAAAAGATGAAAGGCGATTTCATTTTACAGGCCCGTGGAGAATTACTTGGAAAAGGTACAGAGCTGCACCGGAAATTTGGATGGATGGTGCGTACCAGTCTTGATAGCAGCTCAGCGACTGTTGCTGCTGCAGTACATGGTGATGGGCTCACCTCTTTACAATACCGCAAAACAGCACATGCGGATATGGAAGAAATCCAGTCTGCTATAAAAGCACCTGATGTCGTACAACTGGAACGGAAAGGAAATAAGTATATTATGTCTGTAGCACATTCCGGAGAGCCTTATACAGTGGTACAGATAACTGATATAAACCTGGAAGATGAAGTATATGTTGGTCTGTTCATCTGCTCTCATAATAACAATGTAGTGGAAAAAGTAAGGTATAATAATGTGCGTATTATTGTACCGGCAAAAGAAAACTTTGTTCCTTACAAGGATTACATTGGCAGTCATATTGAAGTGCTTAACCTAAGCAACGGGTACAGGCAGATTGTTTACTCCAGCAAAGCGTCTTTACAGGCCCCCAACTGGACAACCGATAATAAAAGTCTCATCTACAACTCCAAAGGCCTGCTATATCGTTTGGATTTTGGCAAAAAAACTCCTGTAGTAATCAACACCGGCGCTGTAAAGGATAATAATAATGATCATGTACTTTCCTTTAATGGCAAAATGCTGGGGCTTAGCGGCACCGTTAGTGATACACAGGATGGTTCTTTCGTATATACAGTTCCGGTTACCGGAGGAACTCCCAAACAGATTACACCATTAACTCCTTCTTATCTGCATGGCTGGTCACCGGATGGTAAATACCTGCTGTACACCGCCAGAAGGAATAATGATTTTGACATTTACAGAATACCTGCCAGCGGAGGAAAAGAAGTACAACTAACTAATACCGCCGGATTAGATGATGGTTCTGAGTACAGTCCGGATGGAAAATACATTTACTTTAACTCCACCCGCTCCGGCACTATGCAACTCTGGCGTATGCACGCAGATGGCAGTGAGCCAGAACAGCTCACTGCTGATGAATATAATAACTGGTTCCCACATGTATCACCAGATGGTAAATGGATCGTTTTTATTTCTTTTTCAAAGGATGTTGCGCCGGATGATCACCCCTTCTACAAACAGGTATATTTGCGGTTAATGCCTGCCGCCGGAGGAAAACCAATAGTAATGGCTTATGTATATGGAGGGCAGGCTACTATTAATACGCCTTCATGGTCGCCTGATAGTAAGAAAATTGCGTTTGTAAGTAATTCGGGGGATATACAGATTCCATAACGTGGGGAGGAATGTCTAGTCGGAGTTTTTTTAGTTATGGATAGAGCATGTTTCATTTAGATCCTAATTGTACTGGATGTTGTTCTGGAAGATTAAAAGAAGTGGAAGCTATTGGAGATGGTGTGATGTTTCAATCCTTCTTATGGTGGATGTTGTAGAACTTTGGGCAGAACCGGTAGGACATCCAGCATAACAAAAATTGAAACTCCCCATTCCTAAATACTTTTATGTATTTTTAGCCCCCTACTACACCAACCAAACCACAATTAAACAGATCTTCCGAAATGCCAAACCGTAAATCAACAATCCTCAGGGTTCTATTATTTTGCGCTATTTGTGCCCTCATTCTCACCATAACCTCAGGTTCAGTAAAGGATTTGCCCTCTGACTGGAACCAGCATTTACTACTTATCATCACAATCGGCATTACTTTTGGTTTGACAATATTATTTACGAAATGGGATAAACGTCCATTGAAGAGTGTCGGAGTAGTTGCTAACAATATGACATTCAGGAAGCTGGCTATTGGTTTCGGAATAGGTATATTAATGACTTTGCTTCAGCCTGCATTTGTATTATTATCCGGGCATTATAAAATTATTCTCTCCCCTTCCATTAACGCTTACACGATAATTTTTTATTTGACACTTTATATCTTGGCCGCCATTCGTGAAGAACTTGCATTTCGCGGATATCCTCTATTTACCTTGAATAACAGTTTAGGATTATGGCCGGCACAACTTATTATTCTTGTCATATTCTCTTTGGAACATGTTGCTGGCGGCATGAGGTGGATGGATGCATTTCTCGGTGCAGGAACAGGAGCCTTATTATTTGGACTTGCAGCACTAAAGACTAACGGCATTGCTCTACCAATAGGACTTCATGCTGCATGGAATTTTGGGCAATGGTGCCTGGGTTTTAAAAAAGAAACGGGAATCCTGCATGGTATTACGGAGCAGGGTTTCGAGAATGCAGTAGAACGGAATGGATGGATTAGCTATTTGCTAATCATGGTTATTGCCCTGCTGGTTTTCCATTTTTATAGCCCCCGGCACAAAGTACTTCAGTCAATTCAAGACTAACAACTACGCCCCTCCCGACTAAGCATTAGCAATACAGGAGCCATTTAAAATAATCGGATTCTCATACGTTATAAAATAGATCTATCATCTGCCAGCAAATTATCCCCTTAAACCTTATATTTGTCCCCGGACAATACAACCCTTACCCAAACATCATGAAAAAAATCGCAGCATTCGCATTGCTCCTGGTAGCAATTGCAGGCCAGTTGAAGGCACAGGACATCGTTAAAGGAGACCTCGCATTTTTAAAAGGCGACTCCAGCATCAACATTACCTTCGTATACGACAAGCTTACTGTTGGTAAAGAAGGAAAGGAAGCTAACTACATCAAAAAGAAAAAAGCTGAAAAGGAAGCGAAAGAACCCGGTAAAGGCGACGAATGGGAACAAAGCTGGCTGGGTGACAGGAAAAAGCGTTACGAACCCAAATTTATTGAACTGTTCTCCAAATACAGTGAATTTAAAGTAGGTGAAGATGTAACTGCTAAATATACTATGGTTGTAGAAACCAAGTTTATTGAACCAGGTTATAACGTAGGTATCTCTTCCGGCGCTGCAATAGTGAACCTTGAAATCTCTATTTATGATCCGGCTAACATGAAGAAGGTGTTATGTAAGATCCTGATGGATGAAGTGAAAGGTGGAAAAGGACAGTTTGATGCTGGTATGCGTATAGGCGAAGCATATGCTAAAGCCGGTAAAGAAATGGGTAAACTTGTTGATAAAAAAGCAAGATAATCGTTTATACCTTCGGGTTTTACATACGGTTATAAATGGGAAAAGATGCGACAAATCGCATCTTTTCCCATTTATTCACATCCCATGCCGCTAATAACAATTAATCTCACACATCATTCAGATCTCAAGGTTTTAACCGGATTCAAAAGGGCAGCCTTAATTGCCTGGAAACTCACCGTCAGCAAGGCGATCAATATCGCTGCAATTCCAGCCATGCAAAACACCCACCAATGAATAGCAGTATGATAGGCAAAATCTGCCAACCAACTATTCATAATCCACCAGCTCAGGGGAAAAGCAATCAGACAGGAGAGCGATACCAATTGCAAAAACTCCATTGACAGCAGTGTAGCCAAACTGGATACAGAAGCGCCTAAAACTTTGCGTATCCCTATTTCTTTTGTCCGGCGCTCGGCAGTAAAGGCGGCAAGGCCAAATAATCCCAGGCAAGAGATAAAGATGGCCAGCGCGGCGAATACGCCTGCCAGTTTCCCGATACGGGATTCCATACGGAACAACTGATCGAACTGCTCATCCACAAATCGATACTCGAAAGGATAACCCGGATTATTGGCTTTGATAACGGCTTCCACTTTAGCAAGATCGGCCGATAAATCATTACCTGGTTTTAACCGGATGTTGAGCACCTGATAATTTTCATTATTTATGGGCTCGCAGAACAACATAAGAGGGGCAACGGATCCATACATATTGTTGAACAGAAAATCCTTAACAATCCCGACTACCCGATACCTATATTTTTTATCGTATGTAAGTAGGCCTCCTACCCGGCCGGCTTTACCCATTAGAGATGCCATGCTTTCATTAATGATAACATCACCACTGTCCGATTTAATATCAGCATAGAAATTTCTCCCCTCCTTCAGTTGCAGCCCCATTGTAGAAAGATATTCGGGAGACGTTCCTTCACTATTGATCTTTATTTTATTGTCCGGATCGCTCCCCTCCCAGGTAAGCTCGCTGGTGGTTGTTGTAACCCACATTTGCAGAGGAGGACTTTTGCTCAGCGCTGCATCTTCTACAGCACCGGTCTGCAGGAGTTCCGCCCGGATGGCGTTAAAATGTTCCGCCAGTTCTCCGGTGAGGTTGGTATACACCAGATTTTGTCTTTTATATCCCAGGTCACGATCTTTTATATGTTGGATCTGTTGGTAAATGATAACAGTACAAATGATCAGAATAACGGAAATAGTGAATTGCGTTACCACCAGCCCTTTGCGGATGAGCCCTGCCCCGGAATCCAGGCCTATCTGTCGTGACTTCAGCACCTTCATTGGGTGGAAGGAAGATAGATAAAAGGCCGGATAACTGCCTGCTATCAAACCACAGAAGATACCGATGGCCAGCAAGCCTAAAAGATGAGAGGGAGCTAAAATATTAAAGAGTAATTGTTTATCAAACAAAATATTGAAACCAGGTAGTAAGGCATATACCAGCACGATTGCCACTAACACGGCTATAAAGGACATGATCAGGGTCTCGATCAAAAACTGACCAATCAGTGCATGCCTAAGCGCACCGAGGGCCTTTCTCACACCAATCTCACGTGCGCGCTGCCCGGCCCTGGCAGTTGCCATATTCATAAAGTTAATACAGGCAATTATCAGGATGATCCAGGCAATAGCGGAGAATAGCCTTACATACCTGATTTGGCCGCCATTCTGCCTGCCATTTGTATAGTTGTTACGAAGATGCCAGTCATTCATCGACCAGAGCTGGCAGTCCGCCTGGGCATATAAGGGGGCTTTCGGCCGGAGAATAGCTGTCAGTTGCTTATTAACCCGGTTTACATCACCTTCCGGATTTAACTCCACCAGGGTAGCAATGCCATAGGTTCCCCAATACTGCAGCCATGTATTCTTTGCCAGAAAATTGTCTACTGGCGCAAGCCAGTTAAACCGAAGAGAAACATTCTGCGGAGGATCTTTCACCACTCCTATTATCTCAAAATCTTCGTGATTATTTACCCGCAGCGTTTTACCGACCGGGTTAGCTTCACCAAAGAATTTCAGGGCCATCTTTTCCGAAAGCACCAGAGTATGTGGATGGTTAAAAGCAGCAGCATTACCATATATAAAAGGCAACTGCATCATGGAGAAAAAGCTTGTGTCTACATACAAGCCATTTTCATAAATAGCCTTTTCGTTAAAGGCAAAAAGCTCCCAGCCAAACCCGAGACGGGAAGTATTGACGACTCCTGGTACAGTTCCCCGGATGGCATTGGACATTGGACCTGGAACAGATTCATAACTTTCGATCTTACCCCCTGAATAGCCTATATTCATCCGGATGGAATAGAGCTCGTTATGTTTTGGATACTGGTGATCAAATGTCAATTCATCTTCCACCCACAAAAAGATCAAAGCTGCACAGGCGATGCCCAGAGCGAGACCGCCAATATTCAGTAACCCGTAGATTGAAGCCTTTCGAAATGCGCGAAACGTTGTTCTTAAGTAATTTTTGAGCATGCCCAGGCGTTTAAAATTATTTCGACTAACGCTCCATTATATATGCCAGATTTGAATACAATTGATAACTAATCATTTATATAGAAACAGATATTTTACTTGTCCAATATCGGGACTTGCTTTGTTCATAATCGTACAATGTTCCGGTTAAATTTCACATTACACAACTCATTCGGACCTCAATGATCTCACCGGGTTCATCAGCGCTGCTTTCACTGATTGGAAACTTATGGTCAGTAAAGCTATTACCACTGCCAGTATTCCTGCCAGGCCAAACATCCACCATTGTAGCGCTATCCTGTACGCAAAGTGGTCCAGCCATTTATTCATAACATACCAGGCTATGGGAGATGCGATAAGGATAGCGATCAGAACAAGCTTTAAAAAATCACCTGATAATAACACCACAAGATTATAAACAGAAGCCCCCAATACTTTCCGTATACCTATTTCTTTAATACGGAGTTCAGCTATGAATATGGATAATCCTAGTAAGCCCAGACAAGAAATAAATATAGCTACGCCTGAAAAAATATTGAATAATAACTGCTGCGTTTGTTCAGTGGAATAAAGCTTCTCAAAACGCTGGTCCAGAAACTCATATTTGAATGGCCTGTCGGGGAAACGGCTTTCCCAGGCTGATTCTATGTGATCCAATGTACCCTTTATATCGCGCCCGGTTATACGTACAGATAACCGGCGAAGGTTACCTGCGTTCATCAACATTACCATAGGAGCTACTTCCTGGTGCAGTGACTCAAAATGATAATCCTTGACCACGCCAATAATCTGACCGCGGATATCTCCATATCCAAAGCGGTTGCCAACAGCATCATTCGGATCTTTCCATCCAAGAAGGCGCGTTGCCGTTTCATTCAGTATAAACCCTTCTGTTTTGTCAGTAGGATAATTCCGTGAAAAATTTCTTCCGGCAGCCATTTCTATCTTGTAAGTAGTAATAAAATCCTCATCTACCGTTAAGGATTTAATAGTAATATCTGTTGGAGTCATGGCGCCTCCCTTCGTGATATAGGCACTCCAGGAATCCAACAATCGACCTGAAGGAATACGGGAAGAATGTGTTACTTCCACAATACTGCTACTTTGTTTGATTTGCTGCTTGAAAGACTCATAGGCCAGGGAGTCGCTAATAGCAGGAAGTACCAGTATCTGTTCTTTAGAATACCCCAGCTTGAAATTCCGTATATGCTTCATTTGATTGTGGACCACAGTGGTGCTAATGATAAGTGCCACTGCAATGGCAAACTGCATGATCACCAGGACCTGCCTTATCCTTGTCTTTTTTACAGCAGAGCCCATTCTGCCTTTTAAAACACCAATTGGCTGAAAGGAGGTCAGGAAAAAAGCAGGATAACTCCCGGCCAGCATTCCGGTAAATAAAGAGATTCCAAGCAGTGCAGCAATAAAACCAGGACTTATGATATCTCTTATTGTCAACTCTTTTTGAGATAAATTATTTAAAAGCGGGAGGCACAGTACCACCATAATAACAGCCATTAGCATGGCAATTAAAATGATCAGAAAGGATTCACTTAAAAACTGTCTGATCAACTGGCTGCGCATGGCTCCTGCAACTTTTCGCATACTTACCTCTTTCGCCCTTTTGTCCGACTGGGCTGTGGCCAGGTTCATGTAGTTGATGCAGGCAATAGCCAGAATAAAAATGCCTATGATCGAAAAGAAGTAAACATATTGAATATCTCCGTTTGCCTCTATTTCAGAATCAAGATGAGAGTAAAGATGGATATCGGGAAGCTTCATAAGGTTCAAAACCGAATATTTAGAAGCATTCGCTTCAATATGCTTATTCTGAAAAGCCGGAAAAGCGTTGATCAGTTTTTGAGGATTGTAATGAGGTGGAAGCAAAAGGAACGTGGAAAAAGAATTGTTACCCCAGTCGCTCCTGAGCCTTTGAGCTCCATAAACCCTATCATCATTTAATGATGAAAAGGATATCAGAAAATTCGGATGGAAGCTGGATTGAGTGGGCAGAGGTTCAAAAACACCCGTTACCGTATAATCCAGTTGATTGTCCAAACGTACGGTTTTCCCCATAGGATTCTCTTTCCCGAAATATTTCTCAGCCATAGTCCTTGAAAACATAATGGAGAATGGGTTTTCCAACGCTTTATCCTTATTCCCTTGTAGAACCTTAAAACTAAAAACCTTGAAAAGGTTTTGCTCGGCAGCAAACAAATCTTCCTCCTCGAAAAGGAGATCGCCATAACGCACCAATGCACCGGTTTGAAGCATACGAACCACCTGCTCTACTTCACGAAAGTCCTCACGGATAAGCGGACCGAATGGTGGAGCTACATGCCCCAGCCGTAATGATACAGTTCCATCCTTGGATAAAAAAGTGCGGGATACCCGATAGATCCTGTCGGCATTAGCATGATAGCGGTCATAACTCAATTCATCTTTTACATACAATGTCAGCATTAGAGAACAAGCTAATCCAATAGCCAGTCCTATAATGTTGATACCGGAAAAAATCCGGTTACGTATCAGGTTTCGCCATGCGATCTTGAAATAGTTTTTAAGCATAATTCAGTGGGTTATATAGATAAAGGACGCTGTTACTCCAATAAAGTTGCTATGCATACTAAACATTCAATACATAATAGGCCCAGTGCGCATTTGGGGCATCCGGCATCTGTTCTGGCATGAACGATTACTGTCCGATTCCGGACAAATGGGTATTCCAGTAAGTTTCTACCATATGCCTTAACAATCCAGTAATCACTTTTAAGTGTGAAGGTTGGATAAAGGCATAGAATTGGTCGTGGGTAGTATGAAAGCCCATATAGAAAAGCCAGAATCCCAGGGAGAGATAAGGCACTACTGCCAATTCCTGTTCACTTACAGAACGGCATTCACGATAACCATCCAGAAAAATAGTATAGGCGTCATTGGCAGCTTTCTGCGTCATCCTGCCGGTATATACATCCAGGGTAAGGTGTTGCCAAAAGGACATTATATCATTCACTAACCAACCGTAACCCATAAAGTCAAAGTCAAAAAAAGTAACCGAGTCGCCTTCAAAATGAAAGTTTTTGGGGAGGAAGTCAAAATGGCAATAACCTTTTGAGAATCCGGAGGTGTTTAGTACCGACAACTTTTCCTCTACCTGTTTCGCTGTATGCTGCAGCCAGGCATACCCTTCAGGATCTTCTGCAAAGGCGGGTTTCAACATTTTCAAGGGACTGAAAAGGGTTGTTTCAAGATCAAAATTCCACCTTTCTTCTCCCAGTTTTATTGCTGACGATACATTATGAAAGCGCGCCATTTCACGGCCAAACACGCGAAGCTGGTTTTCATTCAGTACCCTTACGGTATGACCAGGGGCATAGCTAAATAGCACCGCATGCCTTTCCCCTTCAACCGCTTCAAGCTTCTGAATAACTTGCCCGGAAATATCTGGAATAGGATAAGATACGGATACATCAACCAGCTTCAACGCCAAAAGCAACTCCACTTCCTCTTTTATATGTGGCAGACTTCGATGAGAAGAACGGTAAACCCGAAGTATAAAACGGTCTTCGGATGATTCAACCAAATAAGTATCGCCTACTCCCCGAACCAGGAATTTGCATTGAACATTTCTTATTTCGTATTTTTCCGATACCAGCGAGGATAACGCTATAGGGCAAAGGGTAGAATAAATTGCAGGGAAAACGGGTTTCATGTAATAAAGATAAGATTCTATAATAATCCCTCACCAAATTCCTGGTTCATGACTACAAATATTAAATCAACTCTCCAATTCTTTAGTCGTTGCTTTAATAAATCCGGCCTTATCCTTTTTCACCTCTTTCAACAGCGCTTTTCTATCTTCCGGTATAGAAAAATATTTTTCAGCCCATAGATTTATTTCAATCATTACGGGAAGTAAGTCAATCCCTTTTCGGGTTAACTTATATAACACTTTGGCTTTACTATCCGGGTGCGCTAATTTCTCAATAATCTTATTTTCTTCCAGCACCAGTAACCTGGCGGCTAAAATATTAGTAGCTATTCCTTCTGCTGACTTTAAAAAGTCGCCATAAGTGCACTCTTTTGCGAACATTAAGTCCCTGATAATCAATAGCGACCATTTATCTCCCCATATATCAAGGGAACAACTAACCGGACAGTCCGACCTCTTTTTTGCTTTAGACATAAAAAATACTTTAAAAACACTTGCATTTTGCAAGTAAGTACTATATTTGCACTTGTAAAATGCAAGTGAAGTTACAAAACAACACAAAATGAAACAAACAATTTTAGTGACAGGGGCTTCTTCAGGCTTTGGCCTCCTTATTGCCAACAAGCTTCACAAAAGCGGTTACCATGTGATTGGTACCAGCCGCAATCCGGATAAATATAAAGCTAAACTGCCTTTTAAATTATTAGCATTAGATATTGCTGATGATAATTCAATCTCATCTTTTGCCAGCCAACTGTTCAGTGAAATCAACCAGTTAGATGTGTTGATAAATAATGCAGGGTATTTGGTAACAGGGCTTGCCGAAGAAACTTCTGTTGAATTAGGAAAACAGCAATTGGAAACAAACTTTTGGGGAACTGTTAAACTCACAAATGAGTTGTTGCCTTATTTCAGAAAACAAAAGCACGGCAAAATAATTACAATTGGTTCTTTTCTTGGTTTAATCGGGCTTCCGAATGTTGCTTATTACTCCGCGTCTAAACATGCCCTGGAAGGATATTTTAAATCACTGCGATTTGAATTGAATCAATTTAACATCAAAGTAAGCATGGTTGAGCCCATGGGGTTCAAAACCAGCATTGGAGAAAATGCAGTTGCCTCAAATGGGGGAATTAATGATTATGATACATTCCGGGAAAAAATTGCTGCGTTCACAAAAGAGGAGTTTGATAAAGCAGCCGGGCCTGAGCCAGTTGTAAATACTGTGCTGAAAATTGTGAATGAAGAAGATCCGAAATTCAACTCTCCTGTAGGCAAAGGTTCATCTGTTATTCTTACGCTACAACGTTTTGCATATAGTGTTTTTGAAAATTCTATTTTGAAAAGAGTGAATGGTGTAAAGTTCTAAAACCTATTAAAATGAAAGCATTTATTGTAGATCGCTACGGCAAGAAAGAGAAATTGCATCTGCGTGAAATCGCGGAACCGGTTATAAAGGAAAATGACGTATTGGTTCAGGTATATTCCGCCAGTGTGAACTTATTGGATTCAAAAATAAAAAATGGCGAGTTTAAACTTATTCTACCTTACAAAACGCCCTTTGTATTAGGACATGATGTAGCGGGTGTGATCACAAAAATAGGTGCTAAAGTCAGCCACTTTAAAGTGGGCGATGAAGTGTATGCACGACCAGCAGATCATCGCATCGGTACTTTTGCCGGGCTGATTGCAATGAATGAAGCCGATGTGGCGCTTAAACCTAAAAGGCTTACCATGGAAGAAGCGGCATCTATCCCTCTTGTGGCCCTAACGGCCTGGCAGGCGCTTGTTGAAAAAGCAGACCTGAAAAAAGGGCAAAAAGTTTTCATCCAGGCAGGTTCTGGCGGTGTAGGAACCATTGCCATTCAATTGGCCAAATATCTTGGCGCTACTGTTGCAACTACAACCAGTACGGCAAACGTAGAATGGGTGAAAGCACTTGGCGCAGATATCGTGATTGATTATAAAAAAGAAGATTTTGAAACCATTCTGCATGATTATGATGTAGTGCTGAACAGCCAGGATGCCAAGACACTCGAAAAATCTCTCCGGGTGCTAAAACCAGGTGGAAAGCTTATATCGATATCCGGTCCTCCGGACCCTGCTTTTACAGAAGAAATGCGACTGGGCTGGCCGCTGAAAATGGTCATGGGGCTTCTGAGCTTTGGCACACGCAAGAAAGCAAAACGCCAGCATGTAGACTATTCTTTCCTTTTTATGCGGGCGGAAGGTTACCAGTTAAGCAAGATCACTGCTCTTATTGATTCAGGTATCATAAATCCCGTTATCGATAAGATCTTTCCATTCGAGAAAACAGAAGAGGCATTGACCTATGTCGAGAGTGGACGTGCAAAAGGTAAGGTCGTCATCAAGGTTATCTAAAATAACCTTGCCTAAGTGTACCTGGCTACATCAGTTTTGTTTAATAATATTCTGGAATACAGGATGAGCTAATACAGATTGAACAATGATATAATGTCCTGTATTATTTAAGTGCACTCCATCACCATAACTTAACGTGGGCTTGATATTCAGATCAGTGGTATCCAATGCATCAAAATTATCGTTGCAATGATCTGTATAAGCACTTCTTATCCTGCCGTTCAGCGTTTTAAGCCGTTCTCTACGCGGAGTCTCTGCGAAATTACGAGGTTGGGTACCGAAAAGGATATAATTCACTTTTGCAGAATCCAATAAATGCACCATTTCCTTATAATTATCCATGATCTCATCATCTGTATAGTTATTTGCCACATCATTAGTGGGGTAGGTAATCATTACCAATGAAGGATGATATGACAACGCTTTGGTAATATTCTTAGCTGTATCAGTAGCGGGTCTATCATTTTTCATATATCCATTTGGCATTCCCTGATAAGTAGTATAACCCGCTACTGCCAGATTAACATAGGTCAGGACTTTTTTATTCTCGATAGTTGCAAGCCGCAACCTGTTAACCCATGCAGAATCTGAAGGAGTAGCCCCTACCCCGGCAGCAGTAGAAGATCCTATAATCACTATGGTAGCTGAATCTGGAGTATTTTTTCCAGGTTCAGGTGGAACATCAAGGTCGGATCGCTCATTTTTACTACAGGAAGAAATAGACACTGTCAGGGATAAAATGAAATACAAATACTTTCTCATTATTAAAACTCAGTTTGTATGTTTAATTACTTTGATACCTCCATTTATAATAGTGGTAAATCAATAAGCGTATTCCGAAAAATTACGTGTTGCAAATAGAAGATGATCTCTCAACATGGGGTGTTGTGAATTTTACTACAATACAGACAATCTAACATGAGCTCCCAAAAGGTAAACTCATTAAATTCAAGACGCAAATCTATTGATCTTTAATATATCCCGCGTAACATTTTCATGTTATTATTGATTAATATTCAAATAGTTAACATGAAAATTACATTACCTTAACGATGCTTATCAATTTCAAAATGATTCATGTAAACTTAAATTGGGTTACCAAAAAATTTAATCCTACATAATAAAATAATCAGGTTTTACGCAATTGCCTTCGGTACAGGAAAGCTACCTTTTAATGTATCTAAATCCTTTTGGATTAAAGGAAGCAATTCTTCTCCCAACTCCCAAAGCTGGGTACTCCCTGGCTCAGGTAGATAACCGTTTGCTGCATAAACGGCTTTTGAATTGGTAATCGCAGTTTCAATAGTTATTGGATGAATATCGGGATTGAAACCACCCTGTATAACCTTTGGTAAATGAGGTTTCCAATTATTGCACTGAGTCATATTTTGCAAAACCGGTAGTTGTGCTCTGGCATGAAAATACAACCATACTTCAAAACATGGATTACTTTGAGCCACCCGCCAATGTGGGCGCGTTGAACATTCCTGCCTGATTTCATGCAGCTGTTCTCTCCATCTGTCTGTATCTATTACAAACCATACCCGGTCTCTCTCTGCACGAGCATCTAATTCTACTTCTTTAGCTACTGCCTGGCCGATTAAGTGCTTAGGAGCACTACCTCCCATACTCTCTACAGGAACAATTTTTACTCTTGATGAAATACCATCAAAAAATCTGAAATAATCGGGTTCCCTATTTTGGCCTTCACAAACAATGATGAAATAGAATGCATCCCTGAAAGCAACCTTTTTCTCATAGGTAAACTTAATTGGTCTCGGCATACTTCTCCCAGTTTAAATCTTTTAAATTACCCAAAAATGGAATTCCACCATACCTGCCATTTAAGTATCCTTTTCTAATGTCGATAGTATGATGCTCTTTAAATTCGCTAAGGGCGTACAATTCAGTAGCACCTTCTTTATTTTTCTCAGCAAACCATATTTCATCCGGACGAAAAATATCCTGATCAAGCAAATTTGATTCATGGGTGGAGAAAATCAGTTGTCCTTTTGTTTCCGGATCATGAGAAAATTTTTTGATTAATTCCTTTATTAATAAAGGGTGGATACTTCTTTCAATTTCATCAATAAAGTATGTTCTGTAATTATTAACAGCATTAAAAAGAGCTGGCAAATATTCCATTAATCTTCTGGTACCATCAGATTCTTCAGAAAACAGAAATCTGACATTCCCATTATCTTCACTATGAGAAAACAAAATTCTTTTCGCTACAGCGTTATTATTTTCCAGCGTAAAAACTATCTCATCGAATTGACTACGTACAACTTTCATCCTATCAGATTTTGCCCGTAAATCAGCCGTTATTTTCTCAGCCTCCAGTTTATTATCTTCTCCAAAATAATCTTCTATAGCAATTGTTTCAACATGAATATCCTGGATGCCAGTATTGAACGACCTCATTATATCAATAGCAAATTCATGAAATTCTTTACTAGTCTCTAATGTTATAGCCATACCTCCCGGTCTGGAAAGAGGTGATATTAATTCAAGCTCTGCGTCAAACCACTCCCATGCGCTTTTACAATGGGCAAATACTTTATTCTGCCGGTTCTTCATATAAAATAATACAGGCTTATTCCTTTCTAATACTTCGTTTTTTAAAAATGAGGGATACATTGCGGCCTCTTTATCTTCTTGTACCTCTTTAGAAAAAACAATCTCTAAGTTCTTTTCACCAACTTTATCTGTACGGCTAAAAAGTACTTTATCATCTTTTTTGCCCAGGCCGCTTATTTGTAATTCTTCTTCTATAATAATGCCCTGGTTAATAGTTAAACCGTAATAGTATGGAACATCATCTTTGATAAACTCTATTCCAAGGTATACATCTTTAGTACTGCTTTCCGTGTCAAATTTGAAGGTTTCTGTAATCAACTCTATAGGCATCTCTCCATCAATAAGAAAATCTTTAAGAATGGCAAGGGCATTTATAAGATTGCTTTTACCTGCACCATTTGCACCATAGATAGCATTCAATTTTAATAATTCAGTTTTATCTGTTTTAAATAAATGGTGAGATAGACGGTTAAACCTGCCCGGCAACATATTAAACTCCGTAAAATCTTTAAAGGAAAACAGATTTTTGACAATGAAGCGGATAATCATGACGTGATATTTTCACACAATTTAATTATTTTTCTTCAGAAAGTGACACAAAACATAAATAATAACAATTTTCACGTGAAATTTTAACAACATAGTATTTTTTAGTCCATTTTCCAGCTAATCACAAAGTGCCTTAAACCTATGATAGTAGTACATTATAAGGTATATAAGCCATATATAAGCCTTATCCTAGTCTTATTCTAGTCTTATATAAGCCATATCTATATAGATAAGGCTTATATAAGACTAGAATTTGTTTTTATTAAGAGTTTTATTTAAATTAGACTAAAGATTCAGATCTTATTCCACAAAATAAAAACTACTCAAAATGGCTATTCTCAAAGGAGGTTTAGACTTTATAGGACCAGTTGGAAATATGTCTTCTTACAAAAGAAGGGATATGGAAGGAACGATTGTTCGCATGAAAGGTGGCGCTTCGAAAAAGAAGATAAAAACCTCTCCTGCGTTTGTACGTACCCGGGAAAATAATTCAGAATTCACAGGTTCTGCAAGAGCTGGAAGTAAGATCCGGTGGGCGCTCATTTATGTAAGACATCTGGCTGATTATAATTTTACATACACGCTCAATGAGCTGTGTTCCATCATTCAGAAAGAGGATAAGACAAGCATCAGAGGGCAACGGGCAATTCTTCTTTCTCAGCATGGTGACATGCTGGAAGGCTTTAGCTTAAACAAAAAGAATACTTTTGATAATGTGGTCAGGCATCCGCTGAAATGCACTGTAGATAGGGAAACAGGAAGCGCTGTTGTTCAGGTACCTAAGCTGCTGCCGGACATAAACATATTCCTGCCCTGGAAAGCTCCGCTATTCCGGTTTGTGATTTCTTTGCAGGCTATAGGGGATACAGAATACAATTATCCTAAGTTATCTTTTAAAGACTCTGATTGTACTCCCGCTTTATATAGCGAATGGCATCCATCCAGCGAAGCCTGTGAAGGAGAGCGCTTTGAGATAAAATTGGATAAAGGGAAACCGGAAGATTTAATGACGATGATAGTATCTGTGGGGATTGAAATGGGAATGCCTCTCAGCAATACAGTAGTCAATGTAGTAAAATATGCAGGTTGTGCCAAGATCCTGACTGTAGGGTAATAAAGAAAATAAAAATCCCCTGAACAATAAAACTGTTCAGGGGAAGAAATTTATACTTCGAGTATCGCTTCTGTTTTCTGTACAACAGGTTTCACTGGTTTTGCTTTTATTATCACGCTTACCCGGCTTAACATTAAAAGGAAGATCACTGATACACCGATGGTGACCCAACCTACTATATCGTAATGTTCCAGCGGACTGAATTTATCTTTCTGTACAACGATCATCCCGCCCACGGCAGCAGCAATACCACCAGCAATCTGCTGCAGGGCTGAATTGATACTCATGAAAGCTCCTCTGTCGGCCATTTCAGGCACACCGGTGATCAATGCCATAGCTGGTACCATACGGCCCATCATAAAGGCTATCATCACCACATTAAAAGCCATAATGATCCACAAAGGATAAGGAGTGAGGTGCGTATAAATCGCTACCATTATCATCATAAACAGGGTAGAAATCGTTGCCAGCCAGAACCTGTCCATTTTATCGCTCAGCCGGCCTATTAACGGCATAACAAGTAATGAACCAACACCAGTCACCATAAACAGTAAGAATAATTTGTCCTCTTTAACACCCAGGTTGTTGACAGCAAATGCACTACCGAAAGGCATCATCATAAATCCACCAATAGAAAGCAGGGCTGTGGTTGCGAATCCAATACGGTAATTTCTTTTGGCGATCGTATGCCAGAGATGACTCACGGCACTCTTATCCCGCTGTATGGCAAGATGTGCTGTAATAGGTTGCAGCCGGAGCCCGATCAGCAGCATTAAGATGACTGCCACTCCTACTATCATGAAAAAAGGAGATTCCCATCCCCATAAATTGGCCATATAAAGACCGATGGGAATACCCAACACCTGGCTGGCTCCAAATCCCATTTGCATAAAACCCATTACCCGGCCACGTTGTTCTATTGAAAAAAGATCCGTAACAATAGCCATAGAAATAGAACCAATCACTCCGCCGAATAAACCTGTTATAATACGGGCAGCTACCAGCATCGGATAAGTGGTTGCAAAACCACAGGATAAAGTGCCCAGGGCAAAACCTCCGTAAAAAAAGAGGAACAATTTTTTGCGGTCAAAACGATCGGCAAAACCTGCTGTCAGCAATCCTGAAATACCGGCACTGAATGCATATGCAGATACTACCAATCCGAATTGTTTTGGTTTGATACTCATCGATTTCATTAGTATGTCGCCCAATGGTGACATGATCATAAAATCCAGGATGACAGAAAACTGTGTCAATGCCAGTAAGACAATAATCAGTTTCTGGTATGAAGAAAAAGAGCTTTCACTTTTCATGGTTTGACTATTTGTGTTTTTAAGGGACATTTCTATTTCAGTATGTTAGTTCTTCGCAGTTATAGTTCAACCCGGAAATGAGCCGGTTAACATCTGCATAACTTAGGTGATGGGATATTACACGCAATACACAGTCTACATCCGTCTGATCTATAGTCCACCTCTCAATCTGGTGATGGGTATCCAATGCGGCTTTTACAATAAGCAGGTCCGTTTCCGTAGTGATATTGGTTTTAAATATAAGAATACTTTCCAGCATAAGTGAGCACTCATTTACTTATCAAGATAAAAAAAACTATTTCTTAAGAGCTTTTATAACATAGTCAAATGTTTCTTTCATAATCTTCTCGGAAAAAACAAAAATACGGTCTTTAAAACAATGCCCTTCCTGGTGAAACCTTACCAGGGAATAAAGTGGGGCTATAGCCACTGACCAGAATACTTCTATAGTAATATCGTTTATCTCTCCCCGTTCTATGGCATTTTTCATAAAAGGCCCTGCCTTCTTGCCCATTTCATCATGAATTGCTTTTACCATTTTCTCACGGTAAGTAGAATTACGCAGCTGCTCATAAAAAGAAGCTCCCTCCTGGTTATTCAATGAATATTTGGCCCTGTTTTTCCATTGGATCCAAAGCCCTTCTTCAAATGTCATTTCAGGATCAAAACCTTCCAGAATAGCAGCACACATCCTCATACCTTCATCCACACTAATCTGGGTAATCAGGTCGTCTTTATCCTTATAATAAATATAAATAGTTGCAGGAGATACCCCTGCTGCTTTAGCCAGCTTGTTGATACCAAAATTCTCCAAACCTTCGTTGGTGATCATTTCAATAGCCTTCTCACGAATGCCCTGTATTTTATTTTCGTCTCGCTGTCTCATGCGTTGCAAAGATAAGTGAGCGTTCGCTCATTTAAAAATCTTTTTTCTGAAATATGGGAGAATTGCTCTTTTTTGTTACCATGCATCCCCAACTTAAAAAAGATATAACTTCGATATTAAATTCCCTACCTTGGATGCTAAGATTGTCAACTAAAAGAAGAGATACCTCGTTTTTCTTAAATCAATTATTACCGCGTTCGTGGAAAGTGTAATTAAATCTGTGGATTGGAATCTGATCATTCGTCTGCGCGATGGAGATGAATCTGCATTCCGTGAGGTATTTGACCAATACAGCCAAAAGATTTATGGCCTGGCCTATCATTTCCTTAAAAACAGGGAACAAAGTAAGGAAGTGGTGCAGGAAACCATGTTACGACTGTGGGAACACCGTTTACAATTAAACAGTGAATACCCCCTGGCACCCTGGTTATATACAATAGCCAGAAGAGTAACTCTCAATATGTTACGACAAACAGCTACCTCCCAGGCTGCCCGTAAAAAACTATGGCTCACCATGCACCCGGAACATAACGAAACCGAAGAAGCAATCCTGGCTGCAGATCTTGAACGCCTTACTTCCCATATTTTAAATACATTACCCGTACAACAACAAATGGTTTTCCGGCTCAGCAGATTTGAAGGCCTTACTTACGAGGAAATTGCTGCCCGCATGAATATCTCCGTACATACCGTAAAATACCACCTCACAGGCGCATTGAAAACACTACGTGCCTGCTTTAACCAGGCCGAAATCCTCTTCCCCCTCCTCCTGCTTTTTCTTAGTAAATAATTTTTTTTCAAATTGACTACCCGAACAGGTAGCCTCACGTGTATTGCACTATATCCCCTCTTTTAGGGAGTTTATTAAAATGTTATCCACGTGAATGAAGAACGTATATATCAACTGCTTGGCGAACTTGCCAATAATAGCATCAATGCTGAAGATTACGATGAGCTGATGCAATACTTGCAGGATGCTGAAGAGAACCCTGCTTTACAGTCGGCAATAGATCGTATGTGGGCAGAATTGACTCCTGCACAACAACTAAGTCCGGATGAATCTGATGCATTATATCTGAAGATTACAGAGAACGATCGTTTTACCATCCAACCTATATATAAGAAAAGGCGCTGGCTGGGTTATGCTGCTGGTATATTACTACTGCTGTCTACCGGAACCAGCGCCTACCTTTTATTTACACCTTCCCGGACAGCTTCCGTTGTTTACAAAGAACTGTCGGTTCCTGCTGGTCAACGTATACAACTGAAACTGGCAGACGGTTCCATGGTGTGGCTGAAAGCTGGTAGTAAACTCCGTTATCCTGCCAGTTTTACGGGCAACACCCGCGAGCTCTTCCTGGAGGGTGAGGCATATTTTGATGTAACACACCGGGATAAACAACCCTTCCTGGTTCATACCGGAAGCGTTACCACTAAAGTATTGGGTACAGCTTTTAATATACAGGCATATAATCAACTGCTGACAGTGGCAGTGGTTAACGGTAAAGTAAGCGTGGCTGAAGGAAACGCTGCGCTGGGCGTGATCGTGGCCAACCAGTTCCTGGAATATCATCAGGAAAATAAACAGGTAGTATTGAGGGATACTATTGCGGGCAATATGGTGGCCTGGACAAAAGGTGAATTAATACTCGATAATGTGACGATGGGAGATGCGGCTATTACCATTGGCAGATGGTATAATGTAGAGATCGTATTTGCTGATCCCGAACTCAAGAAATCCCGCTTTACCTTTTCCTTCCTGCATGGAGAGAACATCCAGGAAGTCATGAATATGATCAGTCACCTGAACGGTTTCAGATATAATATAGAGGGGAATGTCATTACTATCAGCAGAAAAAAATAATTAAAGATATGAGCTTCATTACCACGAAGGCTTCCACATAAGTACTGTAATACAAAACCGCTGCGGAGGCAACCACAGCGGTATAATTAAGGATGATCACGGGTACAGGCAAGTACCCGCAACCAAATGGATTTTAAAACAGCGTTCAAACCGATTAAAACCAAACAAATCTATGCATTTTTTTGTAAGTAAGGGATCCACGTTTCCTTATGAACGTCCCGTCCCGCTCAAAACAATCCTTTGGATTATGAGATGTTCCACGTTAGTACTGGCAATTTTATTATTCTGCTGTAATATCCTGATAGCGGCTAAAACAAACGCACAGGATATCCGGCAAACCAAAGTTTCACTGGGTCTTTCCGGCAAAAGCCTGGAAACAGCATTAAAGGAAATTGAACAACAAACAAATTTTCGTTTCGGCTACAGACTGAACGAAATAAACAAATTTTCACATCTCCAACTGCCGGTAGCTACCCGTTCAGTGGCTTCCACATTGGATCTCCTGCTTTCCGGTACAGGGCTTACCTATCAGCAGAAAGATCATTATGTTTTCATTGTGCCGGCTCCCTCCCCTGCTCCGGAAAAAGTACAATCACAGGAACTAACGGTAACGGGCACTGTTATTTCACCAAAAGGTGACAAACTACCCGGTGTTAGTATCCGGTTAAAAGGGGCTGCAAACGGTACCAATACAGATGCGGAAGGAAAGTTCTCTATTCGTGTACCAGACGAACAAAGTATTTTAATATTCTCCTTTATCGGCTACATCACTAAAGAAGTGCCTCTGGCCGGACGAACATCCATAGACATACAACTGGAAGAAAGTTCTACTGCATTGAACGAAGTGATTGTTGTGGGTTACGGTACTCAACTGAAAGCTACAAGTATCTCTGCAGTATCTGTTGTAAAAGGAAAAGACTTTGCTCAGAAACCGGTAGTGAATCTTACAAATAATCTCGTAGGCCGTATGCCCGGTCTTATTGCAGATCAGGGAAGTGGCGAACCCGGACTGGATGGTTCCAGAATACGGATCAGAGGTACTTCCACCATCGGTAATGCAAATCCTCTGCTGGTGGTAGATGGGATTTACAGGGATTTTTCCCGGCTGGACCCTGCTACTATTGAAAGCGTTACCATATTAAAAGATGCTGCTGCTGTGGCGCCTTATGGTCTGGCAGGTGCTAATGGTGTTATCCTGGTTACTACTAAAAAAGGAAAATCCGGCGCTCCGGTT
The DNA here is from genome assembly GCF_900112615.1 of Chitinophaga sp. CF118. Classification (GTDB taxonomy): domain Bacteria; phylum Bacteroidota; class Bacteroidia; order Chitinophagales; family Chitinophagaceae; genus Chitinophaga. Next base: position 903,578 of record NZ_FOMK01000003.1, on the reverse strand, counting down.
TTGTCTTATAATGGTTATGCGGGATTTCAAAATCCTACACGAATGCCACGTATGGTAAACTCCTACCAATATGCGCTGTTAAGCAATGAAGCTAACAGGAATGATAATTTCAGTCCTGCTTTTACAGATGCACAGATAGCCGGATACAAAAAAACAGTGGATGGTGCTGCTGATGCTGATCGTGATAGATACCCCAACAGTCAGGGGCTCCGGGATGTAATTCAGCGCAATTCATTACTGACCAATCATAACCTGCAACTGTCTGGCGGTACGGATAAAGTGAAATATTTTGCTGCATTGGGATATACTAATCAGGAGGGACAATTCTCTACTACCAGCCTGAAAAAATATAATGCACTTGCGAACCTGGATGTTGCTGCAACTAAAAACACGCAGGTATCTATCTCTCTCAGTGGTTGGGTGGAAGATCAGAATTATTCTGGTTATTCCGATCCAGGCAGCGGGGACGCTAATAACCGTTATGCTTCTGCTGGCGGAGGTATTATGTACCAGGCATTCAGAACTCCTCCTACATCTGCTATCTATTATTCCAACGGTTTATGGGGAAGTTATATCACCAACTCGCTGGTGGGGACTATTGCTCATAGCGGATATGCTCATAACGAGAATACACAGATTATGACCACCTTCAGCATTGAACAGCAACTGCCTTTTATAAAAGGTCTTAGCATAAAAGGTGTGGCCAGTTATGATCCTTATAATACCTACACTAAAGTATGGAAAACACCTATTCTCACATATAGTGCAGACTTTACTACTACTCCCTATACCTTTACACCTACTTACATCGGTCCGTCCAAACCGTCACTGAGCCTGAGTACCAGTCAGAATAAAGCTTTCACCTACCAGGGATATTTAAACTACCACAATACTTTTGGTAAACATGATATTACTTTCCTGGGAGTACTGGAATCCCGGACTCAAAAATACTGGGACCTTTCCGGCAGCAGAATAAATTACCCTATAGATATTGATGAACTGGACCGTGGAGGTACAGCGCAGGGAGAAGTTTCCAATGGCGGTGCTTCATCAGAACAAAGACAAATAGGTTATGTATATCGTTTGAGCTATAACTATGATGGTAAATATCTGGCAGAAGTATCTGGCAGATACGATGGACATTATTACTTTGCTCCCGGTCGTAAATATGGTTTCTTCCCTGCATTTTCACTGGGCTGGAATATGGCCCGCGAAAGTTTTATGAAAAATAATGTGACCTGGATAGATGCCCTGAAACTCAGAGCTTCCTATGGCGAATCCGGCAACCTGGCTGGCGGTCCTTTTCAATATCTGACAGGCTATTCCATTTATAATAATGCTGCTGTGCTGAATGGCGCTCTTACGGCTGGCATCAGTGAAGTATTACAGGCCAATACTGCTATTACATGGGAAAGGGCTAAAAAGACCAATGTGGGTATAGATGCTTCTTTGTGGAAAGGTAAACTTACAATAGGTGCTGACTATTTCTACGAAAAACGTTCCAACATGCTGGTTCCTCCTACCGTTACCGTACCTGCGGAATATGGTGTGGGACTTACCGAACAGAATGCTGCTATCATGAGCAACCACGGAGTGGAAATAAGTTTGGGTACCAATCATACTTTCTCCAATGGGTTACAGCTGCAAGTGAACGGCAACTTCACTTACGCACAGAATAAACTGCTGCAAGTGTTTGAAACAGATGCTACTTATAATAATCCTAACCGCCGTCAAACAGGACGTGCATATGGTACGCAATTCGGTCTGAAAGCACTTGGCTATTTTACCCCTGCAGATTTCAATGCTGATGGTTCTGTGAAATCAGACGTTGCTTCTATCCCCGATGCCCCTGTACGTCCCGGCGATCTGAAATATGCAGATCTGGGCGGACCATCAGGTAAACCGGATGGTATTATTAATGATAATGATCAAACTGTAATTGGCCGGCCTAACGGTACCCCACAAATGATTTTTGGCTTCTCTCCTGCCCTTTCCTGGAAGGGATTTGATCTCAACTTCCTGTTACAGGCGGCTACACAGATCAGTCTTCCGGTGGGTGGTAACCTGGTATTTCCTTTCGATCAGCAGGGCTCCGTGAGTGAACTCTATTACAATGATCACTGGACTCCGGCAAATACAAATGCTTTATATCCCCGCGCTACCACACAACCTAAAGACTATAATACAAGATTCTCTTCCTGGTGGTTAAGGGATGCATCCTATCTCAAACTGCGTAGTGCAGAACTGGGCTATTCATTGTCTACAAATCTCATAAGACGGATGAGAATACAGCAATTACGTGTATACGTTGCTGCACAAAACCTGTGGACGTGGACGCCGAATATGAAAGAAAAGATTGATCCTGAAGCACGATCTTCAAACGGACAATATTACTTCCAGCAACAAACTACTTCACTGGGACTGAATGTTACCTTCTAACACTTAATTGAAAGAAAAATGATCACTATAAAACAAAGCTGTCTCATTGTTCTTATGTGTGCAGCGATGATAGCCTGTAAAAAAAATTACCTGGAAGTATCACCAAGAGATCGTGTGGGCGATGATGTTGTATGGGCTTCCGCTGCTAATGCAGACCTGTTCCTGAATGATATATACAACCAGATGCCGGATATCAATAATGAAACGGAACACCTGGATCAATACACCGACAACTCCGATGTAGGCGTTACCTGGATGCAGGGATACTCCAATATACGTACGGCAAATGTTACGCCTTCCAACCTGCCACGCGGCCCCTGGGATATGTGGTATTGGGGGAAAGAAAATAACAACGATTCCAAAACAGGTAATTATGAGAAGATCAGAAAATGCAATCTCTTCATTGAAAAAGTAACTGCCTCAACACTGCCGGACGATTATAAAACAGAAAGGATTGCTGAAGTTCGCTTCCTCCGGGCACTCTTCTATCATTGGTTATGGATGGCATATGGTGGTGTTCCCGTTATCACAAAAACACTGGATAATATTACACAAGGTGATAGCATCTATATTCCAAGAAGTACAGAAGAAGAAACCTGTCAGTTTATTACAAACGAACTGGGAGAAATAGCGCAAATCTTACCACTGAAACAGGCCGATCCGGGAAGACCTACCAAAGGTGCTGCGCTTACTCTGAAAGGATGGTGTGAATTGTATGAAGCCAGTCCGCTAAGGAATTCAGGCAATGCTGCTAGTCCTGCGGGAGACCTGGAAAAATGGAAAAAAGCATCGGCGACTAACAAAGCGGTGATAGATCTTGGAATGTATGACCTGTACCCCGACTTCAGAACCTTATTCCTGAAAACGGCTAATAATAGTCTGGAGTCCATTTTTGCACGTCAGTACATGCCGGGTAAAGGCGGACAACTGGAAGGTAAAGAAGGCCCGACAATCATAAACGGAACAGAAATGGCATGGGGCAACTTTCAGCCTACACAGGAACTGGTAGATGAATTCTCTATGGCAAACGGGAAAGCAATAAATGAATCCGGCTCCGGTTATGATCCGCAGAATCCATACGCGAACAGGGAAAAACGTTTCTATCAAACGATTCTTTTTAATGGATGCGAATGGCAGGGCGATACTATCAAAACGGTTGTGGGACTAGGACGCAGTACCGAAAATGAAATAGATCTGGGTTATAGCAGCGACGTTACCCATACCGGTTATTATGCTTGTAAGAGACTCGATGAAAGCATATTGGGCAGCGATAACAGGGCTAACAGCACCTCTTATCAAAACTATATGTTTTTCCGTTATGCAGAAGTACTGCTCAGTTTTGCCGAAGCAGAAAATGAAGTGAACGGCCCTACGCCCGACGTGCTGGCTGCTGTAAATAAAGTAAGAACCCGCGACAATAACCTGCCTACAGTAGAAGCCACTTATGGCACTGTAAGCCAGGATAAAATGAGGGAGATCATTCACCGCGAACGCCGTGTAGAACTTTCTTTTGAAGATAAACGCTGGTGGGATGTACTGCGCTGGAAGATTGCAGATAAAATGGCTGATGGAACACCCGGTGTGTTAAACCGCCCCGAAGTAAGCATGGTGATAACATCTAACAACGGCACGCTCGTTTACACCCGTACGAATGTGAGCAACCGTATATTCCTTCCTAAAATGTATTACATGCCAATACCTCAGCATGTGCTGGATCGCAATTACAAGATCCGGGAACAAAGCGGAGGTAAAGACGGATGGGTAAGCGGACAGAATCCAGGCTATTAATCGTAAACAAAAAAACAGTCATGAGAAATCTATATATTTTTTTGATAGCAGGTGCTTTAATCACCTCATGCAAAAAAGATGATAATACAGCTAAGGCAGTATATATGCCGGAAGCAGGGAACGGTATTGTAAAAGAAGTATTTGCTATTGCAGATACTCCGTTTATCGTTTCCTACAGTGCGGTAATAGTAGGAACAGATTATCCTTCTGTATCCGGACTAAACGCTGCTAATGATATTACCATACATTTCAAGGCAGACACTTCCCTGGTAGCAAAATTTAATACTGAAAACAGTACCAGTTATCCTGTATTGCCTGCTGGCAGTTATGAGCTGCAGGCTACTGCTACCATTCCTAAAGGAGCTACAAGCACAGGCAATGTATCTCTTAAAATCCTGGCAAAGGATAAAATAGATCCTTTCCAGGATTATATGATCCCGGTAAGCATAGAAAGTATTTCCGGTGCAGCAGTAAGCTCTTATCAGCAAACTACTTATTTCGTTGTAAATGGTACTGCCGATCCGGCAAGTATGCAACCTTATGATGAAAGCGGTTGGACCATTGCCGGTTTTTCTACTGAAGAACCCGGAGAAGGCGGAGGTAATGGCCTTGCAAAAGCGGCCATTGATGAAGATCCTTCTACCTTCTGGAATTCAAAATGGTCTGGCGGGGAACCAGCTCCCCCTCATTATATCATCATTGATATGGGTGAAATAAAACCGGTACATGGTATCGGTATTATGGACCGTTATTTTGAAGGCGACTGGCAAACTGATGGTCATGGTCAGCCTCATGATATTACAGTGTCTGTAAGTGCAGATAATGTTACCTGGGATGATGTTGCCGGTATTAAGGATATTCCTCACGATGCCGGTCAACCCTGGTATAAATATTTCGTCTCCACATTGAAACAGGCCAGGTATGTGAAAGTAACCGTGACAAAAGTATACGCTACTAACAGTACCAATATTGCTGAAATACAAATATTCTAAACATGAAGAAAAGAGTCGTCTTCACCCTATTCGTAGCAGCTGGTATTGGATGTTTTGCATGTAGTAAAACAAATAACCAGTCAACCGCCGTTACAGTTAATCCAACAGATACAGGTATAGTAAAGAATACATTGTTGCTGAACAAAGGAGTACTCCATCAGAAAGGTACTGCGTTGAAATCCATTTGTGTGATCAGCGGCAACAATCTGTCTGCCGAACAGAAAGTATTGGTGGCTACCTTACAGGGGCTCGTTGCCAAAACCTCTTCCGATCAGATATATATCGATGAAGGTGGTCCTTCTACTGTATGGGTAAATTACCTCAACAGTAAATATGGAATTACTATCAGTAACTATTCTACCTGGACAGATCTTCTCACTCACTTTAAATCAAAAATAAAGGGGTATGTGCTGTATAACCGTGCCACCAATGAAAGATCGCTTACAGCTGCAACTTCTCTTTGCGGTCCAATGAATGCCATCGCGGTAGATGCAAGTCTGGAATCGGCGGTACGTTCTGCTGGTATCACTACCCGCAAGCTCGATGTTCGTACGCGTGATGAGAAATGGGTATACAGCAATTATCCGGCTGCTTTTAGTAAAGCCCTGGGTGCTGAATTAACACCTACTATCAATCATCATCTGCGTGATTACATTACACTCACCAATGCATTTACTTTTTATGATGGGGAAACCACCTGGCGTAAAACAGTGTTACAGGGTCTTGATCCTGAGGCGTTTTGTTTTGGATACGGGAAGGAGGAATTCTCTATGGTATCTAATGCGGCCCAGGCAGGCATTGTAATGTTGCCTACAGATCTGGCAGCTAACCTTGCGCCACTGAGCAGCATATACGATCCTAACCCTATTCGTCAGCAAGCATCGACAACACCGGTGACTGAAAGTAATGTACATTATGTAACATTCCTGGTAAGCGATGGAGATAACATTGCATATGATCTCTGGTCGTTACAGAATTATTTCAGTAATCCAATCCGGGGTACCTTTAATATGGGATATACTATTAGTCCTTCGCTGGTAGACCTTGCTCCTGCTACATTACGCTGGTATTATGAAAATGCATCTGCCAAAGATTGTTTTGTAGCTGGGCCCAGCGGAAGTGGTTATACCTTCCCCAGCAAAATGCCGGCAGCTTCTCTGAATAAATATCTCGACAGGCTGAACACCTTCATGGACAAGTCGGACCTCCGCATTGTGAACATACTGGATCAGGGTGTTATCGGGCGTATGGACCTCTGGAATAAATACCTCTCGCATAGTAATATAGACGGATTGATTTATACCGGCTATGGAGAAGCTCCTAATGGAAGCATCCAGTTTTCAGAGAATGGTAAACCTGTTATAGAAGCAAGGGATAACCTCTGGGCAGGACTGGAAGAAGAAGCTACTGTAATCAGCAATATCAATTCACGTCCTACAGATCCATCTAACGCATCAGGGTATACGCTGGTATTTGTACACACATGGACAAAAGACTTGTCCAACATTAAAACGGTGGTCGACGGGTTAAATTCCAATGTACGGGTGGTAACACCAGATGCTTTTGTAAAACTGGTTAAAGCTAATCTTGGAGGTAAATAATATTTATTGTTCCCTTTGGATTCAGGAGGGTGATTATACTCTCCTTTTGGATTCAGGTGAGTGATTGCGGGCTGCACCCATTTGGTAGTAATTCTATCTGGCTTTATCAAGCGTATGGGCTTTAGAATATTTATTGAACGGTATCAATCGTGTGTCAAATGGCTAAGGCCCGCAATTGCCCACCTGAATCCTCACATATTCAGGCTGCTTGCTGACATTACCTTGAATCACTTCATTATTGTGCTTGCATTTTTTACGGGGCCAAAGTGAATGTTTATAGTTTATCAACTTTGTTAGGAGTCTCCTGTTTAACTGAGGGTTTCTTACAGAGTAGATTAAGAAGGATGATAATCGTAACTAAATGTTATTGATTGTAAGTCATTTCTGTCCGGGAAAAGATTATACCTTCCCTTTGGATTCAGGTGAGTGATTGCGGGCTGCACCCATTTGGTAGTAATTCTATCTGGCTTTAACAAGCGTATGGGCTTTAGAATATTTATTGAACAGTATCAATCGTGTGTCAAATGGCTAAGGCCCGCAATTGCCCACCTGAATCCTCACATATTCGGGCTGCTTGCTGACATTACTTTGAATCAATTCATTATTGTGCTTGCATTTTTTCGGGGCAAAAGTGAATGTTTATAGTTTATCAAAGAGAAGATTTCTTACAGAATCGATTACGGGAGATGATAACCGTTTTGCACTAACAGGAGGCTCTTGCGAGAGCTTGACTAAACATTATTGATTGTAAATATAAAAACAGGAAAATGGGTCTCAAAACATTAGGAGTTGTAATATGTCTCCTGACAGCGGGTCATGCGGCTGTACATGCGCAAAGTCATGACTGGGAAAATGAGCAGGTATCAGGTATTAACAAAGAAGCTGCTCACACAATCTGTATTCCTTATTCCAGCAAGGAACAGGCATTACAGGATGTACCACAAACATCACCCTGGTACATTTCGTTAAACGGTCCGTGGAAATTTCATTGGGTAAAACAACCATCGGAAAGACCACTCGATTTCTACAAACCGGATTTTGATGTTACAAAATGGACTACCATCCCTGTACCTTCCAATATGGAAATGCAGGGTTATGGTACTCCCATTTATACAAACATTGAATATCCCTTTAAAGTAGATCCTCCAAGGGTAATGGGTGCTGTACCTGCCGACTGGACAACGGCGAAAGAACCTAATCCTGTAGGATCTTACCGCAGAGAGTTTGAAATCCCGGCTAACTGGGATGAAAAAGAAATGTTCATTCACTTCGATGGTGTTATCAGTGCGATGTATGTATGGATAAACGGACAAAAAGTTGGTTATAGTGAGAGTAGCTTTAACCCGGCGGAGTTCGATATCACAAAATATATAAAACCGGGAAAGAACCTGGTAGCAGTGGAAGCATACAAATGGAGTGATGGTAGTTACCTGGAAGACCAGGATATGTTCCGTTTCAGCGGGATTCACAGAAGCGTATATCTGTATGCAAAACCAAAGATGCATATACAGGATTATTTCCTGCAATCAGACCTTTCAGCCGATTTTAAATCAGCTGTCTTCTCTGTAAAAACGGACTTAAAGAATGATGACAAAACAACAATAACAGCGGCTACACTCGGCGTAGAAGTGTATGATCCTTCCGGTAAATTGTATATCAGTACCAGTCAGCCGCTAGGACCGCTCAAAGGCTTATCTGCAAAAACATATACGCTAAAGGCAGATACCAGACAACCGGCGTTATGGTCTGCTGAAACACCTATTCTTTACACCGTACTATTAACTCTGAAAGATAAACAAGGACAAATATTAGAAACGCTTTCTTCTAAATTTGGTTTCAGAAAAGTAGAAATAAAAGACAGTCGCCTGTGGGTGAATGGAGAACCCGTATTGCTGAAAGGCGTGAACCGTCATGAAGTACATCCGGCCTATGGCAAAGCTGTACCCAGAGCCACCATGATACAGGATATTATCCTGATGAAACAATGTAATATCAATACTGTACGTACCTGTCATTATCCGAATGATCCGCTATGGTATCAACTCTGTGATCAATACGGTTTGTATGTGATAGATGAAGCGAATCTGGAAACACATGGTATGGGCGACAAGCTGACTAAAGATCCCAAATGGAAAAATGCATACGTTGACAGAGAAGTACGACTGGTAGAACGTGACAAGAATCACCCTTCAGTTATTATCTGGTCTATGGGTAATGAATCCTGGGGAGGAGAAAATTTTGTTGCAGGCAAAGCCGCCATACTGGCTATAGACAGCTCCCGGCCTATCCATTATGAAGGATATAACGAGATAGCAGATATTGAATCTACCATGTATCCTTCTGTGAACACGTTAATCTCTGAAGGAGAAAAAACATCTTCCAAGCCGTTCTTCATGTGCGAATATGAGCACGTGATGGGCAATTCCGGAGGCAACCTGCAGGAATACTGGGATGCCATTGAATCTCATAAACGCCTGATTGGGGGCTGTATCTGGGAATGGGTAGATCAGGGCGTTAACAAACGGATTCCCGGCGATACCACTGGTAAAACATTTATTGCTTATGGTGGTGATTTCGGCGACAAGCCTAATGACGGTACTTTCAGTATTAAAGGACTTACTACATCAGACAGAAAGTTCACTCCTAAAATGGAAGACGTTAAAAAGGTATACCAGTATGTGAAGATCAGCATGATTGACGGACAAACAGGACGTGTTGCCATCAGGAATAAATATGATTTTCTGAATCTGGAAAACTTTGATTGCACCTGGACCTTATCAGAAAATGGTAATGTGATTCAGTCAGGCACATTACCTCCTGTACAACTATCACCCAATGATTCTATCATTGTAACTATTCCTTTCAAAAATCCTGTTTTAGCTCCTGGTGCTGAATATTGGCTGAAAGTAGCATTCAGGCTACGTGAAGATAAGTTGTGGGCAAAACAAGGAACAGAAATAGCAAGGGAACAAATGAAGGTTCCTTTTCCTACCATCCCGAAAGCAGCATTTAACATTACTGAATTGCCAGAAATAAATCTGCATCAGGATAATGCAATGGTAACAGTAAACGGGAAAGATTGTTCCATTGCCTTTGATAAAACTACAGGTAATATCAGCACTCTCCAATACGGCGACCGTATTATCATCAGCAATGCTCAAAACGGGCCAGCATTTAACCTCTATCGTGCCAGGCTGGATAATGACCGTACTAAAGAAAGAGGTCCTGCTATTGAATGGATGGAAGCTGGTTACGATAGTCTGAAGTATACGCTGAATAGTTTTACAGCAAAAGCGCTAAACAGTAAAGCAGTTGAAATTATAACAGCTACTACTGCAGCAACCCGTTCAGGATTCAAGGTAGTTACACAAATGAAATACACCGTATATGGTAATGGGTTAGTACAGGTAAATGCTACTTTTATACCGGATACCAGCGGCTTGCCTATTCCCCGCCTTGGAGTACGAATGATATTGAACCCAGGACTGGAAAATGTAGAATGGTATGGTCGTGGTCCATTTGAAAACTATTCGGACAGGAAAACAGCAGCAGAGATAGGACAATACCAACATACAGTAGATAATATGCTGGAACAATACGAACGTCCACAAGGAATGGCAAACCGGGAAGACGTTCGCTGGGTAAAACTCACAGATCAGGATGATAAGGGAATCATGATTGAGGCCGATGATCATCTGAGTTTTACAGCGCTGCATTATACGGATCAGGACCTATGGGCAGCCCCGCATCTATATCAGTTGCAACGTAGACCGGAAACTATTCTGAGCCTGGATAAAGCCCAACTGGGTGTTGGGAATGCCAGTTGCGGACCTATTCCGTTACCTCAGTATTATATTCCTTTTAAACCAGCAACATTGTCATTCAGTATACAACCTTATACCCCGTTGTATGGTAAATAAATAATAAGGCTTATCCAGATTATACTCCCTAATAAACCATTAACACTAAACCAGTAACACTAAACCAGTAACACTAAACCAGTAACACTAAACCAGTAACACAGAACCAGTAACACAGAACCAGTAACACAGAACCAGTAACACTAAGCCAGTAACACTAAGCCAGTAATACTAAGCCAGTAATACTAAACCAGTAACACTAAACCAGTAACACAGAAAATTTTATAGTCTCAAAAAAAGAGGTTGTAAAAAATAAAAATAGGACCTGAGAATCGCGTAAATGACTATGCGTCTCCATCAGGTACCCGAATAAAAAGAGGCTGTTCATTACTTTTGACAGCCTCTTTTTTAAGGGTCTATTCCCAATAGTAATAAATCAATCAATTTATAAAATAGCTTAACATAATGGTTTCTGACCGGATTAAAAGATTTTCGTCCTCGTTTGTAAACTTTATCTATGTAGGTTTCATTGAGTTTTTATGTTGAAAAAGAAAATATAGTTTTGAGACATCATCTTCTATTTTTATAAGCAATTTCACGTGCTCTATTTACTTCATTCATAATGAAACCAAATCTTAATTTCCTGCATGAAGTGCCATACGATTGCCTTCTGAGTCTGTGAAGAAGGCCATATAGCCTATCTGTTCATTAATTAGTGTTCTGGGCATAATTATCTTGCCGCCAGCAGCCTCTATTTTATCTAAAACTGTTTGTATCGCAGGATTGGCATTGAGATAAACAATAACTCCATCCATATCTGGCTTGTGCATTTCACTTTTTACAAGTGCACCAGAAACTTTACCGGAATTTGATTCCATATCATACGGGAAAGAGGTCATTTCCATGCCCATCATTTCTTGTGTATCCATCTGTACATCCATGATAGTTTCATAAAATTTCTTTGCTCTTGCAGTGTTGGTAACTGGTATTTCAAACCAATTCAACGCGTTTGTTTTGGCACTTAATTTTTCCATAACATTAATTTAAAAGATTGATAATTGGTGTATATAAATATGTTTGCCTGATCATTAATATTTATAAGATTGATGATTGGTGTATATAAATATGTTTGCCTGGTCATTAATATTTATAAGATTGATGATTGGTGTATATAAATATGTTTGTCTTCAATCATTAATATTTATAAGATTGATGATTGGTGTATATAAATATGTTTGCCTGGTCATTAATATTTATAAGATTGATGATTGGTGTATATAAATATGTTTGCCTGATCATTAATATTTATAAGATTGATGATTGGTGTATATAAATATGTTTGTCTGATCATTAAATACTTCATAATTCTTTGTATATATTTCTCATGACGGTTTATAACAGCGAGAATTATAACAAATAATATAACAGATTGTTTGTTAACCCATAATAAAAAAACAAGGAAGTCATTATAAGATTTATTTTAAAAAGGGGTTAAATATGTAAAGTATTAGCTACATTTGACAAGTAAACTTTACATTTCTTATGAAAAAATCGACATACGAAATTTGGCAACCTTATAAAAAAGCAGGGATAATTATCTCTTTTTCAGCCCTTTTGATGTTATTGTTCTCTCCCTGGATAGAGGGAATTATTTATAATTTAATACTGCGGATCAGTTTTGGGAATACCCTCATAGACATTATTCATTCTATGGGCATGACCTTGAATAAAATCCTTTTATTTCTTTTGAATTGGGGAATTGCACCAATTATATTCGGCCAGACAAAAAATGAGGATGAACGAATTGAAAGAATTAAGAATTATGTCTCAAAGCATACTCTTCGCACGATGGTTATATTGGCTTGTTTAATGGGTTTAATTATGAAAGATAGCCCTAACCTGTTAATTTTCACGCTTATTATGCAAGGATATTATCTGCTGCTGTTCCGGCTTTGTCTCTACAGGGATTCCCAGATCGTTTATCTTAATGAAGAGCAGTTAGCAGTATATGGTAAAAAGAACTTTAAAACATTTACTATTTGGACAACGATAATAAGTGCTCTGGCAGGAGGAACAATTCCTTATATGGCAATACATCACCCTTCCCAGCTTTCATTAGCTGTTGTGGTACTTATAGGCTTAAGTATTTTTTTAGGGACGGTTCAGCTGCATTGGAAAAAATAGGTATAATCAAGCTGATAATTAATTGGGCTGTATTGAAAAGCAGTTATGAAGAATACTTGCCTGCATAAATTATACTTGCCTGCATGAAGAATACGTACAATTATGAAGAATACTATAAAAGTAGAAAGAGCTCGTATTAATTTATCTCAACAGGATCTGGCTGAAAGAACACAGGTATCACGTCAAACCATCCACTCGATAGAGTCGGGGAAATTTATGCCATCCTGTATATTGGCCATAAAAATTGCCAGAGTATTCGGGATATCTGTAGAAGATTTATTTGTGTTGGAAGATGATGATTAGAAAACTGGACAACATCTTAAAATCAGAGAAATCCATGAAACCTGAAAGCTTCGGGACTTAGGGTCTACAGCTATAATCCTATACTACATTGAACCTTGAAAGCTACGGGACTTAGGGTCTACAGCTATAATCCTATACTACATCGAACCTTGAAAGCTACGGAACTTAGGGGCTACAGTATAATCCTATACTACATAGAATCTTGAAAGCTACAGAACTTAGGGGCTACAGCTATAATCCAATGCTACATAGAACCCGAAACCTTCAGGACTTTAAAGTAATACATGTAAATGTTTGATAAAGTGGAATTGCTAATGGTCAATAAATACACCTTGTCTGCCGTGATGAACAGGTGAAGTTCAATAAACATCTAATCCAAAATCTCATTCTAAAGCTAAATTAAAAAACTAAACAGGCAGACGCAGTGTATTTATTGATCATTAGCAATCCAGTAAAGATATCTTTTCAGGTAACTTCGGAACTTTCGGATGGAGTAGTTCCGGAACTAAGTAAAGGTCTGATAAAGTGGGATTGCTAATGATTAATAAATACACCTTGTCTGCCGTGATGAACAGGTGAAGTTCAATAAACATCTAATCCAAAATATTATCCCAAAGCTAAATTAAAAAAACTAAACAGGCAGACGCAGTGTATTTATTGATCATTAGCAATCCAGTAAAGATATCTTTTCAGGTAACTTCGGAACTTTCGGATAGGGTAGTTCCGGAACTAAGTAAAGGTCTGATATAGCGGGGATTGCTAATGATCAACAAATACACCTTGTCTGCCGTGATGAACAGGTGAAGTTCAATAAACATCTAATCCAAAATATTATCCCAAAGCTAAATTAAAAAACTAAACAGGCAGACGCAGTGTATTTATTGATTATTAGCAATCCAGTAAAGATATCTTTCCAGGTAACTTCGGAACTTTCGGATGGAGTAATTCCGGAACTAAGTAAATGTCTGATAAAGCGGGATTGCTAATGATTAATAAATACACCTTGTCTGCCGTGATGAACAGGTGAAGTTCAATAAACATCTAATCTAAAATCTCATTCCAAAGCTAAGTTAAAAAACTAAACAGGCAGGCGCAGTGTATTTATTGATTATTAGAAATCATCTAATCCCACTACTCTGCTGTGACATTATGGGCAACAATCCCCCGGATCATTTCCCGGATGCGAAGACTATATTTGGCTGTAGTTTTAATATCTGAAAGCGTAAAGATAATACCAGCGATACCGTTTTTTTCATCCTGCCACGGATGCGTACCAAAAGCACCCGGACTGCTGGTTTCAAGTACCTGCCCCGATGGAGTAACCACGTCAATCCAGTTTCCGATACCATATCTGACAGGCTTGTCCGGCGTAGGTGAATAAGGATTAACCAGATAAGGAGTATCGTCAATAACAGCACCATTGGTTTGGTCTTTTAACATCTCTTCAACCGCATTTTTACTTAAAACCTGCTTGTTATGATACCGCCCTTTATTGACAATCATTTCCAGGAAATGCAGATAGTCTTCCGCAGAAGTGCGGACACCACCTGCCAGTAATGGGTTACGAAAATTCATCAGCATATTATAACTGGCACTCAGATCGCAGGGAATAGCTATCTTTTCGTTGAACAGCGTTTGCCAGGATTTGCCAGTAACTACTTCCGCTATCCGGCCGGCAATCTGCATACTTACACTCCCATAATTAAATGTAGTACCTGGCGGATGGATCATGGCCGTATGAACAGCAATCGAATCTACGGCCTCCGCCATAGTCAGTATCCGGCTGTATTCATATCGTTCAGGTGAATTACCCGGAAAACCGGAAGTATGAGAGAACAACTGCCTGATTGTAATATTTCCCTTATGATACAAGGTGAAGATAGGCAGGAATTTACCGACAGTATCTGTTAAGGCTAACTTCCCATCATCCACCAATGCCATAATCACTGCGCCGGATAACCATTTGGAAGCAGAAGCAATTACCCGCCTGTCAGTCGCCCGCAGGTTAATTTCTTTTTTGTAAATGAGTTTCCCATGCTGAGATACCAGCACTACTACATTATCTTTATAAATTTCAGCGTTTTGTTCCAGGTAGTTATCTACCGGAGTAAAATTATATTGCTGTCCGGCTACGTTTCCGCAATAAAGGAAAAGGAGGCATAATAAGAATCTCCTCATTGTTTTTTTCTTCAAAATAAAACAAATATCGCTGTTGATGGAGCATATTTCACCGGGAAGCTGATAAATTGACCGGTAAAATTCATAAGAAATATGTTCGTATCAATTTAAATGGTACAATCTTTAAACAAGCTCAATGTAGTTGGGACTATCAACGTCCTGAGTAATTGTTTTCTTCTTTATGTATAGTCTGAATTCGGTACCAACTCCCGGTTCACTTTCAACCTCCACTTTTCCTCCGGAACCATCAATAATTTTATTTATCAGAAACAAACCCAATCCCTGCCCTTTTGAGCCCGCATTCACTTGTTTGTACATTTTAAAGATGCTGTCAATTTTGCTTTTACTTATTCCAATACCATTATCCCTAACCGATAAAAGAATATAATCAGGCTGGTCTTTCGTTGAAATTACAATTTCAGGGGGTCTGACAGGAGATTTAAATTTCAACGCATTATTAATTAAATTGTAGATCATGCTTCTGCAATTCTTTTTGGAGAAATGGATGTTTTTAACTTCCAGGAAGGTTTGTATAGTAGCACGGTCCGATGAAATTTTCCACTTGATACTTTCTAAAATCTCCTCAATGATCTCTTCAATGCTAATATTTTCCAGGGTAAACATTTCACTTTCCATTTTCCCTATTGTTGCCATCTCTTTAATTACGCCCCTGAATTTCCCAACGGCCGTTGACAACATCTTTACATATTCATTTGTTTCATCGTCTGATATTTTATCCCTTTCTTTTATGAAGTAAATGATCTGCTCAATATTATTCATTGGGTTAAGAAGATCATGAGAAGAAGCAAAAACGAAGTTATCCAGATCTGTATTGATAGTTTTTAAGATCTTATTACTGTTTGAAAGTTCCTTCTGGATCTTTTTTAATTCCGAAATATCGTTGAAGGTAATAATGGCACCATCGGTTTCGTTAATACCATTACGCAGATAAGGCATGGTCATTACCTGGAACCACTTCCCGTTAATAGCCTGCATTTCCCTGGTAATTACAAGTCCGTCTGTCAATACATTCCTGATATCGGCTTCAATTATTTCAAATTTAACATTAGTTGAAATATTACTTAAAGGACGCCCGATATCAATTTCAAGCAGGTTAAAATGAGCTTCTGCTCCCGGCGAAAATTTCATCAGCTGTAATTCTTTATTCACAAATATTTGTCCGTTCACGTTACTCCGGAAATAGTTATTCAAATCATCATTAAGATTAGAAAGCTCCCTGATCTTAGACTGATATTCGGTATTAATGGTTTGCAATTCTTCATTTACCGACTGCATCTCTTCATTGGTACTTTGCATTTCTTCATTAGCAGAAAGTAATTCTTCATTAAACGATTGCATATTTTCATTGGATACATTCAGTATCTCGTGGGTCGAAGCCAGTTTCTCTTTAGTTTCTTTAAGCTCCTCCTTAATATTTACCGTATACTTATCTGTAAAAAAGCTTTCATTAAATGTAAATGTTTGTTTTGTGTTGCTATCTGTATCTTCTTCCAAAAACAGGATTAATCTCGTTTTATCACCTTGTTCATTGACGGTTAAAGGTTTTACTGATAACGTAACAGGTGAGTTGACACCTTCTATTTTAATTCCTTTTACCGATATTAATTTATTTGTTTTATCGGCTTCTATACTAGCCGTTACAAATGCTATCTGGAGAGATTCTGACAATAGATCGGGCAGATGATAAATGAACATCTTTTGGCTCAGGAACCGGGTACTATCTCCAAATACATTCAACACCTGGTTATTTTCATCGATCGACAAACCGGAATATCCCATCTCAATCAGGATATTCATATCTGTATTGACATGAAGTGTTGTGTTCTTTCTTTTATGCAGCATTTTCGGAGGCATCACGTATAGTTTTCCCCCCATTAATGCAGGAGGTGTAAAAGTCTCCAGACTCATGCTCCTTTTTGCTACAACATTTTTATAGATCTTCCATTTTTTATTTACTTCTTCCAGGTCGGAAGTAAAGTCGGTCACATTTTCGCTGGGACCTAAAAATAAATATCCCCCATATCGCATGCCGAAATGCAGCATGTTCAATATTTTCCTTTGCAGTGTGGGGATCATGTATATTAGTAGATTACGGCAACTTATAAAGTCGATGTTACAATAAGGAGGATTTTTAACCAGGTCGTGATGAGCAAAAACAAGCATCTCCCGGATGGAATATTTCACCTTATATCCTTTGCCATCCCTGGAAAAAAAACGGGCCAATCTTTCCGGCGATACATCTTTTTCAATATTTTCACTATAGTATCCTTTTCCGGCAACCAGTAATGCTTCATTGTCGATATCTGTTGCAAAGATCTTTATCTTATTCGTTTTATTTGCCACGGTTAACTGTTCCCGCACCAATATTGCCAGAGAATAGGCTTCTTCTCCTGTTGCACAACCTGCCACCCATATTTTTATATCTTCATTCTCTTTACCTGCTATTATGTCCGGAATAATACTTTCCTCTAAAATCCGGAAAGCAGCTTTATCTCTGAAAAATGATGTCACACTTATTAAAAAATCTTTAACCAGGTTTTGTAATTCAGCCGTATCTTTTTTCAGCACATCGAGATAACTTTCTATATTAACAAAGTTTAACAGGGAAGCCCTTCTCTTTATTCTCCGGAGTATGGTTGCTTTTTTATATCCGGAAAAATCTTCCGGCAATTTATCTTTTATCAGTTTGGTAATAGCCATCATTACCTTCTCATCCTCTTCATCAATATTCATGTCTGCCTTCCATATTTTTCCATTCACGTATCGCTGTATGAACTGAGGCATCTGTTCCGGAGACACTATATAATCTATCAGTCCTGTAGCAATGGCACTCAATGGCATCTGGTCGAACTCCGTTAATTCCGGTTTACTTACCATTAATAGTCCACCTGAATTTTTGATCGCTTTGATTCCTTCCGTGCCATCCTCTCCTGTTCCTGAAAGGATAATGCCAATAGCTTTATCTCCTTTTTCTTCCGCAAGTGAAGCGAAAAAGGTATTAATGGTAAAATTTACACCTTTCTCTTTATCGGTTAGTAACAGCCGGCCATCTTTAATAGTCATCCTGTTTTTGCTGGGAATAAGATATACTTTATTTTTCTCTACCAGCATTCCGTGTTCTGCTTCCAGGATATTCAGCTTGCTATGCCTGGCCAGCAGAGAAGACATCATACTTTTATGATCGGCAGATAAGTGCTGAATAATAATATAGGAAACACCATCCAGAGGAGTGTAATCGAAAAAGGTGTTGATCTGGGCCATCCCTCCTGCCGAAGCACCAATACCAATAATATACTGTACTTCTTTCATAAATGTATCTTGGGGCTACTACGATTAAAGCACGATGGTACTAAAGTTAGGTTATTTATTGCGCAACAGTTCTATTATATTAATGCTAATAATTAAGAGTTAAAACAACTATTTTCCCGCTTCAGATTTAGTTCCGGCCTTTTAAAGAATGCATTCTGTAGTATATTTTACCCGGCAGCTGGTAAACCGGTCAGTGAAATTTATAAGAATTTACCATAAGAATGCGTTCCTATCCCCTAAAATATACCTCCAATGAAAAAACAGTTCTACGTATGTATCTTCATCTGTGCGATGAGCATTATTTCCTGTAAGAAAAAAGAGATTGTACCGGTTACTCCGGGTACTGACAGTGTGCCCGTTAGAGTAAAAATACCCAGCCCTCCTTTTAAAGTGGCTTATTATGCGTTTGATGCCACTCCTAACCTGCTTCCGCTCACCAACTTTGCAACCGGCGCAAATGTGGTAGTACTGTTTGAAGGAACTGCCTGGGAAATGGCAGACTCTGCTCACTATGGCAAAAGTGACAGTTATATACTGACTGTTAACCCAAACTATCATTCCTATAAATCAATCATTGACCATGTAAGGATCTTACAGAAATCAGGCGTTAAAGTACTGATGAATGTAGATGATGCCAATTCCTGGAACACCACTACTCCATTTACGGATTACAAAGGACAGGCATTGGATTATCAGCAATTCGCCACATTTATAAAAAACTGTATTACTGATTCACTACATCTTGATGGTATTGCCCTTGATGTTGAGCATATGCTCAATACACCTGCCAACAGTAATTTTATTTCATTAGTAAAAGAGCTGGGGAAATATTACGGTCCTCTTTCTCCTGATAGTAATTATACGATTTATACTGCGGCAATATTCACAGGAGGACGGGCAGGATATGCAATTGGACAATCACGTGATGTGGCGCAATACTTCAACTTTGTTCAGGACATGGGGTATTTTCAGAATAATGTAACCCGCTTTAACAGATGGTCTGATTCTATAGGTGCAGCTAAAACAATGATAGGAGTTGCAAAAGTATACAACACCTTAGAGAATGCAAAAACAGCCGCTTCATGGCACCCAGCCGTTGGCACCAAAGCGGGCATTATGGTATTTGCAGGCAATGTTGATTCCGCCTATACGAATACTACATTCAGATCCCTAAAATAGATTATTAAAAAGCAGAACAATAAAAATAGGGTGTATTAAAAGTATGCACCCTATTTTTATTGTTTTACTTTTACGCTACAGGAATAAACCACCTGATTCCTCACTCAATGCTTTTAAGCCATCAATCCATCATCTTCAAAAATCAAATATTAGTCCCACTGTCATCATAATACAAAATATACCAGTATAATTGCATAGGAATAAAAGTTGTTTTATGATAGAGGAAGCCGATGTTCGAATAGGAAACCTTGTATGGTACTATAATTTGTACCTGATAGAAACGACCTTTAAAGTAGAAGGTGTGCTGGATGGGTTTATCTATAATTCTTCTTTACCTAAAAGCAAGCTGCCATTGGATAAAGTGAACCCGGTTATGTTAGAAACAGATCATTTGCTGGCCTTTGGGTATGTGAAAGGAGACAAGGATTACGGGGAGGATGAAAATGTATTCTCTTATAAGTATAGTCACAAAGACAGCTTATATATCCGGGATGACGGTTATTCATTTCAACTACTCACGGACTCGCCCTCCGGACTCATTCCTTATGGCCGGCCCATTGTACATGTACACCAGCTGCAGAATCTCCATTTTTGTTTAACCAGGGAAGAACTGATTTAAGACGATACCGATACGCCACGGAATTCAAGTGGAGTCATGGATGTTTGTTTTTTAAAGAAAGTAGAGAAATGGGCTACCTGCTCAAAATCAAGGCAATAGGCAATATCAGAAATGCTCCAGTCGGTTTGTTTTAACAGGATCTTCGCTTCCTGGATCATCCTTGCGGAAATGATCTCCGTCGTTGTTTTACCTGTATTTTCTTTCAGTACTTTATTCAAATGATTTACATGCACAGCCAGCTGATCGGCATAATCGCCGGCAGAACGCAGCTGTAATTTCTGCCGGGGCGAATCTATGGGAAACTGTCGTTCCAGCAGTTCTATAAACAGTGAGGACACACGGGTAGCAGCATTTTGTACAGTATATAATGCTGAAGCTGGTTGCAGCTTTTGTCCAAAATGGATCAGTTCCAGCACGTAATTACGGATCAGGTCGTACTTATAAACATAATCCGAAGATAACTCCTTAAACATCTTCTCAAAGATGTAACTAATGTCTTCATAAGATTCGTCTGTCAGTTCAAATATCGGGTAACCTCCCGGCTGGTAAATTGGTAATTCTTCCAGGGTAATTCCACTTTTACTCCTGGCCAGAAATTCATCTGTAAAAATGCAGAAGAAGCCCGACTGTTCATCATCCTGCGGCATGTAATTATAGGGAATTTTAGGTGTAGCAAACAGTAAAGCCTTCTTCTCTATGTTCACCACTTTATCTGCATATTCGGACCTGTTTTTGCCATTGATCAGACTTATTTTATAGTAAGCTCTTCTGTTATAAGGCATTACCGTATTTTTAGAAGCAAAAATATCTGCAATCCTGAATATATTAAAGTGGCCAATCTCTTTATTGATATTCTCCGGGATCAGGGAAGCAGTTGCGTCATAAAAGTCTTTCAGTGATGCAATTTTCATACTTAATCTATTTACGAAAATCAAATATATGCATTTCCATTCACTGGGTGCATTCAACGATTTTTAATACCAGCCGGCCAGTAAAGTACCTGTATTATAGTTTGATGTAATGGCAAAGGAATTCCTGTAGGCCGTTTATCCGCGGCATTACATTGGGTGCCTGAAATATAAAAGAGAATGCGGTACATGTGTTGCAACACCAAATTACAATTAATTGTTTTACTTTGCATACCAATTATATAAGCATCACTTAAATACTACCAAAATGAAATCCATTCTTACAAACATGATAGCTGTTTTAACAGTAGCTATCTGCATGACGGCCTGTAATAACGGGTCTTCTACCAAAACAACAACAGACAGTACTCATCAGGTAACTATTAAGGAAGAAAGCGTTTCCATCCAGGTAGACAGCGTAACCTTAAACAGCCTGGTAGCTTACAATGATGATACCACCGCAAAAAAACCGATTGTACTTATCGTACCTGAATGGTGGGGATTGGGTGCTTACGAAAAACGCAGGGCTAAAGAACTGGCAGAACTGGGTTACTTCGCAATGGGTGTAGACATGTACGGTAACGGTAAACTGGCTGCCAATCCTGAAGAGGCGAAAGCTTATGCCACTCCGTTCTATATGAACCCGCAGATGGCAAAGGCAAGACTGGAAGAAGCATTGGCGAAAGCAAAGACTTATCCTAATGTAGATACTACCCGTATTGCGGCTATCGGTTACTGCTTTGGTGGTGCTATGGTATTAAATAGTGCCAGACTTGGCCTTCCTGTAAATGGAGTAGTAAGTTTCCACGGTGGTTTGGTTGGTGTTCCACCGGTAAAAGAACTGATTAAAGCTCAGGTGCTCGTTTGCCAGGGTGGAGCAGATAAATTTGTTCCCGCCCAGGAAGTAGCTACATTTAAAAAGCAAATGGATTCTGTAGGTATTCCTTATACCTTTAAGGAATATGCGGGAGCTACACATGCTTTCACTAATCCGGAAGCTACTGAAAAAGGTAAGAAATTCAACCTGCCTATTGAGTACAATGCAGCTGCAGATACTGCTTCATGGAATGACATGAAGGCGTTCTTTGGCGTGATCTTTAAATAAAAATAAATGAAGACGTTAAGAATTGCACGAATGCAATTCTTAACGTCTTCATTACTTATCGCAGAGAAGGCCCGGATTTATTTCTTAATAAATATTCTGAATTCAGTTCCAACATCTGGCTGACTTTCAACCTCCACTTTCCCGCCGGATGCATCAATAATTTTATTTATCAGAAACAGCCCCAGTCCCTGACCATCTGTTCCGGCATTTAATTGCCGATACATTTTAAAGATGGTTTCAATTTTGTGTTTACTGATTCCGATACCATTATCTTTTACTGATAAAAGAACATAATCGGGCAAGTCTTTTGTGGTAATAGTAATTTCCGGGTACCTGGAAGGAGATTTGAATTTAAGTGCGTTATTAATTAAATTATAAATCATGCTTCTACAGTTTTTCCTGGAAAAGTTAATGTTTTTAACCTCCAGCTGCGTTTGTATATTTGCATGATCTGATGAAATTCTCCACTCAATGCTTGCCAGGACTTCTCCAATGATTTCATCAATGTCGATTATTTCCATGTTAAACATTTCACTCTCCATCTTCCCTATAGCAGCCATTTCTTTAATTACACTCCGGAACCTGCCAACAGCTACAGACAGCATGTTTACATAATCTCTTGTTTCTTTATCTAATACTTTTTCTCTTTCTTTTATAAAGTAAATGATCTGCTCAATATTATTCATTGGGCTGAGAAGATCGTGAGAAGATGTAAAAACAAAATTATCCAGGTCCGTATTAATAGCCTTTAAGATCTGATTGCTATGCGAAAGCTCCTGCTGGATCTTCTTTAATTCCGAAATATCATTGAAAGTAATAATGGCCCCATCAGTCTCGTTATTGCCCTTACGTAAATAAGGCATTGTCATCACCTGGAACCACTTCCCATTGACTGCATGTAACTCTCTTGTGATTACACATCCATCATCCAGTACCTTCCTGATATCCTTTTCAATTGTTTCAAACCTGATGTTAGTTGAAATATTACTTAAAGGACGACCAATGTCAATTTCAAGCAGGTTGATATGAGTTTCTGCTCCCGGCGAAAATTTCATCAGCCGCAAATCCTTATTCACAAATATTTGTCCGTTTACATTGCTGCGGAAGTAATTATTCAGGTCATCATTCAAATCAGAAAGTTCTCTGATCTTAGACTGATATTCTGCATTAATGGTATGCAATTCTTCATTTACAGATTGCATTTCTTCATTGGTACTCTGCATTTCTTCGTTGGCAGAAAGTAATTCCTCGTTGAAAGACTGCATATTCTCATTCGAGGCATTCAACAATTCATGTGTGGAAGCCAGTTTTTCTTTTGTTAAAGCGAGTTCTTGCTCTACATTTACCGTATACTTATCTCTGAAAAAGCTTTCATCAAACGTGAATGTATTTTGGGTATTACTCTCCACACCATCTTCAAAAAAAAGAACCAGACGTGTTTTGATCCCTTTTTCATTAGCAGCTAAAGGCTTTACAGATAGTGTAACAGGGGAATCAATACCGGTTACCTTTATTCCTTTTATTGCTACTAATTTATTTGTTTTATCTGCTTCTATACCTGCTGTTATAAATGCAATCTGCAGCGATTTAGATAATAGATCCGGCAGATGATGAACAAACATTTTTTGGCTAAGGAACCGGGTACTTTCTCCAAATACATCCAGCACCTGATCATTTTCATCGATCAGCAAACCGGTATATCCCATCTCAACCAGGAGTTCCGTATCAATTTTTATTTCAGTCACCGTACTTTTACCTTCAGCAATTTTAGCGCTTCTCTGAGGCGCAACATATCCTTTACCTTCTATAAATGCAGGAGAGGTAAAGTTCTCAAAACTCTGCATTCTTTTAGCCTCAATATTTTTATAGATCTTCCATTTTTTGTTACGTTCTTCCAGGTGGGGCATGAAATCCGTTACATTTTCACTGGGGCCTAAAAACAGATATCCTCCATATCGCATACCGAAGTGCAGCATATTTAATATCTTCTTTTGCAGCGTGGGATTCATGTAGATCAGCAGGTTACGGCAACTGATAAAATCTATGTTGCAATAAGGGGGATTTTTAACCAGATCGTGATGGGCAAAGATGAGCATTTCCCGGATGGACGGTTTCACTCTGTAACCTTTGTTATCTTTTGAGAAGAAGTGTTCCAATCTTTCCGGAGACACATCTTTTTCAATGCTTTCACTATAATATCCCTTCGCCGCAAATTGCAAAGCATCATCGTCAATATCTGTTGCAAAAATCTTTACCGTATTCTTTTTATTGGCAGCATCCAGCCGTTCGCGCATTAATATAGCAAAGGTATAGGCTTCTTCTCCTGTAGCACAACCCGCCACCCATACTTTAATATCCTCATCATGTTTACTTTCGATCATTTCAGGAATGAAACTTTCCTCTAAAACCTGGAAGGCAGCTTTATCCCTGAAAAAGGCTGTTACACTAATTAAAAAGTCTTTAACCAGGGTTTGTAATTCAGCCATATCTTTTTTCAGGAGACCCAGATAGTTTTCAATAGTATTAAAATTAAGCAGGGAAGCCCTTCGTCTGATCCTGCGAAGTATAGTTGACTTTTTATATCCGGAAAAATCTTCCGGTAGTTTATCCTTAATAAGTTCTGTAATGCCTGTAATCACCTTTTCATCATCCTCATCAATATTTATTTCTGCTTCCTTTACTTTTCCGCCCACATAACGTTGTATTAAAAGTGGCATTTCTTCCGGATATGCAGTATAATTTACCAATCCGGTCGCGATAGCACTTATAGGCATCTGATCATATTCTGACGCTTCAGGTTTACTTACAATAACAAGTCCGCCTGCTTTTTTGATTGCTGTAATACCCGCAGTTCCATCCTGCCCGGTACCTGAAAGAACAATACCAATAGCCTTCTCCCCCATCTCTTCTGCCAGCGATTCAAAAAAGGTATCTATGGTAAGATTTACTCCCTTTTGTTTATCTGCCAGTAATAGTTTGCCATCTTTGATCGTCATACTGCTCTTACTGGGAATCATGTATACCTTATTCATTTCAACAGTCATACCACTTTCTGCCTCCAGTACATTCAGCTTACTATGCTTTGCCAGCAATGCAGCCATCATACTTTTATAATCTGCCGATAAATGTTGAATAACGATATAAGAAACACTGTCTAAAGGGGTAAAATCGAAAAAGGTGTTGATTTGAGCCATACCACCGGCCGAAGCGCCAATAGCAATAATGTATTGTCCCTCTTTCATAAAATGGATTATTTTGAATTAAAAGCGCCGTCGTTCTAAAGTTAGGCTATTTATAGCGCAACTGCCTTTTATTGTCTACATAAACATCAAGGCAACAAGTGCAGCTACAAATGTATTTAGAAAGTTAACTGCGTCATTACCGATAAAATGTTTACGTTCCAAAGCAGCACCTAATATAGAATCAGCCAGGTTCCCCACTACACCCGCCAGCGTAATTATCAGACAGGTATTATCAATTCCATTTGCAAAAGAATAAATAACGGCTATGATTAAAGCACCGGCCCCTCCTATTAATGTTCCTTCCATACTTATAACACCATCCAGTCCTTTTGGTTCTCTTTTAAAGGTGAGAATGTTATAAAAGTTCCGGCCATACACCATTCCTAATTCGGATGACAATGTATCGGCAGTTGCAGCAGCCAAACTGGCGGCCAACATTATTATATATGTGTTTGCGTGGGTATGATCAAA
The DNA here is from genome assembly GCF_900112615.1 of Chitinophaga sp. CF118. Classification (GTDB taxonomy): domain Bacteria; phylum Bacteroidota; class Bacteroidia; order Chitinophagales; family Chitinophagaceae; genus Chitinophaga. The sequence goes on along the minus strand of NZ_FOMK01000003.1, from coordinate 877,379 downwards.
AATTGCAATCGTTGCCAGGATAGCCGCCATGCCACCATTGGCCAATACCTGTCCGGCATTACGCTGTTGCTGATGAACACCTTTAACAGCTTTCTTGTCCTTTCTATAACCTGTAGCCAGAACCCCCATTACGAAAAAAGCTCCCAGCATCAGAATTCCGGTATATCCGGCACCGGTAAATATCAACAAACCAATCAACCCTGCCGCTAAAGAGGCAGTGACTGATAACTTTTTTGTTTTTATACATACCACCATTATGATGATAAGTGCAATGAGAAGAATGCTCAATTCAGAAACAGAAGGTAATATCATAATAACATAAAGCTATATAATATTCTTTATAAAGGTTATTAGTGCATCTATATCATCAACAGATAATTACAATGCAAACATTTGTTTATCAAACTCATACAATTACAAAACTCTATTTCATTCTATATTTTCCCTATATTATTATGATTGATTAAACCATAAGTGTAATTTCATTGCGGAAACCGGTTCCATTTTTTAACTCATCTCAAAATAACCAAATGAAAAAATTAGCCTGGCTTTTTTGTTATGCCTTCTTTTTGCTTGCATGCAACAAATCCGATTTAAAAAAGGAGGATACCTCTTTACCATTACCCACGGTTGCTGTAAGCGCAGTTCCCAAAACAGTTTCTAAAAAAGTATTTATTCACTGGATGCCCTGGTTTGAAACGCCTGCTTCCAGAGGTGCCTGGGGATACCATTGGAAAATGAATACCCAGAACCCGGACATCATTACAAACGGCAAAAGACAAATAGCGGCCTACTATTATCCCCTGACAGGCCCTTATGCTTCCGGCGATGCAGATATCATAGAGTATCAGTTATTACTTATGAAGTACGCAGGTGCTGATGGTGTATTCATCGATTGGCCTGGTACCAGGCAGCGGTACGACTATCCGGACAATCTGAGCAATTCCAATGCCCTTATTAATAAACTGGGTTCTGTAGGATTACAGTTCTCTATTGTTCATGAAGACAGGAACTGGGATGCTGGCCAAACATCTGGTGCGCACGATGATTTTGTTTATATGCAGAACAATTATTTCGGCCAGAGTAATTACTTAAGAACGAACAACATACCGGTAGTGCTTAACTTTGGACCCATCACTTTCCACCAGCCAGCTGAATGGGATCAGATTTTGAGCGGCCTCACTGTGAAGCCTAAGGTATTACCTTTATTCGGCTTTACAAACGAAGTAGGCAGCAATAATGCCGGCGGAGAATTTCCCTGGATCTATCAGTCGCACCCATCTGTTGTAGATAATTACTATACACAAACCAGCCGTTTTCCGCTTTCCGTAGGCGTAGTATACCCCGGCTTCAATTCCTTTTATGCTGCGGGCGGGGCTGATGGCCCTACCTGGCAGATTCCATTTAATGGCACATCTACATTCTCTACTATGCTGGATAAAGCTATCAATTCAGCTGTAAACATCATTCAGTTTGCTACATGGAATGATTATGGAGAAGGGACAATCATAGAGCCTACCCAGGAATATGGTTATTCATTCTTAACACTGATGCAGCAAAAGCTAGGTGTTCCTTACGGACAACATGAACTGGAACTGGTATCCCGCCTTTATCAATATAGAAAACAATATAGTGGTAATAGCACCGTACAGTCTCAACTCAACCAGGTATTCACTTACCTTACCAATTTACAGGTAAGTAATGCAGAAAATCTGCTGAACACTATTGACGGTACTACCAATCCTCCAACCGGTGGTGTGTATATCAAAAATAAATGGCTGAGTACCTATATCTATGAGGATAACGGCCAGGTAAAATACAGCACAGGCAATACCGGCAACCAATACAAATGGGTACAGGAACAGGTAAATGGTCATATCCGGTTTAAGAACCTGTCTACCGGACATTACCTGAACATAGAACATTTGTATAGCTATGCAGAAAGTAGCGCAGTACCTGATACCTATTACAGCAGTTACTGGAAGCTGGAAAGCTATAACGGTAATACCCGTTTGAAAAATGAATGGCAGGGTACTTATCTAAACCTTGAAAACCAGAGCGGACTGGCACAATGTACTGCAGTGCCTGATTATTTTGAAAGTAGTCAGTGGATTTTGCAGAATTAAGATCACATTATATATTATCAATACAATAGGGCGTATCTTAAAAATACGCCCTATTTTGTGCGTTATATAATAATTTATTGGCTCCCAATTCCAAAATATTATATAAATTCACCAATCATATAATTCTTTTTTTAAACCCTCAATGGACAAATGGGAAATCAAATAACATCTCAGGTTATTGGACAACTGACGCAAGACGACACTTATGAAGACTGGTGGAAAAGTAAAGAAATAACCATTCCACTTTTTAACAATCAGAAATTGCCAATCACATTTATGAATTGGACTCCTGATGATTTTCAAGCACATCTGGAAGAGGCTGATACTGCGCTCCGGAACTTCCTGCATTTAACCATAGATGACCTGAATAATGTTACTGATCTGGTATATAAGAATTATACAGATTTTATGGATGAGGTAATCTATGATGGCATTGACCCTGAAATGGCAAACATGACCCAAAATAGTGACATCTGGAAATTTGTTTACCCAACCGATATTTATATATCTAAAAGGCACAGACGCGATAAGGATATTTATATTTCAGTAGCGTGCAGCTGTGGATGGGATGATGAACATGGTCTTCAACTTGTATTCCGTCAGGGAAAAAAAGTTACCAGGGTGAGTGGAGAAGACGGTCATTTAACAGAAGCCGATGCATGGAATAAACCCGACGAAGAAGACGAATTATTATCGAAGTTTTAGTATGCTACAAGAAATTTATACTGAGCTGTTAAAGCAATACACAGACAACAAACAGCATATTAATGAATGCTGGAAAGAAATTGAAGCAGCATATTCTTCCAGCAGCAGGCATTATCATAATCTTTCACATCTGGAGAACCTGGTAACACAGTTATCCGCATGCAGGCATGATATTTCGGACTGGAACACCATATTGTTTTCCGTGTTTTATCATGACATTGTATACTCGGTATTAAATAAGGATAATGAAGAGAAGAGTGCTGTACTGGCAGAAAAAAGATTAATCACTCTTTCTGTTCCTTCAGTGCAGATTGAAAAATGTAAAGCACAGATTATAGCGACCAAAGCACATCAATCCAGTAATGATCCCGATACAAACCTCTTTACAGATGCAGACCTGTCTATTTTAGGTCACTCCTGGTCCTTGTATGAGCATTACTATATGCAAATACGGCAGGAATATTCCATTTACCCGGATCTGGTATATAACCCCGGCAGGAAAAAAGTATTGCATCATTTTTTACAGATGGAAAGGATCTATAAAACAATGCCCTTTTATGATAAGTATGAACTGCAGGCAAGGGAGAATCTGAAACGTGAACTGGATTGTATGTGTTGATGCTAATCCACTGTTATTTTAGTATTCCATTCATAATAGCCATATAAACTTTGTTTTTGACCATTACTCTCTAACATATACACTCCAAATTGAATAGACAGTGATTCAGTACCGCGCTTTCTGATCTTTGAGTCGAAGGATGCGAAACTGATAGGTTCATACAAGGCTGGCAACCCGTTGGGCATTTGTGGGTCGGGGATTACAGCCTGACTAACTGTTGTCATATCAGGTACAAAGTTTTTGAAAACCAGATCGCCTTTTTCCCGGTGAATATTATAAATAATAACCGCATCATCAGAATTATTACTGGTAGATAAGCCTCGGAAAGAAATGAAATCTCCACTTACCGCTTTAAAGCTTAAATCGGAAGTTCCCTGCCCACTGATAATACCGCGGGAACCAGCACAGATCAAACGTTCAGAGGTATTATCTATAAGCTGAGGATCTACCTTACTATTTTTGTTAGGCTCATAATGGTTTACGATATAGTCTGCGTCGATGACTGCCAGAATATTAATAAAAGCTTTAGATGTCATTATACCCATAAAAACATATTTTATAATTAGGGAATAATTAAGCTTCAAGCCTTCCGGCCTGAAGCTTAAAAAGTTTCGAACGTGGTTTATTATGTGAATTTTCTTATAAACCCTAAGACACTTTAATTCTTGGATCCCAATCAAAATAACCGTACAGGTTTTGAATTTGTCCATTTGCATCCAGTTCGTATAACCCAAACTGTACCTTGAACCCTTCTTCTCCTGAACCGCTAACTGTAGAGGTATAAGAATTGAAGCTAATTTGGGTATGTAATGCAGGAATACCATTTGGAGTACTGGTATCCGGTATTACAGCACCATTTCTTCTTACCTTATTAACTACAAAAGTGTTGAATACATCATCGCCTTCGTATTTTTTGATACCATATAGAATAACAGCATCATCAGAATTCGCATAAATAGATGTACCACGGAAAGAAACAGAATCCCCTGGATTAGCTCTGAAATATAAGTCGCCTGTTCCCTGGCCACTGAATATTTCACGGGCACCTGTGCAGATCATAAATTCACTGCTATGATCTATACCGTATGGATTGTTTGGGTCCAGATGAGGCGGTATATTATTCTTTACACAGTAGTCTTTGATATAATCCGTATTAATGACAACAAGAATGTCAATACTGACCATACTGGCCTTTAAGTCGGCCTCTTTTTTTGCTGCCGGACTGGTTCTTACGTCTGCCATAAAAATATAGTTTGATTGTTTTGTACCTACTCTGTTTTGGCTTTTCGGTATCCGCCATTATTAAATAAGAAATTATGATTCATAGTAACTGCACTACAATATGTAAGAATACATAGCATTGCATAGAAAAGAAGCTACAGATAGCATGAGTAATGCTATGCGTTTCAAATGTTCACTGTTCTTTCGTAATTTGAATATCAATAAGTAGTCTGTCAGATAGTGATGCCTTATCTGAAAATAATTTTACATTAACTTCCGTAAAATATTTGTTATTCTTCAGGCAGTATGCCTGACCTGTTCCCGCTATAACCTTGAGGGTAGTATAGCATTTTAATTCATGGTTATTTTAAAGCAAATTCAATAAACTTATAGTATTACTCTTAACAGGAAGTAACCTTACATTGTTCGGGAAATACAGGATTTATTTTTAAAGAAAGCTCAGCTATATTAAAGTCAATGTATTGCTTTAATATAGCTGAGCTTTCTTTAATTTGTTATTGTATTATTTACCCGACACTTAAAATATTTATACCCATTTTCTTAAAATATCTTAGTTGCTGTGGATCACAATTTGTGATTAGTGTATTTACCAGAGAAAGTATCAGAAGGCTTTTATTATTATTACATCTACCGGTTAGGTACATACTTATTATAAGAACTATCCAGGCCTTCATGAGTTTCGTACATAGAACTGAAGCCTTCCAGGAGCTTACACCAGTTAAAGTCGCGCAACAACATACGATGTGCATTTTTACTCATTTCCAGGTATTCTTCAGATGGAAGAAGCATAATATCAAGTAATGCCTGCCGTAGTTCCCATACATCATTATTGTTTATAACAATCCCGGCTCCATACCGCAACACTGGCTCTTTCAAATTGGTAGCGCAGCTGACCACAAGGGGAATACCCATAGAGGCCGCTTCCAGAGCAGACTCCATTGATATTCCGTTACGCGAAGGGTGTACAAATACTGTACATTTCAATAACAGCTCATACTTTTCCCTCCCATATTTTGCTCCCAGACAATGCACATGCTGATCCATATTCAGGTGGTGTATCATCCTTTTTAACCGGGGTAATTCTTTTCCGTCGCCAATGATCCACATTTCCGCATCCGGTTTCCGGTTTAGCACACCAGAGAAAGCACCCAGCAAAAGATCCAATCCATTAGGATGAATATCAATATCGCCACAATAACCTACAATAAACTTTCCAATATCCGTGGGCCTTGGAAGAAAAGGATCTTGTCCGGAGTTAAATCCATAATGCAGTAATGTTGGTTCTGCTCCAGGCAGGATACGTTTTAGCTCTTCCATCTCACTATTTCCAAGGCAATGAACCCTCATAGCATCCTTTAATAAACGCTTTTCAAAAAAGCGCAGGTACAAACGTTTAATACCACTATTCCTCTGCATAGCCAGTGTATTATAACTCCCATGCGGAGTGAACACAAAAGGCAGTCCTGCCTTGTGCAAAGCCCGGGTAATACGACTGAATACTGGAACAAATCCACCATGAATATGAAAAATAACAGCTTGTCCTTTTAGTTGAAGAATGGCCTTCCTCATTTTTGCGGGTAAATTAAAAGGCAACATGGATTGCTTAAACAGAACAGTCTTATAATTTCTCTCAGGATAATCATCTACCGGGTGGAAGGTGATTCCCCATAGCTCGGCATCCATCCGGAACTCCACCTGCTTGGTTAGTAATTCATTTACTACGCAGTTAACCCCATTCTTTTCTAATGGGTTAGCTTTTCCTAATATGATATGTACTATTTTCATAAGGTAGGAATTAAACTTCCTATCCTATTAGTACCATATAGATGCCATTGTCATAATACACTGTTTATTAACTAATTACAACAATAAACAGTCGAAAAAACTCTTCTTTCAGGAATATCTTCCAGATAATGGAATTTCCATAAGCAATAGAACGCCGTCCCACCTTTTGCGGGACGGCGTTCACTGTTCGATAGGGTTTCGGATAGTATATTATAATGGTTGGTTGGTTACTGTTTAGTAAGAATTTCCTCAATAACACGCCATCCGGTACCACCCAGATATCCATATCTCACATAAAAGGTTCCGGTAGCCGGATCGTATGTATTATTACATTGCGCGGAACTGGCCCATGCAGCTGTATAACCGGGATTAGCATTTGGCAATCCATCGGAGAACATGGTATATGGCGCGCCAGAGGCTCCTGCGGCGGCAGTGATTGTTAAAGCATTTGTAGCTTCATCTACCGTGATAAGCGCCGTATATCCTGAAGTACCCAGGTCACCTACCGCAACGGTTACACTATTTGGTCCTGCAGTTGTCACAGCTTTGTTAGCGCTGAGTGTACGCGGCGATGCCGGATGATACAGATATCCCGTAGCAGTATACGTACCGTCATATTTGTTCTTTACGCTCAGGAATACCATGATGGTATCAAGATCAGATAAAGTTGTGATACCGGTACCAGACACTGATAATGTGAAAGCCAGCGCATATTTATGGCTCACATCCCACTTTGAACCATCCAATGCGATAGAGAACTCTTTAGCAAAATCGCCGGAGCTGAATGTAAGATCATATCCTGTACTGTTTGCTACAAAAGCAGAGTTCTTCAGAGTAAACATACTATCTGGCAGTATTTCAAAGTCGGTACTGTTCTCTGAATTAAAGGAATCGATCAGAGCCGGCAGGCTGGTTAGCTTAACAACACTACTCGTTTTCAGACTTTGTGAACTATTAGGGTCTTTTCTTACGCTGAACAGATCTATTGTCTGAACCGTAGTAAAAGGCGTAAAATAAAGGGCGTTCTGTGGCGCTTCCAGGAACTTTATGAATGTGTCCCCTTCTGTTCCGAGATCTTTGACATTATCCTTCAGGCAGGATGTGAGCAATAAAGCGCTCAGGACAAAGACAGCAGTTATGTTAATATATTTATGTTTCATCATTTTCTTCATTTAGTGATAAATAAAAGGATTACTGATCCCACCATATTTTAGAATCCTGGGAATCCCCTCCGCTTAATCTGGCAGCAGCTGCTGTTACGTTAACACTATTGCTGCTATACTCAGTAGATGCATAAGTATATCTCCTGGGAATTTCTTTCGAAGTATTGGTAGCCGCCACAGCAGGAGTCAGCGCGGGATATCCGGTTCTTCTCCATTCAGCCCATCCTTCATTACCATTAGGGTAGGTAGCAATATATCTTTGAATAGCGATCTGTTGAAGATTGGCGCCAGTTCCCTGTGCTGCGCTGAAAGCAACGGCAGATTGTGTGAAATAGGAAGCTGCCGGAGCGCTCAGGCCCCATTGCGCGAAAGACAAATTGATACCATCCTGATACAATGTAAGAGCAGTTTCTGTAGTCCAGCCCCTGTCTGCCGCTTCTGCTCTGGCAAATGCTATCTGTGAGGCAGTCACCAACACAACCACACCACCCGCTGCAGGTCTGTAACTTTCGGCCAATATGCGGGCCCAGCCGGTATTGGCATTCGCCCATGTTTCTATATCCGAACGCTCCAATCCATAAGGTACTCCTGTGGTAGAGCTGCCATATGCATCCTGCCTGCTGTCATTAAGAGAGCCCAGTAAACTTACCATTGTTGCACTTTCGCCAACATCTTTACGGCCATCATACAAACTATACCAGGGGCTTTTATAGCCATCACCCGGATAGGTAAGAGAAAAATTCTCTGTATTTAAAGTAATATATCCGGCAGCATCTGCTAATGCAGCTTTAAACTGGGTAGCAGCATAATCTGAAGCAGCTGGATATTTTTTAGTGAGCCGTAAAGCCATCAGCATTCTTATAGAATTAGCCAGTTTTTTCCATGAAGCAACATCGCCGCTATAAATGATATCTCCTGTAATAAGGGAAGTACCGGCATCGAATTGTGCTATAGCGTCTGTGAGTTCCTGAATGCAGCCTTTGTAAATTTCCTCCTGGGTATCATATACCGGAGTACCGTTACCTTTCAGGGCTTCGCTATAAGGAAGGTCGCCCCATCTGTCTGTAAGATTCCAATAAATATAAGACTTCAGTATCCGGGCCACAGCATTCTCATTATTGCTGGTATTGGTAGTAATAATATTTTGCAGATCTTCCAGGTAGGAGGAATAATTGCCTGCAAAAGAAGCCTGTAAGCTGGAACTGGCGTAAAGCCCTGTACCGGGATATTGCGTTTCTGAAAAATACTGGCAGAAAAGCCCGCCCGAAGTGCTGGTAGCATAACTGCCACCAAGATTCTGTTCAACGTTTGTCAGCAAAGCGCCTACCAGCGGTGTGGTAGTAGATCCCGGGTCCACGTTTGTATTTCCGAAATCACTTAGTTTATTGCAGGACGCCACCATGATCACCAATGGCACTGCACTTATTATATTCTTTATATGTTGTCTCATGGATAATTAAGTTTTACGGTCAGCAATAATTAGAAGCTTACTTTCAGGTTAAGACCCAATCCCCGGGTGCCCGGCAATTGTCCCTTTTCACCACTTATATAACTAACCTCTGCAGGATCCAGATCTTTTGTTTGTGCATATAACAGCAGTGCATTTCTCACAACCAGTGAAAGTGTGGCAGTCCTGATGTATTTTTTGGTATTGCCTTTAAGAGGGATCTGATATCCCAGGGAAACTTCACGCAGTTTTATAAATGTAAGATCATATACATACTCATCAAAGGTTGAATGACTGTATAAACCATGATAATAATCCTGTGCACCTACGTACATGTCTTTGTCTTTTCCATCGGCATCAACACCTTTAACGTGTACGCCCCCACCCTGATTAATGGGATCACGAACAGATTTACCCTGGTCGTTCACAGCAGCAGTTCTGGCTGTAAGACCGGAATAGGAACCCCACATATCAGACAAGGAAAAGAACTTACCACCTGCCTGATAATCAATATTTATATTCAGCAGGAAGTTTTTATATTGAAAAGTATTCTGAACACCACCCGTAAATCTGGGTAATACACTTCCAAAATATTTGTATTCACTTGCATAACTACCATCATCATTCACTATAGGTTTACCATTTAGGCGCTTAATACCGCTACCATAAAGCTGGCCCCATTCCATACCTTCCGTATGCAGCACATAAGGCGTAGATGTGTTCCAGATAGTACTTACCGAATTAGTGGAAGTTACACCGGTTGCTATCTTTGCAACTTTGTTTTCCAACAGATAAGCCCAGGTGGCATTAACTTCCCACTTGAAGTTCTTTGTTGAAATAGGTCTGCCATTCAATGTGATGTCAATACCTTTTTTGGTTATTTTTCCTGTGTTAGTCAGTTTGGAAGTAAATCCGCTGGCTCCATTGATAGTAACGGAAGTAGGAATATCGTTCTCTGTACCATCCCAATAGGTAACAGAAGTTCCTACCCTGTTATTCAGGAATCTCAGCTCTAATCCAATTTCTTTCATTGTTTTAACAGAACCGTGGATACTTGAATCTACCAAAGCATCTGGCGTGTACATGCTGATGTTACCATTCCATTGGTAAGTACCGGGAGCATAAGTGAATCCTGGATAACGGTAAGCACCGAAGGTGGTGGTAGTAAGCCCCAAAGCCTGCGGTACCTCACCCCATGATGCGCGGAGTTTACCAAAACTTAAGAATGGTACTTTTACTAAATCACTGAATATAAAAGAGGCACCGATTGATTTTGACAATACGGAATTATTATCCGATGGCAGTGTGGAATACCAGTCTTTACGCAATGTAAAATCTGCAAACAGATAGTTTTTATATCCTACACTTCCCAATCCGTAGAGCGAGTTATATGCCTCCTGTGTTCTTCCATTGTAGGTATATGCCGTACCCTTTGAATTCGTGATGGAATAAAGGTTTGGAACAGTTAATCCATCAACGGTGCTGGCTAAATTTGTTTTAGACACATATTTGAAGAAGTCACTTCCCGCAGTTGCATCTACCTGGAACTGGCCTATCTTTTTAGTGTATGCAGCGGAGAATTCGACATTTCTTCTGTTTTCATAAGTATTACCGGTTGCATAAGAAGCCTTCACACCCGTTTGAGTAGCACTACTTTGCAGTGCAGATGAAACGATTGTTTCATACCAGGTATTGTTCTGTTGTTTGCGATAAGTACCTTTCAGTGTGAGATCATTAGTTGGTTTATAGGCTAATGATACATCGCCATACAACCGGTCATTTTGTGCTACGGGTTGTATCTGTTTAAAATAGTTGTAGAAGTTATACCAGTAGTTACCTCCCAGGAATGCAAGTTCATCAGCAGAAGAGGCATAAGTAGTAGGATCGTTATGGTTCCAGCTGGCATAAATTCCGGATGGTGTTTTAAGGTCCTGCAACTCTCTCATGATACCCATGTCCAGATCCCTGTGGAACCAGGAGTTAAAGGAGCCTGAGGATTGGTTAGCATAGCCCTGGTCAAACTGTCCCTTTGTATTAGTGTTGATATAATTGATACTGGCAGTAGCAACAAAGTGTTCGTTAAGATCCATTGTAGAGTTAAAGTTCAGCGTATTTTTCTGCTGACTGGAACTTGGAATCAGACCTTTTATAGAAATATTCCCATAAGAAAGGCGAAGGTTGATATCCTTGCTGGATTTTGAAACGCTTATTGAGTTGTTAAGAGTAGTACCTGTATTCCAGAAATCGCGGGTGTTATTGGGCTGAGGTGTGAGGGCAGCTGTTTTATATGAATATTTGGTTCCGCCATACCATGCATACCAGGGAATATATTCCTGTCCTGTCATACGTGGTCCCCAGCTGGCATCATCGGAATAGTTGTGATAATACTTTCCGTTAAGCGCCTGCCACTCTGTGGGTTGGCCTTCCTGCCATGTATATTTGATAAGATCGGCAGAGTTACCACCAGCATATGAGTTTTGGTAATGCGGCACTACATAAACTTTATCTACGGTAGCGCCTATATTTACATCAACACCAATTCCACCCTCTGCACGTTTGCTTTTTTTAGTGGTCATAACGATAGCACCGTTTGCACCCTGGCTCCCGAACTGCGCAGCAGCAGCAGGTCCCTGTAACACGGTAACGTTTTCGATATCGTCCATGTTTATATCATTAGGGCTAGGCAAAATGGTACCATCAACAACATAGAGAATGTCCTGATCACCTCCCAGGCCACTGGTACCACGAAGTCTTACAGTACCTGTAGTACCCAGCATAGCAGAAGACTGGCTCCTTACCTGTATACCCGCTACTTTACCTGCCAATGCATTGTTCAGGTCTGTTTGGCGGATAACGTTCAATTGTTCTCCACCAACATTCTGCGCGCTGTAGGAGGTACTTCTTGATGAACGCTTCATGTCGTACGCACCAGTTACAACAACTTCTTTTAATGCTTTATCATCTGTTAACAATACTGCTGATATATGATCAGTTGCTGTTACAGAGACTTCTTTTTTAGTATACCCGATTGCTGAAATAATCAGCACATCTCCTTCATTTGCTTTAATGTTAAAGGCCCCATCAGGATCTGATACTGTTCCGGTTGAGGTTCCTTTCAACTGGATAGTTGCAAATGGAACCGGGCTTCCACTTCCATCAGTAAGCTTTCCGGTGATTTTTTTTGTTTGCCCATAAGACATAGTGCTGACGAGCACCTGCAATGCGAACAGCAGTGAGGCGAATTGTTTCATGCATGTTGATTTTGATTGATAAATAGATTGCCCCATTCAGGCAATTACAATAGTTGGTTTATGATTTTTACGAAACGTTTATGATACATCCAACAGGGCAAAACATCCCCTTGTCATCTCCACAACAGTGATGACCTGTGATTTTACAATAGTATTGGCAGCGTTAAATACAAGGCAAAGGAAGTCCTGTCCGGTTTTGCCGGATGGATTCATTTGTTCACCGATAATAATACCATGCCTGCTGCAGGGAGTTCTTTGTAATCCGCTTGTATGCTGAATGTACCCTTATATGTCCATTGATCGTTTAATCAATTTGCATATAATCTTTCACGTTATATTTCATACTTACCTGAAGAACAGGGCATACGGAAGCCTTTCCCTTTTCAAGGGATGTGCGGACAGTTACTCTCATTTGTTACGTTTTGTTTAATGACAATAATTCATAGTTATACGAACGACTTACTAAAATTGGTTGACCATAAATATTATAATCTGAAAATATTTACAACTGTCTTGCTGCTTACGATGTGTATTTACATGCCGGTTAGATTTATCTGGCAAGTTGGTGTGCAGATCTGTTTGTTGTACCCCTAAAATTTACTCTAATGACATTTCATTTCTGTTCAAAGCACTATTCACTTAATGTTGTTCACTTATTCGGTATCTGCCGGATAAATAATTGCAGATAACACACGTTTACGATAACAATTTTTACATGAGATAACAAAGAAAATACAGCCATATTATAAGGGTAGTACATCTGTTCCTCTCCATGATTTAAACTTTTGGTTGACTAAAAACACAACTGTCAATTGTATTTACAATTACAGTTTGTTGGCATATTAATTTATCACAATAGTTATATGTCCTAATAGTTGGTTACATTCTCACATGCATACCAAATTTACATAATTAATCAATATCTTGATAAGAATGCCCTAATTTTATCAAGATAAATCTTTAAACCGGCTTTTTTTACCGATTATCCCGGCAAAAACACCTCTTGAAGTAGATTTTTTGTAGTTTTTCAACAAGGGTAACATTAATTCTGGCGGGGAAAAAGTAAAAGCCGGAGAAATCCCCGGCTTTTATATTAGTATGTCCCATAGCGGAACAAAATAGTTCTTAAGCCTCCTTGAAACATCCATATTCTATTTCAAACCGGGAAAGATCACATTCCAATGAGTGCCGATCCCAATGGCCGGTATTGGCAGCCGCTTCGTAGGTAGACTGCAGGAAGGCCAATATTATCACTTCCGGATTATCTGCCTGTTGTACTACTTCATAGGGTAGCAGGAACTCTCCCAATTGCTGGTTATAGTAAGCCTCAACAGGCTGTACGGGCTGTTCACCAAAAGCAGGAGTGGCCGGATAACAATAGGAATAAAAAGAAGCGTACGGATATTGTTCATTACCAGGCCAGAATCCGCAAGAGCTCACCTCTTTAGAATAAGCTTCCTGCATCACTTCAGCTGGCATATTAGGAGCTTCTCCCGGATGCGTGGGAGCATCTCTCCCGGAAAACCTTGTAACAGCCAGATCAAAGGCTCCCCAAAAGAAATGTACAGGGCTGCATTTGCCCGTAAAGCGGGCCCTGAAACTGGTAAATATGTTGTGGATCTTCACAAGTGCCTGCCAGTAATCTTCCATTTTATGACCATCATATGATTGATGGATCTGATCATCCTTGAAGGGAATAGCTACCTCCAATTCACTAGGCAATGTGGAAATGGTTACATCAATATCCAATAATTCTAATTTCTCAAATAACTCCTTATAAAAATCGGCTACCGTTCTGGGGCGCAGCTCCAGCACTTCTTTTTTACCTGTATTGGTAATAATTACCAGTTGATGGTGAATAAAATCAAAGTCTATTTGAAAAATACCATATTGATATGGGATACTTCCTGTGCTTAGTCCCAAAGGGCTAACATACAGGGTAACATGCCACGAATGGTTTAACCAGGGCATTTTCCGGAGCCGGATCTTTCCTACAATCTGCGTCCATAAATGAACAGTGGCCAATGTCTCTTTCCAATCATCATACTTTAGCACAGGCCATTGATTCAACTTTAAAGCGGTATTATGCATAACTAACTAAAATTAAAAATGCAATCTAAACTCCACCACCAAACCAGGACCAACTTTCCTATCTGTTATTCTGGAGTCAGGAATATGTTCACCATTGTTTGCATAAGCATTGGTAGTTTGCCGTAAAGAGGTTAAAAAAAGCTGTGCGCCAAAAGTCGCTCTTTCAGGTATTACCTCAAAAAAGGGGCCAGCACCGATAAACCCGCATAAGGCATTGCCCTTTATTCTGATATATTCTTCTGGTGAGCCCGCAGGAGAAATCATAGATTTTATGCCTATTGGCCCCATGTTAACTCCAATGATAGGTGCTAAAAAAAATGTTTTTGAAAGTGGGATCATATACTGTACAAGAGGTCCAACTAATAAACTTGTGCCCCGTGTATACACTCCATTTTTCTTTTTATCGGAAAGCGAAAGACCTCCGGTTACACTAAACCCGACAGATAACCTATCTATAATATGGTAGCCTCCTTTCATAGATAGTGATGCGGCAGCACCAATATATTGCCCCAATGGAGCAACAGAGCCTGTTAACCCTAACGAGCCACCAATCCAGTAATCACCTTTATTGATCCGGAGTGTGTAAGAGCGGCTTTTTTTTGTTTTGGAGCCCGGATTTATACTTTGCGCGGAACAGATTGAGACCGGATCCAGGGCCAGTATTGAAGTTAAGAGAAAAGCAATCAGTGTGATTTTGGTTGAGATCAGATTTTGTTTGTTTTTCATTGGAAATTATTGGATGGTTGTAAAAAAATCGGAACATTCCCCCTCCTTCTGTAAACATAGTCAGAAAAGGAACATGCAAAAGCAGTTGTTTTCACTAAATTTATCTTGTTACCAGGTGATGAGGGAATCTTTGCCGGATAAGGGATACGAAAGAATATAGTTTATTGAATGAGATTTTGGTTTCTTTATTTAACGCATTGTCCACAATATAAATATTTTTTCATCTATGATTACTGTCATTATTTTTCATTGTCCGTATCTGTTTTGACTGGTTTTTCCACAGCACCTTCTACTACTGTAACAACAAATCAAGTTGAAAAGTTGGGGGAAACAGGAAAAAAAAGAAGAAGCTTCAAAGTAGACAGAATTGGCGGGGCAACTGCACTCCTGCCCGCCGCAGCCGGGCATTTCTGAAATACTCATTTTCTTTAAACAAAAAACGACTTCGCCTGTTCTTTACTTACACCCGGCTTCATATACACTATTAATGCTAAGATTATTATTACTGACTCTATCCTCCTAATAAACATTTAATATTCATTCACCAAACCTCAAAATGAAAAAATGAAGACAGTAACATTAAATGCTTCTACGTCAAAGCTTGAAAAATTACTTGGACAAGAATACGGACTTGTTGTAAAAGTAGACGTAAGTAATTTGGAAAACAGTATAGAATGGTATACTGATAAATTGGGACTAATAGTAAATCCTAATTACCAAACCTCCACATGGACTCAACTAATTATTCCCGGAATTGTCAAGTCTGAAATAGGCTTAAATGTGAACGCCCAAAACGCAGGCTCTGGTGGAGAGAACACTACATTCGTTGTAAATGATATAATAGCCACCAAAAAAAAGTTAGAGTCTGAAGGAATTAAAGTAAGCTCAATTCAGAATGCAGGTGATGGTGTTTTGCTTGCTTACTTTTCAGATCCTGATGATAATTCATTAGGCTTACGCCAGAATACAATTCAATAAAACTTTCAATATCAAAACAAAAGAGCCGCTTCAAAGTAATCGAAGCGGCTTCTTTTGATTTATAGAATATCATAACATCTTCATATAGCTATCCATTAACCGGAGATATTTATGCACCTCAGCCAGAGGTAATTTTCCCTTTGCCTCATTATTAGCCTCCCGGAACCTGAGACTATTAATCTTTGCCCGGATATTGGCCCGGTAGGACTTATAATACATAAAAAGCCTACGGTCTTCTCCGGTTTTCATTACAGGGAAGAGTTGATTATAATAGTCAATAAATAAATCGGATAAATCCTGCCTTCCAAATGCATCCAGATCCATACATAAAAATGCGACTTCGTTCAGGACATCTATCAGGCGGTATTCATCATTAAATTCTATACAATCAAATGGCAGAGGCTCCGGCAATAAAAAAATATTCCCGGAATGCAGATCCCCATGACAATCCCTGTAAAAACCGGCTCTAAGTCTGGCGGCAAAAAGTTCTTTGTGTTCTTCAATAAATGTATCGGACGAAACAATAGCATGGTCAATGATTGCAAGACTATCCGAGCATAAATATCCATGTAAAAAATCGTTCTCTTTTTTCAGATCATTAAATTCATCGCGGATCTTTAAAACATCCATTTCATAAATGATACTGGTATTTTTGTGGAAGGCTACAATTTTTTCTGCAAGGCTCTTTATGTTTGAATGTGTTACGCTATCATTCAATAAGAGCACATCCATTTGCCTGTTTCTATCAAGTTTATGCATTCTTACAGCATAATCAATTATTTCTCCCCCATCATTACCGATACTATAGCAGCCACACATTTCACATACTGGCTGTACATCAATATACATATCACCAGTCAATCTTTTATTTAATTCAATTTCTTTTTCACAATAGTATTTCCGTTTTTCCAATGTAGCAAAGTCAAGAAAAGAATAACAGACCGGTTTTTTTATTTTAAACACAAAATTATCGCATACCAACACCCATGAAATATGTGTTTCAATCAAATCCGGCTGGCCGGTGTACTTCGGGAATATTCCATCAGAAAGCAATTTATTAATTTGTTCTTTGGTCATCTCTCAGTTTTAGGTAATCCACGGCACTATGTAACATGGCTTCTATATTATCATCCGTTGATAATAATATCAGATGTTTTATATTCAAAGGTTCCCATTGTTCTTTTATGATTTTGTACACCTCAAAATCAGCGTCGCTATCAGTTCTTTTTCGTTTTAATCTTTCCTCTATAACTGCCTCTCCCGCAATTATTTCAATAATAATCCCCCCTGCATTCATTGCCTCGTCCATGAATTTTTCCCGGAAATCTTTTCTATGAAAGGTTGCATCCAGTACCAGGTTATTATTTCGGCTCAGGCTCTGTCGCATTTGGATCAGCATTTCATCATAGACTAATAACTTCTCTTTATGTGAATATGTCCTGCTATCGAGTATGTTTTTTCTTATCTGGTCACTGCTTATGTACTTTGCATTTATCCGTGTTGCAAGCCGGGAAGCAAAGTAACTCTTACCCGCCCCAGGCAACCCCAATACAATAATGACCATAGAAATATTCCTTATATGGGCTTTATGCCCTTAAAGATTATGATTGATCGAATCACGTTTCTTCCATCTCTTCAGGTTGGGCAAGCTATCTACAGCCATCGTTATAATGTTTGAAGGCATATTCTTTTTCTCCATTTGCATCTTTACCAGTGTTTCCATCTGGCTCATGGACATATTAGGAGCTGTGAATGCGCCACCCTGGTAGCAATACTTGCAGTATTGGTCACTTTTTGATCCGTCTCTTTCAGTTCCGAGAATATCAATACTATCTAATGGCATACTGCAGCTCTGGCAAATTTTTTCCATATTCATAAAATGACAACTTTTATATTGATAAATAACTTCTTTTAATCTACTCAAAAAGATCCCTGCCGTTTGGTTCGGCAGGGAATAAAACATATAGTTGTATGTTCATTTAACATTAATATGCATGGAAGCCTGTTTCTTCGCATCTTCTGTTTTAGGCAAAACCAATCTGAGCACTCCATTCACATAAGTTGCATCAATTTTGTCTTTAATCACTCCTTCGGGTAAACTAAAACTTCTCGAAAAAGTAGAATAGCTGAATTCTCTCCTGGTGAACCTTTCGTCCCTTTCCTCTCTATTCTCTTCCATTTCAGAACTGATTGTCAGCATATTGCCTTCAATATCAATTGTAAAATCGTCCTTTTTCATGCCTGGGGCTGCCAGGGCAATTTCGTAGTGATTCTTATTATCTGTAATGTTCACAGCAGGCACGGTCAATAAATGCATATTACCTGGTAGGAATCTTCCACCACTATTGGTGTCCCACAATTGATCCCAAGGCTTGAAAAAATCATTAAAAATGGATGGGATCGTTTCTCCCTTTCGGGTTAATAGTTTGTTAGACATAAAAACCTCCTTTTGTTTTAAGTTGTGCAAAAAATCAGCAGGTTCAAATACATAATACTAAAGATATTTTTAAAGTAGTTTCTTTACGATGATTCTTATCACAAAGTTCCTTGATTACAATCATATTAAATCCACACTCACCCGTAATTTCCCCGATCTATAGTATTAATTTCCCATAGAACCTCCTCTATAATGTTACACTTATCAGGCCACAATTGTTCATTTTAAAAAATCTCTTTTGAAGACTTTTTAATTAATTGATTTATGAGTAACAACATGTATTGTGGGTATATTTATTTCAAGCGCACCCATCTTAGTAGTGATGAGGCAACTTAAAAGGCAGAAGTTCTATTTGAAGCAACTATTACGGGGAATTCAGGAACCTGTAATTATATTAGAGGAGTATACATGCTTATACAATACAGCCTGAATTTCTTTACACATCTCTTCACAAATAACAGGTCTTTGTAAGTTGTCTACTATTTTGATGCAAGCGTAAATGAAACGTAAATGCTGACCTCCGGCAATATAGGCAGGTGTATCTTGAAAGATTTTGTAATTCAATGGATCATACTCCGCATCAACGTCAATATTTGAAGGCATAAATTCGAACCAGGCGCTAGGTCCCGCGCATGGACATAAGCATGGACAAGGCATAATATATGATTAGTTTATTCTCATAGAATAAATTTCTACACATTTATTAGTATTTAGTTATGAATTGCCGACAGTAAAAATATGGGATTCAGATGCTTCTGACAGTTTCGTTTCATATTTAAAATTGTTTATGTTGAATCCGGTATTTTCCCATATCTTCAATTAAGAAATCAAAATAATCAGTTTCCTCTTACTCCGGATAACACCCAATCTTATTTATTCATTAACCCAGCCCCCAAAAGTATGACCTGGGTAGTATTTATTATTAACTATAAAACCTGTATGTACTTGAAAAAGCAAACTTTCATTATTGCTGTTGCCTGCTCCATTCTATTTCTCATTGCATGTAACAAATCAGATTATCTGGAGAACCCTTTTCAGAAGGAAAAAAATAAACAAAAGCCATTTTTAAAGGAAATAATACATGCAACACGCAATTATTCCTTCCATTATGACCATATGGGTTATATAGACTCTATAAGCGTTATAGATCTCCATCTAACGTATGTTTACCGCGTTGCACATCACGGTAAAAGAATTGACTCAGTAAGCCTGGTAGAAGACGCGGCCATAGTTTCAACAAACGGTAATATCAAATATGATAATATGGGCAGAATCACACAGTTTACTTATTATCCCCGGTATGATCCTTTAGTTTCGGTAAATGTAATTACACTTACTTATGATTATAACGGACAAATTAAAAAGATTGCATATAGCAGTAATGGAAGTACTCACTATGATACATTAACTTTTGACAATCATAGTAACCTTATCCGTTGGGCACAACCTCAAAACTTATCAACTTTCACCTACGCTACGGGATTGAACCCATTGTATTACATTGATGATCTCTATGTAATGTTTACAGAAGAAAAGAGTTTCTGGCAATACCTGTTCAGCCAGCATAACAGCATTACTAAGTACCTTCAGGATGGTGTCAATTACGAAACCACCAGTTATCAAAATTTGTATGACGGGCACCACCGGCTTATAAAGAAAACTATTAATACTGTTATTGCACCTGGTATAATACAACAGCCCGATAGCCTTGAATTCCGCTACCTTTATTAAGTTCATTAATGATGCGAATCCGGAAAAGATTGGCGGCTCAGGATTAATTAACCTGGGTTAACGAAAACGGATTGAGCACTTGTGATCTTTGCAATAACAAAATCATTCGTTATGCAAACATCAACAAATCAACAATGGGGCACCCGCTCAATATCCTTCTGGATGGTAGCAGTTATAGCTCTGGGTATTAGTTTTATTGGCATCCGTTACATGTTCCTTCCTCATCCAGCCTCAACTGGCTTTGGTATTCCGTTATCATATGACCATGCCGAATTGTACGGTGTAATTAAAGGTATTCGTGATCTGTTTTCAGGATTAGTCCTGAGTTATCTTTTATGGATAAGAAACCGGCAGATTACCCTGGTGGTATTTAGTCTGGCCATTTTAATCCCAATTATAGATGGAGTGACTATATACCTTGCTAATGGCAGCAGTGATATAGTTCACCTCTCTGTCCATTGGGGTACTGCTTTGTATGGAATCATTACCAGTATATTATTATTCGTAAGAAAATAATTGATGAGAGCAAGCCGGACCGTAATTCTGGCAGGAAATTGGTGGCATTCAATAGGAACAAAATATCTAATCGGATGAAATCCATGCTTATTCTAACTGACTTTTCGGAAGCGGCACTCCGTGCCGCAGAATATGCCTGTGAATTGGTAGATACTCTGCAGATAAGGCGGATTGTTTTATACCATGCCTATCAGACCGTTGTTGGTGGAACGGACTTGCCCATTGCAACAGCAATGAATGATCAGGAGATTTATCTGAAAAGTATGGAAGCATTAGGTATGATGCACGACCGGCTTAAATCCCTGGTTGGACAAACAGTAAAGATTGATATGCTGGCGGAGGATACTTCCTTTCTACCTGATCTGCTCAACCAGCTATGCAGGAAGGAAGCCATTGATCTGATTGTTATGGGAGTATCTGGCAAATCCGCACTTGAAAAATTATTTATGGGGAATGTTACAGCTCAAACGCTCAGATCAAGTGAATTCCCTGTATTAATAGTTCCCCAGGATACAATAATTGGAAGAGCTATTAAAGGTATTGTACTCACAACAGATCTTAAAGATTTTTCAACAATACCTGTTACTCTGCTATACCAATTCTTAGATGCCTTTCCCGCAGAAATTAATGTGGTAAATATAACGACTGAATCTGAAGAGAAATACTCGTTAGAAACAGAAGAATCCATTAAAGAGTTGCATAGTGTTCTGGAAAAATATCAACCAGCTTTTCATTATATCAAAGGAGAAGATATAGTACCCGATATCCTTTCTTTTACAGAACAGCACAAGGCATCGCTGATTATTACTGTTCCTAAAAAGCATGGTTTCCTGTCTACTATTTTCCACAAAAGCATTTCAAAAAAACTGGCCTATAATTCTCCTGTTCCCTTATTGTCTTTGCCAGCATTGCATTAAATAAATTTAGCGAGTACCTGTTCTGTAGCAGGTACTCCAAATGCCCTCTTCCTCATTCAGGCTGTACCCCAAAACCAAACGGGGCCACCCTTTCTTAATCTATTTAGTAAATAGAAAGGGGATATTCTAAATAATAGAGTTACCTTTCAAAGTGGAATACTTTAAATCGGTATCCGGCCGAATCAACATCCAGTCAACAGGCAGCCTGTTCAATGAATTCCAAACTAGCACATATAGTTATCCTAATAAACAATACTTAGTTATAAGTAGAATACTGCAAACTCATCCAGAGAAACATAAAGTAACCTATTTCTTCATAACCTACTCCAAATTTAAATCTGATACTATAGTCTGTAGAAACAAACAAGGCGAAAAAATTAACTCCAAATGATCTCTAAAGATATTTCGGAACTGGATATTTCATTATTACTTGAAGCTATTTTCCAGAAATATGGTTACGATTTCAGGCAATACTCTCAGGCCCATATCAGGCGTCGGATTATCAACAGAATGGTACTATCGGGATTAGAGGATATTTCGGACATACAATCTAATGTTTTGAATGATGAAGCATTTGCTTCCAAACTTTTTCAGGATCTATCTATAACGGTAACTGAGATGTTTCGTGATCCTTGCTTTTACAAATCATTAAGGGAAAATGTTATCCCTGTATTAAAAACCTATCCTTTTATAAAAATATGGCATGCAGGCTGCTCTACAGGAGAGGAAGCTTATTCTATGTCGATTCTTATGCAGGAAGAAGGTTTGTATAACAGAACTATAATTTATGCTACTGATTTTAATCAACACGCTTTGAACAAGGCAAAGGAAGGAATTTTTTCAAACAAAATGATGAAAGAATACACTGCCAATTATCAATTATCTGGAGGAAAAGAATCCTTTTCAAAATACTATACCTCCAATTATGATAGTGTGATCATGAATCAATCTCTGAAAAAAAACATTGTATGGGCCAATCATAATTTGGTTACTGATAGTGTTTTCGCTGAGATTCACATAATATTATGCAGAAATGTGCTAATCTATTTTAACAATGATTTGCAGAACAAAGTACAGAGCCTTTTCTATGAGAGCCTTATCAATGGAGGCATTTTATGTTTAGGATCAAAGGAAAGTTT
The DNA here is from genome assembly GCF_900112615.1 of Chitinophaga sp. CF118. Taxonomy (GTDB): domain Bacteria; phylum Bacteroidota; class Bacteroidia; order Chitinophagales; family Chitinophagaceae; genus Chitinophaga. The sequence continues at coordinate 854,506 of NZ_FOMK01000003.1, read as the reverse complement.
ATGCTTTTCAAATTTGAGTGAGGAATATAGTGAGATGGATAAAAACCAGAAAATATTTAAGAAAAAATACATAGAAAATGAATTATGAGGCAATTGTGATAGGCGTTTCCAGTGGGGGCTTGAATGCTTTGAAGTTCTTATTTTCATATTTGCCTGAAAATTTCAGGATACCGGTTATTATTGTACAACATATTAACCGTCATTCCGATAGCAATTGGATAAAAATTTTGAACAACTTAAACAGTATTCATATAAAAGAGGCGGATGAAAAAGAAACAATCGAGCCAGGAAAAGTTTATATCGCTCCACCTAATTATCATTTAATGATTGAAAATGACAGAACGTTTTCCCTAACGATAGATGAGTTAGTAAATTTTGCAAGGCCATCAATTGATGTACTGTTCGAGTCGGCTGCTGAAGTATACAATAATAAATTAATCGGAATTGTACTTACAGGATCTAATTCTGATGGAACAAAGGGACTTAAAAGAATAAAGAATCATGGAGGATTAACGATTGCACAGGACCCCGCTACGGCAGAATCACCCCAAATGCCTGCTTCAGCGATTGCCTCAATTCAGGTGGACCATATCTTATCTTTGGGTGGCATAAAGGATTTATTGATAAAAATAGCCGGTGATATTGATTAAACCTACAACTAAACCTATATATTTTGGAAAATCTATCCGACGAATTAGGTCTGGCATTACAACAAATGCAAGATAGTTTGAAAGGTATTTCTGAAGAACATTCAGAAAGGATCTGGTTGCAAACTGGTAAAAACATCCTGATCGAAAAATTAAGAGGAGATAAAACGCTGGTTGAAATATCAAAAGAAATTATTGACTTCCTGGCGGACTATTCTGTTGCTCAAATAGGAACTGTTTATGTATATGAAGAGACTGTTCTTAATTTACAATATGCTTATGGCATAAAAGGTAAGATTACCAATTCTTTTCAGTTAGGCGAAGGATTAGTTGGACAGGTAGCATTAGAGAAATCGTTAAGGATATACAACAAACTGCCTAAAAACTATTTTAAAATAGAATCTTCTTTAGGAACGGAAAAGCCCGATGCTATTGCTATATTACCTGCTATTTTTGATAATAAAATTATTGCGGTAATTGAATTAGGAAGGTTTGGAGACTTCTCTCCCATTCAATTAAAGTTATTAAACGAAATCGCCGAACCTGCTGCTGTTATCCTTAATTCAGCAATTTCCAGGAAAATGCTTGAAAAACTATTAACTAAACTGACATGGAAAGAACAGGAATTAAATAACCAGATAAATGCAATTAATAAAACAAATGCATTCATAGAATTTGATTTAAGTGGCACTATTTTAACCGCCAATGAAATTTTCCTTTCGCTAATAGGTTATTCTATAAATGAAATCGTTGGTAAGCATCATAGCATTTTTGTTGAAAAAGAATACGCCGCCACAAAAGAATATCGCCAATTCTGGGATGATTTAAAGAAGGGGGAATTTCAGGAAGGAGAATATAAGCGGATTCAAAAAAATGGAGAATCCATCTGGTTACTAGGTAGCTATAATCCGATCCTGGATGTAGCTGGCAAGCCATATAAAATATTGAAAATTGCAAGAGATGTTACACTCGTTAAAAATCAGGCAAAGCAATTGGCTAAACTAGCCACTGAGAAAGAAAAACGTTCGGCAGAGTTGGTTATGGCTAATAATGAACTTGCCACTCAGGCCGGAGTGCTTCAAATGCAACAGGAAGAGATGAAACAAATGAATGAAGAACTGGAAGAGCAGACACAAAACCTGAAGCAGCAACAGGAGGAACTGCAAATGACTAATGAAGAACTGGAAGAACAAACGCAATCGTTTGAAATGAAAAACAAAGAATTAGAAGGAGCGAGATATAATATAGAACAGAAAACAAAACAACTGGAAATAAGCAGCAGATATAAATCGGAATTTCTTGCTAACATGTCACATGAATTAAGGACGCCCCTTAATAGTTTATTGATACTTTCCAAAGACCTGTCAGAAAATAAAAGAAAAAACCTGGATATGGAACAGGTTCAGAGCGCAGAGATCATTTATAACAGTGGCCAGGACCTCCTGATACTCATCAACGAAGTACTTGATCTTTCCAAGATTGAAGCAGGAAAAATGTCAATAAATATCGAAAGGGTTTCTCTGAAAAATTTCGTGGATAATCTTTTGCATGAATTTAAACATCATGCGGAACAAAAAGGATTGTTGCTAAGCAGAAAAGTAGACAATAATTTGCCTGAATCAATCGCTACCGATTCCCAACGGTTGAACCAGATATTAAAAAACCTCTTATCCAATGCAATAAAATTCACCGAAAAAGGAAGTGTAAATATAAGTATCGGCCGATATACTGAAAGTTCGGTTATTATTTCTGTTACTGATACTGGTATTGGGATACATGAAGACAATCAAACGGCTATATTTGAGGCTTTTCATCAGGCAGATGGTGGCATTTCCAGAAAATATGGGGGTACAGGTCTTGGCCTTTCTATTTCACGCGAACTTGCAAAGTTATTAGGAGTTGAAATCAGATTGAAGAGTAAATTAAATGAAGGAACTACGTTTTCGCTTATAATCCCCATTGAATTGCAGCCCGAATACGGTACAGTCATAACAAATATATTACAGGAACCCGTTTTGCATAAATCCCGCACAGAAAGTAATACTGCTTATCTTAATTATCCTGCAGTAAATGATGACCGGGAAATAATAAACACGGATGATACAGTAGTACTTATTATAGAAGACGATCTGAAATTTGCTTCAATACTTTTGAAACAAGCCAATAAAAAAGGGTTCAAAGCTTTATCGGCAGCATCGGGAGAAGATGGATTAATCCTTGCAACAAAACACCTGCCTCAAGCCATTATCCTGGATCTCGACTTGCCTGGAATCAAAGGGGAACAGGTACTTTCAGAATTAAAAGAAAACCCCATACTGAGACATATTCCTGTACATGTTGTATCTGTTAACGAACGTTCGATGGATATAATCAGAGAAGGAGCAATTGAATATCTGGTGAAGCCTGTTAGTAAAAAGCAACTGGATGATACATTAAACAGAATCGAAAATTTCCTGAGCAGAAAAATGAAAAATCTGCTCATTATTGAAGACGATGAAAATTCCAGAAAAGCCATGCGCAAGGTTATTGGCAATGGAGATGTAAAATACTTCGAAGCCCGGGCTGGCAAAGAGGCTCTCACTATATTCCAGCAGCACCATATTGATTGTATTGTGCTGGATATTGGTTTGCCCGATATGAGCGGGATTGATCTTATCTATAAACTGGAGAGCCTGACAGGAAATAAAATCCCTCCTATTATTATTTATACAGGGAAAGAACTTACAAAAGAAGAAAACTCCGAACTGGAAAAATATGCAGCAAGCATTATTATAAAAGGGGTAAAATCCGAAGAGCGGTTATTGGATGAAACAGCTCTTTTCCTCCATAGGGCAATTAGTAGTATGCCTGAGGCTAAACAACTGGTTATTAATAATCTGTATGACAAAGAGGCTATATTCCATGCAAAGAAAATATTACTTGTAGATGATGATATGAGAAATGTATTTGCATTATCCAAAATACTAAGAGATCATGGGATGGAAATAATAAAATCAGAAAATGGGAAAATAGCTTTGGAGATGTTAAACATACATCCGGATATTGATTTGGTATTGATGGATATTATGATGCCTGAAATGGATGGTTACGAAGCTATGAAACAAATAAGGGTAAAACAAAAATTCAAAAATTTACCGGTTATAGCGCTTACAGCAAAAGCAATGAAAGATGATAAGCAAAAATGTATAAATGCAGGTGCCAACGATTACATCAATAAACCTGTTGATACAGAACGCCTGTTATCATTAATGCGGGTATGGTTAAGTAAATAGAATATTCCATGCAATAGTATATGCATTAACTATGAATCCAAAAACTAAAATATTAATAGTAGACGATAAACCAGAAAATCTATTTGCTTTAAGAATCGTTCTTAAAGACCTGGATGTTGACCTTGTTGAAGCAACAAGTGGTAATGATGCTTTAAAAGCTACCTTACGCCACGATTTTGCATTGGCCTTATTAGATATCCAAATGCCGAAAATGGATGGTTATGAACTGGCAGGTATATTGCGCGAAGAAGAAAAAACAAAAAATTTACCTTTTATATTTATTTCTGCAGTGTATACCGACAACCTGAATATCTTTAAAGGATATGAAAATGGCGCATTCAGCTTTATAACAAAACCTTTTCAGCCTGAGATGCTAATTAACAAAGTTAAATTTTTCATTGATAAGCATAAACAGGGAATCACCTTATTCGATTTAAATAAAAACCTTGAAATTAAAAACAAAGAACTGGATTTATTGAATAAAGATCTGGAATCTTTTTCTTATTCAGTATCCCACGATCTAAGAACCCCATTACGGGCTATAAGCGGATATTCAGCGATTCTTATGAAAGAATCATGTGCTAAATTGAATGTTGATGAAAACCGTATGCTCAATAAAATTTGGGAGAATGCCTTAAATATGAATAATCTTATTGATTGTTTGCTGGATTTTTCGCGGCTTGGGAGAAAAGGCGTAACTAAATCCAGTATTAACATGAATGAACTTGTTATGAAAGCGATAGAAGAATTTAAGGCTGAATTAGTAACCAAAAAAATATCCTGGAATATCCGGGAAATACTTCCTGTTAAAGGTAATAAAGAATTACTAACTCAGGTATATATAAACCTGATATCAAACGCTATTAAATATTCTGCTAAAAAAGATGAACCAATAATTGAGATTGGCTGCCAGGTAGGTGATAAAGAAATATCTTATTATGTAAAAGATAATGGGGCCGGTTTTGATATGGATTATAAAGATAAACTCTTTGGAGTATTCCAACGTTTACACTTACCCGGTGACTTTGAAGGCATTGGTATAGGATTAGCGATTGTAAAACGCATTATTGAACAACATAGTGGCCGGGTTTGGGCGGAAGGTGAAACAGGTAAAGGAGCCACGTTTTATTTTTCCCTTCCAGCTTAAAATTGCCATTACGAACCTATGAAAACCTGTTAATATGTAATAGCTACTTTTATGAACTTTTCAGCTAAAACCTGTTGCTTTAAGCTCCCTTTATATCTGCAAGATTTAAAGAAATAACATTCATTTGCGGTATCAGTCGAAATACAGCTCCGTTAGCCGGTTTTGAAAATGAGCCTTTCATTGCTTGCAATTTATAATTCATCCCATCAAAGCTGCAATCAATTTGTTTCAGGCCAATTTGGTTAAATGGCAGTTTGGCATCAGATGCTGTATTCAGGTCCAGATACCAGTTACAAGGCTTATTACTAACCAATTTAATGTTAACGGTATTCTCATTCAAATCTATTTCCAGCGTACCACTTACCGAAGTTAGCGGCCATGATATATGAACAGAGCTTACACCATTCTGAGTAAACTTCGGATCTTTACCTTGCAATAAAACTTCCTTCCCGTCTATTAATGCTTTCAAACGCAATCCTGCAATCTGGTCTGGCTTGCTCCATATATATCCGTCCACAACAGGAAGGGTGAAAAATGTACATTCATTGGATGTAGCCACCTGGGTAGTATAAACGTCCGGATAATCTTCATTAAATAAATGAATGTCGCGAATGCGCAGGTTACCATTTTCCCACAGCATATTAATTCTGTAAAACCGGCTGTTAAACCAGATTGTTTTAAGGGTACTCCCTTCCAGATCTTTAGTGACTGAAAAAGAAGTAGACGGTGTTACCTTATAGTTTTTTTTGAACCAGAGGCCCGACTGCTCCATTGTTTCAACACGGAGTTTTCCTTCTGTTCTTAGTTTTGCTATTAGCGGCATCTGAATTTCAAATCCTTTAGCCATTGCATCCCAGGTAAAGGAGTTCTCCTGCCCTGCCTGAGTATAATTGAAACCCAATGACTCATCGTCAGTAAAACTTTTAAAGAACCAGTTGACCCAGGTGGCATCTCCCCCGCCAAATTCATAAACCGGTTCAAGGGTAACTACCCCTTGCCTATTTGTACCCAATCCATTATCATATTGCCTGATAGGGTCGCTTCCAAGCATTCTGAAAATGGGAACAGGTATTTGGTTCTTCTCATTTTGCGCGGGCATATATGAGTTTATTTTGCTCGGATAATATGCCTGGTTCCAATATCCTCCCCATAACGTATAACCATCTGTTCCATACTGATCCTTACAATTACTTGATACCACTATATGGTATTTCTCATACATGTAATTCAAGCTGTGTGCGTCTATAAACCAGGACCCTATCGATTTAGGATAATAACCAAAAATCTTTTTAAAGTCTGCCATATAAACATCAATCAGTTTTTCCCGTTCCTCAGGCGTATAACCTGTCGAAAATCCAATATTGGCTCTCCAGTCCCAAGGGTAACGGCCACGCCATTTAAGGCCAGCCTTTTCAACCAACGGCTGTGGTATTTCCCACCATCCGCCAATCTCAAATGATGCTTTGGGCAACCCCGCTAAAAGTTTCTGATATCGGGGATCTATTAAAGCATCATATTGCAATAAAAATGTTCCTGGAAGATTATATTTCTTCATTATCTCAACCTGCTTTACAACAGTCTGATATAGTACATCCTCAGTAATTTTTGGATCTCTTGGCTCTAGTAAACGAATAAAGTTCACTATGTTCACAATTTTAGGACCGTCTTTGGGTCTTTGGGGAGGATAGTAAGCAAATGAAGAGAGTAAGTATATGAATGACACGCTAGTCATCATAAAAACCAATAACCTTATATTTTTATTCATTTTACTTTTGTATATAATTGAAACTATTGTACTTTTTTTTATTGTTTATTGAATCTCCATCCGCCTTAAATCGGACCAGTGTCCGCATATAGAACACACCATGAACGCACCTTGAACATATCTTGAACAGCTATTTGTGTTCAAAGATTGTCCAAGGTATGTTCAAGGTGCGTTCTATGTGTGTTCCAACTATAGACTCACTATTAACTCTCTCCGAAGGCACTACAATAACTCTTCTGAAGTTACAATTTTACGCTCTAAAAATATAGCAAATCAGCAACATTTAGTAGTATTCTAATATCGTTTCAGGGATCGAAACAGTTTTGAATTAAAATGCACGATTGTATGTAAATTGAGATAACTTTTGGCATAAATACCCCCATTCCCCTAAAATATTCTAATTATGGAAATTACGGCTCTGATAGCTCAACACCTGATCGATGTTCATATGGGAAATAACTGGACAGAAGTCGATCTTTCAGGTGCACTAAGTGATGTTACAGTGGAGGAAGCTACAACAATCACTAATGCTTCCCCCAATACGATCGCAGCAATTCTTCATCACATAACATACTGGAATCGCAGGATGGTAGGAAGAATAAATGGTGAGGATTTTCCCGAATCTACTGTTAATGGTTTCGATGTACCGCAGTTGCATTCACTGGAAGACTGGCAACAGCTTAAAGACGACAATCTTGCATCTGCGCAAGGGTTGGCTACTGCCATCCGTGGTTTTGATAAAGATAAACTCGAAGTCCCTATCTTGCCAGGTTATTCTACCGCTTATAAAAATTTACAAGGTAGTGTAGAGCATGTACACTATCATCTTGGGCAAATTGTAATTATTAAACAGTTATTGCGGCATGGAAAATAGATCAAAACAAAATGAGGTCGTATCATGCTTTGATACGACCTCATTTATTATATTAAAATCAGTGATAAAAATAATCTTTATTCTACCACTATTTTCTTCCTGGCATCACCTAATGAAATAATATAAATTCCTTTAGGCCATTTAGAAACGTCTATTTGAGTCATACTTCCGCTCACCTTAGAGAAATATGTCTGCTGGCCTGTCATACTATAAATTCTTAACACAGACTGAGAGGTTGTGCCTTTATATTTAACAGTCAGTACATCTTTCACCGGATTCGGAGATACAATTATTGAAACCAGGCTTTCATTTAAACTGGTTTTCACTGGACTAAGCGCGATTGCATTCTGCTTCGCAGATGACGGTTGTGCTGCATACACCTCAAATTCCCAGATTGAATAACCATATACAGTTGCTCTTGTTACTCCATACATCCTTACATAACGGGCGCTAACAGCAGGGAAGCTAGGATCCTCTGTGCCGCCAACTCCTGCTGTTACTGTTTTCTGTACAGTCCAGTTTACATTATCGGTAGATGTTTCAATGCGGTATGATGTAGCATAAGCATTTTCCCATTTCAGGACAACTCTTGAGATATTCTGAGCTGTGCCAAGATCAACAGCTATCCATTCATTATCCGTATAAGCGGAAGACCAGCGTGTTGTAGTAGCATTTCCGTCAAAAGCTTTCGCAGCTTCAAAACCGGCTTCCTCTACTGAAGATGCAGTAATGGTTTTGTTGAGCGCTATATTACTATTACTTGTCTGTAAAGTAAAATTAACCCAGTTGAGGTTAAATTCGGCAGTATCTACAACGATGCGCATTACTTTCTTACCGGTTGTTAAAGAAGGAGTTGTAACGCTAACGGTTGTATATGTTTGCCAGTCGCCCGTATTTGGAACTGAGATGTTGCCGGAAATGTTCTGGCCATCAAGCTCAATATGGAATGATTTTCCTGCGGCTGTGGCGGCTACTCTGGATTGAAGCGTATAAGCACCCGCAGTAGTGATGTTGACAGTATATTCAACCCACTCTCCTGCCTGTACGTAACCAAGATTATATCCACCTTCATTGGCGGTTCCCAGATCCACAGTTTCTGTGGTACGGTATTGACCTCCTAAGTTGGTGCTTGTTAAATCATGGTAAGCTACTCCTTCACCACCATTATCATAGTTTTCAGCTTCTATCTTCCCAGGGATAGCTGATGCTGTACCACTGTAAGGTGTTTGTGAAACGGATGTTGCGCCATACACTTCCAGTTCATAAATAGAATACCCATAAGTAGTAGCTCTTGCAGTACCGTAAATTCTCACATAACGACCATTACCAACTAATCCGGTATTGTCATTTACGAGTGTAGTATTACCGGTAACAGATTTCACCGAAGTCCAGGTAGTAGCATCTGTTGATACCTGAATCTCATAGGCAGTTGCATAAGCCGCTTCCCAGGTAATTTTTACTCTATTGATATCATAACTGGCTCCCAGATCTACATACACCCATTGTGGATCTGCAAAAGCAGAAGACCAGCGTGTGGAATAGTTACCGTCTGTGATATTGGCTGCCACAACGCTTGTTGTTGAATTTGGTTCAAGAGAAGAAGCGGTAACAGGTTTGTTAGTCGCCAGGTTCTGTGGAACAGGAGTACCGCCTTTACAAATAGATCCTAAAGTGTTGTAAATGGAATTGATATCGCCATATTCAGTAGCGATATCCCAGATCATTATTCCACCTGCTGTAGTTTTCGCGAGATTGGATTTCCAGACATGTTCAGCAGTGGTATTATCAGAACTGTAAAATGGTACGCCCAGCATTCTTTTGCTTTGCGGCACACCACGTGAGGTCCAGTAAGACATAGAACTGCTGGCCAGGTTATTACCGCCATAACACATAATATTCACCAGGTCTAACATAGTAACGTTATCATAGTGATCTCCGTTATTACTGGCACTTTCTGATACGGCTGCAGTAAACAGTTTGCCCATACCATGAAGTTTAGTACCAAGAACAGTGGCCAGATTATTCCATTTGGTTTTTGTTGTTGGATACTCCCAATCCAGGTCAATACCATCCAGGTTGTATTGAGTTACAAGGTTACCACAAACAGTTGCCAACTGATTTATAGCAGTGGTACTATTTGCAATAGTTTCAAAAGGAGTGTTACTCGGTGATGAAGATAACCAGCCACCAATTGACAAAAGCACTTTAACATTGTTAGCGTGTGCCCTGGTAACGAGGTCTGTCAGTACAGAAGCATTATCAATACCCATATTCCCGTTATTATCAGGAATTGAAAACGCATAGCAAATATGGGTGTATTTGCTGTAGTCAATTTTCGATGGCGTATTGATATAATAGTTACCACCGGCTACCCAGGAGGGATAATACCCCACAATATTGTAGCACGACAATTGGGCGAAAGTTACCCTCGATAACATCATGAGGGCAAAAAGAAATAGCAATTTGGTTTTTTGCATAATTAAAAAATGGTTTAATGGTTATGAAAAGATTAAGGGTAGACTATTTGAGAGATTCAGCTGAAAGCTGCGGGTCTAAGTAATTGCCAGGTATATATGGCAATAGGTAGTATTCATGGTATAGATTTCCAAGTCAGTTATTTTGAGAGTGAATTATTGTGTGAATTTATAAATTATTTGTATATAATCTAAGGTTTTTAATCGCTATTTATATAGAAAGATGATTGTCAGATGTTTCGGTTCTAAATTTTAAGTAACGATTGAATTACTTGCTTATCATTTATAGCAGTTGGATATTTACTTTACCGGTTTTCATGGTTCATTGATAAAATGGGGACTGAAAAATATTATATTTTAGCTTTAGAAAAATATCACATCTTGCTATGAAAAGCCTCTTTATTATTTATACAATGCTGCTCTTTTCAGCCAGCAGCCAGCTGAAGCAGGCAAAGCCGACTATTATCTCGCTCAACTACCAGCAAAAAGATATCCAGTTACAATTCGATACCTTATTTAATCATCAGCAGACGGATTCCGGTGTATACAAAGGTTTCATTGAACAGGCATTAGCTAACTGCCATCGAAAAACTGACAGCACCTCCACTATCACACAGGATGTATTTTCCAGCATGTATCTTAACTTTACCAGTGGTCAATACGATTGTGTGACGACTACCGTATTCAAGTTTCCTGATGGGACGATTTCTGCAACCGGTGTATTAAGTCGCCCCCCTGGCGATACAATTGCTCCTGATCATGATTTTCCAATTACAGATGGCAGTGCCGCTTACAAGAATATTTCCGGTACATACACCCGTAAATATAAGGATGGCGCATACTACGTAGAACTTCAATATTATAAGTTGGAACAAGAAAATCAGTAGATGAATCATAGACATGAGAGGGGGTGATTTAAAATCATTAATTTATTACATTTGTATTGATATTCTTATAATATGCAACTTTATTTTTCGCTAACAAATCCCTGATATGCCTCAGTACGCAGTACACAAGATTGGTTTTTTCTATACAGATGATTCATTTGAAAAAGTAAATGAGAAAGGTTCTATAGTTCTCCTGACAGACTCTCTGGCAAAGGCACGTCAGGCCAAAGAAGATGCCGACGTTGAATCCCTGATGAATATCAGAGAGATTAATTTGAATGAGTTTTTCCTTGATCATCCCAAACAACACGAAGTATACAAGTCGTTAGAGATCTTCTACAAAGAGGAATTTCAACTTGACATTGAGCGTAGGTACTCCATTTTTCTCCCTCCGGAAATATCTTCAGCACAAGCAGTAGAATTACTATCACTGATGGATTTGAGTTTCCATAACATCATTGAATATGCAGACGGTGAGGAAGTAAATATGGAAGAGTTTGATCTGGATAAGTATGAAGGAGAAATAAGTCAATTTTAGTACTTATGAATGCTTACGTTCATTCTCAGATTTCCGTTAAACGGCGCGGTGGAGTCATTGATGATTATTTACCTGTTCATGATTTTATGGATTGCACTAAAGAATTGTGCAGTGATAACCGGCACAGGATACTACATACACTTTGGGGCATTCGCCGGGTGGTAGTACCTGTTTTTGGACAAACAATTCTTAACAGCGATCACAAACTCGTGAACGTGAAAGATCTCTGCGAACAGGATCATATTTTACCCGATTACAGGAACAGATTCATTCCTACTCTTGCAGACTTTGCCCGTGCTATAGAACCTTCAACCGGAGATGAAGAACTGTTGAAAATGTTTGCTAAACGTTATGAAGCAGACATTGAGTTATCTGAACTTCTCTTATCTCCTCTCAGCACTACTGGTAATATCCGTTCCCTGTTCTTTACTCATAATTCCTGGTTCCTGAATGAGATTGTTCCTAAGGTACTGAAGCGGAAAGCAGAAATCAGAGATTTTGAGATTGCACCATCTGATTTTTTCGATAGAATGAATTTTCAACTATGGATGGATAATGGTAGTAGTATTCCTCCAAGTGCGGTAAAAACAGCCGGTAAAATAGTTGGGTAAATATTTAATAGTGTAACCGCCTTCGTTATACAACTTGTTGCATCAATTACAGTATATTCATTTTCTGTATAACGAAGGCAGGAGAAAAAAATGGGGGGTTAACATTTTCAGGTTTTCAATAGGAATAGGACTAAGGTAATAGGAAAGAGCTTGCAGTTATTTTGCTTCGCTCTCTAATAATTTGATTGGAAATAGTATTTGTGTGTGTGTTATTGCATATGTTTATTGTAGTAGTATTATATTCACGATTACATTACAAAAGTAGTAGTTGTAATCTGTTCCCCATATCCCTGAAAAAAGGTATTTTACCTGAGAGCCCCAAAACTAGCCGGGCAGATTTCATTTAGGCTTATCATTTACGAACGAATTAGTATTGATTACTAGTAGGTTGAGTTTGTTTCCTCACTCTGATTTATTAATTCGTGGAGTCGTTACTGCTATAGTTTAATTTTCAACGAAAATATAACCTGTATAATAGAAAAGAGCTGGACTTAATAGCCAGCTCTCCTTATTAGTTATAAACAGTTAAATTAATGCAACTGCACTGTGCCTAAATCAGAAACCTGACCTACAGTAACGTTTACACCATTAACCGTAGTATCGTTTAATGGTGCGGCCGCATCAATTGAAATGGTATAAGAGCCGCTGCTGAGGCCACTGATCAGGAAGCCTCCTGTTATCAGATCCGGTTTAGCTGAAGCAATGGTATCGGTATTTTGTATGGCATATATCCAGTTAACTCCTGTTGCGGGCAGTGTAATACCTTTCACAGAACCACTGGTAGCCTGCGCATAGGTACGGATAACTGGCTTCAGAATGTAAGTACCACCACCGGTAACTACAATCGAACGTTTGGCATCAAAATCAATCCATAATTTATATTCTATACCAGCTTCCAGTTGTGCATGAACATTTAATTTTAATCCTGATTGCTGGCTGGAAGGTGTTTCCAATGGATAAGAAGCTCCGTTGATTACAACACTGTTATTGGAACCTAATATCAGTCTGATCTGGGATATTTTCCCTGCCGGTATTTCGGCCGAAGCTAATACAGTGTCAAGGCCATTCCTGAATTTAAGCAGGTCATATACTCCCGGACGTAATAGATTTATTGATTGCCATCCACTTGCTGTATCTGTTGTAGTATTCACCTGGATGTCCTGAATATCTATTAAAACAGCATCGTAAGTGGACGGATCATCAGTTAGATAAACACTTAACCGGGATTTGCCTGAGTTATCATTGTCCTTACTGCAGGCTGCGATAAATAACATTGCCATAAATAATACAGCTAAAAGTGGCTTTTTCATTAATTGTAGGTTTAATTTTAGTAACCAATTAGCAAGTTGTGTGCCAATTCATCGAATTCTATCATACTTTCAACCAATTACACTTGTAATTAAAATATTATTTCAGAAAACGAACTTAATCTGACGTGAGTTTGAAGGAGTTATATTAAGACATGGAGCGGCACTCAAAAGCAGAAATTTCTACTTTTGAGATTTCCCGGTTTGGGTTCCATTAACGTTAGTTAGGTTTTCTATGCATGTAGACCATATGTAGTAGTTGCTAATTCGTAGTAATAACCTTAAACTCCTATTTTTGAGGCTTCTAACAAAGTGGTTAGGTATTCATGGAAAATAAAAATACGGACTTAAGCCAACTAGCATTATGAATAAAGAAGCATTTGACCTTTCCTTTCAGGAGACGGATAAATTAATCCTGTTTCACGAAAGCATATATTGTCGCCAGGAATTTCCGGTTTTTCAGAAATATAAGGTTCAAATTAAGATGAAGCCGGAGAATGCTGAAAAGGTAAAGGATATTGTTTCCTCGTACAATGATCCGCGGTATGGTGAGCGCGTTCTGATGTTTATAACAGTAAGAGAAGATGAAATTGAACTTTACACTGATACTGTGTATAATCCATACTATGCCTATTACTCCTGTATTGCTACGTTAGCGGAGTGGCTGGAAAATGCAACATTCTTTCTTTATTTCAACGAAGAAAATGATGAAGGGGAACTTCGTTATGTCGTTGATAAATATGTGATTACGGATGGTGTTTTGGATTTTAACAGGGACTACACGGAATATGGTGAAGATGATGATAATTACTGGAATAGAATAGATGTTAAAAGAAATTGCTAACAGTTCTAAATCAACCAGGCAGTAGTATGGATTTAGAAAGTCAAAAGAACCCGCTATTGGATTGGCCACTTGTGATCGAATTTATCAGGCAGCGCGCCCCGGCGTTCCTGTCACAGTTGGTGGGAGTACCGGACGAGGTCATCTCGACTCTGATCGCCAACCGTGACGTAATGCTGCCTGCCTCCTATGTGGAATTCCTACGACTCATGGGCATCAATAGCAATGGCTACTTCCCATTTGGCGGCATGCAGGATCACACCTTCCCTTCCATCATTGAGCGCTTCGAAGACGACGAAGAAGACGCTCCGCCAGCCGGCCGTTTCTTCCCTGTAGCCATCGAAACGGACCTTTCAATGGATCCACTGTACGACCACTACCTCGATCTGCAACGCGGTAACGGTAATGATGCACCACTCGTAATGCTGGAACCGGGCGTTCCGTTCAAATGGCAAACACCGATTGAGACCAGCGAAACCTTCAACGAACGTATTACCAAAAGTGTATTCTGCCGCTTTCAGCTGCACAACTGTACCGAACGCGATGTGGTGGCTATGGGTGGTGGTAAGTTACAAGCCGGTGGAGGCAGTACCGCATTACAGCAGGCACTGGCACTGCTACAACGTATCGGGTTCACTCCTGCCCTGCCGCTGCTGGGTCGCGTTGTCTGTGTGCAGGCAGGGCCACTCAGCGTGCTCGCCGGGGTCAATGAGGAATACGAGCTGCTGACAATGCAACTTGGAGGCAATAACTCACTGGCCGTAAAGGAACTCGCCGATCAGTTGCTTAAGGATCTGCCTGGCGCAAGGCAGCCGGCTGGTCCTCGCAACAAGAAGAAATAAAGTAGTTGTAAAGACATTTGAAACAGAATTACATGCAAAAAATAAGGTTAATATCTTGAATTTATTCAGGCGCAGGTAGTAAGAATCTTCAAAAAGGGTGTATGGCTTTTACCCAAAAGACTTTAACATAATTTATAATATTCAAACAGTAAATTGCAATTGGAAGAGCATTTAGTTAACTTCTTTTAGCTTATTACCATTTATGTTGCATTTACAACAATTTAAAAAGTACTACCATCACCGTTTGGTACTCGCCATTGATAACCTTCGTATTACGCCTGGTATCTATTGGATTAAGGGGGTAAACGGCTCCGGGAAAAGCACCCTATTAAAAGCATTGGCAGGAATTTTACATTTTGAGGGAGATATAGTACTGAATAATTGCCTTAATGTAAAGAACCAAACAAGAGCATATCGTAGCCTGGTTAATTTTGCAGAAGCTGAACCCATCTTCCCTCCTTACCTCACCGGCCGGGAAATGACGGAGCTTTTCATCAGTGCTAAGAACGGCACACCAGCCCAGGCAGAAGATTATATCAACAGTATGCAGATGCAGGATTATATCAACGATCCTGTGAGCACCTATTCCAGTGGAATGCTTAAAAAACTTTCGCTGGTACTAGCCTTCATAGGAAATCCTTCTCTTATTCTGCTGGATGAACCACTGATAACAATGGATAGCGCCTCTCTACTGGTCTTGTATAAATGGATAAAGGACAGTCATGCGGCAGGAACCAGCTTTTTATTATCATCCCACCAGGTACCAGAGGAAGGCAGTCTGGCCACCACTGGTACATTGCTGGTAGCAGCACAAACCCTTAAACTGGTGGAACCATGAAACAGCCGCTTACTGTCGTATTAACCCGGATCTTTACCAATGGATTCTACAGAATGCACGCAGGTTTGTTGCTGTTTATGTTTGTCACATTCATCAGCTACTGCTTTTTTATCAATACACTTGGGGCAATACCGCAGGATTTCTTTTCGTACTTTCAGCAACTGATCACCATTACACTGGTCAGCAATCCGCTGATCATGTGCCTGTTCTTTGTGGTTTGCCTGATTTATAATATTAAGAGCTGGCAGTATGTCGCATTGCAATTATCTGGTACAGCCCAACAGTTTATTTATTACAGCAGTACTGCCATGAGCCGCCGGAAGCAGTTCCTCAGCTGGTTCTATATGCAACTGCTTATTAATATACCTGCATTTGTATATGCAGTATTTGCGCTTTGTATTGGCCTCATCTGGCATCATTACGTACTACCATTAGTGATACTCAGTTATCTGCTGCTACTTACCATTACAGGCGCCTTGATCTATGTGCAGTTGGCAAACCGGTTTGCAGACACTCCGCATACCACAGTATTCCTGAAACTAACCGGCCGCTGGAAGAAACCACTTTTCAGTCTTTTCATTTACCATATACTCGATAAACGCAAGCTCACATATGTAATCACCAAAGCATTCACTGCAATTATCATCAGTACTGGCATGTTTCATCTATTTGAAACGGGGCCAAATGATCTTCGGACTTCTGGTACAGTAGTATTGATGATTGCCCTTGTGCATGCTTTGCTTATTTACCAGGAGCATCATTTTGAGAAGGATTATCTGAGTTTCATGCGTAACTTCCCCTACAGCAGAACACGCATTTACTTTTA
This sequence comes from Chitinophaga sp. CF118, assembly GCF_900112615.1. Lineage (GTDB taxonomy): Bacteria > Bacteroidota > Bacteroidia > Chitinophagales > Chitinophagaceae > Chitinophaga. The sequence continues at coordinate 837,637 of NZ_FOMK01000003.1, read as the reverse complement.
TTCCATTCTCACTCATATCATCCTGTTATTACCTGAATTCACCTGGGTGATAACTGCTTTCAAACCCTTAACAAGTATAAGTTTATTGTTGCTGGGCATCAGCATAATACAACTATTGCGCAGCATTTGCTACCGGTCCGGCAACAGCATGCAAGTTTACCTGCCTGCTTTATTTGGTATGTTCCTGCTGCTGTTCTGGGGGATCATGTATGGCTGGGTATTATGGCTGATACTGGTAAATTTCTTTTTCTCTATCGTACTTTTTTACCGTGGTTATTACCGGCAGGATTAGGCCGCGGCAATAGGCTATACTTTGAAAAAAGTACAGCCTATTGCTATTAACAATAAGTTTATGGTCAGGGCATTAGGTTTAGACAAAACTTCAAAAATTACAACCGATTGTGTAACTTTTTTTTTAAGTTTACTTATCATAAAGCACACATACGCGAATTGTATTAATAGCCCACTTTCCATGATATGAAAATAAGAATTGTAACTGGTGGAGAAGTCAGGAAACTACATTCAGCAAAAGAACGTGCTTTCAGATAATTCTTATGATGAGAAAAATACTGTTCCTGACAGGCATCTTATTCCCCGCGCTGCTTCTCCAATCAGCCGCTCAGGTGCGGCTTCCAAGGCTGGTGCGCGACAGCATGGTACTACAACGCAATGTACCGGTAAACCTCTGGGGCTGGGCCTCACCGGGAGAAGCCATTAGCATCCGCTTTTGTGGAAAACGTTTCAAAGCGACTACGGCCAATGATGGCCGATGGTTTGTAAAAATGCCTCCACTCCAGGCTGGCGGACCATACACAATGAGCATTGATGGCAGCAACCATATACAATTGAACGATATATTGGTTGGCGATGTATGGGTATGCTCAGGACAATCAAACATGGTGCACCAGATGCAACTGCATAGGGAACGCTATGCTGATGACATTGCAAATGCCCAATATCCGGAAATTCGTCAGTTCCGCGTATCAACCATGACAGATCTGAAAACAGCTCATGATGACCTTCCCACAGGCTTCTGGAAGGCAGCCACTACACAGGATGTAAGTGATTTTTCTGCTGTAGCCTATTTCTTTGCAAGAAATATTTTCCGTCAATACCATGTTCCAATTGGATTGATCAATGCATCTGTAGGTGGTACACCCATTGAAGCATGGACAAGCGAAGACGGATTACAGGAGTTTCCATCCATCACAGCTACTATCCGGAAAAACAAAGATTACTTCCGTCCGGCAGTGGTAAATAAAGATACTGTTACACGGGATGCAGGACTGATCAATCGCCCGGAATGGTATAACCCGGACTATATTCCTATGCACTGGCGGCAGATAAATATCCCAGGTTATTGGGAAGACCAGGGTGCCAATGAGCTGAATGGTACCGTATGGTACCGGCGGGAAATAGATGTGCCGGTATCTATGACTGGCATCCCCTCAAAACTTAGCCTTGGAAGGATTGTTGATGCAGATGTAGTTTACATCAACGGGCAACAGGTGGGAAACACCACTTATCAATATCCGCAACGACGTTATCAGTTACCTGCAGGTACTTTGAAAGCAGGTAAAAACCTGATCGTTGTACGCGTTACCAACTATGGAGGGAAAGGAGGTTTTGTACCTGATAAACCTTATTATCTCAGTGCCGGTAAAGATACACTGGACCTCAAAGGAACCTGGTTTTATAAAGTTGGTGAGGTTAGTACAACTACCGCCAATAATGGGATCCAGGCACAGGAAAGCCCAACTGCATTATACAATGCCATGCTTGCACCTCTCACCTCCTATCCTATCAAAGGTATCTTATGGTACCAGGGAGAAAGTAATGCAGGCGATCCTGCCGCCTATGCCCAACTGCTGCCAGCATTAATAAGAGACTGGAGAAACAAATGGAGGGAAGGCAATATTCCATTCCTCTATGTGCAGTTGCCTAATTTCATGGATGTGCAGTACCTACCTTCGGAAAGCAACTGGGCTGCTACCAGGGAAGCACAGCGTAAGGCACTTGCATTGCCTAACACTGGTATGGCAGTAACCATTGACCTCGGAGAATGGAATGACATTCATCCGGACAGGAAAAAGGAAGTGGGTGACCGGCTGGCGTTACTGGCGAAGAAAATGGCATACAACGAACAGCAGCTTGTTGCAACAGGCCCGCTTTATGAAAACGCAAAATCAGACGGTAATAAGGTCATTATTTCTTTTTCATCCACAGGTAGTGGTCTGATTACAAATGATGGAGAAGCACCCGCCCAGTTTGCCGTTGCGGGTGCTGATAAAAAGTTTGTGTGGGCAAACGCACGCATTGAAGGTAATACTGTGATTGTATGGTCGAACTCGATCCCCTCTCCCCGGTATGTACGTTATGCCTGGGCTGATAATCCTGACAATCCTAACTTATCAAACAGGGAAGGCCTGCTGGCCTCCCCTTTTGAAATTAATATTCCAAATTAATATCCTGGGTTTTGTTTGTCGATGCCGCCTGCACCGAGTTTCGGGTTATTATCAATTTCCTGCTGAGGTATTGGTAATAACTCGTCCCTGTTTTTCCTGAAATAACTTATCGGATCTGTTGTATAATATCCTTTTTTGCGCCATCTCAGAATATCACGGTTACGCACTTCTTCATCTCCCAGTTCTACTGTTTTTTCATGCATAATAGCTTTGGTAACCTCATCTTTATTGGACGCAGGATATTTCGCAGTTGGATAATGTGGCATGGTAACTGTCGGTCTGTCCCTCACCTGGTTTAAGTAAGCAACAGCAGCAGCCGTATTGCCAAGTTCATTCTCACATTCAGCAAGCATCAATAACACTTCTGCATAACGGATCATACGCTGGTTATTACCTCCGGGATGATAAGAAGCCGTAGAAAGACTCTGCTTATAGATAATCATAAATTTACGCCAGCTCACCTTTTTCGTTACGCCATCCACTATAGAAGAATTACCATTTTGCATACCGTCTGTAAGTACAGATGCATCATTATTAAACTTATCGCCCGTTTCATAAACGGTTGCTTTATAGCGTGGATCTGTTTTAGCAGCCCCCGTTGCTGTATTTTCAAATTCATTCAGGAATCTGTCGGACGGGATAAGATTTCTCCACGCAAGCGGACAGTACTCCTGATTACGTATAGTCGATTGGGCAGTACCTGCCCCGTCACCTGTGCCACTCCAATCAAAAGAGTTATCACCTTTATCAACATAAACAGCTTCCCAGATAGACTCTGCATTGAATTCCGTTTCTTCCAAAAAGTTATCGCTATAATTGTTAGTAAGTTGATAGAGACCAGAGCCTGTCACTTTTAACAACGCTTCTTTTGCAGCAGCATAATCACCTTTTTGCATGTATACTCTGCCGAGCATTGCATTGGCTGCGCCCGAAGTAATCTTACCTTGTTCTGCTGAGGAATAAGTCGAATTTAATACGGCAGCAGCGTCTTTTAAATCCTGTATAATCAGGTTATAAACTGTATCTTCTGCTGCTCTTGACTGGAATTGATCCGGAGTGCTTACCACCTGTTTATATACAGGTACTGCTCCCCAAAGGCTTACCAGTTCAAAATAAGCCCAGCTTCTAAAGAATTTTGCCTGGGCTACGCATTGATCACGAACAGCATCATTGTCAGTAACATTTGCGGCGCTGCCAATCACTGTATTTGAACGATGAATAACAGTGTAAAGACCGTTCCATACACTATTCATTACCGCATTATCTGAGGTAGTTGCACCATTCAGAATTTGTGCACGGGGTACCTCAAGCTGGCCACCACCGGAAGATACATCATCACTTCTAAGGTCATTCAGGAAAAACCATTCCCGTCCTACCAGGCTTCCGCCATGAAATGCAGAGTAGATGGCATTAGTACCCTGCTGTAATTCACTGCTATTTTTAAAGTACTTGTCAAGCGTAGCATAACTCGGATTTGTTTTATCTAAATCTTTATTACAGGCAATGGTCAGTCCTGTTATTAACAGGCTGGCTATAATTACATTCCTGTAAGCGTTATTTTTCTTCATGATTGTTCATTTTTCTGGAATCAAAAACGATATACCTGTTAAAAACCTACCTGCAAACCAAACTGGAAAGATCTGGCCGAAGGGTATTGCCCATAATCAACACCATTTGTAAGGGTTGTATTCTTTGAACCAATTTCAGGATCCCAGCCTTTATAATGGGTGAAGGTCAGCAGGTTTTGAGAGGAGACATACAGTCTGAAACTGCTTATCACTCCCTTGGTTAATGAATGTAGAGTTGATTGAGGAATGGTGTAGCCAATGATCACATTTTTTAGTCTCAGGTAAGAACCGTCCTCGATCCACCGGTCTGATACGCGGGCATTTTGATTTGGATCTCCGCTTATAGCTCTTGGAATATTGGTATTAGTATTCTCCGGAGTCCATGCATTCAGCACTTCTGTTCCTGCGCCGAATAAGCGGGCCATACCTTCTCTCAATACTCTTGTACCGTTAAAAATCTTATTACCCTGTACTCCCTGAAAAAAGAGCGATAAATCGAAATTTTTATAGGCAGCACTGTAATTGAGCGCATAAGAAAAGTCGGGTACATAAGAACCAAGGAAAGTCCGGTCGTCTGCAGTTATCTTTCCATCTTTGTTGAGGTCTTTGAACTTAATATCACCTGGAGCAGTTGATTTTTTAGGATCAGTACCCGGAATTTGCACAGCGCTCTTGTTCACGTCTTCCTGGCTTTGAAAAATACCATCTACCACATATCCATAAAAGGACTGAATCGGTTGCCCGGCAACTGTACGCGTAATATTTCCATTACCGAAGTCTGCATCAGATCCGGCATCAATGGTAGCATTGGGAGTATTAAGGCTCAGTATTTTGTTTCTGATAAAGCCGATGTTTCCATTAAGATTCCAGGTAAAGGCACCTGTTGTTTTGTTATAACCCAATTGTATATCAACACCTGTATTTTTCATTGAAGCGGCATTCTGTTGTGAACCGGCTCCGGCAAATCCAAAACTTGCAGGTGTAGGAATAGTAAGGATCAGGTTATCCGTTTGTCTGCGATACCATTCTGCCGTTAACGTTATTTTGTTATTGAACAACCCCAGGTCAATACCGACGTTAACCTGTTTGGTCTTTTCCCACTCAAGGCCGCTGCTGGCAAGTTGATTATAATACGAAGCATTACCTACACTAACTGTATTACCAAAGGGATAGGTAGCGCCATTGGCCTGGACGATTGCCTGCCAGGGGTATTCATTGTTAAGAATAGAGTTTTGCAATGCAGGAAAAATACCGATAGCATTTAAACCGGTAATGCCCCATCCACCTCTTAGTTTTAATTCGGAAATGGCTGTAACGGGTTTAATGAAAGGCTCCTGGTCTATTCTCCATCCTGCAGAGAAGGAAGGAAAACTTTGAATTTTACTGCCTGGCGCCCATACGGATAAACCATCACGGCGGATGGCACCACTCAGCAGGTATTTTCCGGCAAATTCGTAGTTCAGCCTGCCGATATAAGACTGAATAAGGCTTGCTGTTCTGGAAGAGAATGCAGTCACATTTGTTGCCCCCACAAACGTTTCTATATCATTTGTGCTTTGATTTCCTTTTTGTGATTCTCCGGCGTTCTGCGCACTTTGTCTTTCAAAAACCGCAACAGCATTTATATGATGCTTGCCGAACGTTTTATCAAAAGTTAATTGCTCTGTGAATAACAGTGTTGTTCTGTTAGCCCGCTGATCAGTGATAGTAGCGATAGCAGCATTTCTTCCCTTGTCATTAAAGATAGGGCTGAACTCGTGCTGGAATTGTGTTACATAATCGGTACCGAAGGTCGATCTGAAATTAAGCCATGGAGTAAAGTTTACCTGGGTATATACAGTACCAAGCAGTTTAAAGATCTGGCGGTGTGCGTCACCTAAAAGTAGTGCATCTTCAACGGGATTGGTAGGGTCTGCTCCGTCTACACTGTTTTCTGCATTACGGTAGCCGCCCTGCGTAGTTGGATCATATACTGGCATATAAGGAAGGGCCCTTATTACATTGGCGATACGGGTCCTGTTACCTTGAGTATTATCATAACGTTGTTTCGAGTAGGACATTAAGAGGTTCTGGCCTATCGTAAATACTTTACTGAGATTATGTTCGGAATTAACCCGGAAATTACCCCGCTCGTAATTTACGCCCTGCGCTATACCTTCCTGTTTGAAGTAACCACCGGAAGTGTAGTAGCGGGACTTTTCGTTTCCACCGCTCACAGATAAATTGGACTGAGTAATAAGCCCGCTCTTAAAATAAGCATCCTGCCAGTCAGTATTGGTTTGCGCAAATGTTTGCGATGTACCATCATAAATGGGTTGATTAAAATTAGCATCTTCAAGCCGTGGAGGTTTAGCAATACCGGCAGCGCCATTCAGCGCCCTTTCGTACCGCAGATACTGTTGTGTATTCAACAGATCTATTTTTTTCCAGGCTGTCTGTACACCAGTATAAGTATCAAAGTTAATATGCGCTTTACCGTCCCTCGTACCTTTTTTTGTTGTGATAATGATCACGCCGTTGGTAGCCCGTGAACCGTAAATGGCTGCAGCACTTGCATCTTTTAATACTTCCACTGACTGTACATCTTTACTATCGAAATTAGCAAGATTGGAGGTTGGGAAACCGTCGATCACATACAGCGGATCTGATGCATAACTAATAGAACTGATTCCCCGGATCCTTACAATAGGATCTGAACCAGGCGCGCCATTATTTGTAACGGTCACACCAGACACACGCCCCTGCAAAGCCTGCTGTATGCTGGCCACTGGAAGCTCATTGATGGTTTTACTACTAACAGACGCAACGGACCCCGTAAGAGAACTTTTCTTCTGGGTACCATAACCGATCACCACCATCTGCTCTAATAATTGCGACTGGGGTGTAAGGCTGATATCATACCTGGAACTGCTGCCTGTTGTACGTTCACTAAGTGTGTATCCAATAAAGGTGAAGGTAAGAATCTCACCACTGGAAGCATTGATAGTATAAGTACCATCAGCAGCTGTAACGGTACCGCGATTGGTATTTTTCACTGTAACAGTAACGCCTGGCAGTGGTTTCCCTGTTTCGTCAGTAACCTTACCCTGTATTGATTTACTGCTTTGAGCATTTACAGTGGTGAAGACAAAGAGGAGAACCACGGTTAGCAAAACCTCAATGGTACGTTTTTGTTTTTTCAGAGCCGGATAGATTCTGGCAAAAGCTCTTCGTAAAAGCTTCATAACGGGAGAATTAATAGTTAAGATAATTAACATGGAACAGCTACATATATGCTGATATTACATAATCACCGGTTGGAATAACCGGGTTTTATCATATAATCTAAATTACGCAACCGATTGTCTTAAAACATTACTCAACACAATGCCGGGCTTGGAAGAAAGCCAGAGTTTTCAAAAACGGGAATGTAATAAGTATCAGATTTTCGGGTAAGAAGAAATACTCAGGTGGATCTTCACTGTTTTTTTCTGATAAACCAAGCGTGTAACGGCATACCCGTAAAAGCGGGAACTACGGCCGGAAATCGCTTATAAAGCACTGACTTTGCAGATTGGATGTAAAACTGCATATAAAGTACATTGATTTATCACAAATCCTGATACGTTCTTCACAGGACTAAAGTAAGCACATTTTTTAAATACGCAACCGATTGTGTAACTTTTTTTTCAAAAAGATTAGTTTAGCTTTATAATACTGTGCACTAGCGATTGTATAAAATTAATCCCGGTTCCACGAAAAGAAAGTATAACACCACACATTTATAGTTATAGTTATGGCGAACGAGCGAGAGGTCACAATATATGACATTGCTAAAAAATTGAATATTTCTGCAACTACGGTTAGCCGGGGTTTGCAAGATCATCCGAGTATCAGTAAAAAGACAAAAAAGAAAATCTTTGACCTGGCGGATGAAATAGGTTACAGGATCAATCACTTTGCACGTAACCTGCGAAACCAGAAAACAAATACGATTGGTATCATTGTGCCGCGACTGAACAGCTATTTCATGTCCTCCGTCATTGCAGGTATAGAAAATGTGGCTAATGATCATGGCTACGGGCTTCTTATCAGTCAATCTTCGGAATCTTTCGGGAAAGAAATATCCAGTGCCAAAACGATGTTCGATAGCCGGGTCGATGGACTACTGACATCTCTGGCCTTTGATACTGCCGATCTGAAACACTTCGAACACTTCTTTAAAAAGAACATTCCGGTGATATTCTTCGATCGTGTTATGGAACATGAAAATTCTACCAGTATCCTGATAGATAACCGGCAGGCTGCCTATAATGCAACAAATCATCTCATTGAACAAGGTTGTAAAAAGATCGTTCATATCACAGCTCCCATCCTGCAGAATGTGTATAAAGATCGCCTCAAGGGATATAAAGAGGCGCTAAGCCAGCATAAAATAAAGTTCAGGGAAGAATATGTCATTGTTACAGACCTGAGCCAGGAAGCGGGTGCGGAAGCTGCGCAAGCTATACTGAAGATGAAGCCGGTACCGGATGGAATATTTGTGTCTAACGACAGTTGCGCTGTGGGCTGTATGCTGGCTTTAAAACAAAATGGGATCAGTATCCCGGAAGACATTGCTTTTGTTGGATTCAACAATGACCCTATATCAAAAGTAATTGAACCTAATCTTACTACTATCAATTACTCGGGTTATGAAATGGGACAAACAGCTGCAAGACATCTGATCAATCATTTCAATGGTACATCTCCGATAAATTGTACTAACACAATTGTACTTCGATCAGAACTAATTATCCGGTCATCTTCACTTAAAAAAGGGAAATGATATTTCCCTCCAATGACTACTTTCCAATTACCTTTTTGCGATGTGATAAACCCCAATAATGTAATTCATCCATGACGTTCTCAAGTGATTTACCATGTGTTGTGATAGAGTATTCTACAGTAGGAGGAAATGTATCGTAGACATCTCTATTTATCAATTTATTTGCTTCCAGACTTTTCAACTCTTTTGACAGTGTTTTATCTGTAATCCCATTGACCTCTTTTGATATTTGCTTAAAACGTTTATTCCCTGTAGATAAAGAAAACAGAATTAATATCTTCCATCTTCCTTCTAATGCATCCAAAGCATCTTTGATTGAAAGGATATTTTTCGGGCACCCACCTTTGCTTAACATATTTCATTTCCTTTTTAAGTTCTTTATTATTCGCGATACTATCCTCCAGTATAGTGCTATCCGGAAGGATAGTAATATCCAATGGAAAGCAAAGGTATTTACTTTTGTTCCATAATCAAAAAACAACATGACAGATAAAACAAAACGTATCATTTCCATTATACTAATGGCAATTCCTACCTTAGTACTTATTATGGGTGGAGTAATGAAATTAATTGGCGCAGAGCCTGAATCAGTTGTGCAATTTTTAACCAAATATGGCTTTGGTAGCCACCTGAAAGTACTTGGGGTAACTGAATTAATAATTGCATCACTTCTTATTTATCCCAAAACAAATAAGATTGGCTTCTTACTTGCAAGTTGTTATTTAGGAGGTGCTTTTTGTTTAGAATTATCCGGCGGACAACCACCTGCTTCTACAATTTTCCTGACTTTACTTTGGATTTCAATGTTCTTAAGTAACAAAGAAATGTTTCTTCCATTATCTGCTGTAAAAAATAAATAAACACCGAATTACAATTAAGAGCCTGTAACAGAAAATCTGCTACAGGCTTTTGTAATTTATAATTCTCCGTATTTTGGTTAAGGTGGAACTACAGTTTCTGCATGTTTAAAAAATACCCTGCCAGGGTTTCGGCTTCTTTAAGATTGATGTTTACACCACTCATATTAGCTGCAATGGCTACTACGATCCCTTGCTCGGGATATGAAAGTAAAAACGTTCTTCCGCCATCAATTAATCCGCCGTGATGAATTATTCTTCTCCCTTTGGAATCAGTGTTTATCCGCCAACCTATTCCGACATGGGTATCTTCTCCATTATCGAGGTGCTGAGATGTAAATAACAATTCAACTGTTTTTTCATCCAGTAATGTATGATTTAATAGTCCCCGTACCATATTTACGAGATCAAATGGCGTGGACAGAAATCCACCTCCCGCCCATTTATAACTATTGTCTACAAGGGCAGCATTGACCAATTTCCCCTCGCTATGTTCATAAAACCGTACCCGCCCCGGTACAATACTATCACTATAGTCGGCGATAGTATTTGTCATACCCAGGCGAAAGAAAATACTGTCACGCATAAAAGACAGAAAATCCGTATGGCTTGCTGCTTCTGCCACTGCGCTTAAAAGAGAATACCCAAAGGTAGAGTATGCATAGGCCGTACCGGGTTTGAAAAGAAGACTGTCATCTTTAAAGATCGACAATCCCTCATCTACACTTTTGTAGCGTTTGGGGATAGATAAAGGATCGCTCTTACGGTAATGGCGTATTCCTGCTGTATGTCCCGCCAATTGCCTGCTCGTGATAGGATATTTCTTTTCAGGAAAGCCGGGAAGATATTTTTGAATGGGTGCATCCAGATCCAATTTCCCTTCCTGATAAAGCAAACCTATTGCCTCGATGGTGAGTAATTTGGATACCGAACCCATTCTGAATTTTGAGTGCACCCCTACCCTTGTCTTATTCTCCAGGTCTGCAAAGCCAAAACCTTCTGCCCAAAGTATTTTCTCTTTACTGCCCACACAAACAGAAATGCCGGGAATATCCTGTTTGGCTTGTAAAGAATCAATGAATTTTTCCGCCTTTGAAATAGCTGCCTTATATGATTTTTCGCGGATTACCTCAGGGTAAGATTGCCCTTTAACAGTATAACAATATAATAGAAAAACAATAGCGATCGTTCTTTTCATGGGTTTGAAGTCTTTTGAGTTAACTATACCGTTAAAATGAAATATATTATTTCCCTAATAACAGTTCTGTAAAATAGGAAATCTTTCTACAAAATGCTGTTTTAATCTAAATGCAGAAGCTAAATGAACAGGAATAAATGCGGGTAGCTACAAGTACCAAGCCTAACAATACCTATTCAACAATTGTTTGTTATCTTCAAACTGGTTTACAGATTAATTACTATGGAAGCCAGGGAAAGAACCATAAGACCTTATTTGGTACATAAGATTTTACTTGCATTCCTGTTTTTTGCAATTCAGGACTACGCTTATAGTCAGATTGCCACTCCTGCTGATTCATCCCGACCAGACAAGCTTCCTGAGCAGGGCAAACAAACAGTGCACAAAGCAGATAATCTTGATAAGCAGTTTGATATTAGTGATTTGCTCAACGATATCCTTCATCCAAAGAAGAAGACCGATTCACTTCGTAAGAGATCAGGGATTACTGTAGTACCTAATATAGCGGCAAACCCTACTATTGGATTTCAAATAGGTATAAAGGCAGTGGCCGGTAAAGTGTTAGGGAGAGAGCCGAATACCTATATGTCAATTGCAGCAACATCTGCTTCTATTACCACCAAAGGCATCATTTATTTTTATATCAGTCACAATGTTTTTACGCCGGGCAACAGGTGGAATTTCCAGGGCAGCCTCGTTGCTGCAAAATCCGTTACGCCCGACTTTGGACTAGGCATGGGGCATGCCTCAGGAGGTAGTCCTGCCGATAGCATACTTGCTAACCCCGGACGAAAAGCATATGTCTGGAATTCACAATACTATAAATTCTTTGAAAAGGTCTATAAGGAAGTCGGGCATAATCTTTTTTTAGGAGCTGGGGTAGCATTTGATATAAGAAGAAAGATCTCAAATGCCAGACATGATACCTCATTGACGCCATACAAAATTTATAATGAGAGATTTGGGTTTGTCGAAGATCATTACCTTGCAAACGGGTTTCTTTTTAACATACAGTACAATACACGCGATAATCCCAACCGTGCATATAAAGGAATTTATGTAGATGCAGGCTTACGGGCTAACCAAACCTGGATTGGAAGTTCAAAAAATGCTTTACAGCTTACATTTGATTTCAGGAAATATTTTAGCCTTTCAGAACGCACACCTGAACATGTTATTGCATTCTGGAGCTGGGGTGCCGGAGTGCTTAGCGGTGCGGTGCCGTATCTTGAACTACCGGGAACAAGCAGAGATCCCAGCTTCCGTAGTGGGCGGGGTTACGTTTCCAGCTATTATAAGGGCACGCAATTTTTCTATTCTGAGACAGAATACCGCTTTCCAATTACAAGGAATAAATTGTTTAGCGGTGTTGCCTTCGTTAACATTGAAACATCTAACGACAAGGCTAGCACTAAGTTACTTGAGATATGGAAGCCTGCCGCCGGTGCAGGATTGCGTATACTATTTAATAAAACCACACGCACCAACTTATGTTTGGACTACGCATTTGGTGCGTATGGCTCAAAAGGATTCTTTTTAAACTTAAATGAGACTTTTTGATGTCAATGTATATATCGCTACGAATACGAAAATTGGAACCGCATTTGACGATTCCAATTTAAGGATGCTTGGTAGCATTATAAATTCTACCATACTTTAGGATGTTCTCCTCTGAAGAATAAATATCTCTTCATGTCTTTGTAAGCTGTGTTGGTAATGGAAAAATCATCCGGTCTTTTGCTGTCCCTGTTGGTATCATTACGGAACAGGCTGTCTCCAAACAAAAGGCCATCACAACTATAAATAATCACCTGTCCGCTGTAACTGGCAACGGCCATTGTCTTTCTGTCTTCAGAAATATCTATGTCCATTACTGTCCCTCCTACATGCAGATAGCCATATTGCCAGCCATAAATTCCTTTAAACCAGATATAGCCATCATTACATCCCAGCCCATATCCCCAGCCATAGTTAGCTGCAGAAAACACCCATTTCCGGGTATCTACATAATTGAGTGTATCATCTCCATCATAACCTGAAGCGGAGAAATCAGGTGTGAGATTTTTAATGGGCAGACTAAGAGAAGCACTTCCTTGGAAATGGCAGGAGCTTAACAATACCTGTGGACCGTCATTTTCTTCTCCAGCCTCTTTTACTTTATAATTAAACTTCGCCAGGTTTGGATAAGACGAACGAGATTCTACAGTGGCTACAATTTCCCATGCGCCATTTTTTTCCTCAAATAATAAATGACTGGAGGATTGAGAACCTGCCGCTATATACTTTTCATCAGGAGATACATCTATATGAGGATAATCGTGGCGGAAAGTATAACCTTCATCTTCCACCTCTTTTTCTTCAGTTTCAATAAATGTTGATCCTGATTCATCTAAAATAAATATACCCTTGGCACTTGCCATAGCTACCCGCTGACCGGAAGGAAATACCACTAAATGGTGGATACCAAAATCTGCCAGGCTCAAATCCGCGAGACCATCTTTTACGGCGGCGTATTTTTCGCCATAGCTTTTTGGGGGAGCAAGTGTTTTAATAACCGGTCCATCCCAGCCTTCTGTTATTGTTATCTTATCCGGATATGCTTTGGCAAAGTATTTTTTATCGGCCGACTTCCCAAACATGAAAATATCATCCAGCATCACATAGTCGTTACCATTTATTACATACATGTATTGTTCCTGATGCCATTCTCCTACGGTCACCACCAAACGGTTATCAGGCAAAATCGTTACCTGGCTCACACAGGCAGCTATACCTTCCCAGTTCATCGGATCATTATCGGGTGGAAACAGTTTTCTTAGTTCCTCCTGTTTCCCTTGTTCATTAAAAGCAATGATCTGCTCCAGTACATAGGGAGCCATATCCTTCCGGGTTTCTTCCGGACATTCCGTTTCCGGTTGCTTTTTATCTATATAAATGATATCCAGCCAGTTATTTAAATTGTCCTTATAGGTTTTACCTTCAGATATCCAACGTGCTGAGGCTTCCTGGGGTGTCTTAAATGTTGCACTCATAATGTTCAATGTATTGTTATTATTTATATGCATCAACAATAGTCCCTAAAAACAGATTATTCGAATTATTCACTACTACAAATAATCTACATAGTTCTAAAATTATTACCTACAAATGCTCTACAAGATTAAATTTGCGCTTCAATTATTAGCATAAGATGCGGAAACACAACCTCATAACAACATTCTGTTTACTGATCAGCATACAATATAGTTTTGCTCAAAGCATTTCAGATTCACTCAGCAAGGTGTTAGACAAAAAGGACCTGCCTGTTGAAGAACGTATCATGACCATGGGACTTTTATCAAGATCCCTTACATTAAGTGATACTACCCGGGCTATGAAAATTAGTCAACAAATGCTACAATTGAGTCGCACTTTAAAGGACCCTAAATACATGGTATATGCCTTTGGGGCACTGGCACCCGCATATCAGCAACAGGATAATCTGGAAAAAGCGAAACAGGCAACAGACAGCGTTATGTGGTATGCTAATAAAACCACTGACAGGCAGGCCAAAGGTTTTGCATGGTATATAAAGGCCTGGCAGCAAGGCACCCAGGATCAAAACAAAGATGCTATTAAGAGCTGCATAAAGGCATTAACATACCTGGAGGGGAGTAATCCTTCCTATTATGAAGTCAGTATCTATAATATTATGTCAGGCACCTATGCTGAATGGCATGATTTTCCAGCTTCCAGGAAATACGCACAGTTGTGTATCACTAAAGCCCGGGAGATTAACGATTATGACTATATAATTGACGGAATGCGGGCAATGGCAACCTATTATCATTATTCTTTCAAGGATAATGATAAAGACAGCTCACTACTGGATTCGGCACTATCGTATAACCGTAATGCCATCACCCTCTATTTCCAGCACCGTGACCGCGTTATTTTCCACAACACAATGGCAATTCTTGCTGTAAATACAGCGGGGCTGTATCAGGAACATTTTCCGGCCGCTTATAAAGACAGCGTTTTACGTTACCTCAATATCGGCCTTAAAATAGGATTGGAAACCAGGTTCGAAGAAGTCATTGCAGTCTGTTACGGCATGATGAGTGAATATGCAATAACCGAGGGTAATTATAAAAAAGCCGAGGAGTTATTAAGAAAAGGATTAGCAGTCACGCGCAGTGGTAGTAACAAAAATACTTCCACGACTATACAGTTTATGCAGATGTTAGCCAACGTTGCAGAGAAAGAAGGGGACTTCGCAAAAGCACTCAAATATTATAAAGAATATCATGAGACCGATCATGAGTTATTCGATGCTGAAAAACTAGCCATTGCAAAACGTCTGGAAGCCCAATATCAAACTGAAAAGAACGAGGCCGCTTTGAAAGCACTTATTAAGACAGCCTCTCTGACTAAAAAGCTCAATTACCTGTACATATTCCTTGTAGTAGCAGCTGTTACAGCATTAATATTCCTGCTCCTGTTCTTCCGTATTCGATTAAAATCCACCCTTCAACAACAAAAGTTGCTGGAAAAAGATAAAGAAGATGCGGAACTGCATGCACGCTTAAAGGAAGAAGAAGCGATGCGTTCCATTGCAGAGCAACAACTATTACTGGAAAGACAGGAGCGCCTGCAGAAAGACTTACTGGCTGGTAGCCTACAGGTGGAACAAAAAGACGAACTCCTACAGGCTGTTCAAAAGAAGATTGAAGAGAATAAGGGTGAAAGTTCAGTACTGAAACAAATCAACCATATCATTGACCAGAGTAAAAGGATTGATGATAACATTGGTGCCTATAAAGCAGACTTCGATAATATTCATCCAGAATTCTTTGAGAAATTAAAGGAAAAGTCGGACAATACATTATCCAGATTAGATCTCAAACATTGTTCCTATATATCTATCGGATTAACCAATAAAGAAATTGCCCAGCGTTTAGGTATTGCTCCTAAAAGTATTCTGATGGCGCGTTATCGTATCAAGTTAAAACTAGGACTGGGTAAGGATATTGATCTGGATGATTATATAAGAACACTGTAAACCCGGATAGTACAAAAAAGAAAGGAGCCGCACCAAAGTGATGCGGCTCCTTTCTTTTTATACACTTATTTTTTACTTCACCTGAATTAATCTGCTGGTATATACCTTGCCATTTACCTTTATAAGGCAATAGTGCATTCCTGCCGGTAGGCCGGTAGCATTTAATGTCAGTTTCTGTGTCTCTCCTGCCCTTGCCAGGTCATTATACAAATGTTTTTCGAGTACTCCGTTATAGTTATATACATCTACAGTAACCTGTGTGGTAGAAGGTGACTTGAAAGTTATGTATGCTACATTAGTGAACGGATTAGGATACGCCTGGTATTCAAACGTTGCGCCTACCTTATTCTCAACAGCAGTTGGTTGCAATGCAACACTACCCGATGCTGTGCGGAGTGTGGTAACAGGCACTGTTAATACCCTTTGCGTTGAATCACTACAGCCGTTCGAAGTATTCGTTACTTTCAACTTAAAGGTACCGGATGACCCTTCTACACCTGACATATAAGTAACAGTAGTGCTGCTACCTCCAGATGCAATTGTCCAGTTAACATCGCTGGATGTTAATGTCCATTTATAGGAAGCGCCGGTTACACTAAGTGCTGTAAGTACGTCAAAAGATAATGGAGAGATGGCAGCAGTTGGCGGATTTATTACAGTAGTTGGAAGAGTTATATTCTGATTGACGATAGTATTTGCACTTACCGTACAACCATTGGTGTTATTTGTAACAACCAGATTATAAGTTCCTGGTATTACCACTGTCGCCGTTGTATTGGAGGTAGAGAACCCGGAAGGCCCTGTCCAGGCATAAGTAACACCTGCCGTTGTACTGCTGGCTGTAATGTTAGCACTGGTTTTAATACAGGTAAGCCCACCGTCATTATTTGCGGTTACTCCTGCTGCTATGGATAGATCCTGAATGACAGTAGTACTGTCTATAGAACTACAGCCTGTAGCGCTTCTTGCTGTTACATAATACTTACCGGGAGCGCTTACGGTTACAGTTCCTTGTCCGGAAGTGAAACCAGTCCATGTAATGGTAGCACCTGATGTTGAAGAAGTAGCAACCAGATTAACAGCAGTTGTTCTACAGTTTAAAATAGCAGGTGCTGTTACAACCAGGTTTGGTTTGCTGATATTCTGTGTTACAGTTGTACTATCTATAGAACTACATCCTGTGGCGCTTCTTGCTGTTACATAATACTTACCGGGAGCGCTAACGCTTACAGTTGCCTGTCCGGAAGTGAAGCCAGTCCATGTGATGGTAGCACCAGATGTAGAAGATGTAGCTGCTAAGTTAACGACTGTAGTTGCACAAGTTAAAGTAGCAGGAGCAGTCACCACGAGGTTTGGTTTGCTGATATCCTGAATTACAGTTACGCTATCAATCGAAATACAACCTGTGGTACTACGTGCAGTCACATAATACTTACCGGGAGCGCTTACAGTTACCGGATTCTGTCCGGCAGTAAATCCTGTCCAGGTAATGGTTGTACCAGTGGTAGTTGATGCAGCAGTTAAGCTGACAGTATTAACTAAACATGTTAACGTAGCCGGTACAGCTTTAGTAAGGTTTGGTTTAGCAATATCCTGTACAACCGTAATACTGTCTATGGAAGTACAACCTGTAGCGGTACGTGCAGTTACATAATACTTACCGGGAGCGCTTACAGTTACCGGATTCTGTCCGGAGGTAAATCCTGTCCACGTAATGGTAGTACCCGTAGAAGAAGTAGTAGCAGTTAAGTTTACACTAACTGTTGCACAAGTTAAGGTAGCAGGAGCAGCCACCACGAGGTTTGGTTTGCTGATATCCTGAATTACAGTTACGCTATCTATAGCAGTACAGCCAGAGGCACTACGTGCGGTTACGTAATACTTACCGGGAGCGCTTACACTTACCGGATTCTGTCCGGTAGTAAATCCTGTCCAGGTGATGGTTGTACCAATGGTAGTAGATGCAGCACTTAAAGTGACAGTATTAACTAAACATGTTAATGTAGCCGGTACCGTTGTAGTGAGGTTCGGTTTAGTAATATCCTGTACAACAGTGATACTGTCTATGGAAGTACAGCCTGAGGCACTACGTGCCGTTACATAATATTTACCGGGAGCGCTTACACTTACCGGATTCTGTCCGGCAGAAAATCCTGTCCATGTAATTGTTGCACCAGTAGTAGTAGATGCAGCACTTAAGCTGACAGTAGTAACAGAACAGGTTAAAGTAGCAGGCACAGTTGTGGTGAGGTTCGGCAAACTGATATCCTGTGTAACTATGACACTGTCTATGGAAACACAACCTGTTGCACTGCGTGCAGTTACATAATATTTACCCGGGGCACTCACACTCACAATTGCCTGTCCGGAAGTGAAACCAGTCCATGTAATAGTGGCACCTACGCTAGAGGAGGTAGCTATTAAATTGATACCGGTTGTTGCACATGTTAAAACATCAGGAGCTGCAACCACCAGGTTTGGTTTGCTGATATCCTGTACAACTGTTACACTGTCTATAGTAGTACAGTTATTAGTACTTCTTGCAGTTACATAATACTTACCGGGAGCACTTACGTTTACCGGGTTCTGTCCGGCGGGGAAGCCAGTCCACGTGATAGTAGCATCTGTAGTAGTAGAAGTAGCCGCCAAGGTAACACTAGTTGTTACACATGTTAAAGCAGCAGGCGCAGCAACAACCAGATTCGGTTTTGCGATGCCCTGTATTACAGTAACACTGTCCAGTTTTGTACAACCATTTTCACTATCTCTTACAGTTACATAGTACTTACCGGGAGCGCTTACACTTACTGTATTCTGACCCGCAGTAAAGCCGGTCCATGTAATAATACTACCGGTAGTAGTTGATGCCGCTATTAAGTTTACGCTTGTAGTGGCACAGGTTAAAGAATCCGGTTTTGTAACAGTCAGGTTTGGAGCTGTTATATTTTGTGCAACGGTTGCCGTTGCAGTACCTGTACAACCGCCGGATGCTGTTACTGTAAGAATATAATTACCTGGCACATTTACTACCGGGTTCTGTAAAGCAGAAGTATAATTGTTTGGCCCTGCCCAGCTGTAAGTAACACCTGAAGTGGTGGAAGTACCCGATAGTGTAACAGAGGTTGTGCTACAGTTTAAAGAACCAGTTACAGCCGCCGTTGCATTTACATTACCACCGGTAGGTGTACCTGTCAGTTTCACATTATCAAAGTAATACTGCTCTGTAGCATTTGAGTTACTTGTTCTGATAACTACCTGAAGGGTGCTACCATTCAATGCTGCTGAGTTGATAGTAATAGAAGCTGTTCCCGTGGTGGTAGTGCCTATTCCGGCAGAATCTGTAAATATCAGTGTTTCAGCGCCTCCGTTCAATTTATAATATACATGAATATAGTCAAGGTTCTCAAGGAAATCGTTCGACGAAGAAGTTCCGCTACTGAGGTCTGCAGAGATGACTACATTGCTTTTATTGGAGATATCTATTACACCGGAAGTCCAGACACCTTCTACCTGCGCGGTAAAGCTGGCTTTTAACCGGTTGCTCTGTACAGAGAATGTACCTGGGCCAGGAAATGTAGTTGTCCAGCTGGTAGCATCAGTGTCAGCAGTTGTACCATTTGCTAAGGTAAAATCTTCCAGCCAGAAAGTTGCGGCAGTATTAGCTCCTGTTACGGCAACAGATTGTGATGCAGTACATCCGGTGGCTGGATTAGTAACAGTAACGGTATAGGTACCGGCAGTGCTTACCGAAGGACTTTTTAAGGTGCTGGTAAAACTGTTGGGGCCTGTCCAGCTATAGGTAGCATTTGCTACGGTAGAACTGGCGTTGATGGTAACACCTGAACCGCAACCCAGAGAGCCTCCGGTAACAGTAAGATCCGGCGGAGTTTTATTTTCAGTAACTGCTACAACGACCGAAACTGCACATCCGGAACCGGTAGATACTGTTAATGTATAATTTCCGGTTGCAGAAACAGTTGGATTCTGAGCTGCAGATGTAAAGTTATTTGGTCCCGTCCAGCTGTAAGTAACACCTGGTGTAGTGGAACTACCAGATAGTGTTACCGAAGTTGTATTACAGGTTAAAGGACCACTTACTGATGCATTTATTACATTATCACCAGCAGCTGTCCCTGTCAGTTTCACATTATCAATATAATATTGCTCTGTAGCATTTGAATTACTTGTTCTGATCACTATTTGCAGGGTACTGCCATTCAACGATGCTGAGTTGATAGTGATGGAGGCCGTTCCGGAAGTGGTATTGCCTATTCCGGCAGAATCAGTATATATCAGTGTTTCAGCACCTCCGTTCAGTTTATAGTATACACTTATATAGTCAAGGTTCTCAAGGAAATCGTTCGACGAAGAGGTTCCGCTTATGAGATCTGCAGAGATGATTACATTGCTTTTATTGGAGATGTCTATTACACCGGAAGTCCAGACACCTTCTACCTGTGAGGTAAAGCTGGCTTTTAACTGATTGTTTTGTACTGAAAATGTACCGGGACCCGGAAAGGTGGTCGTCCAGCTGGTAGCGCCAGCATCTGCAGTTGTACCATTTGCGAAAGTAAAATCTTCCAGCCAGAAAGTACTTGATGTAGCAGTACCAGTTACGGTTACTGATGTAGATGCCGTACAACCGGTAGCCGGGTTTGTAACTGTAACGGTGTAGGTACCGGCGGCGCTCACAGCAGGATTTTTAGATGTGCTGGTAAAGCCGTTGGGACCTGTCCAGCTGTAGGTTGCTCCTGAAACAGATGAACTGGCAGTAATAGCCACAGTACTGCCGCAGAGTGTAGCTCCGGTTGCCGTCAGATCGGGAGTTGCTTTGTCTGTAGTGATGGTTACAGAAGCCGAAGCAGAACCGGAGGTATTAGTGGCAGTAACAGTGTAAGTTCCAGCTGTTGAAACCACCGGGTTCTGAGTGGTAGAAGTAAAACCGTTGGGGCCAGTCCAACTGTAGCTAACGCTTGATGCGCTGCTGGAGGCTGATAAAGTTGTGGAAGGGTTTGTACAGGTCAGTTTCCCACTGTTGGATGCACCAGCGGTAACAGTCATTGTACTTCCGCTACAGGGTCCTTTTTCTACAAATACCCTGTAACCTTCAATGTAATAATTGGATTTGGTACCGCTTCCGTTATCATAGTTATAAAGCTTTACAACCAGCTGGATTGTACTTCCCTGAAGGAAGCCGGATGTAAAGTCCAGGGTACCGAAATTACCTGTGCGCTGATCCAGCAAGGTTTCTGGTCCACCATTCAGCTTGTAATATATTTTCACATATTCAGAGCTGTTTTGTTTCCCTTCTGAGCTGATTTTTACAGCAGCCTGGAAATTGGAATATCCTGCTGTAGAAAAAACGCGGGAGTACCATATTCCAACTCCACCCAGGTTTTGTGCCGTCAACCGGTTCGATTTAACAGCAAAATAACCGGTACCTGGAACATTTGTAGCATCGAGGTACCATCCTGTAGAGGAGGCATCTACGGTAGCTCCGTTTGCTTGTGGAAAGGTACCCGTAATAATAGGGCAATCAGGAGTCGCCGATAGGCGGATACTCCATGTCAGGAATAGTAATAGCAAGGGCATAAGACGCTTATAGCCCCCTTTACTTAAAGGTTTGTGCATGTAAAATTGGTTTATATAGGTATCGGTTTCAGACAGATTATTAGCCGTAGTGGTATTTACCACATGACATTTCCGAAGGTGTTAATGTACAGTCATTCACAACAAAATTTCAGCTCTTGATAGTAAGCCATTATATAGTAATACCGCAATTACTAATGCTAAAATTGTCCATTCATTATTACATACAATCTCCAGGGCTATCAAACAGGAAATAAGAATAAGTTGTGTCTTTTAATAGTTTAATACTTCGAAGTTCTTAAATAAAGCTCACCTAAGTATTATTTTTATTGCAAATATGATTAAAATGAGTATGGGTACGTATTTTTGTGAGTATTAATGCACTAAGCACATCGAAATAAAGAATATTAATGTAAGGTGAAAAATTGAGCAGAACCTCAATATTTAAAATTCAAGAAGAAATTTCATTCACTAAATTGCTGTAAGCCAGGATGGTGATAACTATTAAAACGAAATATTATGGAAATTAAACGAAGTGGCTCACAGCCTTCAGGCAAAGGCCCTGCAGAATATTTTACCGGATCAGTACGAATCGATCCACTTATTAATCCACCAGAACCCGCACGTGTTTCGATGGCATTGGTCACCTTTGAACCGGGTGCACGTACGGCCTGGCATACTCATCCTTTTGGACAAACCCTGATCGTTACCGCAGGCTCTGGTTGGGTGCAGCGCGAAGGCGGAGCAACAGAAGAAATTCATCAGGGAGATGTTGTGTACTTCACACCTGGAGAAAAGCATTGGCATGGGGCTACGCCTACAACAGCGATGAGCCATATTGCTATTCAGGAAAAGCTAAACGGTTCACCTGTAGATTGGATGGAACATGTAACGGACGAGCAGTATACCAGGTAATTAACTTCTACGTATATTTATGAGGGTGATATTCATTTAAGTTTTATGAGAAAAATTGTTACCTGTATTCATTGTTTAATGTTTATCCTTTCTCCCTATGCGTTATTTGGGCAGAATGATTATGGATTCAGACATCTTCAAACAATTTACAAAGGAGATACTGTTGATATTTTAGTGAAATCGAAGAAAGGGGAAGAACAGAAAAAGAAGCCTCTATTCTTTTTCTGCCAGGGCAGTCAACCTATTCCATTGATTATTACCTACGATCAAAATGGCAGGCAGGGAATTTATAGTGTATTCCCATTTAATCCGGACAGCTTATCGAATGAGTACCATTTAGCAATAATCAGTAAGCCATATGTTCCGTTGATCGTTAATCAAAAATCATTATCGGATGATCTTACATATAAAGATAATACCGGTCAATACCCAAGGAAATATATTGAACGGAATCTTCTCGATTATTATGTAAAAAGAGATAAATCTGTAATCAGATTCCTGCGAAAACAAAATTGGATCTCAAAGGATAAACTTGTTATAGCTGGTCATTCAGAAGGGAGTGCAATCGCTGCCAAACTGGCCTTAACCAGCAATTCTGTTACAGCATTAATTTATTCAGGAGCTAGCCCTATGGGACGTATTATGACAATTATTGAGCGCAGCAGAGCGAAGGAAACAGACAGTACAAGGGAGGCGGAGGCTGACATAAATTATTGGGAGAAAATTGTAGCTGATCCGGGAAATATGGACGGGGGGGACAGGGATGCTTATGGTACGACTTATCAGTTTTCTATTCCCCTTATCAGATATGTTGAGAAACTGAAGATCCCTGTTTTAGTTACGTATGGATCCAAAGACGCAAGTGCTCCATTCAATGATTATCTGAGAGTGGAGACTATCAGGCAGAAAAAGAAAAATTTTACTTTCAAGGCATATATAGGAACCGAACATAATTTTTTCCCTCTAAAACCTGATGGAACGGTCAACTACGATATTTTTAACTGGGATAAGGTAGCTGGCGATTGGCGTACATGGCTGACCGGAAAATAAACCGTTACCCTGCATTCCTTTCTGCCTGCTTCATAGTCTGATAATCTGAAGGAGTCATACCGAACTGTTTGAGGAAGTTTCTTCCAAAGTTGGTTTGAGAATGATACCCCACCATGTCGGCTACTTCATAGATCTTAAATGTGCCTTGCACCAATAATTCCGCTGCTTTTTTCAAACGTGTAACATTTACCAGTTCATTAGGAGTAAGGTCGGATATGGACTTTATTTTACGATAAAGTGTAGGTCTGCTCATATTCATAAGCTTTGCCAGTTTTTCTATATCCAGGTCTTCATCCTCCAGGTTACTATAAATAACTTCAGTTAATTTTTCAAGAAAAAACTCATCTGCCTTTGAGTATGCAATAGTGTTAATATGTACAAGGGGAGAATCCGCGAAATATTTCTTAAGTTTCGATCTGTTGGCCAGCAGGCTGGCTATCTGTGCCTGGAGATATTCAGTAGAAAACGGTTTATCTATATAAGCATCAGCCCCAAGTTCAAGACCTTCAATTTTTGACTGTAACGTATTCTTAGCAGTTAATAAGATAACGGGAATATGGCTATAATCGAAAGTCGCTTTTATTCTTTTACATAATTCGAATCCGTTCATTACCGGCATCATTACATCGCTGATAACAAGTTGTACAGCTTCCTGCATCAATATAGTCAAAGCTTCCTGACCGTTCTGTGCCTTCAGTATCGTATATTTTTCGCTCAGCTCATCACCAAGAAAAGCTAAGATATCTTCATTGTCGTCTACTAATAAAAGTAAGGGATTCATAAATCTGTATTTATTTATTTTTTTCCTGGATGCAGATTAAACTCTATGTCCTGATGAACGGGAATTGTTAATGAGAAAATATTCAATCCATTTTCTGTTTCTTTCAGTAATAAGGTTCCTTTATGCAACCCCGTCAGAGAGCGGGAAAGCGCCAATCCTATTCCGGTTCCTTTTTGTATTTCTGTTTCTTTTAAACGGAAAAATGGTTCGAATATCTTTTCTTTCATTTCACCGGGAATAATATATCCGTCGTTTTTAATTTCGATGGTGAAATATTTTTGCTGTTCCGTGAATGGCAACAGGCAAACAACGGCATGACTAGAGCCATATTTAACAACATTCCCGAAAAGGTTACTCAGAATTTTATGAAAAGCCTCTATATCCACGTATGCAAATAAAGGCGTTGGTGGTAACTCAAGGGTAAAAGACATATTCTTTTGTTCTGCCAGTGGTTTAAAGCTGATGTACATTTCTTCTACCAGCTCAGTAATATTAGCTTTTACGAAATTGAGCGAGAAGCCGTTGAGTTCTGTTTGCCGGAAGTCAAGCAACTGACTGGTAAGATTAATCAATCTGCTGGTGTTGCGATCCATAATGGCAAGACTGTCTTTAATTTCAGGCATATCACCCGCTTTCCGGATCACTTTTTCAAGTGGCCCTTTTATTAAAGTAAGAGGGGTTTTTATTTCATGCGCAACATTTGTGAAGAACTCAATCTTTGCTTTAAAGACTTCTTTTTCTTTAGCAATTTCAAATAAATCAATTTTCCGCTTATTCTTTATTTCTGTTCTTTTATGATAGTCTTGTATAATATACCAGATAATAACAGTGATTATGATGGCATAAAGGGAATAAGCCCACCAGCTTCGCCACCACGGTGGTAGTATTTCGATAGTAAGGGACGTTTCCCTGGGAGACCATATACCATCACTGTTAGAAGCCTTCACTTTAAAAATATAAGTTCCCGGTGCCAGTTCTGTAAAATAGGCCTTGCGGTTGGTTTTCAGAAAGGTCCAGTTTTTATCAAGCCCTTCCATTTTATAGGCATATTCAGGTATTTCGGGGGCCGTGTAGCTTAGTATTGCAAAATCAATACTGAAGGTAGACTGTTTATAATTGAGTGTGATTTTATCCGTACTGGTAATGGATCTTTTTAGCGGAGATCCTTTCAGCGCAATTGGCAGTTCTTTATTGTCTACCTGGAAGCCTGTTATATAAACCGGACAGATAAACATGTTTTTAATAAATTCATCGGGGTTAAAACTGATAAACCCTTTGCCACTGCCAAAATACATGTTACCTGCAGCGTCTTTGTAGGCAGAATTGAAATTGAACTGATCACTCAGCAAACCATTTGCTTTTGTATAAGTCTTTACACTTTCTTTTTGAGGATTAAAGCAAACCAATCCCCTGGATGTGCTGATCCATAAGTTAGCCTGTTTATCTTCCAGTATGCTAAGTATAAAGTTGCTGGGGAAACCATTTGCAATCGTGTAGCGGGTAAAATTATTATCAGGGCGGTTAAATTTGCATAAGCCCCCTTCCGTAGCGAACCAGAGATCGCCCCTGCCATCTTCATAAATACTGTTTATCCTGTCGCTCCCTATGCTGAGTGCATTTTTCTCTTCATACCTGAAATTGCCGCCTTGTCCTGTGCGCGTGTTATAATAGTTAATGCCATTCCCATAAGTACCCGCCCAGATAATACCATATTCATCTTTCAGCAGAGAGGAATACCAGTTATTGAGCGGGAGGCCGGGAAGCAATGTAAAGTCATTTTTACCCGGATCATATTGATAAGCACCTCTTGTGGTTCCTAGCATAATTTGCCCACCGGGTGGCTCATAGAGGCAATAAATGAAATTGCTTTTAAGAGACGACACTCCCGATTTCATATTATACCTGCGGATAACCTTACCGGATTTTATATTTAAAACGTCCAGTCCATGTTCAAATGTACCTATCCAAAGTTCTTCATCTTTCAACAAAAGGCCGTGAATGTTGGTATAGGAAATACTTGCAGCAGAGCCCCCAGGCTGAAAGTGTGTAAACGTTTGTGTTGATGTATTGAGTTTATTCAATCCCGCATCTTCAGTGCCTATCCACAGATTGCTGTATTTGTCTTCATGTATTTCCCTTACCACATTACCGCTTAATGAATTCTCGCCTACCTTAGGAAAATACTTTTTGAAAGGAGTGTATTGTCGCGGATAATAATTAACGCCGCCAAAATATGTACCAGCCCATATGCCCCCTTCTTTATCCCTGCAAAAAGTATAGACCGCGTTATCCGATATGGAATAGGGATCGTTATACATTTTGTGCAGATTGATAGTTTTTCCGGATATCATATTGTAAATGAAAATACCCGATTCTGTAGCTATCCAATATTCCTTTTCTCCGGTTTGAATAAAATTGCGAACGAATATTTCTGTCTGATCCTGGTTGTAGGTAAGAATATCCGTATAATCGCCGGAAGCAATATTAAAGCGTTTGACTCCCTGATTGGAGGTCCCGATCAGGATACTGCCATCCTGTGTGTTATAGATCTTCTCTATCCATTTAGATGCCGCCCGTTTTGAATGCAGGAATACATCGTAACTGCTGAATGTGTTAGAGAGCGGATTGTATTTTTTCAGCAACCCATTAGTGGTAGCTACCCAAAGGTTACCATCAGCAGCAAGACATAAGGAGCTGGCCTCAAAAAACGTATCCGCATTATAATATTGCAGTTTTTTATTAGCAGGTGTATATTGAAAGAGAGAAAAGCCGGAAACAAACCAGAGGTTACCCTTATTATCGGCCTGGATTGCCCTTATCTGGCCTTTTGGAGCAGCCAGCAAAGGTCTGAAGCTTTCGGATAATGTTTCATACTGGTAAAGTCCGTTTTCTGTTCCTACCCACAGTGTACCATTGGGTTCTTCATATAATGTATGGATGAAATTATTCCCGATACTGGTGGAATCGTCCGGATTATTTCGGAATATTTTAAATGAATACCCGTCAAAGCGGTTCAGTCCGTCTTTAGTCCCAAACCACATAAAGCCTCTTTTGTCCTGAAGGCTGCAGATTACTGCATTATTAGACAGGCCATTCTCAACCTGGTAGTGCCGGAAATAGTACAATTGCCCCGAAATGTTTCCAGCATAGAAAACAATCAGACAAACAAGCAGGAGCGTTTTCATCCGAAAAACTTATCTTTTTATAGCTAATATGAACATCCGCCGCAGGTTGTACTCTCCTATTGTTCAATCCTGTTCAACGATGGAATTTTACTTATTTATATTACTTCATTGTCCCTGTTAGCAGGAAATTGGCTTTAAATCATTGTTTCATAACGTATAATTAAGGAGCAGATTGCTTTTTCAGTAGGGCAGCTTTCTTCAAAATTGCCCTTATCATCTAAAGTTAAGAATAAATAGCAATCCGGTTGATACTGATCTTTTTTAAAATGAGATTATTTGCAGAAGTTTTGATACAGTTTATCGAAGCTTTAAAAACTATTAATCGCAACTTCATGCTAACATTTTCAGATTGCCAGGCTGAATAAAGGAAGCAGTACCAATAAATGTGGCTATCACACTTATGAAATTAACCAAAATCAATATTCCCGGCAAGCTTTCTGAAACAAATAAATGAGTTTTTTTTGAATTATAATTAATACCACGTTTATGAAACTGATCAGCATTTTGCTTAAGCAGAGCGTATTGCCGATGCTTACCTGTACCCTATTATTATTTTGCCAGCGGGCATCCGCACAACAAACAATCAGGAAAAAATTCCAGGGAACAATTACAAATTCAGAGAGTATCCCTCTTCAAGGGGTAACTGTCAGCATAAAAGAAGGTACCGGCACCATTACCGACGCTTCAGGTTCCTTTACAATTGAGGGAAATGAGGGAACCAGCATCACTATAAGCAGTGTTGGATATGAAAGCAAGGTAGTGATACTGAAAGGCAATAATCCATTGAAAATAAGGCTTGAGCAGGCGTATAAAAACCTGAACGACGTAGTTGTTGTAGGTTATGGCACCGTAAAGAAAAAGGACCTGACTGGTTCTGTGGCTGTTGTGAATGTTAGTGATGCAAAGAAAAATGTATCTTATGATGTAGCCAAAATGTTGCAGGGACAGGCCGCCGGTATCAGTGTACATGGATCTGGAGAACCCGGCGGTTACGTACAGATTAAGATACGTGGTACCACAACTTTTGGCAATAACGGCCCGTTGTTCGTAATTGATGGTGTGCCGGTGGATGCACCATATGATTTTTCTCCGAACGACATTGAATCCATACAGGTATTGAAAGATGCCTCCGCCGCTGCAATTTACGGTTCCCGCGCAGCAACAGGTGTAATCATTATTACCACGAAAAAAGGGAAGCAGGGACCTGTAAAGGTGAATTTCAGCAGTTATTACGGCACACAGGAAATAGCGAAGAAAATACCGGTTACAGACAGGCTGGGATACCAGAAAATAGTTTCAGCAGCTGAATTAAATGCAGGCCTGACCCTGGCACCAGCCAACGACCCGACAAATCCATCTTTTGTATCATCCATCAATACAGACTGGCAAAAGGAAGCACTGAAAAAAGGGGTAATACAAGACCATAATGTGAATTTATCCGGCGGCTCTGAATACGTGACCTACAATGCTTCCTTAGGTTATTTCAACCAGACAGGCACACAAACCGGCCCGCAAAAATATGACCGGTATACTTTAAACAGCAGCGTTCAGGGAAAGAAAGGCCCTTTCAGTTTTGGTATTAAAGCAGCATACACACAATCCCATAAAGGAAACTACGGAGCAACCAACGGACATGCCGTTTTTGGCGGTACTGTCACCAGTATGCTTACGGCCATCCCCACTATGCCCGTATATGATGACACCCGTTTAGGCGGATATGGAGGTAGCGACCAGGTAAAGAACCGGGCTATTTCTGCAAATGTGGTTGGTATTAATAACCTCGTAAATGATTATAGTGACAGGAACAGGATGCTGGCCAACGCATGGGGCGAACTGGAAATAGTAAAGAATCTCAAGTATAAGCTGAATGTAAGCTTTGACAGAACAGACTATAAGAATTTCCATTACGAGCCCAAATTCGACATGGGGTACTATTATCTTAATAATATGTATTACATGTACCAGCAGTACGGCCATACCAATACCAGCCTGATTGAAAACACGCTTACCTACCAGTTGCAGGCCGGAAAACATAAGATTGATTTCCTGGGTGGTATGACATACCAGGAGGATAAAAATGAATGGATGTCTGCTACTGCAACAGACACAAGCGATCTCAACTTTAAAACTTTTGGAGCTGTTGCCAATGCAAATGCCAAAGGGGTAACAAGCTGGCTGGGTACAGCTACTATGTTCTCTTTATTAGGCCGCGCTAATTATAATTATGACGACCGCTATCTCCTTACCTTTAATTTCAGAAGAGATGGTTCATCCAAATTCAGCCCCTATAACCGGTATGGAAATTTTGCAGGTTTTGCCGCTGCATGGAACATTACTAATGAAAAGATCTTTCATCTGCCTTCCTTTATCAGCAGCATGAAGTTAAGAGGAGGATATGGCATGCTGGGTAATCAGACAGCCCTGGGTTATTATGATTATCAATCCTACATCAACAATGCTACAAACTATTTGTTTAATAATTCGCTTGCAACGGGAGCTACGACAGTTTCCGTGGCAGATCCTTCTCTGAAATGGGAATCAACAACAACATCCAATGTGGCCATTGATATGGGCATATTACAGGAGAAGCTGACATTTACGGTTGAATATTTTAACCGGGTATCAAAAGATATTATTACCGCTATCCCTATCCCCTACTCTGTTGGCTCTTTTCCTCAAACGCTTACTACCAACGCCGCTTCGCTGAAGAATACCGGTATGGAATTTACCGTTAACTACCGGAACAATGCAGGTGCTTTTAATTATAACATCAGTGCCAATGCCTATACCTTAAAGAACAAAGTATTAAAGCTGGGCGGAACTAATAATCCCGTTTATGGCGCAGGCAGCAAAACAGAAGTAGGCAGGGAAGTTGGAGAATTATACGGCTTTGTTACAGAGGGCCTGTTTCAAAATGCTAACGATGTATCCAAGCATGCCACACAGAATCAGTCGGGCGGTATTGCACCCGGTGATGTGAAATATAAAGATAACACTGGTGACGGCACTATTACTGATGCCGACAGAGCTTATCTTGGATCAACCATTCCCAAGTTCTATTATGGATTGAATTTCTCAGCCTCCTATAAGAACTTTGATCTCTCTTTCTTCTGGCAGGGCAACGCTGGTAACAAGGTTTACAATGGCGTTTATGCAGCATTAATGGCCGGCCAGTATGGCAACAGTCATGTGGATGAATTGCGTTTCTGGACGGCATCCAATACCAATACGAATGTACCCAGACCGCTCATTAACGATATTAATAACGGGAAATTCTCCGACCGTTTTGTAGAAAGCGGCTCATATGTAAAATTACAGAATGCACAGATTGGTTATAGTATCCCGGACTCCAAACTGAGCAGGACCAAAGTGATCAGGAGTTTTCGCATGTATGTATCAGGTCTGAACCTGTTAACCATTTCAAAATATAAAGGCTACGATCCAGACTTCATCAGCGATGGATTATTCAATCGCGGATATGATTATGGTTCATTCCCCAACCCGAGAACAGTGATGGTTGGTGTACAGTTAGGTCTTTAATCTTTAATAAACAGTATTATTATGAAACGCTATATACTTATACTTTCCGCTGCCAGCTTATTAGCTGCAGGCTGTAATAAAAAATTAGATCAGGTAAACCCTAATGCACAAACGTCTTCCTCTTTCTGGAAAACAGGAGCTGACGCAGTGCAGGGGGTAAATGCCGCATATGCACCGATGTTGCTTGATGGCGCTTACATGCGTTTTACACCCATATTATTAGATGTTCGTGGAGATGACATACGGAGTAATAGTCCCTGGACAGCTATATCCGGCGTAGGGAAATTTGCATTGGGAACGAGTGATGCTTCCGGTTACGGATGGGCATTTGATGAATATTATGAAGGAGTGGCCCGTTGTAACCAGGTGTTAGATAATGTACCCGGTATATCTATGGATGCTGATTTAAAAAACAGGGTACTGGGGCAGGCCTATTTTTTAAGAGGTTTGTACTTCTTTCATTTAGTGAACATGTTTGGTAATGTGGCACTGCCCATAACAACCCCCAAGTCCTCCTCAGATTTTTTCTCTCCACAAACTACAGAAGCGCAGGGCTGGAAACAGGTGATAGCAGATTTTAAGGCCGCTGTGGACCTGCTGCCTGCAACCTATACCAATGTGAGCGGAGCTGATGCCAACCAGTTAGGAAGGGCTACAAAAGGGGCAGCAATGGGCTATCTTGGAAAAGCCTACCTGTTCAATAAAATGTATACAGAAGCAGCAGCACAATTTAAAGGGGTGATCGATTTGGGCGTGTACGACCTGATGCCTGACTATAAAGACAATTTTACAGAGAGCAAAGAGAATAATATAGAATCCGTTTTTGAAATACAGTTTTCCACCACTGTGGGTGGAACAGATCTGGGATGGCAGGGAATACCCACTTCTACATGGGCTAAAACATCTGCCAGGGCAATCACATTTGGCGCGCCTAATTTCGGATGGACAGATGTTCAGCCTTCTCTTTCTGCATTTAACGAATTCCAGCAGGAGAAAACGATAGACGGACAGGTAGATCCCCGCCTGGATGCTACCATGTTTTATAACAAGCCAGGTGAAACGATCTACGGACAATCATTTGCGCTGGTGTATGCCAATAGCTCCTATCTGAACGATGTCTTCTGCAGGAAATACGAAAATGGAGATGGCAATAAAGCAAACGAATATGACTGGAAATCCGGGATCAATGAACGGCTTATGCGTTATTCGGATATATTGTTAATGTATGCAGAATCCCTGAATGAGCTGAACCAGACATCCCAGGCCGCACCTTATATTCAAAAGGTAAGGACCCGGGCCAACCTTCCGGATATAACTGCTACACTGGCAGCCATGACACAACAACAGATGCGTGATCAACTGGCACATGAGCGTTTACTGGAGTTCTGCCTGGAAGGACACCGGTTTGATGATATCCGCCGCTGGGGATGGCTACAGGATGCAACAAAACTTGATATGCTTAAAGCAAGAGATCCTGAGTTCAATAATTATAAAGCGGGAAAAGAATTGTATCCCATACCACAGGGAGAAATAGATAACAATCCCGGATTCAAACAAAACTCCAGTTACTAAGAAAATCTGTTCTGTGCACTGCTGATTTTTGTAATAAAACCAGTAGTGCACAGCATATAAATACATTGTATGTTTCAATCTTGTATGATAAAAAAAACAGGCGTTTTTCTTTTGCTGCTGGCAGCCATCACTTCCTGCAAAAAAGCGGGTGTGGATGCCCCCGCAGCAACTGATACAACCGGAACAGAGATACCGGTTACTCCTTTTGATATTAACACTATTAGTGACACATATGCGGATATCTCCCCTTTTGTTTATTATACAAAGTGGGGATCCTATAATGTGCATGATCCATCAATCAAAAAGTTTGGCGACTATTATTATTGTTATAGTACAGATGTAGGTTATGGCATCTCAGTAAAAGCAGGTATACAAATAAGGAAATCCAAAGACCTGGTACAATGGACCTTTGCAGGTTGGGTATTTGATGGTTTACCCTCTTTAGGTGCTTCTTTTATTAAACAGCATAATGGCACACCCAATGATGGCATATGGGCACCTTATATCATGAAAGTGGGTAGTGAATACAGGTTGTATTATTCCCTTTCTTCCAATGTTGGCCGTTTAAGTGTGATTGGACTGGCTACCGCAACTTCACCGGAAGGCCCCTGGACGGAAAAGGGTCTTGTAGTTACTTCTCTGAATGATAATACCAGGCAAACCAATGCCATCGACCCTACTGTGGTTACTACGCCAACGGGTGATCAATGGATGTATTATGGTTCCGCCTGGGATGGTATTTATGTATTGAAACTTGATCCGGTTACAGGGCTTGCTTTAAATGGAAGTGATAAAGGCGTCCGCATTGCAAACAGAGGATTTACCAGTGGCAATTACAACGGCAACATCGAAGGGGCAGACGTGATATATAATAGTGCACTGAATAAATATTTTCTATTCATTGCTTACGACTGGCTGGAAACAAAATACAATACAAGAGTGATGCGGGCAGATAATCCTGCGGGACCATTTTATGATTTCAACGGGCAGGATGCCAATACAGATGCAGATCATGGCCCGATGATCACAGCACCTTACCAGTTCAGCGGGCATGGTGGCTGGCAGGGAGTTTCCCATTGTGCTGCTTTTGACGATGGAAATGGGCAGTACTATCTGGCACATCAGGGCAGACCTGGCGTCAATAAATATTTTATGGACCTGCATGTGCGAAAAATGTTCTGGACAACCGATGGCTGGCCAGTAGTATCGCCCGAACGATATGCATGGGAAGATAATACTTTAGTGCCCCAGGATAGCATAGCTGGTAATTGGGAACAGATTATTCTAGGTTACAGGGTAGTGCCTGGCTATGCAGATACACAGGTATCTCCTGATTTCCAGGTATCCGCTACTCTTGTTATATCGGCCAATGGCACCCTGAATAATGATGCCAGCAGTAAATGGACTTATAATGCCCCCTGGCTACAGTTAAACTGGAGTAATGGTTACACAGATAAAGTGTTTGTACAGAGAGGAAGAGACTGGGAAAATAAGCGGATCACCTTCATCTTTACAGGGCTGAATAATAATGGTACTGCCATATGGGGCAAAAAGATTCTATAAACAGACAATTGGTTCAAATGAAAAAGAAGGCATGTAAGATATTGGCATTGGGATTTTTGTTGTGGTCAGGTGCAGCAGCAGCGCAAAGCAACAAAGTTATTTCAGTAAAAACGAAAGTAACAACGGCTAAGATAGCCCCTACTATGTGGGGTGTCTTTTTTGAAGATATTAATCTTGGCGCAGATGGGGGTATTTATGCCGAACTGGTAAAAAACCGCTCCTTTGAATTTTTCAAACCGCTGATGGGCTGGACAGTAAATGGTAGCCAGGTAAAAGAAGGCGATATGCTTATTCTGAACAGGAAAGCAGAGAACACCAGCAACCCCCGTTATTTGAGGGCTACTGCAAGAAATGCCGGGAAAGGAAGTGTTGGCCTGCTGAATGAAGGTTTCCGCGGTATGGGTATCAGAAAAGGGTTGCGATACGATTTTTCTGTCATGTACAAACAACAACATCCAGGCTTAACACTACATATACAATTGCTGAATAGTAGTGGTGGAGTTATTGGCGATACAGTACTGGTACCTGAATATCAGGATACAATGTGGCATAAACAACATGTTAGCTTTACTGCCCTGGAAACTGAGCCCAAAGCTAAAATGCAGTTGTGGCTGGAAGGAAACGGTGTGATTGATCTTGATATCATTTCACTGTTTCCCTCAAACACGTGGAAGAATCGTCCGGGAGGGATGCGTGCAGACATGGTGCAATTGCTTGCTGATATGAAGCCCGGATTTATTCGTTTTCCCGGAGGCTGCATTGTAGAAGGGTTTGATCTTTCACAACGTTATCAATGGAAAAAAACAATAGGTCCTTTAGAGGAAAGACAATTGATCATCAACCGCTGGAATTTTGAATTCGCACACCGGCCCACACCTGATTATTTCCAGACCTTTGGGCTGGGCTTCTTTGAATATTTTCAACTTGCTGAAGATATTGGTGCCGAACCTTTGCCAATTCTTAACTGTGGCATGGCCTGCCAGTTTAACTCCGCAGAACTTGTACCACTTAATGAACTGTACCCATATATACAGGATGCACTGGATCTGATCGAGTTTGCAAATGGAGATGCAACCAGCAAATGGGGAAAGGTACGTGCAGAAATGGGTCACCCCTCTCCTTTTCATTTAAAGCTGTTAGGCGTAGGTAATGAAAACTGGGGGCCACAATATGTAGAAAGACTCAAATTATTTACTAATGCCATCAAAGCAAAATATCCGGATATTAAATTGGTGAACAGCTCAGGAACAGATCCCGATGGCGAACGTTTTGATTATCTGAACAATGAGCTGAGGAACATGCATGCCGATATTATTGATGAACATTATTACCGTTCTCCGCAATGGTTCTTACAAAATGCACAACGTTATGATCATTACCCCCGGAATGGCAGTAAAATATTTGCAGGCGAATATGCTGCGCAGAGCGATAAAACTGTAAGTATAAACAACAAAAATAACTGGTATACTGCGCTATCGGAAGCGGCCTTTATGACGGGCCTGGAAAGGAATGCCGATGTGGTGAATATGGCTTCATATGCGCCTTTATTTGCGCATACAGATGGCTGGCAATGGACACCGGATCTTATATGGGTAGATAATCTGCGTTCATACGGAACACCTAACTATTATGTGCAACAATTATTTTCCTTAAATAAAGGAACTGCGGTAGTACCTGTGAAGATGGACAACGCGGTGATAGCAGGGCAGGATAGTTTGTATGCCTCTGCCTGCATTGATGAAAAAAATAATGAACTTATTATTAAACTGGTGAATGTAGCTAACAAACAGCAATCTTATACCATTGCACTGGAAGATGCCAAACCAGCTGCATTACAGGCAAGCGTAACCGTATTACAAAGCGATGAACGGAACAGCGTCAATAGTTTTGAGCAACCACAATCTGTATATCCCAGAGAATCGGTAATTAAAATTCCAGGGAAGAAAATTCCGCTGGATGTAGCGCCTTATTCATTCACGATAGTGAAAGTAAAACTATGAAGTTGAAGGCTGTGATATTACTTTGTATATTTCCTTTAGTCCTGCAGGCGCAGCCAGTGCCTGCAGGTACTGTTTTTCTTACCCGGAACACACCGGTACATGATCCTGTTATAATAAAAGAGAAGGACACATATTATGTATTCTGCACTGGTTTCGGCATTACTGTTTTTTCGTCGCGGGATTTACAACATTGGCGAAAAGAAAAATCGGTGTTTGTCCAGCCACCTGAATGGGCAATGAAAGCTGTACCAGGCTTCAAAGGGCATATATGGGCACCGGACATTAGTTTTCATAATGGCAGGTATTATTTGTATTACGCTGTTTCTGCATTTGGAAAAAACACATCCTGTATCGGCGTTGCGGTTAATACAACCCTTGATAACACCTCTCCTGATTATAAATGGGAAGATAAAGGCAAGGTAATTCAGTCAGTTCCCGGCAGGGACATGTGGAATGCTATAGACCCCAATCTCATTGTAGATAGCAGCAAAACACCCTGGCTTGCTTTCGGTTCTTTCTGGGATGGTATAAAACTGGTGAAGTTGGCAGATGACCTGTTATCTGTAGCTACGCCAGAGGAGTGGTACAGCATCGCCAAAAGACCACGTGATATTACAATTCCCGATACAGTGGCAGGAGATGGAGCGGTGGAAGCGCCCTTCATTTTTCAAAAGGGGAAATATTATTACCTCTTTGTTTCATGGGATTATTGTTGCCGTGGGGAAAAAAGTAATTACAAGGTGGTAGTTGGCAGAAGTGAGAAAGTACAAGGTCCTTATCTTGACAAGCAAAATATTCCTATGGAATTGAATGGAGGTACAATTGTAGTGCAGGGTAAAAGTACAGAGTGGTATGGAGTAGGCCATAATGCAGTGTATACCGCTGAAGGAAAGGACTATTTTATTTATCATGGATATGATGCACATGATCAGGGCAGGTCTAAGCTATTGCTGGAAGAAATAAAATGGGATAAGGATTGTTGGCCCATAATACTACCCCAAAACGATTGATCATCCCAAGGTGAAAGTCCGGTTATTATCCACTAAAAATGCTATCACTACTACCTACTTCAGCCTTAGTGCAAAAGGGGCATGCTTTGGAGTTAAGACAGTCGTTTAATTTAATTGATAACCTTGTCAAAAAGAGAATTCAAGTTTACGCTTAACATGGTGTGATTCTACTTCTTTCAATTTATCATTATGAAGCAATTCATAAACCCGTTCTTTTTCTAACAATTTAAACCATAAATGTGCGGGAAAATTGTTGTTTGAATGAATGCCTAGTCTAATCATTATTTTCTCAGAAGGCGACCTATGCTTATTTATAATCTGGCTAAGTTCTGCAGGCTCAATATCTATTTCTGCTGCAAAGTCTTTATTTTTCCTGTTTATCCGGGTAATATACTCCTGAAGGAAAAAGCCAAAGGTATACAGCTTATTAAATAAGTCACTTTTAAGATAATCCTGAATTAAAAATTTTAATTGCAATAATTGAAACAACAGTTTGTCATCATCAGAGTATTTTGATTTTACTTCTTCGAAATGTTGTTTTAAAGCAGTCAATTTTTCTTCCTTTTCTTCTTTTGAAGAGGTATCAGGAAATACATACGATTCGGCAAGTTCTTCGGGCGTATATTTTTCCTCTAAGGCTTTATACAATTTCATATCTTTTGATTTAAAATGTTCAATTATCATTTTTAGAAAAACGAATTATGCATCCAGATACCTTCTAATAAGATTGTAAGAATTTTTGCCTTCAGAGACCATAAACCCCACTTCTGGTTTTAACCCTCCCGGCGAATGGTGCATGCCATACTGAGATTCATAATGATTTATAAGCCTGGTTTTGGGACAAAGAAAGATAAACCCTTCATACCCCCGCTTGAAGGCTTCCCTGCATGCATAAGCAATCAAACAACCTCCTATTTTATTCATTTTTTTACTAGCACCTACATCTTCACTATTTACTTCCAGCAGATCTATTTCAATTGCGCCAATTCCTGAAGAAGTGGGATACTCTACAATACACATTACTCCCAATATAACATTATCTTTTAGGGCCCTTAATTTATAAACCTCCTTGCCCCGATAGCGCTTCCAATCAAATTTAAAGGACTCCTTATTCCTTTCAATTGCACTAAAATCCTTATCACTAACTTCTTCAATTACGGCATCAATTTCTTCTTCCGTAAGAACATTTGTTATTGTCATTTATCCTGTATTACAAATATAAACAAAAGATTACAAAAAAAGTAAACTATTTACATTTTTTGTAAACATTACCTTATTGAAATAACGTTCCGTTATCAGGCAGGTTTGGAATTTTGTTCTCAGAAATTAGGAAAAAGAATGATTGGAGTTGATGGAATTAACAATCTTCAATAAAGCTAATTTAAATAAAATTTATCATTCGGGAAAAATAAACCCGGATAAAATACTCTAACATCCAATGGAGATGTTTAACTTTTATTTTAAGGAATAAATCAGTTTGACGGGATTAAATTAAAGCAGCAAACCATCTACTACAGGGAGTTTCGCACTTTAATATCCAATGAATAGGTAAGTATTCGAATCATATATTTGTGTCGGCGCCATTTGAAAGTATTACATTAATTCTTTCAAATGGCATATCTGTTTAAACTGATTTCCATTGTCCCCTTCAGCGTAATATTTCGGATGCTCATCTATTTCAAATAACAGCAAATCGTTCGTCCCGCTAATTTCTGGGATAATTCATTTAAATTAGCAGATATAATTTTTTTTACATAACATCTATAATCTATGAAAATCAGACCCTTTTCCCTCGGGGTACTATGTACCCGCATGCTCTTTTTGCTTGCATTAGCCATTTCGGTCGGAAGCAAAGTACAGGCCCAAACTACATTTCCCTTTACATTGTCCAACAACTCAACGTATGCTGATGGCAATGTGTATGTAGCAATTGTTGGTATTGTCAACGGCAATCACGTCTGGATTGACACCAAAACCGGTGCTGTCAATCTGATGAATGTATCTAACAACACAGTAGCCGGACCAGTTATTGGCGGTAATCAGGGACCGGGAGGTAACGGTCGTTATGCAAACTGTTTTGCACGACTCAGTGAGATACCCAATAAGACAATCAACATTCCAGGTATTGCAGGATGCCGTATGCTGATTTCTTTTAACTCACAGTTATTTCTTTATTTCTTTGGCGCATCCGGTGCGCCAAGTGGTTATGCAGCACCCAATCTTGCCAACCCTACTGATCCCAACCAGGGTATCCGGTTTGAAACGATTGAACTCACAAATGCATCAAATGGTCTTTGGGTTAACACTACCCGCGTGGATAGTTACCAATTCCCTATGGGCCTTGAGGTATGGGGTAATTCCGGTTTCTATCAAAAGGTGGGCGAGTTGATATCTCACAGTCAGATCCTTTCACAATGGCAGTCTACCGCACCTGCTGAATTTGCGGGATGCTATGATGCTACCAATGGTATCATCAAGTTTCCTTCAAAGACACCTGCCTTTCAGAGCGGTGGAGCACAGGCTAATTATTTCGGTTCCTATATTGATGCCATCTGGTCTAAGTACAGCAGTGGTAACCTGATTTTCAACGCAGGTGATGCAGGTACCTGGAGCGGTCGTGTATCTGGAAACGTATTCACATTTACCAGGACTTCCGACGGAGCCGTGGGAACTATATCAAACAAGCCTACCAATATTGAAGTCATGGAAGGCAGTGGTGTTATGGCTGCTGGCGGACAATGGGATAAAGTTGTGCAGGCACAGATATGCGCTGCAATTAACCGCCATGCTATCAATCTGACACTGGGAACTGGTGTTACGCAGGATTTTTCCACTGCATCCGGCTATTATCAGACCGGCCCTTACAACTGGTATTGCAAATTCTGGCACCGCAGCGATATCAGCTATAACAGCCAGACTTATGCATTTTGTTACGACGACGTATTTAACCAATCTTCAACGATCAACGCGCCCTCTCCTGTACGGGCCACCGTTACCATCGGAGGGTTTTCCGGCCAGACACCAAGCGGTGCTGCAATAGCCTATAAGGACTGCAACTATAGCGGGTCTGCAGTAGGTCTCAGTACCGGAACTTATACCCTCAGTCAAATGAAAGCACTGGGTATCCTGAATGATGATATTTCCTCTATCAAGGTGACTTCGGGATATAAGGTTACCCTCTATCAGGATGACAATTTCAGTGGCTCAACACTTGTTCTGACAGCAGACGATAATTGCCTGGTTGACAATAGCTGGAACGATGTAACAACTTCTTTGAAAGTGGAATCCAATGTTTCATCAACTGTAATTCAGGCTGAGAGTTACAACTATATGGCAGGCATAATTGTAGAAACAACAACCGATGCAGGTGGAGGACAGAATGTTGGTTCGATAGACGCTGGAGACTGGATGTCTTATAATGTAACAATTCCTGTAGCTGGTTCCTACATTGTGAAATATCGTGTAGCAAGCCCTTACGCTAACAAGTCCCTGCGACTGGAAAAAGATGCCGGCGCTACACAGCTGGGCTCCGTTGTTATACCTAATACCGGCGGATGGCAAAACTGGGCTGATGTTTCACATACAGTAACATTGCCTGCCGGAACATATGACATCGGTATTGCCACTGCCACTGGTGGAATCAATCTCAATTACCTTACTATTACCAAGGTTTCATCTGCCAGACTTGCCATGCAGACAGAACAAACAGTAGATGACAACACAATTGTGCTGTCGCCAAATCCTGTGAGTGAACAACTATATCTTCGTGGTAATGACAAAGTCAGAACACTTAGCATTTATGATATCAGTGGTCATGAGATCATGAAAGTTAAAAACCCGGGGAGCACAATTTCCGTATCCTCTCTGACACCTGGAATATACATTATCGCTATAGACCGTAAAGATGGTAATCAAAAACGGGTTAAGATATTAAAGCAGTAAGTAACTGTACTTTACAATTAAGAACATTCCCCTGTATGCCCTTTTTAGTTGGGTATACAGGGGAATTAAAAATTACATTTTTATTTTGCAATGGGAGTGTTAGTTTTTGTTATTCATATTCAGTATTATTATTCGAGATCAAGATATTTTATAACCCATGACAGACTATCTGGAAATGCTATATGGAACCTTTTAAAGTCTGCAGGAGCTATCAACATTGTATTATTATTGGTGTCGCCGATCTGGTAAGCAACCGGAAAATGATGACCGGTAAG
The DNA here is from genome assembly GCF_900112615.1 of Chitinophaga sp. CF118. GTDB lineage: Bacteria > Bacteroidota > Bacteroidia > Chitinophagales > Chitinophagaceae > Chitinophaga. The sequence continues at coordinate 796,279 of NZ_FOMK01000003.1, read as the reverse complement.
GTCTTCACCTATCTGACCATTAATATTAGGATAGGCATCACTACTGGTATACAATTTTCCATTTATCTCAAACCTATAATCAATACCATTAGCAGACCTTGAGTTAGTACTAAAGTGCTTGACAATACCGTCTGCGATTGAGAAGTTATTTATAAGTCTGACCCTTTTATTAGAGTCTTTAATAGTTATTACAAAGGCAAAGACTACAAGTGCCGGCAATATAAATAGTGGCTTGTTTATCCATCTTAAATTCTGGTTTATCCTTCTTAAGTTCCTTTTTATCTTCCTTAAGATCTTATTTACTTGGTTCATTAAGTACGTTAGTTATTATTGTGCTTAAAGAGTTTAATTGGCCGGAAGTAAGTCCCGAAAGTAACAGATACCAACAATCAATCGAATAACGAAATATGATATATACAAGAACGTGGGAAGAGATAATAATAAAACCCAATCTACTAGAACCCTACGGTTACTAATTATGTAATTATAGTAATGTTTAACTATTTTTATTGATAAGATAAACCCAATAATTATAAGTGGTAAAATTAAAAACCAGCTAACTAACCTATTCTGAGGACTTCTTATGGGAATTATTTCAAAATAACCAACTAATATATCCTTGGCAACTATCACAAGAAATATAATAAAAGATGCCAGAGGACTATAAAATAGCTTTTTATTTCCCATTGATTTACAGATTTACCACCATTTTAAAGGGAGTTCAATTTGATCAACAGAACTTACTATCAAATCCGGTTTAAAGGCATACTGACTTAAATCTTCTTTTTTTGCAATCCCGGAAAGCACCAGAATTGTTTTATATCCCATTTGTACACCTCCTTGTATATCCGTTTCCATAGTATCCCCCACAACGGTTGTTTCAGCTGTTTCAAGTCCTAAATATTTCCGTGCATAACGCATCATCACAGGGCTGGGTTTTCCGGTAACAAAAGCCTTTCTTCCAGTGGCTTCCTCAATCATTGCGGTTGTGGCAGCAATACCTAAGTTATTCCATCCTGGTTTTTTCGGAGAAGGATCCCTGTTGGTGGTAATAAATTTTGCACCTGCCAGGATCATATCTACGGCACGCTGAACCATCTCTAATGTGAAGTTCCTACCTTCTCCTAAAACTACAAATTCCGGGTCCGAATTCACGAGGCTAATACCATTTTCATGCAAACTCGTTAACAGTCCACCTTCACCCAAAACGTATGCTGTAGCCTGAGCACTTTGGTCCCCAAGAAATTTACCTGTAGCCATAGCGCTTGTATAAATATGGTTTTCAGTAACTTCAATACCAAGCAGCTTAAGTTTCCGCACAGCATCTAGCCTTGTTCTCTGACTATTATTGGTCATAAAAGTAAAAGGGATATCATTTTTAAGCAAATCCCCAATAAATTTATCCGCGCCTTCAATTAACGTTTCTCCGCTATAAATGACGCCATCCATGTCAATCAAAAGTCCGTGTTTCATATATTTATGCTTTTTGTATAAAGACTATCTAAAGTCCGGCATTCCCAGATTTAACAAATATAGCATATCTAAAGACAACAGACAGAAAAGCTTCTACTATTATTGCCAGGAAAATACCGTACCCAAACGGGTAAATTTCCTACTAAATGCCAGCACAAAAACTTTATATTTGATAATGCACCCGGTGTTAAAAAAATATTTAGCAGGAAAAATAGAGTTATCTCCGGATCAGGAAGAGCTTGTTGATAAATATTTCATACAAAAGTCTACGGAAAGAAATGAAATATTAGTTCAGGCAGGATCAATTGCCAGACACCTGTACTTTGTAATCAAAGGTTGCCTGCGGATTTTTCTAACTAATGAAGATGGGATAGAGTCGACCCGCTTCCTGATATTTGAGGGCAGAATGGGTACCGCGTTCCCAAGTTTCATCCTAAAGGAGCCATCAGTAGCATCTATACAAAGCCTGGAACCTTCAGAACTGCTGGTACTTAGTTATGAAGATCGCGAATTACTTTATCAGAATATTCCCGGCTGGGAGACCATGGACCGCATCGAGGTGGAAAAAGAGTATATTAAAGCGATACGACGCATAGAAAGTTTAATAACTACAGATTCTGCAGAACGATATCATTTACTAATGAAAGATAACCCCGAAATGATCAAGCGCCTTCCTGCCAGGATAATAGCCGACTACCTGGGTATATCTCCCGAAACATTGAGCCGTTTGAAATCAAAAAGATGATTCTTTGTATATGCGATAAATACCAAAAAGGCTGATAATAAAAGACTAAACACACCCACCCAATCTCCAAATCTTATATAAAATGTATCAAATCGTTGCGTAGGAACATATCCAATTAAAGATGCCGCTTGTAGATTAGAACTGCTGGATTCATAATTAACTCTTCCATAACAGTCGCTAATTGTCAATTTCCCTACTCTTGCTGCTCTAACTTCCGAAAATCCATTTTCAACTCCCCTTAATATTGCCATACGGGAATGAAGCCAGTCATCCACTACAAAATCCCACGCTGGTACAAATAAGAGGTTGGGGTTGTTTTTACCATATTGGCGGATATAATCCTGAAAATCCAAATCTTTACAAATCGCAATACCTGCCTGAAGATTATTTAGCTTAAATAAGCCAATATTATTGCCCGGAATGAATTGGCTTTCCAGGCCTGTTACCAAATGAGCCTTGTTATAGTCAGCAACAATATTCCCGCTGTTATTTATTACAATTGCTGAATTGTATTCTTTTTCACCTTTGAGATTTGTATAACCGGTTATTATGTAAACATTATTTTTTGATGCAGCATTGATTAATAATTTAGTCATCTCACTCTCTGATAGTTTATCGATACTTAATGCGCGTTCCGGCAAGAGTATTACACTAACTCCATGGCCGGCAAGAGAGTCTATCTGTTTTAAATAAAAATCAGCAGCAGTTTTATCTTTAATGGCATTGGGCTTATCAGAATTGTTGTGCTTTTCTTCATCCATCACCACCAGTCCAACCTTAATTTTATCATTGGATGAGGTATTATTCAGACGCAAAAATCCGAATAATAATACTCCGCCAATAATAGAACCAGAACATATTGACAAGTAAGTAAGACTCGCCTTATCCTTCCAAAAAAGTAATGCGAATGCAATGAAGGAAGGTATCAATGTAATCAGAAAAGTGATACCGAGAATACCTGCTAAAGATGCAATTTGTATTAAGGGCAAGCAGTTCATTTGAGAATATGCAATGCTTGCCGCTGTACCATCAGGCGCAAACTTTATGAGTAAATATTCAAACGTTGAAAAAAATAATGGGAAGGCGAAAAGTGAATACCAGGAATTTAATTTTAATGCAGTTGATCTGGTGATGATTATTATACAGGCAAAAACTAATGCTGGCGCTAACGTAAAAATTATTGCAGGTAACATTGTAGCCACCTTAACCAAATACCAAAACCAACTTAATCTTCCAATCAAATATGTTATAAATGAAGCCAGAAATGCCACCTTAGCTGAATTTACAATAGCAAGGCAAATAATTGGAATCGGAGCAAGCCATACCAAATACCAAAAATCTCCATTTAATCCATTTCCGAAATAATAACATAGTCCTGATAATAGAACACTCAATACAATTGAGTATTTAGATTTAAAGATTGTGATAGCCGTTTTCATGATTATGCTCAGGTTTTTATCTCTTACAAAGATAAAGCTCAGGGTGCACGTGGGGCTTGACAAATGTCAATAAATGAGGGCTAGAGGCATGAAGCATTTCAGAAGCTAAACGATGACGATGAAAATATGTAGTACTAAAAGCGTTTCCCCTTTATAAAAAAGGCTACCCTCAAAAAGAGGATAACCTTTATATATAGGATTCATAGGACTTATATAAATGAAGTTATATCAGAATATGGCAGAGGACTATTTTAAGTTAAAAAAAAAATTCTTAATAAATTCGTTCTGGAAAACGCCATTCGGATCCATGCTGTTCCTCAGTTGCCGAAAATCATTCATCCCTGGATATCTTTCTTCTAATGCTGTTTTTGACAGATCTGAAAGTTTTCCCCAATTAGGAGAAGCATTGTATTTTTTCATCACATCGAAAAACAGTTGCATGGATGAATGAACTTCTTTCTCGCGGTATTCACGTACACACATCCCAATATAAAAGGTATCCTGATTATAGGATGGGCTGAGCCATGAACTTTCAGCGCCAGTATAACGAAGATCTACAGGGAAATGGATTTTTTGATCAGAATGCTCCAGTGTATCTCTGAATTCCGTTAATGCTTTTTTATGATTGTTATCAAGAACAGATAGTCCATATTCTGAAACAACCATTGGTACGGTTTCATCATGTACTAATATCTCGAAACTGTTCCCAATTCTTGTACGTGGAGTAAAAAAATAATCAAGACAATACGTATTGATTCCGGGAATCAAAGAAGGATCATGATTGCTTTTTATAAACATGGGTGCCGTTAATGCATCAATTTCAAGATCACGCATTTTTTGTTCATTAGTGAACCTTTCCAGCTTATCTTTTTCCTTATACAGCTCCTCTCCTATCCGTTCTGTTTTAAATAAATATACTTTATTGGTATGCGGAAACCACCATGCCTTAAAGTATTCATAACGCCTCGCATAGTCATCCATGCTATCAATAAACTCATCAAACTCAACAACGGACTCCTCTGATTTCAGGTAAAATAAGGGTTCACATCTAAATGTTACTTCTGAAATGATCCCAAACATACCCAACGAAATGGAAGCGGCTTCCCATAGATTTAATTCTTTATCACCAGTCCTCACTACAGTATCTCTATTTATTTCTAATACTTCCCCTGAGGCTGTTATTATACGCAAACTCTCAATTTCTGCAGAGAGACTCTTGTGCCACAAACTACTCCCGTGTGTGCCAGTGGCCAATGCACCGGCAACCGTTTGTTTATTAATGACTCCAAAATTGGAAAGTGATAGCTTGTTCTCTTTTAGAACTGAATACAATTCATGCAAATACATTCCCCCCTGGCAGCTAATGGAATCTTTACCCACTGAAACTAATTTCCGGTAGTTTTTCAGGGAGACTAAAATTTCATTACTAATAGCAATGGGAGAAAAAGAATGCCCCGAACCAACCACACGAATCTTTTTCTGGTGTTTTCCTGCAAACTGAATTACTTCAATTATTTGCGCTTCGGTTTCCGGTTCGAAATAATTTTCAGCAATGCAGGAATGATTTCCAGCCCAATTGGTCCAGTTAAAGTTCTTTTCTTCAACCATTGATATCTGATGCTTCAGTAACTACAACTTTTGATTCGCTATATGCTGATATGTTGATACCTGTTTGTTTTTCTTTCTCCACTTGTTTCCTGATCCACTTATACGTTTTTTCTATTCCCACTGCTAAAGGGATAGATGGTTTCCATCCGAGAACTTCTTCAATGAGAGTGTTATCAGAATTCCTTCCACGTACACCTTCCGGGCCTTCCCTATGTTTCAGTGGCAAATCCCTGCCTGCGATTTTCATCACCAGTTTTGCAAAATCATTCATTGAAAGCATCTCCTCCGAACCAATATTGAGAGGCTTATCATAATCAGATTTCATAATCCGGATTACGCCTTCCACACAATCGTCAATATAACAGAATGAGCGTTTCTGCTCACCATCTCCCCATATTTCGAAAGCAAATTCTGAAGTAGCAGCTTTACGACAAAAAGCAGCAGGTACTTTTTCCCTTCCACCTTTCCAGGTTCCGTATTCACCGTAAATCCCATGAAACCTTGCTATACGCACCTGCATTTGAGGGAATTCTTCTGAATATTTCATAGCGATTTCTTCAGCATATAATTTTTCAAGTCCGTAAATATCCTGTGGATAAGCCGGCCAGGCGGAACTTTCTTTCAGCCCTATGGTATTTTCTGCGTCATTCTGCGAATGCAAAGGATAAACGCAGGCACTTGAAGAATAAAAATAACGTCTCACACCCTGGTGCCTTGCGGCTTCCAGCACATTTAAACTTATCATCGTATTATTGTATCCTATCCTGCTGTGATTGCTTTGTATAAATCCCATGCCCCCCATATCGGCAGCAAGATTGAAAACCCAGTCAATTCCCTGGCAGGCCTGCATGCAATTTTTCATAAAACGCAGATCGGTTTTAAGAAATTCATGGCAGAATTCGTCCGGCTGCATAAATTCCGGTTCCTCCCAATCTACGCCTACTACATGAAACCCTTCACGCTTCAGCCGTTTTCCCAAATGGGACCCAATGAACCCACTCGCCCCTGTTATTAATACTTTAATTTTATCGTTCGTCAGAATACGTTTAGGTTCAACCAGTTTTAATACCTCAGCAATATATGGATGATGTTTATACTGACCTTTTAATTCAACCGGTATTGATCCATTAATATCAAACCATCTTCCATCTGAATGGTCATGATCAAAACTTAAAGGAATATCTTCAATTTCAGCCTGAAAGGTAATATTTACCGTATGAGAAGAAGCTCCTTGCTCAGAATCATTGAATTCTGTAGAGAACGTACCCAGAAAATTCGTTATTCTTATTTTGTCTTCCGGAATATTCAACTCCAAAGCGGCCTTTCTTATTCCACACTGTTCTATCCCTTCATTCTTTATCATTCTGCCACCTTGTAACCAATAAACGCCTTCACTGGGTTTATTTTTACGTTTAATAAGAAAAACCTTATTGTCCTTCACAATCACAAGGTCAACACAAATCAAAGGAATATTATCAAGGATCATGCGGTAAACATCAGCAGGAATCAATCCTCCAGATGATTTCAAAATCCCCTCATCTTTGTAATTCAGCAGCTTTTTTCTCATAAGGATAATTGGTTTTTTTAGTGGCAATGAAGCTTCTAGAGCCTTGTTTATATACTTAGATCATAAATACTTTATGAATTTTATGAAAGACCGAACTTTTTCAGGAAAGAGGTCATGATAGCCGGGTTAATATTTTCCTTATGCGCGTTTAAGCTTTCTCTTACTTCTTCTTTGGACGAAGCGCCAATCACTATAGTATTAACTGCAGGATGATCAAGAATAAATTTATAATTAAGGGCCATTAAACTGACTTCGTTTTTATTACACCATTCGTACATCTGCATTGCTTTTTCTACTGAAACATCTTTTTCTATGTCATAATGCCGTATACTGGTATGAGCCGGATTCTTACCTGAAAGCAACCCCATGCACAAGGCAGATCCCAGCATAACGGCAACATGTTTTTTATGGGATGTATTCAACAAGGCATCTGCCTTTGTACATAAAACATTATAATCCAGGTATGGTAAAATAACATCGGCGTAACCGGAAGAAATAAATTGAAGATGCAGATCATGGCTCCGAACTCCCAAGCCAATATTGAGAATCAATTTTTCTTCTTTTAACCGGAGCAAAGTTTCCATCCCGCCGTTGTTCATCATACTTTTAAAATCAGTATCGGAGGGATCATGTATATGGACAATATCGAGGTAATCTGTTTCCAATGTCCATAAACTATTATCAATACTCCGTCGTATGCTGTCTTCCGAATATCCTTTATAAATAGGATGTGTGCCGGCTTTTGTAGAAAGAATTAAGGATGAACGCTTTCCGTATTCCTTTAGTGCGGCACCTATTTTCTTCTCACTATTGCCATAAAATGGCGAGGTATCCAGAAGGTTGATTCCATTTTCCAATGCAAACAACACTGTTTCTATCGCCTGTTTTTCAGATACTGGTCCCTGAAAAAAAACATTTTTTTTACAGGAGCCAATACCTGCTCCACCGAGAGATATAGGAAAAATAGGCGTTCTATTGGCGCTTAACAGCATTTGGTATCCTGTTTATAAATTATTTCCTGTTTTGTTTCCATATTTCTTGTTTCAAAAGAAAATCATGGTACAATAATACATAGACGAGAAAACAGCCACTATAGAAAATTTTCTATATTTACGGGAATCGAACTCATTGAAAAATCTGAGTTGTTAGGTTATTCGTTTCCTGAACCAGGTAATTAAATCTGAAAATATCAGATAGCGGTTTTTTTAAAAACTATTTATCAATAAGAAATACGATTTCCTATTAATCCGTATATTTATGGTTTTGAAAAGTTTCAATAATGAATGATAATGATACAAAACGACTTTCACGACTGACTGCAATTTTAACTCAATTGCAAACGAAACGACTTTTGACAGCATCAGAATTAGCAAACAAATTTTCGGTAAGTATCAGAACAATTTACAGGGATATAAAAGCATTGGAACAATCAGGAGTTCCAATTTTGACTGAAGACGGAAAAGGTTATACTTTAATGGAAGGATATAGAATTCCGCCCGTCATGTTTACAGAAAATCAGGCCAACGCTTTAATCCTTGCAGAACAATTAGTATTAAAAAATAAAGACGCTTCTTTTGTTAAAGACTATTCAGAAGCTATTGATAAAATCAAAGCTGTATTAGGGCATAATGTAAAAGACAAAGCTAACCTCCTTGCCGAACGAACCCGATTTAGTCAGAATATTAACAACGAAAGAAACAGTAATAACTTATCTGATTTACAATTTGCCCTTACAAATTTATACCTGACAAGAATTGAATATGCCAATGAAGCAAACAAGGCTACAAGCAGATTGATTGAGCCCTTTGCATTATTAAGTACACAAGAGAATTGGTTATTAGTTGCGTGGTGTCGTTTGCGAAAGGAGTTCCGTTTTTTCCGACTTGACAGGATCAAAAAAATGCAGATTCTTACCGAGAAGTTTATGCCTCATAAAATGACCTTACAGGAATATTTTGACCGTTATCATTAATTTCTTTTTTGACCCCTGACATAGGGCTGTCATTAGACCAATTTAGATTTGCAGCATAAATCTTAAAATAACGTTTATGATTAGTCAATTAGCAAATTTAAATTGGATTGCCGTTTTACTCGCATTTGTTCCGTATTTTTTTCTTGGAGCTTTATGGTTCACCTTGATTTTCAATAAGCAATACAAAATTTCTTTGGGTCGTGATAACGAAACTTTGCCAAACAAACCTATTTTCATAGTTGGGCCTGCACTTTGCACTCTTGTGATTACAATTGCGAGTGCGGTTTTGATTCATGCCCTAAATATTCAATCTTTTAGCGGTGCGTTGGAATTTTCTGTAGTTGTTGGCATTGGGTATTTGGTTGCCAATACCGTTAATATTGCAATCAACCCCAATATTCCCCGACCAATACTCTATGGAGTTATAAGTGGAACATATCATTTATTGGGTATTTTGATTGTAAGTATTATTCTGGTTTCAATGAAATAGTGAAGAAGCAGAGACTGTCTCAAAGTATGAGACTGTCTCTGCTTTGTGCTTTATTGTGCTTTAATATCATTAAATAAAGAGAAAAAGTACTTCAATGCATTTTCCTGATTATTTGGTACATCTGCAATGAGTTCAGCAGAAATATAATTTCCTTTTATACCGGAAGACTTCAAATAGACATTGCCACTGTTGCCCAATAGTTTACTGATAGTTTCACTCATATTCTCCATTTCCAGAACAGGCATCTTATCATGCAGGTTTTTAGGGCTGAAGAACATGGTCATATTATTTTTTAACAGCAATTCCTTTTGCTGTTTATTCAGATTACCCTTATAAGTACCTGCGTTTATCTGTTCAATATCGGTAAGCGATGTGCCCATGAATACGATCCCATCCTTTAGAAGGATATGCAGATTGAACGGATTTTTAGTACTGTGATAGAGACTGTAAATATTGTTTGCAAATTGGATCTTATGTTTGCTGATGCCATATTTGAGCAATTTCTCAATCAGATGTGTATCATCGGAAGAGAACATGCATAAAATGTCTGGCAGGGTTTCCGTTTTTGTTTGCACGGTATCCTTACGCTCATAATTTTCATCATACACATACGTTTGGTATGTTGATTCCTTTGGAGTGAGGTTGGTTATCAATATAAGTGCGTCTCCTTTAACAACCTTTGCAATGGCCTTCTCATCCAGCATGAGTGAGAGCAGGTCGCCACCAAGATCTATCTCCTCACTAAAAGTGCCATAGGTCTGACTGAATATTTTGGGTAATTCTTTCAGATAAGATTCTGTATCAAAAGCATAACTCATAAACCCGATCAGGCTATCACTTTTAATATATTTCAGGAACTTCTTATTCAGTTTCTTGTCGTATATCTTCCTGTAAGCATCGGCCTTATCTTCATCCAACGCCATCTCTCCTGTTATCCGCATATGTTCCTTGTCCATGTATAACCGGGCATTCACGCTACCATATCCTTTCAGCATATTACCATACTTCAGGAAATTATACGGCAGATAACCACTATAAATACGCTGAAGGTCTGCCAGCCAGAAGGATCCAATGGCATTTTTGTCCAGACTTCTGAGGTAAGCAGGATTATTTAAGATAGAAGGGGATGAATTATTCTTATTGAATATATCCAGAGAGTAGGTTACCATCCAGGCAGATACAAGACTGTCCTTAATTATCTCCTGTTCCTTATTGGCTCGCGTGTATGCGCTTTCCTCCTTAATCTCCTCTATAGCTTCCGGTACCGGGGGAATGCCGGGTATTTCTTCCGTAACTGCCTCTGACATCGGAGCTTCAGTTTCGACAGTTGTTTCAACGGTATCAACCGCTTCTGTTGCAGCTTCTGCCGCTGCCTCTGCTGCATCTGTTATTACTGCTGTATCATATACTGTCTCATCATAAGGATTATCAATGTAAGATAAGTCCCTGATACCATAACGGGAAGCCGTCAGCGAGTCATTGAAGAAATAAGTATTCAGGGAACCGTAAGCTACATACAGCATGTCATTATTCCACATGAGCAGGTTCTTCTTGTTTCCATCAGTCTGCAGTATCCTTATTTCGCCTTGCTGTTTGATGCTGGCATGCGATGTTTCGTTAAAGAGTGTTTCAAATTTCCGGGCGTCTGTGAGTGGTATTAATAGACAGTGATAGCTAATACTATCTGTTTTCTGATGATAATAGTAGATAGTTGATGAAAGGTTAAAACCCAGATCCGCTATGCTTTTATAACTCCCGTTTGCTTTTTTTGACAGTTCATCTAATAACCGCTGTCCTAAAGTAGAATGATTGAACTCTTCTATAGAAAACAGCTGGAACAGCTGATCGCTTTTAATAGAGGCAACTGCGGATGCTGTTTCCGGAATCTTATACGAAAAGTCTTGCGCTATACCTGTATATCCGGTGAACAATGACAGGGCTATTAACTGTAATACTCGTCTCATGCTATTTTAATAATTGTATTTGATTAGAAATGTTGGCTCGTCCGTTAATCAGATCTGGTATGGCCAGACGTTGGATAATTGCCTGCTGATTTTTAGAAATCCTGGCCAGCTTGTTACTGTAACTGGTAATAATAGTCTCAAAACGCAGGATACTGACGTAAGCAGCGGCGCTAAATACCTCTTTATCCCGGTCTTTTAATTGATTGAATTGCGTTCTTACATCGTTCGAATAGCTGTAGACTCTGGTAAACCGGGCATCCTCCTTATTATAATTATAAGTGGGGATATTGGTGCTTTTCACTTTATATTGCTCCAGGAGGGCTTTGATAAGGTGATTTACATCAGATACATCTCTAAACGAGAAACGGATGTCGCCCACGAAATTTGTAAAGTCGGCAGTACTCCTGACATTGGAAATACCCGGCATACTACCTAGCTGAGCGACTGTTTTATCTATTTCCTGCTGTATCTCCTGCTTATCAGGTACTTTATAGCCGTGAATGCTGTCCATGAGCATAATAGCAGCAATCCGGGTTTTACTCTGACTTAAATTTACAGTCAGTACCATGGTGCCAGTTCCATCTTTCCTCATGATGATTTCTTCTATCACTTCAAAACAGGAGGTAAAAAATACAGGTATAGTAAGCAGAAAAATAACGAAAAGCCTATTTTTAAACATGTGTAATTAGCTAAGATATTACCCTCAAAAGTACATTCCAGGAATAGATTTCGCGAACATTATGTGACTACAGATAGTCTACAAGTCTTGATTAACTGTATAAAAAGAGACTACAGATGGTATACTTACCTGATTAATTGATAGATCTTTATGTAGTAATAGCGTAATGCCAGCATATTTGTCCCAACTGCTGGTAAAAGTAATACATATATAGGTAAGTGTTTTGGTCACTTCATCCACCTGGGTTAAGTTTTTTTCAGGGGGGACTTTAAAACTTAAAAATTGCAATATTCTAATACCTTTTTGTAGATTAGAGCCAGACACCCTCAAATCACATGAGAAAAGTACTGTTTTTGCTACTACTGGTACATCAGGGATGGGCGCAGTCACCTAAGCAACCTGTCGACAGCCTGTCCATATACAACAGGCAGCTTTATCCCAACGAGATGAAGCAGGACTTGCAGTTGTTCCTCGACATCCGTAAAAAAGCCAACTCTGGCCTGTATCGTTACCACACCATAAGGCAGATCGACAGCATCTACAAATGGGCCTTCAGGCAGGTGCGCCAGCCCATGTCTACGCTGGCCTTTTACAAGATTATTTTACAATTGACCGATTTTGAAGGAAGCTGCCATAACTATACAGAACCACAGGCCGACCTTGTTAATTATCTCAATCGGCAACGCGGCTTCTTCCCTTTTGCCCTTAAATATATTGAGGGCAAGATGCTCTTCAATAGCAAAACAGATCTAATTCCTGTAGGATCGCGGGTGCTGAGCATCAATGGTGTTTCGGACAAGGAACTGATGCAATCCTTTTACAAATACATGACGGCAGATGGCTTTACCCAAACACAAAAGCTATCGGGCAGCGTGAACAAAAGTTATGGATTGCGCTACCTGTATGAGTACGGAATCAAAGATAGTTTTGTGATCCGGTTTTCAGCCCCGGGTACTCCCCTACAGCAAACAGTGACAGTTCCAGCTGTATCGCTGGACGAAAGAAAAGCCAACCTATTGTTGCGTCATAGTGCACCGATAGACAGTGTGATCGATTACAGTGTGCAACCTAAATATAGTTTTAAGATGGTGAATCCCACCACGGGTTTATTGAACCTGCGGATATTCTCCATGGCTACCGGAGCAGACGATCCTGCCTTTCCCGTATATGTATCATTTATCGATAGCGTATTCCAGGCACTTACCAATAACAATATACCCAACCTCATCCTGGACATCCGCAGTAACCCCGGTGGCAGTGATCCTACTTTTGAACAACCGATGATGTACCTGACGGATTCAAGTTTCAAAGAAAACACTCTAGCCTATACGATCTTCGATGATGGGGTTCCATATGAAGAATATTTTTGGGGTATATCTACCGCAGTAAAGATGGACTCGACAGCCAAAGTTTACGGAAAGCGGCTACTGAAAGATTATTTCCCGGCATTGCACAATGGCAGGAATATGCAGAACGTCAGTTATAACCCGGTATATCACCCCAAAAGTCCCGGTTTCAAAGGAAAATTGTATTTACTCATTGATGAAGAAGTAGCTTCGGCAGCATCACATCTGGCCTCCCTCGTAAAAGCCTATGCACGCAATGTCACCATTGTTGGGGTAGAAACCGTTGGAGGATATTATGGCCACAACGGCCATATGGCGTTGATATACGAACTACCTCATTCAAAAATAAAAACCAAATTCTCTATTGTTTATGTGGTGCAGGATGCACCTGTAAAGCCAGATCAACCGGAAGGCAGGGGTATTATTCCAGATCATACGGTGTGGACTACTTTCAGCGATTTTATGCAAAACCGCGATACGCAGATGGAATATGTGCTCAAGCTGATCGCTGAGAAACACTGAAAAATAAAAGATTTTGTGTAATGGAGATACAAACAACAGTTGAATATAGCATATCAGAAAATGACAATACCTGTGGCATGTCTCAAGTTGGAATTTGGGGTGAGAAATTATAAAGTCATTGATTATCTATATTAAGGGCCCGGTAGCGGGAGGTTTAGCCTCCTTTACTGCTGTAACCAGTCTAATAATATCTTCCTTTTTTCTTTACTAACAATAATATCCTTATTAAAAGGGATTTTGAGGTTTACTTTGAGTCTTCTTGGGAAATGGTCTTTGACCTCCAGAATGGCATTGCGGTTTATAAGAAATTGTCTGTTTACCCGAAAGAATGAAGTTCCCAGCTTCTTCTCCAGTTCTTCAAGTGTTTCCGGAATAACATAGGTTTTGGCTGTGTGAGTGTAGAGGGAGCTAATTTCATATTCGATATGAAAAAAAGCAATTTTGTCAAAGCTAATTGGCAAAAACCGGTCCCTGTACTTTACCATAAAAGTTCCACTATCTTTAAGCTTATATGAAGCAAGGGCTTGCATGGCAATTTCATACTGATGTGCCATATCTCCGGTTAACTGTATTTTCAGATGTTCGAATTTGGTGATTGCATTTTCTAGTGAATCAATACTGAAGGGTTTAAGAATGTAGGCTATTCCACTTACCTTAAAAGCTTCCAGCGCATAATCATCAAATGCTGTACAAAATATCACAGGCACATTAATTTCTATGTGTTTTGAAATTTCAAAACTAAGTCCATCCCCTAACTGTATGTCGCTGAAAATCAGATCTGGTTGTGGATGATGCTTGAAATAGTCTATACTTTCTTTCACCGATCCTAATATACATTCAATGATTATTCCAGGTCTTATTGTCTTCAGGGAAGTAGACAGGCTTTCGGCTACCAGGCTCTCATCTTCAATAATTACTACCTTCATTATCCATGATTTTAAAGCTTACACAAAAAGATTTCCCATCATTCTTTACACTTATTTCTTCACCTGTCAGCAAATAATATCGTTCTGCTAAATTACTGAGACCACTTTTAATTGAAATATCTCCATACTCTTTTTGATTGATGTTGTTGGAGACTTCTATAAAATCATCATATTGGCGAATGGTAATCTTCAAGGGTTGTTGACGAGTAAGTCCATTATGTTTTATTGCGTTTTCCAGTAAAGGTTGAAGTGAAAAAGAGGGAATATAACCTTTTAGTTTTTCTGCATTTTCAATGAGTAAATCCCATTCCAGCGACTCTCCAAAACGTATTTTCTGCATATTCAGATAGTTCTTACACATTATTAACTCTTGCTCAAGAGTAGCTGAAAACTTATGATTATGGGATACCGCCACACGAAGGAAATCTGCAAGCTGAATGAGATATTGCGCTCCCATTTTTTGGTCATTTTCATACAATACTTTTAATGTATTCAAAGCATTAAAAAGAAAATGTGGCTGGATCTGCTGTTTTAGAAGAAGATTTTCCGCCTCGGCATTTCTGGTTTGCAGACGGGAGTTTTCCAGATCTGTCTGGATTTTGAGACGCCGTAAAATTATAAAATCATGCAGAAAAAGTATAATAGTATTGATAATCGCAGCTACAACCGCATACTTAATAAACCATTCGGTATCATTTGGCCGTTGCAAAATACCAGCCAGAGAAGCAAAAACGTACCAAAAAAACAAGTATAACGATATTCCGATGGTATAACTCAATCCATATCGTACCAACCTGAACAACAGAGGATTATTACTGAACTTCAATGTGCAATAACGGAGTATAAAAGCTTGAATAGAACTGATGATAAGCATATACACTCCGCTTTTTGTTGCCATCACAATGGTAACCCACCTATTTTCATACAATAGAAGAAAGAATAATGAGCATAAAAGAACTAAACAGGTCAATAAAATATTAAATCTGAATAACTCTTTCAGGCTATTCCGGGTAATTCTTTTTTTTATATTGTTTAGCATGTGTTTTTTAAAGGATAAAAGTAATAACTAAATACAGCTAGTTAGATAAGCCCCGCTTCGGTTTGGTGGTGTCCCAATTCAAAATATAAATTATAATATCAAATAATATACGGAAATTATAGCACTATAGTTTAAATCACCAGCCGTAACAGTCTTCAGGAAAACAATATTACCGTCGTACTGATAATATCCGGGCCAGACATAGCTTGATGAACTGGAAATGAAAACGCCGGAAGAGCAATTCCATGTATCTTTCCCAGTTCATCAGCTTGTTTTGTATCAAAGCAGATAATAAAGCCCCCCGTAAATAATTACGTGCAACAAGATAATAACCATAGCTATTATACGGTTTCTCTTTTTCTTTTTTTCCCGATGTTCCTCAAGCATTGGTATCCACCTGGTTTTTAATGCAACCAGGCTTTCTTCAGTATTGTAAATGATGTATCGCAAATTTGGATGCTTATCATTTTTTTTAATACGTAGCTTATTTAATCCTACTTCAGCTTTTTTCAGGCAAGCCTCTACAAATTCCAAGTCCTGGATGTGTGGATTTAAAAAGAAATTGAAACGGTTCTTAAACCTGGTTTGAGGATCTTTTTCAGTGTCATTATAGCCACATAAAGCATTCTTGATTTTCTCAATGGCTGCTCTGACAATTTTGTCTATGTTCTTTTTAATATCGTAAATATCGTCAGGAAAGTATCTCGAATCTATGCTCTCCATATCAGAAAAATTCTCCTCTTCCAATCTGGATGTTAGAGCATTGTTGATTTCTACTTTCATGATTTGTGATTTTCTCCAAAGCATATAGAAGATACTTTTCGATACCGCTATTCTATTTGCTAATTATTTTTTCTTTGTAAAAACGTAGAAAATACTTGCTTGTGCAACGTTATTTCTAAAATCAGACTTAATGGAGGATGAGTTGAATTGCCCAACATCAGTCAATCCCATATAATATCGTACCCCGAATCCTAGCCCTTGAACTGGTCCCTCTTTAAACTGGAAGCCTAAACCAAAAGCAGCTCCGGCATCTATCTTATCTGCAAATTTTTCAAATCCGGTATTTTTCGCATCAGTTATCAGCATATTAGCCTGAGGCCCAGCTTCTACATATACTCCCAGACTAGTTTGATATCTCAAAAGTATAGGTATAGACATGTACGAAAGCTTTATCTCGTCTCCGGAAAAGAGAGTCTTATCTTTAATTTTTGCTCCCTGTGTAGAATAGAGAATGTCTTCTTGTATGGAGAATCTGTCGCTGAGCTTAAAATTGATAATACCACCTACATGAAATCCTGCCAATCCTTCTGTTTCAAATCCGGCATTGGTAAAATTACTGTAATTCCCTCCGGCCTTTAACCCAAAAGAGGTGCGGCTCATTATATTACCTATAAACCCTTTTTTTTCCTGACTAAATGCTTTTGCTGAGATGAGAACAAATACGAACAATACAAATTTCTTCATGACTTTTAATTTTAAAAATTTAATGAAGCAAAAGTATTAACCAACTCTACGGTCTCAATGAGAAATCAGGGTGAAGAGGATAAAAAAGAAGGTAAAGAGGCACAGGTGTATTAAATAAGGATTATCAACTGGTTTGACTAATCTTATATGGGGAAAGTACATTCATCGCTGGCCTAGAATGATTATAGCCCTGCAAATCAATGATTTACAGGGCTACAAATACCCACTAGGTCTGAAGGTTTATTTGGTGAAGTTGTTCACTTCAATAATTGCATCTGCAAATGCTTTGGGGGCCTCCTGAGGAAGGTTGTGACCTACTCCACCTGTGATTGTGTGATGTGCGTATTTGCCTTTAAATTTACTGGCATATACCGAAGGATCTGGATGAGGAGCGCCATTTGCATCCCCTTCGAGGGTCACAGTTGGCACTATGATAGCGGGTCCGGCAGCCAGCTTCTTTTCCAGTTCATCATATTTCGATTCTCCTGTAACCAGGCCCAGTCTCCAGCGATAATTATCAATTACAATCTTTACGTGATCCGGATTATCAAATGCTGTTGCCGATTGATTGTAAGCTGCATCCGTGAAGTGCCATTGTGGGGATGCTATCTGCCAGATCAGCTTATTAAAGTCGCGGGTATTAGCCTCATATCCTGCACGGCCGCGTTCTGTCGCAAAGTAGAACTGATACCACCAGGACAATTCAGCTTTAGGCGGCAAAGGAGTCTTATTAGCCTGTTGGCTGCCGATCAAATAACCACTTACTGAAACCAGACCTTTTACCCTTTCAGGCCATAGAGCTGCCATGATGTTGGCAGTGCGTGCCCCCCAATCGAATCCGCCTACTACTGCTTTCTTAATTTTCAATGCATCCATAAAGGCGATGATATCTACAGCAACTACAGATTGTTGCCCATTCCGGGGTGTTTCTGAAGAAAGAAAACGTGTAGTACCGTAGCCACGCAGATAAGGTATCAACACCCTGAAGCCTTTGTCTGCCAACATTCCGGATACTTCTTTATAACTGTAGATATCATATGGCCAGCCATGGAGGAGGATGACCGGTTCGCCATCAGCAAGCCCAACTTCTACATACCCTACATCAAGTACTCCGGCCTTAATCTGTTTGATATGATCAAATGTTGCGGCGGCAACAGTGGCGTTTGCGCCATCTTCTATGCTGGCTATCTGCTTGTGCTGAGCTTTTACTACATTAAGACTGCCCAGTTCCAATGCTGCGAAGATTAAGGCTGCTCCCCAAAAAAAACGACTGCCAAAGGCTGTTCTACTATTCATAATATTTTCAATTGATTGATTGATTGATTGATTGATTTAGTTAAGTAATTTTTCATTCTACTCATTTGCACTTCAACACAACAAAGGTATTTTGGAACCTCGTTCAATGCCAGTTGTAAATCGTAAACTGGACACAATAATCCGTGAATAAGGCAATTCCCAGACCAAAATGTTACTGAGAACTATGCTATTGCACTGACTTCAGATGAAGCCAAACAAAGAATGGAAGCAAAAGGAATACCTCTGATGATGGTGAATACCTTTCTTGCCATTGCCGAATGGCAGCGTAATGGTCAGGCTGCATTTGTGATTAATGTTATACTGAATCAAAACCGGGCAAACAGAGGAATAAATTCCTCTATTTGCCCGGGAATGGTTGTCACTACCGGGTAGAAGTCAATAAACTTACTAATGGCTTGTTATCTATGTTGTAAGGATCCATATGAAAATCAGCCAGACTTACATCAATCTTTCAGGTGCTCATTTGCATTCAACCTGACCTAGCGAATTCGGGCTTTCCATCAACTCGGTACACGCTACAGACCAGGCTGAATCTTCGGGGTAGAGCGCGCTGCGAAGGTAAGCCCAGGTAAGCCGTTGTACCGCTGCCACCCGTTCAGGATTCTCATCTGTTGTCTCCGTCACGAGATATCCGGAAATCCCGCCGAGTAGATGTTCTCCTCCAAACAACGTAACCAGCCCCTTGCTTCCTGAGCTCAGGGTATACGCATCAGTGAACCAGTCTGCCCCACGGACGGTCAGCGGAGAGATATCCTTATCGCCCGCAACCACGAGAGTTGGCGTAGTCATCTCGGGATAACTCGGGTTCATAAAGGGATAATGCTCGGCTGCGAATGGACTAAGATCTTCGCCTCCACGGCCAGCTGGGGTAAGCAGCACACCAACCCTGATCCGCGGGTCAGACATATCCTCTCCTAAGGTGCCGTCAGTGCCAATAATCCGTGCGCCCAACAGCATCCCTGTTGTTTGAGCTCCAAACGAATGTCCAACCGCAGCGATGCGGCTTCGGTCGAGGCGTCCCTTGAGCCCTAATACGGAATCTTCAATGAGGTCAAGTTGGTCGAGGATACGCTTCATATCCTCTACACGGAACCGCCAGATCAAAGGTGTCCGGGGATCGTCCGGACTGAGGGCTAGTGTCCTTGAGTCGAGAAACGTGGGCTGGATCACAATGAAGCCGTTAGCTGCCCAGAAATTCACCAGCGGAGCATAGCCGTCTAATGAAGAACCGTAGCCGTGTGCGAAGATAATGATAGGTAGGTTGCTTCCGGTTGCGGGCGCTGAAACCCGAACCTGCAGCTTCTCGCCACGCCCGGGGGCAGACAGCACAACAGGGCTTACCGAGATGACAGAAGTTGGTGCACTCAAGGCCCCATCTCTGGCTATAGTCATCGCGGATACTTCTAATCCATTTGATTCTCCTTTTTCCATGATTCTTGTATTTTAAAAGTTTAATGTAAAAATCAGCCATGATGACTGATAGCTCCATTTCGTTTATAAACACAAAGCTCTGGTTAAATAGCGATCGTTTTTTAAGAGAATCAAACGGAAAATTATGACTTTCATACTTTCCCTTTATTCTTCCTGAAGGAATTGGGAGTAATGCTGGTTACCCTTTTGAAGTAGTTGTTAAAGTAGCTTGGGTATTCAAAACCCAGACTGTAAGCAATATCGGCTACGCTCCAATTGGTGTGCTGTAATAGAGCTTTAGCTTCTGCGGCTATACGCTCAGCGATATGTACAGATATTGGTTTACCTGTAACTTCCTTTACTGAGCGATTGAGATAGTTTACGTGTACAGTCAGATTTTCTGCGAAGTCCTGGGCAGTTCTTAACCTGAGCGGATCTACTGCGGTTTCTATTGGGAATTGCTTTTCCAGTAATTCCATAAATAAATGGGTGATCCTCGTAGCAGCGGTTTTTTGCTTAAGCCCATTTTGCGGCTGAATTCTCAATGCTTCGTGAATAATGAGGTCTATACAGCCCCTAAGCATTTCATCCTTTCGGTCATAATCACCGCTGTATACAGATAACATCCTTTGATAAAGCGCTTCAATAAATGTAGCCTGTTCGCTGTTTACCGGAATTACAGGTATCCCGTCAAAACGGAATATCGGGGAGTTCAGCAAACTTTCCTTCCGTTCTCTGCTTCCAATAAAATCTTCAGTAAACACACATGCATAACCATTCTGTTCGGGAGAGCGCTGTTCATTGGAATAAGGGATGTGGGGATTGCCAAAAAACAGGAAAGTATCATTTATTTCGATTGTCTGATCACCATAGCAAATTTTCATGTCGCCGGTAGCCAGAACTATTTTATAAAAATCCCGCCTGCCATAGAAAAGTGGAGGATATGATGGTCCTGTAATCTCATGGACTTTAAAGCCTTTCAATTTTAAATCGGAATTATGAAATTTTGTGGCTCCACATTCAGGATTTCTATTCATCTGGCAAAATTAACAAAATCAAACCTTATGTTTTCGATTCATTAATAGTCTTTCTTGCCCAGGGTTTTCTATATCAATTGACAATTAAGAGTATCGGGCGATTCTAAGATAAAATATTGAGTCTCACAGAACCTATTTATTGAAGCTGACCTGAAAAGTACTTTTCGTTTCCCAGGTCAGCCCCTTGAATCATTAACTACTCAACCCAGTACACCAATGTTACTTCAATAAATCCATCCGCTCCTACCTGGCTGGGATCCAGGAGCGTTGTTTTCGGCACAGCACCTTCCCAGTTTCCTGGATATGCGCCGAAAGTATAAGTTCCAGCAGGCAATCCTTCAAACTCATATCCTTCCCGGTCAGTAGTATCATAATATACGCCGGTTTGCTCATTACGGGCCCAGCATCCGCGTAATCCTATGCTTCCCGTAACAGGGCTGCCATCGGTGTGTACCAGCTTGATACGTACATTGTAGGTAGTGGCAATGTTGTTTTGCTCAAGGTTCTGGGTTAAAAGAGTACGGACAGGTGTAGCGGCATAAATCTGTGCAACAAATAACAGCGACAGTACGCCGAAAATGAGGGTTTTTCTCATGGGTTAAAATGGTTTTTTAGGTGAAGCATCGAATTTAATGATATTACCTTGTATCATCAAACAATATAGAGTTAACAAATTTTGAACTAATCATGTGTTCCCTGCCATTGTCGTGTCTTCTATTTTCCCTACAGATATTTCATATCTTTAGCATATTCTGTTCTTTAGCATATTCTGTCGGCCCGGCCCTAAAAAAACAATTCAAAAATATTTAAATAAAACAAAACGTTATGTCTACAAACAATGTTTCATTACACAGAGTTATTAAAGCTTCTCCTGAAAAAGTTTACAGGGCGTTTACAGAAGCAAATGCACTTGCATCCTGGCTACCTCCATATGGCTTTCTTTGTACCGTCCATGAACTAAATGTAAAAGTGAAAGGAACTTATAAAATGTCATTTCATAATTTCACTACAGGTGGTAGTCATTCATTTGGTGGAGAATATGTTGAGATTAAACCCAATGAGTTTTTAAAATACACAGATAAATTTGACGATCCTAATCTTCCTGGTGAAATGACTACCTCCGTTTGGCTACAAAAAGTTTCGGTTGGTACAGAAATAAAGATTTTGCAGGAAGATATTCCTTCTGTAATACCTATAGAAATGTGTTATTTAGGTTGGCAGGAATCTTTGGAAAAACTGATTAAGTTAGTTGAGCCTGAAATTCCAGAGATGTAATTCGACTTCCATAGTAAATTTGGAGCTATTACTATCAAACGGCCTGAGCCCAGTTAAATACCAGACTCAGGCCGTTTGGTTGTAATAGCTCCATGATACGCACGGCCAATTCCTCTAACATCTGTGTTACCTGATCAGGTATACCGCTGATTCAATCAATATTTTATGACGCGCCAGGAAATGATTGCCTACAAAACCAGTTTAAAAAAAGCCGGACTACTACGGATTGAAGAACGTATTGCAATAACTAAATCGGCTATTGACAATGCACAGGAGGCCGCTAATAGCGAAGACAAAAGTTCTGCGGGTGATAAATACGAAACAGGAAGAGCAATGGGTCATATGGAAAAAGATATGTATGCACGGCAACAGGCGGAAAACATTATGGAGCTTGACCGGTTACAGAGAGTAAATACTGACATGATCTATACGAATGCTCAAACAGGAGCCTTTGTACGATGCCCTGATCAATCTTTTTTTATTGCAGCAGGATTAGGGAAACAATTGATAGATAACCAGCTGATATTTTTCCTATCCCCCTTTACACCACTTGCAAAATTACTGCTAGGCAAAAAAGTGGGCGATAGTTTTCTCTTTAATAAAATGGATATAATTATACTTGAAATTTATTAAGTGTAGCATAATAATACCTTGTTATAAAATCCATTAAAAAACCAACCTCCTTTTGTATGCTACCCCTTAGTACCAATCAATTTGGAATGTTAACTATTACCCATATTGTAATCTTCAGGGAATACTGTTTGGTAAATGCGCAAGATGTTCCGATTGGCTTGTATCTCATTTACATGAAATATTTTGTTATTTTTCGTACCTTTGTCAGTTAGGGACAATACTATGGCGCGATACGGTAATTATACAGATTCAGAGCTAGCCAACTTACTAAAGGCTGGTGACAGGGATGCATTTACCGAAATTTACGCTCGTTTTTCAAATGTATTGTATGTTCACGCTTTTATTAGATTGAAATCTAATGCAGAATCAATGGATATAGTGCAGGACTTATTCGTTAACCTTTGGAACAGGCGGGAATCAACAAATTTTACTAATCTTTCTAATTATTTATATACATCGGTGAGAAATGGGGTGCTTAATGTTATTTCCCACAGAGCCGTTGAATCCAGATACCTTTCCACACTGCCACAGTCTGTAGTGATGACAGATTGCCTCACTGACCACCGACTTAGAGAACGTCAGTTGGCAGATATCATTGCGAAAGAAATTGAATTACTCCCTCCAAGAATGCGCCAGGTATTCCAACTCAGCAGGCTTCACAATCTCAGTCACAAGGAAATTGCCGACCAACTGGGCATATCAGAACAAGCGGTTAGGAGTCATGTAAAAAACGCGCTTAAAATACTCAGAGTGCGGTTAGGATTAGTAACCTACCTGATTTTCTTACTAACGCGCTAATCTTTTTATTTTTTTTACCCCCCAAGTACGGGGCTGATTGTCTATATCATTATTGGGGCCAATATGCTCCATACTAATGATAATGGAAAATATAGATCTGGAAGATTTATTGAATAAATACAAAACAGGCTCTTGCACTCCTGAAGAGCTTGCGTTGCTGGAAAACTGGTATTTACAATGGAATATTGAAAACCAACAGTTTACAGAAGACGGTCTCCTGGATGTCAATCAAAAGATGTGGATGGCCGTGACTGAACAAACAAGAGGCAATAAGCTGGTTGAGCTTCCTCTGTGGAAACGAATTAGAGTTGCTGCTGCTGTTGCCGCCATTATAATACTCTCTGTAGGCATCTGGTTCTTTTATAATGATCGAAATGTACAGCCATATCTACAGGCGGATAATAGTCCTGTTGTCCCTGGCAGGTCCGGAGCTACCCTGACTTTGGCAAATGGTAGAAAGATTATACTGACAGATACGGTAAATGGAAAGCTGGCTGAAGAGGCCGGAGTGGTAATCACCAAATCTGCAGGTGGTCCGTTGATGTACGAGTTCAAGAGCAATACTGATATATCGGGCCAGATAAATACGTTGTCAACCAATAATGGAGAAAGCTATCAGGTACACTTGCCAGATGGTTCGAGAGTATGGCTGAACGCTGCTTCCAGCTTAACATATGCTACAAACCTTTATGAGGATGGTAAGCGCAGCGTTAAACTCGAAGGGGAAGGTTACTTCGAAGTAGCAAAAGATCAGGCCCATCCCTTTATCGTTAAAAGTTCAGACCAGCAAGTTGAAGTAATGGGAACTCATTTTAACATTAGCGCCTATAAAGATGAAGATGTTGTGAAAACGACTTTAATAGAAGGGAGTGTAAAAGTTTCAGTTCTCGATCTGCATAAAGTGCTGTCGCCCGGCTTTGAAGCTGTGAAATCAGGAAATAACATTCAGGTACACAGTATTGATGCTGAACTGGCAGTGGCCTGGAAAGATGGAAAGTTTGTTTTTGAGAATGAGAAAATTGAAGCGATAATGAAAATGGTTGAGCGCTGGTACAATGTACAGGTAGTTTACCAGGGAGAAATGCCCGAAGACGTATTTCATGGCTCAGTATCAAGATTAGAGAATGTTTCTCAGGTGCTGGATATCCTGGAATCAACCGGCCGGATTCATTTTAAGATGGAAGGCAGAAAAATTTATGTCTCGCAATAATGAACAGATTAATCAACCAAATGTATGTAAAATGAAATAGAGTAAACACAACCAAAGTCAACCGGGAATCACAAAAAAGAACCCGAAAGTGCAACAACACTTCCGGGACTGCGATTGGCCCGAGAGTTAAATCAACGTAAATCTCAATTGCCGACAGTTTCGAAGCAAAGGCAACTGACAAACCAATCAAAACGAATGTACAAAAATTACACTGGTGAACAAGGTGTACCAGATGGGGTATGCCATAAAATCTTGTTGATTATGCGATTAAGTGCAGTCCTGTTACTGGCGACTCTGATGCAGGTAAGTGCTGCCAGCTTCGCACAAAAAATCACATTATCCAGGTCAAATGCCAGTCTGGAGACTGTGCTGAAAGAATTACGCATTCAAAGTGGATTTGATTTTGTATACACAGATGTGCTTATAAATAAGTCAAAGCCTGTAAACATTAATGTAAAACAGGTGCAACTGGGAGATGCGCTGGATGCTATTTTTAAAGACCAGCCATTGGTGTATTCGATTAATGGCAAAACAGTAATCATTAAGGCAAAAACGCCCTCAATTCCTGACAATGTCCAAATTGATATCGGGGGGCGAGTAGTCAATGAAACAGGTAGTCCAATGCCGGGAGTAACCATCAGGCTGAAAAGTACAGATAGAGGAACAATAACTGACAAAAACGGAAGGTTCTCGTTATCTAACGTAGCAGAGGACGATGTTATACTCTTTGCA
Source organism: Chitinophaga sp. CF118 (assembly GCF_900112615.1). Taxonomy (GTDB): domain Bacteria; phylum Bacteroidota; class Bacteroidia; order Chitinophagales; family Chitinophagaceae; genus Chitinophaga. Next base: position 770,630 of record NZ_FOMK01000003.1, on the reverse strand, counting down.
TTTGTAGGCTATGACCTTCAACAGTTAAAAGCATCTGAAGCTAAAGGAAACGATATAGTAGTGACGTTAAAACCTGCGGTAAGTAGCTTGAGTGAGGTTGTTGCAGTTGGATATGGCTATACAAAAAGAAAGGATCTTACCGGTTCTGTTGCTTCCGTAAATGTAAATGAAGTAAGAAATACTCCGTTTGTCAGTATTGATCAGGCGCTGTCGGGAAAGGCGGCAGGTGTTCAGGTGGTACAAGCAGATGGCTCTCCCGGTGGGATGGCCAAAATCCGTATTCGCGGAGGTAGCTCGCTGATTGGAGGGAACGATCCACTTTACATTATAGATGGTGTTCAGGTAACTATCCAGAATAAATATGTTCAGAGCAGTGCAGATGTGCGTAATCCAGTCGAGGGACTGGGAAATGATAGAAACTATGCCGGCAGTGCAGTAGGTTCGTCTTACTCACGTGGACTAAACACCTTAGCTGGTTTAAACATCAATGATATTGAAAGCATTGATATATTGAAAGATGCTTCGGCAACAGCTATCTACGGATCCAGGGCAGCTAATGGGGTAGTGATTATTACGACCCGAAAGGGGAAACTCAACCAGAAACCTGTACTGGAAGCTAATTATTATACCGGATTTAGTTCGGCAATTACAGAAAAGCTACTGAATGCAGATCAGTATAAAAGTGTAATGCTGGAAGGGGCTAAAAACCTTAATGCACTTAGAGCTTCCCAGGGCCGACCGGCTGATGGAGTTGCCACCTCCATCATTAATGATCCCAATTTCCTGGGAACAGCGAATACGAATTGGCTGAATGAGGTAACACGCACAGGGATCACCCAAAATGCTGACATTAGTGTACGTGGTGGTGGAACCGGTTCACGATATTATACTTCCATTGCCTATAATAGCCAAAAGGGTACACTGCTTGGTACTGATTTTAAGAGGATCTCCGGAAAGATTAATCTGGATAATGAAATTACGTCCAAACTACGTTTGATCACGAACATGGATTACTCTTTTACAAGAAATAACCTGACCAACGGAATATATGGCTCTGCCCTTTATGCTCCACCAACTTTAAACCCATACAATGCAGATGGAACACCTGCAACTTTTGATGCTGCAACTTTTGACATTGGAATAAATTCGGGCATACAAAATCCTTTGGCACTTTTACAGGGGAAGAACGGGTCAAGAAATGCCCTTGTATTAGGCTCACTTTCCCTGGAATATAATATCTTCAAATCTCTTAAATTCAGAAGTACTGCCTCGGTAAATTATTCAACTTACCACCAGTTGAATTATGTACCCTCTACAGTCTCCGTTACAGACGCTTCCGGAATCAACGCTGTAAGTTCTAACGGTGGCATAGGTAGCCAGGCACAGACTCAACAGACAGATGTCTTTTACGAAAATACACTCACCTGGGACAAGCAGTTTAATGACCAGAACCGCTTGAATTTATTGGCAGGAACGTCGTGGCAGCAAACGAAATCAGAAACCTTTTCCGCCTCCGGACAGGGATTCCCGGACGATAAATTTCTGAATGGATTGTCTTCTGCAGCGCTGGCTCTTCCTCCGCAATCCAGTGAAGCACAAAGTGCATTACTCAGTTTTTACCTGCGGGCAAACTACGCATTGAAAGAAAGATACCTTTTTACCATTACAGCCAGATCAGATGAATCTTCAAAATTCCCTAAAAGCAACCGTAAAAGTTATTTCCCTTCTGCGGGATTGGCCTGGAGAGCGAGCGAGGAATCATTCCTTAAACCGGTAAAATGGCTCAATGAACTAAAGTTTCGTGCCAGTGCGGGTTACACAGGTACGCAGAACCTGGGTAACAACCTGTTTTACACGCTTTTCACTCCGGCAGCATATGCATCAACGAACGCTCTTATCCCTACTCAGTTGGGAAATGATAAGATCAAATGGGAAACAACTTTGCAAAAAGATGCAGGCGTTGACTTTGCCCTTTTTAAATCCAGATTAAAAGGATCGGTTGGTTACTATAATAAAAATACTTCCGATCTGTTGATGGCTTATACTGTTGCTACCAGTTCGGGTTTCACTTCTGCATTGGTTAATGTTGCAGACATTAGGAACCAGGGGTGGGAGATTGATCTGAGAGCAGACATATTCCGCAAAAAAGATTTTGACTGGAACTTAGCTATTAACGTTTCGCGCAACAGATCCAGGGTTACCAAAATAAACAAGGATCTGCAGAATCCGAATAATATTGGACAAGGGGCTGATGATCCCTATCTCAATTCCCAGCTGAATATAGGTAATACCGTTCTACGTGAGGGCAGTCCTGTCGGATTGATTTACGGCTTCCAATATGATGGAGTAATAAAGAATAAACAAGAGCTGGATGCATACAAGCAAGCGAGTTTATATGCACAGTTTGGTATTTTGCAAAACCTCGCTGTCGGTTATCCAAGATATAAATTAGTTGAAAACGGCACATACAAAGGATACTTCAAACGGGATGTGATTGGTAATGCAGAGCCTAAATTTTACGGTGGTATCACGAATAACTTCAGATATAAACAATTTAGTTTGATTACGCTGTTAAGCTATTCGGTTGGTGGAGATCTCCTGTATTTGCCTGATGTTAGCTCACTCGGCCTTGGTGACAGAGGCAACCGCAATACCCGGATACTATTGCCACATTATACTGAGCAAACGCCGGATGCCGACAGGCCCAGCCTGGTATTATCGGAGAGCAATACGTTTGGAACCGGAAGTTCTGATCTTGCAGTGCATGATGCCTCCTATATCAAGCTAAAATCAATTAGTCTTACTTATCAGTTTTCTGAAAAATTAATGAAGCGACTTGCACTGGGTTCTGCAATGGTGTATGTTTCGGGTACTAATCTTTTCACGATCACAGGTTATCCCGGTCCAGATCCGGAGGTCAGTAATGATCCTTATAGTTTAATAAGTGGATATACAGATGCTGCTAATTACCCTTCTATGCGTCAGTTCATCTTCGGTGTTCGAATTGGATTTTAAAGTTCGCTGTAACATTAAAAATTAGACAAATGAATCAATTTTCAAAATATTTAATGGCCGGTGTATTCTGCCTGATATTAATATCATGCGACAAACAGCTTAGCGAACCACCTGCAAATGCAAGGGTGGACGGCACCGCCATAACTGATCAGAAATCGGCACAAACTGCACTCAACGGTGTGTATTACCGGTTTGCAAATGTAACCAGTGACAATGTTACCAACTGGGCAAATCATCAGGCACCACCCGCAATGTATGCAGGGATGCTTGGTTATGGATTCGGCACCCAAAGCGATGAAAGAAATGAGAATGCAAACTCTGCCTATACCGGTTCTATCTGGAATGAATCGTATCTGCTAATCAATGCTGCAAATGGTGTGATCGATGGTATCAACGCAGTACCTGATGCTTCATTTACAAATAACAGGAAAACTGAGATCATAGCAGAAAGCCGCTTTTTAAGAGCATATGGACACTTCAAACTGCTGACTTATTTTGCAGAATGGTTTAATCAGGACAGCAAGAATGGAGTCCTTATCAGGGATAAATTTATTACGTTAAGCCAGGTACCAAAGGCTCGTAGTACAGTGGCCGAATCTTTTGCTTTTATCCTGGGAGATCTTGATTTTGCCATTGCTAATGCACCTGCCAGCAATCCAAACTACTATGCCACCAGGTGGGCTGCTATGGCGCTAAAAATGCGTGTATTGATGTGCCATGGTCAGCAATCTGACTATGTGAAGGTTGATAGCTTAGGAAATGCCCTGATTCAAGGCGGTCCCTTTGAATTGGAAAATAATCTGAAAGATCTCTTTTACATAAATGGACTAAATAGTAAAGAAGTTATACTTGGTGTGAAACCGCAACCCAGTCAGGAAATCTTCTTTTATATTCAGAGCCGGGCATATTATCCGGGCCAGTCATCATTATTTGTAGCAACTCAACAGTTTAAAGATCTACTGCAAAATGATCCCAGAGGTAGCTGGATGATTGGGCCTGCAACCCCTTATCAGGCTTATTCACCTGACACTTATTATTTCCTGAAATATATTGGTTTAGGGGGCAGTACCTCGCAGCTGACAGAAACCTCTTATGCCCTTCGTTTGTCTGAAGTTTACCTTATGATGGCAGAAGCTATCATCCGTACCGAAGGAAGTGATCTTAATGCGGCAAAATTATTAATCAAAACAGTTATGGGCAAGGCCGGTGTAACCGACTTCTCTGCTGTGGATAACGCAAATACAGTTAATGAATTGCTGCTTCAGAATTACTACGAGGTAGAACGTAATCTTACAGCAGAAGACGGAATAGAGTGGCTTACATTGATGCGACTGCCATTCGCCACAGTTAAACAACTTAAACCAACCATACTTTCAGATATACAGTTCTATTTTCCTGTGCCAAGATCAGAGCTGGATGTCAACCCATTATTTGGTATTCAGAATACTGGCTATGGCCAATAACACTCACCTTATAACATTAATAAAAATGAAAGCTCAAAAATATTTTAGAAGTATTATTCTGTTGGCCGGTTGCATGATTCTGGCAACTATGACCTTCGCTCAGGATAAAGTCACACTCAAAATAGGAGATACAGCTCCTGAATTAAAATATGCTAAATGGATAAAAGGAACGCCAGTAAAAGCATACAAAAAAGACTATCTATATGTATTTGAATTCTGGGCTACCTGGTGTGGTCCATGTAAAGCTGCGATGCCACATTTATCTGAATTGGCAAAAAAATATAAAGATAAGGCGACATTTACCGGTATTAACATCTGGGAAAAAACCGGGGATAAACCTTATGAATCATCACTGCCATCTGTTATTAAATTCGTGAATAGTGTTGGAGACAAAATGGCCTATAACGTGGCTGCAGATAACAATGAGCAACACATGGCTAAGAAGTGGATGATTGCGGCAGGACAAAATGGAATTCCTGCTACTTTTCTGTTGAAGGATGGTAAGATCATCTGGATTGGCCATCCGATGGCTTTAGACTCAATCATGGAAGCTGTGATCGATGGAAAATATGATATGGAGGCCTACAAACAAAAATTTGAGGGCATGACAGTTAAAAGTGAGGCTTTAATGGCTAAATTCAAAGCATTAGAACCCATTCAAAAAGCTTTTCAGGCCAAAGAATATGATAAGGCAACCGCTATGATCGATACTTCTGACGCTACCGACCCGTATGTGGGTATGCAATTGAAAGCATTAAGGTTTCAAATATTAATTGGTCAGAAAAAAGAAAGTGAGGCCCTGGATTTTGCTGCAAACTGGGTTAAAGAGAATAAAGGTGTGGGGGGCAGTATAGCCGGAGTTATTTTGGGAACTGATAGCCTATCCCCTAAAACTTATTTATATGCTGCCGAACTTGGTAAGGATGTGCTAAATGAGGAAGGGGTTGTTATCCCTCTTGTTCAGCATTTCATTGCGAAAGCTTACGCGAAAGCAGGAGATCCCAAAGCAGCAATCATTGAGGAAGAAAAGGCGCTGCAGGGTGCTAAGGATGCCCTGAAAGAGGGGAAGTTCATAGGTTCTATACTTGATTATACCGTTACTGAGTTTGAAGCATCGCTGGCTGCCTATAAAAAAGAGATTCAAAAATAAAAAAATTAAATTATCCCTATTATCTTGATGGAACCAGGACAAATGTCCTGGTTCTTTGATTGAGATTATACTATGGCATTATGAATCCTGATTTCTTTCATATCATGCGGACTGTTGTTCACTATAGCCTGCATTTTTTAGCACCAGGCCTGATAGCATTTATGTTTTTTAAAAATCAATGGAAGCAGGCATGGCTAATAATGATTGCTACTATGCTGGTAGATGCAGACCATTTATTAGCTATACCAATTTTTGATCCGGAAAGATGCAGCATTGGTTATCATCCACTCCATTCTTATTATGCAATTGCTGCTTATTTTGTAATGCTTCTATTTCGTAAAACAAGGATAATTGCGATTGGATTGATCTTTCATATGTTTACGGATTGGCAGGATTGTCAATGGACTACACTCGGTACCCTATAGGACTATATTTTAAGAGTATAATGTTTTTTTAGGAATAAATCATGGCCTCACCAGAATTAGTAGATTTGTAGTTCGTAATACTTAAAAAGATATGAAGCAGTTACTTAATTTTAATAGTATCAGCGAATACAATGATTTTAATAATCATGAAACTCTGCACCCATTGGTAAGCGTTCTGGATTTTTCAAAAGCAAAACCAAGACCAGGTTGCCGTATGAATTATGGGATTTATGCGATTTTTCTAAAAGAAGTTAATTGTGGAGACTTAAAGTATGGGCGTAATCTTTACGACTATCAGGATCGTACATTGGTTTTTCTTGCACCCGGGCAGGTCATAGATGTGGAGAATTATGGTGAGTATTATCAGCCCCAAGGTCATGGCCTGGTGTTTCATCCCGATTTAATTCACGGCACTTTACTCGCCAAAAATATTGATCAATATAATTTCTTTACTTATAATTCGAGCGAAGCTCTGCACTTATCAGCTCGGGAACGAAATGTTGTGTTGGATTGTTTTTCAAAAATTGGATATGAGTTACAACAGTCGATTGATAAGCATAGTAAACAAATTATTGTTTCCAATATTGAACTTCTCCTAAATTACTGTGTACGTTTTTATGACCGTCAATTCATAACACGGAGCAATGCAAACAAAGGCATCCTGGAAAAATTTGAAGAGTTGTTAAATAGTTATTTTACATCAGATAAGCCGCAAAATATAGGCTTACCTTCTGTGGCTTATTTTGCCGACGAACTTCATTTGTCTTCCAATTATTTTGGCGACCTTATTAAGAAGGATACTGGAAAATCCGCACAAGAATATATACAGACTAAAATAATAGACGTAGCCAAGGAAAAAATATTTGATCGAACTAAGCTTTTAAGCGAAATCGCCTACGACTTGGGATTTAAATATCCTCAGCATTTTACAAGATTCTTTAAACAACATGTTGGATATAGTCCTAACGAATACAGAATTAAGGATTCAAATAACTGACGTAAAACTGTGTGTCCCGCCAATCTCCTCTACCTACAGCACTTTTAAGGGAAAAATATAGCATTGATTAATTTTCCATATACGGAAAGGGAATTTTTAACCCGCTGAAAAAAGTCCATTTTTTGGAAACATATCCATATCAGTTAAACTGGTAAGTAATACAGTAATCTGTATAAGTGGAATGAAGATATTAAAGATGAAATTTGCATTGTCAATTAACAGATTGCTCACATTTGAAACTAGAATTTTGTACAAGAGTGATAATGTTGAGCCTTTCCGTTTGGTTGGTTGCTGCGCAGCCAACCAAAGATAGTCGTGAGCGTTTTATCCAACTGATTTAAAAAATATAACAAATAAAATAGCATTATTATGAAACACATCTTGATTGGGGGACTAGAGGTTTCCTGCTTAGGACTCGGCGCTATGTCAATGTCAGGCTTCTACGATATAGGTGCGGGAAGTGATGAAGAATCTACCCGCACTATCCACAGAGCGTTAGAATTGGGTGTGACACACATCGACACAGCTGAGATTTACGGTCCCTATATTAATGAAGAGCTTGTTGGCCGGGCCATCAAGGGACGCCGTGACCAGGTCGTAATCGCTACCAAATTTGGTTTTGTTTCACACGCTGGTGGTGGCCCGGGAGTTATAGATAGTAGCCCGGCGAACATCCGCATAGCTGTTGAAGGTTCTCTCAAAAGATTGGGTACAGACTATATTGATCTTTACTACCAGCACAGGGTTGACCGCAATACACCTATCGAAGATACCGTGGGCACACTGGCTCAGCTTATAAAAGAAGGCAAGATAAAACACATAGGCCTGTCAGAGGCTGGAGTTGACACGATCCGACGCGCCCATGCCGTGCACCCGATCACAGCGCTTCAAACCGAATATTCTCTGTGGACGCGTGATCCGGAAGCTGAATTATTACCCTTACTACGTGAATTGGGGATAGGTTTTGTTCCCTACTCACCTCTTGGCCACGGTTTTCTTACAGGCCAGATCAAATCTCCTGAAGACCTCGCTGACAATGATTGGCGCAAAACGAATCCACGTTTCATTGGCGAGAATTTCCAGCGTAACCTGCGTATTGTAGAGGAAGTCAAAGCTGTTGCCGACCAATTAGGTGCTACCACGGCACAAATAGCACTTGCCTGGTTGCTTGCACAGGGAAATGATATTGCCCCGATACCTGGTACCAGACGCGTTGCCCGTGTCGAGGAGAATATTGCCTCCGAAAGCATCGAACTAAGCTCCGAGCAACTTAAGCGACTGAACAATCTTACTCCTGCATCCGGAGAGCGCCACAGTGAAGCTGGGATGGCCGCTATTGACCGTTAGTTGCTACACTTCACTAGCTATACAACCTCCGCGATTGCTATACAGCTAGTGAAGTTGTAAAATTTTAAAAATCGTGTTGGTAAATTCTGTAGAAACCGGTTTATAAGCCATTTACATTGGGATCTGGTTTATTTAAGGGCATCGCAAATTAATGGCTGTGCTTTCTGTTTAGACATGCATTCGTTTTTGGTAAAAACCGAAGCTGAAAGACAGGGCATCCAGAAAAAAATTGACAAACCTATGAGTAACCGGAAGGATGAAAATTATTAGAAATACTATTGGGATTTGAGACAGCATATGCCGGAAGAGGAATTATCTGTTAACCTTAAAGTATTCTTTATAAAATTAATTGTAAATCCCCTTCTGTTAAAAGGGGATTTACGATTTTATATCTGCATAGCTTAATGAAAAAGTTATTAAAGGCAGTAATGCTGCTTCACTGGTATTTGTGATTTGCGCTGAGCCCGATGTTTGTTGTCTGGTTCTTGTCAGGTTTTGAGGCAGCAGGTAATATATTATTTATAGCCTGGGTTTTGAACGAATTGTGGGTTAGCACCCATGATATTGCGACCTATTGGGAATATGGCAGTATGGTTATCGACATCGGGTTGTTTATCCCACCAGGTACCGGTGCTAAATACGCCCCAGCGGATCAAATCAGTACGGCGGCGGTTCTCACCTAAAAACTCGCGTCCCCATTCATCAAGTATTTCCTGATCGTCGAGCTGACTGCCATCTGCTTTATACAGACTTGGGGAACCGGCCGGATAGTTTCGCATGCGCACCGCATTCAGCAATATTGCTGCACCTGCCTTATCTCCTGTGCGGTATTTACATTCAGCCAATGAATAATAGATTTCCGACAACCGTATTTCAGCGTAGGCTGCTGTAATACGGTTAGGATCGGGAGTTGGATATAAAGGATATTTGAGGAAGAAGACACCCGAGTTATGATCGGCATGATTCATATTTGATTCCTTATCTGCAATTGGTTGTCCAGGTTTTGAATCGAGGAACCATCCAACCTGATCGCGGATAAACAACGGATAAGAGCCCTTATTGCCACGAACGGTATCGGTAACGGCTCCACGCTGATATGGCAGGTAGCCGTACAGAAACATGCCTTCACGTTTACTGTTGCCCAGGTTTTTATAAAGTTTCAGGCGATAGTCGTCGGGATAGTGCTGGAACTTAACAAAAGGCTTGCCTAGTTTAAAGTTATATTCAACGCTATCGATATCTCTGCCAGGTTGAAGCGCATACTTCGGGTTAGCCTGACCAAAATCCGTAAAGCCACAATATAATGGCGCCGCGTCGTAGGTCATTGCAAAGAAATACATGCCACCATCATATTGCCAATGCGTACGTGAAAGACTGGATGGGAAGCCATAAATCGTTTCTGAATTAAGCGTAGTATTAGTAAAATCAAACGGCGCATCCCAGCGGGTATCAAGCTGATAGGTACCGTATTTACCATCTATGATGTCCTGGCAAACCGTGGCGCAATCGCTGAATTTGTCCTGATTGATGTATACTTTGGCATTAAGATACAGGCGTACAAGTAATGCCGCTGCTCCGGCCTGTGTCCACCGGCCGATGCCTTTTTCGCCCAATGTTTCATGTTTTGGAAGATCTGGCAGCGCCGCTTTCAACTCCGACTCAATGTAATTGAAGGTTTCCTCCGGGGTTGACTGCTTGTTGCCGGTGGTGGTATGCTTTACGTCGGTTATAATTTCGATATTGCGGTAAAAATCAAATGCTCTTAAATAAAACCAGGCTCTGAGTGTTCTGAGTTCGGCTTTAAAATCGGCCAGCTCGATTGCCGTAATGTTTAGTTTAGCCGGGTCAGTTATCCCTTCCATATCCTGCAGGGAGTTCGTGGAGAGTACGATGCCCTGGTAAAAAGCAGTCCAGGCACCGTTGGCGAAACCATCCTGCGTAGTCCAGGTATGATAGTGCATGCGCTGGTAATAGTTTCCGTCCTGCCAGTCGCCCTGACGGTTGTAGGTACCTATCTCGTCGGTAGAATTCTCCCCTACTGCATAAATATCATTCCCCTGGATGCTCCAGTAGGCGTGTTCAAATGGCCGTAAAAAATCTCTGATCACATCATCACGTCTGGTGAGGAACTGCGACACGTCTACTTTGTCATAAACATGCTCATCAAGTTTTGTGCAACCGCCCAAAATCAACAAGGTGATCAAAGCGGCATTTACTATATAATTTTTATAATTCTTTTTCATCTCTGTACCGGTTAGTTGTTTAGAATGTTGCCTGTAAGCCTGCCAAAATCTGGATTGTAGCCGGGTAAAAGTTCAAATTACCCTGAACACCGGGTGTTAATCCGTTAATGGGGTACAGATCCGGGTCACCACCCTTAAAGCCAGTGAAGGTATACAGGTTGGTTGCTGCAGCATAAATCCTAAAGGCACGCAGGTATTTAGAATTAATTTCACGGCTATAACCCAGGGTTACATTATCGATCTTGACAAAGGAACCCGATTCAAGGAAATAATCTGAGGCAAGCGATGTAGTTGACGAATTGGTAAGCTTTGAATATTTGCTTTTTGGATCGTAGGCCGATCTTAAGGTATTGGCATCAGATTGTGTTGCCGGAGTACCTATATAAAAAGCCTGCATGTTGAATAGCTTATAGCCAAAGTTCCCTCTGAAGAAGAGGTTAAGGTCCCAGTTCTTATATCGGAACGTATTGCCTAGCGAGCCGGAAAATTTAGGCAGGCCATTGCCAACAAACTGCTTATCGTCTGCATTCGCCTGATTAGCTACTACCACAGTTCCGTCCTTTTTATAAACCAGCAATGCGCCGGTTGCATCCACACCTGCTGACTTTAACATATAAAACTCCCCGATGCGGTGGCCTTCCTGCAAACGTTGGATAGTACCAGGGCTACCTGGAGAAGGCAAACCTGCCAGATCCTGAAAAGGAGTACCCTGATAAAGTTTATTGGAGAAGGAAATGAATTTGTTATTATTGAAAGCTGTTGCAAATGATATATTGTAACTAAATGCGTCGCCCTTTATTGCCTCCGCATTCAACTGGACTTCCAACCCTGAGTTCTTCATTGTGCCCACATTAGTAAAGGTTTGTGACTGAGGGTTTGGCGGAAGCGGCACATTGTAATAACCCAGCAGGTCTTTGTTGGTACGCACGTAATAGTTCAGCGAACCTGATAAACGGCTGTTGAATATTTCAAAGTCGATACCAGCGTTAAAGTTGATGGCCTTCTCCCAGCCCAGGTTAGGGTTGATATTCTGCGACGGACCATAAACCTGGTATGTAGTACCGTCGAAGGGGAAATAGCCATAACCACCATATAACAGCAGCGACAGGTAATTGCCAAAATCCTGGTTACCGGTTACGCCATAATCGGCCCTCAGTTTCAGATCGTTCAGCCAGCTGAATTTGTTTTTTAGAAATCCTTCATCGGAGATACGCCATGCTGCAGATACAGCAGGGAAGTTACCCCATTTGTTGTTGGCACCAAATTTTGATGAACCTTCGCGCCTGATGCTCACGGTAAGGATGTATTTGTTGTCAAAATCATAGTTTACCCTGCCGAAAAATGCCGCCAGGCGGGAATCATTCTGGGTAGAGGATGCAGCGTTTTGACCGTTACCCTTATCGCCGCCATTCCAGGTACCCGAGCCAAGGTTGTTCCACAGGAACGTATCGAACGGAAAATCGTAGTTATTGGCGCTGAACTGCTGGTAATTGAAATAGCTGTACGAATACCCTCCTAATACCTTAAAGTGGTTTCTTTTAATGTTGAGCGCGTAATTGATTAACCACTCGATGTTCTTCTGGTCGTTATCCTGTTGCTCCTGTGAGGCATAGTTGGTCTTGGTTGTCTGGCCGGCATGAACGATGGTTGTAAGGGTAGACGGTGTGAAATACAGATTTTTGTAGGATGATTTGATTCCGGATATAGTTATTGTCGAACTCAGATTTTTAAGGATATTCACCTTCAGGGAGCCGCTTATATCCAGTTCCTTTATCTCTGCCTCACTTTTAATAAGCCGGGCATTTTCGACCGGATTGTTTGCGAAAAAACCGGTATTAATATAATGATAGCCTGTGCTGTCGTAAACAGGCAAGGTAGGGTTAAGTGTAATGGCGTTGTTAAAATTTCCCTGATCGGAGTTGCTGGTATGCATATACCTTGGCGCAACGTTCAGGGAAGCGGTGTAGACATTTTCTTTTGAGCTATGATTCACATTTAGACGGGCGCCATATTCCTTTTTGTAGGCACGCAGGTCGATGCCGCTGGCATCCCGGTAGTCGGCAGAGGCAAAATAGTTATCACGGGCTGTACCGCCTGAAAGCTGTAAGGTGTGTTTGTGTCCGTATGCAGGCGAACGGGTAACGGCTTTCAACCAGTTGGTATTGGCCCCATAGTCAATACCCCGGGCCGGCGTGGCATTAACCCGGTACTTACGGAAATCGCTGGCACTGAGCACATCCGGTATTTTAGTGAGTTTATCAAAACTGACATAGCCGTTGTAAATCAATTTTGAATCGCCTGTGCCCTTTTTGGTGGTGATAATGATAACGCCATTACTACCGCGGGTACCATAGATAGCCGATGCCGCACCGCCTTTAAGCACATCGATCGATTCGATATCATTTTGGTTGATGTTATCGATATTACCACCCGGCACCCCGTTCACAACATATAGCGGCCCCAAACCGGCACTACGTGATGATACACCCCGCAGCTGGACACTCGGTGAGGAGTTGGGATCGGCCGTAGACGTATTAGAGATGGTTAATCCTGCCACTTTTCCCTGTAAGGACATTAAGGGATTATTACTTGCGACGGATTTCAGTTCCTTAGCGCTCACATGCGTTATTGCACTCGATACTTCTCTCCTATCCAGGGTGCCGTAACCAACACTGATGACCTCAACGCCTTTAAGTTCACGACTCAATGGAGCCAGCTTCACCAATAAGGTGTTAAGATTGGTTATAGGAACCGTTTGCGAAGTATAGTCAATAGAGGAAAAGATGAACACCTGGTCTGCTGCTGTCACCGTCAACCGGAATGAACCATTTGCGTCGGTTGTGGTTCCGGAGTGGGTTCCTCCAATCCTGATAGTCACTCCAGGCAATGGACTTGTAGTAGCCGAATCAATTACTTTTCCATCTATGACCCTGTTTTGCGAGAATACCGGGGTGGCATGAGCAAGAATAATGGCGAAACAACTTAATAATCGTAGAATTTTTATTGGCATAACGGTCTGCTTAATTGGTTCATAAACGTGGGAATTTCATCGTTCATCGCTGCAGCTGATGATTGGTGATGCCACCGCCCGTCATGGCGTTCTAAATGGCGTGTCAAATTAAATCACTAATTAGGCGTGTTAAGCTGCAATAACTCAGTCAGGTAAAAAAATCTAACTGTTTTTTAAACTATATAATTAACAATCAATCTTTTATACAGATTTCTGTGGCGAAAAATCTAAGGCTATTGGAATGTTTCCACCAAATTACAAGGCAAAAAACCGTACTTTTTAACCGCTAAAAAAGCACCTGGATCAGCTGTTGAGGCTTCCACCGTAATTACAGGCTGGCAAAAAAATGGTTGGTGCTGCATTTTTAAAACCGGTTAATTAATTTCGGATTGAAAAACAATTGTTGGGAACTTCCTCTGTACAGGGGCGGAAAAATTCCGCATTACTTAAACTAGATCTCAGATCTATATGAATAAAATATTATTTGCTTCACTTTTTTTGCTCACAAGTTTTAATGGATATTCGCAAAACCCAAAATCAGACAGCCTTTTAACGATCCTGAAATCTGAGCTTGCCAGAGAAAACCTTTACGATCAGAACAAAGAAAAGCGAATAAACCTACTGCGGTTTCAGTTGCTTCATACGGACAGCACAAATTTCAATGCACAGTTCGACCTTTATTCAAAGATTTTTGAAGAGTACGAGTCCTTTAAATTCGATTCTGCATTTGTTTACATTAAAAGGATGATCGACATTTCGGAGAAGTTTAAGAAAAAGGACATTCTGATCCGGAGCAAGATGATGTTGGGAAGCACTTTACTTAATTCAGGATTTTATAAAGAAGCTTTCGACATTACCAGGGAAATAGATGCCAGAGAGTTGTCCAACTCACTCAAAACCGATTACCTGTTCTTGCGGGCGCGGCTGAATGCTGGTATTGCAGCCTATGATAACGATGCTTATTTTTCACGGAGCTATTACAAGCAATCGGAGGAGGATTTTAAAAATGCCGAGATCGTTACTCCTGCCAATGATTTTGAGAGAACTATCAACCTTGCCTTCCTTGCGGATTCAGTAAAACATAAAAATTTAACTCCCGATTTTTTCTATAATATTATTATCCAGCATCACCTGCCTGAACACAATATTGCGATGGTAGCTACCAGAATTAGTTATGCCTATACGGGTCACGACCGGATACTTTTTCTTACGCTTGCTGCGATAAATGATATTCGTTCCTCAACCAAAGAAACACTTGCTATATTTTTACTCGGGCAGGAAATGTTTAAATTGGGTAAAACAAGCGATGCTTATATCTTCATGCAGGAAGCTTCCCGTAACGCCAGGCTTTATGGCGCCAGAAATCATGCAGTACAGATCGAATCGATGTTACCATTGATTGCGGGTAAAATGATCGATGAGAAACAACATGAAAAAGATAAGCTGCTCATAGGCTTTTTGACCTTTCTGATCGTTGCCGTCATATTGTTTTTTATGCTGGTTATTTACCGGAGGCAAATATTGCGGATCAAAGCAAACGAACTGATGATAAAGATAAAAAACAATGAACTGGAAAGTGTAAATGGAAAACTCTGGGAATCTTCTAAAATAAAGGAGGAACTTATCGGGTTGTTTTTTAAAACGTGTTCATCATATATAGAAACGTTAGATAGAATAAAACACAAAACCCTGCACAATATCAAACTGGGAAAATATAAAGACGTCAACCTTTTTTTAAACAACGTTCATATCGAAGAAGAAAAAGGGAATTTATACAACATGCTTGATACCGTTTTTTTAACGATGTTCCCTAATTTCATCGCATCTTTTAATGCACTTTTAAAAAAGGAAGATCAAATTTGGCCGAAATCCGATGAAACGCTCAATGCTACGCTCAGGATATTCGCCTTAATACGCCTCGGAATAAATGAGCATGAGGCCATAGCCCAAATACTGGATTATAGCGTTAGCACGATATATACTTATAAAATGAGGATTAAGTCGCGGGCGTTGGTTCCTGCAAATGATTTTGAGCAGAGAATAATGGAAATTAAATTTATTGATATCAACCATCATTGACACTGCCTATATCCTACTGGTTACTGCCTTTTCTACATTTAATTAAAAAAAATGGATAATTCTCGTTAATTTCTATGATTTCAAATAGTCCGGCTTTGTCAAACTCTGTATGGATGGATTCTCTATCATAAAAAAACATTTTGACTCCATCAAATATTTCGTAACGATCCTTGCTAATAAATTTGCCCTTGCCATAGGTATGCGCTTCTTTCGAAATGACTGTAAAAACCATGTACCCATTCTCTGCCAATTGATTATAGCAGTCGCCGATTAATTTCTCTCTTTCGTCACTATCCAATAAATGAATTAAAGCATAGCAGAATATTCCATCATATTGGCAATTATCAAATGGCATAGCAGTTACAGAACCATGATAGATCGTCATATCTGTGCCGTAATGTTTTCCTGCAATTTCAATAGCAGTCTTCGATATCTCAATCCCTGTTACAGTTATTCCGTTGTCTTTGAAAATTTGCGCATTCCGTCCGTAACCAATTCCAGGAATCAGGATATTCTTTACTGATTCCCGGACAAAAAAGTCCTTCGTCAATACGGCAGAATTTGATGGCTCGAAGCCCCACATCTCCTGCTTTTCGATAAAGACTGATTCCCAAAATTCTGGTTTTCCGGTTTTATTTTCCATAATCTCACTTAAATTTGCAACCAAGTTACATAATTTTAAGCTATCACATAACCTGAAGTATTTCTTTATGGCGGAATTTGAAATTAATTGAGAAGGCTAAGGAGATACTCACTACAACTTCATTGTCTGTAAGTGAAATTGCTTATGAATTGGGATTTGAATATCCTCAGTCATTTAATAAATTTTTCAAGAATAAAACAAGTGTAACGCCATTAGCATTCAGAAAGTCCTTTAACTAAGACATTCCAAACAGGCATTCCCAGAAACCGTCTTTCTTATCTGTAGCCAAAAATGTCTCTTATCAATCATACTATTCCCTGTTCGTTGATATTGATCTCAGCTGCCTTCTCATTCTTACAAAGCTGCTACCTACCATATATCCAACATTAAACTGCAATCTTACACCACTATAACTTGTCAAACCACCTATTGAAGGTGTATAATCGGGGCTCCACAGGTACTTTACTGACATATCATAAGTGAGGCGCCGGCCCAGTCGGGAAAAGATTCCCAGCCCGGATTCAAGGGAAAACTTTTGCTGTGAATAATCGGTAGTATTTATACCGCTGCTCATACTACCTTTGATCCGGATCAGCGTTGTATTCACCGCACCTGCCCCGAACATGAAATATGGTTTGGGTTCCGCTGTTAGTTTTGTTCTGAGAAACGCCCTTTTTGACTGAATAAAACCAAGACTGACTTCATCAGCTTCACTGATTGCGTCTGCATCCAATGCAGCAATCTGTGTCCTTAGTTTGCTTTTGTAACGCTCGTTGTAAAGACCACCCAGACCAAATTTTATATATGCAAAGTTTGAAAGGATCATGCCTGAACTACCAGTAATATGTAAAGATGATGATCCTGTTACAGAAGTAAACCTTTCAGTTTTATTCATTTGTATCTCTATGCCTACCCGATGCTTTTGTGAAATGAAATGCTCGGAAGACAAGCCGAATACAAATTTCCGGTCCGATATATTCACTCTTGTATTAAGATCTTCGGATCCTTTGCTATACCCAGCAACAAACATAGATCCAAGGGACACACTAATGATACGATTCCCTACAAATTCATCCAGTATCTGATCAGAAAGATCATGTTTTATTCTCCTGTACATCTTATCGTAACGCTCTGACCGTTCAATCTCCCATTCGTAATCTTTTTCATTCAGTAGTTTTCGTCTCTTAATATAATACATAGAATCAGCTGGCATTTCTCCAACCGTCAGTCGGAAGCGTGGATGCTGTCGTTTCATCCTGTGAAACCGGAATACAGCATCTCCCAAAAAGGTAGTCCCGATCTGCATGGATGGCATCATAAAGAGCATACCTGGGAAAGTGGTAAAATATTCCGGCATGAACGACATAGTTGGCATCATGACAGCGCCTTTAACGCCCCCTTCTACACTTCTGTTCAATGTCCTGAACGATGTTATATCTGCAATTTTAACAGTATCGAAGTCTAATGAGCCCAGGGGTAAAGGAATTGGCAAAGGGATGAAAGGAGGACGTTTTACAAAGATCAATGCGCTATCGGTTATTGCTATCAGATTGGATTCGACATAATAAGTATGACGATTAAAATCACTTCTTATCAATGGTTGTTCCATTATCCTTTTCCCCTTTGACCAGAACCATAACTTTATAAAACTTCCTTGTTTGATGGTATCTTTAGTACCAGTTTTATTGTTTTCTTCTATTAAGATCTTCTGCATGCCGTTAGCCTTAAAAGGCGGTGGTAACGGACGCTGTGCATACCCTTCATAACAAAATGATATAAGAATCAGCATTCGTAACAAAAATTTCATAGTATATCATTTACAGCATCTACCTTATCTGATAGATGAGTCTACTGTGGTGTAGATCTTTTCAGCGAAAATCTTTTTTATAATCCCGTTACAAATCTATAGTGTAAGGTCTTCGCTTAAAAAATAAATGGGAGAATCCACCTAAAATAATGGAGAACCGTCAGATGGTTCTATCAGGTGTTTTGTTACATTACGGTAGGTGTCACCAATAGGAAATTGCTTATTTTCTATGAAGATATGGCGGCTATTATAGGATGTTACCTTTGATAAGTCAATAATATAAGACCGGTGTATCCTGGCGAATCTCCGGCCAGATAACTTTGATAAGATTTCTTTCATGGACATCATTGAAAGGATAGGCTTGGGAGAACTATCTGTATAGATCTTTACATGATTATTTAGTCCCTCTATATACAGTATTTCAGACAGCGCAATCTTCTTAGTCTGATATTCTGATCTGACACTAAGGAAAGATGTATTTGTATGCATGATATGCTGGTGGAAAGCCATAAGATGACAGGCTTTCTGAATCGCTTGCAGAAAGCGTTCAATGCTGATTGGTTTTAACAGGTAGTCCAGCGCTGCGATCTCAAAACCCTGAACAGCGTAACTACTATAAGCTGTGGTAAAGATGACCATAGGCTTTGTATTAAGCGATCTGTAAAAAGACAAACCGTCAATATCCGCCATTTCAATATCCAGGAATATAAGGTCTACAGTGTTGTTATCGAGGTATTGCCTGGCCAGCGTAGTACTGGTAAAGGTGCAGGCCAATGTTATATTATTCAGGGGTTCGCTATAGGCTTTCAGTATGTCGAGAGAAAGCGGTTCGTCGTCAATAGCAATACAATGTAACATCGTTTAGAGTTTTATTTCCAGTTGAACAACAAATTCATTCGACAATTCGCTGATAAACAAATCGTGCCGGCCATGATATGCTAAATCCAGCCGGCGCCTGACGTTACTGATACCTATCCCTTTATAATTATCATCCTGATTACGAAGAACAATCGTATTTTTCGACTTGAATCTAAGTATCTTCTCAGTAATGTCAATAATAATACTCATCCGGGTTTCCCGGTTGCCCGATATTCCATATTTGAAATTATTCTCTATAAATGGTATCATTAATAATGGGACAATAGTTAATCCCGTAGCAGCACCATTTATTTCAAAGTTTACTCTATTATTACTCCCCAGTCGCATTTGCTGCATCTTTACATATCCACGCATGTAAGCAATTTCCTTTTCCAGCAATACTTTTTCTTCCTCACTGTCATACAACACATATCGCATCATCTGTGATAGCTGTAATATAGCAGGTGCAGTATTATCAGATTGCCGGATCGCCAAAGCATAAATGCCATTTAAAGTATTGAAAAAAAAGTGAGGATTGATCTGATTCTTAAGTAAGATCATCTCCGCAGCATTTTTCTGCATTTCTATTTCCATCTTATCCCGTTGCGACTGCTTCCATTCATTATGTTTATGTAAGATGTAAGAAAGCATAAAGGCCAGTGTAAGCATCAGTAATGGGCCGGTAGGTACAATCAATGAATCAATAAAGTGAAAGGGTAACGCTAACCTATTTAAAACAATATTACATACAGAAGGAATAAAAAGATAGATAGAGGCTGTCAGCAACAATGAAACGGTATAGTGTATATATTTTCTTTTAAGATTAAATGAAGGAATGAAATAATAGTAATTCAGATAATATCCTGCAGCAGCCAATATATTATTTAAAACCAGTGACTGGGAAAATTCTCCTGTATTTAAATTAATATGTTCCCCTGAGGGCGGTATTGTGAAAACCGGGAAGCTGACAAATCCCGCAAGGAAAAGAAGGTGAGTAAGAATGATAGATATCCTTGTTTTCATGACTGTAAGATAATCAGTCTTTAAGGGTAAAACTTTATTATAGACAAAGAGTTAAAAAGGTTCGACGTAGTGGAATATTCCGGAGACAAAAGAATGTTAAAGTATTAAAGGGTGCCCCATACAAGAGGCACCCTTGCTAAAATCAATTGTCAGTTATTTAGAGAAATACCAACAGATATATGAGTCAATCTGATGGAACAATATTTTTAATGTTAAAAATAACTCTGGGTATTCCTTCTATCATATTCATGGCAAAACTGGCAGGCCTACCATCTTTGTTAAGCCCTTTAGCAAGTTCGGCCATGTTAATTACCCTTGCTCCGGAATTTGACTGCCAGGTGATGGGTATTGTAATGTTTGTTTCTGTACCGTCTTCATTCCTGATCCGTTTCAAGAAATTTTCATTATCTTTTTCCAGGCCCAAGTGCATCACTTCCGTTTTTTGATGAAAAACAACTTTGTCAATATCTGCATCGAAGAGACACAGCAGAATATTCTTCGAGAGCTGGCGACGCAGTGGAAGCAACTTCGTATTGTTTGCATCATAACCATCAATGATAAGGCCGGGCCAACCATCCACCAAGTCGGAACGTAGCAGGAACCCTTTAATACGGCAACCTTCCAGATCAAGGAAATCATTAAAGAAATTGTCGTCCTTTTGACTGGCTGCATCCCAATCCCCTCCTACACTGAATGCGCCACTCAAAGCAGCAACCAGCCAGTTTTTATCTACATAAAAAAAGCGGATAGATTCCTTCGGCAATAGTTTTTCATCTGGCAGAAGGTAATTGCCGGGAATGTTTTGAAGTGTTGCCAGTTGGTTAAGCCAGGGTTGAAGATGCAAATCCCAAAGTGACTTTTCCAACTCGTGATTGTGACCGTGGGCAAAAACAGGTAAATGTTCATGCGCTGCCGATTGGCGGGTTTTGTGCACATGTTGCGCTGTTAAACGCTTCCATTTAAACAGGTTTACTGAAAAATCCTTACTTGACAGCGCCATCAGCCGTCCAATTTCCCATGCTGCTGAGTAGGTAACATTGAACATACCATTTTCAGCATAAAATTGTGACAGATCGTCTGACGTTTCCGGTAGTAACTTTTGTACAGCATCGTCGTCAACAGACTTTGGTTGAAAAGGCAAAAACGGGCCTCTGTACCAGGACACCGATTGATCACCATTACGAAAATGGTGCACCAGTGGTGTCAATCCCTGTGACAAGAACCGTTCGGCAGCAGTATCAGTGTTTGGCGGCAAACGCAATGTAAGCAAGTCCTTGTTCAGGCCTTTAAGCAGTCCATCAAAGGTCTTATCAAACCTTGCTCCTGCTATCAGATCATTTTTATAAGCGTCGGGCACTGCACTCTTTCCTATGACCTGGGCCACTTCATCAAGAAAACTACTTTCTGTACCTGCAAACTCACGGTCGAGCAAAGTTGAAAGTCCGGGCAAGTCTTCAGAGGCCTTATCTTTAATTGCACTTAAGGTAATACCCGTAATCTTAAAGTGTTCCAGCGTATAAAACTCCCAGCTTTTCAGGCTTACCAATCGAAAAAGATTTCCATTCCCGGAAAAATCAAAGCCGTTCGCATTATACCTTCCCTCCACCGACACCAGGTGCATTGTACTCCGCACTCCCTGTGCCGGCAGGCGGTTACTAAATACAACAGCGTTCTCCTCTCCTACAAGTTCATGCGTCTCATTAACGCCCTGGCGAGTGTGGGCCAGCAACAAAAGGCTGGCTGCAGACGGTAATATCTTTACCAGAACAGCTTTGGGTACATCGATCACAGTAAGTGCCTCTTCGTCATTTTGAGCGGTTTCAATAGAGAATGCCGGAAAATTTATTGTGCCTGATGGGGTATTTTTCAGGGCAGCGACTGTTATGATCTTTTTTTCCGGCACTTCGCTTTCATCAAATAACAATAATGCAAGCCACGGAAGATCTTTATTGGTAGTGAACGCATGACGTTCCCATGGCAAAGTATTCCTGTTGATGATAACATGAGGCAATACACTTGCATATTCACCGGTACTTCCGCTCGCCGGAAAAATGGCCCGTACGTCTTGTTCCTGTATAGTGAAACGTTCACCATATACAGCAAAGCGCGTGGTTGCAGAAGCAGTGTTATTACTATTTATTGCATCATTTTTTCCATTCGTTTGCCTGTGTGAAATAGTTCCGCTTACGGTAATGGTGTAGTCACCAGGAACCATTGCTGGTTTATGATTCTGATAGAATAAAATGCGTGGAGGGGTGATATTTTCTAACATAATTGTAGTTCAGATTTTCTTATAAAACGGAAGAAAGAATAAATTCATCAGCAAGCTCTTTGTTCGGATAATAGTCTTCGCGTATATTCAATGACTTTAGCAGTCTCCTGCGCTCCCCATCTGCTACTAACTCTATACTCTCAGACACTAAATTCCTCACACCTGTCGTTTTCAGCCATGCTCCATTCAACTGTAATGGTTTACTGAATGCAACGGGATTTCCGCTATTAAAAAATTCATCCTGGTCTAACAGCTTTTCAGTGGCTACATCGTGCGTATTAGCCGAAGGAGTTACAGGTTTTCCTTTTATGGAAAACCCTGTACATGCATTTTTAATCAGTCGTTCGTCTTCTGTCTCATTTTCCGAATGTTTAAAAATTGGTCCCCAGAGAGCGCTGGGTAAATACTTAACGACAGGAGCAAATGTAAAATCAGTGGTAACATCGACTGAACCCAGCAAAATGGTTATATTATGGCTGGAGAAGATCGAATTATCATCTATCCCCATCGACCCGATATTGATTTTAGCGACGTCGCTGCTCAGGGTCTGGTTTGAAGCGGAGACAGGGATGGCAGAACTGGTTTCCATTGCAAAATCTTTGGGATTAACGATGAAAAGCGGGGCATCATCTGTACCCAGTTTTTTGACTAAACCGTTTGTAATGGACGTGTTCTCCCATTTTGAATTGTCTGGCAGGAAAGACTGCCGGAATTCTTCCCAGGAAAGCTTTTCCGGTTCCAGGTTATCATTTGCACCAAAACGGACATCAAAAGTGATGATATACAAATGAACATGCGCTTTACCCGAAAATTCCGGCCCCCAGATATGAAGGTCGGCGCCCACATCGACAGAGATATGATGCGTTCCAAAAAGGTGGAACGTGTAGGATGCTCCCATATCAACATACATGTCTGCATCGTAGAAATAGGGCTTCCATGAAATGATGAAATCGGCCCCTATGTTGAACCATGCACTCAGATTGCCGCTGGTCCAGGTGGCGCTCAGGTAACCACCGGCCATAACGGCCGAAGGTAATAAGGCAAAGTAAAAATCACCTTTGATGATTAGCTCTGGTATCACCTGCCAGTTGAAACCAAGTGGTGCAACCCGCGGATAGTAAGCAGGTGGCTTAAACCGCGGATGATAGCCCCCTATTGTAAGTGCAAAATCACCGGCAGAAGCG
Organism: Chitinophaga sp. CF118; assembly: GCF_900112615.1. GTDB lineage: Bacteria > Bacteroidota > Bacteroidia > Chitinophagales > Chitinophagaceae > Chitinophaga. The sequence goes on along the minus strand of NZ_FOMK01000003.1, from coordinate 747,114 downwards.
CCATCGTCACTGTCTTTAAACCAGGTATAAAATGCGAAACCGCCTGTCAGGTGGCAATTCCGGGAAAGCAGGAAGGAGGCAGCCGTTAATCCGGCCTGCACTTTCAGATAACCTTTTGACGGATTAAAAACAGCCTGCAACGCTAACTGTATTTCTGCGAGCGGCTCTATGAGCGAGCCGGTATCCGGCGTGGGAAGTACCAGGGTGGAAAGGCCCAGAATATCTACTTCAAACTCAGTTCCGAAGCGCACCATCAATAACAGGAAGGAGTCAATGATCTTAAAAGAGCTGAACCGGATACCTGCGGCCAGAAAGTACTCGCCCGTTGCAGGAGGTATTACCTCATGCAATTGATTGATCACGCCGCTTAGCCCCTGGGTTGTATCGGGCGGGCCGGAAAACACCTGTTCTACCAGTGGGAAAGTCCTTATTCCTTCAAGTGTGGGTACCATAACACGGCGGTTATACCCGAAGCCAGCAGCAAGCCCGGTGACAAAGAAAAAGGCAGGCCCGCCAAGCGGCACATCTACAAATGCATAGATAAACAAAGATGGATGGCCCTGGTAATAGGCATAGGAACCTAAAGCTGCCAATGCAAACTTCTCAGTGCGGATGATAGCAGTACCATCGTAAGTATCATAAGTGTTACCGGATGTATCCGTAATTGTTTGCCGGAGAAAAGTGCCGCCAATCTCCAACGGATCATTCTTATAGTCAATACCCAGGCCATGAAGACCAAATGCAGGTTGAATCGGGTTGAGCGTACTGCTGGCGAAGAGGCCGTCGAGTGAGATGGTGAGGCCGGCCAGCGAAAGGGAGGCATCGAGGAAGAAGTACAGCCGGGAATCCTGAAACTGAACCCCTACCCGTCCGAACGTTACTGGTCCGAGCTGTTTCTGGATAACGAACCATTTGATGTTCGCAGTGTTTGCCGGCGGAGCAACGGTGGGTGTCACGGGCGGCGTTGTGGTAGTGGGTGGCTGGCTCTTGACATCATTCACACCTATGGGCAGGCTGAGGTCAAATTTCTGTTCCCCGATCATCAGCTGGGTGTTAAAACCCAACCGTCCTTTTGCCTCCTGAGGCAGCTGGAACCCTCCAGAAGGCACCAGGGGGCGCACCTTGTTTATATCGGCAGCCAGGAAGTCGTCATTGGTCAGCAAAGGCTGGAAGGTCATGCGTAGGGTAGCATTTTCAGGCAGCATTTTGCCAACGAGTGGGAGATTAGAGATATCTAAACCGCCACCGATATCCAGTCCGAACAGAATCTTTGTAGTTGTTCCCTTGTCGATGACCAGCAACGCATCTTTCAGGTTAAAGGAAATGCCGTTTGCTGCATTCAGGATATCTGTATCATCTGTGATAAGTGCTACCAGCGGTCTGATAGTTTCATACTTGCCAGATTTATTTTCAAAAGCCGCCAGGAAAATAGTGCCTGTGTCCTGCTCCTGGTCGAAGACCAGGTCAAATTCAAGGTCGCCGACTTTGACAATACCGCTGAATTCACGGCTGTATTTATCATTGTTGTGGGTGATATCGATGTTGATTACTGCGTCCAACTCTTTATTATCAATAGGGAATTCGGTTTCGATGGAAAAGGAAAGATCTTTGGTTTGCGTATTGAAGGATACTAAAAGGTTGGACACTGTAAGTCCTTTTATTGCTGCCGGCGCATCAGACGTAATTCCGAACCGAGTAGCCAGTTTCACGATAAGGTCGCCGATTTGTATAGAGTTTCCTCTCGCGGCTTGTCCTGAAAACTGCCAGCCGCCGGTATCCAACGAGGCGCCCTCCACATACACATCGATATCTGAAATCAGAAGTTTGCCAAATATTTTTATGTCTCTTGCTACGCCGAAGATAATGTCCACACTTATACCTGCTTCAAGTATTTTTACCCCATCAAAGTCGATCTCATCCATAGCCAAAGAGAAGCCAAATGCAGTTAGTTTTCTCTGGCTCAGATCAAAGTCCAGTCGCGGACTATTAAGGTATAGCTGAGCATTCAGCAGGCTATCCGGCAGTACATCATCCAGGGCATTTTCTCCACCTATCAGTCTGCTCAAAGCCGATAAACCGGGCAATGGTATGCTATCGGCAGATAGGTCAAAAGACCAATCAGCATCGGCAACAGGTTTCGATATCTGCGTATCGATCGTAATACCTCCAGCCAGCAATACGGACTGAATACTTCCTGCCAGTCCCCAGCCATTTGTGCCTTTTTCAAGCTTAAAAGAAAGATTAAGTGAAACTAGTTCGAAGCTGTCCTGAATAATCGTCCAATGCTCCGACATGTTTATTACAAACCTAAGTTGTTTAATGCCTGTGCCGGGATTATAAACCAGCATGAGTTCCTTTAAGGTTAAACCAGAAAGTGCCTGTACCAGTGATTCCGGTAAAAGCGATGTGATAGAAAAACCGTCGGTAAATTTAGAAAGGATGTTGAGATCCGAAAGGGGCACAGAATGGCTGGAAAAGAATTGCCAGTCACCGCTGCCAACTGGTATGGGGATAGATGCACTGATAGCTATGGTTTCTGTAATTGCCAACTCTCCCCTTATAAAACCAGCAGTCTGATATCCTGAAATTTCTTTTGTGATATTAAAATAGACCTGCAGATTCATCAAGGCCAGTTTGTCCGGAATAATATTCCATGCAGTAGCTGTTTGCTGCCGGATTAAAAAAGAGAAAGACCGGAAATGTGGAGCTGAGTTGAGAGAACCTGTAATTTCGACAGAAAACTGCTCCAGCAGTAAGGCTTTAAGAACGTCTTTTACAGTTGCTAACGGGCCTGTAAATACATCCATTAAATTAAACTGCCCGGCAGAACCTATCAAGGCTAAGAATTCCAGAAAATCGGATAATGATATATCCTGATCTGGCTGCAACATTATTTGCCAGCCAGTAACCGACGTAGGTAGTTGCAGTGCCAGTGGAAGAGTGACCGGGTTGCCGGATGTTCCGTTTAAAGTAACAATAGCTTCTATTCTTTTAAAAAAAACAACGGACTCCCCTTCTTTATAAATATAGGCATAAAGGGCAAGATCCGGATTAGAAAACCCGAAGTCGAGAAAGTTGGCAATACTCAAAGAAGCGCTTCCATTTTTTATTTGTGCCCTGATAGTGAGCAGCTGATAGTTGTCATACTTTTGAATGGTTCCCTTTATGGGCAGCAATGCTGCCGTTCCCGTAATAAATTCTTCAATGGCAGTCAGTATAACTGTGTTTATAAGTTGGAGGTTACCTTTAAAGTTTAGTCCTATTGATAGCTGTTCTTCAGAACTACCTGAGGTGGCGAGAATAAAAAGGACATTGCCCGGCGATAATAAGCTCATTTCCGTATTTATGAGCTGTGGAAAAGTTTTTCCGAAATTCCAGTCATTTGTTGTTTCAATGATGATGCGGTAATGTATGATGTCGCCATCGGCTGACACATCCAGGGTAAGTGGAGGTGCCTGCATTCCCAATAATGGTTGCTGTGAAACACCTTTAACGGTAAATCCGGATTTGGTTGCATCTTTCCATTTAGGACCTACTGAAACGTTCAACGTAAGCGGTTCGTCAGTCAGATTATGAAGGGTAGCGAAAAGTGTTTGTCCATCGTCGCCTAACCCGGACTGATCCAGCGATATGGTTGATTTGCCGATCAATCGATCGTATAAATTAATTATGCTCATGAGGCGGGGTTATATGATGACGAAGCTGCCGATTTTGTGATCATGGTACCTGATCCCAGTTGGTATTGGGGAAAAAGAGGCTATAAGCGGCGGCGGCTTTTCTTGCGGCGATTTCTGCCAGTGCTATCGCCCCCGGGGCCGCAGCGCCCCATGTTGCGAGAAACCCTACACCTGCTGCCCCGGCCATCGGAATAACTGCCGGAGGTACGGGTGCAGGTATCCCCAATGATATACCTGCTGCATTCTGAGCAGCGACACTGACGCCTTCCCCGGTCTGTAAAATAACCTGTGCGATATCCTGTGCCAGGTTGCCGATTGCAGCTCCTCTAACCGGTATAGCTGCAGCTGGCCCTCCAGCTGCATCGCCACCTATGATGGGTAAGAACTGCCCAAAAACCATCGGACCTGGCGGAAATGTTGGGAGAGGCGCCGGGGAGCCTGTAAGCGGATGTGCAAACCGTGAAAAAACTTTTAACCAGACGGATAAAAAACCTTTTTCTTTGATGGTCCGGATCACATCATCACGCCATAATCGATAGACCATGGGATAAGTAGCCGGAGCGGCTGCACCTAATCCCACGAGCCCTAAAGCCCCCAGTGTACCCCTGATTCTACTTACAGCTTCCAACGCCATAAACCATGCTTCCGTACGTTCTACTACTCTGCGGTCCGTATTGGAATAGGTAGTATTTAACTGGCATATATCCGACATTATCTGGACCTTGTTCAAAGCAGCAGGTGGTGTAGGCAACAAACCGGCCCCACCCACCGTATCCCAAAAAACATTGAATCTACGTATAGCAGGCCCGCCACCCGGTGTATTGACAATGACTTCTTTTTCATTTTCGTCAATACTACGGATAGTCCATCCCACCTGGACAGCAAAAGGTGTAACCACCGGAGTAAAAACAGGCGCATGAGGTGGACCTGTTATTTCCATCAGACGGAACCCGATATTCCGGTAAGATGCTGCCTCTAAAGGAAATTGAAAATAATTTTCCAAAAGCTTCTTGTATTCCAGTTCTGTCAACCTTTCATCGTAATTAGATATTGGATTGGAAGGAGCCACTACCACAGGGGTAGCATCATCTTTATTAAAAGCCATCGCATTGGCTTCCTGAGTAATTTCAATTTTCCTGGGACGATTACTCTTGTAGGAGTTGCAGGTAGGACATGCGGGAAGAAAATTTTCCCAATATTTTGAAAATGCCGGAAAAGTATTGGGGTGGTTCGCTTTAGGAAGCATGTGCTCTACATGAATCATTGCCTTCAAATTAGCTTCGCAATAAGCACAATACGGGCCCAGGTTATTTACTAATTCAGTAGCAGCATCTGTATAAGGCAAAATACCTGTATTGGCACTACCATTCATTGCCGTAAAAAAATTATTCAAACCTACACTAACCTGTGGACTGGTGTAATTTCTCAAAACTCCAACCGGCAACGGCGGTATTGCTATAAAGACAAATGGTGCTGCGGCCAGGCTGTAAATTCTTGCTGTGGCCCCGAGCAATTTAATCTGTCGTATCACATCCTGCATAGCAGACATTGCAAAGGGATAGTCGCTTACCTGCATGTATTGTGCTCCTATTGCCCAGGTATCCGTGTTTATGTTATAACGTAACGTTGCCAGGATCCGGTTATATGCGTTATAGTTCCTTACCTGATTACTTGCATTAATTGCAGGTACAGCGGCTATCGGCGCAGGGACCGGAGCTGGAATCAATGCCGGAGGAACCGGGAGGCCGGGTACTGCTGCCAGAGTTGCAGCGGCTATCATCAGTCCGGACAAACGATTGATTTCCATTTGCAGGCACAATGCCAACCTTCTGACATTATCATTTTGTCCCATTCCTGTATTACTCTGCCCAGCGGCGGCGGCGGCATCTGCGAAATAACTGGGTGCTGCAGGATTAGGTCTGTATACTGGTCTCATTTAATTATTTTGAGCATTATGTAGTAAAATAATTTTATTCATTTTCCTTTTTTACATTCAACTGTCCTCTGGCCTGCGACTGTATTTTCTGTATCAGCTCGTTTACATGTACATAAGGCATATTGCCAAGGCCTGAAAGTATCAAGTTGATCTCATTCAGAGTCAGGGTAATCGATAGTTCTTCCATTTCGTAAATGTGTTTAATAGCTTATTGAAATTTCCTTTTTGCGGTAATGAAACGCAAATAGTTTATGACGGCATCATCCGGCCCTTAATAGATTCCTCCATTTCCTGCACTTTCACTTCCTGTATATTCAACCTTGCATTTAATTCATCAACCTGTTTACTCAGTGCTTGTGTAGCACCGATGCCGGCGCAAAAGATGTAATCATAGTCCAGTGTCATAAAGTCTTCTACCTGCTTACCATATACGAAAACATGATCGGGACTGCCAGACCAGTTTTGCACTTTAAAAGTTTTTTCATCCACTACCTGTATCGCTGCTTCAAAGAAATCAGCTTCTTTACCAGCCAGCCGTACTACATCTCCGGGAACAAGGTTATGAGCGTCTTTCATGGTCAATACCAGATGCCCGTTCTCCAGCCTTGTTGCCTCAGGGATGTTATAGATATCAGGAATAAAGCCGGGTCTTTTCGCCACCGCTTCCGGAAATATTGCCGCTATATCCTGCGCAATAAATCCTTTACTTTTTTTATCGCCAAGTGTTACAAAGTCTATATACTGGTAATCGACTACGTCAAGCTTTTTCAAGCAGTCAAGCGCAGCAAACGGGTCTGCCTGTTGAATTCCTTTCTTGATCCTTTTGTCAGAGGTGCAATAAAGACCGAGAGAACTTTCTATGCCTGCATCGGCCTTAATAGTTATAGAATTCACATGTGAACCACTTCCAGCTTGCCGGCTTTCATTTTTAAACATAAAATAAAAACCGCCCCCCAGATCATAATTGACAGAGCCAGAAACATGTAATGGATAACCAGGGTTGCTGTTATTAATACCCATCCGCCCATTGGGCATAAGGCGGGCTACTTCGGGATAACTCTGGCCTTCATATCCATTTGATCCCCCGTTTCCTACTCTAAAGGCCAGGCCACCTTCTGCCCCTCCGGCAGTTATAAAGCCCGAAACACCGTCATGATGTAAAAACATGTGATCCCATGGAGCTTCATTCCGCAAACCGATTCTACCTTTTACATCCAGACTAAAATAGGGTTCAGTTATACCGATACCTGCTTTGTTGTTTTTAACCGTTACCGTTTCAGTATTATTGGAAAACAGATGAAGGCTACTGTTTGCTCCGCTCTGGAACCCGATATACATATCCTTATCAATCGTGGATAATGAATTTCTTATTACTCTTGCATTCGCATATTGGTCTGTAGATGCAAGATCTAAGCCTTCTTCTCCCCATCCTCCTGTAATAACCAGCTTTGCCGTTGTAGGGGCCGTATTTCCGATACCCACTTTGCCAGCCTTAATGGTTAAAGTTTCATTGTTATTGGAAAAGAGGTGAAGACTGCTATTTGTTCCACTCTGGTACCCGATGTACATGTCTTTATCAATCGGGGATAATGAATTTCTTAATACCCTTGCATTCGCATATTGGTTTGCAGATGAAAGATCTAATCCTTCTTCTTCAGATCTTCCTGTTATCACAAGTTTCGCTGTAGCAGGGTTCGCATTTCCGATACCTAGCTTGCCGGCTTTAATGGTTAAAGTTTCAGCCCCACCGGAATAAAGATGCAGCGTGCCTGTTGCCGGATTTTGGGCAGGACCTAATTGCACATCTCCATTAGGACGCAAACGCATCATTTCGGGATAAGGTTGTTCGGTATAGGTTCCGGAATTGACACTGCCTACTCTTAAAACCAATCCATCTTCTGCACCACCGGCGCTTACATAACCTGCAGCACCATCATGATGCAAAAACATATGATCCCATGGAGCACCATCTTTCCGCAGGCCTATGACACCTAATACGTCTAATTTAAAGTAAGGGTTCGTGGTACCTATGCCCACTCTGTTACTAAGAAAAGCTAAAGGTTCTCTCTCTACTATTGCTGCAATCTCACCATCCCAATAACCCGGAATATTTTCATAATGCAAAAATAAATTGGTATGACCAGCTGGATGGCCGGTGACAAGGTTGGCTATCTGCACATCAATGAATTCCCCTTTTCTCAGCGTCACAAAAGGAATTTCCCAGGCCGGAGCTGCTGCTGCCTCTATTAGATTCTGATCCCCTGGGCGCTTATAGGAAACCTGTGTTGCATTTACCTGGCCATCGGTAGCTATTGTCCATTCCTGCACAGGGGTACCTCCTTCCATTGAAAGAATCAACTTAGACCCGGCTGATGATTCAATCACTGTATCTTTTCGGGAGGCATTAGAAATACGAAGTTTTAGCGTATTGCTGGCATTTCCATTATTGAGTATCATATTTGAACCAACAAAACCTACATTGAGTGGAATATTCTTCTTGCCCCGGTGATTTACGATATTCAGATGCATTTCTTTAATCCCTGAAAACGGGATATTGTTGCCAGCGTGCAGCAAATTCTGGCACCTCAGCATTACCCGGGTGCCACGGGTCCCGTTTGTTGCTTCTGCCCTGATTTTACTAATCGTTATCAGTAGTTTTTCGCCTTTCCGCAAGGTCCAGCTACCTTTTGAATAAAAAAACAGGGAAAGAGTGCCATCCGGGTTTGCTTTGATATTCCCGTTTTCCTTGTCCATAAACAGATCAAATCGTGTATCGTTTATAGTTATAGCCGGCTGCACATTATAGAGCGTAGCTGACCGGAATACCAATTCAAAATGATAGTTTAGCCTGGAAGCATTTCCGTTTAATAACTTCGGAGATACCGGCTTATCGGATGTGTTGGTTATTTCAAAAGTCAGGTCCTGTCCGGCTATATCATCTGTGATAAACAGCACCTGCTGGTCTTCCTCGTCGTATAGGTCAAAATCAATCGGTTGACTTGAAATCGTATTTGTCATAATCAATGGGGTTTTATTATTGTGTTTATACGGTTGCCTGGTTGTTATCGTCAACAGTATTATTTATTGCTCTTAATTGAAGCCATCCTTCCCGGATAACCTGCGGGCCTCCGAAATTGGCATTCATTTCAAATGGCTCTATCCGCAGGGCATAACTATCAAAGAAATTATCAAGACGCTTAACAACATCTGTAGGGAAAGCAGCTGCGGGAACGGACGCTGAAGGAGGATAGCTCCGCTGAATCGCTGAAGTGACCCAGGCCTTATCAGGATCATCTGTGAAGGGTTGCAGCCATTTATTGTTCACCAATTGTAGCCAGAGTGCAGGCAGGTCAGAAAATTTACTATCAAAGAGGGATCTGCTGATCACAACAGTTTGCGGTATCTCCTGCCAACGCATGGTAACATCTTTTTCCAGCCAGGTCCAGTCATAGCCGGGCTCTCCGGGCAGGGAAAGTTTAAAGTGATTTTCCAAAGAAAGTATCGGTGCAGTCAGGAACGTGATAGCGATATGCTTCAGAGCATTTCTATACTGGTCTTTAGGAATGGAAACTGATTTAACCGGCAGTATGCCACTGCTGATGTGAATGCTGCCCAGCGGATCAACCAGCATAGTTACGCATAGAGGCTCGTCATCAATGGCCATATAAATATTTGAAGCCTGTTTACCGACCGTATAAGTATGGATATGAGGGTCTGGATTATCACCAGCCTCCGAGCTAAAATAATCGTCTCCCAGGCTGCCATTCTGTTGCTCTATCCAATACCCGAGGAGTCCGTCGTTTAATTGCTGATATTCTCCGAGGCGAATCGGGAACTTAATCCTGGTGAAACCGTCGGCAGACCTGCCCTGACCATCCAGCTCGTGAGCTAACTGGGTCCAGCTCTGATCCACAGCCGGAGAGCCGTGTAATTCAATTCCAAGCTTAGCCCTGACCACAGCAACAGGCCTACCCATCAATATTGCCAGATCCTGATGTTCTGAAAAATTTTCCGGTTCGATGGTTTCCAGTGCATTGTTCATCGCCATCAGAAAATGTTTTAAAAAAACATTATCGCTTGTACCTGTTTCAGAGATGTCTTCCATTTGAAGTTCGAACAACTGACGGGCTACCTTCCGGAGGTGCAGATTTGCAATGGTGTCAATGAAAGCTGTAGCGGTGCTGTCAGGAGCTGGTTTCCAGGGATTATTTATGTCCATTGTCAGGGCACCTAATGCACTGCCATCCTGATCATAGAACATCAGGCTCTGATCCAGGTTATTAGGTAACAGCCATCCGCAAATGGCTGAAGACGCGGGATGAACATTCATCTCCTGCTGATCGGAACCTGCAGACAGGAATCTAAAATTCAAGCGTGCAGGCTGGGACAACCTGGGCTTCAGATGAATCGTTTCGGGCGCTTCGTCCAGGTTGACCATTTCGCTATTCACGGTAGCAGGTGCAACAAACTCCAGGGTTTGACCATATGAGTCGATCAACCGTAGGTTTAGAAGCTTTAGTAAACCACAGCGGATAGGGTTGAAATCGCCTTGAGTATCCGGGGCTGTACGATTAAATTTCCCAACCAGTGGCGCTACTTCGTCCTGTGTAAAAGTCACGTATTCCGGGAATCCCAATGGGTCTGCCACATCCAGTTGCCGGGTTTGTTTTTTCAGGATCAGGGCTTCGTGAAAGCCGGCGAGAGACTGTGACAATACATTCGCGTTCTGTAGTAAAGCACTTGCTGCATTCAGGGTTTCCAGCGTCTCTTCGGACTGGGTTATACCGAAACTGCTGATAAATTCCTTGATTGCCTCATCAAGCCTTATACCGGCATGAGGCGTCAATATGGTACTTCCGCTGTATAAGTTTGCATTGTTGAAAACACTGCGGTCTGAAGTGAGACTAAAATCAGGAGATGTTTCTTCAAGCTGATAGTGCTGATTGATATATTGATCATCATAAAGCCGGGTATCTGTTTGTTCATTGCTTCCCGGGAAAGCAGGAAGATATTCAACTGCCCATTCCATCATAAAGGGATTCCAGATAGACAGGCTGTTAGCATTTCCGGTTTCCTTAAGTGTAATAAAAAGGCCGCTGACCAGGTTGAACAAACTCATTGCTTCGTTAAATGAAAAATTAGCAGGGTCAAGAAGGTTGTTCTGCGAAATCCGGCATTCAATAGTATCGACCCCATCAGGCATTGTATACCGGTCATCGATTAACATCGCTTCATTGTCCGCATTTTCTTCAATAAAAAGAATTGCAGGATCATTCGCCCTCCAGAAACGGGGTGATGCCACTTGCCTTATAGCGAGGCATTTTCCTTTTTCCGTCAATGATTTGCCATCATTACCCTTTGTGTTGTTTAATACATCAACAGCTTCTGCAAGTTGATTAAGTTTCCCCGCCAGTTGATCAGCTGTGCTTCCGGGATGCCCTGCAAAATCGACACTTTTTAATCTCCCCTTCGCATCTTTTGTGATCTTGATAGTGCCCTGTAGCTGTAGTTGTTCCTGCAATGGTAAAATACTTTCATTCCTTATATAATCTACAAGCAGGTCAAGATCAAAAAAGTCAGCTTTCTTATCCACTGGTGGATAGGCACAAGTCATATACTTATACCAATCAGCATATAGCTGGCTCCTTAAACCAGACAGTGTTGGATTCACCTTGTCATAGGACGATTGCAGCATATTGGCTTCATTCAGCAAAACAGCCAGGCTATCCGGCAAAGTAAACTCCTGCTCACTGGTATCATTGTGTGTCGTTGCAGCCTGAGATACTATTGATTCCAACTTAATGTTCCAGATATTCCCTGCATTAAAAGCGGTAAATCCTTTTGCATGTCTTGTTTCCTGGAATTTATGACCCACATCAAGCACCTTATTCTGCAACCTGGAGGAAAACTGGGTTGCTTCCAACACCTCTTCTATCTCTTTTTTGTTGCCCGTCAGCTTTGATGAGAGATAGGCCGAAAGTGCTTCTGTACCGGTATTTCCAACGGCTACCTTTACCTGCAAAGGATCAAGGCTCCGTGGCAATTTCGGGATAGTTTTCCCGAACAAGACCGAGGTTTCAGGTATTGAGTCTTTATTGTTTAAAGGATTATCGGCTGATACCGAATAGTAAAACTCATCATTCAGGGCATTATTCAGCTTCTCAAAGTAGTGCTCATCATCCGCATTCCGGTTATCGAAATCGTTCAGGAACGTTTTCAGATAGTCGTTTCCCGGATCAGCGTATAATCCAAGTACTTCATAACTGATGTTTCCCTGTACGGTTGTAATTTCGGCGTCATAGAATCCGAAAACAGACAGGCAGTTAGGATAGAAAGCAGCAAAAGTTGGTTCTGCAAAACCTTTTGAGCCAGCCTGTGGATTATATCCTACTGCTGTTATTTCCTTCAGGTAACTTTCACGGCTACGTGTTCCTGAAAACCATTTCTGATCTCCCTCAAACCGCCGGCCCATATAGCGGAACGGTTGAGATTTATTACTTGACCGGTCATCATGAAAAGGTACATTTACCGATGAAAGATTGTTGTTCGAAGCGGTTTGAGTAGTAGCAATATAACTGCTTTCCACTATCCATGTTTTTTCAGTTTTGCCGGCATTGTTTCGCTTAACAAACCATATATCCGGCACCGTAGGAAAATCGGACCCCAATGGTTTGTTCATTATTCTGAACAGCTCTTCAACAAAAAGTGGCGCGTCTCCAATATTTGCAAGCAAAGACTTCAACCGGTTAATACCTTCATCAAAAATTGTCTGATCAACCGCCTCCTTACCCAGAATGCTACCTGTATCGGCAGTACTCAAAAGTTTTATCCAACCACTGCCAATTAGTATGGTAGTCCAGATAAGATCCTGTGCAGATATCCATGCACCATTGCTGATATAAGACTGTAAGGAATCCAGATCACTTTTCCGGATTACCCGGATACCCATTGTTTTAGATAAAGCGGTAGGAAGTGTCCAGTGCAAATGAACTCCTGGTGCAAGCATGAGATTTTTATCCTGGAACGGGTGATTAAGAATAAACTCACTTAAATAGGGTGTATCAGGGTTGTGGTCATTGCTTTTATCGGTAAACGGCAACAATGAATAATCTGCTATACCATCTTTTACGACTGTATGATTAGCGAGGATTAAACCATCAAGATTTATAGGGATAATAATTGTTGGCATGGAAATAGAATTGCATCTTAGGGTAGTAAAACAGTATTGTTTCGTTAAATTATACAATGAAGTATCCACCAGATTGAAGCATAATTTCAATTATTCCTTTGGGGGCTGGGTTGATGGATTGAGGGATTGTACTTTTCACTCATGCAGAACGTTTGTCTGCGATGCAGTCATGGATATGGTAGATATCATAAATGGGATAATTTTAATTAAGTTGGGGCATTAAAACAGGTAACGGGTTTTGTAATAGGATAAATTTCTTTCGTTATAACGTTTAGATAAAGTTAGTTCCAGAGCATGCAATAACAACGCACTACTAGTTTGGAACACTAAAAAAGTTATTATGCATCCTATTGGGAAAGTTTTATATAAAAGAAGAGAGGGAATATCTTTCCTGGGGTAAATAGCAAGAGAGATCAACCACTAGAAAACAAGCGATTAAGAATAGAATTACCCCTATTCATTAATCACTTGTCTTTGATCTTGTAAAATATCGGCTATTCACTTTTTATTTCAAAAATAAAATGTGTCCAGACGGTAGCTATAAGAGCGGGTGTACTGCAGCAGAGCGTTCTGAGAAGTACTTTACCCCATAGATGGTAAAACATCTGTAAATAAAATGCCTAATAATTCTCCACCTTCAGGTCTTGCCCAATCCTGTGCGATTTCCGCCATCAGAGTATTGGTAGCTGTTAAAACTACACCAGCCTTTGCCATTCTTTGTTGACTTAAATCCTCACTCAAATTAAATGGTGAGCCTGATGCATCCATTACTGCCTGTACATTAAAGCCTTCTTCAGCTGCACTGATGGATGGAAAAACCAGGCACACGTCAGTGGTTACACCTGCCATAATTAAGTTTTTCTTTCCAGTGGCAATTACGGCATCATAAAATCCTTTATGTTCCCAGCAATTAACAATGCCTTCTCTTTTGACTCTTTTTTCAAAAGCATCAGGTAAAATTTCTGCGAGTTCGGGCATCAACGGACCTTGTGCTGCGTATTCCTGGCTGCTTGTAAACACAACAGGGATATTCAGAACTTTTGCCATTTTAGCCAAAGCCAATGTTTTCTTTTTGACTTCTTCCAAAGGAATGTTTTTAATCAGCTTCATTGTACCCACCTGGTGATCGATGAGTAATAGTGCTGTATTCTCTGCTGTAAATTTTGTGTTGCTCATTGTTATTGTTTTTATGATAGAACAAAGTTCGTTTAGAAATAAAGGAAAGGAAAGGGTAAAAAGTTGGTGAAATTGGTGAAAACGTCTTGTTAATTAGTCAAAATAATCAGGGGGATAAAATTGATTCCCATATTTTTCTCCGATAGCTTCTACTTCTTCAGGCCCAGCAATACTTATTTCCTTGAACATACTGTCAAATCCCGCTGGAATAACTGTACATATTAGTGTTACTTCAGTATCTGAGGTATTTTTGAATGCATGAATGGCACCTCCGAGAGGAATGTTTATAAAAGCTCCTTTTTTTGCATAGGACTTACCACCTTCTGTACGAAATTCCATTTCACCTTCTGCCACATAAAAAGTTTCCTGAACATCTTTATGAGCATGGGGAATGGGGCCGCTACCAGGAGGCACCAGCATTTCAATCACAGCATAACTACCGTTTGTTTCCTCGTCACTAATAAGTATCCGATATTTACTACCTGCGACCAAAAGAAAATTTTCTTCATTCTTACCAACGATGGTAATAGCATTAGAGGTTTTCATTCTTTATGAGTTTAAAAAAGGTTGTAATGCAGCAAATAACGCATCAGGTGCTTCTTCCGGAACGAAATGACCACACGCCGGAATGATTACTTCGGAAACGTCATCTGCAATTAATCTCATGTCATTTGCAGTAAAGCTATTGCACGCTACTTCTCCCGCTATAGCTAAAACGGGAATTGTTATTTTTTTTGTTTTCCGCTGTCTGTTCTGAGCCATATCCGTATCAATAACCCGGTAGTATTCAAAACTGGAACGAAGCCTTTCAGGACTGGATTTTAGGACATCAACATAATAAGATACAGCATAAGCAGGAATTACATCGGGATTAGCTGCTTTTGTAGCGAACTGGTATTTAAAATAAATATCTTCCCGTCCTCTCACTAATTGTTCATTAATATCATCTACTCTATTGAAAGCAAAATGCCATAAGAAATCATTTAGTGGTTTAACGGATAACATAGTAAACCAATCCGCAACGCCAGGTATAACGGCATCTACAACCGCTAAACGAATCAATCTATCCGGATGATCTGCAGCCAATGCATACCCAGCCCACATACCTAAGTCGTGACCTACAACGCTAAATTTTTCATATCCCAGAATGGTCATAAACTTTGCCAGATCATTGGCAATTGTGGCAGAATCGTACCCTGATGGTGTTGTATCAGATAAGTTAAAACCTCTTGCGTCGACCGCCACAACTGTGTGTTGTTTAGCCAGTTCAGGCATTATTAACCGCCATTGATACCAGGTTTCTGGCCACCCCCCAATAAGCAGTACTACCGGGCCACTGCCTCCGGTGACTGCGTGTAACTTTACATCATCAGTTTGTACAAAAATGCTTTCAAACATTGTACAAAACTCATCACTAAGATTTGGTAAACTACGAAGATAGGATGCATCATTACTTGTTATATTCTTATTTTTAGAATCCATAATGTATGTGTTTATTTTTGTTGTACTTACCAGTCTGAATATGCACGGCCTCACTTGCACGGCTTCTTGTCACAGGAGCCATGGCTATTATTTTTTTACTGTAGTGTAAATGCTAATTATATCTTATTGCCACTATACATTCCTTCTTTGAATATTTCAGCTTCTTCATCCGTAATAAATAAAACCAACTCAGCATCTTCTTCACCTGCATTAATAGTTACGGGTTCGTTTTTAATGATAAGCCCTTCTCTTTTTTCTAAGCTGATATTTCCATTTACCTTTACTTTTCCATTAAATACATACAACAAGGCGGTAAGGTTACTCTTTGGTAGTTCGGGTAAAAAGGCCTGGGTATTTTTTGAGATTTTCATATCAAACAACCATGTCTGGCTGCTGAACTGAAATGTTGTAGCGTTAGTTGGAGAAGCGAGAAGACGCCACTTGTTCTCGCTATGCAGGTTTTCCAGGTCAAGAAATATTACTTGTGGTTGCAAGTCTTTCTTTTGCGGACGAATAAAGATCTGTAATCCTTCTAAAGGCTCACCTTCTCCTATTATTTTTTCTTCATGATAGAATATACGACCGGCCTTCATCAACATGATCGTGTTTCCGCCAATAATTTTCACAAACCCTTCTGAATCCTTGTGCTCAGCTTTTCCTGTACGGAAATAAGAAAGTATTTCATCATTGACATGTGGATGCATGGCAATAACAGTATTTCCCTTGATAAGAGCATGATCAATCCGTCCAATGCTACCTATTCCCGTATCTGTTTTTGAAACAACGGTACCTGGATAGAGGATAGCAATCGGGCCGTGACCAACAAAATTTGTTTTACTTATTTTCTGTAACATTATTAATTCATTTATATTAGGATAACTCAATAACTAGTAAATCAGTTGATTGTTTGAATGAAACAACAACCGGCTCTTTCCCTGATATAGCTAAGCCATCGCGGTAGTTGAGAATCTGACCTGCTGTGGTTGCCTGCCCTTGCAACACAAGAAGATATACATCATTCTCTTCATTGGTTTTATGATAAGTATGCCGGGCTCCGGGCTCAAATGTTCCTCTGCTGACCCAAACCTGTTGTTTAATCTTCATGCTATCTCTTTCACCATCCGGAGAAACCAATAGCTGGAATTGGTTTTGTACATAACTCTTTATTTCCTGATAGTTAGTTTCTCCCTCTTGCGTGTCGGGTGTAAACCATATTTGCAGCAGATCAGCTTCCTCTGTAAGTGAGCCATTAAATTTGGTTATTTCTACCCCCGGGCCTGCACTTAACAACTGTACAGCATCCTGTGTTAAAACATGTCTGGAGCCGATATTATCTTTTGAGATAACTGTTCCTGCAAGTACAATACTTAACACTTCGATATGCTGGTGAGGGAAAGTGCATATTTCTGAATTACCAGGCATATAATTAAGATTATCCAGCGCTATCATAGCACCCAACCGTCTCCGGTTAGGCGCAGGTGGATAATAGGAATGGAAGCTCTGATATAATTTTACGCCACCTAAGTCCCTGAAACTTCTGGTGGTCTCTGGATGATAAATGAGATTCATATGTTTATTTAAAATGTTAATTCCCCGACACTCCTTCCTGTTAAACTTTATTAACTCACTCAATGACTTTGAACTAACATTGCAAGTGTTTATGATGTAATTTTTATGCTTTAACTGTGTGACAAAGTTCGTTCAGGAATAAAGAGGAAGGAAGGGCAAAAAGTAGGTGAAGTTGGTCAAAATATCCGATAGATCATGATAGTCCGGGGAACAGTTGAATCTGTCATTTGGTATGCGGTGCCTATGTAAACCACTCCTCCAGTAATACTTGTAGCAGGATTCTGTGTGGCATAAACATGAAGATAAATTGATTACACTGTTGATTGCTACTCACCACAATAATCCCTATCTTTAAAACCAAAAACCCCGGCTATGACCTTCGCCGAATTCTTCCACATCCTCATTCTACTGGGCTTTTTCCAGGGCTCTATTATGAGCATACTTCTCTTCTTCTCAAAAAAACGATCCCGTCCCAACCGCTTCCTGGGCGCCCTTATACTGTTCATAGCTCTGGCCTGCCTTAACCTGTACCTCTTTGAATCGTCCTGGTTCACTAACAATCCCATTCTGAACCTGCTGGGCAATCTTATTCCACTGGTTATTATTATGCCCGTTGGTCCACTGTTGTATTTCTATGTACAAAGCACTATAGATCCAACCTTCAGGATCGCCCGAAAGCAGAGGTTACATTTTTTACCAGTAATAATAGATTTCGGTCCCCAACTTACCACTGTAATATATTTTACAGCTTTGTTATTAGACTTTTCAACACCCGCTCCCACTTCCTGGGGTCGTTTTATCGACGACTATAATGTATATGCCGACATTCCCCGCTGGTTGTCTATTACAGCATATCTCTGGCTGTCCGCCAGGTACCTCGCAGGACCAGGACCGGAGAAGAGTCCTCACTGCCGGTGGATGCGTCAGTTCATTCGTCTTTTTCTCGTTTTCCAGACTATATGGCTCGTCTACCTCGTGCCTTATGTGATACCATCGCTGACAGATAGGGTACTGAATGCTGTAGACTGGTACCCGGTATATATTCCTCTGGTAGTGCTGATCTATTGTTTGGGAATAAAAGGTTACCTGATGGCGCCGGAGGAAGTACAGGTTGCAAGAAAAAGTGTTACTCCTCCACCCGTGAAGCTGATAGAGGAAGCCGTACCATTACTGAAGAAAGCTATGGAACAGGATCAACTGTACCTGGACCCGGAGCTTAACCTGGCTCTGTTATCCAGGCATACCGGCCTGCCCCAGAAAACCATTTCACTGGTATTGAACCAACATCTGCAGAAGAGCTTCAATGAATTTGTGAACGGGTACCGGGTAGAGGCATTTAAGCAAAATATCCAGCAACTCCAGGAAGACAATATGACTATCCTTGCCATGGCTTTCGATGCAGGCTTTAACTCGCAGGCCACTTTCCAACGTGCCTTCAGAAGCAATACCGATATGTCGCCCCGGGAATACATGATCCGGCACCTGGGAAAGCAACCAAAACCAGAAAATGAGTAATAAAATGTTATTCAAGTCCGGATTTGAGTAGACATAACAGCCTTAAATAGCTTGCTTTGTCGAAAAAAAGAAGATGAAACACCACTTGCGTCTTTGTCTGTTATTATTGTTCCTGGCCGGCAACCAGGTTGTTGCTCAGGAAAAATTCGTAACTCTTTCCGGTAGGGTAACCGATGCCGGTAATCATCAGCCTGTTATTTATGCCAATATCCAGTTGAAAAATGGCAGCATTGGTACTATCGCCAATGCAGGGGGAGAGTTCATTTTTAAAATAGCAGAAAAATTCTGGAAGGACTCTCTGCTGATTTCCTGCATTGGTTATAAAACCATTACGATGTCCTTAACCTCAGGCAGCTTACAGGATATGGATATTCGCATGGAGCCGTCTGTTTACCTGCTGCCTGTTGTATCGGTAAATGTGCGCGACGGTTTTGGTATCCTGAAGCATATGATCAGCAGTATACCGGAGAATTATGATACGGCCGATGTGAGGCTGACCGCCTTTTACAGGGAAAATATCCGCCTGGCAGGAGATACGATCAATTTCAATGAATCGGTGCTGGATATTTACAAAACATACCATACCAGCCGGGATCATAAAGACCAGATCCACATTATTAAAGGCCGTAAAAAGAAGGTAGACTGGAGCAAAGACCCGCAATTGTATTCCTGGATTGCTAATATTACGAATACTGCTTACTCCTCCCTGAACGAAGACTTACAGAAATACCTTGACGCAAAGTATAATATACTGAATGAGCGTAATTTCCGCTACTATACCTGTGATTACAAGGAAACAGTCCGTGAAGGCGATCGCAATCTGCTGGTGTTGTACCTGCAGCCAAAGGAAGATAGCCGCAAAGCGCTGGTGCATGCAAAGCTGTATATTGAGGAAGCCACCGGGGCGCTGGTAAGGTGTGAGATGGAGACAACCCCGGCCGGGATTGATTACGTGAACCGCCATCAGAAAGGTGGTATCGGTCATACGATCATGTCTAAGATTGTAAAGGCTACCCTCGATTTTACAAAGCTCTCGCTGGTGATCACCTACAAGAAGTACCGTAGTAAAACTTACCTGAGTACTATACAGCGTCATTGGGAGTGTGTGGTGAACAGCAAAAAAAGGGAGATGAAAGATGTACAATGGATCGGCGACTTTCATCTGCTGGTCACCGATGTGAACACAAATAGCCTGCAACGCTTTGCTACCGGCATAAGTAACGACAAGGAATCAATGAACCATGAGGTTGGTAATGACTATGATCCCACTTTTTGGGAGAATTATAACATCCTGTTGCCTGTATTGGAGGATTCACTGCAACAAAAGAAGGAGACTACCCAGCCTTCCACAAAAGCTATGCTTGTTTCTAATCGCCAGAACGGCTTTACCCAGGCGGATACGCTGCGCGGCATGCTTTCACCGCTTCGTTCATGTTACGATGTCAGTTTTTATCATTTAGATGTGGACGTAAACCCGGATACCCGTTCCATCCAGGGCAGGAATAAGATCCGTTTTAAGGTAATGGTCCCGTTCAACCTGATGCAGTTAGACCTGTACGCCAATATGCACATCGAAAAGATCCTGTATGGAGATCAGTCACTATCATTTACCCGGAAAGATGATGCCGTATTCGTCAGGTTCCCGGCCACATTGCCCGCCGGTAGTGAAGAAACGATAGCTGTATATTATAACGGAGTACCGCAGGTGCCCGACTTTAATATCCCAATGCATGGCGGTGTATTATGGGACAAGGACGAAGAGGGCAACCCCTGGATACAGATGGTGTGCCAAGGCTCCGGCGCCAGCTTATGGTGGCCCAACAAAGATCACTTGTCTGATGAACCGGACAGCATGCGTATATGGATCACCGTGCCGAACGGCGTTACAGAGATATCTAATGGCCGTTTGCAACGGACTACACCTGCAGGCACCAATAAAACCCGCTATGAATGGTTGGTGAGCTACCCAATCAATAACTATAACGCCACCTTTTGTATTGGTAAATACGCTCATTTTAAAGATGCCTACATTAGCAGCCATGATACGCTGACAATAGACTATTATGTGATGCCCTATAATCTGGAACGCGGCAGAACTATGTTTGCCCAGGTAAAACCAATGCTGGCATGTTTTGAACAACACTTTGGGAAATACCCCTTTCCCCGTGATGGTTTTACACTGCTTGAAAGCCCCTACCCTATGGAACATCAGAGCGGCGTATGCATAGGAAAAATCAAAGAGGGTATGCGCCTGGACTACACTCCTATGGTCTGGCATGAATCTGCACACGAATGGTGGGGCAACGCCATCAGCTGTAAAGACATTGCTGACATGTGGATACATGAGGCATTTGCCACCTATGCTGAAGCTCTTATGATGGAATGCAGCGACGGTAAAGCCATGGGCGTAGCGTATCTGGACGAGCAGAAAGATCATGTAAATAACAAAGAGCCGGTAACCGGCGTGTACAATGTAAACCACATACACTACAATATCGGGGATATGTATACCAAAGGCAGCCTGATGTTGAATACATTCCGCTTTGTGCTGGACAACGATACCTTATGGTTTAACCTGCTAAAGGATATACAGCAGCATTTCCGTTATCAAACACTTTCGTCTGATGAGCTGGTAAGTTATATCTGCCAGCGTACGAGAACGAATTACACGTGGTTCTTTGAGCAATATCTGAAATACACCTGCCTACCCAGGCTGGAAATATCATTGAAAGAACATGGCGCTAACCTCCAGCTGAAGTACCGTTGGCAGGCAGATGTATCCGGGTTTAAAATGCCGGTAAAAGTAACGGTTGCTCCTGGCCGGTTCGGTTTCATCTATCCAACAACTGACTGGCAGATGATTACTCTGAAGCAAATGAAAGAAGATGATTTTGAGGTGGATGAAGATCATTTTTATATACAGGTAGCAGAGGCCTGAACAAAGTAGCGCCGGCTTGAACAAATTTTGAGAGTTACAACAACCTGCTTTTCTATTACTCCTTTAAGCCTGGCCATATAGTAGTTTGTAAGTACTACGATTTACTTAAAAACTATTTATGAGCCCCCTACAACCCCTCTATAAGCCCCCCTTAAATAAGGGGGACTTATAGAGGGGTTGTAGGGGTATTGTATGGGGCTTATATGGGGCTTATACCACTGAGAGAGTTGGATCTCAACAGGAGCAGTATAGTCCTAATATAGGTTTACACTAAAATGGAACAAAACCGAAGAAATCCTTATTATGATTACGTTAGCAATTTTAATAAAAAAGGATGCTTATCTTTATTGACATGATACGGACAATCCTTTTTGCCGCAATTTTAGTGTCGTTTACGGCTGTAAAGGCACAGATAGCTTCATCTTCCGGAGCTATGAATGGCATGCAATCAGACTTCAAAAAACACCCTCAACAGGTAAGCGATAGCAGCAATGTCCAAAAGAAATGGTTTCTCACAAAATATGCTGGCGTTTCCTCTGGCTTTGTAGCATTTAAAGGAGGAAGTAGTAACTTCTTGTCGGTACCTCTGGCATTGCAGGTTAACCGTCAATTGACCAATAACCTCTACGCCTTTGGAAGTGTGTCGATAGTACCTTATCTTTTTCATTATAACAGTGCATCTTATCAACCAGCGATTAACAAGAACAATAGCTTGATGCAGACTAACAACTTTAGTGTCTATTCGGATGCAAAAATAGGCGTGATGTATATCAACAATGAAAGAACATTCTCCATTTCCGGTAGCGTTGGCGTAAGCAGAAGCAGCTACAATAGCTATTCTCCCTTTTATGCTCCGGTCTATTCACCTGTGCTGAAAAATAATCAATAATGAACCAATGCCTTAACATGCGTTAAGCAATTCTTCCAACCTTTCGAGTATGCCATGATTCTACCAAAAGCGACTACTTCTCCTGATGAAAATCTCCAAATAAAGTGAAAAGCTTAGTGCTTTCACTAAATAAAGTGACAAACTGAAGCCTTATTTCTATATACCTGATTGACTTTTAATTAGTTACATAACCTGGCATTTAATTCGCCTAATATGTAATATCACTAAAAACAAAATCAAGTATATGAAAATCGTGGTAATCGAAGGATCTGGCCTCATTGGAACCAAAGTTGTAAATCAACTTCGGCAGGCAGACCACATCGTTATAGCTGCATTGCCGGCAACCGGAATTAATACTATTAAACCCACATACTTTGGTGGTGAAGTGCCCGATAGTGCCCTGGTACCTGCCGGAGAAGCACAAGTGGGAACTATCAACTTAGAAAAATGGTGGTCCACCCAAGCGGTGAAAGCCTAACTACTCCAGGTCTGCGTTCTGTTGAAACGAAGATGACAGGTGTCAGTTTGCCGAGGCGGTTGTAACGGGAGTGCACTTTCCACCTGTTCGTGCACCAGGATATCCCTACGCCGGCGTTTTATCCTTACGAAAACCGGTCAACAACACGGCAAGTCAACAGATCGCAGCTCCTTTTCCATAACAAATACCATCGATTCAGAATACCAGTGAAGGCAGTGAGTTTCTTGACGCAGGCCTTGAAGAATAGGTGTAACGGCACTTACCTTTTGAGAAAAGCAGCACGTGACGATTGAAGCAGCGCCCAACGTATTTTAATCTTAAAAAAACTTAACAATATGAAAAATTATGCATCGCTTGCAGAAGCCCTCATAGACCTTAATCAATGCGGCTACATAACGGATTTTACAACAGATGACATCTGTCTTTACTGTGATGAATTTGATATCCGCCTCGACCCGGAAGATTTTCATATAGACGAGGTTCATGAGTTTGAAAGTAATGCAGGTAAAGACGCTGGCAAAATTATATATGCCATCACTTCAATAACCGGCGTGAAAGGCACTTTGGTAGGAAGTACAGGCACTTATATAGCAACAATAAATGCTCAGATGGCAATGAAATTACGGTTACAGCATAGGAAGTAGTGTTAAAATAATTGTGTAAAGTGTGGGATGGCAGGCTAACACCTGCCATCAGATAAAATGTTTTTAATAATAATGAGGGGGTGTTTTAATAAATTTACTTAGTAAAAGTAGGTTGCATATTTAAAGCCTGGATACCCCAAAAGAGGTATTCGCTCAGGGATCATTAAGTTTCTATTTTGGGTTCAGGGTATTGCTAAGAAATTCATCCATAGGGACTAATTGCATACTTAATATACCTATTAGCTGTTGTATATTTTTATCTGTTCGTTCCCCGTATTAATTGAGTATTTATACTCCTATGAAGCGGCTTAATAAAACAACTGCCGTTATTCCAATTTCCTATACATCAAATCTGTTTTTCTTGTGCTCAGCAAAACCAGTTATTTAATTCCGGAGCAAGGATTCTGTTTGTCTTCGCGTTTTCCTCCATTACCTCACTCCTTATGGGTTTCTCTTATTTAATTTTTCAAATAAATCAATATTTTGACTTATTTTGAACGGAATACCTATAAAAGCATACAATTTGTTAGACCGAAAATATCAGGATATAATAAATAATTTGACTGTTGTTTATAATCCATTCGCAATTGTAAATTCTAAATATGCAGATTGAGAAAAGAATGTGCCTCACATCCTTTAGTAAGAACTCACCCGCTAACCCATGAAAAACAGTTATACATAAACTTTGCTTCTGAATTGGGGAATGTCTTATGATGATGGCCAAAAATTGTTGAATAACCACCAGATCTGATCTGAATATCTATCTATAATGAAAAATAAAGAAGAAAAAGTAAGCGTAATTTTAATTGGATGTGGTCCTCATGCCAGACGTATATATCTTCCGGCATTACGTAGCATTGGAAATGTAAAGCTAGCTTTAGTTATTGATTTAGAAAGTGAAGAATCCATCGTACGTAGCGCTATTGGAGATACTTTAGAAACGGAATTATGGCTGATTCAACCTTTTGTAAACACTTTACCTCCAGCATTAAATGCCAGACTTTCAAAGTTCGTTTTAGAAAATCAAATTAAAGGGGTAATTATTGCAACTGAGCCACTAGTGCATAAAGCCTATGCCGAATGGGCTTTGGTAAATGAGCTTAATATACTGATAGATAAACCTTTAACAACAAAAGTAGACATTACAAGTAATTTAGATAATGCCAAAGGAATCCTTAATGACTACTTTGAATTGCGCGATGCCTATCAAGACCTTCAAAGAAGGACTGAAACTATTTTTATGATTAATTCCCATCGCCGTTTTCATAAAGGATTTCAATTTGTTAAGGATCAAATCAATGAAGTCGCAATGAGGACAAATTGTCCAATAAACTTCATTCAGGCATATCACTCTGACGGTCAATGGCGTTTACCAAATGAAATTATCTCACAAAAATACCATCCTTACTGCTTTGGATATGGGAAGGCTTCTCATAGCGGGTATCATATTTTTGACACCATTTACCAATTTTACAAAGCCTCAGTGTTGCTGGATAAACTTGCAGATGAAATGGAGGTGATTAGTTCTTTTATAAAACCCAATGGCTTTTTTACTCAATTAAATGAAAATGATTATCGATCTATTTTTGGCGATGAATATAAACAAGTCAATTCCTGGTCGGAAAAACAACTGCAAGAAATATGTGAAAATTTTGGAGAGATCGACATCTCTTCAATAATTGCTCTTAGGAAATATGGAGAGGTAGTAGCTAATTTTAATGTAAACCTGGTTCATAACGGATTTGCTGGAAGAACCTGGATCAAGCCTGGTAAAGATTTGTACAAAGGAAATGGAAGGATTAAGCATGAAAGTTATCATATCCAGCAAGGCCCATTTCAAAGTATACAAATACATGCTTATCAGGCATATGATAAACATGATCAAAATAAAAATCCGGAAGAGTTTCTGGGAGGAAAAAACCATTTTGAAATATATGTGTTTCGTAATCCACTCGTTGCTGACGGTGAAACTCAACCCAGAGTCTATAAATATTCAGATATTGCTGATAATCGTTCTGAAGAAAATGGCCCTACAATAACAATGGAACAGGTTAAATTTAGCGTAGTAGAACATTTTACTGATTATCTGGTTGGGAAAAAACAAAAAAGAGAAATTTGTTCTCAAATAGAAGATCATATCATCCCTGTGAAGATAATGAGCGGAATCTATTGTTCTAATATAACTAAACAAAGGGCTTGTTACGATTTTTAAATTCAGGATGCTAAACATTTAGATGAGTGTGGTAGTAGAAATGGGAATACCAATGCTTTACCTTAACTAATGTGTACATGATATGGTTGCGATGAAACAAAATGATTAGGATAACTGGCAACACGAATATTTACTGGGCTACACCCGTACTCGTTATATGCTCTCAAAAATCAGAAATAATTTCAGACCTTGTGATCAAAAATTAATATATGGGACCTTGGGTACACGTATGTGAGCGGTGTGCTCGCAAATCTTACTTCCAGCTATCAGATATGCTCCTGCCACAGGTGGCTTGTAGTCATTGTGGCCATGTAAAGATTATTTCGACTGAAACAATAGCCCGAACACGTGAAGCATTGGACCAACATAAGTGGTATGCCGGCTTCCTGGAGCTAATAAAGTACGGGCAATGCCATGAGAGCAACTGTTTACTCAAATACTTTGATAATTGGGGATACCGACTTGCAAGTTGGTGACGAAAGTATGAGTTGTGTTTTTGGTAATTTTATACCTGCCAACGATTACTATAAATTTGTTCAGAAATCTGTATGGGAATTTGGGTCGACAAATAAACCTGATTATAAAAAATGGCATTCCTTAAATATTAATGTTCAACTTGAAAATGGTTCTTTTTTACATCCAATTGGCGGTTACTCTTTTGACGACATTGAAGAATTTTCAGTTGAAACCATACGAATTGATATCGCAGGAATTTCCCGACACATTATCGAAGACTTTTTTAAATCTGACCCGCCAAAGCTTTTTGTAGAAGACCCATGGATGACAATTAACATTGAACAGAAACTTTTATTTGAAACAGAATTACAAAAGGAAATCAAAAACGCATCAAGTGAATATTGGGGACTTGTCAAATCAACGAGAAAACATATTTTAACCGATTATGAATGTTCTGCAGTTTGCAAAAACATCCAATCTGACGATATTCTGTTTTCAATTCATAACAACAATACTTCAGACAAAAGTTATGCCTTGGTCCATCTGACATTCAGTGGTAAACAAGAGGGAAAACCTAAATTTCCCTTAACAACACTTTTTGACAGTTTTGATGCATTTAAGTTTGAAAGAATGTATACTGATAAAGCTGAATGGGAAGATTAATGCAAAGAAGACGAAACCATATTCGGGTAGTATTGGGTTTACTCCGTGCTGTTTATTTTTATTTTGTTTAACCATACTATTGTTTTCTAGCTGCGCTTTCCTCATAGGTAGGACCATACATACCCGGAACTTTATTGCCTGTAGCACGCAAGTATATTACCAGTTCACCACGGTGGTGATAAATATGATTGAATAGAAAACCGCGGGAAACAATCCCCCTGGGCATAGGCCCAATAACTGTCCGGTCGCCAACTTTCATTGTCCAGTTTTGCTGTAAACATTCTTCAGTAACAGTTTTTAACGCTGCCCTTGCCTTTTCTACATTTTTCTCAAAAAGGTCGACAGTTGCATCGATATCGTTAGGATCACCGCGCTCGAGATGATCTGTAGCCAAATCATAAACGTCTTTGGTAAGCGTGCCCACATACCAATAATAGATGGTTGCAATATGCTGTGCCAGCTCCCCCATCGACCATGAAACAGGTGATGGTTTATACCCTATATCCTTTTGCGGTACTGCTTCTAATAATTTACGTGTGCTGATAACTTCATGCTCAAATTCTGTCATTAAAGCTTGTAGAATCATAGTAATTTTTCATGAAGATAAAACATAAATCGATACAGGCAAAGCAATCCAAAATTCATTTCTGTTTGGTAGTATTTCAGGGATCCACGAATGTATTTTTCACCGTCAGGCTTATACGAAAGTCCGCATTACTCACACAACACTGCAGCGAATTTTTTTGTAGTATAGGCTTTAAGCAATTTTCCTGCGATTGCCAGTGTTTTGGTAACTCTACTATCTGAGGGTAAGATTTTTTGATCCTCCATGTAGCGAATAACTGCTCCGTCTTTCGCGTATACACGATACTCGCTTTTAGTTTCTTCCCCCTCAGCAGAACTGCCAACGAGCATTTCATAAGAAAAGATAAATTTACCAGACTCGTAATAGTATTCATTTTTCCAACTGCCGTCTCCGATACTTCCGAACTCTATGATCTTTACAATCTCATTGTCCTGAAAATAGTATTGTATGATACCATCCTCTACGCAGCCTTCAGACTCATACCTAAATTGCTCCTGTTTTAGAGATAGTGAGTTGATCTTTTTGAATGCTGCACGAATATCTGCAATATTCGTTTCAATACTTTTCTGTTGAGCATGAACGTTCAGAGCAGGTAAAACGATCATCAATAACAACGGGATTATAATTCGATTCATCGATCCGGAAATTTTGAGGTCAAACATATTAAATTTTAACAACAAACCAAACTGGCCGGCGTGTCCAGTCAACCAAGGGTCCACAACCTGTTCGTAACCATCGAAGTATGACATAGTGATTTAATGCAAAATTAGTACTAGTGGCTTCTACCAACGACAGAGATATGAAAAGTGCTATCAGAATCGTCACAGCAATACGACAAGAAGAAATTGTTACTACGGAAAATGCAATTTTTCAACAACTTGTACATTTGTGAGGAAGTCCATGGCTGTGCAAAAGTCAAATTGTTTTTCTTTTAGGAGAAGGATTTGGTATTTGAGGGGGAGAAGGGAGCCATATTTGGAGAAGTCCATTGCAGCCGGATTGGTTGTGATTTCTGTTTCGAGATGGTTATCAATTGTGTCAAATATTTTGATTCCACATTCAATGATTAAGTGTAAATTTTTAATAGGGAAAATGAAACAACTATGAAGATCATTAAATTGAGATTCAATACCAGCAGCGCGAAATAAAAAAACAATACTACGATTTACTTTACTTCCTTGAAAGGTGTACCAATTCATTTCGGTATGCTTAACTTTCAAAGGTCGGTCAACCAGGAGGTCGGTTATCTCAAAACCTTTAAATTCATCTTTTAATTGGCGAATAGCTTCGGCAGCATCTTCGCTAATATAAGGCATTGGTTCATTATTCACTAACAATTTGAGCATTTGCTCACGAACTTTTGGGTGTACGTCTGCTCCTAAGCCATCAAATAATGGTCTTTCACCATCCTTTGCAGGTATAACTGTTATTTTTTTTGCGCGATAATCAACATCCACAATATTCCAGATCCTTGCTGCCAGGAAGATATTTTGACCAACTAGAGCCTGATATGACATTAAGGGTATTTCACCAACTGGCTTATCACCACTACGGACTTTATAAACAGGATCAGTCATAAATACACTGTAGAAGTCTTTTGTATTTGTAACCTTTTCCCCTTCTACGCCTATGATCAATTTACCACCTATGAGTTCAAAAAGGTCTGTTTGCGTTAAATACTGAACTATTTCCTTTATTTCTCCAACCTTGATATTTTTAAATGCACCATTTTCAGATAGGCTTTGAACTAGTTCATCCGGTGTGCACTCTGACAACTGTCGAACCAGTGCCATGGCCTGATGCAACAATATATCATATGGCCTTTCAATAAATGTAACGGGTTCTACAAAGCCTCCCTGATAAAGGGTCATGCATGCAATCGACTGTAGCAAACTCCATTCATTCGTAGCATATAGTGACAGATTACTTGTTTCATTTTCCCGTCTGCCACTGCGCCCAATTCTTTGTATTAATGACGCGATAGAATATGTAGCGTCAATTTGCACAACTTTATCTACTGAACCAATGTCTATACCTAATTCTAAGGTCGAAGTACAGGCAATAGTAAATGGGAAGCGCTTATTGGTTTTGGCAAATTGCTCGATATATTCTCTCAGTTCTTTATCCACTGAAGAGTGATGTGAGAAATAATAAGGATGTCCGTTCACCTTTTGTGATATCTTCAATAATTTAACAGCTATTTCCTCTGCCAGACCTCTGCTATTAGGAAAGATCAGTACTTTGTTATTGCAAACATTCAGGTAAAGATCTTTTAATAAATCAAGCGGGATAGCTGCGCTTTCTTTTTTGAAATATTTAAATTCTGAATCAATAGGTTTAGCAGTATTATCTCTTAAGACGGTGGTTGATTCAATGGAACCAATCAATTGCTTTGCCGGGTTAAAATCACCAATAGTCGCAGACAATCCGATAATGCGTGCGTGCGTTTTATTTAACGTTTGTAAACGATAAAGCAACGACTGCAATTGCGTCCCCCTATCAGAGCCTAAAAAAGCATGAATCTCATCAATGACAATAAATTTCAGATTACTGAACAGTTGTTTCGCTACATATGCCCTATTGACCAACATTGCCTCAATAGATTCTGGTGTAATTAACACTACGCCATGGGGATTTTTTATCAAATTCTCTTTAAGTGTGCGATTAGCCTCACCATGCCATTTTGTAACAGGCACATCGAGATACCCACACAATTCCTCTACACGGAAAAACTGATCATTAATCAACGCTATCAATGGAGAAATATATAATACCAACACACCAGGTTCATTAAAATCCACACGGGAAAGCACAGGAAGAAAAGCAGCTTCCGTCTTGCCGGAAGCTGTGCGGGAAGCCAGAATCAGGTGATCCTCCGACTGCATGACTTTTTGAATAGCTGCTGCTTGAATAGGTCGCAATCTCTCCCATTTCTTCTCCCTAATATAACGACGTATAGGTTCTGATAATAATTCGTACACTATTATAATTCTTCAATATCTGCCAATAATGATTCATTCGGTCTTTCGTCCTGCACCTGGATATCCACAAATAATTGTTGCTTATCTAAAGTCGGATTCTGCCTTATAACGCTCAATGCATTCAGGAAATCACGGATCACCTCACGCGGTGTTAAGAATTCCTTTGCGCCCGGCTTGTTATAAAGCTCCTGCATAAATAGCAGGATATCATCGTCAGTTACATTTACTTCCACTTTATAGTTAAGCTCAAAGATAGCCTTCAGCTTTTTCAACAATACAAAGATCTCGTTATTATCTAATGGCATTAACCTGATCACCGGCTGTGCAAAATCACGTACTGACTGGCTTTCGAATTTGTTGGTTTCGAGCCTGGATTTCAATGCCTGGTAACTAAACAAACCCCTCCTTTGATTCTCCAAAAATTCAGCGGTACCCGCAAAGTTAATAAACAGGTTGCCCACCTTACCCTGGAAACAGTCATTGTAAATTGAGAGAATCTTTTCATAGTTTTTCTCACGCATGGCAGAGGTAGATATCTTATACAGGTTAATCGCCTCATCAAGATTAATCATAAAACCACTGTACCCAATACTGACAAACAGCTTCGTGAAATTCTTGAGCATGTCATAATGGTTCAGGTCATTGATGATTTCCCGGACACCTAGATCCTGCCGTGCTTCTACCTTGGTTTTATATTCACCCTTGAGCCATCTCAGTGCATTTCTTCTCAGCTGTTCATCCTGTTTGATAAAGCCCTCATAATATTTCATAATCACATGAGCAAAATCAAAACCACCAACTTCAGTAACTTCATTTACCGTTTTCAGAATGTTCTTTTGAATCAGTTGAATGTATTGCTCATTGCGAATTTCAGTGAGAGGAATTTCATTTTCCTGGGCGGTAGTGATCATGATCTGCTCTATCCATTTATCAAGCAAGGTCGGTAATGCACCACCTTCAGGCTTAGTCTGGATCGCAATATTATCCATGATCGCAGCGTACAAGGCTACAGCTTTTCCATCAGTGGAATATAAACGGTTATCAGGTGTGAAGTCTGCGTTAGTTACCACAAACTTTTGCTTGAGGGCAACAGTGTTCAACAGATGCATCATAAATGATTTACCCGAGCCAAAATCACCAATCCAGAATTTCACGATGCTATGCCCATTTTTCACATCTTCCAGGGCATGCAGGAACGCATCTACTTCGGCAGAGCGACCTACAGTAATATGTTGCACTCCAATTTTAGGCACTACACCTCCTAACAGCGAATTGATGATAGATGTTACTTCTTTAGGTTTAATATTCAAATTCATTTATGCAAATATTTTGTTGTAATAATCAGAATTTATCACATAGTAATCGTCCTCTTCTTCAACGAGTACATCATCGAGTAGTTCATAGCAGGTATCATTGATGCCATCGAGTAACTGGTTCTTGAACATTCCCTTTCCGATTGCAAAGGCTTCCACTTCAACAGCGCTTAGCTGATGATCTTCGGGGAATAATTGCAGGAATTCAATCTGAAGGGGGGTGAGTGGTGATGAGGTATGACTCTCTGGTACTTTGGAGATCACAACGACTTCTTCTGTAGTTTCATGTATCATCTCGTCTTCCTGAAGGTAACCGTTTAAAATCTCGACAGTGCCGCTATGTTCCTGGGTCACAATCCGGATCTGCTCATGGTCCAGCTCTATTTTGCGCCGTTTGGGAACATACATGGTATCCACCTGGGTCAGGGACTTCAGAAGGTTCATGTCTTTTATCAACCCGTTGACTATATCG
Organism: Chitinophaga sp. CF118; assembly: GCF_900112615.1. Lineage (GTDB taxonomy): Bacteria > Bacteroidota > Bacteroidia > Chitinophagales > Chitinophagaceae > Chitinophaga. The sequence continues at coordinate 714,938 of NZ_FOMK01000003.1, read as the reverse complement.
AGAAATTGGGCCAGCTGGGCTTCATTAGCAAAGAGCTTTTTCTGGATAGACTTGTTGAGTTGCTTTTGATCAGGTTTGGTCGACTTTAGATCATGATATATGTAATGCAGGTATAACCGGAGTGATTCGTGTCTGTCATAAGGAGCGATGAACTTAGCAGCTTCGTAGTAGATGTTTCCCCTGGTGGGGTTACGCAGGTTTTGCCGACCTAATCTATAGAGAGCTTCGACGCTCTCTGCATGTTGCGCTTTGGAATAAGCACTTGTAATGTCGGTCATACGTTCTTTCCATCGGGTAGTCGTAGTGGCATTGAGATCCAATTCGATCTGTTCATTTGTCTCGCCGATAGTCGGTTTCAGATAAGTGACGATTTCATCGATCAAAGGTTCTAACCTGCTAGCAAACTGTTGCTTCGCCTGCGGGCTATAACTGTTGAACTCAGCTGAGATTTTTCGTTTATGCCCCCATGCCTCGCGAACAACTACTTCTGCCTTTTTATAGATTGTATAGAATGCTTCTGCCTCGGCAGCATTCTGTACATAGTTATCATCGTAATTATAAAAGTATTCGGACATAAGAGGAATGGACTCCTTTGCCTTTTTCCTTATCTCTTCCATCTCTTTCTCCAAACTGGCATCTTCCTTCTTCAATCGCTTATTGAGCATTTTTACAGCAAGCAGAAATAATTTGATAATGGCTACTTCACAACCATCAATGCTGTTAAAAGCATTGCGGTAGCAATCGAATTTGTTGAGCCAAGTTATCTCTTCGGTATTAAGATTCAGTTTGGTCTTGTATCTATGACCCAGTTTGAATTCGTCCGAGTCGTAGCCGGGTAGATGCTCAAAATCGTCAGGTAGTATATTATTTGACGGAACAGGGATTTGCAGGTCTTGAGGACTAACCATGTTAGCAACATCAATAATATCTTTATCAGGATTAAGATTGTTTGTCATAACAAAGGATATTAGGGATACGAATACAATGTAAAAAGCTGATTAAATATTGCTATAGCAATAATAAGGAATAATATGCAATAAAACAGCACTCTATTACATGGAGCAATATTTACATTTGATTCTTTTAAGAAGAAAAACGACGGGGGAACGTCGCATTTTTTTTGAATACCCGGATAAAATGCTATACACATTAAGGCTACAATGGCTTTGATTATAAAGATGTTATATGAAAATTAGCAAGAGTTATTCGCCACCGGTCAATTTCTCTATATCGTCAAGATCTTTATTTATGACTGCAGCTTGCCGAAAATCAATATTTTACCTACTCTGTGTATGGATTAAAAGCAATGAAATAGCTAAAAAAGTACTACATCCATGGCATAAGTTTAGCATACTATCGTCCAGATCTTTATTTATGGCTGCAGCTTGCCGAAAATCAATATTTTACCTACTCTGTGTATGGATTAAAAGCAATGAAATAGATAAAAAAGTACTACACCTGTGGCATAAGTTAGCATACTTTTGAAAAGTTCAACTAATTATAAAAGTAATGCCACGTTTTTCATTTAATGCCTGCCAATTCAGGGATATCCTTTTACTGAAATATATCAAGGGGCTATTAGTTATTTTAATCATCACGTTATGTACAGACGCCGCTACGGCTCAAAAGAGATTTATAACAAGGTCCGGACATCAGTTCTCTCTTAACAATAAACCTTATTATTATATTGGTACTAACTACTGGTACGGTGGTTTGCTGGCGCTGCAGAAGAATGGAAAAGAACGGTTAAAGAAGGAGCTGGATTTCCTGAAGAGTCAGGGAGTGAACAACCTGCGGGTATTGGTAGGAACAGAGGGAAAAGGGTTAGTAAATGGAGTAGAGCGGGTAAAACCAGCCTTCCAGTTTGAACAAGGTGAATTCAATATGGAGATATTGGGTGGTCTTGACTTCCTCCTGTACGAAATGGGTAAAAGGAAGATGTATGCCATATTGTTCCTGAGTAATAACTGGGAATGGAGCGGTGGCTTTTTACAGTACCTCAATTGGAATGGGGTCATTACTGATTCAGTCATGCAGAGTAAATTAAACTGGGATGACCTTCGGGAGAATACCAGCAAATTCTATTCCTGCGAGCCTTGCCAGAAGGATTATGAGAAACAGTTACGACTGGTATTGAATCATGTAAATAAATATACTAAACAGAAGTATATTGATGAACCCTCTATAATGGCCTGGGAATTGGCAAATGAGCCCCGGCCCATGCGTACCGCTGCTGTGGATAAGTATAAACAGTGGACCTCTTCGGTAGCCAAACTAATCAAATCGATAGACCACAACCACCTGGTAACCCTGGGTACTGAAGGAATTATGGGTACAGATGAATCTGCGGACCTGTTTAAAGAAGTTCATCAGCCTAAAGAAGTTGATTATTTAACCATACATATCTGGCCCAAGAACTGGGGGTGGTTTAAGGATACCAGCATTGTAAAGAGTTTGCCCGAATTGATTTCAAAAACACAACAATACATCAGGCAACATGAAGAAATCGCAAATGAACTGAATAAACCACTGGTAGTAGAAGAGTTTGGCTTACCTCGTGACAATCATTCGTTTGATCCGGCATCTTCAAGTTATTCACGTGATAAATTGTACGATGCTGTCTTTGCTGAATGGGCTGGAAGCCGGAAACAGGGAGGTGTGATCGCAGGATGTAATTTCTGGGCATTTGCAGGAACAGCCAGGCCGGTTCCGGGGCAAATATTCTGGAAAGAAGGAGACGATCTGATGGGGGATCCCCCACAGGAAGAACAGGGTTTAAACTCCGTCTTTGATTCTGATAACATCACCTGGAAAATCATCCGCTCCTATACACTAAGTCAAAAAAGTATTAAATAACAGTTATGAAGAAATTACTCTTACTTGTTGCAACTGTTGCAGCCTCGTTCAATGGTTATTCCCAATCAATCGATCAGAAAGTGGATTCCCTGTTGGCGAAAATGACACTCGAAGAAAAAGCGGGACAGATGACTCAGATCAGTGTGGAAGCTTTCCTTAAAACTACAAATGGTGTTATGAACGAACCTCATGAATTTGATATAGCCAAATTAGAGGAAGCGATCAAAAAATATAAAGTAGGTTCTGTTCTTAATAGCGGAGGCAATGCACAAACAGTAGAGGTCTGGAGGAACAGGATAGAAACTATCCAGAAAATTGCACTCCAGGAACGCCTTAAAATCCCCGTACTGTATGGAATTGATGCTATCAGAGGGAATAATTATACATTAAATTCAGTGATGTTCCCTCAGCAGATTGCGCAGGCAGCTTCCTTTAATACCGCAATGGCTAAAAAGGCTGCAGAAGTAACTGCTTATGAAACACGTGCTTCATTTATTCCCTGGAATTTTAGTCCGGTGCTTGACCTTGGACGCCAACCTGTTTGGCCTCGTATCTGGGAAACATATGGTGAAGACCCTTACCTTATCAGTGAAATGGGCAAAGCCGTAGTTCAGGGATACCAGGGAGATGATGTAGTGACAGACAAATACCATGTTGCCGCCTGTCTCAAACATTACATGGGCTACAGTATGCCTTTAAGCGGACATGATCGTACTCCTGCCTGGATACCTGAAAGAGAAATGCGCGAGTACTTCCTTCCTCAATTTGCGGCTGCAGTAAAAGCTGGTGCAAAGAGTGTAATGGTAAACAGCGCCGAGATCAATGGGGTCCCCGTACATGCCAACAAACACATTCTAACTGATATCCTTAAAGGTGAACTGGGATTCCAGGGACTGGTAGTAAGCGACTGGCAGGATATCCAATATCTTTATCTGCGTCACAGAGTAGCAAAGGACAATAAAGAAGCTGTAATGATTGCTATTAATGCCGGTATCGATATGAGTATGGTACCTACTGATTATACCTTTACAGTGGACTTAATTGAACTGGTAAAAGAAGGAAAGATCCCTATGTCACGTATCGATGATGCGGTAAAAAGGATCCTAAGAGTAAAATATGAAACCGGTCTTTTTGAGAATCCAGTCGGCAAATCCAAAGACTATCCACTGTTTAACAGCGTAGCTCATAATAAACTGAACTACGACCTGACAGCTGAATGTATCACTTTACTCAAAAACGCGAATAATATCCTTCCATTGACTCCGGGAAAAAAGATCCTGGTATCTGGTCCTTCTGCCAATTCAATGCGTTCTTTAAATGGAGGATGGTCACGTATCTGGCAGGGTACTACCAGCGATGAAACTGAAAAGGATAAAAACACTATCCTGGAAGCCATGAAGAATGTGTTTGGTGCTGCTAATGTACAATATAGTGAAGGTGCTGATTTTGATAAAACACTGGATATTCAGGATGCAGTATCAAAGGCTACCAATGTTGATGTGATCGTACTTTGTATCGGCGAAACCAGCTATACTGAAACACCTGGCAATATCGGAGACTTAAGGATATCTGATTCTCAGATTGAACTTACCCGTGCTTTAGCTGCTACGGGAAAACCGATTGTGTTTGTACTGACAGAAGGCCGTCCGCGTATTATATCTTCTATAGAACCACTCAGTGCTGCCGTGCTCCACTCCTATTTGTCAGGAAATGAAGGCGGAAACGTAATTGCAGATGTGCTGGCAGGTAAAATCAATCCTTCCGGGAAACTGCCTTATACTTATCCACGTTCTGCCAACAGCCTGGTAAACTATTATCATAAATATACTGAGACACTGAAGTTTGATGAAATGGCAGGATTTAATCCTCAGTGGGAATTTGGATATGGATTAAGTTATACTCAATTCTCTTATTCCAACCTGAAACTGAGCAATACAACACTTACAGATGCTAAAGCCATTACCGTATCAGTTGATGTGACCAACTCTGGTAAAATAACTGGTAAAGAGACGGTATTACTGTTTGTAAGTGATGAAGTTGCTTCTATCACTCCTGAGGTAAAACGCTTACGGGCATTTGAAAAAATTGAGCTTCAGCCGGGTCAGACCAAAACGGTTTCTTTCACAATAGATAAAGAAAGACTTTCCTTTATTAATGCACAATTACAACGGGTTACAGAACCTGGTGATTTCTCTATTTCTGTCGGAGGTCTGAAAGCAGCTTTCAAATATGAGTGATCCTGCTTAAAATTGTATGGGCAGACATAGCGATACAGCTGGCAAATTTTTCTTTGGCGAAGCAGCTCCTGGCTCAACATCAAAATACTACAGCAAAGAGGCTCAGAAAAGTGTAGATCCTGTCGTTTTCATGAAGCTGATGCTAGTGGATATAAACAGGAAAAATCCAATGTGTGCCTGAGACGCCTATAGAAATTGTCTTCCGGAATGTAATCGGAAAGACTGAATTGCATGAAGAGCTTTTCCTGAAAACTTTTTTCCCCTTGCATACACTAATTTAATTAAAGCATACAAGGGGAAAAAGTTTAAAACCAAAATCAAGTTGTGCAACAGCCACTTTTGGTCAGCCCCGTTTATAGTTTATTTTTTGATATAACGATACTTTGAAGAATACTCATCTGTACTCACTACCTCATCTCCCTGCATTGTTTTAATGATTTCTTTATGGGTAACAGGGTATCCATCTTCGTCGTAAGTGTATTCTATAGTTGTTACTGATGACGAGCCCAGACTCATGGTGTAGCTCAATACCGATTTAGTGATATTGTTGGCAGATAACGCTGACACAGGATCTTCTGCATCCAGCACAAAAAATTCCGGTTGTCTCACCGCGTAGTTTACTTTGTCGTCATAGGTGTAGTCAATGATGGTGCTGTCCTTAGATTCAATACCATCAGTTATAGCAACTGCCACATGCCGGGCAATATTTCCCTTACTGTTCCAGATAAAGGCATTTTTACGGCGCATTGTGTAACTATCGACAACCGACGCAGCCTCGTACAAAGCAGTCAGACGGCCTTCGGCATTGTAAACCAGGCTATCATAGCGGGATTTAGAACCGTTGTCACGATACATGTTTACTTTTACCAGCTTACCTGCATTATTATACTCGAAATCCTGAAACAGTTGCAATGTGCCTTCACCCTCACTCATCATCTTCTTTACCAGTTTGCCGTTTTCATAAACCAGCTCCGAAGTTTGCAGCGAATTGTATTTCAGGTCCCAACTTTGTATTTTCTTCATATTGTTGGCAGCATCATAAGTTATCACGGTGCTGTCCTCATCAGACGTCTGGGATAGCAGATATTTCTTTGCGGATGTCTGAGGCGTATTGTCATCATCTTTGCTACAGGCAGCAAACAATACTACAAGTGCAGTTGCACTTAATAACAGTTTGTTCATAGGTCTTTGTTCTGATTTCTGATTTAAAAATTGAGATGTAATCGATTATGTTTAAATTCTGATTTAAGTGTTTAATATTAAAGATGAAATAGGCTATTGTTCTATTGAGAATAGGTCAGACATTCCCAGAATGTCGGCGCAAATATATAAAACATTTTAATAATTTATCATATAAGTGAAAGTCTTTTGTAAAGTAACCAGACAGAATCATTCACCGGCCCTTTCTACAAAAGAAAAGGGCTGACCAATAGTAGCTGGATTTTAATGTGCTTCTATTGGGGATATACAGGAAGCTGTAAAACAAGAAAGTGGCTGTTTCAAGAGCTTACAACTTCTATTGATCACCTACAGAGGTACTCATTGATTATAAATGATAGCTTATTGTAGCCTTACACAAAAAAACTGATTGCACTACCCCCTATTAATGAACTGTCGAATTTCCCTGATCCCTCCTTTTACAAAACTGATATTCAACACTATAAATAATATCAATAGACCTAAACATAATGGCTGTATTAATATATCAAACCCTCTATCTTCAATTGATCCTCCTATTCTAAATCTATAAATTGTGGTTGTAAATGCCGCCTGACTAAAAGTACCCAAAAGAAGTGCAAGAAACGTGGCTAGTTTACTTATTACAATTTTTAATTTTAAGAATACAAGACTTATCAGGATTAAAATAAGCCCTAAATAATGTGGATAAGTAAAAGCCCTGTTGCTTGTTCCTACCTGGTATAAGCTGTGGATCATTAGTCCAGTTATGATAATGAGCGGGATGTAACTTTTTTTCATGCTATTTACCTTTTGTATCTTATGCATATCTTATTAAAGACCCGAAGTTAACAAAGAATGGTATTGCTTCTGCCGCAGGAAAATTAAAAACAACCAATAGTAGTATAACCGCAGTTATCGGGATAGGCAATAATCAGTGTAATAGCTGCTATCTGACTACCCGGAACCAATCGGGATTGATTCTGAGCTTATTATGACGAACACCAGGCCTACACCATTGCCAGCACAGAGATTACCACACCTGGCTACTCTGAATATTCAGAAAAAATGGACACAGCCTTTGCAGAATTGGGGTATTACAGTATCTCAGCTTTCCACTATATTCTCAGGCAGATTATAATTAGAACTATAAAAAGCCTCGTTACTGAACGATATTTTTTGGATCTTTGGAATCATAGCCAGGCTGCATCAGAAAAAATATCATTCAGTAACAAGTTCTGATAACACTTGAATATTATTCACACAGTTCATTTTACAGACCCAATATGAAAAAACACTCTCTATTCCTTTCATTCTTCTTTATTAGCAGCCTGACTTTAGCCGGTCAGGACAAGCACGCTTATCTAAAGAAATATTTTTCTACATTGGAAAAGAATAAACAATTTAATGGTAGTGTATTAGTTTCTGAAAACGGAAAGGTTATTTATGAAAAAGGGTTTGGGTTCGCCGACTTCTCCAATAAAACCGTAAACAATGTTAATACTGCATTTCCTATCGCTTCACTTTCAAAAACACTAACTGCTACAGCCATCCTTCAGTTGGTCGAAGCCAAAAAATTAAACGTAACTGACGCAGTAACGAAATATCTCACCGGGTTCCCCTATCCAAACATTACACTACAACATCTGCTATCTCATACTTCTGGTTTGCCACCTTACAATGCTTTTTTTGACAGTACAAGAAAATTGCATCCTGACACAGTTTTTACCAATGTTGATTTTATGCGTGGATTAACCAATAATACAAAACCTTTATTGTATGAACCTGGCAGCAAAGGAAATTATGATAATATAAATTTTATCGTATTGGCATTAGTAATTGAGAACGTAACTGGAATGCAATACAATAATTACATTACTGAAAATATTTTGCGTCCTGCGGGCATGACACATACTATGTTTATCCCTCTTAGATTGCAATACACTCAACCTGTTAATTTCCCGTTTGCCTATCCCTACTTGTATCCTCATAAATATTCAGAAAGTGTAATAAAAGCAAGTCAAGTTCCATTTATTGTTAACTATTGGTCATCTTATAATTTCTCTGGCTTTGGTGATTATGTAAGTACAATCACTGATTTGCTTAAATACGATAAAGCCTATTACAATGGCTGCTTACTAAATCAAGAAATAATTAATAAAGCTTTTGAACCGGTTAAACTTAATGACGGGAAAAACAACGCTGCTAATTTTGGCTGGGGCTGGCAAATAGATAAGGATAGTAGTTTTGGAAAAGTAGTATATCATAACGGAAATGCTACCGGGCATAGTTGCATACTGGTAAGAAACATTTCTAAACATCAAACCATTATTATATTTGACAACATACACAATAATAATTCACAAGAATTAGCTTTTAAAACATTAAAAATACTCAATAACATTAAAATGCCACTGCCCAGGAAAAGTCTTGCAGCAGAATATGCAAGATTATTGGTGAACAAAGGGGCTATAGTTGCAAGAGAAAAACTGTTTATTTTAAAGGCTGATACAGTGCACTATCAACTGAGTGAAGATGAAATGAATCTTATTGGTTATGATTTTATGGGCGGAAGTAACAATCCAAATCCCTACAAGTTTCCTGAAGAACATAAATATCAAGAGGCTCTTGAAACTCTAAAAATAAATGCTGAACTTTTCCCTAATAGTTGGAATGCTTATGATAGTTACGGAGAAATACTGTTACAAGTGGGACAAAAAGAAACAGCTATTAAAATGTATAAAAAGTCTATAGAATTAAATCCCAATAACACCGCTGGACAGAAAATACTGGAACAATTTTTAAAATAGTTTCTAATTAGCAGCACAAATGGCACTAACGCATGATACCCAGTAGCGGTAGGTTTTCGAAGTTCAATATCAGGTATTCAACGTTCTTTGCAAAACCGCCTTTCTCTGCAACTTTATTTTACTGATAGTATCTCAAGCTGATCGTAAAAGTTGGGATGATTGGTATTGCTGGCAGTATTAGCCGCTACTTTATTCAGCTTTCTATCATATATGATATCAGGCACCTGGCCAAGGTAATGAATGATAGATAAAGTTTGTGTGCCGGTGATTACATCAGGATATGATCATTGTTGATAAAAGCACCAATACTGCCATCGGTGGGCCGGTGGATTGACAGTTCTCATGTCTGTCCAGCAACTTTGGGTCTTACAGAATTATCTACATCCATGAACCGGTATATTCATTGCCAGAATATCCCGCTGATTTACGGTGCAGACTTTCTGCCAGAAATGGGAGGAAATGTAGTTTCTGCGGCGTAGCTTGTGCAAAACATCCTCTTGCTTCAGCACCATATTGTAATGTGTCTACCCATACTTCCCCTTCAAACTCACCATTCATGATCAGGAATAGTCCGTCCTGCCCGTAAGAGTCCCCGAAATACCAGCATCCATCATTCGCTGTTACGCCATCAGGGAACCCAAACATGGCTTGCATGTCTGCGGAATTTGGAAGGATCTTCAGCTTTTTCCAATCTTTATCATCCGGTTCTACCCATGCATTGATCTCCCAGTCATGATTAATGGGATGCATTTTATCAGCTGTGATAGGGAAAGGTTTTCTGATAGCAGCCAGTTCTTTTTTGGCTGGTATCGTAATACCATTGTAACGATAATAATATTTGCCTCCTTCACCAATTTCCATCAGGTACACTTTAAGCTGATCCGGCAGACGGATAGCATGTTTCTTTTCATAAGCCGCTATGTCTTCTACTGACCATTTTTTAAGTTCGACAAACCAATTATCGAATTTACTGCTGGGAGTCTGCCATTTAGAATCCTTATACTGAATAAGCAGCTTGGTCTGCAACATCTCTTGTTTGATCAGGTTAAGCACAGCAGCATGTTCTTTTACCAACGGATGATCCGGGTTCACAAACTGATCTGCAAGCTTTTCCTGTTCTTTCTTCACAAACAGCAGAAAATTCCGATAATCGCCTTCTTCTTTTTTCTTTGCAGCAACCTCCCTTTCTTCTTCTTTCCGTAACCATTGCAGGTACTTTTCATCCGTTTTCAAATCCCTGAAATCTGCATGATCAGCATTATGTCTCAATCCTTCCAGAACGATAGCATAGGCTTCTTCTTCCCTGCCCATTTTTATTAAGAGACGTGCTTTTGTATCTTTAAGATAACTAAACTGGTACCAGTTAGACTGCACAAATCCTTTTTCCAGTATTGCCAGTGCTTCTTCCAGTTTTACCGGGTCTTCCTCTTCTAAAAAAGCATTCCATCCGATTTTGTTGGCACATTGCAGATACAAATTCCTTTCCCATTCAATCATAGTCACTTTAAAGGGGAAATTATCCATGCATTTTTTTGCATGTGCCAGCAGCAATGGTTTATACTTTGCAAGTACAGCAGGATCTTTGCTAAGATAACTCACCTGACTCCATAGCTGGAATTTCCAGTTTTCCAACGCCATAAGCACTGACTCTTCAAATAGCATCTGCACATGCCCGGGAACCGAATAATTTGTATATCCATTCTTGTTTTTTGTTGCAATACGTTCTGGCTCATCCTCCGGATCTTTCAGATTGATAAGCAGCATTTGCTGTTTATTATTCCCTTCCAATATTGTTGGAAACTGCATTGGCAGCATACCGATCATTTCATCCATATTGGCAATGGCCTGATCTACTTTTTCTTCCAGTATTTTTCCTGTTTTTGCTGCTTCTTCTTCAAAGGCAAGGATCAGGGAATAACAGGCAGCGTAAAGACGTTTGAAGGCTTTTATTTTTCCGTCTGTTATTATTTTCTTTTGAGCCATAATATATAGTTTTTGCAAATCACTGAACTCCGGTTTAGTGTGAGACAAAATTAATACGATAAGTGGCCAATCATAAAATCTATCAACTACAAATGATCTACATGAACTACAAATGCTAACTACCAATGATCTACAATTTGAACTTTGCATTCAATCTTCCATCAGATTTCAAGAAAGTCAGAGAGCCTAAACGCAGTAACTATATTTAAAAGGTGCCAGTTAAAGAATAAGTTATTTATTGGTATGTAGATACTTAGCCATGGATATCCATTCTATGCGGGCCTTGTTTTGTGTAAAATCTACACAAAATTTGGAGCAGCCAGAATCTTATTCTATATTGTGTATAATTAAAGTGAAGTATGAACGTATTTAACCCGCCACAAAGAGTAATCGCTCATCAACGGAAAATTATTTTCCTCGCTGGATCCATCGAAATGGGAGCTGCTAAAGAATGGCAACAGCAAGCAATTGAGCTGTTCGATTCCCTTATTCCTGAAGAGGAGAAAAATGATTATCTCATCCTCAATCCCCGAAGACCAGATTGGGATTCCAGTTGGAAACAAGCGTACGAAGATCCGCAGTTTTATCAGCAAGTTAAATGGGAACTAAGCAGTTTGCAAAAAGCAAACTATGTATTAGTATACTTTGATCCTGCTACTAAGTCACCAGTCTCTATGTTAGAGTTGGGTGCATTTCATCACAAAGCTATAGTTGTTTGTCCTGATGGTTTTTGGCGCAAAGGAAACATCGATATCTTCTGTGAAGAATTTCTTATTAAACAGGTAGCTGATCTGGAAAACGCAGTTAAGCTAATTGTTGCTGATTAGATCATAGCATGCTAGTAACCACTTATTCATAGAAGCCAGCCGGGGTTGGAAAAAGCGGATTGTTATTTGGCGGCTGAATAGCTGACGCCTGCAAAACCATTCTGAACTTCTGTGCTACCGATCCGTTATACCACGAGATAGTCATTGGCTTGCCGTTGGTTGTTTCATTGTTGTAAACGTCCAGTGCATATGCAGGAGCACAAGCAGGCACCAGATAATAATACCCCTGATTGTCCGGTACGAACTTCCATTGCTGAGCAATGTTGCCGGTATAATGTTCAACGGTTACGGCTGTTCTGGCAGCAGATACTCCACCTTTCACGGTAAGAGCTTTGTCGGGCGAATGCGTCGGTTGGATTTTAAAGTAGTCTCCATCTACCCTACTTATTCTCCATTTTTGATTGGCGCTGACAGGAACATTTCTTTCATACAAAATGACCTGCGTTCCATCGATGGTACTGTTCCCCGGCGTATCAAGGATACTGCTGTTATTTACCGCTGTAACGATCATATACACGTTACCTGACTTAATAGCTGCAGGAGCTATATTGCCGTTCATATAGAAATCAATAATACCATGTTGTGTGCTGTTATTTACAATAACGGTATTCTTTCCTGAAATCGTGATAATATCGGGGCCAGAGACTTGCCAGTTGAATGTGGCCGGTGGCGGGGTACCGGACCTCGTGGTCAGCTTTATATCATACATGCGGGATTTCAAAACGTTCGGCCACTCAGTGAAATTCGAAGTATAGGGCTCCCAGCATTCGATCACGTTTAAGGCTTCCTCTGGCCTGGTGACATATATATCAGCCTCTGGATAACCAGTAAAAGACTCTTTATATGTCCACCCTGATTCATCATGAGACACAAAAGATACAACACCTTCCAGTACAGTACCGGGTAAAACGGATACGTATTTTCCATGCAGATATACGCCATCAAGATAACACCAGTTGGCTATCGCATAAAACGCACCACCTGCGGTACCACCCCACATAAGTACCGGTTGCAGGGTACCGCGATCTATACCATTCCAAAGAAATGTAGTAGCTGTACTATATGGATTGGGGGGAACACCGGGCACTACCCATTTGGTGGAGAATGCCTGAATATCGCTGGCATATGCCGTTGCTGTAAACCCAGGAGAACTGGCACCGGTTTTAGCAGCCGATCTGCCAAAAGTATAGGGATCTTTGGAAGGGAATGACGTCTTTCCAAGATCAGCAATAACCTTGTCTGTAGCGATGTCAATTTTAAAAATGCGTCCATTCCTGATCTTAACGGTTGTTTTGTAATCCAGTGCTATGACGCGTGAAGCCGGAAGGTTTCCATAAGGCGTCAATACTATTTTTTCTTCTTGTTCAATGGAAGTGTCGATAGAATCGGACTGTTCTTTCTGACAGGAGCAGATTAGTATTGCCAGGAGGAGGGCATGCATGAATGGGTTACGTTGCATGAGGGTGATTTTAAAATTTGGAGTAAAGTGGAAATTATTGAGACGATCTATAGATGTGATGTAATTCGGAAATAGGCAGGTAAACTTAGATGTAATTTAGCACTATTCTTTTAATTTATTATCCTTTGAGAAATAAGTTCTGCGGACACCGGCTCATAATGCCAGGATTCACTGAGCTGAACTCCTGGATTTCATGTTTAATAAGAAGTGCCGCTGCTGAATAAAACTATTAAGCATAATGTTAAAAAGTCCCAGCTGTAAAAACAGCCGGGACTTGGTGCCAAATGTGAGCAAAACAAACTAATCATCATTGTTATGTCACACATTCAAAGCCATTTCAGGAACCTCTCATAAAATATCAATCAGAACCTGGTTTTCACTCACAAAGCTTCATTATGATCTAACTATGGGCAAGCATATTAATAAGGAAGGGTACCGCCGCTAAGTCTTAACACAATCTTTCTAATACCTGGAATCACCAATAGCAACAATATTAAAAGTAGTAGTCCAATTAGCATGATGTCGTGATAGTCCCGAATAGAACGTGCGACAATCTGTTGTCTAACCAACTTATCCAAAAAGCCGGATGAAGCTGCATTACCAGTGTGAGGATCATTACCAAATATGCTGTAGTTTTCCTGGATGCCCTTTAAGGTATGAGCCAGCTGGGGATTGGTTTCATTCACAGACTCACGTAGTTTCTCACGTACGGCGGCCCTTGTGTAGAGCTGTGAATAATTGTTGATACCGATAGTGAGGCAAAACCCAATGAACCGGAAAAAAATACCCAGCATCGACACGTTATAGGCAATTTTCGGAGGCACCGCAGATACAGTAAAAATGACGATTGGCACAAATAGGATTCCGCATGCAGCACCGTGGATAAACAACGGCAGGATAAATTGACTGGTTTCTCCTGTGACCGAGACAAAGGTCAGCATGTATACATAAAATAAAGCCAACACTACAAAGCCGCAAATAATGATACCAATCAGTGGTTTTCCACTTAGGACAAACCGGGCAGTTACAAACATTGCCAATGCTATTCCAACAATGTTGGCAGTCCAGATAGGAATCACATTGAGCGGATCTACGCCCAATACTCCCTGGATGTAACTATAGGCAAAGCCACTGGTCCCCTTAAATACATAGAACGCAATCAGCAAGAAAAGCCCGATAATAAAACTGGGTAATTTGAAAAGTTCAAGATTGATCAGTGGCCGCTTTAACCTGGTCTCCCTGACGATAAATAACATCAGTAGAAGTGCACCTAAAACCGACAGGAACAGGACCTTCGGACCATCCAGCCAATTAAGTTGCTGTCCATATACTAAAACATAGCCAAATACGCAGCAAAAAATCGCATAGAACAAATATCCTACCCAGTCCACTTGATAGAGTGGCATTTTTTTATGGAAACGAGCTTTAGCGTTCATGGTCAGCAGCACGGTAACAAGAACTGGTAGCATTAAGATGATCAAGCCATAAAAAAGCCATTGAAAATCGAAATAGTGTAACATAGCACTACAATAAATGGCCGAAATGGGAATCGACGTTTGCAACCCTCCATAAAACACGGTATAGCCGATGACCCTGGATCTTGTTGCGTGCAGACGGGGAAAGATTGAGTTAAGTACAACACTACAAAGTAGTGCACAGGCAACTCCCTGCGCATACCTGCATACCATAAACAACCCCAGATCCTTTATATAAAAACAAACCAAATAGGAAGTAAAGTTAAGTGCAAGGGCTGCCAGGATATATTTGCGGGGAGAAAAATACTTTACGATGCGAAAATCCAGCGCGAAGAAACTCACTCCGGCGGCATACATCAGCACTACCGAATATTGTATATCTGCAGGCTCAATCCCATAGTACCCGATTGCACTTTCCGCGTTACTATAATAGAGTCCAAATCCCAGTAGCGAAGTTAAAAGGATACCGAAAATAACCGTTCTGGCCAACCATTCGGGAACCCATTGTTTAAATAGGTGTGTATTAGAAACTTGCATACTACTACTTGATGATATACACGTTGGCGTTCATGCCAGGTGATAATTGATGAATGTTTTCCCTGGCATTGGTAAGCTTGATGCGGACCGGTATTCTTTGAATCACCTTCACGAAATTACCGGTAGCATTATCTGGCGGCAGCAGTGAGTATTTTGATCCTGTTGTAGGGGAAAGCGATTCAATTGTGCCAGTAAAAGTCTCATTGGGAAAGGCGTCCACCATTACTTTCACCGCCTGGCCAACCTTAAAATTACCCACCTGAGTTTCCTTGAAATTAGCTACTACCCATTTCCCCTCATCCTCGTTGGTTAGAAAGGCAAGGGTCTGCCCAGGTTGCACTAGCTGTCCTTCCTGGATATTTTTTTTGCCAAGTTGGCCATCAAAAGGGGCAGTGATGACTGTATAGCGAATATCAAGTTGTTGTCTGGCCAAAATAGCCTCTCTGGATTTAATCTCTGCGGCGATCGCAGTACGCTGAGCCTTCAGATCAACAAGCTTTGATTGCGCCGCTTTTACGGAAGCGATGGTTTCTTCATAGTCTGATTTAATAACCAACAGGGAGGCCTGCATATTTTCAAACTTCTGTCTGGTGGTGGACTCTTCCTTTAAAAGATTGCCATACCGATCATACTCTTGCTGCTGGTGTTCTAATTTGGCACGTACACCGGGAATATGGGCACTAATCACATCAATATTATGTTGTTGGGTCTCTTCGCTGGCATTTAGTATGTCAAGCTTGGCCCGGGAATTCATCAGATCTGCAGTAGCAGCATCGCTTTTCAGCTGAAATTCATCTATGGCGATCACCACGAGCGTATCTCCTTTATGAACATGCTGATTATCCTTAAAATAAATCTTGTCAATATAGCCACCAATCTTTGCATTGACGGGTGCCAGGTAGGCATCTATCTGCGCGTCATTTGTCTGTTCGTATTGGTTGGCATCCCGGAAATATTTTCCTCCCCAGACAAGAAGTGCTACCAGTAGAAGGATACCGAACCACTGTGTGATGGCTACTACAATACGATCTGTTTTATGCTTGTTCATTTACATGTTTATTTAAATTAAAGAATACCTGTTTTGGCCAAAAGTCTGACATGACTTAACCGTAAATTGACTATTGCAGAGGTGAGGGCAAATTTTGATTCCAGCAGCGTGTTTTCTGCATCTAACAGATCGGTGAGTAGCGACTCCTGGCTAAGATAGCTGTTGCGAATCACCCGCACGCTCTCCGTGTTTTGTTCAATATTTTCTTGTGCGGATTTGACAGCTTCTGACGCTTGCTGATATTGCAAATATGCCTCCTTAATGTCTACAATGAGTTCATCCTGCTCTATCCTCACTCGTTCTGTTTGTTGCGCGCTTTCAGTTTTTGCTTTTGCATGCAGGTGCTTATTCCTGTAGAGATTATCCAAGGGGAAAGTAACTCTCAAACCGGTCTGTCCGAATGACCAAAAATCGTTGGAGTATGGGTAGTAGGATACTTGCGGATATGTATAGGTGTAATAGGAAAACAGAGAAACTTTGGGTAGAATATTGGCTTTCACTTGTTTGATATTCAGATTGGCCAGGTTTACATCGTTGAGTGTTATTTTATAAGCTGGAGATTTGGATAGCGCAATTTCAACATAATCCATATAATTACCGTTTTCACTTATTTCAGCGAGCATGGTGCTATCATGATAGACAATTGCCACCGAATCTCCATTTCCATGTGCCATCAGGATATTTAGCCGTTGAGAGGCAACTTTGATCTGTTTGTTCAGGTCGGAAAGGCTCAGTTCCAGCTGGGAAAGTTTTACGTGGCTTCTGAGTACATCACTTTTGAGAACCGTACCATTCCTGTAAAAACTCTCAATAGTTTGAAGTTGTTTTTTCTCTGCCGTAATTTCTGCGGAAAGAAAATCCCGGAACTGAAGGAACTTATAGAGGTCGTAGAATACAATAGCTGCTGAATAATGCATATTATTGCGCTGCAGGTCATATTCATTTTGTTGTCTTAAGCTTTCTTCCCTTTTAATCTGGATGTTCCTGTTGTATTTACCTCCCTCGTAGACATTGAGGCTAAGGGAATAACCAAACCCATATCCATATTTGGATACTGCGAAATAGTCTGGCGTTGCAAACCAACCTCTGGTATATATTAGGAATTTAGTATTGTGCACAACGTTTCCTGAAACATTCAGCGATGGCAAGCGATCACTCTTAGCTATTTCAACATTGGTAACGCTTTCGCTACGCATCAAGTCCGATAGTTTGAGTTGTCTGTTTTCTGAATCTACTATATTCCAGACTTGCTCCAGTGTTAATGAGTCGCTACTGGACACCTGTGCGCTCAAATTCCCGGGCGCCAGGAATAATAACGCTAATAGTAGCGTATGCATAAATGTATAATTGTTCATGTTAAATTGTTCTAGGAATGCTTGAAGAACGATAGCCGCATGATGATCTTTTGCTCCCCGCAATAGGCAAAGCGTGTTAACCAGAGCTAAATCAATATGTACCTGAAGATGGCTTCAATCTGGTTGTGCAATTGCTGAAATTGCGGCATCCGAGACCAGGCTTTTTCGGTGTAGGTAGCCTTAACCTCCGTGGCATACATATGCGAAAGCAAATGACGACGCTTATAGAGACCGACTTTTGTCATCAAAACGAAAAAAAGGTTGATGACTACCCGGTTTGAAATGTCAAGTGTGAAAACGCCTTTTTTCCGGCAATTGAAATATTTACCTTGGCTTTTTCTGAAATACTCTTCATCGACACGTCAGCGAAACCACATGCTACTAAATGGTCTTCGGCTGATTTGATGATTCTGTTGCGCGTAGATTGTTCTTTCATGTTTAAAGTGTTTTGTCAGATATAGTGCAAAACTATTTCCATTTCAAGAGGATCGTTTTATATAATTAGCCTAAAATTTGTTTATTTTGGCCAAGTGAAATATATCAGGGAACTTATCAGGATTATTGACGAATACCCGGAGGCAATCCTGGTACTTAGGCAACAGACAGAGCAGAAGTTAACAGCCCATAAACATGATAAGGGACAGCTATTGTTGGTTTTCGGTGGCATCGCTTATCTGCAGACCAGTGAACGGGATTTCTACATCCCTTCCAACCACTACGTGTGGATACCAAAAAGGTATGCGCACAATCTCATGTTCAATTCCCAGGACCTGTTCATTATCAATATTTATTTTCCAGATGAGGATGATGCAGATACTCCATTTTATAGTGAACTCGGTATATACCCGGTAAGCAGGCTACTTTCAGAAATGCTGTCTTTTACAGAAAGCTGGCAGGGTAACTTTTCTGCCGGAACTTGGGAATATGAATTTTTAAATACGGCCAAACATCTGCTGCCAAAGGAAAAGCTGAATAAATTCTCCATTCAGCTACCTACGACGGATGATAAAAAATTAAATGAGATCACTGATTATTTTCGAGAAAACTTAAATGAGACGCTGACCATGGAAGAGATTGCCGTGCGATTTGGTATCAGCGTACGCAGCCTGACAAGGCTATTTCAAAATAGGCTGCACATCTCTTTCTTGCAGTATGTAAAAATGTTGCGCATTATTCGTGCAATGGAACTGTTAAAGGGTACCGATCTGAGTGTGAGTGAAATTGCCTATGAGGTGGGATATTCAAGCATATCTGCTTTTAGCAACACGTTCGCGCAATTGACAAACATGCGACCTACTGAATTTAAGTCCTTGCTATAGTGGTAAATCTCGCTTTTAAGACGCCTTCTATCTGGTGTCCCGTAGTGGAGCACTTTCGAACCGAATAATGTTGATATTAAGTCGCTTACTATTGAAGTGAAGATGTTATAACGACCTGCCGGCAATTAAATTCTCAAATAAACCAAGGCCTTCCAACAGCCTGTGGCGTTTGTGTTGTGGTACTTTGTTTTTATATTTGCGGCATGTTCAACTTCTTTAGAAAGAGATCTAAGTCTGATGCCTATTCACTAGAAGTACTATCCACCTATGCCAATAAGGACAAATATTTTGTGCGGGTAGCTCATTTTATGAAGCTTAATTTTAATCAATGTACTATTACGGTGATCGATCCACATGGCCCGCGGATGATCACAATGGATCCATGGCCGGAAACAATTTTCCTGAATGCAACGGGGAAACGTACGGTAAGGCAATATATTGAAGAGACAGCAGGAAGTTATAATGGTAGGGTGCCATCCCAATTAGATAGTTTTATTATAAGTGAGTTAGAGAAGCTGGTGTTCGAGTACAGGATTATTGAATTGACTGATGTACCGAATACTCTCAAACCTCAATTTGAAGAGCCAATACCCGGAGGGAATAAGTGATCTACAAAAGCTAGAAGTAGTAGCATAGGTGTGCTGTCCTGGTCAAAATCCGGAGCCGAAACCACCAAGGATAAACTTTTCTCAACTTGGTTTCTAAACACGTCAAGTGCCCAATAATGGTGAATTATCGAATCAATTGTAATAGCTACTACTTAACCAAACAAAATTTCCTGTATTGTCAGATCAAGTAGTAGCTATCACACTCCGGCATTCGCCATATCGTGCCCGATAATCTCTTCAATATGTAACCTTACTCTAGTCGCAAACACCATTATTTACCAAGCGATTTCTCCATCTTCGTTGAAAAACTTCCCGGTTGGACCATCATTCTGAATAGTTGCATACTTTATAATTGCACTTGTACCCTGTTCAACTGTCTTTTCGCCACTATAATTATTAAATTCAGTCGCAGTAAACCCCGGGCAAACACAATTCACTTTAAAATTTGTATCCTTAAGTTCAAAGGCTAACATAACAGTATATGCATTTAATGCAGTCTTTGAAGGGCCGTAAGCCGAAGGTTTCACAGAATAGAATTTCCAGGTTGGATCGCCGTGTTTTGTCAGAGACGATAATTCGGTGCTTACATTTACAATTCTTGGTGCTTTTGATTTTTTCAAGAACTCAATAAACTCTTGTATTATTTGTATTGGCCCAAAAAAGTTAGATTCAAAAACATCTTTTAATGTTTCAATAGACACTTTAAGCGAAGGTTGCGGAAACCCGCCACTGATGCCGGCATTATTTATTAAGACATCTAAGTGCTTAGTTTTACTTTCAAGTTCTTGTTTTGCTGATTTAATAGAGTGGATGTTTGATATGTCCAATTCAATACAATCCACATTCGAATAACCTAATGCTTTTAATTTTTTAATTGCTTCAAGCCCTTTGACTTTATCCCGGCAACCCAGATAAACAAAATATCCAAGTGCCGCCAATTGTTTTGATGTTTCAAAACCTATTCCTCTGTTTGCTCCAGTTACTAATGCTGTTTTCATTTTATATAATTTGCTGAAATACAAAAGTAGGTTCGGCAAAACAGGGTAAGATGGACTGTTCACTCTAATTACCTGACAAATCCTGAATGTCTGCTAAATAATTGCTAATGCTCTTTTTTGTGCTCTTTTTGAAAAGTCTGGAGAAATAGTCCGGGTCACTAAAACCAAGTTCATAAGCCAGTTCTTTAATTGAAGGTTTGGAGTAATGTAATTTACGTTGTGCTTCTAACATCAAACTCATTGTAATATATTCTTTTGGCGAAACACCTGAAAACTCTTTTACAATATTGTAAAGATTATTTGTTGTTATAGAAAGATTTTTGGCAATAGTATTTATAGATTGATGTTCCGTCAAATTAGTTTCAACTGCCTCTTTAAATTCAATGTATTTAGAAAGCTTCTGAGGCATTAAATTCTCTTTTACCACATTTCTAAAATAAGCATTATTGATCTCAGTCATAAGTGTATTAAGATACGCCAAAATAACCTCGCCATCTTTTGGGTCCTTCTTTGAATTCAATATTTTATCCAGAATTCCAAAAAGTGTTTTCACGCGTAATTTTGAAGCATTGTCAAATGAAATAGTTTGTGAATTTAATGGATTCATTAAAAAAGAAAATGTTTTTGGAAGTAAAGACAAACAGTTATGGTCAAAACTCATTTTGAAACATTTAATGTTTTTTTTCGGCTGTGCAGGTGCAGTATGAATTTGGTTTGGTAAAATAAAAAATAATTGTCCATTTGTAATTGACAAATCTTTTAAATCAACCTTGTGAGTTACTGAACCGCTTTCAATGAAAACGAAAAAATAATTCGCTTTCCTATGCGGTCGCCTTAGCTTTTTCATAAGCTCGGCCGGCAAATCATTATTTGAATTAGAACTTACTCTAATCGCAAGCTTGTCGTGAAGTTTAATTTGTTCAATTAGTCCTTTTGTTTCCTGCATTACGTCTGTTTAAATAATTAAACCTTATTATATTTATTCCTGTAGTGTATCCTCACACTGAAACGCATTCTTGCAATACCGGTATAAGTAATGAGGTCGATTTCGCTAAGCTTCACCAACCTGTCATTGAGTATGTTTGTAGAAATCCCCTCATTGGAGCTTAGAAATGCCATCATAGCGCCAAAGACCATCTTCACCGAAAAAAATATTGCCCTTTCTATCTTTGATTATCGACCAAACGTTGTCAAAGGCTTTGCCGTCTTTATTTGTGAATACAGTAAATGTTTTCCCATCATAAAAACAGGCCTCTCCCCTTGTGCCAAACCATAATTTCCCGGTTTTGTCGTCAATGATATATCAAAACTTAGAAAAAACCTGGAATTTGGAACCCGATCTGGCAAGGGAGTTTGTAAAACTACCAAGTAGTTGGTATTTTTACAACTTCGGGGATTAAATACTTGTCAAAAGTAAAACATCAGACGCTACTATTGGGTCTGCTTGTACAGCACTTATTTAATTCCCTTTTAACTAAATCTTATGAAGATGTACAAACTATTATGTGGATTCCTACTGCTTTTCTGCCTGCAAACCAAAGCACAATCCAAAGATTCATTGAATGTAAAGCTAGCTGAAGCCAAACGTGAGGTATTGGCGAATGTCGTTATTAACGACAACGCGAATAAGGCGTTTGATGCCTTAACGCAAAAAGCAACAGAGGCGTACCAGCGAGATGGATCAAGTAAAAATCTGGCTAAGATCCTTGAACACTACCGGACATTGTTAACAGAAATCAAAGGTACACAGACACCTAAAACCAACAATTCCGAAGAGTTTGAAGTTAGCTATGAATCTATAAAAAAATCTAAGTTGAAACTCTGTCCTCTTTATCCTTTTTGCGATTAAGTTGTAATAGCTCCGATTTGCGTCGACAGTCAGTTACCAATCAGTTCAAACAATGGTTATGTCATAGAAAAATAAATTGGTTTATTGACCATTGATCGAACCAATATAGATTTGAAAATGAGCTGCTTACAAAATAAAGTAAAATAGCAAAAAAACGCAAAACCTGCTCTAAGAGCGGGTTTTGCGTTTTTTGTACAGAGTTGTCTACCTTTTGCTGTAATACGTATTTTGCGAGAGACCGTTATTAAAAGGCATACACTCCATATCCCCTACTTTGCAGCTTCTGGCTTCGTTATCTACACTTGTAGGTAAATACGGGGTTACGAAAGCCTGCATAATCAATGACAAGTGAATAGTTGCTATGCATAATGCCCTGGTACTCCAGAGGAAGCCCGTATTGGTTATATGACCTGGCACCTATAGGATTATTCCTGCTATAATCCCTGTTGATAAATTGAAGGACAGGATCAGTACGATTGAAGTTCACTTTATTGTCATATTGTAATGAATCTCCGTATACGTTTGTTTCAAGATTCCCTTGCGCATTATAGGCATATGAATCATTAAATAAACCACTCCGGCTGATCATCCTATTATTTCCATCATACGCATAATTCTCAATACCCATAGTATATCCGGGGGGCATTCCTTCAGGAAACACAGGACCATCAGGCCCTATAGTACCATCTGCATAGAAAGTATCCTTTACAATCCTGCCCAGATTGTCATAATACAGATAATGCCATTGCCAGAAAGAGCCGCCAATGGTATCAGGATCGGCATTTGTAATGTACTGGGCTAATCTGCCTGCACGATCATAGATAAACTTATAATCGGGGGCCGTACGTGTCATGTAAGCAGCTTTCCTGGAAATGAGCTGGTTTCTGGCATTATACTCAAAAGTGAAATAATAATCCATTTCCTTAGTCTCAACTTTAAGAAGTTTACATGCGGAAGAAAGGTGAGGGTGATCATTTTTTTTACAGCCGGGTAATAAAACGTAGCAGAACGTTGCAAGCATGAATAGAATGATTTTGTTCATGAGAGGGATTTTTAATAGTTAAATTGTAATGAGATTTTTTTTAAAGTAAAAGGGGCTCTACACATGTAAACATGAGTCATGTGCATGTAAGAAACTACAAATGGTAGTACAAAGGATAAGAGAAAAATTATCTTGAGGTGCGGGTTAATATCTATATCTATCTAAATATACAAAATTATTTGAAAACCAGGTAACCCGTTGGGTGAAATTTAGCTACATTTTTTAGGTTAATTTTCCTTGCGTAGTATTGGTGGTATTCCGGTTGGATGCTTGCAAAACTGAGTGTGTCATTTGAATGTCGTTACACTTAATGATCCTGTACCGTCCGATGCCATTATGAACTGTATGGATTTTGCCAATATGCGATGGAACTCAAGGTATCAGCACTATGCATTCCGTAAAAACGTTTCATTATTACCCACTTTTGTATCACATCAGCGGCTAATAATAGCAGAAATTTGCCATTGTATTAAAACAATAAAAAAGTATACAACAATGGCAAAAACGATTTTTATTACAGGTGCGTCCCGCGGTTTGGGCCGTATCTGGGCTGAAGCATTTTTGAAACGTGGGGATCAGGTGGTGGTAGCGGTACGAAATCCGGACACTTTAAATGAACTCGCAAATCAGTATTCATCAAGTTTGCTGGTTATAAAACTGGATGTGACGGATAAGGTAGCATGCTTTGAGGCAGTAGCAAAAGCAAAATCTCATTTTGGTGCAATTGATGTATTGATCAATAATGCTGGATACGGTCATGTGGGTGCCATAGAAGAATTGGAAGAACAAGAGATCCGCACACAATTTGAAACGAATGTCTATGGTTTACTTTGGGTAACGCAAGCCGTTATACCGGTTATGCGTGAGCAAAAAGTCGGTCACATTATTCAGCTGTCAAGCGCATTAGGTGTGGTTGTATTTCCTACACTGGGCCTGTACAGCGCCTCCAAATTTGCAGTCGAGGCGATCACTGAATCCCTGGCTGTTGAAGTAAGCGGATTCGGCATTAAAGTGAGTATACTGGAACCAAATGGATTTAACACTGACTTTGCCACAACTTCGGGTGTAGAAAGCAAACCATTAGCTATTTATGATGATGTCAGGGCTGCCCTTGCCGCCAGTAACAATCCTGATGACTGGGGTGTGCCGGAAGCAACGGCGGAGGCTGTCCTTAAACTGGTAGATACGGAAAACCCTCCATTAAGGTTAATCCTCGGAAGGGTCGGTTTCCAATGGATCAAACATGTTTATGATCAACGTATGAAAACCTGGGAAGCATGGCAAGAGGTATCTGTTGCCGCACAGGGAAATTAAAAACCGTAAATTAGCAGGACCGTTAAACGGGCCTGCTTTTACCTTAAAAGGGCAACCCATGAATCATTTTGATAAGATAAGCAGTTTTAATCAGGCTATTGGGATCAAAGCTCCGGAGCATCCTCTGTTCAGCATTTCCTATGGTAATAAAGAAGATTGCGGAGGTGATGATATTGAGTTCTCTGCCAACTTCTATATTATTTCTTTTCAGAACCTTGAATCAGGAAATATACTTTACGGTAAAACGAAATATGACCATGACCGGGGTAAATTGACCTTCATCAAACCACGGCAAATAGTTACCTTCAAAAATATTAAGTTAAAGGAAGATTGCTTTCTGATATTGGTACATGAAGACTTTTTGTCGGGTACCATTTTACATCATGAGATCAAGAAATATGGATACTTTGACTATGATACTAATGAAGCTTTGTATCTATCGCCAAGTGAGGAAGAAACGATATGGAACCTGGTCTTTATGATGGACAGGGAATATCGCAACAATATGGATGCTTACAGCAAAACCATCCTACTTAGTCACCTGGATACCCTGCTTAAGTATGCGCAACGCTTTTACAAAAGGCAATTCATTAACCGTGCCGAGTTAACAGGTGCTGTAGCGACCAGGTTCCATAGCATACTAGGATCTTACTTTCAGGAGAATAAGGCCAGGGATGCTGGCCTGCCAACAGTTAGCTATATGGCGGAGAGATTAAATGTTTCATCCCGCTATTTAAGTGATCTGCTCAAACAGGAAACGGGAAAAACAGCCCTTGAACTTATACATCTCTATCTGATCACAGAAGCAAAAAATTTACTTAAAGAGGGGGTGATGAATATTGCAGAGATTTCTTTTTCGCTTGGATTTGAGAATCCTACTTACTTTTCCAGGTTGTTTAAAAAAGAGGTCGGCGTACCTCCTAATGTTTTTAGAGACCAGCATTTGAATTAGCATGCTCTGTATCGGTTCTCTTAGATAATTAAATGAAATCGGATTAAATGATCTATCACGGACCGGACGGCTGCAAGCATTATTTTTCATTCCCGTATCTTACCGTCAGCACACCTCCAACAAGTGGGCTATTGAAATTACTTACAGGACAAAGTACACAGCAGCACATCCACCATGATAAACAAACCCCGCTCCCTCATGTTCCTGCCCGTTAGAATATGGCATTGCGCCGATAAGCACATCACTGAAACCATCGCCATTAACATCTCCTGCGCCGGCAACACTATATCCCATTAATGCACTAGCCTGATTACCTTGAATCGTCGAGGCAGGCACCAGATTAACACCATTAGCCCGGCCGTAATGAACGTAAACCATTCCTTCGGATGGCTGGTCATACGTTTCGGCATGATAAAAAGAGCGGTTTATTTCCCTGAGTTTCTCCCCGTTCTTTAAAAGTAGCTCCTTAGTACCGCGGTTGTGATAGATAAAGGCGTGTTAATTGTTTTTTATTAAGACTTATCTGCCAGCTTCCGAAGTTTATAAGAATCATGTGGCAGGTTAAAGCTTTCAAAGATCTCCTGATGATTCAATAAATTCTTATGCTGATCTGCTACTTCAGCAGCTGCTAGCAATGCTTTTTTACATATGGGTGTAATGTTTTTAAGGGCTGATTTTTTCTGAAACAAAACGGAGAAAACAGCCTGTAACAGCGTTTCCTGTTTCAGCATGCCGGCAGTAGGCAATATCTCAATAACGGGTTCTATATTTTTTTCCAGCACATCAGGATTGGCATAACCAAGGACCATCAGCAAATATTCCTGCGCATCGAAGTCGCCAATAAATGGCTGTAGTTCATAAAAGTTTTCATCAACGGCGTCGGGATCAGTAAGCGCCCCAATCAGTTCGGCCAGCCATGCTCCATCAGCTTCCTTTTCAGCAGCAGTTACCAGTTGAATGGCGAGGACTAACCGCACCAGGGTATCCGTTTCTGTAGCAAATGCGTCCGTAAATGCAGTAACTAATTTTTGAGATTGTTTTGTCTGAATGTACAGGTCGCCCAAAGCAAAAGCGGCATAGGCTCTTCGCAAGGTAGTGTTTTCCGTGCGATGCCATTCCTCTATAAAGAACGTTTCCGTTTCAGGTGTGTTACGTCCGGCTTCCAGTAGTAAGTATTGTGATTCCAACGCAATGTCATCATCTGCATCTTTTGCGTTTTGCAGGATCGTTGGAAGTAATTGCTGAACGGCTTTGATCAGTTCCCTGTATAGCTTTTTTTCATCACTGATATAGGCCTGTTGCAGTACCTGGAATAAGAACTGAAATAAACGGCGCTGTATAATTATATTATGCGCGTAATAAGGTATCATTTGTGCAAGAATAGTGGCCACCTTGTAAGTAGCTTCATAAACGGTGCCCTGATGTTCGATCTCATGCCAGATGCGGTTTTCGCACTTAGTGGCAACATCTTCATCATCTGCAAGCATCCCATTGATCGCCTGGGGAATAGCCTCACACCCACTCATGGCCGATTTTGTATTTTTCCAGTCTACCTTAGCCAACTTCGCTGCAAGATGTGGCGGTACTTCCAGGTTTTCAATCTTTGCTGCTATTACGATGTTAAGATGTTTGTTTGTAAACTTTTTAATCACTGCATCCCAATAATTCCCCATTTTTTCAGGTTCATTGTCATCCCAGTAAGGCTTAAAAACATCCCAGTTATTATGTTTATCTCTATGGGCCTCTTTCGCTTCCGGCAGGCTTAGTATTTCATGTCCCTCCTTGTCATACATCCGCCATTGACCGGTTCCATCTCCATTAGATGTGTAATTTATTAAAGGGGTCCCTTCCGGGTAATAATAGATAAAGCTGGAAGGTATTTTTTTCTTGTCTTTGCTTTGAATTCCTTCATAAACCAGGATACCATTGTAATATTTTCTTTGATGAAGATCACTGATCTCTTCAGATCGGAAAACGAAGATGGTCTTACCTTCTGTATCAAAATAGGTTTTCTGCCCGTCCTTTTCGTTGTTCCGGTAAAGTATGCTGAGGCTTACAACCTGGGGTTCAATGTCAGAGTGATAGAAACTCTGCGTTTGGGAATCAGTGTTGAATATGTTGGAAGTCCATAGTTTCCCATTTTCATAAGTGTGTTCTTCAATGACTGATCCTGTTTGCCGGTCGTAGAGGCGTTTCACGATGGGGGCGCCATTCAGGTCCCATTCAAAATACTCGCCAATAAATGCGCCCTGGTGTGCGTCTATCAGTCCCATCACCCAACAGGCATAGCCGGTTTCGGAGCCTTCTTCATCTATATAATGCGCTCTTTCAGGAACTGATGCAGGCCGCGCCGGTAACGGAATTCCGTGAATATTAACAGGACGATCTTTTATATCGTAAAAACGTTGTGCATGATAGACGCCCTCTTCTACGTAATCGAACTCAACCTTCCAGAGGCTTTTTCCTTGCCTGGGATCTCCTGAAGGAAACCCTTCGGGGGAAGGCTCTTTACTTTTGATCCAACGATAGGTGCCCAGCCATTTGTTACCGCCATACCAGTTGGCTTCCTGAGCCAGTGTGCCATCGGGATGGAAGCGCTTGAAAAGAAAAGGCGGTGTACCATCTCCATAGTCAGTGGTACCGCAGCAATATCCTTCTATGTGCCACGCTTCCCAAATGCCTATCTCGTTTAACTGTTCATTTTTCTGTCCAAACTCCCATTGTTTATCTTCAGCATTCCAGGTGGCAGCGTCGGGAATGTTCTTATGTTTTTTCATTTACAGTGATTTTATTTTCCTTTTAATCCGGTAAAGTCTGGTTCATTAATGATCTGTTGGCGTTGCGAACGGTCAAGTAGCAACGCCTTCTTAATAAGGATGGTAGTAGTTAGAGTTAACCCAAATGGACTGTCCGGCAGCACCCGCAATAAGTCGTTCAACATTATTGAGGCCGGCCTCTTTAATAGTGGCAATTAATTCCTGTTCACGGGTCATAGGGAATATCAGCTTTGCTTTTAATGTTATAAATGCCTCAAAAATAGACCTGGAAAACCAAAAATCTAAGCAGAGCACTACTACAAATGATCTACATGACTGGGTAAATACTTACTACCAATGTGCTACATCTGTACATTTGCAGCAGATTAACTAACTGTTCTACCTGGGTTGATCGGTAACTGTGCAGTTCCAACGAAAGTGCAGATCAAAAGAAAAACGGTCAGCTAACTTGCAAAAGATATTTAAATAAAGGCACACATCCAATAAAAAAAGCCGGCAACATATTGGTAACAAACCGCACGTAGTGAGATACCTATCGCCGCTTTTGCGAGAAGAGCCAGTCAAATAAGCCGGGTTCATTATAAGCCTTGCTCCATATGTTGTGTTTCATTCCCGGATATTCTGTGTAAATGGGCGAGCCCTTATATTTTTTGAGCGCATCGATCATTAACCTGGAATACCTGACGTCATTAACATCATCCTGGTCGCCATGAAATGCCCATATAGGGATTTGATAAATAAGTGAAGCCCTGAACGTATCTGCTACCGAACATATGGGTATAGCAGCTGCAAACAAATCCGGGCGGCGTGTCAAAAAGTCAAAGGCTCCCTCACCGCCCATAGAATAGCCGATAACGTACACACGTTTTCTATCAACGGGCAATTGACTGATAAGTAAATCCAGCTGCTCTAAAGCCGCCTGTGCACTGAGTGTAGGAAATGTAGTAGTTTGTAAGCTTTCAGGGAAATGGGGAAATTTAACCCATACGTCTTTTTTAGGGCACTGCGGCACAAGAATAAAACATGGATATTTCTCTCTTCCGGAAGAATCTGTTAAAGCTTTCGGAACACCAGTTAACTGGACTTCATTGTCCGTGCCACGTTGCCCTGCGCCATGTAAAAAGAGCACAATAGGATATCGCTTATGCTTGCTGTATCGTAATGGATATAAAAGGCGATAAGGCAGGCTGTCTTTACCTGTGCTATATACATTTTTTGCATAGGGAAGAATTTGTTGTGCTTCTACCCCCTGATAAGTCATCATTAAAAAAATAAATATGGCCAGATATATCTTCATTTTGCTTTGTATACTTTTACCAGTTCAATTGCTTTTTTTCCTTTTTTATAACATAAATATACGTGCAATCATTTAAGGTGGGAACAAGGGAAAAATTATTTTCAACGGAATGGTGAGGGATTTTTAATGGTTATGATTTAACTTTAATTGAAATTTGATTTTTACAAATAAAAGTTATGAACAGTGTTTTCATTTAATGAATTTGATAAACGCCTTGCTACCGGATCTTCTCTCGAGCTGAAGGCTCTGTTGCCTCCAGGTATCCAGGATGAGATCGGCCACTTCAACATATTTAATATGTCGAAAATCCGGCAAACTGTTTCGAACACACCCAGTGAACCTTATCAATGCCGCACTTTTTACAAAGTCAGTCTTTTAATGGGGCATTCAAAAATCGGATATCCTGATAGCATTATAGATCTTTCGCAGCCTACACTTGTTTTTACCACACCCAAAAGTCCTGTCACGTGGCTACCGCTGGAACGTCAGTCAGGGATGTGCTGTGTATTTACATCGGAGTTTCTTCATCCAACCCGGAGTGGTGTAGTACTGGATGAACTGCCTATTTATAAATCACCGGAACATCCTGTATTCCCGCTGCAGAAAAGTGATGTAAAGAATGTAAAAGACATCTTTGAGAAGATGCAGACCGCCATCGCTTCTACTTATGCTTACAAATATGATCTGTTGCGTGCATATACCATTGAGCTCATTCATCTGGGGCAACAGTTACAGTCAATAACAATGCTTCATCCTAATCACAGCAATTTTGCAAGGACAACATCCCTGTTCATTGAGTTACTGGAAAGGCAATTCCCAGTGGAAAGCCCTCAGCAAAGAATTAATCTGCGGGCTCCAAAAGACTATGCTGAAAAACTATCCATACATGTCAATCATCTAAACAAAATATTGAAAGAAACCACAAGCCTGACAACATCTGCATTAATAGCCGGAAGAATTCTCCAGGAAGCACAGATTCTATTGCGTCAGACAAACTGGACTATCGCTGAGATTGCAGATAGTCTGGGGTTTTCAGACTTTGCACATTTTGCTAAGTTCTTTAAGAATGAAACTTCTATTTCTCCCGGGGTTTATCGCTCACAATCCAAAAGTTTGAATTATACATAAAATGGATTGATCCTGCTATTGTGCGCATTACTCATTTGGCGGAATTTTGTACTGTTCTTAAATCAAAACAGTATAACAAATGAGTTCTTCAAAAATTGCGTTAGTAACGGGTGGCAGCCGGGGTATTGGTCAAAATATTGCATTAAGCCTGGCACACAAAGGCAACGATATCATTATTACTTATCTCAGCAATAAGGTGAGTGCGGAGAAAACCGTGGCCTCTATTCTGGCACTTGGGCGTAAGGCTGTAGCCCTCCCTCTTAACACATTGGACATTAAAGGTTTCGATGCTTTTACACAACAAGTAAACGAAGCACTGAATACCACATTTGGAACCACACATTTCGACTTTCTGATCAACAACGCCGGCACTAGTCTTCAGGCGCCGGTTACTGCTACTACAGAAAGCCAGTTTGATGAAATGATGAATATTCATTTGAAAGGAGTTTATTTCCTTACTCAAAAGATGTTACCGTTGTTACAGGATGGTGGAAGAATTGTAAATATTTCTTCTGCGGTATCGCGGAGTTCTTTTCCGGGGGCATCAGCTTATGCGATGATGAAGGGAGGAATAGATGTGTATACCAGATATCTGGCTGTTGAACTGGGCGCAAGAGGGATATCTGCGAATGTCGTGGCACCAGGGGCTATCTTCGGCGGCGGAGCGATGGATGATAATCCTGACATCCGCAAATTTGTGGCAGGAATAACTGCGCTGGGACGTGTAGGGTTGCCTGATGATATTGGTGGCGTGGTAGCTTTCCTTTGTAGTAATGATGCTAAATGGGTGAATGGTCAGCGTATTGAGGTAACTGGAGGTATGTCGCTGTAGTTATTATATTAACCAGTTAAAGGCCTCTTTGATTATTCCGATTTGGGATGATGTCAGAAGCTTTAACTGGTTAATATCAGATTTAGAGTTTATGTCTTCGGATCCGGTTCCGCTTAACTATGATCATGACTATTTTATCCTGTCACCTGAAGAATTTAACGTTCTTGCTCACGCGGATGTACAAATTATCTGGGGTGTGATCTCTGGAGTACCAGCAACTCAGCTGATAGAAATTGACGAAAATAATATGCCATATTCCGAAGGGAATGACTTAGTTTGGAAAGACCTAAGTTGTATTTGCGCTACCCGATGATAACCACGTTTATTTGGCTAAACAGTTAAAAAACAATAACTTGCAAATACTGTTTCCCGTTAAAAGTAGCGTATTATAGCGGAAATATAATGTTAGCGGCAATGCAGTCGCCGGTCACAGTTTAAAACAAATCAAAACATGAAACAGTTTACAATTTCAATTTTGGTTTTCATCGCTTGCTTCACCACATACGGGCAAGTAAAAGTTAATCCTAACGGAAAATTCTTTAATTATAACGGTGTCAAAATTTATTATGAAGATACCGGTACCGGCGAACCTCTTTTGTTACTCCACCACTTTTTTTCAACTGCTGACGAATGGAAACCGTATGTGCAAGCTTACGCAAAGCAGTTCAGAACGATTGCCATTGACATGATGGGGCATGGACGATCTGATATTTATAAGGAAGACGATTTCAATTTTAAGCATGGAGACTATGCGAAAATTATTCTTGCCTTGTTGGACTCGTTGAAACTAAACAAAGTGAATGCAATTGGCGCAAGCAGCGGAGGCATGACACTACTACATCTTAATACAATGCAGCCGGAAAGATTTAAATCTGTTATTGCAATCGGTGCACAAATTTATTTTAGTAAGTATGACAGAGATTTTATAACAAAAAGAGGACCGGATAGTGCCAATGTGAAATTTATGGAATGGGCAACCCAACAATACGGTGCAAAAAAAGCGATGCTTTTGGCAAGGCAGTTTTGGCATAACCTAACACTTTATGGAGATCCTTCTTTTACTCCGGATATATTGGCTACAATCAAGGCTAAGTGGTTAGTTGTACAAGGAGATAATGACGAGGCTGTTCCGTTGCAGCAAGCGTTAGAAATGCATCAATACATACCCAACAGCCGGCTTTGGATTGTTCCTAACGGAGGACATCTACCACACGAGAATGCCGATTTTCAATCTGAGTTTTTAAAGGTCTCACTTGAGTTTTTAAATGGAAAGTGGGACAAGAAAGATTAATTGCACTGCCGCTAACAGTTGTATTTGCAATAGCAGGGCATGACGTTGTTAGCATCGGCAGCAAATCGTTCCCACACAAACAACCTATGGCAACAAGCATTACAAAGGCTTGCAGGGCAATGCCAGGTAGAAGATGCTGCCTTTTCCGGGCTTGCTTTGCACTGTTAATAAGCCATTATTTAATTTGGCCAGTTCAAAACATAACCGCAAGCCCAGGCCTATGCCCTTTTCATGTGCCGTACCAAAAGTGGAAACCATCTGGCCCTGGTTTATTTTTTCCAGTATTTCCGGCGGTATGCCTATTCCGCTATCAGCCACGCTTATGGTAACTACAGCGTTGATGGTGCTTGCGGAAATGGTAATAACATCACCCTTGTTACAAAATTTAATAGCATTGCTCACCAGGTTACGAATGATAACCTGTATCATATTTATGTCGGCCCATACAGTTATTTCCTCAGCAGTCAATTCATGCTCAAGCTTAATGTCTTTTGTTGTAGCCTGTTTAATAAAAATTTGTAAAGCATCGTTTATGATCTGGTGTACAGAAAATATAACAGGTAAAAAGATACAGCCCTTAAACTGGCTGCTGGCCCAGAACAGCAGGTTATTCACCAGTTCCGTAGAATGATTAATATCCCGGCGAAGTTCTTCCAGTATCGTTTCGATCGTCTCCTTTTCCTGGTAGTTATTTACCAGCAATTGCAGTATCCCTTTTAGAGAATGTAATGGCACTTTCAGGTCATGGGAAATGATGGAGAACATGTTGTCTTTTTCCTGGTTATTTTTCAACAATAATAAGGCTCGTCGCTCTATTTCTTCATTCTTGGCTTCCAGTATCAGGTTGTTCTTTTGTTTGATTGCCCTACTTCTGATTAGTAACAGAACAAGAAGAATAAGTACCAGGATCAACAGCAAAGCAATGAAAATCTGCAGTTCCTTTTTCTGAACAATTCCTTTATTCAGGGCATCCTTTTTTTCCTGGGCAGCTTTTAAAAGGGCTTCCTTTTTCTCATATTCATAGCGAGCCTCCAATTGTTCTGTTTTCTTAAGCATTGTTTCATAAGCAACACTGTCCGAAGCCTCCTTTATCAATTTGAAATACTTCAATGCATAACGATTATTGCCCAATGCTTCATAAGCAGCAGCCATCTCTCTGGAGGCCATCAGAATATGGCGTTTACTTTTTACCGCCTGCGCCTTTTGTAAGCTTATACTGGCATATTTTAAAGCCATTGGGTAGTTCTTTAACTGAATATATACATTGGCAACCTCGGTGGCGCATATGGACTGGCGTGGCATATCATCGGTATTACTAAAATAATCCCAGGCTTGAAGTAACAAGGCCAATGCTTCTTTTAATCTGCCTTCGGCCTGGTAAAGCAGTCCAACTTGCTCGTTGACTATCGCAATGGCATACCTGTCTTTCAAGGCTGTTGCCACCTGCAATGCACGATTAAAACATGACAACGCCTCTTCGTACTTTTCATCATAGGTCCAAAGTCTCCCAATTACAGCTATTGCCTGATACAAGGCAAGGCTGTCTTTCCTGGCTTGAAAAATATCGGCTGCCTTTTTTAGTATATTCCGGGCGTCCTCATCTCTCCCTATTATCAGGTAGGCATTATTCCCTATATTGTACATGGCTTTCGCCATGAGTAGCGAATCGTTCGCCTTCTCTGCCACACGAAGTGCATCCTGGTAATACTGTAACATTTTTGAATAGTCGCCCAGTTCAAAATAGGCATTTCCTTTATGCCTTAGACTTATGGACTGGCCCCTGGCATACCCCATTTGGGTTGCAAGTGCCAGGGCCTTGTCGCTGTAGAAAACCAGGCTGTCGACGCTAATCTTGTAATAGGCAAAGGCCAGGCTGTCAAGTAGATCAACATAGGCTGTATCTTTTAAATAGCCAGGTTGTTGTTGCCTGGCAAGTATCTTGCTTCGTAACCCGGAAATGTTGGCAGATTGCGCCTGGCAGGGCTGGTATGGTTGCAGTGCTATCAACAATATACCAATAACAACGACTGTTTTATTCATAAGGGAAGAATGGTTGGTACTACCTTTTAATCGTTATCTAACACACGCTCTCAACTAATATAAAGAATTTCACAAAGTATAATTTATTATTTTTTAACCTCGCAAACATTTCGACTTACAAGATTTTTGTGCCCAAAACAGAAATCTGTTAGTTCTGCCGGAATAAACGCAATCTCTGTCATTGTGCATGTCAATGCCTGACAGCTTTCAATTAAAGTGGTAGAATTTGCATGAATGGAATGTGTGAGAAAGAAATTTTGTTAAAACGGGTTGGTAAGAGTGTCCAGTATGTCATTTCGCCCTGAAATTGGTTGTCAGTGACGCTTGTCATTTTGCTTGACAGACTGCTTGTCAAAAAGGGCTTTTTTCGGCTGTTTTGAGTAGTTGATTTTGGCCATTTGTGCCTGTAGTGTGTTGGTCGTGTGCCTGTAAAAGTGCTTTCATTTACCTGCCAAAAAATGTGGTAGAAAGGGAAAAACGACAAAAAATTAACATGCAGAAAACAAAAAAGCCTCCCGATAATCAAGAGACTTCTTTTTGTTGGTGCCCAGTAGTGGTAGGTTTTCGAACCAAATAATGTTGATTATTAAAGAGTTGCAGTTTATGAACAACCGAAGGTTTTAATCATTTCCATATAGAGAGATCGGCAAAGAGCTAAAACTTTATTAGGTTTGCGGCCTAATTCAAACACAAGACCATGGAAGAAAGATTTGCTCAAATGGAAAGGGAGATTAAAAGACTCAGACTTTATTCCCTTTTTTTGATACTACTCGTAGTGAGTGCCGGATTATTCGCCTTCTCTAAATCCGGCATGGAAAAGTTTAAAGAAATTACAGTAGAACGCATCAACGTAGTAGAGGAAAACGGCCAATTAAGGATGGTAATCTCTAACAAAAGTCGCTCTCAGCAAAACCTGTTCTATGGCAAGCCATTGAATCCGCCTATTCCAGGTGGCACCAGGCCCGGCATAATATTCTTCAACGATGAGGGTACTGAAAACGGAGGATTGGTATTCACAGGATCTACCGATAGCAGCGGACAGTATAGCGCCTTTGGTCATCTTTCGTTCGACCAGTACAACTCCAACCAGGTACTGTATCTGAGTTATCAGGATATAAACGGTCAGCAGAAAACAGGATTACACATAGACGACTGGCAAACCTCACCTTATTGGCCGGATTGGCGCGCTGCATATAAAAACGCGCAAAAACTGCCTGATAGTCCCGAAAAAGAAGCATTACTACATAAGCTGATGGTACCGGAAGAAGGCAGAAAGGCGGTGGCAGAACGTATCTTTGTCGGTAAAGACAATAGCAAAACTGCAATGGTGACATTGGCCGACCGCATGGGACAGGCACGACTGCAAATGCTGGTAGACTCTAACGGTAATGCCAAATTGAATTTTCTGGATGCACAGGGTAAGATCACTTATAGTTTACCTAACAGATAAAAAACATCGCCACCCGCTACATCGCAGCTTCCCCAATCGGCAAAAAACAAATCATTGGTTCGATCTTCTTAAAAAAAATGATTTTCTCAGAAAATAAACTTCAAACCGAATGTAATATTAGAGTTGATAAGCAGGCCCGTAGCGGGTTCAGAAGAAGAGAAAAAAAGAAAGGTCGGAGAATTCTCCGACCTTTCCACTAGTGTGCCCAGTGGTGGAATACTATTATTCTGGATACCAATATTTTATAAACTCTGAATGTCAAATGAATGGCGCCGTATTTCAAACATTGAAAAAGCGTGCCTGTTTTGCACGATTTCCAACCCTTTCTACCTGTCGAAACGAAGATAAGAAAATTAGGCAATTTACGAACTTGATACTGATTTTTTCGATTACAGAAAAGTATATAGTTACCGAAAGCAATTGCGCATTGTTCAATGAGAAGAAACTATATAAGTTCGAAACCAGTTGTTCCAACGATCTATCTAAAATTAATCAGTAAAAGATTCATAATTTATGATTGCGAACCTTTTCTGTTTATTAGGCAAACCTATTTAAAGAGTTAGCGAAATTTCAATTTTATGTAGCTTAAAAATATTATTGGACATGTTCGAATTTTAGATTTAATTCCATTAAATGTTGAATTCTGAGCAATTTAAATAATCTAGGCTCCTGTCTTAATAAGCAGAAACCTCTTAAATAATAAGTATCAAGTTCCTGTAAATTGTATAATTCATAGTGTGAAAGTGTACGATATGATATTTCATTATTCCGGTTTTTATATTGAATTCTGATATATGAAGAATTTTCTTTTGCCGTTTCAATAGAATTCTTTAATTCTTGCAAAATGGAACTGCTCAAAAGTGATTTTGAAATGTTAGTCTTGTCAAATTGAGGAACAGTATTTAAGAAATATTTTTCCATTTTTTCAATGCAAATTTCACTACTATTAATCTTAAACTCTCTATTTCTATTAAGTAGTAAATCAAATCCTCTTATATAATAATCTCCTACCCGGGAATTAATACTGTTAGGTTTAATAATCGCAGGGATATTGTCCTTAGTAATCAATAAATAGCTATTCTTGTCTATCGACTCGTTAATTAAGAATAAATACTCTTCGTTAACTTTAGGAATTAATTCAAGTGATTCAACAGGTAGAGAAATTTCAGTAATGGAATCTTTGATTGGATTGAAATATGCGCAGGTTACATTTATAGAAGTTATCCACCTTATAGTTTCATTTGTTTTTTT
This sequence comes from Chitinophaga sp. CF118, assembly GCF_900112615.1. GTDB lineage: Bacteria > Bacteroidota > Bacteroidia > Chitinophagales > Chitinophagaceae > Chitinophaga. The sequence continues at coordinate 677,027 of NZ_FOMK01000003.1, read as the reverse complement.
ATTAGAAAGAGGAAGCTTTGAATTATTTATCTCCCAATTCAGCACTTGCATTACTGGTGGTAAATAAGATAAAAGTGGATTAATGCTTAGACGATTTACATCAGAGTTAGCCTGGTTCTCTTCATAAGTAAGAGATGATTTCCGTTTATGCAGTTCATATCCAGTAGTTATAAATCTAACTAATTCTCCTCGTTTCAATAAATTATGATTTATCAAATCAGTATGAACAAGAATCTGTTTGATGTCAGTATCCATCACCGTAATTTCTTTAAACGATGAATTATGAGATGAATAATAAACGCAAATGCATTTATAGTGCTGCCCTGCTGCATTTCCAGGAGGTAGATTCTGACTTGTAGCAAATACTTCTTTTATGACTAGTAGTGGAGGAAGGTGTGAACCATCCCCGCTTATGATTATATTGTGGAAATTATTATTATAAGGATGGGAACTTAATGTAACTGTATCCCCTACATTAAATTTTGAAGAATCCATTTTTTGGGATAAATTTTAATATGTATATTTGATCATGCCTTGCATCTTAAGGGATTACAGACAACTAGTATTAAGCCATAAAGTTACTGTGTTAAAACAGAGCTTACTGTTATATAATTAGGATAACAGGTAAGAGATTGCCATGTGGATGCAATAGGATACTATGAAGGACCTGTAGCATTCCTGCCATTGCGCGCAATGCCAGATGCAGGATTACAGCCTCAACATGACCTTGGGTGCATTCCATTCGCAACTCGAATATAGCGATTATTCCTATAATGATCAACGACTTCATAGTTATTGCTTGTTTAGTGATGAATTGATATGTAGAATTGAACAATAGTGTGATTCATTTTTTGAATTCTGGCTTGACTCTTTATTGGGGGTAATGTTTGTAGAGAAATCCGTTACACTATAGATGCAGGGCTATTTTTATGATACCACTAAATGAAAATATACCTTCTTGGCTGAAAAGCAGAGGGTATTTGCATGTTACTCCGAAACTTGACGTTTTCAAAAATTCTTCAGAATTAATCTCAAAAGTTCAAAATGAAGGCTTTGTTGCAAAGCATTCTTTCAGTCCTCTTATTCATTCAAATATTAAAGAAAGAAAGTATAAAAAAATTCCTTTGGATGAATATCAGTTAAATAACGAAGCCTCCAATAAGGACTCAGGTGGTAATACAAAAAAGAAAAGGGCTCATTCATATAAGGATTCGAAATCACCTTATAAAGTTAAAAAAAGCACCAAAATTAGGCCTTTGCATTACTCTACCCATATAGATGCTTTAATATTTGGGTATTATGCCGAAATACTCCAAGGGTTATATGAAGAAGAGTTGAACAAACGTAAAGGATTATCAGAATGTATTATTGCTTATCGAAAAATTGTTTTTGACGATGATGATGGGAGCGGCAAAGGAAAAAGTACTATCCATTTTGCGAGTGAAGCTTTTCAGGAGATAAAGATGCGGGCAACAATTGATGATCATGGTTGTTCAGTACTAATGTTTGATATAAAAAGTTTTTTCAATGAAATTGACCATAACACACTAAAATCTGCATGGTGTGATTTATTTAAAGTGAGAAAACTTAATGGTGCTCATTATAATGTTTTTAAGGCTGCCACTGATTTTAGGTATATATTATTGGACGACTTAAGGAAGAGATCTAATAGTATAAAGCAAAAAGGATTTGATGAAAGAAAATTGTTTCAGATAAGAAGAAATACAGGAAAGGAAGCATTCTTCGAATCATTTCAGGAATTCAGGAAGATCTTAAAGGAAAAGCAAATCAAAGTTTTTAAACATCCATTTGTTAAAAGGATTGAACAACATAAGAACACAAAAGGGAAAAGATATATTATTAAGGGGATTCCTCAAGGATTACCTATAAGTGCTGTCCTGGCCAATTTATATTTATTAAATTTTGATAAATCTATACTTAATGAAGTTGTTGAAAAGTATGATGCATATTATAGAAGATATTCAGATGATATTCTGATTGTTTGTAAACCTGATGAAGCCGCAGATATTGAGAATTATATTATGGAGAAAATATTATCAAGCCATGTTAAAATAAGTAGAGAGAAAACAGAAAAGTATTTGTTCAAAAATATACAAGTGGGATACGAAGAGAACAGACTTACTTCTATTCTTATTAGTGAAAAGAAATGTGATCCAGACTACCGTGTATTAGAGGATTATTGTTTAGGGGATTGCTGCTCGCTGGGAAGACCGTTAACTTATTTAGGCTTTGAGTTTTATGGATATAAAACGCTGATAAAGTCGGCTAATCTTGCAAGATTTTACAGAAGAATCATATATGCTGTAAAGAGGAAGGCTCTTAGGGCCAGTCGGATACAATCAAAAGAGGGTGGCCCATTTGTTATTTTTAAAGGGCAATTAAAAAGATTGTATAGGCATGTTAATTTAAATAAAGAAAAGCAACATGAAAGAAAACAACTTAAGTTAAATAAAGATAGATATTACTCATATCAGAAAGTTGAAATTGAGAAAAATTCACCTATTCCTTATTCTACCTATTTGTCATACGTTGAAAGGGCAAGTAAAATTATGGATTCTGGAGAAATACGGAAACAATTGGATAAGCATAATGTAGTATTTCATCAGGCAATGTGTCGTTTTAAGAAAAAATATAGTAAACCTAACTAAGAAATTAAGAATGTTCATCAATTACAAAATCTATATTGTTCTTTAACAGGTTCTGAATTATTATAATTTCGACTTAATGAAATATATTTTATTATTATAAAGAGGAGTCCTCCAAAAGAAAGACTCCCCAATCAAAAAACTATTCCAAAATCGTTTATTGAAAAATCTCGAACGTTGTCACCTTACATGTTGCCTTTGAGATCGCCACGTACGCTCCACCTGTATTCCTGATATTTCCATTCGTTGCGATCCGCAGGATTTGTATCAGACTATCATTTTCACTGATCTCAGTTTTAAAGTAGCCATCCGGTATCTTCCTCTTTTTATCCAGTTTTTTGAAGACCAGCTCACTTTGTTTTCTTACCGAATCAATATTACATCCTTTAGCTGTAAGTGCATTATCCAGGTTCTGGTCCGCATTACAGAACTTTATTGCTAATGAAGTGTATATGAATACCAATAGTACTGTTTTCATAAAGACTCGTTTTTAGTGACTAAGAAATGTACACCAACAGCACCGCTTACGGCTCCAATGGCAGTTCCCTTTAATAAATTGTCAGAGCCTGATAAGATACCAAAACCCAAACCTGTAATTTACGAGGTAGGCAATTGGTTAATATTGTTAAAGGGATGTCTTTTTTTATTAGGCTTATATTTATTACAAATTGCTAGGAGCATCTACAGCGTGAATTCTCCGGTTTCAATATCAACACCTGTAGCTATAGGTGCTTTCTTTTTTATATAGGGAATATTCTCTACTATAGGCAAAGTACCGACTGCTGTTTGTCCTCCCATTGCCGCTCCCACTATTGCACCTCCGAGTCCTCCGCCCAATATTGCCAGGAGAGTAGCGTTGTTTTTACTACGTGCCAATGGCAGATAGTTTGTCAAAACAATGCTATTCTGTTTTTGTTCAATGGGAATAAGCAAATCATAATATTGTTTAAGCAATAAACCATTTTTTCGTACTCCCCAGAACTTATCAATGAAACTTTTCTTTCCGCTACTGTCTGTATAAAAAAAGCGTACGGTATTATGCTCCAGGCTATATGTTACATTTTTAACTGAAGGTTGATCATTAATAAATTCCTCAAAGGTTAAATAAATACCCTCTATATGCTCCTGCGATTGTAAAGCGGGCTTCTGATAACGTTTTAACGCTTCTTCCCGGATAGCAGACATTGTATAAACAGAGCTGTCAATCTTTTGCAGTAATACATCTTTTGCAAGAGACCGTTCCAGCAGGATATGCAAACCATCTCTTATATTTTCGTCGTGCTTATGAGTTACATCCATGCCTCCTCTTACCAGGATCGTATCCAATTGTGTGAGCCGCTTAAACGTACCATTACCATTGCCCACAAATGCCATAGCTTTCAGATGTAAGTACCCTTTTTCACTCATACCGAAAGTACGTTCGCCGATTCGCAATTCCTGTATCACCCATACAAGCGGTATAGCATCTTTCTTATATATCGGTCTGTAACTGCGATCTACATAAGACTGTAAATATAAAGTATAAGGCTTATCCGGGATAGCTTCCTCACATATATTGAATATGCTGCTCTGAACATAGCCCAGTAATGAAGAATCACTCACAGCATTAATTACCTGGATATCCGAGATATCCAGGCCTGTCGGAACTTTCGCGCTAAGATCAAAGCCCTTCAGGGGAATTGTTCTGGATTCATATACGCTACTGCTATCAATCTTTTTCACCTTTTTACTTACTTTAAAAGGATCTTTGGCTTTACGATTATCACGTATCGTAACATTATCATCTGCATATTGTGCATGGGCAATAGTAGTAATTAAAGTACCCAGGAGTAATGACCAGCAAACAATTTTCATGTGGAATAATATGGAACGTTAGGGAAAATTGAATTTTATTAATAAATGACAATCCTTAATATCGCATCAATTATTTTAAAACGGATTCATTTAAAATATCCATTAACAAATTGGTTTCATTCCTCTTGTTATTTACATCCTGGAGGAAATGACAATCTACTGATTAGCAACTCTTCCACTTTATCCATCTTGCTGTATTGCAAATAATATTATAATTTTCCCGTTCCATTGCATGTTGTACACAAGGTGACGGTTGTACTAATACCAGTACCGTTGCAATTGCTACAATTCATTAAATTACCACGTACAACGAGCTTCCCAGTTGCTGCACAAACAGTACAATTTTGTCGATGATTCATTTTTCCAGACCCCATACAAACAGAACAAATATCTTTTTCTGTAGGGCTATTCTCCGTATTATCCGAGATACCCATATTCTTCCCATTACATTTGGGGCAAGTATCATAGTTGATGACTTTCCCTCTTCCTTCACAAATATTGCAGATGTTTTTTCCTGTTCCATTGCACTCTTCACATCTTTCGTAACGACCACTCCAGGTATTAGACTCAACTTTTCCGTTTCCTGCACATCGTCTACAAAGCCTATTCCCTTTCCCACCACAAGTAGCACAGATTGTTTTTACCTGAATAGTACCTTTTCCGTTGCAGACATTACATACCTTAACTTCCGGATCAAGGAGATTTTTTACTGTAAGATCGTCCCCATTACATACAGCAGATGATGCAGCATACATCAGCGAGGTAATTACATCACTGACTGTTACCTTTACTTTTATTTTGTTGCCTACTGTTGTAATCTCGGCAATCACCCATCCATCTACCTTAATAAAAGAAGTCGACGATTTAGCGATAGACTCATCTATTAATCCATCTTTTTGAAGATTGTTGTCGGACAAAAGCAATTTAATATGCTTTCTATCCATTACCTGCAAATTTTCCGCGTTAATCAATTTAAGTTCCAATTCTTTCCGGACATAGTCCGTCAGGGCGTCTACCTTTCCTTCACTGTTTACAAAATCAGTTAGTGCGAGGCGAACTTTATTCTTTTTTGAAACTTTTTGTGCAATATCACTCGCGATATCGCTAATACCCTGATCTAAGCTCTGCGAGTTAACCTGATTACAAAAGAACATGGCAAGCAAAATAACGACGAAGGATTTCATATGTTATAAATTGAGATGATTTGCAGAATAATCCGCCATAAGTTTTTCAATCGCCCCTTTCTCTGCGTGCTGCACATCACCATGTCCATTTGAAACAGCGAGTTCAAACCCATCAACCTGAGACTGGGTTTCACAGGAGATCACGTGAACATCCAAATTAGCCCTACAAACCACCAGTGCATATTCACCGGTCCCCGCCTCCAGTATCCTGGAATATATACCAATAACAACATATTTCACATGAGTGTGCAATTCCAGTTTCCCTATGAGCGTTGAATTAGCGTTCTCTAACTCCTCAAAGAATTCCGACTGAAACAACTTAAGCTTAAACAATGAACCTGTAACAACATACCCTTTGCTTCGATAAAGATTAGCGATACTAGAAGTTATCATATTATTGGGGGATCTTGCAGCATCGATTATCGCTACTGCTATGTCAGCCTGACTAACAGTTTTGTTGACATACTCATCCGGCACCACTGTATTTACCGTTGTAGACTCGCCCTGATGGATGGTATTGTTTATAGCTGGTGGGGATTTTGTAACAGTATTGATGGCGGGATTTTGCTGTATTTGCGGCATTATCCCGGAGATATTCATCTTCCTGCCATTCAACTCGATTCCGTCGTTTACAATCATTGTATCACCTTTTACAACAATGGTATTACTCTTTGGATCAGGTTTTATATATTGCAGATAGGCAAACAAAGCACTTATTGCCGCAATTGTGATTGACAATATAATATTCGCCTGCCATTGAGAGGGTATATTTCTCATAACAATACAACATTAAGTTTTATTAACAATAGAAATATTGAAAATGGCTGTTAAGAAATAAAAGAGATGTATAGTCCAAATTAAAAATAGAAAAAATGTTAGTGGAGCTATTGAGATTTCGATTTTATATCTTCTTATAATTTACTCATTTTTAGTATATATGAGCTGAATTAAAACATGTATAGAATTTATATTCTTATCTGGTATCAACTGATCTTCTTTGAACATTATTAGCTTTACTTCTTCTTTTAGCCATTTCCTTGACGAGAGGTATAACAGATAATGCTATTCCTGCAATCGACAATAAAGTTGCTATCAGATTTATATTTCTATCAAGAAAGGATGGTTTATCTTTATTATAATACCTAAGCGCTCCACTATTAACGGGAATATAATTGCTTATATCATCTTCTATTTTCTCAAGATGAAAAAACGGATAATTATTAGATATTTCAGATTCTTTTTTAAACAACGCTTCTGTCACTTTGTATATATCATTTTCTGACATACCATTCCTTACTATAAGCATTGCCTTTGTTGCAAAGGTTTCATAATCGTTATCCGGACAGTTTATTCCATAGATGCCCCTGGGCACTGTATAAAGATTTAACTTGGGTTTACGCAATAAGTAAGCATCCCTGTTTTCAAATGGAATAAGATGTAAAGTTGAATCTATTAACATTTTATTAATGACCCTATTTGACATACCAACAACGACGAAACCAAGATCAACAATTCCATGTTTTAGCATATAGTATGTTGAATCATAATTAGCATTGTGAAGTGATATATGTGAATGAATCCGTAAAAATCCAAAATAGATAAAATATCCATTGAAGTCTGGCTAGATGGCTTTAGCCTAGCAATTCTCAATGTCTCTTTTGAGTTAAAAATGTCCTGAATAGATCTTAGGTTTGCCTTATTTGTAATTAAGAAATAGGGCTCTGTATACACATAAGCAATAGAAGATACGTTTTTTGAATTTCGCTTTGCGTTAGACTGGATCAGACCAATATCTGCCAATGCACTATCGAGTTGTTCAATTGTTCTAGGAGAAGCATATGATGCATCCACTTTTGTTAACCTTAATTTACATCTGGAAGAATCTTGATTTAACGTTTTCAACAAAACATCCAGAAAATTACTATACTCCCCACCTTTCATTGCTGAAACCCGGATATCAAGATTTAGACTATGCCTGTATCCATTAATACTCCTGTAAAAAAGAATAGAAAATGTAATAAATAATGGTATGGAAATGATTATTGTTCCTTTGGGATTTCTATTTAGAAAAAGGTGAATACGTTGATTTAGCCCCATATTTCGAACTCAATTTTGCAGAACGAATTTAAAATTCATTAAATCAAATAGAGTTAATTCAATGTTAATCAATTTGAATTGATGATAAGATGGAATTGCAATAATAAAATGAATACTCTAACGCATCTAATTTAGTACCCGGTTAAAATTATTGGAAATCCAAAGTTGGACATTCTCATCTTTTCATTATGAGGAAGCTTGATATGTGTATGGATAACGCCCGGATGTCCTGCCCAAAAATAGGGTATAGGGGTATTCGCTTCTATTTTTAATAAAAGCTCTCAATCTAAAAATAAGAAATTCCTGGATAAGAGGATGGACGTGATTTGAGATGCACCAATAAATCCGGACAGTGAAGTTACTGCATTTACAATAATAAAAGCCTTCAAATCCGTAAACTTGAAGGCTTTTAAATTCTTTATTGAATAACCTTGATGCAACCTGCTTTTTCAGGATCAAAGCCATCAGGCCATACCGCATCCACGAATTGCTGAGTAGTTGGCGCCAGTTATCAAATGAGTCGCTCTAGATTAACGGGATTGAGCGGTTTAAACATGTACTGAGTTTAAGTCCAGGAGGCATAGATGAGGGGATCATCTTAATAATTCAGTAGTCTAACTACTATGATAGTACTTATAAGGGTGGAGAAAAGGTGGACTTCTAACAGGTTGAGGTTGAAAAAGCGTTGTTTGTTATAATAATCTTCATAAAAGTACTTTTTCCGGGAGCAAGATGCTGTTTACAGACAGCTACCCGCTTTAAAATACAGGCAAATGTGGTTATGAGGCATGACAATGCTGACGGAAGTCTATTTCCGCAGTGTAAGAATCCTATTTTATATCGTGGGAAACCTGCTTATACTATCCTTCCGGCAGGGAACTGAAGGCAACGGGCAGCATATTACCAGAGCGCCTGGCAGGTTGAACATATGATGGAATGATCCTTAGTTTGGGAGCCTTGTTGCGGCGTTTGCTTTTTATTGCTGAAGATTGTTCCACTGGTGGTAGTACGGCAATAACATCCAGTGCTGATCCTTTTTTGTTCTGGCACAGATGCAACTCTCCATTCACCTCATAACAGGATTGTACTTCCAGCAAAATGAGGGTAAGATCTTTTCTTTCAGGATTTAGTGTGAGTGTAGGTAGAATCTGTTTTTCACCGCACCTGATCACTACTGTTTCACTTACCAGTTGCCGGGTTGTTTGCTGAGCGAAATTGACTGACAGCGCTATCGCTTTTATTATGATATGCGTTCCTTTATTATTGTTAATGGCAGTTTCGGGGAATGAGATCCCGATACCACCATCATCATTATTTTCAATAACAGGAGTGCCTGCTAAAAGGTGCTGAATACTTGCATGACTGTTAAACTGAAAACTACGCAAGGACTGCATATTAGCGGCGGTTGGCACACGCAGACCGGCTTTGTGACTATCATCAGCACGAACTATTTCACCTAATACTTTATTGAGACGGTTAGTCAATGAGCTATCGTAAGAATGCTGCAGGTGTTCACTCAGTGTATGGCGGATAAGCCGGCCGGCTTTACTGGCGATTCCAAAATCCTTTGCAGCTCTTTTGGTTGCAGATGTTTGCCTCACGGTAGCGGAAGCACTACGCAGTAAATATTCTTTTTTATTCCGGTAACCGATCACATTTCCCAATTTACCGGTGAATTTGAGCAGGCTTTCCTGTCTGGCCATAAAATAATAATTTGAGTAATCTTAAATTACTGAAAATCTGTGATTCCGACAAAATCAGGAGACTAGGATCCATACAATAACCATTACCCCCCTACGGATTAATGTAGCATTTCTAAAAAATACTATTGCGAGTCATTTTCCGCCCACATTTTTAAAGCATATTATTTGATACTTATATTCACCCCTGCCTCTGCGATTTTACTAATCAGGAAGTGGATTACCGCGAGACCATTTGTGTACGGAGTGGAAAGAGGAATACGACAAATTCTGCTTGTCAATTGACTGTCAATAAATAACCCATCCCAAAGCAGACCTTGACAACATAAAAAACAAAAAGGGGAGATTCCCGCAACAATTCAACTTTCTCCAAGTGTCATTTTATGACACTTGGAGAAATAAAAAACCCTGTAAATCAATGACTTACAGGGTTGTATTGTGCCCAGAACAGGAATCGAACCTGCACACCCTTGCGAATACAAGATTTTGAGTCTAGCGCGTCTACCAGTTCCGCCATCTGGGCAAAGCAACTGTCCTTCAGTTGCGGGTTGCAAATGTATAAAAAAATCTTAAATCACAAATAATTTTTTATTTCATATTGACATTTCGGAAATCTCCGATATCTTTGCCCTACAGAAACTAAAAACAATGGATTCAAATATTTTATTTACTCCTTTCAATCTGAAATCCCTGCATATCAAAAACAGGATTGTAATGGCTCCTATGACAAGGTCCTTCTCCCCCAATGGTATACCTGGGGATGATGTGGCTGCTTATTACCAGCGCAGAGCTGCGGGTGAAGTGGGCTTAATATTATCAGAAGGAACTGTAATAGACAGACCGTCATCTTCCAATGATCCAAATATCCCGCATTTCCATAATGAAGCGCTAAAAGGCTGGAAAAAAGTGATTGATGACGTTCATCAGGCCGGTGGTAGCATGGGGCCTCAAATCTGGCACCAGGGAATAATGGGAAACCACCATTCCGGCTGGTTACCTCCAGTTCCTTTTGAAGGACCATCCGGGGTGCTGAAACCAGGAGTTTCCAATGGGAAAACTATGACAGACGAAGATATTGCGGATGCTATATCGGCATACGGTAAAGCTGCTGCAGATGCTAAACGCCTGGGCTTCGATACCGTTGAACTCCACGGTGCTCATAACTACCTGATAGACCAGTTCTTTGGTGAGGAAACGAATAAACGCACCGACCGTTACGGTGGTAAAACTGTGGCTGAACGTAGCCTTTTTGCAACGGAAGTAATCAAAGAAGTACGCAAACAAGTGGGCGAAGACTTTGCTCTGATCATCCGCTTATCTCAGTGGAAAGGCTTTGATTATAACCATAAAATGGCGAAGAATCCTGAAGAAATGGGTAAATGGCTCAATCTCCTTGCTGATGCAGGTATAGATATTTTCCATTGCTCCCAGCGCCGCTTCTGGGAACCTGAATTTGAAGGCTCTGACCTCAACTTTGCAGGATGGGCAAAGAAACTGACAGGTAAAGCAACTATCACCGTAGGCTCGATAGGGTTATCCGGTGACTTCATGGGTGCATTTAAAGGAGAAAGCTCCGAGCCAAGCTCTCTGGAAGAATTGTTGCGCAGATATGACCGCGGTGATTTTGACCTGGTAGCTGTGGGCCGCCCGATACTGGCAGATGCGGAATGGACAAAAAAAATCAAAGATGGTCGTACTTCAGAGTTGAAAGGGTTCTCTAAAGAGGCACTGTATCAACTATTATAAAATTTATATAAGGGGCGTATCATACTTTTGATACGCTCCTTCTTTATTCGGATAATTAACAATAACCCTACCCCACTCTTCCCCCTCCTAACTGAAAACTGATAATAATTGCTTAGCTTAGAACGCCAAAACATCACAAACCTCAGATTATAATGTTACAAATCGGCCTTATACGGGAAGAAAAACAGCCCCACGATAACAGAGTTGCATTCACACCAATGCAATGCCAATGGATTACACGCAACTATCTACAGGTAAGTATTACAGTACAACCTTCTGAATGGCGCTGCTATAAAAATGATGAATACGCGAAAGCGGGCGTTCATTTATCCGAAGACCTCTCCCACTGCGATATATTACTAGGCATCAAAGAAGTGCCGCCAGAAAAACTATTACCGGGGAAAACATATCTTTTCTTTTCCCACACCAGGAAAAAACAACCGCAGAACCGCCTGCTCCTTCAAACAGTTTTACAACAAAAAATTAAACTGATAGACTACGAATGCCTGGTGCATGAAGATGGTCAACGGATTCTCGGCTTCGGTTTCTTTGCTGGTGTAGTGGGCGCTCATAACGGCATTCTCACCTACGGAAAAAAGACAGGAACCTTCTCTCTTATACCTGTACATGAATGTCACGATTTTAAAGAACTGATTAATCATTATTTCGGAACCAAATTACCTCCGCTGAAAATTGCAATCACCGGCTCCGGACGAGTGGCTGCGGGTACGCTGGAAGTTATGGGACTACTGGGCATCAAATATATTCCCCCTGAAGAATTTCTCATTAACAGCTACGCTTACCCGGTATACACACAACTAAAAGCAGGTGAATTATACCTCCGGAAAACAGATAAAACATACAGCCGGGAAGACTTCCACCTCCACCCCGATAAGTACGACTGCCGCTTTCTCCCATTTGTAACTGCTACAGATATACTTATGAACGGCATTTACTGGGATGAACGCATCTCTCCTCTGTTCACCTGGAACGACCTGGCTAAAGATAACTTCCGCATCCGCGTTATAGCAGATATTACAGACGATACCAACGGCTCCGTTCCCAGTAACCTGGGCGATTCCACTATCGAAGATCCTGTGTATGGAGTAGATCGTCATTCACGAGAAAAAACCGCTCCTTACCTTCAGGATACCGTCGATATGATGTGCGTGAGTAATCTCCCTAATGAATTACCCCGCGATGCTTCTCAATACTTCGGTGATCAACTGATGAAATATGTATTTGATGAATTGCTGAAAGAAGAAAGTAATACGCTGCATAATGCGACTATCGCGCAACAGGGGCAATTAACAGAACGGTTCTCTTATCTGCAGGATTATGTTGATTAGATAATCTATAAATACAGGTAATAAGGTTTCAATAAGTCAGTAAACGCAGACGAATAAACGTTCCCTGCTTCACGGATTGCCATTTCCTGCATATCCGTTACGCCCTCTCTCCTGCTAAAAATGCCTACAGAACGGAAATATTCGTGCTGCACACTTTGCCGTACCTGCAATACCTGCCGGGCATAAAAGCCGGAATCAGCAGCTAAAGCGGTAAAATCTGCAAAAGGACGCCAGGGTAGCAGAATGGAAAAAGCACCTTCAGGTTGAAGATGATCAGCTATTACTTTTAACAGGGCTGCATAATTTAATGTAGTGGCATGCATTGCCTGGTTACGTAAATGATCATTGCTTTTCAGATCTGCTTCATAAAATGGAGGATTCGTAATAATGAAATCATACAATGCTGTTGCCGGTAATTCCCGGACATCCGTTGCTACCAACTGCATCCGGTTTGCCCAGGGAGCAGCGGCGATATTGCCGGACGCTTGTATGGCGGCTGCACTGTCTAACTCCACAGCGGTAAAATTTGAAGAAGTTAGCTGCTGCGCCAGCATCAGTCCCAGTAATCCGGTACCGGCACCTATGTCCATAATCTTTTCAGAAGGTAATGTATTTTCCAGCAGGTAACGGGCAGTGTACGCTCCTTGTATGCAGGCATCTGTACACACTTTCATGGCACAGGCATCCTGGTAAACGGTAAATTGTTTGAAACGGAAGTAATGATTTGCCATAAAATCAGAATGCGGCTCTTGCTCCGGGAATAACATCCAGCCCTACAAAATCTCCTGCCTGATATTTATACCAGGCAGTAATGGCAATCATGGCTGCATTATCAGTACAATATTCAAAGCGGGGAATATAAGTATGCCATCCGTATTTCGCTCCCTGCTGCTCCAGTGCTTTACGCAAACCGGAATTTGCACTCACTCCTCCTGCAATTCCAATTTCCTTTATACCGGTTTCCTGCGATGCTTTTACCAGTTTGTTCATCAGAATACTGATGATCCGTTGCTGGATAGAGGCGCAGATATCTGCCAGATTATCCTGTATAAACTGAGGATCTTTCTGCTGATGCTCCTGGATAAAATAAAGGATAGATGTTTTAAGTCCGCTAAAACTGAAGTTCAATCCCTGGATCTGAGGCTCAGGGAATTTGAATCTTTTGGGATCTCCCTGTGCGGCGTATTTATCGATGAGCGGTCCGCCGGGATAAGGGAGGCCGAGTAATTTGGCACTTTTATCAAAAGCCTCACCTGCTGCGTCGTCCAGCGTTTCACCGATCACTTTCATTTGTAGGGGACTATCACAACGCACAATCTGGGTGTGCCCGCCGGATACGGTGAGACAAAGAAAAGGAAATGAAGGATGAGATTCGGCTATGAAGTTGGCCAATACATGTGCCTGCATATGATGCACGGCTATCAGCGGAATATTCAATGCCATTGCCAGCGATTTGGCAAAAGAACTGCCTACCAGCAAAGAACCCATTAACCCGGGCGCCTGGGTGAATGCAATTGCACTCAGTTCGTCCTTACTGACTCCGGCTATTTTCAGGGCCTGATCTACCACCGGTACTATATTTTCCTGGTGCGCACGCGATGCCAGCTCCGGTACTACCCCTCCATACTGCTCATGTACAGTTTGATTGGCAATACAATTGGATAATATTTTCCCATCTACCAGTACAGATGCACCAGTATCATCACAAGAAGACTCTATGGCCAGTATTTTTACAGACATGACCGCAAAGGTAGGAAATTAGTTACTCCTGATAGCTACCACCGGGTCTAATTTGGAAGCCGAAAATGCCGGGATGAAACCTGCAAGTATTCCTACAATAGCAGAAATCGACATCCCAAGGATAATATTAGCAAGTGTAAGAGTTAATGTAAAGGTGGATACACTATTCACTGCCAGCGTGATCAGGTATACCGTGAAAATTCCAATGCCTCCTCCTATTACACAGAGTAATACCGATTCCAGCAGGAATTCCAGCAGAATAACATTGCGCCTGGCGCCAATAGCTTTTTTAAGGCCGATGATATTAGTCCGCTCTTTTACGGTTACAAACATAATATTGGCGATCCCAAAACCTCCTACTATGAGTGCGAAAATAGCAATGAAGAAGCCTCCAATGTTAATATTACCAAAGATGGTATTGAGATTACCACTGGCGCTTGTGATCTCATTAAGCGAAAAATCGTCCTGCACTGTAGGTCTCAGCCGGCGTATAGCCCGCATTGTACCCCTCAGTTCATCTTTCATTTCTTCCACCGGCACTGTGGGGGCGGCCTTCACCAGGAGAAATGGATCTGCAAACCGGCGCTCATCCACAATGGTCCGTCCATATTTATATGGTACTATAATTACATTATCGTAGTTGACAATGTCAAGCATACTGGAACCCTTCTTTTTTAGCACACCTACTACTTTGGTTGGCCGTCCGGAAATGCGGATCGTTTTTCCCAATGCAGCTTCTGCGGAACCAAATAGTCCCTCCCACAGGTTAGCTCCAAGAATGGCAACATTCGAAGAACCATCGTTTTCCTTTCCTACAAAAAAGTGACCGCCGATTATAGAAACCTGCTGTACCTTATCGTAATCCTGTGAAACTGCCATAAAATCAACCCCATCCAAATAATCGCTCTTGTATTCCACCCGCTTATCATTGGCAGAGAATGCAAATGCAGCCGCACTGGAAGTATGTACCTTCTCCTGTATGTATTTCAATTCCCTGAATTCAGGCAATGGCCTGTTCATATATTTCCACCACGGGGCATCCGGGCCACCTTCCCAGGGCCATTTCTGGATAAAGATCACGTCATCTCCCAGGGCTGCAAGATCGTTACGGACATTGCTTTCCAGGCTGTTCGTAACTGTCAGCACAATAATAATGCAGAAAATACCGATGGTAATACCGAGGAGGGATAAGAAAGTGCGAAGTTTGTTCACCCGCAACTCCTGCAAGGCCATTTTGAGGCTGCTCCATAATATTTTAATAGTAGCTATCATAGATACATGTAATTTAATAATTAATTGGGAAATTCATCATTCTTCTCATTCACCTATCCTTATTCATTCTTTCTAAGTACCTTTGCAAACATTTTTGGTACAAACTCATATGAAGTACGCAAGCGAAATCAACAAACGGAAGACATTTGCTATTATAGCCCACCCGGATGCCGGTAAAACCACCCTAACAGAGAAATTCCTCCTGTTTGGCGGTGCTATCCAGACAGCCGGTGCGGTAAAATCCAATAAGATCAAGAAACATACTACCTCCGACTTTATGGAAATAGAGCGGCAGCGTGGTATATCCGTGGCTACTTCCGTAATGACCTTCGAATACAGGGATATGCTGGTAAACCTGCTGGATACCCCTGGTCACAAGGACTTTGCGGAAGATACCTACCGTACCCTCACTGCGGTAGACAGTGTGGTACTGGTAATAGACTGTGTGAAAGGGGTGGAAGAACAAACCGGTAAACTGATGGATGTATGCCGTATGCGCGATACTCCGGTAATTATATTTGTAAATAAGCTGGACCGGGATGGTAAAAATCCCTTCGACCTCCTGGACGAGCTGGAAGAAAAACTGAATATCAAGGTTCGCCCGCTTAGCTGGCCCATTAACATGGGGAAAGACTTTAAAGGCGTTTACAACCTTTATAATAAAAGCTTTGTATCCTTTGCCCCTAATAAAAAGGCTACAGATGATGATATAGTGCCGCTCACAGATCTGAGCAGCTCTTATATAGATGAACATTTCAATCCTCAGGATGCTGCCCAGCTGCGCAGCGATGTGGAACTGATTGAAGGCGTATACGATACCTTTGATAATACAGATTACCTGCACGGTAAAATGGCTCCCGTATTTTTCGGTAGTGCGGTAAATAACTTCGGGGTTAAGGATCTCCTGGATACCTTCGTGGAAATTGCCCCTATTCCCCGCAGTCGTGAGGCCAGCACCCGTCCGGTAGATGTGCAGGAAGAAAAGTTCAGCGGATTTATTTTTAAGATCCATGCGAACCTGGATCCCCGTCACCGTGACCGTATTGCTTTCCTTCGTGTATGCTCCGGCCGTTTTGAAAGGAATAAGTTCTTCCATCATGTTCGTCTTGATAAAGAGGTTCGCTTCAGCAATCCTTATAGCTTCCTGGCCCGTGAAAAGAATATAGTGGATGATGCTTATCCCGGAGATGTGGTAGGTTTGTTCGATACGGGTAACTTTAAAATAGGCGATACACTTACCGAAGGAGAAGACTTTTACTTCACCGGTGTACCAAGCTTCTCTCCTGAACTGTTTAAAGAGGTAATCAACAAAGACCCTATGAAAACCAAGCAGTTGGAGAAAGGTCTTTTACAATTAACAGATGAAGGAGTTGCCCAGTTGTTTACCCAGCATGGTGGTAACCGTAAGATTATTGGTTGTGTGGGAGATTTGCAGTTTGAAGTAATTCAGTACCGCCTGTTACAGGAGTACGGCGCTTCCTGTCAGTTCAATACCCTTCCTTTTTATAAGGCCTGCTGGATAACGGGTAACAAACAGAAGATTGAAGACTTTATCCGCTTTAAACAGGCGAATATAGTTTATGATAAGGATGGACACCTGGTTTACCTGGCACAGTCCGAATGGTACCTGAATACAGAACGTACCAACAATCCGGAAATAGAATTCCATTTCACTTCTGAAATACATAAATAATAAAAAGGCCGCTTCCTGGGATCAGGAGCGGCGTTATCGTGAATTGTACGACCAACTCAAATTGAAGTACAATTGCAGACTATTTTCTTAAATGCAAAATGTATCGCAAAGCTAGTATCGCTTTGCGATACTTATTTATGGATTCGGGAACTTGATTTACGCAAAGAGAAATTTATTATCAACCGGAAAGGATAGTTGATTATAACGACAAAAGGCTCCATCAGGAGCCTTTCGCTATAAAAATATCAAATAAAAATCTACTCTTTTACATACTGTAAGATAATTTCACTGAATGTTTTCTCCTGTTTCCCTTCAAAGTGAGCATCCATATGTTTATCATCTTTCCATCTATAGGTAATCTTTTGCGGATAATTACTTCCCGTATTCTCAGCAACAAATCCAATAGTTTTCAATACACGTAGTTTGAACCGGATAGGCTGCCCGTTCTGCGGGTCCGTAACAGCTGCTATTGTATAAAAGATGCCTTCGGATGTGCGTAACACTTTCATTTCATCCTGTTTAACGCTATCATTTCCTACAATACGCCAGCTGATACCCTGCCAGCTATCGGCATTGATCCGTGTCCAGATTTCTCTGAAAGTACTGCGTTTTGTATGCATGGCCCAGTTTCCTTCCATACGGTCCAGATAATGGAAATCGGCATTGGTTACCTGTGCGGTTGCAGCGTTCAGACAGAATATAATCAGCAGGCTACTGCTGTACAATAGCTTCCTCACCATACATTTGATGTTTATATTTATGAGAAGGAGAAGCGATAAAAGGTCCGATGTGGAGCTCCTGCCATTTTTCATCCACTTTACGGATGGTTTCATCATCTGCAACAATGATATTTGGCCAGTCGCGCTCAAAGTTATCCAATAAACGGGTTTTCTGTGTACCGTCGAGCCCAATGCCGGCAGTCTTTTTACCCGGATTACCAGGTAACGGAGGCCGTACTACGAAGTTATCGCGGCGGGGATCAAGATTATTACAGAAGCGCCATAATGCTGAAGCCAGATCGCTTACATCTACTGTATGTTCTACATATAGTACCATTTTGATACCAGCCATTTCCGGTAGGCTATACAACTGCTCGTTCAGTTCTTTAATATGGAAAGGGCGTGTTTTTTCTACCGCTATCAGGATACAGGGAATACTATCTTTCAATAAGGTATCATTAATTCCTTTTATCTCACCGAAGCGCTGCATAATGGCTGTAGTATTGATATTCGTTTCTGCTACCAGCAACTCTCCATCTATTTCCTCTTCATATTTGCGGGTACCATCAATACACATCTTACCACCAAAGCCCATTTTTGAGCAGGAATGATCCAGCACGTCCATTGGTCCCTGGCTGAAATAGATATCCGTAGCCGGGTTCAGATTACGGAACATATATTGCGCCAGCTGCTTATAATCATGAATATTGGTTCCTTCATCTGCTACTGCCAGAATCTTGTTGAACATCATTTGTCCGGCGCCCCACATGGCATTCATCACTTTCTGTGCCTGGCCGGCATAGTCTTTTTTTATCTGGGCAATCACCAGGTTATGGAATACCCCTTCTACCGGCATTTCCATATCCATGATCTCGGGGACTAATGTCATTTTAATGGGTGCCAGGAAAATCCTTTCCGTAGCCTTCCCAATCCATGCATCTTCCTGAGGAGGAATACCAACTATAGTAGACGGATAAACGGCATCTTTACGGTGAGTGATAGCTGTGACATGGAATCGAGGGTACCAGTCTGCCAGGGAATAATAACCGGTATGATCACCAAATGGACCTTCCCATATCAGTTCTTCGCCGGGTTCCACATAACCTTCTATAACGAAATCGGCATCTGCCGGAACTTCCAGTTCCGGCTGGGAAATACATTTTACCAGTTCTACTTTCTGCTTACGTAAAAAGCCAGCCAGCATATATTCATCCACATTCTCCGGTAAGGGAGCGGTAGCTGAATAGGTGTATACAGGATCGCCTCCCAGTATAACCGCCACAGGCATACGTTTATTTAGCTTTTTATATTCCATGAAGTGTTTGGCAGATACCTTGTGCTTATGCCAGTGCATACCGGTAAGTTCTTTGCCAAACACCTGCATACGATACATACCCACATTGCGGGTACCTGTATGCGGATCTTTTGTATGGATAACGGGTAAGGTAATAAAAGGGCCACCGTCTTTAGGCCAGCATGTTAATACGGGGAGTTTTGAAAGATCAGGATCTGTCATGATTACTTCCTGACAGCTGCCTTTTCCGCTTACAACCTTTGGCATCCAGGAAGCAAATTGTCCCAGCTTGGGTAGCATAGAAAGTTTGTCGAGGATTCCTTCTTTAGGTTTCGACAGCAGTTTAAAGAGGTTCTCAATTTCACGGGCCACATCGTCCAGTTCCTGCACGCCCAGGGCAAGACACATCCTTTTGTAGCTGCCCATAGAGTTAATGAGTACCGGGAAATCGTAGCCGGTATTTTCAAAGAGTAATGCTTTGCCACCATTGGGCGACTTGCTCACACGGTCAGTAATTTCAGCTATTTCCAGTTTTGGATCTACATAGGTTTTGATCCTTACCAGTTCTCCTGCCTTTTCGAGTGTGTCTATAAAGTGTTTCAGATGTTTATATGCCATAGCCCGGTTACTAAAAAACGAATGACGAATTACAATCAGGTGCGAAGATACACACAATCGTAATTCGTCATTCGTAATTTGTAACCGAAAAAAACAATTAATTAGAAGCCTACTACTATAGGGCCTGTAGCAATTACCACTCTGGGGCCACGTGGGTAAACTACCCTAACTGGTGGAGGTGGCGGACAGGGAGCTGCGTATACAACCGGAACCGGAGCGCATTCTCTGTAGTATCCATATCTCGGACCTTCATAATAATATCCACCTCTAGGACCACGTCTGCAATCGTCCCCGCGATATTCCCTTTCGTAACGGGGTCCACCGTGGCCGTAGCCATGTCCCCTTCCTCTCCCATATCCGTCGTAATCTCTTCTTCCCTGTGCCTGGGTACTGAGTATAGCTCCGCCAATCAGCATCATAATTAATACTAGCCGTTTCATAACTGTATGTTTTAGTTGTTAAGAGAAATGTTGTTATTAAAATTTTGAAGAATTAGATTATTAAATGTGGTAAGCTATTGTGCCGGGATAATTCACTGTATTTACCTGCATTAAGCTATACCTCTTTTTATAATGATGATGGCGTTTCGGCCTGTGATGTTTGTAATGATGCGGTACGGGCCTTCTCACTTCCGGATGAGGCGGTACTGGTGGCAACGGTGGTCTCGGAAGTCCGGGAGGCACCGGTGGTAATGGCGGATGCGGAGGCGCAACCGGAGGATGAGGAGGTAACGGTGGATGAGGAGGAAGTGGCAACTGTGCATTTGATTGCATTATGACACTTAAGAAAAGTATACTGAGAAATATTATCTTTTTCATGATCCAAATAATTTAAATAATACGTTGGCGTAATCCGGATCTGTTTGCAACAGTTAAAACCAGGCTGCTAAAGGCTATCCTTGTTTTATGCTGTTGTATAGTAAAAGCCAAGAAGTATGCCAAAAAAAATCTCCCGGTATGTACCGGGAGATCAGGATCATATAGAATAGTGAATATTATAGTATTACATACGTGGACAATCGGAGAATTTCTGTTTTTTCCAGTGTCCCCAGGGGCCTTTTCCTCCCCCTCCAAAACGATAACTAAGTGTTAATCCGGAAAAAATATACCAGTCATCATACTTATCAGATCCTCTTGCAAAACCTTCAGGCGGGTAAGTTCCCGGACCACGATAAGCAAAATCTACTGCTCTCTGTCCCCTGCCCAGCAATAATGTGTTTCTATCGGCATAACCAAGACTCACGTCATCCAGGTAGTCTGAAAATGTTCTCCGGAGTCCTACTTCAAAACCAAGTATCCAGTTTTCTTTTATTAATACTTTCACACCTGCACCGAATGGAATAGACAATGAACGAAGATTGTACTTCTGCCTGGTGGGATACTGTGCCAGTCCCTGCCCTTCTGTTGTAAGAGCACGTAGTTTAACCACATTCCCGTTAGCATCCCTGGTAGTAGGGTAAAAACTGAAAACTGCTGCTCCACCAAAAACATAAGGAGTGAATCCTCTCTCATCAATATCCAGGAAATTAAATTCCCCTATCAGGTTTAATTCAAAAATAGGAGAACGGAAGCTCAGGTTACGGTCTACCAATGAGGGGTCCTTGTTGGTACTATCAGCACCGGCAATCCGTCCATAGTTAAGTCCTGCACGCAGACTGAAATAACGGTTAAAATCACGTTTGGCAAAAATACCCAGTGCATACCGGGTATACCCGAAGTCTACACGTTTTTCAGCAAGGTCTCCACTATAATTACTTATCCCCAAAAATCCACCTAACTGCCAATACTGCTGACTGTAGCCTGCTAACGGAGCACAGATCAATAACAGGATTACTATTTTCTTAAATACGCTTAAAGTTAAACGGTTCCTCAATGCACATAGATTTGGCACCAACATAAGGGCTAGATTAAATAATAGTGAATCTGTACATGATTGATGTACATACTTTCAGGAAGGTAAAAGGGGATATTAGAACGATTGAATTATAACGTCTAAAACTGACAAAAATTGCACCATAAGATCAGATACGTTTTAGAGCGCGCACAAAATAATACTTTTCCTTTCTCTTTACAAAGAATCACGCTATATTAATGCAGCCATAATCTGAAGACTGTTCAATAATAAAGATTCCATCATATTAAAGAAATAATCAAACTGCGTTTCACATCAATTGTTGGAACGTTTTTTTTTATTATCTCCCTATAAAGCCTTATTTTTAGTTACTTCTTATCCAATTTATAATTGAACAAAAGAAGTACCCTACTGATTCTATCCTCTTAAAAATAACCTGCGAATGAAAAACAGACCTCCAACCCAAGAGTCTATTGAACACCTTGCCGCGAAAGCACTATGTTATGCAGATGATCATGTATCTGAGTCCTTTGAAATGAAAGACGTATCTGAATGGCTTGGCATTTCCTATTCTTATTTCTACCACAGTTTTACCGCAGTAATGGACGAACCCTACTGGCAGTACGTAAAACGTCATAGGCTGGAACTGGCTGCAGGAATGCTCAGGCATAGCGGTTACAACATCAGTGAAATCGGAGAGCGATCCGGCTATGCAACTGTAGCTGCTTTTACCAAAGCATTTACCCAGTACTTCGACAAAAGTCCCCGCAGCTTTCGTAAAATAGACGAACTCCCCAAAGAGAAAAGAACGCTGGAACTGGTAGATGCAATTATACGGTCGTTCGACAAAAAAGGTAATCTCATTACCCCCTATTTCAGCTTTGAACGGACGGAACCGGAGGTACTGCCTGAATGTATGTTGTTCTACACCCTGCTTTCACACAAACAGGACCCCGTAGTTCAAATGATCATTAAAATGAACAAGGAGGAACAACGCATGCGGAAAATATTATCCGGGCTCGAACTTCCACAGGCAAAAGTGATCACCAGTACACTGGATGCAGTTCCCGTTACAGAATATGAGAAAATGAGTATGTATGCCGGTATACTGGTACCCAGTAAAGATGTTACTGCCCAGCTGCTGCATACTGTAGGAGCTGAAGGACTGATGGCCAAACGGATGCCCGGCGGCCACTATTTACGCCTGCCATTACCTATGGACTTTGCCACAGCAGGTATTCCCATGTATGAGTTCATTAACCGTTATGTGAGGGAAGGTGTGTTCAAAATGAGCGGTAACCATTTCTTCATTTCACTGCTGGCACCCAATGCCTGCGCCATCTATATTCCATATTTGAAGCAACTGATATAAATCCTGGCTTATATTTGGGTAAAATATACTGTCCATGAATGAAGTAAAGTTACCCTTTAACGCACGGTTAACATTTACCCTTTTATCCATCTTACTTATTATATACATCGCAAGACTGGGGCACGAACTGATCGTACCTCTCATCTTTGCCCTTCTGGTGTCTATTATGCTGCTCCCCATTGCTAACCAGCTTGAAAAGTGGCGGTTTTCACGGGGAGCAGCGGCACTAACAGTAATTCTCCTTTTTGTGATAGTTCTGTCCGGCGTATTAATGCTGCTGATTTCACAAATGGGCTCTTTTGTGGCCGACTTTCCGCAACTTCAGGAACAACTCCTGAAATCATTGAACTCCCTACAGGTATGGATCAATGCACATTTCCATATCAATTCCACAAAACAGATGGACTACCTGGAACAGCTGGCTATGGGAACGCTGGGTTCTGCAACTACCTTTCTGAGCACTACCCTGTTCTCCGTTTCCTCCCTACTCATCTTCGTCGTTTTTGTATTGCTATACAGTTTCTTTTTGCTGCTGTACCGGCGGCTGCTGGTAACCTTCCTGATTCGTGTATTCCTGGATAAACACCGGGAAAAAGTTCAGGATGTGATTATTCAGACACGCTATATTATTAAAGGTTATGTAACCGGATTAATGATAGAAATGATCGTGGTAGCCATTGTGAACTGCACCATTTTCTGGATCCTGGGCATCAAATATGCTACCTTGCTTGGTATTGTGGCGGCCATTTTTAACATCATCCCCTACCTGGGTATCTATATTGCCACCATCTTATGTATGATTCTCACCCTCACCAACAGCTCTGTAGGTACAACCTTCCAGGTAGGAATCGGGTTACTGGTAGTCCATTTCCTTGACAGTAATATTCTGCTGCCGCGGATTGTGGGTTCTAAAGTGAAGATCAATGCACTGGTAACCATTCTTGGAGTGGTAGCCGGTAACCTGATATGGGGAGTACCGGGCATGTTCCTGGCTATCCCTATCATAGCCATCCTGAAAATTGTTTTTGAACACATTGAATATATGCAACCCTGGGCGCTCTTGCTTGGAGATGTTACCTTTAAAAAGAAAAAGCTGGAAACTAAAAAAGACCCGGATGTCGTCAGCCAATAATCAATTATGGAAGTGCCCACACTTACAACTCAGAATCTGGTTCTGCGGCCTATTATCGAAAAGGATATAGCCGCCCTGTTTGCTCTCTTTTCCTGCGAGCCTGTAATGAAATTTATGGACGTAGAAAGGTTTACGAACGTTTCAGAGGCCGCTCAGATGGTTACCTTTTTCAGGGATAAGCTGGAGAGCGGAGAAGGTATACGCTGGGCAATCTGCCTTAAAGCAAGTGATGAACTGATAGGCACCTGCGGGTATCATCATATCAGTAAAACAAATTACAAAGCGGAGATTGGTTATGATCTGCTTCCAGACTGGTGGGGAAAAGGGATCATGACCCATTCCATACATCGCCTGCTGAAATATGGATTTGAACAAATGCAGCTGAACCGGATAGAGGCTATTGTGGACCCGGTGAATACCCTCTCTTATAAATTACTCGACAGGCTTGGTTTTCAACGTGAAGGGCTACATCGACAATCATTCTTCGAGAAGGGAAGATTTATAGATGTTTACATTTATAGTATGCTACAGGGAGATTATAAAAACGAAATACATTTTTAGACATTTTATTATTAACTCATGCTTTTCAGAAACGCAACAAAAGAAGATCTAAAGGAAATAGTAGACATCTATAATACCACTATTGCAGGAAGAATGGTAACTGCTGATACTGAACCGGTTACAGTAGATAGCCGGATAAAATGGTTTAATGAACATTCTCCTGAAAAAAGGCCGCTTTGGATGGTAGAAGAAAATGGAATATGTGTGGGCTGGGTAAGTTTCCAGTCTTTTTACGGCCGGCCGGCTTACAATGGAACTGCAGAAATAAGCATCTATCTACATGAAAATCAACGGGGTAAAGGGCAAGGAAAAGCTATTCTTGAATATGCTATGACCCAATGTGAGAGTCTTGAAGTGCATACCCTGCTGGGGTTCATTTTCTCCCATAATATACCAAGTATAAAGCTATTTGAGAAGCTGGGGTTTAAAGAATGGGCACATTTGCCAGATATTGCCGTGTTGGATGGAGTTGAAAGGAGTTTGAGTATTTTGGGGAAGAGGATTTATTAATTGAGTAAGTCTGAAGATTCAGAGAAAAGAGGAAAAAGAATCTATTCATACAGGTTAGAGATTCGTTCATCCTTCGTTCATCCTACGTCTTTTAACGTAGGATGAACGAAGGATGAACGAATCTCTAACGGCTCTCTATCCTCTTTGTATTGGATATTAATTGAATATGAGTTATAGTTGAACAATTTCCTTTGTAACGGAAATTTTATACACGCACCGGCGGTCGCCATCAATAATATGGCTGGTACGGGTTACTTCCACTCCTTCTCCGAGGATGTGTGAAAAAGTATTAAGCTCTGATTTACAGATATTTGCGCATTGGGTAGCGGCATTACAGATGGGACAGTGGTTTTCTACGAAGATAAAACTGTCTTCCTCAGCCCGCCATTCGGCCAGATAACCTTCGGAAGAGCGCATAGCAGCGAACTGTTCAAGTTTCTCGGAAAGGTCAGTAATCCCTTGCAGGGCAAGGGTATATTTTTCCTGCTGCAGGCGTTCACGGGCAGCTACTACTTTTTCAAGAGCAGCTTCGCCTAATTCCTGACGGATAGTTTCTATGAGTTGCAGAGAGAATTCTGCATGTGTATCAGGGAAATGGGCATGGCCCTTTGCTGTCAGATTCCAGATTTGTACGGGCCTGCCAACTCCTTTTGTAGTGGTAGCAGACATTACAAGCCCTTCTTCAGCCAGCTTCAGCAGCTGCAGACGGGCGCCTTCTCCTGTTATTTGCAATGCGGCTGCCAGCATGGCTGCCGATTGAGGCCCCTTCGTCTTGAGTAACTGCAGGAACCTGTCTGCTGTTGCTTTCGTGATGGGTCTATAATTTTCCAAGTTATTACTTGTTTTATTATCAAATGTCGTAATTTTGTACAAGTAAAAAAAATTTGTTGCGACTTGGATCGGGCCGCAGTGACTCAAGGAATTAATATAAAATACAACGGACGAATGAATGTCTTGATCTTCAACGGTACAATGGACAGCAGTCCCTATACCACTGCTAACAAACTGACTGGTTATTTTGAAGAACAATTCCGGCATAAAGGTTTTAATACGGAAGTGTTTAGTCCCGCAGGCGGCCACATCCCGTTCTTTGAATATCCTCAGGGAGAAATTCCCAAAGCTGTACAGGAAATGTGCGACGCATTTTTAAAAGCCGATGTACATGTTTGGCTTACCCCACTCTACCACGGTAGTATGACGGGGGTAATGAAGAACACCCTGGATTGGCTGGAAATGACCAGCAAGCTCAGTCATCCTTATTTAACGGGAAAGGTTGTAGCTTTGGTGTGTTGGGGAGACGGTTCACAGGCCATGCAGGGTATAAATGCCATGGATTCTGTGGCCAAAGCGCTAAGAGCATGGGTACTACCTTTTTCTGTACCTATCATGAAGGAACACCTTTATGATAGTGTAACCAAAGACTTTGCAGTATCCTACAGGCATAAGTTTGATATGGTTATTTCCCTGCTGGGAGATGCGAGAATGGTAAGAAGCGCTCAACATTAAATAATAAAGGTGAAATCTGAATATAAAAGGAAGCAATTATGATAACAGTATCAGAAAAAGCAAGCGAATATATCAAGGCGCTGATGGCGAAAGAAAACCACGCAGCAGATACCTTTGTACGCGTAGGCGTTAAAGGCGGTGGTTGCTCCGGACTGGAATATGTGATGAAATTTGAAAGTAGTGATCATCAGGATGGAGATCAGACATTTGAGGATAAGGGTGTGAAAGTTGTGGTACAAATGAAAAGCCTGTTATACCTGTACGGTACAGAGCTTGATTACTCCGATGGACTGAACGGGAAGGGCCTTTACTTTAATAATCCCAATGCTACCCGTACCTGTAGCTGCGGAGAAAGTTTTGCGGTATAACACTGTCATTCCGCGAACTGCTTTAATTAACTAATTCGGAAAATGAGAAATAGCAACGAAATAATAGATGATATAGCCAACAAGGAATACGAGTTTGGCTTTACTACCGACATTGAGATGGATATAGCTCCTGTTGGCCTCAATGAGGACACCATCCGCTTTATCTCTGCTAAAAAGCAGGAACCTGAATGGTTGCTTGAATGGCGACTGAAAGGCTTCCAGGCTTTTAAAAAAATGAAGTTTCCTGAATGGCAGCATTTCAAAATGCCGGAACTGGACTTACAGAAACTGTCTTACTACGCAGCTCCCAAAGAAAAGAAAAAGCTGAACAGCCTGGATGAAGTAGATCCTGAGTTGCTGGCTACTTTCGAGAAACTGGGTATCTCGCTGAAAGAGCAGAAAGTACTGGCAGGTGTGGCCGTAGACGTTGTATTTGACAGCGTTTCCGTTGCAACTACCTATCGCGCCAAACTGGAAGAACTGGGCATTATCTTCTGTTCTTTCGGAGAAGCTGTTAAACACCACCCTGAACTGGTAAAGAAATACCTGGGCACCGTGGTACCTCATTCTGATAATATCTTCGCCGCACTGAATGCAGCTGTGTTCTCTGATGGCTCTTTCGTGTATATTCCCAAAGGTGTACGCAGTCCTATGGAACTGAGCACCTATTTCCGTATCAACGCAGAAAATACCGGCCAGTTTGAACGTACCCTTATCATTGCCGATGAGAGTGCTTATGTAAGCTACCTGGAAGGCTGTACTGCTCCAAAACGCGATGAAAACCAGCTGCACGCTGCAGTAGTGGAACTCGTAGCACTGGATCATGCAGAGATTAAATATTCTACTGTTCAGAACTGGTATCCCGGAGATAAAGATGGTAATGGCGGGATTTTCAACTTTGTAACCAAACGCGGAATCTGTAAAGGTAACAGCAGTAAAATATCCTGGACACAGGTAGAAACAGGATCTGCCATCACCTGGAAATATCCGAGTGTGATTCTGCAGGGCGACAACTCTGAAGGAGAGTTTTACTCAGTAGCGGTTACCCGTAACAAACAGATTGCAGACACCGGTACCAAAATATATCACCTGGGCAAAAATACCCGCAGCCGTATCATTTCCAAAGGTATCTCTGCAGGGCATAGTGATAATACTTACCGTGGCCTGGTACAAGTAGGACCTCGAGCTGCAAATGCACGTAATTACACCCAATGCGATTCCCTGCTGATAGGTGACCGCTGTGGTGCGCATACCTTCCCTTATATTGAATCAAGGAACAGTACTGCTACCGTTGAACACGAAGCAACTACCTCCAAGATCGGGGAAGACCAGATATTTTACCTGAATCAACGTGGTATAGAAACAGAGAAAGCGGTAGCCCTCATTGTTAACGGCTATGCAAAGGAAGTGCTGAACCAGCTCCCTATGGAGTTTGCGGTAGAAGCACAGAAACTGCTTTCTATTACATTGGAAGGAAGTGTAGGGTAATATCAACAACATTTATAAAAAGAAAACAACAGAGAAACAAATATCATGCTGACGATTAAAAATCTGCACGCAGAAGTAGACGGTAAACAAATATTGAAAGGCATTAACCTGGAAATCAAAAGAGGTGAGATGCATGCAATCATGGGACCAAACGGTTCCGGCAAAAGCTCACTGTCTTCTGTTCTGGCTGGTCGTGAAAACTATACGGTAACTGAAGGTGAAGTCATCTTCGACGGTAAAAATCTCCTGGATCTTTCTCCGGAAGATCGTGCCCGTGAAGGTATTTTCCTCGCGTTCCAATACCCTGTAGAAATACCAGGTGTATCTAACCTGAATTTCCTCAAAACGGCTTTAAATGAAATAAGAGCTTATCATAACCTGCCTTCCATCGAAGCCAAAGAATTTCTGAGGCTGACAAAGGAAAAACAGCAACTGGTAGAGTTCAATGCCAATCTGATGAACCGTTCTCTGAACGAAGGATTTTCCGGCGGTGAGAAAAAACGTAATGAAGTGTTCCAACTGGCTATGCTGGATCCTAAACTGGCTATACTGGATGAAACTGATTCTGGTCTTGATATTGATGCCCTCCGTATTGTTGCAAACGGTGTGAACAAACTGCGCAGTGCTGATAAGGCTTTCATGGTGATTACGCACTACCAGCGCCTGCTGGAGTATATCGTGCCTGATTTTGTACATGTACTGTATGATGGCCGTATTGTAAAAACAGGTAGCAAAGAACTGGCACTGGAGCTGGAAGAAAAAGGCTACGACTGGCTGAAGGAAGAAGTACACCAGAAAGAATCCGTATAACCTTAACAAGAACATGACTAGCGATAAATCATTTTTCGACTTTATATCAAACGGGCTGCCTGGGCCAGAGCTGAGGAAAGACGCGGATAACGCGATCCTTCCTGCACGCAAACTGGCTTTCAGCCGGTTCAGGGCATTGGGCCTGCCTTCTGTGAAAACAGAAGAATGGCGCTATACCAACATACAACGCTTTCTGAAAGATTCATTTTCACTGGCACAGGAAGAAGGGACCATCAGCGCAGAACAACTGAAACTGACCGATATTCCTCAACTGGACAGCTACACAGCTGTACTCGTTAATGGCCGCCTGCAACCGGCATTATCAAAACTGCCGGCAGAAGGGAAAGTGACCATCTCCAAACTCAGCGATGCAGCTAATAATACACAACTGCAGTTATGGTTCGATAAACATCCGCACCTTCAACAGCAACCTTTTGCTGCACTGAATGCGGCCCTGTTTGCAGACGGTTTGTTCATTGAGGCCGGCGTAAATGCGAGCCTTGACAAACCACTGCACATCATACATATATATACCACCACCGGTAATGCATTTATACAGCCCCGCCACCTGATGGTACTGCATAAAAGCGCTACCCTGGAAATCATAGAATCGTCTGTAGGACTGAATGAAACAGCTATCGCTTTTGTAAACAGCGTTACCGAAATAGTGCTGGAAGAAAATGCAGAACTGTGGCATTACAACCTGCAGATCAGTGAAAAGAACAGCCGTCATATTTACCATACTTCTACAGTACAGAAGGCAGACAGCCGTTACCATCACTTTAACTTTACCCTGCCTTCTGCAGAGCTTACACGCAATAACCTGAGTGTGGCACTCACAGGCAGCAATACAGAGACCAACCTGCATGGCCTTTACCTGGCTACAGATCAGCAACATGTAGATAACCACACATTTGTGGATCACCTGGTGCCTAACTGTAACAGTAATGAACTATACAAAGGCGTGTTACTGGATAATTCCAATGGTGTTTTCACCGGCAAGATCCATGTACACCAGGATGCTCAGAAAACCAACGCTTTCCAGCAGAATAATAATCTGCTGATGAGCGAAAAAGCAAGCATCAACTCCCAGCCGCAATTAGAAATATATGCGGATGATGTGAAATGCAGTCATGGTTTTACAGTAGGTCGTTTCAGTGAAGAATCATTGTTCTACCTGCGCTCCCGCGGTATTGGCGAAGAAGCTGCCAAAACACTGCTGGTAAATGCTTTCGCATTTGATATTACAGACCAGGTACATATTCCGGCCCTGCAGGACTTCCTGTCAGAAAAGATCCGCAAGTATGTATCCGGCGCTATCAATAATTAATTAGGTAAGAAATTACGATCTTTGTGTGAGGTCATCCCGGTTCTTACCAGGATGACCTCAAATGTATCGGAGAAATAATATATTAATCATGCAACACGTACCCGACATAACTGTTCCGGCATTAGATGTAGAAAAGATAAGAAGAGATTTTCCGCTGTTACGGGAAAAGATATACGGCACTCCGCTGGTGTATCTTGACAATGCAGCTACTACACAAAAACCACAGGTAGTGCTCGATGCGTTGGAGCAATACTATACACAATATAACAGTAACGTACATCGTGGCGTACATCATCTGAGCCAGAAGGCAACGGATGCTTACGAAAATTCACGTAAAACAATAGCCTCTTACCTCAACGCCCGCAAACCGGAAGAGATCATCTTTACAAAAGGAACGACTGATGGTATTAATCTGATTGCATATTCCTACGGAAAAAGTGTTATCAAACCAGGAGATATCGTATTGGTATCGGCGATGGAACACCATTCTAATATCGTTCCCTGGCAGATCATGTGTGAAGACAGAGGTGCTGAACTGCAGGTGATTCCTATGAATGAACGCGGTGAATTACTGATGGATGAATTCTCTGCCCTGCTCAATGACCGGGTAAAGATGATTGCGGTAACATATGTTTCCAATTCATTAGGCACTGTTAATCCCGTACATGAGATCATTGCCCAGGCACATGCCCGCAATATCCCTGTATTGCTGGATGCTGCACAGGCAGTACAGCATATGCCGGTAGATGTACAGGAACTGGATGTTGATTTCCTGGTATTTTCCGGGCATAAAATATACGGACCTACAGGAATTGGTGTACTATACGGCAAAGAAGAATGGCTGGATAAACTGCCTCCTTACCAGGGCGGTGGAGATATGATCAAGACAGTTACTTTTGCTAAAACAACTTACAACGTACTGCCGTACAAGTTTGAAGCAGGCACACCTGATATTAGTGGTGCGATTGCTCTTGGAACGGCGATAGAATATATACAACAGGTGGGTCTCGAAAATATTCAGCAGTGGGAAGAGCAATTGATGGAATATGCTACACAAAAATTACAGGAAATAGAAGGCTTACGTTTTATAGGACAGGCAAAGAAAAAGTCTGGAGCAATCTCTTTTCTTGTAGGAAATATTCATCCGTATGATCTTGGAGAATTGCTGGATAAACAGGGCATCGCCATCCGTACGGGGCATCACTGCGCAGAGCCTGTGATGGACTTCTGCGGCATTCCCGGAACTGTACGTGCATCGTTTGCAATGTATACTACAATGGAAGATATTGATAAACTGGTAGCAGGGATTAAAAAAGCGGCTGCCATGTTAAGTTAAACACTGCTATTAAAAAACTGGCTGTGGGTTTTTAAAATACCACTGCTATGTTAAGATAAAACAGGAACATGACTATCAAAGAAACACAGGACGAACTGATATCGGATTTTTCCCTGATGGAGAACTGGATGGATAAATATGAATACATTATTCAGCTGGGAAAAGAATTGCCGTTGATAGATGAAAAATATAAAACACCGGATAACATCATAAAAGGTTGCCAGTCGCAGGTATGGCTGCATACAGAGCTGACGGATGGTAAACTGGTTTTTACGGCAGACAGTGATGCAGTGATTACCAAAGGGCTGATAAGCCTGATGGTGAGTGTACTCTCCAATCACACTCCAAGGGAAATTAATGAAGCGGATCTATATTTTATTGAAGCCATAGGGCTTACCAGTCACCTGTCTCCCACCCGATCCAACGGGTTGTTAAGTATGGTGAAGCAAATGAAAATGTATGCCTTTGCATACCAGGCTAAATCTCAATCACAACAAAACGGCAAAGAATTATGAGCGAATTACGCGATCAGATAGAAGCAGCACTGAGAACAGTACATGACCCGGAAATTCCGGTAAACATTTACGAACTTGGGTTAGTATATGAGATCAGAATAGGTGATAATAACCGTATTGGTATTACCATGACATTGACTGCACCAGCATGTCCGGTAGCAGGCGATATTGTTCGTGAAGTAGAAGAAAAAGTAAGAGAAATAGAAACGGTTTCTGATGTGGATGTAACACTGACTTTTGATCCACCGTGGAATAAGGATATGATGAGTGAAGAAGCGAAGTTGGAATTAGGTTTCCTCTAACTCAAAAATAAATGAAGGAGAGCCTGAGAATTGCTTAAATGAAGCAGCTCTCAGGCTCTTCTTATTGAACCGCTTTTAATACATACTTTTCCAATGTATATTTTGTAGTTTGTTTCCCTCCGGAAGGTGTAGCATTTGTATCCCCATAGTTTATAGCGCGGTTTTTGATGGTACTTAATGGCCATTATATTTTAAAGGAATGATATTAATTGTCGACGATAAGCAGGAGAATATCCTATCCTTACGGAAAACTCTGGAATTACACGATTTTGAAGTAGATACAGCCCTTTCAGGAGAACTAGCATTAAAGAAGATCCTGAAAAACAGCTATGCGCTGATCATCCTGGACGTACAAATGCCCAGCATGGATGGTTTTGAAGTAGCTGAAGCTATTTCGGGTTATAGTAAAGCCAAGGATGTACCCATTCTTTTCCTCTCCGCTGCTAACAAGGACAAAAAATTTGTTACTAAAGGGTATGCCTCCGGCGGACTGGACTACATCACCAAACCTGTAGATCCTGATATCTTATTACTCAAAGTAAAAACCTTCATCAAATTATATGAACAGAACAGACTGTTGCAGGTGGTGCACGCCAATCTTCAGCAGGAAATGGAGGTGCGTAAACAGGCTCAGGCAGCATTAAATGCCAAGGTACAGGAACAGCATTTCATTCTTGAATCCCTGCCACAGGTAGCCTTTACAGCCCGGGCAGATGGTGCTGTGGAATATGCTAACCGTTTCTGGTTCCATTATTCCACATCCCTTGATACCTTTCCTGTAATATATGATCAGGACCAGCACAGTATTCCTGTTTGGGAAAATGCTATAAAATCCCGCTTACCGGTAGAAAAAGAAGTATATCTCCATAACAGAATTCATAGTCATTTCCGCTGTCATCTGTTACGGGTGATCCCACTGGAAGAAGACGGCCAGATTATTAAATGGGTAGGCACCTTTACAGATATTGCTCATCAGAAACAGGCAAATGAAATTCTTGAACAACGCGTAAAAGAGCGCACACAGGAACTTCAGGAAATAAACCAGGAACTGGAATCCAGTAATCATGAGCTGCAACAGTTTGCTTCTGTAGCCTCACATGACCTGAAAGAACCATTACGTAAAATTCAGCTTTTCGGCACCATATTACGCGACCGTCATCTGGGAAACAATCCGGAGGCCCTGCAATATATGGAACGCTTAATCAGCTCGTCCGAAAGGATGACACGACTGATCAATGACCTGCTGAAATATTCCCATCTTTCTGCAGACAATTCCTTTGAGCTGGTAGATGTAAATGTAATTATCAGTGAGATACTCTCAGATCTTGAATTGTCTATACTGGATACAGGGGCAGTCATCACAGTGGAAGAAATACCAGTATTAGAGGCTATTCCCGGTCAGTTAAGGCAGGCCTTACAGAATATCATCAGTAATGCGCTGAAGTTTACACGTCCGGATGTAACACCCACTATCCATGTGAAGGGAGAAAGGATTGCGCAGAAAGCGATTAATAGTTTTACAGCTGCAGATGGTCTTTATTGCAGGATCACTATCAGCGATAACGGGATTGGCTTTAATGAGAAATATCTACCCAAGATATTTACGTTGTTTCAGCGCTTACATGGCAATGAAACATACGAAGGTACGGGGATTGGCCTGGCCATTGCCAAAAAGGTAGTGGAAAAACACCAGGGAATTATCAGTGCATATAGCAAAGAGAATGAAGGAGCTACTTTTGTACTGGTGCTGCCCATAGAGCAACCTCAGTAATTTATTGCAGGGATTTTACGAAGCCGATCATTTCAGTCATCGTCAATACCTTGTCTACAGCCGTACTATTTAATGCATGCCTGGGCATAAATGAAACTTCTGCCTCTTCCGGATCCTGTACGGCCGTAAAGGCTCCCAGTTCACGGGCAGCTATTAATCCGCCGGAACCATCCATATTGGCCCCTGATAATAACAAACAATATAAACGGGAACCAAAAACCTCTGCCGCAGATGTAAACGTCACATCAATACTAGGGCGGCAATAATTTACCTTTTCAGAATCGTCCAGTGTAAGAGAGCCATCCGGCTCTATCAGGAGGTGATAATCTGATGGCGCTATGTAAATCACACCTGGCAACAATTCATCCTTCTCTTCTGCTTCTTTCACATATAACATAGTTTTACCAGCCAACAACTCTGTCAACAGCAAATCGTTATCATTCTTACGGTGTAATACGATGATCATGGCCAATGGCCAGCTGTTATCCAGCGCAGGTAATAATCTGAGCAGTACATCCAGGCTACCGGCAGAACCTCCGATTACCAGGAGTTTAAGGAGTGATGTCATGTTGCTATTTTTCTCCAGATTTTTTCTTTTGGAGCTACAGGTTTAAATAATGAAGCTGCTGTGGTAAAACGCAGTGTTTCCTTTGCACCCAATCCCAGGAAACCTAATTGTTCCAGGCTATCGCTAAACAGGTGTAGTACTTTATCTTGCAGCTCTTTATTAAAATAGATAAGAGTATTCCGGCAGATGATCAGTTGGAATTCATTAAAAGAGCGGTCCGTTACCAGATTATGAGCAGCAAAGATGATCTTTTCACTCAGCGATTCGGAGAACTTGGCATATTCATAATTGGCCGCATAATATTGAGAGAACTCCTGCTGTCCGCCCGACTGCTGGTAATTCTGGGAGTATTGTTGCATATAGGTAAGCGGGAAGATCCCTTTACGCGCCTTTTCCAGTACTGTTTCATTAATGTCTGTGGCATAAATCACTGATTTATGAAGCAGGTTCATTTCCTTTAGTAAAATAGCCATAGAATATACTTCCTCCCCTGTTGAACAACCGGCATGCCAGATCCGGATAAAGGGATAAGTAGCCAATACAGGTAACACACTCTTTCGCAGGGTCTGGAAAAAAGCAGGGTCGCGAAACATTTCTGTAACGTTCACGGTGATCTGTTCCATCAGGTAAGTGAGATATACGGGATCTGACTTTATCTTATAACGGAATTCTGCAAAACTGGGAAAACGATCAGTACTGAATACTCTTTGCAGGCGGCGTTTCACAGAAGCAAAGGAATAATCTGTGAAATCATATCCATACTGTTCCAACAGGTCGTTCAGGAGCACTGCAATCTCGTCATCCTTTATGTGGTGTACACTTTCCATTATTTTGTTTCGTGCATAACAGCATGCTGCAGCCATACAAATTATCAGATCCTGGTTTAAGGGGCGTTGTAATTTCGTAAAGTTTCCCGTGATTCCTGTAAGGATTTTTTAAATAGCCCTGTTTAGCGGGGATGAACTACAATTTGTCTTTTTACCACCACTTAATGCCCTTTAAATTCCACAGAAGCATATGATAAATTCTCAATTTGTGATTTTACAAACGATTGTAATCGACTGTTATTTAGTTACTTACAAAATAAGCTAAAAAGAGCAAGGTTTTAGTGAATTAAATTGAGTTAAATCCATTTTTCACTTAAATACCAGAAGCCATGAAAAGGTATATAACCACATTGGGACTGTTAGCTTTCATTGGTGGACTTTTCTTCTCACAAGTTAGCAGTATTCAATCCTATGCAGCTAACAGCGTAAAAACCGCCACATTCAGTAATGCTGATAATTTCCGGCAGGATACAGTTCCCCGCAGTGATACGGCAAAGCATAAAAAATGGAAGCACAAAACCAAGGGAGACAGCAGCTGGCCTAAAAAGGACACAATACCACACTAAATCAATGACTCAAAACGTAATAAAGAGTGAGGCTGTCTCAACGTAATGAGCAGCCTCTTTTTATTTTGGTACCTGATCGAGATGTAGAATACAACCCCTATGATTGTTGTTGTTCTTTAATAAACGTGTTCAACATTTTACCACTTCCCGCTGTCCACACAATATCTCCCGCTTCCAGGATGGTAGTTGATTCCGGGTTCAGTATTCGGCGACCCTGACGTTCAATACCCAGTACAATTCCACGGGTTCTTTCACGAATGCCTGCTTCACGGATATTTTTACCTGCAAGCCGGGATTGTTTACCTATCAGGAACTGACGTAATGCAATAGGATCGGCTTCTTCAGGTGTAGCATCTGATTCACGGGTAGATTCCAGAAAACTATTAAATTTTTCCAGCTGCTCATCCGTGCCGATACTGGTGATTACATCTCCCGGATATAAACGTGCATCCTTTTCCGGTGCATAGTATTTCTGACCACTTCTGTTGATAAGTGCCACATTCACACCATACCGTTCTCTGAATGCAAGTTCCTGCAAAGTTTTGCCTGTTGCAGGAGAGTGCGCATGGATTTCTATTACCGCCAGATGCGCATCCCAGGGAGCAAGTACAGATTTATTGATATGCCCCACTCTTGCATCACGAGCATTAAAGTTGGAGAAGAAACGTTCTTCGATGGTGTTGTAAAATTTCTGTATGCGGCGCCTTAACATAAAGACGAACATCAGGATAGCCGCAGTAACCAGGATAGCAACAGAATAAGAGAAGAACCTGTCTATAAAAAAACCTATAAGGAAAACGGCCAGGACTATCCTTGACAAACGCAGTAATAGCAATGGTCCGCGATACTTTTTCTGTTCCCATATATGAGATGACGCCAGGGTACGTACTCTGCGGAAAGCCAGAGCCCAGAGGAAAGGCATCAGTAATGCCAGTGTTAAACCTGCACTTACTATGCGTCCGTAATTATACCCGTTAATCTGGATATTGATCAGTGGCAGCAGGTAGTAATACGACAATAAAATAATGGCCAGCATGATCACAAAATAGATCACCATATTCATGAAGTAAGAGCGGAGCAATTGCTTCCAGTCGCTTACCACAGAGATGGTTTGGGCCGCCGCACTATAGCGGTTCAGTGATGTTTTCCAGCGATGTGGCAGCATAGCTGCAATCTTTTCATATGCTGGTCCGGACAGGCGGATCATATAAGGCGTAGTGAAAGTTGTGATTGCAGACACAGCCACTGCTATGGGATACAGAAAATCACTGGTCACCTTTAGAGACAATCCCAGTTGTGCGATAATAAAAGAGAACTCCCCTATTTGCGTCAGGCTCATCCCAGCCTGTACAGATGTTTTTAACGGCTGGCCTGACAGTAATGCCCCTAAGCAGGAGCTTATTGATTGCCCCAGGATTGTGACTACCGTTATGATCAAAACCGGGCCAGCGTATTTAACAAGCATAGCCGGATCAATCAGCATTCCCACTGAAATAAAGAATACAGCACCAAACAATTCTTTCACTGGTTTTACCAGATGTTCTATCTTTTCGGCCTGTGTTGTTTCTGCGAGAATAGATCCCATGATGAAGGCGCCCAGGGCAGGAGAAAAACCAGCCTGAGTGGCCAGTACCACCATTAAGAGACATAGTCCTACTGATGTAACCAGCAATGTTTCTTCGTTCATCAGCTTGCGTGTTTTACGCAGCAGAGTAGGCAGGAAAAAGATGCCTGTAACAAACCAGGCTATCAGGAAGAATACCAGTTTCAATACAGAGCCAAGCATTTCAGTACCGGCAAATTGCCTGCTCACAGCCAGTGTAGATAATAACACCAGGAGAACAATGGCCACAAGGTCTTCCACCACGAGGATTCCGATAACCAATCCGGCAAATTTATGTCCTTTGATTCCCATCTCCTCAAAAGCCCGGAATATGATGGTAGTGGAAGAAATAGACAGGATACCGCCAAGGAAGATGCTATCCATATTTGACCATCCCATCATTAGTCCAACACAATATCCCAGGAATAACATAAAGATTACTTCCACCATAGCTGTAATGGAAGAAGCACCACCTACTTTTATCAGTTTCTTAAAACTGAATTCAAGTCCCAGGCTAAACAAAAGAAATATAACACCTATTTCGGACCATACTTTGATGTTGGCCTCATCAGACACAGAAGGTAATAGAGAAACGTGTGACCCCACCAGCAGGCCCGCTACAATGTATCCCAGTACCAATGGCTGCTTCAGTTTTTTGAAGATCAGTGTGGTAATGGCAGCAGCAATTAAGATCAATGCCAGGTCAGCAATTAAAGGTGGTAAATGTAGCATCCGGTAAATTTAGTTCGTAACGTAAAATCCGTCTGATGAAAAAGCAAATCATCAGGCAGGTTTATAGATAGTAAGATAAACAGAAACTCACCAAAAAATGTGCTGGGGAAAAATGAGCAATTTTACAATAGCGTGTACATCGGGCAGTAAGCGTCTTATCAGGATCTTATTGCTAACAGGAACAACCGGGGTAAAAAAATATGTTTTAAAATAACAGTTACCATTAGGAGCATCCGTTTGGGAAGGAACTACAGTTTGGTTATTGATAATTTCGATAGTGATAGCCGGCGCATCGTGATGGCCATGAGAAATAGCAGAAAATTGTTTGAACTGTTGTGTGCACCTGATTTTTTCTGCGTTAGCATGAAGCCCGCAGCAAAATATCAGGAGAAAAAAATTTACATGGAAAGCACACCGCATATGAATAAAGATATTGTTATCCGCGCATTTTATCCAGCAGGTCGCTTAGCTCCCTTGCCTCATCTTCTGTAAGCCTTTCTGTAAGGTCATTATAAAAGCTGTCCATAGGAACATCCAGTTCATCGAGTAACTGTAATCCCTCTTGCGTGATATTGATATCCATTTTGCGCCGGTTGTGCGGACAAAGTTTGCGCTGAATATAGCTGAGTTTTTCCAGTTTGTCCAGCAAACGGGTAACATCACTCGCCTTGTCCAGCATTACTTCTTTTATGCTGCCTGCAGATAATGGTTCTGGATGACGGCCCCTGATAATACGTAAGGCATTATAATGTTGTGGTAAAAGGCCATGTTCTTTCAGGCTAGTCCCCAATGCATCCCTTAACCAATTACCGGTATAAAGCAGGTTTACAACCACCTTATGATGTTCATCCCGGAACTTCCGTTGATTAATCGCTTGCTCTATTCTCATACTTCAAAGATAAGACAATATGCGTGTTGCAACATATTTGAATTAATGCATTCTTTCAACATAATGTGGATATTTATTTCTTCAATTTATGTTACTACCGCCAACAATATGGTTATTAATGTGTTTCAATGCGTCCTGGCCGGCCCTTCAAAATGGTTTCCAATTCCGCAGGCAGTTTCCATTTCAGGATTTGGTCTTCCCTGTTGCGTACTATGCAGCTGAATGCCCGGCAAAATACCTTTCTTCTTTTACAATTGGAAAAAAGAATCAAGGACAAACCAGGTAAAAGTGAGACTTAGAGGCACCCAATAAGAGATGAGAAAGAAAGAATTATGGAAAAAACGAGTTGAAGGAAGAAGTAGAAGGGTTGAATCTGGATTGATTAAGAATGAGTTATGAGTTAGCATGTGGAAGGAGGTGAATTATGGGCCAGTAAGGAAGAAGGGGTGAGTTTAATTAGGGTTATAGGGCTGGGTATATAAGGTGATTTAAGAGCTTAAACGATTACGTATTCGTTAATTTTTAGTTAACGGAGTGATTTTTCTAGCGTTAACCAGATAAAATACACCCTTTACCAAAATTGACTTACGGGCAGTAGCTGGACTTATATCTTTGGTTCAGGTTTTTCATAGGATATGGTTAAAAAATTAAGGGCGGTATTCTTACCGCCCTTCCTGTTTTCCTACACTTACGATCTAATTATCATCATTTTTATAACAGTTTAGTCATTATAGTAGCCCCACCGTATAGGGGTCGTTTTCATATTGTTAAAAATAACACTACCTTTCCGCCTCGAATTTTAAGGGTATTCACTAATTTATGGCATACGCATTAATTACAGGAGCCAGTAAGGGTATTGGGAAATCGATAGCTACGGCCCTGGCACAAAAACATTACGACCTCTTACTGATAGCGCGGTCTGGCAAGGAACTGGAGGCCTTGGCAGATACACTAAAAACCAATTATAATGTACAGGTAAACTGTCTGGCGTTAGATCTTTCACTTCCAAACGCAGCGATAACTGTATTTAACTGGTGTACAACCAACCACTATACTGTATCAATTCTTATTAATAATGCAGGTTACGGCGTATGGGGTCCGTTTGAAACATCAAACCTGGACAAACAGGCGGAGATGCTGCAGGTAAATATGCATACCCCGGTAGCATTGTGTTTTCACTTGCTGCCTATGCTAAAAGCACAACCGCAATCGTATATCCTTAATGTTTCAAGTACAGCTGCTTATCAGGCCGTACCAACGTTTAGCCTTTACGCGGCATCAAAAGCCTTTGTGTTGAGTTTCACCAGAGGGTTAAGGCAGGAATTGAAAGGGAGTACGGTTTCTGTTACCTGCCTTTCGCCTGGTCCGGTAAATACTAATTTTATAGACAGGGCTGGTTTACAGGCTATTAAGGCCACCGCAGAGAAGTTTGGCATGCATCCGGATCATGTGGCCGGCATTGCCTTAAAGGGGATGTTCCGGAAGAAGGCAGAGATCATTCCGGGGGCAATAAATGCTATTAGCGCCTTCTCTACGCGACTGTTTCCTAAAAACTTAGTAGAAAAAATTGCTGCAAGTTTTTACAAAAAATAAGTCAATTATAGTTTATTTTTGTAACTTGTAAAAAGTCCTTACCTTTATCCTATTAATTCAGTAGACTAATAAAATGCTACCACCATCGACTACAATACGATTACTTCGCCTGTTTTCTTTACCAACCAGTAAGAGATGTCCTTACTGTTGGAGCTGATTTTTCCTTCTATCATCCTCATAGCGAACTATCTGGCTAGTAAGAAACATCATCAACTTAAACATTTCCTTTAACATGGCAACAGCAGCTTATACTACGTTCACACTGGGCGATACACTCACAGAAGAACAAAAAGCATTTTTCGAGAAGCACGGATACATTCACTTTTCCAACGTACTGGATGCAGCAACTGTACAGAGCATCATAGACGCATCAGAAAAGGTACAAGAAAAGTGGATTAGTGAAAATGTAGAAAAAATAAACGGAGTACCTATTAAATATGGTACAGACCTGAATGGCAATAAAATTGTACAACGTTTTGCATTTATAAACCAACACACAACTGTATTGTCTGAACTGCTGAAAGATGCACGTATTCAGTCATTACTGGAACTGATAGGCCCCGGCGCACGTATAGGGGAAAACGAAAAAGACGGAATGGTATTTAATCATTACGTAAACGGGCCTGAAAGTAAGTTCACCAAAATGGGATGGCATACAGATGGCCTGCGGGATATCTTTATGGGAGGCCGTCTGAATCCGATGTTGAATATGGGTTTGCATCTGAGTACCCTGCAGCCTGAGAATGGCGGGTTAAGGATCATACCAGGTACACACAAGCAAGGCCTGTTCAGTATGTTGTTTAAGAAAAGGTACTTTATAGACCACCGTCCTGATAAAAATGAGATTGCTATTATGCCTAAGGCAGGTGATCTTACCGTACATGATGGAAGGCTCTGGCACCGTGTAGCGCAATCTTCAGTTGTTGGAGAAGCGAGTCGCAGAAGGGTTATTTATGTTCCTCTTATTGCGGGTAAATACGAACCTAAAAATGAAAATAGCCCTACCCTGTTTTATCAACGTTTTGCAGGGATAGTAAAATAATATGTTCAAATAAAAAGCTCCCAAAAGGGAGCTTTTTATTTGAACATTAGTTCTTTGCCCACCGGGATGAGCCATTGAGAATCAGATAAAAATGTTATTTCCGGAGAGTTCCCTGCAGATATTTATGTAGAAATTATGCCTAGAGCGAACTATAAACACCTAGTAGGTTATTTTCTTCTTTTGTCTTAATTCGTATGTTTTCCGGTTATGCAAAATCGTTTCAAGATGTTCCTTCCCCCAGTTAGTTAAGCTTTCAATTTGGGGAACAAGGCTCATACCAAGGGGCGTTAATTCATATTCCACACGGGGCGGTATTTCCGGGAAGATCTCCCTCAGAATCAACCCGTCTGATTCCAGTGAACGCAGTGTTACCGTGAGCATTTTCTGA
Organism: Chitinophaga sp. CF118; assembly: GCF_900112615.1. Classification (GTDB taxonomy): domain Bacteria; phylum Bacteroidota; class Bacteroidia; order Chitinophagales; family Chitinophagaceae; genus Chitinophaga. Next base: position 634,035 of record NZ_FOMK01000003.1, on the reverse strand, counting down.
GAAATATCCCCTATATGCTGCCCAATCTCACTAAACCTTAATCTACCCTTATGAGAAAGCAATTCCACTACCAGTATAGACCATTTATCACCGAAGCGGTCCAGTACCTGCCTGATAGGACAGTTTACCGCTGCTGAAAATTGATCTGCTTTTTTTTCTGCCATAACAATTTGATTTTCACGATTGTTACTAAAAAGTAAGTAAGGCTCATATTGGTGCCCTCTTGTTTAGAAGTTACACTCCATATACCTTTGACTCTCCAAAAGAGAGTAACGCTCTTAAGAATGTAAATTTATAACAAATATTTAAACCAGTGATTAAATGATTTTAGCAGGTACAGTGAAGAGAAGTATATTCAGAAGAAATATATGTTGAAACATCAATCATCAGAAAAAAAGTATAATTTTACAATACGGATAACTTTCAATCTTAAAATTCAATCTTAAAAACACGAGTAAACATGAAAAAATTAACAATCATTGCGTCTTTCTTAGCCCTGTCCGCAACTACTTTCGCACAGACCTGGAGCGTAGATAAAGCTCATTCCAGACTGTCTTATGGTGTTACCCACTTAGGTATTGCTGAAAGCGAAGGTAATTTTAAGGCTTTTGAAGCTAAAATCACTTCTGCAAAAGAAGATTTCTCTGACGCAGTAATTGAAGTTACTGTAGATGTTAAAAGCATCAGCACAGACAACGAAATGCGTGATAAGCACCTGCAGGGTCCGGATTTCTTCGATGCTGAAAAATATCCAACACTGACTTTCAAAAGCACTTCTTTCAAGAAAGTTGGCGCTAAAAACTACAAAGTAACTGGCGACCTGACTTTACATGGTGTAACTAAATCAGTTGTTCTGGATGCAGTTTTAGGCGGTACTACCGTTAATCCGATGAGCAAGAAAACCGAAGTTGGTTTCCAATTCACCGGTGTTATCAAACGTTCCGTATTTGGTATTGCTGCTGGAATGCCTGCTGCAATGCTGGGCGAAGATGTTTCTATCAAAGGAAACGGCGAATTTGTTAAAGAATAAGTTTAACAACAATGAAGAAATTAGCAATATTTTCAGTAACACTGCTGCTCATGGCAGCAGTGTTTGCCTTTACAGTAGTAGCTCCTACCTGGAAAATAACTGATAAGTATAACATCAGCTTTGCCAGTAATGAAGTAGGTGGTATCTTCAAAACATTCAAAGGCAGTATCACTTTCGATGAAGCAAATCCTGCTACATCAGGTTTTGATGTAACCATAGACGTTGCATCCATCAATACAGGTAATGGTTTACAGAACAAACACGCTAAAAGCGATGAATGGTTTGATGCTACCAAATATCCTGTTATACATTACGTATCAAAGAAAATAGTGAAAGCAGGTAACGCATACCAGGTTACCGGTGATCTCGAAATACATGGTGTGAAAAAGGAATTTACTATTCCTTTTACCTTTCAGCGTAAAGGCAACGCAGCTACTTTCAATGGTACCTTTAACGTAAACCGTAATGATTTCCATATCGGAAAACCAGGTGGTGATGTTTCAGATAACATCAAAGTAACAGTAGCGGTTCCCGTTACCAAGTAAATGATCATTCTTAAATCTGCAACATGCTGAAGAAATTATTAATACTGGGAGCAGTATCGGGTGTACTGGCAGGCATTGCCGGTCTTATTTACCAGAAAGTGTATGCATCATCATTAGGAGATGGCTTTACGAATGTAGCCAAACCGGTGAATATAATGATAAGCTGTATCCTTGGCTGTTTAATTGCAGCTGTGGGTTACTTCCTGTTAAGTAAAGTGCTGAAAGATAAAACAGAGGCCGTTTTCAACCTCCTCTTTTCAATCCTCACCTTTGCTACCATCCTGGGGCCAATTGCAGCAAAACTGCCACTGGAAACCGAGATGCCGGAATTATTTCCCGGATTAGCTATTCCAATGCACTTCTTTCCCGCACTGGCGTGGTTTACACTTAAGCCATTATTCGCTAAATCTGTATAAATAAATATTCCTGATGAAAACCAGCTTTGAGTTGGGCTTTCATTAAATATTATTAGTAATAAATCAGACTTAATAAAGCCCTGGGCCTGAAGGTTCCAGGGCTTTATTATACAAATGCACTGCCCCTTATCTGCTATCTGCATCCTGACTAAACCAGATAAATTTCTGGTCATTCATTTTGCCTGTTTTAGTCGTTCCCTCCGACAGATCTGTTTTGCTAATAAACGACTGAGGTGATCAAAATTGCCCGGAGGGTAATCGATAAGACAGCGGGATAACTCTTTTTTTGAACAATAATATTTAACAGGTCATTAAATTATAACTAACTTGCCGGTCAATAGCATTTAGGATCGATATACCTATCTATCACCACATGAAATTATACTTGTTCTCTCCTATTGAATCAGCATTCAGGGAGGAATTTAATTATAACGTCCGAAACCTGAACCTGAAAGTAACAGGTGTAGTTTCGTTCGTAGTAGCTATTGCCGCATCTGTGGTACGTATAATAGCGGATTCTTTACCTCAAACGCATGCACTTCCTCAGCAACAATTCCGTGAACTGAGTACTACAAATATCTGCATGATTTCCGGCTCTTTCCTGGTGGCATGTATCGTATTCATTATCAGAAAAAAAGTTCCGGTTAACAGGCAAAATCAATATTACTTTATTACATTGCTGTATTCCCAGGTGGTTATATCCTGTACTATGGCCGTGACTTTTATTGCGCAGCATAACCCTAAAAATACGATGACCATGCTGCTGATAGGAGTACTGGTTGTCGCTGTGGCCTTCATAATCGCTATATGGGAATTGCTGATTCTGATTGGCATTACAGGCATAATTTTCACCCTGTTCATCCATCTTTTTCAGGTGAACCCGGTTACACTGGCCATGAATCATTTTGTGTTCTGGGAAATTATGCTTTGTTTTTTTGTGATCTCCAGATTATTATATTCTTATCATGCCAATTATTTTATTAAGATAAAAACAATTGAGAAAAAGAATCAGGAAATAGCACAGGCTAATCAGATGAAAACAGAAATCCTGGCTATAGTGGCGCATGACCTGCGCAACCCGATTTCCGGAATCCGTTCCATTGCCCATCTTATGCAGGAATACCCCTACACGCCTGATCAGGAAACCAAATACATGGAATGGATTATGGATGCCTGCAAAACAGCAGACCAGATCATAGAAGAGTTATTGCTGGCCGCACAGAAAAATGATGGTAATAAATTACAGACCAACTACATTTCGCTGAATCAATGGATAGAAAATGTACGTGATAACTGGGTACAGCAATCAAAGCACAACAGGAAGGTATTACTGGAACTGCATCCCAAAGAGATTAAAGCACATATCGATACTGCAAAAATGCAACGTGTAGTAGAGAACCTGTTACACAATGCGGTTAAATTTACGCCGGAAGATGGTGCTATCACTTTAGGGGTTCATACACACAGGGGAGGAATCCGGATCTCGGTGGCGGATACCGGTATAGGTATACCTCAACAACTTATGCCTGCCTTGTTTGACCGTTTTACCTCATCAGGCAGACCGGGGTTAAATCATGAGCCTTCTACCGGTCTTGGGCTTCATATCTGCAAACAGCTGGTGCAACAACATGGAGGTGATATCCATGTAAACTCTAAGGAAAACAAAGGCACTACTTTTAATATAGATCTCCCCTACTCTGTATTATAGTGTAGAGCTGTGAGATGTGGCATCTTCTCCACGATCATTCACATGTACCACTTCAAGAATACGGGTAGCAATTGCATTTACCAGCTGAGGGTCGGCAGCATAATCGGCATTAGGTTGAAGAACACCATTAACCTGTACTAAATAATCAATAGAATGCTCTTCATCCAGTACTGCTTTATAGTGCTCTATCCCTCTTGATTCATGAGGCTGCACTACAACCACATAATTACTACCTTTCAGATCAAAATCTAACGTAAAATCTTTCATACGGCATTGCGTTTAAATGGAACAATGTTATATTATATAACAAATTTAGGGCCGTCAGGTTGATGTAAGATCGCATTATTTTTAAAAGTTAATCTTCACCAGTACCTTTTCCCCCTACAAACCAGTGTTCTTTTTGCTTGAATAATACATTGAAAGTGGTCAATGATCCGTACACACGGGTAATGTATTGCTGCATATTCACTTTGTCTTCATCACTCAGCAGTTTATGACTGTTGATCTGCTGCTCCAGCACCCGGAGACGGTCACGTACCATTACTATTTTATGGAAGAATGCCTCTACCGGCACCTCTTTAGGTTTCAGGTTAGGATCTTTTGGTTGTAGCAGCATAGTGCCCCCCTCCCAGCGATCGCCTAACGGAACGACCTCAGAAGTATCGCTCCATAACCTCAATATTTTAAGCAGGGAAGTTTCAGCTGCAGACACCGTTTCTACCTCTATTGTTTTATTTTCCGCGTGTAGGATCTCGAAAAGAGGATCTGTTTTGTCCACGTCGATAATACCCTGATCCATGAACGTTACCACATATTGTGCATACTTAACGCCAATGATCACACCGGGACCATACCTGGCATGTTGTACCCGGGAACCTTTGCCTGCTGTTAATTCTTCCATCCGGTAAAAATTTATATACCAATATAATATAAGATCCTGACAAACGGTACTTTAGTCCAGACTTACCATTGCCTTGATTACTCCATTTGCAGGATTCAGCCAGCCTTCAAACTCATCTTTCACTTCGCTGAAATCAACCCGGTGTGTAATGTAGGTGGTGGGATCTACCTGTCCACTCTTCATTGCAGCAATTACATGTTCAAAGTCCTGGCGGGTAGCATTACGGCTGCTCATCAGTGTAGCCTCACGTTTATGAAACTCCGGATGGCTCACCACTATTTCTCCCTTTTGCAGTCCTACAAGTACATAACGGGCCCCGTGAGCCATATACTGAAAACCATTATTGATAGCCTGCTGACTACCGGTAGCATCAATAACCACCGTAGGCATATCCTGCCCTGTGATCCTTTTCAGTTCGTCCATCACATTGGCAGTTCTGGCATTGATGGTATGGGCAACCTTCAGTTTATCTTTACAGAAGTTTAGACGGGCTTCATTAATATCCATTGCTATTACTTTAGCGCCGGCTATACGGGCAAACTCCATAATCCCTAACCCGATAGGGCCAGCTCCTATAACCAGCACAAATTCTCCCGGTTCTACAGCAGCCCTGCGTACACCATGTGCACCAATAGCCAGTGGTTCTACAAGCGCCAGTGCATCCATACTCAGCCCCTGACCATGTACCAGGGAATAAGAAGGAACAGAAAGGTATTCGGCCATACCGCCATCAATGTGTACCCCACATACGCGGATATTTGTACAACAGTTAGGCTTGCCACTCCGGCAGGCAATACAGGTACCACAATTGAAATAAGGAATAAAAGTCACGGCTTCGCCGGCTGTAAACCCCGGAGCGTTATCAAAAGAAACCAGTTCTCCCGCCAGCTCATGCCCTAATATACGGGGATAAGCAAAGAACGGTTGTGTTCCTTCAAAGGCGTGAAGGTCTGTACCACAGATCCCTATACGTTTTATTCTTATAATAGCATGGTCAGCAGTTGCTTTCGGCATTTCCTGTTCCCCGTAATCAAATTTGCCTGGTGTGGTGCAGGTAAGTATTTTCATAAGTGTAATTTCTGAGGGGATAAAAATAGTAAAAAAAGAATTCCGGGGCTTATTGCTCTTTTTCTATTTTAATACTGGAGGAGTCTGGCTTCTTTTTTTCTGCCTTACTCTCTTTAGTTTGTCCTGTTTCGGTTTTCTTCCGGTTTTTCTCTTTTTTCCTGAAGTATCCACGTAACAGGAAGTTATGTTTTAATGCTTCCATATTCTCGCCAAATCCTTCTGCACCTCTGCGGGCAGACTTCATAGTACTTTTTGCTTCGGCAACAGTTCCTTCCAGGCTTTTTGCCAGGCTATCGCTATACAGCAGTTTTCCAACACTCCCCTTTCCCTGGTTTACCTGAGTAACAATACCCGCCAGCTGACCGGTAATTACTTCTGCGTTCTCTGCCACACCGGAGATTCTGCTCATCACCCTATCCATCTGGATAGGTTCTACTGTACTGATACTATCGCCATCTTTTACAGGTGCCACACCACCAGTTACTGAACTGATCGCTATCAGTTTATCGCCCATCAATCCTTCAGAACTGATACTGGCAACGGCATTTTTTTTAATGAATGGCAGTACTTTTTCCTGCAGGCGGAGTGTAACACGGGCAGTGGAATCAGAAAGAATATCTATACTTTTTACGGTACCCACATTAATACCTACAAACTGAATATTATTTCCTATTTGCAGACCACCTACATTTTTAAATGTACCATACAGCACGAATGTATTGCTGAACATGCTTTTATTGCGACCGATGAGAAAGATGCCGATCAGTAGCAATAAGATTGTAACTAATGTAAAAATACCCACCTTTATCTTTTGCGAAGTTTTACTATTCATCTCTGCTTATTTAAAAAAGTTATTGACCAATTCATCTTTTGATTTCAGTAGTTCGTCATACGTGCCTATCGCGATAAATTTCCCGTCGTTCATCACCACAATTTTATCTGCGGTAAGACGCGCGCAGGACAAATCATGAGTGATAATGATTGATGATGTATCATACTTTTCCTGGAGTTTCACAATCAATTCGCTGATTTCGCGGGAAGTAATCGGATCCAGCCCGGTGGTAGGCTCATCATACAACATGATTTCCGGCCGGAGGATCAGGGTCCTTGCCAGTCCCACTCTTTTTCGCATCCCACCTGAAAGATCTGAAGGGAATTTATCAATAGCATCTTCCAGTCCTACACTTTCCAGGGCTTCCTGCACTTTTTTTTCCAGTTCCTGTTTATCTTTTAGTTTTAAGACTCTTGTTAACGGGAAGGAGAGATTTTCGCGTACAGTCATGGAATCATATAAGGCCCCACTCTGAAAAAGAAAACCTATTTTAATCCGCATCTCTTTCAATTCACTCCGCGTCATTTCTTTTACTTCTTTACCCAGCACCTGTAAAACACCCTCATCCTGCTGCATTAATCCGGCAATACATTGAATAGCCACAGACTTTCCCTGTCCAGAACGGCCCAATACCACAATGTTCTCTCCTTTATGCAATTCAAGATTGATATCCTGCAATACCTTATTATCACCAAAAGACTTTTTCAGGTGTTCTATCTTAATAACCACATCACCGTGGTGGTTTTGTGTAATCACTTCCTGCTTCTGTGTAATTGTTTCATCCATATTAATAGTATATCAGGTTTGTGATTTGTACAGCAATCGCATCCAGCAGAATAATCCATAAAGAAGCGTTTACTACAGCCGAATTGGCCGCTATACCTACGCTTTCTGTACCACGGGCTGAATGATAACCTTTATAACATCCTACAAAACCTATTGCATATCCGAAGAAAAAAGTTTTGATCAATGCAGGAAATATGTCACTGAATTCCAGTGCTGCAAAAGATTTTCTGAAGAATAAAGTAGCACTTACATGATCCTGGATATTTATGCCGACAAATCCACCCAACAGAGCTAAGCCATCTGCCATCACCGTTAGTAACGGCACCATAATAGTACAGGCAAGAATACGGGTAACCACCAGATATTGTATAGGGTTAGCGCTGGATACTTCCATCGCATCTATCTGCTCTGTTACTTTCATACTTCCCAGTTCGGCCCCAATACTGGAGGATATTTTACCAGCACAGATTAAAGCAATGATCACAGGTCCTATTTCCCGGATAATGGAGATAGCCACCATACTGGGTACAAAACTTTCTGCACCAAATGTTTCGAGTGTGGGTTGGGTTTGGAGAGTTAATACAAAACCGATGATAAAACCTGTAATTCCTACCAGCCCGATTGATTTATAACCAACTATATAACACTGACGCAGGAACTCGCCCCATTCAAAGCCTCCCTTGAAGATGTTACGGGCAAACCGGCCGGTAAACACTACCTGATCACCAGCCACTTCCATGTATTTGTTGAAGGATGAAACGATTGCACTTGCCATATAAGTAAGTATTGATCATAGATATAATGTTATAGATGGAATTTCATGCCAGCAGGTATTGGGACCGTTTTAAGACAACATAAGCAGGGGAATGGGCATTATTTTACACAACCTGACGCATCCGGCAGGTTTACCTCATTGGTATTACAAGATCTATTTATTATTTTGAGCGGTTATCTATGAAGTATATGGGGACTACTAAAAGCAGCATTACCGTTTTATTACTATCAATATTGTTTTTTGCCTGTAAGGAGAAAAAAAGCGGATTTTCCGTTGAAACGATCCCTAACCCCATGCAACAGGCTGAATATGTGAGCAATCCGGATCATATTATAAGTGCAGCAACAACGGAGAAACTCAATGGATTGATGGATGGGTTGAAGAAAGAAGGTACCGCACAGGTGGTTATTGTATTACTTAAGACCATAGGAGATAAAGTACCAAAGGATGTTGTACATGAGATATTCAGAACATGGAAACCCGGACAAAAAGATAAAAATAACGGACTGGTAGTATTACTGGTTGATGATCAGCATCGCATAGAATTTGAAACCGGCTACGGACTGGAAGGTGACTTACCTGATGTAATCTGTTTCCGTATCCAGCAACAGAAAATGTTACCCCTGTTTCGTAAAAACAACTATGACGAGGGGATGTGGCAGGGAATGAATGCCGTGGTATCTGTACTGCATCATGACAGCACAACAACAGTTGCAGAGACTTTAGATATAGATAATTATCAGGATAATTTTGCAGAGACACCCCCCCGGAGAGAATTGCCGGGCGAAGGCACCTTTTTCCTGTATATCTTCTATATAGGTCTCAGCAGGCTCTTTGCGGGATTTTTCATTAAAAAGAAAGAGAAGGAAGTTAATAATCCTCCGGCACTTTATGTTCCCGGACTATTTTCAGGGTTATGGATCTACGTTTTCCCTGCAGTAATTATGTTCAGCATTGCATGGTTTACTACTTATTCTTTTCACTGGTGGACAATGCCCGTTATTTTTTACCTTAACTGGCTTAGTTACTTAATATATCGTATTCTCGTTATAAACATAAATGCAACAAGGCATTTTAGTGAAGACCGTCATCTGCGTTATGAAGGTCTTAATCTGGCACTTAAAAATTTCTATATATACGCAGTTATTTTCCCTATCCCCTTATACCCTATTTATAAATGGCATTTGTCAAGGATGCGTCATCTGCGCAACGATTCTTACCCCTGTGAGCAGTGCAATACCCCGATGCAATTGCTGAAAAAGAAAGGTAAAAGTAAATTCCTGCAGGAAGGGCAGCTGGCAGAGGAAAAAATAGGATCTGTTGTATATGATGTATGGTACTGCAAAGCATGTGATAAAACAAAGGTTCTGGGATATGACAGTCCTATACTAAAGGCAGTCCAATGCCCGAAATGCAACAATAAAACCCTCAGGGATACCAGGAAAGTTGTGACAAAACATCCTACTAAAAGCTCCAAAGGAGAAGGTATGCAGTATTCTGAGTGTAAATTCTGCAACCATACTGAGAAAGTTCCATATGTTATTGCTATGTTATCTTCTTCGGACAGCTCCGGCAGCTCTTCCGGGTCTTCGTCCTGGTCTTCATCAGATTCATCCTCATCTTCCTCCTCCTCTGACAGCTCTGGTGGCGATTCCGGGGGTGGAGGAGCAGGCAGCAGCTGGTAAATTTTTTAGCTGCTGATCTTGGTCATTGTTTATTCTGTAATTATGGAATACTTTTGCACTATGAATTCTGAAAAACAACTGAGAGGGAATATCAACTGGCTTCGCCAATTTGATTTTCTTGGGATCCAATTACTGCCACTACTGGCGTTTTTCACGCACGTTACACTATTTGACTGGATTGTTTGTGGAGCGTTGTACGTGATACGTATGTTCTTTGTTACTGCTGGTTACCACCGCTATTTCTCGCATCGTACATACAAAACTTCCCGCTTTTTCCAGTTTATATTGGCTGGCGGAGCACAAAGCACCTTCCAGAAAGGTGTATTATGGTGGGGTGCCAATCATCGCGCCCATCACAAACACAGTGATACTCCTGATGATCCGCATTCAGCTAATATTTATGGTTTCTGGTACTCTCATATGGGATGGATCATGGGGCCTGAATTTAAGCCAACCCGTTACGAACTGATCAAGGACTTTAAACAACCTGAACTGTACTGGTTAAACAAATATCATTGGGTACCAGGTGTGGTACTGTTGGTAGCCGTTTATTTTGCCGGTAACCTGGTGAATGGTCATGGTCTTTTTGAATGGCATGCCGGTCTTTCTACCCTGCTGATAGGTTTCTTCTTAAGTACTACCCTTGTGTATCATGGAACGTTCACTATCAACTCTTTAATGCATATGATGGGTAAACCCCGTTATAAAACAGGAGATTTGTCTAAAAACAGCCTGGTACTTGCATTGGTAACACTGGGAGAAGGATGGCATAATAACCACCACTATTATCAAAGTGCTACCAGACAGGGCTTTTTCTGGTGGGAAATTGATATTACCTACTACATTATCCGTACACTCGGTTTCTTTGGTATAGTATGGGATATCCGTGGTGTTCCTGATAAAGTGAAATCATCTAACCGTTTGGATGCGGTAGAAGTAGTTAGAAAAGAAACGACTCTTGTTTAATAAATTTATGACTCCATCAGGAGTTATATTTAATATGATAATGCAAAAAGCCGGCTCCGTTAAGAGCCGGCTTTTTGCATTATTGCGGTCAGCGATAGAGGATTTTATTTTTCTGTTTGTTTATCAGGTGCTGCGTTCATGCTGTAACAGCATGTTCATGGCGTGATTGAAAGAACCTGCACGGGTAATTTCACCTGCATTTACGAAGAAGATCTCATCTGCATTTTCAATCGTATTTAAGCGATGCGCGATAATAACACGGGTAGTATGCTCCGGTAATCTTCTGAGAATATCTTCCAGGAGTTGTTCTGTTACCGTATCGATGTTCGCAGTTGCTTCGTCCAGCACAAGCAGTTCTGGATCTCTGAGTACGGCGCGCATAAAGGCAATCAGCTGTTTCTGTCCCAAACTCACACTATCTCCGCTGGATACTACTTTTGTTTCCAGTCCTTCGTCGAACCGTTCCAGTAATGTATACAGATTCGCCTTTCCCATTACTTCCAGCAGTTGTTCACTGCTGTAATTTGCATAGGCTTTGTTACCATAAAGAATGTTCTCTCTTATTGTTCCTGTAAAAAGGAACGGCTCCTGCAAGATGAAACCGATCTTTTGGGTACGTTCTTCCGGTGAATAAGAACGGATATCCCTACCCCGCAACAATACCTGCCCTTCTGTAGCATCATACAAGCGTGCTATTAAAGATGCAGTGGTTGTTTTTCCTCCACCTGTAGGGCCAACGAGTGCATATGTTTTTCCTTTTTCCAGTTTGAAGTTGATATTATGCAGAATATCCTTACCATCCGGATAACGGAAGTTCACGTTCTTAAAGGTGATCAATGCATTATCTTCCTGTACGCCATTTGTTTCAATCACTTTCAGATTGGATTCCAGGTTAAGGATTTGTGATATCCTGTCCCAGCCAGCCATTGCAACCTGGAAGTTCGTCCACAGTGCCGCCAGTTGTCTGATAGGGTTATAGAAATATGTGGCATATGAAAGGTAACTGATCAGTAGACCGACGGTAAACAGCCCCGTTGTGATCAGATAAATTCCATAAGCCAGTACAGCAAGTTGTGCAAGGTTAGCACATAAGCTAAATACCGGCATGAAGATATTGTTTACCAGTCCGGCGCTTATTGCTGTTTTGTATTGTTCAGTGTTAGCAATAGCGAATCGCTTGCGGAAGTAATCACGGCGATTGAATGCAATGATCACTTTAAAGTTATTCAGGCTTTCCTGGATCTCTGAACTCATACCGCCTGTACTTTTCATATTGGCAGCATTCGTGCGTTTCACCCAGGGTGAAATAAGCCGGGTGAACAACAGCAGTAAAATACCGGGAGTCAGTGTAGCCAACCCCAGTTTAACATTAATAGATAAGAGAAAGGCCCCTGCACCGACCATAGTGGCAATACCACCAATAAACTGCATGAGGGACTGTGAAAAGAACTGATTCAGTTTATCCGTATCATTATTGATGCGGGAAATCAGATCACCTGTTTTATTCTGGTTAAAGAACGCAATAGGAAGTTCCTGCAGTTTTGTAAAAACAGCATTACGCAAACTATACAGCATGCGCTGCCCTACTCCACCCATCAGGCGTGTCTGGATATAACTTGTTACCAGCGATACAATGACCATGATGAATAAGATGCCTGAATAAAACAGAATGCCGTTAAACTGTTTTGTTTGTACATATTTATCGATGGTATGCCCTATGATGAAAGGCACTGTAAGGTTAATAGCAGAAGTGATCATAATGGTACAGAATGCACCAGTAAGACGCCGCTGTTCCGGACCGAGAAAAGATAATAACTTTCTCAGTGCGCGGCCGGTAGTGTTTTTTTGTTGCGGAGCTTCCGCTATTTTATTCAGGTTGTAATTCATAGTTACTGGTGCTGCGTTGAGAGTTATAAATCTGTACGTACTCAGGACAGGATTGCATCAATTCCGGGTGTGTGCCTGTAGCCACCACTTCACCTTCCATCAGCAAAATGATCTGATCATAATGAACAGCAGAAGCTATTTTTTGTGTAACTGAAACCAGTGTTAGATCCGGATAATTCTGTTGTACATTTTCGAGGATGCGTTGTTCGGTATTGGTATCTACCCTGGCGGTGAAATCGTCCAGTAAGAGAATGCGGGGATTGATGGCCAGTGCCCTTGCCAGCATGATCCGTTGTTTTTGTCCGCCGGAGAGACTAGAACCACGCTCTGAAACAATTGTTTCAAGTCCTTCAGGCAGGGAGGCAATGAAATCAGATAACTCGGCAGTTGCAATTGCCTTTTCCATCAGTGCTTCACTCACCTTTTCATTAAAGGCAATGTTTTCGCGCACACTCATGTTAAAGATGATGCTATCCTGGAATACCAGGCCCACCTGTTGCAACAATACATCTTTATCATAATTATCGATATCTGTCTCATCATACATGATGTTACCTGTATCTGGTTTCAGTAGACCGATAATGACGTTTAGCAATTGCGTTTTCCCAGCAGCCGTAGGACCAATAATCGCTGTACGACTGGAAGGTTTTACAGAGAAAGAAAGATCTTTCAGTACTGGACGACCGGCCAGCGATAAAGAAATGTTTTTTAAAGTAATGGCCCCTTCCAGATTATCTCTGACAGTTCCCGGATCCACGGTATCAGGCGCATTCAGTATACCTGAGATACGCGTGTAAGAAGCAGTAGCCTGCGCTATGATATTACTCATGAATCCGATCACGATAATTGGAAAAATGAGGATGGCGATATAACTATTGAATGCAGCCAGGTTCCCTAAAGACATTTCACCTGTAATTACGAAATGACCTCCCAGCATCAATACGGCAAGTGATGCCATACTGGCCATGAAGGTAATGACAGGTATTAATCCTGCAAACAGGCGAATGATTGCCGTACCAAGGTCACGTGATTTACCATTCGCAGCAATGAAGCGGTCATATTCCGGTTGTTGTGCATTCACCACTCTGATCAATGCAGCTCCCAGCACGCTTTCATTAATGATCTTATTCAGCCAGTCTATTACCTCTCTGCCTTGTTTAAATAACACCCGTACTTTACTTAAAACAGTGAAGAATGCGAATGCTATGACAGGAATAATTGTAATAACGAGCAGTCCCAGTTTCCAGTCGATCGAAATCAATAATGCACTTGCACCAATAATGATGAATACTGAAGAAGCGATAGAAACGATAGCCTGTGAAACGAATAATTTGATGGAATCAATATCTGATGTTAAGTTAGTCAGTAACTTATTCGGATCTGCCTGCTGGATATAAGCAAATGTTTGCTGTGAGATTTTGGAAGATAATGCGGTACGCATTTCTTTCGCCACCTTTTCTGAAGCATAGGTTTGAATAATACTTTGCAGATACGTAAAGATGAAGATCAATACTGCCGCCAGGGAAAATTCAATAATGAGTGTATTGATCACAAGGGTACCACTGGTATAAGCATCGATCGCTTTCGCTATCATGTGAGGTAATACCAGGTTGAGTGCATTACTAAGCAGCGCCAGGAGAAGCAGTAAGATTACCATGCCTTTGTAGGGGCGTAGTACAGACATAACGTTAGGCTTTGGCTGTCCCGGTGCAGCTGAGGGACTTTTCACTTTGTTCATATTGGTAGCAATATATGGATCTGCCTTTTGTAAATATTTCCGGCAGGGCTTAAAATTACATTAAAAATTGCGGGCTTAACCATTATAGGACAAGGTTTGCAATAATATATGGTTTAGTGGACGAATGAAGAGTGAAAATATTTTAATTATGGAATAAAAATTTGCCGGGTATTTTCAGCACTTTATCGGCACTACCTGAACAATGTTTACAAATCTAAGATGAAAATCATTACATCCTGGTAGAAATCAATAAGTATGCTGTTTCACAACAATTACCCGGGATAATCTTTTAGAAAAAAAGCCCCGGACTAAGCCGGGGCATTGACGCGTCGCGTCAACAGACTTCTTTTATGGAGCAACCCGGTTAGGCGATACTAACCGAAGGTTTCCATGAATATTCTGTAGATTGCATGAATACCTCCTTTTCTTTGATGAGTTATGAAAGTACTAATTTTATCTGGAAAAGTTATCCGTTTTATCAATTTTAACACATAACTTTTGTGTTATATGTATGGCCTTATTACAATAGGCCCTATCAATCCTGAAGGTTGTAATTTCCAACCAGACGCATCAAAATCCTTATAATTGATATTGACGAAATTAATTTCGTGATACCGGCGCCAGGGGATTTTATGCTCATCCATATAACGGATACGGTTAGCCATCAGATTAGCCACTTCTATGCGAATCTCATTCTTTCCCGGTTTCAATAGCGAGCCTATCCTTACCTTAAATGGAATGCTCCATAATATGCCGGCATCTTTCCCGTTTATCCAAACCCTGGCGCTCTCATGTACTTCGCCCAGGTCCAGTATATACTCTTTCGCTTTTAAAGAAGGTATAGTAAAAGACAACTGATAACTTCCCATTCCGGAGAATGATTGAGCAGCAGAATCCGGAAGTGTAGTCCATGACACAAGGCTGGTCATTTGCACAGGAGCAGGTTTAAATGGTCCGCCCGTAATGAACTGCAGTACCCAGTTACCTTGCAATGTAATGGGTTCCTGTGGCTGGTTGAGGTATACCCAATCTTTCAACGCAACAGGCTGATGCAATACTTTCAGGATTAATGCTTCACCAGGCAACAACTGTATTTTGACACCTGATTTGTGAATGAGGGCCTTTCCGTAATTACCCGTTTGTGGGTCCATAATTACGACTGTAGCAGATGTTGCATTCAGGGGGATGTCCTGATCAATTGCTTTTTCCGTATGATTTACGATATAATAATAAGTATCCGCACCTGATTTACGACGGATGAATTTCAATCCCGCATCTGTCAGGGCTTCCCTGTTAATCCCCTGTAATTCCAGCCCCTGCTGAATATCCGGAGCAAGAATAATTTGTCCTTTACCTATTTTCGCAACTCCATTTTCAGCAAAAGGAATGGAAGCCAGCAGGTCTTTAAATTGTTTCCTGCGGCTTTCCAACTCTCCCCATCCTGGCACATCTTCAGGCAAAGCCTCTACCATTACTGTAGCACCCTGGCCGGCAAGTGCAATTATTTTTTGAAGGGTGGCAACCGGCATCAGTGTAGCCGCCGGGATAACCAACACTTTATAAGGAGAAGTATGCGCTGCAGTGCGGATCATTCCTCCATCTGCCACTGCATTGTCCAGGAGTTGATCTGAAACAAAATCCAGTGAGTAGCCCGCTTTTTGCAGATTTACAACCTGTTTGTAAAAGGGAGTAGGATGTAACCATTTGTCGATATCATGCACCTTCAGTGTGATTTCTTTTCCCGCAGGGTCGTGCCAGATATCGTATACCGGCCAGTATACCAACAATTCATTATCAGGTTTACCTGATTGCAGTACAGACTGCACACGGCTGATATAGCCTGTTAATCCAGGCAGATGCGGCCAGAAGCTATTGGATGGAACAAAATTCACGGATGCGTAGAAGAGCCATCCCGGCCATGTCACTGTTTCGGGAGAAAAAGTAGTACCATGAAAAAACACGTGGTTTACCCCTGCAAGAAAACATTGTTCCACTTCAGGTTTGCATTGAGATAAGGATGTTTTAAAGTGTTCAGTAAGCCATGTAAATGTTTCGGAGGAAACCAGCGGATGCCCCGCAACATGTGCTGCCGATGAAGCAAATTTCAGCATCACCGGATCGGGTTCAACATTACGGATATCCGCACTATCGCGGCGAAGTCCGGGAATTGGAAAATATGTAGAACCAAAAGTTTCGCATTCGGGAATATCTACAGCAGCATACAGATCCAATAAATTACCAGGAGATCCGTGTGCCTGATTCTTTGAAATACTTTTATACTCATGCGACCATTGTGTCCAGGGTCTTGTAAAATTATTGAGTAGCAGTTCTGACATTGTTTCCCTGTAATCCGATTTGATGCGTGCTGTTTGTTCTGAGGAATCTTTTTCAGCAAATATGCGGATATATTGTTTCAGGTCATATCCCCTTCTCTTCTCAAACTGTTTAAAGAATCCGGTGGTCCAGTCGGCCCCATACACTTCATAACTATCGTTATAAAAAGCCCTCACACCATGAGGTGTACGATGAAAAGCTGTATCAAAACGGTTGAGATATACTTTTAGTGCTGCTGCAGAAAAGTGATCCAGAGTAAAGCCTTCACCACCCGGAGCCGCACGTTTTACTTTTTGCTGAGTTTTACCATTGAATAAAGCGAACAGGTCCCAGGAGCCTGATGTTGGCGACCAGTTTAATATTCCATTCTTTTCATCTACTTTATCTTTTAGCTGGAGTACCTTCCCTTCATTATAGGCAGTCAGAGCTTCTAATCGTGCCCCTTGCGGCATAGCAATAGAAAGTTCAGCTCCCGGCATAAGGTGAGGATAAGAGAAGATATTCATTTTGGAAGCAGCATATTCCGGTGTTACCTGCGGACCACCAAATGGCCATCCGGTGCCTGTGGTAAGGTCTACCCCCATGTCCAGCCTGGCTGCTGTAGCAACGGTAAAGTCGAGCATATGAATCCATGCAGAAGACAGGTAATTTATATATTGCTTTTCATAACCGATGGCACCATAAATAGGAGCTATTTCAACACCACCAATACCTGCCTGCTGATAGGTGGATAATGAAGCAGCAAGATCCTTTTCGTTCACAGCATTTCCCATCCACCACCAGCGGGTCCATGGTTTCATTTCTTTGGTCAGTTCCGGCCAGATTTTCTGGGCATAGGATAACCGGGACAATAAAATGAGTGATACTGCTATCAGCAGTGTCTTAGGCATTTTCATAACGTTTCATTTACGGGAACTGGTTAATTTTCAATAGCGGACCAGTCAAACTCTTTATTTTCAGCAGGTGTTTTTGCCTGTTGCATGATTGTACTAAATTCTTTCACCTTATCAGGGTTAGCAGCAGCCAGGTCATTCTTCTCGCCGATGTCTGTACGAAGATTGTACAGTTCAAACTTTTCAGGTTTGCCTTTATATTTAAACCGGATTAGTTTCCAATCACCTTTTAGCACGGCTTCCTGCAAATATCCTTCGTTAAACTGCCAGTAAAAATAATCATGTTTGGCGATTTGTTTCCCTCCTGTTAATGATTGTTTAAAAGACAATCCATCAATACCTTTAAGTGTATGCGAATTGGTGAGATCTGTAAAGGTGGGCAGGATATCCCAGAATGCCCATTGCTGATCGCTTACACGGCCTGCAGGCACCTTGCCGGGCGCTCTTACCAGCATTGGCACCCTGATTCCTCCTTCATATAAATCCCTCTTTATACCTCTTAAAGGTCCGTTACTGTTGAAATACTCAGGATCAGCGCCGCCTTCTTTATGCGGACCATTATCACTTGTAAAAAAGATGTAGGTATCATCATCCAGTCCTAATTGTTTAATCAACGCCATCACTTCCCCCACATTGTTATCCAGTTTAGTCATCATAGTTGCAAAAGCAGCATGTGGATTTTTCTGACTACGATAAGTACCTCCATTTTGAAGATACGGTGTTTCGGGCGGGAATTTGCTACTGCCATCAGCATTTAAAAAAGGAACCATATCCTTAGCCGGTGGATCCAGTTCCGCATGTGGTAAGGTTACCGGTAAGAAAAGAAAGAAAGGTTTGTCTTTATTATTTTTGATAAAAGTGATGGCATGTTTCATAATGGCATCATGCGTATATACAGTAGTATCATGTGCAACTTTACTGATCTTTCCACCTTTCACCTCATAAAGGTAATCTGTGTAATAGTCATGTGCATGCCCCTGATTCAGGTAACCAAAGAACTCATCAAAGCCTTTGATTTCAGGAGACCCTGTAGTACCTGCCTCCCCTAGCCCCCATTTACCAAACATACCTGTAGCATAGCCATTCTGTTGCAATAACTGCGCGAGTGTACTATCCTGCGGGCGAATAGGTAAACGGGTATTTCCCCTTATATAGGCATGTCCCATATGCTTCCCTGTTAGTAAAGCACATCTGGAGGGTGCACAAACGGTAGTTCCTGCGTAGAAGTTAGTATAACGGATACCTTCAGTACCTAATCTGTCGATATTTGGTGTAGGAATCCGGCTATTGTGATTATAAGAAGAGAGATTTCCATATCCCAGATCGTCTGCCAGAATGAAGATAATATTGGGTTTAGATTTATTTTTCCGGGTTTGACCAAATGTAGCTGATGTAGAAAAAAGAACACCTGTGATGACAAAAGCCATCACCCTGTAAATTAGAATTTGCATTTCTAAATATTTATTTACAGGGTGAAGCTATAAAAATCTATCAAATTAATAGACTAATATTTTACTAACGGTATTCTATCAGGAAATCGTAAATGATTTCACAACCTCTTCAAATTGTTGCTGGTATTTAGCACGCTGACCTTTAGGCGCTGTAACAGTGATCACATAGGCAATCCCGTTCTTAGGGATAACGGCCATGGTAACGTCCATATCCAGTCCATTCTGGCTATGTGAGTATTCCAGTATTTTTACTTTGCCGCCATTAATTTCCTTTTCACTTTTAGTACCGGCAGAAAAGTTCTGCATGTACTGCCCCATTACGGCAACATTCTTTTCGAAGTATTCATCCAGAGAAGCACCCCGCATAGATTCAGTAACTACATTAATATTTGAACGGAATCCATCCCTGGAAGCCGGCGCAAAGAGGAAGGTAGCTTTAACATCATTCAATGCCGTATCCAGTCTTTGCCAGCCTTCCGGTGTAGTAACCGTGAATTTCTCTGCACCAGCATTGATACCCGGGCTTTTAGCAGCCTGTTCAAATGCCTCCTGTTCTGTTTTTGGGGATTTGGTGTTATTCTGACATGCAGCCAGTACAAATAATCCGGTAGTTAATAGTAGGCACAAATGCTTCATTGATTCCTTTTTAATACCGTTAAAGATACTCAAAAAATGCTCAGTGGTTTGCCTTCTTAGATGAGGCCCTTTTTTCTTGTCATAGATTAATGGTTAGGTTATCAGAATTCCTGAATTTTACATCATTAAATCAAATGATCATGGAAAACAAAATACTGGGCATTCACCACATTACAGCCATCGCCGGCGATGCCAAACGCAATTTCAACTTTTATACCAAAGTTCTTGGACTGCGGTTTATAAAAAGAACTGTAAACTTTGACGATCCGCAAACCTATCATTTCTACTTTGGAGATGAACAGGGTAATCCTGGCAGTATCCTTACTTTCTTTCCATGGGGAAGCGCAGTAAGACAAGGCCGTCGCGGTGCAGGTATGGCTACAGAGATCGGATATTCTGTACCAGAAGGAAGTTTTGATTTCTGGATCAAACGCTTCGAAGAGAATAATGTAATTTATAACAAACCAGCAGAGCGGTTTGGTGAAAAGTATCTTACATTCTTAGATCCGGACGGTCTGAAATTAGAGTTCATCATACCTAAAACACCTGATAACAGGAAGCCTTATGAAACAGCTGAAGTAAAGGCTGATGCTGCTACAAAAGGATTTTATAATACTACGCTGACACTGAATAATATTCAGGCAACTGCGAAGGTACTGACAGAGATCTTTGGATATAAACTGGTAGCCCAGGAAGGTAACCGTTACCGTTATGCCACTGATGCTATTGATACTGCCAATGTCATTGACCTGGTGGAACTGCCTACGGAACAACATGGTTTAGGAGCCAATGGTACAGTACACCACATTGCTTTCCGTGTAAAGGATGACGCCACTCAGATGGCATTCCGTCAGAAGATAGTTGACATGGGATTACAGATCACTCCGCAGATAGACCGTAATTACTTCCACTCTCTGTATTTCAGGGAACCCGGTGGTGTATTGTTTGAAATAGCCACTGACAATCCAGGTTTTACAGTAGATGAACCACTCGAAGAGCTGGGTAAGAATCTTAAATTACCTGCGCAATATGAAGCACACAGGAAAGAGATAGAAGCTCATCTTGCTCGGCTTGATTAGATATAAGTGCTGGTATAATTGCACTAGCGTTAGGTGGATATTACCGGTTCCGGAAGGCTGCTAAAGTAGTGTTTATATGAAAAGGGGGGCATTAATGCCCCCTTTTCATATAAACACCCCACATATTTCTTCCCAGTAAATACTTGAAAAACAAACAAATAACAAAAAAACAGTATTTACACCATTCTATTTATCAACAAAATGAGGGATATTAATAATAATGGCATAATTTTGGCCCGGCGTCTGTTGAAGATTTAAAACCAAATAATCCGGCTATGAAACAGTTAATTTTTACATTAGCAACAACTGTAGTACTTTTCGCCTGCAATAACAAACCTAATCCTGAAGTAGCAGCAGAAAAAGAAAAACAGGCAGTTATAGATTCTATGACTGCAGTGAATGAAAAACAAAGAATCATTGATTCTATGAAGACAGTCAATAAAGTGCATGAACACCATGCTTCTTCGGCTGCGCAGAATGATGGTGTAGTAGGTGGTGGTGGTGAAGGTACCACTGCGGCTCCTGCTGCAACAACCAAGAAAAAGGGATGGAGCCACACTGCTAAAGGTGCCGTTGTTGGTGCTGGTGCCGGTGCAATTACAGGCGCTATCGTAAATAAAAATGATCGTGTGAAAGGTGCTGCAATCGGAACACTCATTGGTGCTGGTACTGGTGCTGGTATAGGCGCGATTGTAGATCATAAGAAAAAGAAACAAGCAGCTGCTGCTAATCAATAGTAGTAGATACTTTTATATTTATAGTAAAGAGAGCCTGTATCACATGCGATACAGGCTCTCTTTATTAGGGTTTGCAATGAAGAACACCCTGGATCCAGGTGGAATTGCGGGCTGTACCCATTTGGTAGTAATTCTATCTGTCTTGATTAAGCGTATGAGCTTTAGAATATTTATTGAACGGTATCAATTGTGTGTCAA
This sequence comes from Chitinophaga sp. CF118, assembly GCF_900112615.1. Classification (GTDB taxonomy): domain Bacteria; phylum Bacteroidota; class Bacteroidia; order Chitinophagales; family Chitinophagaceae; genus Chitinophaga. The sequence goes on along the minus strand of NZ_FOMK01000003.1, from coordinate 612,370 downwards.
ATGGCTAAGGCCCGCAATTGCCCACCAGGATCTTCTGATATTCAGACTACCTGCTGACATTGCTTTATTATATTAAAGAAACGATTGCCCACAATGTAACAGCAGAGATACCTCCCCAGAGTATTACTCCCTGTAAAAGAGGCTTAAATCCTACAGACTGCAACACACTGCGGGATAAGCCACAACCAATCAAAAACAACGTAAGCGTTAATCCTGATTTAGCAATATATACCGCGTAACGGCTGAAGCCTCCGATTCCTGGAACATATGAGTTAAGCACCATCGCTAAAACAAACAATCCAATAAAATAAGGCACTTTTAATTTATGGTCCCTGTTTCTGAAAATAAAAGTAGATGAAAAGGCTATTGGAATAATCCATAATGCCCTGGCCAGTTTTATCGTTGTGGCCACTTCCAGTGCTTCACTTCCATATTTCCCGGCGGCCCCTACTACAGAACTGGTATCATGGATAGCAATAGCACACCATAAACCAAACTGGGTCTGTGACAGGTCAAGTGCATGTCCAATTACCGGGAATAAAAACAGTGCAATAGAATTAAGAATGAATATGGTTCCTAAGGCAACGGAGATCTGTTTTTCTTCTGCTTTAATCACCGGAGCAATAGCAGCAATTGCACTACCTCCACAAATAGCTGTACCGGCAGAGATCAGATAAGATGTTTTTTTCTCTATCTTAAAGATTTTCCCCATCAGAAAGCCCATTCCCAATGTAAAGATGATAGAAATAATGGTAAATGAAATGCCTTCCTTACCCGCTTTCATTGCATTGCCCACATTCATACCAAACCCCAGCCCTACTACAGATACCTGTAATAAAATATGTGTGGCTTTATGGTTGAGATGTAAATAAGGATGCCCTATAAACTGTGCGATGATCAGTCCCATTAATAAGGCTACTGGTGGTGAGATGAATGGAGACAAGCAAAAGACCAGTGCCAGTAAAAAGATTAATTCCCTAGTGGTAATGCTCCTATCCAGGATCTGCTTTGTTGTTTTCCGTATTACTCCTTCCATGACAATCCTTTGTTTTGACAATACAAAGCTCACTATAATGGGTGTGATTCAAAAATTGTCATTAGTTATGGGTCATTACTTAAAGTTATACTGTTGTAACCGTGCTTTTATCTTCGTATATTTTAGTTGAGGGATAACAGCTTATCCGTTCTGTGGAGCGAGGCTTCTCCATAAATAAAATACCAGGTAGCTTTCCCAGCCTTTAAAGTACCGGAAAAATTCATTGAGTGCATCAAGGTCTTTTTTATCACTGATAATTTTATGGGCGATCAAAGCATTTAATAAGCCGGCATCACCATAAGGGATGGAAGATGGTATCCTCAACGTTTTCATCAGTGTATAGTTGGCTGTCCAGATACCAATCCCTTTTATTGCGGTGAGTGCCTTTTGTTGCGCGGCTACATCCGGCAATGCCAGTAACAATGCTTTACTCATCCGCTCTTCTTTAAAAACTGTAGCTATACCTATCAGGTATACAACCTTCTGACCGGAGAACTGCATTTCCCTGAGTATATCCGGACTAGCATCCGCCAGTGCTTCCGGCGATGGGAATGTATAATAGTCCTGTCCTTCGTACGTCACTTTCCCTCCATATTTCTCTACCAGGCGTCGCTTGGTTTTATAAGCAAAGGTTAAGTTGATCTGTTGGCCGATGATACACCAGCAGATTGCTTCAAACAGGTCGGGGATACCAATGAGGCGCAGTCCGGCGAAATCCCGGGACATATAAGACACATCTTTATGAGAGGAAAGCTGATCATAAAACTGGCTGAGGTCCCTGCTCAGGTCAAACCACTCATGAATAAAATCTTCAATCGCTTTTTGGGTGACAGCAGTATTATTTCCATGAAGGATGCTCACCACTAATTCCTGTTTACCTTCCCGGATCTCGAACAATACCGGTTGATCATTGATCAGTATGGCCTTCCGTACATAGTCTACACCAGTGGTATGCATACAATCGTCAAAGTTGCGGTTCAGGAACCACAAGCATTCTCTGAAACTAAATGTCCCGTTGATGGGTATATTCATGATGAAAACACTTTACTAGCCTCCCAACCTATCATCGCATTTTTACGCATGCTGCCCCAGTGATACTGCCCTAGTTCACCCGTTGCTTTGATCACGCGGTGACAGGGGATCAGGAATGCCACCGGGTTATTGCCAACGGCGGTACCTACTGCCTGCATAGCCTTTGGATTATTTACCGCACCAGCAATCCCTGAATAGGTGGTTAGTGCCCCCATTGGTACTTTCAGTAAGGTTTCCCATACTTTCAACTGGAAAGCAGTGCCTTTCAGATGTAATTTAATTTCTTTCAGCTTGTTCCAGTCCTGCGTAAAGACAAACAATGCATTTTGCTGGATCTGATCTGCGATCTGGGTATAATGAGCATTGGGAAAATGGCTCAGTAAGTCATTAAAGGCCAGTTCATGTCCCTGATCTGCAAAAGCCATGTAGCAGATCCCCTTACGCGTAGATGCCACTATGATTGTTCCAAAAGGTGTTTCTGCGAAACTATAATTGATTTGTAATTGTTCTCCTCCGTTTTTGTATTCTCCAGGTGTCATGCCTTCCAGTTTCACGAACAGATCATGCAAGCGGCTGGTACCTGATAACCCTGTTTCAAATGCCGCATCCAATAAAGTGGCTTTGTGCCCTTTAAGAATTTCCTTAGCATGCTCAATACTGAGGTATTGAAGGAACTGTTTGGGAGTTACACCCGCCCACTGCCTGAACATCCGTTGAAAATGGAATGGACTTAAGTTAACATGTTCTGCAGCCTGTTCCAGGCTGGGCTGCGATTTGAAGTTAAGCCTGAAATATTCAATGGCCTCAGCAATACGATTGTAATCGATCTCCTGTTGAATTTCCATATTGCAAAATTATGATTAGCTACGTGCATCATGAAAAATAATACCGAGGGTATGCCTCTCGCCGCTGTGCAACGGGCTTACTCCATGTTTCATATTGACACGGTAATATCCTTTGCTTCCTTTTACAGGTCTGAAATTGGTGGTAAAAATGAGCATATCTCCCCGCTCCGGTTGCAGCACATTTGCTTTTGACTGTGCACGAGGAATCTGTTCAGTGAGTACAAACTCCCCTCCTGTATAATCTTCTTCCGGTTGATTTAAGAACAGTACTGCCTGCATCGGAAAGTATATATCACCATATAAATCCTGGTGCAGTGTATTAAACCCACCTTTCCCATATTTCAGAATAAGGATGGTAGGTTTATCCTGTCCTTTTTCCTGACAAATAGTTTTCAGTTCTTCATGATTGGACGGATACCGGGTATCTATGCGCAATACTTCCATCCATTTGTTTGCTACGGGTGCCAGGTACGTATATACTTTTTCCCGGATGCTAGTTATCAGCTCCGGCAAAGGATACTGAAAATATTTATATTCTCCCAGACCAAAGCGATAACGCTCCATGGTAATAGTTTTCCGGTAGGTATTGTCTGCGTTGTAATCGCGAATCAGTTCATCGCATTGAGCTTTGTTTAGAACGTTTTTAACGATGGCAAATCCGTTGTTATTAAGATCAGTGGTGATCTGTTCCCAGTTTTTTAATTGCATATGATTCTTCTTTTAATGTTCTGAGGATAAGCAGGAAGTGGCTAGTTATTCTTATTTGTAGCTTCCCAATGAATAATCGCAGCCTTCCGGTCGCTGCCCCAGTGATAGTTTCCTGTTTCTCCATTGGATTTCACCACCCGGTGACAGGGAATCAGATATGCCACAGGGTTGGCAGCAACAGCTGTCCCTACGGCCCTGGCGAACTTTACATCACCAGCCAGAGCAGCATAAGACAATACATTTCCCGCAGGTATTTCCAGGAGTTTTTTCCAGACAGCCAGTTGAAAGGGAGTTCCCTTTACATGAAGTGTAACCGGCTGAGTATCCTGCTCTTCAAAAATATGTAGTGCATTCTGTTGAAATTCATCCCTGATAATGCCATAGACTGCATTGGGAAATTGTTTTTCCAGCTCAGCAAAAGCCTCTTTTTCATCTCCGTCAGCAAAAGCTATGTAACAAACACCTTTTGATGTTGAAGCGATCAATACCTTTCCAAACCGGGTAGCATTAAAACTGTAACTGATGGTTAGCAGTTGTTCTTCTATCGGAATAATGTGTAATGTTGTCATAATAATCTCTTTATTACAACACAAAACTACAACTGTAAAGGGGGGCTTAAAACCCGGATCTTGCGGTCTTTATGACTCTGAAAGTGAGGTTAATTCTCCCGCCTGTTATTCCAGGCTGTTTGGGGATACTGTGCAGCCAATGATGCTGAGTGCTACCCTTCATTAGCAGGAAGCTGCCATGTGTTAAAGGGATCTTCTTTATCAATGTTTTTTCCTTGTAGTGCTTCAGGCAAAAAGTTCGTGGACTACCGAAGCTTACAGAGCCTATTACCGGATTAACACCCAATTCTTTTTCATTATCGCGGTGCCAACCCATACTATCCTTGCCATCCCTGTAAAAGTTCAGTAGTACGCTTGTGAAGCAGACACCTGCTATTGTTTCTATTTTCGATTTTATTTCGAGTAAAGCGGGTGTCCAGTGATGTGGCTCCATGGTGATTCCGGAATAACTGTAAGGTTTGTCTATATCACCATACCAGGCAGTTAACCGGGGTTGCAGGATACTTTTACCCATAATAAATATGGGTTCCTGTTTCCATTCAATTTCGCGAGATAATAGTTCATAAAGCCGGTCGCTTTCTACTGTTGTAAACAGTTCCGGGTAGAAGTATACTTCTCCATCTTCCGGTAATAAGTTTTGCATCCAATGTTTATATTTTTCAGGCAGACAATGAGCGCAAGGTCTGTAACCATTCGCAATAGCTTCTGCCTCATTTTTGAAAAAGACTCTATTTTCTATCTTCATCCGTTTGCCGGAAGTACAGTTCAGTGTACCATAGATCTTGTTTTTTCTATATCCTCCCAGAGCAATCTCTCCTGAAAGAATTTTATTCTTCAGGTTCCGGCTGATCTCAAACGGGGTGTTCCCTAAACTGCGATGTGCGATCATACGCAAAGATATTGATGAGACGACAAAAGATACAACCCGGATCTTGCTACCTTATACAAAGATAAAAAGCACTAATAGTATTCTCATAAGTAATGAAGGAACATTATTATTTAATATGATGTAGTAATAATACCACCGTTTACAATGAAAAAAATTATTTTATGCCCTCTAATTTAAATTCTTAAAATCAGATTATCAGTCGCGTGGGATTCAGATGGGATTATGCCTGTATCCATTTGCCATCAATTCTATCTCGAATGAACTTACATTTTTACCGGTGCTGTTTTTTTTCAACAGTAATTAATTCAAGATTTTAAATGTATATTACATACTGCTTACCATTGAGCACCTCATCTTTACTAAGATGTCCATTGAAGGTTACCCATTGTTTGAGTTTCTTCAATTATTTTTTTCATACATACTATCCAGTTAAAGTGAAAATTCTACTAATTCTCTATGGGAGTTTCATTGGATTATTTATAGAATGAATTAAAATTTTGTTAACCAGAAAAAGATGCACCATCCAAAGTAAAATCAAAAACATACGGGTAATAATTATTACAAATCCTTCATAAATATTCGGGGAGCAAATCATATTTATTTGATTTGGAAGCATTAATTCGATGTAAACATAAGGATTTGGTTATCAATTATTTAATTAGGTTAAGGTTAAACTCTAGGTATTAGAGGGGGTAAAATTTGAGGGAAATTTAAAAAAATGTCAACTTAAAAGTTGCAAACATGAAAATAAATTGTATTTTTGGGAGGGATTATGATAATGCACTTTATGCAGTCAGGTATGCAGGGAATGATGAGGATGAGTTTACCAGATTGTTTAATTTATGGAATAATGCAGCGTATGTGCATGCATTTTGTCAGGAAAATAAAGATGACTTGCAGGAAGCATTTAAAGGATCAATCACAGTAGAAAAAGCTGCTAATGAAATAAGGGATGAAGCAGTTTTAATGGAAAAGCAGTTATTCTATTATTATGATTGCATAAAATTGCAGCAATTATTTAAACCATTGTCAAACAATGAATTTACGTTATACCCATTACAAAAATCTAAAGCATCTCTTTCAAAAGAAATTCGCAGGCCGAAAATCAGGATCTACGCTATAAGGCTGGCTCCTAATGTTTTTGTTATTACTGGTGGTGGCATCAAGCTAACGGAAACGATGAATGATCGTCCGCATTTAAAGGAAGAATTACGGAAAATTAATTTGGTAAAAGATTGGTTGAAGGAGAAGGGCATTGATGTACCTGAAGCGATAAATTAATTTGGTGAAGGATTGGTTCAAGGAGAAGGGCATTGATGTACCTGAAGCGATAAATTAATTTGGTGAAGGATTGGGTCAAGGAGAAGGGTATTGATGTACCTGAAGCGATAAATTAATTTGGTGAAGGAGAAGGGCTTTGATGTACCTGAAGCGATAAATTAATTTGGTGAAGGAGAAGGGCTTTGATGTACCTGAAGCGATAAATTAATTTGGTGAAGGAGAATATCTTTGATGTACCTGAAGCGATAAATTAATTTGGTGAAGGAGAATATCTTTGATGTACCTAAAGCGATAAATTAATCTGATATGAATTTAAATGAAAAATTAAAAGGGTTAGCTAGTGCCGAGCCCTCAAATTGGAAAAATGAAGCTGCACAAAGGATTGCTACAGAAGGCTGGAGAAAAAAATCGTTCGCTATTGCTGTCAGGATATTAGATGTGCTGCATGAAAGAAAGATGAATCAATCTATGTTAGCTGAACTGATGGGGGTATCCCGGCAGCAGGTTAGCAAAATTGTTAACGGCAATGAAAACTTAACATTTGAAACTATACACAAATTAGAGACGGCTCTAAATATTAATCTGATTAAGATCGAAGAAGAAAACACACAGAGTGTTTTACTGAAGAGTAAATTACATTCCTCCCTGCAGACAGAAACATTACCTGTCAATTCAATTTTGAAAACTCAGGGTGTTTCGAAAGACATCGTTTTCCCCCCGATCCTAATTCATCCCCGTAAACATAATAAGGATGAGTATATAACATATGAAGTAGATAACCACAAAGAACCTTAGCGTTAAACTTATGGCAAAAAAAGCAAAACAACTTAAATACAAATTATTAAGTATAAAAACAGAACAATTTACCACAATTGAGAATATTTACAAAGAAGAAGAAACCACGGAGATAAACACAATAATATCATTTAAATCATCTTCTGATCACAGAATTATAAACAGTATAAGCAAATTTAGTCTATTACAAAAGGAGTCCGTTTTCCTTATACTGGAAGTCTCCTGCTCTTTTGGTATAAAAGATGAAAGCTGGATGCTCATTTGGAATAAGTCGACCGATACAACTACATTGCCACGCAATTTTGCCATCTTATTAGCCGGTTTAAATATTGATACATCCAGGGGCATACTATCTTCCAGAACAGAGCAATCACCCTATAAAGAAGTACTTATTCCAATATTGGATATATCCCACTATATAATCAGCGATGTGGTTATCACATCTATAGAAGGATAAGGCACCTACCTGAGTTCATTAACATATAACCAGCGATGTGGTTATCACATCTATAGAAGGATAAGGTGCTTACCTGAGTTCATTAACATATAACCAGCGATGTGATTATCACATCTATAGAGGGATAAGGCACTTACCTGAGTTCATTAACATATAACCAGCGATGTGGTTATCACATCTATAGGAGGATAAGGTGCTTACCTGAGTTTTTTAACGTGGGCAGTTCAATTGCCGCGACTACATTTCCCATCCATTTATTGACTTACATCAAAAAAAGGCATTACATCCACCCCATCTTTGCATCATAAAATTGAATATGATGAAAAAGAAACATTACAGGTACATCAATACTTTATTTGTGGTGATCCCAATGACGTTGATCATGGCTTTTGTTGGATTAATGCGAAACTATGGTTTTGGTGAAGACTGGTTTATCAAGTTCCTGAAAGCATGGAGCGTTATGCTACCCGTTGCCTATGCAGCTGCATTTATTATTATCCCTAATGCAAGGAAATTGTCTGAGAAACTGGTCAGCAAGGATTAATTTGTATCTTAAATCCTATGTATGAACAACTGACAAAATATATCCTGGATACTATACCGGTTAATGATAATGAACTGGCGTCTATTTTATCTTACTTCCAGCCATTAAAGTCTAAGAAGAATGAGCTATTGATCAATCATGGGCAAAGCAGCCAGCGTATGTTTTTTGTAGAGAACGGTTGTTTACGGATTTTCTTTATCCAGGAAGACGGGCAGGATATTACCAGGTACCTGGCTTTTGAAAAAAACTTCGCTACGGCGTTAGTCAGTTTCATTAGCCAGGAACCTTCTTTGGAATTCATACAGGCATTAGAAGATACAGAATTGTTATCTATTTCCCGCAGGGACTTTCATCATTTACTGGAAACAGTACCCCTTTGGGAAAAGTTTTACAGGCATTATCTTGAACATGCTTATGTTACCAACACAAACCGGCTGATGAGTTTTATAACCATGGATGCAGTGGAACGATACCGGATATTACTTCGGGAGAGCCCGTTAATAATACAACGGCTACCAAATAAGATTGTTGCATCCTACCTGAATATTTCACAGGAAACGCTGAGCAGGATTAAGTCACGGATATAATATTTTACTTAAGGAACAATCTCGTTCTTAACATTGTATTCACGAATGTCCATTTATGATGTAGTAAATTAGTGTATCAGTAAATGTTGATACTTTATTACTTATATCATGAATATCATACTCATTATACTGCTTTTAAGCGCAGCGCCAAAAGAGCCTCCTCACAAGGTATATGTATGCAAATCACCAACCAGCTATGCCTATCATTTAAAATTCTGTAAGGGATTAGAGAGTTGCACACATAGTATAGATACAGTTACAGTAAAAGAAGCAGTAGCCTCAGGACATAATAAATCCTGCAGTTATTGTTTCTAATGTTATGTTAAGCGTAATACATCTAGTTCGGTTCATTGATTTTAAAATGTGAACATAGGATTAATGCGTTATCTCACATGTGATTTGACATTAGTGTATTTTAAACAGATAAGCAGCAATCTGTCTTTTGATCAATGGTGTAGGAAGTAAAGCACTTAGGTGATCGGTTGTGGACTGTTGTGAGCGCTGCTGGTTTTTTAACATGCTGACTGTGCAATTCATTAAAACGTACAATCATCTGCTGGCGTTTTTCTGGGATTAATATTCCTGCAAAATTCAATATTTCTTTCTTACGAGGTTCATGTGATAGCTATCATAAAAAAAACTGATTCCACTCATTGGTCAGCAGCCAGAATAGCTGTAATCTTGTGTAAGCATAAACATTTAATCATGGAAATCTACATTAGTGAAGAGGCTGTTATAGCCAATATTCAGAGTGATTTCCAGGAAATATATCCTTTCCTGCAACTGGCATTCTATCAACAACCACATGAAGTGGGTGAAGCTTGTTGCCCGCAGGAAAAGATCCCTCCTGAAACACCTATAGAGGATATAAGGATCATGCATACTTTTGGCTGGCTGGATGTAAGCAAACATCGTACTGCCGCCGAAATAGAACATGATTTCAGGCACCGGATGGGATTAAGTGTACAGGTATTACATAAATCAGGGGAAATGTGGGTACAAACAACGAAAACGGATTACTGGACATTGCAGCAATTGAATGAAGAAGGGAAACTGGCTGAGCAGCACATCTTTTTTTATCCGGAAGAGCCAGCTGAATAAAACAACATGATATTTGTTAAACAGCCACTAAATGCCTTATGACTATACTCATTCTACGCGAACTAAATTAGAATGAGTATAGTCACAATATAGTATTCTATGTTTTAATGGTTTTAATTCCCTGCCTCTGATTTCCATTGAAGAAACTGAAAAATGTTTATGTAGAAAGCTTATTTACCGCTCTCCTCCCATCGATGTTTTATTCTGTATAGTTTCACTATATATACCACCAATAAAATAAGATCCAACCTGAAAATAACAGTGAATCCATTTGGTGTATCCTGTCTGATAAATATATAGGCGATACAAATTATAATGCCCAGCAGTGCATCTATCTGTGCTATCAAAATCGCCCAGTTTTTCTCAGCCCATAATCCATAGGCAGCAATACCTTTCAACATAAAAAGCGATGCTAAAATTAATCCTGTAGTTGAAAAAACATTCGTTGTTTCAAGGCCATATAAACTCATGATTACCTGCACCCTGAAAATTCTTAATAATATTATGAAAGGCATTAATGCCCCTGCAATCAGAAAGCCCCAGGTAAAAATTCTTATCCATAATGGTAATATAGCCCATCGGCGTTCAACAGGTTTTACATCGTCAAAATCGGAGATAAAAATAGATTCATTCTTTTCTTCCATAAATATAAGTACAATTAAAAACTCATTAAATGTAATATTTATTACATATCTCTTAAAGCTAATTCTCAAAGACAGTGTTTTTATTTTTTTTTGCCGGTTCACTAAATATTTCCTAGCTTCATATCACAGACCCCAGGTATTAGTTCGCACCCCAATATTTCAAGTGATTTCCATAAGTGCTGTTTGAGATTCCAAATAAATTAGTCATAATTATTCTGAACTTTACCGGATCTGCACTGTTTCAATCAACAACATTCATTCAATTAAACAACGATTATTTACAGTTATTCCTTTTAGAAAGGCACTATAACTATAGCTATTCTGTCACCATAAATTACTGATTAAGGCAGTATGGGAAAATTATTGCCTCAATCGAACAATTATCATATCAATAGCAAGGAAATACCCCAAAGTTTACTCCCATATTTTATAGGCTTAAGGCGAATAGTTGATTCTATTATTTCGGTCACTATTGCATCATGAAAGAGCATCTGATTATTAAAGTTGTAGCCGCTGTGCAGGATCAGCTTCCTGAACGGATTCCTTATTGGCTCAACTTTATCAATGATAAAACGAATATCGTTGAGCGGTTTCACCCCGAAATCGACAGAATCTTTGCTGCCAGTAATTATAAGTTCTGGACTACCCGCGAATATAAACCTAACGGACCCGACTGGAGCGCCGATGAAATAAATGCCGACCTACACCTTACTTTCCGTCTTATTTTACAGCAGGATGGAAAGCTACCGGACTCTATTCTCCAACAAATAACACATCTCCCCTTTGTAACAGACTTAAGACCATTGCAGATAGGTACTGCAGAATTTCCCGGAGAAGTAGCAGGTGCTATGGCACTGGTATCTACAGATCCCGGGGATATGATCTATTTACCCTATGCAAAGGAATGGACCAAAGGGGTTCAGAATATACGGGTAGCGGTACTGGACACCGGAGCCAATTTCAGTCATCCGGAACTGGATAATAAAATCGTACTAAGGAAAAACTTTGTAGACCTGCAGGGGCTTGATACATCTGCCTTTATTGGTGATGTATTAAATGTGAATGCGATGCCCGAAGATCAGGTGGGGCATGGCACCCACGTTTCCGGCATTCTGGCTGCCAAAGGACTTAAAATGAACGAAGGCGTATGTCCATCGTGCAGCCTTATGGTAGTAAGGGTATTAGCTGCTATGAAAAGTGGTAACCGGATAGTAGGTGCCGGTATTATCGACAACATCAATAACGGGATCAAGTGGGCGGTAGATAATGGGGCGGATGTAATTAATATGAGTCTGGGAATCAAACATTCCGGCGGAGGGCTTCCTCATGAGGATATTGTAAAATATGCGCTCAGCAAGAATGTTACAATAGTAGCAGCCAGCGGTAATGATGGTACTGAAGAGAAATACTATCCGGGCGCTCTGGATGGTGTTTTTGCAGTAGGTGCAGTAGATAATTCCGGACAGGTGACCGGCTTTACTTCTTATGGAGCCAGTATATCTGTAGTGGCACCGGGCTCCAATATCTACAGTTCTTATCTGAACAATGGTTATGCAGTTTCTTCCGGTACGTCGCAGGCATCTCCCTTTGTGAGTGGGGCTGTGGCACTGTTGAAGTCATATGCTTATGAGAAGGGCCACAAACTGACACATGGAGAAATCAATTATATACTAAGCAATACATCCGACAGGCTTACCAGCAAAGTAAGGGATCAAAGAGCCGGTTACGGCTTGCTTAACCTGGCAGATTCATTCAAACTTTTAAACGCTATTTTATCATAAACTCTTTAAACAAAATGTCAATGGCAACGCTTAATTTTTTCCCATCGTCCAATGGCGTTAAAATACGCAGAACAAATGTTACTACAAATGGCGTCAATGCGGACATTGATGCAAAATTAAAAGAGCAACTGGCGTACCTGGATGATCTTTTAAGTAAACCGGTATTCACGAGAGATGATGATAGCTGGTATGGACCTGATGGCGTAGCAATTGAAGATTTCATTACGTTACCTCTGAAGTCAAGACGTATTTCCCATAAATACAGGGAGGAGCAGCAATGGGAAGAAGGCAGCTTATTGTACAATATATATACTGCCATCAACTCGAACAGCTTTACGGCTAATAATATTACTACTACCGCCAATTACAACCTGGAAGAATACATAGATGCAGAAGATAAACTCTCGCTGCTAAAATTTGATTTTAAAGACCGGTTAGGCAATAACTGGAATAACCTGGACCTGAATACACGTACTATCCTGAATTATCCCGGAGTGATCAATTATCTGCTTGCAATGGGTTATAATTCGGGGTATTCAGAAATTAACGGGTTAACTAATTTCATTTTCGGGAACAGATCAGGGATCCGTAATGTGATTACCTATGGACAAATAAGTACTGCCCGTGAATATATTCATGACGACAAGGTAGATGTAGAATATAATTCGGACACATCTCATGTGATCGTAGATATCCTGAAAGGAAACCCTTCTTTTTCGTCTCTTTCATTCAGGCAATACATTGATAAGATTGTAAGCAATTACGTTTCCAACAGCAAGGAACTTGAGCTGCTTAAGTTCTCCAAATACTACAACGATATTCCGGTAGTGATGATCCCCAAGCTGATCAAGCAGATCAAAGCATCTCTCCTACCGGTAAATAAATCCAATATCGACAACCTACTTCCTATCTTTCTTAACGAGATAGAAAACACACCGGGCTGGGAGGATGATACTACAGACACAGATACTGAAGATACCAGCGGAGCGGACTACAGTGTTAGTTTCCTTGATGATGATGCGGCTGTAGTACAGGTACTGACCAACAACATCCGCTGTGCTGCACAGATGATGTATTCTATGACTCTGGGAGAAGAACTGGACATCTTTAATGTGGTCAATTTCTTCACGCATAAGTATATGGTACGCGGTAATATCCAGATTTCAGATACACAGCTCAGGGAAGACCTGCAGTTGTATGTATTCTCCAATAAATTTACACATCCGAGAACGGGCAAAATCATTGACCGTACACGTCCTGCAGAACGGCAGATGTTCTACAAACAGGTGTTCAATTTCGGCAATGCGCCTGTGACAGAAGATGTGGTAGTAAACAAGGAATTTCCGAAATACTGGCGGATCCTGATTATGGAAGTAGCCAGGTATATACAGCGCGCACAGGATAGTCCTAATCCGGATAGTTATGTATCCAGACAAACAGTGATGCAGGCTGTGGAAGACTTGCAGTATAACCTTTCTACACATTGCTCAGGAATGGCCAATGTGATTTCGCCGATCATTTATGATGAGTTATACTTTGTGATCAAGCGTATACTGAATCATCCTGAAGTTGTGAAACAGCTGGTACCTGCGGGTGGTAACTGGTGGAAAGTAGTAGAGTTGCTTTATGAAGGCATGAAACATCAGCGGCCGAAGACGACCATCCTTTATAACAAAGCTAAGCTGAGTTACGAAATCCTGCACTCAATTGCTGATTACAACCCTGCTACTTTCGAAGACGATAAACTGTTCTCCAGATTTATCAGTAATGTGGATGCCTTCATCATCAGTCAGGCGCAACTGCAGAACAAAGGTGAGGAGGAAGAGAACACTGATGAAACAGAATATAGAAAAGGCAAGGATTATGACGAAGACAGTACGTCTGAAAAACCATCCACTCCTTCCGGAGGAAAAGATGAATGGGATTTTTGAGGAAGATGAATGGGACTTCTGAGGAAGGTGAATGAGGGTTTTGAGGAAGATGAATGGGACTTCTGAGGAAGATGAATGAAATTTCCAGGGAAAATAATATTTATTCTAAACGAACTATAAGCAATGGATATGAATGTAATACCTTCTAAAACACAGATCAGGGAATTGGCCAGAGCACAGGCCAGAGAGGTATTGGGAACAAGTGAGGTTTTTAAAAACATGGGAATGGAGGATCAGAAAAGTATCTATCTCTCCCTGATAGATGATTATACCTCCAGACAAATGAAAAAACATGGTATCGTTGAAAGTATGGCCACAGACAGCGGTAAGCAAATGGGATACAAAGGATATGATCCAGGGTTTACCGGAGATACCAAAGCTTTTACAGAACTGGTGGATGCTGTTGACTTCCCCAAATTTGTGGCCGACCTCCTGAAAGCTGTGTTCGACGCCAACCTCAAGGTGATGAAAACACAGACTGACAGTTATATCAAACTAATGAAAGAGGCGACTAAATCAACTGCTGATTTCATTAAGAAAGTAAAGGATGACGATACCTTTGCACGACTGGCAGAATCCAAGGGAGAGCAATATAATGTAACGACCGAGAAGCAATCTGATGGCAGTACCAAACTGGCGTTGACAAATCCTGAAGGAGAAAAGCATGACCTGGAAGATGCAGAGGTAAAGAAGCATATCCTGGAAGCAAAGATCAATATGGCCAAGGAACACCGTGCTGCATTGAGAGAGGTATTGCTGATGGGTGTAACCCGCCTGGTAGTAGAAAAAGGTGAGATTGATGCACAGGTGGAATTTACCATCAAGGCGAGTCGTGCCAGCACTGCTCATCATGATGATCAGAATATCAATACTGTCAATACGCATGTGGAAGCGGATGGTGGAATCATGGGCGCTATCTTTGGCGGCCCGTCGATGACTGCAGATATTACTAATACCAATATCCAGGTAAATACTTCTGATAAGAAAGCTACCGATGATATGACTGCGACCCTGAAAGGGCATGTGAATATCAAGTTCAAAACAGATTATTTCAAACTGGATAATTTTGCCAATATGTATGCAGATGGTGGCGTAGCAGCTCTAAAACCTGCTGCACAGCCAGCTATTGGAGCTCCGGCAGCGGGTGCTGTCCGTTAATAACTATTTGTTATGGCCTTAGCTATTTTACAATGGGAATCGGCCGACAGTCATGATTACCTCTTTAAGATCGATATCGGTACCAATAACTTTTACCGGTTTAAGATTGGCAGGCAGGTGATTGAGAGAGCGGGCATAAAATGGGTAGATGAGATCTCAAGAGAGACCCCGTTCCGGCAAAAAACGAAACTCACTTTTTTGGGAGATAGCGAGGAAGAAGTACGGCTGCCAAAAAACTATTTTGATCAGGAAAACTGCTATGTACAATTGCTCAGTGCAAAGGATGCACGGGGCACTTCCCCGGCAGTGTCCAAAGTGATCAGGATTCCTGCCGCCCTTCGTCAGATTAATACAGGCAGACTTAATCCATTAACAAGAGCAAGCAGTATTATTATGAGCAGTATAGATTTCAACCCCGTCAGGAATATTTCCCACAGCGAGCAATCATTGTCGCATCAGTCTTCTATAGAAGATTTGCTGGGCAGCCTTGTAAGGGCAGTATTACCTGCAGCGATTAATATGCTGAGTCCTGCGCCCTCATCTTCCGGAGGCACCGCCAGCCCTTCCGGCAATACTACCTCTATGCTGACGAGCTTACTTGGGGCTATGCTCAGGGCTGTAGCTCCGAATATTCCAGGGTTACCCCTGGGAGGATCTTTAAGCGGACAGCAATCTGTAAACGGGCAACGGTTCATGAATGGACAAGGATCTTTCAGCGGACAACAGTCCGTGAATGGGCAACGATTAATGAATGGGCAGAGGTCTTTCAGCGGGGAACAATCCGTGAGTGATAACCGCTTTCATTACTATCAGAATACACAAACAAATAACAAACAGTTTTCAAGACCTTTTATTTTTGGAATAGATGATGCATTGCTGGCTACACTGGCAGGTCCTATCATCCAACAAGGCATGCAACTATTGCCACAATTGATCAATGCTGCGAATCAACATAAGTTGCAGACCCTGCAGGCCAATAACCAGTTGATGACAACCCTGGCAGGTGATGTACAACGCAGGATGATGTTACAGCAGTTAATGCAGAATCAGCCGCAGGCGGCAGCTACCGTAGATCCTGCCGTGCTGGCACAACTGATTGCACAATTACAGAATACTCCCGCACCGGCAGTAGCACCAGCTGCACCGGTTGTAGCCGCCGCTCATTCTTTACAGCAGAGCGCAGGTGGGTATGGTGTTAACGGGCAGCGCGTTCCAGCATATAGTTTAAGTAACGCGGTCATTCTTACCTTCGAATCGCTGAAACTCTCGCCCTCCAATGGGAAAGATGTGTTGCTCCTCCAACTGTCTGACAGACTCGTTTTTAAAATTAAGCTGAATGTAAGCAATGCGCCTAAAAATCCATTGCCAAAAGCTATCTATAATTTCTACTTTAAAGATGCGACTACCAAACAGCTTCTGTTTGAGAAGACCTTTAAGCAGAAAGACATTCGGGCCAATACTGTTATTGAATTTGAATTTCTGAAAAGCGAGCTATCCAATATGCCGCTGCATAAAAATATAGAAGTATTTGCAGAGATGCGCTGGCGTACCAGCAGTGAAAAAGAATACAAAGCAATAGGTAATACCAGCGTTGTTTTTGTCCAGAACTATTTTGTGCAAAATCAGGGTGAAGCAGTTTCTGATGAGAAAGAACTGACGGACATGAAAGTGTATCGTTCCTTCTGGAATAAGATCTGGCAATCCCCTTCTCTTGGTAAGTCCAAATCACTCTGGGAGTTGAATGTAGACGCCCGCTACCTGGTATCATTATCTGCCGAGCAACCTAACAACGGAATAACCAGTACCAAGATAGCTATGGATGAGAAAGACAGTGAAAGTAATACAGACAAGACCGCAGGGAGACTAAAAGCGGGAATAGAATTGAGCATTACAGAGATCAACAAACTGATGGACGGATGGGATGGGAATACACCATTGGAGGATGAAAAGCTGGCCGCCATCCGCAATGCAGATTTTGCCCGGCCCAACACTGCGGAAATGATTTACAATATTAAACTGAAAGGCAGAACTTATGAGCAGGGAATGGTATGGATAGTACCAGTATTCAGGCTGTTCGAGATCACACTCGGCAAAGTGGAATCTCTTACACCAGAAGGGTATGTAAACCAGGTGAGCAGCACCAAAGTAAAATTCCCGCTACCAGTAAGTGCAAGAATACTCGGCATCAAATCCAATAACCAATAAATATCATAACATGTCTGAAGAAGAAGAGGAAGAAAAAACGACAACAGATGTTGCTTACACATTTGACGGATATGACATTGAAGTGAACGTAAAAGTAGTGCTGAATCCTGTTAATAAACCCGGCAAGTCATGATAGACGAAGCCTTTTTGCCCTTCCGGGACCTGGTAGATAAAATACTGGATATTCCAGGTGCAAATATCGTTGATGAAGAAAGCGGTATTCATTCTTTTATTTACGAGATAGAGATAGGCACTCCCATAGAACTGGATATTAGTGTAGACGATGAAGGGAAGGTAAAAATAGGCAGTGTACCTCCCCTTTACAGGGTGAACAGCAGTTTCCGTCCTTCGTATCACAGCATTACAATAAAAGCTGAAAAATATACCCCACCGGAAAATGGCGAATGATAATAATAAATACTGGAACCTTGAAGATTTTGTAGACTCACTGGTAGTAGAGCTGGATAAAACCCGCGAAACACTGGCTATCAAAGCTATTAATAAACCGCTGACCTATACAGTAAAGGATCTGGCTATTGACCTGAATATCTTTCCCACTTTTGATGGAGATCAGATCAGGTTCATCACCGCACAACCGGGGCAGGAAGGCGCTTCCAAGGTAAATATTCAGTTAGGTTCTATCACAGATCAGCAGGTAAGAGCCACAACTAAAATGTCGGGGTTAAAAAATGATACTAAAATAGAAGAGATAGGTGTAGATCAGAAAACGCGCAATAAGCTAAGAAAGATGGGCGTAAATTCTGTGGATGATCTGAAACAGATAGAACGAAAACAGGTGGATATTCAACGGGCATCAGATAATGAAATAGATTATAAGACACTGGCGAACGAGATTCAGAAATCAAAGAGAGGTCAGACTCCACCAAAGGTAAATGCAGTGAGTTTGTCGGTAGATGAAAACAACCGTCCATTCCTGCATATACGGGGAGAAAATCTTACACTGAATCCGCAGTTTCCACCGGTAACTGTTATCAATAATAACCTGGCGGAAGTACTGGAATTTAATGCTCATGAGTTAAAGATACTATTATCGAAAGATCATATCACACAAACAGAATCTGAGCTCATTATGACCTTTGATCCTTACACACTTGTGAAAATGAATATCAGGATTTAGAAAGTCTCAGCATTTAAAAAGTTACTGGCATATGAAGAAGAAAAAAACATCTTATACTTGCTACGATGATATGCTGTGCGATTACTATGGCGGTCGTAGACCATCCAGGCAAAGACGCAGATCCGTAGCAAAGAGTTTTGATAATGGCGAAGTTATTCCCGGTAAAGACACGGAGCCTTTTCAGGAATATGTTGTAGCTGCTTCTGTAGATAAAGACGGAGATATTTTTGAAGAATATGTGGTACAGGCATCTGTTATCAAGAGCAGTAATCCTAGTCCTCACGAAGAATATATTGTGTATTCATCCTCCTATGAGGATGAAATAACTTATTCGCCGGTTAGTCATAACCAGGATTTGCAAACGAATGTGCTGGACCCTTTATCCAGTAGTAAATCTGCACCGGAGACTATTACACCTGATCGTCCTTCTTATACTCCAACCTATACTCCTTCTTATACTCCATCTTATACTCCGGGTGTGCCGGAAACACCTGAGTCCCCTGATACAGCCGGCTTAATCGAAGATCTGAAACAGATGCGCGGAGCAGAGGCCAAGCCGGCTGACAATAGTGGTTCTTTATCTTCCAAAGAAGAAGATATTGTGAATGATCTTCAAGCTATTCTTTCAGGTAAGAAAGTATATGATCCCACGGCGAAAAAGACTGTAAACCGGGATGATCTGGGTAAGCAGCAATCAGTTAATACGCCTCCTCCCCCGGCAGGCAATGATCCTTCTGTGAAGAATGAACATGCTATCTTCGATCGTATAGCACAGAATATGCAATATGCCAATGCTTATAATCTCGGTACTATACAAGTAGATACAGAAGAATTGAATAACCGGTTCAATGATTTCGAATGCACACCACCTAAGCCGCTCAAACGGCCTGCATCACCACCACCATCATCGCCACCGCCTGCTAATGTAAGCAAGGAGGAATCATTCGACCCCACTGAGTTTTTAAATGACCTGGAAAATATGCATAAACAGAGCAACCCGGCACCAAGTACACAGATGAGCCCTCCGGCTGCCAGTGATGCTGACAGCACTTTGAATCAGGAATGATGATTTAATTTTTAAAGACTAATCAATTTGTTCTATATGGAAAATCGTTTCTTCGCAATAAACAGCCTGCTTCGTCCCAGTAAGCGCAGACAAAGTGGATATTCCCACCCATCCTCTATTGTAGAAAGATTTGCCGCTTCATTTGATGCAGTTAATTATACAGTACCTGGTATTGTAAGTCCGATACAACAGCCAACCGGTATGGTTTGCTGGGCTACCGTAACTACCATGATGATTAACTGGAGGAACCAGCGTTCCTCCACTATAGAAACTGTAATAGCCAATACCGGCACGGTATATCTCAATAAGGTCCGGAATAATCAGGGACTGTCATCTGCTGAAAAGATTCCTTTTTTAAGAGCGGCTGGTCTTACACCGGAATTTCCTCAGAGTCTGAGTATTGCCGGATGGGAACAAATGATGCGGAATTATGGCCCCATCTGGGTAACTACTGCAGAAGGCAGTGATGCCAGCTTCGGTATTCATGCACGCATCATCCATGGTATCCAGGGCGATGGAACTTCTGAAAACACAACGCTTTCCATTGTAGATCCAGGTACAGGGACTGCTTACCGGGAAAAGTTTTCGGACTTTCTGGTGAAGTTTGAAAGAGAAGTACGTGTGAGTGCCGACTGGGATGGCAGAATTCAGATTGTACATTTCTCTACTAACACTGCTATTGCAAAATCATTTGCGGCAGTTAATTATACAGTACCCGGTATTGTAGGTCCGATACAACAGCCAACCGGTATGGTTTGCTGGGCTACCGTAACTACCATGATGATTAACTGGAGGAATCAAAGTTCTTCTGCTATAGAAACAGTCATAGCCAATACCGGCACAGTCTATCTCAATAAGGTCCGGAACAACCAGGGGTTGTCATCTGCAGAAAAGATTCCTTTTTTAAGAGCAGCGGGCCTTACACCGGAATTTCCTCAGAGCCTGAGCATTGCCGGATGGGAGCAAATGATGCGGAACTATGGCCCCATCTGGGTAACTACCGCAGAAGGAAGTGATGCCAACTTCGGTATTCATGCACGCATCATCCATGGTATCCAGGGCGATGGAACACCAGAAAACACAACGCTTTCCATCGTAGATCCTGGTACAGGGACTGCTTACCCTGAAAAGTTTTCGGATTTTCTGGTAAAGTTTGAAAGAGAAGTACGTGTGAGTGCTGATTGGGATGGCAGAATTCAGATTGTGCATTTCGCCGCACGCACTGCTACTGCAAAATCATTTACTGCCACGCAATCCGTTATCTCTGCCACAGGGATAGCGCTGATCAAACGACTGGAAGGATTCAGGGCACAGAAATATAACGACCAGGCCGGGCATTGCACTATTGGTTATGGTACCCTGATTCATAAGGGTAACTGTAATGGTGATGCTTCCGAACAGCCATACGCAAACGGTGTTACCGACGAGCGGGCAACGGAGTTACTGATGACCCGCGTCGGCGATTTTCAGCGTACAATTAATGAACAGATTACCGTCAGCCTAAATCAAAATCAATTTGATGCACTGGTTAGTTTTGTATACAATATAGGATCAGAGAACTTCCGTAGATCCACTTTGCGCAGACTGCTGAACCAGGGTAGTTATACATCTGTACCAACAGAAATGAGGAAATGGGTAAAGATACGGCAGAATGGTGCATTGGTGGACTCTCAGGGATTAGTGAACCGGAGGAATGCAGAAATAGAGCTATACAATACAGCTGTGGGCAGTGTTGCGCAATCTTTTTCTTTTGATGACCGTATCCTGTTTTCCGGAGATCTTACCGTACAGGAAGACTTTATCCAGCAATACTCACAGAATGCTATAGACAGCATGCAACAAACGCGTGTACCCGCCTCCGTAACACTGGCACAAGCTGCGCTGGAATCTGGCTGGGGAAGAAGTGCACCACGATTTAATTTCTTCGGAATAAAGGCTGGTGCCAGCTGGACAGGTGAAAGGCAGTTGCTGACCACTACAGAGATCCATAGCGATAATGACAGAAGCAGGCATCCTTATCCGGAAATAATTTCTATTGAGCAATACACGGATAATAACGGCAACGTTAAATACCGCTGGCGGGTAAAAGATAATTTCAGAGCTTATGCTAACGCTGTAGAGAGCTTTAACGATCACGGCAACTTCCTTGTAAATAATGCACGCTATCGTGAAGCATTCAATCATACCGGTGATGCACGACAGTTTGTAAGAGAAATTGCACGCGCCGGGTATGCTACTGATCCCAGTTATGCCACTTCTCTGATCCAGATTATTGAGCACAATAACCTGATCCGTTTTGATACAGTAGCACCAGTGTCTACTGCCAACAGTAACACGGTACAGGAATTTGCAGGAGATATACTATCGAATCCCGGCAGGGTGAGTATACCAGCTAATATCCGGACGCAACTGGAAAGTATCAGAACAAATGGCAGTTATACACTGAACGGTAATACGTTCACACCTTCGTTATCATTGTTACAAAGTATTTCACAGATGCTTTATTTTTCTCTGGATCATAACAGGAGTGCCAATCCCGCTTTTGGCATTCTGAGTTATATCCGTCCGGCATCATCACATCATTCCAATGGTACGGCCGTAGATCTCACTCATATTGACGGGATCAGAATAGATGTGCGGAATCAACAGCAATGCCTGGATGCTGTTATATGTGCGATTAACAACCTTGCATCCGGCAGTTATGCGCTTGGATTACCAAGGCCGCCTTACGCCGATGGTGCAGGCGCAGATCACGATTTTACAACCTACAACAGGCATATCACTGTATATGCAAATACACAACCGCCGACTTTACTACCGGAATATCAGAACTTACCTACAACTGGTAATTTCTTTTTGCCAAACCGCTGGAATGAGCATTCTCCTACCGGCAGCACAGCTACGGACCTGAATCACATTACCAATGAAACATCCCGTGCTGCTTTACGCACTGCTATCAATAATGCTTCTGGCAGAGGGGTGAACATCCGGTATCTGTTTGCTGATGCATTGGATCATCTGCATATTCAGGCTTTATAAAGTTCATGACATAAAAGCCCTGTTTGGTGATATGATCACATTGCAGGTTTGTAATGTGTATGGCAAAAAAAGGGGGATATTATCAAAATATCCCCCCTTTTTATACTTATTTTACTACAACTTCACAAACTTCTTCCGCACTATTTTATTACCTTCTTTGAACTCAACTAAATAAGTTCCAGGTACCAAATTCCCAACATTCAAAGTTCCATTTGAAGACTGGATCCTTGTCAACTGAGAAGTGGACAGGTTGATGATATTAAAGATCCGGGCGGTTTTAACACCAGCGATCGTTAATGTACCATATACAGGATTTGGATACAACTTATATGAAGCCGTATTTGTTTCCGGCAAATAAGCTAAACTGGCAGCTGAGAGAGCTTTACCATATACTTCCAGCTCATTAATGGAATACCCGTATTGTGAAGCCCTAACCGTACCATAAATACGTACATATCTTCCGGTTGAAGTGAGGCCGGTATGATCATTTAATACACCAGTGTTACCAACAATTTGTTTCACAGGTGTTCCCCATGAAGTAGAATCGTTAGATATGTATATGTCATAGTTCTTACCATATGCATTTTCCCAGAAGATCTTCACTTCGCTGATGTTATAAACAGCACCAAGATCTACATAGATAGATTGCGGATCTTTGAACTCACTTGACCAGCGGCTGGTTTGACTACCATCTACTGCATTGTTTCCTGGTGTACCTCCGTTTTCAACAGAGGAAACAGTTGTTTGCTTATTCAGGGCCAGGTTTTTAAGAACAGTTGTATCAACTGTACCATTTGTAAAGGTTACATAATTGACGTTAAAATCAGTAGCATCGAGAGAAATGCGTAACACTTTTACACCGGTAGTGAGTGCAGGTGTAGTTATTGAAACTGTTTGCCATGCCTGGAATCCGCCTGTGGTGGGAACAGTGATATTACCTGTGAAGTTTTGTCCGTCCAATTCTGCATGGAAAGTTTTAACAGCACCAGGATTCGCCACACGTGCAGAGAAGGTATATACACCCGGAGTAGTAACATTCACGGTGTATTCCAACCACTCGCCTGCTGCAACATAACCAATGTTGAAACCATCTTCGGAACATTTTTCCAGGTCTACGTTATCATTCAGGCGATATTGATTGCCGGCATTTCCTGTGCTTGCATCGTGATAAGCAACTCCTTCACCACCCAGATCAAAGTCTTCAATTTCGATCTTTCCAGGGATAGGAGATGGTATACCGGAGTAAGGATTCTGCAGCGCAGCACTTACTTTATAAATGGCTTTATAGGTAGTATTTACTGCTGGCACCTTCAAGGTTTGCAATGCATCACCACCATGTACCCAGGAAGAGAACTCATAAGCAGTATCTCCTAATACCTGCGGACTGAGAGCCTGCAAGTTAAACGTGCTACCTACAACAGCTGTTTTAGAGAACGGAGCAGTTACCTGTGAGCCCAGGATGAGTAGTTTAAAACCTGGCAGGCTTGCATCTGCAGTAAGTATTACTTTATTTGGCTGAATATCCAGAGAATCTATTCCCGTACGTCCGTTAGAGTCAGTAACCGTCACAATAAGTCTGAACCAGATATTAGGGGAAGGCTCTCCAGTGTTATCAGCGATAAAGGAACCAGTAGTACTACCACCCGGAACAGCAGGGCCAGGGTGCCAGTGTTCACTTGCAGCATTGTCTGCATGGTAGAAACGAACCTCCCATTTATAAACAGCAGCAGGCAGTGTACCATCTTCGGCATCTGTTGCACTTGCAGAGAAACGAATAGTATCCTTCGCGTTCCATTTAAAGGTAGCCGCCGGCGTTATGATGTGAGGTACAGGTTTTGCATTGAATGGTTTAACCGTCAGTTTAGCAGCAGCACTTGTAATGCTACCGATGGGGTTAGTCACAATAACGCGGTAGTTACCGGAATCTGCCTGAGCAGCACTGTTAATGGTATAAGATATTGCAGTTGCACCGGCAATATCCACTCCATTCTTTTGCCACTGGTAAGTGTAAGGTATTGCACCAGCAGCGGTCACAGAGAACGTTACCTTATCCTGTGCAAAAACCGTCTGGGCAGCAGGCTGATTCACAATAGAAGGAGCTTGTGTAGCATCATATTCTATCCGCCAAACGCTACCAGTACCTGCATAATCAATGTAATAGATATTTCCATCGATACCAACGCTTGTACCCAGTATAGAACGGAATTTATCATTAGCAAATTCCTGATAACCGCCTATTTTTGGATTAGCAGCATCGATACTTCTAAACCATTGGTTACACCAGTCAGAGAAATAAAATCTGTTCTGGTACTTTGCAGGGTAGTTTGTTGAAGGAGGGTTAAAGAATACTCCGGTAGTAATAGCGCAACCCCATGTAGAATCATGTGAAGTATAAGAAAAGACTGGCAGGATGGTAGTTGTTGAATCCTGTTCGATTCCAGACTTACCGGCTGCACCCCAGCCATAATCATAATTTCTGGCAGGATCAGGGTTGGTTACATCGTTGATTTCTTCATAAGTTCCACCAACATTCATCACAAAAATCTTTTGTGATAAGGGATCAAGTGCCATCCTCCACGGATTTCTCATACCAATAGCCCAGATACTTCTTTTCTGGCGGGAAGCACCGGCTACATTATAGTAAGGATTTCCCGGTGCAGGCTGACCGTCTTCCGTTAACCTTAATATCTTACCACGGTAAGTATCCAGTTTGGAAGCCTCTTCCTGACGACCGCTTTCGCCAATGGCAACATATAACAGATCACCTTTGAATAAGATGGCACCTCCATTATGTAATCCGCCCAGGATACTGTCGAACTGCATAATCCTTGTGGTGCTGGTTACCGTATTAGTATTACTGATCACTATCATATCCAGATAGTGTACAGTCTTTGCGGAATCTGTGTGGAAAAGATAACATTTTCCATTTGATGCAAACTGCGGGTGCAAGGTGATACCCAATAATCCCTGCTCATCGTCGGTAGTGGTGGCTACTGTTGTGACAGTGGAAACAACACCATTCTGTAATACTTTTACGGCACCCGAACGTTCCGCGATGAAGATTCTTCCATCGGGCGCATGGGCCATAGCAGTGGCCAGATTGATGACATCACCGGTCAATTTCTTCTGACTGAATCCGGCAGGCAATTGGCTATAAGCCGGATTGGTAATGGTTAATAGGAAAATAGTGATTCCACAGCATAGTTTTAGCAAATGGGCACACAAAAGCTGGTAAACTTTGAGGATGTTTTTGTTCATGATAGAATTGTTGAATAATAGAAAATAGGTGTCGATTATCGAGATAATGGTTACAAATGACTATGGTTATTTTGCAATGTTTACGATCTAGCTACACTATAAGTTGACTTTTACCTGCTAAAGATAAGGGCAAATTTTGAATTCCGGAATCATTATGCAATGGAGGATAAAATTAATAACAAAAGAATATTACAGCCAACATAAATCCTGTATGCATAAAAAAAGGAGAAGTATCAAAAATAAATGAAGAGCCGGATGACCATATGGTTCTTCATTTATTTTTGATACATCCCCAATCCTTTATTATTGTTTAATGAATTTCAACAATAAGGTTTCATTCCATGTATTGGTTACCTGGATCAGATACATGCCCTGTGGGATACGGCTGATATCAACAGGGTAAACAGTTGCAGCAGTACGCACAAATCTGTTTGACCATACCCTGCCGCTCAGGTCTACCAGTTTGATTTGTTTCACCGCTTCGCTGGAAGACACTTGTACCTGGCTTCCTGCAACCGGGTTTGGATACAAACTAGCTACCCATTTGCCTGTTTTTTCTTCTGTTAAACCCAACAAGCCTGTAGTTGCATGTAATGAACCGTAGGCTTCCAGTTCAAAGATGGAATAACCATAAACTGTTACCCTGGCAGTACCATAAATACGCAGGTAGCGTCCATGACCAGAAAGACCGGTATAATCATTTATAAGAGCAGTGTTGGCTGTAACATTTTTCAGGGTTGTCCAGCTGATTTGGTCTGTTGAGATTTGTACCTGGTAGTCTTTTCCTATTGCAGCTTCCCAGGTAATTTTCACTTCATTAATGTTGTAATCTGCTCCCAGATCAACACTGATCCATTGCGGATCGGCAAAGGCACTTGACCAGCGGGTATTTACATTACCATCTACAGCATATATTGCTTCAGTAGTTGGATTTTCTGTAGTGGAAGCAATTGCCGGTTTATTCAATGCCAGGTTTGGACCCTGACCAGTAGTATTGCCGGTGGTATAATATACATGATCAATGTAGAAGTCTGCCGCAGCAGCAGGAGCATCGCCAGAGAAAGTAAATACCTGTGTGATGGCACTCAGATCTATGTTAGTGAAAGTATTTACAGGGATGGTTACTTCATGCCATTGGCCATCTCTTATTAATCCTAATTTCTGTTCACCAGCAGCATAGGAAATATCTACCTGACCGTTTGACGCAATCACGCTAAACTTAAAGGAACCCTGGTAGGTTGTTTTGAACCAGAACTTCAGATAGCCGTTACTGAAATGGCTCAGATCGCGCACATCATTTGCCACGCCGAGTCCGAACCAGTTGCCAGGTGCAGCTGTAAAGGCAATCACTTCCGTGCCTTCGTAAGGAGCAGCATTCGCGATGGTGGTGAGGTTATTCCATACGTAAAGATTTGCATCCTGTCCGTAGGTAAGTTTTGTAGTAATGGCAGCATCGTTAGTATAAACACCATATTGTTCCGACAGGATCTTATTATCCTGCACGGTGAAAGTAACCGGTTGGGATACGGTGCTAAGTTTACCATTATCATAGGCTTTAGCCGTAATGGTATAAGTGCCCATGTCAACATTATTCCAGGTGAAAGTATATGGCGCTTTGGAGACAGTTCCCAGTAAGATAGCTCCATTATAAAACTCTACTTTATAGATAGTACCATCATCTGTTACGTTTGCAGCGATGTTTACTTTAGCCGGTTTGAGCAACGTTGTAGCGGGCGTAGGCGAAGTAATGTTTATTTGCGGAGCTGTATTACCAGGAGCCGCAATAAATACGGTAACGGGTTTAGAAGTGGTTGTTTTCTGTTGATTGTCTGTCGCCTTTGCGATCAGCGTAGCGATGCCTTGTACGGATGTTTGCCAGTTATAATTAAATGGCGCAGCCGTAACTGTAGCCAGGTAATTATCACCGTTAAAGAAATCTACTTTGCTGATGGAGCCATTGCTATCGGTAGTATTTGTGCTGATAACAATTGAAGCAGGAGTGGTATAGAGGGTATCATTAGCAGGGCTGGTGATAGTAACTACAGGAGCCGGATTATCAGATACACCACCGGTGTAATATACATTATCCACGTAGAAATCGGCAGCTACAGCAGGAGCATCACCGGCGAACATAAACAGCTGGTTGACCGTCATCAGGTCGACACTTCCAAATTCACTTACAGGAATGATAACCTGGTGCCATTGGCCATCTCTCACCAGTCCATGTTCTCCATTAGTACCATTAAACAGCACCCAGCTTTCTCCTGAGCCGGTTGAGATCCCCACTTTGAAGGTAGCGGTTGAAGTAGTTTTCAGATTAAATTTGAGGCTGCCGGAGGCAAAGTTGCTCATATTTTTATCATCGTTAGATACCCCCAATCCGAACCAATTGCCAGCGCTGGCATGAAAAGCCCATGCGCTGTTGCCTTCAAAAGGCACTGGTGCCGGGATATCTGTGATATTATTCCAGTAGTACAGGTTTGCACCCTGACCGAAGGTAACTTTATCATTTACGGTGGTGGTTTCAGTGAAGATACCATAATTACCTTCCGGGGCATTGTCTGTTCCGAGAATCAGTTGCTCTCCCTGGGTAAGATCCTGATATAAGCGGATATAATCAACTTCCATAGCACCGGGAAGAGGAGCTGTAACCTCAGCAGCAGAATGGATGCCTGGATAATTACCACCAACAGCAAGGTTCAGCAGGATATAGAAAGGATTGTTGAAAGCATCGAGACCATTTCCACCAGTGAGGGCTATTTTATAATAGGGACTGTTATCAAGGTAAATGGTGAGGAAGGATTTATCCCATACCAGTTTATAGAGATGATAATCGTCGCTCAGAGCAGCGGTTTCACTCACTGTATCTCTTGCGTAGGAAGCATGACCGGTATAACCACCCGGGTTTTCGGTCCACCAATGCGTAGCCGCGCTTACAGTCTTATTGGCTTTCCCTGCCGCTATAGCACCCGCAAAGCCCATTTCCAGGATATCTACCTCACCGTTGTGGGGCCAGGTACCACCAGTGCTACCCAGCATCCAGAAAGCAGGCCAAAGACCGTTACCAACCTGAGGCACTTTGATGCGGGCTTCGAGCGTGCCATACTTAAAGGCAACGCGGCCACTTGTTTTGATACGACCGGAAGTAAATGGTTTTCCACCCACATCCTCACGACGGGCTTGTATTACGAGATGACCATTTTCAACTCTTACATTATTGGAACTGTTAGTATAATATTCCAGTTCGGCATTACCCCAGCCGCAGTTTCCTTTGCTACAGCCATCGCCGGTTTCATAGGTCCAGTTCTGAAGGTTTAAAATATTGCCATCGAAGTTTTCTTCCCAGACGAGTTTTTGCTGAGCATGCACGAAAACGGGTACAAGAAATAATCCAATGATTAAGAGAGGTGTTTTCATATGTATAGTTTAAAGTATGGCAGATGGATTAACGGATGGGTAAACCGGATAAATAACAAACACCTCTTTTAACCCGTTTTAGGGTTACACATGATTACCTTGAGGGTGTAATACTTTTATCTATTTAAAGATAGATGAAATTTTATTATCCGGAAGGATAAATGGTTATAGCGATGTAATGAGTTTGCTTATGCTTTCGTCCGGATGAATTATTAAAGATGGAAGAAAGTTTTTTTTTATTTAATCTTAAAAGTCGTTAAATTCATACAATCAGTTGATATATAATATATTTCACCCAAAACAGTTACATCCTTTTCACGCAAAATCAACCTCAAAATAAAGTCATTAAGATTGTTATTCCAGTTCAAATGTGAAATCACTTCAATTATTCTTTCAATTAATTAAGAGCTAATCATCGGTTTATACTTTTAAACTACAGTTCTATGCATATCATTCATGATGCGGCATGGATCAACAATAAAACTTGTTACTGAATCTTTAATTTTTCACCTTAAAATCACTATTATCATGGGTATTATTGCATTTTATGAAGGAAACAACGCAACTGAAAACGTCGTTCAAACCATTGAAGACAGTCCCGGGCAGGATTTTCGTCCGGTACGAAATGATGAAATCAGATCGGCGAAAATTTATGGTGTGAGACCTGGTTGTGAAATCAGGGTATATGATTCTTCTGACGGAAGTACAAGTGATGACTTTTGCATCGTTAATGTGAAAAGAAGTATTCCAGAGTACATCATTAATACATTTGAAAGAACGTACGAGGATGAATATGTACGAGTAACTTTCATCCGTAACAATGGACTGGATGGGAAAATTTCACGTATAAGAGTTAATTAATACAATCGCATAACATCTATTTTGCGATGAGGATTTTAATATAACGGGCCCTGTAATCAGCGATTACAGGGCCCGTTATGATACTTAAAGTAATGACTATTGTTGTTTACGGATTTTCACTGCATAAGCGTAAGTAGTTCCGCCATCATAAACTTTATGATCTTTAGACGTCACTTTTACATCTCTTATATTAGCTTCTATAGCTGTCAACATTCTACCTGCATTATTATAGAACGCTTGTGCACCGGGGCAAGCCAGCACCCATGAATTATCGATATTCACTGTAACTACACCAAAGCCTGACGGTACGAAGTTAGAATTAGACTCCTGTCCTATTTCCAGGTTACCGAAATTAGGGATGGCCGTTTTTATACCGATAGCGTAAGATGTGACAACAGCCGAAGAGGCTACATCGTGATCTTTACTGCCTGCATACCAGGTGTCTCCTAAAGGCATTGATTTTACGAGCATGTTACCGGCACCGCTGTAGACTACTTTAGCCCCACCTCCGATCAACGTATAACCGCTGCCTACGCTTACTGAAGTAGTAGGATGCTGTCCGCTACCGGAAGTGTTTGAAAATACCTGCATGTAACTTTTCAGTTGATCTCTTGTAACGCCAGTCAGCTTTAAGCCGATAGCATATGCCACCAGGGTATGGTTAAAAGAAGTCAGGTGATCTTTTGATGCCGCATGCCAGGTAGTGAGATTATCGTCGGGGTAGGAAGCTGTTAACAGGGCTCCTGCACCTGTTGTAAGTTCCGGAGTTACTACTGCACCACCACCGATCAGAACATAATCCTGTGGAACAGCAACGTCTGTTTGAGGATGAGCGCCGGTGGTTTCCTGAGTAATAATTACAATCTGCACGGTTCCTGAACCGTCGGTTCCATAGGCGACTCTTGCGTTTGAAGGGGTTCCGGATTTACTACCGGTGCTGTCTGTTGCTTCGAGAGCCTCTTTGATTTTCTGATCTTTTCTACAGCCAGTAATGCAAAAGAGGAAGATGACCGATAACAGGCCAATTGTTCTTGTCATAGGGTTTATTTGATTTGATTTAAAAATTCGGGGATGGGTAACATAGGTTTCAAATATCATAATGCAAATCTAAAAGCTTACTACGCATTCTATTTACGTAACGTATAATTGGGTTATTTAATTTGGTTTACGGGCGATGCTGTCGCAATCTACAAACATTATAATAATGGTGTTTGTCTAGAATAGCTTTGTATGTTTTAATTATTCCTGACTTATTAGTATATTTTAATTATGAAAATAGAAATTGAGGATCTGATCGGTAGTCATTTTTGCGGTAGCACCATTTAAAGAATCGAGGCGGGACTTTGCCATTACGATGGGATCCATGGTGTTATATTCCAACATGGTTTTTACAACGGATTTCTTTTTTATGGAGATGGTATCGTGCAGATATTTTTCCATTATTAGTCCGGCGATAGGCGCTGCATATGTACCACCATAACCGGAATTTTCCACTATCACTGCAATGGCTATCTTAGGATTATCGCGGGGAGCAAAAGCAACAAAGAAAGCGTGGCTTTTCATCTTTTTCAATACGCCATTTACAATTGCATTATTTTCTGCAGTACCTGTTTTACCACAAACGATTTCTCCTTCGATCTGTGCATTACGCCCCGTTCCGTGTTCCACCACATCTTCCATTCCATATATCACAGAGCTGTAAGCAGTATCCATTACATGAGCAACTGTATGCCGTTCTTTATATTTTGCCAGCAGCGAGGATGAATCATTTTCTATTTTCTGTACAAAATGCGGCAGGTAATAAAAGCCTTTGTTGGCAATAATACACATGGCATTCGCCATTTGCAGCGGCGTTACCGACACAGCCCCCTGCCCCATTCCCACATACAATTCCGTGCATGAATTCCATTGTCCGTGGTAACGTTTGTTCATTCCCACTGTATCAATGGCATAACCAGCATATTCCCCGGGGATATCAATGCCCAGGCGATGGCCAAGTCCGAAGGAGGTCATATAATCATACCACTTCTGATGCCCTTTTTTTACACCTCCCCATTGACGAGCATCTACTTCCATCCTGTACAGGTTCACGAAATAAGAGTTACAGGAATGGGAGATTGCCAATCTTAAATTAGCAGCGTGCCCAGGTTCGCTATGCTCACAGGCGATGCTGCGCCCACAGGCCAGATAAGCTCCGTGGCAGGGATATCCGAAAGCGGGTGTGATAATCCCTTCGTCCAATGCAACTAATGCCGTTAACGGCTTCATGGAGGATCCCGGCGCATAGGTACCCTGAATGGCCCGGTTAAATAAAGGCTTTGTAGTATCTGCAACCAAACGGCTAAAGTTCCGTGCACGGTATGAACCAGTTAGCAGATTAGGATTAAAAGTAGGGCTACTTACCATCGCCAGAATCCCGCCGGTTTGGGGATCTATGGCTACGATACTACCGATTTTGTTGTGCATCAGTCGTTCGCCAAGTACCTGCAGATCTATATCCAGTGATAAGTCCAGATTTTTACCGGCGACAGCACTTGTGTCAAACTCACCTTTTTCATATGGCCCCTGGGGACGGTTAAGATTATCTTTTACCAGGTATTGTGTACCCCGCTTACCCATCAGTACACTTTCATATGTTTTCTCCAGGCCGGTCATACCAAGGTAATCTCCCATCTGGTAGGCACTGAAAGCCGGATTCGTTTGCATTTGCGGGGAGATCTCTCCTATATAACCCAAGATATTGGCGGCAGTTGAATAAGGATAAGAACGGATTTGTCGCTGTACCAGCTCAAAGCCCGGCTGGAATAAGTACATGCTTTCCTGGAATTTGCTGTAAGTTTCCTGGGTGAGCAATGCAGCGAAGATGGATTGCCTTACTCTTCCGTTTTTAAGTATTGAATTGAGAATCCGCTTTTTGAAGTCTGCTTTATCTATCTGCAACAAGTTGCATAACGCCATAGTATCAATATCCTTTACGCTGTACGGCGTAACCATCAAGTCGTACATAACATCGTTCTGTAAAACACTTCGCCCTTTACGGTCGTAGATGATACCCCTACTGGGGTATATTATTTTACATAACACGGAGTTGGCATCTGAAAGCTTCGAGTATTTCTTTTCGATGATCTGTAAAAAGAATAATCTGCTGATGATCAGCAACATTGCACAAACGATAAGCAGCTGGATAACCCTTCTTCTAGGTTGGTTATAGATAGACATGTAGATGGTATACCGGGATATTGGTTCTCAAATATATTTAAGAATTTTACTTGGTATTGGTTATAATGATGACCGGTTTATAAGCGGGGTGTGAGGTTATGGTTTTCGAGGGAATATCATTAAAATGATACTTGCTTTCAAAATGTTCGGTTATGTAAGCCATTATTTATTAGGCATTCCACGCATTACTGGATCCTACTATTCGGTTTGCCTCTGATAAAGTAATATTTAATTCTTCAACTAGCAACATCGTTACCAATATTGGATTGACATTCCGTCGCCTGAATTCGATGAACATTTGTTCTATGCTTTCCTGGTCATCTTTTTTATAATATTTGTTAAAAATCGACCTCATTTCATCAGTTATTTGAGATAGTGGCATCATAAAAATTTATTATAAATCCATTGTTTTATCTTCTGTGTGTCCTGGATTTTTAGAGGAGCTTTTTTCTGTCCTCTGATATTGAATTCTCAATTTCTTAAAACCCTCCGTCCTCGCTCTATCCTTCAAAATATTTAGTAAACTTACTGTACCTCTGGTACCCATCTCTCTAGCAGCTTCCTTATTGTCAAGGCCATCTATATATAACGCAGCATCTTTAAGTTCTAATGTCTCACCATTAGGATCGTATGACGCCATAAACTTGGCTTCTCTAGCTATACCACTTGCTCCTATAAATTTAAATGTTCCTCAAATGGCATTCTCTCCTGTTTTAAATGTGAAACGATCTAAACTAAAAAAAGTAAAATAACTAGGCTTCTGTCCTGTTGTCCTTATACCTCTTCTTTCTAGTTCTTTACTATACAACTTTTCCTGATCCGACGCTGTTCCCGCTAAAATACGTTTTCTAACTTCTTGTAAGTAATCATCCGGCAAAAGAGAATGATCTGTAGTGACATATTCCAAATCTTTCGGAAAAGCTCTTTCATTGCCATCAGAAGCACCAGGCCCAGCATAATCACCATTAGCGCTTTCTAAAACCAACGCAACAGTTGACGTAACTTCACCAATTTTTCTAAACCCATTCCACCAGCGTCGCAAAGACGACTCTTTAATTGGAGGGGCAGCATGATGTACATCCGTTCGAACTACTACTTTCCTCCTTACATATATCTTAGGCTGAGTTTTTGCCTTGACAGGAGGATCAAAATATTCAGGCCCTTCTCCTTCTAGATCAATTAAAACAAGAGGGCTATTACCAGCAAAAACGTATGGTGATTGCTCTGAATATTCTTTAAATAATGGGTCTAAGCTCAAGAAGTTACCAATTCTCGGATCATATACCCTTGCTCCAAAGTCTAACTGATTCCCCTCTCCCTTCACCTCATTATCATTCTCCTTCCCATTAAACCCATAACGGTATCGATCCGCACCTGTTTTTCTCCGTTTCTACAGCCTCCGCTTACAACTCCCACATTCAAAGAACTGCCCCTAAGATATACCTTTTTATTTCAGCTGCTTTTCAATTGAAATAAAAAATTCCAGGCCGATGAACGGCCTGGAACTAAAATAATTATTCGGCGAGTGCCCCCTTTAACAACTGCACAATCAATGTATGATTTCCTTTCTCTCTCCCAGAATATAATTATACGAATGCATTAATTAACCATTGTAGTATCGAGAAAAATCTTCTTTTCCTCAAGTCCGGGCCATTTGTATATCAAATTACTGGTTTCTATTTTAAAAAAAACCTTCTTGACATTCACCGATATCTTCAATGCTCCCTGATCTAAGAATGGCATTAAGTCACTTTTTTTATTTGCTACTTTAGCATAACTAATTCCATCAATGGAATAAAGTACCTGAATATTCTGACGTGGAAATTTTGTAAATAGAAATAAAATTTCTGTGCTATCCTTATTACTCTCTGACAAAACTCTCATTTGATCCACAGAGGGAAATCCCCTCTCGGAATATGATGAATCTTCTACATTATAAAATACTCTGTATGTGTAATGAGAACCATCCACAATGTATTTATAATCATCAAGAACGCCAAAGAAATCGAACTTAAAGTAATGACCATAAAACTTTCCCAGTGCGTATCCATTGATTTCACGTAATGTTGAATGGCGATTACGTTTCATAACAGCCATATATCCTTTTTTATGATAATAAAGTGAATCAGACATTTCTCCTTTCCGAATGGAATCACAATTGATTATATATTCATTACTGACTTTTTTATCAGGCGAGACAGTTTTGCACTTTACAAAAACTAACAATAATAAAATAGTTATAAATATCTTAGAATAATTATGTTTCATTTTGTCTTTAATTTGATTTTTCGATTTCTGTACTAGACTTTGCTGGTTCCATATGTGAAGGGAAAGTATCACCGGCAGGCCTTGTAGATTTAGACTGTTCAAATGATAATTTACCTTTATCAATGTCATAATTCTGTTTGCATTTCATACAATAACCGACATCCGAATCGGGCATTCTAAGAACATAACTTTGTACCATTTTAATAATATCGCCCCCATTCCCTCCTGTCCATCCAATAAAATCTAATGCAGATGGAACTTCAAGATCAGGTTTGCCGAGTTCACCTGGTTGAGCTGCCATTATGATATCCATATCCTCATTAAATTTACCATAATCTACAATAAAAGTTTTGGCATTAGGATTTGGTTTGTCACCATAACCTTCATTGGGATTTTGACTACTGCCCCACACAATTATATTTACCGGCATATGGCTTTGGGCTCTATCAGGTGCCGGCTCTGGTGGTTCAGGAACATAGATAGCACCTATATTTTTTATTACAGTTTCTTCACTACCATCTTTATTCAAAGTTGTTTCTGAAGATACTATTGAATATAAGGTACCATTGCCAAGCTTTCCTGCAAACTGGTATGGTTTTCCATTTATAAACCAACCAGCAGCCTTGCTTTTTTCTTCCGTTATTCTTGTATTAGCTAGAATTAGTTTACCATTTTTGTATGTTTTGAATATTTCAATTGCATTATATTTTGCTTCACCTCCATCAAGATCAACATTTGCAACAGGACTATTGCTTGCAAATTGATATGGAGTTAACATTGGAAAAGATTTAGTAATAGGATCCACACTCAAAAACCGTCCAACTCTACCATCATATATCCTCAGCCCATAATCCTGCGTACCAGTCTCATTATCATTCTCCTTCCCATTAAACCCATAACGATAATTCCCCAGCGTATAACTCCTATCAGGCTGCAACATTCCAAATGGATAGTAATCCTGTGCACTTAGCAGATCCGCTTCATAATGATCACTTACACTTAAAGACTTATCACTAATAGTAGCCAGCACATTCCCAAGGTGATTAGTCAGCTCGTACCTCTTCTTACCAACCGAACCCCAAGCAGTCTGACTATCGTCACCAGATAATAGATCCGGTTCCCAGATGCCTAAACGGCTGCTTCCATAAAGGTGTTGTTCTTTCCAGTAAAGATCACTGCCTCCATCTTTGTTACCATAAATAGCCAGTGTGTTGCCTTGAGCATCCCGTACATACCAGGTCTTGTCGGTGACATAATCTGGGCCGTGTGTATGTGCTTTATACACCCTGTTGCCAGCCGCATCATAACGATATTCCAAAGAACTACCATCGGTTTTATCAATACGCTCTATCTTACCATACACGGTCCATGTGATATTGCTTATTCCTGCCTGTGCGTCTGATATAAGGTTACCGATGTTATCGTAAAGATAATTATTATCTCCCTGTGTTTTCAGATCTTCTGTATAATTCGGATTGGTGACTGCATCTTTGACATGTAACAGTTTGTTGTTTAAAAGATTACCGGAGGCATCGCGGGAATAACCATAATTGAGATTATCCATTGCCTTTGGCTTATTACCGGCACCGCTACCATTTCGGAAATAATTGAGAATGTTACCGTTAGCATCATAGCTGACGTTTTCCATAAAGGCCTCTCCTGCAGAAGATGCATCCCAACTGGTTGCCGCATTGGCGACTATATGCTGACGCATAGCCGTAAGGCGATTCAGTTGGTCATAACGATAAGTGTAACCTACCGGTGTGCCGGTATTAAATGCACTCAGCGCCAAAGTACTACGACTAATATTTCCATTAAACAGATCCGTTCCGATCTCGGTTGCCTCACCAGGAGTCCATGACATAGGGAAAGCCTTAGCGTCGTTTCCTCCTATTGGCTTATAGTCTCCTTTGAAATAATCCAGAGAATAGGCATACACGTCACGACCTATTACAGACCGTACATTGCCCGTTAAACCATCCTGACCCATTTCATTGGCCGGAGATAAATACTGCCCATTTACGCCTTTTAACCAACCCTGAAGGGTATATGCATAATCCAGTCCCTGCACCAGTTCTGTATTACCCAATTCCATACGCGCTAAAGGACCATGCAGGTAATAACGGTAAGACGCATCTGTTTTCGCATTGGAGATCTCCCAGTTATTATCCGCTAAAACATCCGTACCGCTAAAGGCTTTTGTTAAACGGTTTTCCGCATCGTATTGGTAACTATAGTAGAATTTGTCTGTGGCATCACGCTGGTAACCTACCTTATTGACTTTACCACTCACAAGATCATATTGGTAGTCAATCTGTTTAGTTTCCAACCCTTCCATTTGCTGCCAGAGGGTTTTTACGTTACCCAACTGATCGTAACTATAATAGGTTCCCTGTTGTGGGCCATAATAGTCCGTTTCATGATAAGTAATTGCTGATACACGCTTACGTAAATTCTCCTGTGGAAAACCCATATTCTCGTATGGCTCATCGTAATGAGTACGGGTCACCTGCCTTTTAGTGGTATTATAAAAGAAGAGAGATATTGCATAAGGTTCGTAGAATGGTTGATCCACTCCTTCCAATGAAGCAAATGCATTCTCCCCCACTTCTTTAATACGCCCTTGTGCATCATACTTAGTATAACTGAAATTCCTAAGACTACCGTTCCCCTGAACATCATTATGTGAAGCAAATAACCGACCCAGCCTGTCATAATAAAACTGAGTATTACCACCATCCGGCGTATGTTGTAACCGGATACCATTCAGGGATTGATACGCATAGGAAGTGGTAAGTGAGTGAGCCGGATATACCGGAGAATAACCCACATCATTGTGAACACGCGCGGCATCTATTGCTGCAAATAAAGAAGCATCTACCAGATGAACACCTTCAGGCGGCACGGTGCGCACCAGGTTACCTGCCTGATCGTAATAATATAAAGTGTAATGATACAACTGCTGTGCCGCTGTCAATTGCACATTGGCCTTCGCACTTCCACAATATGCGATATAATCCTTGCGGAATTGTCGGCGGATTTCCGCGATGTATTCTTTATATAATACCTTTCCTCTTGAAACAGCATCGTCCAGAACCTCCATCAAACAGCTATATGGATCACGCTTCACCGCTACATAGACCGGCTGATTACACAACATAGTTGTTGTACCCGGGTTAGCAATCAGTAAATCAGCATATCCTTTATACTCCGCATAAGAAAGCGTAAAGCCCCAACGGTGATTCAGATAAGTAGCATAGATATTTTCGTAATTGGCATCTGTGTCAAGCAACCAGCCCTCCTGCTGTAAAGCAGTGATGCCCTGATTAAATTCCGCAGGAGAAACACAACCTTTGGCTGTACCATCCAGGAATACAGGCAACTGTAAATCCTTTTCCAATAAGTAACGACAGTTAACACAGCCTTTCTGCAGAATGGTAAATTCATCTGCCGTAAGGTTCATGGCAGTACCATACTTATCTACCAGGTACTGATATAAATTGCCGCCGGGAGTATTATATTCCTGGGTAAGCGCCGTTAAACGGGCACATATTTCATTATTTGTACGATGGATGATATTAGTAGTCGCCTGCGCCTTTGTATCATAAGGATAAGGTGCATCCAGCAACCACGGATTACAGGTCATGGTAAAAGCACCATGAGTCATCTCTCCTTTGATCACCTGGCTGAATGAATTGTAACCATCGGCCGTCAGTACGCCACCAGCAGTTGTGCTGGCACCATTCGGATGATTGACATCAGCACCCAGTTTACAGACTGCTATCAGTTTTGCCTTGATCAGATCCTTTTTATCCTGCGTTGCACTACTTAAACACTCTGCCAGTTGCTGCATCCAGTTATCTGCCTGCGCCTCACAATTAGCACTCAATTGTGCGGCAAATTGTGCATCAGCAATTGCTTTAAGAGCAACAGTATCTGTGCTGACAACAGGTGTATTGTAAGAGATACTGTTAATACGGGATATCTTATACTGAAAAGCCGTATCACAGGAAGATGCAGGAGGAGTGACTGATGGAACATAACAACTAATAATTGCATCTTCAATGGAATAAGAATAATTTATACCGTTTGTTCCAGGAAGAGAACGTTCATCTGATGTTGTATTGTGGTCAAAATTAAATGTCTGAAAATACTCCTCAGATCCGGTTGCTGCATTGTAAAAAATCACTCTTACACTCATTGATCCTCCCACGGGAATGGGTACGCTGGGAGTATAATACATTGTATAACTCCAGGTTTGATCAGCAAGATGAATGGGAACTATTCTAAAGCTTGAGCTTTTCGCATATTGTTCACAAAAAGGTAAATCACACAATACATCAGCAACACGCATGGAGTTTACAGGAATAGTATGATCAACAGGAATGGAAACTTCTTTTTGTCCTGCTGTAAAAGAAACACTCTTCGTTTTTGGCACACCGCTATACTCAGCAGGGTAATAGATCTTTACTGTTACGGGCTTTGTAATAGCAATAGCACCTACATATACTATTCTTACCGGCTGTTCACATGTTGGACAACTCTGCGGATCTGCCTGTATAATAAAATCTGTTGAAGCCGGACAATCGCGAACTACAAATGATGAAGGATTTCCTACAGCACAGATACCAGTATTGCCACAATAAGCACTGGTATTCCGGGCTATCTGGAAATATTTCTGTTTTAACTCCAGGTATTTATCGCGATACAACCGCCATTCCATATCCGGCATACGGCAACTTTCAACGGGCGAACAGTTTGTCCAGTTGTTTGCATTCTTAACAGGAATATTCTGACTGTTGGTATTACCTGTATAATCACTGCAATAAAGCATATAATCTACATAACCTACCAGGTCCTTAACAGGAAAATTAGTATTGGTGATCCCTGCTATATTTGACGAGTAATTCGCCAGGTCTGCTACAAATGCAGTACGCTGAGCCGGATATTTTACAAAGAATGAATCTTTATCGATCAGCCATGTCGGGTTGGATTTGGAATAAACAGCACCAGGTATCACTGAAGAAATATCTGTAATGGATTCAGCCAATGTTTTCACTCTATCATCCCATTGCAGGTATTTACTATGATCATTACAGAACCTTAACGCACAATATTCCGGATGATATGATTCAAACTTTATTGCCCAGTCAGGATTCCAGTACTTCACTAATGAATCAAGCGTAAACTTTTCATCGTAAGGAGACATGATCAAACCATTTCCCAATTCAAACTGCTGGTTGATATAAGCAGTATCAGTAGCAATTTTAACAGGAAATACTTTCCTCCAATTCAGGAATAATACATTGATATTTTTCTCCAGGGGCAAATTGTTTGCATCAAACAAAGCATATTGACCACCCGGGCTTACATCCTTTTTAATTGC
Organism: Chitinophaga sp. CF118; assembly: GCF_900112615.1. Lineage (GTDB taxonomy): Bacteria > Bacteroidota > Bacteroidia > Chitinophagales > Chitinophagaceae > Chitinophaga. Next base: position 571,155 of record NZ_FOMK01000003.1, on the reverse strand, counting down.
ATTTTCCAATTCCTGGCAGGGAGAAGGTTTACAGGAAGTACGCAATCCCAGACAGATGCTATATTGTATATCATATTGATCCTGCACCCAGGCTGTAAGCTCTGAGCGGTTTATAACCGTATCTACGCCATCCTCTGCCAAACGTTTTTTCACCTGGTAAACATAGTTCACTTTTGTACCTAATGCTTCCCTGCAGGTACTGCAATCATTAAAACAGGAAAGGGTATTTGCATGATATAGTGCTGAAGTAATAAAAGAATATTGAGTGGAAAGAGAAGTATTTCTACTTACATAATCGTCTGTATAAGCATTCAGTGCTGCCTGCGTAAGCCCTAACTCAAAAGAGATATAATATTCACCTACCTGATCAAAATTAACATCGATATTTCCCGTAGCAGCGGCAGTTTTGCTGCAATCGCTTGTCAGACTACCTACAGGTATGGGTACTGCTGTATTATAAATTGTACGATTACAGTTATCAGTGATCCTGATATATAATTCGTAATAACAATTACTACAGATAATAACTCCTCCTTTCGCTGTATATGTTTTCACCAGTTGCTCTACATTGTATGCCAGGTTTACATTACCCGGCACTGCGGCCATATAGGTAGCAGATGCACTCAGCTTTAATTTTGACGGATCAAAGGAAAACTGCCCTGGCTGTAATACCGGGAATGTTTCACTTTTTACTACGGTTTTTGACGCAAGGGCATCTGTATTCGCAGGAGCATCTCCGGCCAGTGCGGTGGCGATCGTTTTACCGGAAGCATCCTGATAACTGACGCTGATCTGACCATTACCATCCACCACCATATTTTTCAGGTAATGACTAGCATATCCCACATCATTCCCAAAAAGACGGTCCAGCTCCCACTGTTCAGGCTTACCATAATAATAACGAGTAGCCTTATTACCCGGCTGGAATATGGCACCTACTCCTCCCTGTACACTTATACGCCCTGTATTATCGGGAGTATAACGCGTAACCGCAAAAGGATAACCACCTGCATCCGGAATATATTTATTTTCTGAAGACGTATTTAGAAATTTGCTGAGAGGAGAATAATACTGTCCGGCACCACCGAATGCATCATTCGTAATACCGGCAGTTCCCAGCGGTTCCGGCATATTGATACAATTACTGCCGCTGCCATATACATTGCTAAAGCTATAATTGTTGCCTGAAGAATTAAGATGCAAATTAGGATAATACTTTAAATTACTTTCTGGTACAGGGGCAGGCAGAATGCTTGCCAACGGACGTCCGAATTCATCATAAATAGATTCCTGTACAACTGCTTTCTGATCAGAATTATTGACGGTAACGGTTTGCCTGGTACGTAATGTTCCATCAAAATAACTGACAATTTCTTTTTTCTTTCCTTCTTCTGCATATACAGCACTGTATTGCCAGTTAAATGCAGGCAGGTGCCATGTAGTATTTAATGTGATCACCGCAGGCACAGTAGTCCCATCCTCCTCTTCCATATTATAGCTCCAGCTTCCCTGCAACCGTTGACCATTTGTATTATACATAACAGTACGTGCGCGTACCAGCAGGTATTTGGAAAAATGTACCAGTGAAATGTTATAATACTCCTGTTGTAAGCTTACACGCGTAGCGTTATTACGGAACATCTTTGCCAGTACCGCTGTTGTAACTCCTGAACCCGCGGTTGTTAATAGCCGTCCGTTATCGGATTCCTCATCAATAAATGTCCATTCCAGGTCATACTCTTCTGCACCAGTGATCTTGTCCCAGGATAATGCTACTTCATAAGATATCTCATTGGCTGCTGTTGCTGTTTTGAGCATACTATTGCCGGCAACAGTATTGGCAGGTACAATGACAACTTTAGGAACGATTGTTTTCTCCGTATCAAGGTCGTACCATCTTTCTACGGCTATCTGGCTGGTGAGCTGGAATGCAGCTGGCAGTTCTGATCCCAATTCGGCACTGGTAATATCATTAATAGTGATCTTTACGCGATGTCCGTTCAGGAAACGATACGTTGCAGATGCCTGATAGGATACACCCTTTTGCGGATCATAACCTATGTCCAGTTTCACATGGTCAACGATAATAGGATCTACCTGATCCGGTTGCGACCAGTATTCTATTTTCAGGTCTGCCTGGCATTTAAATGCTTTGGTAAGTACTACCCCTGAATCCCGGAACAGTCCGAAAGTAATAATATTGGTGACTGCTTTATTATGGATTTTGGTCCAGTCAAAAGCATTATTTAAAAACTTCTCATCCTTCACTACAAGGGTATCTCCCTTTTTGATACTACCTTTCAACTGGTGCTGATATGACTCTATTGCGGTGAATGCTTTTACCTGCATCACACAGCATAACAGCCATACGATCATGCCAATTCTCATCATATTTTTTTCCTTATAGGTTAACATTAACGGTCCTTTATGATTTCATAACCTTGTAATCCCGGTGCAGGTTCTGCTATGCCTTTGCGCAATCTCACATACCTGTCTATACGCAATAATTCAGATCTTACCTTACCGGGTTCCCACGCATTAATCTTCACATGCAACAGCTTGTCGTGTGTTTTGTCGGTCATTGCCGCCTGGTCTGTAAGACGCATATCTGTTTGCTTTATAAAACCGGTACTATCATAGAACATATGGTATTCCTTACAAGTGGCATGTGTATTATTCTGCAATGCGATTTCTATCAGGCCACCTCTTTCCCTGCGGGTTACCTTATAACCTTCCTTCCCGATCAGATCAGTAGTGGTATCTATTGACATTTGGAGCGGATTGATCACCTGTCTGGGAGGAGAAAGAAAGATTTTCTTTACATCGTGCGCAATCATGATATACGCCTCTTTCAGGGAAATCATTTCATTATCCCCCAGCCGGTAATAACCAATATTACCCTGCCTTGAATAACAGAAATCTGATGCCATAGATTGACTACTGTCTGCCAGATCCTGTGCCTGGATATTACCTGTTACGGTTAAAAAAGTCAGGGTATCTGTACGATGTAATACAGTCGACAACTCGTGCAGGATTGCCAGTTGATCTTTATCTGATGTTACATTTAATACTACCGGCATTACAGGCGGAGCCGGTACTTTTGAAAAATTCCGGATACCGGCAAAGGCAGCAGCCGCAGCCAGTATAACCAGGATAGGGATGAACAGTTTTATAGATAGTTTACTTAATTTCATAGAATCAATTTTTACGGTAAGCGGAACGGTTTTCTTTGATGGTCATAATACCCCTGTCAGTCTCTTTCTTCACACGAACCAATGATCCTTCATCATCATATTCATAAAAGGTGGCGTAATTATTCTCATCCATTTCAGCCATCAGCCGTAGTGTTTTATCATCATAGGAGAATGTTTTCAATTGCCCGTCGTAAGGGAAGATGCGGATATCATCTATCAATACCGTTCCTGCCTGTTTCTCAAGCGTAGCGTTTAATTCATACATTTCCGTTGTACCTGCCAGTGCAGCGATATCAATCACGCCCTCAACGAGTTTCCAATCTTCTACCACCGCTTTTACTGTAAACACAACATTATCTTCTGTACCCATCATCAATTTAATACCTGGATCGTCAGTTAGAGGAGCACCATCTTTTACCCAGGCAGAAAACACATAACGCCTTCCGTTTACAGGGCAAAACCCACGTAATCCCAGCCATGGCACGACATTCCTGGAGTACTCCCCTTTCTGGTTGTTGATCAGGTAAATACCCGGTGAGTGTTCATAATCGAATACATATGTTTTCAGATTCAGCGGCTGACTAAGGTTAAGACTGTAGTTACCGCTGTGCGCATCAGTTGCATCCAGACGATTTGTGTAATCACTACCTAAAATTTTGTAGATACTAAATTCATCGGGCTCACATGGCTGCGCCCCGGTACAGGTATTATTGAATTTGTAATCTTCAAATCCATCATAGAATATTTCCTGATGCCGCATATTAGCCCCTACAGCAACCGGCAACGTTGCTTTATATCCATATCGCACCGCACTATACCTATTCAATGCATCTTTATTTTCCAGTTCCTGGGAGTTCTTGTCGTATAAACTGATAGTTTGGGAGACGACCCAGGAAAGGTTTCCTGAAATGGCCCAGCCATTGTTATATATCCAGTAAGGATAGAAATAATCATACTGACCGTTATGGCGCACATCCACACCGGGCGTACTGGTAACAGGCAATGCCTGACCAGAGCGATTAGAGAGCCACGTCATTTGCTTCCATGGCAACCAGTTACCCAGGTAACCTGTCAGGTATGGGTTTAAAGTGACTGAATTCGGGATAGCACCACATGTTCCGCTACTACTACATACATCGAACGAGCCTTCAGCACAAGCGTAACTCTGCCGGATAATATTACCTGCAGTATCTTTTACATAAGTGAAATAAGATGTAGCACCCCGCAGATCCCTTGTAGAGTAAATAGGATGGGCTATTCCCTGTTTCAGTGTAGAGAGGGAATCATTATATACTTCTACCGCAAAGCCATATTCTGTTCCCGTATTCATTGCTTCTATGGTAAGATCATGATTACCTGCTGTCAATTGTATAGGCCATAGAGTATAGGTTAAATCCGCAGGAATTGTCACTGGTGGATACCATCGTGTACCATCGATATAAATCCGGCCTATATTGTCAAATCCTAAACCGATGTAGTATAATTTAGTTTGCGGAACTTTTAAACAGGTATGCACACCAATCCATTGATGCATAAAACCTCCGCCTAACCAGACACCAATAGCATTTAATATACCACAGTTTGCATTTGCAGGATCAGAAACGGCTACTGATAAAGACTTTGCTGCCAATTTTGGAGTATCAACAGTTGCTTTACGTGCCAATAGTGAAAGAGGTATCGAAGATCTGCATTGACCCCAGTATGAAGTAGCCAAATTAAAAATACTTTGCTGTGACCCATCTACACTGAAAAACCTCGTACCATTTTGAGTATAGAACCCGCTGAAACTTCCCTCCACAAAATCCAGATCCGGGTTTGCGTCTGATTCGCCCGATTCAATAGGAACACAGGATGTTCCATCCGCACCGGGTTTATAACCATCGGGACAAGACCCTTTATCTTTGAAACCACAGTCAGGCGTTCCATCACATATACCCACAGATTTCCCTTCCGGGCATCTAAGATTCTGCGAAAGCTTGGTACCCAGCTCTTCCGCATGGAAGATCAGTACATTAGCATCTACAATATCTTCAGGTTGTTTCGCGAACAAACTAGCCGTAGTAAAGATCGTTTGACTCCGGATAGTAGCTTCATCTCCTGCGACTAATGTTGCCTCAGAGCTTCCGTATACCTCCAGTGCAGCAGCTTTCGCCAGTTCTATATTAAGAGCAACTATTTTTATGATATGCTTGCCAGCGGTCAATTGTTTCTTCCGTATCCGCCACGAACTGAAATAATTTCCATCCGAAGCAGTTAAGGCATCCAGCACAAATCCATCAACAAAAACCCGCATCCGGTCGTCTCCTGCATAACCTATGAAATAAGTACCGTCGGTTTTTATTGTAATACATTTTTCAAAGCCCCACCAACTATTGTCAGCTACCTTATTCATCCAGATACCGGCATCTTCCAAACGGCCAGGGTGATCTCCACTCTTCCGCCAGAATCCACTTGTGCTCGTAAAATAACTCACGTTCCCTGTTTCCTCAAAGAAGGCGGCACCCTGACTTGAGTATTTCTCGTCTACATCCCCTTCAATAATGTTGAACGAATCATTTTCAACTCTCGTAGCCGGTAAATAACAACGTCCGTCAGCACCTTCCTGGTAACCCTCAGGACAACTCTTCAGGTTACAGTCTGCTGGCTGTCCCCATGCATTGTTATATTCAATAGCAGAAGCGTTCAATGCTTTATAATCTCCGAAATCATTAATAATTGGTTTCAGTTGATTATTGCTAACAGGGTTTTTCAGGGTAGTGATAGCAGTTGCACCGGCAGTCAACAGGTTACGATATCCAGAACGACGTACTTTTACCGAACCGGCATATTTTATAGCAACCTTTCCGGATGCATCAATTATACGCAGAACATTCACAGGTGAGCTACCTGCAGGAGAATTAACCACCCACAGCCGCATACCGTTGCTTACGTCAATTAATTCATCGCCAGCTGTCAGGAAACTACCATATCCTTTCTCAGGTATGCCATCTATAGTAGTTGTAAAATCACTCAGCAATAATCCCAGGCTCTTATAAGCAGGCCCCATCTGTTTATACATCCAGTAAGCAGGCATACTGAGACTATAAACCGGATCATCAAATTCATTGTTGGATTGTGATAACACAGGTTCGCCGGTAAACTTATCGTATAACAGGTTAGCAGCACTTACACTGGACCCATTGATCTTTTTCACCACTTTGGAAATCAAGCCATAGTATTGGATTGTTTTTAACACAGATGCTGAACGGAACAAGCGATAATCATCATTATTACTCCATGGGAAGTGTGGGATAGGAATGATCCAGGGACCTATAGGAATTACATCCACCCCCAGATTAATACTCTTCCCGGAATTGATCATTTCCGATTGCCGCATGTCTGTAAACATTTCAATATCCCGGCCAATCACCTGATCTTTTGTAATAACACCATTATCATCTACTACATCCACCACGTTCTTTAACCGTTGAATGCCTCCTTCTTCTGTTGAATTATAAAAGTATTCTGAAGATGATATTTCCTGTCCTGTTTGATTAAATACCCGCTCTGCTTTAGGTTTGCCATGCATATCATTGAGGGTGATAGCATATCCCTGGGACATGACCAGCTCATACAATGTTTTACCACCAAAGAAGCTGGACCAGGAAGTAGGATGATGCAGATATTTATCGAGCGGTGTCTGGTTGATTACAACAGGAAACTCCTTTGCTGTATAAAATTCGTAAGTGAGCCAGCCTGTTTTATTTGCTTTATCTGCTGCTCCCGTAGCATCCAGGCTGCGAACCTTCACCTCCCTGTAAACAACTTCCGGTGCAGGGAATAAAGATTCGCCCATCGGTTCTTCCAGGTAGAAAAAATTGTTCAGCGCCCACTTCACATCCTGTGTATAATTCACCGGTAAACGCATAGGATTTTCATCACCTCCAAGGGAAGGTTCATAGGAAGCAACGCCGCTGCTAATCCATTTACCATCTTCCAGCATGTCATACTCATATTCCTGCCCATAAGTAACGGTAGCCTGATCACTGGCCATTGCATTCCAGTTATCAGAAAGCTGTATACTTTTTACACGTGCACCACCACCCAGTTTAGGCATATCTCCATTCCGGGGAGTACCACCAGTCTGTTCAGGCGTACCTCTTTTTACGATGCGTACAAAACTTTTATCCAGCTTAACATTAGATGCAAACTTCTTTCGATAAGCTCTCGCATTAAAGTTTTCCCTTAACTCCGACAGATTACCGGTAGCGTTTGCAATAGCGGTGACTGCAGCAGCAATGGGGCGATCATCATTAATTCTGTTCTTGTATCCGGGATAAGCATAACGAGGGTATTCCAACCGCATTTTCTGCCATGCAGCACTAACGAACGGATTAAAGTTCACAAAAGGATTAGCCCCGGCAGTGGCCTCACTACTTGTTTTGAAGGTGACAATTGCCGTCTTCCCAGTAATCTCCACCTTATCAATAGCACCATAACAAGCCACAAAATCATATTTATCATCTGAAGTAGCTGTTACCTCATTTGTAAGATTTACAAACAGTTTTGCATACATCCAGGATTCCCCATTCAGGTATTGCAGTTTGAACCAGTTAGTTTGATCAAAATCAGGAGCAGTTTCTCCAAGAGTGAGTTTAAATTTCACTGCATCCCGCAAACTACTGGTAACATTTCCATCTTTATCCAGCAGGTTATCGATCTTTACCATTTCCATGGCACGCCGGTTCTGGACGTACGCATAATCATCCGATTCATAGTGAATATTGATAATTCCACCTGTGGGAAGGTGTACTTCTGAGAGGTTCCACATGCCGGCATTTTTTGCAGCCAGAATGGAATCTCCAGTACTGTAAGGAAATTCATCGTTTTTCAATACACCGAATCCCCTGGCAGCATTGTCTGTTGTAGATTTAAACGTACCCCAGCGGTCGGCAGAAAGATAGCCATACTCCTGTATAACACCCGGTGTTATTTCAGTATTATATTTAAATGTGTAAGGATTTTTTGATCCTTTGGTAGAGCTGCCATATTCAAAATGCAGACCTATCAATGTGAGCTTTCCACCTCCATTTGAGCTGTTAGGTATTTTAGGACATAAAGAATAATTATAATCAAGTATGACCGTTTTTATTGGAGTGGTAAGATCATTCTTGGAGTATAATATTATTTTCCTCAACACTTTCTGTTTTACAGAACCGTCTTTAACACCCAGCCAGTTGCACCCCAATGCATCTTCCCGGTCTTCTGTAATAAAGTAAGCGATCTTTGTTTTTGATTCAATAGAATGCATATACCACAGCTCTTTTTCTCCATATACAAAAGAAGCTTTATCATCATCAGGATCTGCGTTCAATGCATGATTATACTGTGCTTTATAAGCACCATATGGAGAGCGCCAGTGAAAATCTTTCGCCAGTTTTGAGTAGTTGAACTTTACAGCCGTGCCTCTGTCATCATCCGTAATACCATCACCTGTAACATCTACATAATCCGGTGAGAGAATGCCCGTGAGTAAGAAAGCACTGGCATAAGCAGGTTGTGATTCTTTATGATAATACTCATCAGTAGTGGACACCCCATTTTTCATTGGCTTATGATCGATTTTACCACCCGGAGCCGAAAAATCTATAAGGTTTGTATTCCTGTCGGCAGTTTCCCCATTTACAGCAAATGAGTATTCATCCTGCATTTTATTGTATACCGGTAAACCATATACCATTCTTTTCCCATCATCCCCCGTAACCGTCATTTCGGAAATATGCTTCGCTTTTCTGAATGCTGTTACCCTATCCTCTGGTACAACTGAAGGAACAAGATTGCAGGCAACCGGTGAAAAACTTTTCAGATCATTAAATTGATAATTCCGGATCTGCTTATCCAGCCCGGCATTCGTTGCCTGATCGGCAGTAAGTACCATTATGGGTGTACGTTTTACCTGGCGACCATCTTTCTTATACGGTGCTGTTGGTGTAATGATCTTCTGTCCGGCTGTTTTAATCTCATCATTGGCACTTTTATCTGTCAGCGGAACACTGATCGCGTTTTCATCCTGTATACGGGTCACGAAAGAAGCATTTTCCATGTTTTTCTCTCCTACCTGTTTAAAATAAGCAGGTTCTTCTTCCACGGTACCTTTAGTCACAAAATCACCATGCGCCAGGAAATTATTATCAGTGATCCATTTTCCATTCGTATTGGTAACTTCCTGTTTATATACTGATACACCACCGTGGAAGTAACCACCCCAACCATAATCAGTACCTATTGAAGTATTATTCGTGATATCTTTCGTCTCATTGTCAAAAAGCACACCTGCACTATTCCGGTACAGCTTTAGCTGACCACTGCCTGCCTGGCTGGTGTAAGAAAAGATATCAGGAGTAGCAATTGGTAATGCCAGGTTTTTCAGTTCCGGAATAACAGGATTATCCTTTTCGCGCATAAAATCCATCATCGCACTACGAACATCCTTCCCTTTTTCTGCATACATGAAGCCAAAGGTTTTGTTTCTCACCTCTTCGTTCAGTACTTCACGTTTGGATTTATAACCAGTTACTCCACCACCCATATACATACCCATGGCTTCACCACCTATATCCACACTGAAGGTAAAATTGCTGGATTTAAACGCCATGTTGGTTCTGGGATAAAAAGGAGGTGTATTATAACTGATGGATGTTCCACCCAAACTGGAGCCGGAACTACTACCCTGATCTAAATAGTCATTGTCATAACCCTGAAGTGAAAAAGAACTACCCAGGCTGAGCGCTTTCAGCCCCTCCCTGGTATTATATCCAAGACTGGCAGATAATCCCATACTGCTGCTTAAATGGTTATTCATCTGGGCCTTCATCGATAACGATGCAGAAGGTGTTACGGTCACCCCATCTGAAGTGTTGGAATTAAGACCAATACCTATTCCGGGAGTTAGTCCTCCCCCATTCTGGCCTGATAATGAGAGGCCGACATTAGCTCCTACTTCAGCACCAATACCAGTATAATTATCACTAAAAATTCCGAGTGAAAGAGAACCCGAAACTCCAATTCCTGTCAGTTCTCCCCTCACCGTTACACGCCCGCCGATATTAATCTTGGGCTTCATATAACTATTAGTAACCACCTCATCCCCATAACTATCATCCGGGATACCCCTTAATTGCCGGTTGATGGCACCTGCATTCAGGTTCCATCCCAAACCTACCCAACCCGCTTCATCATCTATCCCTGTACCTCCCTGGTAATTCAGGTTAACAGGGTATCCGTCTACATCCATCAAAGGGATATTATATTTAAAATCACCGGTAGACAGGTTCACCATATCACTTGTGCCTGCCTGCATAAACTGTTTGGTTTCCGGTTGTGTGGGGCCGGAAGTCAATGCCCATGCCACAGTTGGCATCAGCCCCTGAACGATTAACAACGTCAGGAAAAAACAAGCCAGTCTTTTACGGGTAACATTACTTCTGAATATCATTGCTTCCATCTTAAATAATCAATACGATTGATTGCACTTCCCTTGAGCGGGAAAGTAATAAACTGTTGTGTGAATAACCTGTCTCTGAAAAACAGGAAAAGATTCACATCTGAATAAGCTGCAGGACGATCAAACAATACCATGTACTGTACACCTCCGATACCACCGTTGGCCACCCTGATTACATCCACAGGATGAAGGGTATCTGTTACATTCACAATACCAAACAGTGAGTCCAGGCCATAGCTGAACATATTATTATCTGCTCCTTTCACAGGACTACCATTACTCTCTGTAATATTCACAACAAAGTGTAGCAGTTCTTTATCTTCGGAAGACATATACTGCATCTTCAATACAAATCCATTCACTGTTTTTTCCTGCAGTAACCCTTCGTCTTTTGTAGCCTGCATTATTTTCTTTTGTCTGTCAGCGCAGCCAACAGTCATCAGTAATGCAATTACCACGACCCATTTATTTATCATTCTCTGCCAGTTTGTATATAAACCTTAATTGTTTCTGATCACCATCTGGTAATTTCACATCCATGATGTAGAAATATCCATCTATGAAACTACTGTTCTCTGAGATGTCTATCACCACCTGGTTACGTCCCCTGGACACCTTTACCTTCGGTAGTTTTTTGATCTGCTGATCCGGTTTTGTTAAACAACGGATGCTATATTGAAGCGTAGTCGCTTCGTAGGTGTTATTGAAGGCGAAAAGCAGCTGTCCGCGGGCAATATAGAAGTTACCCTTTGTGAGGTCTTCCAGGTTCCTGAAAGCTTCAACAGGTATTCTGGATGAATCCCTTTCACAGTCTACCTTAAAATCCCATATCTCTGATTCTACCAGTAACAGGTCGTTCCGGTAGGCTGATACCTGCCACGCATATTGCTTACCTTCCACTAATTCATTGGCAAGGGAAGGGTATAATAATATTGGTAAAGGAATTTGTTGCTGGTTGATGATAGCAAGATTCATCCGGAGTGCTTCTGCCCTTTGCTGCCCTTCTTTCACTTCCACCAGCAGCATCCGGTACATCACTCCATTCACTGCGGGAATCAACGGCTGCCAGGAGAAGGAAGGACGTTTATCGCAGATCTTATCACCATCATATGGCTGGATCAGTTGCATGTTGCTGAAAGGTTCCAGGTTGTAGTTAAAACATTGTTCTGCCAGTAAGGTGCTGCTATGCGAGGTACCATCATATAACTGGAAGCAATAATCGTAATCACCCTGCGGAAAGAAACCGCCCTGGCTGACTATTGTAGCCAGTTTACTACTACCGAATCCTACTGTTGCTGCATAAGCCGCATTCGGAGAGGTGCTGTTCATGCCCGACATCAATTCAAATGCAGGTGTTTTTATAGTGACGATAGCCCCAGACTTTGCTTCAGTAACCGTGATAACAAGGCTCACATTCTGTTTTGCACCGGTATTTCCGATACGTACTTTGTATAGACCATCCATGGTACGACCCTGGATCTCCGGCATAAAGGCAATCGTATATTGTGCCTTTAAGGTGATGCATAAGCATAGGAATAGTCCTGTCAATAATATTCTCATAACTCCTATTTTATCTGGTAATGCAAGGACATTGCGGTGCTAAATCTGCCATAGTAAAAATTGGCAGCTGTATTCTTCAGGTTCTTTCTGCCATCAGCAGAAACGGACAGGCTCCAGCGTTTGAATAACTGTGCGGATACCTGTTGTCGTAAACCTATTTGAGTAACGACATCTTTACTATCCATATAGATGAGGGAGCTGCCGCATGAAAGTGTTTTCCATAAGGTATACTGGTATCCTCCATCTGCATTCAGCAGGTTATTATATATAGCAGCATCTTTTACATCACGGTTATAGAAGACATTTACCACCACCATTCCCGGGCCTGCCATGAAGGTATGCATGCTTCCTACGTTTACGAATAAACTATGAATGGAAGATCCAGGCACCTGGTAATTTAGCTGCTGGATACCCAGGGTAGCATTATTACTAAAGGGCAATCCGCCCATCTTTCCATTTGCCTGGGACATAAAGGAGAGTTTCCTGTTGAGAAAGGCTGTCGCCCCATTTTCCCGCAGGGTATTCTGTAACAGGTTCATGCTAACAGTAAGTTTGCGCGTAAAGCGATAACGGCCGTCTACAGAAAATTGCAGGCTTTTACGCTTGTCGTCTGTCAACGGAGATACTGCCAGGTTCCGGATGTCTGTACGTAAACTAACAACTGCTTTATTACGCAGCCAGCTGCGCTTTACCATAAAGCCATATTGTAAAGTTCCCCTGCTGCCGAAAGGGCTACCGGGGTTTACATATCCTAATCCTGAATAGTTCAGGTATATCTTCTGGTTAATGCCCCATTTCTTCACATCTCCGGTGTATGCGAGCCCGATAGAAGCAGTTGCCCAGATATCATCCATAAAATGCGATGCCGCTGATTTAGAAACGGTTGCCGCCGCACTATTACCAAACTGGCTCGAAGATTTGGAGAGTTCTACATCTATTGTACCGAGGCTACCCAAGCTGACCTGTTCTGAAACAGCACCAACAAATACATTCCTGCTGATAGCAGCTGTGTTGAAGCCATTCCCGGTTTGTGGTTTTGCATTGGCATTTAATGCAGAGATATGCGTTTGTTTACCACCGATATCACCACGGCCTAAACGCAAAAATTGCATGCTATAAGATGAATTACCTGTGGCGGATTGTAATCCCACATCCTGTACACCCAGCTCATTGCTTTTACCAGCTCCAAGCATGATGAACTTATTGCTTTTCAGGAAAGAGCCGGTAGCACCCGTCATAAACAGGTCTGATACCGTTCCTTTACTGGCATTTGCGCCAATGCTACCTACTTTAAGTTCCTTCATGTTCATCATTAACTTTTGCAGGGGACTCAATTGCAAAAGATTGCCAGCCATACGGGAAGTATTTTCCGGCTGGTGTACTAATGAGGTGATGTTATGCTGTGCTTCTTTTTGTGACCCCAGCAGTTGATTCATTTCTTTCACACCGCCCAGTTGCTGTTTCAATGCCATCACTTTAGCGTTGTACTCAGCAGGCGTATTTTTCAGTGTATTCTGTAATTGTGTGCTATCCAGGTAGATTAACTGATCTGCAGAGACACCACCTTTTACACTATCCATCGCTGCCAGTTGCGAGGTGGCATATGACTTAATACTACTTTTGATATCAATATCATCCAGGAAATACTTATTGAGATTATAAGACTTTTGCAGTTGCTGGTTCACCTTTTCCATGTAAGCTTCCCTATCAAATGAGAATTTTAGGAAATGCGCATCCTGTAACCCATTGTTATAACCGGATAAAGTGGAATAGTTCAGTTGAACCGGGATACTACCAACCGTTACATGATCCTGTATCACGCCCTCATTCCACCAACCAGACATCATCGCGGTAGTATCATTGTAGGTCGTTTGCCAGGAGATACCTTTCAGTTTATTCTCAGGCATACCCGGTAATGTCAGCGATGATTGTGGTTTCAATGCATAAAAGCCGCGCAGTTTGTTATCTATGAATTGTTTTCCCTGTAGTCCATTGAACATAGACTGCATCCGGGCAATACCAGCCGTGCTTTTACCAGCATTTACATACTGCATAAATTCCTGGCGGGCACCGGGGTGCAATCCATTCAAGCCCAAATGGTTAAAGGGAAGGGTATCCGGGGATAATTGACCGGGAATATTTACATACCTGTTATTCAGGGAATCCAACATTGCATTTTTCAATGCGGCTGTCCTGATAGGAACCGGAATACTATCAGCAGGAACTGACAGGGCATAGGTATTCATAAGGAATAGGAGGCATAAGACCGTCAGGCCCACCTCTTTCAAAATCTTATACATACAGAATGATTAATACACTTTTTCAAGTGTTAGATAACATGATGAAGTAATACCTGCGTATTGCCATTACCGGTATATCATGGCAATGCCCCGGTGTTACGATATCTGTAAAAGTTTTTTAGCTGTATTAATTGATTGATTACCAGGAACTGTTTCCTGTTGTAATGACGAGAAAAAAAGGGCAAATAATTTCATAAATTGGGCAATGCACGCTACAAGTTGATTTAATGGTATAAGAATAAGCGGTAATGGTTACCGGTGTTGTCCCTGATTAAATGTAACAGAATACTGACAGCAAGATTAACATTACGGGTTCTCTTAAATCTGTTCGCATTTAAAGTGTTGATATTAGCAAATGTATATAACCTTTCTCACGATTCCATTCACACGTTCATGTTATAGGAGCTTGCTTTACCCACCCCTGACATAATCACATAACAAAGGTAGCAGTAGTATGCGCAGCCTATCTACGCAGTAAATTATATTTGCCAATATTTCTGCAGCAGGGAAAGCAGCACCACTGTCCAGGTAATTAAGAGTCAAAATAATCGACGCTCCTTTTTTATGAACTTTGTTTAATTCCTACTTTAGCCATTGATGTTGTTATCACACTATATACATCGAACTCCATCGTAACCTTACCTGTAACACGGTAAAACCCTCTGCCCTGAAATGGATAATTCCTGGTAGCTTCAGGGAAATGAACAGTGTCGAGCCATTCACCGGCAGCATCAAGGAAGGTGCCGAAATGCATGAGCTCTTTCTTTTCACGGGTTTGTGTTTGTTTGGTAGTGACAAGATAGACTAATACAGTGACTTCATGTCCCAATAGTGCTGATAACTGGCTGGCGAGTGGGTATTTTGTAATATCGTCGTCTACAAGGTCAAAGACGTTGCCGATAGGGAAACCAAGGAGTTCCATTTCTTTCAGCATGTCTTCAATAGGATCATCCGGAAGATCAGGAAGATCGAAGGTTACAGGATCCTCATGGAATAAGGCTTGCCTTTCTGGTACGTGCTCCTCATTCATCACCTGGAGGAAATTACCTTCCCATAGTAATTGTTTTTTCGTTTTACCTGTGAAACGGAAAGCCCCTACTTTAATTAATATGTTCAGTTGTTCAATGCCTACTGCTGTTCGTTCGATGAAATCATGTAAATGCAGATAAGGTCCGTTTAAGGAGCGTTCGGCTAATATGGTATCTGTGAGCTTTTGCTGTATACTTTGAATATGGATAAAACCGACGTAGACTTTACCATCTTTAAAATCGGTCAGATATTCGCTGTTATTGATACAGGGTGCGTGTACCTCCGCTCCTGCTTTCTTCAACTGATGGAAGTATAGTTCATGGCTATAAAAGCCTCCGAAATTGTTGATTACGGCTACCATGAACTCTTGCGGGTAGTAGGTTTTCAGGTAAAGACTTTGGTAGCTTTCTACTGCGAAGCTGGCTGAATGGGCTTTGCTGAAACTGTAACCAGCAAAGCTGGCGATCTGTCGCCACACTTCTTTGCTGATATTCTCAGGGTAGCCTCGTTCCTTACAGTTAAGGAAGAACTGGGTTTCCAGCCTTTCCATTTCTTTCTTGCCTCTGTATTTACCAGACATTGCCCGTCTCAGAATATCCGCTTCCCCCATATCCAGGCCTCCGAAATAATGGGCAACCTTGATCACATCTTCCTGATATACCATCACCCCGAAAGTTTCTTCCAACAGTTCTCTCATCTTTGGATGCAGGTATTCGAATTTATGCCGGTTGTGGTATCGCCAGATATACTGCGCCATCATACCACTGCTACCTACTCCCGGCCGGATGATGGATGACGCAGCGGTTAATGTCAGGTAATCATCACAACGGAGTTTTTTTAATACGCCGCGCATGGAAGGACTTTCGATGTAGAAACAACCTATCGTATCCGCACTCTTTAGCTGTGCCGCTACCCGTTTATCTTTCTTAAACTTCTCCACCTGATGGATATCGATATCAATGTTATGGTGCTCTTTTATGAGTTCTACAGTGTCTTTTATGTGTCCCAATCCTCTTTGGCTTAGAATATCCAGTTTGAATAAACCGATATTCTCGGCAACAAACATATCTATCTGCGTTGTAGGGAATCCTTTTGGAGGCATTTCTAAGGCCGTATAACAGGCGATAGGCAGTTCGCTGATTAACATGCCGCCCGGATGAATACTGACGTGATTGGGGAAGTCTTTCATCAATCCTCCGAAACGGACAATCTGCTGATGGTTTCTATCCTTCTTATTATAATCTCCTTTTGAAAGGGCATCAATTTCTGCTTTAGGAAGTCCATATACCTTGCCGAGTTCCCGGATGATGGCCCGGTGTTGGAAAGTGGTGTGCATTCCCAGTAACGCAACATGATCTTTGCCATAGCGTTTCAGAATATAATCAATAATCTCGTCCCGGTCTTTCCATGAAAAGTCTATGTCGAAGTCTGGAGGCGTAGTGCGGTAAGGATTGAGAAAGCGTTCGAAATATAAATCCAGTTCGATAGGATCCACGTCTGTTATTAGCAAGCAATAGGCGACGATTGAATTGGCACCACTCCCCCGCCCTACATAGAAAAAACGCCGGTCACGGGCATAACGGATCACGTCCCAGGCGATTAAAAAGTATGAGTTGAAGGCAAGTTCATTAATAATGCGCAGTTCTTTGGCTACTCTTTCTGCAGCCAATTTATTCTTTTTACCATAGCGATATTGTAGCCCGTCTAATGCCAGTTTCTCCAGCAGGATTCTGTCGTCTTCCCGGCTGGTGGTAAAAGCGATTTTGTTTTTGTCTGTTTTAAATTCGATCTGTATTTCGCAGGCCTCCATGATCCGGAGTGTATTAGTCACTATCTGCGGATATTGTTTGAAGCGATCCATGATAGTGGTAATAGGCATGAATGATTCATGCGAACCAGCTTTATGAAGATCTTCCTGTTTGGACAGGATAATGTTCTTATCGACTGCGCGGAGCAAACGATGTACACTGTAATAGGTTGGATTTTGAAAGGTAACCGGGTGCCTGATAACGAATTTCGTTGAATAGGGTATCAGGTCCATACTGTACAATTTGTTGACCTCGGTCGTTTGTATGCCTATCAGTTCGTTAGCTTTTAATTGATCAGGAGTAATTGTTCCCAGCGGATAGATGACCCACACATTTTCGTCGATTACAGGCCGTTCAGGGAAGTCTTTCTTCAGATGCAGGTATTCTGTTAAGAAACGGTTGATATGCAAAAATCCGGTGTTGTTCTTTGCGATTAACAAGTAACATAACAGATCTCCATTCCTTATTTCGGTACCGAGTATTGGATTGATATCCGCCTGCCGGCAGAAGTCCACAAAATCCCATGCATCAGCTGTGTTATTGATATTCGTCAATGCTACACTTGTAGCCCCAGCTTCTACAGCAGCATTTACCAGTCCTTCGGTAGAGAACGTTCCATACCGGTAGGAAAAAAAAGTTTTACAGTTTAGATACATATATCTCCTCATTATAGCGTTCGCGCCCGTACTATTGCTCCGGCTCCATATTGACGTTTTACACTGTCGATTGCCTGATAGAGTTTGATCATTTCCTGCGTATCGTCAAAAAGATTGATCTGGTGGTTTCCCTGCACCAGGTCGGAGAAACGTACGCCAATCAACCGTACAAGCAGGCGGCGGTCGTACAGTTTGTCAAATAGCTCTTTGGCTGTTTTGAGGAGAATATGATCTGAAGATGTGTAAGGAATAGAGGATTGCTTAGTTACAGTATCAAAATTAGAATACCGTAATTTTAGTGTAATACAACCGGTGAGTTTATTTTGCTCTCTCAATTCAAAACCAATCTTCTCCGTCATTCGTACAATTTCTTTTGTCAGAAAACGGATGTCGATTGTGTCATTGTTAAAGGTATCCTGGGTAGAAATGCTCTTTTGTTCTGTGTATGGTATAACTGGTGTTTCATCAATACCCTGAGAACGACGGGCCAGTTCAAGGCCGTTCTTACCGAACCTGGTACCGAGCATATTAGCTGGAATTTCAGATAAAGTCTTTATGGTTTTAACGCCCATCTCCCTTAGCAGTGTTGCAGTCTTTTGGCCGATCATCGGCATTTTTTCAATGGCTAATGGAGCGAGGTATGATTTCTCATTACCAAATGGAATCATTGTTTGTCCGTTGGGCTTTACTTCGTTCGTAGCTACTTTGCTGATCAGCTTATTGCTAGCCAGTGCATAAGATACAGGGAGGCCTGTTTGATTGTAAATGCGTTGCTTTAATTCAGCACTGAACTTTTCAGTACCGAAGTAACGATCCATCCCTGTAAAGTCTGTGTAGAATTCATCTATAGAGGCTTTTTCCAGTATTGGTACCCGTTCCCTGATTACTTCTGTCACCATCCTCGAGTACTTACTGTAATCTTCATAGTCGCCGGAAATAACTGTTGCCTGAGGACATAGATATAAGGCTGTCCGCATAGGCATAGCGGAATGAACGCCGAAAGTTCGTGCTTCGTAACTGCAGGCTGCAACCACCCCTCTTTCCCCACCTCCCACGATCAAAGGCTTCCCTTTGAATGAGCTGTTCTTTAAGCACTCTACCGATACAAAAAATGCATCCAGGTCCAGGTGCACAATTGCCCTCTGGTTCAGTTCCATAGCCTCTGTTTTACAAATTGTCCCGGTGCAATATTACTAATATTTTTAGTATTTAATAGCTAAAATAATTGGCATTTTGGTTAATGAGAGGTTAATGGAAAGGGATTTTTGAAGGTAAATGTGGAGTGGATATCAGACCTGGTATTTTCTTAACTATATAATTGCCAATATTTCTTGCCGCAGGGAAACCTGTACTATGATTTTGTACTTCAAAGAAAAAAGATCTGGCAGATAGTTAATTTTTTTTATTTTACTGGAGCGCTCCCCAGGCCCAAAGCATTAGTTACGGAAAAGATAATAGACAATACATTAAACAAATGAGGATGAATACTGGTTTTCTACACAAGAACATGCCAATATATTTTATTGCATTCATTTATTTTATTACAAGCCCTTTTATTGTTCACGGACAAAATGCGCCCAAAGTTTCCACTTCTGATATTGACAATTTTTGGATCGCTTTTGATAGCATTCAAACAATAAAAGAAAAGGACAAACAAATTGAATTAATGAAGTCGTTGTACACTGATAAAGGGACTTATGGATTGAAAATGTTCATGGAACTTAGAAAATTTGACGCTACCAGACTGGTGGAAAGTATCAATAAATACGCTAAGTTTTGGGCATCAATAAGAGGCAACACTTTAAAAATAAAACAGAAGATACCAGCTATTGAAACCTACATTCAGGAATTCAATGTATTATATCCGGATTTACGGCCGGCAAAGATTTATTTCACTATTAGCGCTATTCGAGCCGCTGGCACCACACAGGATTCGCTGGTGTTAATTGGTTCGGAAATCGCAATGGGTAATAAAAATACGGATGTATCAGAATTCCCGGACAAAAGATTGGAAAACTTCTTCAAATCGCAAAATTCAGACAATATCATTCCTGTTGTTATCCACGAGTATGTACACACGCAACAAAAAACAGAAGGCAAAACACTTTTGGGGCAAGCAATTTATGAAGGAGCATGCGATTTTATTACTGAACTTGTACTCAAAGAACCATTAACAAATACTTATCTTAAATATGGAAGGGAAAATGAAAAGAAGTTGAAGCTACAATTCAAAAAGGAAATGCTTAGTGAAGATTATTCCAACTGGTTGTATAATGGTGCAAGTTCAAAGACAATGGGGGATCTGGGATATTTTATGGGTTATACTATCTGTAAGTCATATTATCGCCATTCTAGTAATAAGAGCAGGGCAATAAAAGATATCATTGGCTTGGATTATTCAGACCAACCGGCAATAATGCTATTCTTAGAGGAATCTAAATATTATTAAAAAGAATGGGATTTCAGAAGGTACCATTGGATTTTGGGTGAGTAAATTTAGGAGTACGATATGGTTTACTACAGTTTTCACACGGTGGACCATAGATATCTACAAAATGATTATTTGACCAAATAAAAGTAACACAGTACGAATAGCTGATTGGTGCAAAATATTACTCGATTCTATCTAGCTCACTATCCAATGCCACTTTGAACATTGATATTTCCATGATTTCCCCTTTCCCAGTTGGTAAAGGTAAAACGCTAAATTTATAGCCTTTTTTCTCGTAATCAGGAAGATAATTCTCCAAGAATTCACTAAGCTCAATGGCTAAAGGTTTAAACCTCTGGAATTCATCTTTACAGCATAATTTCGCAAATTCTTCAAAGGGCCATAAGGGAAATATAACATTTTTAGCTTCATCAGTTAACATGCCTATATTTCCAGCATCATCAACAATAGTCCATACTTTTTCCCAGTCTGCTATTCGCTTTACGGCGTATTCAAACCGTGTTTCTGGCGATGAATTAATCAATGAATCTATTTCCTTCTGATTGATTTTATAATTCTGGTTAACCATAATTATTGCGATTTTTTTACTTTTCCTGTAGCATGTTGCAATTTATGCAGTTCAATAGCTTTGATCGCAAAACAACCAGCCTATACGTCCGGAACTATATTATTTGTATTCTTCAAACTCGCTATGATTGCATCGATTATTTTTAGAGATATTCCTTTTGTCCCTCCTGAATAGCTGATTTCAATTCTTGTGGAGAAATTATTATGTTTTCTTTCAATTCAGGAAAATAGAATACAGCAACTAATCTATTGTCCTTTTCCATTCCAGGCAACCACTTATCCAAAAAGTCCTGCAAACTAATTGCTTGTGGTTTATATCCTTTCCATTCTTCTGAAATGCACCTTTCTGCAAAATGCTCTTCTGGCCAAAATGGCATTACAGTGGAGTTTTCCTGATCTCCCAATATAGCCCATCCATCATTATTTAATCCCCATACTTTTTCAAAATCAACTATTTTATCTACAAAATAACCATATCGTTCTTCTTTTGATAATTTTAGAATGCTTTGTACTTTATGTTCATTCATAACCTTAATTATTATTTATTAGTCTGATAACAACACTTGCAAAGCCACCAGACAATAGATTAACCAGCAAATCATTACTTATTAAAATCTGACAAAATCAAGATTAGAAGAAATGAAATTCATATTCAAAGTAGCAAAAAGAAACACGCTCCATAATCAGGGGAGTCTGCATTCAAAACAATAACTATGGGGGAATTTACCTTAAGACACATTACTCGTACTTTTCAAGTTCAATATTCAAAGCTTCTTTGAACATTGAGATGTCTATAGCCATCCCTTTCCCAGTCGATAAAGGCAGTAAAGACAGCTTGTAATTACTTTTTTCAAAATCTGGAATAAATTCATTCAAGAAGTCATCAAGACTCATAACTTCTGGTCTATATTGAGAATATTCCTCTATACAACATAATTGTGCCAATTCCTCAAAGGGCCATATGGGAAATACAATGTTATTTTCATCATCACTAAATGTTGCAAATACATTTCCATCTCCAATAACCCAAAGTTTTTCCCAGTCTGCGATTCGTTTAATGGTGTATTTAAATCGGGCATCAGCGGGTTCTTTAATCATTGCATCAATTTCTTTTTGACTTATCATATAAAAAAGTTAAGATTTTTTCTTCCGTTTATTTTGGACAGCATGCCGGTTTCTATGCAAATCTATATCTTGAATTTTGGATTCTTCATATCCATATCCCTTGGCAGCCTCCTTACCTCTTGAATAAGCCAGATTTTTTCCAGGTGGTACACGGATAGACGACCGTTTTCCACCAGCCATAGCATTCTGTTCTTGTTTAATCCAACCTCTAACGCTTTTTCTGAACGTTCGTTTACCTGCTCTTCTATATGATGGGATTTATGTTGGAGTTGTAAAAGATATTTTTTAGGTAAGCGCCCTGCAATGCTATCCTGTGCAAGTGTCAATATTTGTGTCACCCGCTGCTTTTGCAATTGTAAACGTTCAATAGTGCTGTCCTGTGCATTTACATGACTATAATGAATGCTCAATATGATAATGAGGGGTATAAATAGTTTCATTCGGGGAGGGGTAAAAAATTAAGAACTTGAGGTTATATAATCTGGAACTATTAGCAGAGAAAAACAATAAACAGGTGAAGACACCAGAGAACAACGGGGAATAGGAAAATGGTGCATGATTACAAAATATAGGTTGATAAATATTTACTGTTTGAAAGTAAATGAATGTTCCTTGAAAAAATGTTAACCCAAAGTTATCAATCAAAAAATGCGTAGTTCTACTTATTTTAAATCCGTTGTATATGAAACCATTTTCGTCTAACCCTCACCTATCCCAACAATAAGCGATAATCAGCCTCCTGGTTATGAAAATAGTTATCCTGCTAATGGTTTAGTAACCTTTAGGTTGGCTGGTGAGCAAAGGCTCCTACCTTACGTCAGGGGCTTTTTTATTCTTTGATGGACTGGACTTTTGCTTTGACAATGAAAGCATCCATAACAGACATAATGAGGGTTCTGTCCGCTGGAGATAACTGCTCGAATTTGGCTAACGCAGGCTTTAATCTGCCGGGAATTTCATCTTGTGATTTTTCATTATTTTCTTCAGTAAGACCTACCAGGTAGTCTAAAGAACAATCTAATACTTCAGCAATTTTTGTAGCTACTCCTAATGGTGGCGTTATCTCTCCCCTTTCATACTTACCAATCATATTGTTAGAAACGCCTATTAGTTTTTCTAATTCGACTCGGGTTAAGCCTTTTTTTTCCCTGGCCAATGCGACTCTATCATTGAATATCATTTCTTCTTTTTTAAATTAAACTGAAGTTACAATTAAATGTGAAGTATAAATAACGGCCTGTTTTCAAACCCATACAAGACCCTTTACCATACTAGCAAATGACATTTAAATGACAATTAAAAGATACAAAATAGCGCTTAAAAGGCGGCATTTAAAAGGATATTTAGTATATTTGTATAAATAAATATGACATGAAAAATATCAGAACTGCAAAATTTCAAGACATCACCTACAGTGGTAAATGGGGCTTCAAAAGTACCTATCCGTTTTTAAGATTATCAGGCAGATGGCTTGAAGATGCCGGCTTTGGTATTTATGAAACCTGCCAGATTAAAGTATCAAAAAATAAACTGGTGATAACGAAGATTAAATTAGAAAAAGATACAAATAAAACTGATTTTAAAACCAATAATGCCAAAAGTAAAAGAAATGAAACAAAAAATGTGGACAGGGCGTAAACTCCCTTTAGTAATGATCTGTGGCACATTGCTTGCAGATGCTGGCTTCCAGGCAGAAGATTCTTCAATGGTGGCAATTTATCAAAATACGTTGATTACAATATACCTTAAATAAGTTGTTAATCCAGGCAATCTACTGCCTCCTCCCAATAATTACAATCTCAATTATTTACTGTAAAATCATTAAAACTCTTACGGGGTAAGGATTTCAATTTGTTAACCAATATTCAAATTTGTACATCTACATGAAAAACATATATACTGATACCTCAGTTATTGGGGGATGCTTCGACAATAAATTTAAAGGACACAGTCTTTTACTTTTTGAAGCTTTTAAAACAGGAAGACTAAATGCTAAAAGATTTGAAGAAAAGTTATTACAGGCAAATCCTGTAATGTAAGGATTAACAAAGCCATTGGGTATGTTGAAAAACATTGTCCAATGGCTTTGTTAACTCTTGTTTCATAAGGTTCAAAGAAGTTAGAACATCGGCGATAATGTATAAGGCGTAATCCAATGTTGACGGAAGTTCTCCCCTTCCCTTCTTCCTGAAGCCTAGTTATATTCTAAAGATAAAACGCCTTATACGTTATCGCCGATGCGCCAGGATTATTCAAAGTTAAATAAAGAATTAAAGTTCATGTTCCTGGCCCTGTACTCTCCCCTTGATCAAAGAACTAAAGCTCCCCACGCTTAATCTGGGATATTGCTTCGATACGATTGCCACCCAATGATATCAACCAGCCCCTTGGTTATTAGTTTTCAATCATATAGTTTTGGTATTATGTTTCATTTGGATGAGGAAGGAATCCGCCAGGAGACATATAGCAACTTAAAGTTTCAAAATATGACCGGAAATTCAAAAGAGTCTTTTGAACTCACCGTTTCGAAGATAAAAAGTATTGCCAAACAAAATGGTATTGAAATTACAAATAAGGAGATTGCGGATAAATTAAACATTCCTATTGAAGAATTTAATGCCTATTATGAAAAGGATTCTGCTTCTCCTGAATTGTTTTCATTATTGTATTCTTCCTACAAGGATCTTCTTAAAGGCATATCTTATCATAAAATATGGCATATAACGGAATACGATGATCCTTTAGATCCGGACGATATTCCGCCTCTGGATCCGGAAGAAGCGGAATAAAATGAACGAACGTTTATTAAAGGATCTAAAGCTGCAAGAGTACAATTTGAAAAACGTTCTCATGCAGCTAATGCTCTGCCATAAGGGTCAAATGAACGAACACCAGCAGGAATGGATTATCCGCGGCTGATGTTCGTTCATTCATTACTGCCATATTTCAATCTCTTCTAGCCAGGATTTTACGTCAAAAGAAGGACATGCTTTATGCACGTTTGGAAAATCCCGGTGCCCTTGAATGATTGCAGTGGGATATCTATTACTCAGGTATTTTATCCAAACTTTCATGGCAGATAACTGTTTCAATGTCCTGGTATCTTTGGGGTTATTATTAGCATCTATCCCGCCGATGTAACTAACATGAATAGAGACATCATTGTAACCGACAACACCATTTGCAACCAGTTCTTCATTCAGTAACTGTTTGATTACCCCATTGGTGTCTATGATGTAATGATAACCGGGACTCTTCCAACCTAACTTTGTTCTCCAGTAGCTTTGAATTGATTCAACTGTAGCAGTTGACTTTGTGGCAGTGCAATGAATGACGATGTATTTTATATCACGCATAATTAGAATTTTAAAAGTTAAAATGTTTTACCAACAGATGATGTTCATCTGATGAAGATGTTTTGTTTCAGATAATGTTTTTGAATTTTAAAAACCGGCCCGGCAGGATTACCAGGCCGTTTCCATGTTTGTTTGTTTCACCTATGAAAATGTGTTTAAATCCTTTTGTCTTTACTCTCCCCGGAGAATGCTATGACTTGACACATTTGCCGGGTACGGCTGCGGAGCCGGTCGCCATATCGCTCTTCCAGTTTAGCGCTGCTAAGATTCGTGGTCATATAGGTGAGCATATGATATTCCATGAAGAGATCGTAGCGACGCAACAGAATTTCTGCCATTACATTACGGATATTTCCCCAATAGTTAACATCGGGCTCTGATCCTAAATCATCAAAACAACAGATACGTGGCCTGGTAGTATAAGGATCGAATGAACTGGATGTATACCGTTCGATTACACTGCTTCCGTCCTCTAAAAAGTTCAGACTGATATTGTAACATGACTGAATTGAATATTGATGATGAGGGCGCAATAATGTTTTCAGGATACGCATGATGGCAGTTTTGCCACAACCGATCGGCCCCATAATGATCAGACCTTTGTACAGGTCTATCTTCTGCGCAGTGGCGACATTTTCATCCTGTAGAAAATAGGCGATCAACTTCATAATCACCGGACGATCTATGTCATCCACCTGAAAACGGGGCCCGAACATTTCCTTTCCTTTGGCAATTATTACCTTCAAAATCGCATGATAGTCATAATGGCTCTGAATAATCTTCACTTTTGCTTGTGTGCAGGTATTTTGCGCCTCCATGATTTGGTGTTTTTTTTGTATTGAAAATCCATTTTAGGGCAACTGCTTTCCAGTCCCGAATGGGATGAATTCCTATCATCCAGCCATTAGCTGAATAGTGATAAAAGAAGGTTAAGGCTCTTTCGCGGTCGCAACGTTGGTTGGCGAACCAGGATAATACCTCTTCTATTGTGGGCGGCTGAATTTCTTTTTGATTGAAATTTTTATATTGATGATTATCGTGTGCGTGTGAGTCACACACACTGTTTAAATTGTTTATTTGTTTTAATTGTTTATTAAAGGGTCCCACTTTTGGGACAGGGGTAGTCCCATTTTCGGGACTGCCTGTGTTCAAATCAGGGACAGGGGTAGTCCCACTTTCGGGACTGCCTGTGCTCAAATCCGGGACAGGGGTAGTCCCACTATTGGGACTGGTTCTGATAGAATCAGGAACTCCGGAGAAAAGATCCGAATCTGACTTTATTGTTTTGATTACAGATAACGGAATGATGGTTACTTTAGCCGGATGCCCTGTATGCAGAGATGGGAAATATCTGATATACCCAAACTCATGTAATTCTCTAATTACCTTTGCAAACGAAGTTCTGGAACCTATCCGACTTGTTTGCATCAGTCTTGTACGGGACATGATAAATACCTGGGAGAAATGATGGTAGTTCCAGTTTTGAAACAATGCCATGTACAGGCTGATATGCAAGGGTTTCAGCCGTTCATCTTTATCCAAACGGAGATAAAAACTGTTGAGGTGATGGATGTAATTCATAGTGTTTGTTTTTTAGTTGTTTTGCTTTTGAGCAATAGCTTCCTGATATCGTTGTAATCGTACAACAATAATCCCCCTACACGGGCAAAGGGAAGTGTCCCCTTATTGCGCATTGCCTGGAGTGTGGATGCAGAAATCCGCAGAATTTTTCTTACCTCCCTGGTTTTGATCAGTGGGTAATCATGATGCTTTTGCTGTTTTAAAGTTTTTCGGAGTTGAAGGAATTCCTGTTTTAAGCGAGAGAAGGCTTTTCTGAGATGTTGGAATTCTTGTTTTGTAACTGGAATTTCTGACTGCATAAATAATTATTTTTTATGCAAATCAAAAAGAATTAAGCATACAAGAACAGTTGCAGGGGGTTGCGCAACCCCCTGAAAACAGTTCATTATCAATTAATTGTGAAGAAAAATTTTTTTTACAGACTATGTAAGAAATGAATCATGCTATTAAGTATAATAACAAGTTTTTTGATTGTAGCCGGTGCCGGACTATGGAAATTATTGCGGAAGCTAGTATAAGTTATTTCAGCCGTATGCTTTGAGCTGAAGTGCTTAACAAAATATCTCTTAATAGCCACATCACTGTCACCGACGATATCTGTACCATCGACCAGCGCTCTTGCAAAAAGAGCTAATATCGGTGCTGAGGTATTGAGTTTCATCCTGGCAAGAGCCGATTGACTGTCACTAACTTTGGCGCCTTCATTGATCCCAGCTATTACATCTGAAAAACGGTCATGTAAAAAACCGATCAGACTTTTGATTACAGATAGTGCATGTTCCTGCAATAATTCTGTGTAGGGTCCGTTGTCCGCTGTTCCGTTTACGAGGGTATCTTCCAATAAATCTGAAAGTTTACACAGTGTACGCAGTTTATAGCTAATAAATTGCTTGTACTCATCCTCATTAACGATCGATAAAGCGGTTTCAAAAATAAGACTCCTAACTATGCGCTCTTCTCTCAAGAGTGCCTCTTGCTGCTCCTCATATTGTTCTAAGCTTCCAGGCTGGTTTTCGTATTCCAAACCATTACAAGTGCTATAAACAATATGGGTCAGTTTGGTTAAACCTAACATATTGTTTTTAAAAATGGGTCACAAATTACAATCACTACTTTTCAGCAGGGAATTGGAATTCTTTAAAATTATTATTTGGGGTAAAGCCGGCATTCCCCAAGCTGACAAAGATATAGGTATTTTGAAAAATATATTGTTTATGCATGTAACTTTTTCTTTTATCCATTTTAGCTGTTATTTTAATGAGTAAGACTACTCAAAAAAATGAAGAATATAAGGGATCAGGTGTTTTCGTCAGAGCAAAGAAATCCAACATAAATAGCCTTCCAAAACAAATCTAAAAAAGAGCCTGTACCATACGTACGGTACAGGCTCTGGCACTTTACTACAACTCTACTTTGACCACAGTCAGGGCATTAAAATTGCCACTGTTTAACGGATAAAGGGTTCCATTGAATTGCTGATAGAATTCAATTCCCAATACCAGGAATAATGGATCATCACTATTAGCAGGAAGGTTCTGCCTTAGTGTTACTGCCGCTTCTTCCTGAGAACCGTAGGCGATTGCTGCGGAACTGTTACCTGCAGTGACGTAAGTTTCACTTACGAAATCAATTGCAGCAGCGGCACTATGCAGCTTAAAGTGAGTGGCTCCATCTGGTGCATTGATGGTCTTTAACGGGGTGAAAGCAGGGATTGTGATAGTCAGCGTTCCCGTTGCACGATTGACCTCCGTAGTGAACTGAGCGAGTAAAACAGCGCCAAGCGGACTCCGGACATTGAAGTCGAACTTTTCCAATACGGTGGCATCGCCAGTTATAATACTACGCTCTCCACGGTCACTGGTGGTATCTGCTTTCTGTGCATAGAAGACAGCCTTTACCAACCTGCTGATCATCCGACCATCTGCAACCTGAGCCAACAGATTACTGAATGCAGACCTGATCACTTTCCCGGTTTTACCAGCACGACCAAATTCACGGCCATTTTCACGTACACGCTCATAAGATGGATGTTTAGCGAAACGGCTTGCGTTAAAAGATGTTTTTTGTCGCGCCATTAAGCCATCCTGGGATTTATAGAATGTAATATCTCCTATCGTTCCCGTAATTTTTGCTACTCCTACTTGTTTAGGCATACATTTTTTGTTTAATTTTGATATATAACGTTTATACAGGCACGTTATACCTAAGCCTCGTCCTGTAATCTTTCAGTGTCTGCAGCAACTTTCGTTTACGGGATTTGTTTTACAATATTACAGACGAGGTTTATGCAAAAAAAATGTGGTGACCGATAGGACCACAAATGACCTGTTTCGATCAGAATTGACCAATATGACAACACCGATTCCGCCAAGAGTAGTAATCTATACGAAGGACGTAGAGAATATTACAGGTAAGAAAAGTAAGGCGGCAAGGCGCCTGCTGCAAAAAGTAAGGGAACAATCAGGCAAAACACAAGAAGAACTTGTTACAATGCAAGAGTTTTGCCACGTCACCGGGATTCCGGAAGATGTTGTTCGTCCTTTCCTTGTTCATTGATGGTATTGCTTTTCAAGAGAGTAGTATCCGCTTTTTGTTGCCCTTTATATATTCATTTTGGTATGGTTTGTTATGGTTTTCGGGGATATGGTATTATCATAATAAAATTAAAACTATATAGAACCAAAGAAATACCTGCTGAGATAGTACAGAGATTTAGTCATCCTACGTTCATCCTACGTTAAAAACGTAGGATGAACGTAGGATGACTCTTATTAGCCTATAGAACGAGTTTGTTATACATTGTTTGCACGACTTAAACTGGCATAAATATGAAATATCTGAGTAGGAATAAGATTTATGAAAATCTTCAGGTTAATGAATGATGCCAGGAAGAATTTATTTTTATTCACCAGACATTAACACTTCTGCATTACAAAAGTGCTTATTATTGAATAATATAAATTCCATGTAGGTCATTTATCAACCATACAACCTGTAACTATGAAGCAGTTGTCCCCCTGCTTGTGTATAATACTGTTAGTCTCCTTTATTTATGTAAATGCACAGGATAGTGTATTGCAACCGCTTGTAACTACTGTAATTCAGTTACCTGATAAATAATGTATAAACTAATTAAAAGATAAACTCAATCAATCTGCCTATGGCAGCTTTGGTAATGGCAATATCAATTCTGATATGCCAGATTACAAAATAAACCCAGAGCACAGCAAGCATTTCTGGAAAAGGGTTACGCTGCGAAGGATTATTCAGACAACGCAGCGGGCATGTGGGGTGCTACCTATTACTCCCGATATCGGCGTGTTTCTGGGTTTTAAATTATCTGACAAATAAATTATTTGGATGAGCTAATCCAAAAAAACGGTTGGAAAGTCCTGCAATTTTTCCATGAAGGAACTGTATTATCTGGAGAGGCATCTTAATAAAACGAGGCTCTCTCAATAATTTGGGAGAGCCTCATTTTATTAAGGGTGATTTTTTATTACGGATTAAATATTACTTTCATTCTGTGGTAACGGGTATCTTGCCCACACATCATCACCAGTCCTGTCTACAGGTAAAGTTCCCAACAAATTGTAACGTCTTACATCTATCCAGCGATGACCTTCCATAAACAGCGAATATCTTCTGTTATACAACAGTTCTGTGATCAGTGCAGCAGAGGTGATTGCACCAGCATAAACGGGAAGATTATGGGCTGTACGGATGCGGTTTAAGGCCACAATAGCATCGGGGAAGGAATTGGTTTGAATTTTGGCTTCGGCATAGATCAGTATCAATTCTTCATTACGGATGATACTGATAGGCGAATTAAGGGAACTCCAAACTGTTAGATCCCGGTTGCCGGTTAAGCCACTCTGACTTGCAGACGATGTACGCAATGATGTTTTGTTGATACGATCATCTCCAGCCACAATGTTGGTAACAAATGAAGGGTGTGCTACCCGCACCTCTCCATTACCATTGGGCGCCAGATACATGGTATTGGCCAGATCGCCGCCATTAGTGGAAAAAGAATTATAGACACCCGTGGTGAGGACCCCATTAAGATCGAAAAAGGATTCATTCAGGGCAGTAAGCGCCGAAGCCCAGTCTTTCCGGTAGATATTTACCCTGGCAGCCAGTGCGCGGTTAAATTTAAGCAGTCCGGCTGCATCTTTGAACCCAGCAAAGCCATCGGACAAAGGAAAGATCACTTCCGATCCTGTGAGATCAGTTTTGCCTTCATCCAGGAATTTGAGGACTGAATCCATCACCACAGCAGGATTAGTAATGACAGGGCCAAGTGTTGCACCATTGGGAACCGGGATACGTGCACCATTGGAATCTGTCATGTTGATATTTAGTAGAAGCTGATAACCGATGAGTGTTTTAGCCAAACCTGTAAAGGCTTTCTTTTGTGCATCTGAGGCCACTTCCGTGCGGGTATTTTTAATGGCATCCAGCAGGATAAAACATTGTCTTATTACCTGGTAACGTGAACCCCAGGGATTAGTAATATAGAATGTATTATTATCCAGCAATTTGGTACCACCACCCAAAAGATCGGTAGTAAAACGTGGTTCCGCACCGGAGAAGCGATAAATTTCCCTGCCGATAATTCCAGTACCATCCAGGTAGGTTCCAAAATTATTACGCATACCGGATTCGGCACCTGTAAGCAGGTTAAATAAATCACTTCTTGTAGGATCGGTAATAATGCCGCCAACAACGGGCGTATTCAGACTGTTTATTTCTCCCTTCTGGCAGGAAATGATCAGCAGAGAAAGAATTATAATTGAGAAATACTTTTTCATATGTAATGATTTTTAGCAGGTATAAAATGATCAGAAATCCAGGCCAACATGAAAGCTGGCTCTTTTGGAAGCAGGGAATGGCGTAACATCCACACCTGTTGATAATCCGTTACTACCACGGCTTTGGGAGGTAGTAATGGTATTGCTCCCAAAGTTGGACACTTCCGGATCATAGCCTACATAGTTTGTCCAGGTGAAGAAGTTATTGGCAGATACTCCGAACCGTATACCTTTAATCGTGTTGGTATTTTTCAATGGTACATTGTAATAAAGACCAATTTCACGGATACGTACATATGAAGCATCCTGTACATAGATAGAAGCATCGCCGGCACCCGGACGATAAGCTCCTACCTTGGTACCGTTCACGATATCGTCGTAATCGAATGAAGTAGCACCGGCATCGGTTAACAGCTGGGTAAGGTTGATATTATCACCACCTTTTTTCCAGTGAATAAGGAAGCGCAGGGAGAAGTTTTTGTAGATGGTTAATTCATTGAAAAAGCTCATCTGGAATTTAGGTTCTGAATTACCGATCAACTTCAGAGCTCCACCAACAATGCCCTTGATCTGTGTAGCAGGCTGACCTTGTTCCAGGTAAAAAGTACCCAGTGAGTTACCAAAAGCACCGATAGCATATGCAGGAATGGTTAGTTTCGTTACTTTAGAACGGTTACGCCACCAGTTGATAGTAGAACTCCATTTTAAATTGGGAGTATTCACCGGGATCAGTGTAAGTCCTAATTCAATACCCTGATTTTTCAGGTCGCCACTGTTCTTCCATTCAGAGGCATAACCAGTAGAACCGGGCAGCGCATGACGTAACAGTACATCGTAGATCTTCTTATTATAATAAGAAGCTTCCAGGCTTATACGTCCATCCATCACACTAATGTCCAGCCCTGTTTCAAATTCTGTTTGCCTTTCCGGTTTGATATCAGGATTCCCCTGCAGATTATCTACAAGCACACCGGGATAACCACCAATATTGCTACCCAGCATACCGGTAAACTTACTGCTGTAAGGCGGTACGTTGCCCGACTGACCATAAGCCGCACGTAATTTTAAATTGTTGACACCGGAAACATTCCAGAATTTCATTTTGGCGATGTTCCAGGAAAAGGACCCTTTAGGGAATACGTAATATTTTTTGTACTCTCCATTATTGGTAGATCTGTCGAAACGTAACCCACCGCTTAATGTTATAGCATCTATCAGGGAAAGATCTTCCTGAATGAAGAGACCATTATCGCGGTACTTTTGACGGAACTGCCGGGTAGTGGTATTAGCACTTGCATCCAGGTTGCTTTGTCCGGAAACCAGGTTGGTAGCAGCAGTTACGATGTTATCCATATACCCTGTTTCCAGCGTAGCACCGGCGGTACTCGTTAAGCTGACATTATTATTGGGAGTAAATGTATTAACCAGGAATCCACCGATATTGGTATTGATGTTATTGGTGTTGCCCTGGATGGAATGTCCCTGTAATCCGTTTTCTTCGAATTGAAGATCGCGTGGAAACAGAGCAGCGGTTTTATAATTGTAGTAATCCACACCACCACGGCCCACGAAGCGGGTAGTTGAATGGTCGCTCTGTTGTAAATGGATCTCAAGATTGGTTCCGCCCACGAAGCGGTTGGTTTGTTCGTTATTGTTCATCTTATCACGAGTTTCCAGGGGATTGGAAGCAGCGAAGGGATTACGAGGGTATTCGCCCAGCGCATTGGGATGAAGGTCTACAAAATCCGGAGTGGAAGATAAAGCCACACCGTAGGTAACACCATTGTTATCATTGTTTGTAAGTCCCCTGTCGGATGAGGAGTAAATGTAATTGGTAGTAACGCCAAGGGAGATACGATCACTCAGTTTATGATCTATATTCATTCGAACAGAATTGTTAAAATAGCCGGTGTTCTTAACAATGCCTTCTTCCTGGCGACGGTTGCCAGAGAGAAAAAAAGTGGTCTTCTCTCCTCCCCCGCTGAGGGAGATCCCGGTATTCAGTACCTGTCCGGTTTCTCCATACATTTCTTTTTCATAATCGAAGATCTTACCGGCACTTTGTGCTGTATTAAATTGCGCTTTATAGGCGTCACGTTTGGCTTGTACTGCAGGATCCGGATTATCGGCAGTTCCTGCCAGATCGGCCGCTGTTTCGGCTGTAAAGCGGCGTACACCCATCAGATGCCGGACTTTAACAAAGCCCAGTTCCTGGTTTACGCTGATTTTTGTTTTACCCGCTTTTCCTTTCTTTGTAGTGATAATGATTACACCAGCAGCAGCTTTTGCACCATACATAGCAGCCGCGGATGCACCTTTCAGGATTTCGATGTTTTCAATATCTGCAGGGTTCAGGTCTGCAATACGGCTGGAGGGGTTATCCTGGTTATTAGGATTACCAGCAGTGGCGGCTCCGGTAACATCGTTTAATCCCGCAGGAATACTACTGTTGTTAAAGAAAACGCCATCTACTACATACAAAGGTTGTGAATTACCGAATACGGATGTGATACCTCTCATTTTTACGGAGATACCTCCACCGGGAGCACCGGAATTGGAAGTGATCAGAGCACCTGGTACCTTTCCGTTAAGAGCAGCATCAAAAGTTTGTGCGGGGGCTACGCCATTGAGTTGCCGATTGGAAATAGTAGCAACAGCATTGGCGAGGTTACTTCGTTTCACATTCGTAGCCAGGCCGGTTACTACAACTTCGTCTAACCGGGCAAAGTCTTCTTCCAGGGTAAGATCCAATACGGAAGTAGTGGGGGTGAGTTTGATAGTCCGGGTTTTGTAACCGGTGTAACTAACCACCAACGTGGATGTACCAGTGGGAACAGCCAGGGTATACAGGCCAGTAGCATCTGAAATAGTACCCCTGTTCGTATTGGGCACCCGGACGGTAACGCCGGGAATAGGTCTGCCGTTTACGGCATCCTTTATTTTACCGGAGATGTTTTGCTGCGCAAATAATGCGAAGGTACTGCATAAGCATAGCAGTAGCAGAAAGCCGGATTTTGGCATAAGCATAACTTGTTCGATTTAGATGAATGATGATTGATAATAAAAAGCTACAGTATCATAACCTGATCTTGGGAATTTTGGTGATTAAACTTGTTGTGGTTTCCTACCCTGTTGGGCTAGCACAGGTATTTCGATACACTCTACAAGGGCAGGATTTTTACATTGGGCCAATCTTTGTTGTAACGTCGAATTTATTTTCGGCAGATTACGAAAATTCAGAAGTATTTCCCTCTTTTTTGTTTGGGTTAATTACGTTATATTTTTTCGAAGTCCGGCACTTATGTACACAAGATAAGTCCGGTTTAATGTTCCTCTTCAAATACAGTTTTTGATTATGCTATCGTTTTCGATTCAGGTGGGATTGTGGACTGAACCCATTTGGTATTATTTCTATCTGACTTTATCAAGCGTATAGACTTTTGTTCGCTATTGGACTTTATCAAGCGTGTGCCAAATGGCTAAGGTCCACAATTACCCACCTGAACCCTCCAAATATTCATACCGCATACTACGATGGCCTTAAATCAATTGCTTATCGAGCTTGCAATTTTACCTGCAACAGTAAATTAAACTATTGATTATCAAATACACCGATTGTTAAATAATAGAGAATCATCAACAGCCATTTACACCTATTCAAAAATAATTTATTACAATTTGAAAATTTGTGTTTTCTTTGTGTTAATTTGACACAAAGAGATAAATCACTCTATCACCATACATTATTTAATAAAATGGGAAAGGAAATAACGTATATAAAAGGAGATGCTACAAAACCGGATGCAAAGGGATGTGTGATCATTGCTCATATTTGTAATGATATTGGAGGTTGGGGAAAAGGTTTTGTATTAGCATTGTCCCAGCGTTGGAAAAAACCGGAAGATGAATTTAGAGAATGGTACAAGTCACAGGATAATTTTAAACTCGGTGAAGTTCAATTTGTAGAAGTTGAACATAACATATGGGTAGCTAATATCATTGGGCAACATAAAATAGTTAATGGTAAAGATGGCACTCCGCCGGTCCGTTATGAAGCTATAGAAGCGGGGCTTATTAAAGTAGGCGATTTTGCCAGAAACTTAAATGCTATCGTACATATGCCCAGAATTGGCTGTGGGCTGGCAGGTGGAAAATGGAACATCGTGGAACCACTGATCATTAAAGGTATTTCTGATAAAAATATTGAAGTAACCGTATACGACTTCGAATGAGAACAATCACATTATATCGCCCGATTGGTATAAAGGAACTGGAATTAATCATTGATGCAGGCTGGAAGAAATTTCCACCCAGGCTCAGCTGGCAACCGATATTTTACCCAGTGCTGAACCAGAAATATGCAGAAGAGATTGCATCCCAATGGAATACAACAGATGACTTCTCCGGCTTTTGCGGGATTGTAACTGCCTTTGAATTAAACTTTGAACATTATTCAAAGTATACTGTTCAAAATGTGGGCGGAGTGATCCATGAAGAATTATGGATTCCCGCGGAAGAACTTGATCTATTCAATAATAATATAGCAGGTACAATCTCTGTTAAGAAGGTGTTTTTCGGGAGCAACTTTATATTGCCTGAACAGCAAATAGTGGCACAGGAACTATTAAAATTTAAAGAGAATGCAGTATAATAATAATTGGCTTATTAAGAAATGTAAGGAAGGAGAAAATATGCAATTCCTATTCTTCTGGGGGCATCAGCCTTCTAAAGACGGGAGTATTACGAAGACTTGTTTTAGTCAATGGTGGCCTTCCCCATTTCATGTTGAAGGACATACTTACTTAACAGCGGAACACTGGATGATGGCCTCCAAAGCAAGGGTATTTGGTGATGATAAAATACTTAGCGAAATACTGGAAACGCCTGCTCCGTCGGAAGTGAAGAAACTGGGTAGAAAGGTAAAAAACTTTGATTATGAACTTTGGGAGCAACATAAGTTCAGGATTGTAGTGGAAGGTAATTTCCATAAGTTTACCCAGCATCCTGATTTAAAAACATTCTTGTTAAACACTGAAGAAAAGGTATTGGTAGAAGCCAGCCCTGTAGACGCTGTGTGGGGAATAGGTATGGCTGAAAACAACCCTGGGGTTTATAATCCGGAATCCTGGCGGGGCGAGAATTTATTAGGATATGCTTTAATGGAAGTACGGGATCAACTGAAATAGTAATATTTAGAATGAAAATAGAAATAGAAAATTATAAAGCCTCCCGCAGTTATCTGCCAGAGGCAGGCCAATATATTATTGCACATCAGCAAGAGGAACAGATAGTTGTTTACCAGGCATATAACCAAAGCATTGCCTCTTTTGCAGTAGCGAACCAGGTATTAGGCGGAAGAGCTTACAGTTATAACCGTATGTCCTGGATTAAACCAAACTTTCTTTGGATGATGTATCGCTGTGGATGGGGAGAAAAGGATAATCAGGAGAGGATTCTGGCATTGTGGATTAATAAAAGTGTATTTGAAGAGATCCTGGCAAATGCTGTTTTATCTTCTTATAATCCGAAATATTATCTTAATCAGGAGGTTTGGAAAAAGGAACTTGCAACGAAAGAAGTACGTTTGCAATGGGACCCGGATCATGATCCCGCAGGGAACAAACTTACCCGCCGGGCCATACAGCTTGGACTGAAGGGCAAGGTGTTAGAGCAATTCGGAAAACATGAGCTAAACCTGATTGAAGATATCACTGATTTTGTGAAGGAACAAAAGCATCTCTTCGATAAAGGGCATTTAGATCAATTATCAGTACCTGTAGAAAGAGTATGGAATATTGACAATCCGGTATTGAAGGAACTGATTGGTATTGATGGATGACCGGCAATGGATAAAAAAGTCATCTTATAGTAAGAATTATCCAATCATATTTCCCATACACATCTTTAAAAAATCTGATCATACCATTTTCATCGGGCCAGGCTACCTGGTACAGCACGAATACAGGTATAGGATCCTTCAATTTCATTATTACAGGTTTACCATCAGATGTTTTTTTCATTTCGGCGAGATGATTTATTTCATTGGCCCGTGCCGGCATTACGAGCCGGGCCAATGCCATTGCTTCTTCTACCCTGATACAACCGTGGCTGAAGTAACGTTGATTATAAGAAAAAAAGTTTTTCCATGGTGTATCGTGCAGATATACATCATAAGGAGTAAAAAAGTTCAGCTTCATAATACCCAATGAATTATCACAACCATTTGCCTGACGGATTGTGTAAGGAAAGTTTTTAGAACTTAAAGCTTTCCAGTTAATATCATAGGGATTAAGCACCACGCCTTGTTTATCTAATACCTGGTAATTTCCAGCTGCCAGATATGATATATTATTCCTGATAGCAGGGAGTAATTCTTTTGTTGCAATTGAATAAGGTACTGTCCAGTAAGGATACATCACCAGTTCCGTAACCTTACTGCATAAGGTAGGTGTAGGTGTAGCCCTCCTCCCGACAACAGTATGTGAAGATAACAGGATACTGTTTCCCTGATAAAAGAAAAGATTTGCGGAGGGTATATTTACAACAATGATCTGTTTATTTTCCCTGTAACAGTTCAGCCAGCGAAATACGTTAAGTGATTGTTTCAACTGCTGAATTCTGACCGATAACGGAACATTCAAAGCGTCGAATACACCGGGGCGTAATCCACCATCTTCATACAATTCAAATAAATGTTGCGCTTTTCTCAGTTGCTGCCTTATATATATTTCCGGTAACTGATAATTTAGTGTATCCAGGAAACCCAGACTGTATAATTTTTCTATTAGCGGATGGTTGGTACTATCTACAATGTAGGATGTTATGGGAGTTGATTCATGCGGCATTAATGTATATTGCGCGATTGCTTTTTTAATGGCGATATATTCCGGACTGGCAGGTTCTATTTCCTGCAACAGGTATTTGAAGGTTCCCTCATTTAATGATTTTAAAATTTTCGTGGAGATATCCTGACAGATCTCATCATTAAGGCCATTATAAGCAACTTTCGGCACGTTTCGCCCATAGGCAACATCATAAAAAAAATGCTTAACTGCCATTGTTATTCTCTGATCGGCAGCTACAGAGTCTTCAAGATTTGTTAATTGAGATTGTTCGTTAAAATCATATTCATAATTACAGGAATCCAGGCCTAACAGATCACATTCTTCCAGGTATGTTTTGAATATACTACGATTCTCTATTCCTTTTTCTGATAACCAAACGATTTTTGCACGCATGCTATTATCGTCAAAGATGATCTGGGAGCATACTTTACAGGTAAAAAAACAGAATAAAAGTAAAAAAGGAATTGATTTCATCTGGTATCTTGTTTTCCGTTAATGAGATATACCATCTGTAAAATCAAAGGTATCGGGAAAGAACATATTTTACAAAATAAAAAGTGGCATAGATTCTATCTGGTACGAGGTACTCTGTCAATGAGGCATAGTATCTTCAAATTTCAAGGTATCCGGAAGTAATATTTTTATAAAAAGTTAAAGTGACATAGATTTCAAAGGTTTTTCATTTCAAGGTATATGGTATCAATATTTTACAAAATAAATTTAAAAAGTGGCATAGATTCCATAGAAGGGAAGGTATAGATTTCATGTGATTTACTGTTTCCCATTTATGAGGCATAGTCCTGCCAATTCCCAGGTAATAGCACTTTCCCTGGCATGTTTAAATTTTTCGATATCTTTCCAGTGCATAGTGTTCAATACATTTGCAGGTGTGCACCATCCGCGCCGGGCGACGGTTACACCCATCTGCATATAATCGCAGTGAAGGAATGATTCTGCGCAACTACTGATGGCAAAGTATACTTTTTTTCCTACGGCTTTCCTTACGAGTTCATCTTTCAGATCAAGGCTATACGGCATAGCATTAATCTCTAATGCTGTGGCTGTAGCAGCTGCTTTGTCGAACAGGAGCTGCCAGTTCACAATAGAAGGGTCTCTTTGTCCGATGATCCTGTTCGAAGGATTGCCAATACAATTGATGAGTGGATTTTCGCAAGCTTTTAACAGTCGACTGGTAATGTCTTTGTCCAGATCCTGATGGATTACGGCTGTAACCCAATCGAATTGCTTCAAAAATTCATCCGGCAAATCGAGTGTACCATCCGGGAGTAGTTCCACTGATACTCCCTTTTTCAGAAAAGGTAATCCCAGCCGGGCATTGGCATCATCAATGTTTTGCAACCAATCCCTGTTATTTCCATCATGGAAGAACTCACTGTGTTCCATGACAACCATATATTCATAATGAGGAAAAGCATTTATTACGTAATGGATGATAGATTCAATACTATTACCAGCATGGTGATTTACATAGATCCGCATATCTCCTCTTATCTGGTAATGAGTCAATAAGTCGGGCAGCATGTGCCGGTATGCCTGGCTAACCCCGTTTTCCCCTTCTCTGAGTTCAGGTGGAATATACTGGATGTTTAGTTTGGCATAAATGCTTTCTTCTGTTTTCCCTGCCAGGTAACTGAGCGTAGCTGTATCAAAAAGTCCTTCCATTGTGAGGGTATATCCTTTTTGCTCTGCCAGGTTGTACAGGTGAGAAATATGTTCTTTAACACCGGTATAGTACAATAAAGCAGCACCAAAAGACTGCGCAGTTGTCATCCTGATATCCAGCTGGAGATTGCCATACAATACAGCACAAACGCGGTTCCAGCCGGATCCTGCTACATTTTCAACGTGAGGCAGTTGCATAAACTCAATGAGGAACTCTTCACGGTTGCATTCTTCCACTTCCAGTACTATATCTATATCTCCTATTGTTTCACATCCCCGGCGGAGACTACCTGCAAAGGAAGCATTTTCAACTCCGGGCAAAAGTCTTAATACACGGAGGATTTCATTTCCCCGTAAAATAGCGTCCCAAAGGAACCATCTTGTTTCAGTAGTTTTATAAAGTTTCAGGCTACGCCGCAGATGTTCCATTTTCGCAGGGTTGATCCCCTGAACATCTTTCAGTTTTCCTGCCAGCACAGCAGCCTTCAATTGCTCCAGATTATCGATATGTAATTGTTCATGAAGTGCTTTCACAATGCCTGATCCGAAACCTTTTACTTCCAGCAATTCAAGGAGTTCTACCGGTACATTCCGCTTAAAGTGCTGATAACGCTGAATACAGCCTGTATCCAGAAATTCCTTTATCTCAAAGCGGATATCATCAGTAAAACAGGCATCTTTTTCCAGAGATATGCTGATATCTTCTTTGAGGTGATGCAAGGCTGCGGCAGCCTTATCATATGTTCTCATTTGTTTATAGTAATTCCCCAGATACCTATAACAGGCTGCAATCCGATGAAAGATGTCTGCAATAGCAGCATTATTGGAAGCGTATTGTTCAGGAGTTGTGATAAACATAATAAAACGTTTATGATGCAAAGAACTACCAAAAGTGATTGTAAAAAAATGAGGCTCATCATCGGAAATGATGATTTAAATCAACGGGGCACTCCCCTTTTTGTCATTGCCCCCGGGATAATCATTTGGTAGCTTTACTGGGTAAAATCCATTACATATGAAAAAGGTATTATTATCCTTTGATGGTAACCATTATTCAGAAGGGGCCTTTGAATTTGCCCGCAAGATGAATGAGCTTGAACCCATCCTGCTAAAAGGCGTTTTTCTGCCACCGGCAGATTTTATGCCAGCCTGGAGTTATGCATTTAGCGGCAGTTCTATGTATATGCAGCCGGTAGAGGACAGAGATCCTGCATTGATAAAGGATACGATAAATAAATTTGAATCACAGTGTTTAGAAAACGGTATAGAATTCCAAATCCATAAGGATCATTCTTCTTATGCCCTGCTGGGGTTACAAAAAGAAAGCCGGTTTGCAGATATGATGATTCTGGGGGGGCAGAAGTTTTATGAAAACCTGGGACAGGGAAAACCGAATGAATACCTCCGGGATGCATTGCACGAGACAGAATGTCCTGTTGTGGTTATGCCTGAGAACACACCGTTTCCCGAAAGTATTGTGCTGGCATATGATGGTGGACAATCTTCGGTATATGCTATTAAAAGTTTTATCAGCTTATTTCCTCATCTGTGTGATAACAAAACGATACTTTTATACGCTCAGCATAAACCCGGAGAAGGTATACCGGATGAACACCTTATAAGAGAACTGACAACTAATCATTTCAGCGACATCAGTTTTTATGAGCTGGGCGCAAATCCCAAGGAATACCTGACCAGCTGGTTGAATGATATTGACAAGCCAATGCTTGTAAGTGGTGCTTATAGCAGATCTGGTTTTTCTCAACTCTTTCACCGGAGTTTTGTAACAGATGTAATAAAGAATCATAACGTTCCTGTACTTATTGCACATTTTTAAGTAACAGGGTTTAATTACATTCAGCAAACGGGACAGACTTCTTGTGCCTGAATGTAATAGTGAATACTGTTCCTTTTCCTAATTCACTTTCACAGATGATCGATCCTTCCATCAGGTCAACATATTTGCCAATGATATGTAATCCAAGTCCGGTACCCTGGATATAAGAAACATTCGTGCCTCTGAAGAAACGTTCAAAAAGGTGAGGCTGGTCTTCCAGTGGGATACCCATTCCCTGATCTTTTACCTTCATAGTAAGGGTTCCATTTTCACAACAGCTTGTATGCATTACTATAGGGCTTTCTTCCGGTGAAAACTTGATTGCGTTAGATAAGAGATTAGTTATAATATGCCTTAATAAAGAAGGGTCCAGTTCCACATTATGATCCCCATCGTGCGTATATTTCAGGACCTGTTGCCGCTTGACAATACAATTCATTTCATCAACTATATTGTTAAGATATTTATACAAATCAAAAACAACATACCGGGCCTCCACCTTTCCTTCTTCTATTTTTCCGACAGACAAAAAATCATTCAACATATCGGTTAGCATATTAACACATGCAGAGATCTTTTTTAAATGCCGTTCCTGTTGTACCAGATCGGCACTTTTTGCGTATTTAGAAACGAGGAAAGTAGATGAAAGGATAGCACTAAGGGGTGTACGAAATTCATGGGAGGCAAGGGATACAAAGCGGGATTTCAATTCATTCAGCTCTCTTTCTCTATTCAGTGCGATATGAAGCTCCCGATCTTTCGCTTCTACTTCCTTCATCTGTTGCTCAAGCTGCTGAACTGTTTTTTTCAGGGAAAAGGTACGCTCAGCCACCTTTCCTTCAAGTTCAGCATTAAGCCGTTTTAAATCTTCTTCTTCAACTTTACTATGAGATATATCATTGACGAATGCGATCACATAATTCTCTCCTGCTGAAGAATATGGTCCAAGGCTAACCTCAACAGGAAATTCGGCGCCGTCCTTGCACCTGGCGAATAACTCAAATCCGGTACCCTTTATACGGGAGCGGGGATGATCCTGATAATCTGTACGGTGCTTTATATGCCGTTCTTTGAAACGGGTAGGCATCAGCAATTCCAGGGATTTACCGATGAGCTCTGCGTGAGAATAACCAAACATCTGTAACAGGAAAGGATTAGCTTGTAAGATCCTGCTCTCCTCATCAGTAACAAGGATTCCAATGGCTGCACCATTAAACAATGCGTAAAAGCCAATTTCTTTGGCGCCTTCAAAATCTTTCATATTTCAAAGTATTAAGACTCCGCCGGCATATGGTTACAGTAGTATAAATATAGAATATTTTCAGGCCATTTAATCAAACAAAAACTGATGGTAGTCACCATATAACATAATATGCATAGTAATTCCAGTGATTCTCTTCATTGATCATTTTACTTTTCCTGATGGGACAGCTATAACAATGGCTGGTGATATAAATCAATTCTATTGATGGTTCAGTATCAGAGATGAGTAATGAATACAGGCATGTCAATTCCCCGTAAAATATTATCGGCACTACTACGTCTGAAGAAACGTGAAAACCGGCTTCTGCCATATGCTCCGAAGGTTACGATGCAATTCTTTTTTCCACTTAACAGCTTCATGATTGCTTCGTCGGCTTCACCTTTCAACTCCTTATACTCAATGGTAGAGTAATATGTATCAAGGTATTCTTTTAACTGCTTTTTATGTGGAATAGCATGAAGATTATTTTCGGCAACGTATGCGACCTCCACTTTTAGC
The DNA here is from genome assembly GCF_900112615.1 of Chitinophaga sp. CF118. Classification (GTDB taxonomy): domain Bacteria; phylum Bacteroidota; class Bacteroidia; order Chitinophagales; family Chitinophagaceae; genus Chitinophaga. The sequence goes on along the minus strand of NZ_FOMK01000003.1, from coordinate 527,103 downwards.
GGCAGTTCTGCGAACAAATGAATAAACTGTCTGATAGCAAACATAGAAGAAAAGGTACCGTTATATGCAAATATTACTTCTTTGAAGTCAGTCAGTTTATCGGGTAATACCAATACCGGGCATTGTGCATCAGTAAGAATATTTTTCAGGAAACCGGGAGGGTTTGAATCGTACAGCATTGAAAAAGAGATATCCCTATTGATTAGTAGCAGGTCGGCAAAACGGCTTTCAACAATTGCTTCATCTACGGGTATTCCCTTGTCTTTATGGAAACTGCATGAGATATTCCGCTCTTTACATCCTTTTTCCAATAACGTTGCCTTCTCTTTAATTAAGCGTTCTTTTTCCCTGACAGCCTTTAGTACTATTTCATGTTTATATGAAGGAATTCCTTCTGTGAAGCTTGGTACCATAAGTTCCGGACCATTTTCATCTTCGAGAAATACGATGGTTAACATGCCCTTAAGGATATTTGCTATATGCTGATACGTATCCAGAAGTTCTTCTTTAAAATTCAGGGCATCAATTATAACTACTATCTTTTTCATATCGTGGATTTTAGTACTCCAAAGATAAACCAAACACAGCGCTTACTCAATGATAGCTATCATTATAGCATATAACGGATATCATTTTCATACATTGTATAATGGCATAAATTGGGCAGAGGTACTTAGTTTGCCATGCTTGCAATTTTCTTATTGTCGGTAATGAAGATCTCTCCACCTGTGATAGTGATCAGGTTTTCATCTCTGAAGTCGCCCAGGGTACGGATAAGTGATTCTTTGGCAACACCTGCAATGGCAGCCAGGTTATCCCTGCTAATGTCGATACTGAACGTTTCGCTATGTACCGGATTATATTTATTGGTGATGAACAACAGTGCATCTGCTACTTTTTTCCGTAAAGAACTATATGCAATGCTCAGTAGCTGGCTTTCTTTTTCAGAAATATTTTTTGCAAGCAGTTGTATAAATTTTTGTAGTACCTGAACGTTACTATGTGTAAGTTCTTCAAAATCTTCCCGTGGAACAATAGCCAGTTGTGTTTCCTCTATTGCCTCAGCATTTTCTTTGTAAGTAGTTCCTTCAAGCAAGGGAATATATCCAATAAAATCACCTTCTTTATATATTCCGGTGATCAGCTCTTTCCCATCATCATTCCGCATGTAGGATTTAACTTTCCCCTTTACAATGTAATAGAGGCAGGAAGGGTGATTACCTTCTGTATATACGGACTGCTTTTTCTTGTAATAGTTTATATGGCGTTCTTCGCGAAGTGTTTGTAACAAGTCTTTTCCTGAAACTGTAGACAACAGCGATTCCATTCCTTTTAGTCCTTCATTCATTTCCTTTTTAAGCATTTCAGCTTTCTTCAATCTGCATTCGATCGCATTTAACAATTCAGTTGCATCGAAAGGTTTAGTAATGTAATCGTCCGCTCCCACTTCCATCCCTTTTCTCAGATCCATACGTTCAGCCTTTGCAGTGAGGAAAATAAATGGGATGTTACGCAGATCTTCCTTCTTGTGCAGCAGATGGATCACTCCATATCCATCAAGCACAGGCATTGTAATATCACAAACAATAAGATCCGGGTGATTATCTTCAGCCATCTGTACACCAGCTTTACCATCTGGAGCTGTGAGGACTTTGTAATTTGCCATTACCAGAATTTCCGCTGTATTTTCACGGATATCCTTATTATCTTCTATAAGTAATATTGTTGCCATGAGGATAGATTTTGGGGTAGCTTTAACTAATTACAGACAATTCAATGCAAATTAAGCTATTACAAATCAATTCCGTTACTAAACCAATTTAATCCTTTGTTAATGATACAAAATAAGAATGCGCAAGAGGAAATCTCTCACGCATTCTGAAATAAAAGCTATTATATAATTAATAGTGAGTGACGAATACAGGGAAAGGCAATGTCTCTATAAGCTGATCTGCATGGCTTTGATGAAAGAACCTGGATATCATACTTCTGCCATATGCACCTAATACTACAAGTGTGTGTTTTTTCTTTAACAGGAAATTAAATAATTCTTTATCCGGGGTTCCTTTTATCGTTATTACATCGGAATACCGGTAATTACCACACAGCCACTCCCTTAACCGGTTATTTTCAGTTGCTTTCTGTTTATCCACGTCACCTATCTGTAATGCTATTGCTTTCACATCTTCCAGTCCGGGCAGGAGATAAGAGAGTTGTTTCATTGCAAAAACAGCGGAAGCGGAGCCATCATAACAGAAAACAATTTCTTCAATTGGTTTGAAAAAAGCAGGAGATATCATTACAGGGCATTCTGCATTTGTTAGTAATGACCTGGTTAATTTATTCCGTACTACTTCCGTCTGGTATTGTGAATCTGCAATAGTGTCTATGATGATAAGATCTGCCAGCCGGCTTTCTGCAATCATTTCTTCGGCAGTGATCCGTTGCTCTTTGAACACACGATAAGGAACTCCTTTGCTTTCACATATATCTTCAAAAAGCTGCTGTTGTAATTTCTTGACAGGCAGATCGCCATTTATGTTAGATTCTACATATGCCATTCCCAATACTTGTTTCAAAACCGGTTCTGTACTGTAAGCCCCCGGGAAAACACCTATCAACCGGGCTTTGCTGAAGCCTGCTATATAACAGGCAAAAGCTATTGTATTGGCAGTGTTTGCACCATTTAACACTAAAAAGATCTTTTTCATAACATCATGTTTTTTTAAGTCCTTTCAAGATCCTGGAATTTAATTCGTTTAAAAATACCAGGTTTTATCAGCAAATTGAACAATGGACCTTCTTTCCTCTTTTTCATCATAAACATGCAGGCTATTGCCAATACAATAGTACAAGGGAATGATGCACCGGCCCCAAGAGGAGCTATTGCTAAAAAGAAAATGATGGCCCCCAACAACGCAAAGATTTCAGATACACCACCCTTTGCAAGTCCAAGTCCGACCAGTAACTGACCTGCAGCAATTGCCAACACATAGGCAACTGTGTGATCGCTAAAAGAACCGTTAATAAAATTTTCGTATGAAATTAAAGCTGTCATGCTGGCATATGTTCTGTACACCTCGGGATGTGAAAAAACGATAACAGCATTTATAAAAGCGGCCGCCATAAAAATAAACGACAAAAGCACTCTGCCAAAAACAGGTTTTGTAATGGCAATAAGAATCATGATCATAGCGATCATGTTAGCAATCATGTAAGGTTGGAAAAAAATGTTACTACGCATAGAATTAGTTTTTCGGGAGTTATCAATTTGTTTATGAATTAAGGATATGAACTGATTCAGCACAAATTGACAACATTTAACATTCCGCTGCAATGATTGCGATTAATCATATTAATGATGGATATCAACGGGGGCATTTCATCAACCTCATCAGAAATAATCAGGGTATCGGGCATTAAAAAGGCCTGTCTGAAGACAAGCCCTTAATCAATTATTGACCTATGGATTAACAAACGCCTAAACTACTCTTCGCTTGCTTGTTCGTTAATTCTTCTTTCAGCAATTTCTGTTAATGCAACATCTGTTGCTTTTTCATTATCAAGCGTTTTCTGCAATAGGCTCACAACATCTGTGCGACCCATATTTTTCGCGAAGGCTCTTAAAGTACCATAGGTGGCTATTTCGTAGTGCTCCATTTTTTGTGCTGCCATGATTAAACCAGCGTCTCTGGTCATTGTATCTCTATCTGTAGCACTTATCATTGTATCAGTTTCTGTCAATAAGCCTTCCATAGCCTCACATTTTTTAACGGCTGGTTTTTCTCCCATTAGTCCAAAAATCTGTTCCAATGCTTCAATATGCATTTGTGTATCATGCGTATGCTTATCAAAAGCCTGCGCTAATTCAGGGCTGGTTGCTGCTTTCTTCATTTTAGGCAGCGCTTTCATCAGGTGTTTTTCGGCCCAATAGATATCTTTCACTTCATCCATAAAAAAATGATGAAATTCTGAATTATCCATTTTACCGCTTTTACCTGATTTTGCTGCACCCTGAGTATTTCTTTCGGTTGATGGTCTTACACCTGCAGTATGTGCCATAACATTTAAATTTTAGTTTAAAAAATTATGATTACTTAAAACATGCCCAAATTGCATGCCCTGCCGATGAAATCCTTTCTGCATAATGGTTTAATCGTTATAGAAGAGGTTGTATTCATGTAGAGAAATATACCCATGCGGGACAAATTCGGATATATTGGAGGATATTGTTCATAAGTGGTAGTGAAAATAACTTTAGGGGGATTGCGGATCGGAAATAAAGGTATGTAAAACAAGGAGTTATTTTCTGTCTGCTGTAGTATTTCAGTGTAAGATACTATTTTGCATATAAACCTATAATCGCTGAACATACCACTGAGACCCAATTTCTATTCCCCATTTTAAACTTTAAATCAATTGTATGAGAACAAAACCCATCTATGTTGCTTGTTGCATTCTTATGCCCCTGTTGTTTGGCGCATGTACCAAACAAATGAAAGAGAATCCCACGGAAAAATTATCTGTTAAAAGTACAATCGCGGCGGCTGCCAGTCAGGATGGACTGGAGTTACATAAGTTTCTCCGGGACAAAGGTCCTGCATTTGAAAGATTTACGATCAACCTACAGGAACGGCCCCAGGTCAAAACCAAATCCAGCACCATTTATACGTTTACAAGGAACTCACTTGTATATCCTAATGGCAGCCCTGTAACCGGTAATGTAACGATTTCCATAAAAGAGATCAGTACACCTTCCAATATGATTTTTGCTGACAGGCAAACTTCTACCAGCACCGGAGAGGCCCTGGTATCTTATGGAGAGTTTTTTGTGAGCGCCCAGCAAGGCGGTGTGGAATTGAAACTTCGTCCGGATAGCGCTGTAATAGTACAGGTTCCTGCCAGACAAGGCGAGCTGAAAAGAGTTCCGATGTGGGCAGGAGATACTACAATAACTGTTAGCACCGCGGGATTTAACTATGTTAACCAGTTTACAACCGTATCTACACAGGTTAGTGCCAATAAAGGGGTAGACTGGCAACCAGTTACAAGCTCCAGCGCATCCTTTGCATTGTTTGACGGTACCACCAGCACCTACAACTTCCGCCTGGATAGCCTGATGCAATGGAGAAACTGCGACGCACTGGCTAACAGTACGAATCCCAAAACAACAGTACTTGTTTATTTCAATACCAATTACAATCCGGCAACAGGTATCAGTTACACGGGAGAAGAGCCTTCTATGTTATATTTCAAACCTCTGGGTCAAAATACGATCATTAAATTGTATAACACCATCTTCACCCCACCAGCAGGTTTTGAAGGATTTCTCAGCTACCAGAACACTATTCCTGTGGGTTTGCAAGGGACTTTCCTGGCTATATCCTGCATCAATGGAGTGTTTTATGCTGAACAGAAAACTGTGACCATTCCAGCACCAGCTGCGGGACTGGATTACGTATCATTTAGCTTCAACCCTACCGCGGTATCGGCCAGTACACTGGTAACCCTGATAACCAATATGAATTCATTGTAAACACTTTGAATTCAGGTGGGATTACTGGTTGTACCCATAAGTTGAAGTGCCCCCTAAAGTGTTTAACTTCAGGGGGCACTTCATTTTCTATGGTGTGTTCTCATATAAAATAAGTCACTAACGACGGGTTCACCTGTTCTATAATATGAGGTGTGCCGGGCAATACTCCCATTTGAGCATCAGGAAGATTCTTATAGGTAGCAATAGTTTCTTCAAACGTTACCATCTTATCCCTATCGCCCAGCAGGATCAAAGATGGAATCTTTATTTCTTTATAATCGTCAGGTTTCAGAGGATTATCCTTACCCATTTCTGCCAGTAAATCTGCTGTACGTAACACTACTTCTTTCCAGTCGTTCGGAGCGTGCATCTCTGCCAAAGCAGCAGCAAACGCCGGAACTTTTGTGGCTATGGCAGCAGTATCCAGCATTTTGATTTCTTTTGCAGCAATTGTTTCGTTCCAATGAAATTTAGTGCCAAGTGTAACAACCCTATCTACCAGCTGTGGGTGGTGCTTAGCAAGATACATTGCTACATAACCACCCATACTATAGCCGAAGATAGTTAGCTTCTGCAGGTTATTCTTTTGTATGTAACTCAGTACAGCATCTGAGAAAAGTTTTATAGAAAATGGTTCAACAGGCAGATCCTTACCCCCATGACCAGGAAAATCGAAAAGATGTACTTCATAGTTTATAGATAATTGTTCTGCTATAGCTTTCAACTGACTGGATGCTCCAATAGCTCCATGTAACATCAATAAGGATGTTTTCATAAAAAGAATATTTTTTGTTCAGAGATTGATTATTGGTGAGAACCGGCAACAGAAAATTAAGTCTTATGCATCATATAATAATATTTAATTCCAGGAAAGTAAACATACCTGAAGCCTAAAAGTTCAATGGGTATAAGAGATATGGATAAAACTTTAAACTGCCATTAGTATTAACAGGAGATTTGAAAACAGATTTAGTAATGTCCAAAAATAGTTGGAAATTGTCCAAAACACGTTTAAATATGAAAAAAGTAACGGGCCTTGGCGGCGTCTTTTTTAAATGCGATAATCCGCAAAGTATGAACGAATGGTACGCCAAAAACCTTGGATTGGCTACCAGTGAATACGGAACAACGTTTGAATGGCGGCAGGCCGATGATCCGTCGAAAAAAGGATCCACGACCTGGAGTACGTTTCCGCAGAATACCGAATATTTCAATCCGTCGGTCAAGCCATTTATGATTAATTACCGGGTGGAAAATATCGTTGCTCTGGTAGAGGAACTAAAAAAGGAGAACGTGACCATTATTGATGAAATTGCGGAATATCCATATGGCAAATTCGTCCATGTGCTGGATCCCGAAGGGAATATTATTGAACTTTGGGAACCAAAGGATGATTCTGATCAGGATAACGTAGCAGGGTAATATCGAATATAGGGATGGGTTTGAAACCCATCCCTATATTTGATATGTGGAGATAATCCCTTTAAGATCTGGTATTATTTCAACAATATCAGTATCCGGGATTTTGAGTAAGGCGCCCCTGATAGGAATCTAAAGTAGCCTGGTCATATGGGAATAACTCACTTTTCCCTGAAACAAAAAATCTCGCGAAACCTTGCCACAACGGTAGATTGTCTATAGAATTAGCTGAAGTCAGTTGCTGGGCCCAATCAACTCTTGTCCATCCTGTGGCAGGATTTGGCACTTGTGTTGGTCTGTACCACGGAACAGCAGTAGCGGCTGTATTACTTTCAGTATAATATTGAATCTCTTCACCTGTGTTCTTCCAATATATGTATTGAGGAACGAAACTATATGGGGCCTGACGATCGCGGATCTGCTGGAGCTTTGTTCTTGCTTCTGCAAGTTTTTGTGCCAGCAAATTCCAGCGGATTAAATCAAATTTGCGGATGCCTTCATGACCAAATTCCAAATAACGTTCATTTACGATGGCAGTAAAAAAGGCATCTTTAGTAGAAGGGGTTATACCGATACTGCTTTCATTACCTTTATATGCCCGTTTACGTACTTCTTCAAAAGCGGTAATAGCAGCCGCGGTAGGGCTTCCATTAATTTCATTCTCTGCCTCAGCGAACATTAAAAGAACATCTGAAAACCGGATTAATACCCAGTTGTACCCCACATTCAAAACACTGCCGGGTAAAAGAGGAACCCTCCAGTCGCGACGATATTTACCTGTATTCAATTCACCTAAGCGACGCTGAGATTTAATATTTGTAGCAGAAGGAACCTGGTATGAAGTAACAGTTACATCGCGACGGGTATCTACAGAATCGAAGGCATAGAAATAACAGGGTAACATAATAACTCCTCCTCCCCCGGCACCATAGCGGGACGCAGCATTCACATTAGGACCATCATAGTTACCCATACGGCTATCACTGTTAGAGTTACCACCACCAGCGCCTACTTCAAATAAGATTTCTCCCAGAGGGTCGTATTTGAAGGATGTTACATTTTTCCAGACATTGTCAAAGCTTGGATTCAGCGTATGCTCAGTGCGTTTCGCCATTAACTCAGCACATTCATCCCGTGCAATGGTGTAGTATTTTATGTAATCGCTTTTTCTTTCGATCACACCATTTTTGCGTAATGCATATCCCCCACGATATAAAGCAATTCTTGCACGTAATGCCATTGCCGCACCTTTGGTAATACGTTCGTTCCGTGCCACTTCTGTACGCCAGGGCAATAATTCTTTAGCAGCAGCTAAGTCGGTTAGCAATTTATCATAAGTAGAATCCCTGTCGGATTGGAAAATAAATAAATTTGCCTGTTTGTAAGATGGAATCATGGGAGCCGGAACATCGCCCCAATTGCGGATTAGCTCAAGATAGAACTGGGCTCTTAGTGTTAAAGCTTCTGCATATAAACGGCGCAATTCTTTTTTCTGATCGTCGCTACCGGTTGTATATAATTGCATTAATGGAATTTGTTCAATGCAGAGATTTGCTTTTTCTATTCCCCGGTATAACTGCCGGAAGGGGTTTGTTATTTCCGAATTGGTAAGGAGTAATTGATAACGCCCCACTCCCCTGCGGCCATTATCGATATTTCCGCTAACAATTCCTTCATCTGAATCGTATGGATAATATAGACTGATCCGGATACCATATCCATTATCTCCCTGCAATTCATCATATGCTCCAATTACAGCGGATGTTGCATTAGATACATCTGAAAAAACCTCTGAAATACTGTATTCAGATCCGGGTTTTACTTCAGTCCATTTTTTACAGCCCTGTATGATAAGTAAGGTGATTAATATACAAGTTGTTCCGATTAATAAATTAAAGGATCTATATTTCATGGGAGTAGTTTTAAAAAATAACGTTTACACCAAATACCCAGGTTTTTGAACGGGGATAAGCGGCAAAGTCAACACCGGGAGTTAAGGGATCGGTACGACGGGCAGTAACATCGGGATCAAAACCGGAATAATTTGTAATAACACCCAGGTTATTTACTGTAGCAAATACTCTGAAGCTGGCAATTTTAGCACGTTCTGTTATGTGTTTAGGAAGTGTATAACCCAGGGTTACATTATTAAAACGAAGGTACGAACCATCTTCAATAGCCCATGAATGCAACCACCAGCGTTGTACTTTTACAGGTGACCAGATTGATGCTTTTTCATTAAGAGTAGCTAATTCCTTTGGATCGGTCACTACCTGTCCCTGGTTGTTGACATTGGTCCAGCGGCCCTTCATAGTATTCAACATGTTCAGGTTTGAGTAGGCACCATCTGTCCATTCTATTTTATTAGCATTATAAATATCATTGCCTACTACGAAGTTGACAAAAATACTGGCATCGAAGTTTTTATAGGTAAACTGGTTATTCCATCCACCGGTAAATTTGGGATTTGCATTACCAATCACTCTTCTGTCGCCATCTGCAGTAATGTTTCCATCACCATTTAAGTCTTTCCACTTTAACATACCCGGTTGGGGAGTACCGTAAACACCGTTCACTGCAATACCTGGCTTAATGGTATATGTAGCCGTAGCAGCATCATAATTAAAATCATTTATGCTATAAAACCCGTCTGTTACAAAGCCATACATTAACCCGACTGGCTGTCCTACTTTCACGAGATAATCATCCACACCATCGGATCCCTGCCAGCCGGAGCTGCGGGTCATTTGCGAAGGACCTCCCAGATTTTCTACACGGTTTCTATTAAAAGCAATGTTGAAATTCGAATTCCAGGAAAAGTCTCTTTTCTGAATTGGAGTAGCATTCAACTGAATTTCTAACCCACGATTTGAAGTAGCTCCAATATTTTGTATCTGCGAAGTATATCCTGTTGTTGGCGGAATCTGCACTGCCAGTAAAAGGTCGTTCGCAGTATTTTTATAAGCATCGATTGTGAGTTGTATTTTATTATTAAAGAAAGCCAGATCCAGTCCGATATTTCTTGTTACATTTTTCTCCCAGCGTAGTTCCGGATTTGCCAGTGCTGATGGAGCAAAACCAGGGAGGATGGAGTGATTAAATGCATACTGGCCTGTTACGCCATACAACTGGCGATATAATAAGTTTCCGATACGATTGTTTCCTACTGAGCCATAGCCGATTCTCAGCTTACCATCTGTAAGCCATTTCATGTTATGCATAAAGTTTTCTGCAGAGAAGCGCCATGCCACAGAACCAGAGGGGAAAACAAGTGTACCATTGTCCGAAGAGAATTTTGATGTACGATCTGCACGAAGATTAATGGTAACAAGATACTTATCGTTATAGGCATAACTCAACCGGCCAAATAAAGAGAAAATCCGGCTAGGCGCATTTTCAGTGGAAGAAGGTAAAGGCTGAGCAGAGCCACTGGGTGCGGAACCAAGGCCCATATTTGCCAAAGCCTTTTCCGCGCTTATATCTGCCGGAAAATACCTGGTTTCAACATTATTGCTGGCTGATTTAAATTCCACCGTTTCCTCACCTGCCAGTACACTGAAATCGTGGTGACCTTTATACTTATTAAGGGTATATTGTAATGTATTGGAATTATTGAAGGTGCTGTTTCTCTGATCTCCTATGGACGCGATTGGCAGGGAAGCCGACTGGCGGGCGGTATTTGTAATTTTGCTATAAAAAAGGGATTGCCTGATAGTGGTATAATCGTATCCAAATGTAGACCGGAACGTTAGGTTTTTAAGCAGGTTGATACTCACATAACCTGTCAGGTAAGTAGCTTTCGTTTTTTGATTCCGGTATTCTGCCTGTGTGAGCAATACCGGGTTTGTGGCTCCCCCGGAAGCCAGGTAATAAGCTTCATCAAAATCGTCCACCCCTCCTCCTGATACCGGTAATTCAAATGGGCGGTAATTAATGGTATGACGTAACCTGTTTGTAGCGCGGGTACCGCTATTAGTAGTACCGGCGCCAAGAATAGCCTGATCTAAGTAACGTACATTAATACCAGTTTTCACATAATCAGAAACTTTATGATCTAATTTAAAATTAGCAATTTTACGGTCGAATCCGGATTCTAACAGTATACCATCTTCTTTATTGGCTGTAAGACTCAGATTGAAATTGGTAGCGGCTGTACCTCCATTCATTGATAGATTATGATTCTGGAATAATGCTTTACGTCCAAATACTTCATTCTGCCAGTTTATGGGATCTATATTTTTGTAGTTCTGAAGAGTATCCCAGGTAGTACCGTATGTCCGGGCAAAGTCGGAACTGTCTGCACTGCTGCTGCGGCTTCTTTCATATTGCCACAGAACAAAGTCGTAAGGACTTAATACGGACATTGTTTTTGACAGTTCTCCCCAGCCGGCAGAGCCGGTATAACTTACCTGTGTTTTGCCGGGGCGTCCGCTTTTTGTAGTGATTATTACTACTCCGTTAGCACCTCTTGCGCCATAAATAGAAGTACTGGATGCGTCCTTTAATACATCTACAGAAGCAATGTCCTGCGGTGCGATAACAGATAATGCGTTTTCTACCTGTACACCGTCGACGATATATAACGGAGAGTTGTCCTGCGTAATGGATCCTCCTCCACGCACTCTGATAACTACTTCAGCTCCTGGCGCACCTTCGGAAGACACAACCTGTACACCTGCCAAGCGGCCTTGCAAAATCTGCGCTGCTGATGACAACGGCACATCTTTAATTTGGCGGGCACCTACAGATGATATAGAACCTGTAACATCTCTTCTTTGTACGGATGCATAACCTACAACTACTACCTGATCAAGGTCGCGCTGGTTTTTACTAAGTTGTACAACTAACGGTTTTGCTCCACTTGTGGTAACTGTTTGAGAGTTATAACCAATATAAGAGAATGCAAGTTTTACCGAACTTCTTCCGGTTATGGTAATCGAAAATTTACCATCAGCGTTTGTACTTACACCTTGTTTTGTTTCAGTAACGAGGACTGAAACGCCGGGAAGTGGTGTGTTTGTATTATCGCCAATAACCTGTCCGGTAACAGTAAGTGTTTGAGCGTTTGCAGTTAAACAGCCAAACACTGAAAATAGAATAATCAGTAATTTTTTTTTCATACTCGTGGCTATCAGTAATGGGATTAAGATACCTTGCAACGGTTCTACGCTGCACTTATTCATAAGTGGACACTAAAAAGCTAGATTATCTAAAGTGGAATAAATCAAACAAATCAACAAGGGCCCCAATTATTTGTTTTGAAAGAGATAAGCGAGCTATCTTCATCAAATACTCCAGCAATTGTATGCTTATTTTTTTTACAAACCCTTCTTTCCACACACTTTTTTTACGCAATCGTTCCCGGGTATTACATATCGCTTGGGATCGCCTGGGGTTCTGGTGGGTAATTATCGTTGGGGATTCAGGTGGGTAATTATCGTTGGGGATTCAGATGGGTAATTATCGTTGGGGATTCAGATGGACAATTGCGGGCTGCACCCATTTGGTAGTAATTCTATTTAACATTGTCAAGCGTATGGGCTTTAGAATATAGATTGAACAATATCGATCGTGTGTCAAATGGCTAAGGCCCTTAATTGCCCACCTGAATCCCCCGCTATTCCAGTCTTTCTTCTTATTCCCAGACTGCCCCTTTAATCAATTATTTATTGAACTTGCACTTTTACTGAACAATGTCCTTACATTATGATTACCAATAAATTACATTATTAACTATTCAAATGGTTAAGCTCCCTATTTGCAGTGAATGGGTACTTACGAACAGAAAACCTTATATGGCCTTCCAATGATCCACATCGCAGATTCATTGATTCTCATCATCTTTCATCCTCCTAAACTTCAATAGCTTTGTTTTTATGTGTTTTTCAGCAACCGCAAGTTTCGGGGCCAGTGCTGTCCTTTTAACTATCGGCATCATCGCTATAAAAAAATCAACAACAAAACCACAATACCTGTTGTCATGCATACCTTTACTTTTTTGCGTTCAGCAATTTGCAGAAGGCATAGTGTGGTTAAGTGCATCTCATCCCGGTATCCACTTTCTTAAGCAGCCAGCTGTTTATGCTTTTTTAATCTTTGCACAAGTGATCTGGCCGGTAATAGTACCACTCTCCATAGGGCTATTAGAAAAAGAACCTCTGCGAAAGAAAATATACACTGTAATATCAGGGATTGGTATTCTGATTGCTCTATACCTTTCTTACTGTTTGCTATTTTACAAGGTAAGTGCGAATATAGAGTGCTACCATATTGACTACATTCTGTATTTTCCTTTTGCACCTGCTAAGTATAGTGGTATATTATACTTTATCCCTACAGTTATTCCTCCAATTATTTCAAGTATTAAAAGTCTTAGGTTATTAGGTTTAGCAGTACTCCTTACCTATATAACAACCAAGATCTTTTATACAGAATACCTCATATCTGTATGGTGTTACTTTTCTGCTATCATCAGTATTCTTATATTATTTATTGTTATCGATATGAATCGTACCAAAGCAACTATACGTCTATAGTTTGATCTGCTTCTCTCTAAATGCGCTTCCGCCTGCTTTTATTTGCAGTAAATAAAAGCCTTGTCGTAAAGACTGGCCCAGACATATTTGTAGTTGACATTACCGGAATTCCCACTTGTATAGATACAATTGTAGGGGTTGCCGGTCTCAATCATTATACGGGTTAATAATCCTAAACTCCGGGAATTTAATATCAGAACGGTACAATTCTCCCTCTTTTAAAAACAAAAGGATTTACCAGCTTGTATATCTTAAAGCGATCTGGTTTACAGACGCTTTAAAAATCAAAACCCCAACAACATGCGTACAATGTTAAAAGTGACGATGGATGTAGCCGCGTCCAACCAAGCACTCAAAAATGGCACACTCAGCAAGACCATCAATGCTACTATAGAAAAAATACATCCGGAAGCCTCTTATTTTCTTGCTGTGGATGGATGCAGAGCCTGTATAATGGTGTTTGACCTTAAAGACCCATCAGACATTCCTTCTATTGCAGAACCCTTCTTTAGCACCTTAAATGCTAAAGTGGAAATGTCTCCTGTTATGAATGCAGAAGACCTGAAGAAAGGGCTTGAAATGTTACCGAAATCCTGATTGATATAACCAGACCAACACAATCCTGCCGTAATAGTGAGATTGGGGTTTAAGCGCACATAAATAACAAATTGAGCCCTGTTTGAACAGCTGTTTGTGTTCAAAGAGTGTTCAATGTATGTTCAAGGAGTGTTACAGGTGTGATGCAACTACGAACACACTACGAACTTGCTATCAACTTACCTTCAAGAGAAACATTTTATTTCGGGTCTTTTTCATTATGAATGGGTTTAATGATGAATGAAATGATTGTAATTGCAATATAAGCATTCATTCATTTCCTATTTAGGAAACCTACATGGGCATCACAAAAAACCAGCACGAACACCCTAAAAAGACACACGAACGTTTTTTACAATAAAAAACGCAGGATAAAAATGATATCATTTTTATCCTGCGTTTTTATTATTTCAAAGCTTTGAAGCCTAACGTATCTGATAATGATTACTAATCATTTTTTCAAAAACGTGAGCCGGAAGTAGTTTTTTCAGGAAAACCGATAATTTCTCTATCGGCTTACCAATCCTATAGCAACGCTTTACCCTGGGTGTATTGATGATCTTTTCAATTAATGGACCAAAGGCATCGGTGGATAATCCCTTACTTACGCTATCCTGAATGATATTAAAACATCTGTCCCAACTTTCTTTATATTCTGAACCTGCTGGTAACACTGTATTAATGCGATTATTATTAATGTTAGTATAAACACCTCCAGGTTGAACATAACAAGCCTGAACACCAAATGGTGCCAGTTCTACACGCAGAGCCTCTGTCATTCTATCAACACCTGCTTTACTGGCACTATAGATCGCTCTGTAAGGCAAACCATTTTCTGCAGCTATTGAGCTGATGTTAATAATCAGACCGGATTTCTGTTGACGCATAAATGGTAATACCGCCTGGGTAGTACGTAACACACCGAGAACATTGGTATCTATTATTTTCATTACATCGGGTATAGACAGATATTCAACAGGTCCAATAAGGCCTAATCCGGCGTTATTAATTACCACGTCTATACGTCCGTGTTCCTTAATAATAGTTTGTACGGCTTGCTTAATACTTGATTCGTCGCCAACATCCATTTTAAGGGTACGAAACGGCTGTCCCTCCTGCTGTATGTTCCTTGACACTCCATATGCGATATGTCCTTTGGCCGATAAATAAGTAGCAATAGCTGCACCTAAACCTGTTGATGCACCTGTAATAAGAACGATTTTAGACATTTTGAACGATTAAATATGGCTCAATTTAAGAAAAGAAACCAGCACATTAAAACTTTAATATGATGATCCGTTACTTAATAAACCTTCTGTAAGTCGGTTCTCCGTGCTTCAGGAATTCATTTTTTATATAAACGGACTCTCCTGCTTCTGAAGCATGCAACTCAAAGGCCGTAATACCCATACGATAAGCCTCATCTATCAACAGCTTTAATATAGCGGAGCAAATTCCACGACGGCGATAGTCTGGAAATGTATACATATTCATCACATAACCTACCTTCCCGGAAAGGTTTTTAAAACCTGGAGGTTGCGCCCTGAAAATCATTGCTCCGATACCTGCGATCTCATTACCACATTTTGCCAGATAAGCGATAAAAGAATGGTCTGATATTGCCTTTTCCAGGTATTCTTTGTTACGTTGTTTAAACAGTTCAATGAACTCCGGTGCCTGCGGACCTGTAAATTCACCGGCAAAAATCAGCCTCAAATTTACAACGGCAGGCAGATCATGCAGGGTCACCTGTGAGTACGTTATTTCTTCCATCATACGTGTAACAATTTACGAATTCAAACAACATTTTCTGATTATCAAACCTTTCACAACATATATAGCTCACTTTTCCAAAGGGCTGAAACATTTTACCCCCTAACCTATTGCGTAAAATAATAGATTTTGATGTCTCTTTTTTAGGTATATGAAAAACTGTTTGTAGTATTGCCTATGCTAAAAGCTCAATATAATGATAAGGATATTGTGGTTAATATACTTTCAAAAGCGTATAATGATAGTGAAACCATAAATGAGACGGTTATCCAGGATAAAAAAAGGATGAATAGGATTAAACGGTTGATGGAATATTCCTTCGATTATAGTTATTCCTTTGGATCGGTTTATTTATCGGACGATAAAAATTCTACTGCTTTAATAATATTTCCGGATACCAGGAAAACAACTCTCAAGACCATTCTATGGGATATAAAACTGTTAATTACCTGCACTGGTTTCTACAATGCGATAAAAGCATTAAAGAGAGAAGCTGAATTAAAAAAGGTGCACCCTAAAATATCTTTCTATTATATATGGATGATAGGAACAGATCCCGCTTATGGCAATCAGGGAATAGGTACAACATTGATGATGGATCTTATTGATGATAGTCGTTTAAAACAAAGACCTATGTATGTAGAAGCAAGAGTTTTTAAAACCATGTTATGGTATCAAAAGCTAGGGTTTAGTATTTATAATGAATTTTCATCTTCAGATAGAAAATGGTATTGCCTGAAAAGGGAATAATTTGAAAAATAAGATTGCACCTTTTTATGGTACAACCTTATCTTTTGCCAATATCTGTTTTATTCTTATAGTGCTTTTCTTATTCCTTTCATTTCCGTTCATAGACCGGCGTCCTCCGAAACCACCCATATTCATACCAAAACCGGTGCCTATGCCTCCCATACCGCCACCCACGCCTATACCGAATCCCAGACCGCCCATGCCGCCACCCCGCGTTCCACCCCGGTTATTATTGCCCGAGCCGCCATACTGGTTATCCTGATTTACGGTAATGCTATAGGCGACCATTTTTGCATAAGCGGGAGTTAATCCAAGTTTTGCCAATGGTATCACCAATTCTACATTCAGTGTATCTTTTCCGAGATAGAGTGCGGCAGCAATACCTGTTCTATGCTGTGTTACATCCACAGTTCCATCCGGCAGTCCTGTAATTCCTTTTACACCGGCTTTCCCCATATAAGGTTCCAGTCTGCTATAGACATCACCAGGTCTTTGCCTGAACTGCCTTGAAGGGCCGTTTATGTTATCATCGCCATTATCTCCCCCTGCGCTATTACCGTTATGCCGGCGCTGCGCAAAAAGGACACTTCCATCTATCTGCGGGTAGGTAACGGCTGTATTTATTTTCTTCTTACCTTTTATATTAACACCCAGGCTAATACCCGCCCGCATAATGTTTACTTGTGTGGCATCGTCCATTGTGCTGATAGCCACATACAGGTTAGTTGAGTCGTTAGATATCTCGTAAGCAAGGTGGGACTTGTCATCAAAATATTCCAGTGGCGTTTTCCATTCATTCAATATTCCATCTGCTGTTACCGGCACTACTGCCCAGCTATTGGAAGGAGGCAGGTCTTTTTTGCTTTGGGCCTGTGTAGTATTTGTGAAAACCGTAAGGAAAATACCTGGTAAAAGGCAGGCTATTATTCTCATGTAAATACAATTTTTATAGTCCGGAGTGTTAGATCTTCCTGGAAGAGCAAGGTTAACCCGGCATGTTGCTTAAGGAATGTTAAATTGGATCAATGATACAAATACGTCTTTGAAGCCGTGTAATTTACCGACTATTAATTGATTTATCCTGGTGGCATATCAGGTATTATTTTTTTTAATAAATGTCAATTATCAGAACTATTAGCCTATTATTTTGTTTAATGTTTTCGATAATAGTAAATCACTTAAAAAAACGTTATGAAAGCAATTCATTTTTTAGCCACACTATGCCTTATTTTTAGTTTTATCAATCTGGCCCGGGCGCAGGAATCCACTGACGAAATAGTAAAGGAATGGGAAAGAGCCAAAGCCTATACAAAAGAATATCTTGATGTAATGCCAGAGTCTGGCTACTCTCTGAAACCGACGCCTGAAATGCGTTCTTTTGCTGAACAGATGCTTCATTTGGCAGATGCAAATTATGGTTTAATAGCTGCCGGTATAGGAGAGAAAAGTCCGGTAGGCCAGGGAGAATTAGAAAAGTCTGGCGATAAATCGAAAGAAAATGTAACAAAAACAGTGATGGAAAGCTATGATTATGTAATCAACAGTATTAAGAAAATGACTCCTGCTCAGTTGGGTGAGCATGTGAAACTTTTTGATCACTTTGATATGAGTAAAAAAATGGCTTTGGCAAAGGGATTCGAACACCAGACTCACCATAGAGGTCAGACTACAGTTTATCTCCGTTTGGCAGGAGTAAAACCACCGGAAGAGAAATTATTCTAGACCAAGGGGCTGACTAAAAACTAAAATGAAGGCGTTGAGATTAGTCAGCCCCTTACTCTCACCTGAGTTTTCCGTTAAAAAATTCAATTGTACGTTTCCAGGCAAGCTCCGCAGCTGCTTTGTCATAACGGGGAGTAGTATCGTTATGAAACCCATGATTTACACCGGGATAAATATAAGCAGTGTATTCTTTGTTATTCTCTTTCAAAGCACTTTCATACGCCGGCCACCCTTCATTGACATGAGTATCCAGTTCCGCATAATGCAAAAGAAGTGGCGCTTTTATTTGTGGAACAAGTTCCTTTGGCGGCTGACCACCATAAAACGGGACAGCTGCAGACAAGTCTGGTATCCGAACGGCCATCATATTTGCTATCCAGCCACCAAAGCAAAAACCTACAACTCCTATTTTGCCATTACAATCATTATGTTTTTTCAGGTATTCATAAGCTGCTATAAAATCTTCCAGCATTTCATTTTTATCCCTTTTGCTCTGCAACTCACGACCTTTATCATCCGTACCCGGATAACCGCCTAACGGCGTTAAAGCATCGGGAGCTATGGATATAAATCCAGCCAATGCTGCTCTCCTGGCAACATCTTCAATATGTGGATTTAAACCGCGGTTTTCATGAACAACGATAATACCTCCCAGCTTCGTAGTTGCATCAGCCGGTTTGGATAATAATGCCTTAATCGTTCCGCCACCTTTTTCGGATTTGTAATGGATATATTCTGATTTCAGACGAGGATCATCTGCCTTTACCTGGATGGGATTCTGGTAATCGGGCATAAGAAAACTCATTAGTGAAGCTGTGGTAATAGTTCCAACTGCATATACAGAGAGCTTTTCCATAAACTCACGCCTGCTTAACCGGTTATGGGCATAATCATCATACAGGTCAAACACTTCCTGTTTGATATCTTCTTTTTTGATTTCGCTGTTATTCATATGGATGCTGGGTTTATGCTAAAGTTAATTAATCTGTTTCAGAAGATAATTATAAACAAAGCTTAATGTAATCCTAACCTCTGTCATTAAGACAGCTTTATGCAATTTAGGCGAAATATTTTCATTGTATATGCCAGTATGTCTTCAATAATAATGGGGTAAGTTCTTTGATAAGAAAGGGTATGGATAATTATTCAGAAACTATCATACAGGCCACAGAAAAAGTCAGTTCTGCGGTTGTTAAAATCGAGAGATATAATTTCGATAAAACAAAGAAACTATCACCCTCTGGTACAGGTTCAGGTTTTTTGTTTTCTTCTGATGGCTATTTATTTACTAATAGTCACGTTGTACATAATGCAGACCAGCTAAGGGTTGTTTTCGAAGATGGAAGGGCTTTTATAGCCGAATTGACCGGAGAGGATCCGCTGACAGATCTTGCTATTTTAAAAATAGATGCACTGGATTATAAACCAGCTAAACTGGGCGATTCGGATGAGTTAAAAGTAGGGCAAATGGCAATAGCTATCGGCAACCCTCTCGGATTCCAGTATACTGTTACCGCAGGAGTAATTAGCGCATTGGGGCGTTCACTCCAGGGAACAAGTGGTGTAACAATGGACGGCATGATTCAAACGGATGCAGCGTTAAATCCGGGTAACTCTGGTGGTCCGCTCATTAACAGCGACGGTGAGATAATAGGAGTAAATACAGCCATTATTAAGGGAGCGCAAGGGCTTTGTTTCGCCATCAGTATTAATACAGCAAAATCAATTGCCAACCAGCTGATCCGTTTCGGTAAATTTAGAAGAGCCTATATTGGTGTAAACATGCAACAGATAGAACTTGTGCCTAAGCTGAAAACTATTCATGGTTTAAAAAACAAGCAGGCGCTATTTGTAACAAAAGTGGAAAGGAACGGTCCTGCTATGAAAGCTGGTTTGCTGGACGGAGACATCATTTATGCGTTTAATGACCGGCAGGTTGAAACCAGCGATCAGCTGTTTAAAGTCCTTACAGAAGATAAAATAGGGCAATTCCAGTATATTAATGTTATCAGAGGAAGTCAGAAACTGGAGATCAGGATCACACCTGTTGAAAGAGGGGATTAAGAAGGCCATTTATCCTTTTTCCGACAACAAAGCAGCTATCTCCCCACTCATTCCCATTCCGGAAAATCCTCCGTCATGATAGAGGCATTGCATTGTTATTTTCCTACTGTAATCGGAGAATAACGTAATGATATAATCCGCACATTCCTCAACAGATGGATTTCCTAACGGGGACATCATTTCTGAAAACTTACTCAGTTCATCAAAGCCTGGTACTCCCCTGGCGGCCGTGGATGGAGTAGGCCCCTGGCAGATGGTATTCACCCTGGCAGCGTGCGACTTGCCCAACTGATATCCAAAGCTGCGTGCAATAGATTCCAATACACTTTTGGCCTGAGACATATCGCCATAATCAGGGAATGTGCGCATAGAAGCCATAAAGGTAATTGCCAGAATAGAAGCATATCTGTTCAGCATATCTTTTTTGACGGCCACCTGCATGATACGGTGAAATGAAAGTGCAGAGATATCAATAGTGCGGATAAAATCTGGATAGTTCAGATCATTGTAAGAGCGTTTCTTGCGCATATTAGGACTCATGGCAATAGCATGCAGAATAAAATCCACCTTTCCATCCCATGCATCCCTGCAATAGTCGAACAATGCCTCCAGGTCATCAATATTAGTAGCATCTGCAGGAAAGAACCCGGCACCAATATTTTCCGCCAGTTCCCTTACATTGCCCATCTTGACTGCTGCCAATGTATTGGTTAATACAATAGTGGCACCTTCTGCTACTGCCTGTCGCGCTACCGCCCAGGCAATAGATTGTTCGTTGAGTACGCCGAAGATAATACCCTTCTTTCCGTGTAAAAGCTGATGTTGCATTTGAATCTTGTTAATGCTGAAAATTTAATAGGCCCATTTGAGATAAAGTCCGCCCCAGGCAAATCCGCCACCAAAAGAAACAAACAGCAGATTATCCCCCTTCTTCAGTTGGGATTCATATTCGCACAAGGATAATGGCATGGAAGCATTGGAAGTGTTTCCATATTTGTGGATAGTAAACATCAGCTTTTCATCCTGTATCTGCAACCGTTCTGCCGTTGCCTGAATGATACGTTTGTTGGCCTGATGCGACACTACCCAGTCGATCTGATCAACCGTAAGATTGTTGCGTTCCAGTATCATCTGGCCAGCCTCTACCATTTTACTGACTGCAAATTTGTATACGGGAACACCATCCTGGAACATAAAATGTTGCCCATTTATAACAGTATCTGCCGAAGCAGGAAGCACACTACCGCCAGCGGGCACACGGAGATAATCTACCCCCTGACCATCTGAACGCATATATGCATCCTGTATGCCATAACCTTCAGTATTGGCTTCCATCAAAACCGCTCCTGCCCCATCTCCGAAAAGCACGCAGGTATCGCGATTAGTATAATCGACAAGGCTCGACATTTTGTCCACTCCAACCAGCAGCACCCTGTTATATTGACCACTGGTAATGTACATTGAAGCTGTTTGCATAGAAAAGAGGAAACTGGAACAGCCAGCCTGAAGGTCCATCGCAAAGGCATTGTCAGCACCAATTGCTTTGCTGATAATGTTCGATGTACCGGGATAATGCACATAGTCCGGCGTAACAGTTGCTACAATCACCACATCGATTGTAAGCGGATCAATACCTGTTTTTTCCAGCAACCGCTTAGCAGCATGAATGCCCATAAATGAGCTACCCGTTCCTTCGCCTTTCAACAGCCTTCTTTCCCTGATACCGGTGCGGGTATGTATCCATTCGTCCGAAGTATTTACCATAGCTTCCAGGTCTTTATTAGTGAGCACAAAATCAGGTGTATATCCTGCAATGCCGGTGATCGCGGCTGTAATAGTTCTTTTCATCATTTTATTGTATAGTGGTTAACATCACATATTACGTCTGTATTCTCCGCCACAGCGGAACAGCACATCGGAGAGCTGCCCCAGCGTACAGACCCTGGAAACATCGATCAGGGTTTCAAAAATATTTTTGCCCTGGTATGCAGCTTTAGACAACTGTTCCAGCGCTGCCGGTGTACGATGGGCATTCCTTGCCCGGAAGGCTTTATTCTGCTGTACAATAGCTGCTTTTTCTTCGCTGGTGATCCGTACTACTGCTTCTGCCGGATATACACTTTCACCACCATCCTGTACAAATGTATTGACCCCAACAATCGGTAACGCACCACTATGTTTCAACATTTCGTAATGGAGAGATTGCTCCTGTATGCGGCTTCTCTGATACATTGTTTCCATAGCCGCCAGTACACCACCGCGCCGGGCAATATTCTCCAGCTCTTTAATTACAGCATCCTCCACAAGATCTGTAAGCTGTTCGATTACAAAAGCACCTTGCAGCGGGTTCTGATTTTTTGTTAACCCAAATTCTTTATCTATAATTTTCTGGATGGCCAGCGCCTTCCGCACAGTAGTTTCTGTAGGCAGAGAGATGGCTTCATCATTTGCATTAGTATGAAGGGAATTGCAGTTATCATTAATTGCATACAATGCCTGCAGCGTAGTACGGATGTCGTTAAAATCCATATCCTGCGACTGCAAAGATCGTCCGGAAGTCTGGATATGATATTTCAGTTTTTGTGAACGTTCTACTGCATTGTATTTATACTTCAGCACTTTTGCCCATATACGTCGCGCTACACGTCCCAATACTGCATATTCAGGATCAATACCATTTGAAAAGAAGAAAGAAAAATTAGGTGCAAAGTCATCGATTTTCATTCCTCTGGACAAGTAGTATTCTATATAACTGAAAGCATTAGCCAATGTAAATGCAATCTGTGTTACGGGATTAGCACCTGCTTCGGCAATATGATATCCCGACACGGATACTGAATAAAAATGCCGGACCTGCTGTGCAATAAAATACTCCTGTATATCTGCCATCATTTTCAGGGAAAACTGGGTAGAAAATATACAGGTATTCTGAGCCTGATCTTCCTTAAGAATATCACATTGCACAGTACCTCTTACCTGTTTCAGTGTATCGGCTTTTATCCGTTCATAAATATCTGCCGGTAATACTTCGTTTCCGCTAACACCTAATAAAAGCAGGCCCAGTCCATCATTACCTGGCGGCAATGCATCTGTATAGGCCGGACGGGTAAAACCGGATGTTTCATATAAGGCTTCTATTTGACGTGTTACGCGTTCAGTATCTCCCTGGCTGCGGATATACAGTTCACATTGCTGGTCAATAGCAGCATTCAGGTAGAATGCCAATATCATGGGCGAAGGACCATTGATAGTAAGATTGACAGAAGTGGTATGATGATTGGCAAGATTAAAACCGGCGTAAAGCATTTTAGTATCGTCGATGGTAGAAATGCTTACCCCGGTACTGCCGATCTTTCCGAAAATATCCGGACGGTAATCCGGGTCAAATCCATACAGTGTGACAGCATCGTGCGCGGTGGAAAGTCTTTTGCTTTCCATACCATTGGTAAGATAATGGAAACGCCGGTTCGAACGGATGGCCCCACCTTCGCCGGCTGTTAACCGCGCAGCATCCTCTCCTTCTTTCCTCATTGGAAATACACCTGCTGTAAAAGGAAAATAGCCGGGCATATTTTCTTTCATACTCCATCTTACAATATCACCCCAGTTGCTAAATGCAGGAAGGGCCACTTTGGGAAGACGTATATGGCTAAGGGTATTTACATGCATCTGATAGGTTACTTCCTTACCATTGACATGTAATACCGCCTCATCCTGCTGGTAGCGCTTTATAATATCCTCCCAGGTACGGAGTATTTCTTTGGTAGCCGGATCCAATTGTTCTTCGGCCGCAGCCAAAGATTGCTGTAACTGCTGTTCCAGCAATGCCCTTTGTGATACATCGAAAGGTTGCGAAAGTAACACTGCAGCAGCACCATTCAATTGAAACAGCTGTTGCGCAAGGGCCGACTGTTGGTTTACCTTTTCCGTATAATTGTGTAATACCTGAATGATCTCGTCCAGATATCCGTTACGGTAGGGCGGAATGATCTGCTGGCGCATGGCCTTTTGTATACCAACTATCTCTCCGCCGTAAAGGCAGCCTGTTTTTTCGCGTATAGCTTTTAAAAGCAACTGAAATAAAGCAGTAACGCCTTCATCGTTGTATACAGAAGCATTGGTACTGACTACCGGGATATCTTCATCCTGTAGTGCCCTGAGATTATGATTGAGGCGATATTGCCGGCGTACATGTTCCACCGCATCTGCAACATTACCTTTATCTGATTTATTGATAGCTACCGCATCTGCATAATCAAGTATATTGATTTTTTCCAACTGGGAAGGCGCACCGAAATCGGCTGTCATCACATACAAAGAGACATCCACATACTCTGTGATACCCATATCTGCCTGACCCATGCCCGGCGTTTCGACAATGATCATATCGAACCCTGCACCTTTACAAAGCTCCAGTGTGAGCGGCAGGCTCTGAGCAATTGCATTGAACGCTCCCCGTGTAGCCAGAGACCGGATAAATACATTTTCATTTGCCGCCGAATTGATACGGATACGATCGCCAAGCAATCCGCCACCTGTTTTTCTCCGGGAGGGATCCACACATATTACAGCGGCTTTTTTATCAGGGAACTGTTGCCAGAAACGACGCAGCAGTTCATCTATCAGCGAAGACTTTCCGGCACCACCAGTACCGGTAATCCCAATCACGGGTACCGTTTGGGAGGTTAGCACAGACAGGGCTTCTCTGATGGTGGTATGGGTGCCCGGATGATCTGCCGCCATTGTCAGCAATGCACCCAGGTGTTTGTCTTCCCGGTTTCCCACCATTGGAATAATCTCTTCAGGAGGCTTTGGAACGGATAGCCGGCATCGGCCCAGCATATCTGCTATCATCCCTTCCAGACCCATTGCGCGACCATCTTCCGGGGAATACAGTCTTTCAATTCCGTAGGCATGTAATGCATCCATTTCTGATGGCAGGATTGTTCCGCCACCGCCGCCAAATATCCGGATATGCCCCGCATTTTGCTCCTGCAACAGGTCGTATATATATTTAAAGAACTCCAGGTGCCCTCCCTGATAGGAAGTAATAGCTATTGCCTGCGCATCTTCCTGTATGGCACAACGTACTATCTCTTTTGCGGAGCGGCTATGCCCAAGATGGATCACTTCTGCCCCGGCAGACAGTAACAGCCTCCGGATGAGATTAACAGCAACATCGTGCCCATCAAATAAGGCGGTGGCTGTTACCACCCGCACAGGAATTAATATCTCCCGGTGACCATTATTCCTGCTAATGGTATGCACATCAATATCCTCATGGTGGATAGCTGGTATGGTTATTTTTTCTGTTTCTGACATAAAAAGGGTCTCAAATGGTTTTCAAATAATAGGTTAGATATACTTAACAATGGTAAAGAGCACAGCCTAACTGTCCTCCCGCACCGGCACTGATCAATAACACCAGCGAGCCGCTGACGGGCGCTTGTTTCAGCAATTCTGCTAGCAATACCGGCATTGTGAGGGATGCCTTCAGCAGCGGGGTTTCAGTGCTAACAATTGCTACCTGATCCGGCAGTTCGAGCATATCCCGTAACATGATAGTAAAACCAGCTGACGGGAAAGGAGGAATAATATAACGGATATCATTAAACGACAATTGTTCTCTTTCCAGGAATCCGGTTACCAGTTCTTTCAGATAGGGTAACAACTGTTCCTGCCGCTGTAAATGTTCTCTGCGCTCAACAACACTATGCCTGCCTTTAAGCTTTACATGGCTGTAAATGTCATCTTTCAAAGCTGGATAATGACGGAACAGGAATGCCCCGAATCCTTTGTGTTTTGCACCGGTATTTTGCAACAGATATGCAGCGCCGCCTTCCTGTACTTCACATGGAACAGCACCTGCTACAATTGCATTATTATCCATTTCCCCTGCGATCAATAATACGTTTTCTGTGCGTCCTCCGGTTATAACATTGGTAGCCATAAAACAAGCTTGCAGCCAGGCCAGATCACTGTTAAACAAATCGAAACAAAGCGTGTGCAGTCCTTCCTTTGCGCGGTCTTTTGTGGCATTAATATCCAGGGAACCCGCCAGTATGGTAGCAACAGCAGGTTCAAAGAGATGTTCGTCCCTGTAAATACCGGTATATATTACCATCCCGATATCTTCCTTATCCAGTTCCGGCTGCTGTTCCAGACACTGGCGGGCTGCAGTGGTAGCTGGTATGATAGCGGAACCGGACGGATTGTTCTCTAAAACTATAGCAAAGCTGCCTATTTGCACGCCACCGGGCAGAGAAGGTTTAACAGCTGGTTTTTCCGGCAGCACAGTCAGTTTCTCTGCCTGTTGCCCCTGTTGCCAATATGCTTTTACCCGGGATGGCAGTGTATCAAATTTATATAAGGCAGTCCCTATATTCAGGCCGGAACCACTGATAAACAACATAGCGCGGTCATGGTTTCCGATACTGTTGTTCAGTATATAATCCTGTATGGCCATCCAGTGAGTGGTGGTAGCAGTATTACCCCTATGTTTGATATTATCGATTGTATTTTCCTTATTGGCAAAATCTGAATTGAGCAGTTGGTTCACCTGGCGCATGGTATTAGCAGTGGTAGTACTGGAAGCCTGGTGCATTATGAGGAAGTTTATTGACGCAGCCGGCCATTCATTTTTCTTCAGGGTTTGCCAGGCGTGCCGGGAAGCCTCTACATGTCCCGCTTCTGCCATACGGATAGCATCTGTTTTAAGCAACAGTCCTCCTTCCTCTTTGTTAGTACATTTTACAATACACAGATCACTGTATCCTCCCATTGTAAACATATCAATATCTACAAAACCATCTCCATTATCTGGTGCAGCCTCCAGTATCATTGCCAAACCGGAGTCTCCCACGGTAAGCGCAGAAATACTCTGATCCATAAAGTCCGTTATCTCTTTCTGCGCAGTATTTGTAAGATGGGTGAGATACTCACCGCTTACCAGCATGACACGTTGAGCGGTACCATTGCGTATCATTGTTTCCGCCATTACAATAGCGGAGAAGATACCCGCGCAGGCATTGGAAAGATCCATCGTAACCGCATTACTACAACCAGACAAATGAGCGAGGCGGATAGCAGTACCCGGTTCCAATACCACTTCTTCCGGATGGTCCATTCGGAATACATTACAGGAGATAAGTACATCTATATCTGCCGGCTGATAACGCGACATATTGAAACAATGCTCCATTGCTTTTGCAGCCATACCAAATGCACATTCGTTTGCCGCAGTTTCCCGGCGGGAGTGTATACCGGTAAGCCGTTGCATAGGGAAACGGATCTTGTTCAAACAGCCCTCTACTATTTCATTTGTATTCACCGTTTTCCCGGGAAGATAACAGGCGAAACTTTCTATATGTATCTGTGGCAGTTGCAGTTTTGGAGCCGTAGTAACTGATGTAGCAGACAATTCTGCCAACAATTCCTTTTCCAGCTCAGGCACTGCCGCACTATGTACCCCGCTAATTACCGGAGCATAACGTGCCAGCTCCCGCACCGTCTGGTATTCGAACAGTTTTTCAGGAGTAAGGTTCATGCCGGAGGCAGCTGCTTTAGCACAAACATTAATACTCTGCAATGAAGCACCTCCCAGCTCAAAGAAATTGTCATGAACACCTACCCGTTCCACCCGCAATACTTCCTGCCAGATATTACAGAGAATGGTTTCTCCCAGGGTAACAGGAGGCTCATAAGTTTGCGCCACCGGAGCCTGCAACTCCTGCTCCTGTAATATTTTCCTGTTTATTTTACCATTGGGAGTAAGCGGAAAAGCATCTACCAATAGCCATTGTGAGGGCACCATATGAGCTGGCACCCGCCGCTGTAAAGCTTCTCTTAACGAAGAAACCGTAACGGTACCGGTGGGAATAATATAAGCACATAACCGGTGCATGCCGTTATTATCCATCAACGCAACAACGACTGCCTGTTTCACACCGGTTATATCCGACAGATGATATTCTATCTCTCCCGGCTCTATGCGATAGCCATTCACTTTTACCTGCAAGTCGGCTCGTCCGCTGAAAACTATATTACCATCAGACAGATAGCGGGCTTTATCGCCCGTTTTGTACATAAGCTGACCGGGTACAAAAGGATTTGTTATGAACTTTTCGGCCGTAAGTTCCGGCCGGTTATAGTAATCGATAGCCAGCCCGCTGCCTCCTATGTAAAGGTCGCCATTCACACCGGGAGGCACTGGTAGTAAAGCCTGATTAAGTATGTAACAGGTTGTATTAGCAATGGGCTTACCCAATGGTACAGAAGCATCGTCGGTAATGCTAACCGGATATACGGCCGACCAGATGGTTGTTTCCGTAGGTCCGTACATGTTCCAAACTTCTGCTGTTTGTGTTACCAGCCAGTTTGCAAGTGGCCTTGGAAATGCTTCTCCCCCGCAGAGGGCTTTCAGTGTATGTTTGCCCTCCCACCCTGCATCGCGCAGCATGTTCCAGGTAGCAGGAGTAGCCTGCATAACAGTGATGGCCTGCTGCTCCAGGCAGTCGGCCAGCAGAGAAGCGCTGGTAGCAGTCTCCCGGTCTGCAATGATCACAGTAGCACCCGCCAGTAATGGCCCGAACAGTTCCAGACCGGCAATATCAAATGACAAGGAAGTAACAGCAAGCAAGCGGTCACTTTCGTGTATTCCAGGGCGTGATATCATGCTAAACAGAAAGTTGACCAGCGCATGGTGGCTTATGCGTACTCCTTTAGGTGCACCAGTAGATCCGGAGGTATAGATCATATACACAGGATCGCCAGCCGATAATGATATTATAGGAGCTATATCCGGGCATGCAGCCAGTTCCTGTTGCAGCACATCTGTACAAATTATCGTTCTTCCTTCATCTGAATCAAACAGGTGAGCCAGATTGTTTGCAGTGATCACATAATGTATGTTAGCATCTTCCAGCAGGTACTTTCTCCGCTCTTCCGGATAAGCAGGATCTATAGGTATATACACCGCTCCTGCTTTCATTGTACCAAGCAGTGAAATAAGCATACCGCAATTACGTTCCTGGCATACAGCCACATGCTGGCCTGCCTTCACTCCACGGGAAATCAACAGATGAGCCAACCGGTTAGCTTCCTGATCTAACTGCATATATGAATAACCGTTAGTACTATCCTGAACAGCTATTTTACCAGCACAACAAACCGCCTGTTTTGCAAACAGTGTTTCAAACCTTGCAACAGGATATACTGTTTCCGTTTGGTTCCAGGCATACAGCAGTTCCTGTTTTTCCTGATGATCCAATAACTGAATATTCCGCAGAGTAATAGCCGGTTCATTACATACCTGTTGCAGGATATGACAGAAATAACCAGCCATACGCTGTATGGTATTCCGGCTGAAAATATCCGGATTAAATTCCCATACTAACTCAAAATGTGTTTGTTGCTGAGTAACAGACAATGTAATATCGAACTTGGAAAAGAAGCCTTCCGCATCATGTAACCGGGTTTCCAATCCATTCCAGGAGAAACTATTATTTTCAAAATTGTGCAGGCTGAACATGACCTGAAAAAGTGGATGATATCCCGCAACCCTTCCAATAGGCAATGCCTCCAGGATCTTTTCCAGTGCCACATCCTGATGCAACATTGCTTCCCGGACAGTGGTTGCCGTATCAGCTACCAGTGACGCAAAACCAGCATCTGCTTTTAAACGGGAGCATACCGGCAATGTATTTACAAACAATCCGATAATATCTTCAAGTTCCTGCCGGGGCCTGTTGGCCACCGGACTTCCTACTACAATAACTTCCTGCTGTGTATAGTGAAAGAGCAATACATTAAAGACCGACAATAATACCGTGTAAGGAGTTGCCTGCAACTGACCCGCCAGTTTCAATGTTTGTGAGGCAAGAGGAACAGGTAGGGTTAACCTTACCACATCACCGGAAAAAGTTTGTACTGCCGGTCTCGTATAATCTGAGGGTAATTCTAATATAGCAGGTACATCACGAAGTTTCTCTTTCCAGAATTCAAGCTGTTGGGAATGTTCTTTATCGGCCTGCTCCTGCTGCCATAATACATAGTCCGCATATTGCAATGGCAGTTCATCCCATTCCGGAGTATTGCCTGCAGCAAAAGCATTGTATGCCGCAGAGAGCTCCCGGATAAATACCTGCAGGGACCATCCATCTGAGATGAGATGGTGCATACAGAAAATAATATAGTGTTCCTCTTTCCCGGCTACGGCACAAGTGATCCTGAACAGAGGTGCTTCCTCCAGATTAAAAGGGCGGTTGATTTCCTGCTCCATGAGGGTATGCAGGGCCTCCTGATGTGGTATGCCATGAGGAAGAGTAGTAAAGGTAATTACAGCATCCACTTCCGGATGTACTACCTGTATAATCTCTTCCTCCTTTTCGAAAGCGGTACGCAGGCTCTCATGTCTTTGTGTAAGATAGTGTACACTATCTCTAAAGAAACCGGTCCTGAAAGGGCCTTTAACATGAAGTACGCCCAGTATATTATAAGCAGCACTGGCTCCCTGAAACTGGGATAATATCCATAATCTTCTCTGTGCAGATGAGACAGGGAACGCGAAAAAATCTTGTGAAATAAGGTTACTTTCCATATATATCCGGATAAGCAGGGCTATGTTAAAAATGTTATTTTGAAGGGGTATGGCGGAACTTTTCTCTATCCGCTTTCATTAACCTACCCTCTTTATTTGGAGGCTTTTGATGTTGCTGCATTATATACTTACTGATTGCGCGGACAGTAGGTTCTTTGACAAATTGCGCCAGTTGTATGTCTGCACCAGTATGAGCTGTAAGCCGGGTACATAGTCGCCAGGCAAGCAGAGAGTGTCCTCCCTGTGCGAAAAAATTGTCGTCCGGTCCAGGTGTTTTATTCAGTAACTCCTCCCAGATAGCAGCTACCGTCGCCTCCGCAGGCGTAAACGGCTGAGCAGGGTCCTGCTGTACCGGTATCTGTGTGGATATCAACCTTATTAAAGCGCCCTTGTCTACCTTACCATTTTGATTTAACGGTAATTCCGGCAAACAATAATAGTATGCCGGCACCATGTAATGCGGGAGCAACTGCATCAGAAAATCACGTAGTGTTTGTTCTTCCGGTTGCTGTTCGCCACTTGCCACAAAAGCATACAAGCCATTGTTGCCATTTGCATCCACATGATGCAGCACACAGGCCGTTAATACCTGGGGATGCTGACACAATGCATGTGATATCTCTGCCGGTTCTACCCGGTAGCCCCGGAACTTGAGCTGTTCATCTTTCCTGCCTGCATAATGAAGCATCCCGTCGGGCCTGTGAGCAACCAGATCGCCAGTTGCGTATATCCGCGTATCCTTATCCCAGGGTGCAGGTATGAACCGGTTTTCCGTAACGATACTATCCGGCAGATAACCAGCACTTACACCCGCTCCACCAATGTATAATTCTCCCCGTGCACCAATTGGAACCGGGTTCAGATGTTCATCCAATATGTAAGTTTGTACATTTGACAAAGGCTGACCTATTGGTAACTGCGGACTATATTCATCATAGCTGATGATGGGGTAATAGGTAGAAAAAGTAGTACACTCCGTAGGACCATATACGTTAATCAATGAACCGGGGCGTTTACAATATGGAAATGCCTTGCTTATATGCATACGGGACATCACTTCCCCACCGGTTGTTAAATAATCAAACGTACTTATAACAGCAGGATCGGCATCTATCAACTGATTAAAATAAGCTGTAGTCCAAAAACCAATATTGATATTATGCAGGTGGATAAATTGTTTAATTGCACCGGCATCAAATATCTGTGCATCAGCAGGCAGGTACAATGTAGCGCCATTCAGCAAAGCGCCGAAAATTTCAAAAGTACAACCATCAAAAACATAGTTTGAGATAAGGATGAATTTATCATCCGGCCCAACCTTTACATAACGGTTCTCTTTCACCAGGTTTACGATATTACCATGCATCGACATTACACCTTTAGGCCTTCCGGTAGAGCCAGAAGTGTACATAATATAAGCACCATCACCCTGAGATAACTCCACAGCTTCTACATTGCCTTCCAGAGAGCGGATATCTGCCCATTGCCGGGCCCCTATGCAAGTTATCTGATCACCTGTGAGATCAGTATCAGTTATCAGATAACTGCACGCCGCAGTTTCCAGCATTACCCGGATACGTTCTTCCGGATAACCAGGATCTACCGGTACATAAATTGCTCCGGCCTTTAATACGCCAAGCATACTAATGATCATTTCTGCATTACGCGACAACATCAATCCAACACGATCGCCCCGCTTTACACCCTGCAGTTGCAGGTATTGCGCTAACTGCGCCGCCGCTTTATCAAGAGCTGCATAGGTATAATATTCATTTCCGGCAAACAGGGCGTTCCTTTCCGGATAGCGGGAAACCATTTCATGCCATACTCCCGTTACGGTCATATTACCGGCGTAGGTTCCTCTGGTTTCATTCCATACAGCTAATTGCTGACGCATACGCGGAGAAAGATGAACATCCAGTTCTTTCAATTCCACAGATGGAGTTGCCAATGTAACATCCAGGTAATCCAGGAACAGCTCACAAAAAGATTGTATAAATGCAGGTTCATATTTACCTGCATTGAATTTACAATTCCCGGATATACTCCCACCTTCATCCTTCAGTTCGAAAGTAAAATCAAATGCATCTTCCTGAGAAGGCAGATGATAAGGCGAAAAGACAAGACTACCCGGAGACTGCTGTTGTTCCATTAATCCGGACCAACCGCCATTATGAGAAAGGTAATTAAATACAACAGGGACCAATCCATCTGCACCACCTTTTTCCCTTGCACCAGGCATTGCAGCTATTGTAGCAAAAGGAAGATCTTTATGTTGGAAGGCTTCTGAAAAAGCAGCAACAGATGCATTCAGATATGTTGTAAAAGTTGTGGCACCGGTACTGTTCACGCTAACAGGAAGCAGATTCACAAAATAACCTACTGTATCAGCAAATGCCTTGTGCTCCCTGCCGGAAACAGGTATACCCACCGTGATATGTTGCTGGGCTGTGTAACGCATAATCACTCTTTGAAAAACTGCGAGCAACCAGGAAAACACTGTAACACCCTGCATCCTGCTCTGCTCTTTTAAGTGCTGATAACTGGCAACAGATATTGCGAAACCAACTTCGTTTTTGATAATCCCGCCAGATGGTGCAGCAACCGGATATCCCGACAACGGGGGCATTTGCGGCATTGTATCCAATTGTGTTTCCCAGAAACGATACAACGCCGCTCCTTTTTCACCTTGTAGCTGCAACTGTTCCTGCAAAACATATTGACCGAAATCAACCGGCTTCCCTGCCAATCTCCATTCAGCAGCTTCATATCCCGCAGCCTCCCGGTATGCCTGCATCAATTCCCGCAACAGTACTATAGTAGTGCCATCATCAAAGATGATATGATGAACGGAAAACATAAAAATGTGGTCCGCAGGTGCAATCGAAAAGAGCATACACCTTGACGCAGAAGTTTCCAGTGAAAAAGGCTGCTGATATGCAGCCAGCACAGTTGCATAGATATCCTCTTCCGCCCTGCCATTCAGATTAGTAACCTGCAGTTCGGGAACAATAATTGCCGGTTTACACACAGGTACATCATCCGAAAGAACGAACTGTGCTCCCAGCAGCGGATGCCGCTGATAAATATTTTTTAGTGCAACATGCAATGCATCTATATTCAACACAGAAGTGATACGCAATGCAAAGCCGGTGTTATAGGCAGTACTTTGAGAGTTCAGCTTATAAAGGTACCATAGCGCTTTCTGTCCGGTAGTAAGTGACCATTGACTGGTTTGCTTTTCCAGTAATGCTTTAAGCAGTTCGCGCTTTTCTTCCGGAGATAAGCTTTCAATATTTTGGGAGGATAGTAATTCGTTCATGGTTCCAGCTTATTTATTCATTATTGTCCTAACATGGCTTTGAGTAAAGTATCCACCTGGTCATCACCCAACATTTCTACTTCTGCCGCACTAATGTTAACAGCAGATGAAGTGGCTTGTGGCGGTTGTTCCAACTGATGGCATAATGAGGTGGTGAGCGTACGCAATGTTCCTCCCTGTAAAAGGTCGGCCATGTGCATCATGCAACCAGTAGCCGCAGCTACTTCCTGCTGGATACGCACTGCCATCAAAGAGTCCATTCCCTGGGAAACCAATGGTACATCGGCAGAAATTTGTGCCGCAGGAATACCAGCAACCTCCTCCAATTTCTTTCGCAGGTATTGTTGCATCCACCGTTGCGCCTCCTGGGAATCAGCAAATTCAGGCATCACTTTTACTACTTTTCCATTTGTTACCTGGTTTGCAATACCGTTTGTCAGCAACGCTTTATTTAATGCTTGTACATTGGCAGCAATAACCACCGGAACAGGCGTGACATCTTGTTTTAGTAAACGTTCCATGATATCCAGCGCCGCCGCTGCCTCAATAAACCTTACACCGTGGCTTGCCAGCAGCGATTTGTAAGCAGGTGACATCTGAGTTGTCATTCCTATATTCCATGGCCCCCAGCAAATGCTCATGCCGGGTAACGCATGATGCCGCCGCTGCCTGATCAGTGCATTCATAAATGCATTGGCAGCAGCATATGCCCCCTGGCCTGAAAAACCCAGATGCGAAGAAGACGAAGAAAATGCTACAAAATGATCCAGTTTCAGGGACAACGAATATTTATGCAGATACCAGAGTGAAGCCGCTTTGGCCGACATAACAGCCTGCAAACGCTGAGGAGACTGCTGATAAAGCAGTTCATCATCTGTAATCCCGGCAATATGAAAAACGCCTTTCAGTTCTGGTACAAATGCGGTTCCAAATGATTGTAATAATGTATTTACCTCATCTTCAGCCGACAAATCAGCATGGTATTCGGCAATAAAAATACCTTGCTGGCGCAGGGTTTCAAGGAAGTCCTGTTGTGCCGGCGTAGCAAAACCTTTACGGCTTGCCAGTACTAAATGGCGTGCTCCCTGTGCCGTTATCCATTGAACCAACTGTTGCCCTATAGCCCCATTCGCACCCGTTATGAGATACGCAGCTTCCGGATCAAATAAGTTTTGGGAAGTTGAAGGTAATGCGACCGGTACGCAAACAGGTTGAAAGCAACCGGTATCATTTATCCGAACAGCAGGAATATTTGTATTTAAAATGGACCGGAAACACAACTGCCATTGTAAAACGCCTGCTGCAGATGGTAAATACATATGCTGCCATCTGAATAACGGCAGCTCCTGCCCCATTACCCGCCACACAGCCGACGATACTTCAGCAATCATATTATCTTGCGCTGTACACAATACAATTTTTAATCTGGGGATGTGAACATCCTGAAGTTGTACAGACAGTTTTTGCAGATATAAAGTAGCAGCTTCCGCCTGTTGGTATAGATCAGTTTCTACCGCCACATCTAACAGCGATGTATCTATCAAGCCATCTACCCTATTGAGTTCTCCCAATACATCCTTTAATGCTGACCCGTGGTTATTGTCTGTCGAAAACAGTAACGTATCATCGTTACCGATAGTTTTGTATAAATGTATAAATGTGATTTCCTGATCCGACAATGCGTGAATAACATTATCTGGCATATGCCCGCCCAGTACTACCCAGTATTGCTTTGGCAGTGTGGAAGCCAAAGCTGGTAAGATGAGAGGCTCCCATCGTTTATCGTATACCGGTAGTTCCGGTAGTTTTTCCTGTGATATCCCCGGCCAATAAGAACTGTATTGAAACGGATAAACCGGCATTTGTTCCAGTGTTGCCACCGGTATATGCTCATAAAAACTGTTCCATTCAGGAGTACTACCATTTTCGTAACAGGCCGCCACAAAATGTAACAAGGTAGCAGCAGAAGTAATACGGTGGCCATTACCACCGGTTATTGCGCAGTGGCGACCTATCCCCGCCCATACAGCATCATCTGTTAGATGTATAGACTCATCAACACCATACAAGGGTAACGATTCCCAGAAAGAGAACTGCTGCATGTTAACTGTGATATCCCGCTCACCCCCAAACACAGCCACTTTTGCCTGTTGCGGTAAGAATGCTGTTAACTTCCCGGCAGACTCTTTCGCAGCAAGCATTGCAAGAACATTCTCTGTAGTTAGTATTCCTGAAATTGCAGCAGCAGTATATAAACCTTCGTTAACAGCATATATTCCCTTCACTTTGATTCCCCAGGAAAGCAGCAACCGGACCAGACAATATTCCAGCAGGAAAGCGGTAGCTCTTGTTAATACTGCTGTTTCCTCCCACTGCTGCAGTGGAAGATATTGATTGACCAGCAATTTAAAGGCTGGCAGTGTATGATAAAGCGCCCGGTATTGAGGCAGGGAATTGCTATCATACCCTGTTAGCACCAGCAATGGTTGCTTGCCCGGATGTGGCACCACAGTTATATCCTGAGACAGATGTAGTTTCAATTGTGCAGCAAGCGAACCATAATCTTCTGCCACAAAAGCTTTTCTATATTCTCTGTCCGTATTGATACGCTGAGCAGCCTGGCAAAAAACCGGTAATGATACTTCCAGTGGCTGTAGCAGACGTTGCAGATATTCTTCTAATAATATCCGCAATGCAACCGGAGTATGTGCAGCAATAGTCAGCAAAGCAGGAACACCTGCAAGACTATCATCAATATCAGTTTGTGGAGAAGAAGGCGCTTCTTCCAATATCGCGTGAGCATTAGTACCGCTGAAACCAAAAGAGCTTACAGCCGCACGGCGAGGGCCTTGTGTAGCCTGCCATTCCTGTTGTACCACCGGGATAGACATCAGTGTTCCTTCTGCAGAAATATGCGGATTGAGCTGCCGGAAATGCAGATGTGCCGGAATAATACCGTGTTTCATAGTCAGTACAGTCTTAATCAAACCAGCAATACCAGCAGCAGCTTCCAGATGGCCGATATTTGTTTTCACGGTGCTGGTCCAAAGAGGCGTTTCACGGCCAGGAGCATTACCATAAACAGCCGCAATGGCCGCCCACTCAATAGGATCGCCCAATGCAGTACCGGTACCATGTGCCTCCAGGTAACTGATGCCTGCAGGATCTATATTTGCAGCTTCAAGAGCTGTTTGCATCAGTTGCTGCTGAGTAAGACTGTCCGGCACCGTAAAACCACTACCGTTACCGTTATGGTTCATGGCAGTGCTCATCAGTAAAGCATGGATATTATTATTATCACGCAGAGCGTGGGACAAAGGTTTTATAATCACAACACCGCATCCCTCACCTCTGGTATAACCATTAGCAGATGCATCAAATGTTTTGCATCTACCATCCGGCGACAGCATTTTCGTTTGTGATACGGCGATAGTATTCTGAGGTAATAACTGGAGATTGACACCGCCAACAACCGCCTGACGACATTCTCCATTCCGGATACTCTTACAAGCGAGATGCAGGGCCACCAGGGAAGAAGAGCAGGCAGTATCCACTGCCAGACAAGGACCATGAAAGCCAAACTGATAAGATACGCGGCCAGGAATTGCATTGAGTACATTGCCGGTACTGAAATATGGAAGTGTACGAGGGTCTGTATCAGCAGCGCTTAACAAAGATGCATATTCCGTATTCGAAACGCCGATAAAGACTCCTGTATCAGGATTAGCAGCCGGCAGATAACCCGCATCTTCAAAAGCTCTCCAGGTAAGTTCCAGCACCAGACGCTGCTGTGGGTCCATTGCCAGCGCTTCCACCGGCGAGATACCGAAGAAGGCTGCATCAAAAAGATCAATATCTGTAATAAATGCACCTTCCCGGGTATACGTTTTTCCGGGAGTATCCTGCTTTGGATCGTAATAATCATCTACATTCCAACGCGACGCAGGCACTGTTTGTATACTATCTGTCCCATTCAGTAATTGCTGCCAGAAACCGGACAGGTTATTGCTGCCTGGAAAACGTGCGGACATACCCACGATTGCCAATGGCTCCGTTGTGCGTTTTTCCGCCTCCCTGTATTGTTGTAACTGAAACAATGCCTGTTTCAGTATCACTGCTGTTTCCTGATCCATATGATTAGTTTTCCTGCTGTTCCAGGATATCCACCTTCGACGCAAGCTGTGAAATAAGTATGTCTACCGGATGGGTACTATTTCGTTTATCCCGTTTGTATGCTGGTAGCACCTTTTCAACCACACGATCCTGCCGTATAAGTTCCAGCAGATAATCTGTTAGTTTATGTATAGTACCGTATTCAAAAATGTGTGTTACTTTCAGAAGGATGCCCAACTGTTTATTGATCTTTTCCATGAGTTGAACAGCGGTAAGAGAATCCATACCGAGATCAAAAAAGCCCTTCTGTAATTCAGGAAGGCGACCTTGCTGAAACAAAAGGATAGCAGCCACTTCTTCCTTTAATAGTTGCTGCAGCATAGTGGTTGCCTGTGCTACAGGCAATTCAGTAAGTTGCTGCCGCAAGACATTGCTAGTACCAGCAGATGTTGTGCGTTTATGTATAGGTAATAATTCAAACAGTGCCCCTTGATGGCGGGTCTCAAACAACTCATATAATCTGGACCAATCGGCATTTACAACCAAAGGTGCAACACAATCACTATGTATGAGTGTATGTAACACGGCCAGGCCCTGCCAGGCAGGAAATGCAGTTATACCAATGCTATCCAGTAACCTGATATCCGCATCCTGTGTCATGCCACCACCATGCCAGGGCCCCCACCGCACGCTCAATGCCCTGCAACCCTCATGCCGCCACGATTGTATCAAAGCATCCATCCATTGATTAGCAGCGGTATAATGTGCTTGTTCGCGACCACCCCACGCAGCAGCAATAGAAGAAAATGCGACGAAGAAATCCGGCAGGTCCAGCTTCAGATGCTGATAAAGCCACCATGTACCTGCTATTTTAGGAGCAGCTATCCGCGCAAGTTCTGATTCAGTTAACAGCTCTGCAGGAGTCCGACCACTGATACCCGCAGCATGAATAACACCGTTGATACGCTGACAGCCGGATTCCAGCCGCACCTGCTCCAGGAGCTTAATGACATCCGTTTCCCGGGTAATATCTGCTTTCAGTATGGTAATAGTAATTCCTCTTTCAGACATCAGATCAACAAGTGTAAGACCTTCCTGTCCCCAATTTCCTCCACGACTATTGACGAATATTTTACGTGCGCCATTATCCACCAGCCACTTTACAGCTTTTAATCCCAGATATCCCGTACCGCCAGTTACCAGATAGGCTCCCACAGGATCTAGTTGTAAAGGCATGACTGTTGAAATTGCAGGCAATGCCTGAATTCGTGGTACCCACCATTCATTGGAACGGTATGCTATCAGTGTTTCTTTACTATCTGACAAAAATGATGTTACTACTGAGTCCCATTCTTCCCCAGTCAATGTTTCATTGAGTTCCAATATTCCACTCAGCAATTTATCTGATTCCAATGCCAGACATTTACACCAACCAATGACCGCTGACTGCTCCCAACTGTTTTTAATAGTAGTTGTAATAACTGCAAGACTGAAATGCGGAAAGGCGCCAGTGAAGGACTGCAGCAGCAACCTTAACGTATTCAGATGCAAAAGAGCAGCATCCGGAGGATTCAAAGTACCAATGACTTCTCTAAATTGTGTATCAGTACTATGATAGAGAATACTGATGCGTTCCCCGGAAGCAAAAGCAGAAATCACCTCACATAGATTTGACCAGTGAGTAGCAGGATGCATCATGCAAACATTACCATCATGCCGCCATTCCTTATCATAATAAATAAACAGGGTAGTATTTGCAGCATCAGGCAATAATGATTCCCAGCGCCGCTGTTCCTCCTGGTCATCGGGAAAGATGATCCTTTTTCCGCGCGTTAACGGCCCAGAGTTCATTTGTTCCT
The DNA here is from genome assembly GCF_900112615.1 of Chitinophaga sp. CF118. GTDB lineage: Bacteria > Bacteroidota > Bacteroidia > Chitinophagales > Chitinophagaceae > Chitinophaga. Next base: position 486,815 of record NZ_FOMK01000003.1, on the reverse strand, counting down.
TCTTCCTGATCCAGGTATAATCATACAAAGACTGCTCCCATTCCGGTTTATGTTTCTGAATATTACCAGCAGGGCCGCTTTGATCCGGCAACATATCCAGCCAGAAGCGTTGTTGCCTGAATGGCATAAGGGGTAATGCTATCTTTTTATAATTACATCCTTCATATATTCTTTTCCATTCGGGAGTTTCCCCACTTATATACTGAATGGCAGTTTTTAATAAAAGTTCATTAGGTAACTGGGTAATATCCGAAAACAGTTGCTGATGATACACTTCAATGGCAGCAACGGAAGTAAGAGATGCCAGTACATCCAGCAGATTCTGTTTATCACGCACCACACATACAGTACGGTATTTAAAATGCTGGCGGCCGGTATTGGAAGTAAAAGCAATATCATGTAATGCCAGGTCAGGATATTTTATACAATGCTCACGTAAACCCGCGATCTTCAGTAACAATGTATCCATATCCTTTGCGCTAACCGTTACCAGTTGATAAGTAAGTTCAACGGGAACTTCTATAGCCTGATGCGGAGCTTCCTCTAATATCACATGTACATTTGTGCCACTCAATCCGAAAGCACTCACTCCAGCCGCCAGTTTTACGGATGATGTAAGTGAGGTATTATTTACCGGTACCTGCATAGCCGTTTGCGCCCATCCAAAGTGTGGGTTAGGTGTTTTGAAATGCAGGTTGGCAGGAAGCAGCCGGTATTGCAGCGCCATTGCCGCTTTAATAATTCCCGCAACACCCGCAGCCGCTTCCAGATGTCCAATATTGGATTTAAGAGCACCTATGAGCAGAGGTGTATCACCAGGAGCTCTCCTGAATACGTTATGTAATGCATCCAGTTCAATCGGATCGCCCAAAGGCGTACCAGTGCCATGAGCTTCAATAAAACTGATTTGTTCAGGCAGCATTGCAGCATTTTCCAGCGCGCTGCGTATGAGATCTTGCTGAGCCAGTCCGTTTGGAGCTGTGATGCTACTACTTTTACCATCATGATTGATAGCACCACCTTTAATCACGGCTATAACCCTGTCGCCATCTGCTATTGCAGCATCCAGCTTTTTTAGTACAACAATACCAGTACCTTCTCCCCTCACAAAACCATCAGCATCCGCACTAAAAGTCCGGCACAAACCATCACCAGACAATGCACCTGTACGGGAAAGATAAATACTCATCAAGGGAGACAACATTAATTGTACACCACCAGCCAGCGCCAGGTCGCAACTGCCATTACGCAGACTATCGCATGCCATCTGTATAGCAAGTAAAGAAGAGGAGCAAGCGGTATCCATTGCCAGCGACGGGCCCTGTAATCCCAGTAAATGCGAAATACGTCCCGCAGTAAAACAATGCCCATTCCCCTGACCATAGTAGGCATTTATATTATCTCCAAGAAGGTTTGCGGTAAGGAAAGCATAATCATGCTGCCCCATTCCCATGAATACACCTGTATGTGTACCAGAAAGGCTATCCGGCGGAATACCAGCATCCTCCAATGCATGCCAGGCTGTTTGCAAAACAAGCCGCTGCTGAGGGTCCATCATCACAGCCTCCAATGCTGTGATATTAAAAAACTCATTATCAAATTTGTCAACATTCTCAACAAACCCAGCTTTTGTATCCTCTTTATGATTGCCCCAGCGACCATCTTTTACGACACTTATTGCATTGCCTTTGCTGGTTAAAAAATCCCAGAAAGAAGCTGCATCTTCTATTCCTCCCGGCATACGACAGCCAACTCCGATAATAGCAATGGGAACAGTTCCTGTTTTCTCATGAGCCGGAGATGAATGTTGTATTCCTTTATTTACCGGATGAGGAACGTTTCTTTCACTCAGAAATACAGCCAGCCTTTCCATTGTATTATAGTTGTACAAGGCAGCCACTGAAAAATTAAGCTGTAGTTTCTTTTGCAGACGCTGGTGTAAGGCGACAGTCATCGTAGAGTCCATTCCCAGTGCAAAAAAAGTTGCATCTCCCGGAACAGTTGCCGGTAAAACCAGGCCCGGCATCTCTTTTAATTCATATAAGATGATTTCCCGCAACTTATTTTGCAATGCATCCAGAGAGGATACCTGCAAACGTTCCATGAGTGAAGATGCGTGCGCATCTTCCTGATGTCCGGCAGTCTGCCACTTTTCACGCAGGTAGTGGAAGAAGGGTATATGAGGCAACCATTGTAGTGCAACGGTTTTATCAAAATCGATAACGGCAGGATGTGTAAGTGAATTATTCAGTACCAGGTCCAGCACGGAAAGATTAATAGCTGCTGCCGTTTTGTTCACCAGCGTAGCATCTGCCACCTGATGAGAAGAAGCTGTTTTTGCCATTCCTGCGCCTTCCCAGGGCCCCCAATTGATACTTACAGCAGGATAGCCCTGTTCCCTGCGCCAGTCTGCAAATGCATCCATAAAGGCATTTGCAGCCGCATAATTCGATTGATAGGGAGATCCTACTAAAGCAGCCAAAGAGGAGAAACAAATAAAGTGCTTAGGCTGGAATTCCAGACTTAACTCATGCAAGTGAATTGTGCCTTTGATCTTGGGAGCGAATACAGTAGTCATATCCTCCCATTGCATGTTAAACAGTGGGCCGTCTTTTAATTGCCCTGCCAGATGAAGGATACCCTCTAATGGCCGTCCGCAGGATAACAAGGATTCTTTTAATACCTGTACAGCATCACGTGTAGATATATCCGTTACACACCAGGTTAAGGTACCTCCGGCCGGTAGGACAATATCTTCCAGTCTTTCGAGATTTGTTGCTACCGGGGCAGAGCGGCTGGTTAGCAGGAAATGTTTTACACCCTGCTCCATGAGCCAGGCCATCACATTCCGGATCATGCTGCTATTACCTCCTGTTATAAGCCAGCAGGACTCTCCATCCAATTTGTTGTTTGCCGGCCGGGCTGCAGGCAAGGATGCAGGCACAAGACGAGCCACATGACGCGTACCGTTTATGTATGCCACTTCCGTTTCAGGATCAGTAACGTTAAATAATATACGTTTCCAGTCGGTTTCAGGAAATGCATCTGTCATCACAATACGGCAGGACAGATCAGGTAATTCATGCTGCGCAGATCTTAACATACCATGCAACACTGCCGCCGCAGGGAATATGCAAGTACCTGGCTGTACCGAAGTTACCAATGGCGTAATAAGCAGGAAACGGAGAACATTCCTGTGAAACGATATTCTGCTGATAGCTGATAACAATTGCATCAGGTGCATTGCCTGGTCATGTATCTGCTCATGGCTTAAAGGATCTTTGTTTTCCATATCGAAAGCAAAGAGGATAGTACCCGTACCGGACATTTGCTGCACCAGCGCATTATATCTTTCTGCATTCAGTTGCTCAAGTGTATGAACTGTGGTATGTTCCGCCAGCACCTGTGAGCGCAATGCATCCGGAACTACCAGATGTAAATCAGTGAATTTATACTGTTGCCGCAGTTCATGTATCAATGATAACTGGTCCGTAAATACAAGCCACTGCCCGGCTTCTCCCGGTGGTGTTATTTTGGACTGAATAGCTGCAGCCTCCCATTTTTTTGTATACAAAATCTCCCTCACATTATTAACCAGTTCATCTTTATAAAGTGCATACTGTATTTTCTGCAACAGATCTGGCACAAGCTCCTGTTCCTGCGCAGTGAACAAATGCCGGGATTGTAAAAGGGGTAAAATATCGTTGATATGCAGCGCCTGTGTTTTTACGGATATAGCACCCGCACGCTGTTCTATCCAATAATGTGTTTTCTTAAACGGATATGCAGGCAATACGAGCCTGCGGAAAGAATTGAGTGGATAAATTTGTTCTTTCGCGATTCTGCATCCCGCACTATACAAACTCCCCAGACTACGCAACATATCAGAAGTGTTATCCGAATGATTGATAATACTGGACAGTAAAAGGAGTTTAGCAGCTTCCTGCGATTGCCGGGCCAACGTGGTCAATACCGGATGCGGACCGATTTCACAGCAGATATCGAATGAAGATGCCAGTGTATTGATGCTCTGTGAAAACCGAACGGGAGCAATGATATGGTTTACCCAATAATCAGGCGTACAGATTTCCTGTCCCGCCCATTCGCCTGTAATATTGGATAACAAAGGAATACGGGGCAATTCAAGAGGGATGTGACTAATGCGATTCCTGAACTCGTCCATCGCCGGCCGCATCAAAGGAGAATGGAAAGCATGCGATACTTTGAGTTGCACAGTACGGATACCTTTGTCTGCAAAAATCTGCAAAGGTTTGGCCAGATAATCCGCATGACCGGAAATTACTATCTGCTGTGGAGCATTAAAACTAGCGACGGAAATATGTTGCTGAAACGGCTTGATAACAGCCATTACATTTTCTTCTGTTGCTGATATAGCCCACATTTGTCCGCCTGATGGCAATTGCTGCATCAATTTACCCCGGATCGAGATCAGCAGCATTGCATTTTCCAGGGACATTACACCCGCAATATGAGCCGCAGCAATCTCTCCTACACTATGCCCCATTACCGCCTGCGGAACAATACCCCACGATTCCCACAACCTTGCCAGGCTGATTTCAAATGCAACCAGCAAAGGCTGGGTAATAGCGGTATGATGAATACGCTCATTATCCTGCTCTTCATAAAGTAACTTCACCAATGATATGCCTGTTAATGGTTCCAGCAGCGCACTACATTGATCGAATGACTCCCGGAATACTGAATGTTCCTTATAAAGCTGCCATCCCATCTGTTTATACTGAGCACCCTGCCCCGTAAAAAGAAAAGCAATTTTTCCAGGTGTTTTCGATGATGGAGGAGGCGTTTGCTCAGGATACAAAAGATATTCATCCAGTTTTTCCTTTAGTTCCCCGAGGTTCCCGGCAATAAAGGTCTTACTGCAAGAAAGCTGTGATTTTCCGTGTAATAAATTTGCAGCCAGATCGCGGATAGAAATATGCGGATGTGCAGTTATAAACCCGGATAATCCGCGTACCTGTGCGGTGAGTGTATCATGATCTGCAGCGCTCAATACTACCAGGTGTGATCCGGTAGAAATATCCGGAGATAGATGTTGTACCGGCCCTTCTTCCAGCAGCACATGCGCATTAGTGCCACCGAAACCAAATGAACTAACACCAGCCAGTAGTGGTTTTTTGCTTGCCGCAAATTCAATGTAATCACCTGGGATAATACATTTCTTTGCAGGAAGTTGAATATTATGATTTAGAGTTTTCAGGTGTAAATGAGGAACTACAGCACGATGATGAAGACAAAGTAAAGTCTTGATTAATCCCGCGATGCCCGCCGCAGCTTCCAGATGGCCAATGTTCGTTTTAACTGAACCAACATAAAACGGATGATCCGGTAGCCGTTCTTCTGTGTATACTTTCAGCAGTGTATTTAATTCTATCGGATCGCCCAGAACAGTCCCAGTACCATGCGCCTCAATAAAGCTAACCTGGTTTGGATGTACACCAGCAACGGTGAGGGCTGAACGGATTACCGCTTCCTGAGCCGGGCCATTAGGGGCAGTAAGACCATTACTTCTTCCATCCTGATTTACCGCAGTGCCCTTAATAACACCATACACGGTATCACCATCGCGCATAGCATCAGACAATCGTTTCAGCACTACAACGCCGGCACCTTCTCCCCTTACATATCCGTTTGCAGAAGCATCGAATGTTTTACACCGGCCATCCGGAGCGAGCATACCTGCTCTTGCAAATACAATCGACAGATCGGGCGCAGACATAACATTTACACCTGCAGCCAGGGCCAGATTACATTCCTGCCGTTGTAAACTGTTGCATGCCTGATGAACAGCTACCAATGATGAAGAACATGCTGTATCTACAGCTATGCTGGGACCACGAAAATCATAATAATAAGACAATCTGTTAGCTGCAATACTACCTGCATTACCAGTACCAAAATAACTATCCAGCACATTAGTATCTGTTTGCAACCGCGAGTAATCAATAGCACTGATACCAACAAATACACCAACAGGTTGTTTGGCAAGGTTCTCCGGCACAATACCCGCATGTTCAAAAGCCTGCCAGGAAACTTCGAGCAGCAATCTTTGCTGTGGGTCCATTTTACGGGCTTCCTCCTCATTGATACCGAAGAAAGCAGCATCAAACACACTGACATCTTCCAAAAAACCACCATTGGTTATCATATCCCCTACCTCATTTTCATCCTGCTCTGTCAGGTGCCAACGATGAGCAGGTATTTTCCGGACAGCAGTTTCTCCTCCACGCAATAGTTCCCAGTATGCATCAGGACCATCTGCTCCAGGAAAACGGCAGCCGATTCCCACTATCGCAATGGGTTCATCATGTGAGGCAGGATCAACGGTCAATTGCTGATGCACACCATTCATGTCTGCTGGTAACAATGCAACAGCAAGAGCATCAATATTAGGGTAATCGTAAATCATGGTAGGAGTTACCGGTATACCCAAAGCCTGCTCCAATGCACTTGCTACTTTCACGGCTCCCATTGAATCAAGTCCAAGTTTTTCGAATGGATCATGGATACTGATATTTCCGGCAGAAATACCCGCAAACCGGGCAATGGTATTTTTCAATTGATGAATGACGGTATCGTAAGAAAGCGAAGGAACAGTAGTAGTTGTTTTTTCAACTGTAACAGGCATATCTGCCGCGGGTCTCTCCTGCCATTGTGTTACTACCGACAGGATTTCTTCCGACAGAAATGCCCGGCGGCAGGCATTGCGCTGTATCTTGCCACTGGAGGTACGCAGCAAAGCACCTTTCCGGATTAGTACTATGGCATAGGGTTGTATATCAAAATGAGCGGTAACAGTGGAGCGGATAGCCTGTATAGCAGGATCGGTATCAGCATTTACACTGAATTGTCTTTTTAGTTCCTGCACAATTACTAACTGTTCCTCTCCATTTACAGTAACACCAAAAGCCGCTGCTGCTCCGGTTTCCAGCATTTCATGAGATTCACAAGCCAAGCGTTCAACATCCTGCGGGTAGATATTTCTTCCGCGAATAATAATCAATTCCTTCAACCGGCCAGTAATGTATATTGCCCCATCTTTTATAAAGCCCAGATCCCCGGTACGCAGATAAGGACCTTTGCCATCGGGCAGAAAAGCCTTAAAAGCCTGCGTGGTAGCCTCTTCATTATCCCAATATCCGCTTGCCACATTAGGTCCCTTTACCCAAAGTTCTCCCACCCTTTCTTCCGGCAGTGGTATTCCCTGCATATAATCTGTGATCACTACTTCCTGATTTACCGGCATACCGCAATTGACCAACTGTATATGTTGTGTTGTATCATTTTGTGGTGATTGTAAAATATGTTGTTCCAGCAATGCAGCATCTGCGGTATACAACATTTGCCCATTTGCCGGTTTTATACCCGAAACAACCAAAGTAGCTTCTGCCATACCGTAACACGGAGCCATAGCAGTTCTTTTGAATCCTACAGGTGCAAAAGTATCTGCGAAACGTTCCAGAGTAGCCGCGTTTACCGGTTCTGCTCCATTAAAAGCTATCTCCCATGAATGCAGGTCCAGTTGTTTCAATTGTTCTGCTGTGATACGTTTTACGCATTCTTCATAAGCAAAGTTGGGAGCGCCGCTATAAGTACCCTGATATAAAGAAAGGGCCTTCAGCCAACGGAATGGCTGCTGTAAGAAATCAAATGGCGACATCAGATAAGCAGATCCTCCCGCATAAAGCGTGTACAACAGGTTGCCGATAAGCCCCATATCATGATACAATGGCAACCAGTTGATCACTACCGGCGCTGTTCTTTTATTTCCAAAGCGGAAAAGCATTTCTTCATTCGCCAACAGTTGGCCATGAGTTAGTATTACGCCTTTAGGCTGACCTGTTGAGCCAGAGGTGTATTGCAGAAAAGCAATATCTTCTGCGGTATTACTGACAGGTTTCCAGGGAAGTTGTAACTGACCCGAAATATTATCTGTTGTTATCCATGCAATACTATTCTGCTCTGTATTAAGAAACTGACTTCTTACATCATCTGTGATTTGCCGGGTACTGAGGATGACCGCTGGCCGGGCATCCCGGATAACCATCGCAATACGTTCTACCGAACGGTTTTTACGGGGAGGATAAAGTGGCACTGCGATGACACCTGCATATAAACATGCAAAGAAAGCAGTGACATAATCAGCACCTGTGGGGTAAAACAGCAATGCGCGCTCACCTTTAATATTCCGTTCCTTTAATTGTTCTCCCAGTATACAAACCCGTTGCAAGAACTGTTGATAGGAAAACTGTTCTCTGATAGCACAATCTGCATCCAGGAAAGCATATAGTTGCTGATCTGCACGCGCCTCCGCTTGTTGGGCCAAAAGATCTGTTAATGTTTTCAAAGCAAAAGATTTTATCTGCTGGTTATTTATTCAATAACAAGATTCTGTTTAATGTAAATGCAGTTATCAGGCTATGGTTTCTAGTGAGCCGTTTGTACTGACGGAGGAACGGACAATCGTTTAAGATACCGCATATGAGACCGGATTGCCCCCCAAAGTGTAAAGGATTTATAAGAGAGTCCGTATTCTGCCGCTGTTTGCTGTATAATTCGTGTGACTACCGGATAGTGACAATGACATATTTCGGGAAACAAGTGGTGCGCCACATGTGTATTAAATCCACCAAAAAAATAAGTGGCAAGTTTACTATCGGGAGAAAAATCAATTGTAACAGCCAGTTCATGATTTTTCTGAAAATCATGTATATATCCTTCTTCATCAAAAGAAGGAAACAAAGATTCATCTATCTGATGATTAAGTACACCAACACAGGCAAAGAAGAAACTACTGATAGCATGCATCATCAGAAACGCCAGCAATACCTGCCACCATGCTACACTCAATACTATCATGGGTATAACAAGCGTATATAGTACATAAAAGAGTTTAAATATATACAGTGAGATATATGCTTTGCGGGGATGATTAACAGGAAAGATATTTCCCATCCGCTTCCTTTTAAACAATTGAAAATCCATGGAAAAAACCAGGATGATACTAAAGAGCATATAAAGGAATGGAGCATACCATACCTGACGGCTATGTATTTTCTGATAAGGCTGATTCTCTGATAATCTTATCAGTGACAGCTCTTCCACGATCACATCAGCGCCTTCAATACTGGTAAAGCTATGATGCACTCTATTATGAAGGTATTCAAAGATGTATGCGTTCATACCTATCAGTTCGAGTGAGTTAAGGAGCAATTTGTTTATTCTTTTACTGCGGCTGAATGCTTTATGTCCTGCTGTATGTGCCAGGTTCAGGAATATACTGGGAGAAGTAATTCCCATTACTACAGTAAATAATAACATATACCCAGGCGAAAAACGATTGCTGATGATAAGAGCATAAGCGCCCAGATAAAGCAGGGTGAACAGAACGGATACAAAAATCATTTCTGTATTTGCGTAGGGAGACAAATTATTTTCTCTGAAGTAGGCCTTTACACGTTTGTCTAATTCCCGGCTAAAATCAGAATGTGTCCCATGGAGAAATCGGATCTTCTTCATGTTGGGTAATGGTATTTGAGTGTTATGGGTATTATTGAATTACGAACAGTATATTACTGGGGCTCAACGTTTCAGGTTACAAATCACTAATCCGGGTTACAATCTTCAGGTTACAAATCAACTTACTTATGACGTTGGCGTAATCAATATGTTTAGCGAAAATTAATCTTTGCAGCAGGCAATGCAATTTCAGAAGCTTCCAGTCCATTCAGTTTCAGCCATCGTCTCCACTTATGCTCCAGCTGGGCATACTGCTGTTTAAGTTGTGTAAAATAGTGTCCATAATCATTCTCAGCAAGAGAAGAAAGTTCAAGCAATTCATCTTGTAAAGTATAAGGCAATGGCAGGTTTCTTTCTACTGAGATCGCTTCAATGACAGCAATATTAGTAATAATGTCCTCACTTATATGACATATATCCCATAGAGTGGTCATTAATTTTACATTATGTACAAAGGAGAGCCAGCCGATGAAAGAATTATTATTCATGTCTTCTTTAACGGGCCGGATGTTTTCTTCATAAAAGGACCATATATCAGTATCACCTTCGTTGGTAAGCCGTGGAGCCATTGTTGCCGGAACATCGTCTACACCATATGCATGCAGCATACGTTGCAATAATGCTCCCAGTGAATGACGATGTCTTTTCAGCAGAGCATTAGGAAATACAGTAGGTCTTTCTCCCGCATCGGCCAGTATTTCTTTGGTTGCCAGAATAATAGCAGCCTGCCGGTGTCCGGAGTTTGAAGAGGCATAAAGCCTGTTTAGATAAATCCTGCCGATGAGGAAACTGCAGATACTACTGCAAATAATTGAGATCAGAATAGTGGTCAACATCAGGATAACATTATTTTTGAGGGTCGGGTAATCAAATTTAAAAGGATAATGACGTTGTTAACTTGAATACTAAAATAGTAAAATATTCCAAAACATCATTTTTTTTAATTCGAGTTTTTTTTATCTTCGGACACAATTATTAATAACCATTAACCCATATAACCCTAAAAACTTTGAATCACAGCTATTTTATAGAAACTTCTCCAGAAAATTTTCAATTCATTTTTGACATTACTGCTTTATCTAAATGATGAACGGTTAATGCATGATCAATTATACCCTATTTAAAAACACATTATTTATGCAAACATCTGCTAACCAACGTTACTACTATCTTGACTGGATAAAGGTACTCTGTATCTCTCTGCTGGTACCTTATCATGCTGCAATGATTTTTGGCCCTGCACATTTTGGTATCAAAAACTTATCTACCCATACAGGTTATAACATTTTTAATGAAATGATAGGGATGTGGTATTTTTCGATACTGGCATTTATTTCAGGAGCGGCAGTATTATTTTCATTGCGTAACCGTACTACCGGGCAATTTATCTTGTCACGCATAACGCGTCTGTTTATTCCATTATTATTTGGTATGCTGGTCATTATTCCACCGCAGGTATATGTAGAACGTCTCCAAAAGCAACAGATAACACCTGGTTATCTTGATTTTTACAGTCATTTATTTGACGGTGTGTATCCCGTAGGTAATCTTAACTGGGCACAACTCTGGTACATAGCATATCTTTTTGTTTTATCGCTATTACTCCTTCCAATATGTGTTTATATCAAAAACCGGCCGCACATACTGCAGGAAGGATTCAGGTACATGCAAAAAGCGCCATATCTTTTGATCTTATGGGCCTTGCCCCTTATGCTCATAGAGTATTTTCTCCGTGCTTATTTTCCATTCGGCAATCAGAATCTGGTAAGTGACTGGGCGAATGTTCTGCATCTGAGTGTTTTGTTTTTGTACGGATATATTATTATGCGTTCCGCTTACCTGCAGGACGCTATGCTGCACTGTCGCAAACTAGCATTGTTACTTGGGTTAACCGGTGCTTTATTATATTACATACCTTATATAGCCGGTACCTTTTCTCCTTACCAGCAACCAGCATATATTTTACGATGGCTGGATACCTGGCGAGGTTTTAATGCCTGGTGCTGGATACTTGCAATTGTAGGTTATGCCCATTACTATCTGAACAATAACAACACTATACTGCAGTATACATCAAAAGCATTTCTGTCTGTATATATCCTGCATCAGACTATATTACTTTGTGCAGCTTATTTTGTTGTACAATGGAATATGCCCTCTTTTGTCAAATTTCTGATATTGACGATTGTATCTTATACCTTCTCACTATTGATCTATCAATTTATCATTCTGCGCGTCCGGTTCATACGATTCTTATTTGGCGGATAAGAGACATGCTCAAAGAAATTTTACCAGTACGTATTTAACCTGTAAATTTATTATCCTTTAATAATCATTGTACTTTAACCATAAATATGATACAATCATACGACGATCTCCATATCAGGTATCAGGAAAGACTGCTGGTAGTTCAAAAAAAACAACGCCTTATCAGTATTAGCCGTTTGTTGTCCATAGTAATAAGTAGTACTGGTTTTTATTATTATTTCAAGAATGACCAATATCTGTTTCTTGCAATTGCAGGTATATTTCTGATATTATTTTTGTTCCTGGTCAGATTATATGGCAAGAATGAGGAGCGCCTCCGGCATCTGCAAGTTCTGATAAAGATCAATAAAGATGAAATCGCCTACGTAAAAAATGGCACATTGAATTTTGAAGCAGGTGAAGAGTTTATTGATCCTGAACATCCTTATACTTTTGATCTGGATATTTTCGGTAGCAGTTCTCTATTTCAGCACATTAACCGTACCGGTACGCTAATCGGTAAGCAAGCATTGGCCATGCGCTTCATGCATCAGCAAACGGCAGGCATCCATGAAGAGCAGGCTGCAATAGCAGAACTAGCAGATCATGTATCCTGGCGACAAGATTATACAGCTTATGGCAGATTGCATGTTTCCACAGAGAAAGACCGTGTAAGTTTTAACAACTGGCTCAATGCCCCACAATTCTATCTGAAAAAGAAGATAAACATCATATTGTTTTACCTGCTCCCTTCGCTAACTATTTTGTCGCTGGCAGGAATGATATTCATGACACAAAAGCAATATTATTTTATTTTCATTTCCTTATTCCTGCTGAACCTCTTACTGGTAGGTCTTAACATCAAACGTTTCCGGAAGGAATACCTGGGACTGGAAGGAGTAAGCAAAATACTCAACACTTACAGTCATCTGCTAAAGACCATTGAAACGGAAAACTTTAAAGCAGCACGACTGCAATCACTCAGACAAAGCATCTTTACGGATAAGATATCTGCAGGGAAAGCAATCAGTCAGCTGGCCCGCGTACTAAATAAATTTGATTCACAGCAAAACATAATTGGCAGTTTACTCATGAACGGTTTACTGCTGGATGCATTACATACAATGCTTTCCCTGGAAAAATGGAGGTCCCGCTATGCCAGAAATGTTCCGTTATGGATGGAAGTAATTTCCACCTGGGATAGCCTGAACTCATTGGCTAATTTTTATTATAATAACAACAGTTTCACATTTCCTGCAATAAGCGACACTGCTATACTGGAAATGAAAGACGCCGGACATCCGCTTATAAGGGAAGATAAACGTGTATATAATAATGTTAGCTTTCAAAGTGGTCAGTTTACCATTCTTACAGGATCCAATATGTCCGGCAAGAGCACTTTTCTTCGCACTATCGGTGTAAACCTGTTACTTGCCAGAATGGGAGCCCCTATTTGCGCCACTTCCTGTACCTTATACCCTTTCGACATTTTTGTAAGCATGAAGATCAACGATTCTTTACAAAACAGCGAATCACTGTTCTTTGCTGAATTAAGAAGGCTGAGGAGAATTATTGATCAGGTGGAAACACAAAAGCTCACATTTGTGATCCTGGATGAGATCTTGCGCGGAACTAACTCAAATGACAAACACCGTGGTACCAGTAGCCTGATACGAAAGCTGGCCAGATATAAAGTATATGGCATCATTGCTACCCATGACCTCACAATCAGTGAGATGGTGCTGGAATACTCAGGTTATCTGCGCAATCAATGTTTTGAAGTAGAAATAGATAACAAACAGCTTCATTTTGATTATAAATTAAAAGAAGGTATTTGCCAGAAGATGAGCGCCGTTTATTTAATGGAACAAATGCAAATCATATAGGATGGTAAAGGATTTAAAACGAGAAATAAGGTTGTAATACAGGACTGTTCTATATGCCCTTCTCAAATAATAATATCATAATTATTATATTTAAAGAAGAACCATAAGCATGAAACGATTAGGACATATACTGACAATACTTCTAATTGGCCAAATTTGCCTGGGACAGGAGGTTTTACCCAATGCAAAAGGCGGCACTCAGCGTTTGGCAGAACTGTCCGATAGCTTAATAAAGTATGAAGTCGCCTCCTTCACTATGAAAGGCAACTCCTTAAGCCAGACAGCCCCGCAATATAAGGCACAATTAACTGAAGTACCTGTTAGTATTTGTAAGGATGATATGGTCCATTTAAGCATCTGGAGTACGTATATTCATTTATACTTTAAAGGTGCAATTCCTGATAAGACATTAGACTCTATTTTTCTTGTTACACATTCTCACTTTTGGGTCAGATTCCCTAAAGATGCATTCGATGGATTATCACAGTCCAATTCCTGCAACTTTACAAGTAGAGGTAAGCGAGAGCTAATCTTTTCCCCATATTTCAAAGCATTCTATTCGAAAGACAAACGGCGGCTTTATATTTATATGCTCGGAGGGACGGAGTACAAAAAGTATGAAGTAACCTGGGTAATTGTGAATAGCAGGTATTGTTTTCGTATTCTAGACGAAGTTTGATGACAATACTCGTTAATGCCTGTTCTACCAGGAAACAAAATCAATTTGAAAACTGTATGAGGCTTTCAATTGGTTTACCCTGGTTGGAAGAAGAAATCCGCTGAAGTAAAGGGCTTTAAACAAAAAAAGATATGATATAAAACAGTGTTAGGGTGGAAATCTGTTGATTTTAAAATCCTTTATGGAGCATCTCTCCCCATGTTTTCTTTCTTCTAATAATGTCTATATATCCAAGCAAGGCTGACCAAATGATGAACGGATGAAAAACAAATGGTTCTGTAAGCGCTGTGAACAGAAGCTTTGTTATATCTTTAGGTCGATTATACTGGTTGTAGCTGGTAACTTCCATATAAATCGCAAATGCAGAGTTCATGTAGCCGAAAGTGATAATAAAAAGCAGCAACCCTAAAAACAGGTGCCAGTTGATCACACCTGTTACAGTCATTATGAGGAAGACTGTAAAGCCCATTGTTTCCACGAGGGGGGCCAACATTTCAAAGAAAAACCAATAGGGATAGCTGACCATCCCCAGCAAACGATAGTGGGGGTTAAAGAACATTTTTCTATGCCTGATAAGTGTTTCAATTGTACCACGTGTCCACCGGTTTCTTTGCCGTTTTAATACTTTGGCGGAGGCCGGTGCTTCGGTCCAGCAAAGCGGATCTGGTATATATTGTACCACATAGGGGATGCCGGATTCCTGCATGTATCGGCGCATCCGCACAACCAGTTCCATATCTTCTCCCACAGTGTTACAATAATAGCCTCCGGATTTTATTACTATCTCTTTATCAAAAGCGCCAAAAGCACCGGATATAATCAGTAAGCCGTTTAATCTGGTCCAGGCCATACGCCCCAGTAAAAAGGCACGTATATATTCCAATGCCTGCATCCGGGCCCAATAGTTTTTCGGTAAATATACTTTTTCCAATCTGCCATCTCTAATTGTGCAGGAGTTAGCCAACCGTATCACACCACCGGAGGCGATTACTCTTGGGCCAGTGTCTTCCATGAAAGGTTTGACCATTTTTAAAACAGCATCCTCCTCCATAATGCAGTCCACATCTATACAGATAATATAATCGTTCTTAGAAATATTGATGCCGCAATTAAGTGCATCAGCTTTCCCTCCATTGAACTTATCCACAACAATTAGTTTGCGATAGGCGCTGTTAAGGCTTCTATACACCCCTTTTACTGTTTTGCTAGGTAGCTTATTATATATGAAATAGTCTGTTTTTATCAACTCATACGAAGTAATCAGCTTTTGCAGACTCTCGTCTCTGCTGCCATCGTTAATGACGATCACTTCCAGATTATTATAGTAGAGTGAAAGGAGAGAGCGTACATTTTCAACAATTGAAGCATCTTCATTATAGGCTGGAGCCAATATACTGATGCTGGGCGCATACTGGGAAATGGCCAACAGGCGGTAATCAGTAAAACTATTATTACGCGTATAGTTCCTGGTGCTACCTCTGGCATATAGGGCAATAAATACATAGAGGAATACCAGTATCACAGAATACAGAAAAATACCTGAATTGAAAATATACAACATTATCATTATCCAGTTCATAGTGTTAGTTCTCTTTTTATATGAAGGTAGATATTCCCGTATAGTAACGGCGTTTCGTTTGCTTTTTCCGCAAGCAATTGCAGTCCATTAGGGTATGCCATTGCAATAACCCTGGCCACATCGAGCCTTGCAGTATTCTTTTCTTCTTTTAGTTCCGTTAACAGGAAGGTAAGTTCGCTATCAGTGGCTATACCCTCCAGGTGAAAAAGTATATTCTTCTTATTACGTGGGGATTCACATTTGTATTGGGCGATTAAAACAGCAATTATTGATACTTTCGCCATTCTGGCTATCGAGTTTACCGCCTGTCTTCTTACTCCTTCATCAGGATGCCGCAGGCATGTTAATACTGCCTCATATGCTTCTGCCTCATAGTACACTTCTACTAACTTTAAAGCGAACATTATTACATCTTTATTGTGGGAATGTAACCATAAGTTTAACCGTGGCATATCACACATGTCCATAGGACGCAACTCTTCTAATAGCCTGGCTTGCTGCCAGCTACTGATCGGACTTGAAAGTCCGTCGAGGAAATGCAGGCCATTGAATCCCAGGAGGTTCACCAGTGCTATTTGCACTTCGGTTCTCACCAACTCATTTTTGTGACCGGCATATTTTTCTATCAGCTGTAATGCTTCCCGCTGCTCCATTATATACAGTTCCTGAATACCAAGCGCTATTTTATACCATTTTCGACTATTCAGTTTACTGAAGGAATCATTCACCAGGTGGAGCTGCTTATATAAACTGATGATATTTTTTGCGGCATCGCCCATCAGGTTTTTTTTGGCGGTCACTAGCTGGTCAATTACAATCTGCCGGTTGATCTTTTTTTTCATATATCGAGATAGTTCCGGAGGTAATTTAAGGACGGGAATAGCTGATATGTTATCCGCCAATGCCTGGCTTAGCCATAAATCCGCATAGTTTTGTATATGCTGGCTAATACGAAATCTTTTTTCTTGAGAGAAAAGGTGTACATATGTCATTGCCACCACCAAAAGAATAATGAGGCCCAGGAGAAAAGTAAAGTCATAAAGAAGGTCAGGTAAATACATGTTTTTTTATTGGAAAGTTTCCTTACGTGTATGACCATATTCGTTAGTTGAACGGTTAGGCCATATAATTACTACACATCAAACGCTTTTCCCACCCGGTTGCAGTGAGGGCAACCGGAGTTCTGCTACATTGACTAGCTTTAATAATACTTTCATATTTGCGTATTACTAATTTTTTTTGCCCTTATAGAAAGTTCAGAGAGATTAAAGGGTTTTCGCATATAATCATCTGCCCCTAATTTAAACGCTTCCTCAATAGTTTTTTCCTGGCCTATGCCGGAAAGAACCATTATAAAAATGCCTTTAAGATTAGATTTTGCAAAATGTATTATCTCCATGCCCGAGTTGTAAGGGAGCATTAAATCTGTAATAATCAATTCCGGCAGCCAGGATAGCATCTTTTCCAGAGCTTCTTTGCCATTAGCACAACTTAATACATCATGTCCTTCGTCAGTTAATTTTATGGAAATTAACTTAAGGAGTGTTGGATTATCTTCTGCTACTAAAATTTTCATTTTACTTAATTTTACTTTTCACATAGTTGCGATTAAATGTTGAATTTATTCGGACATGGTTCAATTTACTTCTCAAACTAGTTGCTCAATCTCATTCGTCTTTTCTACTATTTTTTTAATGATATTATCAAAGGCACCTGCGGACTTTTGTATGCTTTTTATTACCAAACTGTTCACCGGATCGTCCAGATTGCAAAAGTTGAACAAGTTTGCCAAGCCGAGTATTGCGCTAAAAGGTGCTCTAACCTCATGCGATTGTAGAAAAGAAATTTCAGTAAGTACTTTAATTTGATCCCTTAATTTCTGTTTCAATAATTTTAGTTCTGTAACATCCTGTAATACGCCATTAAAAACAATAGCGTTGCGGTTTTCATTCAATTCAAAATTACCTTCTAAATATACATGTCTTACCTCTCCGCTTCTAAGCACAATGCGAAAAAACAAACCTTTATCACTATTATTTGCCTCACTATATTTCACCTTATCCTGAACCTGTTTCAAATCCTCTTCATGAACAAAAAGAAAGAATAATTCTCTGGAAGGTTTCTCTTCGTTTGATTCCAACCCCAGTATCCGGTAAATTTCCTCAGACCATACGTCTTTTCCGGTAATTAAATCGATATCCCAATTGCCAAAATGCGCAATACTTTGTCCTTCTTTTAATAGTTTTTCGACTGTTTGTAACTCTTTTTTTGCTTGTATAAATCTCTCTATTTTCATCTCGAATTTTTCAGTCAGATGCTGACTATATTTATTCATTACCCAGGCAAACTCTTTATCTGTTAAAGTTTTACTGGTGATCGATCTGTTACCGGAAAATTCATTTACAGCCAATATAATTTCTTTTATGCCACCAGGCTTATAAATATATCTATCTGCTCCGAGGCCAATAGCGAGTTTTTTATCTTCTGGGGAGGCACTTGATGCAGTATATATAATAAAAGGAATCTCCCGATGGATGGGATCTGTTTTCAATTTATACAAAAAACAAAAGCCATCTATATTCGGCATTTTTATATCAGAGACGATACAGTCCACTGTATTTTCTTTCAATATCTTCAATGCCTCATAACCATCCATTGCTATGATTGTTTCATAGCCTTCCGCATCAAGAACAGCCCTTAAAAGCTTGCTGGATACTACATTATCTTCAACAATCAAAGTTTTCATTTCTTATTGTATTTTTTAAAAACTCTATTACTTCTCCTGAAAATTTTCTACTGTTAATTGGTTTTGTTATATAGCCATCACAACCTGCGGATGTAGCTTTTTCTTTGTCTCCGTTCATGGCAAAAGCCGTAAGTGCTACAATAATTATATTCATCGTGGCTGGATCAGCTTTGAGTATTCTGGTTAATGTAAGTCCGTCCATTCCAGGAAGTGCCACATCCATAAGGATTAAATCAGGGTGAAACTTGTACACCAGATAAAGAGCCTTTTCTGCATCTTCCACGCGTTGAACATTCAACCCCTCTATTTCCAGCAGGTCTCCCGCGAGTTTAAGATTGGTAGGATTATCGTCCACTATTAAAATCAGCTGATTCATTTTCTTCGAGGTGTTTTGAATATTTGTTTTCTTTGTTAAAAAAAATAACCCGTATTTTTGATCACAGGAAAAACACGCAAACTCAACATAAAAGAAATTTAATTCATGAGATTTAGCTAAAAACGCCTTCCATTTTTTCTAATAAAGAGTTGTTTCGGATAAGGATAAATTAATTTGTATAGACATTTTTCGGTAGTGTAACGGTGAATGTGCTTCCGCAGTTTAACTCGCTTTCAGCAGTAATATGGCCGTTGTGCAGTTCAACAATTTTTTTTGTTAATGCAAGTCCAAGCCCTGTTCCTTCATGCTGTTTTGAGATGCTCGAATCGAGTTGTACAAAAGGGATGAAAAGTCTTTTCAATCCTTCCTCACTTATGCCTACACCATTGTCCTTCACCTGTATGGATAGATAATTTTTATCTTTGGATTTGGTAAGGATATTAACTTCCCCATCTTCATTTGTAAACTTGACGGCATTTGATAGCAAATTATAGAGTATCTGTTTGAACTTATGTTTATCAATGCTTATTTCCTTTACATCTTTTGCTATATCATTTGTAATTTTTATACCTTTTTTAGTAGCAACGCTGTTTACTACTGAACAAACTTCTTCGATGGCGCCCCTTACCTCAAATGTTTCGGTCATCAGTTCCATCTTGCCAGCTTCTACTTTCGCCAGGTCAAGGACATCATTGATGAGGCGTAGCAAATGCATACCACTATTGAGAATATCATGCAGATATTCTTCCTGCTTTTCATTAAGGGGGCCCACTTTTTTATCAATCAGAAATTCGGAAAAGCCAATCACTCCGTTAAGGGGTGACCGAAGTTCGTGTGACATGTTTGCCAGAAATTCGCTCTTTAGCCGATTGGCTTCCTGTAAAGTCTGCTCAAAGCGTTTTCGTTCTGTAACATCCCTTGCTGCAGCAAATACACCCTGCAGTTTGCCGTCACGATCATAAAATGTTGTTGCATTGTATGATACCACCGTTTCCATACCACCTTTATTCCGGGCTGTAAGTTCATAGTCGGTAACCTTACTTTCTTTCAGGACGAGCCGGATACCATTCTCGGCACGTACTGGATCTGTGAAGTACGATTTGAATGGGGTGCCTATCAATTCATCCCGGTTACATCCTGTCAGTTGTTCCATTTGTTCATTTACGTCACTCAGGATTCCAAGCGAGTCTGTGGTCATGAGAGCATCAATATTAGATTCAATAAGGGAGCGGGTGTAGAATTGTTGTTCCCGTAGCTGTAATTCGAGTTTCTTTTGTTCTGTACTATCCCGTGCCGCAGCAAGGATCCCGAGGGGGTGATCCTGCGCATCATTGAACACGCCTGCGTTGAAACTCACGAAAATCCTTCTCCCCAGCCTGGTAATTAGAATAAGTTCATAACCTATTACCCGCATATCTTCCAGAGTCTTCTTAACACCTATTTTGGCGGTTAACGGTTCTGTGAAATAGTCTGAGAACATTGAATTCAGGAGTTGTTTTTTTGAATAGCCTGTCAACCGTATTGCTTCTTCATTCACATCCGTAATTATTCCGTCGGAAGCGATTGCAAACAATGCGTCTGCAGAAGCCTCAATAAGCGAACGATTATAGGCCTGCTGCTCGGCTAGTTGTATCTGAAGCTTTGATTGTTCAGATATATCGCGTGCGGAAGCAAATATGCCTTGTATGATTCCTTCTGAATTTCTAAATACGGAAGCATTAAAAGATACTGTGGTTTTATGTCCTGATTTTGTTTTGAGTACCAGTTCATAGTTGGTTACAAATCCTTCTGCAAAAGTTTTCTTTACACCGATGTCGGCCAGTTCCTGTTGTGTAAAATATTGTTTAAACTGCGAACCGATTAGTTCTTCACGTTTATATGCAGTTATCCGGCACATCTGTTCGTTAACATCTGAAATGAATCCTTCGGGATCTACTGTAATCAGCCCGTCAACGGAAGCTTCAATTAAACCCCTGTTGTAAGATTGCGATTCACGCAATTGTTCTTCGAGGCGTACCCGATCTGTAATATCACGTGCAGAAGCAAATATCCCCTGGACCTTAGAGGAAGAATCGAGGAATATGGATGCATTGAAAGATACCTGCAAGAGTCGTCGTGTACGCGATATCAGGGTAAGCGCATATTCTGTTACCACCCCTTTATCAAAAGTTTCCTTAACACCTTCTTTTGCACGTTCCGTTTCTGTAAAATAGTCGGCGAAAGGAGTTCCCATTAATTCTGCACGGGTATACCCCGTCATTTGGCACATTTTGTCGTTCATATCAGATATGACTCCCATAGAATCAACCGTGATCAATCCATCTACCGATGCTTCAATCAAGCCCCGGTTGTAGTCCTGGGATTCCCGTAGTTGCTGTTCCAATTTCTTTTGCTCTGTTATATCCCTTGCAGCAGCAAATACACCTTGTAATTTTCCGTCGCGATCGTTAAATGTTACAGCATTGTAGGATACCACTGTATCTTTTCCATTTCTATCTTTTGAAGTTAATTCATAGTTGGCAACAGCTCCATCCCGTAAAACTTGTTTAACGCCTTCTTCAGCAAGTTGCGGGTCTGTGAAGTATCCTTTGAAAGGGCTCCCGATGAGTTCTTCTCTGGAGAATCCTGTCAGCGCTTCCATTTGATTATTGACATCAGTGATGATGCCGAGAGAATCGGTAGTCATCAATGCATCTTTATTTGATTCGATAAGAGAGCGGGTGTAAAACTGTGAAGCCTGAAGTTTTTCTTCCAATTGCTTTTGCGAAGTGATGTCCCGTGCTGAAGCAAATATACCCCGCACTATTCCGTTATTGTTGCGAAATACGGCAGCATTAAAGGATACAGGAATCTGTTTTCCTTCTCCGGAAATCAGGGTCAACACATAATTAGTTACTGCACCTTCTTTAAATGTAAGATTTACGCCTTCTTCCGCCTGTTCCTGTTCTTTAAAATATGTTGGAAAGAATGAACCGATAAGCTGATTTCGATTTCTCCCCGCCATCCTGCACATTGTATCGTTTACATCGGTGATCAGCATATTTTCAGCCACTGTTACCAGACCGTCTACTGATGCTTCTATAAGACCCCGATTGTAAGTACGTTCATCATTTAGCTGTATTTGAAGTTTGGCCTGCTCTGTAATATCACGGGCAGATGCAAAAATGCCCTTTACTGTTCCAAATTCATCACTAAATATTGCTGCGTTAAACGATACCAGTTTTTCAACTCCGTCTTTACTTCTCAGTGTTAATTCGTAGTTGGTGACAGCTCCCTTGTCGAATGTTAGCCTGACACCTACCCCGGCTCGCTTTGAGTCGGTAAAATATTTTGGAAATGGCGTGCCTATCAGTTGGGCACGGGTAAATCCGGCCATTTTGCACATTGTTTCATTCACGTCAGTTATATTCAACATTGGGTCAACTGTTATCAATCCATCCAATGACGCCTCAATAAGGCCGCGATTGTAAGTACGTTCTTCAGCTAACTGTGATTGTAATTTTTCCTGATGGGTTATATCCCGTGCCGATGCAAATATGCCGCGCACCTCTCCGAAATTGTCGCGGAACACTGTAGCATTGAATGATACACGGATTTTTTCATTCTTTTTTGTTTGAAGTGTTAATACATAGTCAGTCACTTCGCTCTTTTCAAGGGTCTGCCTTACTCCCTCCTGTGCTTTATCAGAATCAACAAAATAATCGTTGAAAGGTGTGCCTATAAGGTCTTCCCTAGTGTATCCAGACATTTGGCACATACGGGCATTTACATCATTAATCAGTCCTTTCATGTCTACCGTTATAAGCGCATCTATAGATGACTCTATTAGCCCACGATTATAAGCCTGAGATTCGCGTAACTGTTGTTCCAGTTTTTTTTGCTCTGTAATATCTCTTGCAGCAGCAAACACTCCATGGAGCTTTCCCTGTGAATCATGAAAAGTGGAGGCATTATAGGAAACTAAAGTAATCTTGTTGTCTTTGCTTATAACGGCAAGTTCATAGTTCGTAACTTTCCCTTCTTTAAGCACCAATTTAATACCCTCTTCCGCACGTTTGGGTTCGGTGAAGTAATTTTTAAAAGGCTTTCCAATTAATTCTTCCCTGGTATAATTAGTAAGGACTTCCATTTGTTTGTTCACATCACTGATAATTCCAAGCGGATCCGTTGTCATCAGCGCGTCAATATTTGATTCAATGAGTGAACGGGTATAGAGTTGCGTGGCTTTTAACTCTTCCGTTAAGCGAATTTCGTGAGAAATATCTTTTGAGATGAGAAGATACCCGATTTCTTTACCTGATGAATCTTTCCTTGGTGTAATTACCACCCGTGCGATAAACCTTGTTCCGTCTTTTCGTATCCGGTTTAAATTACCCTCCCATTTACCAGTTTCTATCGCCAGGCTAAGTATTTGCTCGGGAAGTTTTGTATTTACATCTTCGGGAGTATGAAGAACCGAGGAATTCATTATTCCTACAACTTCTTCTGGTTCATAGCCATAAATCAACCGGGCTCCTTCGTTCCACAAAAGTATTGTTCCGTCAAGACTCTTGGCAATAATAGAATATTCGGTAGAGGACTCAAGCATATTGCCTATGAAATCAAGAGCATCATCAGGTGTACTCGCAATCCTTTTGTCAAATAGTTTTGTTTTCATTTTGGAGGAGGAATTTGGTTAAAGCACCTTATGGGGAATATTTTAGCCAATCATCTTGACCGCTTTCGAAAAAATCTGTTCTATTCTGGGAAAAACATCCTACTAATTGGGTAAATTCCCTTTCATGGAATTCACCATTGAGTCATGGAATTGGG
The DNA here is from genome assembly GCF_900112615.1 of Chitinophaga sp. CF118. Taxonomy (GTDB): domain Bacteria; phylum Bacteroidota; class Bacteroidia; order Chitinophagales; family Chitinophagaceae; genus Chitinophaga. Next base: position 462,932 of record NZ_FOMK01000003.1, on the reverse strand, counting down.
GAAGGACTGAATACTGAAAAAACCTGTTTAAACTAAATGTAAGGTAACATAAATAGAATTAATAAATGGTGATTGTGGCAAGTATATAACATAATGTTTGAAATTGCCATAATTTGAAGGATACCAGGAATACATTCTCCGGTTGCAAATTTATGCTGCAGTGTTTGGTGCCCATTCCTCAAAAAGAGATAAAAGTATAGGTGTTGGAGAAAATTATGAGAACTATTTATTGGCTAATATCTGTTTCTTAGAACTGTGCAATAACTGTGATGCTAACCTGAAATCATAAAACTTTGATACCCCTTTTCCATACAAACACATTTTTGTTAACCAATTTTGTTTCAACTTCACTTTTCTTGACTTCACTTTACATTTGGTCAAACTAAATCCAGATCAGCACGGTCGGTCAATTTATAAGTAAAGGATTTTAATTAAAAAAGAGGACGTCAATTACTTTTGACGCCCTCCATGACCTCTAGTTGAATATCACTTTTAAGCTGTTTCTGAATCCTGAAAAGATTCTTCTTTATACTGTAAATGAATATTGGGATTATGTATTTCCAGGACATTGGAAGGGTTAGTAAGATCCTTAAACTGAAATTGACGATATAAACCGTGTGCATCGCTTGTATTCAGCATCTTCCTTCTCAAACGATTAGCCCAGGGCTGCTCCAATATATCCTGCGCAAATATTATCTTGTTATAGCAGGATACATTTTATTTCGGTTCGGCATCTACTTAAATTTCAAGTTTATAATCTTTAAGCATAAGGGAATTAGCCCAATGGAAACTGCAATGAAAATCCCAACTCTTATATAGTTCAATGTTCGCCAGAGTGTTACCCTATTTAGCAAATCCGTTCCACTATTTGTTGTATTCGCAATATTTTGAAACTCAATAATGTTTGGTGCAAAGTAAGCAAGGGTCCAAACTCTAACAGCAAAATGTATGGCAAACAATATTAAAAGCCAATTTCTGATGGGGTCTAATTTCCAACAAAAAATGATTGCAAGTATGAATGTTATTTCATGAATAGAATGTAATACTATCCAAAATACTTTAAAGTCAAGTTTGTATTTGCCCTGGAACATATGGAACGATTCTGGCGGGGATGCCGTCCATTTTGGTACTATAATGGCTGTTTCAAAAATCTGGGCACCATTCATTAAGAAATATAAAAGTGTAGTGATAAAAAGCCAGGTTGTACCCCTTGACAAATATTCGTTAGCAAAGTTTTCCATTTCGGCAGGGTTTATTTTTTGTTTAATTTATCGGTTACGTCATTCATTATTTCAGTTGCTGAAGAGAAATATTTTTCAATTATTTGAATTTCCTTTTCAGAAAATGACGAAATAAGGTTTGTTGTCTTTTCTTGTAATTCTGCAAAAATGGGTTCTAAAAGTTTCATTGTATTTTGAATATTTGGAACAATGATTACTTTTCGTCTGTCATCTTTGTCAAACTGTCTTTTAACTAATTTTTTCTTTTCAAGTCTGTCGACCAGGCCGGTGACAGCTCCTGTAGTTAACCCTGTCAATTGAGATAATTCTCCGGCTGTGATTTCTCCTTTCTCAATAAGTAAGCCTAAATACTTGTGATCAGTACCTGAAAGTCCGGCTTTTCTTGCAATTGCTTCATGCATCAGTATTGAACTATCAGAATACTGTTTGCTCGTAGTTCTGAAATTCTGAAGCTGCTGACTGTTTACGGCTTTAGTCATATACCAAATATCTTATTTAATAAATATCTTAGCAACAAAGATATTATAATTTTACAGTTTTCCTAATTAATGATTGCGATTGGCTTTTCATTTTAAATTAACGGAGGAGATACATTGAGTTTTAATCCGGGAGTCATAGATGAGGGTTGTATCTTAATGATTTATCAGTCGGAGTACTATGATAGTACTTGTAAGGGTGGAGATAAGGTGGACTTTTAGCAGATTGGGGTTGGGAAAGTGTTATTTATAATAAAAAGCTTCCTAAAGTCACTTTTTCGAGGGGGGAGATACTGATTACAGGCAGCAACCCGGATTAAAATACGGACAAATGTTGTTATGAGACATAGCAATGCCAGCGGAAGGCAGGTTCCACGGTGTAAGTGTCTTATTTTTTATTGTGGTAAATCTATCTTATGCTATCCTTCCGGCAGCGAGCTGAAGGCAACAGGCAGCATAATACCGGAACACCTGGCAGGTTGGATGTATGATGGAATGATCTTGAGTTTGGGAGCTTTGTTACGGTATTTTATTGCTGTACGCAGTTCCACTGGTGGTAGTACAGCAATAATATCCAGTGCAGATCCTTTTCTGTTCCGGCATAGATGCAGCTGACCATTCACCTCATAACAAGAATGTATTTCCAGCATAATGAGGGTAAGATCTTTTCTATCGGGATTTAATGTAAGCGTAGGTAGGATCTGTTTTTCCCCGCATCTGATCACTACCGTTTCGCTTGCCAGCTGACGGCTTGTTTGCTGTGCGAAATTGACTGACAGTGCTATCGCTTTTATTATGATATGGGTTGCTTTGTTATTGCTGATGACGGTTTCCGGGAATGAAATGCCGATATCTCCATTATTATTATTAATAATAGGGTTGCCTGCTAAAAGGTGCTCAATACCGGTATGACTGTTAAACCGAAACCCACGTAAAGATTGCATATTAGCGGCTACCGGCACACGCAGACCGGCTTTGTGACTGTCATCGGCACGAACTACCTCACCTAATGTTTTATTCAGGCGGTTAGTCAATGAACTATCGTAACAATGCAGCAGGTATTCACTCAGTGCATGGCGAATAAGCTTACCGGCTTTACTGGCGGTTCCAAAATCCCTTGCAGCTCTTTTGGTAGCAGACGTTTGCCTCACGATAGCGGGAGCGCTGCGCAATAAATATTCTTTTTTATTCCGGTAACCGATCACATTTCCCAATTTACCGGTGAATTTGAGCAGGCTTTCCTGTCTGGCCATGATACTATATTTTGAGTAATCTTAAATTACTAAAAATCTGTGATTCTGACAAAATCAGGAGACTAGATCCAGAGCCAAACCATTAAATCCTTACAAATTCAATCTCCAGCAACGAATGATAAAAAGGGAATCTATTATCACCCATTGCCATGATAAAGGTCAGTATTCCGGCAGTTTTAATGGGGTCCATTATTATATTCGGCATCTGTGACAGGTACTAACCATACCACTGAGCCCTTTTCTGTGTTTGGGCCAATAGCGATATGACTAACACCACTATCTGAACTTGCGCCATGCCAGTGAACTGTATTAGGCGAACATGTTATAACATCACCTTTGCGAATTATGCGCTTTGGCTTGTCTTTTTCCTGATAATAGCCTTTACCGCTTGTTATCAGTAATATTTGTCCCCCTGGATGCGAATGCCAATTACTTCTTGCCCCGGGCTGAAAGGTGACATTTCCAATCTGAGTATCATAGATGGTATCAGACTCCACCAGCATTTGTAAATAGGCCGTGCCGGTGAAATATTTACTAATAAGCCTATCTCCTTTCGGAAATATGACCTTAGAATTCTCACCACGTTCACCTTCTAAATTATTGCAAGAATAGAGAGCAGTGGTCATCAGTAAGAATATTGCTCCAATAAGCCGGTTCATGATTACTTCTATTTAAGATATTGTCTAAAGAACTCAGTCATTTTGTTAACCGCTTGAGATACGTATCCAGGTTTGTCGTACATATCAATGTGGGAAGCTCCAACGACCTCAAACAGCTGTTTAGGCTCAGCGGCTCTTGCAAAAGCATCATCACTGAAATAGCGTGAATCAGCTTCTTTACCAACGATCAGCAACAAGGGACGTGGAGAAATTAATTCAACGTGATCAATAGCTGAGAAATTCATGAGCTTGTCGAGGCTGGTAAACACATATTTATTCTGAGAATTAGGGTGCTGTCCCCGCGGAGTCCTGTAGTATTCATAACCCTCCTTATACATACCTGTTGCACCCGCTGGAATTTCCCCGGGCGAATTGAAAACATAATTAGTGTACTTAACCGGTTCTCCATTGGCTTCTTTCGTACGCTGTTTTCCCACCTCATCCAAACGCTGTTGAATTTGCGACTTTAAAACACCTGCAAGACCTTCCCGGCGAAGTTGTCCCAGATCGACCATACTTATAGTTGCCACCGCTTTTAATCGATGTTCTGTCTCTGCCGCTTTGATAGCAAACCCACCGCCTGCACAAATTCCCAGGACACCAATACTATTCTCATCGACTGACGGGTGTGTACTCAAATAGTCAGTTGCTGCGCGAAAGTCTTCCACACGTACCGCCGGATCTTCCAGGAACCTCGGCTCACCACCACTTTCCCCCTGGTAGGAAGCATCAAACGCCAAAGTAATAAATCCCTGTTCGGCAAGTTTCTGCGCATATATACCAGCCGTCTGTTCTTTTACACCACCTGCAGGGTGGCCGATCAGAATAGCAGGATATTTCTTGCCTTTCTCAAAATCCCCGGGAAAAAACAAGTTCCCCACAACAGCTATATTACGATTCGGAAAAGTAACCTTCCTGACAGTAACACCATTTGCTGTTGCTATCGCCCGATTATCTTGCGATTTAAACATATCGTCCAAATATCCCGATACCATATTACCCTGTTGCCAGCCAACTTTTGTTGCGATAATAAAAGCAATAGCCCGTAACTGTAGCTCGCTAAGTCCGACGTTTCTGCCCACGTTCAGGTGTGATCTCAATTGGCCTTCAACACCACTAATACTTGCCAGCGCGGAAATGGTCGCAATCTCACGGTTTTCATAATCCAGAATATCCCTGCTAAACACATCAGCAAAAAGATGTTCCTTCAAAAAAGTATCAATGACCGGAACGAATTTTTGTGCTGAACCCGTTGCCGTTGAGCCTGTTAATTTAGTCTGCACAGCTTTACCATACTCAAACTTTGAAGGTTTAAAACTAGCGGGCGATGATTCTTTTCCATCAGCATCATTTATACCTTTCTCTTTACGCTCTTTAACAACTCCTTCCAGCGTGTTGATAGCATTCAGGCTACGTGGAAATCCGGCATAGGCATATAACTGAATCAGTACCTCTTTAATCTCATTGACGCTCAATCCCGCATCCAGTCCACTAATTAACGCCGTTTTTAAATATGCCTGCTCGCCATTAGCAGTAAATGCCGCAATGGATACAATGCTCTCCTGTTTTGCAGTAAACGCTTTGCCGCTGCTGTCTTGTTGTTGCCCATACGCCATAGCACAAATATTACCAGTAGCAATCAGTAACATCGTAATCAATTTTCTATTGAATAATTTCATCTACAAATCATTTTAGTTCTCAACGATTTTATCACTTCAGTTTCTACTTCAACAGTTCAATCTCCCATTATCACCAATAGCTTGCCGTAGTTTAACAAGTACTTAGTCAAGCCCCTTATCTTTTAAAAACTTCGACAGCAGATCTGCGATTTGAACATTATTCAAATCAGAAAATGGAAAATGAGTGTTGCCGTGTATGCCTATTTCCGGAAGATGAACGAGGATAACATCACCACCATGCCTGTTCACTACATCCCTCCATTTCCTGGCCACTTCCAGAAATGCACGCCATTGCTCCTGACCAGGATTGGTACTTGGGCTGCTGGGTATATTGTCACCATAATATATCGCTATAGGTATCTTTGTGAGTTTTTGAAACTCTGACATTGGAATAGTTGGCGGTTTAATGGTACGCCCTCCCAGCACAATAGAATCTGGTGTTTCCCCTTCAGGGAAAACAAAATCACCCCCCGGCTCATAAGATACTATGGCTTTAATGTTAGCATTCTTTAACGCGGTACGCCAGCCTAAACCTCCGCTTTGGGAGTGGGTAACCAAAATGCCAGGCCCGATCTTATCGAACAGCGCCGATACCGCATTTGTATTCACATCAACATTGTATGGCCCGGTGTTAGGCGCGCCCTGGCGGAAAAACTGATTTAAGGCCTCCGGGTCTTTAGAGAATTGCACACCGGGATAAAAGTCGGGCCATACCCCAAACCGGAAGATGCCAAACCACAACTGATCATCCGGTGCAGGCACCAGATTTACAGGCTCTGTACTCCGGCCACCATGCCCGCGCCGGGGCTGGTCGATCAGGTAAACCGGAAACCTGCGCCGCAGGAATATCGTCTGGAATCCTTCCCGTCCGTCAGGCGTCGTTTCCCAGGTCCTGGTAAACTGTCCGTGACCATGCCAGAATACCAGCGGCAGTTTTCTCGGGTTCACTGGAACCTGATAAAATACATAGGCGTGATCTCCATGTAAAGTCTGTCCCTCTGTAGGTGGATTAACCGGTTGGTAAGCGCCATGTTTAACCGGATCAAAAGTACCCGGTTTGGTGATCACTGTTCCTCCCGCCGCAAAGCTGCCTTGCTGCTGAATCATCAGCGCCCCCCCTCCTGCAATCTGCTTCTGTGTAGCACAGCCGCTAATGATTCCCGAGGCAGCAATCAGCAGCCCGAGAATGTTCATCCTTAGGTTGGTTTTCTCTGTTCTATACATATCTGGCGTTTTAGAGTATTCCTTCCGGTAACAAGGCTATTGACTGAGTAACCGGGTGAAAGAAAGCGATCCTAAGGACCATTTGTCACCTTGCCACACATACACCTCCGTAACCTGGAAAGGGTTGATTACCTCATTACCACCAACAATTGCTGTTAAACGAATTCTGTTCAGCAGGATAGCCGTATTCTCAATGAACCGCACTGAAGTTTCCAGAATTTCCGCATGCTTGTATTGGATGCCCCCACTTTTGATGGTACCCATTTCCTGTTCTTTATTCATGGTCCCGCCCATATGAACAAAGACAGCCTTTTCATTAAAAAGTGCATCAAGAGAATCTGTTTGCCGGTCAGCCATCCATTGCCACTTTGTTTTAGACAGGTCAATGATCTCTTGTTCCGAATGCTGACTGGCAACAGCGGATTTCTTTGTTTGTGCGCTCAACAGCTGAACACTCATGATCAATAAAAACAGTCCGATAATAGGTACTCTCATAATTGTATTTTAGGTTTTTAGCATTTTGAATTCATTTGCTGATCTTAATTGTTCTTATTTACAGGATTAATTCCCAAGCTTTCTTTCACCCAGCCATTTCACCATTGCCGGGTCGCGGTGATCAAAGAAACTGCTCGTTTTTGTATCAAGCGTTTTAATTGCTTCCATATCTTCAGTGGTCAGCTCAAAATCAAAAATGTTAAAGTTCTCTTCCATGCGTTCCATGCGTACCGATTTGGGGATAGCCACCACACCACGTTGCGTAAGCCAGCGAAGGATCACCTGGGCAATAGATTTTTTGTATTTGCTGCCAATAGCGAGCAGTATCTTGTTTAAAAAAATGTCGTTCTTCCCTTCAGCAAATGGCCCCCATGATTCAATCTGCACCTTATTCTCTGACAAGAACTGCTGTGCCTCCAATTGCTGATGGAAGGGATGTGTCTCAATCTGGTTTACAGCCGGAACAATATCATTGTGAATGATCAGGTCAATCAGCCTATCGGGCTGGAAATTGCTTACTCCAATTGCCCTTACTTTCCCTTCCCTATATAGATCTTCCATTGCCCGCCATTCACCATACACGTCACCAAAGGGCTGATGTATGAGGTATAAATCAAGATAATTCAATTGTAGTTTTTTCAATGATGCTTCAAAAGCCGCTTTGGTACCTTCATAACCATTTGACTGTATCCAGAGCTTAGTGGTAATAAACAATTCTTCTCTTGCAATGCCACTGCGTTTAATCGCTTTACCCACCGCTTCCTCATTCATGTAAGAGGCAGCAGTGTCTATCAAACGATAGCCCGTTCCAATTGCATCCAATACACTTCTTTCACAATCTGCCAGATCAGTTACCTGGAACACACCAAATCCCAAAATGGGCATTTCAACTCCGTTGTTTAATTTAACTGTTTGCATATCTCTCTTAACGTTTTAAAAATCCTTGTACTTTCAGCTATCCAGCAAACTGGTTTATCTCTCCCTTTCTCATGCCAGAGCCGAGTCTGCCGTTGGCCAATAACGATGTTTGAGTTATTTTCACAAAAGTAGAACTGCAAATGAGCGCATTGGTAGACAGATTCCTGCTTTTACTACCACTATTACCGAATGATCGGCGAGTTAACCTAAGCGCTACTATTATGCTTAAATTTGAATGAGCAAACGCGATTGTTATGGATAAGGTATATAACTTTAAGTCTATTAATGAATACAATGCATTCAATAACCATGAGACCATGCATCCCCTGGTAAGCGTGATCGATTTTTCGAAGGCAAAGGAAAGAACAGGGGCTAAAATGAACTTTGAGCTTTACTGTATTTTTTTAAAAGATGTAAAGTGTGGCGATTTAAAATATGGCCGTCAGTATTATGACTACCAGGAAGGCACACTGGTTTTTATTTCACCCGGACAGGTAATTGACGTAGAAAATAAGGTGGACTACTACCAACCCTTAGGACATGGTCTGGTATTTCATCCCGATATGCTCCTGGGAACTTCACTCGCAAAGAGTATAGCAGAACACAATTTTTTCAGCTACCATACAAATGAAGCCTTGCACCTCTCTGGCAAAGAGCGTCAACTCGTGCTTGATCTTTTCGAAAAGATTGAAACGGAATTGCAACAATCCGTTGATAAGCACAGTAAGAAGGTGATTGCATCCAGCATCGAGTTACTCTTGAACTACTGCGATCGCTTTTACGACCGTCAATTCATTACCAGAGACACAGTAAATAAAGGTGTATTGGAGAAATTCGAAGAATTATTAAATGGTTACTTTACTTCCGAGAAGCCATATTCTATTGGACTGCCAAGTGTGGCTTATTGTGCCGAGGAACTACATTTTTCAGCAAAATATTTTGGTGATCTGATCAAGAAAGAAACAGGGAAATCTGCTCAGGAATACATTCAGAACAAGATCATTGACGTTGCAAAAAATAAGATTTTTGGCAGCGATAAAACAGTGAATGAAATTGCCTATGAGTTGGGGTTCAAGTATCCTCAGCATTTTACCCGCCTGTTTAAAAAGCGTGTTGGTTATACGCCCAATGAGTTCAGATTGCACAATTAGACAGATCCGTTTGTAAGCTTTATAACAAAAAGACCCTGGTAGTTAACCAAGGTCTTTTTGTTATAAATACAGTTTACATTTTAAAATACAATAACTACCTTTGTATAACTGGTAATGTAATTGGTTTTATGCACGTTGCAATATCCAGATAAAATTAGCATTGAGCAGTTAAAACACTTCATGATTATGGATAAAACAAATGCCTGGAACAGAATTCCATTAGAAGATTATGAGCGACATATGCAACATGAGGGTGTGGCTCAAGCACAGTTGTTGAATCATCTGACCAATAAATACCTACAAAAACATAATCCTGAAAGTCCTTTGTTTTTAGGTGTAAGTGGCGGGAATGGATTGGAGCATATTGATATAAACAAGACGAAAATAGTTTACGGTATAGACGTAAACAAATCCTATCTCGAAGAAGCCCAAAAAAGGTTTGGAGAAAAAATCAAACAGTTGGTGCTTGTAAATGCAGATATTTCAACTTCAAAAGAATCTTTCCTAAAAGCGGATTTTGTTTGGGCTGCTTTGATTTTCGAGTATATTGACATTCAAAAAGGTTTTGAATTCATTGCTAATAACATTGGTGAATCTTCTAAGTTGATAATAACAATACAATCTAACAATGGAAACCAATCTGTAAGTCGAACAGAAGTTGAATCAATTAAATATGTGAAGGAGATTTTTAAAATTGTGGACAAAGATAATTTACAAACCAACGCATCAAAGTTTGGGTTTGAATTGATTGGTTCGGAAGAAAACATACTACCAAATGGTAAATCCTTGCTTACCTATGAATTTGAAAGAAAAAAATAATATGCCGGAAAACTAACAGGTTTGGTATACGTATCGTTTTTTTCACGCAGGATTAACCACAAAAGAAATAGCGGCAGCCGGGAATACATTGTTTTCGCCACTGCATTTATACTACCGGATAGGAATGAACGAGTATTATTTTTCCGAAATTTTCCGACGGTGATTTTGGCCCCATTTGATCATTTCATCAACCAGGGGCTTTAGGCTTTTACAGTAAGGAGACACTGTGTATTCCACTGTTTTCGGCGATGCTTCATAAATCGTCCTTATCACCAGTTTGTTTTGCTCCAGATCTTTTAACTCCCTCGACAATACACGGGTGGTGATAGGTGGCACGCTACGCTGTATGTCCCGGAAGCGGTAACAACCCTGGTTCATCGCGATCAATATCGGCAATTTCCACTTACCGCTAATGACAAACAGCGTATCCTGAACGTATTTTATTTTCTGGTCAATTGTCAGTTCTTTATCCTTCATATTGGTATCCTATAGGTTACTGGTATCAAATGTATCATCAATTAACAAATAACTTTGTAGAAAATTGGATGACATATGAACGATAAAATTGTATTAATTACAGGAGCAACAGGTGGAATTGGCAAGGCGGCGGCCATTGCATTGGCAAAATGGGGGTTTACAGTGGTGATACACGGACGCAACCGGCAAAAAACAGAGCAGGTTTGCGAGGAAATAAAAGCCGCAACGGGTAATAACAAAATAGACATGATTGTGGCCAATCTGTTTTCATTAAAAGACGTGCGGAGCATGGCCAATACCTTTAAACAAAAGTATAAACGCCTGGATGTTCTTATTAACAACGCCGGAGGAATTATGGGAAAAGATAGGGAAATAACGACGGATGGAGTTGAAAAGACAATAGCAATAAATCTATTGGCACCCTTTCTTTTGACAGAGCTGTTATTGGACATACTGAAGAACAGTTCTGATGGCCGCATCATCAATGTTTCATCCAATTCGCACAAGTTGAATGCAAAACCAGACTTTGACGACTTATCATTGAAAAAAGGATATAACCCATTAAGGGCTTACGGAAATTCCAAACTGTTTTTGATATGGATTACCCAACACCTCAGCCAAGTATTAAATCAGCAAGGGATCAAAAACATAACTGTAAACACTCTTCATCCCGGAGCAGTGGCAACAAACTTTGGTGTTGAAAGTAATCTTGGTGCTGTGCTCAATTTTATTGTAAAACTGACAAGGCCATTATTCAAAACGCCGGAGCAAGGCGCGGACACAATTGTTTATTTAGCCACATCGAGCGAAGTAAGCAATTGCAGCGGAAAGTATTTTGTGAACAGAAAGCAGGCAAGCATAGCAGAGAAGTACTATTCTGAAAAAAATGAAAAAGCCGTTTGGGAATATTGTAAGGAAAATACGAAAGCGTTCACAAATTAAATGATTTGGATATCGCAATTATGGGATCAAACATACACAACTACACATAAATGAAAAAAAGCCGCGAGTAATCGCGACTTTTTTGTTTGGTGTGATCCCGCTGGGACTCGGACCCAGGACCCATACATTAAAAGTGTATTGCTCTACCAACTGAGCTACGGAATCATTCGCTTCTCTATCAAAGCGGGTGCAAAAATAGTAATTATTTTATTTACTCCAAGTTTTTAGAAACTTTTTTTCAAACAACTTTATAAATACTTGTATCCCCCTCCCATTTTTGTGATGTTATTCTGCCTCCAGGGTTTCCCAGGAACATTGCTGATTGAGAATTTACATACAGGCATTAACGTAATATGTGTATGTCCGGGTTTCACTACATCCAGTATGCGCAATACAGCTCTCAGCGAGCAGAAAAAACACTGCCGGACGAAAACTATAACACAGGAAATATTGAAAACCATTGTTAAACGGGAACGTATTTTAGTGCTAACAGGCCAGGGTAAGCTGGCTGTGCGGCCTGGGATTACAGATGGTTTAGTCTATAATCCCTTCAAAAAAGAACCGGAATCCCCCCTGAAATAATTCTTATTACCGGACGCAGAATGCTTCATAAAGTGTTCTGCATTCGGGTTTTATACGTAACGTATTAGCCATCAGCTACTTTATAGTTATTCACATCTGAACAATTATTTCCCTGCCAGCACGCGGCAGCATGCAGATTTTATCTTTCTTTGCAATAATATTTAAAGCAAATCCCCAATGGCATTCTTTTTGGGTATTAGGAATTTATCTTTGCATGTCCATTATTACACTAACATCTGACATAGGATTACAGGATTACCTGGTAGGCGCTATCAAAGGGCAGCTGTGGCAACACTGTCCCGGAGCGCAGGTAATGGACATCACCCATCAGATCTCTCCTTTCAACCTGCCACAGGCAACATACATCTGCAAAGGAGCATTTGCATACTTTCCTCCCAAAGCGTTCCATATAGTGCTAATCAATCTCTTTGACCGTAAAGCAGACTATGTGTTGCTTGCAGAACATAATGGGCAATATATTGCCTGTGCTGATAACGGATTGACCACCATGATCGCCGACGGAATGCCTTTAAGGGTGGTAAAGCTGCCATTGGACAAACAATATCCCAAAGATACCTTCAGCATCATTAAACGTTTTGCACAGGCCTATCAGGAGTTGCAAAAGGGGAAAGACCTGGCTGAACTGGGAGCGCCTGCCACTGACTATATCGTTAAAAACAACCTGCAGCCTATGACCGGCCAGGATTATATTGACGGTCAGATCATCCACATAGACAATTTTGAGAACGTAGTAGTAAACATTACCCGGAAACAATTTGACGAACAACGTCAGAACAGGCCATTCTCTATCTACTTCCGCAGGGATGAGGTAATCACCCAGATCGTGGATACCTATGCTGATGTGCCGGAAGGACATAAACTGGCACTGTTTAACGCGGCCGGTTATCTCGAAATAGCCATTAATAAAGGAAATGCGGCCGGCCTTTTTGGTTTGCAGGGCTTTGACCGTGATCAGTTGACCAGCAGTTCTGGCTATCAGCAACTCTCCTTTTACCAGACAGTCCGGGTCATCTTTGGCTAAGAACTTCTACAGATTGCCAAAAAATGGCCTTATACACCCTTATATGATCGACGGAAAGTAAATACAACTGACTGACCTCCAAAGCATTTACAAAATCTCTTAAAAAGAAGAAAAATAACTTATTAAAGAAAAAGTTAAAACTGTTATCCTTAATTATCATAATTTGCCACTTTTTCTATTTTTGTCGGACCTAAAACATCTCTATGAATTTTAAAAGGACCAACAACATTGTGGGTTGGGTTATTTGTATCATCGCCTGCACTGTCTATCTGATGACTATGGAGGCTACCGGCAGCTTGTGGGACTGCGGCGAATTCATTTCCAGTGCCTACAAAGTGCAGGTACCCCACCCACCGGGAGCGCCCTTGTTCGTGCTGTTGGGTAGGTTGTTTACTATGTTCCTTGAGCCATCACAGGCTGCATTAGGCGTTAACGCTATGTCTGCCCTGGCCAGTGGTTTTACTATTCTATTCCTTTTCTGGACCATCACTCACTTTGCCCGTCGCCTGATGGTAAAGAACGGTGAACCCATCTCCGGCGAGAAAATGATCGCTATTATGGGTTCCGGGGTTGTTGGTGCATTGGCTTACACTTTCTCCGATTCATTCTGGTTCTCCGCTGTAGAAGGTGAGGTATACGCTATGTCCTCCTTCTTCACTGCTATTGTGTTCTGGGCCATCCTTAAATGGGAACATGAGGCTGATGAGCCTTATGCAGACCGCTGGATCGTTTTCATCGCATTTATGATGGGACTTTCTATCGGGGTGCACTTACTGAACCTGCTTACCATACCAGCGATGGTAATGGTCTATTATTTCAGACGTTACAAAGTAACTCCAATGGGTACCTTCTGGGCCTTCCTGGTAGGTTGTGGTGTTACAGGAGCGATACAAAAGTTCATTATCCAGGATACTATCAGGTCTTCCGGTTATATGGACGTATTCTTCAAAAATTCCCTGGGCATGCCTTTCTTCACTGGTTTTGCCTTCTACTTTATAGTGCTGGTAGCTCTGCTGCTCTACGGATTGAAAAATCAGAAGTTCAGTATCTATGCTCCTTTGATTCTCGTTGCTTCCGTTATCATTATTCCGGCATTCAATGATGGTGGTGGTGCCGTATTCATGAAATTAATACTGGCCGCTATTGTACTGTTCGTTCCTTACGTATTACGCCTTTTCGGTGTAAAACTAAATACAACCAGTGCCGCCCATTTCACCAAACTTACTATCTACTGCGTACTCTTCCTGTTACTCGGTTACTCAACATACATTACCACCATGGTGAGGTCTACAGCCAATCCTTCCGTGGATATGTACAATGTAGACAACCCGATTTCCCTTGTTGGTTACCTGGGTCGTGAGCAATATGGTGATTTCCCGCTTATTTATGGTCAGGTGTTCACTGCACATCCTACCGAATACAAAGAAGGTGGCAATGTATATGCCCGTGGTAAAGATAAATATGAGGTAGCAGGTAAGAAACAGGAACCAGTATACGCTGCTGAGGATAAAATGTTATTCCCCCGCGTTTGGGATGGTAGTAACGATCAGGGGCATGCCGACTACTACCGTAACTTCCTCGGATTACAACAGGGTGAAAAACCTTCTTTTGTAGATAACATTAAATTCTTTGTAGGGTACCAGGTAAACTTCATGTATTTCCGCTACTTCATGTGGAACTTTTCCGGAAAACAGAATGATACCCAGGGATATGGTAACGTGCGTGATGGTAACTGGATCACTGGTATCAATTTCATTGATAATATCATTTATGGCGACCAGTCAGCAATGCCTGATAGCTTAAAAAATAACAAAGCGCATAACAAACTCTTCCTGCTGCCTTTCATTTTAGGTATCATCGGTTTGTTATACCACTACAAATATCATCGCAGAGATACACTGGTAGCTGGTCTGCTGTTTTTCTTCACTGGTTTTGCCATCGTCCTGTATCTTAACCAGGCAGGTAACCAGCCACGTGAACGTGACTACGCCTATGTAGGTTCCTTCTATGCTTATGCAATATGGATTGGCCTTGGTGTACTGGCAGTATTCGAATTCATCAAAAAGAAAACGAAACTGTCTGTAGCAGCTCCTATAGCAACATTGGTATGTCTGTTAGCCGTACCGGTACTGATGGGCTTCCAGGAATGGGATGACCATGACCGTTCTACCAAAACAGTTGCCCGCGATGTTGCCAGAGATTACCTGGAATCATGTGCGCCGAATGCGATCCTCTTTACTGTAGGTGATAACGATACTTACCCGCTGTGGTATGCGCAGGAAGTGGAAAATATCCGTCCTGATATACGTGTAATCAACCTTAGTTTACTGGGAGTAGACTGGTACATTGATCAGCAACGTCAGATGGTAAACCAGAGTCCTGGCGTGCCTATGAGCTGGACACCCGATAAATACCGTGGTGAAACCCGTAATTACATCCGCTTCTATGATGCAGGAACTTTCCCTCAGGATAAGTTCTATAACCTGAAAGAAGTAATGGATTTCATGGGAACAGACGATCCTCGTGCCAAGCTGACTACTCAGGATGGTGATACACAGAACTATTTGCCAGCGCAGAAACTGTTCATACCTGTTGACATAGCTGAAGTTATTAAGAGTGGCGCGGTGGACATTCACGACAGTGCAAGAATTTTACCACAACTGCCTTTCCAGATCAACAAGCAATACCTGTTAAAGAATGATCTGGCAGTATATGATATCATTACTGCAAACAACTGGAAACGTCCTATCTACTTTACCAGCCCTACAGACCTTGGTATCAACGACTATCTGCGTATGGATGGTCTTACTTACCACCTGGTACCGCTGAAAAAAGAAGAAAGTAACGATCCGATGGGGGCTGAGAAAAATGTGAACGTTCCATTTATGTACCAGAACCTTATGGGTAAGTTTACATTCGGTGGTGCTAACGTAAATGGCACCTACTTTGACGAACCTAACCGTAAGCTGCTGCAATATGTAAGAAACGCTTACACCCGTTTGGGTACCGCACTGGCTATTGATGGCAAGAAAGATTCAGCACTGGCCGTTCTTAATAAAGCGGATAAGAACCTGCTGGAAAACACCTTCCCTTATGCAATGACCACTCCGGGACAAATGTATAACTACAGCTCTATGCAGACTGTATACGCATACTACCTGGCAGGTGATAAGAAAAAGGCTGATGAGATTGCACAAAAAATCATCAAGGATTGTAACCAGCAGTTGATGTACTACCGTCAGCTGCCTTCATCTAAGCTCACCAGCGATCTACAACGCGACGGGCAAACGGCTGAACAGTTCATTTCCTTGCTGGGACGTATGAAAGCTGATTTCAATGATTCAACACATAATGCTATCCAGGATCAGACACCTGTGATTAGTACCGTAGATGATACTACTAAATAAAAAACTACAGTAATACAAAAAGTCCCGGTTATTTAATTAGCCGGGACTTTTTTATATTTATACTATGAAACCTTTTATAATTGCCTGCTTGTTCTTATACGGCTGTTCATCTCCAGAAATTCAGCTATCCCAACAGGAAAAAGCTTTTGCGGATTCACTGAAAGAAGAATATGAATGTGAGGTAGAAATGAAACACGATAATGATGCTATCGGTGGAAATAAAACAAATGGCACTTTATCGCTGACATTGAAAAACATCAAAGGGCTGAATGTTTGTAAAAAAGATAGTGCTGAATTAAAGGAATTTTCCCGGGAAATAGTAGGAACACTGATTCCTGTACTCTCTCACAAATCAAATTACGCTTCCGTTGTACTGGAGTTTTATAAATCTGAGAATCCTGGTAAGAATGAACGGATGATATGCGACAGGTTTATCATTGTCAGTACCAGAGATACCAGTAAGGCTTCGGTGGAGCTTTGGTATTAGCAGGAATTATCAGATTGCATTTATACTATAAGCCATAAAAAAACTCCTGCTTTCGCAGGAGTTTTTTTTATTGAAAATCAAGTTCTTACAATTTATTCACCTGTGCCCACCAGTACTTCACACATTCTTTCACCTCTGGTACGCTATTGTCCCAATGGTACTCATATTCTACGGAGAACATGCCTTTGAACTGCTGTGCTTTTAACTCAGCCAGTACACCTGCCATATTCGATACACCATTTCCCCATACCACATCATGTGCTTCAGGAGATTTTTCATTCAGATCTTTGAAGTGTGAATGTAATACATGGCCTTTCAGCATTTTAATACATTCAACAGGATCCAGTCCTGAGCGAACCCAATGACCTATATCTGCGCAGGAGCCCATTAGTTTACTACGTCCTTTAATAGCTACCAGTACGCTATCCGGATGCCAGTAGTGACTTGGTTTTGGATGATCGTGGATAGCTACCTTGATCTGGTATTTATCGCATAATTTAGATACGATATCCCAATGTTCGCGTTTAGGCTCTGCAGTGATTACCTGGATGCCCATTGCTTTCGCAAATGTGAATACCTCTATCCACTCTTTTTCATCAGCAGGTGATAATACACCATAAGCTACCAGTTGCTTGTTCTTCTGCTTAAAAAGCGCCTTTACCTTTGCCTGCTTTGCAGCATCCATTTTCCATTCAAAAACACCTTCCAGACCACCACCTAATTTCTGGCCATTATAACATTCTACATAATGAACGCCAACGCTATCCATTTTATCCAGTGCTTCAGCCAGTGTGAACCTGTTAAAAGTATATGCCTGTGCTCCCAGTTTCCAGCCCAGCTTGTCTGCTTTTCCCTGTGCAAAACCTAACGTGGAGACCATCATTGTGCCGGCTAACAACAATGCTTTACTCATGTTTTTAATCATCTGCTATAATTTTTTATTGATAATCTGAAAAGACCATTGCGAAAAATAACAGGTTTCCACGAAGAATGCAAATAAGATGTGATAACCGGAAATTATATAGATAATAATGATATAACATCCGGAATAGGGTCATAAAATCTCACTATAACAATAACTATCAATACTTTATATCTACTGGTTATCCGTATAAAACACCATTGATCACGGGCACTAGTGCATCCCAACTAAATTCATTAATTTAGAACTATTATGAGAGGCATACATTTTTCCAAATTTGAACCCGAGGAGCAAGGAAAATCGCCATTTGAGAAGCTACTGGACGTGTTTACTCAATTGCTTACCTACACCAGCGGCGACGTTAGCGAAGCCCTGCAGTGGCTCACCGAACTCGACAAAGAGTACCAACTTACAGATAAAGATTACGGGATCGGGGATTTTATACAGGAACTTAAAGAAAAAGGATATCTCAAGGAAAACGAAGAAAACGGTACTGTCCAGATTACCGGTAAAACAGAACAGGATATCCGCAAAAGAGCACTGGAAGAAATCTTCGGTAAACTTAAAAAGACCAACGTCGGTAATCACAACATCCGTAAATCCGGACAGGGGGATGAATTGAACGCTGATACCCGTCCGTACCAGTTTGGCGACGCACTGGAACAGATAGATATGACGGCATCTATCCGGAATGCGCAGATCAATCACGGTGTGGAAAGCTTTTCGATTAGTCAGGATGACCTGGAGATCCAGGAAACGGACTTTAAAACACAAACGTCCACAGCCCTGATGATTGATATTTCCCACTCTATGATCCTGTATGGTGAAGATAGGATCACGCCTGCCAAAAAAGTGGCTATGGCGCTGAGTGAACTGATTACCACCCGCTATCCCAAGGATACGCTGGACATCATCGTATTTGGTAACGACGCCTGGCAGATAGAAATCAAAGATCTTCCCTATCTGCAGGTAGGACCTTACCACACCAATACCGTAGCGGGACTGGAGCTGGCAATGGATATCCTTCGCCGGCGACGCAATCCCAACAAACAGATCTTTATGATTACAGACGGTAAACCTACCTGCCTGAAAATCGGTAAAGATTATTACAAGAACAGCTTTGGCCTGGATCGCAAGATCCTGAACCGTACACTGAACCTGGCGGCTCAATGCAAAAAGCTGAAAATACCCATCACTACTTTTATGGTAGCTACAGATCCGTGGTTACAGAAGTTTGTAACGGAATTCACAGAAACAAACAACGGAAAAGCGTTCTTTTCCGGTCTTGATAAACTGGGTCAATTCCTCTTCTTCGATTTCGAGAACGGGAAAAGAAAAACAGTGTGACCGTCGGGATGCTATATAACACCATCCGGCTCTGTCTGGAGCCTCATGTTTGTAGCAACATAAAATATCATCAACAAACCGCTCCATCAAAGAGCGCAAATCCTGCTAATTAGAATATGAATAACATAAGAACGTTAGGCGAACTAAAGAAAAGTGGCTACAAACCCAAATCAGTAAAAGAAGAAATCAGGCATAACCTGGTACAAAAACTACAGAAAAAAGAGAATGCTTTTCCTGGGATCATCGGCTATGAAGATACCGTTATTCCCGATACAGAAAGAGCACTCCTCTCCCGTCATAACATTCTGTTCCTTGGGCTTCGCGGACAAGCTAAAACGCGTATGGCCCGCCAGATGATCACTTTACTGGATGAATTTATTCCTATCGTGGAAGGCTCTGAAGTGAATGATAATCCTTTTGCTCCGCTGTCACGTTACGCGCGTGATATCGTGGCTGAAATGGGTGATAAGACTCCCATTGCCTGGATTCCAAGAGAAGCCCGCTACGGAGAGAAACTGGCTACTCCGGATGTATCCGTGGCTGACCTGGTAGGTGATATCGATCCTATCAAAGCGGCGAACCTGAAGCTCAACTACGCTGATGAAAGAGTGATCCACTTTGGTATCATTCCCCGTTCCAACCGCGGTATTTTCGTGATCAACGAATTACCCGATCTACAGGCCCGCATCCAGGTATCCCTCTTCAACATCCTGCAGGAAGGTGATATCCAGATACGTGGTTTCAAAGTGCGGATGCCGCTGGACATCCTGTTTATATTCACCGCTAATCCGGAAGACTATACAAACCGCGGCTCCATCGTAACACCACTTAAAGACCGTATCGAAAGTCAGATCATCACCCACTACCCAAAGAACGTGGAAAACTCCCTGCTCATTACCGAACAGGAAGCAAATGTGCATGCTGAACAACAGCATATCCACATCAGTGATATGATCAAACGCCTCATAGAACAGGTGGCTTTTGAAGCACGCAGCAGTGAGTATGTAGATAAAAAGAGCGGTGTATCTGCCCGTCTCACCATCGCTGCATATGAGAATGCCGTGAGTGCAGGCGAACGCAGAGCTATCATCAACAAAGAAAAAGATACACATGTACGGATTGCCGATCTCCAGGGTATCATTCCTGCTATTACCGGTAAAATAGAACTGGTATACGAAGGAGAACAGGAAGGGCCGCTACAAGTGGCTGTGAATCTGCTGGATAAAGCCGTACGCAGCGTATTCACCCAGTATTTCCCGAATCCGGATTCCTTTAAGAAACGTAAACAGGTTGCCAACACAGAGAATCCATACCGCACCGTTATCCAATGGTTTGATAAAGGAAATGCTGTACAACTATTGCAGGATGTGAGTGATAAACAGTACGAAACTTCACTGAAAAAAGTAGAAGGACTGAAAGATATAGTGAAAGCAAAGTTCCCTGCTGCGGCCAACAAAGAGCAATTACTGCTGATGGAATTTGTGCTGCACGGTCTTGCCTCCTACTCCCTGATCAGCAAGAAAGTAGTGGAAAACGAAACCCGTTTCAGTGACCTGCTGGGTACAATGATAAACTTCGGTACCGGCACAGAAGAAGAAAACGAAGAATTTTAGTATAAAGAGGCCTAACCCGGAAAGTAACATCAGGATCTTATCTAACTGTAGCTTTCCGGGTTTCACCCTTCCACAATCATTGAAAATTACCCACGTATGAACAATTCCAGACGAAATTTTATCCGTTCTGCATCCACTATTATGGCAGGCGCAGGACTGATTTCCGCATTCCCATCTTCTCTTAGGGCTATGGCTGCCAGTGACCGTATAAATGTAGCCGCCATCGGCATCAACGGTATGGGATGGGCAGATCTCAATGCTATTCTAAAAAATCCGTACGCACAGTGTGTAGCGCTTTGCGATGTGGATAAGAATGTATTGGATAAAAAAGTAGCAGAGCTCACCCAGAGAGGCTACAAGGTGAAGGCTTACAGCGATTACCGCAAACTGCTGGAGGATAAGGATATTGATGCTGTGATCATTGGTACACCCGATCATTGGCATTGCCTGCAGATGACCGATGCTGTTGCTGCCGGTAAAGATGTATATGTGGAAAAACCATGTGGTAATTCCATCGCTGAAATAAATGCGATGGTAGCCGCCCAGGAACGCACGAAACGTGTTGTACAGGTAGGCCAGTGGCAACGCAGTCAGCAACACTTTAAGGATGCCGTTGCTTTTGTGCATTCCGGTAAACTTGGGCAGGTACGCCTTGTAAAAGCCTGGGCTTATATGGGCTGGATGCACTCCATTCCCAAACAACCGGATGGTACGCCTCCTCCCGGTGTTGATTACAAATCCTGGCTTGGCCCTTCAGAGACAAGACCCTTTAATCCAAATCGCTTTCACTTCAACTTCCGCTGGTACTGGGATTACGCTGGCGGCCTGATGACCGACTGGGGTGTTCACTTGCTGGACTATGCCCTGTTAGGCATGAAAGCACAGGACCCTAAGTCCGTGATGGCAGCAGGCGGCAAGTTTGCCTTCCCCGATGATGCAGAAGAAACACCTGATACACTAACTACTGTTTATCAATTTGACAATTTTAATATCCAGTGGGAACATGCTATTGGTATTGATGGTGGTCCGTATGGCCGTGATCATGGTATTGCATTTATTGGGAATAATGGTACGCTGGTACTGGACCGTGGAGGATGGGAAGTAATTCCTGAAAAGGGAAAAATGGAGGCTGTCCCCAGACAAAAATCAGTAGATAACGGACTGGATCTGCATGCTGTGAACTTCCTGGAAGTAATCAAATCCCGCAAACTGGAAGATCTGCATACTCCAATTCAGGCAGGTGCACATGTAGCAACAATAGCACAGTTGGGCAACATTGCTTATAAGACAGGTAGAAAGCTAAACTGGGATGCTGAGAAAGGACACTTTGATGATAAGCAAGCAAATAAACTCCTGTCAGCACAATATCATAATGGGTATTCTTTACCTAAATAAAGATGCTATATGTATGTTAAAATGTAATACTAATTTAAGGTAATTGTTATACTATTTGAATAAATGATGTATTTCTGTGAAAGTAAAGCCTAAGTGCTTTGAACACTTAGGCTTGGGTTCTACAGGAACAAATCCCACAGAGCCTTAAGTTTTAGAGCTAAACTTACCAAATCGATAAGACCATCAAGGATTACTTTAAACCTTGATGGTTTTTTCATTTTACTCATTGCCTGATGCCGGCTGTTTTGTCAAACGCTTCCATCCTCGGGATGAGAGGCGTTTTTTTATATTCTATTAGTTTTAAGTGCGTTTATTCATTTCAGGTAGTAGCGGGCATAGCACTTTAATCGCTGCTATTTTGATAAATAAAACAGGCACATAATGTAAAGACTAACGCAGGGATTCGAAAGCAGAAGTAGGAGGTTAAGAAACATGATATTCTTGTCATAGCGGATTTACAAAGGATGTTGGGTCCATCCTACACTACAGAATATCAATATTTGTAAATGCCGTCCGCGGACGACGCTATAACAAAATATTAAATTAACGCTTCTTACAAAGCTGGTTCAGGCTTTTCTTCCTGCAACATCATTGACAGATATACTGCATCGCTGATGGGGTTATTGTAATACGCTGCAATAGGCTGAAATCCTAGTCTTGTATACAAATCGATAGCGGGAGTCATATGAGCCAGTGTATCCAGCAGCATACGTTTATAACCCAGTTCACGGCCTGCTTTAACAGCTCTGGAAGCCAGTGCCCTGCCTACTCCATGTCCTTTAAAGGCATCCTTTACGAATAACCGTTTCATTTCACAGGTAGAATTTTCAAAATGACGAACTGCCACACAACCGGCAGGTAATCCATCTACTCTGGCAAGGAATAATACACCTTCAGGTGCTACATAAGCCGGCTCCGGCAAACTAATTAACTCTTCTTCGAAACCCTGGAAGCTGAGATCTACGCTCAGCCAGTTGGCATACTCACGGAAAAGCGCTTTTACCTGATTTAATGCAGCTACATCACTCTTTGTTACTTCAACAATTTCCAACATACACTTCTTATTTAAGTCTAAAAAATACAAAAGCCTCCTGAGAGCATCAGAAGGCTTAATTCTACTTAACGTTATTGTCCAAAATCACTTACTGTAAACGATATAATTTACTCAATTAATTCATTGTCAGCACCTCATACAAGCACACATACGCCTTACTGCTCACCCTCCTAAGAAAATGGGAGGGTAACAAATATAATGAAATATCTTCAAAAAAGAAAGATCATCTTTATATTATTTCTAATTCTTAACAAGGACATAATAACAGCATGATTATTGTGCCCCTGACGGGATCATATTTTTTTGCAATGAAAGTATTTATTACAAGAGTAATACCCGACGCAGGACTGCAATTACTGCAGAATGCCGGTATCACTGTCACTCAATGGACAGAAAAAAGAGACCTTACGCCAACAGAACTGATCGATGCCTGCAAACAGCATGATGCGCTGCTTAGCTCAGGTGCCAATAACATCGATGCAAATTTTCTAAACGAATGCAAACACCTGAAAGTGATTGCACTGCTTTCCGTAGGGTACGATAATGTAGATGTGAAAGCAGCTACACAACTTAATATCCCCATCGGCAATACACCGGGTGTATTAAGCGGAGCCACAGCAGATACAGCCTTCCTGCTGATGCTTGCAGCTTCAAGAAAAGCTTTTTATGTACATAAGAAGATACTGAAAGGAGAATGGAAATTCTTTGATCCTACTACAGATCTGGGTATTGAACTGAATGGAAAAACACTCGGTATTTTCGGACTGGGAAAGATAGGATTTGAACTGGCAAAGAAATGTATGGGTGCTTATAATATGAAAGTGATTTATCACAATCGCGGTAATAACGAAGAAGCTGAAGAGAAATTAAATGCCATAAAAGTTTCTTTTGATGAACTGCTGCAACAAAGTGATGTTTTGTCAGTACACACCGCTTTAACGCCTGAAACAAAAGGGATCTTTAATACCACTGCTTTCAGTAAAATGAAACCTTCCGCTATTTTCATCAATACTGCTAGAGGATCCATTCACAATGAAGAAGATCTGAAAAAAGCACTAGAAGCAGGAACCATTTGGGGAGCTGGTTTGGATGTAACCAATCCTGAACCAATGGCAAAGGATAATCCACTACTGGACATGCCTAACGTGGCCATTCTTCCGCATATTGGATCTGCTACAGTGGATACAAGAAATGCGATGTCGGTAATTGCTGCAAAGAACACCATTGCAGGATTGGCTGGTTTGAGATTACCGCATATTGTAAATCCGGAAATATACCAGGACTGGTCAAAGATTTCCTGTTAAAAATACTGTATGGTGGAGACAAAACAATGTAAATCAATCGGATTTCTGTAAAATAAAATAAGGATTACAAAATTGTAATCCTTATTCCGAGGTTTCGAGCGGATTCGAACCGCTGTAAAAGGTTTTGCAGACCTCTGCCTAGCCACTCGGCCACGAAACCATTTTTGTTTCCCACCAATTTTGTGGGACTGCAAAAGTAGTAAATTTTCGATATTTGCCAAATCTATTTCATCATTTACTTGTTTACAATGAGTCAACGTATTCCCGAATCCGAAATGATATTGAATAGTCGAGGTGCTGTTTACCATCTCGATGTCAGACCAGAAGAGCTTGCAGACACTATTATTACGGTAGGAGACCCAGACCGTGTACCGGAAGTCAGTAAACATTTTAACCGGCTGGAAAGCACACACCAGCACCGGGAATTTGTAACGCATACTGGGTACATTGGTAAAAAGAGGGTTAGTGTAGTTTCTACCGGTATCGGTACAGACAATATTGATATTGTGCTGAATGAGCTGGATGCTCTAGTAAATATCGATTTTACCAGCCGTACCATTAAACCGGCACTCACCCGGTTACAGATCATCCGCCTGGGCACCTCCGGTGCGCTACAGGAGCATGTACCTGTAGATGGCTTCGTAGTATCCTCTCACGGCCTTGGCCTGGATAACCTGATGCCCTGGTACCTCTTCGAAAACACCTCCGATGAGAAATCACTGCTGGCAGCCTTCCGTGAACAGGTCCGCTTACTACCTGGTACTGCCAGTCCTTCGCTATTCAGTGCTGCACAAAACCTGGCTACACAATTTACCAATGGCTTTCACACAGGCATCACTGTTACCTGCCCGGGATTTTATGCGCCACAGGGCCGTGCGCTGAGAGGGCCACTCTCCCACCCCTTGTTACTGGAACAACTCACTGGATTTCATCACGATACGCACTATATCTCCAATTTTGAAATGGAAACATCCGGTATTTACGGATTAGGCCGTGTTTTAGGACATGAATGCCTGTCAATCAGTGCGATAGTAGCAAACAGAGTACGGCAGGAATTCAGCAAAGATGGGGCAAAAGCAGTAGACAACCTCATCAGGACATCATTGGAAATCATAGAAAAATTATAAACTTATCCTGATTAGAATATCTCGCCCGGGCGGGATATTCTAATCCTTCTCCTGAGATCTACGATTCTACATCAATTCAGTGCATTTATTATTTCCAAGGGATTGAAATCCGATAGAGATTCGTTCATCCTACGTTCATCCTACGTTTAAAAACGAAGGATGAACGTAGGATGAATGAATCTCTATCCTATCTCTACCTTATCTCTACCCTTCCTCCTCTATATATCAATAAATTCTTACTTTTGCGCATTATGTCAGCAATTCACTTTTACAAATACCAGGGTACCGGCAACGATTTTGTGATCATGGACAACCGGAACGGCGCTTATAATAACCTTACGGAAGAGCAGGTACACCACCTGTGCGATCGCCGCTTTGGTATTGGTGCTGATGGATTGATGCTACTGAACAACCAGGAGGGCTACGACTTTGGTATGAAGTACTACAACGCAGACGGACGGGAAAGCAGCATGTGTGGCAATGGTGGCCGCTGCCTGGTAGCTTTTGCCCGCAAAATGGGCCTCAAACAGGAACTCCTCCGCTTCCTGGCCGTTGATGGTCCTCATGAAGCCTCCATGAAAGGCGAAGACTGGGTGAACCTGAAAATGCAGGATGTAGACGGTGTGGAAATAGGCTCTCTTTACTATTATCTCAATACCGGCTCCCCTCACTTCGTGAAATTCACTGATGATGTGCAGGCGCTGGATGTTTATACACAAGGTCGCGAGATCCGCTATAACGATCGTTTTGCTAAAGAAGGTACTAATGTGAACTTTGTCCAGAACATGGATAAAGGCATTTTCGTACGGACTTATGAGCGTGGTGTGGAAGATGAAACTTACTCCTGCGGTACCGGCGTTACAGCTGCTGCATTAATGACAGCCCAGGAAGAAAAAGAATATGTAGTGCCCGTACAAACCCTGGGAGGCTCGCTGGAAGTACGTTTTACAAAAACCGGTGAACGATCTTACAGCAACATTTGGCTCTGCGGCCCTGCTACCCTGGTCTATGAAGGAGATATCAATGCGGCTGTTAAATAAAGATTAATAGCCGGCTTCGATCATTAATTATTCTACCTTTGCGGCCGATGATTCAATATTTCAAAAACATAGACGCACGTACAGTAGAAATTACAAGCCCTGAAAATGGCGCCTGGGTGAATATTACCCCTCCGCTGAAACAATCAGAGTTCGAACAACTGTCTGAAGAACTGGAAATCCCGCTGGACTTCCTGACGGACTCTATGGATATTGATGAGAAATCACGTTATGAGCTGGAAGATAATGTCAAGCTCATCGTCATCAAAACACCCACAGAAAATAATTCTATCAACGAAAGCGATGCGTATTACATTACCATCCCTATCGTTATCATCCTCACACATAATCAGATTTTAACAGTCAACTCGTTTGATAATGCGGCTATCAACCGTTTCCTGAATACCTTCCATAACCGCCATCCCGAAAAGCGGAATATGATGGTATTGAAGATTTTCGAGAAGGTAACCATGAACTTCCTGGATTATCTGAAAGAAATCAACCAGCGCAGGAATATGCTGGAACAAAAACTATATGCCAGCAACAGGAATGAAGAACTCCTGTATATTATGCGGATCCAGAAAAGCCTGGTGTATTTCCTTACTGCCCTCCGCAGTAATGAACTATTGCTGATGAAGCTCGAACGTACTAATTTCCTGGGACTGAATGAAGATGAGAAAGAGTTTCTGCATGACCTGATCGTTGATACATCGCAGGCATTGGAAATGGCCAATATTTATACAAACATCCTCAGCAGTACCATGGATGCCTTTGCCAGCATCATTTCCAATAACCTGAACCTGGTGATGAAACGCCTCACCTCCATTACCATAGTACTTACCTTTCCTGTACTGGTGGCCAGTGTATACGGGATGAACGTAGAAATTCCCTTTGCCCATTCTGCGCATGCCTTTTATATACCGGTGATCCTCTCCATCGTTATTTCTGTGATTATGAGCTGGTACTTCATGAAAAAGAAATGGTTCTAACGTTCAAATTGTAATGTATGTTTAATGTTCGCGTGTATGGTATAATGATGAATGAGCAGAAACAAGTGCTTGTAAGTGATGAATACATCCGTGGAGGATATTATACCAAATTTCCCGGCGGTGGGCTGGAATTCGGGGAAGGTACACTGGAATGCGTGATACGGGAATGGCAGGAAGAACTAAACCAGCAAATAGAAGTAGTAGAACATCTTTATACAACCGATTTCTTCCAGATCTCTGCTTTCGACAATCATACACAGATCATCTCAATCTATTACCTGGTAAAACCGGTTTCGCCTTTTACCGCACCAATACTCGCGGCACCATTTGACTTCACCATTCCTGAAGGGGTTACTGAAGTAGAAGGAGTACGCTGGATTAGTTGGGAAGACTTTTCCTCAGCTACTGTTACTTTACCAATAGATAAAGTAGTGGCCGATCTGGTGAAAGTAAAATATGTATAGGTCAGATGCCTCTGATTCTTCGAAGCATCTGACTATAGAAAATAAAATATCATTCCAATTCCTTACCCATTGCTGCCGCCTTCATCTTCGCAGTTGTCTCTGCCCCCAGGTAACGTTCTATGCGATGTTCAATAAAATAGATCAACGGTGTTAATAATATGGCTACAGTAAATTTGTATATATAGTTCACCAGGCAAATTGCCAGAACCAGTTGCCAGCTCCAGTCTTTCCCTATCTTAAATGCTATAAACAATACGATAAAGCTGTCTACCAGTTGAGATACAATTGTAGATCCTGTAGCACGCAGCCATACATATTTTTCTCCGGTAACTTTCTTGATCCGGTGAAATATTGTCACATCCACGATCTGACTCACCAGGAAGGCTGTAATACTACCAATGATGATCCACATTCCCTGTCCGAAAATACCATTGAACGCACTCTGCATATCTGGCACTCCATCCTGAACACCAGTGCCTAACCAGAACTCAGCTGCCGGTACATGGATAGATACATAAAACATCACAAAAGCATAGGCGATAAGGCTGACAGCGATATAAGAAATACGCCTTACTGCCTTTGGGCCATAATATTCATTCACAATGTCTGTCAATACAAATTCCAGCGGCCATAACAGCACTCCACAGGTGAGGCTAAAGGATAACCCACTCTGTCCGAAGAAGGTAAATGTGTGTACCGGCAGGCCCAGGAGCTTCTCAAGTGAAAAGATTTTCCCACCAATGCATTCAGCTATTAATGCATTGGCTACAAAGAAGCTGCAGAAAAAAAGAAATAATTTGGTTGGGCGGTCTTTAAGTATATTGTTGATCATCAGAATAGAAAGAAAAATTGTGACAGTAAGATAATAAGATTTATTATAAATAAATACGGGGGCAGTTCCTTCCAGATCTTTTTTTGCCGGATCAGCATGACAGTGGCTATTATAAGCGTTATTATATTCAAAGGAAAGGCAACCATCATCCCCAGCGGAATAATGCTTTTTATGATCGATTCAAACCCCTTGCTCATATTTATGTAACGGGAGAACTGCACCAGCAAAAAACACAGGTTGCAGATAAAAGCCAGCTTTAAAAGGAATCGTAACCTGCCCATATTGAAATTTCGGATAAATTACAGTTATTTTGCTTTCCTTGATCAGAATCACAAATAAAAATACCCGGAGAGACACATGCAGATAGTTATATCAATCGTCATTTGTTCATATAACAGGGAGGCCTATATTATACAGGCAATAGATAGCCTGTACAAACAGGATGTTGACAAACAGCGGTATGAAGTGATCGTCGTGGATAATAATAGTCAGGATGATACTGCTTCCAAAGTGAAGGATTACATTGCTTCCCATCCGGATATGCAGCTGTATTACCACCTGGAAAAACGTCAGGGGGCTTCCTATGCACGTAATACAGGTGCGGATTTGTCCCACGGACAACTGATCTGTTGTATGGACGATGATGCGGTAGCAATGCCCGGATACCTGACCAATATTATCAGTTTTTTTGAACAGCACCCGGATGCGACTGGCCTCGGTGGCAGGATCATTCCCCGTTATATTCCGTCAGAACCCAAGTGGATGTCGCACTACGTGTCTTCCCTGGTGGGCAATTTCGATTACAGTCCGGTTACAAAACCATTCGACAACGGTCGTTATCCGTTGGAATCCAATATGATAGTGCGCAGGGAAAACTTCTTTGCAGTAGGAGGATTCAATACCAGCCTGCCCGGAGTAAAAGGTACCCTTCGTATTGGTGGAGAAGGAAAAGAATTCTTTTACAAGCTGATCTCCAAAGGAGGAATCATCTATTATGATCCCGAAGTGATTGTACATCACGTTGTGGAAGTAAAGAAACTGACATCCGAATATATGTACAGAGTAGCTTCTGGTATAGGCAGAGGGGAAAAAGTACGGATGCAGACAGCAGGCCCCGGAGCAGTGTATAAGAAGGGATTGGAATATCTTTTTAAGCTGGGCGCTTCTGTGCTGATAGGCAGCTGGTATCTCTTACAGGGTAAACCGGCTAAATCATGGCCTGTGATCCAATTCCGTATAGATGTACTGAAAGGATTTATGGAGCCGGTGCATCTGCCATCAAACTGATAATATATAGGGTATAATATATTATCTTTATTCACTTATTAACTCAAGCGTCACGCATATGAAACCTGATTGGTTTAAAAAACTGCTGCCTCACATAATAGCAATAGGCGTTCTGCTTTTGCTGGCGGTACTCTATTGCAAGCCTGTACTGGATGGTAAAGTGCTTAGTCAAAACGATAACATTCAGTGGCAGGCAATGGCCAAACAATCGCTTGACTATAAGGCCACTCATGGGCACACTCCATTATGGACTAACAGAATGTTTGGCGGGATGCCGGCTTACCAGATAGCACTGGAATCCAATGCTCCTTTTAACATTGCCACTTTTAACAGTCTTTTCACACTCTGGTTGCCTAAGCCGATCCACTTCCTGTTCCTGGCCGCTCTGGGCTTCTACTTCCTGAGCTATGTACTTAGAGTGCGTTCCTGGATTGGGGTATTGGGTGCCATCGCTTACGCATATTCTACTTACGATCCGGTGATCATAGGTGCAGGACATGATACCAAAATGATGGCCATAGCATATCTGCCGGCTGTACTGGCGGGCATCCTGTTACTGGTGCAAAAGAAATACCTGCAGGGCCTTGCTGTGACCACCCTTTTTATGTCACTGCTTATTGCCATGAACCACCTCCAGGTAACTTATTACTTCTTTTTACTGCTGGCGATTCTGGGAATTGTGTTTGCGGTTGTCTCCATTCGTAGTAAAGATTTCAAACACCTTATACTCACAGGCGCGCTGGTGGTAGTCGCGCTGATGATCAGTGTTGGGGTAAATACCATGAACCTCTGGACTACCTACGAATATTCCAAGGAAACAATCCGTGGTGGTAAATCTGAACTGACACAGAATGCAGCCGCTACCAAGGGCAGCGGATTGGATAAAGAATATGCTTTCCGCTGGAGCTATGGGGTCTTTGAATCTTTCACCTTTATGGTACCTAACCTGTATGGTGGTAGCTCTCAGGGGCCACTGACAGAAGGTTCTGAAACATATAAAACGCTGAAAGGATTACAGGTACCAGATCAACAGGCAGCACAAATGATAAAAGCCTGGCCACTCTACTGGGGCGATCAGCCCGGTACTTCCGGACCGGTATACCTTGGTATCATCACCTGTTTGCTGGCAATACTGGGATTTCTACTCATTGAATCATGGCATAAATGGTGGCTGCTGGCTATTACCATATTGGCGCTCCTGATGTCATGGGGTAGCAATCTTTCCTGGTTTAACTATACCCTGTTCGATTATCTTCCTTTCTATAATAAGTTCAGGGCTCCTTCCATGATCCTGATTATTCCTCAGCTCACGTTTGCCATTTTCGCGGTATTGGCATTACAAAAGCTGGTAGAAAATAATAATAATAAACAGGCCCTCTATAAACCGCTGAAACAGGCGGGTATGATCACTGGTGGTATCCTGGTGCTATTGCTGCTGCTGTCTGCCACACTCTCCTATTCCAATGCAGGAGATGCAGCCATGCAATCCCAGTTTGCGCAGATGGCTGGCGGAAATACTACCGTGGCAGATTCTCTGATGCATGCGCTGCATGCCGACCGGGCTTCCATTTACCGTAACGATGTGCTCCGTGCTATTGCGCTGGCAGCAATCGCCTACTTCCTGATGTTCTATTACCTGAAGGGTAAAATAAAGATGCAATGGCTGGCCGGTGCGATTGTGGTATTAATGCTATTCGACCTGCTACAGGTAGATACACGTTACCTGAACAGCGACAGCTATGTGGAACAACTGAAATATAACCAGGAATTTTCACCGTCTGCCGTAGATCAGCAGATCATGCAGGATAAGGATCCTTACTTCAGGGTATTTAATCTTACCCGTCAGGATCCATTCAGTGATGCAATGACATCCTACTACCATAATTCCGTAGGAGGATATCATGCTGCAAAACTCAC
Organism: Chitinophaga sp. CF118; assembly: GCF_900112615.1. Lineage (GTDB taxonomy): Bacteria > Bacteroidota > Bacteroidia > Chitinophagales > Chitinophagaceae > Chitinophaga. The sequence continues at coordinate 430,792 of NZ_FOMK01000003.1, read as the reverse complement.
GCTATATCAGGATATCATCGAACATCAGCTGAGCCGTAATAATCTCCATGTACTGAACATGCTGAACGCACGGTATGTAATAGTTCCGGGACAGCAGGGACAGCCTGTTGTACAGCGTAATCCTGAGGCACTCGGTAATGCCTGGTTTGTTAAAAATATCCAGTGGGTACCAAATGCTGATGCTGAAATGAAAGCACTGGACGAATTAAATACACGCGATACAGTAGTGATAGACCAGCGTTATAAATCTTTAGTGAAAGGCGAACCTGTATTTGACAGTGCAGCTTCTATAAAACTGTTGAAGAATGATGTGGATGTAATATCCTATACATCTTTGTCTAAAACACCACAGTTTGCCGTATTCTCTGAAGTATACTATAAAGAAGGCTGGAAAGCATACATTGACGGTCAGCCAGCAGATTATTCCCGTGTGAATTATGTACTCCGTGGGATGTCCGTTCCTGCCGGCAATCATACGATTGAATTCAGATTTGAACCTAAATCTTATTTCCTGGGTGAGAAGATCTCATTCGGAAGTACATTACTGGTATTAGTATTACTCATTCTTTCTGCTGTAACAGCATTCTTAAATAGCAGGAAAAAAGAACCGGTTAAAGCGTAAGTTCTTCTAAAAACATAAAATAAAAACCCGGCTCTGAAATCGAGAGCCGGGTTTTTATTTTATGTTTTTAGAAACTATAGTACTTTATAAAAATGTGGTTTGTTCCGTATTATGGTAGGCGTTAACCACCATAACATTGCAACGTTCTTTGCCAGTACGCCAACCTTTTGAATATGTCTGAAAGGATTGCGCAATCGTATCAGACCTTCAATGATACTCCCAAAGAAAAATACTGGTACAGCGAAAGTATAATTCAGCAAAAGCACAAAATACCATCCTACTCCAAACTGCTTACGTACACGTAAATGATTCGATAACATCATCTGTAACCCTTTGCGGTCGAACAATCCGTAGTATCCTTTTTCTGCTGAATCAAATGCCTCCCCGGTTGTTTCTCCCTGAAGGTGAATCACGTTGATATCCCCGTAAATAGCGAGTATTCCCAGTTTTTTAATCCGGCTGCACCACTCCACCTCTTCTGCAAACAGGAAAAAATCTTCATCCATATAACCAGCCTTTTCAAGTGTACTGCGTTTCACCATCAGGAAAGCGCCGCTGATCCAGTCTACTTCATGTACAGCCTTCGCTTCCTGCACGTTGGGCACCTTTGTATTCAGGCGATAGCCTACCCAGCGTAATAATCCACCCCAGTAAGGTAATGGCAGCAGGTGATTGAGTCCTCCTTTCATGAAATAGTTGCCGGAGATCTGCGGAGTAAGGTCTGGATTCAGCAGCTGTACGCCGCAAGCAACATGTCCGCTGGCAGCAAACCGCTGTACAGAGCGGTCAAGAGCCCTGTCAAGGATCAGGGTATCGGGGTTCAGTAATAACAACAGATCGCCTTTAGCAAGACGCATACCCGCATTATTAGCGCGGGAAAAACCGCTGTTATAGCCCATATCCAGCGCCGTGATAGAGGGATGTGCCTGTACAATCTGTTGCAGGCTGCCGGCCGCAGACTGATTATCTACTACAATGATTTCATAGCTGATGTCCTTAGTTTCCCTTAAAACGGAATCAATGCAATCTATGATAAGCTGATGGCTGTTATAGTTGACGATGATAATGGATAATTGCATAGTTTACCTGGTTATGACTGTTTGCTGGCAAACAGGAAAGAGATAGTCATCAATAATTTAGAGAAGGCACCTATCCGCAACAAACCCGCAGGGAATAACTGTTGCCATCTGATCACATAAGCCGTAACAGCGGGTACTGTACCATTAAAGCCAGCCTCCCGGATATCAGATAACTTCGTGATTTGCATGTTGCGCAGCAGTCGCCAGAAAAAATCATATACGAAGATGCTGTTGAAATGACCGCCGCCTGTTTTTTCCAGCAGATAAAAGTATTCCGGGATATATACTTCCCGTTTATTATGTACTTCTTCTGTGATTTGTTCTTTACCCATCCCCACATAACACAATGGTTCATTTATATAAGTGAAGCCGGGATGTGCCTTTAGCAGGCGGATATAAAAGTCTACATCAACGGTCCATCTCACTTTCTCATCGTACCGGTAAGCGGGTTTATTCCGATGAATTACCACACTTGGTGGCCCTACGAGGTTATCCTGCAATACATTCACCGGATTTTTGCCAAAAGCCTTTCGGAACCAGGAGGGGGAAGTCATCAGCCTGGTTTCTCCTGAACTGATGTAATAATTATAATAGGCTGAATATGCAAAATCATGCAATGGATGCTCGTCCAGTGCCTGGCATAACCGGGCCAGTGAATCGGGCTGTGCGAACCAGTCATCATCATGCATAATCTTTATATATTCCCCTTTTGCAAGGTCCAGCGCAGTATTCCAGTTGCCCGGCATTCCCCTGGCAGGCACATTCCTGTAATATCGTATGGGCAGTTTTGTGGTATATTGCTGTACTAGGGCCTCTACGCTGTTATCCGGACTATCATCAGTAATTACGATTTCAAAAGCGGTAAAAGTTTGTATCACCAGCGAGTCCAGCAGGCGTTGCAGGTAATCTACCTGCTTATAGGCAGGTATGCATACGGAAACTTTGATATTCTCCTGGTTCATAGTTTTACTTCACATTTAACAGCAGAGCGCAAGATAAAATAATCCGAAAATATGAATACCTTTAATTTTTAAACCCAGCGGCGGCTATAGATATGAGTTCCATCAGGAAAAAAGGTATTATCACAACGATCATCATTTACTTCGGGTTTCTGTTAGGAGCGATAAATATCTTTCTTTATTTCAAATTCTTCCGGACAGATTACGTAGGTCTTACACGTGTGCTGATTGATATTGCAATGTTGTTAAGTAGCTTCACAATGCTGGGTACCAATTTTGTTGTAACAAAATTCTACCCTTACTATCGCCACTTCCATAAAGAGAACAAAAGTGACCTGCTTACAATTGCGTTTTTCTTCTCCGGCCTTGCCTGTTTGCTGCTATTGGCAGTATCCCCTTTAATAGAGCCGCTGATTGTCAGGAAATTTATAGTGAAAGCGCCTTTATTGATTAATTACTTTTACCTGGTTTACCCCCTCACCTTTTTCCTTGTATTTTTCCAGATACTGGAAGCGCATGCATGGAATTTAAATAAAGCAGTACTGCCCAACTTTCTGAAAGAGGTATTGTTCCGTTTTTTCAATACGATACTTATTATCCTTTTTATAACAAAACTCGTTTCTTTCCATACGTATGCCGTGCTCTTTAGCTGGCAGTATGCAGGCATATTCGCCGTTCTGCTGGTGTACCTGCTGTATGTTAAGCAACTCAATATGTCCTTTAACATCAGCACTCTCACGAGAAGGCTATGGAATAAGATGTTACCTTATACTCTTTTCATCCTAGCCGGTAGTGTGATTACTATACTCAGTACCACCATTGATGGTATTATCATATCCAGTTTTAGCGGACTGGATTATGCAGCGGTATTCATGATTGCTCAATATATAGCTTCTATTATTGTGGTTCCATACCGCACAGCAGCAAGTATATCCAGCCCTGTTATTGCCCAGGCATGGAAAGTCAAGGATATGGCGAAACTGGATAGTGTATACCGGAAAACCTCACTGAATCTGTTGATAGCCGGGGCTTTTATCTTTACAGCCATCTGGATCAATTACGATGATGTATTCAAACTGATAAAGCCGGACCCTATCTATTACTTAGGGAAGCCGGTTGTTTTTGCTCTGGGCATTTATCAGGTTATTGAATTGGGAACAGGCATGAACAGTGCCATTATCATCAATTCACGCAGATGGAAATTTGAGTTGTATTCCAATATGGTTCTGCTCATATGTACATTGCCCATCACCTATTTCCTGATTAAATATTTCGGTATGATTGGCGCAGCATATGCCACCCTTTTATCCCGTACCATCTTTAACGGTTTACGTTATGCCTTCCTCTGGAAAGTATATAACCTGCAGCCTTTTACGTGGAAAACCCTGGTGGCAATAGTGATCCCAGTAGTTGTTTATTTCCTGGTCTATTATACCATCAACTTATCAAACCCGCTATTGAACATCGTGGTGCGCAGCATATTTTTCGTAGTATTATATGCTTTCCTGTTATTACAATTAAAGGTTTCTGAAGATGTACGGCAGGTATATGGCACTATCGTAAAAAGAGTTAAGAACCTTTTATAGCGCGACGTAACCTTACTTTCAACCGTTTGTAGAAGTTAAAATAAAATGGGAGGATCTCTTTTAAACCGGATGCACCGGCAGCACGGCACCACAGTTTCTTGTTTTTAAAGGAAATCTTTTCAATGCTTAAGCGACGCAACCAGGCACGAATCACAGCTGATTCCCATTGCGGAGATATAACGCCGTCTACACTACAGGGTAGTGTTACCTTATTTACATTTTCGTGGAAATTGATAGCACCCAGCACCCACTCATCACCAAAATTACCTTTCGAAAAATGCGATACATCCACATCGTATACCACTGATACTTTGTAGAAAGATGAAACCCGCAGACTGATATCCAGATCATAAAAATGGAATCCATTCAACCTTTCACTGTTAAAGGGATGTTTTTGCCATACCTGTTTTCGCATGCATAACCATACACCATCCAACGTTTTTACCTGTACGGATTTCCCTTCCATTCCTTCCGGGCGCATATAAAACTGTCTGTCTTTTCCATTCTTTTTACGCTGATAAATATTACAGCAGTCAGCCTCCTGCAGCCCCGTATACCAGCCGGAAAGTGTTTTACTTTTATAACGGCTGCCGGCCAGGCCAATCAATGCCAGTTGCTCATCTTCATTAAAATGAGCGATTACCCGTGTGCCCCAGTCGTTCGTAAGGAAGGCCACATCATCATGTACAAAGCAGCAAATATCATATACGGCTCTTTGCGCCCCTGCATTATTTCCCGCACACATTCCGCCCAGTGCTTTCGCATTATCTATTACGATTAGTTCATGTGGCACCCCAATGGTGGCAGTGATATTCCGGGTTACATCTGCAGCACGGGCAGCATTTGCAGAGCAGATAATAACAGATATCATAATGAGGTATCTGCTTTTTTACAGAAAATATTCAGCTGAACTTCCCATGTATTTTCCATTTTCATGTGCATGAAAGGTAGAGGAGCCCAATCATTTGCCGGTTTAATATAATAATCCAGTTTGCAATCACGGAAAATGGATAATAAGGTTTGTAGTTTTTCAGGATCATTTGCCCGTCCGTGAAATTCCACGAACATATTTTTCACATTGTGAAGACGGTCTTTACAATCCAGCAGTACATCAATCTCCGCTCCTTCGATATCCATTTTCAGCATATCTACAGGTTGATCGAGATAATCGTATAAACGCGCACTAGGCGTTTTTACAGCAGTAGTTACACTTTCATTGATATGGCTGGACATATCTCCAGTTTGCTCAAAGCTGACACCGTTATTATGGATCCAAACAGCTTTCTGTACAAGAGTAATGTCTTTAAACTGGCTGGCATTCTCCTTTAACAGGTCAAAACTCTCCTGATCCGGTTCAAAGGCAACAATCCGGCTGGATGGGAATAATTGTTTAAAAAAAATAACACTCATTCCTATATGTGCTCCACAATCTAAAATAAGTGGTGTTGCAGAAGATGAAGGAAAGGTGTAGATCCCATCCCTGTATATTTCCCGATATGCATGTAATACTTCTTCCCCTTTCCTGAATGTTACAGTACTGTTATGCAGTTTTACACGTTTGATTTTCAGTTGATCTCCACTCCGGTTGATGAGTTTCAGCTTCCAGAAAAGCAATTTATTTTTCAATGACATGATAATAATTATCTGATTTATAGCGCGCTAATGTACAAACTTCAGGCCTATTCTACTCTACCTCCCCCGGCATAATACTTTTTCCAGTAAGGTTCATTCAGATCGCTGATCATTACACCTGAACTGGTAGAAGCATGTACAAACCTGTCATTGGTAAGGTAAACGCCAACATGGGATACGTTATTCTGATTAATTTTGAAGAAAACGAGATCCCCTTCCCTCATCTGGTAGTCGTTGAGTTTCTTAGCCTTTTGATATAATTGGGAGGAAGTTCCCGAAGAAGAAGCCCTGAATACGGTAGTAAGTAATGTATTACTGAAAGCAGAACAGTCTATACCGTCTTTGTTTTTTCCACCAAGCCGGTAAGGTGTACCGTACCAGTCTTCAATAAAACCATACAATTGCATGTTCGTTACCTTTTCTACAGGTACATCCAGCAGCTGTGCATATTTGAATTGCCACAATTGTGCGCTTTCGACTGTAGTACCGGTTGATGTAACTTTCAGTTTCACAGTGGGAGCTTTGAAAGCTGTGGAAGTGGTGAAACCTTCCAGGAACTGCCCCTGACTGTTGCTACGAGCAGTATTGCTGGTTTTTTTAAGAGAAGAACAAGCACTTGCCATAAGCCCACACATGATTATCATCAGCCATAAATGTTCTTTTCTTGCCATAATCCCTGCTTGTTAAAAAAATTTGAGCCAAGGTACTAAAAATAATCGTTTTTCTTAATATCAGGATTACATCTCAGGGTTACCCTACGTTTTGCACTATTGTGGATAATTTACAATCCTTCGATTTTTATCCTTGCTCTAAATATCGGACTTTTGCGAAATGGTATTCTCTCACTTACACGTTCATACTCAATACTCCCTGCTGGATGGTGCGGCAGACATTAAATCCCTGTACAAGAAAGCGATGTCCAGCAATCAGCCGGCTCTTGCTATCACAGATCACGGAAACATGTTCGGCGTATTCCAGTTTGTGGCAGAAGCCTACAATAATAAATTGAACCCGGAAGATCCCAAGGATAAGCGATTGAAAGTGAAGCCGATTGTAGGCTGTGAATTCTATGTGGTAGAGAACCGTTTTAAACGTGCCTTTACACGTGAAGAAAAGGATATCCGTAATCACCAGGTATTGCTGGCAAAGAACGACAAAGGATATCGTAATCTTATCAAATTATGTTCCCTGGGTTATATGGAAGGGCTGTATGGTAAATATCCCCGTATTGATAAAGAACTGATTGTTCAATATCATGAAGGGCTGATAGCTACTACGTGCTGCCTGGGAGCCTCTGTGCCGAGAACTATCCTGAAAAAAGGAGAAGAGGCCGGTGAAGAAGAGTTCAAATGGTGGCTGGATATTTTTGGAGAGGATTACTACGTTGAAATGCAGCGTCACGGAATTCCCGAACAGGAAAAAGTAAATGAATCACTGCTGAAATTTGCCACCAAACATAATGTGAAAATCATCGCCTCCAACGACTCCCATTATGTTGATCAGGCTGATGCCAATGCGCACGATATTCTTCTTTGTATTAATACCGGTGAGAAAAAGAGCACTCCTACCAACAAGGATTTTTCTGACGATGATGTGGCTGTGAAAAACAGACGTTTTGCCTTCTATAACGACCAGTTCTATTTCAAGACAACGGAAGAGATGAGCAAACTGTTCAGTGACCTGCCACAGGCCATTGATAATACCAATGAGATCGTGGATAAGGTGGAACTGCTGGATCTCAAAAGAGACATTCTGCTGCCCAACTTCCCGATTCCTGCAGGTTTCTTCACACAGGATCAGTATCTGCGTCACATCACCATGGAAGGTGCCCGTAAACGTTACGATCCATTAACACCGGAAGCAGAGGAAAGAATAAACTTCGAACTGGACGTTATCGAAAAGATGGGATTTGCCGGTTACTTCCTCATTGTATCAGACTTTATCAAGGCAGGGCGTGACCTCGGCGTATTCATAGGTCCTGGCCGTGGATCTGCAGCAGGTTCTGCTGTGGCCTACTGTATCGGTATCACCAATATAGATCCTATTAAATACAACCTGCTGTTTGAGCGTTTCCTGAATCCGGAACGTAAAAGTATGCCGGATATAGATACAGACTTTGATGATGAAGGCCGGCAGAAAGTAATTGACTACGTTGTACAGAAATATGGCAAGAACCAGGTAGCACAGATCATTACCTATGGTACCATGGCGGCCAAAATGAGTATCAAGGATGTGGCCCGTGTAATGGACCTGCCATTGATAGAATCCAATATCCTCGCCAAGATGGTACCGGACAAACCGGGTATCCAGCTTGCCCGCCTCTTCAACGCACCGTTGGATGGTGATAAAAGCCTTGTGGAAAAAGAAGGTTTGGGGCCGGAAGATATGGAGAATGTGAAAAAGCTAAGGGAACTGATCAAGGGAGATGATCTCCAGGCAGAAGTACTGCGTGAAGCCTGTGTATTGGAAGGTTCTGTGCGTAATACCGGGATCCACGCGGCGGGAATTATCATTGCGCCGCAGGATCTCTACGACCTGATTCCTGTATCCACCGCCAAAGATTCCGACCTTCTGGTTACCCAGTTTGAAGGAAGTATCATTGAAAGTGCCGGCGTTATCAAAATGGACTTCCTGGGTCTTAAGACCCTCACCATTATCAAAGGAGCGCTGGAACTGATAAAAATGAATCACGGGATAGAAATCGTGATTGATGATATCCCACTGGATGATGCTAAAACATATGAATTGTATCAGAAAGGCGAAACGAACGCTACGTTCCAGTTCGAGTCGCCCGGAATGCAGAAATACCTGCGTGAACTGAAACCGGACAGGTTCGATGACCTCATCGCCATGAACGCCTTGTACCGCCCGGGTCCGATAGAGTACATACCACTGTTTATCAAACGTAAACTCGGACTGGAAGAAACAGTGTACGACCTGCCGGAATTGGAGGAATACCTCAACGATACCTACGGGATTACTGTATATCAGGAACAGCTGATGTTGCTGAGTCAGAAACTCGCCAACTTCTCCAAAGGAGATGCCGACGTACTGCGTAAAGCGATGGGTAAGAAACAGAAGGCGGTGATGGATAAAATGAAGAAACAATTCATGGAAGGTTGTGCCGCCAATGGGCATGACCTGAAAATCTGTGATAAGATCTGGACCGACTGGGAGGCATTCGCATCCTATGCCTTCAACAAATCCCACTCCACCTGTTATGCATTCGTAGCATACCAGACCGGTTATCTGAAAGCCCACTACCCTGCAGAATATATGGCGTCAGTACTGAACTGCGCCAGCAATATAGAAAAAATCACCTTCTTCATGGAGGAAGCTAAAAGGATGGGAATCGACGTATTACCACCTGATGTAAACGAGTCTTTCAAAGGCTTTGCGGTGAATAAACAAGGACAGATCCGTTTTGGTATGGCCGGTTTAAAAGGTGTGGGTGAAAACGCGGTAGATAACATCCTGGAAGAAAGAAAGAACGGCCCTTACCAGAACATCTTTGAGATGATCAAAAGGGTAAATCAACGTGCTGTTAATAAGAAATCGCTGGAGGCCCTGGCTATGTCAGGAGCATTTGACTGCTTCCCGGCTCTTCACCGTGCCCAATACTTCTACAAACCGGAAAATGATGTGACCACCGGCCTGGACAAGATCGTAAAATTTGGTAACCAGGTATCTGCAGGCTCCAGTTCAGTAGGCAGCCTGTTTGGCGCAGATGATTTACCGGATGTGGAACCACCTAAGATCCCACCTTGTGATCCGTGGCCGCTGATCCTGAAGCTGAACAATGAAAGAGAGGTGACCGGGATTTACATTTCGGGACATCCACTGGATGATTACCGTTTTGAGAGCCGGTTCTATAATATGAATACCGTGCAGGACCTGGTGGAATACAATGCCGACTTGTCAACTCCAGGTAATGCCCGTGCGGGAAGAGAAAGGAATTTCCGGTTGGCTGTATACGTTACCGGTGCCCAGGAAAGGATATCCCGGAACAACCGCCAATTTGGCATTATGACCATTGAGGATTACAGCGGTAAATTCGAATTTGCCCTGTGGAGTGAGGACTTTATTCGCTTTGCCCCCTACCTCAAAACAGGGCTTTGCCTGTTTATAAATGGTGGATTTAAGGCCAAACGTTTCAATGACGCCGAATATGAGTTCAAAGTAGGCAGCATCCAGCTGTTGCAGGAAGTAAAGAAAACGCATACCAAGAAGATAGGGTTGGTAACTATGCCTAAGTTCATTACCCGTGAGTTTGTAGATTTTATCTGCGATAACATTGCCAAGTATCCAGGAGCCAGCGAGTTATATCTTCAGTTGATAGACAGGGACAAAGATATGGCCGTAAAACTGCACACATTCAATAAGCATATTGAGATGAATGATGAGCTGGCGCACTATCTGACCCAACAGCGGGATATCGATATTTATATAGAAACTATCAATAAGTAGGGGATCAAAAAAGCGCTACCTTGCAGGCTGTATCTGATTAAAATGGCTCTGTCAAAAGAGCAGTAAATATATTCGGTTTAATTCTTGAAGTATTAAACGAAACATGTAACAATAATCATAAATTAAAATATCATGGCATTAGAATTCACAGATTCGAACTTCCAGACGGAAGTGTTAAGCTCAGATAAATTGAGCGTGATAGATTTCTGGGCAGAGTGGTGTGGTCCTTGTCGCGCTATTGGTCCGGTTATCGAAGAACTGTCTAAAGATTACGCAGGTAAAGTAAATGTAGGTAAAGTAAACGTGGATCAGAATCCGCAGCTCTCTATCAACTATGGTATCACCAGCATTCCTGCTATCCTTTTTATTAAAGATGGCCAGGTAGTTGACAAACAGGTTGGTGCTGCTCCAAGATCAGTTTTGGAAAAGAAAATACAGACTAATCTTTAATAAGGAAACACATCATAAAATAAAAGCCGTCTCAAATGGGACGGCTTTTATTTTATGGATAACTGGCGACCAGATCTCTCTGGTGCTTTCCTTACTATCTGATTAATGTAAACGTTCCTTTCTGCGTTAACATATTCGATTCCTGTCCATAGAAAGCATATTGCACTGCATATACATATGCTCCTACTGGTTGTAGTTCGTGCTGATAAAAACCATTCCAACCAGTATTCATATCATTGGTTTTGTAAATTAGTTGTCCCCAGCGGTTGTATATAGTTAAATTGTAGATCGCTACTCCCCTTCCCTTTACACGAAATACATCATTCTGACCATCTCCATTTGGAGAAAAAGCATTTGGTGCATAGAGTGAACGATAATAAGTTAATTTGATACTAATTGTATCTGATGGTATACAATTCAATCCTGTTACAGTCTTTACAATATAGGTAACAGGCTTTAATGGTTTTGCAAAAGGTGAAGAACAATCAGTACAACTAAGTCCGTCTACTGGTGTCCATTCATAATCTATTGCATTCACTGCATTCAATTGTACAACATCACCAATGTTGATAGTAGTATCATGATTCATGATGTGAACAGGCGGAATGATCACGTTATAGATGTTAATAGTGGTATCTACACCGCAACTGTTGGCATCCCGCACACTTAATGCATAACTCCCCTGTGAAAGGCCAGACACATTTGATGTTTTCAACAGCACATTATCCCAGTAGAAACTATAAGGAGTAGTACCGCCAGCAGCAGAGACAGCTACACTTCCGTTCATCCGCTCACAGATTTCATTGATCGCATTTACGCCAATTTTAAAAGCTGCCGGTGCTATCAACTGAACATCCACACTATCAATACAAACAGCATTACGTATATAGATCCTGTAAGTTCCTTGTCCCAGGCCCGGAAACGAAGAAGTTGTCTGGAAAGGCTGTCCTTTAATCGCATATTCAAAAGGAGGTATTCCTTTCTGTACTTGTATAACAATACTTCCGTCCGTTTTACCATAACAGCTGGGCGCAGTTCCTGTACCCGTAGCTCTGATTATACCAGCAGTATTTTCGTAAACAGAAAGTGTCATTGAAACCTCACAGTTTGTTGAATCAACCACTCTCACAGTATAACTGCCAACTGTGAGATTACTGTAAACAGAATCCTGATTACGGTTTGTACCATTCACATAGTAAGTATAAGGCCGGGTACCGCCTGTTGGATGTACTTCAATTTTCCCGTATGGTATTCCACAATCAATAGTGGTCACTACAGGTGTATTCAGACTCATTGGGGAGGATACCGTAATCTTAATGGTATCCTTTCCTGTACAGCTACCACCATTATTCACTATCACACTATAAGTACCGGATGATGAAGCTATAATTTTTTGTGTGGTAGCACCGGTATTCCACAAATAATGCAGACCTCCTGCACCAGCATCTAATTGCAATGACATACCATTGCAGATCGTAGTATCATTTCCCAACTTCGGCGTGACAACTGGCATTACTACTATATTTTTACAGAAAGTACTTTGTGTAGGTAATGACTCATTCGTAAGCAGGTTCACTGTATAAGTACCCACCTGGTTATAAGTAACAGGTGGTGCGGTGATGAGTGTAGAAGAAGCAATACTTGAATTATTACAACTGTTAAATTCCAGCCTCGAAAGCGTGTTATTATCTACATTAGTGATAAGCGCATATAAACTGTTTCCCTCTCTGAATATAGTAGAAATAGAAACAGGAAAACTCAGGTTCCCCCCATTTCCCAACGAAACACCAGTAGCAGAGGTGGTGGTAATATCTCCGTTAAAATCCAGCCTTACAAGATCATTGGAAAAGTGATTAATAGCTAAAGCAAAGATGCCTCCGCAATCGTGTATTATACAAAGATCTCTCGGACCATTCAGCACATTACCCGGATTACCAAGACTACTGGTGGTAGGTGTATTTGCCAAAGAGCTTCCGAAATCATACCTTATCAGTTCGTTTGACGACTCATTTGTAATAAACACATACCAGTTGCCATTTTCCTGTATAGCAAAAATACCTGTCGGATCACTCGGATTACCCAGGGATCCAAAGTTTGTAGCTACTGGCGGGTTACTGAAATCTGTTCCAAATGAAAAACGGGTGACCGAATTACTGAACTTATTGACAGTTAATCCATACCAGTTATTATTCTCTTTAACGATATACAAGTCCTGAGGATAAAAAAGGGTTCCTCCAATATTACCCCAATCAGTGATCACCGGATTAGTATTGGCGAGAGAGGAGCCGAAATCAATCTTAACAATTTTTGAACTAGCTGAAGTTGATCCACCTACTACAATAACATGCCATCCATTTACATCCTGTACTACCTGAACGCCCTCCGTATAAAGAGGTATAACTCCCCCAAAAGTACCCAGATTAGTAGCAACAGGTGTATTCAGCAGACTGGTACCATATGCTAATTTGACTACAGTTCCACCACCGAAATTGACAACAAAAGCATAATAATTATTCCCCTCTTTTGCAGTAGCCAGGAATGAAGGCATATTTAATTGCCCTCCTACATTACCAAGATTTGTGATTTTGGGTGTACCGTACAGACTGCCAGAACAGAAATTCCAGAAGTACGTAGATGCACCAACAGAAGTATTCTGAATATTTACAGGGCTATTAACGCACACAGTATCAGGGGCAGTAAAACTAGCCTGGGAAAAAGAACGAATAAACAGGAGCAGTGAAAAACAAACTGTTAACAGTAAAAGTCTAAACATAAAGTGATGGTAACTAAGGGATAATGCTTTTGAAAGGGTATACTGAATAATTGTCCTTAAATACAAACAGGGGCAAAATTACTAATTGCGGTTGATAATACGAAAATTTGCAATATTGCGTTTAACCAGGTACATTACAATATTCCATATTGTTTTAATGCAATTTGGCTGTCGGAATAATCCTTTTCGCAGATTCGGTATATAGGATCTGCTAAAGAGATTGTAACTTTCTCTGAAAGTTTACGGATAAGCTGCTAATTTTAACATACAAACTTGAACATTGCGCAATTTTACCCTCTTTATCCTGACTATTTTCTATGCATTCCCCGTTTTTGCCCAACGTAATTGTGGTACAGAAACTGCTGTCCTGCAAAAGATCCAGGATAATCCTGCCTTATTACAGGTACGTCAGCAATTGGAAACCCGTCTCAGAGAAGCTACCTTACGAATCAAGCAAAACAAAGCATTGCTGAAAACTACTTACAGTACCATTACTATCCCCGTAGTCGTGCACATTGTGCTGAAAAACCCTGCAGTTGTGACGGATGCACAGATACTTTCCCAGATAGACGTCCTGAACAAAGACTATATCGCAGCCAATACAGACATCTCAGCCCTGCCGGCTGCATGGCAGCCCCTGGTAGGTAATTCCGGGATTCAGTTCTGTATGGCACAACGTACCCCTGATGGTAGTCCGACCAACGGTATCGAAAGGGTTACTACTACTAAAACTAACTTCAGCATCAATAATGCTGGACAGGCGGTTAAATCTACCACCACCGGCGGTGCTGATATATGGGATAGCCAGCGTTACCTGAATATTTGGGTATGTGATCTCGCTAATAACTATCTGGGCGTAGCTACCATACCCGGCTTATATAGTGCTGACCAGGAAGGTGTTGTTGTAGATTATACAGCCTTTGGCAACACAGGTACTGCAGCTGCTCCTTATAATAAAGGACGTACCGCAGTGCATGAAATAGGCCATTATTTTTCCTTACGCCATATATGGGGAGATGAATCTGCCTGTGCACAGGACGATGGTATTGATGATACTCCTTTACAGGGTGACAATACTTACGGCTGCCCCGTTTTCCCGAAAGTGGACAGCTGCTCTAAAACTTCTCCGGGGGTCATGTTCAACAACTACATGGATTACTCAGATGATGTTTGTATGCTTTTGTTCACCTCCGATCAGGTAGACCGTATGCGTGTTTCCCTGAATGACGATCATCCCGGCCTACTTACCTCAGATGGCTGTGTGCCATTAAACCTGCTGTCGAACGATGCGATGATTCAGAAGGTAATTACTCCCACAGGGCAAATCTGCGAAAACAGTATTACGCCACTTGTCATATTGAAAAATCAGGGTTTAACTACTCTGACCTCCGTAAAGATCAGCTACCAGACAGATAATAATACCGAACAGTCGTATAACTGGACAGGTAGCCTGGCTGCGCTTAAAACAGATACTGTTTACCTGCCGGACAGCGCTCCCGGAGAAGGACCTAACCTGCTGAAGGCTTACACCTCTCAGCCCAATGGCATTGAAGACGAAGATCCTTCTAATGATACCGCTTCGCTCGCCTTTCAGTACTATGCAGATGGGGCTCTCCCCCTCTCAGAAGGTTTTGAAGGCACCACCTTTCCACCAACAGGCTGGGAAATAAAGAATTATGATAACAGCTATACCTGGGAAGTGACCACCGATGCAGCCAAATCCGGTAGCAAATCTATTGTGATGCACAACCTGGCGTATGATGTAAATGATGAGATAGATGATATCTTCTCTCCACAGATCGATCCTACAGGTAAAGATTCGATATTCCTGTTCTTTGATGTAGCAGCAGCGTCTTACTCCGGAGCAAACAGTAATAATAATCTGCTGTGGGACAGTCTCCTGGTGCTCACTACTTCTGACTGTGGTATAACATTCGACAGTGCATATAAAAAGGGCGGTCCTAATTTTCTAACACATAAACAAGCGGTTGAGACAGAATACATTCCTACAGCTTCCGAATGGCGCAAAGACTCTGTGAACCTGACTCCCATCATCAAAAAGGGCAAGTTCCGCGTGGTTTTCCGGAATATCAGCAATGCAGAGAACAATATCTACCTGGATAATATCAATCTGGTAACTAAAAACACCCTGCCTTACCTGAAAGAACATGGATATACAGTTGGTCCTGTGCCTGTTAGCGATCAGCTGTTCATTACCTTCCTTGAGGCCCCCGCCAACCTGGATTATATAGCCATCTATAATAGTTCAGGACAACAAATCGCAAAACAGCGTGGGGCGTCCGTTAATAGCAGCAACCGTTTCATCTTTGATTTGGTAAATGAGCCAAATGGTATTTATTTTGTAAAATTAATCTACAGGAATTCGGTTAAGACTATTAAAATAACAAAAGTGCGATGACGACTACAAATGATTTTCCTGCTGTAGACACATTACTGCAGGATGCCAGACTGGATAAAGAATTGAAGATCATAGGTGAAAAGGTATTAGCATCAGAAAGATTGACACCGGAAGATGGTTTGTTGTTATTCGAAAAAGGAGAACTCGGCTTACTTGGAGCACTGGCAAACATGGTGCGGGTACGCAAACATGGTGATAAAACCTTCTTCAACCGCAATTTTCATATAGAACCTACTAACGTATGCGTTTTTACATGTAAGTTCTGCTCCTACTCACGTCTTTACAAGAATCGTGAAGATGGTTGGGAATTAAGTATCGAAGAGATGCTGGACATTGTAAAAAAGTATGATAATCAACCGGTAACAGAAGTCCACATTGTGGGTGGTGTTCATCCTAAAATGAATATGGATTACTTCTGCGAACTGATTGAAAAGATAAAGAAACATCGTCCGAACCTTCATCTGAAAGGATTCACAGCGGTGGAACTGGATTACATGTTCCGCAAAGCTAAACTGACAGTTGAAGAAGGTATGCGGAGGCTGAATCAAGCCGGTTTACAGTCATTACCAGGTGGTGGTGCTGAAATCTTTCATCCCGATATCCGTGCACAGATTGCACATGATAAAGTAGATGCAGACGGATGGCTGGCTATTCACAAAGCAGCCCACCAGCTGAATATGCATACCAATGCCACAATGCTGTATGGTCACATTGAAAAATATGAGCATCGCATAGATCATATGGAACGTCTTCGCTCCCTGCAGGACGAAACGCATGGTTTCCAGACTTTTATCCCACTCAAATTCCGTAACAAAGACAATGAAATGTCTCATGTACCGGAAGCATCAATTATAGAAGACCTGAAACTGTATTCAGTTGCCAGATTGTACATGGATAACTTCCCTCACCTGAAGGCTTACTGGCCGATGCTGGGAAGAAATACAGCGCAGCTCACCCTTTCTTTTGGTGTAAATGACCTTGACGGTACTATTGACGATACCACCAAAATCTACTCAATGGCAGGATCCGAAGAACAGACACCTGCTATGAACACGGCGCAACTCGCTATGCTCATTAAGCAGGCCGGCAGAAGACCTGTAGAAAGAGATACCTTATATAATGAGATCAGGGATTATACGGATGTAGAATTTACAGAGGAAGAACTAGCCAGTTGATCATAACAACAGCAATATGATGTCTTCTAAATGGTTATTTCAATTAGGACTTTGCCTTTACATTGGCGGATGTCAGAACAATGCTAATCGGGCTGGTCAACACTCCCAACAGAGCACTGTTGCAACCATGACAGAAAGTGGGCCTAAGTTCACTAAGGAGGGAGAATTGTATTTTCTCAGCAAGGTCAACAATGATACCCTCCGTAAAATTGATATTGAACTTGCTACGAGTGCCCAGGAAAGAGCGCAGGGGCTGATGGATAGAAAGTCAATGACAGATGATCAGGGGATGTTGTTTATTTTTCCGGCTGCTGAACAACAGGCGTTCTGGATGAAAAACACCTATATTTCGCTGGACATTATTTACCTCGATGATCACAAAGAAATAGTATCTGTACAAAAATATACCACTCCTCTTTCTGAAGAAAGTCTGCCATCGTTTATGAAAGCACAGTATGTGCTGGAAGTAAATGCTGGTTTTTGTGATAAATACCATATTGCATATGGCGATAAGATAACGTTTGTTGAAAAAAAGCCAGGGGCCGTTTTATAGCAAATAAGAGTATAGGGTACCCTTACCGGTTTTATTTTTGATTTTATCCTCCTAATGATTTATCTGGCGTTATTTTCGATACCTTTACGCTGTTATAGAAATACTAAGTTCTCTTACATTCCTGCTATTAGTCGCGCGTTGCTTCTTGCAGCCATATTATTGAATTTGCTCGTTTTTATCTCCCAATCAGTCCTCTAACGAGATCAGTCCGTATTAAAAACTATGTAACGATGATTATAGTCATTCTTTCATTGGTAATCGGTTCCTGGCATTACGTTTCCTACTCGAATCTTCTCACTTAAAATAAATATCATGACAATTTATGTTTCAAACCTCATGTCTCAGATCAATGAGGAAGAATTGAAGAAAGCATTTTCCGTTTATGGAACTGTTGCTTCTTGTAAAATCATTGGGGACAAATTTACCGGCGTATCCCGTGGATTTGGCTTTATAGAAATGTCAAAGGATGAAGAAGGTAATAAAGCAATAAAAGAACTGGATGGAACAAATATGGGTGGTAGAAATATCTCCGTCGCTGTTGCCAAAGAACGCGTTGACCGCTCCTTTCCTTCCGGTAGAAGCTACTAGTAAGACTCTCCATAAAAGACATCCTGATAAAATTTCCCCCAATAACTTGAATCTATGAAAAACATACTCATAATCGATGATGAGATCCACACATGTACATTACTGCGTAAGATCCTGATCAAAGAAGGTTTTGACGTAGATGTGACCATGTCTGGAAGTACAGCCCTTAAAATGGTAAAAGAGAAACACTATCAGGTTGTCTTTTGTGATTATCGTCTTAAAGACAAAGAAAAAGACGGGGCAACACTTTCCCGCGAAATTAATCTACTCAATCCTCACACCGCCATCATCATTATGACAGGCTATCCTGATGTAAGGATCGCGATCCAGTTCATCAGGAACGGGGTGTATGATTATATTACAAAACCCCTGAATGCAGAGCAGATCGTATTGCTGGCCAACAAAGCATACCTTCATGTTAATAATATCCGGGACAATAATGATCCGATAGCTACTACTGTTGTTACCATATCAACAGTAGTAAATGCACAGGGAAAACTTCATGAATCAGAACACGTATTTGGTAATAGCAGTGCTTCCAAAGAACTGCATCAGCAGATCAATCTGATCGCTCCTACAAATTACAGTGTGATCATTTTCGGAGAAACCGGTACAGGTAAAGAATCTGTTGCCCGTTTGATCCACAGCCGCAGTAAACGAAGTACAATGCCTTTCGTTGCACTGGATTGCGGAAGCCTGACAAACGAACTCGCCGCAAGTGAATTATTCGGTCATCAGAAAGGGGCATTCACAGGTGCTATCAATGCAAATACCGGAGCATTTCAGCAAGCAAATGGTGGTACGCTTTTCCTTGACGAAGTAGCCAATCTTTCTTATAACATCCAGGTAGCTTTATTACGGGTGATGCAGGAAAGAGTAGTGCGCCCCGTTGGTAGTTCTATTGAAATACCGGTAGATATCAGGATCATTGTTGCATCAAATGAAAACCTCCCACAAGCTATCTCCCAGGGCAAATTCAGAGAAGATCTGTTTTACAGGCTGAATGAATTCACATTGACGGTCCCCCCTTTACGCAACAGACTGGAAGACCTCCCCCTGTTTGTTGAAACATTTGTAAAAGAAACAGAAAATGAACTGCAGCGTAAATCCGGTCCACTCTCTCCGGAACTACTGGCGTACTTCAACACTTATAGCTGGCCCGGAAATATCCGCGAATTAAAGAATGTAATCCGGAGAGCCTGT
Source organism: Chitinophaga sp. CF118 (assembly GCF_900112615.1). Lineage (GTDB taxonomy): Bacteria > Bacteroidota > Bacteroidia > Chitinophagales > Chitinophagaceae > Chitinophaga. Next base: position 411,286 of record NZ_FOMK01000003.1, on the reverse strand, counting down.
CTGTTAACACCAGCCAATGATACAATAGACCTGCAGGTTCTACCGGAGGAAATGATAGATCTGCATAAGCCTGTACAAAAGAAAGTCGAAAAAGTGAACCCGCCGGTGCAGGATAACAATCTTAATCTGAAGGCAATTGCCAAACAGGCAGAACACGAAAAGATTATGACTGTACTGCGCGAAGTGAAATTTAATAAAACAAAGGCGGCAAGACTGATGAATATTGACCGCAAAACACTGTATAATAAACTCCAGTTACTGGATATAAAATTTAAAATATAATTACACGCAACACAATGCTGGCAAGAACATTTTATTTACCCAACTCTTCTATAGTAAAAGATTTTTGCCGGCCTTTATATTGTTTTCTTACATCCTGAATATCTTTTTCTGTGACTACAGAAGACTGGTTATTCCAGCAGTTACGAATAAAATTCAATACCTCAGCAATATCCTTATCAGAAAACTCATCATTACTACCAATACCCGGCATATCGCCACTTATTTCAGGAGCTTTATACAGTTTTCCTCCCACTTCTACCGGTCCGGTAAGGCCATACAACACAATAGAGATTAAACGGTGCTTATCTCCAGTAACAACGCCAGACTGATTCAATGGAGGTGCCAGGGATTGAATCCCGTTACCATCAGCTCCGTGACAGGTTTGACAAACGGTTTTGAACAATATCGTACCACGCGGGTAGTGCTTTTGGAGCCCGGCAGTCATCTTTTCATTCCGATGACTCTCAATATCTTTCAGCACCAGGGCCAGTCGTTTTGAAATCACCTGCGAAGTATCAGGATTCCAGGTTTTTATTAATTGTTGCAAAACACCTTCTTTACCAGCGGCATTGCTGATAATAGCATCTGCCACATACCGGTCATTCGCATAACGTTTTATCAATTCCAGCTGCATAGAAGCTGCCTCTTGAGCAGGTAATACCGGCAATAGCAAAGCGATATAAGGTGCCAGGAATACATTCTGTCCCAGTCCGGTCAGCGCCGACGAGATCTGCTTCCCGTTAGTTTCTGCAATCACGGAAGGTAAGGCCGCCAATGCCTGTGCCTGTAAATAAGGATTCTTCTGCTGTAATAATAATTGAAGATCTGTGAAATCCAATACTCCTAACCCTTCCAGGGTCCACAATGCATGCATCAGTCCATTCACAGCATCTGTTCTGTGAAGCCGTTCCCTGAGAGCTGGTATTAATGCAGTATAATGATGATCGACGATCATCTGCTGAGCCTTGTCCCTAATCCAGCCATTGGGATGATCAAGGGATGCCAGTAGTTTTGCCGGATCGTTCTCCACTATTACAGGAGACACTTTTGTATGAGCCGGTACTACTCTGTAGATACGACCACAATTCAGGGGGTTCGTGAGGTTGCGGCTCTTAATTTCATTTTTTAGATATGGTGTAAGATATGTTTTATGCTGAATGATTCCCCTATACATATCCACGACGTACAAAGCTCCATCCGGAGCATCATACAGGCTTACCGGACGAAATCGCTCATCATCACTGGCCAGGAACTCCCGTTTATGATCTGCCTGTTGACCTTTCACAATGTAACCACTATCCTGGATGATATTCCGCTTCACCAGATTGCCGGATGGTTCAGCTACGAACACATTATTATCATATGTTTTGCCCAGGAGCTGCCCTCTGTATACCAGCGGACTACAAGCTGCTGTCATTTCACGCAGTCGCAGGCTATCATCCAATATGCCCTTCATATATCCCCGGTTTACGCCAGTAGTTGCCCTGATGGGATACACATGATTGTCCGGCACGATCTTCTCGTTATATCCCGCTACATTCCTCTGCTGCGGATTATGTGCCCCCAACCCCGGCGGGAAATAATCTCCAAGCAGATTCTCTGAATTATTGTTATAAAACAGGCGGCCATAATTATCCTGTGAAAGCCCCCACTGACCCCGAAAATGAGTGTCCTCCTTCAGCCATTTATTCCCCACCTTCCTGTATCGCTTGTCCGACTTTGCATTATAGATCCAGTTGTCCATTGCCCTTAATAAGCCATTGGGCTGATGCTCTACATTTCCTCCCTCCGTATATTTATCATCAACGAGTGTACGTTTACCCGGTTTATCATCATTGATCTCCACAAACCATAACCTGGGCGGTTCTGCCAACAACAGGCCATTCTCTACTAAACAGACAGCCCTGGGTAACACCAGCGAATCCAGGAACACTTTACGTGAATCTGCCACTCCATCTTTATCGGTATCTTCCAGGATCACCACTTTCCCGTTAGGAATATCTTCACCTGTACCACTGGTATCCGGCATATAGCCGGTCATTTCCACCACCCACATACGTCCTTTTTCATCAAATGTCATGGCCACTGGAACGGTTACCAGCGGCTCTGCGGCCACCAGTTGCACTTCCAGTCCTTTTTCCACTTCCATATGCCCGATAGCTGTTTTGGCATCCAAAACAGGTGACTCTGCATATTTTTCTCTGATAGCCAGTGAATCTGCTATATGCTTATTCTGCTTTTTTGTACCATTGCAGGCACTCATAAATAAGACGGCTCCCAATCCCAGTATATAGATTCCGTATTTCATCTTTTAAATCGATTGTAATCTCAAAATATAAATTAATCACGAATTATAAATTGAGTAGTTATGAATGGTAACTATTGACATTTTAGAATTAGTTTTTTTTATCTTCGCTCATTACCATTATCTAACTCGCTTATGGAACGTTTTCAGGGTATTTTCGGTATTATTCTCATCCTGGGACTCGCTTATCTATGCTCAAACAACAGGAAAAAGATCAATTTCCGGCTGGTGGTCAGCGGAATCTCTTTACAAATATTAATAGCCCTGCTCATTTTTAAAGTAGGACCCGTATTCTGGTTTTTCCAGCAATTAGGCAAGGCTATGGGTAAACTGGAACAGTTTGCCCGTGAAGGAGCCGCTTTCGTATATGGAGGGATTGCAGTGGAACAGGCACCCGGTACTATAGGAAACTTTGTAAGCGGAGGTTTTGTATTTGCATTTAATATTACTGCTGCCATCATCCTGGTATGCTCACTGGTGGCAATTCTCTACCATTTCGGTATCATGCAGAAGATAGTAGCAGTCATTGCACGTGCCATGAACGTAATCATGCGGGTGAGTGGTGCAGAAGCCCTCAGCAATGTGGCCAGTGCCTTTGTTGGACAAATTGAAGCCCAGGTAATGATTCGTCCTTATCTGGACACCATGACTAAAAGTGAACTACTGGCTTCTATGAGTGGTAGTCTGGCATGTATTGCGGGCGGAATCCTGGTGGTATATTCCAACATGGGCGCCGCAGCAGGTATGGAACTGGCTCCAAAACTGATCACGGCCAGCCTGATGGCAGCACCTGGTGCACTGGTCATCGCTAAGATCGTTTTCCCCGAAACAGAGAAGAGCCAGACAATGGACAGGGTGAAACTGGAAGTGAAAAGTCAGTATGTGAACGTGATAGATGCCATCACTCATGGTGCCGGCGACGGATTTAAAATAGCCATGAACGTAATAGCCATGATTATTGGCTTTATTGCTCTCATAGCTTTTCTCGATTGGGGGCTGCTCAAAATCGGGCATCTCTGCCACCTGGGTTTTGATCTGAGCCTTAACTGGATTTTCGGGAAGCTCTTCTACCCTATTGCCTGGGCAATGGGAGTACCCAACCAGGATGTAAACAGCGTAGCTACCCTCCTGGGACAGAAACTCACTATCAACGAATTTGTTGCATTCAAACACCTTACAGATAAGACGGTTCCTATCCTAACAGAAAAGGGATTGCTGATTGTAAGTATCGCTATCTGCGGGTTTGCGAATTTCAGTAGCGTAGGGATGCAGATAGGTGGTATTGGCGTACTAGCACCAAAAAGACGTGCAGATCTGGCCAGCCTGGGCTTAAAAGCCTTGTTCTGCGGTACGCTTGCATCCTACCTGTCAGCCACTATTGCAGGAATATTAATCTGATGAAATCTATATTAATAAACCCCGGCTCCTGAAGGAACCGGGGAATAAAATATTCAAATCTGCTATAAACAGCAGACTCCTTCCGGAGCCTTCATAGCGATTGTATTCTAATTTAATTATCCTAATCTTTTCTGCAGATCTTCCAGCACAGCTACCCATGCTTCCAGGTCACCGGCTTCAGTCCACTGTTCCTTCAGTTCTGACTCATTCTTAACTCTTTCTACTGCCTGAATAGCCAGTTTCTTCAGCGCAGGAGCTGCCAGCAATTGCAGGTTATCCAGGTTATCGAGTGGATCTTCAGGAAAATCTTCGCTCGCCTTACCTGCCAATGCAGCTACTACTTCAGCCGCCGCCAGTGCTTCTTCACATTCAGAAGCAGCCACTACGCCTTCCTTATTAACAGTAAACTGCAACGTGTCGGCAACCAGGCCGCCATCGTTATTTTCCATCATTTCAAATATCCAATCTTGTGAACCGTCATTTTCAAAGTTCCTGGTGCCCCATGTGCCCATGATATTAATTTTTTGTTTGGTTTCTTAATTAATTAATTCGGTTAGTTCAGACTTCTAAAATCCACCGGTACCAGTTTGCTTACACCAGCTTCCTGCATGGTAACACCATAGATCACATCTACAGCCGCCATCGTCTGTTTATTATGTGTTACTATGATGAATTGAGAGTTGTCTGAGAACTTACGTATCATATTGGTAAACTTACCCACATTCGCATCATCCAACGGCGCGTCCACCTCATCCAGGATACAGAATGGTGCCGGCTTAATCAGATAAATTGCAAACAGCAATGCTGTTGCTGTGAGTGTTTTCTCACCACCGCTCAGCTGTGTAATAGCTGCCGGACGTTTACCTTTTGGTTTGGCGATGATTTCAATGCCTGTATCTGCCAGATTTCCCGGATCGTTCAGAATCATGTCACACTCATCCTCCTCAGTAAACAATGCCTTGAATACACGGGCAAAGTTTTCTTTCACCTGGTTGAATGTATCCAGGAATTTCTGGTTAGCAGTCGATTCCACTTCCTGGATCGTAGCCATCAGGGATTCCTTTGCACTTACCAGGTCATTCTTTTGTTCCAGAATGAACTCATAACGCTTCTTCATTTCCTGGTAGGCCTCAATAGCCGTAGGGTTGATTTCTCCCATGTTTTCCAGGCGCTTTTTCAGTCTCTCCGCACTACCCTGAAGTTCATCCACTGGCAAGGTAGAATTTCGCTGTTCGTCCAGGATCTCATCCAGGTTCACTTTAAACTCCACACTCAGTCTTTCTTTCATAGAAGAAAGCTGCAATTTAAGATCGTTCACTTTATCTTTGATCACAGTGAGTGCTTGTTCCAACTGATCTTTTGCACGCTGTTTGGCACGCAATGTCGTTTCTTTTTCCTGTAACTGGTTACGAAAGTTGTAGTATTCCTGGTCTTTCTCATTCAGGTCTTTCTCCTCTTCTTCTTTTTTACGGAACAGGTCTATCAGCCCATCTTCCGCATCTCCCAGTTTATCCTGTGCAGCAGCGATATTAGCTACCGCATCTTCCAGTTGTGATTTGTTGCTTGTGATCTGTACATGCAGATCTGCCAGTTGCTTGCGCTTGAATTCAAGTTCCTGCCTTAACGCCTGCACCTTACTCTGCTGGCGGGTATGTTGCAGGTTCTGGTTATTGAACTGCACATTGGCCTGATTAAACTGCTGTTCTGCATCAGATGCCTCTCTTTCAACGGCAGTAATATTATCATGCAGTGCATGTACTTTTTCATTCAGGTCGTCCAGCTCTTCCTTTACACCGGAAATGCTTTCCTGGTTGGTTTCCAGCGACAGCTGCATTTCCGCCAGACGCTTATCGCCGGTTTCTATCAGGTGACGGAAGTTCTCAATACGATTCTGTAACCCAAATACCTGGTTATTCAGCTGGTTGATCTTTTCACGTGCCTGGTTGATCTTATTTTCATTCAGCTGACTGTTATACCCCAGTACCTGGTTGTGTTTATCCTGGATTTGTTCACGCAGGCTGGCTACGATTGTTTCCAGCGATTTAATCTCTTCATCCAGTTTTTCCAGGTTCTTGGCACGGCCCAGTTTCTTACCTTCAAATAATCCTACAGATCCACCGCTGAAGCTATATTTGCCGCGATGCATCCGTCCGCTCTTCTCAATGATCAGTACATCCTGGTCTGCCAGTTTATCAAATTCCAGCGCACTAACATCTTCGGAAATGAACACCTTACCCAGGAGGTAGTTGCCCAATCCTTTATACTTCTCATCTATCTCTACCACATCAAGTGCAGAAATGGCACCCGGAGGAGTGAACAGCGCACCACTCTGGTGGTTGAACTGATCCAGTATGAAGAAGTTAGCCTTTCCTTTTTTATTCTCATCCAGCAGGCGGATGGCTTGTATAGCCTCTGCTGCATTATTTACTACGTAATAGTTCAGATAAGGCTCAAGCAGATTTTCCACGCAGGTACGATAATCTTCTTTACAGAAGAAAATATCACTGAGGATAGGTGCTTTATTATTCCAGTCGGTGTTCTTTTTAAGGAACTTAATACTTTCCGGGTAACCTTCCAGGCTATCTACGAGCGACTTTAACAGGTCGTACTCATTCTTTTTCTGATCCAGTGTACGGTTCTCATTCACCAGTTTATCCCGCAACCCTTCGATTTCTCCCTGGGTAGCCAGGATCTTGGCTTTGGTTTCTTCCTGGAACTGTACCATATCATCCAGATCTGCTTTACTGTCCTGTACAGTATCCTGCAGGCTCAGTTTTTCTTCTTCCAGCTGGGAGATCTGTAACTGACGGTTTGCTTTCTCCTCCTGTAACTGTTGAATACCACGTTGCAGGTTCTGTACAGAAGTATCCGCTACAGCGACTTTCTTTTCCGCTTCAAACTGCTGGCGTTGCCATTGCTGCTGATCACGGCGCAGATTTTCGAGAGAGAGTTTTTTCTGATGAAACAGGTCTTTCTTCTCATCCACCATTTCGTGCAATCCTTCCAGTTGATCCTGTAAAGATTCAAACACTTCCTGTTCCTCTTCTACCTGTTTATCTGTAAAGGCAATAGAATCACTCAGGCCCTGCAATTGTCCTTCAGCATTAGTTAGGAACTGGCTGATACTCCTTTCTCTTTCTTTTAAATATGTTAATTGTTGAGTAGCCAGGTTTTTATCATTCTCTTTGGTACGGATAGTGGATACCAGTTCATTAAATGATTTTTGTAATACCTGCAGTTCTCTTTCTTTGGCAACAAAATGCAGCTTATCTTCTTCCACACTCGCTTCATCTGTTGCGATCTCAGCTTCCAGTGCTGTTTTGCGGTCGCTCTCCTGCTGTTGCTGATCTGTCAGCTCTTTAAAGTTGATATTAAACCCTTCCAGCGCAGCTTTCGCCAGCTCTATGCTGATTTCACGGTATTCTTTCTTTATTTCAAAAAAGCGTTCTGCTTTACGGGCCTGACTTTCTACTGTTTTCAGGTTGTTATTGATCTCGAATAACAGGTCTTCAATACGGTTCAGATCACCTTCCGTAGCATCCAGCTTGGATTTAGCTTCTTTTTTACGTGTTTTATAGATAGAGATCCCGGCAGCCTGTTCCAACATGCGGCGACGGCTGTTCTCTTTATCTTTAATAATATCATCCACCATTCCAAGCTCAATGATAGCATAGGAATCCGTACTTACCCCTGTATCCATAAAGAGGTTATGGATATCTTTCAGACGGCAGGCCACATCATTCAGGCGATATTCACTATCGCCGTTTTTATAAAATTTCCGGGTGATGGTAACGGTGGTAAATTCTGTAGGCAGTACATTGCGGGTGTTCTCAAACGTCAGGCTCACTTCCGCCATACCACTGGCAGAGCGACTTTTCGAGCCATTGAACACCAGCCCCGACTGATTCTCAGAACGCAGGTTACTGATCTTATGCTCTCCTATCACCCAGCGGATGGAGTCAATAATATTACTTTTGCCGCAACCGTTTGGTCCTATTACACCCGTAACACCTTCGTCAAAATGCAGGACGGTTTTGTCAGCAAAACTTTTGAAGCCTTTAATTTCTAATGTTTTTAAACGCACAATCGCTTCGCTTTGTTTTTTAAGCCGTCAAAGATAACTATGATTTCTTTGATTTAAGACCCGGATTTCCCGGCATTCATCATGTCAACGGCCTGGTAATGAAAAATGTTTCTGATTATCAGTGTCTTAAAACTATTTATTACTAATTATTTTTCCAAAGAAAACAGTATTTTATCAGAGAATTAAATATTTATTTTAATTTAATTATACACATCTGTGTATAAATTCCACGAAAAGTGATGTAGAATGATGAGTAATAATGACTAATTCTACTTTGTAATTGAATTAACTTTGCATATATTTTTCTATACATGCGGCATTGGATCCAGGAAGTCAGGAATTTCATTTACAGCTACCATTTCAGCACGGGATTGCGTACGACCATCAGCGTAGTAGTGCCTTCTGTGGTATTTTCCCTGATGGACAACCTTCCAATGGGCATCGTGGTATCTTTGGGCGCACTTGCAACGGCTTTGTCTGATGTACCGGGAACAGCCCTTCACAAACGTAATGGCATCCTTACCGCTATTGGGTTCATTTTCTTCACTGCACTGGGTACAAGCCTGATAGCCCCCTATCATCTGCTCATGATGGGCTGGATATTAGCCTGCTGCTTCGCTAATGGCATGCTGCTGGTATATGGAAACAGAGGCGGTAACATTGGCATTGCCTGTATGCTGGTGATGGTATCCATTCTGGGAGAAGATCCGCTGCCACCCTCACAAGCGCTGATTCATAGTCTGATAATCACCAGCGGAGGCATATGGTACGGTTTCCTGGCCCTAATTCTATGGCGGATCCGCCCCTACCTTAGCGTACAGCAGATGCTCTCTGAATGTATCACCGAAACAGCAAAATACCTGGAGGTACGGGCCGGTTTCTATGAAAAGAATACAAACCTGGAAGATACTTATAAGTCAGTCCTTGCTCAACAAGTGATTGTAAGCGAAAAACAGGAAGCCGTGAGAGAACTCCTGTTAAAACATCGTTCCGCACAACAAGGTTCCACCAGCATCAACAAAAGCATGGTGCTCATCTTCCTGGATATCGTAGATCTCCAGGAGCAGATTATGGCCTCACAAACAGACTATCAGGCGCTACAGGAATCGTTCAAAGATCTTGACATACTGGATAAATTTCATACCCTGATCCTGAAATTCGTGCAGGATCTGCAACTGATAGGCGAAGCTGTAGCAGCAGGACAACGTTCCTTACCAAAAAATAACCTCCGTTACGAAATAGAAAAAGTACAACGGATAGTGACCGAAATCCGTCAAACACTGCCTACCGTAAAAGAACGTACCCGCCTGATCGTCCTGAATAATATCCTGCACAACCTGCAGGACATGGCACAACGTATATACAACCTTCACCGTCTTACAAGACTGGAAAGGGTAAAAAATGAGAAGATTGATCCACGGCTCGAACTGGCCAGCTTCACAACCCGCAACCGTTATGACTTTGAACCACTTCAGAACAATCTCACATTCGAGTCACATATTTTCAGGCATGCCATCCGACTGAGCCTTGCGGCCCTTTCCGGTTATGTACTGGGACAAGCCCTTCACCTCAATCGCGTGTACTGGATCCTGCTTACAACCATTGTTATCCTGAAGCCCGGCTTCGGGATCAGCAAAACCCGCAGCATCCAGCGACTGATGGGCACTATTCTGGGAGCACTCTTTGCCGCCGGCATCCTCTACCTGACCACAAACGACACCATCATCTTCGTGATCATGCTTGTATGTATCCTGGGTAGTTATAGTTTCATGACACAACAGTATACACTCAGCGTTTTCTTCCTCACGCCGTTTATTATTTTCCTGCTACATTTCCTGCACCCTGCACACCTGCAGTATGTATGGCTGCGGGTAATGGATACCTTCATTGGCGGAGGAATTGCATTCCTCGCAAACATGCTGTTATGGCCCAGCTGGGAGCATAACTATCTTCCTGGTCACATGATCAAAATGGTGAATGATAACAGCGCATATTTTAACCAGGTGATGCGCCTGTTCACAGAGCAGGAATTTATCTTAAATGATTATAAGCTGGCCAGAAAAGAAACAAATGTGAGTGCTGCCAATCTGATGTCGGCCTTCCAGCGGATGCTGTCAGAACCCAAAAGCAAACAGATAAATGCTTCACAGATATATCACTTCGTGGTACTGAACCATTCACTCATGTCACACACCGCTGCACTGGCTAACTATGGCTTGTTGCATGGGGTACATTATCCACGTCCTGAATACAAACTCATTACCAACAACCTGCTGCAGTATTTTTCATGCATCGTACAAATGTTGGAAAAACCAGGTTCAAAACCGGAAACACTACCTGCTGCAATAGAAGCATTTGAAACACTCGACGTTGTACTTGAAAGTCTTTACCAGCGCAGGCAGGAAGAAACCAATCTAGGAAAAGGGAATACGCCTTTGAGAGATGAAATGCTGGAAACAAAACAACTAAGAGATCAGCTGAATGCAATCTTATCCTTACTGAAGGATATGAAGAAAACACTGGATTCCTTAGAGAGGTAATCTTCAAACTCACTCAAATCCTTAAAGTAATTATTCACAATTTGCAGTTCGGTAAGTTTTATTTACCGAACTAAAAATACTGACCACTTCTACCCACATAACTCAAATCTTCTGTCCCGGTAATCCGGAAGATTGCGGAGGCATTAATGTCTTTATTTCTAATTGGTAGTGACTTCGGAGCGACCTCGGGGAGACTTCGGAGCAAGTTGCTAGTGTCTTGCAGGTTTAGTAGGTGGTTAATCGGTGGTTGATCGGTGATTGTTCGATCGTGACCGACCAATCACCGATCAACCACCGATCAACCACCGATCAATCACCTACCAAAGGTGCTACTTACTAGCAAGTTTCCTGGGAGACACTCCCAAGACTCTCCGAACTTAATAACACAACGCTATAAACTCTCAATAACTACTATCCGGTTTCAATAAGAAATTATATTACTAATTGTTGTTTACTATAAAGATTTAGATTCCTGGCTGTTGTTTACGATGATATGACAAGATTCTACTACCCGTTTACGCATATGCATACAAACCTTCTTTCCCGGTTTTTGGGAATCATACTTATTTCAGTTTTGAAAGACTTTCTTGTATAAACTCAATTCAGGAATGAACAAGGCAATATGGAGTTAACGCCTTTTGTCCATCATGATAACCTAAGAACATAAGTTCTTAGCTGCTTGCATTTTTGCAAACTAAGTTCTGGAGTTGGTTTGTAGAAAAATAAGATAGTTATATCACAAATGCTTAATCACAGGAGCATTAGCTGCCTGATTTTTTACTGTAGTATTGATATTAAAAGCATAGAGAATTATCGCAACGACCCTTGCTTTTTATTCTTTACTTCGTATAAATTATTCCAAACTGGTCCGACAACGGATCCAGATGTTCAAGTATCATATCAAAGAAAGCAGGCCCCTGATGAATATACCATGGCATGAAATTCTCTTTCCGTTCCTGTAAAGAATTAGCCGGAAATAACTTCCCTTTCAATGTACGGATCTGCTCCGTTTGCCATGCAAATTTCTTCTTTTCAGCCTTAAGGAATTTATGTTCTAATTTACCGATAGATTTCACCGCTTTATTACGCTCAGAACCTACAGTCGCTTCCAGTGTAACGTCTATATTACGGGCTTTTATCACCAGGTCATCAAATAATTTTTCTATAGCAGCATATTCATCTTTCAACACTAATGAAGCATTTGTATGCTTTTGTACAAAACTGTTCACCAGCGTTTCCACATCACCAAAAAGATCTGTAATATCTAATCCCAGTTTTTGCAAACGCTGTTGGGATTGACTGTCTACCATAAGGAAAGAATTACGCAACACTAATACCGGGAATGGCACCTTATAATGAGCAAATAATTCCTGTAACTCAATCCAGTAAGCGATCTCCCCTCCACCACCAATAAAGGCGATATTAGGCAGGATAGTTTCCTGGAACAACCCACGCAAAATCACATTCGGACTAAATCTTTCGGGATGATTCTGCAACTCCTGTTCCAGTGTAGCTGCTGTAAACTCCAGCGGCATATGCAGTACTTTCCAGTTATCCCCCATTTTCACAATGCGCTCACGTCCTGTTTCCGTAAGATAAAACAGGTTGATCTCCCTTGGATTTGCCTGTACTTTATAATGTTGTGATAAACGTTCTGTTGTGTCATTCACAATCCTGTGCGAATGCTGGTGCAGCAGTTCATCCCGCATAACAGGTACAAACAGCTTCTTAAGCATCGGATTATCAGGAACAAGGGTTACCAGTCCGTAACGACCAAATAACTCATTCACAAGGAATAAAGTAGCATCCTGGATATTCTCCCGTTCAAGGTAAGCTGTACGTAATAATGTGATCAGCTCTTCTGAATAAGCACCATAACCCAATGTGTTTTTTATCGTCTCAATCAGCTCTTCAAAACCTTCCGGCCGCATCCGGCCTACGGCTCCTTGTTGGGAAGTAGGCCAAACTATGTTCTTGCCATCGATGTATACATGTCCCAGTTCATCCAGGTCAGCATCTTCACTGCCCATGTAATAAACAGGTACAAAATTATATTGAGAATACTGCGCTTTCAGTTGATCTGCCAACTTGATAGTTTGCAGGATCTTATATGCAAAGTAGAGATAACCGGTAAAGATATTAGGTTGGTGCGCAGTACAGACGGTAAAAGTATTGGGATCCGCCAGACTGCTGATGTTTGCTTTTACAGCAGCGGAGGTTTCAAGTCCCTGGTATTGCTGTTCCAGTGCCGCTACCAGCGTTTCCCGGTGATGAGGATGAGCCTTTTTAGCTTTGATCACCTCTTCAAACGGTGGTTTGACAGGAGAATATTTATAATAAGGACGAATATGCGGATGTTCTGCCAGGAAATCTACTACCAATTGATTAAAATACCCGGTTTCGCCATACGGGATACTACTTACAGGTTGTTCCATACACTCTCGCTGTTCTTTTGAATGCACGAAGGTAGGGAATGAATTACGAATGATCAATACGAATTAAAGGAAGGTATTATCTGTGGAGCCACTGCGCCATAGATTAAATATAAAAAATTGATATTAAACAACTTGTGACGATAAAATCCACTTCATAAATAGGCATTGTAAGGATGAACGGCACTTAAGGAACTATAAAGCCAAACAATATGATGGTGGAATTTTTTAAATGAGAAAGCCCCGGATCCGGGGCTTTCTCATTTAAAAAAAGATTACTATGCAAGAAGCTTATCCTGTTCGCCAGCAGTTCCGGGATACGCGGACGAAGAAGCGGAGTAATTCAGCAGTGCCTGCACCAGCATCATTTCACCATAAAAACCAACAAGTAGCAGGATGCCAACCATTACATAACCTTCATCGCTCACTGGTGTTAAAATCCCTCCTACATTAAAGGAAGTATTACCCAGGAATCCTGCTACCGTACCAGCATCCTGACTATTTGCTATGAACCCTATGGTAGGCACTTCCCATATAACATTGATGACCAGTTCTACATAAGGTGAAGCCTTTGCCCACTTAGTCAGGGCTTCACTAGCTTCCGGGTCATTTTTATCATATTTATACAGGGTAATGTCTGAAAAAGTTTTAATCACGCTGATAACGGTAATTATCTCATCCATAACTACATACCATGCCTGGGTACTCGGTTTGGTAATAGAAATGTTGGGAGCAATATAAGGCAGATAAGCCAGCGCATAAACCGTACAAACTGCCGCGCTTTGCGGATACGCATCTTTGACGGCAGTCATTATGATCATTGCTATTGATCCAAAATAACCAGCGATACCAAGCGTTAGTGTGATGATCTGCACCGGAGTTGCCCCACCATCATCAGCCACGGCAAGATTACTATTACCTGAATAGAGGTTTTGAATAGTCGTATAATCTGTAGCATCTATAAGCGATTGAGTGAAACTATCATCCGGAAAAGGAGTTTCCTCTGCCACCAGTTTATAAATAATGGTTACAGGAATTGCAACAATCAGGCATGTAAGGTCCAGCAGGGTAAGATCGCTGCCGGAAAATTTCTTGTAGATGGATGAAATCACAGGGATATCGAGTGGCGTTGTCAAAGCAGCAACCACTCCATCCACAAGCGTGGCAATGATATCCATCACGGTTCCTATGATATTACCAACAGTATTTATCACTAAATTCCCAATGATGCTTATCAGATTTTTAATCAGATCACTTGCCGATAATGTGCCGATCTGGTCAATCACGTCTGTCTTTAAAGCTGCCAATACATCCTTAAAATCCTTTTCTTCTTCCTTCAGCGCGTTATAGAGGTCTATAATTACCGCTGATATTGTATCTCCCTTGAAGGTAGCGTCAAAAGTTGTGGAAGCTCCTGCCACATTACCTTTGGTATGGTATAATGCCCAGTGTGATTGCGGACTGTCCTTTCCCGGCATCGGGGGAGAGGAAGCACTATTCCCTGCTATGGTACCCGAAACAGCAGGTATATCAGCCCATTGGTCTATCTCTTGATTAATAGTACTAAGGGTATCGAGCAGGGTTTGTTTATAAGATGAGATATTGTCTACACAATACTGCGAATATTGCGTAAAAATATTTTTCAGTACATTATGTGTACGAACAATATCGTTCCAGGAAAAAATAAATCCAACCCACTGCACCAGTTTTTCAAATCCCGCTTCGATCTTGTTAAGAATAAACTGGATACCATGTACCACATCATTGATACACTGCATGATAAAGTGATATACTGCATCCCCTATCTCTATAAAAAAATGGGTAACACCATCGATCACCTTTACGATGAACTGTGCTACATCATCAATGGCATTCTCCAGCCATTTAAAAATATCTCCTGCAAAAGCTTCAATGGCATTTCCTGTATCACCGAACACTATACCTCCTTCATAAAAGGAAAAAACACCGTTCTCCGGGATAATACCTGCGGCGGCATACTGAGAACTGCCTTCAAAATACTGTATACTATTATTCGCAAAGGAAAGCCCCCATACCAGACCGTCTGATGCTGCTAAAGATCCCGTGGAGGGAGGTTGCAGGGAACCATCCTGCGGAAGCGTTTGGGCGGTGGTAACAAATTGTGCAATCCCCTTTGCAACGGCATCCGATTGATCGGCCGGAACAGAAGACGGCACCAGAGGTGTAGTATTACCGTATTCGTCGGTAACATTTACCGCTGTAAGATCAGTTCCCTGCGTGATGCCACTCATGCTCTGAACAATATTATTCATCGGGTTCACATTCAGCCAGGTGCTATCGTCCTGCTGGAAATTATAACAAACAGCCCCCAGTGTTTGTGTTTCCTGCACAAAAGTGATCATACCACTGCTGTCGGTAGTAACAGCCAATGGCACACCGGGCAAAAGCGTGACATACAGATTATCCATGTATAATGAACAGGGGCTGGTAGCTGTCATTTGTACCATTTGCCCGCTGATGGGCAGATCATTATCATCCGTTACTTTAAGCGCAGTTGTAAATGCATAATACTCATAAATATCACTTGCACTCAACATAGGTAGTAAGATAGACTGAGTGCTCCATTGAGTCGTTACTGCATCTTGTATCAACCTCACTATCGACTGCCCTGTGGTGTGTGCATACAGCACGCTGGATTGCGTCTGGATATCCAGGAGGGTGGCCAGTTGCTCCACTCCCACCAACAATGGCAACGGGCAGGACCATGAATCAGGATCTGTTTGGCTATCAACGTCACAGCGGCTATAAAAGACGGTCCCTTCATTGTCCTTTCCCCAAAGCGTCACCTGGTTTCCGGACTGATGCACTTTGAGATATTCAACACCCACAATAAGATCGTTGGTGATAACAGCAGTGCCGGTTGCAAAATTTAATTGCTGATCTGGTGTAAACAGGTAAATCGCCCCTGTACCTGCCACGTACAGATTCGTATTGTTTGAACTGTCCGGCGGCATGGTAGCGATAGCAGAAGCCCCGTCCGGGGGCGTCAGCTTGATAATATCAGGAGGGCCGAAAGGAGAATATAAAGGTGTAAAAGTTAAGGATGTACCATCGTTAAGTGAATATAATTCATATAAACCTGCATACATCGCTGCTGAGGCTTTACCAATCTCCATTCCATAGAGCTGGTCATAATTCTCAGCTGTTTCATACTCCGTCCATATTTCCGTAGTAGCTGATGCGTTAATACTGACTACATAATTCTGAATAAATGTAGTAGCCTGGTCCTGCAAACCAACAATCACATAAGGAGCCTGTGTTGGGTCCTGGTTCAGTGCAATATTAATATACGCAATGTCCGCGTTACTCACCGGGTCGGCAGTATCATCGTAAAGGCGGGCAGTCCAGCTTCTGTTATCAGAAGAAGTTAGCCATATAGCATCGGGCGCATCGGAAAGGCCGGATAGCATATACAGGTAATCAGCATTGTCTTCTGCCACATGGATAGCCTGCAGGATCAGGATATCTCCTGTTGTAGCATCCTGGGATACCGCAAAAGTTTTGGCTGTTACTGTTTTACCGGTATAACCGGCAGCCAGTTCTGTGGTAAGATCAATAGGCGTCCAGCCTGTAGATACATTATCCTGTTCTGCACTCAGATAAAGAATAGCATCATCCCCTATAGAAAAAAACAGGGATTGCCCCTGTGAATTCTGCAACACTGAAAATAAGGACTGATCAGAAAGTAATTGTGCTGCTTTCTGATTTTTCATCAACGCTGTTGATGTATTCAGATTATACATGTTAACCGGATTTTAATAGATGAAGAAATAAATCAGGGGGCCAGGAAAGTGATATTCGATACAAGATCGCAGGTAGCACTGAATTGTGGGTTTGAAAACACAAAAGTATTGCCTGCAGGAAACACAAAGTGGTTGGCCGACTGGATAGCAATAGTGAGGCTGGGTTGTATATTATCAACAATAGTGGTCTGGGTGGTTGTCCGCAGATCACTGAGATTCGAAGCGAATTCCTGGAAAGCACCCGCCACTGAACCCCAGAATTTATTCCAGGCAGATTGATCTTGTTGCTGTACTACGGGCTCACTATTAAAATTCTCATTCTGTAATACAAGGTCTAACTGGCCATTATTGGTGAGGTCCATCTGTAAAGCAAGATCTACACTCCAGTTATAAGTTGTTGGCGGCATGGAAAGGTCCAGCAGGCCACCATTCTGATCTGACTGTTGTGAATCGGCCGAAATAGTGATTGCACCTGAAAGCGTAGCTGCAGTGCCATTGAATGCCAGCGAACAGTTCATAGTGTAGGTAAGCGTTCCACCCAGATCACCTCCGAAACATGTTTTTGTGACATTGGCAGTAGGCGAAGTATAAGTATATTGTGCAACGACATTATTATTACTTGCTGATGGAGTAACCATTGTAAAAGCACCCGGCGATCCGGCATTAAGCTGCATAATCTGGTCATCAATAGCAACATCGCAACTAAGACTAACATAAGCCACCGGAGAAAGATCTGATAGTATAGAATTCAACTCTGACGCAAGGAAATTGGCATAAAGGTCCTGCCTAATGGCCATTGCTCCCTGCACAGTATTATCATCCACAAAATTAAATCCCAATGTAACAGGAGCAGTTGCAGGTAACGGATTCCCATTAAACATCGCCAGGTAAGTAAGTGTATCCAGACCCGGATTAGAATAATTACCGTTAGCATCTGTATAGGGCATTACACAAAATTCCAGCGAGGTAGGCATGAAAGTAGGTGTGTTGTCCATCGTAGCAACCTGCCGAACAGTATATCCAAAAATAATTCCTCCCGATTGCTGGAGTGACGCCAGGTATACCTTCATGATTCCTGCCAGAATATTTTCAGCAGAACCGGTCAATCCTTCAATTCCTAAATAGGTATCGTAGTTGGCGGTATTGAGGTCTATATAAAGCTGTTGAATGGAATAAGAAAAATTATTCAACTTGCTAACGGCTGATTGTACAGCGGCCGGTGCGTCAGGAGCATTCACTGTGGCAGTTGCCAGGTTCACCGCAAACTGGATTACCCAGAACGGTCCATCAGTAGGTTGGGAGATACTGAACCCAGGAGCAACAGAGGATGAAAAAGTGGCATTACTGAAGACTATATTGTACAATATGGTCTGGTTCCCTTTGTCTGTATATAACTGCACCAGCGGACTACCATTACTACCCATTGGATAATCCAGCGTACCGGTAAAGGTATAATTGGCCGTAGATGGATCAGGGGCAGGGATGTAATTACCGTTATCATCAACATTGAAATAGAGTGCAACTGTTTTATCCAATCCATACAGATATTCGGCCAACGATTCATTCAGGCCATTTTGTGTAACAGCAACAACCATATCATAATTAGTAAGACTAATCTGACTGAGTCCCATAAGATTAAATTTTAAATGAAGAAATAGAGGATTTATAATGATATATTATTGGCGAGGTAAACATTTTCATAGGGTTAATGCATCTACGTTCACGAAAAATTTGAAAAGGTATTACCTGGATAACTCAGATAAATTTACAGATTCTTTTGATAAAATACGTAACTGTGTAAATAAATAATGGGCCTTAGGATCTCACATTCTCCATCACATACTTTTGAACATTCTTATAAGAGTGTATACTTGTCAGTTATCTCAAAAAAAAGGCCGTTCCAGGAATCTGAAACAGCCTCAATATTTATATTTGTCATGCTTAGATCACGTATCCATCGGGGATTACAGCCCCGTTCTTTAACACCACAATACCATCTTTCACTGCGTACAGTTCATGGTCACCATCCGGCAAACGTTCTCCCACATTGATCTCTACATCATTACCAATGCTGCAGTTTTTGTCGACGATCGTGTTATTGATCCGGCAGTTATTACCGATGCCAATAGGAGGATGTCCTTTTGCTTTCGCCCTTGCAAGATCTTCCAGTGTCTGGTAAAAATCACTGCCCATCACATAACTGTTGGTAATGGTAGATCCTCCTCCTATACGGGTACGGAGCCCCACTACACACCGTTCCAGATAACTGTCTGAAATAATACTGCCATCAGCGATGATTGTATTTTTCATGGTACCGGAAATCTTTGCCGGTGGTAGCATACGTGCACGTGTATAGATGGTCTTGGATTCATCAAAGAGATTGAATTTAGGAATCTCGTCTGTGAGGCTGAGATTGGCTTCCCAGAAAGAACTGATATTTCCGATATCTGTCCAGTAGCCGGTATACTGATAGCTAACAACTTTCATATCTGCATGAATCGCGTACGGAATAATTTCCTTTCCGAAGTCAGTGGATGCCACCTGATCATTCAGCAGGTCGTACAACGTTTGTCGACTGAAAATATAGATCCCCATACTGGCCAGGTAATGCCGACCCTCCTCCTGCATTTCTTCGCTTACGGGCGAAGCCCAGGGACCTAAAACATCCTGTTTCGGTTTTTCCGTAAAGGAGGTGATCATACCTTTGTCATCCGTTTTCAGGATGCCAAAGTCTGATGCATCCTTAGCATTCACCGGGATGGTAGCAATAGATACTTCTGCCTGTGATTCGATATGATTCTGCAGCATTTCGCGGAAGTCCATCTGGTAGAGCTGGTCGCCCGAAAGGATCAGGACATATTCATACTCAAAGTTTTCGATATGATGCAGACACTGACGCACCGCATCTGCTGTTCCCTGATACCATGTGGGGTTATCTGGTGTTTGTTCTGCTGCCAGGATATCTACAAAGGCCTTACTGAAATGGCTGAATGAATATGTGTTTTTTATATGCTTATTCAGCGATGCAGAATTAAACTGAGTAAGCACAAATATGCGGTTCATTTCTGCATTCAGGCAGTTCGAAACGGGAATATCCACCAGCCGGTATTTACCAGCTACTGGCACAGCCGGTTTGGAGCGACGGCGTGTTAAGGGGTAGAGACGGGTTCCTGACCCGCCGCCTAAGATAAGGGAGATAACTGCGTTAGACATATTTTGATTCTTTTATTTCAATTGTTCTTAAAGACTATTGTATAATTTCAGATATTCGGATGCTGCACTGTCCCAGGAATGATCCAGTTGCATGCAATATTCCCTGATTTCCTGGAAGAGAGACGCATTATTATACAGCACCAGTGAGCGCCCTACAGCATTACAGGCATCCCATGTGGCGGGCTGTATAAAACGAATTCCAAACCCACCCGGGTCACCAAAATCTATAACCGTGTCTTTTAATCCGCCAGTGCTGCGAACAATGGGCACAGTACCATAACGCAATGCATACATTTGATTAAGACCACAAGGCTCCACACGGGAAGGCATCAGAAGAAAATCACTTCCTGCATAAATACGGTGGGCTAATGCCTCATTATACCCAAACTGTACATTAAAATTCTTTCCTGTATATATCCTTGTTTGTTGTAGCGACCATTCTACGTGAGGATCGCCGCTGCCCAACACTAAAAAATTAAGTTGTTGGTGTTGCTCAAAAAGAGAACGTCCTATAATCTCGGGTAACAGATCTCCACCTTTATCTCCTACCAACCGTCCGATAAATGAGATGAGCGGTAATTTAGGGTCAAGATCAAACTCCTCACATAATAGCTTTTTTATGTCCTCTTTTGCTTTTATAAAAGTAAATTCATTGTAATTAATGGGTAACATCGGATCCGTTGCCGGATCCCATACTACAGAATCAATGCCATTCAGAATTCCAACTCCTTTATTCTGTTCGCTGCTCAGCAGGCTTTCCAGCCCGTTTGCATTGGAATACAGTTCTTCCAGGTAAGTAGGCGATACTGTAGTAAAACGCCAGGCACATTTGATAGCTGATGCCAGTGGGTTAATAGCACCATCCCATCCCAGCAGTCCGGCTTTCCAAAGATCAAATCCCGGCAGTCGGTATAGCTCATCCCAGCCAAACTGGCCCTGGTACTGTGCATTATGAATCGTTAATACAGTGGCAATATTCCTTAAACGTTCGTATTTGTAGGCATAGCTGACCATAAAAGGGATTAACCCTGTATGGTGATCGTGACAATGAATAACATCCGGGTGATGTGTCCATTCATTTAGCCAGTCCAGCACTCCTACCTGGAATGCAAGGAAACGTTCTGTATCATTCCAGTGTCCGTACACCCCCTCTTTATCCAGCAGGCCCGGAATATCCAGGAGATAAAGATCAAAACCAAGGATGTTGTGTTCCTCCTTCCATACATTCACATGGTACCAGTCGTGTCCTAACCAGGTACCACCCTGATGTACCAATTCAAATTCCTGAGTTGCAAAGAACCGGGTTTTATAAGCCGGCATCACTACTTTCGCTACACAGCCCGCCTGGGTCTGGTATTTGGGTAGTGCGCCCACTACATCTGCTAGTCCTCCAACCTTTGCTATCGGATAACATTCCGCGCTAACGTGTAAAATCTCCATGCTTAACTGTTATGTCTGTTTCATTAAATTACCTTGGAAAAAGGATATTACAAAGAAATGTCCAACTTTTATTTACATAGCCCCACAGCCTTTTCTATGACTGATTTAAGTAAGAGAGGCCTGCAATAATCCAGTAGTGTGGCGCACTCCCTCACATGCAGATTATTCATCTATATTCGTATATCCTTATCTGTTCTATTGTTAGCCAATGCAGAAAACATTACAACTATGTGCATTTATACCACAACTGGGGCAGAGAAACCACGGAACGCGGAAAGTTTACAATTTCTTATCTTCGGAATATGGATTTTGGTCGCGTTGATCCGGCCCTGCTGGACGAAATAGATTTTAAGCTGCCGGCAGAACCGGCTCTCAATAAAACAGTACTGAAGGGTACTCCATTGAAAAAACCGCACGTTTACCTAGGCTGTGCCAAATGGGGCCGCAGGGAATGGGTGGGCAAGATCTATCCCAAAGGTACCAGGGAAAGCGACTGGCCCGATGAATACATGCATCACTATAACAGCATTGAATTAAATGCCACCCATTACAGGATTTATGGGGCAGATGTGCTGGAGAAATGGGATGCCAGAGCCAAAGGAAAACATTTTAAGTTCTGCCCTAAAGTGCCCCAGTCCATCAGCCATTACAGTACCCTGATCAATGCCGCAGATCAGACCACCGCTTTCCTGGAAGGCATTCTGGCTTTCAAAGACCACCTGGGGCCTATCTTTTTACAGCTGAGCGACAGGTTCTCTCCCAACAGAAGAGATAACCTTTTCAAATATCTGGAAAGCCTTCCCACTGACCTGCAATTTTTCCTGGAAGTCCGTAATCCGGACTGGTTCAGTGATCAGAATGTACGCAACGAACTCTTCAACACCCTGCACCGGCTAAAAGTAGGTGCCGTAATCACGGATACCGCCGGCCGCCGGGATTGTGCCCATATGTATATGCCCATTGCCAAAGCATTTATCCGCTATGTAGGTAATGGGGCACATCCTACTGATTATACCCGTATTGATGACTGGGTGAATAGGATCCACTACTGGCTTCTGCATGGCTTAAAAGAGCTGTACTTTTTTATGCACGACCAGGCAAACTCTCCAGAACTCACTGTATATGTGGCAGATAAGATAAAACAGGTATGCGGAATTGAATTGCCCAGACCCAGGTTCGTAAGTCAACAGAATACCCTCTTCTGACAATCATTGTTTCCCATCATTCTAAATATTACTTTTATACCCTGAAAAGGGAAGATTTATATATGCGGAACAAGCTCAGTGAACTGGCCCAGGATTTAGAGGGCATACTATACGATGATGAAACCATGCGGACATTGTATGCTACAGACGCATCGGCTTACCGGGAAATGCCATTAGCAGTAGCTATTCCGGCAAATGAGAAAGATCTTAAGACATTAATCGCCTTCGCGCGTGCAAATAAAACCTCACTCATACCCCGGACTGCAGGGACTTCCCTGGCCGGACAAGTAGTAGGTAACGGGATTATCGTTGATGTTTCCCGATCCTTCACTAAAATACTGGAAATCAATACAGAAGAACATTGGGTAAGCGTACAACCCGGTGTAATCCGCGATGAACTGAATATGTTCCTGAAGCCTTACGGCTTTTATTTCGGACCGGAAACATCTACTGCTAACCGTGCTATGATTGGTGGTATGGTGGGCAATAACTCCTGCGGCTCCAACTCAGTAGTATATGGCAGCACAAGGGAACACCTGCTGGAAGTAAAGGCCCTGCTGAGCGATGGCTCGGAAGCTATATTTCACCAGATGACCATAGATGAATTTCATGCCCGCTGTGAAAAGAACGATGGCACTTTGGAAACCACCGTTTACCGTCAGCTCCGTACCATGCTGAGCAATCATGCTAACCAGGAAGAGATTCGTAAAGAGTTTCCAAAACCTAGTATTACCCGCCGTAATACTGGTTACGCAGTAGATCTGTTGCTCGAAACAGCACCCTTTACTGCCGGGGCCGAAGATTTTAACTTCTGTAAGCTCATTGCCGGCTCTGAAGGTACGCTGGCTTTCATCACCGAAATAAAACTGCATTTCTCTCCCCTGCCTCCTAAAGAGACAGGGTTGTTATGTGTGCATTTTAATAATATAGATGAGTCGCTGAGGGCCAACATTATTGCCATGCAATATAAACCCAGTGCCAGTGAGCTGATTGATCACTACATTCTTGAATGTACAAAAGATAATATAGAGCAAAGCAAGAATCGCTTCTTTGTGCAGGGCGATCCCGGTGCCATTCTCGTAGTGGAATTCTGTCGTGATAACAGGGAGGCCATCACAGAAATAAGTAACCGACTGATAGCGGAATTACAGGCCGCCGGACTGGGATACCACTTCCCGCTTGTCTTTGGAGACGACACTAAAAAGATCTGGACGTTGCGTAAAGCAGGACTAGGCCTTCTCAGTAATCTTCCTGGTGATGAAAAGGCTGTGCCCGTGATTGAAGATACTGCTATCGACATTCACGATCTGCCCGGCTATATCAGGGACTTCAATGAAATTCTGAAAAAGCATAACCTTTATTGCGTACACTACGCACATGCTGGCAGTGGGGAAATTCACCTGCGCCCCATCATCAACCTGAAAACAGAAGAAGGAAATCAGCTGTTTCGAACTATAGCAGCTGAAATTGCAACGCTCGTTAAAAAATACAGAGGTTCCCTGAGTGGTGAACATGGCGACGGCCGGTTGCGTGGTGAATTCATTAAGCAGATGATCGGTGACAAAAACTACGAACTGCTTCGCCAACTGAAATATACCTGGGATCCTGAGAATATCTTCAATCCCCATAAAATCGTTGATACGCCCAGCATGAACAGTATGCTGCGATATGAACCGGGACAAAAAACACCACCTTTAAAAACAGTGTTTCACTTCCCGGAACAAACCATGCTGCAACATGCAGAACAGTGCAACGGCTCCGGCGACTGCCGCAAAACGGAACTGAGTGGTGGTACCATGTGCCCCAGCTATATGGCTACCCGCAATGAAAAGGATACTACCCGTGCAAGGGCTAATATCCTGCGCGAATTCCTTACGCATTCCAACAAAGAAAACCGCTTTGATCATAAAGAAATTTATGACGTACTGGATCTTTGCCTGGCTTGTAAAGGTTGTAAGTCAGAATGTCCATCTAATGTAGACATGGCTAAACTGAAAATGGAATTCCTCCAACATTATTATGATGCTAACGGTGTTCCTTTCAGGGCTAAACTGATCAGCAACTATACGCGGCTAAACGGACTGGCAACTATTGCTCCCGGCGTGTATAACTGGATGATCAATACTCCGCTCACAAGTAATCTGATTAAAAAGACCTCCGGCTTTGCTCTGAAACGCTCCCTTCCGGGCTTAGAGTCGACTACCCTGAGAAGCTGGTTCCGTAAACAATGGCCGCGAGAGAAAGCAAAGCTGCCTCTTGCCGGAAAACAGGTATACCTTTTCTGTGATGAGTTTACCAACTACAATGATACGCATATAGGCATCAAAGCTATACAACTGCTGCATCGCCTGGGATATGATGTTCAGATGATCAGTCATCCGGAAAGTGCCCGTGCATGGATGTCGAAAGGTCTGCTACGTAAAGCACGTAACTTCGCAGAAGAAAACGTACGTATATTCAGCGCCGTTATCAACGATAACATTCCTTTGCTGGGTATAGAACCTTCTGCCATCCTGAGCTTCCGTGATGAATATCCGGACCTGGTACAGGAAGAACTGAGAACTGCTGCGAAAGAATTATCCAAAAATGTATTCCTGATAGATGAGTTTCTAAGTATGGAAGCAAAAAAAGGAAACATTCCTGTATCACTTTTTACAACTGAAAAAAGAAATATCAAATTGCATGGACATTGTCAGCAAAAGGCATTGTCTTCTGCATTGCATAGTAAAAATATTTTATCGTTACCTCAGAATTACACAGTGGAGGTAATCCCTTCGGGTTGTTGTGGGATGGCAGGCTCTTTCGGATATGAAAAAGAACATTACGACCTGTCTATGCAGATAGGAGAAATGGTGTTGTTCCCGGCAGTACGCAGTGCTTCCACCGATACGCTGATTGCCGCACCTGGTACCAGTTGCCGGCATCAGGTAAAAGATGGTACGGGACGTAAAGCATTACATCCCATTGAAATTTTGTGTGATGCACTGATTTAAATAATGTTATTCTGATGCTATAAACAAAGAGCCAACGAAGCTTTTTGTTTATAGCATTATTTTTTTATCTAATGCCCCTCCTATTTCACGACTCTCCTATCTGATAATCACAAACACATATTATTTTTTTAATATAACAATAAAAGTACTATATTTGCAACGGACAAGCATGATTTTGTAGCAGACCCGTATAATCAAAGTAACTTTATTCACCTATGACAAAATCCTTCGCTGCAATCAGCGATTCGTAAACCTATAACCTTTAGAAATCAAACAATAACTTCAAGATGAAGAAATTAGCATTCAGCGTACTCGCAGCAGTACTTTTTATCAGCGCGTGTAAAAAAGATGACAACGATTCTACTTCAGACAACTCATTCACATTTAACAACACTACCGTTGTTACCACCTACGGATATAGGTTTGACTGGGACACAGATGGTGGTCAGGTATTATTTGCAGACGTTAATGTAACAGATACCTTTGAAGGCAAAATGAGTGCATTCAGCATTAGCATTGATACCTTGATAGACGGTCAGACTTACACTCTTTTATCCAAAGATTCTGTGGCTTTCAACAAGAGCAAAAACTTTGATGATGCTTTAGGATATTACAAAGCTGATTTTATAGACGGAGAAATTAATGATACAACGAGCACCCCTATGAGGGCGCCTAAATCAGGTACCGTAACCGTTAAAAAGAGTGGAGATAATTATTCAATTGGATATACTATTCAGTTCCCAACAACTACAGTTACCGGTAAGTTCAACGGGAAACTGGCATTGCAGAACTAAACATACCGGAACTTTGACTATCCTTTTATAAAAAAGGAAAAATAATCCATTACGGGTGCCGCCACCTGTAATGGATTATTCATTTATAGCCGGATCGTTTCAGGAAGAATAATTTCCACTATGCATTGTTATACAACATATTTAAAAGATATAATATTTCGTAATATTAAAATAATTAATATCTTTACAAGGCGAACATGGTTTGTGGCAGTCCCGAATTAAGTCATCATATAACCTATGACCTGATTATACAACCTATAACATACAACTTCATGAAAAAATTAACCTTTGCCGTACTTGCGACAGTACTGTTCTTTGCTGCATGTAAAAAAGACGACGACAAATCAACGCCTGCTGTAACAACAGGAGGTTCCTTTTCATTTAATGACACTACGGCAGTAGTCAATAACGGTTACCTGTATACTTACGGTGTGAATGAAGGAATATCATTAGCATTCACAGATTCAGTATTAACAGATACTTTGAAAGGTAAGGTGTGTGCTGTGAATATTGATCTTGATACACTGATATCCGGTAAGACTTATACTTACTTATCCGATGATTCTCTTGCATATGATAAAACGAAAAACTTCGATGATGCTACTGTCTTTTACAAATATCAATGGGAAGATACAGATCTGGATGAAGCATCCGGTCGCTTCTTTGATGGTATCACATCTGGTACGCTAACCTGTACTAAGAATGGAGACAATTATTCCATTACCTATACTTTGATCTTCCCTACCGGTAAAGTAACCGGTACGTACAATGGCAAATTAGAATTACGTAACCAACAATAAAAAAGCTGAAAGTTATACTTTCAGCTCCTTGACTCTCCTTTTAAAAAAGGAAAAATAATCCATTGCGGGTGCCGCCACCTTCAATGGATTATTACTTTTATAACCTGATTGTTTCAGGCAGATACTTTGCGATCAATGCTTCGTAATATGGTTTCAGTTCCGATACTACGGGCGGTTTCGGGCTTTTTGAATAGAGATCATAAGGATTGAATTTCTTTACCCACTCAAACATCTCTCTGTCATGATCATTCATCAGGTGATCATAAGAATGCTCCCTGTGCTGTGCATAAAAAGAGTGATAGCGGATCATATATAAAGCCGGTTCCGGCAGATAATCTTTCATGATCTGATACAGATACTCATCATGCCCCCAGGACAGGTCCACATTCTCTAATCCGCAGTTTGGTGAGTACACACCGTATTTTGTATTGTAACGCTCATCCGTTGCATCCGGATTATCTGCGAAGTATTCAGGGTATACGATCTTATCTGAAAAACCACAACCTACAGGGAAGGTATCCCCTACCACTGCCCATTGCGGTTCATCAAACAAACACAATACTTTTCCCATATCATGGAGAAAACCGGTAAGCACAAACCAATCCGGATGACCATCTGCCCGGATAGCCTCTGCGGTTTGCAACAGGTGTTGCAACTGGTCCAGTTCAATATCGGGATCGGAATCATCTACCAATGTATTCAGAAACTCCATCGCTTTCCATACGGGCATTTCCTTACGATTGAACTGCAGGAACTCTTTCTTTTTTTCCTGCACAAAATCGTACGTCTGATATTTATGATTAAGACGATAAAATTCCCGCACAGTATCCCTTACAGGACTATCATAATTGCGGTACTCTTCTTTGCTCTTTGCTGGCTGGTCGGCTTCTGGATAGCGGAGTACGACATCATCCTCCCAATCTTCAATACTCTGTAGTGGGCGTATTTCCTCCCCCGAAAAGTTATTTGCATTCATTCTGCGTGGATTTTATTACTTGAATTTACAAATTTCAATCGATTCCAACAAGTAGAATTTATGGCCAAAGAATAGACCGCTACTACCAGAAAACAGTATATAGTGCTGTCAGTATCCCTATAATAAGTATACTTGCGGCAATAAATCCCGCTGATGGCTTGAACATACTGTTATCAATCTGAATCACCCTTTCCTGGTATTTACTCTTTTTATCCAATAGTGTAACAATAGCCATCAGGAGTATCAGGAATACAAATACGATCGACATACGGTTCAGGAATGCAAAATCCGGGAATAGTCCGCCAGTCCATACCGGCAGGAATTTCAGGACGGTCGACAGCGGTATAGTAAGTACAGCCCCCAGCAATGCAGCCGTAGAAGTAGTCCGTTTCCAGCAGAAACCCATTAAGAAAATGGCCAGCACGCCTGGAGCAATGAAACCCACATATTCCTGGATGAACTGATATGCCTGATCGAGGTTACGAAGCGCCGGGGCTACGAAACTGGCTATCACCATAGACAGGATCACTGCGATTCGGCCCGTACGTACCAGGGTCTTTTCAGAAGCCCCCTTATTGAAATAACGGTGATAGATATCCAGGGAGAAAATGGTGGAAATACTGTTGGCCTTTCCCGCCAGTGAAGCCACCACAGCTGCAGTGAGGGCAGCAAAGGCCATTCCTTTTAAACCAGGAGGTAACAGGTTCAGCAAGGTAGGGTAAGCATGATCCGGTTTTACAATTCCCGCAGCATCCTTCATTTCAAAACTGAAAACGCCCTGCTGGTATAATACATAAGCCGTTATACCTGGCAATACTGCAATAACAGGGATCAGCAGCTTCAGGAAAGCTGCAAACAAAATACCGCTTCTGGCCGTTTTGAGATCGGCCCCAAGAGCACGCTGAGTAATGTATTGATTACATCCCCAGTAACTTAAGTTATTCACCCACATGCCTCCAATTAATACAGACAAGCCGGGCAGGTCTTTATAATACTGGTGAGACGGAGGAAAGATCATATGGAAATGGGTGTCTGCCTTTTCCCGGATCAGTGCTAATCCTTTCCATACATTATCACCATAGCCAAAATGATTGGATACCAGGTTCAGAGCCAGATAGGTGGTAACCAATCCGCCGATGATCAGCACAAATACCTGGATCACGTCCGTATAACCAATCACCTTCATCCCTCCCAGCGTTACAATAACGGCAAAGAGTGCCAGTCCGAAAACACACCAGCCAAAATCAATCCCGGAAACGGACGATATAGCCAGTGCTCCCAGATAGATAATGGAGGTGAGATTCACAAAAACGTATACTAACAACCAGAATACCGCCATAATGGTACTCACAGTAGTATTATATCTTTGCAGCAGGAACTGCGGCATGGTATAGATCTTGTTCTTCAGATATACCGGTATAAAAAACAAAGCCACGATTATAAGCGTAGCTGCAGACATCCATTCGTAAGTAGAAATGGCAAGTCCCAGGGCAAAGCCTGATCCCGACATCCCGATAAAATGTTCTGCTGATATATTTGAAGCGATCAGTGATGCCCCGATAGCCCACCAGGTAAGAGAGCCTTCCGCAAGAAAGAAATCTTTTGAACTGGTATTCACCGCTCTTTTTCGCTGATAGATATAGTACCCATACGATGCGACAATCACGAAATAAATGAAAAAAACTACATAATCTAATGCCTGCAAATGATTCATATCGGGAATAAAGTTAGTACGTGGAATTGTGAATCTTTAAATTAATTAAATAATTCCATGATTTATATACGTGCCGGACTATAGACTTTCAACTTTTCTTTTATATTTACCACAGATATGTTAGAAGTAGACAAAAAGGAAGCGCATTTATTGCAGAAAGCAATTGCTGAATGGGAGGAAGATGCACTCATCACCCCTCAGCAGGCAAATGATCTGCAAAAAACCTGGCGGATCCGGGAAGCAGACTGGCAGGCTATTACGCTCTATATTTTTATTGCTGCAGTTTCCTGTGCGCTAATGGCCTTTGGCTCTTTAGTGCTGGATGAAAAGTGGATCGAAGTACTCCGGCTCAAGTTCTCCCTGCCGGATGGTATTATAGCGGCACTCTTTGCCGGTTTAACCATTTTTCTTTGTCTGCATGGCTACCGCCGGCAGCACCGGCATCCCGCTTATTCATTAAACCGGGAACTTTTCTGGCTGCTGCCAGTACTCAGCATAGGCGTAAGCGTAGTGTATCTGGGAAAAAGCCTGCAATACATGAATGGTAACTATGGAATTTTCTGGCTGCTGGCCACTGCCTGTTACGGAATCCTGGGTATTATCCTGTCCTCCAGATTACTATGGTCTGCCACACTATTATGCCTGATCCCTGCTTATATAAAACTCACTTATTTTATAACGACTGATAAACCTTATTTCTGGGGTATGAACCTTCCCTGCCGCATGTTCCTGCTGGCGATGATCATGCTCGGGCTGGATTTTCTTTTTCGCAACAACAGGAAATACAAACGGGTGGAAGATATCAGTTGGGCAGGCGGCTGGTTGCTACTATTATTATCCGGCTGGCTCATTTCCATTTTTGGCAACAGTGCATCCTGGGAAGA
Organism: Chitinophaga sp. CF118; assembly: GCF_900112615.1. GTDB lineage: Bacteria > Bacteroidota > Bacteroidia > Chitinophagales > Chitinophagaceae > Chitinophaga. Next base: position 380,444 of record NZ_FOMK01000003.1, on the reverse strand, counting down.
ATGGCAGCATGTAAGACAAATACAACTACTCTGGTGGGTAGCATTATTCACCCTGCTTTGCGGCATCACTATCCTGATAGGCATTAAAACAAATGACAGTATGGTAAGAGATGCTGGTGTACTCTTTCTCTTGCTGGATATGTATACCCGCTACTTTGAATACCTCTGGGATCGTACACATAAAGGATTATTCTTTGCCATTCTCGCGGTTTCATTCTGGTGGATAGGGAAACTGCTGGAACGCAGAATGAGAAAAGGAAAACAAAAAACAGCACCATAATAAATAAAGGCATTAAGAAGCAAGCTAAATTAAAAGCCTGTATCATAATTATAATACAGGCTTTTAATAAAGTTACAAACGGGAACTCACCACTTCTACCTCCTGCACCTGATATCTCTTTGTATCATGGAAGCTCCAATCGTAATTAGCCGTAATCCATGAGCGTAACACGGCAATAAAACGTTCCAGTTCTTTATCTGCTTCAGCACCGAAAGACGGTAACAGTTTTTCGAGTGCGGTAAACAGTTTCACCTCTTCATCATGCATACGGGCAGTTTCATTCACAGCATCCTGTAAGGCAAGTTTCCGCTCATGTTCCAGAACAAGTACAAGGTTATGTACGTCGCCTTGTTTTGCTTCTTTTGCACAGGAAAAAATATCATTGCTCCAGCAAACGATATTATTACAAGCCAGAACCAACCGCTGTACAATAAAATGCTGTAATACATGTGCCGGCAGGTATACCTTTTCTATAATCTCGATGGCTTCTACATCGGCAAACAATGCACCGGTGTAAGGGCGCATGGTTACATATTCAGCCACGGTGGGCGTTGCGCCTACAGCACGATTACCGGCTTCCCAATGGCAGGAAGTAAAGTATTCTTCCATGCTGCGGATAAAACGCTGCTGCCATGCAGAACTGCCTAACTGCTGCATACGGCGCCAGATATCAGACAAGCTGTTGCCCAATACACTGTCTATCTGTTTATTGTGTTTCAGGATATCCATAAAACCATCTGTGATACTTTCCAGGTAAACAGTCTTTTTACCTAACTGTGCCTCATCGCACTGATCGTCCAGCATAAAAAGCCAGGTATTGAAATTTGCGATGATGCATAACTCATGTAGTTCCGCATGAGGAAATGCACGGGCCGCCAGCCAGGCAAAGCGGGATCTGTTAAAGCGGGTTAACGCTTCTGTAGTGTTCATGAATCCGGAAGCCTGTACCCATTGGAGATTTTGTTCGTGGGCGGCTTCTACATGCTGGTTAATAAGAGATGGGAACGGATAATTTATCCGAGGCAGAATGATCGTTGGCATAAGTGAAAATTGTGGGTTACATGTTGATTATCCGAGCGTTTGAATGTTTGTGTTTATTCAACCATCAGATTTTCAAAACTCAAACCTTCAGGCGCTCAATTACTTTTGGAAAAGCCAGTGTGAACCAGCTCGTGAACTGTGTGGGTTGCGTAGCTAACAGCTGGGTAATTGCTGTAATACTCATGTACCGGTATTCGTTTACTTCATTAGGATCTGGGTTAATCACACCATTATAGGTTCCTGACAATACATGATCATATTCATGCTCAATAAGACCATTACCGAATGCTGTACGATAAGTGAACTGGAATAGTCCGGTAAGCGGGCAGTCAAACCCCATTTCTTCAAACAGTCGTCTATGCGCAGCCGCTTCAACTGTTTCTCCGGGTAAGGGATGACTGCAACAGGTATTTGTCCATAATCCTCCTGAATGATACTTATCCAGTGCCCGCTGCTGCAGCAGCATTTCACCGGCATCATTCATTATAAACACCGAAAAAGCCCTGTGTAACAGCCCTTTACGATGTGCTTCCATTTTTTCCATTACGCCTGTAGCTTCATCCTGTTCATTAACCAAAATAACCTGTGCTTCCATACTATACAAATATATAGTTGATAATTTAAGTAAACGAATTCGGGCAGGCATAGCCCCCCATTAATAGCAACTAAACCGTTGCCGGTGGAGAATGAATTGTGATCATAAGTTTTCTTTTATAGTTAACAGAGATAAGGAATTTCAATATTGGCACAAACAGAAATCATCGTTACTACTGGATGCAGTCTTAGATAGGGTTAAAATGAGATGGCCTTAAATTACGAATTAATTTGTTCATTTTATCTTTTTGAACCATCTATTCCTGGCAGTGATTCTTTCCCACTTTCAACTTTAATGTATATTTGTACTCTATGGCAGAAGATCTGAGCATTATTCACGGCGATAAAATTGCAGCATATCAGTCTATAATTCCTCAAATAAAGGCAATTGTAGATGGAGAACCTGATCAGGTAGCAAACCTGGCCAATACAGTAGCTGCATTAAAAGAACAGTTTGGATGGTTTTGGGTAGGTTTTTATCTTGTAAAAGGAGACGAACTGGTGCTGGCTCCCTTTCAGGGACCAGTAGCCTGTACTCGTATAAAAAAAGGGCGCGGTGTATGTGGCAGCAGTTGGGCAGAGGCCCGAACTCTTATCGTCCCTGATGTAGAAGCCTTTCCCGGACATATTGCCTGTAGCAGCCTCTCGAAATCAGAAATTGTAGTCCCTGTTATACGCAATGGAGAGGTAATAGGAGTGCTGGATGTAGATAGTGAATACCTGAATCATTTTGACGAAACAGACCAACAATTCCTGGAAGAACTGATTGCAGGCCTGAAGTTTGCAGTATAATTGAATTTCCAATTAACCAATTATGTTCTTTTTCCGTAAAAAATCTGATAATAACAATGCTGTTGTCCCTTTCCTTGCCGGCATAGAAACAGACATGCATTCTCACCTGGTACCGGGTGTTGATGATGGTGTACAGAACCTTGAAACAGCTATGCATTTTCTCGAAACCCTTCATTCACTGGGTATCAGAAAGGTGATTACCACTCCTCATATTATGATGGATCGTTACCCTAATTCCGCAGAAACCCTCCATGCCCCTTTCACACAGGTACAGGAGGCATTGCGTGAAAAGGGACTGGATCTCAGCTACCATCATGCTGCAGAATATTATATGGATGAATATTTTGAAGAGTTGATGAAAAAGCCGCTACTAACCCTTACGGAAGAACTCTTGCTGGTAGAAATATCATTTATGAGTCCACCTCCACAGTTACACCAATGGCTTTTTGACCTGGCTACCCAGGGCTACAGACCGGTGCTGGCCCATCCCGAACGGTACAACTATTATCACAATCAGACCGAAGAATATAAAACATTTAAACAACGTGGCTGCTACCTGCAGGTAAACCTGTTGTCCCTTACAGGCTACTATGGCAAACATATTCAAAAGTCGGCAGAGTGGCTGATAGAGAACAAACTAATTGATTTTATAGGTACAGACCTGCACCATGAAAAACATCTGCAGGCCATCCTGTCCATAGGAAAAGACAAGAAACTAATTAAGCTACTGGAAGAATATCCCTTTAGAAATAATACATTGACACATTCCCCACAGGCAATAAAGTAAAAAATTGCTTTTAAAATTCTATTTTTACAAAATGAGTACCATTGTTCCGCAAAAAGGGCTTGAAAATAGCCATATAGCTGTTATAGGATTAGGATATGTTGGTTTACCTCTTGCCATTGAATTCGCCAAAAAGTATAATGTACTTGGCTTTGACATCAATGAGGATCGTGTAAAAGAACTAAGTAAAGGACAAGACAGGACAAAAGAAGCTAATATTGAAGACCTTAATAAAGTCATCAGTATCAGAAAAGAGCAAGGCGCTGACAAAGGCCTTCTGTTTTCCTCAGACAAAGCCTCCCTGAAAGATTACAATATCTTTATTGTTACAGTCCCTACCCCTATCAACGAGTATAAATCCCCGGATCTGAGGCCGTTAATCAACGCTTCTACTATGTTGGGCAGTATCCTGAAAGCAGGAGACATTGTGATATACGAATCTACAGTATACCCCGGTTGTACTGAAGAAGACTGTGTACCTGTACTTGAAAAGGTATCCGGCCTGAAATTCAATAAGGACTTCTTTGCCGGTTATTCTCCTGAACGTATCAATCCGGGAGATAAAGTAAACACCCTTACAAAAATCAGGAAGGTAACCAGCGGATCCACTCCGGAAATTGCTACCAAAGTAGATGCATTATACAGCTCCATTATAGAAGCCGGTACACACAAAGCCGTTAGTATAAAGGTAGCAGAAGCATCCAAAGCGATTGAAAATGCCCAGCGCGATATCAATATCTCCTTTGTAAATGAACTGGCACTTATATTCGACCGTATTGGTATTGATACAAACGATGTGATAGAAGCGGCGGGAACAAAGTGGAACTTTCTGAAGTACAAACCAGGATTAGTTGGCGGTCATTGCATAGGCGTTGATCCTTATTATCTTGCTCATAAAGCAGAATCCCTTGGCTATCATCCACAGGTAATCCTTTCCGGAAGAAGGGTGAATGACCATATGGGAAATTTTGTTGCCAATAAGATCGTAAAACTCATGATTGAAAAGGACCACAAGATCAAAGGGTCTAAAATACTCATCATGGGAATTACCTTTAAAGAAAACTGTCCGGATGTACGTAATACAAGGGTGGTAGATATCTACCATGAATTAAAACAGTTCGGTACAGATATCACAATCTATGATCCCTGGGCAGATCCTAAGGAAGTGGCCCATGAATATGGCTTGCAGATTGTAACCAAACTGAGGGAGGACGAAATTTATGATGGTATCATTATCGCGGTAGCACATAAAGAATTCCTCACTTTTGATTATAAGAAGTATAAACGCAACAATGGTGTCATATTCGATACCAAAGCCTGTATAGACAGGAATATTGTAGATTGTCGTTTATAATGGACGAGCACTCTTTATAAATTATAAATATAATGTATATTTGTCAGGCATATTTATCCTTATGCCTGACATTTTTATGAAACAACCTTTTATTTGTTTAGTCGCACTGTCTTTGTTTTTTGCTGCCTGCAAAAAGGATGAAACTTCTACTACTCCTGTTACCGAACCTGTTACCAAGTATGTTCAAAGTATAATTTCCGATGCCGGAGATAGTACCGCTTTGGAATATAATATGGATAAATCGTTGTACCGGTACATCACATACGGCACTTCTGAGGAAATTACAGCTGCAATACCATCCTATGATGCAGGAAATGTGGTAAAGATTGAGAAAGCAACGGGGGCCAATCTAAACGAAATCTTTACACGTCAGATCATAAGTTACAATACCCTGGTACAGGTAACCAAGATCAAATTTTATAATTATGATGGCTCATTCAGCCATTCAGATTCACTGTATTATGGTACTGGTAAGCTGGATACTATCTACCAGTATGAATATAACACGGAGCTGGAGGAGAAATTGGTAATAAAATATGCTTATACCTGGGATGCTAAAGGAAATATCATAAAACTTGAAAAGATTTATCTTAATAACCAGGGCGAAAATGGTACGACTGTTACCACTTATACTTATGATGATAAACAGAACCCGGCACTGCAAATAAAAGGTTATTATGTTATTAATTTTGATGAAGATGAGGTGCCCGGCCTGCTCTCTGCCAACAACATTATATCCTCTTCCTCTCTTAATACTACAAATGGTTATACAGCTTCAACCCGGAATACTTATGGGTATGATGAAGATAAATATCCAGCCACAATGACCTTAAGATCAATGAGTCAATATACCGGACAAGAGCTTCTTTCCGATTCTGTTACATTAAAAATCAATTACGGTAAATAGATGTTCCTACTCAACATATTATAAAGAAGAACCGGTACTATTACCGGTTCTTCCTATTTTAACAACATTTTCCTTTATAGAGATTTATCATAACCCGGAATAATTTAATAACTTTACTTCAGCATATGCGATAAAAAACCCCATATCTTTCTACAAAAGCCTCCCTTAGATTGTTATTATTCCGTGTCTACCTTATAAAATGAGGCGTTATAAATATGCCTAATATAAACCATTATTAAGATTATAACTTTGTAAAGTATTCCTGTAAAGCTGCTTATAAACATAGGCCGGTTTTACATGAAAAAACCATGTACCGATGAACACACCTTACAATGATGTTTTAAGGATTACTGAGTCCGCCCAACTCAAAATTTTGCTGCTGACTGGTGATACGGGAATGTTGCGCAAATTCCGTCAGTTATTAACCCCACAGTATAGCCTATTGGTTGCCAATACAGTTGCAGAAGGCATTGCATATGGGTATAATAATCAACCGGATATGGTTTTATGTGACTCATTGATGAATGACACTACCGGCTACCAGTTCCTTATTACCCTGAGGAATGATCCGGTGTTAAAACATATTCCTTTTATTCTTTTCAGCAGACCAAACGGCCCGGCAAACATGCGTAAAGGAATGAACCTGGGTGCAGACGATTTCCTGGTAGCACCTTTTAGCGGGGAAGAACTACTGAAAAGTATCCAGTCAAGGCTTAGCAGGTATTATCACATAAGGGATACCTATGCCGGAACAACAAGGGAATTTGTGGCAGGAGAAATAAACACCCTGATAGTCAATGACAGACTAAGTAAAACGGAAGCCAAAATACTGGAAATGATTGCAAAGGGCATGAGCAGCAGAGACATTGCATCTTATAAATGCATCAGCGTGAGAACCGTAGATAATCACAGGCATAATATTACAAAAAAACTACAGCTTTCCGGGCCAAATGCACTAGTAAAATTTGCTATAGGGTATGCAGGGGCAATGGGCAGATAAATGAATTCAAAAGAAACGCCGGCCAGTATTGCTACAGGCCGGCGTTTTTATATAAATCGTTCAATTATGTGCAAAAAAAAACGGCGAACCATGAATGGAAAGCCGGTCTTTCATCCATTGTTTGTTAACCCCAGCTGCTGATCTTTATTCGGACTGAGCAGCTGGGGCTACCCTTACAATGTTTCTTAATGCAATATTAATACATAGATATGTATTAAGATGTTAACCCTTGGTTAATGATGATTTATTGTTGCGTTATTGTGTTTTTACTCTCCACTTTATTCCCAGCAGGCACGGTATTATGGAACTTTACTGGTTGTGCAGGCATGCCGACAGCTGTGCATCCCTCAGGTAAACTTTTAGTAACAACAGCCCCCATACCGATCACGGTTCCCGCTCCCACTGTTGCCTGATTAATAATTTTTGCGCCTGTACCGCAGTATACACCTTCATAAATAGTTACCTCACCGGAAATATTAATTGCCGGCATAAATGAACAGTAATCACCAATGATAGTATCATGGCCTATAGTACAGCCCAGATTCAGGATCACATGCTTCCCGATGCTGATGTTCACTGTAATAATGCAACCCGCACAAATAATTGTTCCTTCTCCTATTTTTACTTCATCTGTACCAATCTGCACATTCGGGTGGATCAGCACAGGATAAGAAATATTATTATTGCTGATTTTTTCAATAATGCTCTTTTTCACTTTAGGATTACCGATAGCTACCAGCAATGCCATTGGCTCTTCAATACTATTCAAATCTTCTGCACCTCCCAACACAGGAAATCCATTAACCATTCTTCCTTTTTCCATCCCATCATCGTAGTATCCTTTGAAATCCCATTGAGAATATTTAGATTTTGTTTCATTGATCTGGTCGATCAACATTTTCACTTCCCGGCCAAAGCCGCCGGCTCCATAGATTGCAATTTTTTTCATGCTTGTTGATTGAATTTAAAAAAGATAAGGTATAATCTTATATGATATAGAACATAACAAGAACAAAGCGGTTAACATTACAACTGCTAAGCAGCAGTGATCTGACAGAATTATACATAACTAGAATTTTAGGGGTAGAACTTATATCGAAAACTGTTGCGTCGAGGAAGGTAACAAAGTATGAGATAAAAAACGTTAATGGATTGTTAATTAGAGTCAATTATTTCATATGCCTGCTGATCACTATCGAATCAATAATAATGTCCCTTGTTCTTTTCTTGCCTGGGCTTTGCCATCTGTGAAAGTGATCACATATAAATAACTACCTGTTGGCTGATCAATCCCTTTCTGCTTACCATCCCATCCCCTGTTTGGATCGAGAGTTTCAAAAATTAGCTGTCCCCAGCGTCCGTATACCGCCATCCTGAAATCACTTACCCCGTCATTTATCTTAGCACGGAAAACATCATTCACACCATCCCCGTTTGGACTGAAAGCATTTGGAACAAATATGGCGCACTCACGCCATTCTTTCATTACTGTTACATCTCCATCTATATTGCAATCCTGACTGTCAGTTATTCGATAATGATATTGTCTTGCATCTAACTGACGAAAAATACTGTCTGACTGAGATTTATATCCGGGAATACTATAAGTATAAGGAGGGGTTCCCCCACTAGCTGATAAAATGATCTTCCCATTAGCAACATCTGCACAACTCACACTACTAACCAGAACTTGATTTAATCTTATTGGATCCGGATCAGTCAATACTATATTTTCTACTTTATTGGTACAACCTGCAAGATCTTTGATCATCAAACTATAATTACCCGCTGCAAGGTTATCGAAAACAGCTACAGAACGACCATTTCTATCGTCATTCAGATAATATAAATAGGGAGACATTCCCCCGGATGCGTTTGCTATAATTCCATTTGTATTATCACCATTACATCTGGAAGATAAAATATCAACCTTCAGATCAAGATCAGAAACAGGCACTGTTATTTCGGCACTATCAGTAAGTCCCTCGGCACTTTTTACAACCAGCTTATATGCCCCTGCAGCCAGGTTTGCAACCTGTTTAGAAGAATCATTTCCTGGTTTCCACCGGTACTTATATCTGCCGGAAAGGCCGGCAATATTTGCAATGACCTTTCCCGTATGCGAGTTAGGACAAGTAGGAAAAGCTTTTAGTGTTATATGGAGTCCTTCTATTATCGAAGAGGAAAAATTATCCAGCAGGATGGCGACCCCACCGTCACTCATTGCGCTATCATAATTGGCCCAGAAAGAAATGTAACTATAATTTTTTGAGGGGGTAAAAACAGCCGTATTTCTTTTCCACCCAGTATATGTAAATCGTCCAGACTCCCATAACAATTCGGCCTTATCACTTACTGAATTACCGCCATAAATCGCCATAGAACCATAGCTTTCATCTAATTCCCCATAAACAGCTGTAAAGGCAAGATCAAAGGATATTGAATAATATTTCCCTTTCTTTAATTCAGCTGATAAAAGCTGTGCGATCCCTTCCTCCCATGTAGCAGTACTTTGCAATCCCACATAAGTATTCCCGGCTGAAGCTGGCATATAAATATTAAAGTAACCAGGTAAAACATCAGGCGTTTTACTTGCTTTCAGCCATTCATCTGGTACTTTTTCTGTACCAGCGATTCCTTCCAAAGATGAATTTCTAATTCTTATTGATTGTGCATCAACAGTTTGTGTATTTACCCCAAAAGAGACTAACAGTAAGAGCCCAGTATTTGCAAACCACAGCTTACACAATAATTCAACACATTTCAGACAACAGGATTCTAACCTATTGCATAGTATAGGCAATAGTTTCATAGGATAGGAAGCATTTGGTTTATAGCATAGGATCTACTCAGTCATATATAAATAAGTGTTAAAGTAAATATATGTATTAAATTTATTATAATACATATATATTTACATTATTTCTATTTAAACAGACATTCCTTCCCTGCTTTAAACCATTAGGTACCTAATCAGATCTTATGATACGGGATTTAATTTTGAGGTTTTCTAACTTTTACTACTAAGAAATCATTCAGGGAAATAGGCATTAATGATGATGGAATCCTGAATCCTAAACCAGTATTTACATCCAGTGAGTACCATCTGTCGACGTTGAACCCTACTCTACTTAAATATTTGCTTAACCTGGCCTTATTAAAATCAATAACATGAGCCGCCTCCCAATGCCCATCTATTAATATACCGGTTCCTCCCAGGGGCTTACCACAGTCGCCTGATGCTGCCATAAGGGGAACCTTACCCAACAACCATTTCAATCTGTTTCGCAATGAAACGGCATTAGGGACAGTAACAAAAAATTCTCCATTGGGTTGTAAACAACGATATATTTCCTTCAACAATGGAGTTCCCATTCGTAAATGCTCCAGCACTTCTGTACATATTACATACTCAATTGAGTTGTCTTCAAATGGTAACCGTGATGTTCTGCCATCCAGATCCACCATCACATCAGGATCTCCATACTTGTCAAGGATCAGCCATGAATCATGAGGAACATATTTTTTGAAAGTTGCATCAACTCCTCCGATTTCAATAAAATTGCGTGCGGTGGTATTCCCGCTAACTACTTTACAGGAAGCTTTAAATCTGTAAAGTTGTTCAATTTGATTTTCCATTACCTTATTGTATTAATTTTCTAATTAATTGCTACAATCAAGACATAATGAGTTCAACAGACTGATTTTCCGTTACCACACAGACTGAATAATATTTACAACCCGCTGCAAATCTGCTTCCAATAAATTTGATCCACTGGGTAAACATAACCCTGTATTGAATAACTTCTCGGATACTCCATTAGTATAAGCCGGTGCATCTGAAAAAACAGGTTGCATATGCATTGGCTTCCATAATGGCCTGGATTCAATATTATCCCCCTCTAACGCAATACGTACATCCTCTCTGGTAATTCCACCACTGGTTTCTGGATTTATTAATACCGTTGTTAACCAACGATTACTGAAACTTCCTTCCGGTTCTACAACGAAAGAAATACCTTTTAATGCAGAAAGTTCCTGCATATAATAATCATAATTAGCACGACGGCGCTCTACCCATTCATCCAGCACCTGAATCTGCCCTCTTCCAATTCCGGCACATATATTACTCATCCTGTAATTATACCCTATTTCACTGTGCTGGTAATGAGGTGCTGCATCTCTGGCCTGCGTAGCCAGAAACCTGGCTTTGGAAATATAAGCCACGTCATTACCAATCAACGCCCCTCCACCACTTGTAGTGATGATCTTATTCCCGTTGAAACTTAAAATTCCCAAAGTGCCAAAAGTACCGCATGCTTTCCCTTTATAAGTAGCTCCCAGTGCTTCAGCGGCATCTTCAATAATGGGAATCTCATATTCACTGGCGATTGCCAGAATTTTATCCATTTGTGCAGGCATACCATATAAATGCACCGGAATGATTGCTTTGGGCTTCCTCCCCTTTGCAATACGGTCTTTAATGGCAACGTCCAACAATGAAGGATCCATGTTCCAGGTTTCCTCTTCACTGTCAACAAATACTGGTATGGCTCCCTGGTAAGCAATAGGATTCGCAGATGCAGAAAAAGTCATACTCTGGCAAATAACTTCATCTCCACTTTTTACTCCTGCCAGTATTAATCCTAAATGCAATGCAGCTGTTCCTGATGACAAAGCAGCTACATGACCAATGCTAAGATATGTTGCCAGATCATCTTCAAATCCGTCAACATTCGGTCCCAGCGGCGCAATCCAGTTTGCATCAAATGCATCATGAATAAACCCTAATTCTTTATTTCCCATGTGGGGAGATGATAACCAAATCTTCTTCTTCATCCTTTTATATCTCTTTTATAAACCAGAAATTCTTTTAGCCGGATTTCCAACCATAGTGATTCCTCCCGGAACATCTTTAGTCACAACCGCTCCTGCACCTATTACTGCCCAATTCCCGATATTAACTCCGGGAATGACTATAGCCCCTGCTCCTATGTGCACACCTTCTCCAACTGTAATATTTCCACATAACACCGCATTTGGGGAGATATGCACGTAATCTCCCAATACACAATCATGATCTACAGAAGCATTTGAATTAATAATGCAATGTTTTCCAATCCGGGCATCCGCATTAATAGTAACACCTCCCATTACAACGGAGCCTTCCTTTATCACAGCTCTTCCCGAAATATTTGCTTTAGGATGTATCGCTGTACCAAATCTCCCGTTAAGCGATAGCGAGAGTTCTTTCCGGATTTTGTTATTACCAATTGAAATGATCAACTCATTATTCTCCCTCTCAAAATTATCCGGGAAAAGGGTTACGCTATACTTTAACAATTCCGTCACAGTTGAATTATCGTCAAATAAACCGGCTACCGGAATTCCCATCATTTCCAGGATCTCTATAATTACTTTAGCATGGCCGCTGGCTCCATATAAATACATCATACTCTAATTATTAATAGTAGAAGTTCCTCTAAATTTTTCCATAGTTGTAGATGGCGCGGCATTAATACCTTCAGACTTTGTTACTTTAAATATCGTCATCCAGATGATCTTTATATCAAGTAAGAAACTTACATGGTCAACATACCATACATCATATTCGAATTTCTGCTCCCAACTGATTGCATTTCGCCCATTTACCTGAGCCCAACCGGTAATACCAGGTTGTACATCATGCCTTCTCTGCTGAGAACTATTGTACAAAGGCAGATATTCTACCAGTAAAGGCCTGGGACCGATTATGCTCATATCTCCCATTATCACATTTAAAAGCTGAGGAATCTCATCCAAAGATGTTTTACGGATAAATTTGCCAATTGATGTAAGCCTCTCAACATCCGGTAATAAGTTGCCTTCAGCATCTCTCCGGTCATTCATCGTCTTAAACTTAATAATACTGAAGATCTTACCATTTTTCCCCGGACGGTATTGTCTGAAAAAAGGGTTTTTATTATAGCTGATATAAAGGATAATCCATACGACGATTAACACGGGTAAAGCAATTACCAGTGCAATAAATGATACTATTATATCAATTACTCTTTTAAAAAAAACTTTATAAAATCCTTTCATTAATAAATTGTCGCTTGCCTTTTTTCCCAAGTAATAATCTGTATTCATTTAATAATTCTTCCCAGATATTTTCCCTGCTATAGTTCGCAGTAATTTTTTCTCTTGCTACAACAGAACATGCTAACCTAAACTCTTCATCAGTAATCATTCGCTCCATAGCAACGCGAAGACTGTTTTCATCTTTGGAAGGAATTACCAGTCCATTGATACCATCTTCAATAATTTCATTACAGCCATTTATATCTGTTACAATGCAGGGTAGATTCAAACAAGCGCACTGCATTGGTACATTCGGAAATCCTTCACGATATGATGGAAATACCAATACATCTGAAGCCGCAACATATGGACGTACATCATCTTTGTAACCAACATGTATAACTGCACTATGCTTTTCAATAATTTTTTTTACTTCTTTGTCAACAGGATTCAATTCATCTTCAAAAGGTCCTACCAGTAATAATCTGATATGACTATGCTTATCAGTAAGCGTTTTAAATACAGATATCAATTCATTAATCCCTTTATCCCTTACTACACGGCCAATGAAAATAAAAACAAGATCCGTCTTTCCGATACCGTGTTCCACACGTAACGCAGCAGCTTTTGAAATAAGATCATCTGTAAGATTGAAATAATCAGTATTGATTCCATTTGAACTACCACGCCCAATTACCTTCGCTTTTTTTTCATCTGTATATCCATGTTTAATTAAGTAATCTTTAAGACGGAATGAGTTCGGATAAATAAACGTAGCACAATCGTAAGTCAACTTTTCTACAAATACCAACAAAGCTTTTTTCATTCCTTTTGCTTCTATTAAAGGAAGTCCGGCTACAGTATGCATACGAATAGAAGTACGGGTCAGGAGGGCCCCCAGCATACCTATTATTCCTGCTTTAGCGGTATGTGTATGAATGATATCGGGTTTAATCCTCTTTATAAGCTTTATCATTTTATACAAACTGATGAAATCTCTCCAAGGGCTGATGGTACGTGTCATGGGAACTACATAATGGGGACACCCCTCTCTTTTAACAAGCTTATCCACATTATTGCCATTCTCACTCACCATATAAACTTCAAATCCATTTTCAGACATAAAACGCATCTGGCCTTCCAACAATTTATCCAGTGATAAAGGAATTGTTGTTATCCGCATTAATCGTGGAGTTTTAATTTCTTTCATAATTTGCAACAAAAATTATAAACTAAAATAAGTAGAATTAACGCTTGCAATATTATACACTGAACTACTATTTCCCTTTATAGAAAATATCAGCTTATTATCTTTAAGGATACACGAGGTACCCAGATTGTATTTGTCTATTCCAGCGTTCATTAATACAGCCCCCTCCCTTTCTTTATCAATCTTATATCCACCTTGTTTGTAATCAAATTTCAGCTTCACAAAAAACTTAATCCGGCCTGCACCATTCTGCTGTTGATCCTTAATTAATATGTCTCCTGTCAGAAAAAAATCCTTTTTAGGATTACCTCCTGCATTTAACAATTTTCCCAGATCAACAATGTTTCCTTGTGAATTTGCAAGAGGCTGCAAATAATAACTGGTATTTCTAACTCCCGACAGAACAGGATTCTTTGATATCCTGACAAGGAAATCTTCAGGTGCAGTATTACGCTGCATATTTGATCCGGTCGCTAACAATACTTTCTTACTTATTAGTACATTTAGCGGGGTAACAGCTCCTTTAGCATTATTGCCGACAATTGCACAGTCAACTATCTTATATTCTTCCTTTACACTTGAAAACCTGACGCCCTCTTTAGCATTCTCAATAAAGTTATTCCTGATGGTATCTTTTGAAATACTACTACTTGCCTGCAGATGAATGCCTATATTAACCTTATCAGTTAACAGGTGGTTACTAACAATTGTCAAATTATTAATACCCGAAAACTTACCAATATATTCCTGATTAGGGCTAATTGCAATGAGTAGATTATCTCTTATCATTATATCTGAAATTTGCCTGGCCCCTACAGTTGCCATATAAAAACAGGCTCCGCCATTTTGCTTTATAATATTATTAGAGACAGTGATGTCATTAACAGTATACGCAGCATATATCGTTGGATTCCGTGGAACCAGCACATTATTAATCATATTGTTATAAAACACTACCTGCTTACTTCTTGTGAAATTGATAGACCCATTCTGCTGATAATTTAATTCAATCACATAATTCTTTCCAGGATTATTTTCATTCCAGCCGCAAGTAGTTATTGCGCCACATCTTTTAGTATATACAAAAAAGTTACCTCCTATATAAACGTTTTCAATAATTCCGCTAGATGGCTCAGAATGTATACAATCGTCATCCATGTCTTCAAAATAACAACCAATAATAGATACATTCCGATATCCACTTCCCAGGCCAATTCCTTCTCTCTGACATTTCATGAAAGAATTATCGAAAATGAGTATACTATCTGGTGCTCTGCTTGAACCTCTGATTGTTATCCCATCTCCGCAGGCATTCAAAAAAGAACAATTTCTAATTACCACATTTGAGGTCCCATCAAGAAATAATAACCCATTCTGCTCAAAAGGCAATGGCTTATTCTGGGGATTAGGTGGTTTCATATTATTAAGGTAATTGCCATCCAGAGAAATATTATCAATAGTAATATCCCTTACCGCGTTATCTATTGCTTGAAACATTCGTGCAAAATTCTCCTGATTGGCTTGCAGTCTAATAATTGATTGCGCTCCCGCTCCGGCAATATGATTATTACCTTCCAGCAATAAACAAAATGGTTTTCCCTTGAAATTTGTTTTGCTTACTATGTAAACACCAGCCGGAATGAACAATATGGTATTATGAAGTCTTGCAAAATTAATCCCCTCTTGCAGTGCTTTGCTATCATCCGTAATACCATCGCCTTTTGCCCCGAATCTTTTAACATTAGTTGTATCTGAGCCAACCTTATAAGATACACCACATACCCCTATAGACGGAATCATCAGTAAATTTGACAAACAAAGCAATAAGGAAACCAATAAACATGAATTATTTTTCATAATACAAAATTTCAGTGCTTAAGCAGACATCACAAATAATTAATTAAGTTTGAATAATCTTACAACGGCACGAAACTTTCCGTTGGAACTCAGGGGAATGTCTTCTACCGTTTCCATTTTGATAGTAATATCATTCCCTAACCTTTCCCGAAGGTTTTTATCAAATTTCTTCTTAACTACTACATTGTAATCGGCATTAATTACCATTTTTACAACAAATTCATTTTCTGAAATCTGTAAAATCTGGGATTTCTCGATGCCCTCTAAACCTTTATATGCCGTATCCATTCTTCCTATCATCCCCTTTTCCCTGGTAAATAATAAATCATCTTCCCGTCCTATTACACCTCTGATATAAGGGAAGTTACTACCGCAATTACACCCGGTCTCCGGCCCATCTGCAGATAGCTGGACTAAATCTCCTATCTTATACCTGATCAGGGGTGTTTTTAAATTACGGAAACTAGTCACCGTCATTTCCGCAATATCCCATCCTGAATCATCTTTCCCTTTATGTGCAAACTCAAAAAATCCAGTATCAATGTTAAGATGAAGATGACCACATGTACATTCTGTTATTAAAGGAGAGCCCTCTGATGAAGCATACTGATTATAGACTTTGCAGCCAAAGAATGATTCTATTACCTCTCTTTGCTCTTCATATAATGTTTCCGCAGTAGTCGATATTGCCATGGGTTTAAACGACAATTTAAAATTATTTTTTTGCCCATATTTAGCAATAATAAAAATAGCAGAAGGATAACCTTCTATCATATGTGGCTTATATTCATTTATCTTTTCAAGATAATGCATCATATATTCAGCCTTCAGATGATAGGAAGAAAGAAACAGTCGCCTGTTACTATAATCCTCTACCCAAAAAGGAGGAGTTACAGCATGAGGATTTACGATAATTTTCCCTGAGAACCTAATTGTTTTAAAGCGGTCTGGAAGTCCTATAAAATCATAAAACCGTCTCCATGTAGAAAATGATTTTATAAGTGATGCTTTGTCAAAAGGGCTGGTCATGGGACTGCCCGTTGTACCACTTGTCTTATTATAGAATACTGTCTTTCTCCGGGGGTTATTATTTACGAATTTATTAAGTTCCGTTCTGAATGTTTTTTTTTCGATAACAGGCAATTGATAATAAAATGCCATCAATTGTTCATCAGATGAAAAATCGTAATTCTTACTAAGAGGATAAAATTGTTTATAAAAATCAACAAACTGAAGTGATTCCTCCAACAGCTTTCTTAATTGGATTAACTGAATTAATTCCAATTCCTGTTGTATTTTTTTGCCATTCTTTCTATAAAAAATGAGGTCATCATCATAATCTTTGCCTTTCCATTTTGAAGAAGCGTATAACTGATGAAGTGTAACCAGAATATTTTTAATTACTGATGGACTCCGGTAATAAATACTTTCCAGCATCTTTCTTACTGTATTCATAAAACTTTGCATATAAATTACATAAAATAACTATTGTGCATAAAATCCAGAATTCCCGTTTTCTCAGGTGGTAGGTATATGTCCAGCTAATAAAACACCCTAATATAAAAGGCCACATATTTTTAAGATAATCAGCAAAAGGATTAAGTATCTTCCCACCGTAAGTAGGGTATTTCTTAAATGATCTCAGCTGTCCGATAAAAAAATATATAAATACGCAATACCCAATAATACCGATGATTCCTGTTTCCCCCAGCATTTTAAAGTATGTACTATGAACCTCATATCTTTTATAGTTCCCTGCGAATGCACCTAATCCGGTTCCCGTGTAAGGATTTATTTTGAACGCAGACATTGCCATTCCATAATTATCTGCCAGAAAGCCTTCTTTGGTAGGATCTTTTTCACCATTAATATTTTCAGTAACACGCGTTCTTACTTTTTCCTTTACTCTGTTATTTAATGCAGTTGAAAAAGATTCAAGATTATCATAAACAAAGTAACCGACTACCCCAAACACCAATGTAAAAATTAACGGCAATACCCTTCTTCTAAAAATATTGAAGAATAAAAAACCGAATACTACGCCAATATAAGCTGCAATTTTTGCAGTGGATAGCAGAAAAAGTCCTCCAACTATTATACCGATGGTTATTAGTCGCTTTTGTCGGGGAGTGAATAAGTTTGAAATATCCGAAAATACAACAGGGATGAGAATGGTCAAACAAACCAAAATATAAGCTCCTGCCTGCCCGGCATTTCTGAACCCCGAAACAACTTCCCCATCAGCTCTTCCTGAAAAGATACGTGGTAAACCAAAGCCTCCGCCAAAAAAATCAAGCAGTCCTATAACCGATGCAATAATAGTAACAGTTGCGACATCCTGTATAAGAAGACAGATATTATTCCTATATGCATTATACATCAGAACTACAGAAAGGAGCAGAAAAAAATGTATCAATACTTCAAACAGGGTTGCATAAGCAGATAAACTATAAAATGCTCCTGCAAGAAAAGCAAAAATCATAATAATAGCTGCTGTTATCCGAGGTAGTGTGAACTTCTTCCCGATGAGTATTATCAACCCAATTGTTGCAATAAAATCAGGAAATGTGAAACGTCCTGTAAATCCTACACCAGCTTCACCATATGTTTTTGTGATAAAGGAAGTAAGGACATAAAATCTAGCCCAAAAAACAACTATTCCTTTTGGAATATGTTTTACTAACTGGCTATATATATTTACACTCAGCATTATATTTATCTATTCTTACAACTTATTCAATAATTCAGAAAACTGAAAAGCCTGATATTTCCTTTTATATTTCTTAATTGCCTCATCATTCCCCGAATGATGTCCATTATTCAACGAGCCATTCCTAAATTCCTTATAAACATCCCAAAGCTTCTCTGCATTAGCTCTGAAGACTATGTCATTTTCATCACTTGAAAAAGCACTACCACAATTCAATTCTGAAAAAATACGCGATGCCTCAGAATGTTCGGGTGCAAATAATAAAACATGTCTATTGGCGGCCATATATTCAAATCCCTTAACAGGGAAACCCATATAATGGCTTTTTCTGTTACCAACTATCAGCCAGAGAGCATCAGCATTAGCCATATGCTTTAATACATCCTTTCGGGGAATCTGACCTAAATAGGTTAACATCTGGGGAGGGACACATTCCTTCATCCGATCCAGTAAATCCTTTGATATATTACCAGCAATTACAACTTCAATATCATCAGCCGCAACTCTGGCATCATTTACCAATAATGACAATGATTTCAAAAGAGGAAACGGGCTACGTATTCCATTATAAAAAGTACCCGCATAGAAAATAGTAAATTTTTTATTGGGTGTTTCCCGGTATTCTCCTCCTGCAAATTCGTTATCATCAAAACCATTAAAAATCACCGAACTATCTCTGATACCTGGATAAGTTTTAAGGTATTCACTTCTCATATCATTTCCTATAAATACAAGATGATCAGCAGCAGCAACTATTTTTCTTTCAATATGCCTGTCTATTAACTTCCGGAAAAGATATCTTTCCTCTTCTATATCATTGAGATAGTAAAAATCCCGAAAATCAGCGATCCATTTTATTCCTGTTTTCTTTACAACATAATAGGCGATAAGATGATTCACCAATGATGGTGATGTAGAAAAGATAAACTTGATGTCCGGATGGTCTCTCAATATTTCTTTTGCTTTTCTCAAAGCCTTAAAAAACCATAGTATCCCTTTATCCGGTATTAGGATTTCCCTTCCTATAGATTTCAGCAATGATCTTTTCAATCCCTTACCTGATTTCTTTTTCTGTTGTCCCTGGATACCCGGTTCATTAGTACCCTTATCAGTATAAACAATATTCAGATTACTCAAATCAGCCCAATCGCTTTGCCCCAATGAACTCATCGCATTCCGGGAGGTAAGTACTATATTATCTACCGTACCACTTTCCTGCAGATATTTAGCCATAAAATATGGCCGTTGCGCTGCGGGTACATTATCCGGGGGAAAACTATAAGAAACAATCAGCAATTTTGCCTTCATTATTATTAACATTTATTAATTTAATATTCATGGGATTCCCAAAAGCCAGGCTCATTGAAGGAACCGGTCTATTTACAACACATCCTGCCCCTATTATCGCGCCACGACCTATTGTAACTCCTGGTAGTATTATCACATTTGCACCTATCCAAACGTCATCTGCTATAATCACGGGTAACGCTGCGCCATTCGTGTTAATTCTTTTTGAAGGATCATTCCAGCACATATCATGTCCATTACTATCAATAATATTTGTATTTGCCGCGATTAAAACATTATTGCCGATTTCAATTCTCTCTCTCGCATGAATACAAGTTCCATGAATACGGCAATTACTTCCTATCCTGATCAGTGCGTCTTCTCCATCCGCTAATAATTTGACAGCACTAAACATATTCATGTGGTAACCATAATTACTTGAATTAAGTACCGTATTATTCCCAATAATTATTCTGGAACGACCGCGTATATCAACGTGGGCTATTCCCCTTACGTTAACATTTACTCCCAGCTTCAGTCCTTTTACCAGATACAATAGCAATCTTCCCAGACCAGAAGCAAGAACAAATTGTGTCTTATATATTAAATGCAGCATAGATTAAGATCTGTTAAAGCCATGAAGAGTTTCCGCAATAAATTCAGCAGCTTTACCATCACCATAAAGCTGTGTAGCAAAATCCATTTTAGTATTTAACATCTTATCTACTTTAGTTAGAATATCTGCTTTATCAGTATTTGCAAGAATATTTACACCAGTATTCACAAGTTCAATCCATTCCGTCTGATCTCTTACGGTGACACATGGCTTTCTAAAAAAATATGCTTCCTTTTGCAAGCCACCACTATCAGTTACTACTAATGAAGTACACTGCAGCAGATATAACATTTCCATATATCCTACAGGCTCTACTATCTGAAATGTAGTTTCAATCCGCTCTTTTTCAATAAGCTTAGCCGTTCTTGGATGTATCGGCATCAATACCGGAATCTCCTTATTCAGTTGATTCAATGCCGCTATGATTTCCTTCAGTTTGCTCACATCATCAGTATTTTCAGCCCGGTGCATTGTTACCAGGATAAATTCCGGAGGAACACTAAATGCTGGTGCTTTGGCATACCCGGCAAAAAGGAGGCTGGAATCCAGCATTACGTCACCTGTTAAAATAGTTTTCACTCCTTTTCTTGAAAACACGCCCTCATTCTTTAAATTTTCAATCGCCTGTGCTGTAGGGCAAAATAATATATCACTTACATGATCGGTCAGTACACGATTTATTTCTTCAGGCATCTGTCTGTTAAAAGACCTTAGTCCCGCTTCTATATGTATAACAGGTACATGCAGTTTAACGGCGGCTAATGCACCTGCTAAAGTAGAATTGGTATCCCCATATACAACCAGCATGTCGGGCCTGTCAGCAATAATGATCTTTTCAATTTCTTCAGTCATACGTCCGGTCATAGCTCCATGGTTCAGATTTCCCACGGATAAATGATACTGGGGTTTGGGAATATTCATTTGCTGAAAAAAAACAGCACTCATATTATCATCATAATGCTGTCCTGTATGAATGGTTGCAACATCAAAACATTTCTGTAATGCAAGTTCTACAACTGAATGCTTGATAAACTGTGGCCGGGCTCCTACTATTGCAAGTACTTTCTTCATATATCTTTTCAAGCTTTATTAATTAGTCCGAATAATAAACGTATTTAGTTCTGACAATCATTGCAATATTCATCACCATAAACTATTTTCTCCAAACACTTCTTACATCTGCTGGCAATAGCCTTAGCCGGTACTCCTGCGATAATTGTATGCGACGAAAACGATTTCGATACAACAGATCCGGCGCCTACTACACAATAATCATTAATATTTACTCCTGGCAAAACAACACAATTGGAGGCTATCCATACGGAATTGCCAATCCTTATAGGAGGCCCTGGCAAATTAACCTTCAGATTCCGGTATGAATGATTCGAGCTGATGAACTGACATCCGTATGCCCATATGGTACCTTCCCCTATTTCAATACCATTTATTGCCTGATAATAACATCCTCCGGAAGCAACAAAACTTTTATAAACAGAATATGTTTCCTCTGACCCGGTAATTTTAATATTTTTTGGTGTATTAACTCTTGATGTAAAATTGAAAAGAATATCTGCGCCTGTATTTATACGCAGAATGTTTTTAAAAAAAGTATTCACTACTAAAATCCCCATTCCGGTAGCATAATATTGCCGTTTATATATTCTATTCAAAAAGGGTATAAAACTTAAAAGGCGTAATATCTTTTTCATTTATGAATTATATAAAATAAAAGAAAAGAATACAGATTATTAAGACTAAAACAACCTTATCCAAAATTATTTCCCTGACCCATCCACCTAGTAATTTTTCATGCCACAATTGCAATGTTGCAGTTACAGCGGTCGCCAATACTGCTCCATAAGCAATCCCGTACAAGCCTATAATCCTGTATAATAAAAAGGACAATGATACATTCATCGCTAATGATATAGCACTATATAAAGTAATCCATTTTGTTTTGCCGGAAGCTGATATCAATCCTCCATAATATCCATTCCTCCAGAATCCCAGCAATAAAAAAGTTTTAAATATATGAACCCCTGCAAGATACTTATCCGTAAAAATTAAGACTATCAGTGGCTTAGCAAAAATCATTAATAGCAGAAGAATAGGATAAGTAATATAAGTTACCCGCAAAGTGGTTTTAAGCCACAATTCACGTGCTTCATTAATAGTTTGCTGCTTATATAGCTTTACCAGTTCCGGATAAATGGATTGAGACACCGATGCACTTATCATACTGAAAAAAGGAATTTCAAATGCACCAACTGAATAAATTGCAAACTGGCTAACGTTTGTTAAAGAGCTCACTAATGCCTTGTCCAGATTGCTGCCTATTATACTAATGAAAGCAGCAACATATAACGGAAAACCTATTTTTAAGTAATCAAGATATCTGCCTTCAACATGTTGCTTTTTTGCAAGAGCAATCTCTTTCCCATGCTTAAACAGATAGGTAAAAGTAGGTATCGAAAAAAGCGCAATAAACATCAGAGACAATGAGATCCACAGTAATGTTCCGGTTATATATTTAAAGATCATTACATTCAGAAGAATCAACAGGCTTCCTACTATCAGCACGGCAACCGCACTTCTGAGTAATATCTCTGTTTGCTTATTATTGATCATCAGGTTCCTGAATATCTGATTGCAAGACATCACTATGTACAACAGTGGTATCATATATCGAAAATTCACCAGGCTGTCATTGTTCAATATTTTTGCAAGCAAATTGATACCTCCTAATGGAAAGAAGATAGAAACGAAAATAAACACTCCTGCTACTAACTTCAATACTCTGAAAAGATGGCTTTTGCTTTCCTCCGGCTTCAGTGCTGCATAATATTTAAATCCTTCCGGTATTCCCAGAGACATTAATGGAATCACCAGGTTTATTAATAATCCTAACTGCTTCCATGTTCCAAACATTTCAACAGAAAAGACTCTTGCGAATACAACATCTGCAAGCACTAAAACTACCATCACTGCACTCTGGGAAAATAAAATATTGAAAGACGGTAATTTTATCGCCTGTTTAGCTAGTTCAAATATATTTACAAGGCCTTTCCTGGCAATAGAGATCATTACGCTTTAGTATTTATACCTTTATATATCCGGTCTATAATATCAACTACTTTTAATCCCTCCAAAGCATTCGTCGTAATCGAAGAATTCTCTTTCAATACATCTATCACGTTCTGGATCACATAATGATGATTTTGTGCAGACCCTTTATAAGCACCATAATCATTTCCCGGATTCGTAGCTTCCAATTGAGGCATCACATAATCTTTGATATGGCAATACTCTACCTTATCCATGTATTGTCCTCCTATCTTAACACTTCCATTCTCAGCAATAATGGTCATACTACTTTCGAGATTCTGATTCCATACAGAGGTAGAGAAATTAATGGACCCCAACCCTCCGTTAAGAAATTCGAAAGTAGCAATCCCGGAATCCTCAAACTCGGTCAATCCACTATGGTTAAAGTCAGCAAAACTTGATCTTATATTATCGATATCACCAAAGAGCCAATATAGAATATCTATAAAATGCGAGAACTGGGTAAACAATGTTCCTCCATCCAGATTCTTTTTTCCATGCCAGCTATCGGCAACATAATAACGTCCATCTCTGTTCCAGTAACAGTTCAATTGTACAAGGAAAATTCTACCTAGTTTACCTGATTCAACCAGATTTTTAATCCATACAGATGGTGGTGAATAACGATTCTGCATCACTGCAAAAACATATTTATGTACATGTAATGCCTTGAAAATAACCTTTTCCGCATCCTGCCGCGACAAGGCCATAGGTTTTTCAATAACCACATGTTTCTTTGCATCAAGACATTGCATAGCCTGTTCTGCATGGTAGCCGTTAGGTGTTGCTATATTAATTACATCAACATCTATTCCTGACCCCAGGAAATCATTCAGAGAATTAAAAAAAGGTACTTCTTTATCATACAACTTCAAATCCGCTTTGGGCTTTGCATCCACAAGGGCTACCAATTCTGACTCAGAATTTCTGGAGATCATTTCAGCATGCCGCTTGCCTATATGCCCGCAGCCAATTACGCCGAATTTTACTTTTCTATCCTTGATACTCATATTAATTTAACTTTAGTAACCTCGTTACCTGTAAGTATATATGTTTCGCCACTTTCCGGGCAAACCGCTTTACCATCTTCATTAAATTCAAGACGATGCCCAAATTCACTCATCCAGCCCATCTGCTTTGCAGGATTACCCACCAGCAGAGCATATGCAGGCACTGTCTTTGTCACCACTGCTCCCGCTCCTATAAATGCATAGTCACCGATATCGTGTCCGCAAACAATAGTGGCATTCGCCCCTATTGTTGCGCCATTTCCCACACAGGTTCTGGCATACTGCGATTTCCGGTTTACTGCACTGCGGGGATTAATAACATTCGTAAAAACACAGGATGGTCCCAGGAATACGTCGTTTCCGCAAGTAACTCCTGTATATAGAGAAACATTATTCTGCACCTTAACATTATTCCCTAATACAACGTCTGGAGAGATCACTACATTCTGACCTATATTACAGCCATTGCCTATTTTAGCGCCTGTCATAATATGACTAAAGTGCCAGACCTTTGTACCTTCTCCTATTTCGCATCCCTCATCAATAATTGCTGTTTCATGCGAAAAGAAACTTTTATATGCACTCATTTACTATAAAATTGCTTGATGTTTGATACTATGAAATTCAATTCCTGCTCAGACATTTCCGTATGCATCGGTAATGATAATACCTCTGTACAAAGAACCTCTGCCACAGGAAAACTACCTGGCTGATAATTATCTGACTGATATGCTTTCTGAAAATGCAATGGCAGTGGATAATATATCATCGTAGGAATCCCATTCTTCTGCAGATATTCTTTCAACTGATCACGTTTACCATTTTTAACTTTAAGCGTATACTGATGAAATACGTGCGTCGAATTGGATACTCTTTGAGGAATTATCATTTCCTCTTCTAAAACCGACAATGCATTATCATAAAATGCTGCGGCTTCATTACGGGAGATAGCATACCTGTCAAGGTGCTGAAGCTTTACCCTTAAAACAGCAGCCTGCAATGTGTCAAGCCTGCTATTAATGCCAACTACATCATGGTAATACTTACGCTCCTGACCATGATTAGCAATCATCTTTATACGCCTGGCATATTCATCATTTGAGGTAAAAATGGCACCGCCATCACCAAAGCAACCAAGATTCTTTGAAGGAAAAAAAGAAGTACATCCAATATCTCCCATAACACCCGCCTTACCTCTATACCCGTCAGAGAAGGTATAAGTAGCTCCTATAGCCTGTGCAGTATCTTCTATAATAAAAAGTTGATGTGCTTTAGCCAAACTGATCAAAGATTCCATATCAGCACACTGTCCAAATAAATGAACAGGAACAATTGCTTTGGTCCTATCCGTAATCTTCGCAGTCACATCATTTACATCCAGCATAAACGTACCGGGATGTACATCTACCAGCACAGGCACTAATCCAAGTAAGGCAATCACTTCGGCAGTGGCTACATATGTAAAAGCAGGTACAATTATTTCATCGCCCTGTTGAAGGCCTAATGCCATCATAGCTATCTGTAAAGCATCCGTACCATTAGCACAGGGTATTACATGCCGGCAGTCAATATATCTTGCAAGATCAGATACAAATTCATTAACAGAGGGGCCATTTATAAATGCGGCAGAATCTATACAATTTAATACTGCCTCATCAACTTCATCTTTAATTTTAAGATACTGTGATCTTAAATCCACCATCTGGATATTCATTTCTTCTTATTTTTATACCAGGAATAAGTTAATACCAGACCATCTTTTACTTTTACAGACGGAACATATCCTAATAACCCGTTTACCTTGCTGATGTCTGCCAGGCTGTGCTTTACATCTCCTTCACGTTCTGGCTGATAATGTGGTTGAATATCTACATCTTCAACACTACTGATTACCTTCCATAACTGATTCAATGTTGTGCTTTCGCCACAAGCAATATTTACCACCTGATGTTCATGCAGATCATTGAAAAATAATGCTCTTATATTTGCCTGTACAGCATTCTCAACAAATGTGAAATCCCTGCTTGTTTTACCATCTCCGTTTATAAAAGGCGCTTCTGCAGATAATGCTGCTTTAATAAATAATGGAATAACAGCCGCATATGCTCCATCAGGATCTTGTTTGGGACCAAATACATTAAAATACCTTAATCCTATTGTATGAAAATTATATACTTTAGAAAATGTGCCGGCATATAATTCATTCACATATTTGGTGATTGCATAAGGTGAAAGTGGGTTCCCAATTTTATCTTCCACTTTAGGCAGATCCGGATGATCTCCATAAGTACTCGAACTGGCTGCATAAATCATTCTCTTTATATTGGCATCTCGTGCTGCTACCAGCATATTAAGGAACCCGGAAATATTCACCTCATTCGTTGTTATAGGATCATTAATCGAACGGGGTACCGACCCAAGAGCAGCCTGATGTGAAATGTAATCCATTCCTTCTACTGCTCTACGACATGCTTCAATATCCCTGATATCACCCTCATATAATTCAAAAGCCGGATTATCCAGAAATGGTTTGATATTTTCCCTGCTGCCTGTTGAGAAATCATCCAGTATCCTTACTTTTCCTGCGCCATACTTAAGCAGATATTCAGTCAGATTTGAGCCTATAAAACCCGCACCACCTGTTATTAAAAATTTATATTGGCCAAGGTTTATATTATGATAGGAAGTTTCGTACATAAGAGTTAAAAAATATAATGAATAAGGAGATAAATTGATTATCTATAAACGTGCATCTACATGTTCTTTTGGTAAAATGCCTTTTACATCATAAACAATACACTTCTCTTTACCCATTGATCTGATATCCAGTGTTGCAAACTCTTTATGTGAAACAGCCATAATCACTGCATCATATGTTTCTTTGCTTGTAAGCTCTTTAACAGAATTCCAGCCATATTCCCTTTTTACTTCTGCCGGTTCTGCCCAGGGGTCCAATATAGTGATATGGGTATCGTAATCTTTAAGTGTGCGCAGAATATCCACAACCCTGGTATTACGTACATCCGGGCAATTTTCTTTAAAGGTGATACCCAGTACCAATATGTTTGCATTCTTAATCGGAATTTCCTTCTTGGCCATCAACTTTATTACTTCATGGGCTATGTATTCACCCATTCCATCATTCAACCTGCGGCCTGCAAGAATAATTTCCGGATGATATCCTACTTCCTGCGCCTTCTGCGCAAGATAATATGGATCAACGCCTATACAGTGTCCTCCAACAAGACCCGGCTTGAATTTCAGGAAGTTCCATTTGGTACCTGCTGCCTGTAATACTTCATCCGTGTCAATATCAAGACGGTTGAATATTTTTGCCAGTTCATTTACAAAAGCAATATTGATATCACGCTGTGCATTCTCAATTACTTTTGCTGCTTCTGCCACTTTTATGCAGGTAGCTTTGTGCGTACCTGCAGTTATAACTGATCTGTAAAGGGCATCTACTTTGTCTGCTGCTTCCGGGGTCGAACCTGAGGTAATCTTAAGAATCTGGGCAACAGTATGTTCCTTATCACCCGGATTAATACGTTCCGGAGAATAACCGGCAAAAAAATCCAGATTAAACTTTAAGCCGGAAAATTTTTCCAATACGGGCACACATTCATCTTCTGTTACACCCGGATATACTGTTGACTCATATATAACAATATCTCCCTTTCCCATCACCTTTCCTACTGTTTCACTGGCTTTATAAAGCGGAGTAAGATCAGGCCTGTTATGTTTATCTACCGGGGTAGGAACGGTAACGATATAGTAATTACAATCCTTTAGTTCCTCCAGCTTATTGGTACAATAAAGCCCCTTATCTGCAATAGATCCATTTGAAGTAATTACACTTTTAAGTTTATCAGTTGTTATTTCTAAAGTATGATCAATACCCTGATTCAGTAATGCGATCCTGTCAATATTAATATCAAAACCAACAACTCTAAATTTACTTGCAAATTCAACAGCAAGTGGCAATCCTACATATCCTAAACCTATTATTGCAATTTTTGTATCCTCCGCCATAAATGCTATTATTTTTTTACTTTCTGATTATTATTTAACCTGAACCTTTTCTTTTTAGGTTCTTCTCCATAAGCACCATAACCGTACCCGTACCCGTAACCATAGCCATATCCATAACCATAGCCATAGCCGTAGCCCTGTCCATAGTCCATTCTAACATCATTCACTACTATGTTCAACTTCGGTAGTTTATGTTGCTGATATAACTCCTTGGTTAATCTCATCTGCTCTTTAAAAGTGAAATTCTGTCTAACCATATATATAGTTGCATCTGCATAACGGGCAAGTAATTGAGCATCCGTTACCAATCCGATTGGAGCAGTATCAATGATTATATAATCAAACTGCCTGCGCAGCTGAGCAAACAGTTCTTCTGTTTTTGGCAGCATTAATACTTCTGTTGGATTAGGGGGTACTGGGCCTGAATTAATAATTGAGAAATTAACATGTAACCCCGATTCTGAAACAAGGTCGTCCAACGTAGTTTTCCCAATGACATATGTACTATACCCAACATTATTCTTTAATCCGAGTTTTTCAGAGATCTTCGGTTTACGTAAGTCCATTTCGAGCAACACCACTTTTTTATTGGAAAGAGCCAACACCATTGCTAGGTTGGTAGCTACAAAAGATTTCCCTTCTCCACTCATGCTGGAAGTAAACAGGAGCACTTTTTCATCTTTACCGGGTAATACAAACTGCAAGTTTGTACGAAACGCACGGAACTGTTCTGAGATAGGAGTTCTGCTATCCTGACCAGCTACAATGATTTCTTCACTACTATTATGGCCTATTTCCGCCAGGATGGGAACGGGTGTATTATTTGTAATATCATCTTTTTGTATGATACGCCTGTTAAGTGCATTTTTCAAATAGAGGCCGATTGCCGGAAGTCCCAAGCCAAGTAGAATACATAACATGTAAATGACAGGTGGCTTAGGTTTATATGGCGATGCCTCGCTTTTGGCCGCATCAATTACTTTAGCGATTGGAATATTTGAAGATTTGGATATCGCAGATTCTTCACGCTTTTTCAGTAAGAACAGATATAACTCCTGCTTTACTGCCTGCTGCCTGGAATAATCAAGAAATATTCTTTCCTTTCCCGGCACCTGCCTTATTTTCTGTGTATACATGTCAGCATTACGCTGCAATTCATTTATACTCACCTGAATTCCCTGCTTCAATGAAGTAAGGTTATTTTGCAGATCTGCTCTTAGCCCTATTAATTGTTCATCAAGATTACGGACTACGGGATTAGAAGTTGTACCGAACATCAATTGCCGCTCTCTTTCCAACTGCACAGAATTGTATTTCTCAACTAATGCAATAAATGTAGGATCCTGCACAATGAGAGTAGAAGGTACAACGCGTTTATTATTCTGATTATCCTTCACATATTGTTCCAGGGAGGTAACCACATTCAACTGAACCTGCTTTTCCGTTAATGTTTTAACCAGATCTCCCATTCCAGATACTAATGCTCTGGATTGCTGATCCAGATCCGCTAATTCATTCGTCTGCTTGAATTCCTGGATATCCTTCTCTACTCCGGACAATTCTACACTTACTATTCCGAGACGATTATCTACAAAAGTAATTGTACTGTCTGCCACACGGTTTTTATCATCAACACTCGCCTTCAGATAATCATCAATTAATTTATTAATTATACGCTCTCCTTTAACAGGTGTTTTTGTTGTAATTGTAAGATCAATGGTACTTACCTGTTTATTAGGAGCAGCAATTGTAATGGTCTTTTGAAAGTTTGCAACTGTCTTATCTATTGATAAAACATTCACTACATATCTCTTATCTCCCAATGGAATAATGGCATTTCGCCTTACCTGTAATACGCCTTCAGGAAAATGAAGTGTATCATTCCAGCTTACCTGTCTTTTAATACCGCTCCGCTCTATTGTAACTGTACCTTTATCAGATGTTTTTACAATGTAATTAATCGACGTCAGGGTATCCTTCAAAGATAGAAAGTGTATGCTGAATGGTAAATTCTCAAATAATTCAGTCTGCTTTACCCATCCTTCCCCATAATAGCTGATGTTTAACTCAAGATCGCGTACAACTTTCTCCATAAGCGTACGTGATTCCAGCATTTCAACTTCATTATCAACGCTGCTTTTTGCATTGAACAATTCCAACTCCTGAAATACTCCCTGGCCGCCAAGATCACCACCTTTCTTATCATCTTCTACCAGGATTTTTGCGTTTACTTTATAATCTGGTGTAGTATATCTTAAATAAAGCCAACTCGCAGTTACTGTAATAATAACGCCTATTAAAAACCAATACCAGTTCCTTAATACGGTGTGTAATACCTTTTTTACATCTGGTCCACTATTCTGTGAAATCTCTGGAAAAAAAGATCCATTTGATGTACCATTTTGGTGTATATCTACATTCATAAAATTCAATTAAGACTAAAAACGAACGCGCGTTGCCAATATTAATGCGAGTGATAAAATAGATGCTATAATTGTCACATTTTTGACTCTTACCATATCGGAAGAAGCTACCTTGGATTTGTTAGGCTCCACATAAACAACATCACCCTGTTGTAAATAATAATATGGAGATTTAAACAAATCGCTGCTGTTAAGGTTCAATCTCACTAATTCTTTTTTATTATCCTTTTCCCTGATCAGCATTACATTTTCCCGTTTTCCATAAATGGTAAGGTCACCGGCAGCTCCTAAAGCATCCAGTAATGTTACTTTCTCATTTGGCATAATATAGGTTGAGGGTCTGGTTACCTCCCCCAATACTGTAATCTTGAAATTGGCAAAACGAACATTTACCACCGGATCTTTGAAGTATTCTGACACCTTCTTACGAATGTCTTCCCGCACAAGATCAGTTGTTTTCCCTTTTACTAACACATTCCCTACTAAAGGCAATGCAACATATCCTTCCCTATCCACCAGATAACCATTTATTCCTCCGGATTCACCTGACACACTGGATGCTATCTGCCAACTTGCAGCATTCTGTGGGTTAAAAGATGCCGTAGAAGTCTGATCAATTGTTTGAATAGTCACCTGCAAAATATCATCCGTCTGTATCAGAGGAGTATAATAATTAGCCTGTTCTATTATTTTAACTTTTGTACTGTCAGGAACATCTCTGAAATAAGTAACTTTCTTTAATGTTGTGCAGGAAAATAAAACCATGACAGTAGCACCCACTTGTAATAATTTCAAAGCAGAAGTTCGCCGGTAATAGGTGCTCCCCTTTTTAATAATCTTCTTTTTAATAATCTTCATTATATAAATAACTGTTTAAATGCCCTGCACGTAATAATGCAAAGCCAAAAGAAATGTTATGTTTTCTACAATTTTATTTTATCCTTGTCTAATTGTTCGTAGGCTGAATTTTTACTTATAAATTCAGGAACTAATTGCTTCATCATAGCAACTGTGGGGGTTAGATAATGTTGATGGGCGGATAAAATAAGCTGGTCAATACCATCGTTCACTTCTACGAAATCATATTCACGGACCTTGGCAATCATGATCTTCTCATGATATGTGCTCATCGTATTCTCTGCATTATTCAACAGTTCTTCATATAATTTTTCTCCAGGACGCAAACCTGTATATACTACGTGGATATCTTTTCCAGGTTCTCTTCCACTCATCCGGATCATCTTCTTTGCCAGTTCAGCAATCTTTACCGGTTGCCCCATATCAAACACAAAGATCTCCCCTCCCTGTCCCATTGCACCAGCTTCCAGTACCAACTGGCAAGCTTCCGGAATAGTCATGAAATAACGGGTAATGTCCGGGTGAGTAACAGTTAATGGGCCACCTTTTTCAATTTGCTTTTTAAATCTTGGTATTACAGAACCATTAGACCCTAATACATTACCGAAACGGGTAGTGATAAAACGGGTTGGAGGAATACCATAAACAGGGCCTGTTTTTTTATATTGCTTATTAACGTGATTACTATAAGACTGCGTAAATATTTCTGCAATACGTTTTGAAGCACCCATTACATTCGTTGGGTTAACTGCTTTATCCGTAGATACCATCACAAATTTCTCTACTCCATATTCTACAGATAGTTCCGCCAGAATTTTTGTTCCCAAAACATTATTGAGTACCGCAATGGAAGGATTCTTCTCCATCATAGGTACATGTTTATAAGCAGCGGCATGATAAACAATGGCTGGCTCGTATACTTCAAACAATTGTTGCATACGCACCCTGTCACAAATATTTGAAATGAAAGATACTACTTTGACACCGCCAGCCATATCTCCCATTTCCAGCTCCAGTTCGTGCAAAGGGGACTCCGCTTTATCACATAGTACTATTACAGAAGGAGCAGACTTTACGAGCTGTCTAACCAATTCACTTCCTATAGAACCGGCAGCACCTGTCACTAAAATAGCTTTATCCTTTGTCTCCCGACTTACCTGCTCATTATTATTAATATTGATAACAGAACGATCGAGTAAATCTTCAATCTTTATATCCTGCAACTTCGATGGACTCCAGCCTGTGCTTATCCATTTATTTACAGGCAATACTTTTTGTACTTTGATATTAAGTGTTATACAATTATCAACCAGGTCATTTAATATATGCGGTTCCATTGACTCTTCCGCCAATATTACCAACTCAATCTTATCAATCCTCACCAGTTTTTCAAGAGAAGTTTTACTAATATCATAAATGGGTAACCCTTCTAAACGTTTGCCACTGCGGGTTAGTTTATCATCCAGAAAACCTACAATACGTATATTACCAGAAACATCCTCACTGATAACTTTACGCACTGTTAAACCGGAATGCCCTGCACTATATATCACCGCCTTCGTTTTGTTAATCGAACCATAACGACCATAATAACGGAAAGCCCATTTTACAAACAGACGATAGGATAATAAGACAAAAGTATTTATGAAAAAGTTGATCACAATTACAGACAATGGAAACATACTAGCTGCATGGTAATGCTGGGCTGTTATACCTACATAATAGTATATAGCCGCACTAAGTAATCCCAGGTAGGAAATACGACTTATATCCGCCATACTGGTGTATCTCACAATACCTGTATAAGTGCGGAAAATTAATGAAAGCAATAGATTTACACTCACTACAACCGTAACAATGTCTTGTATGGGGTAGAGGTTAAAATCTTCAAGGTTAAAATTAAGTCTAAGCAAAAAAGCCAGACTCATTCCGACAATAGAACAGGCTAAGTCTAACAATAATATTAGCCAGGACGGGGTAATCCAAGATCTCTTAGTCATCAGTTAATTAGATAAGGTTAAAACTGTATCAGTGTTTCAAAACATCAGTTTTTCTAACGTGCTATCTCTCTTTAAAAAGAATGTTTTGTATTCTAACCTGGGTGCAAAATAAATACATATTGTCAACTTTTGAGTTAAGAATAAATAAATAGAATTAAATGTTTTTAACTCTAATATCATTTTACAATAATATTATCAAAATGAATCGTTAGTATAACTTTTACTACTTGTACCTATCATGCATTGCAACACTAATAACATTCACGTGTCCTCTTAGAAACTACTTTTAATTAAATATCAATTCACGTATTTATACGCATGACAAAGCTCTTACTAAAACAGAAATTACACATATCCTGCTGCAAACAGGAATCATTCACGTGCCTTTGAGAGGCTTACAATTACAAGATCTGGTTGTATTTATTACTATCGGTTTTGTACAACTCCGACAGTTGAACACATTGGAATTAACTCTAAGGTGCGACTACTATTTTAAGTATCCCTTAATAGTGATAACTGCTCAAACAAACACTATACCAATTACATCACATGCTTTTTTTTTACTGTCCGTCTTAATAACAATTGAAGTTTAAATATTGTTTTCAATTTTTTATTAAAAACTATTTATAGACGACAACTCAGATATTTAAAACACTTAACAGTTGAGAAATAAACAAAATATAAAATGCGCGAGTTAAGTATATAGGAATAATTTTAAGTAAAAACTTACCTCTATCTGTAAAATTAACAATGGGTAAATTTTACTACACTTTATATCCCTGCCCTATTGATATTTCCTCATTTTCCACTGTACCATTTGTACGACTTTCTGAAACACCTGTAACAGATATACCGTCTTAAAGGCAAAAATCCGAGAAATGTTTTAACCAGGAAACTTCTGGGTACGCGATCTTCAAGAAGGCCTCTCCTGCACTTGGGGCAAGTAATTGTGGCTTTGGGTACTACCTCCTTTATTGGCATTTCCTTTTGATGATGATCCATAGTTATAATAAGGTTGTATCCCTTAATGGATATGGTAATAAATAAAGAAACAATACTATTACTACTCAAGACGTATACCAAATTAATATTATAGTCTATAAAAATTTACTAACTCATTTATCTGATCCGGATAGAAAATAATTTCAATATTCTCTCATCGTTCACTATAAAGTCTAAACGAGTCATATAGTAGCTTTAATATATAATCTGTTAATTTAACAAGCCATTCCTGGCATAGAATGGTAGTAGTGTTCGTATCGTTTTGTGTGAAAGTAAATTTTTCTTTCAGACTCACTCATTATATTCAATCGCTTTATAGAAAAATAAGTAATACCCCTTAGGTGCAATCCTCAAGACACCGTATTTTTTTCTTCCTTAACATCGGATTAACAAACTTCTCAAAAAAACAACCTTACTTCGCATTCCATTAACTATGTATAAATCAACTTATTATATCCGCATTCACATAGCAACAATCACTTCTTTGATTGCTCCTGCTTATTTCATTAAATACTTCCACAATTCTCTCTAATCCAAATTGCGATATGGAAGTAAAATTCAACCCAAAACACAACACAATAGAAGAATTTACTCGGATGATTTTGTAAACCTCTAATAACCTCACTCGTTATGAAAGATGATTTAAACTCTACATTCACACTTTCCATAGATTGGGAAGATTTCGGTCAGTTAGCCTACAGGGATCACAGTGCGAAGGTTACGGAACCTCTTAAAACTATTGACAGACAAACGGGGATTATACTGGACATATTATCTCAAACAAAAAGGAAAGCTACCTTTTTTATTCTGGGTATGCTTGCACAATATCGCCCGGATTTAGTGAAGAAAATTGCAAAGGAAGGGCATGAAATTGCCTTGCATGGCCAGCACCATAAAAACATGCGCAATCTCAGCAAAGCTGATGCATATAATGATCTCCGGGATTCTTATAAACTCATTACTGATATCATTGGAGGACCTGTATATGGTTACCGGGCTCCTTACTTTTCAATTGACGAAAGTAATTTTTATGTATTGGAAATGCTTGCAGACCTGGGACTCATTTATGATAGCAGCATTTTTCCGATTAAACTTAAACGATATGGCATCGAAAATTTCAATACAAAAGATACACTTTATGAATTACCAAATGGGAAGTCTCTTGTTGAGCTCCCTCTGACAATATCACAGTGGAATAATAAAAAAATACCAGTAGCCGGAGGCGGATATATGAGACTTTTCCCCAAGTTCTATTTAGATCGTATCTTCCGGGATAAAAATAGCAAGCAACAAAATGTAATGTTATATTTACATCCGTACGAATTCGATACACAGAATCTAAATTGCACAGATAATTACCCCCCAGGCGAGAACTACTCAAGAGCAAAAACATTCTTATTCAACATGCGCTGGAATCTTTTCAGAAATTCTATTACGCCCAAAATATGTTCGCTACTTGAAGATTATAATTTCATAACCTGTTTAAAAAAAGCTGAGAATGTCAAAACAAACACATACAGCCCAACAATATTGGGATGTCCGCAGTGATTTATTCGCTAGTTATTACAAAAAACCATCTCTTTTCGACAAACTATTTCGTCAGGGTATTTACACACGTACAGCCGTTGCTCTAAAAACAATACAGGAATATGATAAACCTACTGTTTTAGATATCGGCTCCGGACCAGGGGTGAATAGTGTAACCTGGTTAAAAAATTCCAACGCTTCTCTCCTGCTCGGAATTGATTTTGCAGAATCGATGAATGAATATGCCAGGAAAAATGCAAAATCCGAAGCCCTTGCCGATCGCTGCAAATTTATTGAGGGGGATTTTATGAAGCATAAATTCGACCAGTCTTTTGATATATCCGTAGCTGTAGGCGTATTGGATTATATTGATGATGCTGCCTCATTTATCAAAAAAATGGATGCTGTAACGAACAAAGCATTTGTAGTGTCATGGCCCAAAAACGGCCTCCGGATGGCGTTACGAAGATATCGTTACACCTGTGCTGTTTTTCATTATACGGAGAAGAGTATCAGAGATCTGCATGCCAACTGCAATATTAAAAGTATTGATTTTATACCTACAAATGCAGGATGGGTAACCATTGCCAGGAAAAAATAGTGTTTATTATTTTAGTTTATGCAATTAAGCAATTCGCTACACTCACTTGATTTACAACCTAAATACACAGGATCTCAATTCTATTATATCCAATGTGAACCAGGGAATAGTGATTGAGAGTGTAGCGAATCTTTTACCATACTTATCCTATTTTTTCTTCGAACAAACTATAGCTGTAATCCAGCATAGTTTCTTTAATGGAGGAAAAACATACAATAAAAATCTATCTACGATAGCTAGCGGTTTTTCTAACAGCTTGTAAAATCGTATTTTATTATTGAATAACAGTATTGCCAGTACTCCAAACAAGTGAAACTCTTTATGATTAATTGTTTCAAAATGATCTTTTAGATTTTCAATTTCAGTAAATGTTAAGTAGCCTTTGATTGATTTTATATAACTTTTCTTGCGTTCAGTATTCGCTGTAATTTTCCTGAATAGACGATAAATATTTATAAATGGGTTAAATGGTAAATTTTCGATTAATATAAGAGAGCCATCTTTTGTCAAAACCCTTAAATACTCCCGGATCACTTTGTCCCTTTGCATATATTGTATAGTACTCATCGAAAACACGTTATCAATGCACTCATTCGTGATCATGGACATGTTTTCTGTAGTGGTATTAATGAATGTACAGTTATTTCCTACCTGGTAACGGTGTGAATTATTCTGTGCTTCTGATAGTCTATCCCCATTAATGTCAATACCAATTATGGAGGCCCCTTTTAAAGCAAAAAAGATACTCATTTCGCCATTTCCACATCCCGCATCCAAAACTGTTGTCCCATCCACTTCATCAATCTGATTTACTAAATAATGAATTGGAGCACTAAATATCAGTCCTCCACGGCAATCCTTGTTAAGATACAGACATTCAAATTTTTCCATGATTGAGGGTGATTATTGATTAGTTTTATTCTCTTGCTTTCCATTTTTAATATGGTTTGCTAATTCAGACATTGTATTACTTTGAAAATTATACCTTTTATTTAAATCATTATAATGGGCCAATATTCTTTTTAAAAAGGAAAAATTCTCATTCTGATTTACTCCAAAATTATGGGGATGCCACCATAAATGGTAAGTCATATTATTCCTGGCGGCGTATGACATTCCAGATTTTATTCTATGCAATTTTAATCCATCCAAAAGCTTTAGTCTCCTTGAATACGGTCTTAAAAATCTGCTTGCTGGTATATCAATCGGATACTTACTCTTTAAGTAGGATTTAGTATAACTATTATGTCCGGATATATTTATGTAAGCATCCAATAACCTGAAAATTCTGCGAACCCGGTTATCTTTATTCTTCGCTACATATAACCAGGAATGCTCGTTTCCTCTGTAACAAATAATTCCTAATTCATTGCAAACTTTTACATATTCATCATTAAATTGATTTCTTGGAAAAACTAAAGAGGTTAAAGCAATTCCATATTTTTTTCCGATTTTTATTGCTGACTCAATATCAGTTCTAAACTCATCAATATTTTGTCCTTCCTCTAAACAATAATAATGGGAAAAGGTATGAGTACCTATTTCCTGCTCTGGATAATCCTGAATAAGTTTTATCAGCGTAGGTGCATAATGATATAAGTCTACCTTTAAATTATCACCTACTAAATCAAAATAATCATTGTAAGGTGATAAATTTACCTTTTTATAACTGGGTGAACTTACAGGTACATTATTTATTAACTCCTGCTTGTTTTCAAAAAATAAAAAACCAACGGTAGAAAATGTTGCCCTTACTTTATACTCT
This sequence comes from Chitinophaga sp. CF118, assembly GCF_900112615.1. Lineage (GTDB taxonomy): Bacteria > Bacteroidota > Bacteroidia > Chitinophagales > Chitinophagaceae > Chitinophaga. The sequence continues at coordinate 341,626 of NZ_FOMK01000003.1, read as the reverse complement.
CTGAAAGTTTCTAACAAACGTGGTATTACAGTATGAACACCTAATACATTCTTTCCGTATTGCTCTTTTGTTCTGCAGTCTCTAACCCCCCATAATAGTTCAAAGTCAAGGGATATTATAAAATTTCCATAATCCAAGGTATCCTTTTTAGTTTCATTCATGGAAGGTATAATTGATGTGGAAAAACAACATTTTGTTCAGCCTTTTCAGCTGTATTTAAGGTTTAACATTTACTTTGAGACAATATTTACTGCTCAGTTTTTTATTAAATTATTTCTATAACACTCTTAAATCCCAATTTGTTTTACATTCTGCCCTGATTATACTTATATTTATAACTTCATTGTTAATTTTCTCTTATTGGTATTATCTTAGCCCTCATGGATCATACAGACATCAAAGGCTATAGAAGCAATCCGCAGTTAAAAACAATCATTCACGACTGGAAAGGAACACCGGTAGATAAGAACGGCAGGTTCATGAACCTCACTCACCCATACATACCCAAACTATCAGACCTGCTCCGCTGGAAATTGCAATCGAACCCATTCAAACAAGAAAAGAAAACAGCACACTGGCAACCTGAAATACAAACAGATCATTCCTGGATAAACAGCAACGAAGATGTGATTGTGTGGCTGGGCCACTGTACTTTCTATATAAGTATAGGTGGCATCAGGTTACTAACCGACCCGGTATTCGGCGATATACTCACGCTTAAACGCCAAACACCTTTCCCTGTAGATCCTGTTATTTTTACTAACCTGAACTATATCCTGTTATCCCATGATCATCGCGATCATATGGACAAAGAGAGCCTTCAGTTATTATCACGAAATAATCCCGGGGTCAAATATCTCACCGGTCTGGGAGAAGAAAAGCTCGTTCATCGGTTTACAAACTCAAACAATATTGAAACGGCTGGCTGGTATCAGCAGTTTAATACCACTGCAATACAGATCACATTTATCCCTTCCAGACACTGGGCAAAACGCAGTGCCTTTGATACCAATCAACGCCTTTGGGGTGGCTTTGTAGTTGAGGGGAATAACAAACGTATCCTGTTTGGAGGGGATAGCGGATATGATATTCATTACAAACAACTGGCAGAAGTATTCGGTAGCTTTGATTATGCCCTCCTGGGTATCGGAGCCTATCAGCCCACCTGGTTTATGAACCCCAGCCACCAGTCTCCGGCAGAGGCCCTGCAGGCATTTGAAGACCTGCACGCAAAGTATCTCATTCCTATGCATTATGGCACCTTTGATTTGGCCGATGAACCATTGGATATGCCTGCGAAAGAGTTAATGAAAGCAGCTGCCCAAAAGAATGTAATCATATTAAAACCCGGGCAGCCGCTGTCTGTTAATTGATTTCACTAATTTACTTTACTGGTCCTCTCTATCTGAATACCTTTGGAGTGGTTGCTGTAATGAAAGCTGTTACCAGCAAAGCGGGCGTATTTTGTTTTATACTTTTTGAAGATATCGGCCGATTGCGCTTTACCGTTCACCGTCATTTCATCATTAGTAAGTGACAGATCATGTAAACTTTCTTCATTGGGGATGACCTTATCGTTGATCAGTTCACTGATCATTGTTTTCACCAGTTTGCGATCTTCTTCTGCCTTTTTACGATCAATATCTGCCTGTGCTCTGTCTTTATCCGCCTGCACACGGTCTTTTTCTGCCTGCTTACGATCCAAGTCAGCCTGCTTACGATCTAATTCAGCCTGTGCACGGTCTTTCTCAGCCTGTTTACGGTCTTTCTCTGCCAGCGAGCGATCTTTCATAGCTTGTTCACGATCTTTCTCTGCCTGCGCACGATCTTTCTCTGCCTGTTTACGGTCTACTTCAGCCTGTGCCCGGTCTTTTTTTACCTGTTCTTTAATCTCCGTAATTGCAGTATTATATTTACTCCATTGGTCTGCCGGGATTTTTTTACCATTCACATACAGCTCAGTTATATTGTCGTTCTCCATTTCTATCCTGTACGAAGTGCCTTTCCATTCAGTATTGACACTTGTAGTCTCCTGTTTCTCCGTAACGGGAGAATCCTGTGCATTGACAAATAAAGTTGTCAGTAATGCAACGAGTAAAAAAATGCTTTGTGGGAAATAATTCTTTCTCATGGTTTTGTTAGTTTTTTATGGTTTTAAAAAGGGCAATAAGATCCCGCTTCACTTTCAGTGAATATTCGGAATAGGCAATACATTCCTGCTTCACTTACCAGTGAATGTTAAAAAATGAAAATGTTTATGGAAATTAAGTATTCGCCAGCCTGGCTCTTTCTTTCATGGCATGCTCACGGTCCCTTTCTGCCTGTTCACGGTCTTTATCGGCTTGTATCCTGTCTTTCATGGCCCGCTGCCGGTCCAGCACTGCCTGTTCGCGATCTTTATTTGCCTGCTCTCTGTCTTTCTCTGCCTGCACACGATCCAGTTCGGCCAATACTCGGTCTTTATCCGCCTGTTCTTTATCTCTTTCCGCCTGCTCCCTTAGTATGTCGGCATGCACACGCATTATATCTGCCTGAACCCTGGCTTCTTCAGCAGCAGCAAGACTACCTTGCTCCTGCTCAACAAACTCCCGCTTTTCTACTGTTATAACCCTTTGCCGGAGTTTATGTGGTTTTGAATATCGTTTAATGGTATCTGTTACCGATTTTGTAACGATCTGGGAAGACGATGTATAAATAGGTTTACTATCAACTATTGTACGGATCTCCACGATACCAGCTGCTGTAATCATGACCCCAAGGAGCAGTATTCCTGCCATAAAGAACAGTTTCTCTGCAGGGTTGAGTGTATTATTCCTGTTATGCAGAATCCGGCTCACCCGCTGCAATAAATGATCTTTCCTGCCTGGAAAAGCCACTGCATAGTTTGAACCATACAATGAATGTTCCTTGAAACTGATCAGCGCTTCTATAAATTCTCTTTTGTTCTTTGTCTGCGCAAGGGCAATATCATCACAGCAATGTTCCCGTTCATCGCGCAGTAATGATGAAATCCATAGCAATCCCGGGTTAAAGAAAAATATAGCTTCAGTAATATTTTGTAAGATGTTCACAAAGTAATCGTTCCTCCGGATGTGTGCCAGTTCATGCAATAAAACTGCCTCTACCTGGCTGATTGGCAGTCCTGCTAATAATCCCACCGGGATAAGAATCACCGGCTTGAAATGCCCTATTACAAGTGGCATTTTCACATACCCGGATTCCAGTAACAATACCGCTTTTTTTAATTGCAATTTTTCACAGAGTACTTCCATCTTATTTTTCCAGTCATCGCCGGGAGAATAAATATTCCTATGCCTCGCACGACTGATATAAATAAGCCCTCCCATAATCCTGACTGTACGTGCAATAAAAAAGATGAACCATATACATAATATAATGGGGGCATTCGCTGAAAAGTAGTGAATACATGTCTTTATGATATCGGCCCTGATATTAAAGAACGCAGCCCCGGAAATAGATTGAACTACTGTATGTAACTGGTACTGGTTCCACTCCCACATAAAAGTAAAGATGCAGGCGCATACAAATAATAAAAGCAGTGCAAATACCAGGTTATAACGTATAGCTGCAGATGACCTTTTGGTGAGCATCAGCACCACACCGGCAATAATTGCCAGCAGTAATCCCTGCCATAATGAATGGATAAGCATCCAGCTGAACGCCTGTACCAGTTGATGTAAGTACATAATTAATTATTTACTCATCTTATTCAGTAACTCTTTTATCTTCTTCAGCTCTTCTGCAGATGTTTTATCGTTACCCAGCAAAGCTACCATTAAGTCGCTGGGAGAACCGTTATACATAGAATCCACAAAACGCCCCAACAGATTACCTTTCACTTTATCTTCCACAAGTAAAGCACTGTAAATGTGTTTCATATTGGTTTCATCACGATCCAGCATTCCCTTCTCTTTCATCACCTGCATCAGCTTCAAGGTAGACGTATATATTACCGCCTCCTTCTGCTCATTGAGCTTGTCGTGTACAAATCGTACGGTAGATGGGCCATACTGCCATAACACCTGTAACACGTCCATTTCGGTCTTGGTAGGAACAACTTCATCTTTCATAACCTAAAGGTACGTATTAAAACGTACGTTACATCAAGAAGGGTTACTTTTTTTGAAAAAATTTAGAGAGTCTCTTTTCAATCCATCCGTAACATTGAACAATACAAGTTTGTGGACGTTATTTGTATAAGTAATTCTGTCCCCCAAATAATTTCACAACGTGAAAAAACTTACTCTCAGCTTTGACTTCACCAACATTTAATCAGAGCGTTTCAGGCAGTACTATTAACCTTACCTGGACAGGCGATGATATAGATAATGATATTGCAGGATATGATGTTTATTTTGGTACAACCTATACAGCTCCTCTTTATCAGAGTAATGTTAGCAATATGTACTTAAACAGTATCGCCATTACATCCGGAACAACTTATTATTGGAAGGTAGTAACACACGATACAAAAGGGAATACCTCCACTTCAGATGTTTATACATTTATAGTGAATTGATGAAAGAATTTTCTTTTAGAAATGTAATGTTTTGTCTACCATACAATCTCACCATATCAAAATGATAATTTACCCTCTCATTTTGATATTGTAAATTCTAAATAATTTTTTACATAAAATTCTAACATATTGACTTTGTATTATTTATGATCAGTTATTGACTTTGGCATTTCAATGGCATATAGGGTGGGCAATTAATTTAAATAAAACATGAAAGAGCGCTTATTCATTTTTATTTTGCTTACAACTGTCACATTGAATGCATTTTCTCAGGTAGATCCAAAATCCTTAAGTACCCGCAAAGATTCCGTAAAACGTTCCCTGCCATCACCGTTGGATTCACCTCCGTTTCCAACCAGCGAATGGGATGGTGCTCCTCTTATTGGTATTGATGCCACAGCCCCCGTTTATCCTCTGCAAAAAGCCTTAGGATTAACTAAAACCAAACTTAGAATTTATGGCTGGATTGATCCCGGGGTAAATATAAGTTCTTCAAAAACATCCAATGCTCCTACATCGTACGATCTCATTCCAAACAATGTAGTGCTCGACCAGGTGGGTCTTAAATTTGACCTCCAGCCAAATACAATTCAAACAGACCACATTTCAGCAGGATTCCTGCTTACTACCATCTTTGGCACCGATTACCGCTTCACTACAGCCAAGGGCTATTTTAGTGATCAGTTGTTAAAACACAATAATAAATATGGGTTCGACCCCGCCGAAATTTATGGATTAATATACTTTCCGAAGATCGCTGATGGTATGATTTTAAAGGTTGGACGATTTATTTCTCCTGCCGATATTGAGGCACAATGGGCAACAGATAATTACCTCTACTCACACTCGTTAATGTTTACGGTAGATCCTTATACATTCACCGGGGCACAAGCAACTTTTAAGCTCGGATCATACTGGCAACTGGAAGTTGGCGTACATGCGGGAAATGATGTTGCTCCATGGAGCAACTCTGCAAGTATTAATGGCTTATTAATGGCCCGTTGGGTTTCAAAGAATAACAACAACTCCATTTACGGAGGTATTAATTCATTGGGCGCCGGTAAGTACAAAAATAATCATGATGATCTGCAAATGGTTGTTGCAACCTGGGGGCACCGCTTTAATAATACGGTGCACATGATGACAGAAGTATATTATATGTGGCAAAAAGATGCACTTGTTGGGGGAACAGTAATTGATGGTCCACCACAACCATTTTTCAAAGGTGTAGGTGCGGGAAACCCAATTCCTGGATATGCTAATGCTCTTGGTGCTGTTAATTACTTCCAGGTAAAACTTTCAGGGGCTGACTACCTATCTATTCGTAATGATTATTTAAACGATGCTAAGGGAAACCGTACAGGCTTCGCTACTGCATATTCAAGTCATACTATCGGGGTTGTTCACTTCTTTAATCCTTATATAAGAATACGCCCGGAAATAAGATATGAACGCGCTTATGCTAACAATGTAACACCATATGATAACGGAGTTAAAAAAGACCAGTATTCAGCTGCTGCGGATCTGATAGTCCGTTTTTAAAACACAAAGCAGTAAAACACATAAGGTATCAGTAACTGATACCTTATGTGTAATCATATAAAATTTATTCCGCTCTCAAACTCTTCACTGGATTCATCAATGCTGCCCTGATACTCTGGAAACTCACCGTTACCAATGTAATGATCAATATCCCCACTCCTGCTATGGCAAAGATCCACCACGATATTTCAGAGCGGTACTGGTATTTCTGTAACCAGTTACTCATAAGATACCAGGCCATGGGGATGGCAATGATCAATGAGATAAATACCAGCAGCACAAAGTCTTTCGATAATAATTTCCAGAGATTGAATACAGATGCTCCCATTACTTTCCTCACACCAATTTCTTTAGTTCGCCGCTCTGCCATGAAAGATGCCATTCCAAATAATCCCAGGCAACAGATAAAAATAGCAAGAACAGCAAAGAAACTTCCCAGTTTACCTATTCGTTGCTCATTGCCAAACTTCTTCGCATATTCATCATCCACAAATTTGTAATCAAACGGTTGATCAGGACAATACTTTTTAAAGACAGCTTCAATTTTACTCAATGCTTCCGGAGCACTTTTAGCAGGATTCATTCTTATATTAACAATACTCGTATACTGCTTATCTATGTGATACATAGAGGGTCTCACTGGTTCATATGGCGATTCCACGATCATATCTTTAATTACCCCAATCACTTTAAATGAAACATCGTCCCACTTAATTATCTCACCCACCGGATTTTTTAAACCCATAAATTTTACCGCAGCCTCATTTAAAACAAAACCAGATGAATCTGTTGCATAAGCGGTAGAAAAGTCCCTTCCTTCTATAAATTTCCATCCTATTGTTTTTCCATACTCATATGATACCCCCGTACTGGGAAAATCCACTGCCAGGGAAGGATCTTTTCCTTTCCAGTCAAAACCTCCATTCGTTGACCAAACGGCCGTTACAGGGGCATTGGCTTCCGCCATTTCTGCAATTGTTCCTGTACTTTTCAATTCAGTTCTTATTGCGTCAAAATGATTATGAATATCATTGTTGATCATCTGTAAAGAAATTAATCCATCACGGCTATATCCAACCGGTCTGTTCATTGCATACTGAATCTGGCGGAACACAACAATAGTTCCAATGATCAACGTAACAGATACAGTAAACTGCAATACCACAAGTACCTTACGGGGAATAGCGGCATACCGCCCCACCCGGAAAGTACCTTTTAATACCTTTACCGGCTGAAAAGAAGAAAGATAAATAGCCGGATAACTACCGGCTATTAAACCTGTGAGCAGACTTATGCTAATACCCACCAACCAGAATACAGGATTGCTCCAAAGGATGGACATCTTTTTGTCAGCTACACTATTGAAAAATGGAAGAATTAATTGTACAACAAGCAGGGAACATACAAACCCGAACACTACTACCAACAGGGATTCACTGAAAAACTGACCTATCAGTTGACTGCGTAAAGACCCGATAGCCTTACGAATCCCCACTTCTTTCGCCCGCTTTTCTGAACGGGCCGTGCTCAGATTCATGAAATTGATACAGGCGAGTAACAATACAAAAATGCCAATAATACAAAACAACCACACAAACTGGATCCGTCCGCCACTATTCACTCCGTTCTTAAATTCTCCATATAAATGCCATCTACTCATTGGATGCAGGAAAACTGCCGGACGATATTTTTTATCTTCTTCAGGAATATGATTCAGCTTAACGTCTTTGATCTTTGCAGAGACCTTATTCATATCTGTATTATCTGCAATCTGCACCAAAACAAGAAATGCATTATTACCCCACGGAAAATCATTTTTTTTCACCCATCCCAGACTATTAATATACAGATCAAACGGTGCTATAAAGGCTACATTACCAAAAGCAGAATTATAAGGCAGGTCTTTATATACTCCCGTCACTATCACGTTCTCCTGGTTATTAATTTTCATGGACTTACCCATGGGGTCTTCATTACCGAAGTAATCTTTTGCAGTCGATTCGGATAATAAAATGGATGAATTATCTTTCAGGTTTCCCCTGCTCCCCTTCAGCATTTGCAGATCCAGCAACTCAGGACCATCCGGCTCCATATATTTACCGATCTTCTTCAGTTTCTTGTCACCGCTGGCAAGCACCTTGTAGAAATCCCAGGAGGCCATCACCACATGCTTAAAATTATCGCCATATGTGTTGCGCAGGGCATCTCCCATTGGATAGGGCATCGTTTGCCAGGTCCCAACGTCTCCATTGAAGGTCTGATTCTGCATCAACTGCGCTATCTGATTATAGTTTTTGTTGTATTTGTCGAACGACAATTCATCCCAGATCCACAACCCAATAAGCATAGCGACAGACATTCCGGCTGCTAATCCGCCGATATTAATAAGAGAATATCCTTTGCTTTTGATAAGATTGCGCCAGGCAATTTTGAAATAACTACTGATCATAAGGGTATGGGTATGTTATCCTGATTCGATGAAAAGTATGCCAATTAATAAATCAACTGACATTCAATCCATTATCTTAATGCAAAACTATGAAAATGTCCGGTTTCGTTACATCCGGGTGTCCGGTTTTGATAATAAATGAACTATTTCATTTATCAGGATAATTTGCGTATTTTTTCGATGTCGTGAACAATGTATCGTAATCAGAACAGTGACTATAATATTTAATTCCATGTGGCCAGCTCTTCAATCGAAACGGGTAATCCTTCTTGTGCTCAATACTTTTTTGATCCTTACAAAAAGTCTTGCTACTGATCAATATCCCATTACCTACCTTGGTATAGAACAGGGCCTTTCCAATAACGCGGTTACCAGTATCTACCAGGACCATAACGGGTTCATGTGGTTTGGTACTTACGACGGACTAAACCGTTACGATGGATATAACTTTACCATTTACCGGAATGAATTCAATAATCCGGGCTCCCTTATAAATAATCGCATCGCCTGCATTGTGGAAGATCAGGACAACAGACTCTGGATAGGAACAAGAGGCGGGGTCAGCATTTTCAATAATGCAACGTCCCGGTTTTCTTCCGTTAATTTCCTCCCCTACAAGGAAAAAACAGCAAAAAGGATCACCGTTGCAGTAAATGCTGTCATGCCCAATATGAAAGAAAATGTATTTATTGGCACCAGTGGAGAAGGTCTTTTAATATATAATAAAGAAGCCGGCTCTGCCAGGCAAATCCCTCTTCAAAACGGGAATACACATTACGATGTAATGTCCATTAAATATGACCAGGATCAACATGCCTGGTTATTCGTCCGTAATATAGGGCTCTGCAGATATAATGATAAAACGGACATAATAGAGGTAATTAATAACAGTATTAAAACCGGGATAACCTTACAGGCAGATAAAAACAAACACCTCTGGCTGGGTGCCGACGAAGGTCTCTATAAATATGATATCCCATCCAATACCTTTTCCAACGTTCTGGCTACTCATTATAACCGGGTAGTACATCTTACAGTAGACAAACAACAAAATCTGTGGATAGCTTCTGATGGAGAAGGCATTTTTACGATGCCACTCGCCACAGAAAAAATCACCCATCTCAATAAAGAATTGCTCACCAGTACCGCAGTATTTTCTGTACATGAAGATAAAGAAGGCCGGAAATGGATCGGCACGCTAAGAGGTGGTATCAATATCATTGATCCCAGAAGAGCAGGGTTCACAACCATTACGCACGATCCGCTGAACAGCAACAGCCTTATCAATAATTTTACATTATCACTTTGTGAAGACCCGGAGCAGAATTTATGGATAGGTACAGATGGAGGCGGAATCAGCTACTGGAACAGGAAACAAGATGTATATATCAACTTCAAACACCAGGACGATAATAACACTTCACTCAGCAATAACTTTGCGACCAGCATCATAAACGATTTTCAGAATAATATCTGGTTAACAACCTGGGGAGGAGGAATTAATCGCTTTAATAAATCCACCCATACATTTGAACACTTCTCCTGCTTCAACCCACAAAGCAATGCAGAAGATAAAAATACCTGGATATTATATGAAGATGCTGAAAAGAAACTCTGGGCTGGTGCATGCAACAATGGTTCGCTCTACTGGTTCAACAGGAATACCAACCACTTCGAACTCTTTGATAACAACCTCACTAATATGCTTTCCCTGGCAGAAGATAGTAGCGGGAATTTCTGGGGTGGTAACTATACTTCACTGATTAAAATTGACCGGCAAAACAAAAAACACCAACTATATAATATTGGATATCCTATCCGGGCAATCCATGAAGATAAAGCCGGTAATTTCTGGATTGGTACAGAAGGAGGCGGATTATTGCTGTTTGATAAGATCACTGCCAGGTACTCAAGATATACAAAATCAGATGGGCTTTCCAATAACTCTATCCTGAAAATACTGGAAGATAAAAGCGGTAACTTATGGATCAGCACATTTAACGGGCTCTCAAAATTCGATCCCCGGAAAAAAACATTCAAAAACTTCTCCCAATCGGATGGCCTTCCAAGCAACCAATTCAATTACAATGCAGCACTGGCTCTAAAATCCGGAGAGTTTATCCTTGGAGGCATCAAAGGATTGAGCATCTTTTATCCGGATAGCATAAAAGATTATGCTACCATGCCCAGGGTGTTTCTTACCGGCCTGAAAATAGACAATATACCCGTTGAGCAGGACGGCTCATTTGTCACTGAAAGAACACCGGATAATATTATTGCACTCCGGATTCCCTATAATAAAGCAGTTATTGCTTTCGATTTTGTAGCGCTGGAATACGCCGCGCCAGATAAAATTGATTATGCCTATTATATGGAAGGATGGGACAAAGACTGGAATTATGTAGGCAAGTCAAGAACAGCTAATTATACCCGCTTGCATGAAGGCAACTATACTTTTAGGGTAAAAGCTACTAATGCTGAGGGTGCCTGGAACAACAAAGTATTTACACTAAAAATAACAGTACTGCCACCCTGGTACAGGGCATGGTGGGCTTACCTGTTATATATAGCCGTTATCCTGGCAATATTCTATACTTATCTGCAATATAAAGCGCAGAAAACAAAACTCGCTTTCGACATCCGGCTTGCGCGCCTGGAAACAGAAAAGGAAAAAGAACTGAACGAAAAGAAACTGTCTTTCTTTACGAATGTTTCCCACGAATTCAGAACCCCTCTCACACTGATCATTAACCCGGTTAAAGAATTACTGAATAACAGTGAGCATAACACCGGCCTGGATGTAGTGTACAGGAATGCCCGCCGTTTATTGAGCCTGGTAGACCAGCTTTTACTGTTCAGAAAGGCAGATAGTGATGCCGATAAACTGAAAGTAACCAGGCTTAACTTTTATAATTTTTGCAGAGAAGTATATCTATGCTTCACCCAGCAGGCAAAAGCCAGGAATATTGATTACCAGTTTATATTTGATAATCAACAACTTGAGTTATATGCAGACCGTGAAAAATTAGAGATAGTACTGTTTAACCTGCTTTCGAATGCGTTGAAATTTACGCCGGAGAACGGGACCGTCATATTCGAAGTAAAGGAGAAGGAATACAACGTTGAAATCTCCATTACAGATACTGGTTGCGGTATTGAAGAAGATACGGGTAACAGGCTATTTGAGAAATTTTATCAGGCGAAAGAAAACAGACTACCGGGAAAAGCCGGGTTCGGCATTGGACTACACGTTTCAAAACATTTCATAGAAAGCCATAAAGGTGAAATATCCTACACCAGCAATATAGGGAAAGGAACCCGGTTCCTGGTACAGCTCAGGAAAGGTAGCTCCCACTTTCCCGGCCACTACATTTTTGAAGAAGTGGCAGAAAGACCGGCTCTCTTGGAAGAACTCATGGGAAATATTAACGCCGAGCTCCCCCGGGCGACTAAAGAAAGAGAAAGCGTGGCTGAGATCATTTCAGGTAAAAAATCTATCCTGGTAGTGGATGATAATACAGAAATAAGAGGATACCTGAAACAGTTGTTCAGCGAAAAGTTCATCTTCCACGAAGCAGATAACGGGGCAGAAGGTTTAAAAATAGCACAGGAACATTATCCCGATATCATTATCAGTGATATCCTGATGAAAGGAATGACAGGGGTTGAACTTTGTAATACCATTAAACAGGACCCCTACCTGAATCATATACCGGTTATTCTATTAACAGCCAGCCCGTCATCAGATATCAAGTTGAAAGGAATTGAGTGCGGGGCCGACGATTATATCATCAAACCCTTTGAAAAGGATCTCCTGATAGCCCGGATAGACAATATTCTTCAAAACCGGAATGTGTTACAGCGCTATTTCTTTGATAAAATCACCCTTAAAAAGAATAGTTCGAAAATTTCAACCGAATACCGGGATTTCCTGGAAAGATGCATCGGCATCGTTGAAAATAACCTTGATAATGAAGAGTTTAATATCAAAATGCTGGCTGCCCAGATAGGTATGAGCCATTCCAACCTTTATAAAAAGGTAAAATCCATTTCCGGACATTCCATCAATGCCTTTATCCGCTTTATCCGTTTACGAAGGGCGGCCGTATTATTATTAAGTACAGACTATAATGTAAATGAAACCGCTTTCCAGGTAGGGATTAATGACAGCAAATATTTCCGGGAACAGTTCTGTAAACTTTTTGAAATGAATCCATCAGAATACATAAAAAAATATAGAGGGTCATTTAATAAGGATTTTAATATAGTTAACTGGAAAGAATAGCCATTTTTACCAGTTTACCCCCCATTTTTGGCGATTGCCCCCCTGTAGTTTACTCAGTAAGGGGCATATCATTGCATAGAATTATTCCACGAAAACAATTCCGACATAACTTATTTATAGTATATGCTTCGGGGGGGACAATACAATTTAACTGATACAAAAACCAGAATCATCATGGGAAATTTCCTTACGTTATGGAGAAAACAGGCTTATTCCTCCTGTTTTAAACTAATCCTTTTCTTTATTTTCAGCTGCCATGCTTCCGTCCTTTATGCTCAACAAGCCGTTAGTGGAAGGGTGAGCTCCGGCGATACCTCTTTACCTGGCGTTATAGTATATGTAAAAGGTACATCTGTAAACACACAAACAGATAATAATGGCCGGTTCTCCATTAATGCACCGGGGAACGCTACCCTTTCATTCAGCCTGATGGGGTATGGCACCAGGGAAATACCTATCAATAACCGCACTACTGTTAATGCAGAACTGGAATCTGTAACAACGGGACTGGGCGAAGTGGTGGTAGTAGGATATGGTACCCAAAAAAGAAAGGACCTTACAGGTTCAATTGCCACGCTGAATGCAACTACATATAAAGACCAGCCCGTATTAAGTGCTTCGTCCGCTCTGCAGGGCAGGGTTGCCGGGGTTTCTGTGGCCAATAGTTCCGGAGCTCCTGGTGGTGCGGTAAAGATCCGCATCAGAGGTGCGAACTCTATTAATGCCAGCAACGACCCTTTATATGTTATTGATGGGGTTGCATTAAGCAGTATTGGCATTCAGGATATCAATGTGAATGATATTGAATCCATGGAAGTTCTGAAAGATGCATCTGCTACTGCCATTTATGGTTCCCGTGGTGCTAATGGTGTGATCATCATCACGACTAAAAGCGGGAAAGCCGGTATTACGAAAATTGAATACAACGGTTTTATCAGCAGTAACCGGCCAATGAAAAAATACAAATTGCTGGATGCTGTGGGTTATGCAGAGCAGGCTAATCATATTACTGGTGCATCTGTATTTGCAGATCCACAATCTTATGCAGGCAAAGGTACCGACTGGCAAGACAAGATCCTGCATGACGGCATTACACAAAATCATCAGCTTTCTGTTTCCGGGGGAACAGAAAAATCCAAATACTATATTTCAGGGTATTATGTGAATCAATCCGGGTTACTGCTAAATACCAATCAGGAGAAATTTGCAGTGAGAGCTAATTTAGATAGTAAACTGAGCAATAAGGTGAGCATAGGACTAGGACTGTTTGCTGCTCATGCCAACTCACACAACAATGGCGATATTGGCGGAAAGGGGAACCCCGTTACCGCCGCGCTGGCATGGGCACCTACAGAACAGGTGTATGATTCAGGCTCCCAATATAACAGGTTTGGGATCTCTCCAATCTGGTCCAATCCTTACATGACCATCAAAGAAAGAAACAGCGATAATTCCTCCAACTCAGCTGTGCTAAATGGCAGACTCAAATACAATATTACAGACTGGCTTACTTTTAATATTAATGTGGGCCTGGATATGAATATCACCAGAAATGCCTATCTGAACAACGACTGGATCAGTCCTGGTAATCCAGGTTCCGGTCAGAGCTCTACAGAAACTTATACATTCCAGAACAGTAATGCTCTTACTTTTCATAAAAAATTCAATGAAAAGCACGACCTGACAGTAATGGGTATCGTAGAGGAAACATCTAACAGATTAAATTCCTTCAGCGCTACCGGTTCCGGACTTACATCTACTTCCAACGGATATTATAATTTAGCACTGAACACCTCTCAGGGTATTTCATCGACTTATTCTAACTGGGCACTACTTTCCTATGTTGGCCGTGCGTCTTATACCTTTAACGATAAATACCTGATCACCGCTACTTACAGGGCAGATGGATCTTCAAAGTTCCAGTCAACCGCCAACAAATGGGGTTACTTCCCTTCAATTGGTGCAGGCTGGAGAATGTCTGAAGAACAATTCATTAAAGACCTGGGCATCTTTTCCAACCTGAAACTACGTGGTAGCTGGGGTATTACAGGAAATCAGTCCATCAATCCTTATAGCAGCCTGGGACTATTATCAGGTGTTCAATACTCCTTTGGTACCAGTACTTTATATCAGGGATATATGCTTGGTAGTCCAAGTAATCCGAACCTGAAATGGGAAACAACAAAACAGACCGATATTGGTCTGGATATGGGATTCATGAATGGCCGGATAAATGTAACTGCCGATTACTACAACAAACGTACGGAAGATCTGCTGTTACAGGTGCCCATTGCCAGTTATGACGGCGGTGGTACCGTATATAAAAACGTAGGTGCGGTAAATAATAAAGGCTTTGAAATTTATGTAGATGTAGCTGCGATTCAAACGAAAGATTTCTCATGGACCGCTACCATTAATGCATCTACTTACAAAAACAGGGTAGAAAGCCTTGGTAAAGATTCCATCCTGTACAGACCAATTATAGGCGGGGGACTAATCAACACCAATATTCAGGTGGTAAAAACAGGACAATCGCTGGGATCATTCTATCTCATTCCATGGCAGGGTGTATACCAGGATGCCAATAATACACTGGGTTACAAAGCAGGTGATAACCGTTATGTGGATGTAAGTGGCAATGGCTCTATAGGTTATGAAGACCGTGTAATTGCAGGTAGTGCTATTCCTAAATTCCAATGGGGCTTTAATAATAATTTCAGATATAAAAACCTTGAGCTGAATGTATTCGTACAGGCGTCACATGGTAATAAGATCTTTAATGCTACCTATGCCGGTATTGCTGCTCCTACCAGTGATGTGAAATATCCTACACTTGCTGAATCTGCCAATTACTGGACTGCTAAAAATACAGGTTCAGTATGGGCCGATCCTGCAAGTACCACAAACAGGAGTTATGTTGAATCAACTCAGTATCTGCAAAATGGCAGTTATGTAAGACTGAAAAACGTAAGTCTTTCTTATACCCTGCATAAGAAAACCACCAGGTTTGCAGATGTGAGATTTACCCTTAGCGGACAAAACCTGTACACCATCACAAAGTATAAAGGATACGATCCTGAAGCTACATCCACAGCAGCTTCCAGTGATGCAGATGCTGGTATTGACCTGGGTGCTTACCCTTCTCCACGTACAATCACCTTTGGGGTAAATATATCATTATAATGACCACGTTAAAATCTCATAAGATGAAAAAATATTTTGCAATTGCAGGCATTGTGATCATGGGAATGTCCTCCTGCAGTAAAGACTTTTTAAAGGAAGATCCTAAAGGTAATCTTACAACAGAAAATTTCTATAAAACAACCAACGATCTGAATATGGCTACTATCGCCCTCTATACACAGATCAACGGCGCCTTTAACCAGTCTGCCGGTTTTTCTACCCTCTGGGGAGGAGATGATATGACCGTGGCAAGAGCAGGAAACAAAATTTCCTATTCGGATTTTGATACTTATCAGGCTACTTCTTCCAACGACCGTATGACTAACTGGTGGAGCTATTTCTATTCCACTATAAAATCCTGCAATGCACTGATCAATAATTATAAGAATGCTACTCAAGCTTCTGAAGATGACAGGAATCATGCCGCCGGACAAGCCTATTTTCTGCGGGCGCTGAGTTATTTTTTCCTTACCCGCACCTGGGGAGAAGTGCCCCTGGTAACAGATAACACCGTAGACTATACGAGAACAAAAGCAGAGCCTGCAGATATTTATGCCCTCATTTTAAGCGATCTGCAAAATGCTGAAACAATGCTGCCAGACGGATGGGATGGAACAAGGAAACAAAACGGCGTGGATATTCCTCCTACCCGTGGTTCAGCAAAAGCACTACTGGCCAATGTTTATTTAACAATGGCAGGATGGCCGCTGAAACAAACAGATAAATATGCACTGGCAGCAGCTAAAGCGAAAGAAGTGATAGATAATAAAGCCACCTGGGGATATGAGCTTGCTACCAACTTCATTGACCTCTGGCAGAAAAGTGGTAAGTTCAATCATGAAACAGTATTTGGCTGTTACTATAATGTAAATGTGTCCGGCTGGGCTTGGGAGAACTATAATATGCTTACCCCTAATGCCTATGCACCAGATGATGAAGGTGGATGGGGCGACGGATATGGTGAGATCAATTTCTATAAGAAATTCCCTGCTGGTCCAAGAAAGAATGCCACTTATCAATCTGTATACTACATCAATAATGTGGTGAGTGATTCAGTTGACTATACCGGAACTCTACACAAACATCCTTATTTCTTTAAGTTCCGTGATGATGATGCTTTTAACCCGGTTAACCATGTTAACAGTAACTGGATAGGCAGTCACACTGTATTTGTAATCCGTTATGCAGAAGTATTACTCACTTATGCAGAAGCGCAGGCAATGTCTTCCACTCCTGATGCAACCGCCTACAGTGCTATTAATGCGGTTAGAAACAGGGCTGGCCTGGCAGATCTTCAGGCAGGCTTATCACAAACAGCTTTTCGTGACTCAGTGATTGCAGAACGGGGCTGGGAATTTGCCGGTGTGGAACCTGCTGCCCGCTGGTATGATCTGATCAGAACTGAAACGGTTGCTAAAGCAAACTCCGACAGAGACGCATCTGAAGAAGTACTGAAAAATATTCCAAGCGACGAAACCCATACTTTTTACTGGGCTCCAATTCCAATTGGGGATCAACAGCTCAATTCAAATCTTTGATCAATGAAGAATATTTCAATAACGCTGTTGACGATTATCTGCATCCTGGTTTTTAATACGGGCTATGCACAATTTATTCCGGGGCAGGTATGGAAAGACGTAACCGGTAACCCGGTGAATGCACATGGAGGAGGTATTTTATATCATCATAATACCTACTATTGGTATGGTGAAATTAAAAAGGGACCTACCTGGCGGGTACCGGGTTCTACATGGGAAAATTACAGGGTGAATGCAGGTGGTGTTTCCTGTTATTCGTCTAAAGACCTCCAGCACTGGGCATTTGAAAGCGTAGCATTATCGCCGGATAAGGCAGACAGTACAAATGATCTTTATATCGATAAAGTGATAGAACGTCCGAAAGTGATCTTTAACAGGAAAACCGGAAAGTTCGTAATGTGGCTGCATATTGACTCCAAAGATTACAGTTATGCAAGATCCGGAGTAGCCGTAAGCGATCGTCCTGAAGGGCCTTTTAAATACGTAGGTAGCGTAAGGCCTAATGGGAATATGGCCAGGGATATGACTATTTTCCAGGATGATAATGGTAAGGCATATCACTTCTATTCATCTGAAGAAAATAGTACAATGCATATCTGTGAACTCACAGATGACTACCTGGCTCATAGCACGAATGATAAACGGATACTGATCAATCTTTCAAGAGAAGCACCTGCCGTATGCAAATACAATAACAGGTATTATCTGTTCACTTCCGGTTGCACCGGCTGGTCGCCCAATGCGGCATCCTATGCAGTAGCAGATAACATCCTGGGCGATTGGAAACAATACGATAATCCATGCAGGGGCATTGACAGTGACAGTACCTTTCACGCACAAAGTGCCTATGTGATACCGGTACAGGGTAAAAAGAATGAATTTATTTTCATGGCAGATAAATGGAATAAAACTGACCTGGAAGCTTCCCGTTATGTATGGTTGCCCCTGGTATTTAATTCCGCCGGCAAACCAGAAATTATTTGGAAAAATGAATGGCAGATAGGTTTGGAGAAATAAACTGTTTCGTTTAAAAATCGACTCCATCTTCGATTACCTGAACAGGTAATTGAAGATGGAGTTTCTATTTTGGTGGAGTTATATATATCAGAGGTGCAGTACTTACTTACTCACAAATGTTACTACAGCTTCCGTTAGTTCTTTTTTAAGTGGCAGATCCGGATTAGTATAAGTAGCTATGTTGGCTGTTCTCTCTGCAGGCGCCTGTTTTAGCACATGGTTCATCTGATCGATTTCTATCAACGACGCATCTGGTTTAGCCTTTTTCAACGACGTAGCATTATCGTTACTCACCTGTATATCTGTTGTTCCCTGAATGATCAATACCGGGATCTTTAATTTTTTGATTTCCTGTTGTGGGTCATACTTCAACCAGGATATCATGTATGGCTGTACGGAAGTACGAAACAAACTATTCAGATTATTATCTGGCTCTTTCACAGCGTATCCTTTTTTAAGACTGTCTAATAAGATAGCTCCCTGTGCTGCCAATTCCGGTGATTTTACATTCAATTGTTTTTTGATGGTGACATCCGCACTCTCCGCTATTCCTGCAATGGAGATAAAACCAGCTGCATTTTCCCTGGCAGCAGCGATCATTCCAATGAGCGATCCTTCACTATGTCCTACTACAAATACTTTAGAGAAACGACTGTCTGCCTCCAGCATTTTAATCCATCCTGTCGCATCATTGATCATATCTTCAAAACGAACATCAGACTCATTATTCAGAGCTGCCCTACTGGCACCAATACCCCGTTTATCATAACGCAAACAGGCTATACCTTTAGCCAGCAGTGCTTCTGCCAGCATTTTGTAAGTATTGGTATTCAGCCCCATTGTATTGTTGCCGTTTCTGTCTGTCGGCCCCGAGCCTGCTATCAACAATACCACTGGTACTTTTTTGTTCTCATATGGAATAGTAAGGGTACCATGTATTCCATTCAAAACAATATCGGCAGTATCTTTCTTAGTTTCAGTATATGTAAAAAAGCGAAACCCTTCCAGCAGATTATCATTGTTAAGTGACAGAACCATCTTAAAAGTATTGCTGGTAAAAACGGCTTTGTAAATATTATAAGATTTCTCTTCATTGGTCAACGTTACACTTTTCAGTTCGCCCAGCTGTGTATGCAACTGGCTGATCGTACTTACAGTTTTCTCCAATGGCAGTACCGTTTTCATGACAGGTGCATACATACTATAGAGACTGTCAGCCTGTTGCTGGTTATAGTATCGCTTAAATTTCTCAACAGCAGCAGGATAATCTGCCTGCGCCATTGTACATATCCCATTCAGCAGGATAACAGCAACAAACAATATATTTTTCATTTGAATTATTTTAACGGTTGATATAAAAGGTGCAGGAAGATTTTCGAAAATATTTCAGCAATTATGAGTGAAGCGATGAATACCCCTACGGCCTTATTCCCTTTTATATTACAGGAAACTTTAAATGCGTTGTACATAAGGGCAATCATCCATATTTCCAATATTACGGTTGTAAATATTGCCAATATAGCAAGAGCATCCATCTGATAGATATCCTTAATTCCAGGAAGTGCAAAGTTAACTATTGCAAGGAAGAGCATCGGAGCTCTGGCCAGGGCCAGGGTTCCTGCCACATCAATAAACCGTATGGAAGAAACAGAGAAGAATTTACCTGCCAGGAAGATTACCAGTACCAGGCATCCCCAATCGACCACTGGCTCCAGGAAGTAGTACTTTATAGAGAGATCCCCAAGCCATACATGAGCATCAACAACCCCATCAAAATGAGTTTTGCTGTAATAAGCAATACAGGCAGTGATAAGTATTAGTATCCAGCCTATAATTAAGGACTTTAAGCCTGCAATGTAGGTGAAGGGATTAAATATCCAGGAAGTCTTCATTTGTCAGATTTTAGATTTCTTTCATTAGTCTCTATCTTCAGAATGATATCGTCCAGCAGGTTACGCACAGTTGGGTAACTCAATCCGAGCTGCTGTGCCATTACCTTCAGGCTGCCGCTGCTTTTTACAAAGTCAAGCACAAATTGTAGTTCCTCTTCTGAAAGTCTCGCCAGCAACGGCAACTCAAAAGAGCCCGATACTACCGTATCACAGGCTCCGCAAGCCAGCGAAGTCACTTTCAACGGTGACTGACAAGCCGGACAAACATGAGGGAGCGATTTCTTTAACTGCTTCATTGTTTAATAAAGTTAAAGAAAAAATAAATAAAATCAAGTTTATATTAAATAAAATAGAACACAGAGCTTAAAAATGACATTGATGAATTTTTAGCATCCGGTAATAACCTCCTCTCTTAAAGTTTGTTTCCCAGGACGATTTATAGCTGTTATGATGATCTTTGATCCCTTCAGTACATCATTCTGTGTGGTAACTTTATATTTCCAGCTTTTACCATTAACCGGCGCAAGCGCCTCCCCTTCTTCTATAAGAACGCCAGCAGCATTCCGTATAACCACTTTCATAAGTAAAACAAGGAAATTATCTGCTTTAATAATGATGATATCTCCCCGTTGCCCGTGGTAATCGCTTGTATCAATGAACAATATTTCAGGTGCTTTAGATGCATCTGAAAATGCCACATTGTAAGCCGATTGCCCGGGATTGGCATGAGCTTTATACATAGCTTTGATAACAGGGTCATTAATAGCGGCCTTTGCATACATTTGAGCCTCTTTAAATTTGTCCTGGTTATCCAGCTGACTTTCTGTAGCCGGCACCTTACTTGATCCGCGTTTTCTGCTTACAACGGTATCTCTTCCTCTCTGACTAAAGGTCATGTTGCCTATTGTCCCGGAAAGGCCTAGTGTCAATAAATTACCAATTGCTTTTGCCATAAAATAATAGTTTAATAAATGTTAGTTTAATTATTCAGTTCTGAGAGGAACAAGCCCTCATCTGGTAGCTTTGATTATTAAATCAATATTAAAGTGAATTCCATTTCGTTTGGAAAAAATATAGTTGACCAACGGAAAAAACATCCATGAACTAGCAATAAACACTAGATGAACAATAAATTAACCTTCCAGTATTGAGAAAAATATTAATATAAATAAGTGAAAAAGTGATCATTCAATTCTACACGTGAATGTGTTCTGGGTTAATTGTGGATAATAATAAAATAAACCGGGTATAAACAGGAATCAGACAGGCTCATCTTACGAAAAAAAACGTAGGATGAGCCTATCTGATTCCTGTTTAATAACTGTTTAAATAATCTTTAAGGAGGTATAAAGGTATATTTTGTGAGGTATAATCAGTTCTTCTTTTTCTGGCTCCTGATAGTACTTCCCTGCTCATATGATCAAAGATAAAGGCAATGAAACGACATATAATTCAATACGTCTAAGAAAGTTAAAAATTATTTATATTTAACATATCTCATTCATACTTCTTAATTGATATTTGTTTGCTATTTTACCATAATGAAAGGGTTGAACATAGATACCAGCAGTAAAGTTCCGGTATACCTGCAAATTGTAGATTCTATCATGGCTGCCGTGCGTGATGGCGGATTAAAGCGCGATCAGCAGATACCTTCCATCAATGAACTGAGTGAACACTACCTGCTTTCCCGGGGTACTGTGGAAAAGGCTTACAAAGAGCTACGCGACAAAAAAGTGATCATTTCCGTAAAGGGCAAGGGCTATTTCATTAACCGGACAGACGTAGTGATGCCCCTCCGGATTTTACTCCTGTTTAACAAAATCAGCAACTATAAGAAACAAGTGTATAACGCATTTGTGAAAAGCCTGGGCGACAGTGTTTTTGTAGACCTGCACGTGCACCATCACAGTGTTCCTCTCTTTGAAAGTCTTATCAACAACCATCTTGGCGATTATGATTATTATGTAATCATGCCTCATTTTTATGATCATCCGGAGGAGGTATTACGCATTATCCGCCAGATCCCTTCGGATCAGTTGATTCTGCTCGACAAAGATCTTCCTGCTCTTTCGGGCGATTATGCGGCCGTTTACCAGAATTTTGAGAAAGATATCAATGAGGCTTTGTTCGAGGCCCTGCCGGCCCTGAAAAAGTATGAAAACATGGTATTTGTGAACCCGGGCCTTACCCCTTATCCGGATGAGATCAAAAAAGGATTCCAGTACTTCTGCCGTATGAATGATTTCAACTTCTCCGTGATCGAAGGTGTGGAAATGTATACGCCCGTTAAAAAAGGACAAGCCTACGTGATCATTGAAGAAACAGACCTCGTTAACCTTGTGAAAATATGCCGCAATAATAAACTCCGGATTGGGAAAGATGTAGGTATCGTATCTTATAATGAAACCTTATTAAAAGAGATCCTGCTGGATGGGATCACGGTTATATCTACAGATCATGAACAAATGGGCGAAACTGCAGCCCAGATGATTATGGAAAAATCGCAGGAAAAAGTAAAGAACCCTTTCAGATTGATATTGAGGAATTCGTTGTAAGGATTATATTTTATGTTCTAAACTGGGATGGGTAACAAACTATTCTCGGAGTTAATATTGCTATACAAGCAAAGGAAATGATTATAACTTAACCTTTTCCTTAACAACTTTACGGGCGTTTCTACGTATTGTAGTAGATTGAGTTGCTTTTCCAGCCTGTTTAAGTTTTCGAGCTTTAATAAAGTCACTGATTGCGCTTTCATCTTCTCTTGTTAAAGCCCCCAAACCGCCAATAAAGTCAACATCTAGTTCTGCCTTGCGACGTTTCATTTTATTCAGTTTTTAAAATATTTATCAATCAGTTTTAATGCTGCTTGTGTTTCGATAATCATACGTTTCCCACCAATATGAAATGCTCCCAAGCCCTTAATATATAAGTTTGTCAACTTCAAAATCCAAATGTATTGGGTGTTTTCTTTTCACTATGCGAATTTACGAAAATAAACGCCTTATCTAATGCTAAAGGACATATAGATAATGCCGACGTAAAAACCCGGAGTTATCATTAATTTGCTTCATATAAATATTATTACTATTTTTTAAGCGGTTTTCATATCAGGAAATCAGGAATATCATAAACAGTTCTGACCATCAGAACCGCGCCATTACAGTTATTAGTCTATATTTGCCACCTATCAACAATGTCCGTTATGAAAAATAATATAGGAAAACTGGATCGTATTATCCGGATTTTGCTGGCATTCACAACATTCTATCTATACTATGTAAAATCAATCACCGGAACTTTTCTAATCATGGCAACAGCCATGCTCCTCTTTACTACCGGCATAGTAGGCAATTGTCCGTTATATTCTTTGTTTGGTATCAGAACACGCCGTTAAGAACCTTTTTCCAGTCGAACAGCTTCATTCGCTAATTCCACGATCTCAATGATCTTCCCATCCAACTTTTTCAACGCTTCTTCCATCATTTCTATATGATGGGGAGCAATCTCTGTATATTCCTCCTTTATCAGGGGTAATAAAGATAATATGGAAGTAAGCGGTCCCCTGAATTCATGGGCCTGGATAAAAGCAATCTTTTCCAATAATGCATTCTTAGTCTCTAACCGCTCCTGACTGATCTTTTGTTTCGTGATATCCTTCAGGATCAATGTGGCTCCTACAATCTTCCCCGTATTGTTTCTTGCTGGTTCCAGACTCACTTGTCGCCATGAAACCTCATCTCCATAATTAAACTTTTGTTCATGACTGATTTTAACACCCGCCATCGATTGCTTAAAATCTTCCGGGAAACGGCTCCGGTAAGATGAATGTAATATCGGACCTATAGCCTGCCCTTCTTTGGGTTGAGTACCAAACAGTTTCTGATACAGATCGGCCGCTTCGCGGTTAAAATGTACAATATTCATTTTATCGTCCAGCAGGAAAAACTGGTCACTCAATCCCTCAAAAAAAGCCTGCAACTTGATTTCAGATGCCGCCAGTTCAACAGATTTTTGGGCAGATATTTCCTGTTGCCGTAACATGTATCCCCGGATTTTGGTAGTAACCAGGTACATATACAATATAGCTACAATAAAACAGGTGCTCATATCAATATACTGTTCCCGCAGACTGCGATACCTTCCACGGATCAGTGAAGGATATTGACTCTCTATAATGATACAACCGATTGGTACAACAATATGTAAAACCATCCAGAAAGGATACCACTTACGTTCTGTGACACTAAGTGCCAGCTGAAAAGTCATGAATAACAGGATCAGCGTAGGTCCGTTAATTCCTGCATTCAACCCATAATTGATAGCTAATGCAATAAAGCCGATAAGTATGTACAGGTTGATAATATAGGAATAAATACGTTTTACCTGGGAAAGAAAAAGGAACAAAAACTGAAGAACCAGCAAAACCTCTAACAAATAAGGCGGTACAGCTACATTTGCAATTGTATCTACCACAATAAAAATGCAGAGAATAGCAATCGTCATTATTGATATTACCTGGAAGATGTACTTTTCAATTGAATACTCTCCACCTGGATGTAAGATGTGTTTAAAGTAAAAAGATATTTTATTCTTCTCTTCCTGGATGCGCCCCATAAAAATGGTAATTGGGAATATTTTATACTAATAGCCGCTACTGTTGACCAATATACAGAAACGAAATTAAGTTTTATACAAATAAAGGAGGCTGTATTCTACAGCCTCCCGATATTGCGGATTTAAATTAGACTACATCTATTTGCTGATTAAAGTTATTATCCTACACCAGATTCTTTGTTTTAACAGTATTGATTTCCTTTATAACATCTGCAAAAACTTCATAAGAATGAATTCTGGCCTGATGATCAAAGAGATGTGATGTCACCATTATTTCATCTACCTGCGTCAGTTGCAGGAAATGCTCCAACCTTTTTTTGATTGTTGCCGGTCCGCCGATGAAAGAATAAGTCAGCATATGGTTCACGGTTTGTTCTTCATGCGCGTTCCAGATCTCATCCATGCTTTCTACAGGTGGTGGTAATAATTGCCGGCGACCGGTTACCACACCTATAAAGAGCTGTTTTACCGATGTTGCCAGCCTTTCAGCTTCTTCATCCGTATCAGCAGCTACTACATTCACACAAGACATTACATAAGGTTTGCTCAAGTGGGCAGATGGTTGAAAATTCTCACGATAAAGCTTTATTGCCTCCATAAAATAAGTAGGTGCAAAATGGCTTGCAAAAGCATAAGGTAAACCCATTGCTGCAGCAACCATAGCGCTATCAGTGCTGGAACCTAAAACCCAGATAGGTATATCCAGTCCTTCACCGGGAATAGCCCTTACACTACTATGTTTGTTTGTGGCAGAAAAGAAGTTCTGCAACTTCTGGATATCTCTGGGGAAATTATGTGGTGCCTTGAAATTATCTCCCCTGATAGCCATAGCGGTTACCTGGTCCGTTCCCGGGGCCCGCCCCAAACCAAGGTCTATCCTGCCGGGATATAAGGAGGCTAAAGTTCCAAACTGTTCCGCTATTACTAAAGGGGCATGATTCGGCAGCATAATTCCACCTGAACCTACTCTGATAGCCGATGTACCTCCGGCTACATAACCGATGAGCACCGAAGTAGCTGAACTGGCCACACTCTCCATATTATGATGCTCTGCAAACCAGTAACGGGTGTAACCCAGTTGCTCTACCTTTTTAGCTAATTCAAGACTATGACGAAAACTATCTGCTGGTGTCTGGCCCTGTACTACAGTGGCCAGGTCTAATACCGAATAAGAAATGGCTGTTGATTCCTCTATCTTCATTGTAATTCAATGTTTTTCTGATAAAAACTTGTTCCGATCGAATTACAAAATTAAAGGTTATCAGACAAAAGTGACAGAATATAGCTGGTGGGGGGCATTTTGTGACTTACAGAAGACTTTAGTTAATTACCAACCTTTCCAGTACCCCCCAGCTTTGTCAGCCCCTCTTCAAAAGACTAATATTTAACTGCTATCCGGTAAAAAAGCAGTCTGAATATTGGAGGATACTGAACCTATCTGGCTTATTACGACTGCTCTAAAAGAAAGATGGAGACCTACTCCATATGGAATACTTCCTCTAAAGGAGTGGTTACAGGAGAATTATCAGGGTTAGTATCCATAATGTCGGCCATAAAAGCCCACCAGCGCTGCACAATGGGAAGAGTGCCGAGATCCTGCGATGATTGTTGACCAGCTTGCTGTTGCACTCCAAAGAGAATATTGGTTTCTTCATCCAGGAAGATCGTATAATCACTTACGCCGTTATCTTTCAACAACTGCTGTAACTCCGGCCAGATAGCCTGGTGACGTTTACGGTATTCCTCTTTGCAGCCGGGTTTCAGTCGCATTTTAAAAGCTATTTTCATGGCATCAAAAATATAGTAAGACTTTTAGCTCCGTGTGCGCCTAATACCAGCGATTGTTCAATATCAGCCGTTTTGGAAGGGCCGGCAATAAATACTCCGAAGCCGGTTTCCGGGCCACCAATGTGATTATAAGCGTCATGCATGGTAGGAACAATAGTAGCTGCAGATAATACAATAGCCAGGTGTTGTGTAATAAAAGGTAATACCCTTACAACCAGCTCTTTTTCAGTCACCCATACCGCACCATTTTCAGCCACGCCCAGTTGTCCGGGTACAATAGCCAGATCTACCTGTTCCAACTGGCGCCCGTCGCCCTCCTTCCATTCAGTCATCCCACCAGGATAAAACGCAGAATCCACTGCAACCACACGCGCCTGATCGGTAAAATTGGCCTGTACGTACGACGGAATATCCGAATACCGGGCAATTTCTATCACCTCTCCCCCCAATGTTTCTACCACCTTGCAGAAAGCCACCGGATCGCCGGGTGAAGTATTCCTGAAACCTTCAATATCAGGCAATACATGCTGTTCCGGTTGATTTCCCTTAATGGAGGCTAAGATCGTTTCTCTGCTACTCATAATACCTTGTTTATGGATCATTCAAACCCCCAAAATACTAACTTTATTTTTAAAGTGCAGTCATCCTGAAAAAGAATCGGGCCGGATGCCTCCATAAAAATTGAGCTACTAGGAAAGCCCCCGTAATCTCCTTGTTGTTATCCTAAAGAATTTAGTAACATAATAGTAGGAATAAAATGGGAGTTGTATGGATTCTATATCATTGCCATTAGGTGTAATAAAAAATACTATAGCCTTTAACAAAATGTTCCATTTTTGTTTTAATCCCTTACTGAACCTTATTCCGAGATAAACGTTTCTTAATAGATCTGAATTCTTTATTACCTGCTTTTTCAATAATTCATTCAAAAGGAAATTAACTGCATAATTCAGATTGCTGTCATCTTTTTTATAAGTCTCCACAACAGGCATATTGAAAAGATGACTGGAAAGAACGCGCCTTAAAAGATCAAACCGTTTCAGTTCAATAGCCTCTTCATCCAGTTCATCTGCCTTAAAAGAAGCAAGATCAAGTAGTGAACGAAGTGTAGGATAATAATCACTTACCCCATTATTATAAATCATCAGCTTATAATAATCCTTATGATCATATATCCGGTGAGGAGATAAATAATCATTCCCTAATAACTGACTGAATGAAGTTGTTGTATTCATTCTATATTTTACTGGTCTAAAGTGAAACTCAAAATCAAATGAGCCACCAAAAGCACCTTCTTTATTGAAACAAACATCTTTATGTAATTGATGGAATTGTTCAGGAAATCTATCATAAAACTTATGCGTACCCATAGTATATCCTTCCTTTTTTAAGGTATCTACAACCGACGACACATCCTTTTCTGCAATAATAACATCGATATCCGAGCTTTCCCTCAAACTCATATCCTTATAAAGCAGCACTGAAAAATCAAGCCCTTTGTACGGACAGGCACTAACACCTCGCTGCTGAAGAAGATCTATTATCCTGTCGCACTCCGCTTTCCTGCTAAAAACCCGCGATGAGAAATTCATGCAGAAAGAGCGGAATAACTGGTATGTATTCTGTTCTACCAATTCCTTTACATGGAATAATATATTAAACA
The DNA here is from genome assembly GCF_900112615.1 of Chitinophaga sp. CF118. Lineage (GTDB taxonomy): Bacteria > Bacteroidota > Bacteroidia > Chitinophagales > Chitinophagaceae > Chitinophaga. The sequence goes on along the minus strand of NZ_FOMK01000003.1, from coordinate 313,109 downwards.
CTACCGGTCTTATACGATGAAGTGCGCTCAGATTATAAACCTTATTCCAGTTAATGCTACTATCTGTAATGAAAGTCCTTAGCATTTCCTTATCTGCTGTTCTCAGGAAAACCCTGCAACACAATACTAATAACGCTATTTCAGGATTATATTTTTCCTTTATTGCTCCAATCTCCATAACACCTCATAGTTTTTGTTTATCGTACATGTTCCTGAATAATCCATTCGCCGATATCAGGTTGTCAAAAGTTCCTTCTTCAGCAATCATTCCATCTTTCATAAAATAGATATAATCTGCTATTTTAAGATTATACAAACGATGTGTAATTAACAGTACCATTTTATTTCCTACAGATTCCCTCACATGTTGAAATACCTCGTATTCAGCAGTTGCATCCAGAGCACTGGTTGGCTCGTCAAGCACCATCAGGTGACCATTTCTGTAAAAAAGCCTTGCAAGTGCAAGCTTCTGCCACTGTCCCCCACTGAGTTGTTCACTACCCTGAAACAATGTACCCATGCGGCAATGATAGCCGGCAGACAATTTTGAGATAAATGTATGTGCCCCGGCTAATGTAGCAGCATGCTGAACATCGCATAAATTTTCAGGATCATGAAATGCTTCAAAAGCAATATTCTCTCCCACTGTTAGAAAATATCTTTCAAAATCCTGGAACAAAAAAGTACTGTTATTCCTGAAATCCGTTAATGCTATTCCTGAAATCTCTACATCATCAATTTTAACCGACCCTGTCTGTAACTCATATAAACGAGCCAGCAATTTCACCATCGTTGATTTACCCGAACCATTCTCTCCCACTAAGGCAATTATATTTCCAGGCGTACAACTGAATGATATGTTCTGCAATACGGGATGCTGTGACTGCGGATAACGGAATGAAACATTATTTACAGATAACCCGTTATGTGTGCGGGGAAAGAGAATATCTGCATCCGGAGTTTCCGGAACAGGAAGATCCAGAAACAAAAAGAGATCTCTCAGGAAAACTCTTTGCTGAAATAGTTGAACCAATGCCTGCAGAAAATTCCTGGATGTAGTTTGCAGCCGCTGAAACCCTTGCAGATATATAACAAAAACACCTACTGTTATTGTTTTCCCCCATACACTCCTGGCCAGATAAATCAATATTATTGTGATAACGACCACTTCCAGTATCTCTGCTACTATGCTGTATAAGGTGTTCTTTTTATATACATCCTTTTTTCCCTGGAGAATAAATGCCCTGATATGTTTGAATTTTGCTGTAAGAGCTGCTCCAAACCCAAATATTCTTACTTCTTTTGCATGGCCTACGCTTGTTAATATATAATGCAGGTAATGCGCTTCTCTTTCACTGGGCGCTAACTTTCTTTCAAGATGCGTCAGGGAAAATCCTGCATACCATTTAATCACAGCCAGTGGCAGCGATAATATAATTAATAACAGGGCAAATGCAGGTTTCATAGAAAACAGAAAACCAAACAGAAAACATAATGAGAGACTGTTTAACAACATTGCATTAAACCCATTCAATATAGTTGCTGTTTTATAGATTACCTGTTGCTGAGCTAGGTGAAGAGTATCGTGATAAACCGGATTTTCATAATAGTCATATTTTACACTTACAGCTTTATTTAATACCTCCAGCGACAAATAATCTGTGAGATGCTGCTGATGTATAGTATTTATAAAAGCAGTATACTGCCCGGTAACAGCCTGCAACATCTGAATGCCTCCCCATGCCACAAGCGGAGCCATGGCTGAAGAGAAATTCATATTTTGCATCATCATAGCATCAATCAGCAATCGAAGGCATAACAGGGAAGCTACAGGTAATATAGCAAGCACTACCTGCAAAATAACATTGATACTAGCAACCCGCATATTAGCACGCCATATCAGTACAACTGAACGGAACAGATCTTTCAGAATAAAATTCATGTGAGAGGGGCAAACTTATGATCCGATGAAATGAATGTTACTACTGGATAATCAGCATGTCTTGTTCCAGCATCTGTTCAAGGTATGCGATCGTTTCCGTTTCACATTGCCCCGGACTGATATCATAAATATTTGTCAGAGATACAACGATATCCTTTACTGGAAGTGCTTCTGCTAATATATTCCATATATTACTCCCAACGCTGTTCATTCCTATATAAACACCCTTACTGATATCCATCATCACCACTTCATCACCAATATGGCTGACAAGAAATTTTTCTTCATTCCTGGTAATAAGGGTATTTGATGTGAGGCTGCATTCTTTTTCCATAACATGAATTAAAAATTATCCGGGGTATTATCTGAACTATCTAAGGTTATTTATACGAAAATAGGTATTATTACAAAACAATTGACGACGACTCCCAAATTAATACGATCATCCGGTTATGAAAAATATTTATTGCACCATTACAGATATATAAGTTAGATATCGAACATTCAAAACACAATCAATATTCATGTACAAATACTTTGGATTTGGGCTTCAAATCCTATCAGATATTGAATTTCCTGAATTGCTTCCTTCAATATTTGATGTTCCGGATGTAATGATTAACATCGGAGAAATCCCTGCTATTACAAATGTAAAAATTATACAAGGCAACGATATTTCTTATATTATCAATGAAGAGGAACTAATCTTCTCGGTTAAAGATACTGCAAGTTATTACGTTGCTTATGGCAGGGAAATCATTATAGCCCCACATAATGATGTCAGGGAATTTCGTAGCATCAGACTTTTTGTGCTGGCTACTGCTATGGCGGCAATTCTCACACAACGGGGATTGCTCCCCTTTCATGCTTCTGCAATATTGGAAGATGGAGAACTGGTGTTTATATGCGGATACTCAGGTGCGGGAAAATCAACCACACTTGCCGGACTTATCAAACTTGGATACACTATATTCAGTGATGATATTACAGTATTACAACGAGATCCGGACAATAACCTGATAACTGGTACGGCCTCCTATCCTATGATCAAGCTATGGGAAGATTCTTTGCTTACATTAAATCATCAAGCTTTCCAGGACAGATCATTCCCTGTAAGACCGGGAATAAAAAAATACGGGATCTTCTTCCATGACGATTTCGATCGTCATCAATATCCTGTAAAGAAAATCATGCTGTTAAAAATAGGAGATGATTACCGCATACATACTGAAAAACTAACAGGCATACACGCCTTTGAAGCTATATCAAATCAACTCTACAGGCCGGTGCTAATGCAAAGTCAGTCATTACGGATGTTAAGTTTCAATATAGTCAGTAAACTATTACAGCATACTGATGTTTATCTTATTACAAGGCCTTCCAGCTGCAGACCTTCGAGATTATTATCAGTAATATCTTCATTGATATAACATGCGAAAATATGTATCTATCCGAAGCCTCTTGTTTTTCGCCGAAGCCTGGCTGCTGCTGGCAGCTGCAAGATTGATCCTTATTTTTGTTCCTTTCCGGAGAATAGCTCCGCTGCTGGGCAAAAATATTATCGGACAGCTACCATTACTACAGATAATAACGACAGTACAAGTTCAACAAAACGTTCGTATTGCTATCAGCCGGGCTTGTACAAGATCCCCCTGGAGAACAAAATGTTTTGAACAGGCCCTTGCAGCAAAAATCATGTTAAGAAACAGAAGTACAGTGTCCATTATATACTTTGGTGTTCATATAAAAAATGATGATGCAAATACAATGCTTGCACATGCCTGGCTGGAAAGTGGTGGCATCAGGGTTACAGGTGGGAAAAACATATATCCGTTTTCTGTGATAGCAGGTTTTAAAAGCTGAATATTATGCATGCAATTTTCGGTATTATTAATAAAAGCGGGGCTCCTCTACATGATATAATAGTTGACAAACTGTCTCATTCAATGCAGCACAGAGCTTTTGATGGCATGGATGTATGGCGCAACGGAGCCATTGCACTTGGGCAATGCCAGGTTACTTCCGGTCTGGAACCTGCAGAGAAAAGATGCCCTCCCGCTTACTGCAGCATTTTCATTACGGCAGATATAAGGATTGATAACAGACAGGAACTGATCCATATCCTCCGGCTCGATAAACACACTGCAGACTTTAACCTGTTATTACACGCCTACCTGAAATGGGGGGAAGATTGTGTCAACCACCTGCAAGGTGAATTTGCATTTTGTATCTGGGATAAGTTACGAAAACGGCTATTTCTCGCTACAGATCATATAGGATACAGGCCGCTATTCTATTATGACTCTACCACCGTTTTTATTTTCTGCAGCGAAATCAAAGGAATACTCTCGGTAAAACCAGGCCCCCATCATTTTAATGCTGCCAGCCTGATTGAATATCACTGCAGAGATGGCAATCCGGATCAAACCTACGACAAAGACATAAAAGCATTAAGAGGAGGAAACAGTTTAATACTGCAGGATGGAGTATCACACATTAAGAAATACTGGCATCTCCTTCCCTTAAATAAATACCGGTTCAGAAAAGATGAAGAATGGACAGAATGCCTGAAAGAATTACTCCAGCGTTCGGTAGAGAACAGGTTAAGAACAAACAAACCTGTCGGTGTGATGCTCAGTGGGGGGATTGATTCAACGGCCATTACCTGTATGCTTGCAAAAATACTGGCCGATAAAAATCAACCTCTGTATGCTTTTTCATCTGTTCTGCCTATAAGCTATACAGGTGCTGCGCAGGATGAAAGAAAATACATAGATATTGTTCGCAAACATTGTCCTAACCTGGAACAAACATATGTGGAAACCACAGGTGACGGACCTTTCACAGGTATTGAACAGGCTTTTGAAGCAGATGAATGCTTTCCTAATATTTTCTTCAATATGGACAGGGCAATTGCAGCGGCGGCTAAAGAAAAAAAGATCGGCACCTTCTTCATTGGCTATGGCGGCGACTACTGGGTATCCTGGAAAGGTAATACCGTCTTTTATCAGTTAGTACAAACAGGACACTGGAAAGAAGCAGTACAACTATTAAAGAAGTTCAACCGGAATGGTAAACACTGGTTGCAATTATTAAAGGAGGAATATGCAATTCATACATCTTTGTACCAAAAGATCCGGCAAGTTATAAAAAGACATGACCAGGACAAACACACTACTTTACATAAAGAATTTACTACTCCCTACCACACTGGTCCGTTCTTCCAACGGGTACAACCCATCAATACTTCCATGCAACAAATCATCAGCAGTGGCCGGTGGAGCATGTTGCTTGGAACTTTTGCAAACCGGTATGCCGGTCATGAAATGCAATCTGCAATACCGCTGACAGATAAAAGCATTAATGAATTTATGATGGATGTACCATTGAAATTATTCAGAAAAGGGGGATACAAAAGGAGCCTGATGCGCCATGCTATGGAAGGTGTTATTCCACCGGAAATCCAATGGCGGCAAGATAAAGGGAAATATGTACCTGACTATGCAGTCCGTATTATGGAACAAAAATCATATATAGAAAATATCATGCAATCGGAAGAACATAACTTTGCATTCAATCATTTTTTATCCCGGAAAGGAATACAAAACTCATTGGAAGCTGTTGCAGGAAAAACCCACTTTAACACCGGAGAGGAGCAAATAATATCTTCACTTGCACAGGCTACTATTTCTGCTCAGCTACTTTTTACATTGAAGGAGAAAGGCTATAATTTTTCATAACGAATAAAAAGTGTAACTTAAATGCATCATCCAAAACAAACAATATGAAAAACGAAACATCTGAGACACAACCTAAACAAACATGGGTAACCCCAGCATTCACTGTACTTTCCATTAATGACAAAACACTGGGGTTAGGCGGTGGCGGTCCTGATTTTGGGTCCGAGTTGAGTTAAATTATTTTAACTATGAAATCAGGAGCTGACTAAAAGTAAAGTGAAAACACTGAATATTTTTCATCTCCATCGTAATCAGTTAATAGAGTTTTTACTTTTAGTCCGCTCCCATTTATCCAAATACTTTTCCTTTTACAAAACCCCATACTTCAGCCTGATATGCTGGAATAAAATAATCACTTACATACAACATCCCTACTTTAATTATTTTCGTATCAGCACATGCGATTAATATACACTCATTATTATCGAGTATAGTACCCGCTCTTTCAGTGCTGGAATCATTCATCAATTGGGCATCCATTAATTTTGCCTCCTGTTGGTAAAATAAAGTTTGTGCCCCTTTATTCCAGGGATTACAGGCACGTACAAGATCACAGATCTCCTCTCCCTTCATCGTATCCCAGTTAATCATCACATCTGTTAACTGCGGACGTTTATAATATGCTGATATCTTACTTTTCGCCCGCAGATCAGGCAACGGAAACTGAGATTTAATTACCGACAGGATGAACTCCACTCCCTCTATACATAACCTGCTGAACAACTGATGAACATAACTGTAATTATAATGAGGCAGATTGGATGTTTCTTTTTTCCATACCACTTCACCATCATCAAATTTTGAAGACAAGCGGTGTATGGAAATTTCCAGAGAAGATTCTCCCTGCTTCAATTGCCAGAATACAGGTACGGGCCCTCTGAAAGAAGGCAGTGGTCCATAATGAATATTGAAAGCGGAGATATTCAGTTTTCCAAATATTTTCACATCAAGCAGGTACCTGTATCCGAGAACAAAAACAACGGCGAGCCCTTTTTGTTCCAGCCAGTTATATACATCTGTCTTCTGGTCCTGCTCAATTGTACAGGGAATATTTATCGAGTGTAACAATGTTGTTACTTTCTGATGAATGTAATTATCGGGTGGAGGAGAGAAAAAAACACACACCTGAAAACCGTGATTTGCAAGTGTGTATGCCAATAGGATGCATTCATCCGAATTGGAAATAATACCAATATGCATGTATAGAACTATGGATTATGCTGGTTCTGGATATATTCCGTTCACGGCTATGATGTAATTAAAACTAACGTAAGGCATGAGGTTGTCATGCGCCTGGCTTGACCCCGCTGATTGACATGTATTAGCGGCCAATGTACCATTTGTAGTGGTAGTTCCTCCATCGGGAAGTGGCAATGCAGTATACGATGTTACATCCGGATAAGGAGGTGTTAAAGTACTGTTGTTTCCATTCGTTTGTGCCAGCAAAGCATTTGCCGGACTACCAGTATTTGCTGCAATGTTTACTGCCTGGAAGGTATGTATATGTGAAGGCAATGTAGTACTGTTTAGTATTACCTGAGCAGCTCCCCCCTTGGCAGCCAGTGGATAAGAGCCCGTTCCTCCTGCTGCAGAAATTGTACCTGTACCAACTGCTACATTCAACCGGAAATCCGGAAGTGCAAATGTAGAGCTTCCGTTACCTCCGTATGTATTTCCCAATAAGGCATATAAAGCCTGGTTCTCTGATACATTTAGCATTGTACCATCACATAAGGCCCAGCCAACCGGAGCATAATTTCCCGCGAAAACTCTGATTTCTCCAATATATGGATCCATAACGTATAGATTTATGATTAACCAATTGTAATTGTCTTTTTATGATCTGGTCGGATATAGCCCCGTAATAGCAATACAATAGTTCATTGCCAGGTAAGGACTGCGATTCTCATGACCAGCTGAAGATCCTGCGGTTGCAATACAAGGTGCCATAGGAACCAGTGGGTCCGTAATTGCAGGAACTGCATACAAATTTGCATTTGCCGCGTTTTTTGATGCCTGCGTGGCAGCTGTAGGAATGTTGGGATTCCCCAGGTAATGAGTATTGGGCCCACCAGAGTCATAAGTATTATTCGCAGCAAGGGAATGAGTATGTAAGGGAATCTGAGCAATGGTTAATACAACATTCTCTGTTCCTCCGGCCTGCCCAATCTTATAAACAGTTCCAGACGGTGTACCGCTTGTAAAACCAACTATAGCACGCCCGTTCAGGTTAGGAAGATTAAATACAAATTTAGCATCTCCCCCATAAAAAACTCCTATTAACGAGTACAAAGCAGCATGCTGGCTTATCTGGAGTAGCTGTCCGTTACAAGCCATCCAGTCGGCCGGAATACGGTTGTACGGAAAAAGGCGGATTTCTCCTACATAGAAGTCCATATTGTTCTATTTAAATAAGGTGAAAAATAAATCATGTTCTGCTAGGATACATTCCATCATAACAAATGCAAAAATTCATAGCCAGAAACGGAGCTAAATTTGAATGAGGAAGGCCCTGACCGGTGGGTGTGATTGCTGCATTATTCATTGAAACAAGGCGGGCAGCGCCTGCAGAATACTCAATAATACTTGCATTGGCCGTTTTACTAAGCGCATTGGTGAGGTAAACAGTATTGCCCGGTTGAGCCGTTCCTGTTACTGCTTGTGTAGGCTTGTTCCTGGTTACAACATTAACAGCATGAGAGTGGGCCGTCATCTGGTTAGATGCCAGCGTAATTGTTTCTGCACCTCCGGAAGCCCCCACTGTATGATTTGGTATCTGATTCTGCGCACCACTCAGAATTTTACCGGAAAGGTTTGGAACTTTAAAAGTAGCTGTTGCACTTCCACCAAAGGTTGTTCCGATAATTGAGTACAACGCAGCATACTGCTGTTGCGGATACGTTGTACCATTACATGGCAACCATCCCTGTGGAGTGTAATTAAAACCAAAGGAGCGGATTTCTCCGATTATTCCATCCATAACTTAACAGATTTAAGAAGTTAGTAAAAGGTTCTTAGTTTATGTATACAGATGTTTTAGATACTTTCATGCTTCAGGATACGGTATAGCTTGATAATGGAATGGTCGTTATCATCCCAATTGAAATTCTTATTGTCAAATGCAGATTATTACTTCAGCAATGAAAATGGTGGTTTAAAAATGGAGTTACCATTACTTCAGTAAATGGAATAGTAAATGCTTTTGAAATTAGATTTTGTGCTTTTGGTGTTAAGGGGTATGTATTTGAAAAGATTAAATCCTATGCTCATTGCAAATGTCTATATCCAATTTAGGATATCAAAGTGAGAAATAAAAATCCCTAAGTAAATAAATTCCTTTTTATTATGCAGAAAATAATCTACCTCATATATGAGGATTAGACTAATTAAGTCGATTTCATATAAATAGTCTACTTAATGTTTTTTTTTGCATAGATCGGTTTCTACTCTGCCACGGCGTTCTGCATCACCCAGAATAGTATCAAAGTATTTGAGAAATATCTATAGATATTTATTGAGTTCATTAACCAATTGAAATACGGTAGTAGATGATTCTTCTATGGCAGGATTATGAGGTTTTTCAAAAGAATGGTATATCCTGTCTGCATTTGCAATGGCTGTTTCCTGAGTATTCAACAAGGCATTAAACATTTGAGAACTTATACCGGCATCTTTACTATAAGCAAATCCCAAATGTTGATTCAGCAATTGTTCAAACCGTTTCCTGTTAATATGACCTTCATGTGCTGAGAAATGCAATAAAAACCAATATTCAAAACATTGATTGGAATATGCAACTTTAAAACCATTTGCAACAGCTATAAGAATGGCATTATTGAAATCTTCCGCACTGAAATCATCCTTATCAAATACTACCCAATGCTGGTCAAATTTTCGCCCTTTATTGCTGTATTTCTTTTTTATATCTATCGCTTTGTTTACCAGGGAAACAGTATTGAATCCGGTACCAACTGCTTCTACCTGTGCAGATCCCAGTTTAAACCCATTAAAATAATCAGGCTCTGTATTTTGTCCCTCACAAATAATCAGAAAAGTTTGTTTTGGTTCCTGATAATTATTAAAACGTTGAATACTTTTTTCTTTTCTTTTATCCAGTCTTTGCTGAATTTTCAAAGGGATATCCCTACTTGCCATTTCTTAAGTTTTTAAATTAAATAACTTTCCGAAATTTCTCAAGGCAGGAATGGCGCCATACCTCCCCTGTAAGTAGTCCTTTTCGAAGGAGGCGTCATTACGTACTTTGTAGGTTGATAAAGCATATAAATCTGATGCTCCGTATCTGTTTTTTTGTGTAAACCAGATCTGGTCTCTTCTAAATTGATTTGTGCTTAAAAGGTTTGTGTCATGAGTAGTAAAAATTAATTGTGCATTCTTCGGATTGGTTACCGGCGAGTTAAACAAACTGATGATCTTTTCTGTCAATAGTGGGTGTAACTTCGAATCGAGTTCATCGATCGCCAAAACTTTACCATTGTCTAGTGTATCAAGTATAGGGCCCGCCAGGCCAAAATATTTTATCGTACCATGTGATTCATCTTTATTAAAATGAAACTGAACTGGTTCAATCTCTACTGAATTTACATCAAATTTCTGATGTATACTTATAAGCGAATTAATTTCTTTACCAATTGTTGGTTTTCTTGCAGGAGGTTCAAAAAGCATCCATCCTTCTTCAGCATATTCATCTGCTGTTTCCGTAGCATTAATCTGTAAATCATCGATACCTAAATCGGCATACTTAGTAAAGTCAATAATACGCTGTCTATATGATTCGTTCTGCAAAAGGTTCATTGTGTAGCTTAAATAATTCTCATCAGTTAAACCTGACAACACCTTAAAATCTCTAAACCATTCGAAAATCTCATTTGCAATCTGATCATTAAATTGTGCTGCTACAGACAATAATAATGCATTAGGACGAATCATATTCTTAATCACCAGATCATGGCCAATCTTAAATTTACTATGCAGTGATATTGGTTCATTCTCATGCCTGTAGAATATTTCCAGTTCCTTGGATTTCGTTTTCAATTTCTTCTGAAAAAGCCACTCAGTTACTACTCTTTTAGTATCCGCTTCAAAGCCATACCGATATTGAAAATCATTCTTTATAAAAATGATTTCAAAATAAGACGGAGTATGTTCAGTTTCACTACTGAGTTTAAAATTCAGAATATCAATTGGCTCCCCCACCTGTGTGCTGGTTGAAGAATTTAATACAAACCAACGCATAAACTTTAACGCCTTACAGAAATTAGACTTCCCACTTGCATTGGCACCATATATTACAGCACTTCGTAGCAGATTAAATCTGACAGACTCAAAGGGTTGAAATATCACATCCTCTTCTTCGATTTTCTTATCTTTTAATGAAGAAGAAACCATGCTAAATGTAATTTCCTCTTTAAAAGATAGGAAATTAGCAATTGACAACTGTACAAACATGATATTCGTGATTTTATCACAAATATACATAACATCTTCTGGATTTTTACATTTCTCCCCATATTTAACTCACATTTCTTCATTTTAACCAATAAACCCCATAAAAAAAGCCGCCTGCATTATACAATACAGGCGGCGAATATCTATCTCTTATATTATTTCTTATTCTTCTTATACCACTCCGAAAACGATACTGCAGGCGCTTTCGGCATTTCCCTCTGTTTAGCCCAGGGGTTCAGCCTGTTATTCGCAATACCAGGAAAAACACGCAACACAAACCTGCCGGCACTCCCTGCAAATTTGAACAATCCAGGCTTTGATAATACCATGTTCATCATCTGCATACCTGCTTTCTTCGAAGTATCACTATACCCTTCCTGTGTAATCACCTGCCGCCATTTATACAACTGCTGATGTATATCTATTTTTACCGGACAAACATTGGAACAGGAACCACATAAGGTAGATGCAAACGGCAGATCCTTATATTCTTTCATATCCAGATTAGGTGCCAGTATAGCTCCTATAGGTCCGGCAATAGCGTTGTGATAACTATGCCCCCCGCTACGCCTGTAAACAGGACAGGTATTCATACAGGCACCACAACGGATACACTTTAACGAATTGCGGAAATCTTCACGCCCCAACTGTCTGCTGCGACCATTATCCACTAATACGATATGCAGTTGCTGCCCTTCTTTAGGTTTGCGGAAATGACTGCTGTAAGTGGTGATCGGCTGTCCTGTAGCACTACGTGCCAGCAGTCTTAAGAATACTCCCAAATGCCGGCGCTGCGGAATAATTTTCTCTACACCCATACAAGCTATATGTACATCTGCCAGATGAGCTCCCATATCAGCATTGCCCTCATTGGTACATACTACCATTTCTCCGGTTTCTGCTACGGCAAAATTAACACCGGTAATAGCTACACGCGATTGGATAAATTCCTTGCGCAGGTGCTGCCGTGCTGCTGCTGTCAGGAATTTAGGATCAGCATTGCCTGCAGGCGTACCTAAATGGATATGGAACAGATCTCCTATTTCCTCTTTCTTTTTATGGATACAAGGCAATACAATATGGCTCGGCGGTTCCTTTGCCAGTTGTACAATACGTTCGCCCAGGTCAGTATCTATTACCTCAATACCATTATCTGCCAGGAAAGGATTCAAATGACATTCTTCTGTGAGCATGGATTTACTTTTGACCATGCGTTTTACTCCATGTTCTTTCAGCAATCCCAGTACAATGCGGTTATGTTCTGCTGCGTCAGCGGCCCAGTGCACTACAGCACCGTTTTGCTGTGCATTACGTTCAAATTCCAGCAGATAATCGTGCAGGTTACCCAACACATTATGTTTGATCCGCGAAGCGGCCTCCCGCAGGTTTTCCCATTCAGGAATGCTCCACGCCATCTTATCACGTTTCTGGCGTACCCACCACAACGTTTCATCATGCCAGTCCACTCTGGCTTCATCAGCATTAAACGCTTCTGCCAGCTCTGCGTGTTCTTTATGTACAATCTCTTCCATGATCTTTTATTCGTAACAGGCGTTCAGAATCTCTGCAATATGTAACACCTTCACCGGACTATTCTGGCGGCGCAAAATCCCTTCAAGGTGCATTAAACAGCTTACATCATTGCCGGTAATATATTCGGCACCGTTATTCACATGATCTGTGATCCGGTCTTTTCCCATCTTCACAGATACCGCTTCTTCAAATACACAAAAGGTACCGCCAAATCCGCAACATTCATCTGTACGTTTCAGATTCACCAGTTCCAGTCCTTCTACCATCTCCAACAACTGCTGTGGCTTGGAAAACGGTGCTGCCACCAGCTCGCTCATCTGGGCAAGCCCCAGCCCACGCTGACCATGACAGCTCTGATGTATGCCTACTTTATGCGGGAATTTTGCCGGCAAACTTTTCACATGCAACACATCTGTTAAAAATTCTGCCAGCTCATAAATATGATGGCGGATATGTGTGGCTGCTTCCTCCTTACCATCTACATGTAAATGCTCTTTGATATGCAGTACACAGCTACCCGAAGGGCCAACAATGTAATCGTAATCCTGGAAGTGATCAACGAACAGCGTATTACAGCCGGTTGTCAAATGCTCAAAACCAGAGTTGGCCATCGGCTGCCCGCAACAGGTTTGCCCCTGCGGGTATACTACCTCACAACCCAGTTTCTCCAGCAGGGACAATGTGGCAATACCCACCTGTGGGTAAAACTGATCTATGTAGCATGGTATGAAAAGTCCTACTTTCATCTATATCGTCTTATTATGCGTATACAACCTCATCTCTACCAGGTCGCCGGGTAATGGCTGTTGGTTCCAGTGCGGGTGAATAGCCAGCGCGGCTCCTACCGCCGTGGCCTGCGCTACTGAAGCGGCATATACCTCCATATAAGGGAATGCAGCTGCCAGTAAATGCATATACACCGGGTTCCGGCCAAAACCACCGTCTACAAAAATACGCTTCACCGGAGTACCCGCCGTAACTAATTTTGTAGAATGCTGCTGCTGTTCCATAATATCCATCATCAACCGGTGATAGGCTATTTCATAACTGGCAAAAGCTGTCAGCGACCTGTTTGCAAACCGGGAAGCCTTCAACAATTCAGGCCGATTCTCCTGCTGGAAGTCTGCCGGATGCAACAAAGCAAATATAGCTGGGTCAAAGGCAACCTGCTGGTAGTAATTTACCGGTGTCTGATAATATTCTGCCAGCCTCTTCACCTGCTGTTCATGTTCGTTGCCGGCAAAAAGCCTGGCAGCTTTCACAGGGTCTCCTTCATAAGTAAGATAACAAAGGCAATCCTGCTCCAGTTCTTCCGGTGTAAGCGGCTGTTTGTTAAACGGATTCAGAGTGATACACCAGGTTCCTGTGGAGATCAGTGCAAAAGGTTCGGAGAAACTTGTGAGATAAGGAATAAGTGCCGAAGAACTATCATGTAATCCTGCGCCAACTTTATAATCGCCTGCCTGCATTGTTTCATTACAGGGAAAAAACGGTGGTAGTTTATCAGTAATACCTTCTTCCTTTACCCAGTGATGATATTGCTGTTTTACAAAATCCCACAGCATAGTATGACATCCTACACTGGTAATATCTGCCAGCGGCCGGCCTGTAATGAGATAACTGATGTATTGCGGGAGATGTAAGGCATATTGAATATTGTGAAATAATTCAGGTTGCAGTTGCTTTAAACGATAAAATTGTAACCCTGCATTCAAACTTCCCAATGCCGGAGAAGCCGTTTCATTACTTAACTGTGATTGCGTACCATAGCTCCTGTAAAATTGTTCCTGTACTTCGGCAGGGTATGGTTTAAGATAATTGTACAAAGGTGCGGCCACCTGCCCTTTCCGGTCAAGGTATACCAGGCTGGCTCCATAGGTGCTGAAATTCAGTGCTTTTACCGTATATCCGGGCATTTGTGTCAATTCCTGCAAACTATCCTTCACCCAGCGGGTGAGTAATGCCACATCCTCACAGGTATCTCCATCTTCATCTGTTGTTTCCGGAAAACTTTCTCCCCGCTCCCATACTATCTTATAGTGTTCATCTATCAGGAACAGTTTCTTGTTCGTCTTACCTATATCAAGTATCGCTATACAATTCATTGGTGTTTTTTTGCAACGGGAGTCTATAGTCCGGTGGCGACTGTTTTCAATCCTCTCTCCTTAATTAAGTTCTCCCTTACTTTAAACTTCCGGTAAAAAGATACCGGTTCCAGCACTCCGCCAGACAGTAAGCGCGCCTGCGCTATCAGCGGACGAACATCCGTTCTGTAAGCCTGCTGCAATATTTCCTGAGCGGCAACTGCATCATTATTCTGCTGTGCGGCCTGTAATGCTTTTGTATCTACCAGCAATGCCTGGGCATAAGCAATCATAATTGCTTCTACGGATTGTAACAGATCTTCCAGCGGATCTTTCACATTATGAGAAGCATCAATCATCCAGCCAAGGTCTGTGTTATGATTCATTCCACGTGCATCCATTCCTTCCACCAGTTCATTGAATATCAGGAACAGCTGATAAGGATTGATACTGCCTACCGTCAGATCATCATCACCATATTTGGAATCATTGAAATGGAAACCTGCCAGCTTACCTTCCATTAGCAGCAAAGAAACTATCTGCTCTATATTGGCATTAGGAAGATGATGTCCAAGATCTACTAAAGTTTTTGCTTTAGGGCCTAGTTTATTTGCGAAGAGCAGGGACTGGCCCCAGTCTCCGATAGTGGTAGAGTAAAAATTAGGTTCAAATGCTTTGTATTCGATCCAGAGTTTCCAGTCACCTGGTAATGCTGCATAGATTTCCTCCATACTTTCAAGCGTGCGTTTGAAAGCACCACGGAAATTCAGCTGACCGGGAAAGCAGGAACCATCTGCCAGCCAGAGGCTGAGCGCATTGGACCCTAGTTCCATACCATAACGGATCACTTCAATATTATGTTCTATTGCCTGTGTTCGTACCGCCTTATCCGTATGATGGAGAGAACCAAACTTATAACTATGTGCCTGATCCGGCTGATCCTGGAAAGTATTGGAGTTCACTGCATCAAAACGTATGTCATGCTGAGCCGCCAGTGCTTTAATAGCTGCTGCATTTTCAGGAATATCCCAGGGAATGTGCAGGGAGATGGAACCACTGCTGCGGTTCAGTGCATGCAGTAAGCCAACGTCCGTGATTTTCTCTTCAATATTACGGGGTTCACCACCACCGGAAAAACGTCCGAAGCGGGTACCACCGGTACCGAGCGCCCAACTGGGAATAGCTACCTGGAAGTCCTGCAGTTTTTGCAGAATGTTAGGCAGTTCCTTAATATTTTCTGCTATGTGATTAAAGTTTCTATTGTGGGTTTGCTGAAGGTCATGATTAAATTCAGCTACCTCGAATTTTTCTATGTTCATAACGGAATCATTGTGGGTTATAGGAAAAATACAAAATTAAAATGAGGCAGACTAAAGTTAGATATCACCTCAAAGTCATAACCTCTCAAACATAAGAACTAAAGTTATCTACCCTCTCAAAGCCATATTCTTTTCAAACATAAGAACTAAAGTTGCCTACCTTCTCGAAGCTATATCCTTTTCAAACATAAAAACTTAAAAGCGCCCTTAGGAGCTCTCTGTTTTTAGCATATAAATTGACTCCTTTAGAAATCATTTAATAAAGGGCCGACTAAAAAGAATATCCTCGATTCTTAACGCTTTTAGTCGGCCCATATATTTTCTATAAACAAAGAGATCTAACTGAGCTTTTTCAGCTAATTTATCTTACAAAGGCAGCGGCCACCCCACCATCAACATTCAACACATTCCCGGTGGATTTGCTTAGCAATCCGCCGGTGAGGGCGAAACAGGCATTAGCAATGTCTTCTGGTAAAATCACCTGGTTCAGTAAGGTACGCTTTGCGTAAAATGCCGGTAATTCGGATATGTCAATACCATATGCTTTTGCACGACCAGCAGCCCAATCGCCTTCCCATATTTTACTGTCCGCAATTACCGCATCAGGGTTCACAACGTTGACACGAATGCCATATGTGCCCAGCTCTGCGGCATTCAGACGGCTAAGATGCAACTGTGCCGCTTTTGCAGAACCGTAACCCGCATTATTAGGACCACTCATCAAGGCATTTTTACTCACAATATTGAGTACATCGCCTCCCATATCCTGCTTACGCATGATATTTACTCCTTCCTGTGTTACAAGAAACTGACCTTTCACCAGTACATCGTATAACAGGTCCCAATCTTTTTCAGTATGTGCTTCCAAAGGTTTAGAGATGGACAGACCCGCGCAATTTACAATCAGGTCAACCCCGCCAAAAGCAAGGCTGGCCACTTTATAGGCTTCCCGGATATCTTCACTACGCGTTACATCAAGGATGGCGGTTGCGAATACGTCCGTTGAATATTGTTTTCCAAATTCTGCTTTTGCAGCTTCCAGCCTGCTCGCATCGTTATCATTGATGATCACACAGGCACCTTCATCTGCAAATCTCTTAGCGATTGCTTTTCCAATACCTCCGGCACTTCCGGTGATCAGGGCAATTCGTCCTGATAAAGCCTTGGGCTTCGGCATACGCTGTAATTTCGCTTCTTCCAGCAACCAGTATTCTATATCAAAAGCTTCCTGTCTTGGTAAGGCAGTATATTCGGAGATCGCTTCTGCACCCTTCATCACATTGATCGCATTGGTATAAAACTCAGCAGCTACTCTTGCAGTTTGTTTATCCTTTGAGAAAGTGAACATACCAATACCAGGATAAAGAATCACAACAGGGTTAGCATCCCGTAGCGCAGGACTATTCGGATGACGACAGGTATTGTAATAGTCGGTATACATTTGCCGGTAAGCTGCAAATAAAGGCTCCAGCTGTTTTTTCAGAGCATCCGCATCATCCAGGGAAGCTGTAGGATCCAGCGGTAATACCAGCGGACTTATCTTTGTACGCAGGAAGTGATCCGGGCAACTGGTTCCTAGCGGTGCCAGGCGATCCAGATCTTTGGAGTTGATAAATTCAAGCACTCTCGCATCATCTGTAAAATGCCCAACCATACGGGTATGGCCGGAACAGAGTCCACGTAATACAGGAGCCAGTGAAGCAGCTTGTTTTCTACGTATTTCTGAAGCAGGCGAAGTGAGTTTTAATCCACCGAATGCAGGTCCTTTCTTACCATAATTACCTTCCAGGTAAGCAGCACAAGCCTCAATCACTTCCAGGGTATTGATATAACTTTCGTAAGCAGTATCTCCCCAGGTAAATAAGCCATGAGAACCTAACATGATACCTCTGATTCCAGGATTATCACGCAGGCACTGCCGCAGTTGCAGACCCAGATCAAAGCCAGGACGCTGCCAGGGCACCCATCCTATTTTACCACCAAACAGTTGTTTTGTAATACGCTCACCATCCTTTGCAGCAGCAATTGCAATAGCCGCATCCGGATGCAGGTGATCTATATGTTTGAAAGGCAGGAAGCCATGCAAAGGCGTATCGATGGAAGGTGCTTTTGAGCTAAGGTCAAAGATGCAATGATTAAACAGTTCCACCATTTCATCTTCATGCTCAATGCCCTTGTAAATGTTTTCCAGGCTGTGGAGACGCTCTACGTACAATGCTGCCAGTCCGCTGCGTTTCAGGGTTCCCAGATCACCACCGGAGCCTTTTACCCACATAACTTCTGTTTGTTTTCCTGTAAGTGGATCTATAGATTCGACTTTGCAGGAAGTGTTACCCCCACCATAATTGGTAAGCCTTAAATCAGCCCCCAACAGATTAGAACGGTAAATCAGCAGCGCTACCTCATCGCCAGCCAGTGCGGCGGCTTTTTCCTCATCCCAGAGATAGCTTACATGCTTAAAATTGATTGTTGCAGACATATATCAGGTTTAATATTTTATTAGTTCAAAGAATTACCATATCCCACCAACAGCACCGATATCATGATGGTAAGTACACCCAGCAGGATCGTGCCAAAAGTCTTTTTACTCACACCTCTCCATTCATGCAGGACTATACCCCACAAACTGGAGATCATGATGATGAAGGCCATGTGTAAGATCCAGGAGCTGGCACCATTACCAAGTTTGCTTTCTCCCATACCGTAAAAGAAGAACTGGAAAAACCAGGTAGTTCCGGCAAGTGCAGCAAAGAGATAATTATTTGACAGCGGTGTTTTCTTATCGGTATAATTACTGAATGTTTTATTTCTTGCATTCAGTAAAAGACACCATAAAAGGTTAGTGGTCAAACCGCCCCATAACAAGACTACAAAGATCACATTATTCTGAAACAAGGGATTGGCGCCATGTTCGATAGCTACCCCTGCCATTGGTTTACCCGCTTCTATACCAAAGTTAAAACAGGCACTCAGTATACCGGATATGGTGGCCACGATCAATCCTTTGCGAAGGCTAAACTCTTTAATACTTTCCTTCTTCTGATCATCAGACAATTCACGTTCCTTCATTACACCAGCTGCTCCGCAAATAGCAATACCAATGAGGCAGACAACCACCCCGATCAGGACCATTTGTCCGCTGGCGCTGTGCAGCATAGCTGAAAAAGTATGTGGATTGTCTTTAGTAAATAAGTCGCGATAAATTGGCGGGATCAGGGAACCGAAAGCGGAAGTATAGCCCAATGCTACAGACATTCCGAGGGACATTCCCAGGTAACGCATGGCCAGTCCGAATGTGAGTCCGCCAATGCCCCATAAAACACCCATAAAGTAAGTCCAGAATAAAGTAGAACTGTCGGTATCCCTGATAATGGCAAGGAAGTCCGGTACTGTGATCCATGCTGCGAGGAAAGGTACTATCAGCCAGGAAAACAAACCTCCAACTATCCAGTAACTCTCCCATGCCCAATTCTTAACTTTTTTAAAAGGAATATAAAAACTACCAGAAGCAAATCCCCCGATAAAATGAAAAATAACACCTAAAATAGCTTGCATAATTGTGGAATTGATTTTATATCAGTCTTTAACGGTGGAACATCTACCCTTTACATATGGGTATCTTTCAAAAATAATTAAAGAGATGCGGGAAACTGTCCTATACCTACCTATTGGGGAATTAACTTTTCAAGACGCATACCATTGGTATAGCTGCACAGAATAACAAAACGTATAATAAATATGACCGGTGATCTGCTTCCGGGGTGGTATAAACCAACAAGCGGTATGCAACAAGCCAATGTACTATCATCTGTATTATAAAGATGCTAATGTTTAATGGCTTTGATATAACCTCTTTTAATGGAACCATAGTCAGCATTGCACATAAAAAGATGGCGGGTAAAAACAGGAAGTAATGGATACTTAATATGATTCGGGCTTTCCGGTCTCCTACGGCAATGGGCAATGTTTTCCTTCCTCCTTTTAGATCACCGGCCACATCTCTCAGATCTTGTATTGGCAAGGCAAATCCGGCCCATATGCTCATCATTGCAAAATATGCCTGTGTTCTGTAACTAATTACCTGCTCTGGTTGTAATGCAATTTGCCATTGAACATTAAACAATATAAATGTGCCTAATGTCATTCCAACAAGATTTTTGGAAATCCAGTGATTACTCCATCCTCCTAAATTTAAATAATAGGAAATAATAGTCCAGGCTAACGAATACCAGAATAAGCCCAGGAATAATGCATAAACAAGATAAACGAAATTGTATGCATACATTCTGGTGAAAGTTTCTTTCATGGTTACGAAGCCCGTAACAAGAGGCCTATATGGCTTATTGATCCGGTCTTCCTCAATTCCATCTATCTGATTAGAGATGCAAAAGGTGTAGATATATAGTACAGCATAAGTAAGAGAAATGAGGATGGGGATCATCAAATCTTTCCATGATCTGCCATTAAAAATACAGGAGGTAATAAATATTAATAATGAAGGCATAATTGTATCCCAGATATCATTATTAATAAATCCCCATGCAATACGCAGTTCCCTGATTATTGCCCTGAATGTTAATTTACAGTATAGCGGACGCATGAGATAAAATCTCCTCATTCCAAAAATAAGGAGAAATTGGACAAATAAAAGAGGGATAAATCTAAACAATGCCCTAACCTCTCTTAAGAGAGAGATATGTCTTTTTTAAGACATTGGTTTAATATCTTATATAGATTCTTATGCTGAATAGGCTTTATTATATATGCAGCAGCTCCTACCTGCTCCATTTCATCCATTGCATTCTTTGAACAATCTCCTGAAGCAATGATAACAGGAATATCAATGAAATGATCTTTCAACCAAACAATTAACTCTTTCCCGCTCATTTTAGGCAAATGCCTGTCAGAAATAATAACATCCGGCACATACTCTTTAAGTATTTCCAATCCCTCTTCTACACTACCACAACTTTTCACTTCAGCATGTTCATTAAGCAAAAATTTCGCTAAAATCATCTGGCTCATCAGATCATCTTCAATTACAAGTATCTTCTTTCCTGCCACATTCTCCCTATCATGTATTTCATCTTTGGAAGGAATATAATCGCCAGGTTCAAAAGGTATCATTACTGAAAAAGTAGTATGTTCTCTCTCAGTCTCAACGGATATCTCTCCGCCTAACATTGTAACCAGCTTTTTAGTTATGTATAAACCCAATCCCGTACCTTCAACGAAAGCATTTCTTTCACATTGATATTCGTCAAATATTTGTGCTGCCTTCTCTTCCGACAAAAAGCTTGAGTTTCTGAAATGCATTACAATATATCCTTCGTGGGTATACTCCAGCGTAAAACGAACCTGACTTTTAGGTGCTGTGAATTTTATAGCATTAGATAAAAGATTGTTGATGATTTTTAGCAGAAATATTTCATCACCCCTCATAATGGGTATTTCTTCATCTGCTATTAAGATAATATCTGCTCCTACTCTGCGGGCAATAATACTATTAACGCTTATACAGGTTTGAATAAGATCCTTAATATCGAAAGATGTCTTTCTGATCTCGTCAAACTTCCCGGCTTGAATCTTTGCCAGGTCTAACACGTTATTTATAATATCTATCGTTGTTTTACCCGCAACATTTAAATCATCAATTTCTTTCATGATTTCAGAACCTTCCTCTAATTGAAGAAAGAGGGATTTTCTTGATTGCAGGATCTGGGCAATCCCTATAATCCCATTGAGCGGAGTTCTTATCTCATGCGATGTTTCCCAGAGAAAATTAGTTTTATGGGTATTTGCTTTCTCTACATCTGCAAATAATTTATCGTTCTGCTTTATGTATGAAAATGTTATAATAGACATTAGTATCACCATCCCCCCGCAACATAAATGAGAAATCACAGGAAGGGCAGTTTCAGAAAAATGAATGGGCGTAATAACCTGAAAAAAATGATTTAGATAAACAATCAGCCATAGAATAATTGTTGCACTTATAAATACTGCTCTGGATTTCTTCTCCCTATAAACCAAACAAGCAGATCCTATTAAGAAAATAAACAGAAATGCAGCAATTAACTCAACGGGAATAGTTTCGCCCAATATTGCACCAAAATATACCGCACTGAAACAATGAATAAGATAAACTCCCATTCTGGCTTGCTGGTATTTACCCAGTCCGTTCAGATATACTACTGCAAAAAAACTGCTGCCTTCAAATATAACGGGAATTAATATTTTAGTCAGAGGCATCATAGCATATATAATACCACCAAACACAAATACCATTAATCCTGTAACTGCAGAAGTGAAATTAATACTAATCACCGCCTGCTTCTCATTCTCATCAAGACCTGGAGTCCCTGCATTTATTATTCTGCTAATTATAGACTTGAGGGTAATGCCGAAAATGTTTCCTGTAATTTTCATATAATTATTTGAGGGTATTAGGGCCAAACCTGATAATCATACATTCCTCATTATAAAGTAAATTATACTTTTTCTCTCCCCGGTTTGTTAATGGGAGGTTAACAACATTTTATTTATAGCATTACGACTTTGATCCCCGCTTTCAGATTACTGCCCCCTGGATTGATAAAATTGGTTGTCCCGAATTTAAAGTGACTTCTAAGTAATAACTCTTGTTCAGCAGGTGCTGAAACTAAATAGAGGGAAGCCTCCCCTTCATATATTTTATTCCACCTCTTTAACCAGGAATTCTTCTACAGATCGTTTCTCAGAAGAGAAATTAATACCTATCCCTATTTTCTTTCTGGAATCTGATTGATACGAACGCAAATATCCCTTCTCAAAAATCTGATCAAGGGCCGCCTGGGCAGTGCCATTCAGCTTCAGCTCTAATGCAAAAATGTATTTATCAGTAAATACTAATATATCACATCGGCCGGTAGAGCTATGTACTTCGCTGCGTACGTCAATACCTAAGCGCTTAAAAGAAAGATGTACAATAATATGAAAGATAGATTCGCTTTCTGCCTTCCAATGATCATAAGGAATGGTCGATAAAAGTGTATCCAGCGCTTTTATCATTTGAGGCATATCATTATTTTTCAACGCCTTGTTCAAATCATATGTAACCGACATCGAGTCATGACCCGGAAATATATTCCTGTAAGCACTCAACAACGCATCTGTAAGGCTTTCTTCCACCTCCTTATTCGGATATCCCAGCTCATATAGCCTTGATTCAGGATCATAAGCCTTAATGGTCAGGTAACCCGTCTGAAACAAAACCGGCACCGGAGCAATATGCTCCACATTAAAGCTACTTATGGCATTTTCTCCAATTAATACATTATCCAAATCAAACTCAAGGTTATGTTTCATCAGATTCACCAACCACGTTGGTGTACCCGTTTGAAACCAAAAATTCTGAAGCCGTCCGGAACCCATATAACTAAGCAATGAGAATGGGTTATACACTTTTGTAATGCCATCCCAGGAATATCCATTATACCATTCCTTTAATTTCTGCAAAACATTCGGCTGACTTTGCTGAAGAACACTTATTTCTTCGGCAAAATCAGATTCAAGTTCTTGCTGGGTAATACCTACAAGTGCAGCATAATGGGGATTAAGCGTAATATCATACAGGTTATTCAGATCAGAGAATATACTCACTTTGGAAAACCTGCTTACCCCAGTGAGCAACAGCAAACGAATATATTCATCAGAATCCTTTAATACAGAATAAAAACTCTTAAATACAGAGCGGTTCTCCTCCACTTTCTCCAGATCTTCCAGATAATCTGTAATAGGTTTATCATATTCATCAATCAGGATCACCACCGCGCCATTGGCTGAAGCTTTACGGATTAATTCTGCAAACCTTCCTTTTAAATGACTGGATTCCAGTTCTATGCCGAACTCTTTTGCTACAATACCCATTTCCATATTGAGCGCCTCATACAATCCTAATTTCTGGTAATCGAGCTTACTAAATCGTAAATGTATCACCGGGTGTATCTGCTCCCAATTCCATTGATCATGTATCCAAAGCCCTTCAAACAGTTTTTTGTTGCCGCTGAAAATTTCCTTTATGGTTGATAACAACAGGGATTTACCGAAACGTCTGGGACGACTGAGAAAATAATACTTCCCAGATTCTATTAGCCTATAGATTAGTGGGGTCTTATCTACATATAAAAACCCCCCTTTCCTTATTTCCCCGAAATCCTGTAAACCTATTGGATACTTACGCATGCTAACAAAGATAAAATAAAATTCAGCACAAATACTGTGCTATATCCTGAGAATCAGTATGATTAAATCTCTATCAGGTATTAACATAAAAAGAGGGTGCAAATTGAAGTGCACCCTCTTTTTATATGAATCCCAGGGCCGATTTTTCAATATAGAAGTCAGCCCCTGACTGTATTAATTATAATAATTATTTGTACTCTACTTTTACATCTACCAGCACATAATTATCGAACAGGGATTTCACCTTGATAATCCCGATCTTACCGTCGCTATTCTTGAAGAATACAGCCAGTGGCAGGTCTGCAGCATCAATTGTTTCATTATCATTCGTTACAGTCAGCTTTTTCAACGTTGATGCATGTGTTAGCGTATCAAAAGAAGTTACTTTGAATGATGAATCAACATAGTTACGGACATTCGTTTTAGTCACACCAGGTATGGTTATGTCAAATGCATTCGGATCTGCACTGGAAAAGAACATGGAAAATGATGCCTGATAGTGGAAAGCCAGATTGATATACTTACCTACTGAATCCGGAATAGCATCATCCAGGTATACCAGGCCGGTTACTGAAGAAAATACACGACCATAAGTTTGATCTCCCGGTGCTAATCCAATTTTTACATTGGTAAAGGTAACAACACTGTCTACGCCAACTGCAGGGTTCTCGGTACCTGTTGAGTCACCACCATTATTGTTTTTATCGCCTTCTAATGCGGCATCTTTTGAGCAGGATGCAAAAGCCAATGCAACAACTACCATGACAGGCAGGAGGAATTTCTTCATAGGATAGGTTCTATTAGTTCTTACAAAAATATGAAAAAAATTGATCAAGTGTGCACTGAAGGGATCCCAATGAAGATACTCCTCTTATCTCTCTCAAAATCAACGTATTTGATACTCTAAAGAATCCCGATGAAGGTTACATCCTTCAGAATCAGGTATTACGAAAACGATTGAACAACTTCTCCCAGATCATATACCTTCGCCCGGCCATGTAATACTCCATCCACAATACTACTGCCGGCTGCACTGCGGTAACCGCCTGCGCAATGTACCACAACGGGCTTATCTACCGGGATCTCTCCGGCTCTTTCTCTCAGTTCATATAAAGGAATGTGCAGAGCATCCGGGAAAATAGGATGTGCTTTTACTTCAGCAGGGTTCCGGATATCAACAATTGTATAATGGTCCTGATGTGTTTTGAAGTTATCCAGATCCAATGGTGTCATGGATGTATGGCCTGCTGCACCGGTAAAAGCTTTTTTGATAAATCCTTCATATCCTATCTTAGCAGTCTTTTTTATTACAGACTGTAATGCTGCCTCATTTTCAGCCAGTAAATAGAACGCTTCTCCAGGGGCAATAATGCTGCCTAACCATGTTTCAAATTTACCTCCATCCTGTAAATTAATAGCTCCGGGCAGATGTCCTTCTTTAAACGCTACTGCTGACCGCGTATCTATTACAGGGATCTTTTCATCTTCCGGATTACCAATCACAATTTTAGCTAAAGAATCAGCCTGATTTTCCGCTCCACTTTTATTTACCCCTACATCATATGGAAAATACATAGGGACAAAAGGTTGTTCGGAGATTAACTCACGTACAAATTCCGCTTCACTCATTTGCTGTAAGCTCCAGTTACTATATGTTTCTTCGCCTATCGTGCTGCTGGATGCTTCACTTAATGCCTTACCACAAAGCGTACCTGCGCCATGAGCGGGATAAACAATCACATTATCATCCAGCAACATTAGCTTTTCACGCAAAGAATAATACATCTGTTTAGCCAGATCTTCTCTTTTGGCACTAGCCTTTCCGGTATTTTCCCGAAGGTCCGGACGACCGCAATCACCTATGAATAAAGTATCTCCTGTAAATACAGCTTTGTCTTTCCCATCCTGTTCTACTACAATACTGATGCTGTCCGGTGAATGTCCGGGTGTATTCAATGATTTTAGCTTTACGGCCCCTATTATGATTTCATCGCCTTCATCAAATGTATGATGAGGATAACTGGCTTCCTGTAATGCAGAGCAATACAAAGCAGCCCCAGTAGTGCGATGCAGTTCAAAATGTCCGCTCACAAAATCAGCATGCGGATGTGTTTCTATAATAGCGATGATCTTTGCGGCCTGCTCTTCTGCATATTTCAGGTAAGGCGTAATATCTCTTGAAGGATCTATCAATGCGATCTGTGATCCACTTAATACTGCGTATGAATAATGTGCCAGTCCTTTATCTTCGAATTGTTGAATCTTCATCTTTCTTTATATTAATGTGGTAATTTTTCTCTGAACTTTCCATAAAACCATGTGCCGGCAATTGCGCTGATAAGTGTGACGATAATCACTGTTGCACCCGTGCCTATCTGGGCAAATAAGGGACCAGGACAGGCACCTGTTATCGCCCAGCCTAAACCGAACATCAGCCCGCCGTATATCTGCCCTTTGTTGAATGTTTTCGGATGAAACTGAACAGTTTCACCATCCATAGTTTTAATATCGAATTTCCTGATGAGCCATACTGAAATCATCCCAACGATCACTGCACTCCCTATAATGCCGTACATATGAAAGGATTCCATCTTGAACATTTCCTGGATCCGGAACCAGCTGACAACTTCCGCTTTAACGAACACAATCCCGAACAAGGTACCTACAATTGCATATTTTATATTCTGCTTTAACATTATTATAATTTAAGAATGTAAGGAAGGATCAGATTAGCCATGATAAAGCCACCGGACATGAATGAAATAGTTGCTACCAGCGATGGCCATTGCAGGGTTGATAATCCCATGATAGCATGACCACTGGTACATCCTCCTGCATAACGTGTTCCGAATCCTACAAGGAAACCTCCTCCAATCATCATCACAGCTCCTCTTATACTGAATAAAGCAGACCAGTTGAATAATTCAGTTGGTACCAGTGAATGGTAATTATGAATTCCATAAACAGACAATTCACTGGCCAGTTTTGGATTCACAGCTACAGCTTCAGGATTTCCCAGCCAGTACACTGCTATAAATCCACCCACCAGGATGCCTGCTACAAAGAAAAGATTCCAGATTTCCTTTTTCCAGTCATATTGAAAAAAGGGGATTTTTGCTGGCAAACATGCTGCACAGATATGTCGCATGGATGAACTGATGCCAAAGGATTTATTACCCAGTAACAACAAAGCCGGCACAGTAAGTCCTATAAGCGGACCGGCTACATACCAGGGCCAGGGTTGTTTTAAAAATGTAATCACTGTCATTGTTATACTTTTGTTTGCTTAATATAAAGTTCCGGATCTTCAGGCTTTTGAATGGTGACTTTAGTCACACTACCTGTTTTACCAAAAGTTCATGAATAATAATATAAATACCCATTATCAGCACAAACCAGCCAAAGCCTTTTTTAAGTTTTTCGCCTGATATTTTTGGCGCCAGCAATCCTCCCAATAGTATTCCTATCACTGCAATGAAAGCGATTTTTAACAGGAAGAACCAATCGATCTGATAATGCCCAAGATCACCTAAAAAGCCAAATAAAGAATTGAGTGCGATGATGAACAACGAAGTGCCTACAGCTGTTTTCATAGGCAATTTTACCAGGATAATGAGTGCAGGTATCAATAAAAATCCACCTCCAGCTCCCAACAGGCCGGTTACAATTCCTATGCCCACTCCATATAATAACAGCTTCAGGAAATCACTGATAGTAGTGGATCCTGCCGGAGCACATTCTTCTGTTTTACTGCTGATCATAGATATAGAAGCTGCCAGCATCAGTATGGCAAACAGGATCATTGTAACAAGTGACCAGGTTACAGTAAAATGTCCGAGTTTAAATAAATGCTCAGGAATGGCCGGGATAATAAATTTTCGTGTAACAAATACTGTTACTATGGAAGAGATACCAAATAATAAGGCTGTATGAAAACTTACCTGCCCTTTGCGAAAGTTACCATAAGCACCGATCAGGCTGGTGCTGCCAACAATGAAAAGTGAATAAGAAGTTGCCAGAACAGGAGAAATACTGAAAATATATACCAGAACCGGTACTGTAAGAATAGATCCTCCCCCACCAATAAGACCCAGAGAAACACCGATAAGCAGCGAAGCCAGATAACCCAATACTACCATTGCATAATTTATTATACGGCAAAGATCGCATTGTTATGAAGCAAGTACAGTGACTAATGTCACAGAAGCTCTATATAATTTCTAAACAGGCGAACCTTCTGCTGCTGTTCCAGCTTCTTCAATAACCTGGAAATAACCTCCCTGGAAGAATGAAGGTCTGTCGCAATTTCATTGTGAGTGATGAAAAGCTGGTTGGAATTTAGCTTGTTTTGTTGATTCTCAAGATAGGATACCAGTCTTTCATCCATTGATTTGAAAGCAATACTATCAATAATGACGAGCAACTCCTCAAACCGCAACCGGTAAGTTTCTACAACAAAAGCATACCAGCTTTTGAATTCCTGCATCAATGATTCCATCATAGCTACCGGTATCATCAGTACAATACTGTCTTCCAATGCCTTCGCCATTACTCCGCTTGTAAGTTGTTTCTGTGCACAAACCATAGATAATGCGCAGGCATTACCAGGCTCCAGGTAGTACATAAAGAATTCTCCCCCCTCTTCTCCCTCACGATAGAGTTTTAAACGTCCTTCTATCACAAGCACAGTAGAACGGAAATACTGTCCCGTCTGGATCATCGTTTCTCCTTTCAACACAGATTTTACGGTGCAGTTCTTAGCTACCTGTTCTCTCAGTCCTTCTTCAAACTGCGGAAAATATTTATTGAGATATTCATTTATCTGTGTTGCCTCCATAATACAAAGGTATAATTCCTGGCTTCGATTAACAGATCATCGTTCGCAAGAGTCTGTTCATGTCCTTAACTATAATTATTTCTCTGCAGGAACATCCTGAGGATTCATCTTTTTATAATGATTCTGTACGGCTCTGATCTCTGTCCAGGACACTGCATCTCCCAGTCTTGCTTTAATGGGTGAAGAAGAAGCCACACCCAATTCTTTCACATGCGGCAGAATGAGTGCTATCTTCTTTTCGTCCAGGAAACGCTCCAGTTCCAGCTCTCCGAAAGCAACAGCATCTGCCAGATGGCTTTCTACAGTGCTGTATGCAAGACTACGCTCTGTAGCAATCTCCTGTAATGTTTTACCCGCCAGAAATAAGTCCAGGGTACCGCGTCTGCTACTACCTGCCTCTGCCTTCTTTTTGACAACCTTTTCTTTCTCTACCTGTTTTTCTTTTTCCCTTGTTGGACGGCGTAATGCCTCATAATCAGGCAGCCCTTCGTTAAATTTCAGATCTCCGTAGCTGAGATTCACAAAAACTTCCAACCGGTTCCACAGGAATGTTTCCAGGGCACTCAGCTGCACTACATACTTTTTTATTTTAGGAATATCTTTTACGATGTCCAGCTCCCGCTTTACAGGTTTGATCAGATTGTCGTAGATGTCCTGCGTAAAATAGGCTACCGCTTTGCTTACACGTTCTTTCAGGATGGTTGTCTCATCGGTCCGTAAAACATCTTCCACTAAAGGCTGTAGCTGCTGGCGGAATTTCTGACCTACCTGATATTGTTGAGCTGCCAGTTGTTGCAGATTACGGCTAAGTGTAACGGCACTCTCCATGCCGGTCATCTTTTTATCTTTCAGCCAGAAAGCATGTAATTGCAGTTCTGTCAGGGTTTTCTCTCCACCAAACACTTTGATGAGCTGTTCTCCCCAGAAAATCCGTTTCTGACTATCCAGGTCATCTTCCAGTTTATCGGAATCATTTGATCGCTCAGAAAACTCCTGCACCTGCAGATCTGTTCTGATAGCACCCGGATGAATTCGGGAATGTAATACCAGTCCTTCGAGTGAAGTACAGCGGCTTAAAGCCACATATACCTGTCCGGGAGCAAACGCATTACCGGCATCAATGATAGCCTTTTCAAAGGTTAGTCCCTGACTTTTGTGGATGGTAATAGCCCATGCCAGTCGTATTGGATATTGCGTAAAACTTCCCAGTTCCTCTTCATCCACACTGTTCTCTGCTTTATTCCAGGAATAGCGGATGTTCCGCCATGTTTCTTTTTCCAGTATCAGCGTTTCTTCGCTGCCCGATAGTACCACTACAATTTTATCTTCACCAATCACTGATTGCACAGTAGCCAGCTTGCCGTTAAAATAGCGGCGGGGTTCTGCCAGATCATTTTTGATAAACATCACCTGTACACCAGGTTTGATTTGCAGTACCATATCTGTAGGTAATGCCTTATCACTGAACTCTCCTTTTATCTCTCCTTCAAAACGGTGCAGTTTTCCACCCATAGCTGCCAGGCGGGCAGCATTGATTTCATCGGCGCGTCTGTTATGTGTGGTTAATACGATATACTGATCGCCTTCCCCATTGAACTTAGGATCATACCGTTGGTTCAGTGTTTCCAGCTGGTCCCAGTCCAGTGTACTGTTACGCACCCCATTCAGCAGATCGATAAACGACCTTTCATTTTGACGATAGATTTTTTTCAATTCAATATACAGAGGAGGTGCCTGACGCATCACTCTTGCATGGAAAAAGAATACGCTTTCGTAGTGGTCTTTCAGCAGTTGCCACTGATCGTCCGGCATTACAGGTGGCAGCTGGTAAAGATCTCCTATGTACAATACCTGTACTCCACCAAATGGTAATAATGGCTGGCTGCGGAAGTGGCGCATAATAGCATCTATCGCATCCAGTGTATCTGCCCGCACCATACTCACCTCATCGATGATGAGCAGTTCCATTTCACGTAGTAGTTCTTTCTTCTCATGATTGAACCGGATATTGCGGAACAGTGCATGCGTATCAGTTACCCCATTGTCTACACCAAAGAGATGTGCACCTGAAGGTACATATGGACCGAAAGGCAACTGGAAGAATGAATGCATGGTAACCCCGCCGGCATTGATAGCAGCAACACCAGTAGGCGCTACTACTACAGTATTTTTAGGAGTGTTATCCTTTATATATTTCAGGAAAGTAGTTTTTCCTGTACCGGCTTTACCGGTTAAAAAAAGATGGCGGTTTGTATGATTGATATAGTCTGCCGCCAGATGAAACATTGTATTTGAGGTATCCGGTTGTGGCATATAAAAATGTGTAAGATAAAAATTAAGTGTGCGAATTTAAGGAAAAATGTTTGTTAAATAGCGATAAACTCATACCTGATTCTAATATAATTCAATCTCCATTTATAATACAAACTATAACACATATATTAATTTAATACTACTTACTAACTGATAATCAATAAATTAATTTGCTAGTTTAATAAATTAGAAGTAATATACATCGTCTTAACAAGTGAACAAAAAAACTCCACGGGAGTCCTCGAAATACCACTATCAATTTATCCGATACTTTATTAAAACCTAATTCCAAAGTCCAGAACAATAAGAAAAACCAAAAATCCAAATAAAAAATTTTAGAGAAGCCTTAATGCATAACGAAATCTTGTATTTAGAAAAATCTCTTTTACCTCGCTGCAGCGTTTGCTGATCAGTTTCATTTTTTCACCTTATACTTTAAAATCATAATTTATGAAAACCATTTATTTCGGGCTATTAGCCGTTACTATTGCTGTATGTAGTGCATTCGCCACAAAACCTGTTTCGGTCAGAGACACTGTGTACTATCAGTTTTATTTAGATTCAACCGGGTATCCTTATTTATTCCAAGGGGCTAGCGAGGAATTCATACTAACAGGATGCAAATTCGGAGATCTAATATGCGGTAAACTATACGAAGTAGCAGATGTAACTGAAACACCGGCATCGTCAGGTATTTATGTTGTTACTGCAGGTCATGAAGAAAATCAGGTTGCGACCTATTACAGGACTCCTGAATGAAGGGGCACTTTAATCTATTAAATATAGTAAATACAAAAAATTCTATGAAAACAATTACATTTTTCGTCACTTCTTTAATGTTGGTCGGTTTTGTTACTCAATCGCATGCACAGGAAACAGCCTCTGCCACTGCCACTGCTACAATTGTAACACCGATCAGTATTGTCAAAGATGTTGACATGAACTTTGGGAATGTAGCGGTACAATCTACTACAGGTGGTACTGTAACATTATCGGCCGCTGGTGTACGTGCCAGGTTCTTAGGTGTTACACTTCCTACAACTGCAGGAACCGTATCTGCAGCGTCTTTTACCGTATCTGGCACAGGATCATACGGATACACTGTTACACTTCCATCTTCAGCAGTTACAATCAGCAGTGGTGCTAATACTATGACTGTTACTACATTTGTCAGCACTCCTTCAGGAGCCGGCGGTGCATTAACCGCAGGGGAACAAACACTTAATGTGGGTGCTACACTAAATGTAGGTGCTGCACAACCTGCCGGTACTTATGTTTCAGACACTCCTTTTGACGTTACTGTAAATTATAATTAACTCTTCTAAACCTACACTGGATACGGTACATATTGTACCGTATCCAATATTTTTAAATACATGTCAAAATCTAAAACCAACGCTATATATGAAACGCTATGTGTATGCACAGGCACAGTATCTTATTATTATCATTTCAGCAGGGATCCTCCTTACCGGTACGATACCTTTAAAAACAATGGCACAGGGAAATTTATTGATTACTCCAGTGAGAGTAGTTTTTGAAGGACAGAAAAAAATGCAGGAACTTAACCTCGCGAACAGCGGGAAGGATACTGCAAAATACCTTGTTTCTTTAATGGAAATAAGGATGAATACAGACGGAACATTTGAAAGGATAAGCCAGCCGGATTCCGGGCAGGCTTTTGCCAGTAATAATTTACGTTTTTTTCCACGAACAGTAGTACTTGCGCCTGGTGAAGCACAATTAGTCAAAATACAACTTACCAGATCAAGTCAGTTAACTATGGGTGAATATCGCTCCCATATTTACTTGCGGGCAGTACCCGATGAAAAGCCTTTGGGTGACAAAATGCCACCAAAGGATTCTTCCGCTATATCTGTAAAATTGATAGCTATTTTCGGTATTTCCATTCCTGTAATTATCCGGATAGGGCAGTCTACAACAAAAGTGAGTCTGTCAGATTTATCCCTTGATACTGACTCTCTCCACGGAATTAATATGCTGATTAACCGTACAGGAAACTTTTCTTCATATGGCGATGTGACAGTAAAATATATCTCTCCACAGGGAAAGGTTACAAAGGTGGGTATGGTAAATGGCATAGCTGTTTATACTCCAAACATAGTCCGCAAATTTCATGTTAATCTGAATACTAAACCCGGTTTTAATTACCATAAAGGCAAACTGCTGGTAGAATATTCTATAACAACTGATGGAGTTGTTACTCCAGTCCTCCTGGCACAGGCGGAACTACTGTTGCACTGATACACAGCATTACCAGGTTTTTAAAATCATTCGCATGAAAACTAAGTCTACCTTTTTATTAGTTGTATTTATTGCTGTTTCTACAGTAACATTTGCACAAACAGTAATAGTTACTGATGATGCTGCCTATACAACAGGAGCAGCATCTTCTGTGCTGGATGTTAAATCAACAACAAAAGGTTTCCTGGCACCACGAATGACACAAGCACAACGAATTGCTGTTACCAGCCCGGCAGAAGGCTTGCTGGTGTATCAAACTGATAATACCAAAGGATTTTATTATTACACTAATAGTGCCTGGATAAGCGTTGCAACAAGTGGGTCCCCATGGTCACTTACCGGCAATACTAGTACCAATTCCGGAACTAATTTTCTTGGCACCAGTGATCTCATAAGTTTACGTCTCCGTACAAATAATGTAGAACGGATGGTCGTCGATAGTCTGGGCAGAGTTGGGATTGGTGTAACTAATCCTGCAAGTCCATTAGTACTAAAAGATACATTGGAAATACGTCGCGTAGGTACCCTTTCAGAAATAATTTTTTCTAATTCCGCAGCTGGCACTTTCCGTATTGAAGGAGATGCGGGAGATATGTTCTTACAAGGGGGCGGTGGAAAATCACTGCAGATAGGTTCTTTTCATACAACCATACTAGCTGGTGACCGTCAGTCAGCAATTTTCCCATCTTTTCTAACAGGTCCCGACCTTCTCAACACGGGGGTATTAGTGCCGTCACAACGTGATGTCAGCGTACCTCTGGCTATCCAGGCCAAGTCTGCCACACAAACCGCGAATCTTACAGAGTGGCGTAATTCGTCTCAAACTGCAATGAGTGTTGTAGACGAAAATGGATATTTCGGTATAGGCACTGCGATACCTTCTTCCCTTTTGCATATAATAGGTACAAACCCAGTTACATTAGTGGGCGTGCAATTAGGAACCTCTACAGACAGTTTGCTTACCATTGCAAGTGGGTTAGTGAAAAAACTACCCTATAATACATTTTCCACTTTAGCAAATAGCTGGTCTACTACTGGCAATACAAGCACAAATTCCGGAACTAATTTTCTTGGCACCAGTGATCTTAAAAGTTTACGTCTCCGTACAAATAATATAGAACGGATGGTGGTCGACAGTCTGGGCAGGGTTGGTATCGGTACTACTACTCCTGCTACAGCCCTCCACGTTTTTGCTACTAACCCATTAACTTTAACCGGTGTGCAAGATGGTGCCACCTCAGATAGTGTATTAACAATCACATCCGGCACTGTGAAGAAACTCCCTTTCTCAACATTCTCGGCTGCAACGGCCTGGATACTTACCGGTAATACGGGTACAAATTCTGGAACAAATTTTCTTGGCACCTCTGATCTAAAAAGTTTACGTATCCGTACAAATAATGTGGAACGGATGGTGGTCGACAGCCTGGGCAGGATTGGGATTGGGACTACCATTCCTACAACCCCCCTGCACGTAGTCGGTACAAATCCGGTTACACTAATGGGCGTACAATTAGGAACTTCTTCAGATAGTTTACTTACCATCTCAAGTGGGGTAGTGAAAAAACTACCCTATAATACGTTTACCTCTTTAACAAATAGTTGGTCTACTACCGGAAATAGCGGAACCAGCAATTTAACAAACTTTTTAGGTACGGCTGATAATGTCCATTTCCCGATTCGTACAAATAATGTGCAACGAATGATAATAGATAGCCTGGGCTGCGTAGCGATTGGCACTTCTGCATTTGATGCTACTAACCGTGAAAAATTACTGATAGATGCGGGTACTACCACTTCCGTAAATGCTGTTTATGCAAAAGGAAGTATTAATAACTACCTCCAGTTCAACATCCAGAACTTGTCGACAGGAACCCAATCCAGTGCTGATCTTGTTGCAACTGCCAACAATGGTACCGAAACCACCAACTTTGTGGACCTCGGTATTAATGGTTCTGGATATGTATATCAATCCGGCAATCCAATAGAAACCGGGAAGGCAAACGACTGTTATCTGATTTCTTCAGGTAATGACATGTATTTGGTCAATAATAATGCTGCCAAGGATCTAATCTTCCTTGTAGGAGGTACAGCCCCTGCCAATGAAGCGATGCGGATTTTAGCAAACGAAAATGTAGGCATTGCTACCATTACACCTTCTGCAAAACTGGATGTAGCAGGCACCTTTAAACTGGGGGCGTCAGGAAGCGTACTTAACAATGTAATCAAAACGTCCGTTACGATTAGCGATAATACCAACAACATCACCTATTCGTTAAGTCTTACCAAATCCGTGACGGTAACAGGTGCTGCGACTAGTAATACCGTTATTGTCAATCCACGTGCCGCACTTCCCAACGGGGTGGGAATTGCCTGGTCCCGTGTAAGTGCCACCAACACAGTAGATATAAACTTTACGAATACAGGGGCAGGATCATTAGGTAATCAGAAGATAGGAAACAATGCGGTTTTTGATATAACAATCATTCAATAAAAATGAGACTATCAATAAATGAAACCAAAATTTTACATACCTATTCTTATTTTAAACCTGCTACCTCTATTTCTCAAGGCGCAGGGTTTAATCATTCCATCGAATGCATACATCATTTCCGGTAATGGGAATATAGTACTGCAAAGTAACTGGACTAATAACGGCACGTTTACCCATAATAGCGGTACAGTGATCTTTGGTGGTACTGTTCAAACACTGGGCGGAACATCCTCTACCACATTCAATAATATTACAGTAGCCAGCACTAGTAATACCACTATCATCACTGCCGGTCATACTCTGAAAGCCATTCTTTTAAGCAATGATACCCTCAATGCCGGTGGAAACCTTACCCTGCTATCCACAGCTTCACAAACCGCTTTAATCGATGGCACCGGTACCGGCGAAGTACTCGGCAATGTTGCCATACAACGTTACCTGGCTTCCGGTTTTGGTTATAAATATTTCAGTTCTCCTTTCCTGGCAGCAACCGTAAATGAGTTTTCTGATGACATCAATTTCGCAGACACATTTCCTCCTTTTTACCGTTATGATGAAAACCTGGTTTCTTCCGGCTGGGTAATCGATACTATCACTTCTAACCTGCTCACACCTACGCAGGGATATAATGCCAATTTCGGTTCGTCCTCCGCCTCTACAACAGCAGATATAACAGGTGTGGTCAATAACCATACACTTTCTGCTACGCTATATAACCACAACCGACCTTATACTCTTGGTTTCAATCTCGTGGGTAATCCTTACCCGTCGCCGGTTGACTGGGATCTGGCTGGTGGCTGGACCCGTACAAATATTGACAATGCAGTCTATTACTTTAATGCGGGTACTACCAACCAATATACAGGTACTTACAGCTCTTATATTAATGGCGTTTCCAGCAACGGAACCGCCAATAACATTATAGCTGCTATGCAGGGATTTTTTATACATGTATCTAATGGTACTTACCCGGTTACAGCAACCTTTTCCGTTAATAATAATGCACGCATTAATAACCTGGTGCCCAATTTTTATCGTGCCCCGCCATTAAGCGTCCCTTTATTACGTTTAACTGCTGCATTTGATGGGGGCATTTCAGACGCAGTAGTAATCTACTTTGCAGATGAAGCTATATCCTCTTTTGATAGGGAAAAAGATGCTCTTAAGATCATGAATACAGATTCACAGGTACCTAATCTGTATGCACTTTCTACTGATGCTGCCAGGCTCTCTATCATCTCATGGCCTGCCACATACGATAGTACCAGTACAATCCCACTTGGGCTGCAAATAAAACATGCAGGATCGATCATTTTTAATACGCAGGATATGGAACGGATCCCTTATGGCCAGCATATTTATTTATATGATGCCAAAACAGGGAAAACACAGGACCTTCAGAGTGATCCGCAATATCGTTTGTTCCTGGAGGAGGGCACATATGAGAACAGGTTTTCTATTGTGTTCCACAAAAAAGATAATGGCTCATCATCAGAAACCGGCACTACAGTTTATAGCATAAACGGTAAACTGTATGTATACCTGAAAAATATACCTGATGCAAAGTGTTCCATTTCTATAACCAATCTGCTGGGGCAAACAGTACTACAAAAAGATCTTTATGGCAATGGATATCATGAACTCGGTTCACAATTCAGCAGTGGACTTTACATCGTAAGTTTTTATACCAAACAACATACATTTTCAAAAAAGGTGGTTATCAGCAAATGATTAAGATTAATATTATACCATCCGGCAAGAATAAAGGTTACACACTGATATGTGTAATGGCACTACTGCTGCTCATGCATTTCACTGCATACTCACAGGAACCGCCGCCACGTCCTATAGCCATTTACGTGAACCCCGCACAGGGGCTCATATTTGGTGCGTTTTTTCATGGTCCTTCCGGCGGTTCAGTAATCATTTATCCGGATGGTTCCCGTTCAGTA
The DNA here is from genome assembly GCF_900112615.1 of Chitinophaga sp. CF118. Classification (GTDB taxonomy): domain Bacteria; phylum Bacteroidota; class Bacteroidia; order Chitinophagales; family Chitinophagaceae; genus Chitinophaga. Next base: position 274,941 of record NZ_FOMK01000003.1, on the reverse strand, counting down.
ACAGGGAGTGTAGTGCAGGCGAATCTGGGGTTTCCCTTCTCCTCCGCTATTTTTGAGATAGATGCAAATCCTGGTACCCTCATTGCTATCATGAACGGGCCAGATGTTAATCTCTCAGGCAGCGGTGGAGGAACTCTCTCATTGCATATCGGCACTGCCAGTACAGGAACTCCGTTTGTGGCTACAGCTACCTCACCGGCACGAACGCAGGTGAGAATCGGAGGCACACTTACAGTAGGGAATATGCTTGCTAATCCTGCGGGTTCATACAGTGGAATGTTCTCAGTTACTTTTATCCAGGAATAATAAAATTATGATGTTATGCAATAGCACATATACAAATACCTTTCGCTGCTGCAACAATTTTGTTGTACGCACGGCAGGATGTATAATGCTATTGCTGTGCTGTTTTTTTTACAACGTTTACGCGAATGAAGAAGACCCTCCATATTATGAAACTTCCGTTTTTCTGATAGTACAAGGCATAGGTGGCCAGGAGGTTTCAGCCGTAATCAATAGTGATTCAGTCTTCCTCTCTATTGCCGATGTATTTGATTTTTTAAAGATCCGGCATAAGCTTTCCTCCGGGATGGATTCTGTATCAGGATCTTTTATCAATGAGGGAGCAGTTTTCCTGATTGACAAAGTCAATAAACGTATTCAATATCAGGGCAAAGTTTTTATTCTGCATAAAAGTGATTTTGTACTTACAGAAACAGGCCTTTATCTGAAAATGAATTATTTCAACAAGGTGTTTGGGCTTGACTGTAAATTTAATTTCCGCAGCCTGTCTATGGTATTGAGTACAAAACAGGAACTACCGGCAATTCGTGAAATGAAACTGGATATGATGCGACGGAATATTAACAAGCTTAAAGGACACATAAAAGCAGATACCATTATCCCCCGACATTATTCCTTATTCCAGTTTGGAGTGGCCGACTGGTCTGTAGTGGCTACCCAGAGACTACCGGGTGTAAACAATACCTGGCTTAGTTTAGGACTCGGAGCAACTGTTGCTGGTGGAGAAGCAACTGTATCTCTCAACTATAATAATTACGCTCAGAAAACATCTTCCACTCATGATAGCAATACAATTAAGCCTTTTGACAAGCGGCAGCAATATTACCGGTGGCGTTTTGTCAACAATGATCATCGCGCTTTACGACAGGTAATAGCCGGGAAAATCTTTACGCAATCTGTTTCCTCCATTTTTAATCCGGTAGTAGGTATGCAGATCACTAACACATCTACTGCCTACCGGCGGTCGTTCGGTTCTTATACGTTAAGTAATTTTACCGGCCCTAACTGGACAGTGGAACTATATGTAAATGATGCCCTCGTGGATTATACTACTGCTGATGCTTCCGGATTTTTCACATTCCAGGTGCCGTTAGTATATGGTAATTCAGTATTGAAACTCCGTTTTTATGGTCCCTGGGGGGAAGAGCGTATTAATGAAGAGAATGTCAGTATCCCATTTAATTTTCTTCCTTTACATGAATTTGAATATACAGCAAGTGCGGGCATTGTAGAGGATACTGCTCATAGCAAGTTCTCACGCCTGCAAATGAATTACGGTATTACCCGCCATATAACAGTGGGCGGAGGTATTGAATACCTTTCTTCCGTAACTACCGGTAAAACTATGCCCTTTATGAATGCCTCGTTGCGTATAGGCTCCAATATGTTATTTTCAGGGGAGTATACACATGGAGTAAGGGCAAAAGGAATATTAAGTTACCGTTTACCTTCCAACCTGCAGATTGAACTGAATTATACACACTTTACGAAAGATCAGAAAGCTATCATTTACAATTATAGGGAACAGCGTAAAATAATAATATCACGGCCATTTATCAGCAAGAAATTTTCACTATTTACCCGGGTTACACTGGATCAGATAATTTTACCTGATACAAAATATACCACCGCCGAATGGCTGTTATCTGGAGCCCTTTTCAAAGTAGGCACGAACCTTACCACTTATGCAGTATTTCAGCCAAGGGAAAAACCTTATGTATATAGCAATCTCGCTCTCTCCTTCCGGCTGCCTGGGCAACTGACGGTTACCCCTCAGGCACAATATGAATATAATACAAACCGGTTGATGACTCTAAGATGTGAGATGGCGAAATACCTGTTTCATAATGGATATGTGAGTATCTCTTATGAAAAAAATTTTAAAGGCGGAGGCAGCAATATAGGGATAGGATTACGCTACGACTTTTCATTTTCGCAGGTAGGTTTTTCTGCAATGCACGGCCGTAATTCAACTACCCTGGTACAATCTGCCAGGGGAAGCCTGATGCATAATGGGCCCACCGGTTACAATGGTACATCCAACCGTAGTAGTCTTGGTACCGGTGGAGTTGTATTCCTTCCCTTTCTTGATCTGAATAACAGTGGCCGGCGGGATCCGGGAGAACCTAATGTCTACGGGCTTAAAGTGAAAAGTCATGGCGGCCGCATTTTCCATAACAGGCGGGATACTACCGTCCGTATAACAGATATGGAACCTTATGTAAACACTTTTATAGAACTGGAGCGCAACAGTTTTGAAAATATTTCCTGGCAAGTAAAAAAGCCCGTAATCAGCGTAATGATTGAACCCAATCAGTTAAAACTGATAGAGGTCCCGGTATCTATTATGGGTGAAGTATCAGGAAATGTATATCTGAAGGATAACGATGAACTGAAAGGAATAGGGCGCATCAAAGTATGTATTTACAGCGCAGATTCCTCGCTTGCAGCGTGCATCCTTACTGAATTTGACGGGTTCTTCAGTTATATCGGGTTAACTCCCGGTAAATATACAGCAGAGGTGGATAAGGAGCAGTTGCAAAAACTGAAGATGACGGCTAGCCCCTTCGCAATTCCTTTTCAAATATCAGATAACAGAGAGGGAGATGTAATAGATGGACTTGGATTTACATTACAACCCAATCAATAATATTTCATTGTATGTTTAAAAAAAACGCACCGATTCTCATTTCATATTTACTGGTCATCCTGTTTGTATATGGAGGATTGACGAAACTATTTGATCTCCACATTTTCAGATCAGATTTAAGTAAATTTCCTTTCATCAAATCTTATGCAGGTACTATTGCCTGGCTACTACCTGTTGTAGAATTTATTATAGCAGCAATTTTATTATGGCCAGGAACCCGGTTGTGGGGCCTCTATTCATCCTTTCTTTTGTTGTTAGTATTCTCTGTATATATTATTCTGATGCTAACCTCAACCTCACATGAAATTCCCTGTGCCTGTGGCGGTATATTTCGCCTTATGACCTGGATGGGGCAGCTTAAAATCAATATCGCATTTATGGCGCTAACATCAATAGGTATATGGTTGCAATCAAAAGAAAATGCGGCAGAGATTGTATTACGTTAACAGACTGATTTTATTAACATGAGCATTGAGAAAAATATATTAATTTCTCTCTTGTTCCTGATCTTACCGATCATTTCCATGGGGCAAACAAGCTGGAAAGGTACAACAAGTACTGCATGGAAAACCTCCAGCAACTGGACTGCGGGTGTGCCCACTTCTTCCATTGATGCTACTATAGGTGATGCAAATTTTACAGGATCCTTCCAACCTACTATTAGTACTGCTTCGACCTGTAAATCACTGACCATTGGCGCCGGTACGGGAACCCCTGTTCTCACGCAAAACAAAGGACTTACAGTTGCTGGTAATCTGACCATCGGCTCTGGCGGTAGCTTTACTCAAGGTAATACTACTCTTACAATAAAAGGAAACTGGAGTAATACCGGCACCTACTCTACCACAAACGCTAATGCCAAGGTAACATTCGGCGGTACGACTCAGACAATTGGCGGAACAAATGCCACTGCTTTCAGAAAACTGACTATTAATGCAGGAAGTACTGTAACACTAAATATAAATACATCAATTGCCGGAACATTTGCAGTGAACGGAACATTTATTCCCACAGAAAATGCAACTCCTTTCCTGGTGTCAGGCGCAGGAACGCTTGGTGTAGGCGCTACCGGAACACTGAAAGTAAATGCAGCTACTTTTGCTGCAAATTACGGACTGGCAGGGGCAATTACACTTACAGCGGGATGTACCGTAGATTATAGCGCTACGCTGATAAATCAAACAATTAAAGAAACGTTTATCTATTCAACACTTAAAATAAGCGGTGCAGGAGTGAAAACACCGGCAGCGAGTTTAAGTGCTTTAAATTCCACTGGTGCTACTACAGGAAACATTACTGTAACTGCGGGTACGCTGGACCTCTCAACATTTACAGCCAGTAGAAGTAATACTGTTACTGGAGGAACACTGACTGTTTCCAATGGAGCAACATTAAAAATTGGAGGAACCAATCCTTTCCCTTTAAATTATAATACCCGTTCTCTTAGTTTAACCAGCACTGTAGAATATGGAGGTACCACCCAAACAGTTTCTGCACAGACATATGGGAACCTGACTCTTTCCTCCTCTACCGGAGCTGCTGTCAAAACAATGCCGGGCAGTGATTTTACAGTTGTGGGAAACCTCACAAGTACTATCAGTACAGGCACATCGGTTAGTTTCACTGCAGCTTCCAACATTACAGTGAGTGGAAACGTGAATATTGGAACCTCTACTACTTTTAATGGAGCCAGTTTTACGCACAGTATTGGAGGTAACTGGGTAAATAATGGCACGTTCACCGGTAGTACAAGTACCATAAATATAATCGGTCCTGGTTCCTCCATCAGTGGCACAGGCTCACATAATTTCAATAATCTTTCCATTGGCGCATCCAATATTTCAGGAGCTGCTACAAGCAATATTACCGTGACCGGGAACTTGTCCAGCACAGGGCCAGGATCATTTACTCATGCCGCAGGCGGTACATTCACCATGTCTGGCACAACAAAAACAATAACAGGCACCGGCTTTGTGTTTGATAACCTTACTATTTCCGGTACTGTAACTACTGGCAACGACATCGCTTTAACGGGAAATTTATCTGTAAGCGGCAGCTTTACAGGCAGTAGCAATGACTTTACAATGAGAGGCACTGCAAAGAGTTTTTCAGGTGCCGGTACTATCTCATTTAATGCATTATCGGTTACCGGTACGATTACAACTTCTGTTAACTTCTCAGTAAATACTTCACTGAATGTGAGCGGCAGCTTAACGGCATCTGCAGGCACGGCCACTTTTACTGGTACCAGCACTTTAAATGGTACGGCCAACCTGTTTAATGTTACACTCAATGGTACTTCTCTGCAATTATCAACTAATGCCATATTAGGAATTGCAGGTGCTTACACAATAACCAGTGGTACCCTGAATGTGACCTCCACTACCCCCAATACTGTAAATTACAATGGCACCGGAACACAAATCATTGTTGGCAGTAGTTATGGTAACCTTATTATATCGGACGGAAACATCCAAACTGCCGGTGGCGATATTACAGTCAATGGCGATTTTACAGTTGATGCTATCACTGCTTTCAATGCGTCTTCATTCACACTTACTATTAAGGGAAACTGGATTATGGATGGCACCTTTACAGCAGCCACCAGCACCGTCACATTCACAGGAACTGGTGATGCAACCATCAGTGGTGCAACCACTTTCAATACCCTCACTATTAATAAATCTGCTAACACCAACCAGGTAAATAATCTAAGCAATATAATTGTCACTACACTTAATATGACAACCGGTGGAATGAATACAGGCAGCAATACGATTAATATATTGGGGAACCGGAGCGGCAATGGTTTCATATCTGGTACGATACAACATACGCATTCTTTTGCTTCAGGAACGCCTTACGCATTTGAAGGACCAGATAATACTATCACTTTCGCAGGAACAAACACACTTCTTACAGCGGTAACTGTTACGGCAACCAAAGGAGGGATCAATGATTTTCCTTTTGGAGGTTCCATTAACCGTGCTTATAATATTAGTTTAACCGGTACCGTGACATCCCTTGCTACACTCAGGCTACACTACGAAAATGCAGAACTCAATGGAAATAATGAATCTTCTATGCAGCTATGGCACTATAACGGTTCAAGCTGGGGAACAGCAGGTAAAACAACTAATAGTACCATCTCAAATTATGTAGAGCTGAGCGGATTGGCGGATGTTAGTAATCGCTGGACCATCTCTGACAATACAAGTTTGGTAAGATGGAACGGCTCCGTAAGCAGCGACTGGTTTACAGCTGCTAACTGGACAAGTGTGCAGGGTAGCCCCTCCACCCCACCAGCATCAACCGATATTGTGGAAATCGGAACATCCGCTTTTACCAATCAGCCCACTATCAACGGTAGCGCTGTTGCAAAAAGCATCCTGCTGGGAAGTGCACAGGCAGTTACTCTTACACTAATTACTGGCGGCTCATTAACTACACAGGGAAACATCAGTGGCACATGGTCTGCCAACAGCACCCATACAATTAACGCCAATAACCAGACAATAACTGTTAACGGAGATCTGGTACTGAGTGATGGAACCAGTGGCCATATCATCAATCTAAATATGGGAACAGGCACGACAACAATTGCAGGTTCATTGACAGAATCCGGCGGAGCCAATATCACTTTTACAGGTGCCTGCGCTCTTAATATCGGGAATAACTTTATTTATACCAGTGGTACCTTTACTCCTGCCAGCAGCACTGTAACATATAACGGCAGTATTGAACAAACAATAGCCGGATTGAGTTATAATCACCTTACTATCAATAAAACCACTGGTATTGCTTCTATCAACTCCTCCGCTGCCATTGGTGGCAATCTGTCTGTTTCAGCGGGAGAACTGGACATCAATGCTGCCACTTCCATCACCGGCGATGTAACAATTGCTTCAGGTGCTATAATAAATGGCGATGGTATTATTACCACCGTTGGTGGTAACTGGAATAACAGCGGCACCTTCCTGTCGTTAAGTGGCACCATCATATTAAATGGAAGCGGTACACAAACCATTTCTGCCACTACTTTCAATAATCTAACAATTAACAAATCTGGCAGTACTGCCACGCTCACAGGTAATATTAACATCAATGGCAATTTATTAAACTCCGCAGGTACGTTTAATATAACAACATTTACCTGTAACAGAAGTTCTCATGGTGGTACGTTTACATCTGCCAGTGGAGCAATGTTGTTAGTAAGTGGTGCCAATAACCTGCCATTCAATTTTGAGACCTATAACATCAGCAGTTCCAGTACTGTAAACTTTAATGGAACTGTTGCTCAAACAATTCCACCTGTAGAACTAGGCAATGCAATTTTCAGTAACAGCGGTACCAAAACATTAGCAGGCCCACTTATTGTTAACGGGGATCTGACCATTAACAGCGGATCCACCTTTGATGCAAGTAGCAATACCGTCAACCTGGGAGGTAACTGGTTAAACAACGGGACTTTTGTTTACGCAACAAGCACGGTCATTCTAAACGGAAGCACTAAAACTATTACAGGAAATACTACATTTAACAGGCTAACCGTCTATGGCAGTTATGCTGTAAGTGGAAGTAATATTGTTTATAATGCCTCATTAAATGTTACTTCCGGGGGCTCTTTTGATGGAGGTTCCGGTTTGGCTACTATAAGTGGCGATCTTATCAACAGCGGCTCATTAATAAGCAATGGTATAACTACATTTACAGGTACAAGTGTACAAACTATCCGGTTCTTAAATGCCGTCACCTCCAATTCAAGCGGTGTTATCAATTTCAACGGTAACGTTTCTCCAGTACTAAATTCAACCAGCTCTCCAATATATGCTACACTGAATATCAACAATACAGCAGGTGTTACTGCCAGTGTTGGATGGACAGTGGCTATTGCTTTTAATATAGGTAATGGAGCCAGCTTTAATGGAGGATTTTCCACCCACACTATCCTGGGAAGTTTCACGAATAACGGCACAGTTACAAGTAGCGGAATAATGAGATTCCTCCCCGCGGCCGCGCAAACTATTACACTCGTGGGTACAGGCTTTTCAAGTACCGGTACTGTTATTTTCGGAGGGGCCGGCGCAATAGCAGTTACGGGTACGCCTACCAGTTTAAATAATGTAACAATTTCTAATACTACCGGTGTTACACCTGCTGCTAACTGGAGTGTGAGCGGAATTTTTTCAATAATGAACAATGCTGTTTTTAACGCAGCTAGTTATACTTATGCCATTACCGGGGATATGGAAAGTAATGGTACTTTAAATGGAGGAACATCCACTTTTACCATGAGTTCCGCCACCGGCCAGCTTACGGGAAGCCCCAATACAACATTTTATGATTTCACCGTTACTGGTGCCATTACCGCTAACAGTGATTTCAACGTGTCACACAATTTCACTAATAATAATTCTATTGATGTATCCATCGGCGCTTTGATTATGACTGGTGCAACTGCTTCTGTTATAGATGGTACAGCCTCTCCTTTTGCATTGGCACAATTTGCCATCAATAAAAGTACCGGTTCTACCACAACACTGGCAAAAGGTGTAAGCGCTGTTACAGATCTTCATATTATAAGTGGGACACTCGATGCTTCCACCTTCAGTATCGCCCAGGATGCGGGTGGTGGAGCCCTTACTATTGAAGACAATTCATTTTTAAAGATAGGAGGTACTAACACATTACCAACCTTCGGTACTTATGCATTGGACACTTTAAGTACTATTGAATATAATGGCAGTACACAATCAATATCTGCTGCAACCAGATATGGTAACCTTACCATTTCAACAACGGGCACCAAAAGTGCATCTGCGTCCTTGTATATCTTAAATAATTTTTCACTTGCCATAGGCACTTTTGTATCCGGAAGTTTTGCAGATACCCTGGAAGGCAACTGGAATATGACAAGCGGCACATTTACTAACACAGGCAATACAATCGTTTTTTACGGCATTGCCACAGAGAGTATCTTTTCAACTGGGACATTTAATAATCTTACTATAAATAAAACCACAAACCCTGTCACATTATCTGCAAATGCTACTGTAAATGGAGTATTAACTTTTATAGCCGGAAAAATACAAACCGGTAGTAGTTACAGCGTGATACTCCCTTCTACCGGTAGTATATCTGGTGCTTCACAATCTACCGGGTGGGTTTATGGAAAATTACAAAAGAACGTCGCTACCGGCTCAAATGTGAGCAGAGTATTTGAGGTGGGAGATAATACCAGTTACACGCCGACAACTGTACTTTTTGCCAGTGTTACAACAACAGGCAATCTTAGTGCCGTAGTGGGCACACCTGATCATCCCAATATTGCAACATTCAGTATTAATACTAACAAGAGCGTAAACCGTTATTGGTCCTTCTCCAACAGCGCTACTGTTTTTACCACCGCTTCGGTAACCGTTAACTGGGTGGCTGCAGATGTAGATGCAGGGTCAACCACTGTGAATTTCAAAATAGGTAATTACAATGGCAGCTCCTGGTCGCAGCCCACAGTTGCATCCCCATTGTCTACATCCATCCAGGCAACAGGAATGAGCAGTATCGGAGATCTTGCTATAGGAGAACTTGTAACCACGGCCACCTGGACGGGTGCTACAAACACTAACTGGTCTCTTACCGGTAACTGGTCACCAACTGCTCTTCCTGTAAATACATCAAATGTGACCATTCCTTCCAGTCTCTCCAATTACCCGGTTATCAGCTCTGGTACTGCCACAACAAATAATATCACGATTCAATCAGGCGCTTCCGTAACAGTAACTGGTGCTATATTACAAATATCCGGTAGTATCAGCAACAGTGGAACATTTACAACAAGCAACGGTAGCATTGAATTAAATAGCAGCACCACCCAGACAATACCTGCCAGCGTATTTGCAGGAAACGCGATTCTAAATCTTACTACAAACAATGCAGCAGGTGTAACATTAAGTAGTACACTGCAACTCTCAGGAATATTAAAAGCAAGCACCGGACAATTCACTACAGGTGGCTATCTTACACTGCTTTCAACAGCAACACAAACAGCCCTCATTGATGGCAGCGGAGCAGGTTCCATAACAGGGAATGTAAAAATGCAACGTTACCTTGCTTCAGGTTTTGGATACAAATATATCAGCTCTCCTTTCCTGGCAGCTACTGTCAACGAATTTGCGAATGACCTGAATCTAACGGACTCTTTTCCTTCTTTCTACAAATACGTCGAAAACCAGGCATCCTCCGGCTGGACAATTGATACTGCTGCGACCGGGGTACTCACACCCATGCAGGGATATTCAGCCCAATTCGGGGCTTCGGCAACTCCAAAAACAGTGGACATAACAGGCGTGGTCAATAATGGCACAATAACTTCTCCTACCATCTATAATCACAACCAGCCATACACGTTAGGCTTTAATCTTGCAGGTAATCCATACCCTTCTCCAATAGATTGGGATGCTGCCAGCGGATGGACAAGAACCAACATTGACAATGCAATCTATTACTTCAACGCTGGTACTACCAACCAATATACCGGAACATACAGTACTTATATAAATGGCGTTTCCAGCGATGGCATCGCCAATAATATCATACCTGCCATGCAGGGATTCTTTGTACATGTATCTAACGGTACATACCCGGTAACAGCTGCTTTTTCAGTCAATAACAATACAAGGGTCAATAATCTTACACCCAATTTTCACAAAGATGCTCCGGCAACAGTTCCTCTGCTCCGGATAAATACTTCTTTTGCAGATGAAGGAATGCCCACTGATGCAACCGTTATTTATTTTGATCATACTGCTACCTCCACATCAGACCCCACTATGGATGCTCTTAAGCTGATGAATACAGATCCCGAGGTACCCAATCTTTACTCATTATCAGGAGATACTACCCGGCTTTCTATCCATGCCCTTCCTTATGTGAATGATAGTACCAATGTAATACCCCTTGGACTTAAATCAGAAAGAGCAGGATGGATAACGTTTAATGTGCAGGATATGGAACGGATACCTTACGGCTTGTATATTTACCTGCGCGATGCCGAAACAGGTATTATCCAGAATCTGCAACGTAATCCACGTTATCGTCTGCTGCTGCAGGCTGGTAAATATGAGCAGCGGTTTTCGCTGGTATTCAGTATGAAAGAACTGTTACCTCAACCTGAAAATAACATAACATTCAACGCATACTGTACGGGTGGAAAAGTATATGTATACCTGGACCTTGCCCCGGGTGAAAAGGGAAGCATTATTATCAATAATATACCAGGTCAGATACTATTCCAGCAGGATATAAGCGGCAGAGGCTATCATGAACTGGGACCGGTATTCAGCAGTGGGGTCTACATTATAAGTTTACGTTCACAGAAAGGTTTGCGCTCTAAAAAAATATTTATAAGAAATGAATGATCGCTCATCATTGACATCTCTTCTCCTGAACCCAACAGATATTCTATTCCGAAACACTATAAAGCCTTATAAAATCGTTAACCGGAATCTCTTATTATTGCATGCGTTCACAAAAAATTAACTACTGTTATCAAATTAAAAATTTGGTAAACTGAAGAAAAGGTGTAATATGCAATCCCATAACCTCTAAAAAAACGCTTTTTTTGTTATCTATCCCCCTGAAACTCCCTCATAAATTTATTTATTAAAACCAACCTCAATGAAAAATTTGTCCACATTTACAGCGGGCACTATTGCCATGCTATGCTGTGCCACCAGCGTATTCGCACAGGTTACAGCTTCTGCCGATGCATCAGCTACCATCGTAACTCCCATCAGCATTACAAAAACTGCTGACATGAATTTTGGTAACGTTGCCGTACAATCCACCACAGCAGGAACCGTGGTGCTGGCGCCAGACAACTCCCGTACAAAAACAGGTGGTGTAACGCTTCCTGCAACTACAGGAACTATTTCTGCGGCCATCTTTACCGTTAGCGGAGAAGGTTCCTACACTTATACTATTACACTTCCCTCTTCTGTTACAATTACCAATGCCGGTAATAATATGACAGTAAATACATTTACCAGCACGCCTTCCGGAACAGGAACGCTGAGCAGCGGAACACAAACGCTCAAAGTGGGCGCCACACTGAATGTTGCGGCTGGACAAGCAGCAGGAACGTATACTTCTGCTACACCTTTTAATGTAACAATTAATTATAATTAATAAAAGAAGCCTCCTTCTAAAACTACCATTATGAAATTGGCATTGCTACGGAAAATATCCGTAGGCATATACGCTGTGTATTGCATGATCTTTTGTTCCGTTACAGCAACGGCACAAGGCAACCTCCTCGTTACACCCAGGAGAGTTGTATTTGATGGGCAAAAAAAAACGGAGGAACTAAACCTTGCTAATACAGGCAAGGATACAGCAAAATACGTTGTTTCCATCATGGAGATCAGGATGAATGAGAACGGTACATTTGAGCAGATCACAGCACCGGATTCCGGACAAACCTTTGCCAGTAACTACCTCCGCGTCTTTCCACGTAGTGTGATCCTTGCGCCTAACGAAGCACAACTGGTAAAAATTCAACTGGTAAAAACCAGTCAACTGGCGCCAGGTGAATACCGTTCCCACATATACTTTAGAGCAGTTCCAAATGAAAAACCATTGGGAGAAGAAAATCATGGTAAAGATTCAGTAGCAATATCTGTAACACTGATACCTGTTTTTGGTCTTACTATACCGGTGATTATCCGGGTGGGAGAATCCACTACCAAAGTAAGTCTTTCAGATCTCTCACTTTCAATGGTAAATGATACTACCCCAAGGATCAATATAATTTTTAACCGCGAAGGAAATATGTCTGTATACGGTGATATTACAACAGAATATATTTCACCGCAAGGGAAGGTAACTCAAGTAGGATTTGTAAGAGGTGTGGCTGTTTATACACCTGCCCTGAAACGTCAATTCCACATAGATCTCAATAAAGTACCGGGCATCGATTATCATTCCGGCAAATTAAGAGTAATATATGCAGAACAGGCAAATGCGAAAACCAAACCAGGTTCACCACTAGCACAGGCAGAAATGCTATTACATTAATATACCCACTTTCCTGAAGTTTATTAACATGAAAGCACAATGGGCGTTATTACTGCTTCTTTCCGCATCGCTAACTTCTATGGGACAAACAAGCTGGAAAGGAACAACAAGTACAGCTTGGGGTACTGCGGGTAACTGGACAGCAGGCGTGCCCACTGCTGCCATTGATGCTATTATCGGTGATGCAAATTTTACAGGAACTTTCAAACCTACTGTAAATGTTGCTGCCAACTGTAAATCGCTCACTATCGGCGCCACAGGAGCACCAGTTCTCACACAAAGCAGTACCCTTACGGTTGCAGGCAACCTCACCATTGGTACTGGTGGTACTATTAGTCAGGGGAACACTACTCTTACACTAAATGGCAACTGGAGTAATGCTGGAACCTTTACTACCACAAACACCGGTGCCACCGTAGTTTTTGCCGGTACCAGTCAAACAATTGGTGGAACAGTCGCAACTCCCTTCAGAAGATTGACTGTCAATGCAACAAGCACTGTAACCCTGAATATAAATACATCCGTAACCGTTGCATTTGCTATGAATGGAACATTCATTCCTGCAGAAAATGCCACGCCATACCTGGTATCAGGTGCCGGTACACTGGCCCTGGGCGCAGCCAGCGTATTGAAAGTAAATGCTGCTACCTTCGCAGCAAATTACGGACTAACTGGTACCATTACACTCACAGCAGGATGTACCGTAGATTACAGCGCTACACTGATAAATCAAACTGTTAAAGAAAATCTTACTTATTCAACACTTAAAATAAGCGGTGCAGGAGTAAAAACTCCGGCAGGAAATTTAACTGCTTTGAATGCCACCAGCGCTACTACAGGAAACATTACCGTGAGTGCAGGGACACTGGACCTTGCAACATTTACAGCCAATAGAGGTACTACTGTAACGGGAGGTACACTTACCGTTTCCAATGGGGCAACGCTAGAAATCGGTGGCACCAATCCCTTTCCGTTAAATTATAATACGCGGACGCTTGGTGTAACCGGCACCGTTGAATATGGAGGGACCAATCAAACAGTTTCCGCACAGTCCTATGGTAATTTAACGCTGTCCTCTTCAAGCGGAGCTGCGGTTAAAACAATGCCAGCTACTGCGCTTACTATTGCTGGAAACCTGACCAGTACAATCGCCACAGGCACATCAGTTAGTTTTACAGCAGCGGCCAATATTACTGTAAATGGAAACATGAATATAGGCGTTTCCACTACTTTTGCCGGGGCAACTTTTACACATATTATCAAGGGTGGCTTCACAAACAATGGTACTGTAACGGGTAGCGGTACAATAAATTTCCCCCCCACTACTACACAAACTATTACACTCGCAGGAACAAGTTTTTCAAATACCGGTACTGCCATTTTTGGTGGTACAGGAGTTATGACTGTTGCGGGTGCGGCTGCCAATTTAAAAAATATCACAATTCAGTCTGGCGCTTCTATAGTATTAACCAGCACTGCATTAAAAATATCTGGCAGTATTACCAACAGCGGAACTTTTACAGCAAACGACGGTAGCATCGAATTAAATGGTAGCACTGCCCAGGTGATATCTGCTAATACTTTTACCGGAAACACGATTAAAAACCTTACCATAAACAATGCAGCAGGTGTGACATTAAGTGGTACACTGCAACTATCAGGAATATTAAAAGTAACCACCGGACAACTAACTACAGGTGGATTTCTAACACTGCTTTCAACTTCTACACAAACAGCATTGATTGATGGCAGCGGCGCAGGCGAAGTGGTGGGAAACGTGACCATGCAACGGTACCTTGCTTCTGGTTTTGGTTACAAATATTTCAGTTCCCCTTTTCAGGCAGCGACTGTCAACCAATTCTCCGATGACCTGGATCTTGCAGCGGCCTTTCCCACCTTCTATACTTATCTGGAAGATCATAACTATACCGGATGGACGAATTATACAACCACTACAGGATTACTTACTCCTATGTTGGGATATGCAGCAAATTTTGGCACTTCGGCATCTCCTAAAACAGTAGATATAACCGGCGCGGTCAACAATCATACAGTGACCTCCCCCACTTTATACAATCATAATCAACCTTATACTCTCGGCTTTAACCTGGCTGGAAATCCATACCCTTCACCTGTTGACTGGGATGCTTCCAGTGGATGGACACGTACAAACATTGACAATGCTGTGTATTACTTCAACGCTGGCACTACCAACCAATATACCGGTAGTTACAGCTCGTATATCAATGGTGTTTCCAGCGATGGTATTGCCAACAATATCATTCCTGCTATGCAGGGATTTTTTGTACATGTGACTAACGGAACGTATCCGGTGACTGCTACATTTTCAGTAAATAATCCGGCAAGAGTCAATAATCTTACAGATGGTTTTCACAGGAAACCAGCAATGCCACTTCTTCGGCTGAATACTTCTTTTGCAGATGATGGTTTACCAACAGATGCAATCGTTATTTATTTTGATGATACGGCTACTCCTGTTTTTAACCAGGCCATAGATGCATTGAAGCTGATGAATACAGATCCGCTGATACCCAATCTCTATGTACTGTCGCAAGATACGGCCAGGTTATCCATCTGCGCCCTCCCTTATATGCATGATAGCACCAGCATTCCGTTAGGACTGGTATCCTCTAAAACAGGATGGGTAACTTTTGCAGTACAGGACATGGAACAAATTCCATACGGCCTGCACATTTACCTGCGCGATGCTAAAACAGGTATTATCCAGGATCTGCAACGTAATCCACGTTATCGTCTGCTATTGGAAGCGGGGAAATATGAACAGCGATTCTCGCTAATATTTAGTGAGAAAGAGCTGGTGAATCAGCAAGCTATTAACGCTACGTTTATTGCATATAATGCAGGTGGAAAAATATATGTATACAAGGATCTGGCACCTGGAGAAAAGGGCTCTATCACACTCAGCAATATAATTGGACAGATAGTATTGCGGCAGGAAATAAGTGGTAACGGTTATCATGACCTTGGCCCCACATTCAGCAGTGGAATCTACATTGTAAGTTTTCGTTCGCAGAAGGGGCTGCGCTCCAAAAAAATATTTATAGGAAATGAATGATCATTGTTCACATAAACTTATATACGTATTTATACTATTGTTTTCAACGCAATTGAAGATCAGAGCACAACAGCCTCCACCCAATCCCATATCCGTTTATGTGAACCCATTACAGGGACTCATATTCGGTGCGTTTTTCCAGGGCATTTCGGGAGGTACAGTAATCATTTATCCGGATGGATCCCGCGCGGTTACAGGCGATGTGGTGCAGGCTAACCTGGGCTTTTCGTTTTCTCCCGCTATTTTTGAAGTAGAAGCCAATCCCGGTACCCTCATTTCTATAATGAATGGATCCGATGTTCTGCTAACAGGTAGTAACGGCGGTTCTATGACATTGCATATTGGAGCTGCCAGTACAGGCACTCCCTTTATTACAACAGTAACACCACCTGCACGAACACAGGTAAGAATTGGAGGTACACTAACCGTAGGCAGCCCATTGGCTAATCCGGCAGGTGCTTACAATGGAACGTTTTCAATCACTTTCATCCAGGAATAAATGTTAGTCGACCCCAGATACACACTCTCTCTGCTCCCGTTATTACTTTTTTACTGTATAGGGAAAGCTTATGCCAGGGAAGATCCCGAATATGACGAAATACCAGTCCAACTAATAGTGCAGAATATTGGAGGAATAGAAATACCGGCACTTATCCGGGAAGATTCCATTTACCTGCCTGTTGCTGATATATTTGATTTTTTAAAGATCAGAAATACCCTTTCAGCGGGACTGGATTCTTTATCGGGCTTCTTTATTTCTCAGCAGGCAGTTTTTCTTATAGATAAAACAAACAATAAAATTCAATACCAGGGAAAATCGTTTGTGTTACCATTGAATACCCTCATTCATACTCCTGGCGGACTATTCCTGAAATCGGATTATTTCCAAAAGGTATTCGGATTATTATGTGTATTCAGTTTCCGCAATCTTTCTGTAACCCTGAGTACAAACATCGAGTTACCAGCTATACGCGAAATGCGGCAGAAAATGATGCGTCTTAATATCAGCCGCCTTAAAGGAGAAACAAAAGCCGATACGGCTATTGGCCGCAACTATCCTCTTTTTCATATAGGCATGGCTGATTGGTCAATCATCGCTACACAAAGAATCTCAGGAACAAGTGACACAAGAATAAACCTGGCGCTGGGCGGTATTATTGCCGGTGGAGAAACCAATGTTTCTCTTAACTACAATTATTCTTCAGAGAAACAGCAAGCCTTCAGCCATGACAGTTCTCTTATTAAACCTTTTGATGAAAGACAGCAATACTACCGCTGGCGTTATGCCAATAATGATCACCGGGCACTACGGCAGGTAATAGCCGGAAAGATTTTTGCACAATCAACATCTTCACTTTATGCCCCGGTTGTTGGAGTGCAGATCACCAATACACCTACCACCTGCCGGCGGTCTTTCGGGACTTACACACTAAGTAATTTTACTGAGCCGGGCTGGATAGTGGAATTGTATGTAAACAATTCATTGGTGGATTATACCAATGCAGATGCCTCAGGTTTTTTTACTTTCCAGGTACCAATGGTATATGGCAATTCACTTGTGAAACTCCGCTTTTACGGCCCCTGGGGTGAAGAGCGGTCTCGTGAAGAGAACATCAGTATACCATTTAATTTTCTTCCCAAACATGAATTTGAATATACAGCGAGTGCTGGTATAGTGCAAGATGGACATAACAGTCAGTTTTCACGTATACAAATGAATTACGGGGCCTCCCGGAAAATAACTGTTGGAGGCGGACTGGAATATCTTTCATCTGTCACTACCGGCAAAAACATGCCTTTTGTGAATGCTTCGGTAAGAGTACTACCCAGCCTCCTGTTCTCGGGAGATTATACCTACAATGTAAAGGCCAGGGCTATCATTACCTATCGCGTACCTTCAAACCTGGAAGTAGAACTGAATTATACCCGGTATAAAAAAGGTCAGCTCGCCATCAATTACAATTATCTTGAAGAGCGGAGAATTACTATATCACGGCCATTCAACAGCCGGCATTTTTCTGCATTCTCCAGGCTGGTACTGAATCAGATCCTGCTTCCGGATACTAAATATACAACTGCCGAATGGTTACTTTCGGGCGGCATATATGGCGTAGGTACCAATCTCACTACTTACGCCATGTTTACAGAGCAGGCATCTTTATACATATACAGTAACCTTTCGCTGTCCTTCAGGCTTCCCGGAAAAGTACTGTTCAACCCACAGTTGCAATATGGATATAATGATAACAAACCCATCGCACTGAAATGCGAATTGGGTAAATATGTGTTCCATCGTGCTTATGTGAATATATCTTATGAACAGAACTTCAAAAGCCGGATTACCAATATCGGGATAGGATTCCGTTATGATTTACCTTTTGCTCAAACAGGATTGTCCAGCTGGCGTAACAACAATATATCCACTGCTGTACAATCTGTCAGGGGAAGCCTGATATACAATAACAAACCAAAATACCTCGGTGCAAATAACCGCATCAGCGTAGGAACCGGAGGTGTAGTATTACTACCCTATCTGGACCTTAACTGCAACGGGCAAAAGGATCCCGACGAACCCAGGGTGGCCGGACTTAAAGCTGCTATCAACAGTGGCCGCATTACAAATAATAATCGTGATACCCTGATAAACATTACGGATATTGAGCCTTATACAAATTATCATATTGAGCTCAATCCAAATAGCTTCGACAATATAGCCTGGCAAATAAAAAAGAAAAGCTTCAACGTAGCCATTGATGCCAACCGGTTAAAACTTGTAGAAGTACCCGTTACCGTAATGGGTGAAGTTTCCGGAAAGGTATATGTTAACCGGGAAGGACAGGGACGCATACTTGTGGGGATCTATAACAATGATTCAATCCAGGTTGCGCGTATCCTTACTGAGTCTGATGGATTTTTCAACTATATGGGCCTGGCACCCGGCACCTATACTGCGCGTATGGATCCCTCTCAGTTGCATAAATTAAGGCTCACTGCTTCACCCGCTATTATCCCCTTTCAAATAATACGCAACAAAGATGGAGATATAGTAGATGGACTGGAATTTCACTTGCAGGCTTTATAGCTATTCATATCGTAACGCCTCTATAGGATCTAATCTCGAAGCTTTCTGCGCCGGGTAGTAACCGAAAAATACACCGGTGAATGCGCAGACTGCGAATGATAAGATAATGGAAGATTCGGATACCAATGTTGGCCATGATAAAAAATAAGTAATGAGCTGAGCAGAAGTGATGCCCAGCACCACGCCTATCAATCCGCCGGTGATACTGATCATAATAGCTTCAATTAGGAACTGCATGAGGATATCAATGCCGCGGGCACCGATAGACATGCGTAATCCTATTTCACGGGTACGTTCTGTTACAGATACATACATGATGTTCATGATCCCGATCCCGCCAATGATCAGGGAGATACCTGCAATGGCCGTTAGCAGGATAGTGAGCAGATTACTGGTAGAACTTAGGGCACTGATCAGTTCTGCCATTGTACGTACCTGAAAATCGTTTTCATCAGTAGTGCGCAACCGATGGGTTTTTCGCAGGATACTGGTTATTTCGTCTGTAGCATCGTCAGAGGCACTTTCACTTATCGCAGAAGCATAGATGGTACGAAAATAAATAGTAGCCAGGATTCTCTTTTGTACTGTTGTATAAGGTGCAAGAATTACATCATCCTGATCCTGACCAAAAGAACTTTGTCCTTTTGCTACAAGTACGCCAATTACCTGGAAAGGAATATTATTAAAACGGATGATTTTCCCTACCGGATTCTCCCCGTTGGGGAATAAGTTGGTTATAACTGTTTGTCCCAGTAAACACACTTTTGCAGATGCCCTCACATCTTCATCAGAAAACGGAATACCATCTTTTAAATCCCATTTGCGGATATCCAGATAAGAAGGACTAACACCTTGTATGGTAGTTGGCCAGTTCAGCGCACCGAAAATGGATTGTCCGCTGGAAGTAGCTGCGGGAGAAATCGCGCTGACATTTACTGCCTGTTTCCTGATTGCCTTTACATCATCTATTGTAAGCGTTTGCACAGTCGATCCTCCCAGTCGTGCTCCACCCGCGATATTACTGGCTGGCAGGATGGTAATCATATTAGATCCCATACTGGACAACTGCGACTGAATACTTTGTTTGGATCCTTGCCCGATAGCCACCATCGCTATTACAGAAGCCACACCGATGATCACACCGAGCATAGTCAGGAAAGCCCTCAACTTATTACGTTGCAGTGCTTTAAATGCTATTCTTATGAGATTTAAGATATTCATAATCAATAATCTTCTGCTGGTGGTAATGCTGCCAGCGCTTCTTTTGCAGAACGTACATTTTCATTTAAAGTATCCTTCACCACTTTCCCATCGCGCAATGTTACCGTACGACTGCTAAAGGCTGCAATATCCGGTTCATGCGTTACAAATACAATCGTTTTACCCTGCACCTGGTTCAGTTCCTGTATGAGTGCCATAATCTCATAAGAGGTGCGGGTATCAAGATTACCAGTCGCTTCATCTGCCAGGATCATTACCGGTTCATTCACCAGTGCACGTGCAATGGCCACACGTTGTTGCTGTCCGCCGGAAAGCTGATTGGGCATATGATCCAGCCGGTCTGCCAGTTTCACGGCTTCCAGTGCTTTTATAGCTTTCTGCTTCCGTTGCTCATGACTGATCTCTATATTGTAGAAAAGCGGCAACTCTACATTCTCCAACGCGGAAGTACGCGGTAACAGGTTGTACGACTGGAATACAAAACCGATCTTACGGTTGCGTAATCTTGCCAGCTCATTGCGGTTCAATCCTCCAATATTCACACCATCCAGCAAGTAAGTACCTTCTGTAGGTTTATCCAGGCATCCCAGTGTATTCAGCAAAGTCGTTTTCCCCGAACCACTACTTCCCATTATAGTCACAAACTCCCCTCCCATCACATCAAAAGATACTCCTTTCAAGGCACGGACAATCTCTGTACCCATTACAAATTCCCGCTTGATATTCTGTAGTTCCAGGATCTTTTTGCTCATCGTCTTCTACGTTGTGGCATAAACGGACTACCTCCGGAGGATGCAGCTGCAGCCTCTTTCTTTGTTTCCCGCTTCATACCTGTGATCACTGATTCATTTTCCGATAAGCCAGACAAAACTTCTGCATGGGTATTATCATTCAACCCTATCATTACCTTCTTTTGTAATAATGTATCTCCCTGTAGTACCCATATATAAGTAGCTGCCTTTGCATGATCTTTTGATTTAACGCGTATGCTATCCCTGTTGCCTCCGGTTATAGGAGTGGCACTCTTATGCTTTTCCACAGCAGCAGGCGCAATGGCAACAACTACAAACTTCTTTGACAAAGCAGAATCAGGTTTGAACATCAGTGCTTTTGCCGGTATCAGTAATGCATTATCTTTCTCTTTTGTATAGATGGTAACCGTTGCCGTCATCCCCGGTTTCAACTTCATATTGTCATTCGAAGCACTGATGATAGTCGTATAGGTGACCACGTTGGCAGATACTGCAGGCCGTAACCGTACTTCCTGCACTCTGCCAGCAAACTCATCTTCCAGGTAGGCATCTACAGTAAAAGATACCCGCTGACTATCTCCAACATTTCCTATATCCGCTTCATCCACACTCGCCTGTACCTGCATTTTGGTAATATCTTTTGCCAGTACAAATAAAGTAGGAGTGCTAAAACTGGCCGCCACTGTTTGTCCTACACTCACGCTTCTGCTTAATACCACACCATCAATGGGAGAATAAATCTCTGCAAAAGACAAGTTTCTTTGCGCAGATGCAAGAGAAGCTCTTGCACTTTCCGAGCTTGCTTTTGCCGCATTATACAGATAAAGCTGGTTGTCGTAATCTGCTTTGCTCACAGCACCTACTTTGTATAACTGGTCTTCTCTTTTATATTGTGCTTCCTGGTAAACCTGCTGACTTATTGAATTAGCCAGTAATCCTTTATTGCGGTCTACTTCTGCCTGCAATAATATTTTATCCAGCTCTGCCAGCAATTCCCCCTTTTTAACTTTATCATTAAAATCCGCGTAGATATATTTTAAGGTACCGGATACCTGTGTACCCACCGCCACAGTATCTACAGGTTGTACCGTACCTGTTGCTGTAACGCTTGTGAATATATGCCCGTAAGATGGTTTCTCTGTTTCGATAACGACCGGCTCTTCTTTTTTCCGGAAAAAGAAGTACCACACGGCTATCAATGCCAGGAGTACCGCTATTGTTATAATTACCTTCTTATTCATCCGTAGATATTTTTATAACTTAACAGGAATACCCCTGTAGAAATCGTAGATCCTGATATAAAGTGCTGAACTATATTTCGCCTGCACATATGATTGTAATGCCTGCACATACAGATTTTTCTGTTGCAGCACTTCCACTGTATTCGCAGCTCCGATCTTTAACTGTTCATTCGCAATACGGTAACTTTCCTGTGTGTAACGCAATTGCTCAACAGCAGCATCGTACTGCGCCTGCGCATTTTCTACATTGATGTAAGCCTGTTCAATTTCCTGCGAAAGAACTGTACGTGTATTCTGTAATGTTAGCTCTGCCTGTCCCACTTCCAGTCGTGATTTTTCTTCATTCACCTTATTAGCTCTCCTGCTGAAAATAGGCACTGATAAAGTCACTCCTATCTGCTGATAAAAATTATTATCCAGTTGCCGCACATAAGAGTAATAAGTATTACTCCCAAAGCTGGTTCCTATTCCTGCGCCAGCAGTTAATACCGGTAAATAACCAGCACGTGCTTTTTGCAGATCCAGTTGTGCCGATTGTACACTTAATTCACTGCTCTTTACTTCCGGCCTGTTTGCAAGAGCATATTGTTGAACATCTCTTAATGGCAAAAGTGCAGTAGCCATTAGCGTATCGGGTTCCACCACTTCAAAAACAGTATCTGTAGGTAGTTGCAATAACTGTTTTAGTGTAAGTAAATTTTGCCGGTGTGAATTCTGTGCGGTTACCAATGTGTACCTGTCATTTGCCAGTTGCGCCTGGATCTGTACCAGATCTTTCCGGGCTACGGAACCAGCATCATAAAACTGCTGTTCCTGTTTCAGCTGCGCTTCTGAGGTAGCTACTACATCCTTCACATATACAATATTTTCTTTCGCCAGCAGGATATTAAGATAAGCCTGGGTTATCTGTAATGTAATATCATTTTCCGCAGCCTGCAGATCAAGACCCGCAACCTTTACCAGCAAATCTTTCTGCCTGATATCATTTTTCAGATATCCCCCGTTAAAGAGGGTGATGGAAGAAGTGGCAGAAGTGCTTAAAGAAGGAGTAAATCCTGATTTAAGATTGCCATTGCTATCGGCAGATTTAACATGTGTTAAAGACGGAGATAATGTGGCGGACAAATTGGGTAATACCGCTGACCGGGACAACAATAAATCCTGCTCTGCACTCCGGGTATTCAATCGAAGACTATTCAATGTAATATTATGCTGTTTTGCATAATCCAGGCAATATTGCAGATCCCATCTGGCAGGAGGTATACTATCCTGTGCATATAAAGGGAGTGTCTTACAAAGAATAAGATAGAGGATCAACCTGTGCATGTGTTTGTAGAACATATTAATACTTTTCGGCGTGCTCTTCATTCTCCACAGATAAAGTCCTAAAAAGCGTGCCACAGGGCATTATTCCTATGTTAAACAGTGTTAAAGTCAGAACAAATCTGCTAATGATAGATTTTTACCGATGATCGTAGTAATGGCAGCAGGGGGATGTAATAGTGGACAAGTTTTAGAGTAGAGAAAAAGTCATCCTTCGTTCATCCTTCGTCTTTAAACGAAGGATGAACGAAGGATGACTTTTTCTCTACTGTATTTTAATCCGTTTGAAATAAGGTTCTTTAATCTTACAGAAACCTCTGGTTTTATAGGGAAGATAAAGTGGAGATTCAGTCATCCTACGTTCATCCTACGTTTAAAACGTAGGATGAACGTAGGATGACTGAATCTCCACTTGTATTTCAATTTGCCAGGGAAGTAAGACTATTTATAAGAGATCTCAAATACATTCAGGGAGTTAGGTGCTAAATAAAGGTTAACAAGATTTTTACCTCCCGACAGGGTGCCCTCGATAGGTTTCACCACGTCGGGATTATCCAATGTATTAAAATCCCCTTTATCTTTTGCGGTGAGCCGGTGTTGTACAATTGGTCCTCTTAAAGCAGCCCCTTCAAAGGCTATTTTATAGGAACGCGGTCCGCCTACATTTACAATCTTCAGCAGCACTTTATGGCTCGCAGGATCGATTGTAGCACTGGCATAAACGCTATCTTCCCCAGCCAGGGTTTTACCGTTAGACAACACGGGAACAATTTGTGCACCTCTGAAATTGGCGAATAGTTTCTGCACGTAGTAATTAGGTGTACCTACTGAACGCAGATTATCAAACCAGATCAGGTCCGGACGCCATTGCCAGGCATCCACATGAGCCAGCAAAGGTGCGTAGGAAGCCATATGTACCACATCAGCATTCCGTTCCAGGCCAGTCATAAACGCCGCTTCTGCCAGCGCACTGCCCCAGGTATTGCGGGTTTCCGGGCCATCCTTCTCTTTATCCTTGATATGGGCGGCATATTCACCTGCAAATATTTTAGGTGCATTCCGGTCATAATTGTCATAACGACGGGCATTTTTCAGGAACCAGTCGGGCGACATATAATAATGTTCATCTACCAGGTCGGCGCGGGAATGTTTCAACTGTGCCCAGGAATAATCGAAACGGTCACCGGATGGCAAAGGTCCGGAACCAGATACCAGTTTAATTTCGGGGTGTTTTGTCTTCAGTACCTCCTCAAATTGTTTATAACGGGCAATATACTGGCTATCCCATTGTTCATTGCCTACACCCATCATTTTGAGGTTAAAAGGCGCGGGATGCCCCATTTCTGCCCTTAACTTACCCCAGCGGGTATCTGTTGTGCCATTGGCAAATTCAATCAGGTCCAGCGCATCCTGGATATAGGTATTTACATCTTCATCTGCCGCTATTTCGCCTGTATTATACTGACAAGCCATACCACAGTTGAGAATGGGCAGCGGTTCTGCACCAATATCTTCGGACAACTGGAAATATTCAAAGAAACCCAGGCCATAACTCTGGAAGTAGTCGCCCGGAGCGCGGTGACTGAATTCTGTATTCCAGCGGTTCTCAATCAGGGTACGGTCTTCCACCTTGCCGACGGTCTTTTTCCACTGATAGCGATTAACGAGGTCACGTCCTTCCACGATACAACCACCGGGAAAACGTACAAATCCGGGGTGCAGATCGGCCAGCAGTTGAACCAGGTCTGCCCGCATTCCGCCGGGGCGCTGTTTCCACGTATTGACAGGGAACAGGGAGATCATATCTGCATCCAGCACACCACTGCCGGAGAATAATACCTGTAACCCACCTTTTGCGACTCTCTGCCCAGCTGTAAGGGCTACCGTATACTTCTTCCATTCATTGCCGGTAATGGCCACAGCCGCATGACCAATATCCTCTCCTTTCTCATTTACCAATACAGCGTTTATTGCCACATTACCAGCGGTGGCACGTGCCCACACAGAAAAATTATATTGTGCATCCTTTTCCAGGCCCATTCCCCGGAATCCTTCATTAAAGAGACCGTACTTACCATTCACCGTGATATGCGCATATCTGGGATTAGCCTGCTTTTCCGCCCGGTTCACAATCAGTACACTACCTTCTTTCGTTACTTCCTTCCAACCCATCATCGGCTGAATAAACTCAAATGAGCGGTTTTTCACCAGTTCAGCATATAATCCACCATCAGCAGAGAAATTAATATCTTCAAAAAAGACTCCCCACATTGTAGGCTGTACAGGAGCCTTAGGCGATGAAACCTTTACAGTGAGCGTTTGTGCAAATGAAAGGCCGCTCAGGAACAAGAAACCGGAAATACTCAAGATTTTCTTCATAACAACGGAATTATCTGACAGCAAGATACAGCCAGAATTTAACATACACAATAGTTGCAGATATTTTTAATGTATAATTGACACATAAAATAAAGGGGGAGTATATATATGAGGGCGACGCTTTACCTGAAACTGAGAAAAAATTCTCAAAAACAGGCAACAGTTCCGACCCAACAAAATGAACAGGTATAATTTTGTTTTTCAGGAATGAACAAAATGAACAGCCTTTTTAACCAGAAAAATATAAATCTTTGCTCCCGTTAAAAACAAAACATTGTTAACCTGAATTATTCACAATGTTTGTTTAATCCATCAACTAAAATCAGTTATCCCATGCAACTTTACCTACCAGGGAAATTGCAGATGAATCGTGTATTTAAAATCTATGGAATGTTACGCCCACAACCTCCTCCATGTCGGCACATTTATAATATTCTATGCATACTTCTTTTGTCAATTTAAATTAAGTATCACTGCATAAGGCGGTTAATAATGCTCCTCTTAGAAAAGTAGTGAGTAATGATCCAATACCAGACGATTTGAAATTAGTACTGCTAAAACTAGTCAAAGAAATTTATGACAGGGTTGTATTGATGAAGGTTTATTTGGACAAAAAAAGATAGCTATCCAATCATTTTTATTCTCCCCTGCTAAAAATTGAAGTATTTATTTATTAATCATTTACAATTAAATGAAAGTAGAAGTTATTGATCAAAAGCAAGGTAATAGGTATGATAAGGTCATACGTGAGAATATGGATGATGCATTACCTGATATTATGAAAGAGGTACTACATTTAGATGTTGCTACCAGCGAAGCAATTCCTGATAGTATTCAGTACACAAAAGAAAGAAGACCGGATGTGCTAAAAAAAATCACAGACCGGAATAACAATGAATATGTGCTACACCTGGAATGGCAGTCTCAGAATGATAAAAACATGGTGTATCGCATGGCGGAATATGCGGTGATGTTATATCGTAAATACCGCATACCAGTGGAGCAATACGTTATTTTTATAGGTAAGGGAGGCGCTAAAATGAGCTGCGAGCTTAAACACAAAAACCTGCAGTTCAGGTATGAAATTATTGACTTCAAAAAATTTGATTACAAAGTTTTTTTGTGTTCAGAAAGTCCCGCAATAAAAGTATTTGCAATTTTAGCTAACTTCGAAGAAGATGGTGAAGATAAAGCTATAGAAAATATTTATAAAGAAATCATAGCTGCTGACAAGAAGGGTTCTACGGGAAATAAGTATCATAATCAGCTGCGTGTCTTAATGAATTTACTGACTACAAATATTAAACTTAAATTTAAAAAAATGATATCAGTTAACGCTTTTTACACGAAAGAAACCGATGTATTTTATTTGATAGGGAAAGATGAAGGAAGAGATGAAGGAAGAGAAGAAGGAAGAGAAGAAGGAAAATTAAAAACGCAAAAGGAAATAGCTACAAATCTGAAAAAATCCGGGCTTGACATTGTATTTATTTCTCAGGTATCAGGTATGCCCGTAGAAGAAATAGAGCAACTTAATTAATCTATCAAAACAAAACGGCCCGAAGGCCGTCTGGAATAAAATGGGTTAGATTATTTTTAACAAAGATTTCGAACAGAAAGCAAAACAGTAGTTGTTGGTGCTGCCAAAGTATCATGCGTTTTAGCCTGACTCAGATTTGCAATTTTGATTTTGCTCAGGCTAAGTTTTTTTGATGTTTCCTTTTTCATATGAATGTGATTTTATGGTTATACAGAGTAAGTTACCAGATCTCACTGCAACCAAAGTTCAGAAAAACTCCCCCTTTTCGGGGGTATTTAGTCTTACGGGTAAATCCCGGTAGGACTAAATACATTAATTTGCCGGACAGGCTGTCGTTCCCGAAAAAAATTCCGTACTTCTGTTTTACAACTGACATACAGCTGTCACATCCCCCCTTTAGCTTTGTAATACAATAATACATAGTTAGGAGGAAAATAAACTATCACTATGACAAGCAGAACTATAGCTCATCACCGCCTGATCAATCAACAGATCACTGGC
The DNA here is from genome assembly GCF_900112615.1 of Chitinophaga sp. CF118. Classification (GTDB taxonomy): domain Bacteria; phylum Bacteroidota; class Bacteroidia; order Chitinophagales; family Chitinophagaceae; genus Chitinophaga. The sequence goes on along the minus strand of NZ_FOMK01000003.1, from coordinate 246,778 downwards.
GCAGATTTCTCAGAACCTGATGAATTGATCCGGTGGATGGGCTGTATCCAGGCGCAGGATTTTGCCGCGGCTAAATGGGCCATCGGAAACAGGATAAATGGAATTACCGAAGCTGAAATTGACAGGCAATTTAATGATGGCATTATCCTGCGCACGCATATTCTACGGCCTACCTGGCACTTTGTTTCACCAGAGGATATTGGCTGGATACTGAAATTGTCTGCTCCAAAAATAAAAGTATTCAACAAAACCTTACATCGTAAACTGGGTATAGATGAAAACACCCTTACCCGGAGTAAACATATCATTGCAAAAGCATTAATGGATGGCAAACAGCTTACCAGGGAACAATTAATTGTATTACTTAAAAAAGGCAAGATCAATACCGACGATATCCGCTCTAACTTTTTAATGATGGATGCAGAGCTGGATGGAATGATCTGTAGCGGTGCCAGACATGGGAAACAATTTACCTATGCCCTGCTGGAAGAAAGAGTACCTGATACTCATGTGATGGACCATGAAGCGGCCATAGCGGAACTGACAAAAAGATATTTCCTGAGCAGAGGCCCTGCTACACTACAGGACTTTACCTGGTGGAGCAAGCTCAATTTATCGGAAGCAAAAATGGGAATTGAGATGAATAAAAAACTTCTGGCCCATGAAGTAATAAACGGTCAGGCATATTGGTTTTCATCAGATATGGATCTCCGGCAGAAGCCTAAAAACTCCCTTCACTTATTACCTGCTTTTGATGAATATACTGTTGCCTATAAAGACCGCTCAGATATTCTCAAACCAGCGTATCATAAACAATCCGGCAATGGGATTTTTAAACCGGTGATTATGCTGAATGGACAAATTGCAGGCACCTGGAAACGCACTGAATATAAAAGTAAAGTACTGCTGGAAACTTACCCATTCAGTGCTAAAGACCAGCTTCCGGAACAATTAATAAAGAAGGCTGCTGAAAAGTATGCCAGATTCGTTGAGAAAGAGTTGGTAGAAGCTAATTAAAACTGCTAAAATACCATCAGGAACTTATGTCCCTGGATTATCGGGATGGATAATTGGTGTTAACTCCATAACACTTTGTCCATTCCAGAATAGAGTTTATTCAAGAAAGTCTTTCAAAACCGAAATAAGCATTATTAAGAATATGACTCCCAAAACCTGGGAATGAAGATGTGTATGCATATGCGTAAACGGATAATAGTAATTTCATCGTAACCAACAGACAGGAATGCAAATATTTATAGTTAACAACAATTAGCAATATACTTTCTTATTGAAAACGTATAATAGTTATTGATAGATTATAGCGTTGTGCTATTAAGTTCGGAGAGTCTTGAGAGTGTCTCCCAGGAAACTTGCTAGTAAGTAGCACCTTTCACCGGTGATTGATCGGTGGTTGTTCGGTGGTTGATCGGTGGTTGGTCAGTCACGACCGAACAATCACCGATCAACCACCGAATAACCATCGACCTAATCTGCAAGATTCTAGCAATTTACTCCGAACTCTCCCCGATCACGCCCAATTAGAAATAAAGACATGAATACTTCCGTAAGCCTCCGGAATAATCATTTAGACAGAAGATCTTAATTATGGGCGTAGAAGTGGTCGCGTAATACCGCGCGGATATGTAGAAAAGTGTAAGGTCTAGCGGATTAAAATACAATAGCGTCCATAAAAAGAGGCCCTCCATCCCTGGAAGGCCTCTTTTTATGGACGCTATTGTAATAATTACCTTACTAGTAATTTGGGTTCTGGATCAGCACTCCCTTACTTCTGTCTATTTCCTGCTGAGGCAGTAGGAAATAATAGTTTCTAGGCTTGGTGAATGTACGTGCAGGCATTATTACCTGTCCGTCGGAACCCAGCTTGGGTTGACTATATATAGCAACAATATTAATGAGACCTGCTTTATCCCAACGCATCAGATCCTGGTGACGTTCATTTTCGCCACACAGTTCTACGCGTCTTTCATGCATCAGGGCAGGCATACCTGCACCACTTACCGGAGTAAGACTGGCAGAAGCACGTTTACGTATAGCATTGATTTCTGCATCACCTGCGCCAGCACCTGATTTACGGATCTTAGCTTCGGCCACTACAAGGTAAATATCAGCACTACGCAGCAAAGGATATTTCAATGAGTAGTTCAATCCACCGGAACTTTTCCAGCTGCAGAACTTTTTGTAATGATACCCGGTTTTTGACAGGTCCGCAGTATAGGTTACAATCCCTGTTCCTATGTCGATCTGATCTCCTGGTTTCATGATACATGCATCTTTGCGGGGATCTCCTGCTTCAAACTCATCTACCAATCCTTTTACAGGCTGGAAGAAGTCCCAGCCATTCCATGTACGTGGAGCATGGTAGGTAGTAAAATCAGAATAACCCCAACCGTCGGTAGTTTGTACATTCACCAGCATTTCACTGTTGTTACTGGTAGCCGGAGTGAAGTTAGCAGCATAAGTGGGAGCCAGCGCATAATTTGAATTGGTAGTTACTTTCTCACCATATTCAATAGCCTTATCCATATTATCCTCATAGAGGTACAATTTGGCCAGCAATCCCCAGGCAGAACCTTTATTCACGCGGCCTGCACTATATGCCTCAGGAAGCAGGTCTGCCGCCTTTAACAAGTCTGACTCTATCTGACCACGAACACTATCCAACGATGATTTTGGATTATTATAATTACCATTCAGTACATCATCCTCAGTTACGATTGGCACTTCGCCATAAACTATCATCAAACGCCAGTAAGCGAATGCACGGAGGAAATATGCTTCACCAAGACAACGGTTCTTCACATCCGGATCAATGTCTGTGATCTTAGGAATATAAATCAACGCATTATCCGCACGGTTAATCGTTTCATACTTCCATTTCCATGGCAACCTTAATGAAGGGTTGGATGCATCAAAAGTAAATTTTTCTATAAGATCATCTTCCGGGTGATCTCCTGCATGGAACTGATCATCCGAACAATTATCATAAGTAAATTCAACGAAGCCGAGATAATCTTCCTTCAGAAAAAGAGTATAGATACCAGAGATACCATCCACAGCATCGCTTTCGTTACGCCAATAGTTGCCACTTGTATAACTTCCTTTTGCTTCTACATCCAGCACTTTGTTACACGCATTAGTAAAGAGGGCAACCACACCTATCAGCAATATATATTTCGTACGTTTCATAATCATCATCATTAACAGGTTAAAAATTAAGTGTTGCACCAAAAGTAAAACTCCTTGCCTGTGGATAAGTAGCTACATCTACCCCACGCTGTCTGTTACCATCAGTAGAATTAGGGTAACCCAGTTCAGGATTCAAACCTTTATATTTCGTAATAACGAAAAGATTCTGACCGGTTGCATACACACGTACATCAGATACGCCTGAATGACCCCACACTTTAGCAGGAATTGTATATCCAAGTGTTGCGTTGCGGAGCGACAGGTAATTACCATTCTCTACAAAACGATCAGAAGTACGATAATTCTGGTTGGTATTTTCCAGAGTCATACGTGGCACACTGTTTCCTGTACCCTCACCATGCCAGCGCTGCATAGCCTCTGCATACATATTGTAAGGATAGGTAGGATCCAGACCCTGCATTCTGTCGGCATTATACAGTTTTACCCCTGCTACACCTGCAAAAGAAACACCCAGATCAAATCCTTTATAAGAAGCTCCGGCCTGTAAACCAAATGTTACCTTAGGATTAGGATTGCCCAGGTAGGTACGGTCCTGATCGTTTATAATACCATCGCCATTGTTGTCTAAGAAACGGACATCCCCTGGTTTGATATTTGCTTTGTTGGGATCATTTGCGATATTGGCATCATTATCAATAGCAGATTGGTTCTGGTAAATACCATTAGTTTTCCAGCCATAGAAGGAAGCAATAGACTGACCTTCATAAGTGCGGGAGATTTCCTGATTCTGCCTGCCATAGTTAGTAGAGCTGATGAAAGTACCCGGCTCATAGAGTTTTGTAACCTTATTCTTTATAAATGAAGCATTTGCCGCTACATTATAATGGAACTCACCTTTACCTCCCAGGTAACTCACTTCTATTTCCCATCCCTTGTTATTCAGCGCACCGATATTACGATCTGGCACTGTAGCCGCACCATGCTCGTCCATTAAAGGTGCAGGTACCAGCATATCCTTGGTATTCTTATTGAAGTATGTAATAGTAGTATTCAGTTTGTTCTGGAAGAAACCTGCTTCCAGACTGATATTGGTCATTTCTGCTTTTTCCCAGGTGATATCAGGGTTAGCCAGTGTTGAGTTCCAGATACCGGTTACTGTATTATCTCCAAAAGCATATCTCTGATCCTGATCCTTTTTGATAAGCGCCAGGTATTGGAAATCAGCTACACGCTGGTTACCCAATGCACCCCAGCCACCTGTAAGTTTCAGATTACTTACAAAAGATACATTGTCTTTCATGAAGGCTTCGTCAGAAATTCTCCAACCTGCAGAGAACGCAGGGAAATAACCCCAGCGATTGTCTTTAGGGAATTTGGAGGATCCATCTGCCCTGAAAGTGGCAGTGAACAGATATTTACCTTTAAAGCCATAGAAAGCACGCATAAAGCCAGATGCAATCGCATTCTCAGCAATATAGTTTCCGGAAGCATCATGAATATCGATACCGTTATCCAATACACGTTGCGGAGTGGTTTCGTCGTTATACCCCCAACGTTCTGCCCTGTAATAACTACCATAGGCTTTTTGCTGAGAATAACCACCGGTAACAGTTACCTGGTGATTTTTGGCAAATGTTTTATTCCAGGTCAGGAATACTTCTGCCAGTTCAGAACCATCTGTTTCATTACGCTGATAAAGTGCGGCATGATCGGAGGCACGGATCTGGTCGAGTACTTTAGGTGTAAATCCATATTGATTGTTAATCGTACCATCGTATCCATAATTGGCACGTAAAGTAAGGCCATCCAGGATTTGTACTTCTCCATATACACTTGCCAGCATCCGGTAATTCTTATTATAGCCGTCTGAAGTTTCAGCAGTAAAAACAGGATTATTAATATCACCCAGTTGACCGCTTGCTTTTGCAGTACCATAAGAGCCATCCGCATTTCTTACCGGAATAGCCGGGTTGAAACGCAGCGCACTGAATATCAGACCTGTTTGTGAAGAGTAAGTATCAAAACCTTCCTGCTTCCTGTAGGTCAGTTGCAGGTTCTCTCCTACTTTTACACGTTTACCGATTTTGTGTTCAGAGTTGATACGTACACTGTAACGTTTGAAATAGGTATTCTCGATTAGTCCTTTTTCATCATAATAGCCACCACTGATCAGGTAGTTGGAGGTAGCGTTACCACCACGCAGGCTCACATCGGCATTGGTAGTCTGTCCGGAGCGCAGCAGTGCCTTTTGCCAGTCAGTACGTTGTACTGCATAATAAGGGTCCTGCCAGAAAGGATCAATGGCCACACCATCATTTGTATAACGTTCCTGTTTCAGTTGCACCAGTTCAGGAGCTGTCAGCATCGGGATATAACGGCGTACATTGGAAACACCTTTATATATATTAACACTTGTTTTCAGTTTTTCGCCATAGCTACCTTTTTTAGTGGTAATGATGATCACCCCATTTGCCGCACGGGTACCATAAATAGCTGAGGAAGATGCATCCTTCAGAATTTCCATGGAAGCAATGTCATTAGGACTCACATCACTCAAACCGGTTGCAGGTATCCCATCTATAATTACCAGCGGGTCTGCATTATTAATAGTACCTGTACCACGGATACGGATAGAAGGCTCTGTTCCGGGAGATCCGTCAGAACGAACAATGTCTACACCGGTTACCCTACCCTGAATAGCCTGGGCAGCATCACTCACTGGCAGGTTCTTAATATCTGCTCCTTTAATAGAAGAGATGGTACCAGTTACATCCCGGCGGTTTTGTACACCATATCCTACAACCACTACCTCTCCAAGTCCTTTGGTAGTAGATTTCAGACCAACATTGAAGACTGTCTGCTCTCCAATGGCAAGGGTCTGTGCCTCATAACCAATAAAAGAAAAAGAGAGGGTTTTACCGGCATCGGGTACGGTAAGTTTGAAATTTCCGCTGGCATCCGTAGTGGCTCCTGAAGTGGTACCAGGAACGGTGACATTTACTCCGGGGAGGCCACTGCCGTCGCCCGCATCTGTTACCTTACCTGTAACAGTCCGTTGCGCAAACACGGCACCCGTAACCAGGCATAATAAGATTACCAGAAAGCTTTGCTTTCTAAAAAACGTTGTTTGGCTCATAAAGGAAAGAAATAAGGTAATTTAAAATGACTATTGCATTGTTCTAACGTGTTAGGAATATCCCATTATATTATTATCAGATTGACCATACTACTATTCACCATTCACTTACAATACATATTAATAATGTGAACTGTTTACTTCACAGCACTCTACATACATGACAGCGCGATAAAAATAAGCGAACATTTGTAGATAAGTTGATACTATTTTATCATTGCCAGGTGGTGCCTTAACATTTCTTTAAGACTTTAAATAAGTAGGGCACCGTCTACCCGGTTATGTAACCCATATTCTACATACTGTTTTCCTTTTTTACCTACTCTTCTAAGTAAAGCGGTTAATTATTTTAAATACTACTCAAAAAAGATAATTTTCCAATTAACTGTAAATCAGTTATTTATCAAACATGATACATCCTTTAACATTTCTTTAGAGTATTCTCGCAAGGTTTTAGTTAGATAGTCTGTACCATAATTTATTGATTTTCTATTAACCAGTTAAAATTGAAAAACCATGAAGAAGCAATTATTAAAGTTCGGCCTGATGGCCGGCATGGGCGTTTTCGTACTGACGCAAACTTACGCAAAAGATGCTAAAGCTTTAACCAGCAATGTAGCGGACACAATTACAATGCGCGACACAGTTAATGCTTTGGACACTGCCAGCATGAACAGAGACACAGCAAACTTTGTACTCGACACAGCAAGTTTTGCACATGACACAGCAAACTTCGTGCTCGACACAGCAAGTTTTGCACACGACACCGCGAGCTTTGTACGTGACACAGCAAATTTTAAGGACACGGCAAATTTCGTCTTTAAGGCGGATACCGCAAATTTCAAATCTGCTGACACAGCAAGCGCTTTCAAGTCTGACACAGCTGCTTTCAAAGCAGATACTGCCAACTTTGCTTACAAACTGAGTTCTGTAACCGCAGACACAGCAGCAATGAAAGCAGATACTGCTGCCTTTAAAAAGGATACAGCAAGAGTTTTAGGTCAAAATATCGTTTCTTTCAGGAAGGATACTACAACTCCACAGCCTACCGATACCACTGCTAAACCAAAAGCGGTAAAGGAGTAAGAAACAATGATAATTAACGGAAATCATGTGGACAATAAAAAGTCCCGGACAATTGTCCGGGACTTTTTAATTATATGCAATCTGTGAATGCTGAAATTAGAAATTATAACCAGCTTTCAAACCGAAGAAACCAGCTGTACCATCTTTGTACCATCCTTCGTATTTAGCTTCTACATCCAATCCTAAGAAACGGATCCCGATGCCTGGTGCAAAGATAATAGGAGCTTCATTCTCTCCTGAACCTACTGACTTGGCAACTCCACCTTCTACCTTTAAATATAATAAAGGGAATGGGAATTTATACTTTACACCTACTCTTACAGGAATGGCCTGCAATGCTGAATAACTGGTGGTCATTGTTGTGCCTAAAATAGGATCAGTAGTTACCACATCTTTTCCAGGGAAACGCATATACCCAACAGAACCGGTCACACCAAATCCTGCGATGAGTTTAATATCTGCATTCAAACCAGCACCAAAGCCAGTATTATGCGTATCACTCAGATCGCCGGTAGGAACGCCAGCTTCCACGTAGGGGCCTATGCTGAATCGTTTCAATTGTGCCTGAGAATTACTGCTGGTTCCCACAAGTATGGCGAACAACAGGCAAGCACTGTAAAAGGTCTTTATCATACAGGATATTTTAAAATTCTTACAAATGTAAGTAATTCATACCTAAATGAACAAATGAAAAATCGGGTACATTGAAAGGAATTCAGGCATTGCCTGGAAGCAGCTTTCTGTTGAGGCAATCTTTGAGTTTACTTTTTATAAGTAAAAGGGTATCAAAACTTTATCTTATTCTGAATATGACTAGAGAGATTTATTGGGGGCGTACCTTAAAAACAGTATCAGTACGGACACTGTTGACACTGTCAGCAACCGGGGGTGTTTTGGAAAATGAAGAGGAAGGAACGGCGGCGGAAGTTGCGACATTCGAATGCCCTGCCGGCAATCCCATCTGCCTCATGTCTTTGCGCGTTTTCTTATCAAACAAATACTGCGGATGCTTCTCTTTCCGCAAGCCATCTTCAAAACGGTATTCCGCACCTAACCGTGGTGGCTGGTATTCGCGGTTAGCAGATGCACAGCTACCGGCTAAAACAACAATGCCTGCCATCATACATGTATGTAGCAGCATGAAGGCAGGTTGTCGTAATTTGAAATTTTTCCAGGTTATTGACTCAAACATATTTCCTGGGTTTACTGTCCGCAATTATAACGTCGTAACAGGAATGTTATTGCATGAAAACCAAACTGTTCAACTGCTTTAATAACAGCTTCTGCTGATTTGCAACTATGCTTATACCATATCCAGTGGTTTCCGGTTATTCTCCTTTAACTGCCGGTAGCCGGTAGGCGTTAGTCCGGTAATCTTCTTGAACTGTTGCGACAAATGCTGTACACTGCTATATCCCAGACTGTCTGCTATTTCACTGAGATTCATTTCGTCGTATTGCAGCAGTTCCTTTACCCGTTCAATACGCTGAAGGATAACATATTTCTCAATGGTAAGTCCTTCTAAAGAAGAAAATACGGTAGAAAGATAATGATAATCTGTATCCAATGCTTCCTGTAATACCACAGATAATTTAGTATTCAGTACTGCATTTTCTTTTCCGTGGATCAGCCGGATGATAGTGGTTTTCAGTTTTTCTACCAGTGCATGCTTTTTATCATCCAGCAATTCAAACCCAAGTCCATGCAGGCGCTCTCCCAATACCTGCAGTTTTTCTTTTTCAGGTATCTCTTTTAAGGTCACCTCTCCCAGATCAATATTTGTAAACCCCATATCGAGTTTTTCAAGTTCCTGCTGCACTACCAGAATACAACGGTTACATACCATATTTTTTATGAACAGATCCATTGCTATTGATTGAATTTACAAAGTTAGGGGATAAGATCAAGTTATTACTATTTAAGATATCCTAAATATCTTAATGAAGTGGATATCCACTTTCTTTATTCCTGTTGTCTGTTATCTTATACCTCAAATCCAGGGTCTTATTCCCGGAAAACCAGGCTTTATGCCATTTGCCCCCAAACGCCCCTTACCTGCTCCTACTTTTACACCAGCATGAAGCTTCAATGCGAAGGTGGACGCCGAAAAACCATGATCAGAGTAGGCAACTAATTTTCTAAATCAAATAAGATGTTCAAAACATTAAAAGCTGAAGGTAACAACGGAGTTACCACCCTGGCTACTGACATTGCCGGACAACCATGGCTGCCAGAATATGCATTCGGGAAAGGCGTGAATGCGGTTACAGGTAACCTCGCAGGTACCGCAGTTGTAATACCCGCTGTAAAACCGGCAACAGGACAAAGCAGCATCACCACCTATTCCAGCATCACTTCCAGCAGCGATGTAGAAAAGCAGATTTCAGCATCGGCAGATGGAAGTTATAATATGGATGGTATGACTGTCTCTGCCTCTACCTCATATCTGACAGAAATAAAACAGTCGGAATTATATATGACTGTCATTGCCACATTTGAGTCATCCTCCAACGGTTATGATACGGTTTCTTATCCAGGTACCTCCATCACACTAACAGAGCAGGCAAGAGCATTGGTAGATAAAGGAGATTTTGCAACCTTCCGCAATATATACGGTGACTACCTGATTTCAGGCAGCAAAAAATGCGCATACTTCAGAGCCATATTCACACTGCATACTACGTCTGAAAGTGATTTACAGAAACTGGAAGCAAGCATCGGGGCAGATGTACCTGAAATATTCACGGCAAAAGGAAATACTGCGTTTCAGGAAGCGATTAAGCAAAGCAATGCCAGTGTAAATATGACATTGAATATGCAGGGATATTCAGGAAATCCACCTTCCGGCAAGTGGGATATCTCTACCGTTTCAGAAGCATTAACGTGGTTTACTGCGCATATGGCCCCGATAGAGGTACTAACTGAAATGATTCACTACAGCATTGTTGATTCCCGTATTCCTACAACATTAAATATCGATCCTTCTATATTCAGTGCTGTATCAGATATCTATCTCAATGCTTACATGCTGGATATTTCATGGGCTTCTTTGCCGGATGAATGGCAATACATTTATGAAGTACAGGTAACCAGCCTTGTGAAACAGGTACGTTTCAGTGCACAGGAACTTGTTACCAATGACAGCCTGCGCGCTACACTGTATAGTGAAGTAACACAACTTTTAAGCACATTGCAGAACCTTTACCAACGCGTTGTTTTCATTAAGCGTATAAAGAGCCTGCAGCCAGGAGAACCTGCCATTGGCCAAAGCGAATCAGGCACACAGCTTTATGGTTCTACAAATTATCCGAATAAAGCTAACGACCCTGCATTTAAAATCCAGTATGTTTCCCAGAACTTTAAGGAAACAGGTCATGTTGGCCATAAGTATCATACTTTCTATATAGCCCCGGACAATGGCATCATCATTCAGTGGGAACTACATGCGGTATGGACAGACGGAACTGATGGCACATGGTATCTGGAACAGCAAAATAATAATATGAGTCATATTCTTCTTAATAACGCAGCCAAAATCACAGCAGTATCAGAACTTTCCAGGGGCTTTGATAATACACTGACAGTGTGGTATGTTGATGCATCTTTAATACCAGCATCATTGTTTTAGTAATATTTTTTTATCAGACAAATTTATTAACAACTTTAAAACTTTATAATTATGCCGAATTTCAATTTAAGATGGGTGAACAGATCGCGTTCCAAACAGGATTGGATGATCAGTAATGGTGATTCATTTACGTTGCAACCCAATTTCGAACGTAGCGTAAACCTCATTATTAATAATGACTATACATTCAGGATAGTTGTTAGCACCAGGGGTGGTTATGCGCATGCAGACCTGACCTACTCAGCTCATACAAATTCCTGGACGCTTACAAGTTTAACTCCTAATGAATGGGGCCTTGCTCAGGGTAATGGCATTGTGACTGTAAGATGTTTTCTGGAAGATGTTTTTGAAGCATATATTCCAATGTATGCAGCACAAGTTCCTGAATTTAGTGATGAAGAAGAAAAGGTAAAGTATCCGGCTTATCAGTTATATGAGGATAATACTGATACTACCTATTGCAGTCCTAAAAAGGTATTGAGTCATGCTGTAGGTAACCTTTGGATTAAAGCCTGTCTGGCTGCTCATCCGGGTACCAGTTGTAATGGGAAGCCCTGGATAAGTGATGATCAGGATGGCACAATATGGCCGGAATAAATTTTTAATGATCAGTGAGGGCGGCTCAAAAATAATTGAGCCGCCCTCTTTTTTATTACAGCGCTAATCAGGGATATTATTTACATTTGAATCATTAATCATGATTTATGTACCCAGTTCCTGATTCCTCTTTGTTACCCGCATCCGGTAATGATTACATCGATTCAAATATTTACCAGTCTGGCGATGTAAAAGTGATATGCAGTAAACGTATTATTGATTCAGGTATATCTGATATACCTGATCATAAGGTTTTCCTTTCCTTTTACCAGTCTGAATATGCATACGCCTTTAACCTTGTTATCTATGGTTATTTCCCCGATAATTATGTACCTGACAATCCTGTATTTGATACAGAACTGGTTAACCGGGAAGTGACTACAGGTGATGGCGGCGCACCCACTACCCTGCTTACCAGGGTACTTTCCCTGAACTATCCTTCCACACAGGAACAGCAGGCTACTTACTCCTTATGGGAAATCAATGTTACTTACGCTGTTTTCTTCAGTGACTTTGCCCCAATGGAAAAAGCAGAGGCTATCCTGCTAAACCTGATAACAAACGGGAAGTTGGTTGAGTCCAGTGTCTTTACTATCCCCAAAAGAATCTACCCTTTCTTTTTAGGAGACAGGCAGGTACTGGATGCAACATCGGAGATTGTACATACCGGAATGCAATTCCCTCCCCTGGAACCGCTGGTAATCTTTAACAATCCCGTGGCAGACAACGAAATCAACCTCACTATTTACGCGTTTCTACCTGCAGAATATGAGCCTTCAACAGTCACGCTTATTCCTGCTGTAGGCACTCCTGCCATCGTACTTCCAATTGAAGGAGAAGACCCATCCAATAATATAAAGGTTGCTATCAGAACGATCAGCATCACTTATGCTACAGCGGCACTTTTTCCGTCAAAGCGATTCGGAGAATATAGTGTGTGGAAGATACAAACCAGTTATACAGACCCTACTGCACAACTGGTGAGAGTATGTTACAGTATAGGCGATCCAGTTACCACAAGAGGCACCGTTACTTCCGTTCAGCGTTCCTGATCTGTTATGCGTTATCTTATTATAATTATCCTTTGCGGCGCTTCTTTTACAGCCACCGCGCAGTCATGGCATCTTTCTGATAACATCAGCAAAAAACTGCTGTCGCTATGTCCTGTGTGTTCTCCCGTTACAGCTTCTGCTGCTTCCGAAAGTTTTCACCGTTGTCATATCACACTTGCCAGCAGTGAAACAGATTCTGCCTATGCATATGCACTGCAGACAATTGCCACCTGCAACCCATTGCAAGATAGTTTGCTGATGGTAGCATCTCTTTTCATCAAAGCCAGGATACTCTATTATAAAAGTGTCAATGAACAGGCACTTACAGTGTATAATAGTATACATACCCATGACAAGGATATTGCAGCTGCTACCACCGCTAATATGGCTGAAATATATCTCCAGCAAAGTAATTTCCAGGCAGCATTACAGCATTTTAATGACTGGCAGTCACGCTTTGCAGCAGGAGCCGACCCTTATATACTAAAAACAATATACAGTAATACCGCTACCTGCCTGTTACATATGGAAAGGTATAAAGAAGCATGGCCCTATTATGAGAAAAGCCTTGTTATTTCCGTACGCATAAAAGATACCACCGGTCTTGCCCAAACTTATATGAATATGGCCAACTGGTATTATAATCAATATAAGGACAAAGAGGCTGCCGCCTATTTTAACAAAGCACTATTCTTTGCCCTCCGTTCACATGATCATGAAATAATCAGGGATATTTATCTGAATATGGCACAGATAGCAGAAGATGCGAAAAAATATACGAACGCCCTCTCCTATAGGAAACTTTATGAAGCCACTGTAGATACTATCTGGAACCGGGATAAGATTTTTGCTACGGCAGAACAGGAAAAGAAACTGGCAGTAAAACTACTGCAGGAAAGTGCAATACGGCAACGTGCGGAACTGGAAAAAAGAAGATGGCAGCGCAATACATTTCTGCTGCTGGCAATATTCTTTCTTACCTCTGCGGGACTAATCTATTTTGCTTACCGTCAGAAAACAAGACAGAAAAACACGCTTGCAGAACTGAACCAGACGAAAGATCAGCTGTTTTCTATTGTAGCCCATGATCTCCGTTCACCGGTAGCTAATCTGAAAATCAATCTTCATTATCTGAAAACGGCGTTGACAGAAAATCGTATTACGCAGGCGCTGGCATTATCGGAAAAGATAGAAACTATTTCCAACAGTACACATATGTTACTGAACAATCTGCTGCACTGGGCGCTGGGCCAAACCGGCCGCCTTGTACTGCACCAGGAAGTGCTGCATCTGCAGGCTATCACAGAACAGGTATGTTATGATTATATCCCCGTAGCGGCAACCAGAAATATTACTATCAGGAATGAAACACCTGCAGGGTTATACTTTTTTGCAGACAGCAATACGGTAAAAATCATCCTGCGCAATTTGCTGGATAATGCTATTAAATATACGCCTGCTGAGGGGCACGTTTCTATATCTGCTGCAATCCTTGAGAATACCTGCCAGATAACGGTAGCTGATTCAGGTGCAGGTATGGATGCAGCTACCTTACATGCGATACAGCATAACCTGCGGCACAGTTCAGGCATCGGGCTATGGTTATCCCGGCAGATGGCGGAGAAGAATGGCGGTACCCTTCATATTGACAGCGACAACAATGGTACCCGGATTACGCTACATTTATTATTACCCTCATGAAAGTGCTTATTGTAGAAGATCAGCCTGATGAAGCCGCTTATCTGCTCCAGATCTTACAACAGTACGGTTATACAGATGTTACTGTTACTGCTTCTTTGCAAGCCGCGCATGACAGTCTGATTACTTTTACGCCGGACATATGTATTATTGATATTTACCTGAATGGAAAACCTGATGGCATTGTTTTCGCCACCCAGATTAACAAACGGCTCCCTTTTGTTTTCCTTACCAGCCATGACGATACCACTACTTTCCAGCTTGCAAGGATGGCGATTCCCTGTAGTTACCTTTTAAAGCCCTATAATCCACTGGAACTAAAGTATGCAATTGAGCTGGCTGTTGAAAAAGCGACACCTGTACAACCTCCGTTAAATAATAATATTCTTTTCGTTAAAAACGGTAATATACTATCGCAGGTAGCGATGGATACTATCAGGTATATTGAGGTGGAAGGGAAATACAGCCGGATTATCTGTCATCAGGGAAAATTCCTGGTACAGCTGCCATTAAAGGAATTAATCAGACACTTGCCTCCACTTCTCTTTCCAAGGATTCACCGTAATACGATTGTCAATATCCGGGAGGTGGTGCGTATTAATATTTATGAGCAAGAGTTATTTCTGAAAGACGGGCAAACACTGGCTATCAGTCGCGGGTACATTGATGACTTACTGGTGGCCTATAAGGTATTGAAATAACATTACCACTTTTTCAACTTACATTTACACCCTTACCTTATCAGTCATGCATAAACTATTTTATCTTTTCCCGGTGCTTATTGCTACCAGCTGCGTAGAAAATGTCAGGGAACAGAAACATCATACAGATAGCGTCACTGTTGAAAAAAGCGTTACAACACCAGCTCCTGTTAAACAGGCAGAAAGCGCTTTACCTGAAAAAGTAATTGCAGAAAGATTAAATGGTACGGTAACATTACTGGATACTGTGAATGGGAAACCGATAGCCCGCCTGCATGATAATATATTACTGAATGCCGGTGTAGCCAAAGGTGGCTGGATAATGGCAGGTGTTGAAACAGAGATCAGTGCTGCACAGGAAAAGGCTATGCTGTTTAAAAAGGGGCAGTCATTACTTATAAAAGGACAGATTGTAGGAGAAGCACTGGCAGATATTCCCCTTCAAGCAACAGGACAAACCAAAGGAGGCGCCAGGACGGGGTTATTCTACGGGTTTATTCCTGCCGGTAAGATTAAAGCTGGTTCAGTAATAGAAACAGCGCTTAGCCAGTATCTGTTGCAACACAGTAGCAGGATGCTGCCAGAAATGCAGTCATTTATCAAACAATTTCAGTTGCAGCCAACCGGCTTTAATGAGCCATTCCTTGAATATGCCAACTACGAAAGTTCCGTAGATGATCCTTCACCTGCTTACCGTACAGTATTGGTATTTTACAAAAACAAGCTGATTGCCATTGCAGACTCCCGGCATGTAAAGATCCCGGGAACAGCAGAACATAAACTGGACAGAGGCTTTCATGGCTATTTCTTTGAGGACGCTGATAGTAAACTGCAACAGGAATACATTAAGATGTTCAATAATTTTATCAACTCCGTAGATTAAATTTTAATGGACTAAAAAATATTTTATACTGACCAGTACCTGGAAAAGATTTTTGCGTCTATATATATGTACCATTAAAAGCTATACTCTTTGCACTGATACAGTGCGTTTTGATACTAATAAGTTACGATTTAGATTTTGTCGTAAAAGCAGCGGGTTTCTTTTAAGTTACCCGCATTCAATATTATGCCTTTTTGTAGCTATATCAACAGGTTGATGATTTGATGATTTTAGTTAAATTTATACAAATAACGAATTGACTGGTATCCGTGAATAATCCTCCTGTATATAATAATGAAAATGAGCATAAACTACTCCTGCAGATCGCACAAAATGATGGGGTGGCTTTTAAGTTAGTTTTTGACCACTACTGGGACAGGATCTATTCTATGGCTCTGGCTTATCTGAAATCTCCTTTATACGCAGAAGATGCTGTACAGGAGGTTTTTGTGAAGTTATGGAATAGCAGGCAGCAATTAACCGCTGTACGTAAATTTGATTCATACCTCTTTATTGTTGCCCGGAATGAAATAATCAGTACCCTCCGGAAAAAGATAGTACATGCTCCTTTTGACGACTACCTGAGTGACGAATTGACAGAAGAAGTACTGGCCCCTGATCAGCAACTGGATTTAAAAGAGTTCCAGATATTGGTCGATGAAGCCATAGAAAAACTTCCGGTGCAGCAACAGCGCGTTTATAAGATGAGCCGGCAGGAAGGAATGTCTCAGGAACAAATATCCAGGGAGCTGGATATTTCCATATCAACCATTAAAGGTCATATGACCAAAGCCCTTCAATCTATCAGGACACAGTTATCTATGAATTCTAATAAGGCAAGCCTGCTCTGGTGGCTTATTTTAATCTCCATAAAAAATAATTAACTTTTTTTTAGGATCAACCAATACCTGAGGCAATTATTTGCGTCTTTAGATATATGCAGGTAGTAAAATAGCCCGAGGAGTTGGTTATCAGCCAGATCACTGCCTAATTTATCCGATAATATGGAATTTAAGTTTAGAGCCTTACTTGAAAAATATCTGGCAGATTCAATCAGCGAGTCTGAGAAAGCACAGCTTTTTCAGATGCTTCAATCTACGGATTATGAGTCTGAACTGGAACAAATAATAGATAATGGTTTCCTGGAAGGAAAAATAAGTGGTTTGGCCGATCAGCGCAGAGCAAAAGCATTGTTTGATAAAATCGTTGAAGCCGGACAGGTATCACGTAAACCATTCTTTAGCCGCAGGCTGCGATATACCGCGGCTGCGGCTGCAATTCTTTTAATGCTGTCTGTAGCTATTTATAAATTCAGTACAACAAACAGCACCTCCCCGGCCATAGCAGGCAAGGGAAAAACAGATGAGGAAATTGTTCCAGGCAGTGATAAAGCAATGCTGACACTGGCAGATGGTACTGTTATTATACTGGACAGTACTGGTACAAAGGCTATGCGGCAGGGTAATACTGCTATCCGTCAGTACAGAGGACAATTGCAGTATTTACAGCAGGAACCTGAAACAGGGATCAGCTATAATACGCTTACTACTCCCCTCGGCGGACAATTCAGGCTTACCTTACCCGACGGCAGTAAGATATGGCTGAACGCTGCATCATCTATCACCTATCCTACAGCCTTCACTGGTAACAGGCGTAAAGTGTCTATCACCGGCGAAGTATATATGGAAATAGCGAAGAATGAAAATATGCCGTTTGAAGTCATTGTAAAAGATGTGGAAATAACAGTACTGGGTACCTGTTTTAATATAAATGCTTACGAAGATGAGCCTTCCATGAATACAACCCTCCTGGAAGGAGCAGTGAAAGTAAGCCGGACAAATAATGATCAATTGTTAATGCCAGGTCAGCAGGAACAATTATTACCGGATGGTACATTTAAAATTATAGATGATATAGATACAGCATCTGTGGTTGCATGGAAAAATGGTATGTTTTCTTTTAATGATGCTGATATTCCTGCCGTGATGAGGCAGATAAACAGATGGTATGATGCGGAAATAGTATACAAGAGTGAAGTTTCTCAACATTTTATGGGGTCTGTGCCCAGAAACGTTCCTGTTTCTAAGTTGTTGACCATGCTGGAATTAACAGGTCGCCTGCATTTTAAAATTGATGGTAGAAAAATAATAGTAACCCAATAGTATAAAGCACAACTAAAAATATATTGTTCACCTAAAACGTAAGTGTTAATGTAGAAAACAACAAAACTATATCCTGCATGGGGGACATGAGGTGTTGGTCGCATCTTAAGTTCTGCAGGCATCTAAATCGTCGTGTTCTGAAAATTCCTTAATCAACCAAACTCAAAATCTATGCCTTTCACTGTCTGGTGCCAACACAGGCTTGTCACCGTATGCCTATTAATGATTGTATCACTTGCATTCAGCCTGTCTGCAAGTGCTGGTAATTTTCAAACTGTTACGCTCTCTTTAAAAAATGCTTCGCTACAAAAAACATTTAAAGAAATAGAGAAACAAACAGGGTATTCTTTCTTGTATTCAAGAGAGGATATGGAACAAACCAGGAATGTAAGTCTTGAAGTAAGAAATGTAAATGTTGAAGCTGTATTGAATATTTGTTTTGAAGCACAGCCTTTCACCTATACTATAGTGGACAAAGTTGTGATCATAAAAAGAAAATCGTCGGCTCCTCCCATTACCGGTACAATAGTTGGTCCTGATGGCGCTCCTATCCCGGGAGCCAACATCCAGATCAAAGGAACCAATACAGGAACTGTCACTGATCCTGAAGGTAGATTTTCACTGACTGCCGAAGTGGGCAAAACACTGGTGATCAGAATAGTGGGATATGAAACACAGGAAGTGAAAATAGGATCTGAAACTTCTCTCCGGATAGTACTAAAAATAAGCACCTCTTTACTGGAAGAAGTAATTGTAACAGCAGGTGGTATAAGATCAAAACGCAGAGAAATCGGTACAGCCAATACCGTTATAAAAACGGCGAGCCTGGTAGCAGGTAAATCGGTAAATGTAGCCGGTGGATTACAGGGTAAAGTAGCCGGTTTACAGATCAATGCTACCAGTGGTGGTGTAAATCCTAATTACAGGCTGATTTTAAGAGGACAGCGTTCCTTAACCGGTAATAACCAGGCATTGATTGTACTGGATAACGTGATAGTACCCAATACCGTTTTAGGTAACCTGAACCCGGAAGATGTAGAAGAACTGGTAGTTCTGAACGGTGCCGGTGCAGCAGCGCTGTATGGTTCCCAGGCATCCAACGGTGCGATCGTTGTAACTACTAAAAAAGGTAAAAAGGGCGTTACAGAGGTAAAATTATCTCATACTACCACTGTTGAATCCGTTGCCTTCTTCCCTAAGCTGCAGTATGCCTATGGTGCAGGTGGTAGTACTTACGGTTTTGATGTGAATGGCAAACCTTTATTCTCTAATCTGGAGAACCAGTCATATGGTCCCGGTTTTGATGGTACCAAAGTACCTTTAGGAGAACCATTGGAAGATGGCAGTCAGGATTCTGCTTATTATTCCGGTAATAAAGAGCATAATAATTTCTGGGAGAGAGGGATTACTAACCAAACTGATTTTTCTGTTTCTTCAGGAGATGATAAATCAACCCTTTACCTTTCCGGACAATATGCAGGTATAACAGGTACCACGCCGAAAGATAAATATAACCGCGCCGTACTGAGAGCAAACGGAACGCATAAAATGGGGCAGCATATCACCTCAGTATATAGTATTGCCTATACCCAGACCAGGTCTGATCTTACTTCGCAAACGGCTACAATTTACAGCCAATTGCTGAACATGCCACAAAACGTAGATATTACAAAATACAAAAACTGGCGTTCCAACAAATTCGCTAACCCAAATGGTTTTTATAACCCATGGTATGGCAACCCGTATTTTACACTTGACAACAACCGCAGTAAACAAAGAAATGACTATTTAATAGGAAATCTTGAAATAAAATATTCTCCGCTGGAATGGTTGGACTTCACTGGCCGCCAAGGTATTTCTGCCAGGAATCTATCATACAAATCATGGGGTGGTGGATTTAATTACACTACCTATGCAGAGGTAACGAGTGCTTCCAAAACAGACATTTCTGCTTACGTTAATGATGAAAGCGGATATACCACTGAATTGCTCACTGATGTATTCACACAGATACATAAATCAGCAGGAGATTTCAATTTTAACCTCATAGCAGGTGCTCAATGGCGGCAGGATCAGTCTAAGTTTGTAGGTAATGGAGCAAACGGACTGACTATTCCGGATCTGTTTAACGTGGGCAACAGTGCCACTAATCCAACAGCTTACGAAAACAACTACAAGGCCCGCCAGATGGGGATATACGGCGACCTCCGTATCGGCTATAAAAATGTATTGTTCCTGCATGGTACCGGCCGTAAAGACTGGGTATCTATCCTGGCTCCCAATAACAGAACCTTCTTCTACCCTTCTGTAGATCTTTCATTTATAGCCAGTGATGCAATCAGTGCATTAAAAGACAGCAGAACGATCTCTTACCTGAAGCTGAGAGGCGGCTGGTCAAAAGTAGGTCAGGTGAATCTCGGCAACAGTTCAGACTTCGGTGCCTATTACCTGCAACCAACCTTCAGCCAGGCAAATGGTTACCCTTACAATAATGTATCCGGTTATACCGTAAACAATACTCTTGTTTCGACCAATCTGAAACCGGAAATTACCAAAGGTTATGAAGTAGGTTTTGACCTGAATATGTTCCAGGACAGGATCATTTCCACTGTTACCTGGTACAGTACCAAAACTGATAACCAAACAGTAAATACCTCCGTATCCAATGCTACCGGTTTTTCATCTTACAGAGTTAACACCGGACAAACTACCAGCCGTGGACTGGAAGTAACCGTACATGTTACACCAATCAAGACTAACGACTTTGAATTAACAGTGGGTGGCAACTATACTCATCTTGATAACAAGGTGAATAATATCAGCGCCGACCTGCCACGTTTAACATTGTCTTCCTATACCAGCGGAACAGGATCTTATGCCGTAGCAGGACAACCATTCCCTGTTATCATGGGTAAAGATTATTCCCGCGATAAAGACGGACATGTTATTGTAGATCGTCTTACAGGTACTCCTTACCTGGATGATACTATTAAAATTCTGGGTAATGCAGTAGCTAAAGACCGTCTGAGCCTGGACCTGAGTGTTAGATATAAACATTTCCGCCTTTCTGCCCTGTTGGAATACCGTGGCGGTTATATGGTGTATAACAATATGGGATCTGAGTTAGACTGGGCAGGTACAGGGTATAGAACAGCAGCCTTTAACCGCACCCGTTTTGTATTCCCTAATTCTGTATACGAAGATCCTTCCCATCCTGGTACTTACATCAAAAATACCAACATTACCGTTCGAGATGGTAATGGTAACTCGGCTTTCTGGACTAACGACGAAAACCGGACCGTCGCATCCAACTATGTTACCTCCGGCGATTTCTGGAAATTAAGGGAAGTATCTCTTTCATATGATATCCCTTCTTCCCTGTTAAGCAAAACAAGGGTGATCAAAAATGCCACCTTCAGTTTACAGGGACGCAATCTCTTTATATGGCTTGCCAAATCGAATTATTATACGGATCCTGAATACAGCGATTCCGGTAATGATAGTAATGGTATTGGTCTGACAGGCCTGGGACAATCACCTCCTTCACGCTTTTACGGCGCAGCACTGTCATTGACATTTTAACGGCATTCCTTAAAAAACTGGACTAATGAAAAAATCACTACTTATTATAGCTACAGGACTTATTGTGTTGGGCAGCTCCTGTAAAAAATATCTCGACATAAATGAAAATCCCAACCAGGCAACTTCCGGTACGCCGGAAGTAGTACTGCCACAGGCACTTGTTTTTACTGCCAGTAACTTTAACACTTTTAATACTTATGGTTCCCAACAGGTAGGTTATTCTGCGAATGCCGGTGGTTATGGTGGCTTTGGATCAGCTGTTACTTATGACTACAGCAATGCCACCTTTGCCGGATTATGGACCAGCACATACGATCTGCTGTATGATTTCCAGTACGTAATCGAACAAACAGATACATTACCAGATTACGGGTACTTTAATGCCGCTGCCAAAATCATGAAAGCGATGAACTTCCAGATCCTGATAGATACCTACAATGATGTTCCATACAAAAGCTCATTGAAAGGAATCAGTAACCTTACTCCGGAATATGATAAGGCAGAAGACATTTACGTGGACCTTGCCAATCAGCTGGATACAGCCATTGGTACTATTATAACAACCATGACGGAAGAATCCACCAACCCGACCAGTAATGTGAAGCCACTAAGCTCTGCTACTGATCCTATGTTTGGAGGTGATATGGAAAAATGGATCCAATTTGCCAATACTGTGAAACTCCGCTTGTTTATCCGTGCAAATGGCAAAGTGACCTTTACGAATACAACTTTTGATGCTGCCGGTTTCCTTACTTCAGATGCTATTGTAAACCCAGGTTACACACGGGATAACGGAAAGCAAAACCCGCAATGGAATACATGGGCATATACCTATACAGGAGCTGCAGGCAACAAAGCATGGATACCTACTAAATTCATGCTGAGTTTCTATGATGGCGCCAAACTGAATGATTATCGAGGACAGGCTATTTACTACAACTTCGCTACTTCTGCAGGTACGGTATCCAACCAATTAGGCTATGAAAACAGTAGTGTACCTAGTTCTCCGGCTGGCAGTGCATGGCTGTCAGGCGCCAATACAGGCAGCGACAGAGGCAGCACAACTGCTGGTAAAAGCATAGGTATCCTGAAAGGGCCCAATGCAGGGGAACCCATCCTGATGGCATCAGAGAGCTATTTCCTGCAGGCGGAAGCTGCACTCAGAGGCATTATAACAGGTGATGCAAAAACACTTTTCGAAAACGGTATCCTCGCTTCTTATAAATATCTGTATATGAAGCCAGATGGTACTTATGATAACAACTGGGATCCCGCTACAGATTTCGACAGCTACCTGGCAGACAATGACAGCTACCTGGTACATTTTGAGAATGCCACAACCCTGGAAGAACAGGTCGAAGCCATCATCACCCAGAAATATATTGCACTGAATTTCATTCATGGTCATGAGGCCTGGAATGAATATCGCAGAACGCATTATCCGGCTATTGTAAATGGTTCTACTAATGCTACTTTAACCTTTGCCTCTACACAGTCTATAAGTACCCGTCCGGACAGACTTCCTACCAGGGTTCTATATCCGCTTACGGAATCGTCCAATAATTCGGTTAACATGCCTAAAGGAATAAGCCCATTCTCTTCTTTTATTTTCTGGGCTTTACAATAAAAAATAAATGGGGAAAACTATGAAACATATAATCAAAAATACATTGCCTTTACTGGCATTAACACTTGTATTTACTTCCTGCTTAAAGGACCATCTTGCCATGGATCCTGCACAGTCAAATAACGTAATAGAATTTGCCAATACGGGTGCAAACGTTTCTCCGGCAACGGCTATCTATCCCCGGTTTGCAAGTGATATGGGCAGCCTGGGTACTGGTGATTCAGCTACTTTCAACGTCAATTTAAGTTATTCAGGTGCAGAGATGGCACCCAACGATATCACAGTAACTCTTGCATTAGATACGGCTGCATTGAGGGCTTATAATGATGATCTGGGTACAGACTATGTAGCCCCTCCGGAAAGTGTATATAAACTTGCAACTACCGCTGTAATTAAGAAAGGAACACAGGTATTACAGTTAAAAGTAGCTATCATCAATAATGACAATTTTGATTTCAATGTTAATTACGCATTGCCTCTCAAAATAGCTGCGGTTTCTTCTGGCGTGATCAGTGGAAATTATGGTCTTGCAATCTATTCTTTTGCAGTACGTAATGTGTTTGATGGTGTATATGAAATGACAGGAACATTAACTGATAATGCGAGTTCAGCCATCACCGGAAACTACCCGGTGGAAACACAATTAATTACCTACTCAGGTAATTCAATTGCTTTATGGGATCCGGTTTATGCGAAAGCTTACGGGCATATTATCCGCAGTGGTACAGGCAACTCTTATTACGGTTACTTCAGTCCTGTTTTTGCGTTTGATGCCAGTGGCAACGTCACTGTCTCAAACTATTTCGGAGATCTGGCAGGTCCCAGTAAACGATCTGCTGCACTGAATCCTACCGGCATCAACAAAATCACTTATGGTGCTGATGGACATGTAGAATATTTCGAAGTGAGCTATTTCATGACACAAAGTGGTACAACCAGAACCTCTTTTAATGAGAAGTTCACCTATAAAAGACCCAGATAATCTACATTTCCTCCCCCTCTGAATATAAGTATGGCCCGTGTAATGCGGGCTATGCTTTTTTTTCAGGAGTAAAAAAAATCCCACTCACCGTGTGGTGAATGGGACAAGACCGGTGATGTTGGTCGCACCTCTGGCCCATAGGGTAATACTAAATCGTCGTGTTCTGATATTTATTAATCACCCGGAACCAAAAGTATGAATTTCCCCAGGATCAAAAAATCTATACTCATATCATACTTAAAGCTAAATCGGACCAATTAAAATCCAAACAGGCTGTATCAAAAGTTAGATACAGCCTGTTTTCCATGCTCCTTAAGTAATTCCTTCTTTTTGTTACATCCCTTCGGTTAGTTTATATATCTGCTTTAAAACGTTCTTTTCTACTCAGACTCCTGATTGAAGTTTTATGCCTGTTTTGATTCGCCCCTGTTGTTTCATAACTCTCACCTGAATCATTATTGTACCTGTTCCAGCATAGCATCCAGCATCTGATCCGTAAATTTCCCACCACCCATACTCACAAGTTTACTCACAGGCATTTCATTCAATATGGTTATCATCATCGTCTGCATTTTCTTCTTAGCATCTTCCTGCGCAGGTGTAAGCTTTTCAGTACTATTACTGTTTCCACCAAACATACTGCTCATATTTTCCATCAACTTCGCATACATTGCTTTGCCTTTGGGATGCTGTGCAAATTCTTTCAACAGAGAATTACGTGTTAGAGGAGGATACAGCACATGGCTGGCGCTGATTTTCATAGAAGTATGCAACGGCAGGTCTGCGGAAGAACCACCGGCTAGGATATTATACTGTCCATTACTCGTTTGCCACTCATGTACCTTCTCATCGTAATAAGCGAAATCGCGGTAGTTTAATTCAAAACTGACAGTTGTTTCCTCTCCGGGTTGTAAAAACACTTTGGTAAAATGCTTCAATTCTTTTTCCGGCCTTAATATTGTTTTATTCTCATCCTGAACATACAGCTGCACCACTTCCTTACCTGCCACCT
Source organism: Chitinophaga sp. CF118 (assembly GCF_900112615.1). GTDB lineage: Bacteria > Bacteroidota > Bacteroidia > Chitinophagales > Chitinophagaceae > Chitinophaga. The sequence goes on along the minus strand of NZ_FOMK01000003.1, from coordinate 221,464 downwards.
TGCCGGTATTTTTAACCTTTACACTTACTTTTATTTTATCTGTATCACTGGCAGCAGCAGTGCTGATATCCATATCACTATAAGCAAAAGTGGTATAACTTAATCCAAAGCCAAATGGAAATAATGGCGCTACTTTCTTCTTATCATAATACCGGTATCCTATAAAGATCCCTTCTCCATAGATGGTAGTGCCATTCCTTCCGGGAAATTCCAGGTAAGAGGGTGTATCTTCCAGTTTAACCGCAAACGTTTCTGAAAGTTTACCAGAAGGATTCACCTTACCGGTAAGTATATCTGCCAGTGCCTCTCCTCCTGCCTGACCACCCAGCCAGCACTCAATAATCCCCTTTACTTTACCAGCCCAGGGCATGGCAACAGCTGATCCGTTCATCAATACCACCACTACATTTGGTTGAACTTTCACAACAGCATCAATGAGCCTGTTAAAGGCTTCCGGCATATCCATGTTGCTGCGGTCGAACCCTTCGCTTTCATAAGTATCTGGCAGCCCTACCACCACAACCGCAACATTGCTGTTTTTAGCCTCTTGCTGCGCCTCAGCTATCAGTTTGTCATCTGTAGTCGCATCAGCTGTATACCCCTGCGCAAAGGTCACGGATGCTGCCTTACTGAGGGCATCATACACATTTGCGATACGGGTAGGATTCACCTGCGAGCTACCGGCACCCTGATAACGGGGAACTTTAGCAAAATTACCTATCAATGCGATCTTCTTTTTTTCAATAGGCAAAATGTTGTTGCTGTTCTTTAACAACACTGCACATTCACTACTCACCTCCCTGGCCAGTGAGTGATGTTTATCTTTATCGTAGGTAGCCCCTTCTTTGTGCAGGGCATGTGTTTTCAATTGCTGGGCCAGGATTTGTGTCACCACTTCATCCAGCCTTTGCATACTGATCCGGCCACTGTTCACAGCATCAATGATCTTTTTATCGTTGATCCCGCCATTGCCCGGCATTTCAAGATCCAGCCCGGCATTGATGCCCGCAGCACGATCATTCACAGCCCCCCAGTCGCTCACTACGAATCCTTTAAAGCCCCATTGTTTTCTGAGGATACTATCCAGCAGCAGACTGTTTTCAGAAGCATACACTCCATTTATTTTATTATAAGAGCACATGACTGTCCAGGGTTGCGCTTCTTTCACAGCTATTTCAAAAGCTGGCAGGTAAATCTCGTGTAAGGTTCTCTCATCCACAACGGAGTTGTTTGAAAGCCGTTCGAATTCCTGGTTGTTCGCCGCAAAATGTTTTAATGATGCACCTACTCCCTGGCTTTGCAGACCATTAATAAGTGCCGCAGCCATCTTACCCGCCAATACAGGATCTTCAGAAAAGTATTCAAAGTTCCTTCCGCCCAGAGGAGAACGTTTCATATTTACACCAGGGCCTAAAAGGAACTGTACGTTATTCGCCTGGCATTCCTCCCCGAGTGCGACTCCCATTTCCTGCAGCAATGCCGGATTCCAGGAAGATGCCAGTCCGGCAGCAGTAGGGAAACAGGTAGCAGGCACACTATTCGTAAAATCAGTTCCAACTGCCTTACGCAAGCCGTGCGGCCCATCCGTCATAAAAACTGAAGGGATATCCAACCGTTCTATTGGTTTGGTACTCCAGAAATCCCTGCCGGAGCATAATGACGCTTTTTCTTCCAGCGTCATTTTAGCTACCAGTTCTTTTGCTTTTGTGTCGTAACCGGATTGACCAAAAGCTGTTTGAGCTAACATGATCATAGAAATTAACAGGCCTTGTTGTTTCATCTTCAATGGTTTAAAATTCATAAGAAACCGAAGCCCAGAAGCTGCGGGGAAGAATGGTTCTTCCTGCCATCACAGCACCTTTGGTAACGGTAGAGAAATCACGGAATTGGTCGCCTCTCACATCACCTTCAGTCAACACTTTTGAGTTAAGCAGGTTATCTACCCATCCTCTCAATGCAATCTTCTTAGTGATATCATATCCTACACCACCACGCATTACCACATAGGCAGGCAATTTGTAACTATCAGAAGGAGAAGTGAAACGGCTGCCAATGTAGTTCGCAGAAAGGTTGATATTAAAACGTTTGATATCATAAGTAGCAGAAAGTTCAGTATTCAGCACTGGTACTCTTTCTGTTCTTTTACCTGTAAAGCTATAAGTGGTATCACCCATCTCTGCCAGTACTGAGGGGTTGGTATTGGTAGAAGCGGAATAATCAGTATATTTTGAATCCTGTAAAGTACCTGTCAGTCTTAGTCCCAGCTGTTTAACGGGCCTGTAAGACAATTCAAATTCAGCACTGTAAGTACGTGTAGAACCGAATGCAAGAATGTTCTGCAAACCTGCTGAAGTAGTAGGCACTGCAATAGTAAGGGATACATTTTTGATAGCAGAGTAACTGGCAGATGCAAACAGGGATACATTGCCCTGTGCATATTTTACGCCTAATTCTCCCAGGTACACAGGTCTTTTCTTAATAGAAGCAGGATCGAATGTAGTGGCGTTATAATCAATGATGTTAGGTGAATTATATGCTTTTGTAGCACGGCCAAACATGGCGATTGCATCATTTATTTTGTAGTTTAAACCTACTGATGCAGCCCAGTTAGTATTGTTTTCTGTATAAGCGGTATAGCCTGCAATAGAGGTAGTAGCAGCCACGGAAGGATCTCCAGAGCCATCAGCTTTTACACCATAGTAAGGTCTTTTGCCTGTAATATGATCGTTATCTGTCCTGAAGCCAATATCTAAACGCCATTGTTCGCTGAGGGTAATTTCATCACTCACATAAGCCGATAAGGTACGGGTGTTCCCTATAACCGTAGCAGTAGATAATGGAATCATCCCATTGCCGGTAGCGCTGCCAGCTAATAACCTGCGGGGATGTTCTTTTAGTTCCTGGAAAAACAGGAAGGTGTTATTAGGACCATTATTCACGTTGTACTGGTAAACACCTGCACCCAGCGTAAGCTGATGCCGGTTGATCTTCTTCCTGAAATCCAGGTAATCGATGATTTGTTTATCCCTGTTCTGTTGTGCAATTGCAACGGCAGTCACGATACCCTCACCGGTTTTAAGAGAAGCCGCTGTACCATCGGTATAGTAATAGTTACCCGAAGTGTAGGTACTCGCACCAATCGGGATCCCAACAGTATAATTGGTTTTAGCATCCTGGTAGCGGAAGTTGTTATTGATTTGCCAGCCGTTGCCGGTTGTATAATTAAACTGGAAACCGCCATATCCGAGTTTGGTATGGATCCCATCTGCCAGGTCGTAATTGAAGGTTTTACCAGAAGGATCCGTATAGCTCCATTTAGTATCTGTAGTAGCCAGCGACTGGTTGAAAAGGTCGAATCCTGCAACTGAGCGTGGCTTTCCGGAACCATCATATGAATAGTAGCCTGGCAGCATCCATTGCACTTTATCATTCAGGTATTTACCATACAGCCGGATGAATCCTTTCTTATTTTTGAATCCGAAGGTCATATTGCCTTTGATCTGCCCTCCCTGGTTAGCGGTATATCCCGGAGAAACAATGCCTTTATCTGTCCGATAAAATCCACCCACATTATATTTCACATTCTCGCTGATCTTTCCACCCACATTAGCATCCAGACGGTATAAGTCCTGCGATAAACCGCTGGTGAACTTTACTCTGCCATATGCATGTTCTGCACCGGTATAGCTCAGATTGTTCACCACAGCACCCGGTGTATTAGCTACAAGGATAGCCGCATTACCGCCCCTGATTGCTTCCACGCCTTTCACGGTAAGATCTGTTTTGTAATATTGATCTGCCGAAGGAATAGAGTTAAAGCCAGTAGGGATTACCGGAAGGCCGTCTTCCATGATGCCCAGGAAGATATATCCACCCTGTTGGGGGAAACCTCTCACCCATACATTACCTGGACCGTCGCCACCAGTACTTTCCACGGTAAGGCCGGGAATGGCCTTTAACAGGTCTGTACTATTGAGTGGTGCTCTGGTTTCAATATCCTTATTGCTCACTGTGGTAATTGCCACACTGGATTCAATTTTCTTTTTGGGATTACCTCCTGTAACTACCACGCCCTGCAATTGCAGCACATCTTCAATTAGCTCCACATTGATGGAGAGAGGAGCGTCACCCACCACTACCTGCAATTCTTTTGAGATATAGCCGATATATGATGCCGCAAGCGTGTAGGTACCCGCTGGCACCCTTTTCAGCTCGAACCGGCCCTCTGCATCTGTCAATGCAGAGGAACCGGTATTTCTGAGCTGGATGGTGACCCCTGGTAGCAACTCCCCCTTATTGCTCTTCACTGTACCGGAAATACTCACCTCTCTATCTAGTTGAACATTATCAGTATTGTAAAGCAACAGCTGATCATCCACCACTTTATAACCAATATGAAGTGGAACGAAGATTTGTTGCAGGAAGGTGCCCAGTTTCTGGTCTTTAATAAACAGACTGATAGTACGTTCCGATTGAATAGCTTTCGCGCTGAAGATAAAGCGGATCCCTGTCTGCATCTGGATATCGGCAATGATCTTCTTCAGCTCTTTCTTATCAGCATTAATAGAAATCGTCTTATCCAGCATTCCCTGAGCAGAGGAAGGCATAGTAGCATTTACTGAAGAGATAAAGAGTATTGTGAACGCGAGTTGCACAGCAGTTACTTTCATTGCAAGCAGCATTAAAGCAACAAGTTGCTTTTTTTTCATATTTTTACGTGGATTTAATCGTTAATAATGCATTGGCGATGGAATTCTTCCTGTATAGGAATGAAGGCCGGTAATGTTGCAACCATTGCCGGTTTTTTTTTACAGGAAACAACAAGTGTTACCCTGGCGGAGGCATAGTATTCATAACGTGTTATTTGGATTAATGAAATTTATTCAGATACATCCTTTTCCTCTCAGCAAAATTCTAGTTCCTTTGATCTCATAAGTAGCACCTACAGACTGGCAGATCACATCCAGTTTGGCGTACAGGTCTGCCTGCGTGAGGCCACCCGTAAAGGGACAGTTATATAAATGTTCATCCTCGACAACAATCTCCACTCCATAATAGTTTTCCAGTGATTCCATTACAATGCGAAGTGATTCATCATTAAATATGAGGGATGGCAGAGGCAGCGTATCATTATGTTGGATAACCGGCTGTGGCGATTCTACCAGGGTAGTTTCAAAGCTACTTTCAGACTGCCGGTAAATTACTCTCTGGTTAGGCATCAGGATGACTCCGGTATTGGCATTATGCTTTAAAGATTTATCTTCATATACTTCTACCTGGCCACTACGAACAGATACTTCCACCTCATTACTATTTACGGCCGGGGCAATTGTAAAACTCGTTCCCAATACATGCGTAACAAGTTTCTTACTATAAACATAGAAAGGACGGTTTGCATCTTTACCCACATCAAAAAAGGCTTTTCCTTTCAGGTATACTTCTCTTTTTGCCGTATTAAAATGTAATGGGTATTTCATAGACGCACCGGGATATAATGTAATGACAGTCCCATCTTCAAGCTTTATTGTATAATCAGCAGTGGTGCTGTTAATTGCTTCTTTATAGTGGCCATTACCCGCATTTACGTAGCCCTGATCTGATTCACGGCTGGCAAAGAACAGCCCGGCACCAATGATTACACCTGCCAGCGCAGCAGCAATCGCCCAGCGATATAGGGGCTTCATGCGGCGTACCGGCTGGCGGGTATCTGCCTGAATCTTCACCCAGAGTCGTTCTTCTGTGGCCTGCCACTCGTCTTCCTTCATAGAAGAAAGTTCTGTATCATCTCCTATCAGCTCATACCAGTGGTCTACCAGTTCCACTTCTTCCGGAGTACATCTGTTCTCCGCGTATTTCTTCAGGAAAAGGTGAAATTCATTACGATCCATGGCCGAATGTTATGAAAGGTTATATAGTAAGTAGTCAGTTCACGAAGACAAATCCCTAAAAAGAAAGTAAAGTTTTTTTTAAGACAGAGCTATCAGAAGGGGAATTCCCAATACCATGAAGTCTTTCAGGCTCACGCGCATCAGTTTCAGGGATTGGGTGATATGATACTCCACTGCTTTTTCAGTGAGATTCATATGATGTGCTATCTCTTTTACGGAGTATTTCTCGAAGCGGCTCAGGGTAAAAACTTCTCTCGTTTTGGGGGGTAATTTGGCCAGGGCCTGCTGGATGGCATGGTGGAGGTCATTGATTAAGATGGTGGCTTCTGTAGATTCATCGGTGCTGGTGCCGGGCATGTTCTTTTGGCTTACCTGCCTTACCATCATGGCATCCACATAATTGATCACCTTATATTTTACAGCAGTGAAAAGGTATTCTTCGAGTTTTTCTATCTGCAAAACGGCTCTTTTCTCCCATAGACTGACAAAAATATTCTGCACAATCTCTTCAGCAGCTTCCTTGTTCTTTAATTTATAACAAGCCATTGCAAACAGCCTTTTCCAGTACCGTTCATATAATGTGCGGAATGCATTTTCGTCGGAGGCTTTTAATAGCCGTAACAGGAGCTCATCAGTCAGCAACTCGAAACTCATACGTGGCAATATGTCCGTAAGTTAATGTTTTTTAAGAAACAACAATCGAATGATATTAAGCGTATTGATTACGTTTATGAGTGTGTCCTGATCGTACAAATCGTGAACTGATTTGTACGATCAGGCATTCCCCTATATTTTCCCGGGACTGACTGTGTCATCTCTTTTTAGTTTGCAGGTAGTTTCTATAGCTGGCATTTTAAAGTACTTAGAATTCAGGTATAAAAAATTTGGTAACAACCAATGATTCATTTCACTTTGAGATAAAACCCAGGTGAAAGAATTTTATTCCAGCAAATAGTTTTGTTTTATTAATTTTCCAGGAATATCCGCAATCAATTAAAATAAGAAACAGCCAATCAATTTGATTTTTAAAATATTGCAACAGCCTTAATGATTATCATTAGGGCTGTTTTTGTTTAATCTGACCGGTTGAGTTTATTAAACAAAAATAAAAAAACGAGGGAGCGGCTTTTTCATACCCCTACTCTCCCATAAGCAATTAATTGTTTATATTCACTTAAACATCCACGGTTTCCTGCTGGTATAATATTTGGTTCAAACTTAACTTATTAAACTACAACAAAATGAAAGCAATCTGGCACCATGAAATAATAGCGGAAAGCAATAATACAGTTGTGGTGGAGAACAATCATTACTTTCCTGCGGAAGCAGTGAACATGTCACTGCTGAGTCCCTCCAACACCCAGACCCATTGCCCATGGAAAGGAGAAGCATCTTATTATAATGTTACTATTGACGGTAAAGTAAACAACGACGCTGCCTGGTATTACCCGGACCCCAAGGCTGCTGCAGTTGAAATAAAAGACCGCATCGCTTTCTGGAAAGGCGTAGAAGTAACCAAATAAACTATTCTTTATGAAGAAATTTGATGCAATTGTCATTGGCTCCGGCCAGGGTGGTACTCCGCTTGCGAAAAAACTGGCAAATGCCGGCTGGGAAACAGCCCTGGTTGAAAAGAGATGGATCGGTGGGACCTGTATAAATGACGGCTGTACGCCTACCAAATCCATGGTAGCCTGTGCAAAAGCAGCATATACTATCTCACATAGCCAGGAATGGGGTATTACTGTCAGCGATTGTAAAGTGAACCTGGAAAAGATTATTGACCGTAAGAATGAAGTAGTACTTCGCTTCAGGTCTGGTTCTGAAAAGGGATTGGAAAAAACGGAAGGTCTTACCCTTATTTACGGAGAAGCCGCTTTTACCGGAAATAAAACATTGTCTGTTCAATTAAAAGATGGAAGCCTGGAAGAAATCACGGCGGATTATATTTTGATCAATACAGGCGCACTGCCAAAGATCCCTGCTATTCCAGGACTGGATACCATTCCCTACCTCACCAGTACCACCCTGCTTGATAATAAAACACTTCCCTCCCACCTTGTCATATTAGGAGGCAGTTATGTAGCCCTTGAATTCGGACAGATGTTCCGCCGTTTCGGCAGCCAGGTGACGATCATTGAAACAGCGTCACAATTGTTATCACGTGAAGATGAAGATGTATCGGCAGAAGTGAAAAAGATTATTGAAGCATCCGGTATTACAGTGCATACGAATGCACAGGTAAAAAAGGTAGAACTGGCAGGCAATGATGTAATCCGGATAGAGTTAAATGCTAATGGACAATCACACGCCATCACAGGTTCTCACCTGCTGATAGCTACCGGACGGGAACCACAAACAAAAGCCCTTCAACTGGATAAAGCAGGAATCCTTAAAGATGAAAAAGGATATATTACTGTAAATGATAAACTGGAAACTGGTGTTCCCGGAATTTTTGCTTTTGGAGATGTGAAAGGAGGACCGGCATTCACACATATTGCCTATAATGATCACCTTGTATTATTTAAGAACCTGGTGGATAAAAAAGTTACTTCTATCAAAGATCGCCCCATACCATACTGTATGTTTACAGATCCTCAGTTAGGGCGTATTGGCCTTACGGAAAAAGAAGCCCTTGAAAAAGGTTATCATGTTAAGGTTGCCTGTTTACCAATGACCAGGGTAGCAAGAGCCATTGAAACAGGCCATACACAAGGCTTTATGAAAGCTATCGTAGATGCTGCCACGGATAAAATATTGGGCGCTGCCATACTGGGTGAAGAAGGAGGAGAAGTAATGTCTGTGATCCAGATGGCTATGCTGGGAGGATTTACAGCTGCACAACTCAGGGATATGATTTTTGCACATCCTCTTTATACAGAATCTCTGAATAACTTATTTGCTACAATAACCGATTAAGTTATATTTTACTTGCGGGTAACAATCTGAGTATTCAAATACCCAATAAGGGCCTATGATACGACTCGAAAATGTAAGTAAATCATTCACCAACGGAAAGCCGGTTGTCAGTAATGTTTCATTTGAGGTGAACACCGGAGAAACGATGGTATTACTGGGCACAAGCGGAAGTGGTAAAACGACAACACTACGGATGATTAACCGGCTGACAGACTCCAGCAGCGGTAACATTTATGTTAACGGTACACCGGTGACTACACAGCAACCGGAAACACTGAGAAGAGGTATCGGATATGTACTCCAGGATAACGGTTTGTTTCCTCACTACACTGTTGCAGAGAATATTGCTATCATACCTGAACTCCTGCAGTGGGACAAAAAACGGATTATTGACCGAACAGCTATCCTGATGGAGAAGCTGCATCTACCGGTATCTGAATATCTGCATGCCTATCCTCAGCAATTGAGTGGCGGACAGCAACAACGCGTAGGGCTTGCACGTGCACTAGCCGCAGATCCTCCTGTGTTGCTGATGGATGAACCATTCGGAGCACTGGATCCTGTTACGAGGGCCAGTGTGAGAAAGGAATTCCGCTCACTCGATGAGGTGCACAGCAAAACCGTAATCATCGTAACTCATGATGTGCAGGAAGCATTTGAACTGGGCACCTACATCTGCCTGATGGATAAAGGGATTGTTCAACAGATAGGTACACCAGCCGAACTATTATTTGCACCTGCAAATGATTTTGTGCACTCCTTCTTTCACGAACAAAGATTACTACTGGAACTGAAAGCACTGAAGTTGGCAGATATCAGACCCTGGTTAACAGGAACCGATCAACTAAAAAACGGGGTTATAGAAAGCAACCTGACACCCGAATTCAAAATAGCAGTTCCTCTCAATGGCGGCAACTCATGCTGGGAAGCCCTTGAACAAACAACTGCCGGGGAGATGACTATCGTTCAATTTGACAATGGTATAGCAGAGCTCAACACAAATGCATTAATGGATGCAGTAAAACAATACAAGCAAACAAGGGTACATGGAAGAACAACAGAGCTTCATTGAGTTTGTACAACAGCAATCCGGCAAGCTGCTGGAACAAACATTGCAGCATATCGGACTAACATTTATTTCATTACTCCTGGCTGTACTGATAGGTGTACCTCTCGGTATCCTGATTACACGCAGGAAAAAACTGGCAGGTACTGTACTCGGTGTTGCCGGGGTATTACAGACCATACCCAGTATAGCACTGCTGGGTTTTATGATTCCATTGCTGGGCATAGGTGCTCAACCTGCCATCGTTGCGCTATTCCTCTACGCATTGTTACCAATTATCCGCAATACCTATACTGGTATTCAACAGGTGAATCCTACCGTGACAGACGCTGCCATAGGAATGGGGATGAGTAAGCAGCAACTCCTGTTTAAAGTACAGCTTCCACTGGCTATGCCGGTATTATTGGCAGGCATCCGCACCGCGACAGTAATTAATGTAGGGGTCGCCACTTTGGCAGCATATATTGCCGCTGGTGGACTGGGAGAATTCATTTTCGGAGGTATTGCTCTGAATAATACCAATATGATCCTGGCAGGTGCAGTGCCTGCTGCCTTACTGGCAATCATTTTTGACTGGATTTTATCAAGGATGCAACGGCTCAATTTGCGTAAGGTTAAGAAAAGCTTGTACATATTCCCTTTTTTGTTGCTGATATTATCGTCTTTTTACTTATTGCCAACTGTATACGGTACGCAGCTTGTGGCAGGCTTTACGCCGGAATTCATGGGCCGGAAAGATGGTAACCTGGGATTAAAAAAGATCTACGGACTAAAGATCCGGACGGTGGTAATCAGTGATATGATAATGTATAAGGCTGCTTATGAAAAGAAACTGGATGTAATTAGCGGAAGCAGTACGGACGGGCGTGTAAAGGCATATGACCTGATTGTACTGAAAGATGATAAACACATTTTTCCACCCTATTATGCGGCGCCTATTGTACGGCAGGAAACTCTTGATAAGTATCCGGAACTGACAAGTGTGCTGAATAAATTGTCTGGTATAATTAATGATAGTATTATGACTGAGCTCAACTACCGGGTGGACTATCTGAAACAGGATCCGGCAGTGGTAGCAAAAGATTTCCTGGTAGCCAGTCACTTATGGCAGCCGGAAAAACATGGAACTAAAGGAAGTATTCGTATTGGTGCTAAAATATTTGGAGATGGGTATATATTAGCTAACATGTATAAGATGCTTGTGAATGGCTACACTGATATAGAAGCTATTACAAAGACCGGCCTGGGAGGCACTAAGATCTGTTTTGAAGCACTTACCAATGGTCAGATAGATCTTTACCCGGAATATACCGGCACCGGTTTGCTGGTGTTATTACAGGCCGGTCAGCCGGTTGTTGATTCCCTGATCGGAGATAATCAGAAAGTATATGATTATGTTGCAGGAGAATTTACCAGGCGGTTTAATATCAGGTGGCTGGCTCCTATCGGCTTCAATAATACATATGCCTTAATGATGCGCAGGCAGCAGGCTGTTACGCTTAACATTACATCTATTTCCGACCTTACAAAATATTTAGTGCATCACTAACCACCAGGTATATGCAACTTAGAAATGATTATGAAACGGTGAGGAAGCGATCTATTTATATCTGCGCGCCTCTCAAAACAGAAGATTACGTAGTACAGCCAATAGTGGATGTTAGTCCGCCGAAATGGCATCTCGGCCACACTACCTGGTTTTTTGAGACTTTTCTGCTAAAGCCTCACCTGCCGGGTTATACAGAGTTTGATCCTGATTACAATTTTGTATTTAACAGCTATTACGAATCTGTAGGTACACGTGTAGTACGCACAGACCGTGGTAACCTGAGCCGTCCAGCAGTGGAAGATGTGATGCGTTACCGTGAGCATGTGGATAATGCTATGCATACTTTGCTGGATTCTCCTGTTACACCGGAACTGGAAACACTGATTGTGTTAGGACTAAACCACGAAGAACAACATCAGGAACTCCTCTATACAGATATCAAATATATCCTGGGACATAACCCCTTATTACCTGCCTACGATAAAAACAAAGCAGGTACGCCAGTGGATACTTCCAGGGATGATGATTTTCTTTCTATGCCAGCAGGTGTTTACCAGATTGGGCATGAAGGGAAAGGATTTTGTTTTGATAATGAACTGTCAAGACATTCTGTATACTTACAGGATTATGCCATCAGCACAAAGCTGGTGACAAATGCCGAATACCTTGCCTTTATGGAAGCAGGCGGCTATAGCGATTTCCGTCACTGGCATGCAGAAGGCTGGGATTGGGTAAAGACAAACCAGGTAACCGCTCCGCTGTACTGGCATCAGTTGAATGGGCAATGGCAACATTATACCTGGCAGGGATTACAACCTGTTACACCAGATGCACCCGTTTGTCATATCAGCTATTACGAAGCTGCCGCTTATGCCGCCTGGAAAGGAATGCGGTTACCTACAGAGTTCGAATGGGAAGCAGCAGCGCCTCAATTATCATGGGGACAACGATGGGAATGGACAGAAAGTGCCTACCTGCCCTACCCCGGCTTTACCAAAGCACCTGGCGCTATTGGAGAATATAACGGCAAATTTATGATAAGCCAGATGGTATTGCGTGGTGGTTCTGAGGTAACACCTCCTAATCACAGCCGTATCACCTACCGGAACTTTTTCCATCCTTCTTTAAGGTGGCAGTTTACCGGTATCAGGCTGGCAAAACAGCACTTATTTAACCTAATATAATATTGTTATGGCAACCACCACCGTAATAAATTCGTTATCTGCACGTGTTGAACAACAGGAGCCCAGGGAAGTATTTTACCAGGATGTGATACGTGGACTTTCAGCTACAGATAAGTATCTTGATTCCAAATATTTTTATGATGCGGAAGGGGATCACCTTTTTCAGCAGATCATGCACTGTCCTGAATATTATCCCACCAATTGTGAGATGGAAATATTACGGGAGCAGTCTGCAAAAATCAGCCAGACAATACGTACCTACACCCCTCATTTTGATGTGGTAGAACTGGGTGCAGGTGATGCTACCAAATCAATTCACCTGTTACAGCAATTACAGAAAACAAATAAGGCTGTAACCTATTACCCTGTTGATATATCCGGCAACGTTATTAACCAGCTGGAAAAAACACTACCGGGTAAATTACCTTCCCTGCAGTTACACGGATTGAATGGTGAGTATTTTGAGATGCTGCATCAGGCTAACATATTATCCGCAAAAAGCAAAGTGGTATTGTGTATGGGCGGTAATATCGGAAACTTCACGCCTCCGGAAGCCAAGAAGTTCTGCCGGCAGTTGCGGCGTCACCTACAACCGGGCGACTTACTACTCATCGGGTTCGATCTGAAGAAACATCCTCAGATTATTCTGAATGCATATAATGATGCTGCAGGTATCACCCGTGATTTTAATCTGAACCTGTTGCGGCGTATTAACAACGAATTAGGTGCAGACTTTGATCTCACTAAATTTGAACACTACCCTACTTATGATCCTGGCACAGGTGCCTGTAAGAGTTACCTGGTAAGCCTGGAAGATCAAAGGGTAAATATCGGCACACAGTCTTTTGACTTTGCAACGCATGAACCTGTGTATATGGAAATTTCACAGAAATACAGTCTTGCAGAAACAGAAACACTGGCTATGCATTCCGGGTTTAAACCTGTGGCTAATTTCTTTGATACAAAGAAATGGTTTGTGGATTGCTTGTGGTTGTGTAGTTAAGATTTATAAATTTATATTAAAAAACCCGATGCCGTATGGTATCGGGTTTTTTAATTAAATTTTATGCAGGATTTCTTTTAGGGCTTCCAATAATATGTCACACTCTTCATTTGTATTATAATAATGTGGAGAAATTCGCAACGCCCAGTCTACTCCCTTACTTTCAAAATCTATAAATGCACCACTAAGAGTACTGACAGATGTATTGATATTCTTCCTGCGTAAAGTATCCAGTAACCAGTCTGAATTAACAGATGGAACAGACAATGTAATGATGCTGGACAACTCTGCACCTTTATCCAGTAACCGTACACCAGGTAATTCCTGTAATGCGGGTCTCAGTTTATCGCAAAGTTCTTTATTGCGTGCCGCTATATCAGGAATTCCGATCTGCAAAGCATATTCAACAGCTGCAAGACTACCAGCCAGAAAGGCATATGGTTGTTCCCAGTCCTGAAAACGTTTTGCACCCCGTACCGGTTCGAATACGTCTTTGCCCGTCCATTCTGCACCATACATATCAATATAGAGCGGTAACCATTTCTTTTCCAGAATGTTGTCAGACACATACAGAAAGCCAGCACCTCTCGGGCCACGAAGAAATTTCCTCATGGTTACACACAAAAAATCACATTGGATCTCTTCCACATCAAGGGGCATTTGTCCCACCGACTGGCAGGCATCTACGAGATAAGGAATATCCAGTTCCCTGCATATCTTTCCAATAGTCGCTATCGGTTGTACCAACCCTGAATTTGTAGGCACATGCGTCAATGATACTAACCTGGGATGATGCTGGCGGATCAGACGTTCCATATCTGTTACATCTACTCCACCCTCCGGCAAACTGGCAGCACGCAGCAACCGGATTCCCATTCTTTGTTGTAATGATAGAAAAGCCAGTTGATTGCTGGAATAATCTTCATTTGCAATTATTACTACATCGTCTTTTTCAAAAGGGACGCAGGATAATGCCCTTGCAAAAGAGTTGGTAGCACTGGATGTAAAAGCAATGTTATGAGCAGCGGTATTTATCAGCTGGCCAGCAGCAACATAAAAGCGATTGTTGGACGCAGCCCGTAAGGCAGCCAGTTCGTATCCACCCGTCAGGGATTCTTGTGTAATATAATCCTGTATTGCGTGTATCACAGGAGCAGGCATTAAAGCAGATCCGGCATTATTGAAATGTACTTTCGTTTTACAGCCTGGCGTGTCCGCCCTTAGTTGTTCAATATCCATAATAGGGTTTATAGTTACAGGGTTACTTCCATGCGACCAGTAATTTTCTTAATCTGAAGATCTCTTTCGTACAATAGCTGGTATGATCTCCGGCCAGCAAAACCTATTTCCACGCTCCCAGCAATCTTCTGAGTACGATGATCTCTCCTGTATGATAGCTTGTATGATCTCCGATCAGCAGGGCTTCCCTTAAAAGGTGCTGCCCATCACCATGTGAAAAAGGTGCAAACAGGTCAACATCGGGAGCTTCAAGCAAGGTAATGAATTCCTCATTATTTTTTTTGATCTGGTGCAGTGCATCTTTCCAGGCAGCTTCGCTGGGAGGTTCCGGTTTCTCAGGCCAGTAGCCTTCCGGCCAGGATGGCGAAGTATGTTTGGGGTCGCGCGAAAACTCAAGAATATCCCATTGGGTAATACGAATATGATCTACCAGTTGCCAAATACTATAAGGCATTCCATCCGGTACTACCCCACGCAGTTTTGCAGGCAGTTGTTTTACCGCATCTTCAAAAGTAGCATGTGCATTTCCGCCGGTTAATAATTCTTTAAGTGATTTTACCAGTTCCTTATTAGCTTTTGACATAAAAAAATTTACCCCAATTCCCCAATAAAGATGCCAGGGAAATTTTAATTTGCTTACTTACCTACAAGTAAGTAATTTTGTGATCCATGCTATATTATTTATGCAGGACACAAAAGAAAGAATTATTGAGCTGGCCGACCGGCTGATTAAAACCAGGGGGTTTAATGCTTTCAGTTACAAGGACATCTCTGATCCCCTGGAGATTAAAAATGCGGCAATACACTACTATTTCCCATCAAAAGCCGATCTGGGAATCGCAGTTATTGAGCAGGAAATAGAAAAATTAGCTACCAATAAACTAAAATGGGCTACTTTACCAGAAGATAAGCAACTGCAACTCTTATTTGATACCTTCAATCAAAAAAGCAAGCAAGGCTTTGTGTGCCTGATGGGTTCCCTTTCTCCTGATTATGAAACCTTGCCAGCTCCTATGCAGGAAAAAGTACAGCAGATGAGTGAGAATGTACTGGAGTGGACAACTTTGTGTCTGGAACACGGGCGCAACAGAGATCTTTTTCATTTTGACGGTGAAGCATATAACAGGGCCTTGTTGGTAATATCCGACCTGCTTGCCTCCCTTCTCTTATCAAGAGTAATGGGTAGTGAAGTGTTCGATAAGATGAGCAGACAATTATTAAACGATCTTTTATAAACATTTAATCAGAAAACCTAACAATCAGTCAATAGAGAATGGAAACATACACGTTAAAACGAGCAGTTATCACCGGTTTAGGCGCACTTACTCCTATAGGCAACAACGTAGCTGACTACTGGAATAATCTTAAAACCGGTGTCAGTGGTTCTGCCCGTATCACGCGATTTAATCCGGAACGTTTCAGAACACAGTTTGCCTGTGAATTGAAGAATTATGATCCTACCACCTTGCTGGACAGGAATGACATCCGTAAAACTGATCCATTTACACAATATGCACTGATTGCGGCACAACAGGCTGTAGACGATGCCAAACTGGATTTTTCTACAATGGATCCATTTGACAGTGGTGTAATATGGGGTTCCGGACAAGGAGGAATGCAAACATTTGAAGAACAGGTAAAAGAATATACACAGGGTGGTTTTAATCCGAGGTTCAATCCTTTCTTTGTGCCTAAATTCATTACCAACATGGCTTCTGGTATGATCTCCATCCGTTTCGGACTTATGGGCATCAACTATACCACCGTTTCTGCCTGTGCAACATCCAATACCGCTATTATGGATGCGCTGAATTATATCCGCCTGGGTAAAGCGAAAGTGATTATTACAGGTGGTTCTGAAGCTCCTGTAACAGAGGCTTCTATAGGAGGTTTCTGTGCTATGAAGGCCATGTCTGCCAGAAATGATGATCCTGCATCCGCTTCCAGACCATTTGATGTAACCAGAGATGGTTTTATTATGGGCGAAGGTGCCGGTGCCCTGGTACTGGAAGAATATGAACATGCTGTAGCCAGAGGCGCTCATATCTACGCAGAAGTAGTGGGTGCTTCCATGACAGCAGACGCTTATCATATGACGGCTACCCATCCAGAAGGACTGGGTGCATTAAGAGCCATGCAGAATGCGTTGAATGAAGCAGGATTGAAACCGGAGGATGTAGATTATCTGAATGCACATGCTACCTCTACACCAGTAGGTGATCTGAGTGAGATCTCTGCCATCATGAAACTGTTCGGAGAAAATCCTAAGAACTTATCTATCAGCGCTACCAAATCCATGACAGGTCACCTGTTGGGAGCTGCCGGCGCTATTGAAGCCATTGCTGCTATACTAAGCATCAGGGACGGCATTATACCTCCTACTATTAATACAACAGAACTGGACAAAACTATTCCTGCAACGATGCCTATCGTGCTGGGAAAAGCTATAGAAAAGAAAGTGCGTGTAGCCATGAGCAATACCTTTGGGTTTGGCGGGCATAATGGCATTGTACTGTTCAGAGAAGTAATCTGATTTATCCGGCTCCTGCTGGCGCCTACTTTCCTTTTAAAGGCGTCAGCAACCCGGTAAGCCCATTCATCTTAATTTCAAGCATCGTACTCAATAGCATCCCCAGTTTACCCTGGGGCATGCCTTTGCGCTGAAACCATTCCAGATAAGAAACTGGCAGGTCGCAAAGTAATACATCCTTGTATTTACCATAAGGCATTTTCATGGTAACCAGCTGCTTAAATATTTCCGGATCGGGTTGTATCAGTTCCATCGGACAAATATAAGATGAAAAATCAGTTACATAAAAACCAGGTACTACCTTTCGCTAAGGATAGTTCATCGATTTCAACAGGGAATTTAAGAAGAAACCCAGTTACCACATTTCGTTAAGAATAGATGCATCGATTTCAACAGGAACAGTAGATCAGTTTGTTAATATTAAATTGCTTAAAATTAATAGTAGATTAAAGAACATTGACCGTAATTTCTTCTCCCGAAAAAAAATCCCTTTTTTCCCATCTTTTTTAAATCCAAAAGAAATCCTACTACGTAAATACCTTTATTATTACAATTTATCTATATCTATAAGAGGTTAAAAGGGACAATATATACTATAAATCAGCGAATTAAATAAAATATACATAATTACGATTGCATTGTTTTCAAATTACATGAGAGCTAACATCTGTGATATATTTCAACCTATACATATAATAGAAGACAAAAAGGCATCTTTCATTTTGCATTTTTGTAAACTTTTTGATTTAAGCATCCCCCCAGAAGAGTGGTAATTCAAGAAAGCCCGGTTACAGCCCATTTGTGGCTGTAACCGTTTTTTTGTTTTACTACTCCTTATAAGAATAGTTTTTGAATGTTAAACAGAGATTATTATGGAGTACGGGGAAACAGGAAACCCTAAAGCGTTACTTGAAATAGTGCAATACTA
The DNA here is from genome assembly GCF_900112615.1 of Chitinophaga sp. CF118. GTDB lineage: Bacteria > Bacteroidota > Bacteroidia > Chitinophagales > Chitinophagaceae > Chitinophaga. Next base: position 203,158 of record NZ_FOMK01000003.1, on the reverse strand, counting down.
TGTCAACTCTGAGGGATCTTCTGATGATATAATAGGAGATACTACAGAACTACATACTGGTATACATATACTGGGCAAAAAACTGCAGAAGGCAGAACTCTCCCTAAAAGTAACTGAGCAACAATTATTAAGATCCAGAGAGCGGTATAATAATATGGTGGCAGAAGTAGAGGATTATGCCATACTGCTGCTCGATCTGGATGGCAATATTCTGAACTGGAATAAGGGGGCCGAATACATTAAAGGATATTTAGCCCACGAGGTCCTTGGCAGGAACTTCAGAATATTTTATACAGAAAAAGACAGGGCGGAACACTTACCGGAAAAACTAATTGGTATAGCTATCAGCGAAGGGCGTGTACAGAATGAAGGCTGGCGCGTATGTAAAAGTGGAAAGACTTTTTGGGGAATAGTGACCATCACAGCCCTGCATGATAACCAGGGAAATATAAACGGTTTTTTAAAGATCACCCGGGACCTGACAGAAAAAAAGAAAGCTGAAGATAACAAACGTCTATACATAGAGAGGCTAGAGAACAAGAACATGGAACTGGAGCAGTTCACTTACATTGCTTCTCATGACCTGCAGGAGCCATTACGCTCTATGAGCAGCCTTATAGAACTACTGCTGGAGGAATACTCGGGTAGGTTTGACGAGAATGCAGATACCTATCTGCGGTTTATCCTGCAATCATCCAACCGTATGAGCCAGCTGATTACAGGATTACTGGATTATTCCCGGATAGGAAAAGAACGAATTCCGGAAAAGGTAGACTGCAATGAAGTGATGGAAACTGTAAAAGTGGATCTACGCAAGGCAATACAGGATAGTAAGGCAATAATAAGAGCGAAAGACCTTCCTGTAGTGGATGCTTATCCAATGGAATTAAAATTATTATTCCAGAACCTGCTAAGCAACGCTATCAAATTTAAAAAAGCCGAACAGCCGCCCACCATTGATATTTCTGCAAGTAAAACTGATGATGGATGGCTTTTCTCATTCTGTGATGATGGGATTGGAATGGAAGACCGGTTCAAAGAAAAAATCTTTGAGATTTTCCAGCGTTTGCATAGCAAGCAGGCATATGAGGGTACAGGTATAGGCCTTGCTCATTGTAAGAAAATCGTGACACTCCATAATGGAAAGATCTGGGTGGAATCAGCCCCCGGCAGAGGTAGTCAATTTTATTTTACTCTTTCAGTATAAATTGTATGAAGAAACTAAATTCCATCCTACTTGTGGAAGATGATGAGATTACAAATTATATCAACCAAATGGTTATTAAGAAGCTGGACTGTGCAGAACATGTACAAGTGGCCTGGAATGGGGCCGATGCGCTGGCTTATCTTAAACAATGCGGGGAACATGCCTGCCAGCAACCCGAATTGATCCTTCTGGATATCAATATGCCCGGGTTGAATGGTTGGGAATTCCTGGACGAATACTCTAAACTGGATGATGAGGAGAGATGTAAGGTGGTAGTCGTTATGCTAACTACTTCCCTTAATCCCGATGATAAGAAACGTGCTACAGATAATCCTGTTATCGCGGGTTTCAGAAGTAAGCCGTTAACAACGGCTGTACTGGAAGAAATACTTTCCCAGTATTTTATCCGCGGATAATTAGCTTCTGTTACAGCCAACCTCTCTCCTTCCAGGAAGAAATAACGGAACCGGATAAACCGCATTCCAGCAGGATATCTTCAAACTCTTCCATTTCTGACTCCCAATCAATGGCATAAGCTGCAAATTCATTGCTTACAGGGATCTTATTATTCAGTTTATTAGTTGTTAACAGGTAGGCTACTCTTCTAAGCATAGCGGTACCCAGATCCCATTTCTCTTCTCTCTCCACAATCTGAATAAACTGACGGAAAAGACGCTCAAAACCGGCTGGATTAATCTCCATATAAGCATGGGAGACTTCTGTAGATAAAAAGATCAAATCGAAAATATCTTCCTCTTCGTGATTACGCGAGATCTCCTCTGTAAAAGCAAGAGAACGCGGCGTAAGCAATGGCATATATTCCGTTATAGATTTATAGTTTATTTCCAACAATGATAAAGGCACTTCTATCCTGGATTCCTGCAGGGTATCTATGATAGCCGATGCCATGTTTTCAGAGACGGCTAAAGATAACTGGTTGATATCAATATTCTTATTCAACTGCACATAAGCCAGCGACGTTTTTCCATCTTCGTACACTGTGCGGATCTCATCCAGTTTATTATTCTCATCATACCTGTATACCTCTGCATACCTGTATTCTCCTGCACCAGGTGCAATAGCAATACAATCTGCCTTCAGTATCTTCCCATTTTCAGTTGTATATTTTTCAACCGTGCAGAACAGAGAATGTTGATCATCTATTATACCGGCAATAATTTCTTCTTTAGGGCTGCCTTTATAGATTGGAATACTTCCCCGGCTATTTACGGATAAAGACTGGAATATCGCTTTTTCGCCATCTTCGTAAATAAAACGTTTAATCGTGGAAGGAATCCCCGTTTCCATACAGAATTCAATATACTCTACCAGGTTCTTACTATAGCTATAATAGCCTTGCCAGTTTACTTTACTTACCCTGTGGCCGAAAGAAGTGTAACAGGGCATACCATCTGTGGTAAAACCATAGAAATGATAATCACTGATTTCGCGGGACCGGGCTTCGGGAAAGAGTTTTTCTTCGGGTTTCAGGAAAAGGGGAGTATCATAATCTTTCAGATCGTATCTGAAACCGGGAATATATCTTTCAGTTTGTATTTTATCCTTGTATTGCTGGAGAAGCTCAATTTCATTAAATGCATGCTTCCATCTTTCGAGTAAGTCTTGCTTCTGTAGTTCCAGGTCCATCGTCGGCATTTTGAATAAAATTAATATTTTATATCATAAAATAAAAGATTGGCAATCATATTATAACTTTACCCCAAATAAGATACACAAAGCACGCCATATACCTATGTTGAGGAAAAACCTGCAATTACTATTATTGCCATATCTCATTGTTACCTACAACGTTGCATTAGCTCAGATGGCCGTTCCACAGCAACCAGGAGAGCCTTCCCGCGCAGCTGTCTGGCAGGCTGGTCATCCAAGATCCTGTGGTACAGATATGATGCTGAACACCTGGAGGCAGGATGCCACCTTTGTAAAGAAGGAAATAAACATCAATAAGGCGGTGCGCCGACAGGCAGCAAGAGCGGCCGATTATACATTACCCGTTGTATTCCATATTATCAACGAAGATCCTGCTTCAATCACAGATCAGAATATTCTGGATGCCCTGGATATGCTCAACCAGGCATATGGCAAAACAGGTGCATTTGCCGGAGCACGAGCGGATACCAGGATCAGCTTTTGTCTTGCTAAAACAGCACCGGATGGTGGTCTTACTACCGGTATACTTCGTACCAAATCCTTCCTAACCGATTTTGATGCAGATATGGAAGGCGAAAAGCTAACAGCCCTGGGCAGGTGGGACCCTACCCGCTACCTCAACATATGGGTGGTATCGGATATTAAATCCGAGTTTATGCAGTCATTTGAATGCGGACAATGGACAAGGCTTAAGATGGCCGGATATGCCAGTGCAGGAGGCGAAGTGGTGGTAGCCGGACTGGGCGTAGACCTGCTGGCACATGAAGTAGGGCATTACCTTAGCCTGATTCACACCTTTGCGGCACAAGACTGTAGAAATGATGACTGTACCACCGATGGTGACATGGTATGCGATACTCCTCCCGACAGGTCCATTGCCGGTGGATTTGCGTGTAGTAACCCGGAGAACTCCTGTAACACAGATACTCTTTCGGGCTTCACTACAGATGTTCCCGATTTGCCGGATAACTTCATGGACTATGGAGGAGGTGTAGGTTGTATCATGTCTTTTACAGACGGACAGGGAACACGTATGCGCAACTTTATAGCCAGTAGTTTACCAGGGATGATTAACAGCACCGTATGTACGCCACCGTGCACATCTACGGCGGTAGCTTCCTTTACGAAGAATATCGATTATCCGGTTATCGGAGATATCGTTAACCTTACCAATACTTCTACAGGAGCGACCAGTTATGAATGGCTGGTGAACGATGTAGTGGTAGCCACCACAACAGATTTCAGTTACCAGGTAACTGCAAAACAGAACTACCGGATTACTTTAAGAGCTTACACCGCCCCCGGTTGTTTTACCCTTGCACAGGATATGCTTTCCGTGAGCTGTGGTGTAGTGTCCCGTTTTTACCCGGACAAGCGGAAGATTGCATCAAAAGAAAATATACAACTGGACAGTATACTCTTTACCAATCGCTCTATCAATGCCAATAACTATCGCTGGTTAATGAGCAACAATAAGGGTATGACAGAGCAGGTAGTGAGTACTGTTCAAAACCTCACCTATGTCTTTAAGATTCCCGGAACTTATAAAGTACGGTTGATAGCTGATAATGGGAGTTGTATTGATACTACCAACCCGGTAACTATAGTGGTAGATGATCCTACCACAGATGGGGTTGTGTATGTTACAAAAGTGGAATGTTACGAACAGAATAAACTGAAGATCTCTCTGTTTTTTAATAATTTCGGATATAAGTCCATTCCCAAGAATACACCTGTTAGTTTTTATAACCGCGATCCGCGAACCGGCAATGCCGTGAAACTGGGAGATCCTTATTTAATACCATACGAGATTAAAGGAAAATGTGCTTCTTATCTTGAAACATTTGTGCTGAATGCAGGCCGTTCGGGTTTAGATACCGTAGTAGCCGTTTTCAATGATGATGGGACTTCTCAGCCATTCGTATTACCTAATCCACTCGATACGCTCATTGAAAGTAATTACAATAATAATTATGCAACCACTGTAAACTTTAAATTCAGAATCCAGTTACAACCGTCAGACATTGTACTTACTCCTGATCAACAGGTCGTGCTTACTCCTACATCAACCGGAACAATGCTTTCCGGACTGTGGACTCCGGCTTCTTATATAGATTGTGACAAGTGCGTAAGCACAACCTTTACAGCTCCCTACAGGAAAGATACCCTGTTGGTACAACAGGTAAAAATCACAACCGACAACAATTGTTATGATAGTGCTTTTGTTACGATTCATATACCTCCGGTAGATGATTATGTAGTAAATATAAGTGAGACTGAATGCGCGAAAGGTGACAGCATCTATGTGACATACGATCTCTGTAATAACTTTGCAACCGGCAACATTCCTCCTGGCTTACAGGTGGATTTTTATGATAATGTACCTCTTGCTACTTCCTTTGTGACAACGGGTTACAGTACCGGCCAATGTGCCAGCTTTTCAAAAATCATAAAGAACACGGCTAATGGTCAGTTCTTTGCAGCCGTAAATAAAAATAATGCATGGCCGGAAACAGATACGCTGAATAACAGCAATACGGGTATATACGTTTTCCCTTCTGCCAAACTCACGCCTGCAGACACCACCGTTTACAGGGGATCAGCATTTCCCATTACCTTCCAGACCAATGCATTTGATCCCGTTGCTATTGCATGGCAAACGGGCGATCAATATACACTCAGCTGTACTAGCTGTGCTGTACCATCTGTAAAAGTGTGGGATAGTTCACTGGTAAAAGTAACACTGACCAGCCTTTACGGTTGTACCCTGACTCCGCAGGGAATCATTAAACTGGTACCTCCGGATCTGACCGTACAGTTGACTGATGTGAAATGTTATGATAACACTCATTCCATTGTAACATTCACAATATGTACATCTAATGGATATGACAGTATCAAAAAACAATTACCGGTAGCTTTCTATGATGCTGATCCGCTCACAGATACTGCACATCTTTTAACACCTGTATTTTCTACGTTGACTACAGAACAAGGAGTTTGCAGGGATTATACACATATTATTTCAACACCTGCTACCGCACAATTGTATGCAGTTGTAAATGCTCCTGGTACATTCAGGGAAACAATCTATGATAATAATACGGATGATGTGCCTGCTCCTCCTTTTACAGCCACCTTCGATCCGGCTGTGATCCAGCTCAGCAGACCAGGGAATGTGCAGTTGAAACCGGTGATTACCGGTGGAGAAACAAGCAAGTACACCTGGGTTCCTGTTGAAGGACTTTCCTGTAGTACCTGCGCCAATCCAACAGCTACAGTTTCATCTTCCATTAAATATCTACTGGAAGTGAACAATGAATATTATTGTACAGATACAGCGAATATTTATTTGCAGACATTCACCAGCAGTAAATTTGCCATTCCATCAGCGTTTACGCCTAACGGTGATGGAGTTAATGATATATTCTATATTATTGGCAGTCGCGATATTAAGCTCGTAAAAAGCTTTATAATATTTAACCGCTGGGGAAATAAAGTATTTGAAACAGCAAATATTCCTGCGAATGATAAAAGCTATGGATGGAAAGGAAGTAATGCTGATGCAGGAGCGTACGTATATTTTGCGAATGTAACATTTGCTGATGGAAGTACGGAAGTGGTGAAGGGGTCTATTATGTTGATTAAATAAACTCTGGAAGGAATGCTATTGATCAACAGAAATCACACTTTATTGGCAGCGTTATACTTATAAGAGCAAGGTCAATAAGTTAAATTACTATAAATGGGGAAACTCCCCCAGGATTAAATTGGCATTTAATCCTGGGGGAGTTTCCCGTTTGTAGTGCTCTCTCTTAATTTCTTGTTTGGAATACCCTCTTAATTCACATCCCAGAAAATTTTTGTATCTCTTGTATCTTTAGAAGAGACAGCTGAATAATTTACTGCGTTATAAAGTTGTTCAGATGAAGGATAGAGTAAACGTACGGGAGGCGTTGATGCCCCGGTAGCTGTTGCCGTAGAGAAAGTCAGTGCAGGGTAACCAGTGCGCCTGTATTCAGCCCATGCCTGCCCTGACTGCAGGATGAAGAAATGCATCCATTTCTGGGTGTAGATCTTTGCCAGTTTCTCTGTAGTAGTACCGCTATAAGCGATGGCTGAGTTCAGCAGGTAGGTACTGATCACAGCACTGGAAGGTGTGGTAAGCACCGACCAGCTGCCTGATCTCAGTATTCTGGATTGGTTAATACCATAATAGAATTCTACGGATTGTGTGATCCCATTTTCATATTCTGTTTGTGCAGTTCCCAGGCCCCATCTTTCATATGCTTCCGCTTTCAGGAAACTTACTTCTGAAGCTGTCAATATTACTCCCGGAATGTTATAGTTGTAGTAGAAGGTAGCAGAGTCGTAAGTTGCATAGCCTTTAGCCGCATATTCCGAAGCAGTACCCGTTGCAGGGAAACCTCTATATCCGTTGGTAGCATGAGGGTCCCAGTATACTGCTGTACGGGGATCATTGTTTGCTACCATCAGAGTATCCATCAGGTAAGCAGGTGCGGTTCCGAAGTCCTTAAACACATCACCCAAATCGCTCTTCAGTGCTGAAGGGCTCATCTGTAAAGCTGCATTATAACTGTTGTCGGTGATCAACGGATAAGTGGCTGCATCTGCCAGCATAGTGGTCACTTCGCTTTTCGCTGTAGCTTCATCAAAATTAGAGATGCGCATTAACAAGCGGAGGCGTAGTGAGTTAGCATAACGTTGCCATAAGGAAAGATCTCCTTTAAACAGTAGATCCTGTTTTGCAAGTTCCGCAGAGGTAGTTGTTGCCAATGTAGCTGTATCAAAATAAGTATTCAGGTCTTTCAGTCCTGTGATGAGCGTATCATAGATATTAGCAGCATTGTCAAAAGCAGCATCTCCTATACTCCTTGATGATGTATTCAGAGAGCCGGCTTCGGAGAAAGGAATATCTCCCCACAGATCCACCATTTGTGCAGTCTGATCATATAAAAGCACCTGTGCACATTTCAGGAATACAGTTTGTAATGGTTGCTGTGTAGCAGAGAGTGCAGCGTAGCTGGTTTGCATTTCCCTGTAAGAGCTCATAATACCAGGACCATTGTAATTGTAATCAGTACCGGTAGATCCATCATAATAATCTACCCAACGGCCTTCTGTATACGAAGTAGACGGTGTATACATCTGCGAACCAGGTGACAATGCAGACACTTGTGAGAAAGCCGCGGTGGTAGGCATTATAAAAGTGTAATAATCCCAATACGATGGGTGGATCCTTTTATTAAGGAACATACCAGATAACAGTTTACCTAAAGAACCGGTTGCCGTTAATTCAGGATTCAGGTAATCATCCGCAATCTTTTTCTTACAGGAACTAAAAGCACCTGCAAGTAAGATGAGGACTACCGTATATATCAAAAGTCTTTTCATTTTTAGCTGTTTTAAGTTCGTTTAGAAATAAGTTAAACTAGAAGCGTGCACGCAGGCTTGCACCCAGGCTTCTTGTAGGGCCGGCAGTACCGTTGTCAACACCCTGATCAAGCCAGCCGGAGCCCACAGCCACTTCAGGATCCAACCCATAAGGCACTGTTTTATAGAGGTAGAACAGGTTACGTCCTATCAGAGCTACTTGTAATCCCTGGAAATGCAATTTCTCGACTATACTTTTAGGCATGTTGTAGGTGAATGCCACTTCACGAACTTTGATATAACTATTATCGAATACAGCAGCTGAGTAATCTCCATTTGTTCTCCAATTGAAATTATTCTCATAATACATCCCAGCAGTGATCACCTTTGTATTGGTAGCGCCGGTAGAAGTTACCCCTTTCAGGATTACACCATCATTACGTGTTCCGGAGCTGGAAGCAACATAATTAGCGGTAGCATCATCCACTACATTATAGGCAATACCACCATGAGCAGCATCCCTGTATTTAAGTGTGCTTTCAAACATACCAGCACCCAATTGGTAGTAAGTTGGTATAGATACCAGTTTGCCACCCAAACGGTAATCCAGTGTAACGTCCAGGGAGAAATTCTTATAGGAGACAGTATTAGAGAAACCACCTACTACTTTAGGCATAACATTACCCACATATTTATATGCACCAGTATTAACAGTATACAAACCATCATCGCCAACTATTTTATTTCCTTTATCGTCGGTAGTCATAGGATGCACATACAGATTACCAAGCGGATCACCTATTTCAGAGCGGGCAATTAAATAACCTCCTCCTTCAAAATTATTGGTCAGACTGGTTAAGCCATCAGATAATGCAGTCAGCTTATTTTTATTGATTGCAAAATTAAAGCGGGTACTCCAGTGGAAGTTCTTATTAGCAATAGGAGTAGCAGTAATAGCAGCTTCATAACCATAGTTTGAAATACTACCTGCATTCAACAGCGCAGAGGTTGAACCGATAGAAGGAGCAGTACTTATGTAAAGGATCTGGCGGTTTACCTTATTGTTATAGTAACTTACATCGAGGCTGATTTTATCTTTCAGTAATCTTGTTTCGATACCGAATTCTGTTTCTCTTTTTTGTTCAGACTTAAGATTGTTATTTCCGAATTGAGAACCATTTGCCTGTTGATATAATATATTAGAGCTGTTATAAGTAACTCCATACTGGTTATAAGCCACATTTGCCTGATAGATGGAAGGGTGATTACCCACCAGACCATAAGAAGCTCTCAGTTTTGCATAGTTAATATAAGAAGGCATTTTAACAACATCTGACAATATGAAGCCAGCGTTGAAAGAAGGATAAAAATACTTATTAACAGCCTCTGGCAAAGTAGAGGTAGACTCATAGCGACCGGTACCTTCTAAGTACAGGAAGCTTTTGTAGTTTATATTCACTACGCCGAAAGCAGCAACGTCAATTTGTTCAGCACGGATAGCAGTGGTGGTAACGGTGCTGGCTGAATTGCTCAGACTAAACCAGTTTTCATTTTCAAGACCATCTTTTGTTGAAGAAGTTTGGTATACATAATTCTGTTTACGTCCGGAGAGACCACCTGTTAATGTAAGGTCCAGATCATGGCTTACTTTAGGATTGTATACTAATAATGCATCTCCATAAATAGAATTATTAGTTTTCGTCTGGATCTGGTATGCACCGGTATATCCTAATGCAGCAGGTTGCTGACTATACTCTTTATCTTCCACACCGAGGTTTGTGAAATCGCCTCCTACTCTAGCTCTGAAGCGCAGGTTATCACGCAGGCTTACATTTAAAGTAGCACTGTTGATAAAGCGGTTCTGGGTTTCATTGTAGCTATTACGCAGGTTTGTCCACAGGTAATCCAGTACGTTAGTCGCCCGGATAGGATATGCTAACTTTTCGCTCTGATCGTAGCTATTGTTATCATACGTCACATATTTATATCCTTCGGAAGTTTTGTATTTATTGAAATATGTACCCATGTCGTCCATACGGCTAAAGAAGCCACCATAGGAACCGAAGATAGTACTCATTGCATAAGCGCGGTTATGGGTAAAGTTATTATTGTAGGTAGACACCAGATCCAGGCTTACCTTATTGCTCAGTTTTAAAGTACCGTTGAAGTTAAAGTTGTTCTTAAACAAATTACTTCCCGGCATAATACTTTTATAATCGGTACGGGTATATGAGAATCTGTAGTTTCCTTTTTCGGTGGCATTAGACAACGCTACATTCAATGCAGAATTATATCCATTCTGGTAGAAGTCTTTATAGTTATCTTTCTGCGCCACATATTTTCTGGATGAACCATCCCAGTATTTAACAGTGCGACCATCGAACTTAGGGCCGAATTGTGCATAAGCGCTGTAATAGGGATGAACGGAACCATCAGCGTCTGTCATCCAGCCATTTCCATCAATACCACCAATTTGCGCATTAGACTGTTCATCATAACCGGGGCCATATTCATTCTGATAATCGGGAGAGGAAGCCAGTTTTTCGGAGTTCAGCGTGTAGTTTACATCAACACCCAATCCTCTGCCTTTTATTCCTTTTTTAGTGGTGATCACAATCACACCGTTGGTAGCTTCAGAACCATACAATGCACTGGCACTGGCACCTTTTAATACGGTAAGACTTTCGATATCTTCAGGGTTGATATCCAGTGCACCATTCCCGTCTATCCTTGAGTTGGTAGTACCAAAAGAGGAAGTTGTTAAATCATTGAAGTTCCTTAATGGCACCCCATCCACGATATATAGAGGTTGGGTATTTCCATTCACTGAAGACACACCTCTAACCTGTACGGATACACCGCTGGAAGCACCACCCGGAGCGGAAACGATTTTCACACCAGCAGCTTTACCATATAAAGCAGAAGCAAAGTTTGTACTACCTGTCTGTGTAATTTCTTTTGCACTTACTGTACTCACAGCATAACCCAATGAGCGGGTTTCTTTTTTAATACCCAATGCAGTTACTACTACTTCATTCAGACCTTTATTATCGGGGGCCAGTTTGATAGTAATGTTATCAGTAGCAGGCAATTCCTGTTTCAGATAACCGATGTAAGAAAAGACCAATATCGCATTATCGGATACCTGTAATTTAAATTTACCGTCTCCATCGGTAGTGGCGCCATGTAAGCTACCTTTTTGCTGTACACTCACGCCGATAAGCGGACTACCTTTTTCATCCAGTACAGTCCCTGAAACGGTTCTTTTTTCCTGAGCTATAGCATTAAAAGCGCATAGCATGGCCAGGATCGTAAATACAATTAACGATCTTTGCATTGATTGCTTGTTTTTGTTGATAATAGTTATATGTTAAGGCAAATAGTTATCCCCCCGGTCCTTTAGGACCAGACATGACTTTACGACAATAAATAAGTGGTTGAATAAATCAGAGGTATCTCTTAGATTTTATCTCAATTCTTCACATGTTTTAAAAATGACAATAGTAATCTACTTTGCATTGTTCACTTGCAATAACGTTTTTCTTACGTGCTAAAGTTACAGGAGATTAAGCGGTAGGAATCTGATGTTAAACTTAGATAAACTTTTTAGAATTAACAAAGTGTTAAGTAAAAAAAGATTAGATAAATCTATGAGCGGGTGATTTTTATCGACGAGTTAATTTTTCGTTACTACAGGTAGGAATATGAGTGGAAAAAGGCACATCAGAGCTGAGGTACAGGGCATTGGACCATATTGATCATATGCCCTGTACGTCTACCTTTCCATTTATAATAGTCAGTTTAGCGTAAAAGATAAATCCTGCATCTTTCCTGTTGTGCACGGTTTCATCAATGACAGCAATACTTCTTGATACTTTGCTATTGAACACCTGTTTACCGAGGTAGTTTACTTTTATATTTTTATTCAGGTTTACCAGTTTATCATTTAAACAAATGATCAGCGTATCATTGTCATTCTTCTCAATAGTAATCGTATTATCCTTTACACCAACAATTGCTTCTTTGTTTTTAATAGCTCCCGCAGGTGGTACTTCCAGCCAATAGAAATAATTATGCGTACGGTCGTCCTGTTTCCAGATTACTTTACCTGGTAATGGATTTCTTTTGTATTTAGCCATCCATGGCAATGCTATTGTATCCTTCCTGAACATCCAGTGCGAATGTTCCTTATATACATGCAGATCATGAATATAACCTCCATTGTCCAGCTTTTCCAGGCTATCCAACATATGTCCCCATTGAGCCACCAGGCCATTCCTATTGTAAGCATTATCTTGTGCGCCAACAAATAAGGTAAATGGGAGGTTACGCAGACTAACAATCTGAGCATCGCCGGGATGCCCGGCCATCATGGCAGCAGCAGCAAAACGATCCGCCATACGTGGAGCCAGCTGGAAAGTTCCATCACCACCGGCAGAATATCCCATTAAATACACTTTGTCAGGATTTACACCTTCTGTGATAACCGCATCCAGGATCAATTCATCAAGCATTACATCTATATGGGATTCATGCCATAAATTCCAGGTATTGGTTGGCGCACGCGGAGCAACGTATACACCTTCTTCAGGTTTATATAATCCCTGCTGATTTTCCCACTGCTGATCATTTACCGGTCCGGGTGCATTTCCTCCACCATGTAATGAAATATACAAAGAGCGGCCATCTACAGGTTTCTGACCTGTGATTTTGTATTCAAACCTCATGGTGAGTGTATCATACTTAATAACTTTTTCCTGCCATTCTCTGGCGGCTATTGGCCCCTGGATATCTAATGCTTTTTGAAAGGCAACAATGGCATAAGAAGCCGCTTCTTTAGCGGATAACCCTTTTTGAGCTGAGAGCTGGAAGGGTAGTAACAGGATAAGAACTGATAAAAAGCGATAGGGCATGTAAGTTTATTTTTAAAAAGTATTATTTAACGTTAAAACGCAGCTGATATTGGTTACCTCCATCAGTTGTGTTCAGGCCAGGTTTAGCATGTCCGGATAGTGCTATTGGGGCTGGAACACAGGTAAATCCCAGGTTGAACACCCTTTGAACAGCATTTTGCGATTCAAGGGCGTTCAACGTGTGTTCAAAGGGCGTCCAACCTACGAAGCAACTATAGACTCACTATTAACTTGCTATCAACTTGCCCTTAACTTCAGTCATCGTTATTGCAATATAAGTATTCATTCATTTCCTATTTCAGGAAACTGCATGGGCATCGCAAAAAAACTACACGAACACCCTAAAAAGCAGCATGAACGTTTTTTACTTATTAATAGCCACCACTGCTATTGGCATCGCATCTTAAGACTACTTATTTTAGGCAAAGCTTCATAATAAGTCTATATTCAAAAATTCACAAGGTATTCTCTATCATTCGACTATATTCTTTTTTCCCTTTTAGTTTCTATATTTCCTCTGTACTAATTGCCTGTTTCCTACATCTTCGTTTCCTTTGGTACTACCACGGATGAAAATTGCCACGTTAAAATGAAATTGAACTGTCCATCGACTTTTCACCTGTGAGGTATGAACCCGTCTCTAAATACCTTTCAATAATGAGAAAAACCCTTTCTTTTCCCTCTAACCAGGTACATCCCGGTATTCCGCCTGACTTTCCCAACAACTTACGGAAAGTGCCCGGCTGGCTGACAACGCTATTACTGTTGTTTTTATTAAGCAATGCACATGCGCAAAGCGACGGACTGCCACGCGGTGCTTACCAGCTACCTTATATCCGTTATGAATCAGACAATGCCATATTAGACGGTGGTGCAGCATTACAGCAATCACCGCAGTTTATTCAGACAGACATTGCATCGGAAGCATCTGATCAGAAGTATGTAAGTCTTACAGCTAACGGCGCCAGTATCGAATGGACCGCCACACAGGCAGCGCAGGGCGTAAATCTCCGGTTTACCCTGCCGGATGATAACACCGGTGCAGGCTTAACTGGCTCTCTGGGATTGTATGTAAATGGCGTTAAAGTGAAAACCATCCCACTCTCCTCCTATTGGGCTTACCAGTACTTCCCACAGGCAGACCCTGTACAGACTCCCGGCGGAAAAACGTTTATGCGTTTTGACGAAGTACACTTCAGACTGGACAATCCCATCAATATAGGTAATACCATCAGCATCAGAAAGGACAATAGTGATGCTATCACTTACGGGGTAGACTTCATTGAACTGGAACCTGTGCCGGCTGCACTGACACAACCAGCCAACTACCTCTCCGTTACTGCCTATGGTGCTGTGGCAAACGATCAGACGGACGACTTTGCGGCTTTTAATGCCTGTATTGCCGCAGCAGCCTCTCAGGGGAAAAACGTGTATATTCCTGCCGGTAAGTTCCTGCTGAGCGACAAACTGCCACTGAACGTCAGCAATATGAAAATTCTTGGCGCAGGGGTTTGGTATACGGAGGTGTATTTTTCCACCGACAAGCAATTCTATGGTGGTATCATGGGCCGTGCCAGTAATGTGGAAATCTCTAATTTCTCTTTAAATACCATCAACAACGACCGTCTGAAATACGATGAGGCAAACCCACGCCTGCCGGGAGAAATGTATAAAACTTACAAAGGTTTTATGGGTACTTACGGAGCAGGATCACGGATCCATGATATATGGGTAGAACATTTTGAATGCGGGTTCTGGATAGCAGGTTATGATCCTCCATATCCTATCGATATTACAACAGATCTCGTAATTTCCAAATGCAGGATCAGGAATAACTATGCCGATGGTGTGAACTTCTGCCAGGGAACTTCTAACTCAGTAGTAGAGCAATCCAGCGTTCGTAATAACGGAGATGATGGATTAGCTGTATGGCCCGCCAATGCAGCTGGTAATAATCAAACCTGCCGAAATAATATTTTCAGGTACAACACTATTGAAAATAACTGGCGTGCGGGTAGTATTGCCCTCTTTGGAGGTACTGGTCATGAGATTCATCATAACCTCATCAAAGACGGTGTAGCAGGATCTGCGATCCGTTTTACCAACGACTTTCCCGGATTTACTTTTGAATATCCCGGTGATGTGATTAAGGTATACGAAAATACTATGTCCGGCTGCGGCAGTAGCTATGACCTGTGGGATCAGAAGAGAGGTGCTGTTGAGTTCTATGCAGGTGGCAGTGGTATATTTAATATGCAGTTCGATAACAATACCATTCTCCGTTCGCAACGCGATGCGATCCAGATTTATGGTAACGGTATTCATCACCTTGTATTCAACAATACCACTATTGATGGTACTGGCCTGGATCCTGTAGTTCGTAATGAACCCGCAGACGTATATGGTGGTTTCGGTTTGTATGTACAGGCAGGATCTCAAACGGCTACCTTCAATAATCTGACAGTCACCAATGCTGAATCGGGAGCTTATATCAACAAGAATAACAGCTTCCAGCTCATCATTCAGAATATTAATATCCCTGTTTCCAGTGTCAGCATTAAACCTGCAAATGATACTACGCTGACAACAGGACAAACACTGCAACTCACTGCCAACATTCTGCCAGTGGATGCTACGAATAAAAATGTTACCTGGACAAGTTCCAATGCGGGAGCCGCAACTGTAGACGCCAGCGGTAAAGTAACTGCTGTAGGATATGGTATCGCTACCATAACTGTTGTAACTGCCAGTGGTAACTTTACGGCTACACGCAAAGTCACCATACAACCCGGTGTGAATGTGGTGGCAACTACTCCTGCTGCTGCCGAAGGTGGCGCTGCGGGAGTATTCACCTTCAGTACATCTTCCCTTTCCAGTACTATCAGTGTAAAATATACTGTGAGCGGAACAGCTTCCGGTAGTGACTATACGCCTTCATTAAACGGAACAATAACCCTGACGCCCACCAATCCTTCCGCCACTATCACCATCACTCCTGTAGATGATGTTGTTTTCGAAGGACCAGAAACACTACGCATATCCCTGAAAAAGGATAGTGCTTATAACCTGGGTGGTGATACGACTGCGGTCATCACTATTGCAGATAATGATAATCCACCTTGCGTGGCACCTGTTATTGCACTGGTATCCGGTACGGCACCTGTGATAGATCAGTCAATCGATGCTGCATGGGCCATTGCGCCAGTGAAGAATATCAGCAATGTAATATTAGGTTCCCTCCCTTCAGACTATGCAGGCAAATGGCGTGCACTGTATGATAACACCAATCTTTACCTGTTGGTGGAAGTGAATGATGGTACTAAATTGTCAGACTCCGGCGCCAGTTGGTGGGAAGATGATGTGGTAGAAATATTTATTGACGGCGATAACAGCAAAGGCACTGCTTACGATGGTATCAATGATTTCCAGTTAGGTTTCCGCTGGAATGATAATACTGTTCATGTGGGTAGTTATTCTGTAAACAGAACAACAGGTATCAACTACAATCAATATGCCACTGCCACAGGTTATACACTTGAAGTCGCAATCCCCTGGTCTACGATTGGAGTATCTCCATCAATAGGAAAATCGTTGGGACTTGATGTACAGATTGATGATGATGATAACGGTGGCACCCGTGATGCACAGATCGCATCCTTTGCTACCAATACAACCGCATTCCAGAATCCTGCTGTGTTTGGCACTGTATATCTCACAACCTGCAATGGTGTTGTTAATCAGCCACCAACAGTGAATGCAGGCACAGACCAGACACTCGCAGCGAATACTACCTCCGTTACTTTACAAGGCAATGGTAGTGATCCGGAAGGGCATGCCGTTACCTACAGCTGGACGAAAGTAAGCGGTCCTGCGGTTACATTCAGCAGTACTACTATTGCAAACCCGGTGGTTACTGGTCTTACAAATGGCAGTACTTATGTATTCCAGTTAACAGTCAGCGATGGCACTTTAACATCTGCAGATCAGGTGCAGATCTCCATAGGCAGTGTAAGTAATCCTGCTGATTTAACAGCTTATCCGGGTACTGTCACCGTTGATGGTAATCTTAATGAAAGCAGCTGGAACCTTTCCAAGTCTATTGCAAAAACAACAGTAGGTACTCCTAATAATACTGCCACCTTTGGCGTATTATGGGATAATAATAACCTGTACATTGGCGTAAAAGTACTGGATGCTACACTAAACAATGATTCTCCCGATTCATGGGATAATGATGCTGTAGAAATATTTATTGATGCCAATAATAATAAAGGCAGCACCTTTGACGGAAGAGATAACCAGTTCATCAAAGCATATAACAGCAGTACGCTTTTCAGCAAAATAGCAGTAACGGGTGTACAACATGCTTATGCAACCATCACCGGCGGTTATACTGTTGAAATAAGTATACCTTGGTCACAATTAGGCATTACGCCTGCCGCTGGTCTTACCATAGGTTTCGATGCAGGATATGATGATGATGATAACGGTGGTTCCCGTGATGGTCAGGCTGTATGGTTTGGCACAATCAATAACTACCAAAGCACTGCTGACTATGGTACCCTGGTACTTGCAAACACTGCCCTTAATACATTAGCAGTTGAGCATTCTGTTGTTTCATCATCAGATCTGAAAATCGTCCCTAATCCGGCTATTAACGGACAAGCCAAAGTGCTGATTTCAGGTAATACCGCGAAAGGCTATATTTATGTGTATGACCTGCATGGGAAACAGGTTTACACTACAAAGGCACTGCCGGAAGTTAAATTGGATCTGCAACAATTACCGAAAGGTGTGTATGTTGTGAAATATATTATCGGAGATAAGAGCTTTACAAGGAAGTTATTGATCCAGTAAATTTTAGTTATTAAATGCCTGCTCTATGTTTGCAAAACATGGAGCAGGCATTTTTATTAGCTCTAAATAAGCTAATTCTCGTTTTCATGAGACTGATTTATCGCCTCATTATTTTTTTTGCAGAGTAAACTTCCAGCTTCAATAAATTTCATCAAATTTTCATAAAACATTACTGAATAGCCTGCATTGACATCTTCATCCTGCAGGGTAGATACTAAAAAATCCCAGCAATGCTTCCTTATTTCTGGTAAATCATACGACCAGAAAAATTCCTGCATTGTATCAGTTGGATTCATCATTTCTGATACGGTTAACATTTGTGGCTTATTCTGCCAGTCAGGATAGTTTTTCATAAATAACGTTTCTTCAAAATAATACAACAATCCAATTGTATCAAACCAGGTAAACTTGTAAAATACAAATATGCAATTGTATTTTACAAGCACGCAATATTGATTCTAATTTGTTACATTTGTTTAACAACCAAATTCATATGGTAACTACACAAAAACATACGGGTAAAAATATAAAAGCAATACGTGAGATATTACGGGTGAAACAAGAGGTACTGGCTGATGCACTGGGAGTAAGTCAACAAAGCATTTCACTGCTGGAACAAAGAGAAACTGTAGAACATGATCTTTTAGAGAGAGTCGCTAATATTTTAAAGGTTCCTGTAGAAGCAATTGAAAACTACAGAGAAGACACCACGGTGAGTTTCATTTCAAATACTTACACTAACACTAATAATGATAATGTAAGTAACGGCATTCAGAATAGTCCAACTTTAAACTATTATGCGGATAAGCTAATAGAGTTGTATGAAAGAATGCTCAAAGAGAAAGATGCAGAAATTGAAAGACTAAGACAGGAGAAGAATAAATAATTTAATATTAGGGATATTGGAGCAGATCTGGTGATAATCATCAGGGCTGTTCCTTTTTTAATATATACTGCTGCTTATTCCAGGAAATGATCAATTTAATGCCTTTCCAGATTATACATAATATTAAAAAGTTGTAATATTTCCAATGCGGTTTAATGTTTGTTAAAATGAACTTTAGGCAATAATGCCTCAATCCATTTTCCACTCTGAATATTTTGTTAACCATCAATTCAATTTTAACTAAATGAATATAGAGCGTTATGAGTATACCGTTAACCCAACGGAAGGCCGTATACAATATGAATTTTGCAGTGACGGTCCTAATGGCCAGATAAGAAAAGAAATCCGTTTTGATGAAATCAGTGATAATTTTTATAATCTATCATTTGGTGATAGTACATCAGAAAAAGATAATTTTTCAGATTCAATTATTTCAAACAATGAAGACACTGAAAGAGTGTTAAGCACTGTAGCTAATGTTGTAATGGAGTTTACAAATAAACACCCTGAAGCTATGGTTTATGGAGAAGGAAGCAATCCTGCAAGAACCAGGTTGTATAGAATTTGTCTAAATAAACACTGGAAGATTATTCGCAAGGATTTTAATATTCAGGGGCTCCTTATAAATGGCGTCTGGGAGAAATTCAGAAAAAATGGGAAGTATATTGCTTTTGCAGGAACGCGAAAAAACTTGTACTTTTAGATAAATGATAATTCTATGAAAAAAGATCTTTTAGAAGAATCCTTTCCCGGATCAGGTGTAACTGAGGCAGGAACAGTTATAAATCGGAATATGAGAGATTATAGTAATGATCCTTCATTTATTAAAATGATGGAAAGAGCAAAAGAGAATATTAAGAATTTCCCGAAACATCTCCTTCGTCCAACAAAAAAATAGAAGCCCATCTGAGCGGCTTCTATTTTTTTTCTCAAGAAAATAAGCTTTCAAAAATATCAATATAATTAGTTATTCCTCCTTACTTAACCCGTTTCACAGCCCCCATAACAGATTGACTAAAGAACCCCATTCAGACTAATTGCCCCTCTGAAGCTCTATCCTTACAAAGAAAAACACCCTTTTTATTGAAAAATTAGATATTTTGTAGTGTCACGTGCACACTTAATTAAAAATTCCACTATGAAAGGATTCTTATTCTTCTTCTGTATTATAACTTGTCGCGTATTTGCGCAGAACCTTTCTATCAGTTCTCCTGATAACAAAATTACGATCTCTGTAAACACTACAGGTCTTTTACAATATACCGTTCATAAAAACGGTGCTCAGATTATATATCCTTCTTCGCTTGGTTTTGAATTCAAAGGAGAACCGGCAATGGGAGCAGATATGGTGTTACAGGACACCATTATCCGTGTGATAAACGATACCTGGATACCAGTGGTTAAATCTAAACATGCAGTTATAAATAATAACTATCGTGAACTGGAAATCCGCCTGAAAGAAAAAGGTGGTTTAATGCGGCGGATGGATCTCTTTTTCCGGGCTTACAATGATGGGATTGCTTTTCGTTATCAATTGTACAGCAGTAAAAAAATAGGGAACAAGGAAATAACAAAGGAAGTGACTGGTTTCCGGTTTACCAGTGGTGCTAAAGCATGGATAGCTGAATATGGTGGATATTCATCTTCACAGGAGGCTCCCTTTAACAGCCGTTCTCTTGACTCCGTGAATGAACATACCATTGCTGGACTGCCGATGTTAATAGAATTAAACAAGAATAGCTATGCTGCTATTACAGAGGCCAACATCGACAATTACCCCGGCTTTTACCTGGGAGCCTCACAGTCACTCAGCTTAACAACCAAACTGGCTCCTTTGCCGGGAGAACAGGAGGATGGTGTAAAGGCCCGTTTTTCAGATAAGCAGTTCACTCCCTGGCGCGTAGTGATGCTGGCCGATAAACCTGGTGACCTCATCACTTCTGAGATTATCCAGAACCTTAACGAGCCCTGTGCTATTGAAGATCCCTCCTGGATTAAACCCGGTATGAGTGCGTGGGACCATTGGTGGAGCGGTGAGGTAAAGATGGACATACCCACTATTAAAAAATATATAGACCTGGCATCGCAGATGGGGTGGCCCTATATGTTGATTGACTGGCAATGGTACGGTACATTCAACAAACCAGAAGCCGATATCACCAAAGCTGCACCTCAGTTGAATATGCCCGAAATACTTGAATATGCAAAATCCAAGAATGTACGTTGCTGGGTATGGTTGTACAGCACAGATGTAAATCTTAATAACAACTTTGAGGCTGCCTTTGGAGAATATGAGAAATGGGGTATTGCAGGTATTAAAATAGACTTTATGGATCGTGATGACCAGGATATGGTCAACTGGTATCATCAAATCATTAAAGCAGCTGCTGCGCATCACCTGATGGTAGATTTTCATGGTGCCTACAAACCTGATGGCATCATCAGAACCTATCCCAACATGATTACCCGGGAGGGTGTGATGGGGGAAGAATACTCCAAATTCTCTGATAAAGTTACTCCGCGGCATAATGTAACATTACCGTTTACCCGTATGCTGGCAGGCCAGATGGATTATACACCAGGTGGATTTTTGAATGTATCGAAGAAAGACTTTAAACAGCAATCGCCTACGCTGGTAATGAATACCCGTTGTGCGGAGCTATCAAAGTTTGTGATTTATGAAAGCCCTTTTACCGTATTCTGTGAACATCCGGATCATGTTGTTGGTCAGCCGGGGGCTGATTTTCTGCGATTGGTACCTACAGTATGGGATGATATTAAAGTATTGGATGGTTATCCGGGAGAATATATAGCACTGGCAAAAAGAAGCGGGAAAGACTGGTTCATAGGAGCCATGACCAATGAATCAAAAAGGCAACTGAGCCTTCAACTGGATTTTCTGGCTGCGGGTAATTATGAGATAGAGATCTGGGAAGATGCCGGAGAACAACCACAGCATCTGAATAAAATTAAAAAGACAATTAAAGCAGGTGATAAGATCAAAATCAATATGGCAGAAGGTGGGGGTTATGTGGCAAAGATACGTGCGTTATAAGTCTTCCAGTTGTTTAAGATAATCGTACTGCAAGTCTTCATGTTGCAAAGAGATCGCTTTGGCGATCTTTTTTAGTTGCTGCTGGTACAGGTTAGCCAGTGCAAGACTATCGTTTAATCTGATGCCCGCATTTTTCACCTTTGTACAGAAGTACAGTAACAGTTCAATCTCTGCCTGTTTAGAACCGGTATATTTGATCTGTTTATTAGTATTACGGAGGATTTTACGCAGATGTTTCTTGATGTAATAAACATGCCCTCGACCGGGTTCTGCGGCAAACTCAGTATCCATGTTTCCTTTTACGGCTTCAATATAAGCCTGTAGATCGTGCGATTCAAAAAGCAGGTAAGAAAGCAGTTCTTTATTATCCTTTTTAAACTTTGCCAGTCGAAGGCATAGCTCCACCAGTTGCCCGGGAGGCACTGCGTTTAACTCTTTCTTAATTTCGGTAAGACTGGCAGCTTTCATCAGGAATAAAAATCTACCAGGGCTCCGAAATAAGCATCATTCCATCCTTCTACAATATCATCAAATGCTTCATCAGGAATATTGGTATGCCTTAGTTCTGCATCAGTTCCCTTTTTGTCGGGATGCAGGATGATTGTAACGATTGAAGGCTCTTCCTGTTCTCCGAAATACCATTCCTGTACAATCTTCCTATCGTTTTCAAATTCCAGGTTCATACCGGTAATGCTTTCACTCCACAGAGAAAACTCTGTACCTGCAACGTCAGACATTTCAGCTGGTTCGCCTGACCACAGCTGTATAGTGGCCGGGTTCGTCAATGCCTTATAGATATCTTCGGGAGGTGCCGGAACAACAAAATGCTTCTTATAATCCTTCATACGATTTATCGAATAATGAGCAAAACTACCCAAATTATTGAAATATAACATCACTTCTTCTTTCCAGCAATACTGTATCCCGCCATATTCCATTCATCTGTCCAATCCTTTCTCTCCGCCCAACCAGCCGGAAACCATGTTTTTCATGGAGTCTTATACTGGCTATATTTTCAGGGAAGATCCCCGCCTGCAGGGTCCAGAACTGCTGTTTCTCACTTTCGGCAATTAATGCTTTTAACAGCAGACTTCCTATTCCTTTACCCTGAGCCTCCGGATGAATGTAAATACTAACCTCTGCTACACCGGCATATACCGCCCTTGCTGATACCTGGCTTAGTACAGCCCAGCCAAGAATAACATCTCCTTCCACAGCAACCAGGCGACAACTTTTCACATGGCCTTTATCCCACTCTTCCCAGCTTGGTGCTGTTGTTTGGAATGTGGCATTACCGGAAGCAATTCCTTTCTCATAAATATCTTTGACCTGCGGCCAATGTTCTGCCAGGAGATTATTTATTGTTACTGAAATAGTCATTATAGCGCCTTTTATAAATTCGTAGAGGTGGTAACCGTTGGCAATTTTATAAATTCATAAGCATGAGGATACTGTTCTATAAATTGAGAAAGACTATCGTCTTTCAGATTTGTCAGCTTATTTACAATTCCCCTTGAATATTTTGCCATGAGTTAGGCCGAACTAAAATAAGGAATTTGTTGAATAGTCTTTGCATTTGCAATTTTAATTTTAACAGCGTCAATATCTCCTATCCAGGAGATTAATTCAGGATCTATCCATTCTAATATTTCGATACATTCATTGTAGATTTCTTCTGCATAAGTAAAGTCAATAGTGTTTCCCCTAAAGCAAATGGGTTCATTATGATTAATCCTATTTCTAAACCGTCGAATATTATTAAGTTTTTTACAGACTTCACTACGGCCATATCCTGAAGGCAGATGATTAAAGATTTGTATGGGCTTACCTAATAATAAGCGGTAATGATGTAATTCAAATAAATCTGTCCAGAATCCCAAAGCCTGATCGGCAATAATTTTGCAACTTGCAATTGGAATGCGCAAACGCCTGATACGCCTCTCAGCTTTTTCAACCGAAGATTTTAAAAAATCATTGGTTCTGCTTTGTCTTGTTCTACGATTAATATTGGTTAGAGAAGGAGAATTCATAAACCCATATTTCTGATTTATAATCCAGTCCGGATCAGCAAAATGGGCCGTTAAAATGGCATTAATTCTGTTTCTCAGCGTTACTTCCAGAATGCCTAATAATGGATGAAATGCCTGAGCTATTTTCAGATTAGCTTTATAGAGCCTGTTTGCTTTAGTCTTATTATTACCTGTAGCTGCCAGATATCTATCAATACGTTGATTAGACAGGTATAGACTTACTTTTTGAAATTTCATTTTAAACTTTGGATTAACATGTGTCATAATGCTTAATAAGCTGCGTAACCAGGTTACGATTTTTAAAGGATCAAATTGGAGATCCTTTGTTTTATGACAATCTAATTTGATTAACAAAACAATAATCCAAATTACAAAAAGTCGGTTTAAAAATTAAATCTGTTTTTTAATTTAAATTGATTGAAAAATATTTTGTGGAACAAAAAATAAGTAATAGTTTTGTTTCATGGCGCCCGGTAAAGCCTCTTGCTGTAAAGCAACGTAACTGGGTTTACGATTTTAAAAAGGATCACATTTGTGGTCCTTTTTTCATTTGTGAAAGTCCCATTCCCAATAATTGTAATCAGTTGATTTAGGAACGTTTTAAGGATCAAGTCGAAAAGTTGGGAGATATTAAAAAAATAAGAATTTAGCGGTCAGAAAAAAGAAAGGACGTTGGATTCACAGTACCAGGATTTAATTATAGAATTGCTACCAACAGGGATTTTTAGAGGTATTAAAGAGACAGAGGATTCCATACTCGTTTGCGAACATACGTGTTGGGCATGTATAAAGGTTTCGGAAGGCTATTAGAGAAATCGAGGGTTCCATACCCGTTTGCGAACATCACAAAAAAACCGCCTCAGTACTACACTAAGACGGCTCTTTTTATTTTTCATTTCCCTACTTTACACTTTGTAACCACTCATCAGGTATTAGCTGAATTTTTCCGCCATTCACTCTGTATTCCAGCTTCAGCGTGTAACCGCCCCCTCCTTCTACAAACTTTATCTCGAAATGATGTAATCCCTTTTCCAGCGCTATTTGTCCGCTCTTCTGCAATGGTGCATGCCAGCCATCGTTATCAACAACTTTTTCATCGTCGATATACAGGTTTGCACCATCATCTGCGGTGAGGAAGAAGCTATAGATAGCCGTAGACGGTACATCGATATAACCGGTTAGTTTTGCTCCGAAAGGTTTACCACCATCACCCAAACTATCAGGAATAACAGCATTATTTACATGGATAATGCTGTCTGCTTTTTCCTTCAGTTTAGTTACACTCTTATAAGAACCACGATAAAAATCAAGCTGTAATCCTTGCTGTAATCCTGTAACGGAAACGGGCTTAAAGAAAGATTGTTTACGGTAGTTTAATGTGTAAATCTCTGTACTACTGCCCGAAGGACTAAACCCTGCCAACTTGATAGTTCCACTACCGGGAATGATATAATTCTTTGGTAACTCCGGTGAGTGAACATTTGGAGCTGTACTATCTGTGGTGTATCTGATTGTCATATCCGGCATTGGTTTGGCAATATCCAGCACAGTTTTTCCAACAAGTACATTTTCTCCGGTGAAGCCATCAAGATCAGGCATGCGGTAATGAACATTCAGCTTGTCCAGCCTTTTGAACTGAGTTTTCAGGCGTTGTTCATATCCATCGAAATCAGATTGGTGCGTCCATAAAACTTCAGCGAGAGCCGTCATACGGGGCATAAACATAAAGTCTGCACGCTTTTCAGAAGGGATCATTTCTGTCCAGATATTTGCCTGCGCGCCGATGATGTATTTTGCTTCTTCCGGTGTTAATCCTTTGGGAACTGGCTCGAAGTGATATACGTTAGAGATAGAATTACGATCAGGAATACCATCAAAATATAAAGGATTACCCGGTGTCATGATTACATGATTACCATTCTTTGCTGCCTTTATGGGTGCATCAGGTACCCAGCTGCGCCAGTACATAAGCACTGCTGTAGGACTGATACCACCTTCCAGGATTTCATCCCAGCCAATCAGTTTTTTGCCTTTGGAATTGAAGAATTTCTCCATCCTTTTTACAAAGTAACTCTGCAGTTCTTCTACTGTTTTCAGGTTGTTGGCTTTCATCACCGCTTCACAATCGGGTGAGTTTTTCCAGCTGCTTTTCTCTACTTCATCTGCTCCCAGATGGATATATTGAGAAGGAAATAATGCCGCTATTTCGGCGAATACATCTTCTGCAAAGGTGAACGTCGTTTCTTTACAAGGACATATTGGCGTTGTAAAAAGTGGTCCCCATGTACTTCCACCTGCACAGCTGAGATAAGGATATGCTTTGATGGCTGCCATCATATGACCCGGCATATCTATTTCAGGAATGATTTCTATATGACGGGCAGTAGCGTAAGCAATCACGTCTTTCATCTGTGCTTGTGTATAAAACCCGCCATATAACGTTTTGCCATTCTTGTGAATGATATGAGATTTATCGATCTCCATATCAGGATTGCTCTTTGCTTTCACCATACAGGCAGAATCCTGGTTATTGAATTCACGCCATGCTCCCTGTTCTGTGAGCAGCGGATATTTCTTAATTTCAATACGCCAGCCCTGGTCGTCGGTCAGATGCAGATGCAGTTTATTCATTTTATACAATGCCAGCACGTCTATAAATTTTTTCAGATAGGATACTGAAAAGAAATGACGGGAAACATCCAGATGCATTCCACGCCAGGCATATACCGGATGATCTGTGATCTGTACTGCCGGGATAGCGATCTTCAACAGTTTGCCTGTTTTTACACCTTCGATAGACGGTGGCATCAGTTGCCTGATGGTTTCCACTGCACGGAAAGCCCCGGTTGCCGTTTTAGCGGTAATAACCAGTTGTGTGGTACTGACTTTCAGTGTGTAATCTTCTTCACCGGCCAGTTCGTCGTTTTGCTGGAATACAATAGTACCGGAACCCGCTTTGGCGGCAACGGGCAATGCCTTGCCCAATCCCTGCGTGATCAGTGCCTGTAACTGTGCAGCCTCATTCTTAAATTGTGCTGGTGATACTAACTTCGTTTTCGCGGTAATTACAAACTCCCCTTGTTGCGGTACCAGTTGCTGTGGATAAGGAATGATTCCGTAACGTTCCTGTGCATGTGCTGCGAAAAAACACAGCAATACACATAGGACCATGGCGCTTGTAAACCTGAATGGTTTCAACATAATTCTCTCTTTATTGCATGATTTAGGAAGGAGGCAAAGTACCAAGAATATTGACAACAAACTGATGCGATATTGTTAATTTATGCAGTAATATTCTCGCTGGTTCTGATTTTCAATAATTCGAAAAATCGGCGTTCTTCTATTTCCCTGACTCCTCCGGGAGGCAGATCGCCCAGTTCAAGGTCTTCGATAGAAGTACGGATCAGGCGCAGACAACGATGCCCGATAGCCATCACCATTTTACGGATCTGATGGAATTTACCTTCTGTTAATGTGATTTCCAGCCAGGTATGTGGCAACTGCTCTCTCAATGCCTGTGGCCGGTGGAATAATCCTGAAGGCTTTTCCACAATGGCTGCCTCGCAGGGCGTAGTGATATACCCTTCTCCGCCTTTTACAATGATATTGATCCCATTTCTGAGCAATTCAACACTTTCCGGACTTACCACATGTTTCACCATCACCAGGTAGGTACGTTTATGAGGTACCTCCCCCTTGAATAACAAATTTGTTACTTTTTTGTTAGTGGTGAGAATTAACAGTCCTTCCGAATGGCTGTCCAGCCGCCCGATGGCATGTGTTCCTTCAGGAAAATCAAAGTCCATATCTCCCAGCAGCCGCACTTTATCGGGGCTGATAAACTGGGAAACCATATCAAAAGGTTTGTTTATAATAAAATACCGGTGGCCCGACTCATTCATGTTGCTAATATATGACCAAATCTGATCAATATATATTCTATACTTTGCAGTAACTATGAATAATTTTAGCTTTTAACATCGTTCTCCATGAAACAGTTCAATATAAAATTACTGCTCCCTTTTTTACTGGCCGGGAGTAGTGCCGCAGCACAGCTTAAAAAAGATTATCCCATTCAGCCGGTAGCATTCACACAGGTGCATGTATCTGACAGTTTCTGGGCACCTAAAATAAGGGTGAATGCAGATGTGACTATCCCCTATACATTGGAACAGTGCAGGAAGACCGGGCGTATAGACAATTTCAAACGAGCGGCACATACCATTCCCGGCGATAAAATGACGGAATATACTTTTGATGATACAGATCTCTATAAAGTGATAGAAGGGGCTTCCTATGGATTGCAGGTGAAAAAGAATCCGGAACTGGAACACTACCTGGATACCCTTATCGCGATCATTGGTGCAGCACAGGAAAAAGACGGATACCTGTATACTTTCCGTACGGTTAATTCTTCCACACCTCATCCGTGGATGGGTACCAAACGCTGGGAAATGGAAGAAGACCTGAGCCATGAACTCTATAATTCAGGGCACCTCTTCGAAGCAGCTGTAGCACATTATCAGGCTACCGGCAAACGGACCCTTCTGGATATCGCTATTAAAAATGCAGATCTGCTGGTGAAAACATTCGGATTCGGTAAGGAAGAAAAGTTTCCCGGTCACCAGATCGTTGAAACCGGCCTGACTAAAATGTACCGGGTAACCGGCAAAAAGGAATACCTGGATCTGGCTAAATTCTTCCTGGATGTAAGAGGCCCTGGCAAACCTAATAGTGGAGAGTATAATCAATCATACAAAAAAGTTACTGATCAGCATGAAGCTGTAGGCCACGCTGTAAGAGCAACATACATGTATACTGGAATGGCAGATGTGGCAGCCCTCACCGGCGATCAGCAATATCTGCATGCCATCGATGATATATGGGATAATGTGGTGGAAAAGAAATTATACATCACCGGGGGAATAGGTGCTACCGGTAACGGGGAAGCATTTGGGCAGAATTACGAATTGCCCAATATGTCGGCCTATGCAGAAACCTGTGCGGCAATTGCAAACGTGTACTGGAACAGCCGGATGTTTTTACTGCATGGCGACTCCAAATACATTGATATCCTGGAACGAACACTGTATAACGGATTACTGTCTGGTGTTTCTCTCAGCGGCGATCGCTTCTTCTACCCTAACCCTCTGGCCTCTATGGGGCAGCACCAGCGTAGCGCATGGTTTGGCTGTGCCTGTTGTATTTCCAATATGACCCGCTTCCTGCCATCTATGCCGGGATACGTTTATGCACAGGATAAAAATAACCTGTATGTAAACTTATTCGTAGGCAGCACAGCCGACATCAAACTACCGGCTACCAAAGTTACGCTGACACAAAAAACAAATTATCCCTGGGGCGGAAAAGTAGACATGACCGTTACACCGGCCAAAGCGGCTGCCTTTGCTGTACACATCCGCATTCCTGAATGGGCCAAAGGACAACCATTACCCGGTAATCTGTATTATGATAAAGATAGCAGCAAAACTCCTGTTACAATTACTCTCAATGGGAAACCAGTAAAATATACTCTTGTAAAAGGATATGCCGTATTAGAAAGAGCCTGGAAAGCGGGTGACAAAATCAGCATCAACTTCCCGATGGAAGTACAAAAGGTACTGGCCAACAGTAACGTGAAGGACGACAAAAACCGCTTCGCCCTGGAACGTGGGCCCATCATGTATTGCCTGGAAGGCCCGGATAATAAAGATGCAACGGTACAGAATATTGTAGTGGATAAAAATGCGGTGATCAACGCTGTATACAAACAGGATATGCTGAATGGTGTAACTATCCTGCAAATGCCAGGTACTTCTGCCAGCAGACAATTAAATAGTGATGCATTGATCAATTCAGAACAAACAGTGACCGCTATCCCATATTATACATGGGCCAACCGTGGCCCCAGTGAGATGACGGTATGGATTCCCTATGAATCATCAGCGGCAAGACCAAAACCAGCACCCTCCATTGCATCTAAAAGTACTATTAGTGCTTCTGTGCCAAACAAACGGATGTATATGGCGCTGAACGATCAATATGAACCACAGGATTCTAAAGATAACAGTGCCCTTTATATGCATTGGTGGCCTAAAAAAAATACGCTGGAATGGGTACAGTACGATTTTGATCAGGCATATACCGTATCTTCTTCGCAGGTGTATTGGTATGATGATGGTCCGTTTGGGGGCTGCAGAATTCCATTATCATGGAGGATCCTGTACAAAAAAGATAACGAATGGGTGCCGGTAAAAAACACAACTCCTTATGAAATAGCGAAGGATAAATACAATAGCGTGCAATTTGAGCCGGTAAATACTACAGCATTAAAACTGGAAATACAACTTCCAGAAGAAAATGCATCTGGAATTCATGAATGGATTGTAAAATGAGGAAGTTTCTTTTATGCGGGCTATGCTTCTTTGCACAACAGGTGTACGCTCAACAATGGCATTTTGATTTGTCGTTTACCCCGGCAACACAAACAGTGCATGTTCACTTACAGGTAAGTGGTAATACGGCAGATTCCCTGCCGTTGAAAATGCCGGTTTGGACACCAGGGTATTACCAGTTTATGAACTATGCAAACAATGTAACACAGTTCAAAGCTAGTGATCAGCAGGGGAAAAGTCTTGCCTGGAAACAAACAACTCCGAACTCCTGGTGTGTACAAACAACCGGTATTCCCTTAGTCATAATGGATTATGATGTAAAGGCAAACAGGGATTTTGTGGCTGGTAATTACCTGGATAGTTTGCATGCCTTTCTTTCTCCTGCCGGTATTTTTATGCATACAAAAATCCAGCAACCAGTAAGTATAAGTATCCATCCTTACGATAACTGGAAACAGGTAGCGACGGGCATGGATAGTGATAGTTCCTATACCTATTTTGCACCTGACTTTGACGTACTATATGATAGTCCAATTCTGACAGGTAACCTGGATACATTACCTTCTTTTAAAGTGAAAGGAATTCCCCATTATTTTACGGGGTATAAGATGGTAGATTTTGATCATGTACATTTTATGCATGATCTTAAGAAGATAGTAGAGAGTGCTGTCGATATAATTGGAGAGATCCCATACAAACATTATACATTCATGGGTATTGGTCCTGGCAGAGGGGGTATAGAACATTTAAATACGACGGCAGTTTCATTCACCGGTGAAGGACTTGATAACCAGGAAAACAGGATACGGACTTACAGTTTTCTGGCACATGAATATTTCCATCATTACAACGTAAAACGCATCCGGCCGGTAGAACTGGGACCATTCGACTATGAGAATGGCAGTCGTACCGCACAACTCTGGATCTCGGAAGGCTTTACCGTTTATTATGAGTACCTGATATTACGTCGTGCCGGACTTACTACCGGAGAAGAATGTTTACAACAATTAAGATCTAATCTGCTGGCGTATGAAACAAAACCCGGCCGTCTTTATCAGTCATTAACACAGGCAAGCCTGGATACCTGGTCCGACGGGCCATTCGGGCGCACAGGAGATTCCATCAACAAAACTATTTCTTATTATGATAAAGGACCAATCCTGGCACTGCTACTGGATCTGAAAATAAGGCATGAAACCGGTAACAGGAAGAGCCTGGATGATGTAATGCGTACACTTTATCAACGGTATTACAAGCAGTTGCAAAGAGGATTTACCGAAAAAGAATTTCAGCAGGTATGCGAACAAACAGCCGGTACTTCACTGTCTGCATTATTTGAATACGTATCCACTGTGAAAGCGGTAGATTATCAATCTTATTTTAACTATGCCGGTCTGGTTATGGATAACCATTTTGAGATAAAAAAGATAAGCAATCCGGATAAATTACAGACCGCGATTTATAAAAGTATTTTTTAGGAAGATCGGAACATGATAAACTTCATCTTTTTCAGGTCAGATTCTGCCTAAAATCGGTTACTTTGCACTATCATGTCACTTTTCATCACATCATTAAATTCGGGAAGCAACGGAAACTGCTACTATATCGGGAATGACAAGGAAGCTATCCTTGTAGATGCCGGTATTTCCTGTAAGGAAACAGAAAAGCGCATGCGCCGCCTGGGTCTTCACATGGAGAAAGTGAAAGCCATCTTTATCTCTCACGAACATACGGATCACATCAAAGGCGTACAGGTAATCTCCAAAAAATACAAGCTGCCGGTGTATATCACCAATGATACGCTGCAAAATGGTGGGATCAGCCTGAACGAACAAGTGGTTTTATCTTTTCAGGCATATGTACCCGTTCAGATAGGAGATATTGTGGTAACCGCCTTCCCTAAGTTTCATGATGCCGCAGAACCTCACAGTTTTATCGTAGCCTGCAATGACATAAAGATCGGTGTGTTTACCGATATAGGCGCCCCCTGTGAACACCTCATCAAACATTTTCAGCAATGCCATGCCGCATTCCTGGAAGCGAACTATGATGAAGAGATGCTGGAACAGGGCAGATATCCTTTCTACCTGAAAAAGCGCATCAGTGGCGGACATGGTCATCTTTCAAACAAGCAGGCATTAGAGCTCTTTAAAACGCATAAACCCGCTTTTATGAGTCACCTGTTGTTATCCCATCTGTCCAAAGACAATAACAACCCGGAACTGGTATTTAACATGTTCAGCGAGCATGCCGATGGTACCCGGATCATCGTAGCCTCCCGTTATGAGGAAACGGATGTTTATCAGATCAGTCATACCATGACAGCGCCACCGGTTGCCAGGGTAAAACCTCAACAGCTCTCGATGTTTAACTAAGATCATACGGGAGGCTGACCATCATCATAATTCGGAGTAAACAGGTGCAATAATTTTGCAACATGTACAATCCAAATTATATCACAGCAGCAGAAGCCGTAAAATGTGTAAAATCCGGCAACCGTGTATTTGTTCATGGTAGTGCAGCCACTCCCCTTCATCTTTTGCAGGCACTTCAGCACAGACATGGAGAATTACATGATGTAGAACTCGTCAGCATTACAACACTCGGCAATGTTGATTTCGATAACCCGCTTTACCGCAAAAGCTTTTTTGTAAACTCACTGTTTGTATCTGAGGCCACCCGTTCGGTAGCCAACAGCAACGATGGAGATTATGTACCTATCTTCCTTAGCCAGATCCCGCAGTTATTCAAGACGAATATCCTGCCGCCGGATGTAGCACTGGTGCAGGTATCCCCTCCTGACGAACACGGCTATTGTTCTCTGGGAACATCTGTAGATATTGCCCGGGCGGCAGTCGATGTAGCGAAGTATGTTATTGCACAGGTGAATCCGCAGATGCCACGAACACACGGAGATGGTTTCATCCATATGTCTAAGTTTCATGCTGCCGTATGGCAGATAGCCACTTTACCTGAACTGAATTATTCTTTGCAGGCCAATGAGGTTATGACAAAAATAGGCAGGAATGTGGCTTCCCTCATAGAAGATGGTGCCACCTTACAGCTGGGTATTGGTTGTATTCCCGACCAGGTACTAAAGAACCTTACCAATCATAAAAATCTTGGATTACATACAGAGATGTTATCTGATGGAGTAATTCCATTGATCGAAAGTGGAGTGATCAATAACAGTTTGAAGAAACTGAATATTGGCCGTTCTACTACCGCATTCATGGCAGGTACCCGCAAATTGTACGACTTTGTACATGATAATCCTGCTATCAGAGTCATGGATATCAGTTATGTAAATGATACAAGTGTGATCCGTCAGAATCCAAAGGTGACAGCCATCAACAGTGCGATTGAAATAGACCTTACGGGGCAGGTATGTGCAGATTCTATAGGGACATATCAATATTCCGGTATCGGTGGTCAGATGGACTTTATGCGTGGTGCTTCTTTATCAGAAGGTGGTAAACCTATCATTGCATTACCTTCTGTTACCAATAAGGGAATTTCCAGGATCGTTCCTTTCCTGAAGGAAGGAGCCGGTGTAGTAACTACCCGCGGACATGTTCATTGGGTGATTACCGAATACGGTATAACCAATCTCTTTGGCAAAAGCCTGAA
Source organism: Chitinophaga sp. CF118 (assembly GCF_900112615.1). GTDB lineage: Bacteria > Bacteroidota > Bacteroidia > Chitinophagales > Chitinophagaceae > Chitinophaga. The sequence goes on along the minus strand of NZ_FOMK01000003.1, from coordinate 169,120 downwards.
ACAACGCGGTAAGGCACTTATAGAGATTGCCCATCCCGATCACAGGGAGCAACTGGAAAAAGCATTCTTTGAGCGCTTTCACAAGACAAACTAATTTGCCGGGTGCATGATGCGTTTGCGGTGTTTCATTCCCCATTTGGCCATTTCCCCAATAATATCTTCCAGGGTTTTGCCATAAGGTGTGAGTTCGTATTCTACTGTTACCGGTTTCGTGTCATGCACCGTTCTTTTCACCAGTTCATTCATTTCCAGATCTCTCAGCTCTTTAGACAGCATTTTAGAGCCCACTCCTTCCACTTCCCGCTGCAGTTCCATAAACCGCCTTTTGCCAAAGCTCAGCGAGCCGATAATCGCTATTTTCCACTTACCACTCAACAGATCCAGCGTATCGTGGATGGCTCTTAACTGTTCTACACAGGCCTCTGGCATTTCTGCAGCCTCAATTTTCTTACTCATAACACCTCAGTTGGTTTCCTTGAAGAAAGTACTTTCATATTGGAAAGCACTTCCAAAAGTAAAGTAAGTTGCCGAAATTTGCAATATTACAGATAAACTGTTTGATGATGAGTACAACAGCAAAAATGAAAGTAGAGATATGGTCGGATGTTATGTGTCCGTTCTGTTATATAGGCAAACGCAAGTTTGAAGCTGCTATGAGCAAGTTCAGTGATGCGGCCGGTATAGAACTTGAATGGAAGAGCTTCCAACTGGATCCCACCATAGAGTCTGGGCATGGCAAAGATCTTTACCAGTATCTGTCTGAAAGAAAAGGTATTCCTTACGAACAGGCAGTACAGATGAATAACCAGGTAGCTTCTATGGCTGCTGATGCAGGTATCACCTTTAATCCTGCCAGCGCAGTGGTCGCCAATTCCTTTGACGCGCACCGTTTAATTCACCTTGCCAAGAAGAATAATTTAGGAGATGAAGCCGAAGAACGCTTATTCAGGTCTTATTTTACTGAAAGCAGGGACTTTGGAGATCATGAAACCCTCACGCAGTTAGGCAAGGAAATAGGACTGGATGAAACAACTGTAAAAGAAACGCTTGCCAGCGGAGCTTTTACTAAAGATGTAAATGCTGATATTAATGAAGCACAGGCATTAGGCATAAGGGGTGTTCCCTTTTTTGTATTTGACCGCAAATATGCTGTTTCCGGTGCTCAGGCATCAGAAACCTTCCTGGAGGTATTAGATAAGTCTTTTGGAGAGTGGAGAAAGGCGAATCCCGCAGCAGCACTTGATATTATAGAAGGCCAGGTTTGCACGCCAGACGGAGAGTGTAATTAATTTATTGAAAGAAGAGGGTACATCATGCTTTGATCCACCCTCTTCTTTATTCTAACTTTTCCATTCCTTAACAATGTTTTCCGGTAGTCCGCACTCAGCTAAAAGTGCTGAAAAGTCTTCTGGTCCTATGCTCCAGTCTACCGAATAAGCCATGAATTTAGGACCTGTAGTAACTTCTTTATTCAGCTTATTGGCATTCAATAAATACGCTACTTTTTTGATCATGGATTCCGCCAGTGAAAAATCTTCCAGCTCTTCTACTTCCTGCATAAAAGCAACCAGTAAACGTTCATGTGTATTTGCTGTAAGGTCGATATAGTCATTACTTTCATCAGCTGCAAGTAATTCCTCTAATCTATCAGCGGATTTTTCTATTTTCTTTTGTTCCTTTTCTGAATAGACGGTTAACACAGGGCTATAATCACCTATTTCCTGGTAGTTAATTTCTAAAATACCTAACGGCTCTGTTAACTCTTCATCTACAAGTGTCTTAATAATATCCGTGGCTATTAATGAAGATACCTGTTCTGAAAGTTGTTGCAGTGTAACGTTTTCCGGTACTTTTACATAATCATAAGAAGTACGTTTATCTCCAAATACATTTATTATTTCTTCCAGTTCGCCGGTTGAATTATAGTTGTACTTTTTACGCAGGGAATACTCGCCTATGCCTGGCATGATGTGCAGGCAATCGGCATTGATGATGCGATCTTCTTTATAATCATATGATTCAATTACACAGATTACGGAAGATGCATCTTTCAGCAGTTTGGCTATGATGGCCGTGCTCGCCATTCCCTTGAACTGGCGCAGATTCACATCATTCAGAATGATTGACTGAAAACTAACTTTTCTGGCACCTTCATATTTCACGCGCTGTATGCAGGATGGAAAGGGAGAGTTCTGCTCGTATTCCACGTATTCTATCAATGAATCTGTATATGTGTAATAGCTTTTCTGCTCTTCAAACATGGAAAAACAGGGCTTACCTGATGCATCCAGTCCGTAAGCATAACTATGTTCCGGACGTTCTTCCGCAGAAAGAGGGCCTTGTGCGGGAAATTTCTCCCTGGTATATTTATCCAACCTAAAACGGAGTGTTTCTGCATATACCATCTTCACGAATTCATCCTCCATCTCCTTTCTAAGTGCATATTCATCGTAAGCAGTTAACCATCTGTCTATCAGATCTTGTTTTAATGCAGGTAATGTCATTCGTAATATTTATAATTGCGAAAGTAAGTTATTCTTAATCGCAAACGCCATCATTCATTCCCATCCTTTCCTTTTGTATATCACCCCACGCACTAAGGCTCTGCAAAACAGGAACCAACGATCTTCCATTCTCCGTTACTTCATATTCTACCCTGGGAGGTACTTCCGGATAAACAATCCTTTTGATCAGATCCTCTTTTTCCAGTTCTTTCAATTGTATTACCAGCATCTTTTCTGAAATATCCGGCATCAATTCCTTTAATTCACTGTAACGTATTCTACGTTGCGCCAGCCGCCAGAAGATCTGCATCTTCCATCTTCCCCTGATCACTGCCAAACCATAACCCATCCCACATTTTGCAATCATCTTTTTTTCGTTGATACTATTGGTAGACCCCTGTTTTCTCATTTCTAACTTTTTTGTTAGTAGTTGAAAATATTCACTGTAATCTTTCTTGTGAAACTACAGTTTTACTTTTATCGCTCAAACAATTCGAAGATATGACAAATAAGAAAATTGTAGTAATTACAGGTGTAGGTAGAAAAGAAGGAATAGGATATGAAACAGCGAAACAGCTGTCCCTTGGCGGTTTTCATGTGATAATCACCGCGCGTAATTTTGAAAAAGCAAATCAGCATGCAAAAGAATTACAGCAGCAGGGATTAGATGTTACTCCACTGGAAATGGATGTGACCAGTGATGAAAGTATATCCGCAGCGGCGACTGTTTTGAAAGCAGATTATGGTAAAATAGATGTGCTGATCAACAACGCAGCGATCATGTTTTTTGATCCGTCCGTAACAACAAATAAGGATCTCAATTCCGTTACGAACGAATTTAATACCAATGTAGTTGGCGTATGGCGTGTTTGTCAGCAGCTGATCCCGCTTATTAAGAACAGCGGACGCGGAAAGATCATCAACATCTCAAGTACGATGGGTTCTTTTACCGCTGAGGGATGGGGTATACTGGATTTTGCAAAAGGACCTGTACCATCTTATTCATTGACCAAACTGGCTGTAAATGGGTTAACGATTAAGATGGCGAAAGAGCTGAAAGATGACCATATTCAGGTGAATGCACTTTGCCCTGGTTTTACTGCGACTTATCCCGGTACCAGTGAAATGGGAGCACGTCCTGTTGAAGAAAGTGTAAAAGGGATCATATGGGCAGTTACATTGCCGGATAATGGTCCTACAGGCAAGTTCTTCAATGATATGCAGGAAGTTCCGTGGTAATGATAATGAAAAGAGGGTGGATCAAAGTTTGATGCACCCTCTTACATTTGTCTCATATATTTATTACATGCAGTACTGATGAATCAGTTTTTCAACCTCATCGCCATACATTTTTGTAAATCCCAGTTTTATTGCTTGTATGCTTATTTAGCAATAACATATTCTTCTCTTGACTTTTGAATTACGCTCATATTGGCCAACGCCCATTCCGACAGGCCAATAAGATGAGGTAAAAGACTGTCGCCGGTAGCAGTCAATTTATACTCTACCCTCGGAGGTATTTCCTGGTACATCTTCCGGGACACCAATCCGTCTTCCTCCAGCTTTTTAAGCGTTACCGTCAGCATCTTCTGGGAAATGTCCCCAATCATCTCGTGAAGCTGGTTAAAACGAGTCGTTCCCTTCTCTCCCAGTGTAGTAATAACCAATACCGCCCATTTGTCGCCAATGCGATCCATCACACTTCTTACAGGGCAGGGAATATTTTTATCAAATTTTTTATAATCTTCTAACATAATAATTAATTGATCTTCAATATTACTTACTCCAAGGTAATTGGCATACCTCAACGTACCTTATTGTTTGATATTCAATAACTTAATATCTTTGACTTACCAAAAGTAACTTAGTACCCCAGGGTATGTAAAGGTACTCACATATGGTCATTCTTAAAAATAAAATAGCTAATTATTATGATTCTTGTAACAGGAGCCTCCGGGCATTTAGGAAAACTGACGATCGATTTCCTGCTGAAAAAACAAACATCCAATACTATTGCCGCGCTGGTAAGAGACACAACAAAAGCTGAAGAGCTGAAGGCAACAGGAATAACACTCCGCAAAGGAGACTATGCTGACTATGCATCACTTCTACAGGCATTTAAAGGAATAGATACTCTGGTACTGGTTTCTTCCGGCTCTATGGAAAACAGAGTAGCACAACATATCAATGCGATTAATGCAGCTAAGGAAAATGGTGTAAAGCATATCATTTATACAAGTATGCTGCAGACATCCGAAAAGTCAAAGTTTACTGCGGGTATTGATCATTTTCATACAGAAGTATATCTTAAAACATCCGGAATTCCATATACAGTGTTCCGCAATACTTTTTATGCAGAAGTCATTCCTATGTTTATGGGTGATGCTCTCACAAGTGGTAACTGGTATTTTAATGGTGGCAACACTCAAGCCAACTTTGCTGCCCGCACAGATATGGCTGAAGCACTGGCTAATGTTGCAGTCAACTCATCTGCTCATGCAAGTAAAGTGTATGAAATCACTTCCGGTAAAACTTATTCACTGACAGAAGTAGCAAGCATCATCAGCAAAATAATAGGGAAAGAATTCAACTATACAGCGATCTCCACGGCAGATCAGGCAGCAGCCATGAAACAAGCCGGGTTACCAGAATATGTAATAGAGTTAATAGGAACTATCGGAGAAACGATTGCTGCAGGGGAAATAGACTTAGTAGATCCTTCACTGGAAACCTTATTAAAAAGAAAACCGCTGGGATTGGAAGAAACACTGACACAGATATTGAAAGTGGCGTAAATAAATAAGGGGGGTGCAATGAATGTGCCCCCTTTCATTTATTCCGATTCTTCTGCAACGGTACGCTCCCGTTCCATCCGTAAGTAAGTAACGTTGATATTGAGAATCTCTTTGGCAGGTATAATTACCAAATCACCAGGCAAACTCACAGCCGTTCCCGGTTCATTGATATAAAAACTGGATTTTTCATTGGGAGTGGAAAGCGGGAAATGATCACTTACAGACCTGCTGCGTAAATCCCTTCTCTTTACCTGGGTTAGTACAATATAACCCAGTTCGGTAGACTTAGTCTGGAAGTAATAATTCTCCAGATAACCCGAATAGATCAACGTAGATTCTTTTGAACTGGTAAGTACATCCAGCAGTATAATATCGAAATTTTTATCTGTAGACTTCCCGTCAAATAATTCGTACCACTCATTGGTTACGCCAAGCAGGGAAATGATCTTATTACTAATCCAGTTATTACTAACCGCAGCCCAGCTTGCCAGAAATGCAATACTAAAAGCCACCAACACATATAGCAGGAAATTGATTACATCCCACCCCATCGTTTTATTTACGATTGGAAAGTCCCTGTTTGAATAGATGATATTCAGAATCAGATCATATTTTACATGAAATCCACATTGATAAATAATGGGAAGTAGCAGAATATGCGTACAAATGGGTACTAATATAAAAAGTAAGATGGTATCTGTGATAGTGAGCGCCCCAAGTAATTCTTTTAACTGGCGATGATAGTTAAGGGCTAACCTGAAAGAAATGGCAGGTATAAAAAGAAGGGTTATCAAAAATGCGCCTATTGCTATGTTCATGTATCAAATCAGGGAAGAGAAACGTTTACCTTACGCACAGTATATTCAATTGCTTTTTTATTGCTGGCTAAGGCCGCCTGAAATTTGACAGGTTCCCCGTTTGAAATAAGCTCACGATTATTAAATACGGCATCCGATAATGCCTTAGCAGCCTTACTGTTACGAAGAAATGCCTCTCCTAGTTTACTGATTCTTGCTTTCATAATACACTAGTTACTATACAAATATAGTAAAATTGTATTTATTAGCAATAGTACTGCTGACATACCGTTGTCACCGCTTACCTGTTTCTTTGTGTTATACAGAAGAAACTATTACTTATCTTATTAATTATCAACACATTAATCAGTGATAAATACATTTAAAGGACAACATTGCGAAACGACTACTACCGGTACCCTGTTAAGACAATTGCACATTAACCTGTCCGAACCAATGCTCTTTGGCATAGGTGAGGGACTTGGGTTCATTTTCTGGAATATGAAAATTATGCCATTCCCTTTTATTGGCGGACGCGTAAAACCAGATATATTAACAGAGAATATTGCAAAGAACCTTCATCTTCAGCTAACCGTAAAAGAAACTTCATCAACGGCAAAAGCCTGGGACAATGTTAAGGAATTAATAGATAACGGGAAAATAGTAGGTTTAAAATTGGACTGCTATCACCTCGAATATTTCACAAACCCAATTCATTTTGCCGGACATTATACAGCTATATATGGATATGATAATAATAATGCTTTTCTGGTAGATACCATACAACAGGGAAGCGAAGTAAAAACATCATTAAAGAGCCTGGCATTAGCAAGATCAGAAAAGGGCCCAATGGCATCTAAAAACATGTATTATACACTGGAGAAAGGGAATAGTGAATTTGACCTGGAAACATCCATCATTAAAGCTATCAGGAATAATTGTCAGGATTATTTAAACCCGCCAATCTCAAATATTGGTTATAAAGGAATTTTAAAAACAAGCACAGAAATAATAAAGTGGTTTAAACAGAGCAAAGATATTGAGAATGAGTTTAAATCAGCCGCCATATTGATGGAAAAAGCAGGTACAGGCGGTGCACTATTCAGAAACCTTTACAGGGATTTTTTACAGGAAAGCTATGGCATCCTGAAAAAAGATAAACTGAGAACAGGATATGAAGCATTTAAAGGAATCGCTGCTCACTGGACAACTGTTTCCGGCTTGTTTGAACGAGTGGCAGAAACCCGCGATTTCAGTTATATTCTAAAGGCATCTGATCTTTTAAAAGTCATAGCAAAAGAGGAAAAAGATACCATGGAAGTACTATCTTCTATTTAACCTGTACCTGGTTATGAAGGGGGGCGGAGCGCTGGAAAGATGCCCACCATCCCCCTATCTTATAGTTATACTTTTTGTTTATATACCAGCAGCCTCAACGCATTAAACACCACCAGAACCGTAGAACCTTCATGCCCTATCACTGCCGGGCCAATACTCGCTATTCCCAACAAAGTCAGCGGGATGAGGACCGCTACCATACCCAGGCTGAGAACCAGGTTCTGTTTGATGATGCCATTGGCCTTCCGACTTAAAGCAATTGCAAAAGGCAACTTGTCTAACCGGTCTCCCATCAGAGCGATATCTGCTGTTTCCAGGGCCACATCAGACCCTGCTGCTCCCATTGCAATCCCTACAGTACTGTTTGCCATTGCAGGGGCATCATTTACGCCGTCTCCTACCATTGCTACCTTTCCTTCAGAAGTAATCAGCTTTCTGATGGATTCCACTTTCTGCTCCGGTAAAAGATTTCCCCAGGCATCGGTCAGCCCAATTTGTTTAGCGATTGCATCTGCTACCTGCTGATTATCCCCCGACAGCATAATCATCTTCTTAATTCCACTCTCTTTCAGGTGCTGTAAGGCGGCCTTAGCTTCTTCCCGGGGCGTATCCATCATAGTGACAATACCCAGCCAGGCTTCATCCCTGCGCACAATCATTGAAGTATTGCCTTCGTTTTCCAGTTGGGTCAGTTTATCGGCAAGGTTAAGCGGGAGTGCCCCATCAAACATGGCGCGGTTCCCTATGCGGACCGTACTATTCTGCCATACCGCTTTGATTCCCTTTCCCTGTACTGCTTCAAGTTGCTGCGCGGGTGCTATTATTTTACCATTCAGCCTTTCATTACCATCTGCTACCAGCGCTTTAGCCAGTGGATGATCACTGAGTGCTTCAACAGCCACCACTGCTTCCAGCAAAGCTTCTTCACTAACACCTTCTGCCGGAATTACATTAGTGAGCCGGGGCTTTCCGATAGTGAGAGTGCCTGTTTTATCAAAAGCCAGGGCCGTCAGCGTGCCCAGGTCTTCCAGCGGGCGACCGCCCTTAATCAGCACGCCCTCTCTTGCTGCACGGGCCACACCGCTTAACACAGCGCTGGGGGTGGATATTGCCAATGCACAAGGACTGGCAGCTACCAGCACCGCCATAGCACGATAGAAACTCTGACTGAATGTTTCGTCCCTCACCAAAAATGCAAAACAAAGCAGTATAACGAAAATCAACACTGCCGGTACATAAATCTTCTGCAGTTTATCCGTAAAACGTTGTGTAGGAGATTTCTGCTTCTGTGCCTCATTCACTAATTTGATTAACCGTGACAAGGTAGAATCTGCAGCTGGTTTTGTTACTTTTATTTCGAGAGAGCCGTTACCGTTAATAGAACCGGCAAATACATTGCTGTTCACCTGTTTTTCAACAGGCATACTCTCTCCGGTAATAGGGGCCTGGTTCACGCTACTGTTTCCCTGTACAATCATCCCATCTGCAGGGATCTTACTATTTGGCTTTACTACAATAATATCTCCCGGTTTCAGTTCTTCAATCCCGACTTCCCTCCCATCTTTCAGCAAGGCAGTTTTAGGTGCCAGCTGCGCCAATGCACTGATAGATTTACGTGCCTTATTCATGGCATAATGTTCCAGCGAATGCCCCAGACTAAAGAGGAAGAGCAACAAGGCTCCTTCTGCCCAATCGCCCAGTATAGCTGCTCCCGCAGCGGCTACCAGCATCAGGGAATCAATATCAAAACTACCGGTTCTGATATTTTCAATGGCTTCTTTCGCGGTATAAAATCCACCGAAAAAATAAGCCCCTATATAAAATGCCAGGGGAATCCAGGTTATCCCCGTGATAAATGACAACACAAAACCTATAACCAGTAATCCTCCGCAGAGAAGACTGAAAATAAGTTCTGTATTCTTTCCGAATATTCCACCATGCTCATGATCATGTGTATGGTTGTGATCATGACAATGTTCCTGTTTTTGTTCCTGCACCATTGTTATAATTTAATGATCATTCTTCCTCTTCCTCACTATTCTTCATCTTCGAATATAAGGCATAAGCTCCTTTTAGCACCACCTCAGTATTTGTTTTATCAAAACCTTGTGGTAAAATAATTTCTGTAAATCCCAGTTCGCTACTCCCCTTTTCAATAGCCACCATTTCATACTTATATTTACCCTTAACAATAAAAATATAAGGCTTTTCATCAAACTGGATAACTGCTTCATCCGGCAATGCATCCACCATAGCATTCCCTGTTTCGATCCAGGCCGTCAGGTACATACCAGGAAGCAGTTGTTTGTCTTCGTTATCGAGGTGGCAATGCACCTGTACCGTACGTTCGTCACTGATCTGCCGGCCAATAAGATGTACTTTCGCAGTGCGTTGTTTGCTTTCATTCGCCAGCGTAAACCTTACCCGCTGCCCATCTTTCAGCTTGGGCAAATCCCTTTCATAAACGGTTAGTTCTGCATGCAGGTGTTCTGTATTCACGATCTCAAACAACTTATCACTCGGATTCACATAAGCGCCTACATTAGTATTTATTTCTGTCACGTATCCGGTGATGGGACTATATAAAGAAATGGTATTCTGAATCCTTCCGGCATCCAGTGCTTTCATATCTATATTCAGCAGTTTCAGTTTTTCGCGGAGACCGTTGACCCTTGCATTGACAGAATAATATTCTGCCTTTGCCAGCTGGTATACTTTTTTCGCATTCACATTTTCTTTGGCCAGTTCTTCTTCTCTTTCAAAATCTGCCTGCAGGTATTCCTGCTGACTTCTATTTTCAAGATAATCCTGTTGTAATTGAATGAGATCCGGATGCTGTAAAGTGGCTACTACCTGTCCTTTCCGGATTGGTGAGCCCTGCAGTAATTCAGTGTTTTTGATAAAGGCACCAAAAGGAGCTGCAATAGTAATCAGGCTTTGAGGAGGAACATCCAGTTTACCGTTTGCTTTGATATTACTGCTGATCTGTTTCAATGCGATTTTACCGGTTTCCACACCGGCGTTTTTATATTGAGCAGGCGTTAGTTCTACAGTGGTGGAAGCCCCTTCTTCATTCGGAGCAGCGCTTTCCGTTTTAGGAGTATTACTACAACCTGCGATGATCAAAAACAGGCAACTATATAAGAGGATTTTCATTTTTTTCTTGATTTAATCATTTCCGATAACACATACAAACAGGGCAATACCAGTAACGTAAGGATGGTAGCAGTAAGCAGTCCGCCAATAACAACTGTAGCCAACGGCTTCTGTACCTCTGCCCCACTACCGTGAGACAATGCCATTGGCAGGAATCCTAAAGACGCTACTGTTGCCGTCATGATCACTGGCCTTAAACGGGTATGCGTACCCTTTAGTACGATATCTTTCAGGCTGGTGAGTCCATCTTTCTTTAAACGGTTGAATTCAGCGATCAGGACTATCCCGTTCAGGACTGCCACCCCAAATAAAGCGATGAACCCCACTGCTGCGGAGATACTGAAAGGCATGTCCCTCAGCCATAAAGCCACGATGCCTCCGATAGCTGATAATGGGATAGCCGTATAAATGAGCAGGCTCTGTTTTACAGAACCGAATGTAAAATACAGCAGTACGAAGATAAGCACGAGCGCCACAGGTACGGCCACTTTCAACCGTGTTCTTGCTTCCTGCAGATTTTCAAAAGTGCCGCCATAGGTAATATAATAACCAGGCGCCATTTTTACTTCTGCTGTTATTTTCTTCTGTAGTTCTTTTACGATACTTTCCACATCACGACCGCGAACATTGAACCCGATGGAGATACGGCGTTTCGCATCATCACGCTGGATCTGGTTAGGTCCCACTTTCATGGATATGTCTGCCAGTTCGGTAATAGGCACCTGTGCCCCGTTGGGAGCCGTGATATAAAGTCCCCGCACATCTTCCAGGTACTGCCTGTTTTCTTTATCCAGGCGAACCACCAGATCAAAACGTTTTTCCCCTTCGTATACGATACCTGCGCTTTTACCTGCAAATGCTGTGTTGATCACATCGTTGATAGCTTCGATATTTAATCCAAAGCGTGCAATCAGGTCCCGTTTATAGTCCACCACTATCTGTGGCAGTCCTGTTACTTCTTCAATGTAGAGGTCTTTAGCTCCCTCAATCTTTCCGGCAACGGCCCCCACCTTTTTAGCATAGGCCGACAGCAGGTCCAGATCTTCCCCATAGATTTTTACAACTACATCCTGACGGGCGCCCGTCATTAGCTCATTAAAGCGCATCTGAATTGGTTGCTGAAAACCATATGTCACACCGGGTAAAGCCTCCAGGGCTTCCGACATCTTTTCTGCCAGTTCATTGGTGCTGGATGCTTTCGTCCATCCGGACTTGTCTTTCAGCACTACAATCAGGTCGCAGGCCTCCACCGGCATAGGATCTGTGGGTATTTCACCACTACCGATCTTACCAACCACTTCCCTCACTTCGTCCGGAAATTCTTTTAAGATAATGCCCGCAGATTTATCTGCCGCACTTATTGTTTCAAAAAGGCTGCTGCCTTTGAGCACCCGCATTTCTACGGCGAAATCACCTTCATCCAGGGAAGGAATGAATTCTGCCCCCAACTGGTTAAATAGCAGCAAACTTGCCACCAGTAACAGCAAAGCTGATAACACGATACTCTTTTTGAACCGTAATGCAAACCTGATAACAGGATCGTACAGCCGGTAAAAGAAATCCATTATTTTATCGGAGAACGTGCGTTTATGAGAGATGGTTTTGTTCAGAAACAGGGCGCTCATCATGGGAATGTACGTGAGCGATAAAATAAAGGCCCCCGTAATGGCAAAGGCAACAGTTTCTGCCATTGGCCGGAACATTTTACCTTCTATACCCGCTAATGCAAGTATGGGCAGATAAACGATCAATATGATAATTTCACCAAAGGCGGCGGAGGTCCGGATACGGCTGGCGGATGTATATACCTCTTCATCCATTTCTGTCTGCGTGAGTTTTGCCCGACTTGCACGTAATCCCAGGTGGTGCATGGTGGCTTCCACAATGATCACAGCACCGTCTACGATCAGTCCGAAGTCGATAGCCCCCAGACTCATGAGGTTGCCAGACACTCCGAAAAGGCGCATCATACAGACAGCAAACAGCATGGCCAGCGGGATCACAGATGCAACGATTAGTCCCGCGCGGAAGTTACCCAGCAATAAAACCAGTACAAAGATAACGATCAGTGCACCTTCAGCGAGGTTGCGGGTGACCGTCTCAATAGCGTTATTCACCAGTTTGGTACGATCCAGGAAGGGTTCTATCAATACTCCTTCCGGCAATGTTTTTTCTATCTGGCTGATCCGTTTTTTCACATCGGCAATAACGGCCGAAGAATTGGCACCTTTCAGCATCATCACAATAGCGCCTACCCTTTCCCCTTCCGTATTACGTGTCATAGCACCATAACGGATGGCATGACCGAAACGGACTTTCCCTACATTTGAGATGAGTACAGGGATACCATTAGCATTATTCTTTACCACTATATTGCTGATATCCTCCAGTTTACTGATCAGCCCTTCACTTCTGATGAAATAAGCATTAGGTCTTTTATCGATATAGGCACCGCCGGTGTTCTGGTTGTTTTTTTCCAGGGCAGTGAATACATCACTGATGCCCAGGTTCATACTGCGCAGTTTTTCGGGATCCAGCGCTATTTCATATTGCTTCAGATAGCCTCCCAGGCTGCTCACATCTGCCACTCCGGGAACACCGAGTAATTGCCTCCGTACAATCCAGTCCTGAATAGAGCGCAGATCCATAGCAGAATACTTCTTCTCATACCCAGGTTTGGTATGGATCACATATTGGTAAATCTCTCCCAATCCGGTGGTAAGTGGCGCCAGTTCAGGATCTCCTACTCCTGCCGGGATCTGTTCCCGGACAGTAGCCAGTCGTTCGCTTACCTGTTGTCTTGCCCAATATACATCCACTTTATCTTCAAATACTACGGTAACCACACTCAGTCCAAAGCGGGAAAAGGAACGTACTTCTGTAATATCCGGAATTGTAGCAATGGTTTGCTCCACCGGGAAAGTAACCAGTCGCTCTATATCCTGTGCAGCCTGTGAAGGAGCGCTGGTAATGATTTGTACCTGGTTATTGGTAATATCGGGCACAGCATCGATGGGCAATCCTCGTAAACTCGAAATACCCCATATAATGAGCGCCAATGTAAACAATATTATGACCAGCTTATTCCGTATGGAAAAGCTGATGATCTTATCGAGCATGCAACTGATTTAATTAAAAGAAATAAAGGGTTTATTTACTGTAATGTAGAATTACGCCCGTGGAGGGTTCCAGCAGGCAAAGCTAACGTTTTGAAGAGAAGAAGGTTGAAACTCAGTATAATGAGGTTCATTGATACTAACAACTGCCATAATCTGCACAGGTTTCTCAAGTATCACGGGAACGGAGCAACTGTGACAGCTGAAAAATGGCGAACAGGCCCCCTGTGGTTCCTGGTGTTTACCACTGCTCATTTCCATATCCGCTGTGCACTTGTCGAAAGCGCAACAGGGAATGACTGCCATAAGCAATACATAAATGGATAATATGAGTGTGATAATTTTCAAACCGGGTCAAAGATAAAATATTCTGCAGTTTTGTGGTGGATAAAAGATTGCAACCATATATCGAACAATACCCGGGATACTGTTCAGACGGTATCCGGACGGCACTCAAACAGCTTACGAAAAGGCTCATCCTACGTTAAAAGACGAAGGATGAACGAAGGATGAGCCTTTTCGTAAGCCGCTTGGAATATCTTTGAAGTATGGATGAGGTATCTTTTGAGTGTAATAAGAATGTTTAAATTTTTTACACTGAATTTAAGAAAATGTAATTCCTCAATCGTGTTGTTACCAAACTTATAAAAAGCCATAATTCAATTTAATTGGGACTTTGGGTGAATAAAATCATTCAGAATTTTCCCCACAGTTTTTAAAAAATACATAATATAATGAAAAACAAACAATTATGGTAATTTTATCATTAAACAATATTCATTCATTGGTGATAAAGCAGCAAGATTTTCAGTATATTTGTAATGTTAAATTATCATACGCAACAACAGCTTGTGATAAATTAAAAAGGAAATATAAATTAAAAAAGAAATGATAAAGAAGGTCGTTATACATGCTGAAAATAGTGCCAAAGCGGCTGCCTTCTTTGAGGAATTAAGCCGCAAGAAAGAAGCAACAAGAAAAAAAATCGAAGAAAAAACAGCTCATCTTAAAGAAAGGTTTAAAAAGAATGGCATTTCAAAATAATCCTTACGATTTCATTTCTGAGGAATTGGAAGAAGGAAATGTTTATCTATTTTATACAAATCTGAATAAACTCTACACCGTATATTTTGATCCTTCTGAATACGCCGATTATCTTGATAAATTTCCATTTTTACTTAGTCATGGCTTCGGATTCGGTTTTTATTTTGAACAGATTTCTGAGAAGACCAAAAAAGGAAACGATGATCGTGTTCTACCAACCATTTTTGAAATAGGTCTTGATTTCTTAAATGAAAATCCTACTAATACTATATTGCTCTATCATTGTGACTCCAAAGATAAAAGGCAAACATACAGGCATGAATTATTTGAGGATTGGTATAAAGCCTTACCACCTGAAAAGGTATACATGCATAGCATTGAAGTTAAAATTGCGCAACCCGATGGAGAACTCATTTCCCATTATTTAGGATTTATCACTAATGCATCCAACCCTAATATTGAAAAAGCCATTTTAGAACTGGAAGATTTTGCAATGGATCTTATCAAAATAAAGAGTTCAAAATAAGGAAGAAGTATTTGCTTCTCCCTGTATTTTATTAAATATCATTCCGTTTTTAAACTCTTTACCGGATTTGCCAATGCCGCCTTTACCGACTGGTAACTTACAGTCAGGAATGCAATAAAAATAGCGATTCCCCCTGCTACTACAAACATCCACCAGCTGATATCAATCTGGTAAGCAAAATTGTCCAGCCACTTGTTCATCAACAGCCAGGAAACAGGGAAAGCAATGATGAGTGCAACGGCTACCAATTTAATGAAGTCTTTAGTGAGCATAGCTACAATGCCGGCGGCACTGGCGCCCAGTACTTTCCGGACACCTATCTCCTTAATACGCTTTTGAGTAGCGAAGGTGGCCAGGCCAAACAATCCTAGACAGGAAATAATAACTGACAGTACAGAAAATATGTTAAACAGTTTACCCATTCGTTGTTCGGTGATGTACAACCGGGCAAGATCTTCATTGATAAACCCCTGTAAGAAAGGGAAATCCGGGAAAAGAGGTTGCAAAAGCTTTCTTACAGCCTTCATGTTACGATCAGTATTTGCGGCAGTAGTTTTCACTACAACGAAGCCGGTAACCCCATTGGCATAGCCATCATATTTTTTCAGGATCAGTGGTTCGATATTCTTTTGTACAGGTTTGAAATTAAAATCTTTCACTACACCAATTATTTCTCCTTCATTGTCACTTACTTTTATTTTTTTCCCAATCGCAGTAGAAAGACTCATACCCATTCTTTTCAACGTCGTTTCATTCACTACATAATTCCTCTTATCTGCCAGATCATCTTTTAAAAAGAATCTTCCGGCCAACAATTGTATTCCGAAAACGCGGATAAAATTTTCATCCACCCACATCACAGGAGCAATCAGTAATATTTGCTGATCCATACCTGGCCAGTCTAACTTCTGTCCTGTGGGGAGATCAGTTGGCAGATGACTGATTAATGTATGTTCAGTAAGCTGTGACTGCTGACTCAGGCTTGTTTTTATTGTTTCAGCGTTCTTTCCGAAGTTTCCAGCATCGGGGATCTGGGTATATAACAGGTTATCCTTGTCAAAACCTATATCACGATGACGGATATATTGCAACTGGTTATATACTACCAGTGTACTCACTATTAAGATTACAGAGATGGAGAATTGTAAAATTACCAACCCATTGCGGAAATAGTTGGTTCGTCCGTGCAGGTTCTTTACCCCCTTCAATACTTTTACCGGTTTGAAGGACGACAGGAAAAGAGCCGGGTAGCTGCCGGAAATGACGCCAACAGCAACTGCAGTTGCTAAGAGTGATCCTATAATTTTAAAATTCAGCAGGTTAATGGAGATGGCTTTTGCAGCAAGCTCATTAAACAAAGGCAATAATAAGAAGGTAAGACCAATACTGATCACCAACGCAATGAAAGATAATAACAGAGACTCACTTAAAAATTGAAATACCAGCTGAAAACGCTGTGCTCCTACTGTTTTACGCAGCCCTACTTCCTTTGCCCGTTGTCCGGAAATAGCCGTGGATAAATTCATAAAGTTGATACAGGCTATCAGGAGAATGAATATGGCCACCAGTGAAAAGACGATCACATACTGATTGTTCCCATTCCCCGCTACATCCATAAATAAATTTGAGCGTAAATGAATATCAGTAAGGGCTTGTAACCGATAAGTGCTTTTTGTGTGTGAGTTATCATTCCGGTCATGCATACTGGTTACCTGTTTTTCCAGTGATGCAATGGCAGCAGGACTTCCATCTGCATGTTCTTCTATCCACAGATAATTATATACATCAAAATTACCCCAGGCTTCATTTGCGTTTCTGTTCTTTTCATATTGCTGTTGAGGCAACAGGAGATCGAACTGAAGATGTGAGTTATGCGGCACATCTTTGAGGATAGCACTCACAGTCAATGGTGCTCCTCCAGCATTATTCTCTACACGAATCACTTTACCCATTGCGTTTTCATTGCTCCCGAAATACTTCTTAGCTGCACTTTCTGTCATCACTATTTCATCCGGACGGGTAAGCATGGTAGCCGGATCACCGTGGGCAACCGGAAAGCTGAACATCCGGAGGAAATTCGAATCCGCATAATAGATATTCTTATCATCAAACTTCTGATGGCCGATTGTGATAATGCTATGTAAGTGTGAGATACTCGTAGCCATTTTAACTGCAGGTATCTCTTTCTTTGCCGTTACTCCCATTGGCAAAGGCGTTACCGCAACACTAAGATCCATCAAATGCGCTGTAACGCGATAAATATGGTCAGCATTTGCGTTAAACCTGTCATAACTCCGCTCGTCTTGTACCCACAGGAAAATAAGAATACTGCAGGCCATGCCTGTAGCCAAACCTATTATATTCAATGCTGAAAATAATTTATGCCTGATCAGGTTGCGAAAGGCTGTTTTTAAATAATTCCGGAACATTGACAGATTGTTTACGGGGAGGGAGCCAAAAAAGGGCCATTTCATAAATAGTTGATAATCAGCAAATATACTAATTAATAATGTCCGGGATTGATACGATAAATGTCCATATTCGAACAAAGGGAGGAAATATATTTTGCAAATTATACCAATTGGTATAATTTTACATCGTCTTAATAGTGATTGATATGAGCAAAGCAGAAAGAACCAGGGAATTCATTGTGGAGAAAACGGCTCCTATATTTAATACCAAAGGGTATGCGGGTACTTCTTTAACAGATATGACGGAGGCCACCGGCTTAACCAAAGGGAGCATCTATGGGAACTTTGCCAATAAGGATGAAGTTGCTTTAGCTTCATTTGATCACAACCTTAAGAAAGTGACCAATATAATTACGCAGGAAATGGCAAAAGAAACTACCATAAAAGGAAAGCTACTCGCGTATGCCAGCGTATATGAAAACTCTCTGAAACTGCCCTTCCCTGTAGGAGGATGTCCTTTATTGAACACTGCTACAGAAGCGGATGATACACATCCGCAACTGAAAGAAAAAGTAGCAGAGGCGATTACAGGATGGAAGAATAAAACCATTGCGCTGATCAAACAAGGGGTTGAAAATAAAGAATTCAAAGCACCGGTAAACGCTGAACAGTTTGCACTCACTATGATCGCTATGATAGAAGGCGCTATCATGATCGTTAAAGCAACAGGGAAATTAAACTACCGCAAACTGGTGATGCAGTCAGTCGAAAAAATGATCCGCGATCTGTAAGTGTTTTTTTACCTAATAATATACCGATTGGTATATTACATAAATATAAAAAGATGAAAACAACAAATAACACCATTCTTATTACCGGCGGTAGCGCTGGTATCGGCTTTGAATTAGCCAAATCATTATCTGAAAAAGGTAATCATGTGATCATTACGGGAAGAAATGCTGACAGACTGGAAAAGGCTGCCGCTAAACTACAAAATGTAACATCGATTGTTTCTGATGTAACCAATGAACAGGACGTTGACAAACTGGTAAGTACACTTAACACACAATTTCCGAAGCTGAATGTAGTAATTAATAACGCAGGCAATGCTTATTTATATAAACTGACAGCCGGCGTGAATGCTGTTGCAAAAGCAAAAGAAGAAATGCAGACTAACTATTTTTCTGTGATCAGTCTGAATGAAAAATTACTCCCGCTGTTGAATAAACAGAATGAAGCAGCTATTGTAAACGTGTCTTCTATTGTTGCTTATGCAGCAAATCATGTCCTCCCGGGATATAGCGCAACCAAGGCTGCACTTCACTCGTACACACAATCTCTCCGTATCACACTGCAGGATACAAATGTTAAAGTGTTTGAATTAATGCCCCCACTGGTGAATACTGATTTCTCTGCAGGAATTGGTGGTGCAAATGGCATTCCTCCTCAGGTTGTGGCAGATGAGTTTTTAACATCCTTAGAAAAGGATGAATACGAAATTCGTGTAGCCGGTACGGCCGACTTCTATAAATTCTTTTTATCTGCTCCGCAGGATGCATTGAATATGCTCAATGCTGATAAATAAAAAAATTTGATCCTTATTATACCGATTGGTATAATAAGGATCCTTCTCCCCTTTCAAGCACCCAACCAATGAACAGAACTATATTGCTGATCACCGTTATTGCAGCTGCAGTAATGGAGCTCATAGATACCTCTATTGTCAACGTCGCTCTATCTCACATGAGCGGGAACCTGGGTGCTACCCTGGAAGACACTTCCTGGGTAATCACTTCTTACGCTATTGCCAATGTGATCATCATCCCCATTACAAGCTTTCTTGCTACCAAACTGGGAAGACGGAATTATTACATCGGATCTATCATTGCATTCACATTCTTTTCATTTATGTGCGGACAAGCATCCAATATCTGGATGCTGATCGTATTCCGTTTTTTACAGGGAATAGGTGGCGGTGCACTGTTATCCGTGTCACAGGCTATCGTATTTGAACTGTTCCCGAAAGAAAAACAAAATGTGGCCAGCGCCCTCTTTGGCATTGGTGTATTTATTGGCCCCACAATTGGTCCTACTTTAGGAGGTTACATCACAGAGTATTATTCATGGCCCTGGATCTTTTATATCAATATACCTATCGGAATCACTGCAGCGGCAATCTGTTATTCCCTGCTGCACGAACCGCTGATTAAACAGCAAGCCGGAAAGGTAGACTGGCTGGGAATCTTTTTACTGGCAATCGGCGTAGGCTCTTTACAAACAGTACTGGAAAGAGGCGAAGTGGATGACTGGTTCGAAGCTAACTATATCATATGCTTGTCGGTAGCGGCCTTCTTTGGATTGCTATTGTTCATCTGGTGGGAGCTGACAACAAAAACGCCGGTCGTTAATTTAAGAGTGCTGAAAAGCAAGAACCTAAGTGTAGCCGCGATCCTCACTTTCGTATCCGGGATCGGGTTATTCAGCTCTGTGTTCCTTACCCCGGTGTTCTCACAGCGACTGCTTAATTTCACGCCCACTCAAACAGGATTACTATTATTACCGGGGGCTTTGCTGGCCATCGGCGGACTAATGATCTCTGCCAGGCTCCTGCAACGTGGCATCTCTCCTGTTGTGATGATCACGTCCGGAATGCTTCTTTTCATGCTGTTCAGCTGGCAAATGTCGCAGCTTAGTCTGGATGCAAATGCTCATGATATAACGGTTTCACTTATCTGGAGGGCTATTGGTCTGGCTGTGATCACAGTGCCACTGGCCTCTCTGGCGGTATCCTCGCTGGAGCCAAAGGATATTCCGCAGGGGGCTGCATTGAATAATATGATGCGGCAGTTGGGAGGCTCCTTCGGACTGGCAATTGTAAATACTTATCTCACACAGCGGAATGCGGTTCACCGCTCAGATCTCGTATCCAATATCACAGTGAATAACCCGCTGACTACCAGTCGGCTGACGGGTTATACAAACCTGTTCATCAGCAAAGGGGCAAATGCCTTTGAAGCGCATAACAAGGCATTACGATTGCTGGATATGAATGTTACCAGGCAATCCAGTCTGATGAGTTTTAATGATGCCTATTTGCTGATAGGGCTTGTATTCCTGCTAGCATTGCCCATTTTATTATTGGCATCAAAACGGAAAGGAAAACAGGTACAGGTAGCATTATCTGATCATTAATTGTTCTGTTTGTCACGGATTATTGGCCAGTTGTCAAAAGATATATAACGAATATGAGAAGATGTGTAATTTGGTGATCAATATAATATATCTATGCAAAAATCCCGTACAGATTACCTTGATCACATTAAAGTACTGCTTACCATACTGGTGATTCTTCATCATGCCTTTGTGTGTTATGGCGCTCCCGGTGGATGGTATTACAAAGAACCTACAACGAATCTTGCAGCATTGATTCCCATGACATTGTTCGTGTCCATCAATCAGTCATTCTTTATGGGTTTCTTTTTTCTGTTGTCTGCTTATTTTACGGAACCCTCTCTTCTGCGAAAAGGAACACGGGTATTTCTGCAGGACCGGTTAAAAAGATTTGGCATACCCCTTATCTTTTATTCACTGGTATTATCACCCTTTATGAGTTTTCTCGTATACAGGTATGGTAAAGATCACCCAATCAGTTATTTTCAATACCTGCAGGTATATGATAACTGGATAGAGTTTGGTGTGTTATGGTTTGTAGCCGCACTTCTACTGTTTACATTTTTATTTGTGGCACTCAAAAATATAAAGACTGGAACCCTTCGGTTACCGGGAACAGGCAAAATTTTGTTATTTGCCATTGGTCTGGGGTTGATCTCTTTCTTTGTCAGAGTGGTTTTCCCGGTGGGCTGGGTATTACACCCTGTGGGTTTTCAGTTCGGTCATTTCCCTCAGTATATCACATTATTCATTATAGGGATCATAGCCAACCGTAATAACTGGACAGAACAGCTGCAATACCGTACAGCCAGGAATTTTGGATGGATAGCCCTGTTGATGATCATCATTGGTTTTCCGGTTATGTTCTATCTTAAAACGATATGGCATGGTACTGGTGAAAACTTCAGTGGCGGATGGACCCGTGAGTCGTTTATGTATAGCATATGGGAACAGGTAACGGGCTTCTCTATCATCATTGCCATGACAGGCATCTTCAAACATAAATTTAACGGACATTCAACCTTCCTGAGCAAGCTGTCCAGAGAAGCTTTCGCTGTATATATTTTCCATCCGTTGCCATTAGTGGTTTCTTCGCTGCTGTTAGTTCATTGGACTGTGGCTCCTGCATTAAAACTGTTGGTTGTAGCTCCACTGGGTGTTATCGGAGCCATTCTGCTTGGAAAACTACTGGTAAGAATTCCTGGGGTTAATAAAATTATTTAAGGTTATTCCTGTCCGGGGAAAGTGTTATTGCTTCGGATTCAGGTGGGTACAGCCCGCAATTACTCACCTGAATCCAAAGCAACAGTAATCAGTAATTTTATATCTGTTATAATTGGAAAGAGCTTATTAATAATACCTAATTTTAACGGAGGAATTAAATGAAAAACAACTACGATAAAATAGCGAGGTATTATGATCTGCTGAGCAGAACTGTCTTTCAACGTTCGCTTATTAATGCACAAACATGCCTGTTGCCTTATATTAAGGAGAACAGCGTTATTCTTATCGTTGGTGGTGGTACGGGCTGGATCCTGGAAGAGATAGCCAAAATAAGACCGGGGGGACTACAGATCACTTATGTAGAGATCTCTGAAGGTATGATAAAGCTATCACAGAAAAGAGATTACAAACAAAATAACGTACAGTTCGTTCATCAATCCATTGAAACATTTACTCCCACTTTTTCTTACGATGTAATCCTCACCCCTTTCCTTTTTGATAATTTCCCTGCCGTTAAAGCAACTGTTATTTTTACTAAACTTCATACAACCCTTAAGTCTGGTGGTAACTGGCTATTTGTTGACTTCGTGTATGATCCCCGGCATGGTAAATTGTGGCAGAAGCTATTACTTAAAACGATGTATACCTTTTTCAGGGTATTTTCGAAGATAGAAGCTTCAGAGCTTAATGATATGGAAGGTCTTTTCAACAGGCATCAATATCTTAAGATTTACGAACAATTCCATTATGGAAGATTTATCTGGTCTGTAGCATACAGAAAAGAAAAATAGCGACTGCACTTCCAGGTCGTAATCCCGGTATTATTATATTGTATCATACCCCAAAAATTGACCTCCATTAAGTACATGTACTTAACTCTACCCGATTTCCCTTTTCCCCCACCTTTTTTCCCTAACCCTTTTATACATTCACATTAAACTTAATCTGTCAAACCATATACCTGATGAAACGTATTCTTTTAAAAACAAGTTTGTTTTTACAGGTTGTTGTGTTGATTGTACCAACCAAACAAAGTAATATTAGCCATCTCAGGAGAAATACCAATTATGTTTTTTAGTATCAGAAGGCTTGTTCTGACAGCCATCCTATTTGTCCGTAGCACAACATCTTTTCCACAGGTATTTTTAGATGCTGAAAAAAGCACTTATCATTTAGGTAACACACTTGAATATTTTGAAGATAAGAGCGCTGCCATCAAAGGCACACAGATAATAACCGGTGAATTTGATAATCAATTCAAAAAAGCGCATACAGAAACACTGAATTCCGGGGTAAGAGATGCCGCCATATGGCTGAAGTTCACATTACGGAACCCTCATCCGGAGCAGTATAACAGCTGGATTCTCGCTTTTGACTATCCTTTATTTGATCACATTACCTTTTACGATAAAAGGACTGATGGACAATGGGTAATACATCAAACCGGTGATATGTTGCCTTACAGTAGTCGGGAAATGCAATACCGGAACTTTATATTCACGCTTACGTTACCGGATACGGTACCACATACCTACTACATCAGGATTGCAACAAGCGGCTCTATGCAGATAGGGTTAACCTTGCAAAAGGAGGCAGCCTTTTTCAGGGATGAACTGTATGCAGAACTGGGCCATGGCATCTTCTTTGGTGCATTGATGATTATGCTTTGTTATAATCTGTTCCTATTCTTCAGTCTGAAAGATAAGGCATACCTGACCTACGTGTTGTTCACACTTATTAACCTGTTATTACAGGCAGCATTCAGCGGGCATATTACCCAATATATTCTGGGAGATGCACCCTACTGGGCTAATACCATTATCCCTCTGCTCTTGTCCTGTTCTTCTATTATAACAGTCCTTTTCTGTATCACCTTTCTGAATACCTCGCGGTTTGCAAAGAAAATACATATCATCCTTATAAGCATCATCATTCTGTCAGCTATCAATTTTTTCCTTTCATTCTTTCTTAAAATGGCTGTCAGTCTCAGCATAGCAGAACTACTCATCATGTTCTCCTGTATCACGGCTGGAGTAGCAGGTATCATTAGCCTTCGGAGAGGAAATAATGCAGCACGGTTTTACCTGGTAGCCTGGGCGTTTCTTATAGGAAGCTGGCTCGTTACAGTACTTCGCAATTTCGGCTTTATTGAAGCGAATTTCTTTACAACAAATTGTGTGAGGATAGCCTTGCTGGTGGAAGCTATTATGCTGGCACTTTCCCTTGCAGATAAATACAATCTCTATAAAAAGGAAAAAGAAGCGGCACAACTGGAAGATTTAAGAATACAAAAGGAAGCAATCCGGGAACTGGAACAAAAGGTAACAGAACGTACTGCCAGACTGAATCAATCATTAGCAGAACTAACAAACGCACAGGCGCAATTGGTACAGAAAGAAAAGATAGCATCTTTAGGAGATCTGACTGCCGGTATTGCACATGAGATTCAGAATCCACTGAACTTCGTAACCAACTTTGCAGAGCTTTCAGAAGAACTGGTCAATGAATTAAAAGCAGGAATATATGATAGTAAGCAGCTTGTTTTAACAGACCACTTAAGTAATAACTTAAGTAAGATCACTCATCATAGCCAGCGGGCAGACTCCATTGTAAAAGGGATGCTTTCACATAGCCGGATTAATAAAGGTGAGAAACGCTATGTAATTCTGAATGCTTTAACAGAAGAATCAATACAAATCGCCCTGCAAAGTTTTAAAACAAAGAATAAAGATTTCGATCTGACACTAACCCGGAATTTTGATCACTCCATCAAACAGTTTCATTGCAATCCACAGGAGTTTGGAAGTGTGCTGATGAATATTTACACAAATGCATTCTATGCACTTCAAAAAAAGATTGAAAAGTCAGGAGAAGACTATCAACCGGAATTGACTATTACAACAAGGAATGCCAAACAATGGATTGAAATTATTGTACACGATAACGGTATAGGAATACATCCTCTGTCTCTTGAAAAAATATTTCAGCCTTTTTTCACTACCAGGCCCACTCATCAGGGAACGGGACTTGGATTATCCCTTAGCTATGGCATTATTGTAAAAGGTCTTGATGGCGAATTAACAGTCAGATCAGAAGAAAATGTTTATGCAGAATTTACTATCCGCCTGCCTCATTGATATTTAGGTGAAAACCCTGTTGAAGTAGTGAAAAGCATAAAAAAGAGAAGCGATTGCTTCTCTTTTTTATTTACCAGGTGTCTGCACCGTGAATTGCTTTCATATATATTGGTTTTAATAGTTAACTAGTTTTCCATTTGTATGCTAATCTCGTATATTCCTGCCATATTTCATTGTCATTTTTTATTTTTCTTCGTTCATGAATAAAAAAGAAATAGTCATCATAAAACTCTAAAAATATTAACCTGAAATATTTCTTGGTAAATAATTCATCCAGCAAATCTTCGCTGATTGCCACTGCTATTGATTCGAAATAATTCAGAACACAGATCAATGATTTTCTGTATTCCGAATTGATACTGTTATCAAACTCCTGCATGAAACTTTCAATATCATTCTTTAATAACTGGTATTCATTTTTTAATTCAAATTCTTTACAAATTTTAGAATAGTCCATCATAGGTGACATATGCCACTCCCTTATCACATTATAAGTTGCTGAGCATTTTCTGACCCGGATATCATGACGATTCTTAATCTGGTTCGACTCGAATGTGAGAATAGAATACATCAGTCCTATTATCACCAATCCGCTGTTAATAATCTTAATGATCTCTGATTTTTTAAGATCAGGTTCTTCCAGGCGTAAATAACCGGCAAGAATTACAAGTAAAATAAAGGCGAGAAATATAATTACAACTCTGAAGGCTGTGGTATTCACAGGTATTGTGGGTAACATGACAATGAAAATTTTATAAATCTAAAATAAGAAATTCTGATTGAACTAATTAAAAAAATTTATCCCCCCAATTTCTTAAGCTACATTAAGGGAATTACTCACTATTTTATACGATATTTGTTGTAACAAACAAATTAAAGCTATGGCCAGTAACATCTTACATAAAGCAGAGACACGTGGACATGCAAATCATGGTTGGCTGGATAGTCACCACACCTTCAGTTTTGCTAATTATTACAACCCTGAAAGAATGCAGTTCGGCGCTCTAAGGGTATTTAACGACGATATAGTGGCCGGTGGCAGAGGATTTGATGTCCACCCACACGACAATATGGAAATTATTAGTATCCCCCTGGAAGGCGACCTGGAGCATAAGGATAACCTGGGCAATACAGAAATCATCCGGCAGGGAGATGTGCAGGTAATGAGTACCGGAACAGGAGTATTTCACAGTGAATACAACGCTAACAAGGACAGGCCGGTATCTTTCCTGCAAATCTGGTTATTTCCCAATAAACTGAATGTAACACCCCGGTACGATCAGATTACGCTGGATCTGGCTAACAGCAAAAACCAGCTGCAGCAGATCGTTTCTCCTGATCCAAACGATGCCGGAACCTGGATTTACCAGGATGCCTGGTTTAATATGGGACTATTTGATAAAGATAAAACCATCACTTACCCGGTTAAAAAGGAAGGAAACGGCGTATACGTTTTCATCTTAAAGGGTTCATTTACAGTAAATGGACAAACACTGAGCAAAAGAGACGGTTTAGGCATTACCGGTACAGACAACATCGGCATCACTTCTCTGGAAGATGGGGCCGAATTGCTGATCATGGATGTCCCAATGCTTTCATAAAACATCAATACTTTCAATAACTTTATATAAATAATAAACAATTTATCTATGTCGAGCAAAATAGCACAAACGAAACACCAGGTAATCGATTTGATCAAACATCGCTGGAGTGCCCGGTCTTTCGCCACTCAACCAGTAGCTGAAAAAGATATGCATACCATTCTTGAAGCCGGTTCATGGGCTCCGAGTGCGAATAACAGCCAGCCTTGGCGTTATATTTATGCTCATCATGGTACCGAAGGATTTAATAAACTGTTGTCTGCCCTTGCTCCCGGAAATCAGCCCTGGGCTAAAAATGCGGCAATACTGATAGCAGGGGTCGGTATTAAGGAATTACCAGATACCCAGCAGAAGAACGCTTATTATATGCATGATATCGGAATGGCTAATTCACTTATCTTGTTACAGGCATCCAGCATGGATATCTACGGTCACGTGATGGCAGGATTTAATAAAGTACAGATAGCAGAAGAGTTGTCTCTTCCTGCCAATGAAGAACCGGTGTGTATAATAGCCCTGGGTTATCTTGCTGACGCAGAACTTCTGGAAGAACCGTATAAATCCAGAGAACTGGCTCCCCGCAGCCGTAAGCCACTGGCTGAATTTACCACTTTACTACACTAAGATATATGCAGATCGATCAACTCAACATTCTGGCATTGGGCCGTAATCCGGAGATCCTGCTGGTGATGAACAGACTTCTGAATGCCCCCCCAAAGTGGCATGGTGTAACTGTAAGTACACCGGAAGAGGCACTGGCAGCATTTGCCAGAGAGTCCTTTCATATAGTGCTGCTGTGTTCCGGAATTTGCCCGGAAGAAGAGGCGGGATTGACAGCACAATTGTTACTGCTTAATCCAGCTGTTATTGTAAAACGGCATTATGGGGGTGGCAGCGGATTACTGAAGAACGAAATCCAATTTGTGTTAGATCGCGAAAACATACAACTGGCACCATGAAGAAGAATATTGCGCATATCCTGGCAGGAAAGGAGAAAAATATTACTCCTACAGAGAAGGTATTACAACCCCTTCCCCATCCTGATTTCAGATTTGCAAATCCATTTATCGTATTGCATCATGGTGGTCCGGCTATGATAACACCAGGCTCGGATAACCGTCTTCATCCACACCCTCACAGGGGATTTGCACCGGTTACCTTCCAGCTGCAGGGGCAGGCGCATCATAAAGACAGTACTGGGAATGACCAGATCATCAATGCCGGAGATGCGCAATGGATGTTTGCCGGGAAAGGAATACTTCATAGTGAAGGGCCATCGGATGAACTACATAAGAATGGTGGAAACATTGAACTTTTGCAGTTGTGGGTGAATGTTCCTGCGGTACATAAATGGGATGATCCCCGCTATCAGTTCATCCATAAAGAAGAGATGCCTAAGATCCTGGAACAGGACGGTGTGAACATCCGTTTAGTAAGCGGAACCTTCGATGGCAAAACAGGACCAGTCAATATTTCTTTTACACCGGTGATTACTGCTGTAGGAGAAATAGCCAACGGCAAAGAAGTAGAATTTGAAGTAACGGAAGACTACTGGACACTATTGTATGTGGTACACGGCCGCGTAACAATAGATGAAATCACTCCTGTGGCAGAACATAATTTAGTTGTTTTTAAAAGAGAAGGCAGCCTGTTTTCCATTGCAGCCAACGAAGACAGTCAGATCCTTTTTCTTTCTGCACAGGTGATCGATGAGCCGGTAGCGGCGAAAGACAACTTTGTAATGAATACAAAGGAAGAAACTGATCAGGCAATAGAAGATTACAAAAATGGAGTTTTCGGAACACTTGATTACTAATATACCTATGGACGAAGTAACATTAAGACTTAATCAAAAGAATCACGGTGCTTTTTATTTAATGCAGAATGGTGAGCAGATGGGAGAAATGGTGATAGGAGTATCTGATAAAAACCTGACCGTATTCCATACAGAGATATCGCCACAGGCTGAAGGCAAAGGCCTTGCCATGAAATTACTTGAAGCTATGGTAACATATGCCCGTGAACACCACCTGATGGTGATTCCTCGTTGTGTTTATGTACATGCACAATTTAAAAAACACCCGGATACGTACGCCGATATCTGGCAAAAAGAAACAGGAGAATAACATGCATACAAAGAATATAGTTGCGGCAGGAAAAGAAATAAAAGCAGCTAAAAAAGTACTGATCATGATCCACGGACGTGGTGCCAGTGCGGAAGACATTCTTTCCCTGGCCAACTACCTGGATGTAAAAGATTTTGCACTGATAGCTCCACAGGCAAATGGTGGTACCTGGTACCCCTATTCGTTTATGTCTGCTCCGGTACAGAACGAACCTTATTTATCTGCTGCCCTTTCAGTATTAAAGGAGATCACAGCAGATGTAATTGCACAAGGCATCGCTCCGGAGAACATTTATTTCCTGGGCTTTTCACAGGGCGCCTGTTTAACACTTGAATTTGTAACCAGGAATGCTACTAAATACGGAGGAGCAGTTGCATTTACCGGTGGATTGATAGGCGACAAAATCTATCCCGAAAATTATACCGGAGATTTTGGAGGTACACCAATATTTATCGGTACCAGCAATCCTGATCCGCACGTACCCGTAGAAAGAGTATTGGCAAGTGAGATGATTTTACAACAAATGAATGCGGCAGTAACCGTAAAGGTATATCCTAATATGGGACATACTGTTAGTCAGGATGAAATAACGCTGGCGAATAAACTGGTCTTCAACAATTAGCCCTTTTTATAGAGCGAACTTTTCACTTTACTTAAGAATTCAGGAGAAACACCGATATACCTGGCAATCTGATGCTGGGGTACACGCTGCACAATTTGCGGGTACTTCTCAATAAATGCCAGGTATCTTTCTTCTGCTGTCTGTGACACATTTGCATAGAACCGCTGTTGCAACACACCTAATGAGCGCTGTACCAGGTGCCGGAACAACCTTTCGAAACGGGGCACCTTCTCAAAAAGGGTAGCTTTGTCTTCGTAGTTGATCATCAGGAGTTCACAGTCTTCCAGCGTTTCAATAAACTGCATAGAGGGTTTCCGCTCCGAGAAGCTGGTCAGATCGCTTACCCACCAGTCTTCCACTGCAAACATCAGAATTGTTTCCACTCCTTCTTTGTCAATATAATAAGTACGTATACAGCCTTTCAGGATGTAGGCCTCAAAGTCACACACCTCTCCTTCCTTTAACAGGAAATGTTTCTTCTTTACCTTTCTGAACTGTAGCAGGGAATGAAACACCTCCAGCTCTTCAGGTGTTAATTGTATATCCCTGGCTACAAACTGGTCAATCCGTTCGAACATAAGCAATCTTAAAGTAATGGTTTTGTCTGCAATATTAAGAAAATGTATTGTATTCAGATTTGATATTGCGGATGAACATGCTTAAGCATTTTCACTGGAATAATGCCTTGCAACAATAATAAGTCCATAAAGTTCAATATTTTATATAAAACATGAAATAAATATAGTTTTTCGATTTTATGGAAACAAAACATTGTTGGCGTAAGTTTGTTATAACTTTAAGTAAATCCATATTCAAAAAAACCAATGCGTTATATGAAAAACACATTTCCAGCATAAGTCAATATATGAATACTTACAGCCCCAAACGAAAAACTGGCGTCTATAGATTCCTTCACCTAATCCCATTCAATTTGCACATTAAGGATCATAGTAAAGCCAGTAAATAAAGTAAGGATAACTTAATAAAATAACTCCAATGAGAATTCTCGTAGCCGAAGACGATCAGTTAATTCTTAAAACATTAGAATTCCGGTTAAGAAAAGATGGTCATGAAGTGATTGCCACACAGGACGGACGTGAAGCATTGCGCAAAATCGATGAATTGTTGCCGGATCTGGTTATTACAGATATTATGATGCCATTTGCATCGGGACTGGAAATTACCAGTGCTGTTAAAGAAAAATATCCTGATAGGATGCATGTTATCGTAATATCAGGTATGGGACAGGAAAATGTGGTGCTGGAAGCTTTTCAATTAGGTGCAGACGATTACATCACCAAGCCATTTAGTCCTGTAGAACTCTCCATACGTGTAAAGAGATTTGCTATTCCGGTTAAAATATAGGTTATATGTTACTGGGAATTAAGTTCACTCATCAACTGACAGGCCATTTCCCAGCCATCCATTACCTCTATATAGTTATTATAGTGTGCCTTGTTCTCATGATATTGGCGATAGCCTTTATAGGTGTATATATCTCTATTAAAAACCGGAAAAGGAAAAAAGATATTAAAAGAAAAAATGTTGCGGACAATTTAATTCAGAGAGTATTATTCTCTGATGAAGAACAAAATAACACTGATAAACCACGTTACAAGGGATATAAGCTGGTGCGGGATGCAAACTTCAGAAGAATTCTAACAGCAGAAATTCTCAGCGCCAGAAAGAATATTTCAGGAGCATCAGCAGAACGGCTTAAGCAGATGTATGAGGAGTTACACCTGGAAAAACATGCATTGCTAAATACAGATAGCCGTTATTGGCATATCAAAGCAAAGGGCCTGCAGGAACTGGCGATTATGGAAATGCGGGATTATGTAGATATAATAATCCCTTATGCAGATCACCCTAACGAATTAGTGCGCATTGAAGCACAAGCCGCCATCGTAAAGCTTCAGGGCTATAAAGGACTTCTTTTTCTGGATACGGTTACATATCCTGTATCTGACTGGCAACAGATAAAATTGCTGCACGAATTATCTAATTTCCAGGAGAATCAATCATTCGTGAATATTGAATCCTGGCTTCAATCAGCAAACTACAGTGTAATTATATTTGCAATGCGGATTGCCAGTAATAATCATCTTTTTAATATTCATGACAATATCATGGCCTGCATGGATCATGAAGAGCCGAGAGTACGGTTGCGTGCCATTCAAACCCTGAATGAAATATATACCGAACATACAACGGATGGCCTAAAGAAAAGATTTGCGTTTGAAACACATCATAATCAGATTGCAATTCTCAAGGTACTTCAGACTATTGGTACTGAGCGGGATGTAACTTTTATGTTTGATTATCTTGATAATGATAATAATGAACTAAGATTAACACTGATACGCACGATTGCAACCATCAGTGATCAAAAACTACAGGCACTTGAAAAATTTCCCCGGATAAAAGAGGCTCCATGGGCAGAGATGATGATGCAAATTAAAGGAGAAATTGAAAAATATGAACTGGCAAACATTAATTTTTGACGCACTCACTTATAGTATGCTTGGTTATTCATTACTGCTGTTACTCTGCTATATTTTAATAGGCGTATATTCTGTTGATGAAATTAAAAGGTACTTAAACAAGAACAGTTTTACAGATTATCGATTGCTTGCCGGCTCTACAGAAGCCCCCACTATCAGCATTCTGGCACCCGCCTATAATGAGGGGGCGACTATAACAGAAAATGTACGTTCTCTGCTTTCCATTCATTACAACAACCTGGAACTGATTATAATTAATGATGGCAGCAAAGACGATACATTATCAAAACTCATACTAGCCTACGATCTATTCCAGATTAATTATTTCTATAACGATCAGATATCAACTAAAAAAATACGCGGCGTATACAAGAGTCACAATAAAGTTTATCGAAAGCTAACCGTCGTTGATAAAGAAAACGGAGGCAAAGCAGATGCGCTTAATGTAGGAGTGAATATTGCTTCAAATAATTATATTGTTTGCATCGATGTGGATTGTGTTTTAGAACAAGATGCTATTCTCAAGCTCGCGAAACCTTTTATGGAGCAAACCAGCAAACGGATAATTGCTACAGGCGGCGTGATCAGAATTGCAAACAGTTGTGAAATTGAAAGTGGCAAACTTGTTAAAGTGAGGTTGCCCGAAAAATTATTACCAAGGATACAAACCCTTGAGTATATCAGGGCCTTCTTACTGGGAAGAATGGCCTGGAGTCGGCTTAACGGGCTGTTACTAATATCAGGAGCTTTTGGGGCTTTTGATAAAGAAATTGTTATCAAAGCTGGTGGATATAATCATAACACTGTTGGCGAGGATATGGAACTCGTAGTAAGAATGCGCCGTTTGATGGAAGAATTGAAACAGCCATATAAAGTTAGTTTTATACCCGACCCTTTATGCTGGACGGAAGCCCCTTCATCATATAAAATCCTGGGCAGACAACGCAACCGGTGGACACGCGGTACCATTGAGACACTTCTTTTGCACAAGGTAATGTTCTTCAATCCAAAGTATGGATTATTAGGAATGTTAAGTTATCCCTACTGGTTCTTTTTCGAGTTTCTGGCACCACTGGTTGAATTTATTGGCTTTTTAACTTTTCTTATATGCTGTATGCTGGGAATAGTAAACTGGTCATTTTTTTTAGTTCTGGCAATACTAATTTTCAGTTTTGGATTTTTATATTCTGTTTTTGCAATCCTGATGGAAGTATTAACCTATAACCAATATAATAATAACAGGGACATATTCAAGCTTGTACTTACTGCCATGATTGAACCTTTTATCTTCCACCCTTTTGTAGTATGGTCTGCTATACAGGGTAATATAGACCTGTTAAGGAATAAAAATTCATGGGGTGAAATGACAAGAGAGGGATTTGATTCAAAACATAAAAAGAAATAACTTGGAAAATAATAAGACAAATCGCAGTCTTAAAACCCGTGTTTTAAACTCAACATTTTCCTTCAGCACCTTTTCTATCATCTGGCTGATCCTTCTTTTAATAACCAGTTTAATTGAAATCATCTTCAATGGAATAACACACGGCCTTTCGGGTCAGGCTGCAGCAATGGTTACCAGGGCTATTATCAATGATCTGATATACTGGTTAAAATCTCTTGCCATACTATATCTGATTTTTGCCATTGTTTTTCTTATCAAAGAAAAATCTGCACGGATACTTTATATAGTCTTTATCATCCTTTCGGTACTCATACAGTTCTTCCTGATCAGATATTTCAATCTATCACTATTACCACTGGGAGCTGATCTGTTTGGCTATTCTGTTTCAGATATCCGTCAAACCGTAGGATCTTCCGGCGCGGTTAGTTTATCGGCTATCGGATTGTTTATTCTTTTTGCAGCCATCACATTTTCGTTACTTAAATGGCTTCCACAAAAAATCCGTATTCCTGCTATAGTTGCAAAACTACTGCCTTTGCTGTCAATATTATTTGTTTTAACCGGTATTTTCAGGTTGGTTGAACAGCCTGCTCTTAAAACAGAGTTTGCCAATAACCTTGTTCTTAATAAATCCGATTATTTTTTCAGTTCCTCTTATAATTATTTTTACCCTTCCGGTTATGAAACTGATATATATGCAGACAATTACATTATTGATTTTGTAGGGAAAGGAGGGAAATCTTCTTCATTCCGGTATGTAGATGAAAGCCATTTCCCATTTTTGCATCAGGATAGTACAGCTGATGTATTATCTCCCTTTTTCACAAAACCCACTACTCCTCCTCATATTGTTATTTTACTTGTAGAGGGATTGGGAAGAGCGTTTACCAATGAAGGTGCATATCTGGGTAATTTTACTCCCTTTTTAGATTCCCTGTCCGGCAAAAGCTTATACTGGAAAAATTGTTTAAGCGCAGGAGGAAGAACTTTTGCCGTCTTACCTTCATTACTTGGATCACTACCATTTGAGAAAAATGGATTCCTGGAAACAGGTTCACAGATGCCCAACACTATATCCTTATTGAACTTATTAAATTTCAATGGCTATCAAACCTCTTTTTATTATGGTGGTGATGCGGAGTTTGACAATATGGGAATGTACCTGCGAAAAAATCATATTGATGAATTGGAGGATATACATTCCTTCCCGGCAGGTTATACAAAACTTCCTGCTGTAAATGGCTTTTCCTGGGGCTATAATGATAAAGAATTATTCAGGCATTATTTAACTACCCGCCCCGATGATACAGTACCTCAGTTAAGTGTTATATTAACCGTTGCGACTCACAACCCGTTTGTAATTAATGAGGAAGAAAAGTACCTGCAGCGCTTTGAAGAAAGAATGACACAGCTGAGCTTCAATGATTCCAGGAAGCAGGAATACAGGGATTACAAATTACAATACGCCAGTATATTATATACTGATGACGCTTTGAAGAGCTTTTTTGAAACATATAAGAAACGTCATGATTTTAATAATACTATATTCCTGATAACCGGCGACCACCGGATGCCGGAGATACCGATGAGTGATAAGATAGATCGCTATCATGTACCATTAATTATATACTCTTCTTTACTTAAACGAACTGCACAGATCAGTGCGGTTTCCTCACATTTTGATATTACACCCAGTTTGCTTGCATTTCTGGAACACAGTTACCAGATCAAAAAGCCTTCACTGGCAAGCTGGATAGGCCAGGGTTTGGATACCAGCAGAAATTTCCAGAGCATAAATTTCTATCCGATGATGCAAACGAAAACAGATTTACTGGATTTTGTGATGGATGAATACCATTTGAATGGCGAACAGTTATTCAAGTTATCTGCAGATTTATCGGAGTTGCCGGTTCAGGATGATGACATGAAAAACAAGCTGAAAAATGCGTTTGATCAGTTTAGGAAACGGAATATGAAGCTAATTGATGGAAGCGGAAAATTAATTCCCGATACAATTATTAACAACTACACAAAAAAACGTCCGTAATTGTATCAGAGTTTCTCTGCTGCTTTATCAGACAGGATATGAGCCATCATAGGCTGATAAAAATTCCAGAAAAAACTCTCTCTTTCTGAAGGGTCTTCCTCATTATAAAAAAGCCATTTAAAATAACTGATTCCCATGAAATAGGAAGTAGTGAGATTTATTGGATTGTCGCAAAAATCACCTGAAAAATAATAGAACTGGTAATCGGTGCTTTTATGCATTAATATTGCGGGAAAAGTTTGAGGTATTCCGTACGTTTTCAATTCGTTGTCTCCACTGCTGTTAGTGCTTATAACAAATCTTGATATTGCATGATTGATTGACAGATCGGGGATCATAATATCGAACCAGAAGGGATACTTAATTACTGAAGGTAGAGAAAGCTTATCCTGCCCATATCTGGCAGTCAGAATATGTGGCATAGGATCTGTCAGGTGCGTACTATCTTCCAGTATAACCACAACATCATTATCATTCACGAAAGCAATACCCGCTTTATGAAATGGCCACGTATTATTATGTCTGGCTTTATAATTACGGATCAGCCAGAGGGGAAGTTCTTTATTCACGGTTGTATCGAAACTGCTAAAATACCTTGCGGTCCATCCGCTCCAATACAGTCCAAAGAGTTTTTCAAACTGATCACGTATATCCACTTTGGTTGGAGAAGCAATTGTATTGAATTCTGTTAGTATCAGTTTGTGCCTGGTTTTCATGTTACGAAGAAAATCTACATCCTGCTGGCTCATTCCTCCATATAATATTCCTGACCGTTCCGTATTCTGGCTTTGACTATACCATTCATTTTTATATATCCCGTAGGTATCCGTAAAATAAACAGCATCAGCATCCTCACTTAATTTCTTCAATTCTTCCGGAGAAAATCTTTCCAATCCTTTTAGCCTGAACTTTTCATTTTCAAGAGGGAAGAATCCAAAATAATCCCTGCTGATGGAATAACTTTTAGAAGATGTTTTAGTAAGCCTGTAATGATTCAGCAACCAGTTCAGGGATATATGTTCTTGTCCGCCAGAGGTTAATACTGTTTTATCAATAATGGCCATTACCATCTTTTTTTTAGGCGTGAACATCCAGCCCAGCCACATCCAGAACGGTAATAAAATGATCAGGAGCAATAAAGGTATTATCAGTTTTTTTCTATTCATTTTTCTAAAATCTTCTTTGATAACCTACACCTATATCAAGTTGAATACCACGGGTATCCCGCTGGTACTCCTGGTAGTCAAGACTGACATTCAGATAAATAACATTTAACTTTTTAAGAGAATAGTGAAATCCGCCAGAGATATTGTGTGATTTCAGCTTATAACTTTTGTTGTTATTAAGGAGAATATTATTCCGCGGATCGTCTGGAGAAATGCCGGTGCCAATACCCAGGCGGAAAAAATCATCGGCTCCACCAAAATAGTATCTGACATTTAAAGAGTACGACTGAGAAACAGCGTTATTAGAAGGAGTGAGAAAAGTCCGTAAGTTTAACCAGTAATTTTTATAGTACTTGCCTAATGAAGCTGTATAAATCCATGTTGCATCCCCAAAGTTCAGATACCTGAACCCCGCTTCAGCTTCAAAACTTGCCGGTAGATTGGCATAAAGGGAAAAACCCGCACGATACCTGGGGAAAACACCCACTGTATTAGAATAGCCCCCGTTTACATAGGCATAGAACGTAGGAGAAATATGCGGATAAGCATCTAATTCTACCTGGGTACCATTTGTGCTGAAACGGTTTGCATAATTAATCCTTGCAATAACAGCACCTATGCCGGTTTGACGCGTATAATCAATGCTAGCCAGATGCCAGGGGTTATCAAACCGTTTATCAAATTTCACGAAGTCGTAGCTAATACCGATTTTATTTTTGGAACTGTTATCCTTAATCCGGTCTGCCAGGGACCTTGCCGCAGTATTCCGGGAATCAATTTTTAAAAGGTAGGTAACAACAGTATTTGCTTCCGCAAAACGACGCATGGCATTAAGCAATTTGGCCTTAAGCATCAGCAGGTCTGTTGACTGTTCATGATACTTTAAACCACTATTACATATTTGCAGGGCGGTTTCATAATTATCATTCCAATACTCCAGATTTCCATAAGCAAAAGAAGCATCCTCATTATCAGGTTCTTTGTTTAATACCTGGGTAAATGCAATGCGGGCGCTGTCAGTTTTTTTCGACCACGTATATAAACGTCCTAAAAATATCCGGATATCTTCATAATCAGGACTGTTAACGAGAGCCTGGTTACAAAGCATTATCGCCTGGGGATAATCCTTCTGATCAAAGGCGGCTGTACGGGCACGTTGAAATAATTCATCAGCCGTATAGGATTGTGCCGATACTACAGAAACAGTGACCATTACAATAAAGATCAACAACTTTATTTTCAGATTCATTTGGGGTGATTCGGTGGATATATGTTATTTTTTTTACACAGGATAAAGCACGCAGTAATTGTCTAATATGTTCATTCTCAATTATTTCACTGAAATGAAGTTACAAAGAAAAACTGATTAACTAACAATACCAGGTACTTAAATCGAATCCATTCAGACACAGGAAGATACCGCTCATGTATATATAAAATAAGGTTATTGTTTTATAGCATATTTTTTGTTGGTATCTTGTACTAAATAAGGTTATAAATGGAATCCTCACCGATTAAAAAAAAAGTCATTTAAAGTGGGCACTCCCCTTGATTATCCTGGGGTCTATCGCATTTTTCCCTGCTTCGGATTGGTCCGATAAGGTGACGGATGCTCTTCAACAGTTTGGCCAGCGCTTTCCACAGGAAAAAGTATACCTCCACCTCGACAAAGATTATTATGCTTCCGGAGAAACGATCTGGTTCAAAGCATACATCATGGTACAGGGGATGCCTTCAGTCGGCGCTACTAACCTGTATGTGGAA
Source organism: Chitinophaga sp. CF118 (assembly GCF_900112615.1). GTDB lineage: Bacteria > Bacteroidota > Bacteroidia > Chitinophagales > Chitinophagaceae > Chitinophaga. The sequence continues at coordinate 130,666 of NZ_FOMK01000003.1, read as the reverse complement.
CTACTGGATAAAAACGGGACAATCGTAATGAAAAAACGCCTTGTGGCAGGTGGAGCTGCTGCAATCGGCGACTTTGAGCTACCGGAAAGCCAGAAGGCTGGTCAGTACCAGCTGCGGGCCTACACTGCCTGGATGCTCAACTTTGATGCAGCCTTTCTCTGTTACAGGAATATAGAAGTCTTCGAGCCCCAGAAACGTAATAATCTGCCTGACAGAAAGGATACTACCATAACACACGATTTTGCAGTACAATTCTTTCCCGAAGGTGGTGATCTGCTGAATGACATTTCTTCCAGGGTAGCATTCAAAGCAATAGACCAGAGCGGTTATCCGGTACCCGTGAGTGGAAAGGTACTGAACAGTAAAGGGAAAACCATCGCTACCATAGAAACTATACACGACGGTATGGGTGCATTCGAACTTACACCCGCTGCTGGTGAAAACTATCACGCAATTGTTAAAACAGCAGGTGGTCTGGAAAAGGATATCACATTGCCTGCATCTAAAGCTACCGGGGCCGGACTTAAAATCTTTAACAGGGGCGTCCGCATTTTCTACCAGGCAGTACTCCCAAATCCGACAGATACCTCCTTAGACCGTATGCTGGTGGTAGCACAAATGCAGCAGCAACTGGTATATAAAGCCATATTAAAAGTGTCCGACGGAAGGATCAGTGGCTTCATCCCTACAGACGGGATTCCTTCCGGGATCTTACAGGTCACTTTGTTTGATGTGAATGGTGTTCCCCTGTCGGAAAGACTGGTATTCGTGCGGAAAAAAGACCAGCTGACCATCAACCTGACAAACCCATATATCAATACAGAAGAGAGACAAAGGAATTCGATTGATATAGAAATCCCGGATACCCTCCATACCAGTTTATCGGTTGCCGTTACTGATGCCGACCAGGTAGTGGAAAATCCGGACGAACATAACATCATCTCCGAACTGTTACTTTCTTCCGATCTGAAAGGATACATCTACAACCCAGCCTGGTACTTCCGCGATAGCACCAAAGAGACCGTGGATGCACTTGATCTGGTGATGATGACCAATGGCTGGAGAAGGTTCAACTGGGCAAAGATCATCAACAATGACATGCCCCAGATCAGGTTCCCCTACGAACAGGGAATACTTATTAAAGGCACCGCCTTTTCGGGTAACGGCCGCGTACCTCTTCCCAATGGCAAAGTAGACATGATCCTCAAACATCCGCTGGATAGCACTACCGACTTTACATCAGTTCCTACCAACGACAGAGGCGAATTTGTGTTAACGGGCGTTCAATTCATGGATACCTTAAACATATATTATAAAGGTGGCGATAAAGATAAAAAGTGGAAAGATGTAACTGTAAAATTCAATTCACATTTCTTTGATAACTCTGCTCCGGTTACTTCTCCCTACCCTTTCCGTATACCGGCAGAACTAGATAAAAGCACCCTTACCCGCTTCCTGACTACCGCATCTGAAAACAACAGGGTGAACAGGGCTATCAGCAACAGAACCATTCTGCTGAAAGAGGTGAATATAAGGGAGAAAAAGATTGCGCCACAGGAAACCACGGAAAAAAGATATACCTCCGGGTTGTTCTCCGGTGGCGATGGCTATACGTTTGATCTCACCCAGGAAACAGTTACGTCCTTTAATGTATTTCAGTATTTACAGTCGAAGGTAGCGGGCCTTCAGATTACAGGGGATTACAGCAATCCTTCATTGAGCTGGCGGGGAGGTACACCCAGCTTATTCCTGAATGAGATGCCTGTGGACAAGGATATGGTAAGCAGTATAAATGTCAATGATATTGCGCTGATCAAAGTATTCCGTCCTCCATTTATGGGCGGATTTGGTGGAAGTCCTGGTGGTGCGATTGCTATCTATACTAAAAAAGGTGGTGATAATAAAGACGAAACGGTAAAAGGCTTTGAGCTTTATAAGAAGGGTGGTTATAATATTGTGAAGGAGTTCTACTCTCCAGACTATTCCGTAAGGAAGGAAGTGCATGCTCTGGCAGACAAAAGACTTACCCTTTACTGGAATCCACGTGTGCAGATAGATTCCGCTACTCATAGGGTAAGGATCTCCTTCTATAACAATGATTTCTCTACACATTTCCGTGTAGTGGTAGAAGGTATTGCGGAAGATGGTCGCCCGGGACGAGTAGAAGAGGTTTATTAAGTCACTTTGGGTTCATGTGGGATTAACTATTTTGGGTCTTATCAAGCGTATGGATATTATTTGATGATATCAACGTTGATTCAGGTGGGATTGCGGACTGTACCCATTTGGTAGCAATTCTATCTGGCATTATCAAGCGTATGGGCTTTAGAATATTATTGGACGATGTCAATCGTGGGTCAACTGCCTGCTGATATTGCCTTGAATCAATTGTTTATTGAGCTTGCATTTTTACTATATATTTTATTGTAAAGGGCTATATCATATTTTTGATATAGCCCTTTTTATTAGGTACAACCATAGCTATTCTTAGGCTATAAGTGAATATCAAAAATGTGATGCGCTGTTTTTAACTCACCTCCAATCATTATTAATTTTAACTTTACCTCCGGATTAGAGTACAATCATATGGATTCTCCGAGGGCGGCACGTATAGCGATCACAATATTCTTCTTTATTTCAGGGTTCGGATTCTCTTCCTGGGCATCAAGAATCCCTGATATTCAACACAAGCTAAACCTGAATGAGGCCCAGCTTGGCAGTATCCTGTTTGCCCTGCCCCTTGGCCTGATCCTCACTTTACCAGTTACCGGCATTCTTTTACAGCGTTACAGTAGCCGTAATATTATGATGGTGGGTGCCCTGGTTTTCAACCTGATGTTAGCCCTGATAGGGTTTGCATCCACTTCCTGGCAACTTGTAATTGTATTATTCTGCTTTGGCTGTTCCAGGAACCTGATGAACATCTCCATGAATGCACAATCCATTGGTGTGCAAACACTCTTCAGCAAATCAATCATCACTACATTTCATGGTGTGTGGAGTCTGGCTGGCTTTGGCGGGGCGCTTATAGGCTTATTAATGGTAAACCTGACAGTTCCTACCTCCTGGCACTTCCTGGCAGTAGGGTTATCTATGGTGGTCCTGGGATTCTTTGCATTCCCTACCAGTCTGCATCAGCCACCTTCTACAAGCAGCGGAAAACGCCTGATCCTTCCAGATAAACACCTGTTGAAATTCGGATTAGTTTCCTTTGCAGTTATGTCCTGCGAGGGGACTATGTACGACTGGAGTGGCATCTATTTTCAAAAAGCCGTACATGCACCTAAAGGGATTGTTACAGCCGGTTATGTTGCATATATGATAGCGATGGCAACCGGAAGATTCAGTGGAGATAAACTTGTGCACAAATGGGGCATTCCCACTATAATAAAGTATAGTGGTCTGCTTATATTCTGTGGCCTGCTGCTGGCAGCTTTATTCCCTTCGCCCATTCCTGCGGGGATAGGATTTATGATGACCGGTGTTGGAGTATCCTGCGTAGTTCCACTGGTATTCAGTATGGCCGGAAGATCCAAAAGCATGGGTAGTGGATCAGCCATAGCAGCAGTATCTACAGTGGGATATCTGGGTTTCCTGATGGTTCCTCCTGTTGTTGGTTTTCTTGCAGAAGCCGCAGGACTTCGCTGGTCATTTGCCATCATTGCCTGCCTGGGGATGGTAATCAGCTGGCTTATCAGCCGGGTTAAAGAAGAAGCGTAAACCAGAATAATCCCTTTGGAGGATTGAACTTATATGCTGCATTAGAGAAGAAGTTTAAACATAACTTAAAATATGAACAAACCGGAATGCATCATTTTTGATTGCGATGGCGTATTGGTAGACAGTGAGGTGATCAACAACAGGGTGTTGCTTGAAATGGCATCAGAGTATGGTGTTAGCATGGACCTTACAACAGCTGTAGAAGAATTTAGCGGGATCAGATTAAAAGAAGGGATTAAGATATTACAGCAACGTGCCAATCGTCCTTTTCCGGACAACTTCGAACAGACTTTCAGGGCAAGGACTTATGAGATTTTTAAAAAGGAAATGAAAGCAGTAGAAGGTGTGAAAACATTACTGGACAGTCTGACCATTCCCTTCTGTGTAGCATCCAGTGGACCTGTTGAAAAGATAAAACTGAATCTTACAGTAACCGGCCTCGTTGGATATTTTGAGAATAGGATCTTTAGTGGATATGATATTAACAGTTGGAAACCTGATCCCGGGATTTTCCTGTATGCTGCAGAAAAAATGGAATTCGCACCTGCTGTTTGTGCAGTGATAGAAGATAGTAAGGCGGGAATTATAGCAGCTAAGAGAGGTGGTTTTAACACATTTGGTTACGCTAAACCGTTTAATGCAAAAGAACTGGAAAAAGAAGGCGCAACCGTTTTCTATCACATGCATGAATTACCCAAATTATTATCATTGGATTGATATCCTCACAATTAGCAGAATTGAATCCAAAGTGATGGGAATCATTTATATCATATGAAGAGTGCCAGCATAATTATTGGACCGATAGATCACCAATCCGGCGAAACGCCCATGATGACTGATTGATACAGGACTTCCCTCCAAATATGGAACTCCATCATCATCCTTGGAAATATCCCATTGCTCCCTTTTTAATGCATCTTCTGTATAGATTTCCAGCGCATCAAACAGCTCAGCTTTTTCAACAGCAATTGTATGAATGCAGTAACCTGATTGCAGGCTCCTAAAAGGATAGACATGTCCCTCATATGTGACAGTGCCTGCTGTTACTGAACAATTAAACTTAAGTGGTGCGTAGGTTCTTACCCGTGTGTGGCGGTGTACAATCTTATAGACAGCCTCTTTACAACTCCACAACAGCCATACTGCGGTTGTTGGATCTGCAGAAGCAAGTATAAAAGACTGTTCATCCGCAGTAAAGATTTTATTTAAATACCCCTGGCGTTGCCAGTAACTTTCCCGTTCTGCAAGGTGGAGATCAACAATATCGTTGCCGATCATTGTCCGGCGAGTTTTGATTGTATGATTTCTATAGCGGCCTTTACATTCAGCATCCTCTCCATTGAATCATTATCTACCACGATGTTGAATTTTTCTTCCACATCGAGGATAATATCCACCAGGTTAGCAGAATTGATCTGAAGATCGTTTACGAAATCTGTGTTCTCACTGATGTTATTTAATGCCTCTTCATTTTTCGTATACGGTTTCACTATTTCTTTAATTGCTGCAATTAAGGTTTCTTGATCCATCTATTTATATTTCTTTAAAATTATACAGGCATTTACGTCGCCAAATCCGAAACTGGCTTTGGCAATCAAATTTAATTCTTTATGTATGAGCTGTTGTGGTATTTTTTCTTCATCTACAATAGCACTGATCTCCGGATGCAGATCTTCACAATTGATATTGGGAAACAGGAAGCCTTCATGTAACTGTAAGACTGCCGCCACCAGTTCAATACTGCCGGAAGCACTAAGGCAGTGGCCTATCATAGACTTTAAAGCATTGATATAAGGAAAATCTTTCCCTTTGCGGTTCAGTGCTATACTCCAGTTCTCAATTTCAAGCGTATCTTTCCCTGTGGCTGTCAGGTGACCGTTGATCGCATCAATTTCATGAGCGTCCACTCCTGCATATTGCAATGCCCCTGTAATACAACGCTGCACTGCCAAGCTGTTCGGAGCTGTCATGGTACCATCACCGCGCTGACCGCCGGAGTTGACATATCCGCCCAATACTTCTGCGTAGATTTTTGCATTGCGATCCAGGGCACTCTCCAGCGATTCCAGAAGCAGAGCTCCGGCACCGCTGCCAGGGACAAAACCGCTGGCCGTTGCACTCATGGGTCTTGAACCCGCAGCAGGATGATCATTATGTTTGAAAGTACACACTTTCAGGGCATCAAAACCGCCCCAGATATATGGTCCGCTATCACTGGTACTGCCGGCAAGCATACGCTTTGCCTGTCCGGATACAATACGTTCGTATGCCATCAGCAAACTTTCGGCACCTGTGATACAGGCCGATGAGTTTGTAGTGACCTGATTGCCTAATCCCAGCTTCCCCCCCAGCCAGGCGCTGATACCGCTGGCCATTGTTTGTGGAACGACGGTGCTACCCAATCGACGCACCTGGAGGTCATCTACTTTATAAATGGCTTCTCTTAATTTGTCTACTCCTGCTGAACCCGCACCGAAGATAGTACCACTGTCCCAATCGGGTTCACCTGTATTGTTGATGGGTAACTGCGCATCTTTCCAGGCATCCATACCGGCAATCAATCCGTAGAGAATACCGTTGCTGTTAAAGTTTCTGAGTTCCAGTGGTTCCAGATAGGATAGTTGCAGGTTTTCAGGAACATCGGGTTTACCCGTGATCTGGCAGGAGAACTGCAATGCTTCCAGTTGTGGATCATGACGGATTCCTGAAATGCCTTTTTTAATGGCATCCTTAAAGACCGGGATCCCTACTCCGTTGGGAGCAGCAACCCCTAATCCTGTGATGACAACTCTCTTACGCATTTGTAGGTCTGGTAATGATCATTCCGGAAATAATTCCACTGCAAACCTCTTTTCCCTCACTATTATTCAGTTTCACTTTACATTTCAGCTTACCGAACCGAAAGTATACTTTTTCAGATATTACTGTCACTTTTTCGCCCGGAAAAACCGGTAACCGGAAATGCACTTCTGAGGAAGTCAGGGCAAATGATCTGCCTTTACAGGTTTCCATATCTGCTGTAATGTAAATACCGAGGCACACAAGGCCTATTTGTGCCATTACTTCTGTGAGCAGCACACCCGGCGTAACAGGATATTTTATGAAATGCCCCTTATAGCACTCCATCTCAGGGTGAAAGGTGTAGTGGCCTGTGGCTCCTTCATTATCAATATGATCCAATGCATCTACAAACAGAAAAGAGGGGCCATAAGGCAGACATTCTAATACTTCTTCTTTAGTCATGAATTATTAACTGATATGTGATCCTCCATCAACAGGAATAATGGTACCGCTGATCCATGCAGCTTCATCTTTACATAAAAGATACACAACATTGGCAACATCTTCCGGTGTGGTTAAACGGTGAAAAGGATTTCTATTTTTATCGTGATTGATTAATTGTTCACTTCCCGGAATCATCTGTAAAGAGCGCGTATCTGTAATTCCTGCCTGAATACAGTTGGCCCGCAGCCCCTTTGGCGCATATTCCAGTGCTATATTTCTTGTAATAGCTTCCAATGCTGCTTTAGCAGCAGATACAGCAGCATAGTGTTTCCATGCTCTGTTACTTCCCTCACTGGTAAAAGAAATAATGCGGGCATCAGCTGCGAATAACTGACTGTTCACTATCCCCTGGGTCCAGTCATAAAGACTGAATGCCATTCCTTCCATTGTAAGTCTGAAATCATCTATGCTCAGAATAGGTCCGCTTTCAGATATCATTGCTTTCAGATTACCCCGTGCTATGCTATGCAGCAGGCACCTGACTCTTCCGGCATCTCCCATCTGTTCTTTCAGCTGTACCAGGATCTCTCCACGTTTCTCCGCATTAATGGCATCTGCATTAAAAGAGATCAGGCGAACGCCGGTAGCCCTCACCGAATCAAAGGCAGCATTGATCTTTTCCATATCAATGCGTGGATCGCGGTGAACGATACAGATGTTCATACCATGTGCCGCCAGCTTGCGGGCAGCTGCGAGTCCGAGACCACTGCTACCACCAAGGACAACTGCCCAGTACTGATGAACTTCAAATTCTTTTACCATTGCAATAAGATTCTCTGTGCAGAAAAACCCGGACCGAAGCTCAGCATCAGGCCTTTCTGACCGGTAGGTAACTTCATATCCATAAAACGTTCCAACACATATAATACAGTAGCACTGGACATATTACCGTATAAACGTAATACTTCTTTTGTATCATCAATATTTTTCCCCTGCTCACCGAATAAGGCTTCCACTGTCTGGATGATCTTTCTGCCGCCGGGATGGAAGATCAGATGATCCACCTCCTGGATGGTCATTCCATGTTTTGCCAGGAATGGATGCACAATATCCGGAAAATGTGCGGCAATCCGATCAGGTACTTCCACATCCAATACCATTTGTAAGCCTGTATTGGTAAGTTTAAAGCCCATCATATGCTCTGCATCAAAGAAATGGTACATTCCTTCCGCAATAATTGCTGGTCCCTGGTCCGCTTCATGTGAGGACAGAATCACACAGGCGGCACCATCTCCAAAGATGGCTGCACTCACAATATTCGCCATAGAGAAGTCTTCCAGCTGGAAAGTAGCGGTAGGAGATTCTACTGCGATCACCGCCGCCCGCTTTCCCGGATTAGCTTCCAGAAACTTTTTGGCATAGATCATTCCGGATACGCCTGCGGCACAACCCATTTCTGTTACGGGCAGGCGCACAATATCCTGGCGCAACTGCAAGGCATTGATCAGATAGGCGTCCAGAGATGGAATCATGATACCGGTGCAACTCACGGTGATGATATAGTCCAGATCCTGCGGCTGAAGACCGGCTTTATTCAGGGCATCTCCCAGACATTTTTTACCCAATAGGATCACTTCACGGACATAGATATCATTTTTCTCTTCAAACGAAGTGTTACTAAAAACCTCTTCGGGACTCATAATCGAATAACGCTTATCTACTGCTGCGTTCTCGAAAATCTTTTTTACTTTCCTTACAAAACGGTCTTCCTGGCCGGATAACCAAAAATCCAGGAAAGGCATAATCTCGTCTGTTGTTCTGGAATACTGAGGTAAGGCTTTCGCTACGGCTTGTATTTTAACACTCATAAATTTGAAATTATCCACTGGTAACGGAAAGCCCATTTCCACCTGAGGGTATAATGTACGATATTTAGACTTTCTGACAATTCAAGGATCTCCTTTCTTTTGAATCCCCGGAGAATAGAGGTCAATCCATCTTCCCGTGAAATCTTTCCCAGCCGGAACACAACAGATATCAGATGAAACAATCTGTAAGCCAATGCACTACGGTGCAGATCATTGATAACAATACCTACTGTTGCGTTACTGAGAAACCGGTTCATCAGCTGCAGGATCTCCCCCGTTTTAAAGTGATGTAATGTAAGGGTACACAAAAGGATATCATAGGGCATCCTGTCAAAGGCCTCATCCATCACATCTATACATTCGTAACTAATCTCCGGATAGTTTGCAGACAGGACTGTAGCATGCCTCACCGCAAAGTTATTGGCATCAATGCCCCGCAGTTTCAGTTGCAGTCCATGCTTCCTTCCATATACTGCCAGCTCCCGCAGCATATCGCCATTCCCGCAGCCAATATCAGCAATCACTATTTCCTTTCCGGCAGGCACTTTATTCAGCAATACCGCTACGCCACTCAGAGTAGCCTTATTACCTCCTAACAGGCGGTTGATCTGTGCAATTTCGTCCAGGTTTTCCCGTAGCTCCTCTCCTTCCAGCAGAAAATCATCCATGATCTCAGGAGCAAGTGTCCTTTCACGGGTGTTTATAAACATCAGCTATTTACTTTTAAAGGTCTTCCATGTGTTTGTTTGATGATCACCGGCAGCAACGCAGGGAACAATACCAACCCCTTCATCACAGCAGCCGAAAGCCGGTCTTTCCGGAATAAGGCGGAGAGTATTTTACCAGCTCCTATCCTTTTACCGAACTCTTTTTTCCAGGCTTTGGTATAGTTATTTTCCAGTATGCTACGGGAAGGAATGTTTCCTTCAAAAAACTGCAATACCTGTTCCGAAGCTATTTTGGCGCTGTGAATAGCCATAGCCATTCCATTTCCGCAAAGCGGGTGAATTAAACCAGCCGTGTCGCCCGTCATCAGGATATGACGATCTACCTTTTCTTTTTCTGCAAAGGAAACCTGACTGATGGTTAAGGGACGTTCAAATAAAGGTTCACTGTTCTCAAATATCTGCTGCAGGTGTTTATTTCTATGCAGCACTTCCTGCCGGTGTGTATCAATATTTTTAAACTGTTTAAAGGTATCATAACTCACCAGGTAACAGATATTGATGATCTCATTTTCCACTTTCGAAACGCCGCAATAACCGCCCCGGAAGTTGTGCAATGCCACCAGCCCGTCGGGGAAGCTACCCCGGTAATGGCCTTTTATAGCCAGCCAGGGAGAGCGTTCCTTTAAAAAGGACCTGTCCAGTTGCTGATCCAGTGCGGCACGTTTGCCATATGCGCCAAATACAAAACGCGCTGTCAACATCCCATGATCTGCTGTGCTGACTATAAAGCGGTTATGCTCAAAAACAATATCCGTAACCGTATCTTCCAGTAATTCGCAACCATTATTCACTGCCTGTTCCATAAGGAACTGGTCGAGCGCATACCTGCTGATGCCGAAACCACCCATTGGCAAAGGGGTTTCCACCATTTTGCCGGTAACGGCAGAAATGCTCACGCGATCTATCTGTGCGGGTTGCAGCACAGCAGGATCTGCCCCTAACCATTGCAGGTAAGGCAATACTTCGTTGGAGATATACTCTCCGCAAACCTTATGTCTGGGGAATTGATGCTTCTCGACAACAATAACGTGCAAACCTGCACGAGACAGATGAATAGCACTGGTTAGTCCGGCCAGCCCCCCTCCGACTACAATGACATCGCTTACCGGCTGCATATCCCCTATTTAAATGTGACAGTGAACATTCCGGTACAATATTAAACAATACAACCAAATAATCTAGTACCAGTATATAGTGGGTATTTTTTTTACTTTCCTGATACTTTAAGGTGGGTATAAAAATCCTCCCCAAAGCGCTTATAATCACAATATTCCCCTATTTTCAGGTGGCGCAGTATTTGTTTATGTATAAATGACCTTAAAACTGATGATATGATAAATACAATGCGGGCAGGCCCCCGGACACCGGGGAAACCATCTGATAATGATATAGATGTAAATCAAAACGATCACATTTCTTCTCAGGTTGAAGAGGAAGAAAAGGATGATACAAAAGAAGAGGATGCTAATATTGGCGGACAAAAGTTCGAAGAAAACGATATTACAGATGAGGATGCGGAGAATTTGAACCACATAGTCAATCCACAGTAAGGAACAAATAGTTAGTATTCCATTGATTTCATAGCCGTCTTTTTATAACTGGTAAAGTTCAGTCCGGAGAGATTTTTAAAGAATTTACTGAAGTGGGCGATATCCTCAAATCCCAGGCTATAGGCTATTTCCTTCATGCTGGCACCAGAATACGCAGCCAATCTCTTGGCTTCCAGTAGTACCCGCTGACGAATATGATAGCTGGCCGGAAAGCCTGACGCTTTCTTCACGATTTCATTCAGGTGATTGGGAGAAATATTTAGTTCTTCTGCATAATCGGAAACCATTTTATGCTCCATATATTTCTTCTCAACAATAGCAAAAAACCTGTTAACCAGTTCTACCCTTCTGGGAGATGCAATGTCTGCCATACGGGGTTCATACTGCCTTGTTAAATAAATTAAAAAGATCTTCAACAGGCCCTTCAGAATCTCAGACCTGAGCAGGAAGAAGTTATCATACTCTTTCATCATTTTCAGCAACAGGTCTTCCATTTCTGTTTTCATTTCCTCACTCACTTTAATGGCGCGGGAACAGGCATACTTTTGCCGGGAAATTAACGTAGGGGTTCCTTCCGGCATTAAAAGAAAGTCGGGCGTAAAGGAAAGCACATACCCCCGCAGATCATTGTTTGCCCTGAACTGGTGTAATTGTCCGGGGCTAAGGCAATACACGTGGTTGGAAGTTAAATCCATGCATTCAAGATCTATCAGGCAGGTGCCCGCTCCTTCCTTTACCCAGACTATTTCAAAATAGTCGTGACGATGAGGGACGTTATCGTTTGCTTTCTCCATTTTCTCTGCCCATTCTATTGCATGAATTTCAAAAGAAGGCATATCCAGCTGGCTGCCGGGCGACTGAGCTAAAGTTGTCATTCCTGAGGGTTTAGTTGTATTAGTTACAAAATGGGCTTTTAATAACAAGGCTCAAATTCGGCATTACCGCGTTTTCATGGGATTTTGAATTTTTCCTGCCTTGGAAAGGCAAAACACATACCATCCATACAATCAACTAATAATCAATCAATTAATAAAACAAACTATTCTTTTTATTCACTGAATGACGTGAAATCACTAATCCGGTTCACGTTATTTAGTAAATACCACAGGCTGGAATTTTCATTATTTTCACAGCAATAAGGTTACTCCCATAATAGCACGGAATTTTAATCCTGATCCTTTAAAAGCACAGGTCTGCAGTTGCGGATTCGATTTTTTTATATTCTAAACATGAAAAGAACCAGAAAGGACACGCCAAATAAGAGCCAGGAGAGTACTACTATAAATGTCGATAATGCAATTACTCCTGCCGGGAGCAGGAAACAATTAATGAGTAATATCAAAAAGGAATTAAAAAGGATTATTAGTTTTGATTCCTCTTACGTATTAGTATATACAGAGGGTTATATACACTATTCATGTTTTACAGAAAACATGCATCCTCTTATAAAAAATGCCCTGCATAAAAATACCTTCTTAAGTCAGGCTCCCTTAAAACAATCTATCCCTTTCATTATAAAGTATAACAATGCAAATGAGGTATTATCTTCCAATATTCCCCTATCATTATTACATAAAGAAAATGGTTTTAAAAGCACCTGTATTATTCCGCTGAAAGTAATGGATATACTCATAGGATTTTTAGCGGTAGATTCCTTTGATGAAGATCATTTTACGCCTTTACATACAGGCATGTTTGAACAGCTGGCAGCTACTTTTTCCCTCCAGTTATGTAATGTACTGCTGCATGAAAAATTGCTGATCGCAAAAAACAATCAGGATCCCTATCAGGAAGAAGAAACATCTGAAATATATCATTTTGAAGAGATCATTGGCCGGAGCAAAAGCCTGCAGGAAGTGTTCAGAAATATCAATCTCGTAAGCCGTACTGATACAACTGTTTTGCTGCTGGGAGAAACAGGTACCGGGAAAGAACTTATCGCAAAAGCCATTCATAATTTATCCACCAGGAAAACGAAGCCACTCATCAGATTAAATTGTGCTGCACTCCCGGCCCAACTGATAGAATCCGAATTATTCGGTCATGAAAGAGGCGCCTTTACAGGTGCTATCGATAAACGGATTGGTAAATTTGAAGTGGCCGATGGCAGCACCTTGTTCCTGGATGAAATAGGCGAACTTCCTCTGGAATTACAAGCTAAATTATTACGTGTTTTGCAGGAGAAGGAAATAGAGCGTTTAGGTAGTAATAAGGTGATTAAGATCAATGTGCGGATCATTGCTGCCACCAATAGAAACCTTGAACAGGAAGTGGCTGCCGGCAGATTCCGTTCGGATCTTTACTTCCGCATTAATGTATTCCCTGTTCAAATTCCTCCACTGCGTGAGCGGAAAGAAGACCTTCCCCTTCTGGCTGCCCACTTCTTAAAGAAGATGGAAAAAAAACTGGACAGGGAGTTCAGGGGAATCAGCAATCAGGTATTACAGCAACTGACTGACTATGAATGGCCGGGAAACATCCGTGAACTGGAACATATGATTGAACGTAGCGCAATTGTAAGCAGAGGAAATTTTATACAGGAGCTGAACATACCAGCAGGTACACAATCAAAACCTTCTCCAACAACTCCGGATTTTACCCTCAAAACCTGGGAAGAACATGAAAAAGAATACATCTTATATGTACTGATGAAATGTAACGGCAGGGTAAGTGGTGCAAGAGGAGCCGCACAGGTATTAAATATCCCTCCCACCACATTGGAATCAAAAATGAAAAAATTTGGTATTAAAAAACAACATTACCTTCCCGATAACCCCGGGACAATTGAATAATTACGATTAACGATATTTCGTGAGGATGGTGGTAATTAAACGACATATCGCGTTTTTACGGCCCTTTTAAATCATACAAATAGGTGATTATCATTTAATTATACTCAGGCACGCAATTAGTCTTTATATGGCCAAACTGTCAACTCATGAAGTATCCTGAATATTTCCCCCTGCTAAGATTTGAAAATAACACAACGGATCTTCCTTTCCGTATTATCAGGTTCCGTTGGACAGAAGGTGCGATTAAAATGCATAATGAAGTGCCGCATATGCAGGATTACATAGAACTCATCTGGATCACCAATGGCAATGGAAAACTGACTGTTGATCTGAAAGAGTTTACCCTTACGGAAAACAGTTTGTGTTGCATCACTCCCGGACAAGTGCATCAACTGAAAGGAAATGATCAGCTGGAAGGGTATCTTTTCCTCTTTACGGCATCTTTCCTATACAAGAATGACCATGAATTTGACCCGATGCACCATTCCGGATTTTTTGATACCTTTTCAAAATCAAACAATATCAAAATCGAAAAGGATATTTCGACAGAGATGTATGAGATTACCCGGAAGATGATGAAAGAATGTGATAATGGCTACCTGTTTAAAGCAGAAATACTCAGGCGTTACTTTAAAATTTTCCTTATTTACCTGACAAGACAATTTCCTGACGTGCTTAAAACCACTCTGCAATCCCGGAATATTGAGCTGGCAGAAAAGTTTAAGTCCCTGCTGGAAAAGAACTTCATCACCCTGAAAAAAGTAATAGACTATGCCCAATTGCTTTCTGTAACCCCTAATTACCTGAATGAAATAGTCAAAAAGATCACAGGTTATCCTGCCAGTCATCATATCCGGCAGAGGGTTGTACTGGAGGCAAAACGGCAGGCTGCCTATTCGGATATATGTATGAAAGAAGTAGCCTGGCAACTGGGGTTTTCAGACATTGCCCACTTTAGTAAGTTCTTCAAAAACACCACTGGTGTTAATTTCTCGGATTTCAAAAAAGAATGCCACATTATGCCATCATGAACAAAATAGTTAGCTTTGAGGTTGAAAAATAATGTTTGTTTTTTATGGATGGTCAGAACAGAAAGGATATATACCCGGGGTTAGAAGTAGCTATAATCCTGAAAAAAGATCAACGCAGTGGTAAGTTAACCTATGGAATTGTAAAGGATATCCTCACTTCTTCTCCTTTTCATTCACGGGGTATTAAAGTACGCCTGGAAGACGGACAGATTGGCCGTGTGGCAGAAATAGGCCCGGAGGAATAAACGGGCACGTGATTTGAAGATTCTGTAATTTAGCGTGGTTTATTCAAATAACCTTAACGACAACAAGAACATTCCATAAATATTACATATGGCTTTTATAGATTATTATAAGATCCTTGGGGTGGATAAAAAGGCTTCAGACACAGAGATTAAGAAGGCTTACCGTAAACTGGCCAGGAAATATCACCCGGACATTAACCCTAACGACAAAGAAGCTAACAATAAATTTCAACAGGTTAATGAGGCTAATGAGGTACTGAGCGATCCGGCAAAACGCAAAAAGTACGATGAATATGGGGAGAACTGGAAACATGCTGATCAATATGAACAGGCAAGACAACAACAATCCTGGTCTGGCGGTGGCAGACAACAGGGCGGCTTCTCCGGCGACTTTGGCGATGAACATTTCTCTGATTTCTTTGAATCCCTTTTTGGTAACAGACGTTCCAGCGGTAGCGGTGGCCGTAAATACCGCGGACAAGACTACAATGCAGAAATACATCTTACCTTACAGGATGCACATAAAACCCATCAGCAGACTTTAAACGTAAATAATAAACAGGTAAGGATTACCATCCCTGCCGGTATTGCCAACGGACAGGTGATCAAACTGAAGGAACATGGTGCCCCGGGCGCAAATGGCGGCCCTAACGGCGACCTGTATATCACCTTCGTCATTGCCGAAGATCCTGTATTTAAAAGACTGGATAACGACCTGTATACAACAGTGCAAATAGATCTGTATACAGCCGTATTAGGTGGAGATGTGATGATAGATACACTGGATGGTAAAGTGAAACTAAAGGTTAAACCTGAAACACAGAATAATACAAAAGCAAGATTAAAAGGTAAAGGATTTCCTGTTTATAAAAAAGAAGGCCAACATGGTGATCTGATTATTACCTATAACGTCAAAATCCCAACGGAATTAACAGAAAAACAAAAAGAATTATTCAGGGAGTTAGCGAAGTCTTAACAATAAAACCCATGTTCAATGCAAACAGAATTAATAGCTGTCAGCCAGTATTGCAGTGTACACAACATAGACTCTTCCTTTATCCACTCACTTGTAGATGAAGGTCTAATATCCGTAACCATTGTTGAAGGTGGTACCTATATAGCGTCTGAACAGTTGCCCGACCTTGAAATATATACCCGCTGGCATGCAGAGATGGGTATCAATACTGAAGGGATCGATATTATTAATTACTTATTGGGAAAGATAAAAACGATGCAGCATGATATGGAATTGCTGCAAAACAAGTTGCATATCTACATGCACGACTAGTAGAATCTCATAATGTTCATCTATGGATAACCTGGTAAATATTGAAACCCTCTTTATGGAAAGGGCAACTGGTTCTTTTTCGGCCTGTATAGCCACTTCACAACAAACGTTACCTTCTTTACAAACATTGAAAAACAGTTTCCTTCATCCGGATGAACATACTTATTTCAATACACTTAAAGCCGCTAAAAGACAACACAGCTATCTTCATGGGAGATATACTGCCAAGCAGGCTGTTGCTGCTTATACTCAGCACAAGGAACTTGCTGACATTAAAATAGCTACAGGCGTATTTCAACAACCCATCCTGCAGATAACTAATGTACAGTTAAGTATTTCTCATACTGAAAAATGGTGCGTGGCAGTTATATATCCGGAGGCACATCCCATGGGAGTTGATGTAGAATTAATCTCCCCGCAAATAAATGAAAGTATCAATGAAATCATTACGGAGAAGGAACGGGGATTACTTCCATCTGATGCACCTAATTTATCGTTGCTGTGGACTATCAAAGAAGCTCTTTCAAAAACACTCAGAACAGGCTTAATGACTCCGTTGCAGGTGTATGAGGTTAGTAAGGTCATACACAAGGAAGGTATGATAGAGGCGCATTTCACTAACTTCGCCCAGTACAAGTCTTTATCATGGATTTCGGGTGATCATGCCTGGTCAATTGTACTTCCCCTGAACAGTATGCCCGACCCGCTGGTTCTTGCACGTATACAAAAGAATGTGCGATGATTATTCATCCATCCCTTCAGCACTACTTCCCTTATCAGTTTTACTGCTGGTAGCCACCATCTCATTGATCGTACTGATCTCTTCTTTGGTGAAGTATCTCCATTTACCCGGAGCCAGATCTTTCAGCGTCATGTTCATGATACGTGTCCGCTTCAGGCTTCTTACATTATATCCCAGCGCTTCACACATCCGGCGGATCTGCCGGTTCAATCCCTGTGTGAGAATGATCTTGAACCTGTCATTGGTTTCCTGCTGCACAAAACATTTCTGGGTAGTAACGCCCATGATACGTACACCGTTTCGCATTGCTTTGATAAACTCCAGGTTGATGGGTTTATCCACTACTACGGTATATTCCTTTTCATGGTGATTACCAGCGCGCAGGATCTTATTCACTATATCCCCATCGTTCGTCAGGAAAATGAGCCCTTCAGATAATTTATCCAACCGCCCGATAGGAAAAATGCGGGAAGAGAAATTGATATAATCTATGATGTTGGTCTTATCCTTCAGATCTGTAGTACAGGTGATTCCTTTGGGCTTATTCAGAGCAATGTAGATAGTTGCCTTCTTCTTTTTCAGGGGTTCTCCATCTACTTCCACCACATCACCATCTTCTACACGGTTACCTTTAGAAGCGATGTTATCATTGATGGTAACGCGCCCCTGCTCAATATACTTATCTGCTTCCCGACGGCTGCAAAAGCCCGTTTCACTGATATATTTGTTTATGCTCTTGTCCATGATAACCTTAATATCCTGCAATATTAGGCAAAAGGAGTTAAATGCTAAACCGCTTTATCCAGGATTAAATGACTTGCTGATATAATTGTTCATCCCATGTATCTGATTGTCCGCTTATTCAGTAATAAAACGGAGTTGGAAGTTTATTAGAGCACTGAAAAGGCTCCATTTATATAAAACAATCATTATATTTACAAAAAACAGTATACAATGACGCCTATTAGTCCGGAGAAATTGATTGAGATTGGCTTTTCTTTCCTGGAAGGTAAAAAGTATTTTAAGATTGAAGTAGGCACATCTTCCTATGGCGTTGTGCCACAGGGAGGTGTATGGTTATTTTCACCCCTCCCCATGCAGTTTGCATCGCTTGAAAATGTTATGACTATCGAAGATGTAGACAAAAGCATATTCAGAGAAACCGGCAAGCATCTTATGAATGCTTAGGATTCACCTTTAAAAGTCTCACCAGCCACGGCAGACTTAATCCCTGCACTACAAGTGTAATCAGTACAACCATTACTGAAATAAAGATAATAATGTTCCGCTGAGGGAAAGCACTTCCATCACTTAATGTCATGGGTAAAGCCAGTGCTGTGGCCAGCGATACGATTCCACGCATTCCAGACCATCCAATGATCAGGCATTCTTTCCAGTTCAGCAATGCCCGTTTATTACTCCTGATACTCTTTCTTTTGAAAGCTCGTTCCAGGTTTACACGTTGCAGGAAAATTCTTGCCATTCTGATAATCAGCGCCACAAAACATATAAGGAAGCTATAACCTATCAAAGGTAGGATGAGGTTATGATCTATATTTTCAATTACATAGGGAAATGTAAATCCGATCAGGACAAAGATCAGCCCATTCAGAATAAAAACAATAATATCCCAGATTGATTTATAGGCAACACGAAGTCCGCCGGCTGCTTGTCTTCTGCTAGCTCTGGAAATGAGGATACCAACTTGTACTACAGCAATTACACCGGAAACATGCAGTTCCTCCGCCAGCAGATAAGCAATGAAAGGCATTAATAAGGTGAAGCTGATTGCAACATTTCCCTTATGATGAGTGTACTTTAAGATCAGTATTAACAGCAGACCTAATACCAATCCTACCAGGAAACCACCAAGGATCAATATGAAGAATTGTAAACCAGCTTTCCATAATATGAAAGAAGAACCTGTTATTGCCGCTACCGCCAACCGGTAAGCAATGAGGCCGGAAGCATCATTGATCAGGCTCTCTCCTTCCAGGATGGTCATTGTTTTATGAGAGATTCCAAGTCCTTTGGTGATGCTCATGGCAGCTACGGCATCGGTAGCAGACAGGATTGCTCCCAGGGTAAATGACAGTTCCCAGCTCATACCCGGAATCAGGTAATGCACGAGTACGGCAATACCGGCAGCTGTGAAAAAGACCAGTGCAAAGGCCAGGGTCATGATTGTATGGATATTCCTTTTGAATTCTATAACGGAGATATTGAATGCCGCATCGTACAGCATTGGCGGCAGGAACAACAGGAATATTATTTCAGGGTCGAGTTCGATCTTAGGCACTCCAGGAAGGAAACCTACACCGATCCCCGCTATCACCAGTAATATTGGATAAGGTAATTTTACTCTTTCAGCAATTGCGGATAAGCCCAGCATGATAGCCAGGATAAATAAAATGATACTATAGTTTTCCATCCTGCTGCTTTAGTTTCTTTCTATGAAGATAATGAGCTATCAGTATTTCAACGAGAGGTATTGCGATAATCAGAAAAAAAGTAATCAGGATCCCCTTCTGTACACCCTGTAAAAAATGGTCCAGCTGAATCAGTATGATCTTTGCAAACAGCCCTGCACGTAATATTTCTTCTACCTTTGTTGCCATCAGATCTTTACTTACGCTCTCATCCAGCCCACCTTTTTCTGACAGTAACTTACGAATAGACTTCTTCATAAAATAAGCTACTCCCTTACCTTTTGTTACACTGGCAATAAAACTAACGAGTACGTTCCCTCCTTCTTTCAGTTCTGACTGTTTTTCCAGTGTATTGTAATACTCCCTGTAAATGATCTCCGCAGCGGAATCTATGAGTTGATTTGTAGAATAGCTGGCCAATGGGGCAACATTTACGCCTGCACTATCCCGGATAAAAAAGGCACTAAGTGCGGCAGATGTCTGCTGATCAAAAGATGGGGGAATATGCTGGATATAAATACTGGTATGCTGTTTTATATCTTTTCTTAAAGAGTTGAACAGTCCCCA
Source organism: Chitinophaga sp. CF118 (assembly GCF_900112615.1). Classification (GTDB taxonomy): domain Bacteria; phylum Bacteroidota; class Bacteroidia; order Chitinophagales; family Chitinophagaceae; genus Chitinophaga. Next base: position 110,481 of record NZ_FOMK01000003.1, on the reverse strand, counting down.
TTTAAAGCCGAAAAAACCTGCCAGCGCAGGCAGTAACAGGAAATAAGCCCAGGCAATATATTTCAGCAGCTGATGACGACGAGGCACCAGCATAAACTTACGCAGTAAAATAACAAGTACAATAGCCACGATAGCGGTGAGAATGCCTATAATTATGGCGCCGGATACAATCTTAAAGGGGTTCGTGAATTCACTGAACAGATGAATAACTCTAAAGGTTTCCTTCATGATATAGGTTTGGAAACCACTAAAGTATAAATTAATTCTAATATCTAATAATCCAATGTGTTCGCCAGAAGCTTTAACTGGATCTCCGCTGCTTTGGCGGCATATGATAAATTCACCAGCATATATCCTGCATTTTCAAAACTCTGCTGTGCCGTTTTTACATCAACGATAGTTGCCTGCCCCAGCTGGAACCGTTGTAATACGAGATTAAGCAACCGGGAAGAAAGATCATAATTATTACCTGATGTTTCGATCTGTTGCAGATTGCTGGTATATGACTGCCACAACTTTATCACACTGGCCGTATAGTCTTTCGTATAGATATCCTTTTCGATCTTTGCATTTTTGGTGGCAATAGCCGCTACCTGCTGTTGCCGCCGGTAAATACTACCGTTAAAAATAGGGATCACTAAACCGGCACCAACATAGGGCCCATAGTTCTGGTTGAACAATACATTGCCCGCTCCGGCTTCTGTACGGTTATAGTTAAATCCTGTGTTAAAGCTCAGGGAAGGATAACGCTGTGCAGCAGTTTCTTTTTCCCTCAGTTCATTGATCCTGATTTGCAGGTCTGCCGCCAGCAGGCGTGGATTCTTTGTTTCCATGTAAGTGAGTACACTATCCAGGCTTATTTTTTTATCGATGATGATCGTATCACGGACAAGGATACTTGAATCCGGTTTTAATGTAAGAAGACGGAGCAGATCTGTCTTATCCTGATCGATGATCAGTTGTTGCGCCTGTAAGGTTTGCTGTTGTGTATTGATATCTACCTGTGCCTGGAAAAGATCTGCATCATTTGACATACCCAACTCCCGCTTTGCTTTTACGATATCCAGTTTTTGTTGTGAAACAACGATAGATGCCTGCAAAGTATTAGCGTAACTCTGCTGACGGACAACATCAAAATATTTTAGCTGAACGTTGGCCACCACATTAATGATCATAGAATCCAACTGGCGCTGGCTCAGTTTTTCCAGAGTGGCCAGCCGCTGTTTGGTAGCCACTACATGCCTACCGTTATACACCAGTACACTTGCACCCAAACCTGAATTTAATGTGTTGGTAAAAGTCCCGTCCCTTTGGATGGTAACCCCGGTATTCAACCGCTGATTGAGATTCGTACTTTGTGCATTATCTGTACCCGAAGCCTGGATGAGCGGATATCCACCCGCCACGCCATAGTTATTATTAATAACGCTGGCATCGAGATTATTCTTTGTCAGCTGGATATCAAGGCTGTTCTTCAGCGCAATGTCAACAGCCTGTTGCAGCTCCAGCTTTTGCTGTGCTACAGCAAAAGCAGGGAGCAGTAATAACACGAACACATATCTCATACTATTTCTCTTCATGTTTATGTTTGCCGGAGATGAATGTATATACAGCCGGTATTACCAATAATGTGAGGATCAGCGAGAACAGAATACCTCCTACTACCACTATTCCCAGAGGAACACGACTGGCAGCGGCAGCTCCAAGACTTAACGCGATGGGTAAAGCACCTAAGGAAGTAGCCAGGCTGGTCATCAGGATGGGGCGCAAACGCTGAGAGGCGGCTTCTATAACGGCCTCCACTTTATTCATCCCCAGTTCTCTTTTCTGATTAGCAAATTCCACTATCAATATCCCGTTTTTAGTAACCAACCCAATGAGCATGATCATACCAATTTCGGAGAAGATATTCAGCGTTTGTCCGAATACCCACAGGCTTAATAATGCACCGGCAAGTGCCAGCGGTACCGTAAGCATAATAGTAAGCGGATCTATAAAACTTTCAAACTGGGCTGCCAGGATCAGATAAATTAATACGAGTGCCAGTCCGAATGCAAAAGCAGTATTCGAAGAGCTTTCTGCATAATCCCTGGAAGACCCTGCCAGTGAAGTATGGAAAGTAGGATCGAGCACTTTCGCTGAAATAGCCTGCATGGCTTTGATCCCATCCCCGATAGTATTGCCGGGAGCCAGTGAGGCAGAAATAGTGGCCGACTTATACCTGTTATAGTGATACAGGATAGAAGGACTGCTACTCTCTTCCAGATGGACTACAGCATCCAGCGGAATGTTGTTTCCGTTGCTGCTCCTTACATATAGCTTGTCTATATCCGCAGGTTTATTCCTGTCTTTATATTCCACTTGCCCTATTACCTGATACTGATATCCATTCATGATAAAATAGGCCAGCCTGCCGCCGCTAAAAGCCGATTGCGCAGCGCCTATCACATCGGCAGTAGAGAGCCCCAGGTCTTTCGCTTTTGTTCTGTCTACCGATAGTTGTACTTCCGGTTTATTGAACTTCAGATCTACGTCTACGTTAGAGAAGGTTTTATCGTTACGGGCAGCTTCAAGAAATTGTGGAATGACGGACTTTAATTTGTTCAGATCCAGGTTTTGCAGTACAAATTGTACGGGTACCGACGACTTGGAACCTGATCCCACAGAGATGGTTTGTTCCTGGATAGCAAAAATTCTTGCATCATTGAAACGGCCCATTTTCTTTTGCAGATCTGTAGCAATATCATTCTGACTACGGTCCCTGTATTCGGGATCAACAAGCCCAATCCTCGGCTGTGATGCATTCACTGCACCAGCTGCCCCGCTGGGTGTTCTGCTGAATACAAAGTCTCTTTCAGGCACAGAATCGTAAAGGTAATCTGATACCTTGTCGGTGATAGATTGCATGCGACCAAAACTTGTACCCTCTGCCGCTGTGACATTAAAACGTATACTGTTCCTGTCTTCCAGCGGAGCTATTTCACTGCGGAGGCCCGACATTGTTAGTACAATGAGAACACCACATATCGCAATGATAAGCCATGCCGTCCATCTCAGTTTCATGAAACTTTCCAGCAGTCGTTTGTACCCCGTTTCCATGCCTACGAAAAAAGGCTCTGTCTTTTTATAAAACCACCCATGTTCTGCATTCTTTCGGTTCAGTACCACATTCAGAACAGGCGTGATAGTCAGCGATACAAAAGAAGATATCAGCACAGCAGATGCCAGCACCACTCCAAATTCGCGGAATAACCTTCCTACGAAACCCTGTAAAAAGATCACAGGAAGGAATACAACGGCGAGTGTGACAGATGTGGAGATAACCGCAAAGAAGATTTCTTTACTGCCTTCAAGTGCCGCCTCTTTAATAGACATGCCTTCCTCTATCTTCCGGAAAATATTTTCCGTCACTACTATCCCGTCATCCACCACTAACCCTGTTGCCAGTACGATACCAAGTAATGTCAGAATGTTCACGGTAAAGCCGGCCATATACATGACAAAGAAAGTAGCGACCAGTGAGATTGGAATATCAATCAATGGCCTGATGGCTATCAGCCAGTTACGGAAGAACAGGAAGATAACCAGTACTACCAGTCCGAAAGCTATCAATAACGTTTCCTGCACTTCTTTCAGCGACAGGCGGATATTCCGTGTATTATCTACCAAAACGCGAAACTGGATATCATCTTTATTTGATTTCTCTATTTCTTTTAAGCGCTTATAAAAATCATCTGCGATCTGGATATTATTGGCGCCAGGCTGCGGAATGATAGCTAAGCCTACTGCATTCACACCGTTATACTTCCAGTTTTGTTCATACTGTTCCGGACCTAATTCTACCCGCGCTACATCGGACAAGCGCACGATACCGCTGCTGTCTTCCCGGATAATGAGATCACTGAATTGTTTTTCTGTAGTCAGCCTTCCCAGTGTTCGGATCGTTAATTCTGTGTTGCTGCCATAGATTTTACCGGGAGGCAGATCTACATTTTCATTATTCAGTGAAGTACTGATATCTGTGAATGCCACATTATACATGCTCATTTTATCCGGGTTCAGCCAGATGCGCATGGAGTAGCGTTTTTGCCCGAGTATATTAATTGAGCTAACGTTATTGATAGTCTGAAATTGTTGCTGTAATACATTTTCGGTGTAATCACTCAGCTGCATGAGGCTTTTGGTGCGGCTCTGCACGGCCATGATCACAATGAAATCTGCATTGGCGTCTGCCTTGGTCACAACAGGCGGGGCATCAATATCCTGCGGAAGGTTACGTGTAGCCTGGCTCACCTTATCACGTACATCACTGGCAGCAGCTTCCAGATCTATACCCAGATTGAACTCTACAGTGATAGTACTTGTGCCCAGCGAACTGGAAGAAGTGATGGTGCGGATACCGGGAATACCATTGATCTGTTTTTCCAACGGTTCGGTAATCTGACTTTCTATAATATCCGCATTAGCACCTGTGTAGGAAGTAGACACAGTGATAATAGGTGGATCGATAGCAGGATAATCCCTTACGGCAAGAAAGGTAAATCCCACTACACCGAAAAGGATCAAAGCCAGGTTCATTACCGTTGCAAGCACCGGTCTTTTAAGTGACAACTCCGATATATTCATCTGCTATAACGTCTTAACACTATTAACTTTAATCACAGCATCCGGCCGTGCAAACAATACTCCGGTTACCAACACAGAGTCTCCCTCACTGATCCCTTTTGTTATCTCTACATTTGCGGCCTGCCTGATACCCGTTTCCACACTAACAAACTTCGCCCTGCCATTCTTTAAAATCACTACCTGATTATTCTGATCGTTCGGGATAAGTGCATTGGTAGGAACCATGATGGCATGTTTATTTTCTCCTGCATCGATATATACTTTCACAAAACTACCGGGATGTGTTTTTGTATTCTGCAGAGTGGCCCTTACTTTCAGATTACGTGTGATAGTATTGGCTTGTGGCTCTACGGCAACAATGGTAGCACGCTGTTTTATTGTATCTGTAGCATCCAGTTCAACAGATACTACATTTCCTTTATGCACCAGTGTTCCGTATGATTCCGGCAAAGTGAAATCTATTTTCAAAGTATTTAACTGCTGAATAGAAGCAATTACATCAGCAGGAGTAACATAAGCGCCTATACTCACAAGCCGCAGGCCCACTGTTCCGGAGAAGGGAGCCTTTACAACTGTTTTATCGATCAATGCCTGGTAGTAAGCAATATCTGTCTGAATACTTTGTAACTGGTTCAGAGCGGAATCGTAATCTGCCTGGTTGATACCATTAATAGCCAGTAATTTTTTTAACCGTTCTTCTGTTTTAACAGCCAGTTCCAGTTGTACTTTTGATTTGCTAAGCTGCGCCTGTAAGTCAGCATCATTGATGCGGGCAATGATAGTTCCCTGGTTCACGAACACTCCTTCCGGCACATTGAGATAAGTAATCCGGCCACTTGCTTCCGGATGTAATTGTACATATTCGTTGGCCACGACCGTACCATTTGCTTCTACAATATTGCTGATATTACGGGGTGAGGCAATTATCACATCGGCAGATGCAATTGCATTATTACGCTTATCTGAAGGCAATTTTTTACTATGGCATGCACTGAGCAGCATACCTGCATAAACGATTAGAATATAACGCCTCATGAGACCCATATGACTTAAAAATTTTAACAAATCCTTACATTTCAAAACCCATAATTTTATCCCACAGCTTTCCAGCCATTAAAGATACTTTCCACCAAAAGTGTGAAAAGAGTTAGTAGCCGGATAGGCAAAAACAATCGTTAAACAAGTTAAAATGGGCTTTTTGGAGATTAAACAGGATAACTATGCACGATAAGAATCATAAATCACCGCACATATTGAATGCATCATCGAATCTGTTGGGGCTTTGTTTTGTGGTGCTTACTTCTTTAAGATTACTGAACATTTCACAAAAGACGGCAATCGATGAAAGTACGACTGCCGCCATTATATTTTTCATGTCCAGTTGCATTCTCTCGTTTTTATCAATCCGTGGGAATATTAAAAATGGCGGCCGCTATGAGAACATTGCGGATTACCTGTTCCTCGCCGGATTGTTCATTTTATTTATCACTACTATTTTGTTTTCGTTCAACCTGATTTCGTAATATTAATACTGCCATTTCCAGTCTTTTATTTCCGGCATATCCTCTCCATAAGTGGTTACATATGCTTTATGATCCAGCAGTTTGTTTCTAACATACTGCTTGGCGTAAGCACCTTTTGAACCCAGTCCGGATACACGGTCAATCACTTCCCCTACGAGGTGAAATCTGTCCAGTTCATTTAGTACCACCATATCAAATGGTGTGGTGGTGGTGCCTTCACCTTTGTAGCCTTTCACATGAATATTATCGTGGTTTGTACGACGATAAGTGAGGCGATGGATGAGCAGCGGATAACCATGAAAAGCAAAAATCACAGGTTTATCTTTTGTAAAAAGAGTATCAAATTCTTTATCGCTGATACCGTGCGGATGTTCACTTTTGGGTTGGAGGGTCATAAGATCTACCACATTAATCACACGTACTTTCAAATCAGGGAATTGCCTGCGTAGTATTCCTACTGCAGCAATTGTTTCCAGTGTAGGCACATCTCCCGCGCAAGCCATCACTACATCCGGCTCGGTACCTTCATCATTACTGGCCCATTCCCAGATTCCCAGTCCGGCGGTACAATGTTTGATCGCCGCATCCATATCCAGCCATTGTAATTCGGGTTGTTTACCGGCTATAATCACATTGATATAATTGCGGCTACGCAAACAATGATCTGTAACAGAAAGTAACGTATTCGCATCCGGTGGGAGATAAATACGGACAATGTCGGCTGTTTTATTCACCACATGATCAAGAAAACCAGGATCCTGATGACTGTTCCCATTATGATCTTGTCGCCATACATGTGAAGTAAGCAGATAATTAAGAGAAGCCACAGAGCTTCTCCAGGGAATTTTATTGGCCGCCTGTAACCATTTGGCATGTTGGTTAAACATAGAATCCACAATATGTATAAATGCTTCGTAACAGGAGAAGAGCCCATGCCGGCCAGTGAGCAGATATCCTTCAAGCCACCCTTCACACAGGTGTTCACTCAATACTTCCATAACACGTCCGTCGGGTGAGATATGATTATCTGTTTCCAGGATCTCAGCGGTAAAAGTTTTGTCAGTGATATCGAAGAGATGAGTAAGACGGTTGGAGGCAGTTTCATCTGGTCCGAATACCCTGAAGTTTCGTTTTTTCCAATTCAGTTTTATTACATCTCTCACAAAAGCCCCCATTACAACTGTCGCCTCCGCTGTATTCTTTCCTGGTTTGGTTACATCTACAGCATATTTACTAAAATCGGGCATGGTCAGGTCTTGTAGCAGCAATCCCCCATTAGCATGCGGATTAGCCCCCATACGCCGTTTATCTTTAGGAGCCAGCGCTGCCAGTTCGGGTATTAACTCCCCGTTCTCATTGAATAATTCTTCCGGCCGGTAGCTTTTCATCCATTCTTCAAGCATTTTAAGATGTCCGGGTTTTTCCCTTAGTTCAGCCAATGGCACCTGATGTGCACGCCAGGTACCTTCTACAGGGAGTCCGTCAACTTCTTTAGGGCCAGTCCATCCTTTAGGCGTAACCATAATAATCATTGGCCATTGCGGACGTTCTGTAAAGCCATTACTGCGGACGCTTTCCTGGATCTGCCTGATTTCAGCGATGATCATATCCAATGTGGAGGCCATCTGCCGGTGAACATCAGCAGGATCTGTACCTTCCACGAAATACGGTTTATAGCCATATCCGTAAAAAAGTTGTTCCAGTTCTTCCCGGGGAATGCGGGCAAGTATAGTGGGATTTGCAATTTTATAACCGTTCAGGTGAAGAATAGGCAATACCGCACCATCATGCACCGGATTCAGGAATTTGTTAGAATGCCAGCTGGCTGCCAGAGCGCCTGTTTCTGCCTCCCCATCTCCTATTACACATGCCACAATCAGATCAGGGTTATCGAATACCGCACCATATGCGTGCAGCAATGCATATCCCAGTTCTCCACCTTCATTAATGGAGCCTGGAGTTTCCGGCGCCACATGACTGGGAATACCTCCGGGAAAGGAGAACTGTTTGAACAACTTTTTCATTCCCAGTACATCAGGGGTGATATTAGGGAAGAACTCACTATAGGTCCCTTCCAGGTAAGTATTGGCCACCAGTCCCGGGCCACCGTGCCCGGGACCGGTCACGTAGATCATGTTAAGATCATACTGTTTAATAATACGGTTCAGATGAACATAAATGAAGTTTAAACCGGGCGTAGTTCCCCAATGGCCAAGTAGCCTGGGTTTGACGTGCTCCAGTGTCAATTCTTTTTTAAGCATGGGATTATCCATCAGGTATATTTGGCCTACGGACAAATAATTAGCAGCCCGCCAGTAAGCATCCATATTACTGAATGTTTCAGCGGATAACTGATAACCCACTTCTGCGATGTCTTTTGTTTCCATAAAAAAATGTTATGTTTCAATTGAAAAATTCAATACCTCACATATTATTTTTGCTATCATTAACTCTTCGTTGGTAGGAATAACATACACGCTTACCTTGCTGTTATCTGAAGATATAATGTGCTCATTCCGGTGGTTCTTTTCTTTATCCAATGTGATTCCAAGGAAGCCAAGAGATGTGCAGATACGTTCCCTGACTTCAGGAACGTTTTCCCCTATCCCACCTGCAAATACAAGCGTATCCAGTCCGCCAAGGACGGCGGCAAATGAACCTATCCATTTACGGGTCTGGTAACAGAAAAATTCCACAGCTTCCGCAGCATGGGGATTATCTTTCTCCTGCTTCATTAATTCCCTCATATCGGGACTTATTCCGGAAATACCCAGTAAGCCGGATTCATGGTTAACAAGATGATTAAACTGTTCGGGGCTGAGTTTTTCGGACTGCATTAAATACCAGGCCACACCTGGGTCTAAGTCACCTGTGCGGGTACTCATAGGCAACCCTGAAGTTGGAGTAAAGCCCATAGAGGTATCCATACTTTTACCCTCTTTTATTGCAGCAAGGCTAGCGCCATTACCTAAATGTGCCAGAATGGTCCGGGCACCGGCATCTTTACCCAGCTCTTCCAGCAGGTAAGCATAAGAGAGGCCATGAAAGCCGTATCGCTGAATACCTGCCACATCAAAGCGACGGGGAAGCGGCAACAGCTTTGCCATTCTTGGCATATCTGCATGGAAAGAAGTATCAAAACAGGCAATCTGTGGCAGGTCCGGGTTATGTGCCGTGAATACTTCAATAAGTTTGATCTCTCCCGGCATATGTTCAGGGTCTAAGGCAATGCTTCCCTTCAGTTCTTTCATTAATGCCGGGGTGATTTTTTGAGGTCCGGTATGCCTCATACCGTATACTATTCTGTGTCCTATAGCCTTCACGACTGCAAAACCGGGTTGTTTCTCCAACCATTCAATGAGGAACATTGCAGCAGCTGCGTGATCGCTTGCTTCCACTTCAATGCTTTCTTCTTTATTCCAGGTTAGTTTTGTGCCTTCAATGCCTATCCGTTCAATTTCTCCAATCAGCACATTTTTCAGCGGCCCCTGCACTTCATACAAAGAGAATTTAATGCTGGAAGAACCCCCATTAATAGTAAGTATGCAATCTTTTACTGCTGTCATGGTTAACTATAATATACCATGACAGCGCATCAACTTTCAGGCCATCAATATCTCGTTTTGAAAAAATGGATGTTATAAAACAGACCTATCTGCATGCCTATCCATAATTTATTATAGCTTGAAGAGGAAGGAGAATAGTTACTCCAGATAGAATATGGAGGTTTCAGGAAATTAAATCTTTTGTCGGCTGTTGGCTCGGGGAAACTCAAAGGAGCTTCTACACCATTCCGGTAATATTTTGTTTGGAGATCGTTGAACGAAAGTCCCAGTTGTACTGTAAAGTGACGGCCTAACTTTCTTTCTGCCAGCACAGCTGCTTTATTTAGTCGCATTTTCACAAGCCTGTTCATTCTGCTGGAATCATATGTTTGCTTGATGCTGTTGCCGGTAGTGACCATCAGGTGCAACCGCCAACTATCTGTTAAACGAATAGAAGTCCTTAAGCCATACCTGAAGTTGGAGTATTTAAAGTTGGTATTATAAGAAGCTATTCCATACAAAAAGGGAAGGCCAGCCTGTATGCCAGTATTCATGTAAAAAAATTCTTCTGCCGTAACACCTGCTTTTACAAAAAGTGGCAATTCAATTCTGCTCTTTTCTGCAGATACGGGATTATTTATTACTTGTGATAACTTGCCGGGATGAATAGCATGGATGTGTATGGAAGGAGTGTCAATACTTCTGGAAATACCTGCCAGAGAATGGAGTTCCAAAGGCACGACAGTTACCGGTTTTGCAGGTAATATTTTTTTATGATGATGGACAGTTGGCAGTATAACTTCTTCTTTTTTATGAGGTGGATTATCTGCGAAAATAATATGGGAATCTAACAACGTATAATAAATACCTGTACCTGCTTTTATATCTGCAAGCACTTGTGCTACGGGTTGTGATCCTTTTTTTACATGAATGATTTTAGATGGTGGAAATTTCCGGGTATTCAGGGAAAATTTCACACCTGATTGTTTACTGATCAGATGAAGTAGTGAATCGAACCGGATATTTTCAGCAGGAACTACTATTTTCTGTTGCAGGCGGGATCCTGTTTGTCCGTAAGCAGAAATACCGGCTATTATAAGTATTAAAACAGGTGGAACTACTTTATTAATTACATCCTTCACCACTGATATATACTGTATTGTTCTCAATCCTGCATTCAACATTCAACGTAATTGAAATAACTTCAAAAATATATTTAATGGATTTGTTCTCAAAAGGGCTACTCATAGTACAGTTTTCCAGCTTTTTGTTTTCGAATACTACAGTGATGTCATAGGCTTTTTCAAGTTGTGCTACGATTTCTTTTAAAGAAGCATTCTCAAAATTAAATATTCTGGTAACATATCCTATACTATTTACATTGAACGAAGAATCCAATTTAAACAGATGATTTTCTACATTATACATACCCAGTTCATCTGCCTTCACGATAATTTGCTGATTGTCCCGGTACATCATCACAGCACCGGTTTTTACTGCTACTTCAATGGTTTTCTGTTGCTGGTGTACATTAAAAGAGGTGCCCAGTACTTTTATATAAATGTCTCCAACGCTTACGATAAACGGATTTTCCTGATCAGATGTTACATCAAACCATGCTTCTCCTGTTAAATGCAATGTTCTCTTAAAATTCTCGGGGTATTTTATATTAGAATTACTATTCAGTACTACGAGAGAATGATCGGATAATGTATCTCTGTAAATTCCTGTCCCTGTTGCTCTGTTCACATAACGGATAACCTGCTCCCTTTCTCTGAAGAAGAAAATGTAGATAGCGGCAGCGGCCAGCAGCAGGAATACTGCGGCAATACTGCTCAGATAAAGGCGCTTTCTCACTGGGTACACTTTAGCTGTTGCTAAATGGGCCTTGATCTCATGCAGGAGTTTTTCTTTATCAGGTAGCTGATGTCCTTGTTGCTGCTTAGCCTGGTTCCATATAACAGAAACCTGGTCAAACAGTTTTCTGTTTTCCGGGGCATCAAGGATCCAATTGTCCAGTGCTACACCTTCTTCCGGTGTAGCTTCGCCAGACAAATATTTCCCCAATAATTCAAAATCAACCTGTTGATGATTATGATTGCTCATTTTTTTAAATTGTACGCATCAGCTTCTTTATAATGTAAGTAAAATGATGATAGTTATCATGATTTCTGCCAGCTTTTCCCGTAAAATTTTCAATGCTTTGCCCATCTGTACCTCCACTGTTTTTACAGACAACCCTAATTCTGCTGCTATTTCAGTATATTTTTTCTCTTCGAATCTGCTCTTGGAAAAAATCAGTTTGCATTGAGGTGGCAGCTCATCTATCTGTGCCAGTATCTGCCGGTTCGTTTCTTTACTTATCAAGTCATTACTCTGACTATATACCGGCATGTTATTGTCCGTAACATATTTATCTTTTATTTTCTGATGCCTTTTCACGTTAAGACACTGGTTATAAACGCATGTGTATAAGTATGATTTTACAGATTGCTGTTCATCCAGTATTATCCCTTTTTCCCACAGTCGCAAAAAAACAGTCTGCACAGCATCCTTCGCATCATCATTATCTTTCAGTATCATAAAAGCATAACGATGTAACCCTTCAAAGTAAGTATGAAAGTATTGCTCAGTTACATTAGTCAACTTATCCTGTGGTAAATCCAATTTAAGCCTGGTTACATTTTTTAAGTTCCACAATAATACAACTGAAAAAGAAAATACCCTTATGCGATAAAAAAAAATTAATTTGGGATAAGGGTATTCTCTTTTTCAAGTGTAATGGCATAAATAAGTTTACCTATGAAAAAGAACCAGAGGTATGTATACCTGTTGCTAACAGCAACTATCTTTATTATCAATACCCAATCCTGTAAAAAGAATTCTTTTGATGCCAAACTTCAAACGGAAGCGATATCCGTGAATAGCAGCCCTGTACCTAATCTGCCTGCTACTTTGTATGATTATGTAAGTACCGGAATCAATATTCCTGCCTATTTGCAGACACTGATCACAAACAATCCCGGGATCGACAATACACCTGCTGGGAATGCTATCACTAATGAGGGAGCCACTTTGGGAAGGGTACTTTTTTATGATAAATTATTATCTGCAAATAATACAATTTCATGTGCCTCTTGTCATCATCAGGATAAAGCATTTACAGACGGAGTAGTATCGTCTGTAGGATTTGAAGGAGGATTAACAAGACGGAATTCCATGCCAGTGGTAAATACCCGTTTTTTCAAAGCCAAATCCATGTTCTGGGATATGCGGGCCGCCAGCCTGGAAACACAAACGCTGATGCCTATATTGGACCATATTGAAATGGGTATGCCTACACTTGCAGCACTGGAATCAAAACTGGCACTTACAGCTTATTATCCTGACTTATTTAAAGCTGCTTTCGGTACACCCGATATTACTTCAGACAAAATAGGGAAAGCATTGTCCCAGTTCCTTCGTAGTATTGTTTCGTTTAATTCACGATATGATCAGGGAGTAGCAAATAATTTTGTTGATTTTACTGATGAAGAAAAAGAAGGCAGACGCATCCTCAGCGCAAACTTCTGTACAGAATGTCATAGCGACCTTGCTAATTCACGCGTGGGACTAAATGCTTCTTACCTGGTTGTGGAAAATTCCGGAATAAATACAGGTTTTGGTTCTAATAACGGACTGGAAGCCGTTTATACAGACAAGGGCATCGGAGAAATTACCCAGCAGGCGAAGGACATGGGAACTTTTAAAATCCCCAGCTTAAGGAATGTGGAATTAACCGCGCCATATATGCATGATGGACGTTTTGCCACCCTCGAAGATGCAATTGAACATTATTCGTCAGGGATCAAACAAAATCCTAATATCGGCATACAATTGAGAGGGTTGAGAACCGGGGGAATTCATTTCACCGATCAGCAAAAAAAGGATATTTTCGCTTTCCTGAAAACATTAACGGATCATTCTCTTGCAACAGATCCTAAATATGCAGATCCTTTTACAAAATAGGTAACTACTCCTCTGTAGCTTTTAATTTACTTCGTTTTATTTCCGATATAAATGGACCAGAGATTCGATCATCCTACGTTCATCCTACGTTAATAACGTAGGATGAACGTAGGATGATCGAATCTCTGGTATATATCATCCGCGAATAAAGCGAATCTCTGGACTTATCATGATCCGGATTGTATGGATATCATCATTCGTTTATGAGATTACGCGACAATTATTCCTATAAATTGTCGCAATAAACTTTTCACGACAGTTTCTGTCGTAAAGTAGTAATCTATAATATGAGGAAAATTGTAATGGGAATATTGAATAGCCGATAACTTTTACTGAAGCTAAAATAAACCTACTCAAATACATCCCTGATATGGATCAGGATAGCATATCTTCCCACATCAGGCAAGTCTTCAATATTCAATTGTTTCTCATCAAATGGAGTGGTGAGCTTATCCTGAAACTGCTGATATACTTCTTGTAATACCACAATTGCTTCCGGCTTACTCTCCACTACCCAGGATTTAGATGCTTTATTGTTGTCGAACAGCTTATTAAACTCTTTCCTGCTGACCTCCGTTTTTTCATAGGGTACTACTTTAACGGTCCATACCTCCCCGATTTTTTCCGGAACTACAGGGTTATCCAGATTTATTTTAAACCGCTCCAGGCCTCCAGGATCCAAAGCACGAATGATATCCATTGCTACCGACATAACAGAATCTATTTAGAAGAGGCCGCAAATTACAATAATCAGGGTTTTTATCTGCTTCCATTTTTTTACAACTACTTTAGGGTTACACTAATTGCAAAGGCAAGCCAACTGTTAAAGGGAAATAGACATCCATTGCTATGCAATAGCCCTCTATTTTGAATATTACAACTTCATCAGAATTCATTAATCACACCAGCTATGGAAGCTAAACTTACTAAAACTGTAATGAAATTAGAAGATATAGCAAATATGGCTACTTCCGCATAAATATTTATTCCTTAAATTTCTTTATTACTTCCCATGTAGCCATCCATGAGACTGCAAAACCACCTCAGAATCTTCAAGGTTTATTGGATTATTATTTAATTTGTTCAGGATAGTCACATACATGAGTTTTATTCCACCTAAGATAGAGGCGGCAGATAGAAATGTAGTTACTACATTAACCAAAGAATCACGAGATAATTTCTTCTTGTATATAGAAGTTATTATATATCCCATGGTAACAAACCCTGCTATTGTTATAATCCAATGGGATTGAAAGAAGCTTTCATTCTTCAAGGTAGAAGGTAATTGAGGTTAAATGTAAATTGTGGAATTAAAAGTTTTTGGTGGCTTCTGTAGAATTTGCCTTTATTTCTCGTTGATATTCGGCTATGCTTGTTACACCCGCGCCCAACAAACTACCTAATACCATCGCAGCCGCTCCAGGAACAACTGATGCAATAGTAATAACTCCCCCCGCTAGACCAACAATGCCAGCTGTAATGATTTTACGAATACTTATTTTGGTGCTTCTAGCCATGATAAAGAATTATCAAATTATACTTTATCGAAGATAAGAAATTACGATAAAAAAACTGTTTGTCTATCATATTATTGTGTTGATATAACATCGCAGAGGTTACCTCTTAGCTATAAAGGCTAAACTTACTAAGACCACATGAAAATTGAGGAAATCACAAAACTACCGGAGACTTATATAATTTGAAATTGGTGCTTAACGCAGTTTCAGATATTTTGCACAGTTGTTTGATTTTTGTAGTTTTGTAAAATGGAGAAGCCACAAAGTATTGAGGATTTCTACAAATCCAAACTAAACTGGATGCCAGACAATCTGCAAAAGGAGATCGGGCATTTCAATGTGTTTAACATGGAAGACTTTGTTGGGCTCTGTGCCAAACCACTTCCATATAATCGTAAGGACTATTATAAGATCAGCCTGATTATAGGGAAAAACAAGATCCATTATGCGGATAAGATGGTGGAAATCAAAGAACAGGCATTACTGTTTGCTAATCCGCATATCCCATATGGCTGGGAATCAATGGATGAACAGCAATCAGGAGCCTTCTGCATCTTTACAGAAGCATTCTTTAACCAGTTTGGCAATATAAAAGACTATCCTATATTTAAGCCCGGCGGTAACCCAATCTTAGAGCTATCAGAAGAACAAAGTATCCAGGTAAAAGCAGTGTTCAGCAAGATGTTTGAAGAAATAAATTCAGACTATACCTTTAAATATGATGTATTAAGGAATCTTGTATTTGAATTGATACACAATGCGATGAAGATGCAACCTGCCACTTCTACTTTATATACAGGTTCCAATGCTTCTACCAGGGTATCGTCCTTATTCATGGAACTGCTGGAAAGACAATTCCCGATAGAATCTACTGTGCAGCAGATCAAGTTTCGTTCTCCTACAGAATATGCCAACCAATTATCTGTACACGTGAACCACCTGAACAGAGCACTGAAAGAGATCACCGGCAAAACCACCTCTCATCTGATAGCGGATAGAGTAGTGCAGGAAGCAAGGATGCTGCTGAAACATACCGACTGGAACATTTCAGAAATCGCCTGGTGCCTGGGCTTTGAGGAACTATCTCATTTCATTAACTTCTTCAAAAAGAATACACAGATAACGCCTAAGTCGTTCAGAACTGCAATTATATAAGGTCTTTTTGTGTAAGAATCTTATCAGAACTCTTTCTCTCAATAAGATATACAAATTTATATAAATCAATAAGTTAAATAAATAGATTGGCATAATAATTTAAGTCTGATACAAGGATTTATATCTTTGTTTATGAATTCAGGTTCATGTTAACTAAATGATTTGAGCCCGGATATATAGATTTATTTCCTCCTTTGTGAATACCAGTTCCATAATTAACAGAATGATTTAAGCCGGATGTATAGACTTCATTGTGGTTTGGAAATTCTTTTCAACGACTTACCTCGTTTGCGACCTCCGTTAATGTAAGTTCCCAGGTAGAGAGATGTAGTCATTTAATCAATTTCCAGAGCCCTCATTATTATTAATAGTCTAAATGACAGATTTCTTTTGGAGTTCGTCGTTAATTATAATTGTTTGATTTTCGCAATTATCTGTTTGAATCATATAACAATCAGGGTTTGTCTCCCAGCTACCTTTGTATCATAATAAACAGAACATTATGAGCAACAAAGTATGGTTCGTTACCGGCGCCTCCAAGGGCCTGGGACTCACACTCACAAAAAGACTTTTAACAGAAGGATATAAAGTAGCTGCCACATCAAGAACAGCTGATGCACTGATCAAAGCCGTTGGCACCAGTGATAATTTCCTTCCCCTGGAAGTTACTTTAACTGATGAAAATAGCGTTCAGAAAGGGATAACAGACACGCTGAAAAAATTTGGCACTATTGACGTGATTGTAAATAATGCAGGATACGGACAGTTTGGTACACTTGAAGAACTCAGCGATGCGGAAGTCCGCAGAAATTTTGACATCAATGTATTTGGTTCTCTGAATGTGATCCGCCAGGTAATGCCTTTTCTTCGTGAGCAGCGTTCCGGCAGAATCTTTAACATCTCTTCTATAGGTGGGTTGTTTGGTAACTTCCCGGGCTGGGGTAGTTACTGTGCTACTAAATTTGCTGTCGTGGGTTTTACTGAAGCCCTCGCTGCAGAAGGAAAAGAGTATGGTATTTCCGCAACAGTGGTATATCCGGGTTATTTCCGCACTGAATTTTTATCCAGCGAGTCGCTCGCATTGCCAGCGAAACAGGTCGATGCTTATCACGAAGCTAAAATATCGTTAGCGGCACATCAGAATGAAATTTCAGGCAACCAGGCCGGAGATCCTGAGAAAGCTTCCGCTTTACTGATCAAAATAGCTTCAGAACCAGATCAGCCACTACATCTGATCCTGGGACAGGATGCCTATAACCTGGCAGAGGTGAAAATAGATGCACTTAAAAAGGATATGGAGCAGATGAAAGCTGCTGCAGTAGCGACTGCATTCTAATCATCAAAAATAAATGAAGGGTTTGAGAATTGCTTAAACACTGCATATCTCCCATCAGAGAAAATAAAAGAGCCTGTATCGCACGTGATACAGGCTCTTTTTATTTTTAAATTTCGTCTTTCAGAATATTGGTCAGTTTGAAATTCTGAGATGCAATTCCAGCATGGAAAATTACATTTCGGATAAAGTGACACATAAACAAGCTCAGGGTAAAATAGCACCTTCGATTAAGCCGGTCAGATCTTTGGTGATTAATTTATCGCCATCATAAAATGAAACGGTCATTTTCTTGTTGATAGTGAATTTTTGAAATTGCCCCAAAAGAACAGTACCAGAGAAATCATCGAGTGTAAGTACTTTACCGTTACTTACCTTTTGAATCTGCATGTAGGTGATTGGATTTGGAGATGCTTTAGACAGATCTGCATAAAAAGTATAGTAATACATTCCATCTTTTTGATAACCGATTTCGGTAACAGTTGGTATAGCAACTTTTTTTTGCGGCGTCGTAAATGAAAGAAGTACACTTGCGATCGCAATCATGAATAGGGATAGTGATAGTTTCTTCATGGAATGTAATTGTATTTTAATAATAGGTCATCTCCATACAATTTAACATTTATTTAAATATTTCCACAAAATTTTTTCCTTATAAGCATAAATATAGTAGCGCATTTTAACTTTCAGGGGTATATGAAATTTTTTTAGACTGATTTTCAATTACTTAGTTCTATTACCCGATTGAGTATTTTTTTTAAGATTTTCCGTCCATAACCAGCCCCAGATGGAGAAATTACCACATTTCTGATATCCTTAATATCTATGAGTAATCAGGAGCCCTAACCTATATGTTATATTTTTTTTTAAAGCTTGTACGCATATCGGGTATTAAAAGTTGTCTTATATGCAAAGGGTTATTCCAAAGAACAGTGAGCGATGTTTTTTGAGATGGTAACAGCGGTCTGTTACAAATCAATTCTTCGCAGACAGTATGTTGCACTGTATATAATGCAGTACTATATACTATATTATTAAAGGTAAATAGAATGATTAAAAGAAGTTTAACGGCTCTTACGGTATGTTTTCTGTCTCTGTCTGCTTTAGCACAGACCAGTTTTACTATCAAAGGAAAATTAGGCAATCTACATGACGCAAAAGTTTACATCGGTTACAGTTATGACGGGAAGTCTGTATTTGACTCCGCATATCTTAATCATGGTACTTTTGAAATGACACACGAAACTCCATATCCCGTAGTTGCTTTATTATCAGTAAGCAAGGACGGAGATACTAAAAAGTATTTCGATGGTGAAAATATCGCCCGTATATATGTTGAACCGGGCGCTATTATCTGGATTACATCCGATGAGAACATTTCCAATTTTGAGTCAAGTGGTTCTAAATCACAAGACGACTACCTGATCTACCAGAAATACATGGCTGGTATAGAAAAGAAGCTCGACGCACTCACACTTGAAGCTACTCAGGGTACGGCAAAAAAAGACTCTACCAACAGAAGACTGTATATGGAGCGCTTCCGTACAACAATGGAAGAAAGGAGAGAATTAATGAAGGATTTCGTGGCGCAATACCGCGAAATGTATATCAGTCTTGATGTCCTGGAAGAGTATGCCGGTCACTTCATTGATTATCAGGAAATAGAACCTATGTTCTCCCAATTGAGCGTTACTGCACAAAAAAGTGCAAAAGGTAAGGCCTTCCTGAAAAGAATCAATGAGTCAAAACAAACGGCCATTGGTACACAGGCGCCTGATTTTACACAGAAAGACAGTGAAGGAAGTAAAGTTTCATTATCATCTTTCAAAGGTAAAAACGTGTTACTCATTTTCTGGGCCAGCTGGTCTGCTCCTTCAAGAGCAGAGAACCTGGAAATAAAGGAAATGCTGAAACAATTTAAAGGAAAGAACTTAACAGTAATAGGTGTTGGACTGGAAGACCGTAAAGATAGCTGGATAGAAGCGATTCAGCAGGACGGACTGGGCTGGTTACAGTTAAGTGATCTGA
This sequence comes from Chitinophaga sp. CF118, assembly GCF_900112615.1. GTDB lineage: Bacteria > Bacteroidota > Bacteroidia > Chitinophagales > Chitinophagaceae > Chitinophaga. Next base: position 90,746 of record NZ_FOMK01000003.1, on the reverse strand, counting down.
AATACATGAAAAACGAAGTAGCAGAACTTTACGATGTAAGGGCTGTACCGCAGAACGTGCTGATAGATGCTTCAGGACATATTGTTGCCCGCAATCTGAAGGGTAATAATCTGAAGGATAAACTGACCAGCATTGTTGCGCAATAAACATTAAGTGGATGAATCGAGAATAAACAAATGACCTGATGATTGCTAAATGAGACGACATTGTCTCCCTCAGGTAACCCGTATAAAGAGGATGTATCACACTTCGATACATCCTCTTTTCTTTTGAACAGATGGCCATCCATCAACCATTCTTAAATTAATTTATTCAGGCAGGATACCCATCATTCCTATAATCTATTCAAACAACTCCTGCTCGTCTGTAAAATAAGTGTTTCTACCACCTGCTGTGTGTTTCTTAATCTCCGCACCTGTGGGGCTTTTTTCCAGTGCAGAATTATGAATCAGCATAAAATCTCTTATTTCACCGGCTATAATATCAGGGTTCTTCTTCTGAATCTTTACTATGGCATCAGATAATACTGAGTAAATGGATCTGGCCAGTTTCTTGGTTTTTGCTATTGGAATCTTATTACTGATAGAAAATGGTGAGATACGGGCATCCCACAGAATCTCATCTGCGTAAGCATTTCCTATACCTCTGATAATATGTTGATCCAGCAACACATTTTTAATAGTAGCACGGGTAGCAGACAACTTTTCATCCAGATACGCTGCGTTCAGGTCATCAGACATCGCATCCGGGGCTTCACTCTTTGCCGGGTTCACGGTCAAAGCAGCTATCTTCTGAAAATCTGTTAATGCCAGTCCGGTACCATCCGTAAAATGTAACTCGGCAAGAGTATGCTTTTCCTCGTTATCATCCTTGAATAAAAATAATTTACCGTGTAGCATTAAATGCATTCCCAGAATATGTCCATTCTTAAATTCAAACCGCAGCTCCTTCCCTTCCCGGTATACTTTATATAACTTTTGCTGTTCGAATGATTTTTTGAAAGTAGCAGCGTTCGCTATTATATTTTTTGTATTGGTAATCGAAATATGATCTATCGTTTTTCTGGCTAACTTCTTATCCAGATTACTACTAAAAACTTCCAGATCTGGTAATTCGGGCATATGATCAGTTTTATCAATTGTAATAGTAAGAATTATGCCGGAATATAAATAATTATCTTATTGGGCAACATGGGATAACACCAGGTTAGTATTACTTTGTGAGGCTATAAATTCATCCAAAGTATTACAGGGAAGTTTACTACCATTTGATTTTACATCATGAATAAATGCATCACATTCTTCCTGGGTTAAGATATTTTTCTTAAAGGCTTCCAGCAAAATATCCATTGTGGTCAGATACATAATACCATGAGTCCGGCAATATGCACTTATATCTTTTAAATTACTGCTGGCAATAAATTGCTTTTGATGCCGGGCTACAGACATACAAGCACTTTCTCCTTCGCCAAATTGCCTTGTAAGTAATGCATATTCCTGCATGATTATCCTATCTGTTGGGAAGGGAATAACCGGAACCTTGGTCATTGAGAGAAAATTATTCACTTGAAGAACGATACCTCTGCTTCTGCAGAGTTCATTCTTTACTTTATCCAGCATCACAAAACGGTTCGGAAAAATCCTTGAGAGTATAAGGAGCTGGTTACCGTTAATGAAGTGACGAATAACATCTGAATCTAATAATATTTTAGGTTCATCATTATTCCTGCTCATCGGTGTTAATTATTTTGGTAATATCCACACCGATATCACTCATCAGATTGATGAAGTGGGATTCAGAAATGACTCCTTTATCAAATAATTTTTTAGCTCTTGGTCCATAATCACCAATTACAACATTATTATTACCTGCTTTGTAAAGCAGATCATCATAACCAAGCATTTGAGCACTGGAGGCAACATTAATAATGAATTGCTGATATTTACTATATTCAATCAGGTCCATCCCATCAAGACGTAATAATAAAGCCGTTCTGCTACAGGCAAAATATTGCTCTATTTTCACTATAGTTTCCAAGCGGATCTTATTTCTGGATAATTCCTCTTTCGGGATAAGAGAAAGTATTCCCTCTTCCGGCATCAGTAAATAAGCGGCAAACCAATCAGCCTCATATTCAACTTTATCTTTCCTGTCAAACCTACCCGCATGACTTATTTCCGCAACAAATTCTTCCTGAATGAAAAGATGATACAGTTCATGTGCAATAGTAAAATGCTGTTTACTGAGACGATGGGAAGAATTAACAAGGATAAACTTATGTTCCCCCTGTTTTACAGCCATCCCTGAGAAATTGTTACTTAACGGCCTGAACATAACAACTACTCCCAGCTTAGGAAGCCAGCTCTTTATGCGAATGGGTTCACTGGAACCAATACCATGCTCTATTCTAAACCGGGAAGCTCCACTTCGTAAGTGATAATTATTAACCATTATTACGTTCCAGTTCTAAAATTTTAAAGTAATTCTTTACCACTTTTCTAAATTGGGCTATTTCACTCAAATCAGATTTTTCAATGCCGTTAGCTCTAAAAGCAAAGGCTATATTAGCTTTGACTTGATTATATTCAGTTTCAAAAAAATCGGTAAGATCCGCACCATATAGATCTGCGAGTTTCTCTAACACATCTAAAGGAGCCTCCCGGCTATCATTTTCATAATAACTTAATACTTCTCTTTTAACGCTTAAAAAAGAAGCAACATCTTCCTGTGAAAGATTATTCCTTTCACGAAATGCTTTTAAAATAGCACCTGTTGTCATATCTGTAAGTTTGATTAAGGGTTATCGTTAAACTGTTACAAAATAACTCATTTTTTATTTTTTATCCAAAAATGTAACAAACTAATTTTGTCTTTCCTGAAAGTAAAAGATTAACCATATTTCGAAGGGCGTTCGCAAATTAACGATATATCGTTAATTTGCAATTCTTCAAAAACAACATAAATACATATAAATCAACATCTTATAGCGATGGCATCCTTATTGACTATTGAGGCCCAAAATAGTCTTTATGAAACCATCACCAGATTTGCTGTCGCCAGACAACCATGCCTTAGTATTAATTGATTTTGAAGGACAGATGGGATTTGCTACAAAAAGCATTGCCCTTAGTGAACTCCGTACCAACACCGCCATCATTTCAGGGGCTTCTAAAATTTTCAATGTAGCGACTATCGTTACTACAGTAGCTGAGCAGTCATTTTCCGGCCCTGTATTTCCTGAGATAGAAGAGTTTTATCCACAGGCCACGTCTGGTTACATAGACCGTACCAGTATGAATACCTGGGAGGATGAGGCAGCTTATAAAGCCATCACAGGTACCAAAAAAAAGAAACTGGTATTGGCTGGTTTATGGACAGGAGTATGTATCGTAGGCCCGGCATTGTCTGCCCTTGCGGAAGGATATGATGTATATGTTATTACCGATGCCTGTGGAGATGTAAGCACGGAAGCGCATGAACGTGCTGTTCAGCGAATGGTACATTCAGGTGTGAAACCTATAACCTCAATACAGTACCTCCTCGAGCTGCAAAGGGATTGGGCGAGACAGGAAACTTATGTGGCCGTAACCAACCTGATGAAAAAATATGGAGGTGCTTATGGCATCGGGATCCAGTATTCCCATACTATGCTCAAACACTAAATCAGCATCTAAATCTAAATCGTAAAAGGCAGGGCTTAAAATACCGCCATAATCCGGGTTAAACGTGCAATCAAAACACATCATACCATCATTGCGGCAGATTTTCCCTGCCTTTATTGTCATCTGTATTTGCCTGACGACTATCAGTACTTATGCCCAATCTTTTAAACTGATGCGTTATGATGAAAACTATTCCATCCTTAAAGATTCTTCAAAGAATTTTTATGATCATATCAAGTTCATTCCGCTTTCAGGAGATAAAAAGATCTACCTGTCATTCGGAGGTGAAGCACGGTTTGAATATGCAGCCTTCAACAATGAAGACTGGGGGAAAATGAATACTGGTCATAATAACTTTCTGTTACAGCGATACGACCTGCATGCAGATCTGCATATAGGCAGTAACGTGAGGATTTTCAGTCAGCTGAGAAGTGCACTGGAAGGAGGAAGAAAAAACGGGCCCAGACCTATTGATGAAGATCAGTTAAATGTACAGAACCTGTTCGTTGATGTTGTAGCCTGGAAACACCAGGATAAGTCACTCACCTTCCGTGCCGGCCGACAGGAAATTGATTACGGTTCCGGCAGACTGATCTCTGTGAGAGAAGGTCCGAATGCACGACTGTATTTTACCGGTGGTAAAGTGATGTATGCATCATCAAATTTGTCGGTAGATGGTTTTGTGATGATGGCTGATACTACCTATACTGGCGTGTTTGATAATAAAAGCACCAGGCAGGCCAACCTCTGGGGAGTGTATTCAAAACTCATCATCCCCCGCTCTGGCAATATGGATTTCTATTACCTGGGAATCCATAGGGAAGCATCCACTTTTGAAGAAGGCACAGCTAATGAAGTAAGACATACAATTGGTACCCGCTTATGGAAATACGGAGGAGGTTTCATTTATAACCTGGAAGCCGCCTGGCAGTTTGGCAAATTCGGGAATGGCAATATCAGCGCATGGACAGGTTCCATTGATATAGGTTACTCTTTTGAAACAGTAAAATTCAAACCAACCATTAATCTCCGTAATGATTATATATCCGGAGATAAACGTGCCGGTGATGGTAACCTTCAAACATTTAATCCGCTGTATCCCAAAGGAGGATATTTTGGCTTTGACCCACAGGTAGGACCAGTAAATCTTATCGATATCCATCCTTATGGTACACTCGCCTTACTAAAGAACCTTACACTCCAGATGGATGTAGTCTTTAACTGGCGATATTCCCTTCAGGATGGTATTTACAGGCCCAGCGGCACATTTAATATGGCAGGTGCAGCTTCGGGCAAACGCTATATAGGAACTGCTTACCTGGCAAGTGCGGTGTACAGTCTGAGTAAGTTCATCAGCATGAATACGGGTATACAATATTTCAATACAGGCAGTTTCGCTCACGATGTAATACCTGATCCTAAAAATGGATTATTTATCAATAGCAGGATAGCATTTAAATTCTAGTTATTCAATAATAAAACTAATTACAATGAAGATTTCCGGATTAATCGCAGCCTTTTTCATGTTCAATGGTTTAGCCGCATTTGCCCAGCAGCAGACAGCTATAGGCACATCCACTATATGGGGAAAGATTGATGGCGTTGCTATTGAAGGAATGGTACAGGGCCCGTCAACAGAAGTGACTCCTTTGCAGGTGGCCTGCGTATTTGAATATACCGAAGGTGATATTTTTAATTCACCACCAGCCTTACCAGCAGCTGTGAATGGGATGGTACACCTGGATCATGATCTGAAAGGTATCATTACTGATATCAGGAAAAGCGGAAAGTTTGCCGGACATGCTTTCGAAACATTACTGATCACTCCTCCTCCTGGCACTATTGCTGCAAAAAAATTACTGCTGATAGGATTGGGTGACAGGAACAAGTTCACTCCGGACCTTATGACAGGCATTGCCAGTGTTGCGGTGCGTGAAGCATTACGTTTAGGCGTAAGTAGTTATGCTTTTGCAAGTGATCTGAAAGATGCCGGAATCGACTCTCCTACTGCGCTTGTTACCGGTAATGTAGTGAAAGGTACATTCGAAGCTTACCGCACAGAAGCTTATCTCAAAGAAAAGAAAATGTCTTTATACAAACCGCTGACTAAAGTAACACTATTGGCGGGACCTGCTTTTTACACAGTAGCTGGTGAAGGTATCAAAGAAGCGATTGCAACTTTTAACAATTAGTGAATAATGAAAGCAGATATCGTTCTATATAACGGAAGGATCCATACGAAAGAAGGAGCTACGGCCGTCGCTATAAAAGATGGTAAGTTCATTGCCGTAGGTGATGATACAACCATTATGCATCTCGTATCAGAAGGAACAAAGAAAATAGACCTGCAGAAAAAACGAGTGATTCCAGGCATCAACGATTCACATACGCACCTGATTCGTGGAGGACTCAATTACAACCTTGAACTCCGCTGGGATGGAGTACCTTCACTTGCAGATGCTTTACGCATGCTTAAAGAACAGGTATATAGAACCCCTTCCCCGCAATGGGTGCGTGTAGTCGGAGGCTGGTCCGAATTCCAGTTTGCCGAAAAGCGGATGCCTACTCTCGATGAGATTAATGCGATAGCTCCGGACACCCCCGTATTTATCCTGCATTTATACGACCGCGCCTTACTCAACAGGGCCGCACTGAAAGCTGTAGGATATACCAGAGACACCCCTGCCCCTCATGGCGGACAGATTCAGAAGGATTCAAACGGAGAACCTACTGGCCTTATTATTGCAACACCAAATGCTTTGGTTCTTTATTCCACACTGGCAAAAGGGCCTAAACTTTCTTATGAACATCAGCTGAACTCTACCCGTCATTTCATGACAGAACTGAATCGTTTTGGTATCACCAGTGTAATAGATGCCGGCGGAGGATTTCAGAATTTTCCTGATGATTACAAAGTCGCAAATGAGTTAAATGAGAAAAAGCAGTTAACAGTACGTATTGCTTATAATCTTTTTACACAACGGCCCAAGCTGGAGTTTGAGGATTTCGACAACTGGACAAAAACAGTAAAGTTGCACCAGGGAGATGATATGTATCGTCATAACGGTGCAGGTGAAATGCTGGTATTCTCGGCAGCGGATTTTGAGGACTTTTTAGAGCCACGCCCGGACTTACCTGAGAACATGGAAGCAGATCTCGAAAAGGTAGTACGGTTACTCGCAGAGAAACGCTGGCCTTTCCGGATTCATGCCACTTATAATGAAAGTATTTCCCGTTTCCTGAATGTTTTTGAGAAAGTAAACAGGGATATTCCTTTTGATGGATTACACTGGATATTTGACCATGCAGAAACCATTGATGAACGGAATATTGAAAGAGTGAAAGCACTGGGTGGAGGTATTGCCATACAAAGCAGGATGGCTTACCAGGGAGAGTATTTCACTAACCGTTATGGTGCGGAAGTCGCACAGCATACTCCGCCGGTAAAACGGATGCTTGAAATGGGCGTACCTGTGGGAGCCGGTTCAGACGCTACACGGGTAAGCAGTTACAACCCCTGGGTATCCATATACTGGCTTACAGTTGGCAAAACAGTAGGTGGGTTACAGTTATACGGCGAAAAGACCCGCATTGGCCGGGAAACGGCACTCGAATTATATACAAGAGGCAGTGCCTGGTTCTCCAACGAGCAGGATAAAAAAGGTGCTATTGAAGTGGGCATGTTCGCAGATCTCGCTGTATTGGATCAGGACTATTTCACAGTAAAAGATGAAGAGATCAAAAATATAGAGGCTGTACTTACAATTGTGGATGGCAGGATCGTATATGCAAGGGATGAGTTCTCATCATTCTCACCGGCACCGCTACCTATTTTGCCTGACTGGTCGCCCACCCATATTTATAACGGGTATGCACAACCGCCGGGAAGGCTGGCACAACCAGCCGCGCCGGTACATTGTTGTGCTGGTAGCTGTGATGTACATGGGCATCAGCATGATACCGCCAGGTTCAGTAATATTCCGGTCAACAACTTTACAGCTTTCTGGGGAGCCCTGGGTTGCTCTTGTTTTGCATTTTAATTCTTACAAAATGATAGAAATAATAAAACACTTGTTGTATTCCGATGTTGGAAGTGATCTTAATAATCTGGCGATACTCATTTACAGAGTTTTATTAGGATTCGAATTGTTCAGGGTACATGGTTTGAAAAAATTCAGAGTAGAAAACGGGCAGCGGGAACATGTACCTAATCCCCTTCATCTACCGGACAAACTGAATGGTATTGTCGCCACTTTCTCAGATACTGTAGTACCATTTCTCCTGATGCTGGGTGTATGCACAAGGCTAATTCTTTTACCCGTTATAGGAGTAACCGCCATCGGTTATTTTGTGGTACACCGAAAAGACTCTGCAGAGGTAAGGGATGTACCTTATATGTATACACTGTCGTTCCTCTTCCTGCTTGTAACAGGAGCAGGCACTTTTTCTGTGGATCATTATCTTTTACAATCTTTCTTTAATCAATAAAACACAATAACAATGGAAGCAAAAATTGGTATTAAACAGGAGTACCTGGCAGCAGTTGCACTCTCACTCAGTAAGATCCTTGCAGACGAGTTTGTGCTGTATACAAAAACACGTAAAGCACACTGGAATGTAGTAGGGCCGGATTTTCTCAGCAAACATAAATTCTTTGAAGAACAATATGGCCAGTTGGAAGAAATCGTAGATGAAGTAGCTGAAAGGATCAGAAGTCTGGGGCATTATGCACCTGCATCTTTAAAAGAATATCTGGAGCTTACCCATCTCACTGAGCAGACCCGGGAAAAGAACACCAGCTTAGGCTTTATAAAGGAATTACTGGCAGACCATGAAAGTATCCTGATTCACCTGCGTGAAAATATCAACAACTATGTATCGGCACTTCACGATGCAGGTACCAGCGATTACATTACCGGTTTAATGGAAACCCATGAAAAAATGGCATGGATGCTCAGAGCTCATTTAGAATAATAAGTTATGGAACAGCCCAAAAACATATGGTACGTTACCCTGTTGCTTACAGCTGTTGCAGGATATTGTGATACCGTCACCTTCGTTGCAGCCGATACAATATTCTCTGCCCATGTTACGGGTAACTTTATTGTGTTCGCCTACCAGATGGTAAAAGGTTCGGATATTCAGGCATGGATAAAACTGTTTACTTTTCCTGTATTCATTCTTGCTGTGATGACGGGCGGATGGATCTCCATCAGATCGTCCAATCAGCATATCCTGTTACTCTGGCAGGGCGCAATACTCCTGCTTGCCGGTATTCTGGCCTGCACATTTGGATTATACAGCACTTCTTTAAAGGAATGGCCGGTGTACCTGGTAGCAATGCTGGTGGTATTTGCCATGGGGATACAAAATGCCTTCGGGAAACTTTTCAGTAAAGCAACCTATGGTCCTACCACGATGATGACAGGCAACGTTACGCAGGCATCACTGGATCTGGGTACATTAATCAGGGCCAAACTAAAGGATGCTGTTACTTTTCAGAACCTGAAGAACCAATTTGTGACTATTGGTGGTTTCCTGGCAGGCTGCCTCCTGGGAGCATTGTTTGCGCAACGATTTGGTTTAAGTGTCTTACTTTTACCAGCTCTGGCAATGATCGTGTGCTATTTCAGTACACACAAAAGAGCTGAATGATATGAATACCTGCTTCAATATGTTATCAAAACCATTGCTGCTATCAGCAATGGTTTTGATGTTTGTATCAAATACACATGCACAATACTTAAAAGAACTGAAGCACAACAGGAATGATACCGGAAGGGTGGAGTTATTGCAGAAATACAGCCATTATTACCTGAGTAAAGAAGGAGAACTTGCCAATGATCTTGATAGTGCGTTGAGACTGAATGATCTTGCCCTGAAACTGAGTGTTAATTTAAAGTATAATAAAGGGATTACAAAAGGGATTTTACTGAAAAGCCAGATCTACCGGGAGAAAGGGGAATGGAAAAAGGCGTTGGAAATATTAAATGAGGCATTTACAACATCAGAGAGATTTCACCTAAAGGAACAAACAGCGGCCATTTATATTGAATACGGGCAGTATTACAGGAATGAAGGCAATGACCTTGAACAAAAGATCAGTTATTATAAAAAGGCTTTACCCCTTTTCAGAGAAACCGGCAATAAAAAAGAGGAAGGAACAACGCTCCAGTTACTGGGCGACTTTTACCAGCTTAAAGGAAATGCAGATACAGCTATCTTATACCTGGAACAATCGCTGGTAGCTTATCATGGTGCAAATTATAAAGACCTTCAGGGAGTGTATAACCTGATAGGTATGGTATACATGCAGAAAGGGAATTATCCGCTCGCTTTAAAATACGGATTAATGGCTGTAAAAACCGGCGAACTGTTGAATGATTCCAGCATCCAGATGGGTACCACCTATAATCGCGTGGCACTTATCTATTATAACCTCTTTAATGACAAAGAGGCTATGGAGTACTGGAATAAGGGGCTGGCTGTGGCTGTCAGACATAAGGACACGGCTTCTTACCAGGTGATCACGTCCAATATTGTTGCAGGGTTACGAAGAGCGGGTAAATATAACGAGGCACTGGTAGTGCTTACGAATATGATTAAAAAGTATCCGCCATCTATGCTGGAAACACGACTGAGGGTGCCCTATCTTTTCTTTAATCTCTATATGGATATGAAAGAATATAACAAGGCACTCCCCTATTATAATCAGATTGTCCGGTTTCATGAGCAGGTTGGTAATAATGCTGTTTTCCAGATATATCTTTCCCGTAGCATCATCAGGTATCTGATTTATACCAAACAATATGAACAGACCTATAAATATCTGAAGGAAATTGATGAAACCTGTAAGTTAATCGGCAACAACCAGAACAGGTCGGAAAATCAACTGGACTGGTTCAGGGTTGACTCTGCTCAGGGCAGGTATTTCTCAGCTATTCAACATCATCTGTTATATAAATCTTTGTCAGATTCTATTTTTAATATTGAAAAGAGCAAGCTGTTCTCCAGCCTGCAATTACAGTTTGAAACAGAGAAGAAAGATAAAGACATCCTGTTGTTAACACAGCGAAGTCAGTTACAATATAACAGTTTGTTAAGGGAAAAATCAATCAGAAATATTATTATCGGCGGTATAGTGATATTGTCTCTTTTTTCAGGGCTGATCTATAACAGCTACCGGAGTAAGAGACGCAGCAATATGAATCTGGAGTTAAAACAAAAGGAGATCAATCAACAGAATGAATTACTCAAAAAGCTACTGGGAGAAAAAGAATGGCTGCTGAAAGAAATTCATCACAGAGTAAAAAACAATCTGCAGATCGTGATCAGTTTACTGAACACACAATCTGCTTATTTAGATAATGAAGATGGTTTAGCGGCTATACGTAATAGTCAGTACAGGATGTATGCCATGTCTCTCATCCATCAGAAACTATATCAATCGGACGACCTGGCCAGTATCGATATGTCCTGGTACATCCGGGAACTGGTAAATTATATGCAGGAATGTTTCCATACCGATACCAGTATCCAGTTTCACCTGAACACAGAAAAAGTAGACCTGGATATAGCACAGGCAGTGCCACTCGGACTGATCCTGAATGAAGCCATCAGTAATGCCATCAAATATGCGTTTCCCGGAAAAAGGAAAGGTGATGTAGAAATATCGCTGCAAAAGCTGGCAGGGAATACCTGTGAGTTAATTATTGCTGATAATGGTATAGGGCTGCCCGAACATTTTGAACCGGGTAATACAGACTCATTAGGCATGAGTCTGATGCTGGGATTAAGCGAGCAGCTGGATGGAACATTCGAGGTAGAAAATGATAATGGATTGAAAATTAAAATCACTTTTGACAAACATCAGCAGTTGCTTCAGTATGAAAGATAGAACAACCCTTTCTTTAATGAAAGAAAAAATACTGATCGTAGAAGATGAATTCATTGTAGCCAATGACCTCCGGATCATGCTCACAAAAGCTGGATATATTGTTTGCGGAACGGCATCTTCTGTGGAGCAGGCCCGTAAAATTATCGAATTGAAAAATCCGGACTGGGTGTTACTGGATATCATCCTCAAAGGAGATCTTACAGGCATTGATCTGGCATGGGAACTCCATGAAAAGAAGCTGCCTTTCTTATATATCTCAGCCAATACCGATCAAAGCACACTGGAAGCGGTAAAAGAGACGCAACCCTATGGCTTTATGGTAAAGCCTTTCCGTGAAAGAGACCTGCTGGTTATGCTGGACATTGCCCGTTACCGTTATGCCGTTGAAACAGCACAGATCACCAAAGAACCGGTTACGCCTACCACTATTGGAAATGCAGAAGAGATTATTGGCCGTAGTGAAATCCTGTTACATGTACTTGAAAAAATCAGGGTTGTTGCACCGTCATCCACCTCAGTATTAATAATGGGAGAAAGTGGCACAGGTAAAGAAAAGATAGCACATTCCATACACAACAATTCAGCATATAGCTCAATGCCCATGATCACGGTCAACTGCGCCGCCTTACCCTCCGCATTAATAGAAAGCGAGTTGTTCGGTCATGAAAAGGGAGCATTTACCGGAGCAAACAGCAGAAGGATAGGAAAGTTTGAACTGGCTAATAACAGCACACTTTTCCTGGATGAAATAGGTGAACTACCCCTGGATGCGCAGGTAAAACTACTTAGGGTTTTACAGGAAAAAGAAATAGAAAGGCTGGGAGGTAATGAAACGCTGAAAATTGATGTACGTGTGATTGCCGCAACTAACCGTAACCTGGAAAAAGAAGTAGCTGAAGGTCGTTTCCGCCTGGATCTCTATTATCGTTTAAATATATTTCCAGTGGAAATTCCTCCATTACGTAAACGCAAAGAGGATATTGAAGAATTGGCATATTATTTTCTCAAAAAGTATACGCAGCGTACAGGAAAGAACCTCACAGATATCTCGCCACGGGCATTGGAGCAGTTAAAACAGTATTCCTGGCCTGGTAATATCCGGGAATTAGAACACCTGGTAGAAAGAAGTGTTCTGATGGCAACCGGGAATGTGATCAATATGGTTGAAATACCAGTCATTACAACTGCGGACCAGGGGAGTGATAACCGGATCAGGACAATGGAAGAAGTGGAAAGAGAGCATATCCTGCATGCGCTGAAAGCATGTAATGGAAAAGTTTTCGGACCGGGAGGAGCCGCAGAAGTATTAAATTTGCCTCCAACTACCCTTTATTCAAAAATGAAGAAACTGGGAATCAAACAAGGTTATGTATAAAACTATAATTTATGGAGGTTATTAATAATGAAAAAGCACAACAGTTTGAAATAGAACTGGATGGAGAGAAAGCCTTTCTTGTATACCGCTTCTACAAAAAAGATATTGCATTAATGCATACTACTGTACCCAAAGCAATGGAAGGAAAAGGAGTTGCCAGCACATTAGCTATCGCAGCATTTGATTATGCAAAAGCTCATGGAAAACCTGTGATGGTGTATTGTCCGTTTGTAGCGAAATTCCTTACCAAACATACGGAGTACAGGATCCAACTGGACCATGAATATCATAAATGAAGTTAGTTTCTATCTACAAAATGTTCTTTTTTAATACCCAGCCGCTGCATTTTTGAAATCAGGGTGGTAGGTGGGAGTCCTAGTTTAACTGCAGCCCCATGAGGCCCTGAAATTCTCCCGTTACACACTTTTAATACTTTGAGGATATATGTTCTTTCCATTTCATCCAGCGGCAGGATCTGAAATTCTTCCGGTGTATTTACAGGCTCTTTTGGGGTACGGGAAGGCAGATACATTTGTTTTATAGTAGTTCCGTTAGTAAGCAACACGCTTCTTTCTACAAGGTGTTCAAGTTCCCTTACATTGCCCGGCCATGAATAAGCAACCAGTTCCTCCATTACTTTAGGAGACAATGTCATCATTTTTTTCCCTGCATTTCTCGAATACCGCGCAATAAAGTGGGCTGTCAGCACAGGAATATCTTCCTTACGGTTACGCAATGGCGGCAGGGTGATTGGGAAAACATTCAGGCGGTAGAATAAGTCTGCCCTGAATTTACCTGCATCTACCTCTTTCTGAAGGTTCCGGTTGGTAGCGGCAATGATCCGCACATTTACTTTAATGCTTTTTCTGCCACCCACACGTTCAATCTCTTTCTCCTGCAAAACACGCAATAGTTTAACCTGCAATTCGAGGGGTAACTCTCCTATTTCATCCAGGAACAGCGTACTGTTATTGGCCAGCTCAAACTTACCTATCCGCTGATCTGATGCGCCGGTAAAGCTTCCTCTCTCATGTCCGAACAACTCGCTTTCTATCAGGCTTGCGGGTAAAGCAGCACAATTTACTTTGATCATCAGTTTATTCTTACGCGGAGATGCCATATGAATAGCGCGTGCTATCAGTTCTTTTCCTGTGCCGGTTTCGCCTAATAACAAAACAGTTGAATCAGCCGCAGCCACCTGTGATACCAGTTGAAAAATCTTTTGCATTTCAGTACCTGAACCTACTATTTCGGAGAAGTTATAAGCCACATTTCTCTCTTCCTGCAAATAAAGATTTTCTTCTTCCAGCTGTTGCTTATAGTGACTGATCTCTTGCAGCTGTTTCTCTATTTTCTCATTGGCTATAATGTTGGCAATAGTAATAGCCAACTGATAGGATAGCCCTTGTAACAGCCGGAGTGCTTGTGTGGTAAAGGTATCCGGATTTTTCAGAAGCAGAAAAAAGGTACCTACTTTCCCTTTCTGATTGTGTAAGGCGATTGCGATCACTTCCCGGATCCCATTATTATACTGATATTGTATGTATTGCGGGAGTTCCTTTTTATCCTTTAACAGTTTGGCAAGATCAAATCTTACAACCTCCGCCGACTGAAGCACCACATTATAGAACCCATCCTCTACCGGGTAACTTTCGCTGATTACCTGCATGTAGAAATCATAATCTTTGGGCTTTTCTCTGAAAAAATGAAAGAATGTTTTATGAAGCCCCTGTTCTTCATCTACCGTGCAAATGATGAAATCGTCATAGACAAACAGTTCTGTTAATCGTTGATGAATGATTCTTGAGAGATCCTCTTTATCACGGGCAGCAGCAAGGTCATTACTGAATGAAAGTAATACAGCTTGCTCCTTCTCTCTTTCCTGCAGGCTTTCCCAGAGGGCGCTGGCTTCAGTATTCGTTGTCATGGCTGCAAGTTCGTAAAAACTTACGACATATCGTATTTCCACATCCTCCCACACGGATAAATGACAGAGCGTGACAGCATCATAAAATTACGGTATATCGTAACTTATTTTTCAGGTTAATTATACGCAAATTACTTACTATCAATGTATTAAATGAGTGGCATACCCTTTGAATACTCCATACTGTTGAATAACATTTATAGGGGGCGACCAGGCATGTTCTCAGGAACTGCCGGTCCCCTGTTTACTTATAAAATACCTGTATGGAACAACCAGCTTTTGACACAGTAACCGAATCTATTAACTGGCTAATGGCATTGGGTTATGAGCACGACTTTAATCTGGATAATGATTGCCTCTGTTATGAAAACGGAAAAAAGAAACTAACACCTGAACAATTCCAGATCGATAAAGTATTCCGTTTTGAAGGAATGACAGATCCGGGCGATGAGAACATTGTATATGCCATCTCTTCCAATGATCATACGATAAAAGGGATCCTCGTGAGTGCCTTTGGGATGTATTCAGATTCTGTCTCTGATGAGATGGTGAGAAAGTTATCAATTATTGTGTGATATAAGCAAAAGGGGTTCTATCAGCAGTATGATACAACCCCTTTTTATTCCGATTGTCAGACTTCATTTACTTCTTCTCTGCTATAACCGGTTTCACCTCAAAGTTCTCAAACACAACAGGGAAGCTCTTTTTTCCCGGCGCTGCAGCCACTATTCCGATCTGCGCTTTTACATTTGGCGGGAAGTATGCCAGTCGCAACATATCATATTTTGCACCATCAAAAGAGTATTTGATTTCCACGAAATCTCCTTTTCTCAATAACTTCAGCCATACATGTTCAGGGCTATCATGACGGGGCACCACAGACCAGTCAGACACTTCGCGGGTTACTACTGCACTTACATTCTGCACTCCATCCACATATTCAATCCCTGTTTTGATCCAGTTCTTATTATCAATCCGGACCATTAATCCAGCCTGATGGAATAGTTCCTGATAATGTCCGGAAATCTTTACACTTGCTTCAAAGTCGCCTTCCTGTTCCTGGAAATAAAACGGACCATTATCGCGAATAAACCCGTAATGGGTTACCCGCCAGTAATCGGTAGCAGGATCAACAGTTACATCTAATTTCTTTGCATTACCAGTCCATTTACCGGGTTCATTAAACCATTTCATAACGGGTGTTTGATTTTGAGCATGAAGGTTACCAATACAAAAACTAAGTACTAAAATTAATAATAGGATTTTTTTCATAAACGATTAATTTAAAAAAGTACGGCAAATGTAATACAATTACATGTCCCAAATCCCCCCTTAAGAAGTCGTAAATACGCCCTCTAATTGTCCATTTTAGTATAGACATTTGGTATATCAATAAATACTTTTATGGAAAGTCAATTAACAAATACCCCTACCCTGCAACTGCTACCCGAATTTGAATCTATAGCAGCAGAACTATTTGAGGTACTATCTTCCTTTACCGAGGAAGATATCAACACCATCCCCTTTGAAGGCAGCTGGACTGCCGGACAAGTAGGTGAACATATCTATAAATCTGCATCAGGCATATCGCATTCATTACAGGGAGAGGTAAAACAAACAGACAGGGATCCCGGACAAAAGATTGAAGCGATCAGGGATGTATTTTTAAATTTCGATTTAAAATTCACTTCTCCAGAATTCATTCGGCCCTCTGAACTTCCACATGACAAAACACTGTTATTGAGATGCCTGAAAATAATTATGGAAGAAATTCGTCAGCAGGCACAAACACAGGATCTTACAGCTATCTGCCTTCAATCTGTATTACCCGGTTTCGGAGATCTTACGCGGCTGGAATTGAACTACTTCATTATCTTTCATACACAGCGGCATATTCATCAGCTGAAAAAAATTAAAAGTTATTGTTGAGTAAAATATCTTAAACGTAACCTCACTTCTGTTTATTAAACAGTATATTTTTTATCCTTCCGCTTGAGAGTCTGAAGCTGGTCACCTTATTTTGTTCGTCTTTAAAAAAGTTGATAGTACCATTGGAACTACTGAATCTTTCAGTAACAACCATATCCGGCTCAAAGTTAAAATCGCCCAGACGCATATGGTGAGCAACAAGTTTACCATTTTCTACCGAAAGCCTGTATGCTGTTTCCAGTTCTTCGCTATAATAAGTACCAGCATATTGGTTAAGCTGTGAAAGGTCAACCTTAACTGGGATCACTCTTTTTGCTATTATATTCCGGTATTTAAGTGCACCTGCCTTATCTTTTATATCCCTGAAAGTAACAGATGAATGATAGTCCGGTACCCAGAGCACTGTATCCGATTTAAGATCTGTAGCGAATTTATCCTCACCATTGGCCTGTACCATTATGTGCCCATTTTCAAGGGTAAAGGTTACATACCAACCCACTCCCAACTGGTAGCTGCCGGTATATTTTTTCAGCAATAGCGTATCAACGTTAACTGTTGGCAGGCTACTAAGATCTTCACGCTTTTGTCCGGGCGCTATTTTATCTCTTAAAAAAAGTCTTGCAATTGCATTTGTACTTACGTAAGGGTCAAAATCACCGTAATTACTTAGCAGGATAATAGCAACTTTTTGATCCGGATAATTGGAAACAATGGTACGGAAGCCTGCCCAACCGCCATCATGAGATATATTTCTTACACCGTTATTATTAGTTACCTCCAGGCCATAGGCATAATTTATCTTTTGTTTGTTATTGAGCTCGTCTGTTTCAATCATTCTTAAATAAACCGGATCTTTCTCGTCGAGAGCTTGTTGAAAATGAATAACCCATTTAGATAAATCTTCTATAGTAGTAAATATGGAACTGGAACCATAGGCCGTCAGTGCATCATTACTCTTATTGTATTCATTACCATTAGGGTAGTATGAGCTTGCCAGATGTCTGATAACTTTTGAATAGTCGCTGCATACCTGGGATGAGTTCATGTTTAAAGGTTTAAAAATATGCTCATCGATCCATTCGGGGAATGTTTTACCGCTTACTTTGGCCACTATAGCTGCCAGCAGGTTATAGCCAGTATTCGAATACGAATATTGTGAACCAGGGTCAAAATTGAGCTCGCGCTGCTGCTTAACCATTCGCATGATGTCCTCATATCTGAAGCCTTCGTCCCAACGCCACCCTGCCGTATGAAGAGTCGCGGGCCAGTCTCTTAGTCCACTGGTATGGTGAATCAGGTTACGAATAGTAATTGTTTTACCAAACTGCGGCACATCGGGCAGATATTTATGGATATCATCATCAGGAGATATTTTCCCCTCTTGTATCAGCGTTGAAATGGCGAACCCTGTGAACTGTTTTGATACTGAAGCGATATCAAAAACTGTGGTAGGAGTAACCGGGATATCATACTCCAGGTTTGCCATCCCGTAGCCTTTTTCGAAGACCACCTTTCCTTTTTCTACAATTAAAACAGCTACGCCCGGGCTGCCCGGACGAGTATATGCACTAAACAATGAATCAATGTTTGTCTGAAGCGAATCGGGGGTATTTTGAGCAATACCGGACAAAGAGCTTAAAAGCAGCCCAAGAACATAATAATATATTTTCATAGTTTCTTATCATGATGTTATATCTAATGACGCCAAAAGTTTACAAAAGTTGCATGCCCTTTATAAAAGAGAAAGCCGCTTACATTCTACGATGTAAACGGCTTTCCAAATGATGACCTATATATTATTTACAGGTAATATAAGGATCCCAGTTAATGAAATATTTAGAACCTGAAGAATCGGTCAATAAGATTTGTACCTGGTATGTTTGAGAACCAGCATTTACGGCTCGTCCTATCCAATAAGCCAGATTCGTTGTGGGCTGAGGATAACCGCTAGAACCTGCAAATACATTTCCTGAAGAAACATTAAAACCAGTGATCTGAACTGTATCACCACGCGTAGGATCAATGGGCACCAGGTACCAGCCTACACGGTCGCCCGCAAAACAAACAGTGGAGAGTTCCATTTGCCCTTCATTCTTGCTTCCTAGCTGAGCACGGTTATCAATCATATAAATACCTGTGGAAGGTTGTGTTCCGGGAGGCAAACTTTCGAGATATGCAGTATCAAGCGCAATCCCAATTTGTGTTTGTGGAGTTGATGCAGCTGCCAACATAACTGTTTTTACAGAGGACATATTTTTATTTTTTTTAGTTAACTGAAATACCCAGGGTTGTTTGAGGTTGATAACCACCTCCGCTTTGTGGCAGAACATTCAATAGAATGTTATACCCCGCACTACCACCATTTTGAGTCGTACCTGTATAAGCTCCATCTGTAGATGCGGTTGGTTGTCCAGTAGGTCCCCATGCATTACTGCTACCAATAACATTGATGGAAACCTTGCTTCCATCATTAGGGTTTAACGGATATACAGTCCAGCAAACATTATCCATCTTGAGAGAGGCCGTATTTAATTTGGCAGTACCTTCATTGCTGCTACCATTATTTCCCCTGTTGTCTACAAAGTATAATCCGGTTGATTGTCCTGAAGAAACAATGCTGCTATCAACAAACCCTATAACGAATACCTGGCATGCTGAAGGAGGGAGAGCATTTGACATATTATATGTTTTAATTTAAAAGGGGTTGCCTACTTTTTTATATGGCTTTTCGGCATCTGCCATTTGTATCTTTCAAGCGCTTTCAGATAGTTCAAAGTAACAACAGGAATCTTGTTTTCTTTCGCGTGAAAATACGCGTTCTTAAAGCAGGTATTTTTACGGGAATAAATAACTATTTAAAACTCCATTTCAAAAATATGGTACTTAACAGCAAACAATACCAGTCCGGCAGTATTGCGGCAACCGGTTTTAAGTATCAGGTTATTCCGGTGACCTTCCACAGTTCTTGCGCTAAGATGTAGATCTGCTGCAATTTCCACATTGGTATATTCCTTACATATTAATAACAATACCTGTGTTTCTCTTTCAGTTAACTCAATAGGAATGTGGTTAATATTTTTAATAACCATATTGTGAAATTCTGATGCACGCCGCAAAACTTTCAACACAGCGTCATTCATATAGAATCCACTTTTATGTACAGTTTGTATAGCGGTAACTAATTCTTTTTTATCACAATTTCTGGCAAGATAAGCGGCGACGCCGGCCTCAATCATCTGGGTAATAAGCCGGTCCTGCGTATGCACGGAAATAACAATTACTTTTATCTTTGGATAACGACGATGCAGAAAATTATTTAATTCTACTCCGTTCATTCCAGGCATATTCATATCAATTAATGCCACATCCGGTAATAACTTCATTTTCCGGAGTTCTTCTAAAAAAGCAGTTCCACTTTCTACTTCTGCTATTAATTCAAATTCTTCTGTATGACTTACCAGCATTGCCAAACTTTGCCGGAACAAATTATGGTCATTTACAATTGCCACGCGTATCCTTTCCATATAAATAAGTTAGAATAAATTCCTTAGGGGTATATAGGGGCTAACCCTGCCAGGACATTGTAACACCGTGTTACTATCCTTTATAAAATAAAATCTGTCTGGCACAATAATATTGCGCCTATGGGACATGAATATCAGTTAAAGCTAGAGACGCTTAAAGGGAAATAAAGTTCAATGTGCAAAAGCAGGAAATATTTTAATTTTCTTCAAAAAAAACCTGCAGATTATCCGGAGGACTATAAATAATGCGTGGAAGGATTGCTGGAGGGTAATCCATAGGAATTTGGGGATAGGTTATGGCGCTCATGATACATCTGGGTTTAAAATATTACAATGGCTTGTAATGAAGCTAAGGTAGCTATTCTTTTAGAAAATATAACGAGGAGAAGTACTCAAATTTTAATCATTAGATTCATTCTAATGTTCTTATCCGAAATAGTTGATTGTTATTCTAAGACTTTATTTTTGATGCCAATAATGTAGTTCCAAAACCCAGTATCGCAATCAGCGCAAATGACCATCTTAAGTTCATAGCCTCTGCTATAAAACCAATTACCGGCGGGCCTAATAAGAAGCCCAGGAAGCCTACCGTTGATACCGCTGCTATAGCTACTCCTGGCGGCAAGGTTTTCGACTTCCCTGCCAACGCTATTACAAGTGGCACCACAGAAGATACCCCGATACCTACCATCAGAAATCCCAATGTAGCAGTATAGATATTGGGGAAAATTATCGCCATCAATAATCCGGTGGTACTAATAACTCCACTGAACTGCAATACATGCTTTACACCGAAACGGGTAACAATACTATCGGCAGCAAACCGGCCTCCGGCCATCGTTCCCATAAAAGCAATGTATCCTGCCGTGGTCAGAGACTCCGGCACTGCGACTACCTTTTGAAAATATACCCCACTCCAATCGAACATTGTGCCTTCTGTAACCAAACTGGCAAAGGCAATCAATCCAAGTTTGAGGATGTTACTATCTGGTTTTGCGAATAATGGTTGTGATTCCGAAGGTTCATCTTCCGGTAATAAATTTTTCCAGGAAATGAATACTAATGTCCAGCATAAGATCCCTATTATAACGAAATGAATCCATACAGGCCAGTTCATTGCGATTGCCAGTGTGCCAATGCCAACACCGGTAAAGCCAGCCAGACTCCATAAACCATGAAAGGACGCCATGATAGAACGCTGATACAGAACTTCAATGCCTACTGCCTGTGTGTTCATGGCTATTTCAAATACATTGTTCATGAAACCGAACAGGAAAAGCACGATTACCAGCTGCCAGATAGATGTAGTTAACCCGATCATACAAAGCATGAACGGGAAGAGCAGTCCTGCGAAAATGAGCACCCTCCGACTACCAGCACGCGTGACCATCCATCCTGAGACCGGCAGGCTGACCATCAGTCCGACGGGCAGGGCAAACAGCACACTACCCAGTTCTGCATTATTAAGACCGAAATGTGCTTTCATGTCATGGATACGGCAGGCCCAACTTGAGTAAGTCAGGCCTGCTATAAAAAAGAAGATACTTGTCGCAATTCGGTAAGACCGTTTTACGTCGATCGTCAATGGGAACATAGATTATCTTTTAATCTGCATATACGCCGATATGCTGATGGATCTCATCATAGTCGGCAATCTTTATAATATCGTTAAGATGTGCGATCTTTTTATTCTCTATTCCGATGAATTGAATACCGAGTTGTTTTGTTGCCAGATAATCCCAGTTGCCATCGCCAACATATACAATACTTTCGGGCACAATATTATGCACTTCATTCATCCTGCGGATAGTATGACTAATAATCTCGTGACGGGCCATTGCATCCTGAGCAAAAGACGCTGCAGTACATCCATCAATATTGATGCCGGCACAATTGAGTTTGAATAATGCAGATTCACGCCATCCACCGGTTGCCAGTCCGACGCTGATATGTTCCTGCTGACAAAGTACTTCAATTACCTTAGCCGCTTTATTTATTTCGCGGATACTTTCGTTTCTATGTGCTTCTTCCAGTAATGAGCAAAAGTGACTGATAAATAGCTGTTGTTCTTCCGGTGTATAAGAACGTTCCATCCTTTCGCGGAAGAGTTGATCTATGATACCGGAGTCTGTAGTATTCTTATAATGCCCGTAGTTGGTTTCAAAATTGTGAAAGCCAAATACGTCTTCAATCGCTTTTGTGTAGCATTTATCGTCTACTTCCGTCGTATCTGTTAAAGTACCGTCAATGTCGAAGATGATATATTTCATATAACTATTACGGATTTAAGGCTTGAAATATTATTGTTTCGTTGTTTGATATCCAGATCACAGCCCAGATCTTTAATTGCAGCACTGAAATCATTCAGGCTGTACTCGTTGGTAATGATCTTTTCCAGTCCCATCCTACCGCTGTTTATCAGATCTACAGCATGTTTAAATGTATCCTGTGAATCGATGGAACCAATGATAGAGATACTACGGTCTGCAATTTCGCGGGGGTTGATAGTCTGCTGGTTATTACGCAACCCCATCAGCGATATTTTACCACCGTCAGCAATAGCCTGCATAGATTTTTCCAGCAGGCTGCCGGTTGTATCAATGATCAGATCATATTGATTTTTCTGTGGGGTGAAGGCCGGCTCTACTTTCCAGCCTTTCGACAATACATTGTTCTCTTCTATCAGCCGGATCCTGTCCTTTGAGGTTTCATAGATCACGCCTTGCTGAATACCGTGCTGGGTAAGTGCCATGTAGAACAGCAAACCGATAGGGCCGCCACCCAGGATAGCGGTCCGCATGAATGGAGTAACTGCCAGCTTTTTCACGGCCGTTAATACACAACTCAGTGGTTCGGACATAGCCCCTTGTTCAAAAGGAATGTCATCCTGCAATGGATAGATAAAGCGCTGCGTAGTTTTGAAATACTTTGTGAAAGTACCATCAATAGATACACCCGCTTCGGTAGTCGCTTTCAGCAGGCAATGGTTGCGGAGGCCCTTTCGGCAGTTATCGCAATATCCGCAATAATAAGTTGGGTCTATGATTACGCGGTCGCCCAGATTACAATTATCCACGCCGCTTCCTTTATCAACTATCACACCAGCAGATTCGTGACCGATAATTACCTGCTGTCGTGCAAGATATTCTCCGGAGATAATGCTGAGGTCTGTCCCGCAGATTCCGGTAGCGCGTATTTCCACGATGACTTCATCCGGTAGGATAATAGCCGGTTCTTCCTTCTCTTCTATCCTGATATCCCAGGGATTGTTATATACGATTGCTTTCATAATTTGCTGAATAATTTATTTAAACGTGAACAGATTTCTTCAATATCATCTAATGTTGCGGTGAGTGCGGGTCTTACTTTTACCACATTTCCGAACCCGTATCTTGAACCTCTGAGGATCATTTTATGATCAGTCAATGCCAACTCAATGATCCTGTTAGCCAGGTCTACATCGGGAGCACCGTCTTTATCCACGATTTCCAGTCCCCACATATAACCGATGCCCCGAACATCTCCGATGATATGTCCATAACTTTCTTTCAGTGTATTCAGCAGGTCACCAAGGATTGTTCCGTTTTCACGTACATTTTCGAGAAAGCCATCTCTGGAAACTACTTCCATTGTTTTCTGTGTAGCCGCCAGTGATAAGAGATTACCTCCTGATGTATAGGAGTGTTCAAACTTTTCAAGAACTGCAAACTCAGATCTGTAGAGTATGGCAGCAGCCGGAATACCGATACCGCCAAGTCCTTTTGCAAGTGTGATAATATCGGGCTGGATATTGTAATGTTCACTTGCAAACATATAGCCTGTTCTGCCAATGCCGGTTTGCACTTCGTCGGCAATCAGCACAATATCCAGCTCATCACAGATCTTGCGGATCCTTTCGAAATATCCTTCCGGAGGAACGATGTTGCCACCATTACCCAGGATAGGTTCAAGGATGATGCAGGAGATATTATCAGAGCTGGAATACTGAATATAATCGTAGATCGCTTCTGTACATAAATAGCCACAGGCAGGAGCTCCTTTTGCGGAATATGGGCAACGGTAACAATACGGAGCAGGCACAATTCCATTCTGCGTGGTAAGAGTATTCGAAAAGGATTTCCGGCGAAAAGCGTTACCAGAGATGCTGGTAGCATACAGTGTTTGTCCGTGGTGCGACATAGACAAACTGATGACTTCATTTTTACCGTTATACTTGTTGGCGATCTTCACCGCACCTTCATTGGCAGTAGATCCGATAATATCACGCATCCAGCCATCGGTAATATGTTCCGGTGCATGATCAAGAATACTGTCTAATACATTTTGTGCGAGCTCTCCTGTAAAGGAGGAGGAAACATGGACGAGGTCTTCTAACTGTGTTTTAAGTACTTCTACTAATTCCGGGTGGCTATACCCTAATGCGATGTTAAATGTTCCGGACACTGCATCGATATATTCATCATTCTGAGGGGTGTAAAGGCGTATGCCTTTACCTTTGGTAAAATGAACATTACTGGACATGGTAAATGGTTTAATAATGAGGGTTGTGGAATTTCTGTCTGTTTGCTGGCAATAAGTTTCCATTAAGACACCTGTCTTTTACGCGTTTTAAAGGTTATCTGAGTGCATTAAAGGCTTCTTATCTGCTTTACGGTTTTACATTGGATCTGAAAATAAAAATACAAGTGAAATAAGGGTTACATAAGATAAATTTGGATTTGGGTAATAAATAATAACGTAGAATTATATGGGTTAAATACAATTGCAAAATAGAACCCATTCTCAATAATTTATTTTTTTTGTTTTCAAAAAATGAGTTATAATATATTATTCAGATTGTCCTTTTTAATCAATTGTTTATTGGGCTTGTATTAATAATATAAAATGGACAAGTTGCAGTTTCTTGTTATGCTTCAATTATTAATGGTTTAACATTATCATCAGAAATAATAATTTAGTTTATTATAAGTACACTTACTATATTTGCACTTATAATATACTTTTATGATACAACAATCCTACTCCGTTATTACCAATGAAGTGACCAGGGAACAGATGTGGCAGATCATGTCTAACATCAATGACTGGAAATCCTGGGACGACAGTGTTGAATTTTCAGAATTGCAGGGAGAATTCAGGCCTGGTTCTACCTTTCTGCTGAAGCCCAAAGGTGGTCCTAAAGTAAAGATCAAACTGGCAGAAGTAAAGACTGGCGAATACTTTAAGGATCTTACCGTATTTCCCCTCGCTAAAATGTATGGAGAACACTGGTATCAAAATACGCCAGAAGGGCTTAAAGTCACAATTACCATGACGATGACCGGTTTATTATCCGGCCTCTGGAACAAGATTGTTATGAAAGGCATTGTATCAGGATTTGCGGCAGATGTGCAGAACCTGATAGCAGCAGCGAAGAGATTAAACTGATTTATATTGGGGGATATTTTTTGAAATAGCCCCCAAATTACTTTTCTTTGAGATCATGAAAGCAAATGATAAGATTTTCAGCGTGGAGAAGTCGGAAGAAAGTTCGGGGTTTCTCCTGTGGCAGGTAACCACTCTATGGCAAAGGGAAATTAAAAATATCCTTGCCCCACTGGATCTCACCCATCCGCAATTTGTGCTGATGGCCTCCCTTATGTGGCTATCACAGCAGCAGGAGACAGTCACCCAGATTGATATTTCCAATCATAGCAAGATAGATCCGATGACCACCTCTACGGTATTGCGTACGTTGCAGGCAAAAGGATTCATTGGCCGTAAAGAACACGCTACCGATACGAGAGCGAAAACAGTAGTAATGCTGGATGCAGGTAAAAAGGTAGCCAAACAAGCTATAAAAGTAGTAGAGAAATTTGATCATGATTTCTTTTCAGTACTTGGCGGGAAAGTGAAAGATCTGAACAAAAAACTGAATATCCTTATCAGGTCATAAAATTGGACACCGCATGTATCAAAAGCGGACAGTTCATAAATGTAAATCATTCATTATCAATACTGATAAAAGCGGCATTTTCTTTGAGACCTCCCGTCATCAAACCCATCACCCACATGCTGCAAAACTATATCAGGATAGCCTGGCGGAACATCCTTAAGAACCGCTTTTATTCTTTGCTGAATATCGCCGGACTGGCAACAGGTATTGCTTTTGCCATGCTGATCATGGCTTATGTATGGAATGAGCTACAGGTGAATACCCGCCTGAAAAACGCGAACAAACATTATATCCTTCAAAGCAAATGGAAAGATCCCAATATGGGATATGAACTGGCTTCTATAGGTGCATTACCGAAAGCGTTAAAAGAGCAATACCCAACACTTGTAAAGAACTACTACCGCTGGGATGGCATTACCACCAACGTAACCGTAGGTGAAAAAAGTTTCCGGGAGGGATTACAGATTGGCGATAGTACTTTGTTGAGTATGTACGGATTCAAAGTATTGTATGGAGATGCCACTACTGCCCTGCGTGATCCATACTCAATAGTGATCACAGATGAAATGGCTAAAAAGTATTTCGGAAAAACCGATGTGGTAGGAAAAGCCATGACAATAGAAAGCTTTTCAGGATCAAAGCATGATTTCCTTATTACGGCCATACTACAAATCAATGGTAAAAATTCTGTAGTCAGTCTGAATGATGAGAATAAAAACGAATTATTCCTTCCGCTTGGCGCGTTATCTTATTTCGGACGGACGTTGGACAACTGGACTAATACAGCTATTGTAGGGATGATAGAAGTGCAGGACGGAGTACAACCTGAAAATCTTAAAAAGCCGGTGGCCGCATTACTGAAACAAAACACAGCGGCACAGATCTATGAAAACCTGACACCTTATTTTGTGCCGTTAAAGGATTATTATCTTGATAAAGATAATAGCCTTGTGAAACGGATGCTTTATACCTTAGCAGCAATAGCGTTATTCATTCTATTGATGGCTGTTGTCAACTTCATTAATATGTCTGTCAGCCGCTCCTCTTCGCGGATGAAAGAAATAGGTGTACGCAAAGTGTTGGGGGGATTGAGAAGACAGCTAATCTGGCAATTTCTGATAGAATCCACTATTCTGGTTTGCTTTTCCTCACTGCTGGCATTTGTAATCTATCTATTGGCCAGTCCGGCCTTCGGACAGTTGCTGGATACTAAGATCCTTGCTCCGTCGGCATTTCCGCTCTATTTTATCGTATTCCCCTTGTTGCTGATTTTTATAACCGGATTAGCGGCGGGCTTATATCCTGCCTTTGTATTATCAGCATTGAAATCTGTTGATTCATTGAAAGGGAAACTGAAAACTGTGAAGGACAATGTACTGTTGAGGAAATCTCTGGTAGCCTTTCAGTTTTTCACAGCCGCAATCGTACTCATTGCCGCCTTTATCATTTCGAAACAGGTACAGCTCTTTTTCAGCAGGGATCTTGGATATAGTAAAGACTTTATCGTTTCTGCACAGGTACCAAGGGATTGGACGCCTGCCGGGATCAACCGTATGCAGGGTATCCGTAACCAGTTTGCAGCCATGCCAGAAGTGAAAGATGTTACTCTGTCATTCGAAGTACCTGATGGCAATAACTCAGGCAGTTTAAACATCCATAGAGCAGAGTCAGATTCTAATACTGCCGTAGCCTCCTTTATGTTGACTACAGACCAGTATTATGCTGCTACCTATGGCATTCCTATGGCGGGAGGTCAGTTCTTTAATGAGCCGGTTGATACCAATAAAGTTGTAATTAATGAAACGCTGGCCAGATCACTGGGCTGGAAAAACCCGGAAGATGCAATAGGCCGTCAGGTAAAAATGAAATTGACAAGTAACATATTTACAGTGGCAGGTGTTACAAAGGATTTTCACTTTACATCCATGCAAAAGGCTATGCAACCTATCATTTTCCTGCATGTAAAGCTTTCCAATATCTTCCGTTTCTATTCTTTTAAAGTCAAAGGCACATCTTCTATTGCAGCATTACAGCGTAAATGGTCTGAGTTAATGCCCGGAGCGCCGTTTGAATATAAGTTCATGGATGACCGGCTTGCTAAAATGTATAAAACAGAGATACAGTTGAAACAGGCAGCGTATACCGCTACACTCCTCTCCATCATTATAGTATTGCTGGGAGTAACCGGCATGATCTCTTTAAGTGTGCAGAAGCGCACCAAAGAGATTGGGATACGTAAAGTACTTGGCTCATCGGTTAGCGGTATTGTAGGACTTTTTGTGAAAGAATTCATGGTCGTAATTGCAGTAGCAGGATTGGTTGCCTGTCCGGTAGCCTATATCATCATGCAGCGATGGCTGAATAATTACGTATACCGCATTGATATTACAGTTACGCCATTTATTATAACGATCGCCATACTGGCTATTGTAACGGGGATATTGATTGTATTGCAAACGATTAATGCGGCACTGAGAAATCCTGCCAGGAGTTTGAAAACAGAATAATGATATATTTTCAAGAATATTTGGCCGGCAATAACCATCTTATTGCCGGCCAAATCTATTTATTGAAGAGTCGTACAGTAATTTTTCCTATTTTCGTTTTAATTGTTAGCCAAAAAGAAGGTCCTTATATCTGACAGGGGGAATTCAATAGCGAGCTTAAAAGTAAATCATACAATAACATTCCTTATGACCACAAAAGAATCTTTCGTACTGCATGGTGAAAACCTGCTCAAAAAAGTAAAGGAGCTAATTGCAGAAGGTAACATCAGAAAAATAACAATTACTGATAAGTCAGGGAAAGAGATCATGTCATTTCCATTAACGTTTGGTGTAGTAGGCGCATTACTGGCACCTGTATTTGCAGCTATAGGAGCTGTGGCAGCGGTAATCGGGGAATGCACGATCACGGTAGAAAGAGAAGAAGAGCCTAAAAAAGATTCATAATTTCATAGCGACTTTTCATAGTAAAGCCCTGTTTAAAGCGGGGCTTTACTATGTCCGGACGAACCGACTACACAAAGTCGGCATATACTTTCCTGGAGAGCAGGTAATTGCGTAATTGTCCGTCCCAGCGAAAGCCATGCCCGGAAGTGCCGCCATATTCCACAAATAATTTGGCAAGTGCATCAGCAGTATCTTTCTGTCCTCCGGTATCCTGTAATTCATTGATATAGGACCAGGTAGTAAGTAGTATAGCCCCTGCTTCCGCCATACATTCAATAGCTTTCTGATGATCTTCCAGAGAGGCCCCTCCGGAAGCATCTGTAATAATATAGACCTCATAACCGGCAGCGAGGGCATTTAATGCCGACAACTGCAAACAGACTTCTGTCCACAATCCGGCCATTACGAGTTTTTTCCCGCCGTTATTCTTTATCCATTCTGTTACATGTACATCCTCCATAGCGTTCATCGTATTTCTGTCAAGGGGAGTCTGTTCCGGGAATAACTCTGTTATTTCACGGATCACGTCCTTTTGTTCTGTAAAGGCGGTTGTCACTAATGTAGGAATCCCGAATATTTTACCTGCCTTGGAAAGTGTCGTTACATGGTTGATTACCGAAGAGGTATTGTGGGAGCGTATTGTAAGAAGTTGTAAATACTGATAATCGATCAGCAATAGGGAATGATTACCGGGGCTTAATGAAAAAATCCTTTCCATAGTTTCTGTTTATAAGTTATCAAATCCTGGTCAATGCTCAAAATTATCAAAATAAGGCTGAAACATTGTTGCACGATTCAAAGCATTGCTTGCATAAATCAACTGATATTTGATATTTTAATTATTTTTATGCCCGGTAGCTGTCTTCCTCCCATACTTACATAGAATGAAAATTACTTTATTACTTTGTTTTTCTTTACTTCAGATAGGCCAGGTGTTTGCAAAGCCGGAACAGGAGCCATATGAAATACAGCATTTCTCTGATCAGGATGGATTACCGCAGAACAGTGTAAAAGACATAGCACCGGATGAACATGGGTTCCTATGGCTGTCTACTGAGAATGGATTAGTACGATTTGACGGGTATCGTTTTTTGAATTTTAATGGTAGCAACCTGCCAATAAAGGACAGCCATATTCATTTTATCTATCCTAATGCAAAAAGAAATGGTATTCTGGCAAAAACAATAATGAAGGAAGTACTTACTATTCATAATGGCAGTGTTAATTTATTAATGCCTGCTTCCCGGGATTTTGGATATCTATCTTATAATGATGCTACTGATAATTATTCTGTAACCGGGTTACCCGATTTTTTTTTAAACGTATCAGGAGCTAATCATTATCTTATTCCCCTGGAATCAGATTCATATTTTAAGATCAGTAAGGATACCATCAGATTTTTCAAAGGAGATGTTGAACGTTACAGAACAGCCTATCCACATCTTAATCCCGCCAATTTTTTCACGCTGCAAGGTCAACTTTGTTATCTGAAGGAAAATGGACAACTCACCCTGTTTAATCAGGGAGGAGCCCATATGCTTAACCTTACAGGAGATCTGTCACAATCAAAAAAGGGCGGATTAATCTGGAATTTTGCTGCCGGACAAGTGTTTATTTATGTAGCCCATTCTTGTTACAGGCTGCAATTTTCGGATGCATCTACTATTCGGTCAACACTGGTATTGAAGGATTTTGACTTTTACAGAAATGGTATTGCAACCGTTTACCATGATGAGCAACATAACAGGGTTTTCCTGGGTAGTATTACTAAAGGACTATACATATATACAAAGAAACAGTTCCGGGGCTTAAAAGCAGGAGGAGAAGATGACGAGGTATATTATGCACAGGCTCCTTATGGTAAGAATAGTATTGTAACTCCGCGTGGAGTTATATTTGATTCTACCGGAAAAACAACCCGGCTTCCATTATTGAGTCAAACTAGTGTACCCGATAATTATAGTATCACACCGGATCTTCGCGGAAACTACTGGTACAAAAACGGGGCAAAACTATTCGGGTTTAACAGTGATTTTACGGCCATACTGTCGGAACAAAATCTTCATGATAAAATTGACCAGTTGTATGCCGACAAGGATGGCCGTTTGTGGATAGGAATGAAAACCAAAGGATTGTATTTTTTGCGAACAAAAGATGTCAATCCTCAACCACAGCTTTACTCGGCTGAAGTAAAAGATGTTACCTACATGATTCTGGATAATCAGAACATTTTATGGACGGGTACTGGAAACGGATTGTATCGCGTTGATTTATCTGCGCACAAGGTAGATACTATACCTGGGTTAAGTAACCGCTACATCCGAAGTCTTTACATACCTACAGTAGGGGAAGTATGGATCACGACCTACAATCATGGAGTTTCTTTATATAAAGATGGCCGTCTTATACACCTCCCTTTAGACCAGAAAGGATATATGGCCACCGCTCATTGCATTGTGAGGGATGATCAGGGTTTTCTCTGGATTACGACCAATAAAGGGCTCTTTCAGGTTAGCTACGAAGATGCAATTTCCTTTGCAAAAGGAGCACAGAAAACATTATTCTATCTTTATTATGGAAAGGAACAGGGCTTTAATACAAACGAGTTCAATGGCGGTTGCCAGCCCTGTGCATTGAATTTACAGAATGGAGATATTTCTTTGCCTTCCCTGGATGGACTCGTTTATTTCACACCCTCTAAAATATGGAGAGAAGTACCTGAAAACAAAATATTCATAGATCGGGTAGAACTGGATGCAAAAAAAATTGACGCAGAAAATGCTGTTTTCCTGCCAAACAATTTCCATCATTTAAAGCTTTCAATCAGCACCCCTTATTTTGGTGATCCTAATAATTTACACATCTATTATTCACTGGAGTCAGCAGGGAAGAATGATCCCGAACTATGGCTACCGGTTAGTGATAGCAGGATTATAGAATTTTCTTCCCTGCCTTCGGGAAAATATAATTTACGGATCCGTAAATTAAATGGGTTTGGCAAAGAGAATATAATGGAGAAGGTATTCGTTATTCAGGTGGAGCAAGCATTCTATGAAACTATTTGGTTCCGTATACTGGTTGGCATTTTGATGCTTCTGACAGCATTTGCATTTTCCTGGTTCCGGGTTCGTAAAGTAGAACAAAAGAACAGGATACTTGAATTGCATGTTTTGGAACGCACCCGCGAATTAAAAGAAACGCTAGACAATCTGAAAATATCTGAGCAACAATTACGGAGGCAGGGATTTATTCAGCAAAGACTAATAACAGCCATTTCACATGATTTAAGGACTCCGTTGAAATACTTGCTACAGGTAATTGGTAAGGGAAGTAAAATTGATACGGATGAGCAGAATATCATTCATGAAAGTTTGTATGGGATGTACTATCTGGTAGAGAATCTGATCCAATACATGAAATCACAATTCATAAGCGATGATTCATCTCTGGAAATGGTAGATCTCTGGCAGGTGCTGGAAGAAAAGGCAAATATTTTCCGGCCTGTTTCTCAGACTAAAGAAGTAGCTATTATCAATCAGACATTACCTGGTACCCTGGTGCTGGTCAACAGGCAGCTACTGGCAATAGTAATCCATAACCTCCTGGATAACGCTGTAAAATATACGAAAAAGGGATCAATACAATTGAAGGCATCCAGCGATGATGAGAAAATTCATATTCAATTTATTGATACGGGAATTGGCATGCCTCCACAGGTAATTAACTGGATTAATCAATATAGAAAGGAAACTCCGATTATGGAGGGAAAACCATCTTCTTATGATGGTATAGGGTTATTAATGGTGGTGGAACTATTACAGCTGATTAATGGCAATATAATGATCACCCCAAATATTGGTAATGGTACTATCATTGATATAACGCTGGACGTTATCAAATAGAAATATTATGCAGCCTTATTTTTTCCAGCAGCTCTATTATAGTAGTGACTTCCAGTTTTGCGAAAATGCGGGTTTTATACGTGCTGACAGTAGAAATCTGCAAATGGAGCATTTCTGCTATTTTTAATAACGGAATCCCTTTGGTTAACAGGTTCATTACTTCAACTTCCCGGACAGAGAGTGTCTCGAATGGGTTAGTTTGCGGATTTTTATTCTGACTAAATTTACTGAGCATTAGTTGACGGGTAGATGCGCTCATGTATTTCTCACGGTTTAGAAGAGTACTGATAGCTAATTTTGTCTCTTCTTCTGTTGAATTTTTGCTTAGATATCCATCAGCGCCTGCCAGCAAATAATCAATGGCATACATTTTCTCATCGTATGCAGAAAAAATAAGAATCATAATATTGGGTTGCCGAAACCTTACAGCATCCAGCATTTGAATACTGTTTCCCCCAGGTAGGTTGATATCTAATATCAGCAGATCAAATGTTTTTTCTCCGATAATAGTAATTACATCATCAAATGTTTCAACTGTTGATACTATGGAAGGTGTTGACAGTGCAGATACTATCTTCCTAAGACCATAACGAACAATAGAATGGTCATCGGCGACAAGAATGTTGATCATTAAAAGTAGATAAAATCAATACAAAAACCGGCTATCCGGGGCATGGTTCACAGTAAAGGTAGAATATTTTAAACGGATGCCATTATTTCCTGTGTAGTATTATTACTACACATATAGTAGTCTATTACTATATAAAGCCCCTTGAAAGGGATCTACTTTTGCCCCCGGGACATGAATGCTGGTTTGTTTGTTAGCTCCCTCACCGGAGCAATGCGCTGGTATTCAATATATTATCGTAAACAATCCCTTTACTATCTGGTAAACCTGTAGCAGGGAATGCCTTTAAAAAATTTATCCTGTTAGCGTCAGATTATGGCCTTGTTGATCTCCCTTTTACAAAAAAACTTATGACTTACTTAAGGTTTATGAATCAATTTTACAAAACAATTCTTACCCTCTTCTGCGTACTTACAAGTCTTAATAGCTACGCTGATGGCTCAAAGGACTTGTACCCTAGTGGTATACCAGGGCAAAGGGCTTACCTGATCAGTACAAACAATTCTGTAACTGCCGGATGGCCTTTTACCACTTTGGGTGTACATTATGTATATGCGAATCCCGGAGAAACGGTTGCTGCAGCTTCCAGCACACAAGGGTTGGGTCTGGGACAGATCATTCTAACAGCTCCCGATGGTACGGTATATAGTTCAACGGTGGGATCATCTGCTGTTGGCAGAATCGTTAACCGTACGCAGGAATTGCAGGGACCTTTTGTGGGGTATACCCCTTTTACACAACTGGTGGGAAGTACCCAGGGAGGCATATGGAAGGTGGAATTATTATCCTGTGTGGCTCCAGGTATCAACAATTCTGCCGGTGCCACAGGGAATGCAGACGCTAACTGGACCCAAAATACTACAGGCAGCACAATTGCAGCCTGGGATGTTTCTGTAATAAGTGCTGCCAGCGCCCTTATTCCGGGCAGGGTGTATGCAACGGTGATGAATATGTACGTAACCACCGGAAATTATTACGGCAAATTGTATGTGCAGACCAGTGATGGTTATACCTATAAGATAAATAATAACGGCTTAAGCGGGATAGGATTTGTCTTTTTTGTAAATAACAAGGGGATAACTACCGGTACAGGTGATGCTGCTCCGCCATCTTACAAAAGCCTGAATAGTACCGCCAGTATCCCTACTAAAGATCCGAGAACTGCAGATGGTACCCTTAGTATTACCCAAAAAATATTTTATACAACGCCCGATCCGGGATTGCCGGCAACTGCCCCCTTACCGGGAGGAGGTACCACCTGGCTTAAAGTAACCAAAATAATCCCAACAGTAAGCAGCGTTGCTATTGAGGGCGTGGAAGGAACATCCGGACAAGTGAGTAGCAAAGGGGCTTATGTTAAGTTTAATGCCAATACTGCTGGTACCTTCCGGATTACTTTATCAGGTGCAAGTCCTTTTGTAACGCGAACTATTATCGGGTCTGCTGTGTCAGGAAATAATTCCGTATTCTGGGATGGTAAAGATGGAGCGGGCACCGCTCCTTCTCTAGGTACCGCTGCAATCACCGCAAATGTACAGTTACAGGGGGCGGAGGTGCATTTTCCGTTTATTGATGTAGAGCAAAACCCAAATGGAACTATCATTGAACAGTTAAATGATGATGGCTCTGTAAAAAGTGACGTCGTTTACTGGGATGATAGCGCTTTCCCTACAGTTACCGGTGCTTCGAACCCTCAATTTAACGGGAATAGTGGCAATGGAATTTCCAGCAACACTAACGGACATAAGTGGAGCAGTAATTATGGGAATGACAGAACAATGGATACCTGGACCTACATCCTGGGGGATATTGTAAGTGAGAATACTGTCCTGAATATTCGACAAGCAGACCTTGAAGTGCAGAGTGTTGCGCCATCTACACCAATAACACAGGTGGCTGCTGGGCAAACGGTTACTTATAATGTTGCGGTCATTAATAATGGACCAAGTGATGTAACCGGCGCGCCTTTTAAGTTTAAAGTGCCTGCTGGATTTACCATCGAAAACATTTCAGATGTGATTGCCACTTCTGGTTGTGGTACGCTGAACAGTTCTTCGATAGATGTTTCAGGAAATTATACAGCATTGCTGGATTTACCGAATGGTTGTGTTTTTAACTTCAGTGTTACAGGGAAAGCAGGTGCTTCACTGGCAGGAAATAGTATAAACATAGAAGTTAGTATTATGCGGCCAAACGATGTAACTGATCCGGATGCAACAAATCCTAACGCATCAGTTCCTCCAACAGACCCTCATGTGGAATGTTTGAATGGTACCGCTACAGAATCATGCAATAATATTAAATACAATACTTCAGTTGCTGTTACTGCCAGTGCAGATATTGTAACGGTGAAAACAACAAAGAATGCTTCTCAAGCAACTTTCGTTCCCGGAGATGCAGTGGTTTATACTATTACAGTGACAAACAATGGTCCAAGTGACGCAACGAATGTAAATATCATTGATGCGGCTCCTACCGGAACAACTATCAGTAGCTGGACTGCAAGTGTAAGTACAGGTACGGTAACACTTCCTTCCACCAGTGGTACTGGTAATCTGAACGAAACGATCGCAACTTTACCAAATGGTGCGGTAGTAAGTTATGAGATAACAGTTCAAACACCATCAGATTTTAATAGCAACTTAAGTAATATAGTGGCAGTGACCAGTTCAACAACTGATCCTGATCCTGCTTGTCCAGCTTGTACTACAACACCAATTACTCCTGCACCGAGTGCAGATATTGTAACGATGAAAACAACTAAGAATGCTTCTCAAACATCTTTTGTTCCCGGAGATGCAGTTGTTTACACTATTACTGTAACCAACAATGGTCCGAGTGATGCAACGAATGTAAATATCGTTGATGCGGCTCCTGCCGGAACAACTATCAGTAGCTGGACCGCCAGTGTAACTACGGGAATGGTAACACTTCCTTCCACCAGTGGTACTGGCAATCTGGATCAAATAATTACTACACTTCCTAATGGTGCGGTAGTAAATTACGAAGTAACGGTTCAAACACCAGTAACTTTTAGTAGTAACTTAAGTAATACAGTTGCAGTAACGAGTGCAACAACTGACCCTGATCCCGCTTGTACTGCTTGTTCTACAACACCAATTACTCCTATACTAAGTGCAGATATTGTAACAGTAAAGACAACTAAGAATACTTCTCAAACATCTTTTGTTCCCGGAGAAAGCGTGGTGTATACCATTACCGTGACCAACAATGGTCCAAGTGATGCAACGAATGTAAATATCGTTGATGCAGCTCCTGCCGGAACAACTATCAGTAACTGGACTGCCAGTGTAACTACGGGAACGGTAATACTTCCTAATATCAGCGGTACTGGTAATCTTAACGAAACGATTGCCAGCCTGCCAAATGGTGCAGTTGTGAGTTATGAAGTAACAGTTCAAACACCATCTACTTTTAGTAGCAGTTTAAACAATACTGTTGCAGTAACGAGCGCAACACCAGACCCGGTTCCTGCTTGCACTAGTTGTACTACAACATCAATCACACCTGCCCCAAGTGCAGATATTGTAACGGTGAAAACAACAAAGAATATATCTCAAACAACTTTTGTTCCAGGAGAGAATGTAGTATACACTATTACTATAACCAACAACGGTCCAAGTGATGCTACGAATGTAAACATCGTTGATGCTGCCCCTGCCGGAACAACTATCGGTAGCTGGACTGCCAGTGTGACTACGGGAACGGTAATACTTCCTAATACCAGTGGTACAGGTGATCTTAACGAAACGATTGCCAGCCTGCCAAATGGTGCGGTAGTGAGTTATGAGGTAACGGTTCAAACACCAATAACTTTTAGTAGTAACTTAAACAATACTGTTGCAGTAACGAGCGCAACGCCGGACCCGGTTCCTGTTTGCACCAACTGTACTACAACATCGATTACCCCAGGAGCTAGTGCAGATATTGTAACGGTGAAAACAACGAAGAATACTTCTCAAACAACTTTCGTTCCCGGAGATGCAGTGGTTTATACTATTACAGTGACTAACAACGGTCCGAGTGATGCCACGAACGTAAACATCCTTGATGCAGCACCTGCCGGAACAACTATCAGCAGTTGGACTGCCAGTGTAACTACGGGAACGGTAATACTTCCTAATATCAGTGGTACAGGTGATCTTAACGAAACGATTGCCAGCCTGCCAAATGGTGCGGTAGTGAGTTATGAGGTAACGGTTCAAACACCATCTACATTCAGTAGCAGCTTAAACAATACTGTTGCAGTAACGAGCGCAACACCAGACCCGGTTCCAGCTTGCACTAATTGTACTACAACATCAATCACACCTGCCCCAAGTGCAGATATTGTAACGGTAAAAACAACTAAGAATACATCTCAAACAACTTTTGTTCCTGGTGATGCAGTGATATATACTATTACTGTGACCAACAACGGCCCAAGTAATGCAACGAATGTAAACATCGTTGATGCAGCTCCAACCGGAACAACTATCAGCAGTTGGACTGCCACTGTGTTTACCGGAACGGTAACACTTCCTAATACCAGTGGTACTGGTAACCTGAACGAAACGATTGCCAACCTGCCAAATGGTGCGGTAGTAAGTTATGAAGTAATGGTTCAAACACCGATAACTTTTAGTAGCAGTTTAAGTAATACAGTTGCAGTAACTAGTACAACGCCGGATCCAGTTCCTGCTTGCACTAATTGTACTACAATATCAATCACACCAGTTGTAATACCTCCTATAGCATCAACAGATAATGTAAATAACATTATAGCGGGTAATAACATTACAATACCGGTGCTTGATAATGATAGCCCGGGGCAAGGAGGAAGTCCAATTGTTCCTGCTTCACTGGAAATTGTTGAACAACCAGAACACGGAACAATAAAGATAAACCAGGATGGAACAGTCGTTTATACGCCCGACCAAGGATATTCCGGAACAGATACATTTACCTATAGGGTTAAAGACGAAGCTGGAAACTGGAGTAATGTAGCAACTGTATCATTAAATATTGTACCCAGTGACCTGGAGGTGCCTAATGTAATTACACCTAACGGGGATGGTAACAATGACAAATTAGTAATTAAAGGGCTGGAGAAATATTCACAGAATGAGGTTATCATTTTCAATCGCTGGAATAATGTGCTTTATAAAGGAAGGAATTATGCAGGTGATTGGGATGGAAATGGATTGAATGCAGGTACATACTATTATACCCTGAAAGTACAAGAAGCCAATGGACAGTGGCATACACATAACGGCTATATCATGCTGTTGCGATAATACTTAATATACAAGGCTGCCGGCATATACTCCGGCAGCCTTAATGTGTCGGCCCCGTCTTTTTAACAGTAAAAAATGAGATTATGCATAAATGCTTTACAAATATTACTCTCCTTCTGATATTCATGTTTTCATTTTTATCCGCGTATAGTCAACAGGATGCTCAGTTCAGTCAGTATATGTTCAACGGGTTGTATATTAACCCGGCCTATGCAGGCTATAGGGAACAATGGAATATAAATATGTTTTACCGTACCCAGTGGGCAGGGCTTCCCGGAGCTCCAAAAACCTTTTCAGTAGCAGCAGATGGAGCTGTTAATGATAATCGTGTAGGATTGGGATTGCAGGTGGTAAGCGACCAGTTGGGAGCAGAAAAGAATACTGCTATGTATGGA
The DNA here is from genome assembly GCF_900112615.1 of Chitinophaga sp. CF118. Lineage (GTDB taxonomy): Bacteria > Bacteroidota > Bacteroidia > Chitinophagales > Chitinophagaceae > Chitinophaga. Next base: position 51,324 of record NZ_FOMK01000003.1, on the reverse strand, counting down.
AGTTATGCCTACCGCATACATATGGACGATGATGGAAATAGAACATTAGCCATAGGCATAGGCGCGGGTTTTATACAACAGAAACTGAACACGGAAGCATTGAGTCCGGCCTCCCAGAGTGATGCATTATTAATGAATGCAAAAAAAACAGCCTTTATGCCAGACGCGCGTGTAGGTATTTTCTACAACAGTGAGCGGATTTATACGGGGTTGTCTGCCGACAACCTGATAACAAGGGCATTTCAGAAATCAGATAAACTTAGAACCTATTTACCGTTAAAACCCCACTTATATTTTACTGTCGGCGGATTGATACCATTATCTAATGAAGTGTTACTGAAACCTTCTTTGCTGGTGAAAGAAGATTTTGCTGGCCCAACCAGCGTTGATCTGAATGCCTTCTTCCTGTTTAGTAAGGTGATATGGTTAGGCGGTTCTTATCGCACAGCTGTACTCAATAAAAATGACATCAGTAATTCGGTGCCTAAAGCAGGTGCTCTCGTAGCCATGATGGAAGTATTCGTTAATAGCAAGCTCCGGATAGGATATGCTTATGATAAAACAGTGAATGGTACAGGAGCAACCAGTTATGCTACTCATGAGATTTCGCTGAATTATTTTTTCGAAAACCGGAAGGCAAGGATGTTGTCTCCAAGATATTTTTAACTGAAAGCATTGCAGCGTTTATAAAATTTGAGAATTATTATGGATAAGAGAAAACTCCAGGCGTTGTTTAGCATACTAATGGCAATAGCACTGTTTAAACCAGCGCATGGCCAATATATACTAAAGCAGGCTGACAGCCAGGCTGCCTTGTATAATTATGTGAAGGCCATACCTCTTTATAATAAAGCGTATAAGAAAAAGAAAACAGCAGCGGCGGCACGTGGAATGGCTGACAGTTATCGCCTGATGAATGATTATGTTTTTGCAGAGTCGTGGTATGCCAAATTGATAGCCATTCCGGATCATACTGCCATTGACGAATTTCATTACGCAGGTATTTTAATGAATAACAGTAAATATGCTGAAGCGAAAGGGATTCTTGATAGTTATTTAAATAAAAAACCGGGGGATAAAATAGCGGAGAATATGCGGGAAGGATGTTCTAATGCTGTTAAATGGTTAGCAGCTCCCATCAAAGGAGATCTGGTAAATGTGCATGCATTGAACAGTCAGTGGTCGGATTGGAGTACGGAATTCAGTAATGGGAAAATCATCTTTGCTTCTGACCGTCCTTATGATTCTTTAAGGCGCAAACCTTTCTTCAGCTCAAGTAACATCAGGAGAAAATACTACGGTTGGACAGGCAACAGTTACCTCCATCTTTATGAAAGCAATGGAAAAGATAGCAGTAGTACAAACCTACTCACACGCAATATCAATGGAGACTACCACAGTGCTCATGCCAGTTATACAGCCGATGGCAGGAAGTTTTATTACGCAGTAACCAAGCTGGTAAAAAAGAGACAAAGTCTTTTAGGCAAGGATACTCCGTATACATTGAATGTAGAGATCATAGAACAGCAACGGGATACAACTACTGATGGCTGGCGACAATCATCTACATTTCCGTATAACGGGATCTTTAAATACTCTGTAGGCGATCCTTTTATAAGTCCTGATGGACAGACCCTTTATTTTGTTGCTGACTATGGGGATAAGGGATATGGAGGTACGGACATCTATTATAGCCGCATGGATGAAAACGGTAAATGGCAAACACCCGTGAATATGGGACCTGGGATCAATACGGCTGGCAATGAACGTACACCTGTATTCAATAATAAGGGTATACTCTACTTTGCTTCTGATGGCTGGCCAGGAATGGGAGGTCTTGATATCTACAAGGCTACCAAAGGAAGTGATTGGAAAGTAGAGAATATGGAAAGTCCGGTAAATAGTCCGCAGGACGATTTTGCCCCGGCTTTTGCCAGCAATGAAACATTCTATTTTTCTTCAAACAGATTTGGGGGCAGAGGCAATGATGATATTTACCATTTTAATGCAGCAAGAGTATTACTGTTTAATCTATCAGGAAAAGTATTTGACAAAAAAACAGAAACTCCATTGTCCGATGTTGTGGTAACGCTCGTTAACAAACAAACGGGCACACCACTCAAGGCAATTACAGATGATAAGGGGAATTACCATTTTATGCTGGACAGCGCATCCACATATGGGTTAAGTGTGGTAAAAACAGACTATGCCACGGTAACGGATATAGATGTTAGTACTGTTGGCTTAACAGTGTCTGGCGATCTGCACCAGGATATCTATCCCGAAAAGGCTGATCTGGACAAACCCTTTAAGATGGAAACCATCTACTTCGATCTGGGTAAATCGAGTATCCGTAAAGATGCTGAAACAGAGCTGGATAAATTGGTAAAACGACTGAATGATAATCCGACATGGAAAGTGGAAATATCTTCTCATACGGACTCTCGTGCCAATGACATTTACAATATGAAGTTGTCCCAACGTCGTGCAGAATCCACAGTAGCCTATCTGGTTGGGAAAGGGATTGATAGCACCCGTTTAACCGCTAAGGGCTATGGAGAGACAAAGCTGGTGAATCGCTGCACCAATGGGGTATCTTGTCCGGAAGAGGAGCATCAGGCTAATCGCAGAACAGAATTTACGATATTGGATAAGTAAGAGGATTACATTATTATACCGGGGGCTGTATTCTTTTGATACAGTCCCCTTTTTATTTTCTGAGAACCAGTCCAAATACATCAAGCCAAGGTATAAATTCATTTCTGTCACCTGGAAATGCGGTTCCATCACATTCATTTAAATATCCCACCTACTTATTCTAATCTTGCAGTAACAAACAATTTCTCCCGAAGTCATGAAAAAGATCGTCATCACACTATGTATTCTTGTCATCATTATTAAACTCTTTCCGGCAAAAGCTCAATCCGGTAAATTTCAAAATGTACAGGCGGCAGCGTTATTGGCTATGAGTGAGACTGATCCTGCAGAAGCTGTTATTATGGCAAAAATGTATGAGAAAGATAGTAAAGGGGCATTGGCTGATGCTATATTCACTATTTATACGACCGGTGGTGGGAATCCAGAATGGCCCTATGTGTATAAAACATTTAAGAATAAATCTGCGCAACAACAGTTCAGCCTTAGTGAGAAATTCGGAGATCTGACAGGTCATGTAAAGAACCCAGAGTATGTACAACAGGGCATTGAAGCCCTTAAGGATCTAGGAATAGTATATAGAGAAAATGATACGGAGGAAAAGATCGTTGCTATCTTAACACTCATCAGCACGAACAGAAGTGATGATCCCGATTGCGTAAAGGCAGTTGAGATGGCTATTACAGCGATTCATGATACTAAATAAGAGTGTTTGCTTTATTATGTTCATTGGGCTGTAATAAATCCCATTGATTACCATACAAATCTTCGAATACGGCAACAGTACCATATGCTTCCTCCTTAGGAGCACGGACAAAATGGATTCCATCTTCCAGCATCTGATTATAATCCCGCCAGAAATCGTCTGTGAATAAGAAAAGGAACACTCTCCCACCTGTTTGGTTGCCAATACTGGCAGCCTGCTCCGGGTTAGCGGCCTTAGCCAGCAGCAGGCTGCATTCTTTTGCTCCTTTGGGCGCTATTACTACCCATCGCTTATCTTCACTTAATACAGTATCTTCTATCATTGTAAAATGTAACTTCTTCGTGTAGAAAGCGATCGCATCATCATAATCGGCTACCACCAAAGCAATGTGGGCTATTCTTTGTTGCATATCTTCTATAACGGATTTCAGAGGTCATAAAGATACATAATCCATGAATATTTGATTAATACCACAGAATCGCTAAATAGTGCCATTAATAAATCCGTATCCATCCTACATTTGTGTCTAAATTAATTGTCATGGAACAGAAACATCCTTTACCACCGTTTACCTTCGAAACAGCTACTCAAAAAGTACAGCTGGCAGAAGATGCCTGGAACAGCCAGGATCCGCAACGTGTTTCTCTTGCTTATACGATTGATACAGAATGGCGAAACCGCTCTGAGTTTGTGAATGGCCGTGAAGCGGTGGTTAAATTCCTCTCCAATAAATGGCAGAAGGAACTTAATTATAAATTAAAGAAAGAGCTGTGGGCCTATACAGATAATCGTATAGCAGTAAGATTTGAATATGAATATCATAATAAGGAAGGACAATGGTTCCGTGCCTATGGTAATGAAAACTGGGAGTTTGATGAGAATGGCCTGATGCAAAAGCGATTTGCCAGTATTAATGATCTGGCAATTAAAGAATCAGAGAGAAGGTTATAATAAAATGGAGAGGGACCATTATTTGACTCCTCTCCTCTTACAATTAATCTCTATTTTATAATCTTCTATTTCTTGCCATATTGAGGTGGGCACTGAATTATTAATCTAAAAATATTTCTCACATCACGGCAGTCGATCAGATGGAGATGTACTATAAATATGCTGAAAATATATCGCAATAGAAATTAATGCCCAAAGAAAGAATAAAATCCATTGAATAATAAATACTCTTATAAAAGAATATTCTTGTAATTCTAATTTATTCTTTGCGATCTTCCATATTATTGTCATAATAAATGCAGACACCAATGACAATATAAATCCCAGCAATATTTTTGTTCCCAGGAAAGAAAAGAATGATTCTTGATACATTTCATAGATCCCGTATGGAGAAGCATTAGCAATGTTAAGTGAAAGAAATAAAATTATTACAAGAAATAACTCTATTAATAAATAGAACAACCAGGTTATTATTTTTATACCTTTCATATTTGGCGCACATTAAAGAAGCTGGCAAAATTTCATGAGCTATTTTCCCCATATATCCACGATACCTTTATCTTTGAAATTGTTACATTTGATTGGACAAGAAGGTAAGATAAAATACCAACATTTTAAATATGCGCGTATGACTTTTAAAAGATCTACTATCAATTCCTTTCTCCTTGGAGTATTACTATCTGGTTGCTACTCCCTTAAGATTCCTCTTTCTGAGGAAGAAGAAAATTTTGGTAATGTGTTAGCTGAGAAATATCATTGTGAAGTTAATTTGGAACATAATTATAAAGCTATAAAGGAAAATAGGAGAGATGGTGAGTTTTGGATAGAATTAAAAAACAGTCATGCTGATTTATGTTCAAAGGATCGTATTGCCCTTAAAAATATAACCTCCGATATAGGAAAACAATTCTTCCCTTCACTCACACATAAATTGAATTATAAATACATTGAGGTAGTATTTTATAAATCAGAACATCCTGATAAACAAACCGAACATACTCTTTGCGAAAAACATCTAACAGTTAGCATCGAAAATTTCAATAATGTACAAGTAACCTATTGGCACTAAAATAAAGGCTTGCTTATATCTACAATACTATATCCATTGCTATTATTAACCCTTTCTTTGTAATTTTTTTTCTATTTCTTATTGGATAAATTTATTCTCAAATTATTCACATGATATTTAAAACCCACTATGCATCACTATTCCTTATTTGTATCATTCTACCCAGTTGTTACTCACCTAAGATACCTCTTTCCAAGGAAGAAGAAAATTTTGGCAATGTGTTAGCTGAAAGATATCATTGTGAGGTTAATTTGGAGCATGATTATAAAGCTATTACGGAAAATAGAAAAGATGGCACGTTTTGGATAGAATTAAAAAATAGCCATACTGACTTATGTTCAAAGGATAGTATCGCCCTTAAAAATATGACATCCGAAATAGCTAAAAAAATCCATCCTCTTCTCACGCATAAACTTAATTATAATTCCATTGAAGTGGTATTCCGCAAATCGGAACATCCAGACAAAAAAACCGAATCACTTCTTTGTGACAAACATCTAAAAATCAATACAGCAACCTTTGATAGTATACAAGTAATATATTGACATATGAAGTGGGGCTGACCCAAAAGAGAGCCCCCTATATAATGCATTGAGTCCCCCGAGAAAGGACAAAAGAGGCTGTACCACATAGAATACAGCCTCTTTCTTTTTATAATTTCTTCTCTGCCGGAATAAAATCCTTCATCACTGCATCTCTGATCAATGCAGGTGGGAGTAAACCCTGCGAAAGGATAAAGTCATGGAAATGCAAAGCATTGAATTTGTTTCCCAGTGCCTGTTCGGCATCTTTTCTTAAGGCCATCATTTTAGTGAACCCATAGAAATAGCTGTTTGCCTGTCCCGGCATCTGGATACTATAACGTTCCATTTCCTGCTGGGCCATCGCCTTTGATTGAACAACATCTGTCATCAATATATTCAGTACATCCTGTTGAGTGATCTTACCAGCTTGCAGTTCAGGGTCCAGGAATGCGCGTGCAGCACGGAGCAAAAGATAATCAAGGGAAATCAGTTTCCCTTCAAGCGGCATATAGGGACGGATGATATATTCAGAATACAGCCCCCATCCTTCTACGTTAGTAGAGTTGAATGCATATAATGTACGGGCCTGGGAAACACCTTCCTCCACCATTTTATCAAACTGCAGTTCATGTCCCGGACGGGCTTCATGCGCGATGATAGTCCAGGAGGCAGCATCAAAGGTGAAGTCATCGTATTTATCGGCTTCCTTTTCACCGGGTGCCGGTGGCATATTGAGTGGCAGTACAAACACCCCTTTTTGACCGGTATTATTCAGGAAAGGCGGAGGTACCATATGTGGTGCGGGAGACCTTGCCGTTTCGGCTGTTGTTGCAAGTCGGATAATAGCCGGACGATCAGGTAGTGTTAACAGCTGATGATTGCGGATAATCGCTTCTATATCTTTCAGATGGCCTTCGTATAATGGGATGATTGAATCGCCATGGATCTGTTCCTTTTTCAGTTCACGGATCACGCTACGGTAATCTGTGGCCGTCCAAGGCCGTTGCTTTGCAATCTGTTCAGCTATCGGCTGCATTTCCTGCTGGATTTCCTTAAAGGCTTTGTGCGCCATTTCTGTTAACTGTGCAGGTGGAATGTCAATGCCGAAGCCTTCCAGTTGAAGGGCATATTCTTCAGGAGGCAACCGGAACTCTTTACGTGCTTTAGATAGCACATTTTTACGTGTCCAGCTATCGTACTCTTCCAGTTGTTTTTTCAGTGTGGCATAAGGTTGTTCCCAGCCTGTCAGTTTATACTTCCTGCACAGATCAGCCATACCATCAACGATACTTGCATTCCGGGACATCTCCACTTCCATTTGTTGTTTGGAAGGATAGATCATATCCTTGCCCTTCATCTGTTGTTCTACACGTTCTTTTAAGATGGTAGTCAATGGTTTTAAACCCGCTTCCAGTCCGGCATATTTCTTTAGTCGTACGATGGAAGCAGCTCGCCGTTCAACAGGTGTCTGATCGTCCAGCAGTGCTTCCAGTCCACCGTAAACAATGGAAGCGGCATTCAGAAAAGGTACCTGCCTGCGGATGCTATAGTCCTGCTGGCGGAAACCGAGCTTTAAATGCGTAATCAGAATATTCAGATCCTGCTTTACCGCCAGATCCGGCTCTACCGGCAGGTATGAATTGTACCGGGTGACAAGCGCCTCTTCTTCCTTTCTTTGTGCCAGCATATTAGCCAGAGTGGGAATCGTGATCAGGGTGTCATATTCAGCCAGTCCCTGGGAGGAACCATATTCCGGAGAATATTTCTTATCAAGATCAATCAGTTGTTGTGTGTAATGGTTCGATTTGGCAATCCATGCCTTGCTGCCCTGTTCTACTGTCTGCGATCTGACAGCCAAAGGTATTACGGCAAAGGAACATGAAACCAGGATCAGTTCTTTAAGCATAGTTCATGATTATGTTGAGTCATGAATTTACGATGTGTATTTCAAAGATCTGCTATGAAATATGACAAAATAACCTGGAAAATTGCAAGTGGTAATATCAGAAGTAAATAAAAGGTCTGAGGATAGTTAAATGAAGCACTGTGTCTACCAGGTGTACCCATAGTCAACTACATGTTTCCATCGGTACCCTAAATAAAAGACCATCTCCATGTTTTTGCAAACACAAGAGGCGGCCTTCCTAAATCAGTATTAATTATTCAATCTATTTGCTCAATGCTTTTTTAATTTCCGTTCCCGCCTGTAATAATGCGGCCGGTGAACCGGGAACATGCGCCAGCGGATTTAACAATCCCCAGTCATGAATCATTCCATTGTATCTAACAGCAGTCACTTTTACACCTGCTTCATCAAGTTTACGTGCATATGCTTCCCCTTCATCTCTCAGTACATCATTTTCCGCGGTTTGCACTAATGCAGTTGGCAGTCCTTTTAATTGCTCAACAGTAGCCTGTAAAGGTGAAGCATAAATTTCTTTGCGTGCATTCATATCTGTGGTATAGTTATCCCAAAACCATTTCATCATATTCTTTGTAAGGAAACGGCCAGTTGCATATTGGTTGTATGAATCCGTTTCAAAGTTAGCGTCAGTTACCGGCCATAAAAGTACCTGTAATTTGATTTCAGGTCCCTTTTTATCCTTAGCCATCAGCGCCACTACTGCCGCCATGTTACCGCCTACACTATTACCTGCAACTGCCAACCGGCTTCCATCTACTCCAATCTCTTTACCATGTGCTGCTACCCATTTTGTAGCCGCATAAGCCTGATTAATAGCTACCGGGTAATGAGCTTCAGGAGAAGGTGTATAATTTACAAATACAGCTGCTGCACCTGATGTTACAACAAGGTCACGTACCAAACGCTGATGTGTAGGAAAATCACCTAATACCCATCCGCCGCCATGAAAAAACATAAATACAGGCAAGATTCCTTTTGCATTGGCAGGTTTTACAATGTCAATTATAATAGACTGTCCATCTTCAGTGATCGTCTTACGGGTAACCGTAATTCCTGACAGATCAACTTTTACGGATGCCTGTGCACCAGTCAATACAGCACGCGCTTCAACAGGTGTAAGTTGTTCCAGCGGTTTACCGGAACCGGAATTGAGTACATTTAAAAATGCTTTGGTATTACTTTCAATATGGACATCTGTTGCTGGATTAATAACCTGGGCAGATAACGCTGTACTTAAAACTGTTGCTGCCAATAATGCTGTGCCCTTGCTGAAGATGTTTTGCTTTTTCATTTTTGTTTTTTTTCAATTTGATATCACAAAAATAGAAGAAGGCAGCAGCGTGGACAATGCACAGTGTTATACACTTACAGCACAATTTTCCCCTGGGGCATAAAAAAGGCCATTTTAAAGGGTGGATTTGACCTCACGGTATTTTAAACGAAAGGTTTGGGGAGGTATATCAGCCTGTTTGGTAAAAAGTCGTATAAAATAAGAAGTATCCTCATACCCTAGTTTATAACCAATCTCTTTTACACTTAACTCAGTATGCACCAGTAGTCTTTTAGCTTCCAGTATGATGCGATCCTTAATGATATCATTAGGTGTGCTGTTACTGTAACGGGTAATACGCTTATTTAATGCTTTAGGGGTAATATGCAACAATTCAGCATACTCAGCGACTGTATGATGGCGGGTATAATGCCATTCCACAAGCTGACTGAAGGTTCTGGAGAATTCAACTTCCTGCCGGCCTTCTTCAGTCACTACCCCGTGCTCCTGTTTCCAGATACGGGTAGATCTGATGATCAGTTGCTTTAATAAGATCCGGATCATCTCCTCCATTCCTGTCGTATCCTCTCCATCCAGCTCAGCCTTTAACTCTTGTATCACCTTCTGCATGGCGGCGGAGATTTCCGGAGACATGAATATTACAGGAATCTCATAAACATTATGAAAAAGGATCCCGTCGCAGGCAACCTCTTTATCATGTATTTCAACACAATAAAAATCGCGGTTATAATATAAGAGGACTCCTTTACAGGAATCATCAAAGTGATAATACTGGCCGGAATTGATAAAGAATAATGCATCCTGTTCCAGCCGGTATTCTTTGAAATCTACAACCACCACTCCGCCGGCCTGTATAAAAACAATTTTGATAAACCAATCAATATCATGTTCTGCTATTTGATCTGCGGGACTCTTATCAAAATCAAAATATCCGAACTTCTTAAAAGCAAACTGTTTAAAACGGTGCATAGGGCCTAAAAATACTACTTTTTATGTACAGGAAGCCCTACTTATAAATCTTCCCTTCCTTGTTAAATTCCCTGATCAGTCCTTCTTCCACATCATTAGCAGACACAGGTTCTATGCGGCCATCCGTCTGAATATTTTTAAGGAAACAATACTGTGCCACATTGATGATGGAAGCACCGGAAATCTCATGCGTAGTCGCTATTTTCTCAAGGATACCTTCTTTCTGCATCATCTCATCCGGCAGGATCATCTTCCACAGCTGTAAACGCTCTACCTGCGTAGGCATCGGGAATTGTATAATTGACTGGAAACGGCGTGAGAAGGCCGGATCAATATTGTTCTTAAAGTTAGATGCGAGGATCACTAGCCCGTTATAATTTTCAATGCGTTGCAAGAGGTAGGCTATTTCCTGATTCGCATATTTATCATGCGCATCACGGATGCTCGTTCTCTTACCGAACAAGGCATCGGCTTCATCAAAGAAAAGGATCCAGTTTTTGTGCTCTGCTTTATCAAACAGGCGGGACAGGTTCTTTTCCGTTTCTCCAATGAATTTGGATACAACCAAAGACAGATCAATGCGGAATACGTCGAAGTCTTCGTCTGTGTCATTGGCGGGGTCACGTTTACCCAATAAGCAGGCGGACAATGTTTTACCCGTACCCGGAGGACCGTAAAACAAGGCACGGTAACCAGGTTTGAGGCGTTTGTTTTTTGTGATCAGCTTATCTTTTACACGAAGCCATTTCTTCAGCTCCTGTAATTGCTCCATTGTCTGAGCATTCAATACCAGGTCTTCCCAGTCGAGAGCCGTTGTGATGCTTTCTGCGGGAAAGTCATTACCGAACCGGGGTTTGGCATGTGCGCCGGTCAGGAACAAATCGATATATTCCTGGGAAAGCACTAAGCGCCCACTCATGGTTGGTTCTCCTTCCGGGGGCGCTTCCAGCCATAATATCTGGCGTTTGGCAAAGAGGTGCTCTTCTGCCAATAGTGTCATCTTCTCTATTCTCGATGAAAGATCCAGTCCCGCTAACAGGAATAAGAACGTTTCACCAGTGGGAAGTAAGCCTCGGAACTGAGTACCTTTCACACAACCTATCAACGGGAAATCGCCCTTATCGACAAGGAATTCATTGATCACCTCTTCAAAGAAGACTGCATTGATATGGGGGGCTAAGGCCATAATCAGCAATAGCTGTTCATCTTTATTCAGCCCATTGCTGGTAATGAATTGTGTTAATGGAGCATCAGGCCAGGAAGTTCCGGGTAATATAATTTCAGTGAGGGGATCATTCTTCTCAGTGCTGAAATATTGCTCCAATCTTTTTCTCATTTCTGCTTGTAACCAGGTCAGATATGCCTGGAGTACTTCAGCATTTTTAGTATTGTCAGTCATTGCTTTTCTTATATTTTTTTCTGTACAGGATCCTTGACATTATCTGTATTGTCTTTAATGCACTGTATCATATCATCTACAGCGATAGTTTGATTATTCACAGTTTTTTCGGTTCACAGTAACTACTTCTCGTTCATAACTATTCCAAGCTAAACTGATTGATATTTTCGATTGAAAGAAAGCGTACTCATTTTTCTGAACTGCTTTCTGCTAAGGGGAAAAAGCGGGGGGCTTTAACTTCTGCATTTTCGAAATTACGGTATCTTCGATAGCGACAAGTATTCGTTTTCAAATCTATCGATTTTAATTACAATGAATAATGAGTTATTTTATATATTCAGAAATATCTGTGATCAACAATTTACCTCCACTGTCCCCAGAAATAAGTTGTTTACCATCCTTACTAAATACTAACGCGTTAACTCTTTTCTTATGCAACCATTCTTTAAAGACTACATCTGCATTTTTGATATTCTTTAGAAAGATATGTCCGGCAGCAGTTCCCGTTACAAAAAAACGGGAGGATGGATGAAAAGAAACAGCTGATGCTCCCCGATGCTTTTCATTCAGATGTTTCGTTAAAGCCCTTTTCATTGTCTTCAATTCCCATAAAAGATCAGTATCCGGAAAAAGGGAAATCAGAAATAAATATTGCTCCGTTTCATCTGTAACCATATGCACTCCGCGTTCAATCCCTCCCGGAAATGTTGCCGTTTGCTGACCAGAGAGAATATCAAACTTAAAGAATTTACGTTCCTCATTGCCTGTAATGATTACACTTTTATCATTGTCACAAGACACTGCTACCGATGGGAATTGGTTCTCAGCAGCCCTTTCTGGTTGTGATTTATAATCAAAATAAGAAAACAATTCTTTATATGCTTCATCCATTACTACTACCACATCGCCTGAAATCAACAATAAATCTTTACTCCGGGCATAACAAACTTTGTTTATTCCAGGCATCTGAATAGTCTTTTTAAACTTCAGGAATTTCAGATCAACAATAACTACCGTATTATTGTTTGTTGAATAAGCCAATGTATCACTATTACGGTTAAATGATACAGATACAACATATCCGCTTTCAATTCCTCCTACATATTTTCCGCTAGCTGTATCCCATATACTAAGACAAAGTTTATGACCTAAATTATCAGACTGTCCAACAGCTAGCAATTTACCATCCGGACTAATAGCCATACATTCAATCGGTTGCTTGTTTTTAAGTTCAATTTTCATACTATTTCGCATTAAATAACTGTAGTTTATGCTATACTATCTAAATAGTTCGGGCTTATCACCCGGTTTTTTACTAATCGTGAGGCCTTCCGGATCCGTCAGGACACTTGTGAATTTTTTCCCTACAGTTAACTTGTACCTGTCACCACCCAAATGGGAGTTCCATCTCGCTGTAATAACCCTCAATGTAATACCACCTCCTTTTTCTCCCAGCACCTGACTTCTTCTGGTTGCATCATCTGTATTTCTTCCCTTCAAATTCCACATTGTACTAAGGGCCGGATTATGATCAACTGAATAGTTAATTTTCATTGGGTTATAATTACTGTTTTTCTTTACAAAGTCATAAAATTCCAAATCGAAATCTATTACTGTGTCTCCATCCCTTAATTCGTAAAATTCTGCTTCAAATTTCTGTATCTTATCCAGATTTCTCCGGCACTTATCCTGAAAAGCTTTTACTCTTTTCCTTTGATAGTCTTCTCCTTTGTCACCAAACTTTAATTCATCCGCTCTGCTGCTCCAGCCATGCATATTATCATACAGATATGGTCTTATTCCTTTACTACCGGAGCCCCAGCTTGAAGGCAGTGTTCGTTCTTCAGGAATTACAGGATGATACACTTCCAGCCTATCACTTTGTTTAATCTTTTTACCATTTTCATCAGTTGTACTTTTCTTATCGAACAAATAACTGACACCCCAGAAATCCTTATCCTGATTTGTAAGTATATTGTTTACTAATATAAAGTCTTCCTGTCTATCATAGAAAACTACCCTAAATATATCCTTGCCTCTTTTAATCAATCCTCCTTCTCTCAATCCTGCGACAGGCTTTTTAGGCTTACCTTTCTTAGAACCCTTCTCTTTCCCATCATTTTTCTTCTGTACATAGTAATACTCCCAATGATCTCCACTTTCAAGTACCGTAATAGATTTAAATGGACTGTCTTTAGCATCCCGTATATCCCCAGCTACTTTTTGCGCTTCTTCTCTTTCCAGTATTCCATCTCCTGCAACTGCCTGATCCTTTTCATGCAAAGCCGCCAATCCTTTAGACAACTCATTACCTTTACGCGCTTCATCTCCATTCTTTACCTTTTCATCTCCCGCCTTCATATTTGCCGGAACATACACGGATTGTTTGTTCTTTTTACCGGCAAGACTTCCTGTTATCTTCCACCTGTCATTACCTTGTGGGATCACAATAATTCCAGGAATATTGTATTGATTTTTAATTGCTTCTATCGTTGAAGTTATCTCTGCACGGGTCATGGGTTTATGGCCTTCCAATGCTTTTACCTTCTTCATAGCTTCGGCGAAATTCTTCATTTCGTCCAGTTTTCCAGCGCCTTTATCTTTGCCTTTGCCTCCACTCTTAGGAACCGGAACGGGTTTACTTCCCGGCTTAGCAGGAGGCGGAACTTTACCACCTTTAGCCGGTTTAGCTGCACCTCCATCTACAAACTTACCTTGTTTATCTTTTTTATCCGCACCACTTTTCTTCGGTACATTATCATCCACAAGATCGGTCATGAATTTGGAACCATCAAAATTTGCATCTGTAAATTTAATATCAGGTACTTTTCCCGAACCCAATACATAATCCACATCTGCTCCTATTCCAAATTCCCCAGGCAATGGATACTCCAGTGAACCTATTGGCCATGACCACTTTTTATCCGGCAACGGAGAATACCACGGACTATCTAATTCTACAAAGAAATCTCCACTAAGACCTAGTACAGGTTGAGCGGCTATTTCCATATGTCCTTTAAAGAAGAACTCTCCTGGATCACGGTAACCGATGGTTGGCCGTGCGTCCACATATCCTTTCACGCCCGCATCTGCATTAACGCCTACTCCTGCTTTCAAATCATGCCCTAATAAAGTAATTATTGCACCACCTGCGGCTCGCAAACGTAACCCTGCATAGGCAGAAATATTCAGGGAACCTGACAGGGAAATACTCTTTGCAATATCCGGATTATTCGAATATGTTCCGCTTACTTCGATGTTATAAATTTTCGCAGGACCTATTCTCGAAATTGCAGACAAAGACACTTCAGCGAAAATACCGATCATACCTAATACGGGTATACCATAACCAGCAGTTGCACTCAGCTTGAACAGTTCTTTATCATAATTACTCTGTTCAAATAATTTAATCTCTTTAGGCGGTGCTATTTTGCCAATCACCGTTACAAAACCTTTACCATCCACGATCACATTTACACTACCTGCAAACCATTCTGTCATATTGAAAGTAAGGCTACCTATGCCCGCCATTCCGCGTGGACCTTTCCCTTCTGTCACCGCAGGCACCGCTTCCGGCATTACTGCATCTTCTGGTTTTACGCCAGCTAATTGCGTTTTCGCAAAATTATCTGCCGTCTTTTTATCTGTCATGATGAGTGTAAGAGAACCACTTAGCCTGTCGCCACTATAACCCACTACTCCTTTTACATCCAGCATACCTTCATTAAACCTGGCTGCTATTTTTCCTCCAAAGCCTTTGTAGGTGACATCGAAACCACCCTCGCCTGACATCTGACCGTCTTTCGACATATTAATATCGAAACCTGCCCGTACGATTCCTGCGACATCCATTATAGCTCCTACATGTACCGACGGCTTCAGATTTACAAACCCAATATCCATTCTGGCTTGCGCAAGGCCTCCCACTTTAACGTTTACTCCATTGAGGGTAAACTGGAAACCTGCACTATCAAATGTATTGGTACCTGGTGATGGGATACTACTCAATTCAATGCCCGTAAGCCATGAAAGCTCCCTACTATGCGCCCGCAGCCAGTTGGGAATACCGTCTGCTTTACCTCCGGCAATTGTAGCATATCCTTTAATTCCTCCCTTTATCAATTGTACAGCCAATGCGGGATTTGCTGCACTGAAAATTGGTATATTAAGCGGCAGATAGTCATTCCTCATACTTTCCAATTCTCCTTTTTCTTCACGCACCTTGATAATACCATCCCCTGCTAGTTTGCCTGCTGAAATTTTAATCTCTAGTCCTCTCTCTTTTGTTGCTTTGATTTGCTCCCGTAATTTAAATGAAGGATTAAATATACCCGACGATACATTTACTACTTCTGCAGGGATCGCGGTATGAGCACTCGCCTGGGTAAAAGAAGTAGCTGGTTTAGCAGGAGCCAGCTGTACATCAGGCGAAGCTGAGACGGCCGTCATATCCGGTTTCTTCTGCACGGCAGCACCTTGTTGTACTGTATGTGTTAATTCATGGGCCAACAGATGCCTGCCAGAACTACTGCTGGAATCATATTTCCCTTCATTGAAATAAATATCCTTACCGTGAGTAAATGCCTGTGCCTGTAAATCATTACTTAATGCCGCGGCCTCTGTGCCTGTATGAATGCGTACACCGCTAAAGTCTGCACCAATAGAAGATTCCATTGCCGATCTGGTGTCTGATGGCAATGGGGAGCCTGATCCTTTAGTACTATTAAGACGTGATTCTACACTGGGAGAGGTTTCTGTTTTTGCATCACTCCCTTCGGATTTACGTTGTATGGAATCTCCCATACTGTCAAAAATAGGTTTGCGTTGTATGGAGTTCTCCGGAGGATCTCCCATACTATCAAAAATCGGCTTACGCTGTAATTTCTCTTCACCTGCAGGTTCTTCGCTAATCTCTTCTTTCATTTGTAATGCCTGCGGCTGTACAGGCGTAACCGTTGGTGCAGGAGTTGCTGCCTTTGCCTGTACTGATGGCGACTGACTCATTCGCTGTACTACTTTATCCGCAACCTGGTCTGCCTGCTTTTCGTAATGATCATCGGGCTTCCCGATACTCAGTTTCCGTTGTACAAAAAATGGCTTTGGTTCTGTCTCTGATTCTCCAAAAAAAGAATTACTTCTTTCTTTATCGAAGAATACATTACCGTCTGACTGCTGATCCTTTTTCGGGGCAGTTCTGGCGGTACTTTTGGCATCGGTCGCTTTCATCATGGTTTCGTAGTATAGGATGGTTCTTATGAACAGGGGGTTAACAGTAATTCTACAGCACTAATGCCTGGGTAAAAGGATAACAAATATTATGATATTGTTGGCACAATAGGAATCAACTTCGTTTTCTTCTTCAGGGCTACATCATTGTTCTTCTATTTTTTTTCTTCTACGGGATCTTTCACATTATCGGTCTTCTCCTCTGTGTTCTTTAACATATCAGCCACGTAAGCTTTAAGTTCCAACTTCCAGGCTTCTACTAAAGTCGCAAATTTTTCCTGCGTAACAGGTGATTTTATGACTATTTCAGGAAACGCATGTGTTTGTACATATTCCATTAGATCTGTTCCGTGGCTACCCTCATGAAAGCCCAGCGTACCATGTCCATCCTTCTTATCCTGTTTCAGCGCTCCCCTGCCATATCCGGAAGAACTCTGCGCCGTCACACTAGCGGAATAGACCGTTTCAATCATCAGCGTCTTCTTGATGCTGGCACTTTTTACTTTCTTTGGATTACTGTTAGTATATGAAGGATAAATCAGATAAGCAATATCACCTTTTGTAATAGCGCCATTTGGTTTTACGATTTCCCCCTCTACTGCCTTTCTATCCGGCTTGATTTCAACGGAAAAACTTCCAATGGGAAATTTAGCCACTTTTGACTCTTCATCAGGTTTCACCCCTTCAGGTAAGGGAGTAGAAATATCCCGCTGTACGCTGGGTGCTGAAGTTCCCTTCTTTGACCCGGATAATTCGGGAGCTGCGCCTTGTTGTACCACATGCGTCAATTCATGTGCCAGCAGGTGTTTTCCTGTTGAAGATTCTGTATCGTATTTACCACTATTGAAATAAACATCGTTGCCGTGTGTAAAAGCCTGTGCACCCAACTCGTTACTTAGCTCTTTGGCCTTATCACCAGTATGGATGTTTACACCGCTAAAATCAGCGCCGATTGCATTACTCATTTCGTTACGCACTTCAGGAGAAAGCGTAGCACCTTTGCCGCTTTGTTCTTTCAGTTGCTGGCTAAGACCGTCAGTATTACTTTTCAGTCCACCAGGGTTTTCCTTAGCCATTAGAGGATGTTTCCCTGCTACGTCCTGCTCTTCTTTCAGTACTTCATCAGCAGCAGGTTTCTTTTCCTGTTCTTCTTTTTTCTGAATGGGTTTTTCTTCTTCCTTTTTATCTGATTTCTTCTGTACTTTTTTCTCTTCCTCTTTTTTATCAGGAGCGCTTTTCATTTGTACTTCTTCTTCATTGCCCTCCGACTTTTTCTGCACTTTCTTTTCTTCCTCCTTTTTATCCGATTTCTTCTGTACTTTTTTCTCTTCTTCTTTTTTATCAGGAGCTCCTTTCATCTGTACGTCTTCTTCATTACCCGATGACATTCTCTGTACGGTGGATATTTCTTTCTTCTGTACAGGAGTGCCTGTCGCAGTTTGTTTATTCACTACCTTGCTGGCAACAGCATCTGCTTCCCGCTCATAACTATCCCCCGGCTGGCCGATTGACAATTTCGGTTGAAAGAAAGCATCATCCTTTTTCTGAACAGCTTTCTGATGAGGGGTAAAAAACGGGGTTTCTTTGTTCTCCGCGTTTTCGGGGTTACGATGTCTCCGATAGCGACGACTACTCGATTTCATATGTAACATTTTGGGGGTAAAACAATCAGTACGTCAGATTTAGATTTCCACTTTCATTTACTTCATACTCATTTCCAATTAATCTTGTATCATAATCATCCAGGTAATCTAAAAAGGAATCGTAACCGGATGCCATAGGTCCTTCTTCAACATAATGAATGATTACCTGTCCTACAACACCTCTGGGTCCGGGAGCCATATCAATACAAACCCTGTCGCCCTGACTGCTGAAGGCGATAGGAACCCACTTCTCATGCCACCACTGTGTCTGTAAACGATCGTCTTTATTAATCTTTTTCAAGGCTTTTTTGAATTCACCTTTGTTATTCAGGTTATTCAACCCTTTCATGTGATCGATTATCTGCTCTTCATCCAGCATAATATAATCGTCTATTACAATCTTCTCATATTGAATATCAAAAGATGCCTTAAAGTCTGGCGACAACTTAAATTTCAGTTTCTTTTCCAGTTCATCCCCTGTATTGTTCTCTGATTTTGAGGACAATACTTTTTCCAGCAACTTCGCTCCTATCACTTTATTTTCTTTGTACCAGGCCGATATTCTGTTCCAGTAATTCAAAAACGCAGTATGAGCAATTTCTGAAGGTTCACGTGCTGGATCTCTGTAAGAAATATTTGATCTTACCACTAATTTGTGTCTTAGCTCAGGCAGATACTGTTCCAGTTCGTCTGCTTCTTTTTCAAATAGCGGAATCAGTCGCATCAATCTCCCCTTTTCATCCTCTTCATCAAGCCATTGCGTTTCACCTAACACTTTCTCAGTTATCATTACGGCATTCATGTTATCAAAGGGAGGTAATGATACTGACCTGTAAATCTTTCCGGGAACGATTTCTTTTTCCTTTTCCAGCCGGTCGAATATAGTATGATATACAGCACCTATTCCATTTACTGTTTCATCTGATACCTTATCATGAATCTCAGTAAATAATTCTATGCTGTGTTCTTTTTTATGAGAAATAGCAGACAGTCCAAGTGAAGTAACTGCACTATCAGGAAGATCCTCTTCCGGATCCGGATAAGCAACGGCCAGATCGAATGCAATTTTATTATCGTCTGATTTTAACTGGATTAAGGTATCCGGTTTATCAAACAATTCTTCATATGCCTTATGTAGTTTTTTCATAGAATTTATTTTTTATAGTATAACGGATGTGAGGTCTTCCACCACATCTCATGGCTTTTTTCTTTCTTTGAGGGCACCTTGTACCTTGGGGCAGAACCTCCACTTGCATTGGATACATCCTTGTCTTCCATACCATGGTAATTTCTTGTTTGCTTATTCCATGCCTCGTTATCCGCTTTCGTTTGCTTGTGTCCTATTCTGTTCCAATGTCCTGAAGCTCCATCGCCCGCGTGTCCAAGGATACAATCAGCAAATTTAACTTCTTTTCTCTTATATGAAGGATCACCTTTTGCGTTCTGTTTTGTCTTTGCGCACTCATATCTTGCCCTGCCGGAAGTAAGATAAGCCATATTGTTTTCCAGTCCGGGCTTCCATCCAAACCGTGCTTCCCTGATTATACTCTTCCTTAATATTGGCAAGGCGAAAGCATCTGTCTTTTTAAATTTAATTGTATATCCATAGTTATCACGGTTCCTGTCACTAACCTCCCGTACACCTTTTTCAAGTAAATTCTTGTCAAAACTAAGGAGTTTATAGGGATCTTTATCACCCGCACTGGAAGCATAGAAGAATAAGATCTTGGCCTCTTTCCACTCTGCTATCCTGGTGTCCATTGTTCTGGACTTGAATTTATGCTTCTTTACAAGGAATTGCTTCAGATCACCTGGTGTAAACGTCTTTCCTTTAAAATTACTTTTAGACAGCTCCAGCGGATCTTTATTATCCTTTTTCGGACCCGTTTTCCTTGCAGCCTGGATATAATCAAAATCCCAGGTACTTCCTCCATCAATGACTTTGATCGATTTAAAGATAGGATGTTTTGCTTTAACAGTTGCAGCCACTACTACCGCCTCTTCTTTTTCAATCGCCTTATTATCATCCAGGTACTTACTATCTTCTTTATCAATCGCTTTCAGACCAGCATCCAGTAATTTATCCTTGTCCTTATCTTTACCTTTCTTATTCTTATCCTTCTCATCTCCCGGTTTCATATTGGCCGGTACATACACTGATTGCTTATTCTTTTTACCGGCAAGACTACCCGTCACTTTCCATTTGTTGGTATCCTTGGGTATCACATTGATTCCAGGTACATTGTATTGCTTCTTAATTGCATCTACAGTAGAATTGATCTCTTCACGGGACATCGGTTTATGCCCTTCCAATGCTTTTATTTTCTTCATAGCATCGGCGAAATTCTTCATTTCGTCAGGCTTCACTTTATCCTTGCCTTTATCTTTATCCTTGCCTTTACCACCACCTTTTCCAGGAGCTGCAGCTTTAGCAGGTTTAGCTCCCGGTTTAGCAGGAGGCGGAGGAACTTTACCTCCACCGGCAGGTTTAGCTGCGCCTCCATCTACAAACTTACCTTGTTTATCTTTTTTATCTGCACCACTTTTCTTCGGTACATTATCATCCACAAGATCGGTCATGAATTTGGAACCATCAAAATTTGCATCTGTAAATTTAATATCAGGTACTTTTCCTGAACCCAATACATAATCCACATCTGCTCCTATTCCAAATTCTCCCGGTAATGGATATTCCAATGAACCTATCGGCCAAGGCCATCTTTTATCCGGTAAAGGAGAATACCACGGACTGTCTAATTCTACAAAGAATTCTCCGCTAAGACCCAGCACTGGTTGTGCTGCTATCTCCATATGTCCTTTAAAGAAGAACTCTCCGGGATCACGATAACCGATCGTTGGCCGCGCATCAATATATCCTTTCACACCTGCATCTGCATTTACTGCTACACCTGCTTTCAGATCATGCCCCAATATCGTAAGTACTGCACCACCGGCAGCACGCAAACGTAACCCTGCATAAGCAGAAATATTGAGGGAACCTGACAGGGAAATACTCTTTGCAATATCGGGGTTATTAGAATAAGTTCCTTCTATTACGATGTTATAAATTGTTGCTGGTCCTATCCGGGCGATGGCTGACAAAGATACTTCGGCGAATACTCCAATAGTACCCAGCACTGGTATACCATACCCGGCAGTTGCACTCAGTTTAAACAGCTCCTTATCATAAGGCTTTTGTTCAAATAATTTAATCTCTTTTGGCGGTGCTATTTTGCCAATCACCGTTACAAAACCTTTACCATCAACGATCACGTTTACACTACCTGCAAACCATTCTGTCATATTGAAAGTAAGGCTACCTACGCCCGCCATTCCCCGCGGACCTTTTCCTTCTGGCTCAGGCACCGCTTCCGGCATGACTGCATCTTCCGGTTGCACACCAGCTAATTGTGTTTTCGCAAAATTATCCGCAGTCTTTTTATCTGTCATGATGAGTGTAAGAGAACCACTTAACCTGTCGCCATTATAACCCACTACTCCTTTTACATCCATTAAACCTTTAATAAACCTGGCTATAATATTTCCTCCAAAGCCCTTGTAGGTGATAGCGAAACCACCTTCTCCCGACATCTCTCCGTCTTTCGACATATTAATATCAAAACCCGCCTGTACGATTCCTGCAACATCCATTTTAGCTCCTACGTGTACCGCCGGTTGCAGATTTACAAACCCAATATCCATTGTTGCTTCCGCAAGACCACCTACTCTAACCTTTACTCCATTGAGCGTAAACTGGAAACCTGCGCTATCAAATGTATTGGTACCTGGTGATGGAATACTGCTCAAATCAATACCCGTAAGCCATGAAAGCTCCCTACTATGCGCCCGTAGCCAGTTGGGAATACCATCAGCTTTACCTCCGGCAATTGTAGCATACCCCTGGATTCCTCCTTTTATAATTTGCACAGCCAATACGGGATTTGCTGCACTGAAAATTGGTATGTTAAGTGGCAGATAGGCATTTCTCATACTTTCCAACTCTCCCTTTTCTTCACGCACCTTGATAATACCTTCTCCTGCAATTTTACCTGCTTTAATTTTTATCTCCAGTCCCCTGTGTTTCGTTGCCTTAATAGCTTCCCGCAAATTGAATGATGGATTAAATGTTCCGGAGGATACATTCACCACTTCTCCGGGAATTGCTGTTGAGGTAGTAGCAGGATTAAAAGAAGTAGCCGGTTTAGCAGCTGCCAACTGTACATCAGGTTTCTTTTGAACAGCAGCTCCCTGCTGTACTGTATGCGTTAATTCATGGGCCAACAGATGCCTGCCGCTACTGCTTTCGGAATCATATTTTCCTTCATTGAAATAAATATCATTGCCGTGAGTAAATGCCTGTGCCTGCAAATCATTACTCAGTGATGCTGCCTCTGTACCTGTATGAATACGTACACTGCTAAAGTCTGCACCTATAGAAGACTCCATTGCAGATCTGGTATCTGATGGTAATGGAGAGCCTGATCCTTTAGTACTGTTAAGACGTGATTCTACATTAGGAGAAGTTTCAGTCTTTGCATCACTACCTTCGGGTTTACGTTGTATGGAACTTTCCGCAGAATCTCCCATACTGTCAAAAATAGGTTTGCGTTGTATGGAGTCGTCCGGAGGATCTCCCATACTATCAAAAATAGGCTTGCGCTGTAACTTCTCTTCACCTGCAGGCTCTTCACTAATCTCTTCTTTCATTTGTATTGCCTGCGGTTCTACAGGGGTAACCGTTGGTGTGGGAGTTGCTGCCTTTGCCTGTATTGATGGCGACTGACTCATTCGCTGTACTACTTTATCCGCAACCTGGTCTGCCTGCTTTTCGTAATGATCATCAGGTTTTCCGATTGTTAATTTACGTTGTACAAAAAATGGTTTGGGGGCGACTTCCGATTCACCAAAAAAAGAGTCACTACCCTCTTTATTAAAGAAGGAATTACCTGCTGGCTGCTTCTGTTGCGGCGCAGTCCTGGCGGTACTTTTGGTATCGGTCGCTTTCATCATAAGTTTAAATCCAAACAGTTTTTATAAACCAGGGCATCCACGATAATCCTACCACACTAAAACCCCACGGCAAACGGTTTAATAACATATCATATGACTGCTGCGTTACATACAGCTGCCATTCCTCTTCTTTCCATTCCAGTTTTCCTTCCCGCATCAGGAAGCTACCTCTCAAGCCATCCGGTGTAGTACTGCCCAATGCACTCCAGTGGGAGATTACCGATAACAGTAATTCATCCGCTTCTGTTTTTTCTGTTGCCGTAAGCAGAACATTCCGCTTTACTGGTTGTGAAGGCAGAATACCACAGAGCAATTTGGGTAATACCAAATCGTATTCCGGTATCTCATCTTCACCACTGGCGAGGTAACCCAGTAGTTGTACTGCTTTATTTAAAGCCGCATCATCTTTGAAATGATTTTCTTCACGTAATCCCAGGGCATCGAATAAAATACCCAGATAAGGATGCAGGAGTATTAATCCGGCATTATTGATATACAATACTGTTCCTTCCGCAGGTGGTTTCCGCTCTTCTTCAATTTCTTCAACATCTTCATCAGCGGATGCCGTATTGTTTATGTTTTCTGTTTTTTCTGTCCCAGATGTTGTATTATCTTTCCCTGTTACTGGTGCTTCTTTAACTTCTCCTCCATTAAGTGTTTTACTTTCCTTCTCTGACTGTTTAGCTTTTGTTTCCGGTGATGTACCGGCAGGTAAAAAATTATCCCCCCCGTCGGGTAGTACCATGGGTTTCGAAGGATCGACTGACTTAACAATTACATCATCAATTTCAGAGGATGATTGTTTAAATTCATTATAAGAGGCCTTAACGGCTAGTTCCTGCTTCAATACTACAAGATCAGAAGTATATTGATCTGCGAGCTTTAAGGTGGCTTGCTGTAACAATGGCGATGCTTCCATTACTGTTGATGGCATCTCCTGTAAAAGATGCAACCAGTATTTAACAGGCAGCCCTGGAAACGATAACCGTATAACTTCTTTCAGAAAAAAAGCATGATCTGATTGTCTGGCTGATACTACTTCCTTAATCAGCCACACTGTTATTGTATGATGAAAGTCTGTTCTGGCGGGAAATAGCGGGATCGTGACCAACTGTTGCAATCCAATACGTTCTATCGTTTTTAATAACTGCGGATGATAAACAACCGTTTCCAATTCCGTTACAAGTTGCAACAGTGGCTGATATACGCTGGCACTATAAGCCAGCAACCAGTTTTGTACAAACTCCGGTGAGAACTGTAATACCAGGCGTTTCACTGCATCGGGAGTGCTTAACAATAATTCCTGACATAACCGGCAAGCTTGCGTTTCTGCAGATAATGTTTCAAGGATGCCGGTTTCCCACTCCTGCCGTTGCCACCTGATAGCGGCATGCGGCAGTACTCCGTGTTCCAGAAAATATAACCAGCTTTCAAAATAGCCTTGTCCTACTGGAACCCGCTCCATACCTTCTTCAAGATAAGCCTCCTGCCGGATGCCCGGATAACGCTTACGCAGCCACTCAATTATCAGGTGAGGTAGTTCTTTCTCAAGGGTTTCCAGGCTACAGGAACCAAGGTCTATTTCAAGCTTGTCTATCTGTAACAAAACTCCGGGATCAGTCCAGCTATCAAGCAATTCCGCCAGTAAGGGAAGCAATTCCGTTGTGCAACGGCTACTCAGCCGGCTCTGTAGCGAAAACGCTTCCTGCCGGGAAGGCAATTGCACTTCCAGTAAAAGTTTCCCTATGGCGTGCTGCTGTTCCATTATGCGATCATAGCTTTATATACTGCGACTGTTTTCTTATTCTGATCAGTAGTGATATCGTCTGCAATCCATACTGTGTTCCAGAATGCCAGACCTTCCTTCTGTGAGGTAATAGTGTTGGCTGCACTTAAGACCAGCTTTTTGGCGGCTGACTGTACCTTTTCTGGAGAAGCAGCTATTTCTTTATCTACAAAATAAGCAGTGGCATATACCAGGAGTTTGATAACCTGTAACTTCTGTACCACTTTTAATTTCGAGAAGCCTGTTTGCAGAGTATTGATCAATGTTCCATAATCTCCTTCTCCTGCTAAGAAGGCTTTAGTATCTGCAAATTTAGCATCTGATGCTAACGAATCATCTTCATTACCCAGGGCATCAACCCCACCGATATAAGCTTCTGTACGTTTGTCCGAAGTAGTGCTCTTTGATTTTCTTGCTGCATTATCTGTCGTGATACTTGGGACAGGCGTAGTATTCCTTGTTGTGATTTTCAGAGCATCTGTAGAATCGGTACATTTTTCGAATAAATAATTTAATGTGTAAATACCGGTGAATGGTTGCACAATGGTGAGAATGGCGTTTTTCTTATCGGCCTTCCACACTACTTTGTATTCAGACGGATCTACTTCCTCATCTACATCACCATTAAACATCAGGCGGAAACTACCTCCATATGGGGATATCTCTAACGGTAACAGCATTGGATTGGCTGTATTCCACTCCGTTTCAGGTTTACCACCGCTGGTTAATGTGACTTTATCTTTCTGCGGACAAATAGTCACCTTGTCGTGATATTTGCTGTCCATTCCATCACGGGAGGCGGTTAATATAATGGTGTATTCAACGCCCTTTTCAAACAACAGATCGAATTTTGTAGGTTTGGTGAGATTATCCGAATCCTGTTGACCAATCTGTACACCATTATAGTCCAGCAACTGCCAGTGGTAAGTAGATGCACGAATTGATTCATTTGTGAGTGTAACAGTATATCCTTTATTATCAGCAAGCGGTTCCAGATCTTCTACAATAAAATAAGCAACAGGTGGTAATTCCTGGAATGTTATGTTTATAGATGGCTGTCCGGAGCAACAGATATACGGTAAACAGAAATCAGCTACCACTTCATAATTCTGTAATTCCTCGACCAAACTCTTTGCCTCTGCGATCTTCTCTTCATCATTACTGAGCACGAGATTTACCAGCAAAGCCTTTTTATCTTCTGAAATCGAATTGATATTTAATTTTGAACATACCAGTACCAACGTACCGCCACGGGGTACTCCACCGTTGTGTTCCAGTCCGGGATGATTTTTTGCAAACCGGTGAAATAACAATCCATCTAATAGTTCTGCTTTACGACGTGTATATTCATGGCATACTGCATACAAAGAAGTAAGATGAGCACGACAACAGGTTTTATCTTCATCCTCACAAGCCGCACTGGAACAGAATTTCTCTATAACCTTATCCAGGACTACCGGTTCAGGACCAAACAGCAATACCAGATCCTCAAACATGGCTCCAATTTCATTGCGATCAAATCCGCCTTTGAAAATTCTATCTTCAAAATCATCAGAGCAGGTATGGCCACAGCGGATATCGTTCACAATCTTTTCAAGGATCACCGACAGATCACTGAAGCTGGAAGATCTTTCTTTGATCAGATCACTCATATCACTGTCAGTTCCCAGGTACACGATCCGCACATCAAACGGAAGATGTAATTCCGAACGGAGTTTAACTATCGCGTCCTGTGTAAATTGTATAGAACTTCCAATATGCCCTTTGATACGATAAAAGGTATAACCGTCTATGTTAGACAAAAAGTATTTTCTATCCTGATCATCTGTAATACCCGGAATACTGAAAGTGCGGTTATTACGGGTAAGACCGGCATTCCATATGCGGGATAATGCTGCTGGATCTTTATAGTAAAAAGGAATTGCCCTTTCGGCCAGCTCTTTATTGATACCTGCATCCGGCGTCAGTTTCACGTTGAAGCTCAGCATCCCTGTGGGGTCTGCAAATCTTGTATTTGAAGCAAGATAAACCATACGCTTCATGAGTAACAATGGTTTTTCAAGCGCATTGATGCTAAGGTCTGCAAAGGGAGGACGATAAAGTCCCATCCGATAATCTACTGTGGCCTTCGTCTGCCCTATAGTGGTGCGGATACTGCCTAAAGCAATATAACCACGGAAACGGTCTTTTTCAGGGATGGAAGAAAGGAGGCTGAAAACATCTGTTGTGACAAACTCCTGGTAGGTAGATATCAGATCCCTGTAGTAATCATACAACCAGGGAAGTAACCGTTCGTCTGAAAGGTGTGTACGTAATGATTGCAGATTGGCAGTCAGATTTACAAAAGGGTTATCTGTGAGTGACAGTTTCTCTTTTACAAGATTGAATATCTGATTATATGCATTGCCGATACTTAGTTCTGCGGCTGCACACACTTCATTGAAGCCAGCACTCAGAGTATGCAGGTTTGTAAAACGATCAAATGAGATATGAGTTCCTGCAGTATCATTCAGATAACCAAAACGCTGCATCACTGGATCATTGCTGCCCGCATTTGAAGTATCGCCGGCAAACCAGGCGTCCAGTTCTGCTTGTGTGAAAGCATTTTTATCTATTAGTGCGGCTTCTACTTCCAGCACCTTTTTACTTTCATTATTCTCATACCCATACAGGCAGGATGCTTCTGTAGATTCATCACTACGAACTGCCAGGATCAGCAGGTATTGAGTTGTGTCCGGTACTCGTCCCGGATTAGTAGGATCTGTGCCGGTAATATGATATACAAAATCTGCATGATTCTCATTACCGGTACTGAGCGCCATCACTGTTACGGTACGGTTGAGAAGTGTTACTTCCACATCTTTTCCCTGTTCAGTTTTGCTGATACCATTATAAATGATTTCCTTTTCCAGTGAGAAAAGTTGTCCGTCGGAAGTAACGGCAGTTCCAGGCAACAGCCTTAATGTGCCGGCAGTAGCATTCCAGTCAATAGTAAGACCGTAAAAGATTCCGGAACCTTCCAGGTATACCCGTGTGTCCTGTTCTTCCAATGCGGCAAAATCAACAATGCCCGTCAGGCTACTGCTCTTCAACTGCTGCCCCTTTTTAAAAAGTGGATAAGGGGTAGGATTATTTATTATCATTATCTGAAGAATTTATTTTTTAAATATTATCCAAGCATGGCCTCATCAAGTATAATCAGCGGCTTATTATCTCCTCCTTCATCGTCATACAGATATGCTGCCGGGAATACATTTTTAAGAGATTTTAATACATCGTTTAATCCTGTGAGACTGGTATTATAGTCACAACTATCTTCCCGTGCAACTGCTGCCAGCCATAACCTCCAGGCATCTTCGAATTGCAGCATCTGCTGTGGGCTGATCCAGAGAATATTGAGCCTGATATGGGCAGGTGCTTCACGCCGTAGCGTATCTTCAAAGAATTGCCGGAAACGTGCTAGACGGAAACGCTCAGGCCATGCGGGCAATACTACGGTGGCCCAGAAAGAATACGGATCTGCCAGATAGGTAGTGTCGCAATAAATCTTGTTCTCTTCATCTATTTCGCCCTGATCACAATCGCATACACATACATCATTGCATACCGGCAATATGGTATCGGCATCATCACAACCGAGCGATATTGTTTCTGTTGTGATATCTTCTGTTGATGCTGCTGACAACAATTCCGGAACAGCATTCAGAAAACCTTCTGGTTTATCCGGTACCGCGAATGCTATCTTTTCATCTCCTTTCCACCAGGAAATACCAGACTTATCTTCGTATGTGCCGGTGGCTTTCTTCAGCGTTTCCAGGAAAGCTGCTCCATCCGGGAATACCATTTCACTCTTTACCTTGACTGTTGATGAATTCCAGTTCAACGTAAGTTGTAAATTCTCATATGTCTGAGGCTGTGAACGCGGACGTAACAGAATATGTTCCAGCATATGAAAACCTTCTGAACTGATGGCTGCCTGTACTTCTTCTATGGCTGTATTACGGGCTGACATACTGGTATATGTGAGCGGATGGCTTGCCAGGATACCATCGGGATTAACAAGTGCAATACCATATGGTCCGCAGGAATTTTCATCACCACGCCGATAGTTCTGTAATAACAACAGCAGGTCACATGCTTTATTCAATCCGGTTCTTGCTTCGTCCGGAGTATTATAGATCTGTTCAGATTCCCAGATAGTGGTGTAATCATATTCGAGGTCGTCCGACTGTAATACATCATTGATCTCAAATCTGTAACCGCTGCCACTTTCCATAATGGGGAACATCATTGCATTGAACATGCGGGTAGCGCGGTCCTGCTCAATGTCTGCTTTACAGATCACATCAGGAGCTACTGCAATTACTTTCCCATCCATGTCTTTCAGGAAAAGAGTGAAAGCATTTTCACAACCGGGCATTGGTTCATAATAATAAGAGGATGCTGAGCGGGCCATTTCCAGCAGGAATACATAAAAATATTGCTCTGCTGCTTCTGCCAGTGCCGCTGTGGCATAACGGGTGATTGTACTCCAGATCACTTTACCTCCAGTATCGGTCAACTGATAATAATGTAATGGAGATGTTACGCCCGTTAATAATTCTTCCGCAGGCATCCATAATTTATCAACGTTGGATGGATTTAATGATGGGATCTGATCATAACTCATCCACAGTGATTCAAATTTCACATTTTCAGGATGCGGAAAATAACAATCCAGAATGTGGCGATCTTCGTTATGTTTTGCGTCCGGATTTACAAACCAGCCATATAATTTTTCCTTACAGAAAATGTCGGCCAACAACTGCATTCTCACTTCCTCCCGTTTCTCCATTCCCTGATACCAGCCAGTGTGCTGTGCTACGCGATATACACTGCTATCCACCATATGGAAAGCATAACGGCAACCAGCAGCATAATTGGTATAAGGGAAGAAGTTATCATTGTTAGGCTCCCGTTTATCCAGGAATACCTGCAATCTATCCCAGGCATCATTTGCACTTACCTGGTCTGTATCTCCTTCACATTTCTCTGTTACCCGCTGGATATCCAGTAATACTTTCCCTATGTTGATGGAATAGTAACATCCTACAGTTTCATTATCCAGACTATAGTTTCCTCTGAATGATAACAGCTGTACAAATTCCAGCAAAGCTGCTGCTGCATCGTCCGGGTTAGTATAGGTATGCGTACTTTCCCAATCGTACATTCGTGTTATTGCATTATAAATATGGAATGCAAAAGTGTTATCGCTGGTAAGGTAAACGCCATGCTTCAGGGCAAACAACTGCCGGATCTGAATAGCCGCATCATGACTTTCAGTGGTGCCGGTATATACCGCTATTGGCTGACCTTTTACATCGTTCAGGAAAAGTCCCGCATCGCTAAAACTATAGTTTGCTTTGTTAAGAGAACGTTGCAGGATATTCCAGCAGTTATCACGGAACGCTGTTGCTGCTGCCGTTGCATCTCCGTACCCTGTAATACTTTGCCAAAGCAAGAGATCATTGCGGCGCAGCTGAAAATAATACTGACCATTCTGGAATACGACGGCAGAATTTCCTTTTTCCAATGTGGTATAAGAGGGTAGCTTACGATGATAACGTTGTAATAATTGTTCCAGCACAGCGGTTCTCTTCTCTTCCGTATCAAACTGCACACCATAACGGGCAATGCGGAATTCCCTATCCCAGAGGCGATAGCCGATTACGGCTTTCAAATCACCCTGTTTATATAAATCAGTGCGAACATCCTGCTCATAAGAGTAGTCCGCTTTATCCAGGTCACTTAATTTAAATGATGCCCAGTCAATCAGCCTGTCCCGCGCATCTTCTGCGGCACGTTCACAATCATACCAGCGTGGATGTACGGCTATCCGGTTTTCACCATCGAACAGGTAAACACGCCAACCGTTTTCTTCCTGTATACTTTTATAGTTGGATACTGTGAGTGCAAGATTCAGTATATACTGCAATGCATCTATCGCCTCCTGCTTTTCCGGTTTCTCATCCAATCCTTCCAGGGCAACTTCCGGATACCAGCAACAGCAGGATAACCACTGCCAGTTATATTGCCAGGCACCTACCAATTTAACATCTGTCACGGCCTGACCGCGTTCCTGCAAAAATCGGATGGTGCGTTCCACAGCTGCATCTCTTGCCGCAATGGAAGTATATTCCTGCGGATGTACTGCCAGTACCACCTGCGCCGGATCAATCACATTGAAACCATAGGTACAGTTTTCGCGGGTAGTGAGCTGATAATATTCCCGATGTTTGCCAAACTTTACGGTATTATAAAATGCAGTGCGTACTTCGTTATAACCCGGGTAAAACTGAGGTTCCTGTAATAAGAGGAATCCATTGTCTTCCCTGATCTTAAAATAGTAATGATATAGGGTAACAGGCTGCAATCCTGTGTTGCCCAGCAAAGCGGACAACTGTTGCATGATCTGTAGAATAGCGTCATCCCGCTGATCGGCAGTAGCGTACCATTTTACCTGTTTGGCCAGGGGCACTTTATTTTTTGTGAATATTGTATATCCATATCCGTTACCTGACTGGTATTCGGGTACGATATCGGGCTGACCATCCAGCACCCAGCTAAGGAAAGCAGTAGCAGCTACCTGCTGGGATTCCCATACTGCAAAACTTTGCAACAGATCGTCTTCCCAAAGGAAACCGTATGCATCTACTGAGGTTCCTTTTTCTACCCACAATGCATCGTTCCCTGCTTTTGACAGAATCTTCTGCATGAGGTTAACAGCTGAAGCATAATCATTTGTTTCCTGGCTCTCAGCCATTAGCTGTCCATATTCATCGTGAAGTTGCACGTTATATCTGCAACCCGAAGCCGGTACCACTGTCAGATGTTGCGGTTCTGCTGCCAAACGTTCGATGTGGCGGGTAAAAGGCGCCACTCCGGGGCCGTCCGGAACAGGTATGGAAGTCAGTAATATAGTTCCTGTAGCTTCTGAATCCTTAAAGTAATATACTGATGCAGATACTTCTTTTACTGTGCCTGAAACGGTAAGCCATAAACTGCTGAACAGGGCTACGTAATGATTGATTCCCTTTTGGGCATCCTCTTCGGTAGCATAATTCCACAGATGTGTGGCCATTATTGTTTCTATCGCGTCGTCACCTGTTTCTGTACGGATCACCTGCAGATTATGCAAATCTGTGATCCTGTAATTTTCTGGCTTAGCTGCCAGTTCTACGAACTGGGTAAATGCTACCGGCAGCTGGGCCATACTTTTGAAAGGGAACATCCCTTCCCAGGCTGGCTTACCGGCATCGGTCATTTGCCAGTTGTATAATTCCGTTGTTTCTTTCTGATATACGAGGTTGTGCCGGTGAAAGTATTTCTGGAGGTCCTCCATTTTAATCAGGGCACTTTCTTCTGTACCGAAGGTGAGCGGATGATATGCTACCTGTACTTTATTATGGAATATAACAATTCTGAAATTAGAAATATCGGGTATTACATCCCAGTTATTGTCGTCCTGTAATATCTCCAGCAGGTTATATCCTTCCGCCAGGGCTTCTTCTTCCGTAGCATAGCCCTGTTTGGCTTTCAGCAGGATTTTACCATAGTCGTCCGGCAGCTGAAAATAATATCCTTCCTGTGTTTGCGGATATACTTTGTACTGACCATCATCTTTAAAAAACTGCACCATCCAGTTCACCACCTCATCTCTTTCTGCGGCGGTAGTATACTCTACGCTGAACCTGGCCGCTATCCATTCTTCTGCATATAATGGCGACTGGATATAGAATCCAAACACTCCTTCGCCGGGGCATCCGTAGGATTTGTAATTATTTTTATTCTGGCCCAGTGTTAAAAATTCCTTGAATACGGTTGTAATATCTTCACTTTTATGCAGACTGTCACTGATAAACAATGGTGTATTCTGATGAGGTAATTTCACCACGAACCCTGTTTGCTTGATGGCAGTTACCAGGTCGAAATTATTCAGTGATACTGAAGGAGAACGCCGGATACCCATCAATCCACCTATTCTTTTCTGCAATCCATATACGGGAAAACCTTCAGAAGGATGTTTGTAATCGAACGCTCTCGCACGGTTAGCACTGGTTTCAGGATAAGCCGTTAAAAAGGCTCCTTTATCCTGGATGCTGCTTTCAGGGTCATTCTTTTTACCACTGATATTGTACATCATCAGGGCATAATCTGTAAAATCTTCAGAGAACCTTGCCAGCAGGTGATTCTGGAATCGTTCTTTTCTTTCCTCGTATTGAGCGGAAGTTTCATACAGAACAGTCAGCATTTCCGTACTACCGGCATCGTTATATACCAGGTCAAAGCTGAACTTCTCTTCCAGCCGGTTGTTAATCCGGCTATAACTATCCGGTAAGGTAACAAGGAAAGCGATATCACGGGCAGCCTGTTCGGCTTCTGTTTCTGTACTGAAAAACACCGTACCTCTCAGTAACACGTTGCCTGCAGTATCTGTTAACAGAATATACCAGCTGGTATCGTTTTCCACCTGTACTACTTCCCTGTTGATGCTGTTATTACTACTTTCACTGATAATACGGCGAATCATTTCATCACGCAGATACATGGTACTGTATTCCTTCCGCGTCACGCCATCCTCATCTGGTTCATATGCCAGCTGCATACCATTATAAAACGTACCCTGCAATTTCTTTTCATACCTGAGCAGAGAAGGCAGTTGAGGAATACCGCTGATATCGGCCATGAAATAAGTGTGCTGTCCTTCATCCTGGCCTAAAGAAAATAATTGTCTGATATTGGCCAGTTGTGCAAAGTAATCTGCCAGCAGGCGGTCGTAAAACAATAAATAGCCCTGCAACTGTAATGACTGTGCTTTTCTTGCAGCAGTTTCATCATGAGGTACTTCATTCTTACCCACCATGTATACCTTCGGAAATTCGTATTGTACGGAAGTATACTGAGCAAGATCCAGCTGCCGTCCTTTAGGGATAATGGTATCCAGTTCGGCCGGTTTCTTGTTGAATTTATTATAATCAGAAATGCTCTTTATAAATCGTTGCTGTACCAGTTCTTTATTCGCAGTAAATGAAATTTTATTGCGGAAAAAGATCACGTTCGAAGTTTCCGGAGATAACACCGGACGATGATCTTTTTTCAGTTTGAGGCACCATTCAGCTCCTTCAACCACAATCGGTTTTCCGTCTTTATCTATTAGTTCGTAACCATCTTCATCAAAGCTGGTCATTTGCAGGCGGGTGATACCGGCAACACCCGGAATCCCCATGATAATACGGTAAAGGTCGGACGCATGTATCTCTGTGAGTCTTTCCAGACTTTCGAGTTCCTTTGCATCTATAAATCCATTCTGCTGTAATGGTTCGTTATTAATGAAGTCGTACGCACGGCCTTCAAATATTTCTTCCATGCTGCGCCCCTTATCCAGCAATTGCTGAAGGGTATAAAAAACGGGCGCAGGAGAAAAGAAATCCTGGATACTGCTGTATACATTTACCAGTACATCATTCGGATCAAAGTTTGCGGCCAGTTCAATATGGATACAAAAGCTGATGGGCTCTTTTTCCATCACCAGTACTTCTGCAAAGTCTTCGCAGAGATTACGGTGTCCGTGCAGGCGTTGATCTATAGCAGTGAGCACAGTATCCAATGGGAATACACTATTTCCGCAGGCATCCTGTTCGTAAGCAGCTGCATACACATCATCAGGTTCTATCAATATCCTGTACAATCCTTTCAGCGGTATGGGTGTTAAACCTTCCGTGGCTGGCACATTGAGCAACTCACCGGTATCGCAGTTGAAAGAGAGTGAATATTCATCGTCTGCAGGCAGTTCCACCCAGGCATTGCGTACTCCTTTGATATCAATGAGCATCCTGCGGATGTCCGTAATAGTGAGAGGATTATTGCCAAGGATCTGTGCAGCAGTATAGAAGTTGTCTTCACTTGCTCCCGCAGGCACCGCTATAAGATCTTTAAAATCCAGTTTGGTACGATAGTCTAAATCAGTCAGTACGTAGCACAAAGCTTCCAGCATGGTGATTCCCGGATCATGCAGATTGTGATCTGTCCAGATCTTGCCTGAAAACTCCGCCAGATGCTGAATGCCTAATTTGCGCAGCGTGGCGAAATCCAGGTATTCCGGAAAGCCGCTGTTCTTATCTGTTGTTATAAATTTCAGTTCAGGCATTTCAATGATTTTATCTGCTTATTTTCCTTCCAGCGCTTCCACACGTTTCAGCAGCGCGTTAATCTGTTCCTGCTGTTCCTGGATAGCCCTTGTGAGTACGGCTACCATATTGGCATAGGCCAGCGTTTGTGTACCATCACCATCAGTGTTCACCAGTTCGGGGAAGAACTCTTCTACCTGGTGAGGCAGGAAGCCTACCTGTTTTTCATTTGCAGGGCAATTGGCTCTATTGTTGAATGTGAAAGAAACCGGATTCAGTTTATTTACATTCGCTAATACGTTGCCTAATTTGGTGGGGTTACTCACCTTTCTCACATCAGTATCAAGGTATAATCCGAAACTCCGGGTTTTACCTTTTACATTCAATTCAAAATCCTCTGGTGTTAAACCTCCTATGATTGTTTTCCCCTGGGAAGAGATGGTAAATACATCATCACCCTGGTTTATTTCCACTTCATTTCCGTTACCATATTCTGTACCTTTTTTGAATACGAAACCTTTGGAAGCATCTGTGATGAACGCTCCCCAGTCGTTATCCGCACCCAGTAACATGTAATTACGTTTCACATTATTAGGGCGGTTATTGATAATGCTGAATGCGGGATTTGTATTATCAAGAGATAACAGGAAAGCACCAGCGCCACCTTCTTTCGTGATTTCCACATTAGCAGCCGGCGTTTCCGTACCAATGCCCACGTGGCCATCCTGTTTTACTGCCACCAGCGTTTGACAACCGGGGGTGGCAATATTTTTCAGATAGTTCTTGCCTTCTTCCAGTCCTTTGCGGATATAAAAACCTTCCGGCGCATTGGTGGTAATGCTGGCAGTCGCAGCATTCAATTCAGTGGTCAGGTAGTTCTGCTGAGCATATTCTCCTTTATAGATAAGTACAGCCTGTGGCGTAGTGGTAGATAAAGGATTCAGCAGAACCCTTGCAGATGGCTGGTTCTGGATATCTACGGCTGCCTCCGGATGTACAGTACCAATACCTATTGCAGCTCCGGCTTCCGGTGTGGTGATATATACCGGTTTTGCGGCAACAGCTGTTTTGCCTGTCGGCTCCTCACCATCCTGCGGAGGTTCGGGAGCGCAAATATTATTGAAAAGGAAGCCTTCTGTATCTGTTACATAATTCACCTTATCATCACCGATACTCTGAGAGTAGAAATGGCAGTCCTCACCTGTTTGTTTAATCACAAACTCCGGTGTGGTGGCAGGATCCGGACTAAAAAGAAAATCGCTGTTCAGTTCTTCTACGTGAATGTGTACACGTGCCTGAGGGTCTTGTGTACCCATACCAATCTTGCCGAATACTTTCGCATACATGATGATTGGCACCTTATCAGAGTTCTTGATAATTTCCCAGTCTTCATCCGAAGCATCGATGTCCAGCATTTTCCAGTTGGCACAATCTATTTCGGGGTTATCTACTGAGCAATGCCCATTTGACGGGTCTGTAGTTCCGGTAGTGGAAGGCGTTTGTCCTTCACATCCGCAGGGCTTATCGCCAGCAGGTGTACAGGTATAAAGTGCATTGTTATAGATCACTACATCGCCTTCAAAATAACAGAGACCAGCAGCCCACTTGCCGAAAAAAGCATCATCCCTTCTTACCAAAGTAGAATCTATCAGATTGAAGAAATCCTGCGAGGTTGGTATGGCGCCTGTTTTAAACTGTGCTTTCAGGGCTGCTCTGGTTGTAATAGACATGGGTATATCTTTTAAATTTTTTAAGAATGATTATTTGATCCTGAATACAGGTTGCTGACCGGCACCTGAACAGGAAGTATTGTTAATGATAGTGTACAATTGTTCTCCGGCTGTTAGCACAGACCACGGCGTATCTGCTGTTACTGCCTTTACTGGTGGGCCATCAACACCATTCCTGGTTACATACATAATGAAGTCTGTTACATAATCCACGTAGTCGCGCTGTTCTATGAACTGCAATACGGAAGACATCATCAGTGTACCGCCGAACACAATATCCTGTGAGCCGGTATTGATCCAGGGTGATAAATATGCCTGCACTTCTTTCACCAGTTTTTTAAGATAATAGTTCTCATCTTTCCCATCCTTCAGGCGGATATTTCCTTTAAAACTGATGGGCTGATAAACCGGATTTATCACCTGCACATTGGCAAATACTGTGGTGCGTGAGTCGAGGTAAAGACTTACATTTTCCAGTGTGATCCTGCTTACTTTGGGATTAAACCTTTCGTCTGAAGGATAATCATCTATTCTTGGAATCACTGCCAGCGTTACCCATCCCGGAGATCCCAGTTGTGTGATCTCACCGGTTTCACTGCGGCACATTTTACTATGCGGGATACATTTGATCTTGAAAATTTCCGGAAATGCATCCAATACAATACGTTCATAATCGAATACATTAATGGCTCTTCCCTTATGACGCAAACGCTCGCTGATCCTTGTATGGAACTCCCCTTCTGTTTCTTCTTTTCTTCCTCCGAAAGAAGGGAAAGGCTGTGATAATTTGTTGATCATAGCATCCGGTACAACCAGACTACTGATAGTCTGACCAGGCAACGCAACGCCTACACGGGCCGGATCATTATCCTGATTAAGGAAAACTGCGCGTGAAGCCTGTGCAAGGACTGCCACTGCTTCACATACTGCAGCTGAATATTTTTCAGTACTTACCCGCAGCCAGTGAAAGCCTGCCGGAAGCATTGTATGTGTTGTATCTGCATCCCAGGGTAATGCAATGGTGACAATTCCGGATACCAGCATTTCATTGGTGGTATCACTAAGCACCTGTGTATTTTTCTCCAGCGTTTTCCATTCGTTGCCTACCAGGTAATGCCATTGAATGCCAGCCCTGCGCATATCGGGATCTGCTGTGAATTCAGACAACTGGAATAACAATGTGATGTTAGTACCGGGCACTGCCTGTTCTAATCCGATATATAATGTACCCTCTTCATTAACTACCGGCATAAAAGTAGTTGCTGAGGATAATGACTTATAGTTTCCTTCTTCAAAAGGATATTTATGTAATAGCGTAATCTCTGCACCGGTCGCCTCCGCCTTATATTCCAGGGATAATGTTTTGATAGTAGGTGTATAGGGAGGTAATGGAACGCCGATCACATTGCCGGCACTGCCATTTACATATGCATTTATGTCATTCGCATCTGTAAGGGTTGCAGCTGCACTTGAATTAGCATTAGATGCAACAACCGAAAGCTCATCGAATGCTGCGTCCGGATCATCAGGTGCATTAGTTGAAAAAGCATCTGCCATAGCCGACGTTTCACCGGTCTTTCCTTTCGTAGCAGTTGCATCCACTGCAACCTTATTTGCTTTCACCTGTAAATCACTCAGCTTCAGATTGCTGATCTTAATCAACTGTGAGGCCAGTACGGAAGGATATCTATCATGCAGAAAACTCTTATCCAGCTTTATTCTTACAAAACCATACAGGGAAGCATTGTTATAAGCGATTAACGGGGCGGACTGGGTTAGTAAAGGAATACTGCCTGTATCTGGCACGTCGATTTCTTTCACAGACGCCAGGTTTAATGAGCTATCATCATCAAATAACCGTCTTTTTTCTGTACCAGGAATATCATCCCACACGCCGTTATTCAACCGCTCCATACTGGCTGTAAAGTAGGCATTATTAACTCCTGCATTGTAGGCGGAGTAAATATCATCAAATTTATCCGGCAGTCCTTCCCACTCAGCTTTTAATTCTAAATGAGCCAATTTCTTTCTGAATACTTCATCACTGCCTATATAAAAGTTACTGCCTACCTTAGGTACTCCTGTAAATGGCAGGAATTTATTATTCGGATCAAGCGGCCCTTCATCATTCCCCAGCAACAGCTTACGCACGTTTTTCACATCCACCTTTATAGTTGCATTTACAATTACAAGATTACTTAAGGTATCATACCAGGCCACTTCTTTTTCTGCAAGAGAATAATGTAAACTGTGATTGAACAATACGCGTAACAGCGGGTCCTTTACGGGATATGTAGCTTTGAGCACATCGGGTGCAGCTGCCACCAGTGCGGGTGCATCTGCAGCCAGTTCAAAAGTAAGATCCAGATTATTGCTATTCAGTGCGATTGCTAA
This sequence comes from Chitinophaga sp. CF118, assembly GCF_900112615.1. Taxonomy (GTDB): domain Bacteria; phylum Bacteroidota; class Bacteroidia; order Chitinophagales; family Chitinophagaceae; genus Chitinophaga. The sequence goes on along the minus strand of NZ_FOMK01000003.1, from coordinate 11,881 downwards.
CTTAGGAGCTGCATACCAGCCACCTTCTGTGGTACAATCTACCTGAAGTAATCTTCTTAAAGCAATGCCTTTTGCAAGATCCACTTGTGTGCTGATATCAGTATATGTTACAAAGTCTGAATCATCCAGCCATTTTTCCGCACCACTTAGTTTAGTCCTGATAGCGGCAACAATAACTTTATCAATACCGCTTTTTTCGAATGCTGTCAGCACCTCTGCATTCAGCAAATAAAAGGGTTTGGTTAATAATGCGGCCAGTTGCGGGCCTTTATCTCCCAGGCCATTTAGTTGTATCGTTACCGTAACATTCCTTGTGCCTTCTCTCAGTAGTAATACAGGTGATGACAAAAGTAATCCTGTGGCAGCAAAAGGAAAATGTGTAGCGGCCGACTGTGTATTATTTTTACTTACGTAAGAAGCTGTTCCTAATAATGGCCAGCTGTTAAATGCCGGGTTACGGAATCCCTCACCCAGTCCATCGGCACTGGCAGCCACTGGTGCAGCATACAGATTCGCGGTTCCATCTTTGAAGAGGGTGCGTAACTCACTCACCTTTGCTTTGTTTAACACAACATCCTCTTCTGTATCAAAAACCACATCTTTACCTGTAGCATCTTTTCCGGCTTTCAGTGCAGTATCTTTTTTCAGCAGGTAATCGGGTAATTGTTTGGCCAGTTCTGCTACCACATGTACATGATCTGGCGTAAGTGGTTTCTTTTTCAGCTGCAGCACCTGTTCGTAGAAGAAATTAAGATGCTGGCGGCTGATTGTATTCATCTGGGTTTTAACCTGTCCGAACAACTGAAGGAATGCGTAGAGCAATCCCACATGTGGCTGATGTTTTTGTTCTCCTTTTAATACTACCTCAAAATCCTGGAGAGCAAAATCCTGCACCTGTTGAATGCCTTTATAGAAGATATTAAACAGGTCGTCCAGCTGGGTTAACATTTTGTCCCGTTTACGGCGGGGATAATCGTTCAGTCGTACCAGGTAAGCATCCTTAGCAATGAGTTTATCCATTGTAAGAGCCCATCCCGGGTTGCTTCTGAGGATAGCAATGCTGTTCACAGCCTCATCCGGCAGTGGATTATCTGCATCTACCATTGTATTGGCAATGGCAATGAGGCGATACAATGCTTTGCTGAAATCTGACTGTACCAATGCTGTGAGCACTACGCTCAGGCCGGTAGTATTGTCCAGTTGTGTAACCCAGCTATTCAGCTGCATCACCATATCCAGTATCCGGAAAAATATGGACCAGAACTGATCGGCGGGTTGCTGATGCGTGAGGGACGTACGTGCTGCGGTATATGCGGCATCAAATGCAGCGGTATCCATTTGTTGGATAGCCGCGTACTGGAAAGGAGGATTGTTGCGAAAAAAATCCTGCCAGTCGCCATTCGATGCCAGCATCATATCTGCCTTACCGTTAGGCTGGTCTGTATCGTCGTAGTACAGTACGTACCTGGCGTAGCGATATAAGAATCCCAGGAGCTGTTCAGTGCTGCGCTCATCTACCTGGACCTTTTCAGTCCCAAGCGCATCCATTTTGCGTTGCAGCTGGCTTATTCCATCGCGGATCAGGTTATTCGATATGTTATCTGTTGCGCTCATTATCTTATAGCTATCGATGCATTTATTATATCCGTGTTACCATCCTGTAAATAGAAGTCGTATACGAAGTTGTATCTGGAATTGGTAGCGCGAATAGTGTACTCAACGTTGATGCGTAAAAAGCCCTGGATGGCATCCCAGGAATCCGACTCTGTAACAGAGATGCTGTCTAATTTTATTCTTGCTTCGTAATAGAGAATTGCATTAGACACCAGATCTGTAATAAAACCTATCAGTGTATTATTGATGGCTTCAAACTGGAAGTCGGCCAGGTTACAGCCAAACTCCGGGATCATTACGCGTTCTCCCAGGCTGGTAGATAAAAGTATATGAAGGCTTTGCTCGATATCTTCTCTGCCCACAACCATTACAGCGTGACAGTCACTACCATCGTTGTCTTTGCGGAATGTGGGCGGGAAAGACCAGCCACAGCCTAAAAAATCTTTTGCGTCAAGCATATCAGTAAATTATATTCAACCTCCAATCATCACTGTTGGCTCACCGGCTACTATTGAGCCTCCGTGTGCCGTCGAATCGCCCATACGGGCAGCTGGCTTTCCTCCTATCAGTACAGTCGCAGAACCTTTCACTATCACATCCGGCGGACCGGTACAGACCAGCATATCTCCTACTACTGCGGCAGGCATGCCAGCTATCAATACCGTTGGAACACCGGGACCTGTAACGGGGCCGCCTACATGAGGCACCGGACCTGTGAACATCGGGCAAACGTGCATATCTGTTAATCTTGCAGCAGGTGGCATAATCAATCGTTAATTAATTTTTACTATTCCGCCTTTTAATTCCAGCATAGCAGAAGAAATTACTTTTGCACCAGCCTGGCCATTAAATTCCACTGAGTTGGTGGCTTTGCCCGCGATAGTGGTACCGTCAATCTTCACATCTGTTCCGGCTTTGATAGAGATAGCACCATCAGCTTCTATCTTTATATCTTTCGGACTTTTCATGGTAATACCACCAGCTTCCATTTTGATGCTATTCCCATTTTCGTCCGTGATAGTGATAGCCTTGTCTTTCTCACTCAGCTCTATAAAATTACCGGCAGGTGTTTCCATCCGCATCACTTTATTTTCATCATCGAACATTGTTTTCATTTTACTTCTGGTAACAAGTCCTTTGATGTGGTTAGTATCTTTAGCCACTACAGGTGCAGGTTTAGCACTACTATGCAGCATGCCTAACACTACAGCGAAACGCGGATCATCATTAACAAATCCCACGATCACCTCATCACCTATTTCGGGGCGAAAGAAATAACCTCTGTCATTGCCGGCGTCCAGGGATGCGATGCGGGCCCAGGTACCATTATCCTGGTTATCTGTTACCGGCATTCTTACAAGAATGCGGTGTTCCCCGTCGGGATCATTTTCCAGGTGTACCACTACTCCTATCTGCAAGCCATGTACAGCAGGCATCATCCCGGCAGCGGGTGTTTCAATCAGATCTTCTTTGTGATGGAACCATTCGGGAGAGATTCCGAACTGAATATGTGTGGACCAGATGCCATCAGCGAATTCGTGACGAACACCACTCACATATACGTTTCCGTTAAAACGGTTACCAAGTCCTTTGAGTTCAATGGTATCGCCGGGTTTTGCAGCCGGAGAGCCTTTGATCTTTGCACGGCCGCGTATTTTGGCCATACGGCTTTTCAGCATATAAGAAGTAGCCCATTCTTTTAATTCAGGCACACTTACCAGTCCGCTGTGACGCAATTCCAGATTATCAGGTGAAACTGCTCCGGCAAGCTTACTTCCACTGAGGTTACCAGCTTCTGTGAAAGACACACTTTTTACATCAGATGTTTTTATCGTCTGATCCTTATAGTCCCAGGAGCTGGCATTTACCGACTGCCATTGGGTGCGGGCATCTATTTCAGCATCGAATTCCTCAATGGTATCGCCATATACCAGTGTAATTACTGAAGAAGACAAGCGTGGTTTTACCATATCCACTTTACCATCTTTCACTATTAGAAGGCAACCATTCATTTCTGCCCGGCTCAGTGCAAAGTCCCAGTTTGTACAATCGTACTGTACCAGTTCCTTGTGTTTTAAATCTGTAGTTGCCAGGGATCCCGATTTACTGCCCAGCACCTGCTTTAGAGCATCGCTGTCGCTCATATCCCGGAAGTATTTACTTTTCCTTCCCAGTGTAAGGGAGATAGATTCATCCCGGCAATCCAGATGTAACTGACCGCCGCCTTTTTCATTAGCGCGGATAGCATGTTTTACAATTACGCCTTTAAAGACTTTGTTTTGTGTGCTATCGCGGCCAATTATAATTTCGATGATATTTCCCGGAATAAAATCTGACGATTCGCTCACACTGAAAGTTGCAGTTGAAGCATCCCCATCCAGGAAACAGAGACGGGCAGACGGGATGATGTTTGCTTCCTTTACAATAGAAACAGTACGCAGAATATACGCAGGGTTATCTACCTTGCTGCCATTAATATGTATTTCAATATTGGTATTATCAAACTCGTTCGGGGTAGGTATGATGCGTTCGTCCGTGACTATATTCTCTGTATCTGCCATGTTCAGGGATTTTATTAGTTACCGGATTGTTTCACCGGAGGGAATACCAGTTCCTGGTCTGTTTTTAGTGCTCTCACGCTCACCAGTTCATTGAACCAGGCCACCTGTGCGTGAAGGGCAGGATCTCCGTAACTTTTGTAGGTAAGCAGCGGAAGAGTATCTCCATCTGCCACCCTTACACTACGGTAAAGATCCGGTGAGTGTTTATCTTCTGTAGCAACCCGTTTTTTGGGTTCTACATACTGGGTAAAGCTAGCACTCACTTTTGCCCGTAAAGGGTCTCCATTGGGCTTAAAAAGCACATAGTTGATATCCAGGGTAGCCAGGATGCAATCGAAGGTGAAAAGTCCCCACTGAATTTTGAGGATTGCCGGTTTATGGGCATCGCTCCTCATGTAGTAGGTGGTATCCAGCAGTTGTTTTACCTGGTCTTTTACCTCTGTACCGTCCAGCACATTTCCTTCAATAGTACCCGTATTGTCCAGGGTAAAATCCAGCTTCAGTTGTTCCGGGGCAGTAAACTTATACTCCGGAGCACTACCCTGGTTGCCACCGGTAGACTTTTCATCCAATCCTATTTTGAAAGACTGTGCATAACCTTCCGGATTGATGGGGATGGTAAAATCCGCTCCGGCAGATTTTTTCTGTTTCGGATCCAGGTAAGGCCGGATCACAATCTTTTCAACGTTTTTTGCTTGTTTCCTGGGGGTAGCCATCAGCGTTCTCTTTGATCTTTCAAAATTTGAAGTACCTTTTCCACACAGAGGCTTACGATCATTTCAGGCGCAGCATCCTTCTGTGTACTATTACTATTACCACCGCTGCTGCCACTGCCGCCGGCTTCATCTACAGCTACTTTAATAACCAGTTCTTTTATCTCTACGGGCATGTGTGTGTTGTTTTATTCCAGTATGAAATAATTATAATTCAGTTCGAAGGTTTCGATCACTACTTCACCTTTATCTGCATTGAAGTCTGCCACTTTCCAGTTCTTGGGCCATGCGCGATGCACTTTCCATGTCATGAGTGGCTGATGTTTTTCATTCAGCAGGCTAACATTGAGATCGATAGGTGAGAAACTGAAATTCTGGAATGCTTCCTGGCACCACTTGGTAACGGTAGAATCTGAAGGTTTGAAAATACCGCGGCGCAGCACCAGGTCAGTACATTTGTTACGGAGTGGTAATACATGCTCAAAGCGGTTCTCGCCTCCCTCCCGCAGGGTGTCTGTCTGCATTTGAAAGTTGAGTCCTGATACAGACTGGAACAGGATATCATTGTCCGTTTGCTGGGCTGTACCCTTTTTGTCGAACAGGAACTCTACTTTAAAATGGAACCCTACAGGAGGATAATTACCGTTTGCCATTGTTATTTATTTTCTATTTATTTTCGATCACCAGCCCTTCATGTACCAGTTCCACGCTTTCAATAGCGATTTCATTTGCATCTGCTTTCAGATCGGCAGACTGTACTTTGATTGGCCATGCGTTTTTCACTTTCCATACAATGATGGGTTTGTGTGTTTCGTCCAGCAGGCTGATAGTAATATTGCGACGGTATTTACCGTTCTGTTCCTGGAAGAATACAGTTTCCTTCCACCAGTCGAAGTATTCATTGTCCGACTGGAAAGTGCCGCGTTTCAGCGTGATGTTGCTGTACTTCTGCAAACCTGTTTGTTTGGTTTTACTATATTCCGGGCTGGCACCGTGGCGGTACTCGATTGCTTCTGTTTCAACCGTGAGACCGGTAACTTCTGTAAAGCCGATGTTCTTACCACCCCATTCTACCTGGAAGTGAAATTTTGGTAATGGATAACTTGCCATTTTTTTATTTTTTGTACAGTGATGATTGAGTTATTATTTTTTGCTAGCAGTATCGCAGGCTTTAGCGGCCAATGCTGCAGCGTAAGCACTATCCAGGGAGTCTTTTCTTGCTTTTGCAAATTCGCGTTTGCAGGCAGCGAGATCTACTTCCCTTTGTAGTTGTTTTAACTGGATAACGGTTTCGTCGTATTGTTCTTTGGTCCTGGTATAGAAATCGCAAGCCGGATCATCCATCGGGAAGATGGGAGTTTTCTTGGGATTGCAGGAAGCGCATTCATCCAGGCCGGGTTTCTTACCATCAGTCATCAGCACATACATGCCAATCAGCTGATATAGCAGTCCTTTTTCCCCTGCCAGTCCGCCATGCAGTTCTTCTTCCAGGTGAAAGGTAACCAGCAGTGCGTTAATTGCATTTTTAATACTTACCAGTGCATCATCTGTAGCTGTTTTTAATGCCAGCAGATTTGCCAGGATGGAGTTAGTACCTTTTGAAGGTATTTTATCGTCTATACGATCAGATAATACTTTAATCAATCCTTTGAGCACTTCGGAGCAGTCAAGTACTTTTTTTGCTTCGCAGATAAGTATTTTGATAGCATCAATACAAAGGCGGGCATTTCTACCACTTTTTTCATTGTGTTTGCGGGTCCTTTCCAGGGTGCCCATATAGATGAGGCCCAGTCTGTTTGTTTCGGTGATAGTACCTAGTACGTCTTGCAAAACGTCTGACCAGCGTTTCTTTTTTTCCAGCGCGCTTCTTTTATCGGCCTCCTGGGCCTGAACGCTGGTGAGAAACTGAGCCGCTTCTATGGTATCTCTACGCAGGCGGTCAATATACTGTTGAACGGTATCGTTATTTGAAGCCATGATGATTTAATTGTTACGATATATAATAATGTGAGGCTGCTGTTTCTATGCTTCTTCCTCGCTCTGTCCCGGGTTGCAGTTAGCACTATCAAATGCATGTTCTGCTTCATCAGAAATGTCGTCCAGATTTTTACAGTCGTGCTGACAGTCTTTATCTTCCACGAATTGGCTGATATTGGTCACCGCATTTTTGAGGTTCCATGCCTTATTCATATCGGTAACAGCAGAACTGAGTCCTTTCAGCGCATTGCCTAGTGGTACCCTGGAATCATCATATTTTTTCTGGGAGCTTTTCACATTAGCTTCTACATCGGTAATCAATTTAGCACCATCGGTTTTCGTTGCCGCTACAAGTATAGCCAGGTTATCGATGTTGATAAAGGAATTGATCCCGGCAACTTTAACCGCAGCCTGTGCCACATCATCCACCTGATTTACGATCTTGTTTGCATAGTTTACAAATTCCTGTACGCTCTCTTCCAGGCTCTTTTTATTCGAACCGCCTTTGCTCAGATTTTCTCTGATCAGTTTCAGTTCTTCCGAATTACAGGAATCGGCCACCGCATCTTTTAGTTTCACGGCCGCAGTGCTTACCAGTCCAACTTTCTGTTTGGCAGTTTTAATCAATGCAATAGCCGCATCGAAAGATGTTTTTATGTCCCTGCTTTTAGGTACCAGCAGTTGCGTAATTGTATTGTTTATACCATCCAGATCCTGGCCTGTATATACCGTAATACAATTGCTGAGGAAATTATACTCGCGTACTGAGCGGGCATATTTTTCATTTACTTTACGTTCCACACAGGTAACCTGTGTAGCAGTACTGGCCGTGATCACCTGAGCTTCCAGGTTGGCCGATGTTTGTTGTAATTCGTCCTTCAGGATGATCCCGTAATCCTTCATCAGCAGATCAAACTGGGATGGAGTTGGGGGAACGCATGGCGTATCAACTGGAGGATGGTGCGGCGGCTGCTGCTGCGATTTATTATCACTCATATGGGTTGTATTTTTGGGGAATTATAGTTACTAGGACTCCTGCATTTTGTGGCTGAACTTGAGGATAATGAACTCTGCCGGACGAACTACTGCAAGTCCGATTTCCACGATCATTTTTCCTTCAAGGATATCGAAAGCCGTCATCGTTTCATTAATGCCGATCTTTACATAGAATGCATGTTCTGGTTTAGCACCAGCCAGTGCACCAGAGCGCCATTCATTGATGAGGAAATTTTCAATCATTGCCTTCACCTTCACCCATGTATTAGCATCATTGGGTTCAAACACAAATGCTTCAGAAGCCTTTTTAGTAGACTCTTCCACCATGTTGAAATAACGGCGAACAGATACATAGCGCCATTCGTTGGAGTTACCATCAAGTGTGCGGGCACCCCAAACTTTGATACCTTTACCGGAGAAGAAGCGGATAGCGTTTATTGATTTACCGGCATCCACGTCTACGTTTAATCCACTCTGGATCTGATCGTTGATATCGCAGGTAAGACCGGAAACAGAAAGTAAGCCTTCATTAGCGGGCGCCTTCCATACACCACGGGCGTTATCTACACGGGCATATACACCAGCAATAGCACCACTTGGAGGTAATATGATAGAGAAATTGGAGATAGCCAGTCGTACATTTGCTTTGTCCAGGTTATTGAGATCGCCAAATGTAGTAGCATCCGGAATACCTACAATTGTAACAGTTGCCTCATCATACACATAATCAAATGAAGATTTGATATTAGGGAAATACGCAGCACCATAGCGCAGGAGTTCCGCATCACCGCTGATAGTATCTCTGAAATCTTTTGCAGCAGCGCGGATAGCAGCTTCTGTTTTAAGAGTCTCACCACTATTAAAAAGATCCATGATCACGAAGCGATCTTTCAGTTCAGTGCATTGTAGCAAAGCCGCTCCAAGGAGTGATGCGTAGGTATCCTTTGGCAGGTTCTGGCCTTCAGGGAATACGATGAGAGTAGGTTCGTCCAGTTTTTTCAATTCTGCAAGTGCATCATCAAAAGGTCCTTGTTCTGTGATAGGTGTACCCAGGTCCAGGTATCCTCCCGTAGAAATGATGTAGCATGGGCCACCACCATTAGCAAAGAACTGTTGCAGGGAATAATACATGATGTGTTTGGACAATCCTTTACCAGGGGCCGGATCAGCACTAACGGTGTAGCGGGTCCCGGTCGAATCGTTTGTGGTGACAGTAACGATCAGGTTTATCTCCTTCTGCGGACCACCGAAAACATTTACGTATTCCAGCAGGGAGCTGATACGAACCGGTACTCCGGTAACATCCTTGCCATCCAGAACATGGGTTTCAGTGAAGCCTATGAATGCAGGAATTGCTGTCTCTACCGCCGTAATTGAGGGCGGGAATTTTGAGATTTCTTCAATATACACGCCTGGTGTATAGTATGTGTTTGCCATAGTCGATTAATTTATAATTTCAGTTTAGGAAGCAAAATTTCAGAACAGATAAGATCCCCTTGCCTGCTAAGCAGGTCTCCTTCCGGGTTTGGGAGACTGATAGTCGCATAGTTCACTTTACGATAAGCCTGCATTAGTGTGTAAGGCTCTTTGCTGATGATTACTTTTTTCATTCCCGGAGGCACCGGCAATACATCATTCCAGTTTAAATCAACAGCAGGAGGATCTCCTTTTTGCAGGTAATATTTCCAGTAGGTAGCCCTGCTGGTAAAGCGGAGTTCAAATGCAGGTGAAGTGAGCAATCCACCGGCATCTATCAGTTGGAAAGCAGGATTTGCAGGCTGTATAACTAGGTCCAGTACACCCCATGCATCGCGCTGATATAACTGATTGTTCAGGTATACAGTATACTGACGGTTGTAATTATTGGATCCTGTTATCACCAATGTATATACATCATCAGGCGCAGGTGTAAAGTCGGGCGTTACATTCTGCAAGCCATCTGCATTATTGAAAGAAACATTTTTAATCTCAACAGCACCTTTCATCAATTTAAAAGTAGCCTGTGTGATGCCTGCCTGTTCGAATGTATAAGAGAATTTAGTAGGTAATAAGATGCGATCGTATTCATTGATACCATGTACATCATTTGTAGTTACCCATCCTGTAGCAGCAGTGCTGGTGCGGGTAATAGCCTGTGAAACGTTTCCGTTCACTATGGCCCATTCGCCCATTTCATATATGCGTCCATCTGTAAAATTCTTTACGGATGCAGAAAGAGAAGGAAATGTTTTACCTGTGGTAATGTTATCATTTGTAAAATAATAACAGGCCGGGAAAACAGGGTTAATTCGCAGATTACTACGGGATATTAACGCAGCCTGTTTCAACTTTATGATGAACTGTAAGCGCAGTTCTGCATTTATTGGTATAGCTGGTTTCGGACCGGGTGAAGAGGCAATGCCTAAAACAATTCCGGTAGCCGTTTGACGATATACGATCTTTTGTCCTTTTAATATTTTCTCTGTAGCTGGAAAAGGTGTTATCAGTATATTATTCATCAGGTCATACCTGTTATCGCTCAGCAGATCTGTCAATCTAAGTTGCTGATCATCCTGTGACAGGCTATAGTAAGCGCTCCCCTCTTTGTCGAGGTAAAAGTTGTGCAACATATTTACAACCGCCAGGCGGGTGTACGTGATCTGGAATGCCATTATAAAATGAGGTTGTCTTTTGATTGGATTTTTTCTATGATAGGACCAATTCCTGTGATCCTGTTCTCGGTGATCTTTACCAGTCGCACTTTATACAAAACACTCGGCATTTGTTTACCTCCCAGTGCGCCCCACAAATGGTTTAGCTGTTCGAATGAGAGGGAGAACATTTCGAGGTGTAACTGCATATCATCGAGATTCTGCATGGTATTCAGCAGTGTATCATCGGGAGAATTCTTCAGTGTGAAACTACTTTTCCCCTGGAAGAATTGTATAGCCTGAGAGAGCCGTGACAACGCATCTTCGTAATTCTTATAATGTGCTGATACCAGCATATATAAGTTTAGATAAACCGGAGGATTATGATATGAAACACCTTGTGCATTCTTATAAAAATGCGTAGAATTTTTCAGTGTTGCTTCTTCCTCTATATTCACCATACTGAGGATGATCCTTTCCTCTGCACCAGGCGGTCTGTCTGGTGTTTCCAGTGTAGCCACGTTATCAAGTACCACGTGACCATCGGGATCATTTCCCATAGGATTGAATGACTGGATATAGTTATCCAGCTGATCTTTTAATAACTTAAAAGCAGTGAAAATCATTCTTTGGTTTTTAGGATATCAAAGGCTAGCTGTTGAGATTTTCAACAACAGCAATTCGTGTTTTACATAAAATTGACAGGATATGCGCTGAGCGCAGATCTATACAGTAGTGGCGACATACTGTTTTACGGAATTATTTGGGGGCAATTATGTCCATAAAAATGATATTGTGTTAACTGTGGTATATTAAATGAATATAATTACTTCTTTAGTGGTGTTATTCTTTTTGGGGTATAAAAAAATGTTAATTGTACTTCGGGAATTTTATCAAACGCTTCACTATGTTTTAATAGTTGAGTAAAACTATGTATAAATTTGTAAATAAAAAAAATTTGATAAGGGATAATTTAAAATCACGTAGAACTACGTATCATTCATATTAGCTATCTTAAAAATGGGAAAATCCCTTCAATCTATTGCTGGTATTAAAATGCAACAGACCACGCATTTTTAAAAATCCCTGCCTTTCTATTTCCCATAAAAACCATTTTGGACAAATAATATTTCATCCCCTCCTGCCTATTTTTTAAAAGTTGTTCAATTTAGCTCTAAAACGCTGTAATTTCCGAGAATAAATTCGCTGGAAATCCTTTGTCATGTTCACTTCCAGAGAGATAAAGCATATATAAAGCATATGTAAAGCATATATAAAGCATATATAAAGCATATTTCTAGTCACCCAATAAGGGACTGATGTTTCGCTAAAAATAACTTGGAGATCAGAAGAAGGCTGCAGGATTTGAAGATGAGCCGTAAATTTAAGA
>NZ_FOMK01000016.1 GCF_900112615.1 Chitinophaga sp. CF118 | reverse complement strand
GTAAGTGAGCTGCGTGCCTGGTTGGGTAAAAAGCTGCCTAACTACATGTTGCCTGCTTATTACAAACAGCTGGATAAAATGCCACAGCTGGCCAATGGCAAAACCAACAAGAAAGCGTTGCGTACAATGATAGGTGCCGGTATGTCTTCCGGAGTGGAATTTGTAGCCCCCCGCAATGAGATAGAATCAAAACTGGTAGAGATCTGGGAAGAGATTCTACAAAGGGATAAAATTGGCATAAAGGATAACTTTTTTGACCTGGGAGGCCATAGCCTGAAGGCAATCCGACTGGCAAGCCGCATCCATATGGTGTTGGAAGTAAAACTGAGCCTGAAGGAGTTATTTACAAGAGCTATCCTGGAAGAACAGGCACAGTTAATACAGCAGACAAGAAAGTCGACCTATAACCAGATCTGCGCGGCTAGTGTTCAAACAGGCTATCCATTGTCTTCTGCCCAGCGCAGAATATGGATCATGAGTCAATTCGAAGAAGCCAGGATTGCCTATAATATGCCGGGAGTATATGAGTTTGAAGGTGAACTGGATAACACTGCACTGGAATATGCATTTAATGCATTATTGAACCGGCATGAAAGCCTCAGAACGGTGTTTCGTGAAAATGAGCAGAAAGAGATCCGGCAGTTTATCTGCGATACTGCAGATACCGGATTCTGTATTTGTCATCATGACCTCAGGAATGAGCAGGAACAGGAAGAGATGGTCAGGAAGGCAGTGCAGGAAGAGTTCAGCAAACCCTTTGACCTTGTAAATGGTCCATTGATCCGCGCGAACTTATACCAGGTAGAAGCGCATAAATGGATCTTTACTTATACCCTGCATCATATAATAAGCGATGCATGGTCCATGGGTGTCCTGATCAGGGAACTTTTGCAGTTCTATAAACAGGAAGATGCTTCACTATCACCATTACGGATTCATTATAAAGATTATGCCGCCTGGCAGCAGGAGTACCTGAATAGTCCGCCTATGGAGCAGCACAAAGACTACTGGCTTAAACAATATGAAGGTGAATTGCCAGTGTTGGCACTGGCGGGTGATAAACCCCGTCCTGAGGTGAAAACTTATAACGGCAGGTTGGTGTCTAAACGCTTCCGGCCATCCCTGAATGCGAAGTTCAGGTCTCTGTTACAGGAAGAGCGCAGTACGCTGTTTATGGGCCTGTTGGCAGTCGTTAATGCGTTGTTATATAAATATACCGGTCAGGAAGATATTATCGTGGGTAGCCCGGTAGCAGGAAGAGAACACGAAGATCTTGAAAATCAGATCGGATTTTATGTAAGTACGCTGGCATTAAGAACAAGATTTAGCGGAGAAGCCAGTTACAGGGAATTATTAAAACAGGTAAAACAGGTAACGCTCAACGGTTATGAACATCAGGCATATCCTTTCGATGAATTGGTAGATGCCCTTAATCTTCAACGCGACAGAAGCCGCAATCCGCTGTTTGATCTATGGGTCGTATTACAGAACAATGAGGCCGGCACAACAGACAAACAAACGGAGCCGGGCAACTTAACCGTAAAAGGTTACCGGAACGCTGAATATCCGCTTTGCCGGTTTGACCTCCACTTCAACTTTATTGAAAATGGAGACGACCTGCAGCTGAACATCATCTACAACAAAGATATCTACGAAGAAAGTTCCGCAATGCAGTTTGCCAGCCACCTGGAACAGTTGCTGGAGGTAATGGTTGAACAGGCAGATATGCCTGTCAGCAGGGTACAGTTCTTAACGGAAACTGAAAAACAGCAGCTGATAACAGGATGTGCTAATGTGCAGATGGATGTCCCTGAAAATAAAACGATCACTGCACTGTTTGAAGAACAGGTATTGAAAACACCGGGTAATACTGCGCTTGTATCTGAAAACAGATCGCTCACTTACCAGGCACTGAATGAAAAGGCCAATCGCTTTGCGCGTTATTTGCGGGAACATTATGATATAAAGAACAACGACCGCATAGGTATAAAACTCGAACGCAGTGAGTGGGTGATAATAGCAATGCTTGGTATACTGAAATCCGGCGGCGCATATGTTCCCATAGATCCGGAGTATCCGGCAGAGAGGATCTCTTATATGGTGTCGGATAGTGGATGTAAAGTATTGGTAGATGAAGAGCTGGTAGGAGCATTCAGGATGGTGGAAAAGAGCCTTTCTATCGACAATCTGCCTTCAACCGGGACTCCCACTGATATGGCCTATGTTATTTATACATCGGGTTCTACCGGACAACCAAAAGGAGTAATGATCAGTCATGCTTCACTGGTGGATTATTCCCATGGTATTATCAGCAGAACAAATGTGAGGGACTGTAACAGCTTCGGATTGGTATCTACCATCGCTGCGGATCTTGGCAACACGGTTATTTATACTTCCCTGTTAATAGGTGGGGCGCTTCATATCTTTTCAGCAATAGACGTAATGAATCCTGAAAAGATGGCTGCAGTAAAGCTGGACTGTATAAAAATTGTTCCATCCCACTGGAAAGCATTGCAGACAAAACATACATTATTTGCACCTGCCAGATGCCTCATATTCGGTGGAGAACAATTAACAGGGGATATCATCACTACCATCAAACAACAGCAGGGAACATGCAAAGTGTTTAACCACTATGGCCCCTCTGAAACTACGATCGGAAAGCTTGCAAAACATATTGATCCGGATGATCCGAAAATATCACTGGGCACCCCGATCGGTAATAGCTACATCTACATCCTGGATAATTACCTGAATATGGTGCCAGCCGGAGTAGCAGGAGAAATTCATATTGGCGGAAACGGACTGGCCATCGGTTATTTAAACCGGCCGGAACTAACTGCCGGAAAATTCATTCCCGATCCATTCAGAAAAGAAGGACGCCTGTACAAAACCGGTGATCTGGGAAGATTGCTAAAGGATGGAAGTATTGCATTTATCGGTCGCAAAGATGATCAGGTAAAAATAAGAGGATTCAGAATTGAGCTGGGAGAAATAGAAAATACAATACAACAGTTTGAAGGGATTACTTCCTCCGTAGTATTGGCCAGGGAAGATGAAGCAGGAGAGAAACAACTGGTATCTTATATCGTGAGTAAAGACTCGGTAGATCTGTCAGCATTACGCAACTACTTAAATGCAAAACTGCCGGATTACATGATCCCCGCATTCTATATGCAGATAGCGCAACTGCCATTGACAGCCAATGGTAAAATAGATAAGAAGATGTTGCCTGCTCCGGATGCCATGGAAGTAAAAAGAAGCAGTGCTTATCTGCCCGCCGGTAATGAAACAGAAGAGAAATTAGTAGCTATCTGGAGTGATGTTTTAGGTGTGGACGCAGAGAATATCAGCATACGGGATAACTTCTTTGCCCTGGGTGGACATAGTCTGAAAGCAATCAGGATCGTATTGAGAATACATGAGCAGTTTGATGTGGAAGTAGATATGACAGACTTTTTCAATGAACCCACTATTGAAGCACTTGCAACGGAAATCGATAATGCGATATGGCTCAGGCAATCATCAGGGAATGGATTAATCGCTGATAAAACAGTTGTATAACACAAATAAAACCTGAAATAATGAATACAAATATTGTTATTGAATCCTTTAATAAGGATGAACAAGTGGTAAATGTGATCAAACCTGAATATGGTGGCAATTGTGATCTGTCAACCCTTTTAACCTTTTTGCAGGAAAATAAAGAAAAGATAAATGAGCTGCTTCTTAGCAATGGCGCATTACTTTTCAGAGGGTTTGCCATCAATACCCGGGAAGAATTCCTACTGGTAAAAGAAACTTACGCAGGGGTGTCACATTTTAATTATGTAGATGGTAATTCTCCAAGAACAAAATTGACTACTGCTATTTATACTTCTACAGAATACCCCAAAGAATACAGCATTTCTCTTCATAACGAAATGTCCTATTCCAATAAATGGCCGAACGTACTTTTCTTCTATTGCTTCATCCCCGCAGAAGAAGGAGGAGAAACGCCTATCGTGGATTGCAGGTATATCCTGAAAAAGTTCAACCCGGACCTCGTCAGTAATTTTGAGGAGAAAGGCGTAAAATATACACGTTATCTGAGTGGATCAAAAGGAGTTGGCAAAAGCTGGATGGATACTTTTGAAACAAATGATAAGGCGGTGATAGAACAATACTGCCAGGAGAATAATATTGAATACTTCTGGGAAGGAGATGCTATTTTCCTTAGCCAGCAAGGTTATGGTATTGCAACACATCCTGCCACGCAGGAAAAGGTATGGTTTAACCAGGCTAACCAGTTCCATCCATCCGGATTACCGGAAGAAATATATAAAGGTCTGAAACTGATGCACGCCAGGAAAAAACATCGCTTCCCACAATATGCTTTTTATGGCAATGGCGAGGAAATCTCCGAACAATACCTCAAAGAGATCACAGATCTCCAGTTTGATCACGCCATAAAGTTTAAATGGGAAAAGGGTGATGTATTAATGCTCGATAATATGCTGATGGCGCATGGTAGAATGCCTTTTAAAGGTGACCGGAAAATTTATGTCAGCATGTGCTGATCCGGGCTATTAAAATAACCTCCCCACAAATCTTTTTATGAAAGACGTTAAATCAATAATAACAGCGTTGAGGAAATCAAACGTGCAGTTGTCATTAAATGGTGACAACATCGCTATCGATTCCTTTGGCGGGCAGTTGGGTGATGATGCATTAGCAGAGATCCGGCTCAATAAAGACAGGATAGTAGCGTATTTAAAAAGAAACCTTAATAATACTGCATTTAACCGCATACTGCCTGCCAGCGCAGCGGCTCACTATCCGTTATCTCCCTCACAGCGCCGGTTATGGGTATTAAGTCAGTTTGAAGGAGGTAATGCCGCTTATAACATCCCCAAGGTATATGTGTTTGAAGGAATACTGAATAATGCAGTATTGGAAAACTGCTTCAGGAAATTAATAGCACGACATGAAATTCTGCGTACTATATTCCGTGAGGATGAGCAGGGAGAGATCAGGCAGTTTATTCTTGCTCCCGACGCAGCCATGTTTGCAATAAGATACCTGGATCTTCGCACAGAAAATAATCATGAAGAGCAATTAGAGGAACTATTACACGAAGAGTTTACAAGTGCGTTCGATCTGTCATGCGGTCCTTTATTACGTGCCGGTTTATTCCAGGTGGAGGATCATAAATGGGTGTTTACCTATGTGATGCACCATATCATCAGCGATGGCTGGTCAATGGATGTATTGATGAGAGAGTTGCTGTTATTGTATAACGCACATCTCAATGGTGAAACCGATCCATTATCTCCATTAGCCATCCAATACAAGGATTTTACCAGCTGGCAACAGGAAGCATTGACTGGCAAAGACCTGAAAGGACACCAGTCGTACTGGTTAAAACAGTTTGAAGGCAGCCTGCCTGTACTGGAATTTCCTTCAGACAAGATGCGTCCCCCTGTAAAAACATATAATGGTGGTGCGGTAACCCGGCTGATTAATGCAGACCTGAGCTATCGTCTTAAGGAATATTGCCAGTCGCAGGACAGTACCCTGTTCATGGGTTTACTGGCGGTGATCAATACGGTTTTATTTAAATACACCAGCCAGGAAGATCTGATTATCGGCAGTCCAGTGGCAGGAAGAGAACATATCGACCTGGAAAACCAGATCGGTTTTTATGCCAATACACTGGCCTTAAGAACACGTTTCAAAGGGAGTGACAGCTTCCGTGAGCTGCTGCAACGTGTAAAAGACGTCACCCTGGGCGGTTACAGGCACCAGGCGTACCCTTTTGATGAGTTGGTGGATACACTACACCTCAAACGGAATCAGAGCCGTAGCGCCTTATTTGACGTGATGCTGGTTGTACAGCAAACCGATGGCCGTGGCACAACCGGTCAGCAATTAGGAGACCTGAAAGCCAGTCGTTATACCAAAGGAGAACAGACAAACAGTAAGTTCGATCTGACCTTCTATGTTGGTGATAGCGGTAAGGGCCTGGGTATGGGGATTGAATACAACAGTGATATCTATAACAAGTCAACAATAGAGCGTTTATCCGCACATGTTGAACAGTTGTTAACAGCAGTGATGGATCAACCTGAAATAGCTATTGACACACTGGACTATTTAAGTGGAACTGAAAGAAATACATTACTGATAGATTTTAACAGTACATCAGACTTTTTCGCCAACAGTAAATCTATTGTTGCACTGTTTGAAGAACAGGCAGTTGCCACCCCCGATAATGTAGCGGTTGTTTTTGAAAACACCTCGCTTACTTATCGTGAACTAAATGAATGCGCTAACCAGTTAGCAGCTTACCTGCGGGATCGTTACAAAAGTGACCTTGCAGGTATCAAACAGGAACGCAGTGAATGGATGATCATCTCGATTTTAGGTGTACTGAAATCGGGTAGTGCTTATGTACCTATTGATCTGAGTTATCCGCAGGATCGTATTGACTACCTGATGAGTGACAGCGGTTGTAAGGTATTGCTGGATGATGCGGAGATCAGCCGGTTTGCGGAAGTAAGGCACTATTACAGCAAAGAGAATTTAAACGTACCACATACTCCGGATGACCTGGCTTATGTGATCTATACCTCCGGTTCCACCGGGTTGCCAAAAGGTTGTGCCATCACTCATAGCAACCTGACCGGTTATATCCAATGGGCCAGCAGTTATTACTTTGAAACCCCTGATGTAAATTTTGGATTATATACGTCGTTGTCTTTTGACTTAACGGTAACAAGTATCTTCTGCCCCTTGATACTGGGAGGGAAGTTATATGTATATCCCCAGCAGGACGATATCTCCACTATCCTGGCTCATAGTTTCAGGGGGGAGAGTTTTATCAACAACATCAAACTGACACCCTCTCACATCAGTATCTTAAAACACCTGCAAATAAAAAGTGATGCTATTCAACATGCAATAGTGGGAGGTGAACAGGTGACTACAGAACAGGTAAGCATCCTTAAAAATATTAACCCAGGTATTAGAATATACAATGAATACGGCCCAACAGAAACCACTGTAGGCTGCATCATAGAAGAATTGCACGAACAGCAACCGATATTGATAGGTAAACCGATTGCCGCTACCCGGATTTATATCCTTGACGAAAAGCAAGGTTTATGTCCTGTAGGAGTACCGGGAGAGATCTGCATAGCAGGATCAGGCGTGGGACGTGAATATTTAAACAAACCAATACTGACTGCTGCAAAGTTTGTAACAGACCCTTTCATGAAAGGTGAACGGATGTACAAAACGGGAGATGTAGGGAGATGGTTACCAGATGGCAGGATCGAATATATTGGTCGTAAAGATGACCAGGTAAAGATCCGTGGTTATCGTATTGAGTTAGGAGAGATAGAGAGTGCCCTGATCCAACACCCATTTATAGATACCGCTTCGGTGATCTGCCGGATGAATGCAGAAGGAGAGAAAGAACTGGTGGCTTATATAACGGGTGAAGATGCTACAGAGATCCGCCAGCATTTAAACAACCTGTTACCGGCGTACATGATCCCTACTCACTTTGTACAGCTGGATGCATTGCCCTTAACCGTTAACGGTAAAGTGGATAAGAAGGCATTACCTGACCCTGAAGGTTTATCGCTGACTACTACAGTCGCTTATGAAGCACCCCGTAATGAAACAGAAGAGAAGCTGGTGTTAATCTGGCAGGAGATCCTTGGTAAAGATAGAATAGGGATCAAAGATAATTTCTTTGACCTGGGAGGCCACAGCCTGAAAGCAATGCAGTTACTGGCCCACATCCACAGGGAATTTGATATTAAGATCCGGTTAGGAGACCTGTTTAATAAAGCCACTATTGAAGATGTCAGCAAAGACATTACCAGGAAAGCCTGGATTAAAAAAGGTACGGAAGAAAATAACGTCAATGTAGATTCTGATAACAACTTTATACTTTAAACCATGATTGAAGTACTCATCGACAAATTATTAGCGCTCAATATCAACATTGAGTTAATTGAAGAGGATAAGTTAAAAATACATACTGATATCAGCAAAATACCAGCAGCGCTGTTAGCAGAAATAAAACTTGCCAAACAGGACCTTGTTAAATACCTCAAAGAGAATCGTACCAGTAGTAGTTTTCAGGAAATTCCCAATGCTCCGCAACAACAGAACTACCCTTTATCTTCTTCGCAAAAAAGATTATGGTTGCTGAGTCAGTTGGCAGATGGAAATGTAGCGTATAATATTCCAGGTACTTATGTATTTGAAGGTGAACTTGATGTAAAAGCCTTAGAGCATACCTTATTCACATTACTTGGCCGTCATGAAATTCTGTGCACTGTATTTAAGGAAGATGAAACAGGTGAGGTAAGGCAGTTTATTAATACTGTGGGGAATACCGGCTTTACATTAAAGCAGTTTGATCTGCGGCAATCAGCAACATCAATAGATGCTTTATTATTGGAAGAAATGGTGAAACCATTTAATCTCGCCAATGGACCTTTGCTTCGCACTACTCTATATAGGTTGGCAGATAATAAATGGATATTCAGTTATGTCATGCATCACATTATCAGCGATGCATGGTCAATGGATATATTAATAAAGGAATTGTTCCAGATATATAATAAAGATACTAACCACCTGAAACCACTGCGTATTCAATATAAGGATTATGCCACCTGGCAACAGGCACAGTTAAGCGTGGATGAATCAAAAAAACACCGTGCTTACTGGCTGAACCAATTTGCAGGAGAACTGCCTGTACTGGACATGCAAGGCGACAAACCACGTCCTGCTATCCAGACATTTAACGGAGAACGCATCAGCAAAAGCCTGGGGCTGCAGGTGAGTAAGGGAATACTGGAGCTTAGCCAGGAACAGGGTAGTACCTTGTTTATGACTTTGCTGGCAGCTGTTAACGCATTGCTATATAAATACACAAACCAGGTAGACATCGTTATTGGTAGTCCTACTGCCGGCAGAGAACATACAGACCTGGAAAACCAGATAGGTTTTTATATCAACACACTGGCATTAAGATCACAGTTTAAAGCAGGAGATAGCTTTGAAGCACTGCTCAATACTGTAAAAGAAGTCACCCTGCAGGCATATGAACATCAGGCTTATCCGTTTGATCAGCTGGTGGACGAATTGCAACTGAGAAGAGACAGAAGCCGGAATGCTTTGTTTGATGTGGCCATGACGTTACAAACAGGGTCAACCATGCAAACCAATGGTTCCATGAACATGGACAAATTACAGGTGAGCAGATACCACGGCAAGGGCAATCTGATTTGCAAATTCGATCTCTTATTTGTTTTTGTACAGTCGGGAGAAGAACTGTTTGTTAACATAGAATACAATAAAGACATTTATACAAAGGCAACAGCAGAGCGCCTCGCCGGTAACCTTACAAAATTACTGGACAATATTATCCGGTATCCAGGTAAGCCAATCAACGAGCTGGATTGTTTAAATGAAGTTGAAAAACAACAATTGTTATCAGGATTTAATAACACCGGTACTACTTACCCTGATAAAACAATTGTTCGTTTGTTTGAAGAACAGGCTGCTGCAAATCCAGATCTGACAGCAGTTGTATCAGGAGATACAAAACTCACCTATAGAGAACTGGACGAAAAATCAAACCAGTTAGCCCATTATTTAAGAAAACATTACGACGTACAGCCGGATCAGCTGATAGGTATTATGCTGGACAGATCAGATAAACTGATCATCAGCATACTGGGTATCCTGAAAGCAGGAGCCGCTTATGTGCCAATAGACGTTAGCTACCCGTTGCCCCGGAAAGAATTTATTATCAGGGAAACAGCTTTAAACGTGCTGATTACACAAGCCGATTTTATGTTTGACCTTGTATGTTATACCGGCAATTTACTCGCCATAGATATCCAGCTGGATACACTTGATACGCCTGTATCTTCTTGCGGTGTAATGGTGGCTCCAGACAGCCTTGCATATGTTATCTACACTTCCGGATCAACCGGTAATCCGAAAGGAGTGATGATAGAACATACTACGATTGCCAACACCATCTTTTCTCAAAAAGAAATATTTGATATACAGGTGGCGGAAAGAGGATTGCAGTTTGCTTCTGCTTCTTTTGATGCATCCGTTTCTGAAATATTTATCATTTTAACTGCCGGTGGCACATTGTATATTATCAATGACGCGGATAAAAAAGACCCGGAATTGCTACTGCAATTCATAAATGATAGTGAAATTTCTATTGCCACTATACCACCCGCATTTCTGCAGTTGATGGAGATAGAGAAAATACAGACATTAAAAAAGCTCATCACCGCCGGTGAGGCCGCTATAAAAAACAGTGTTGATAGTTATTCTTCCATTGGTGATTATTTTAATGCTTATGGTCCTACAGAATCGAGTATTTGTGCTACTGTTCTTAAAATAAACAAGGGTACCATTACAGATAATAAGAATGTTCCTATAGGCAGCCCGATTGCCAACACACAGATTTATATATTAAATGACGGGTTGGACATGGTGCCTGTTGGAGTAGCAGGTGAGATTTGCATCGGTGGCGGCGGATTGGCAAGAGGATACCTGCATAATGAGCAATTGACAGACCTGAAGTTTGCAAACAATCCCTTTAAAGCCGGAACGCGCATTTATAAAACCGGCGATTTAGGCCGCTGGTTGCCAGATGGGAATATTGAGTTTTTAGGTCGTAAGGACAACCAGGTAAAAATCAACGGATACCGCATTGAACTGGACGAAATCCCGTTTGTATTGCTGAATGAAAAGATCGTTAAAGAGGCTGTAGCCGCTGTGAAACAGGATAGCGGAGGCAATAAGGACCTGGTACTGTACTATGTGCCTGATGAGGAAACGGGCTACACGGCTAATAAAATTGCAGAAAATAAGGAGAAAGGGTTGCCTGGAAGAGCGGTGTTATTCCCATTGCAGAATGGACTGAGTGCATATGCTTATAATAAGTCTGAAGTAGAATTGTTATTCGAAGAAATATTTACTGATAGCGTTTACATAAAATACGGTATTACAATTCCGGATAACGCTTGTGTGGTGGATATAGGTGCCAATATCGGGATGTTCTCCGTATACGCAAATAAAGTAGCAAAGGGTGTTAAGGTGTATGCCTTCGAACCTCTTCCTCCTATCTATTCCTTACTGGAATTAAATGCATCCCTTTATCCCGGTGATATCAACATCTTTAATATAGGTATTTCCAATAAGGCAGAAACAGCGTCCTTTACCTACTTTCCCGGTTCTACAGCACTCTCCAGCAGGTATGCAGAAACGGAAAATGTAAAAGATACGGTAAGGAAATTTATACATAATAAAGAGCAGGCAAAGGAAGAAGATGTAACTGCGTCTGAACTGGACGAATTGTTGGAGAACCACCTGCAGCATCAACAGTTTGAATGTAAACTGGAAACACTCTCCCAGGTAATAGCAGCAAATAATATTGAAAGAATTGATCTGTTGAAAATTGATGTGGAAAAAGGAGAGTGGGATGTGCTGCAGGGAATAACGGATGAAGACTGGAAAAAGATCCGGCAGGTAGTATTGGAAATACATGATATCAATAACAGGCTGGAACTGATTAATACATTGCTTGTAAAACATGGATTTAACACCTTTATCGATCAGCCGGCAGATTTGCTGGGAACGGAATTGTATAATGTATATGCTATCCATGCGGATGTAGTTGCCGGTGAAACACCAGCAGTACCTGAGTTTTACAGCCCTGAAAAATTAAAAGAACGAATCAGGAATACACTGGCTGCCCATTTACCATCTTACATGATGCCGGGACATTTTATGCAGCTGACGGCATTGCCTTTGACAGCAAGTGGTAAAGTAGATAAAAAGAAGCTGCCCGCTCCTGAAACAGAACAGGGGATGAGTAACGCTTACACTGCACCGGGTAATGAAGCGGAACAACAACTGGTGGCAGTATTTGAGGAAGTATTGAAAAAACACCCGATAGGTATTCAGGATGACTTTTTTGGATTAGGAGGAGATTCTATCAAGTCCATCCAGATTGTATCCCGCCTAAAACAACGTGGATATACACTCACCATCCAGGATGTAATGTCTTATCCGGTAATAGCAGCTTTGGCAGAACGTGTGAGCCTCGTAAGCCGTACTACAGATCAGGGACTTGTGGAGGGAATTATTCCTATGACTCCTGTACAGGCTGCATTCTTCCAGAGCGGTATAATCGATAAGCATCATTTTAACCAATCCGTTTTATTATATAGCAGGGAATCACTTTCCACAGCAGGATTAACCGCAGCACTGGATAAACTGGTACTGCATCACGATGCATTGCGCATGGTATACCGGGAGAGTGATGCCGGTTGGATACAGGAAAATAAAGGTGCTGATCAGGGTTACACACTGGAGATCATAGAAGATGATCAGTTTATAACGCACTGTGAGCGTATCCAGTCAACCATCAATTTAACAGACGGCCCATTATTCAGAGTAGCATTGTTCCGCGGTGCATCCGGCGACCGCCTGATGATGGTTGCACATCACCTTGTTGTAGATGCGGTATCCTGGCGTATCATATTTGAAGATTTATCGGATCTGTATCAGCAATACCTGGCAGGTGAATCTCTCCTTCTTCCTTTAAAAACAGACTCTTTCAGATACTGGCAGGAAAAACAATCTGCTTATGCATTGAGCGAAACATTGCTGGCAGAAGATAAATACTGGTCTTCGGTAGAATCACTCATGATAGAACCGCTGCCGGTAGATTATCCGGAGGGAAGTAATTCGATGAAAGATATTGCTTCGACTGCCTTTACACTGGACGAAGAAGCCACCACACGCCTGTTGACCCAATGTTACAAAGCCTATCATACGGAGATCAACGATATTCTGCTGACGGGACTGAGTCTTGCGCTGAATGATGTATTCAACCTGGATAATGTGCTGGTAAGACTGGAAGGCCATGGCCGTGAAGACATTGGCACAGACGCAGACATCACACGTACTGTTGGCTGGTTTACAACTACCTACCCGGTAGTCTTTGATATGCGTTACAGCGATGACATTACCCGGCAGTTGATAGAGGTAAAAGAGAGTCTTCACAGAGTGCCCAATAAAGGGATCGGTTATGGTATACTGCGTTACCTCGCAGGTAAGCCTTACACGCTGAATCCGCAGGTTTCTTTCAACTACCTGGGCGACTTTGGATCAGGTGTGGAAACAAAACAGGGCGATCAGATATTTGAGTTCTCGGGAGAATACCACGGCAAAGGATTTTCTGAAAATATGCAGCGGGAAGGTGTGCTGGAAATATCCGGCAAGGTGATACAGGGCCGTATACGACTGGCTATCGGGTATAGTAAACAGCAATACGATGCAGCTACAGTCAGGGAACTGACGCAAGCCTATCAGCAAAGACTGGAAGCCTTGATTGAGGTGTTGTCTACAGAAGCAGACGTGCATCTCAGCCCGGTTGATTTAACATACAAAGATTTAAGTATTGATCAGTTGGAAAAATTAAATAAACTGTTATGCTAGAAGATGTATATTTTTTAAGCCCTTTGCAGGAAGGACTATATTACCATTGGTTAAGTGCTCCTGCATCCCAGGCTTATGTAGAACAAACCTGTTATCAGGTAAAAGGCCATTTTAATATAGCAATATTAGAAAAAAGCTACCAGGAGCTGGTTACCCGCCATGCTATATTAAGAACTTTCTTTACACAGGAAATAGGTGACAGGCCACTGCAGATAGTAAAGAAGACGGTAGACAGCGCTTTCAGCTATCTTGACTTTTCCGGAAATATTGCAGATTTCAAAGCTGCAGACCGGGCAAAGGGATTTGATCTGCACGCAGGTTCTCAGATGCGTTTAACCGTACTTGGATTAGGAGAAGATACCTATGAGTTTATATGGAGCTTCCATCATATCCTCATGGATGGATGGTGTTGTAGTATTCTCATTAATGATTTTTTCCGGTTTTATATAGCAATGATTAACGGAAAAATGCCTGTATTACCAAGTGTTTATCCTTATTCCAGTTATATTTCCTGGCTAAGTAAAATAGATAAAGAAAAAACAATCGCATACTGGCAGGACCATTTGACAGGATATGATGCCGTGAATACCTTGCAGAAAAAGGTTGCTAACGAAAATAAAGAATATGTTAAGCAGGAAAGAAGGATTGTATTTAAAGGAGCTGTAAGGCAGTCCATAGCCTCTCTGTGTATTGCTGCCGGTGTAACGGAAAGCACCTTTATTCAAACCGCATGGGGCATCCTGCTTGGCAGGTATAACAATACCAGTGATGTTGTATTTGGTTCCATCGTATCGGGCCGTCCTGCAGAACTGGAAGGAATAGAGAATATGATCGGCCTGTTCATCAATACCATCCCCGTAAGGATTCAATATAATCCGGAAACAACTGGTAGGGAATTGCTGAAAGCAGTACATCTGGCAGCCGTGGAAGGAATGCCGCACCATTATGTACAACTGGCCGAAATACAATCAGGAATAGCCTCCGGCAGTAATTTATTTGATCATATCCTTTCATTTGAAAATTTCCCGGTGCAGGAAAGGGTGGAAAAAAGTGTCACACAGGAAGAAAATAAAACCAAGACCACATTATTGTCTACCAGCTTTTTTGAACTGTCTAATTATGACTTCGCAATAAATGCAAGTGCGGGCGAAACAATTACTATCAAATTTACTTACAATGTAAACGCTTTCGAAGAAACAAGGATTAACGAGATGCAGCAACAGCTGGCCCGGCTGATAGAAAATTTAGTGCAGGCTCCTGATAGCCTGGTACATGAGATAGATTATCTGAGTCTGGAAGAAAAACTTCAGTTGCAGACAGCCTTGAATAATACAGCAGTGGATTATCCCCGGAACAAGACCATTGTAAGCCTGTTTGAAGAACAGGTAGAGAAAACACCCAATAATATTGCGCTTGTATTTGAAAATACCAGGCTTACCTACAGGGAGCTGAATGAAAAAGCAAATCAGCTGGCCGCATATCTTCGCCAACAATATGATATCCGGCCGGATGATCTGGCAGGCATAAAACTGGAACGCAGTGAGTGGATGGTTATTACTATACTGGGTGTTATAAAAAGCGGAGGAGCCTATATGCCTGTAGACCCGCAATATCCACAGGAACGCATAGATTTTATGCTCGCAGATAGCAGGTGCAAAGTGTTGATAGATGATAGGGAGCTGCATGTATTTATGGAGGTAGCAGAATGTTATGATAGGACCAATCCTGCACTGATCAACAAACCTGCTGACCTTGCATATGTAATTTATACTTCCGGTACCACCGGTAAGCCCAAAGGAACCTTAATAGAACACCGGAATGTAGTTAGGTTATTTAAGAATGAAAAATCATTGTTTGATTTCAGGAGCGATGATACATGGACAATGTTTCATTCCTTCTGCTTCGACCTTTCTGTATGGGAAATGTACGGTGCCTTACTTTTTGGAGGTAAACTAATTGTAATCCCGGCGTTGACTGCAATAGATCCTGTTGCTTATCTTGAAGTATTAGGCAGGGAAAAAGTAACAATACTTAACCAGACACCTTCTTCTTTTTATAATTTAATCAAACAGAATGTCAGCCTGCAATTGCGCTATGTTAATTTTGGAGGGGAAGCATTGAATCCCCGCAAACTGAAAGAATGGAATGCCAGGTATCCTGATACAAAAATACTGAACCTGTATGGTCCAACGGAAACCACCATGTGTGTGACCTATAAGGAAATAACCACCTCAGATATTGAAAGCAATATCAGTAATATAGGCAAACCTCTTCCTACCGTTAGCTTGTATGTACTCGATCAGCAACAACACCTCGTACCGGTAGGTACTCCCGGGGAGTTATATATTGGAGGGGAAGGCGTGGCCAGGGGATATTTAAACAGACCGGAACTAACCAGCCAGCGATTTATACCCAATTCGTTTACCGGGGGGACATTATATCGCTCCGGTGATAGCGTA
This sequence comes from Chitinophaga sp. CF118, assembly GCF_900112615.1. Taxonomy (GTDB): domain Bacteria; phylum Bacteroidota; class Bacteroidia; order Chitinophagales; family Chitinophagaceae; genus Chitinophaga. The sequence continues at coordinate 85,385 of NZ_FOMK01000016.1, read as the reverse complement.
AGAATTCTACCCAATGGAGAACTGGAATATATTGGCCGTATTGATAACCAGGTAAAGATCAAGGGATATAGGATCGAATTGGGCGAAATTGAAAATGTGCTGTTAAATACTGATAAAATAGAGGCAGCAGTAGTCTGTACACAAAAAAATGATAAAAACGAGAATTACCTGGTTGCTTATGTAGTAAGCAAGGAACCGCTAAAAACGCTGGAACTGAGGCAGGCTCTGTCAGATAAGCTGCCATCTTATATGCTGCCGGAGAATTTTGTACAACTGGAAACATTGCCATTGACTTCCAATGGTAAAGTAGATAAAAAGAGACTATTGGCCATGGCCGGCCTGGAACTCAACACCGGCATTACTTATGTTGCGCCGGGCAACGAAATAGAGCAGCAACTGGTAGCTGTATTTGAAGAAGTACTGAAAAAAGAACAGGTAGGTATAAAGGATGACTTCTTTATATTGGGAGGAGACTCTATCAAGTCTATCCAGATTGTATCCCGTTTAAAACAACGGGGATATACGCTCACCATTCAGGATGTGATGTTGTATCCTGTTATATCTGCACTTGCAGAACATGTGAACCTTGTCAATCGTACAGCAGATCAGGGCCTTGCAGAGGGTTTCATCCCGATGACACCCATACAGGCCGCTTTTTTCCAGAGTGAGATGATCAATAAACACCATCTTAACCAATCCGTTTTATTATATAGCAAAGAGCAGATTTCATCAGCAGGACTAACCGCCGCATTGGACAAACTGATACTGCATCATGATGCGTTACGTATGGTGTACAGAAAGAGCAATTCAGGATGGATACAGGAAAATAAGGGTGCAGATCAGGGGTATTCCTTTGAGGTCATAGAAGAGGCTGATAATACCCAATTTATAGCAGACTGTGAACGTATCCAGTCAACCTTCGATTTAACAACCGGCCCGCTGTTTAAGGCTGCGTTGTTCCGTGGGGAATCCGGTGACCGTCTCCTGCTGGTTGCGCACCACCTGGTGGTTGATGCCGTATCCTGGCGTATTATATTCGAAGATCTGTCAGATCTCTATCAGCAATACCTGACAGGGCAGCCTCTCCATCTGCCATTAAAAACAGATTCTTTCCAATACTGGCAGGAAAAGCAGGCAGCCTATGCGTTGAGCGAAACACTGGAAGAGGAAGACAAGTACTGGTCTGCTATAGAATCTGTTGTTATAGACACCTTGCCAGTAGATTATCCAGAAGGTAGTAACCTGATGAAAGATGCGGCCTCCTGTATGCTTTCACTGGATGAAGATACCACCAGGCAACTACTAACCGAATGTTATAAAACCCATCAGACAGAGATCAACGATATCCTGCTCACAGGTTTAAGCCTTGCGCTTAACGATGTGTTTCATCTTAAAAATGTGCTGATTAAACTGGAAGGCCACGGTCGTGAGGACATTGGTACAGACATAGATATCACGCGCACTGTGGGTTGGTTTACGACTACCCATCCTGTTGTATTTGACATGAGTCAAAAGGATGATGTTGTCCGGCAGTTGATAGCAATAAAAGAGAACCTGCACAGTGTGCCAAATAAAGGTATAGGTTATGGTATATTACGTTACCTGGGTGGTAAGCCATATGTATTGAACCCGCAGATTTCCTTCAACTACCTGGGTGATTTTGGTTCAGGGGTTGAAACAACACAAGGCGATAAAATATTTGAATTTTCAGGAGAATACCACGGCAAAGGATGTCCGGACGATATGCCACGGGAAGCAGTGCTGGAAGTAAACGGTATGGTGGTAAACAATAAAATGGGCGTAAGTATCCGTTACAGCAGCCAACAATACGATGCTGTTACTATCGAAACACTGAAGACTGCTTATCAGCAGCGCATGGAAGCTCTGATAATGCTTTTGTCGGTAGGAGAGAAGGTGGAAAAAACAGCCAACATGCTGCCTGCTTCTTACAATCAACTGTTTTATGTGGCTCCCTGGGAAGTGAAAAGCCGGGTGGTAGTATCAACTTATGAATATGAACATCTGGACATACCGGCATTTAATGCAGCAATACAACAACTGATAACACGGCATGAAATCTTAAGAACCGTATTTATAAAAGCAGATGGTATCTTACAACAACAGATACTGTCTGCTGAAACCCTGAAATTCGAGCCAATTGAATGCATCCCTTTGGAATCTGAAAATGAGTGGCAGAAAATTACAGATGAAGCACTATTCAGTAAATTCAATCTGGATACTTTTCCCCTTATCAGAGTAAATATCTATAAACCGGAACAAGGTAAATACCAGGTTTTATTTACACTGCATCATATCATTACAGACGGATATTCCAAAGGATTGCTGCAAAAGGAATTAATGCAGCTATATAACGAAAATCTGCAGGGAAGTACATCTGTGCTTCAACAGCCTGGCTTCCATTACCGCGATTTTACCAGCTGGCAGCGTAACTTTTTGTATTCACAACAAGGTGAAAAACTTAAACGATACTGGTTAACAAAACTTGATGGCTTTAAACTGGTATTAGAATTCCCGTCTTCCCGTAAGCATATTACAGAAGATGATTTGAGTATAAGAAGTACCAGTGTATTACATGGAGTATTATATGAAAAGCTGAATGAGTATGCTCAAAAGAATAACCTCACACGTTCGGCAGTATTGATGGGTACATTGACGCTTTTATTAAATAAGATGACGGATGAAGATGATATAACAGTTGGTACAGCTGTTTCCGGAAGGAATTCCCGGCATTTCGGTGAACTGGATATCAGCAGATCAATCGGTTATTTTGCAAACGTTTTGTTGGTGCGCAACCGCATAGATCATGAGATGCAGGTAACTGATTATCTGCAAAACGTACAGCAATGTTTTCTCGAAGACCTCAACTATGGAGATTATCCGTTTACCAAACTGGTGGAGGAACTTCCAGGGTTAAACATCTCCCGAAGGTTTTTAGATGACATCGTTTTTTATAATTATCATAATTATGATCATTATAAAAATGCAGTATACCAGATCAGTGAAGCTGTTGAAGATACCGTTCCTACGCAATGTAATTTTGGATTAACGGTTACAGAGTTTAAGAATTGTTTCAGACTGGAGCTTATGTTTAACCCACATTTGTTTGATGCTGCACAAAGGAACGAAATACAGGAACACTATTTTTCTATACTGGAACAGATAGTATATATCCCGGGATTAATGACGGCAAACATCACCGTTGACATGGACGGCTGCCAGAAAGGATGCCGGACATGTAAAGCCTGCAGCCAGCGTAAGGTACAGGAAGAGGTAAGTAATCATTTTATTTTATAATCATAAAACTCATTGTATATGAACGGTAATAATTGTTGGTACCTGAAACCAAATGTAATTATTGAACCCCTGATAGAGGGATGGTATGCCTGGTCTCACCTTATTTCTCCTGCTACTGCAGCGATGAATGTGGTAGGAAGACATCTGAAGATCATGAATTCATACATTCAGTCGCCAGAAATTCACGCTGCTGCTGTATTAAACCCTAAAATGCTGGGAGGTCCCTTTATGGATTATAAAGGAGGTCGTGTAGATGAAGTGAAAAAGCTGAGAGATGAAACCTTGGCAAATCAGGCTACTTCTATTCAGCTGGCAGCAGCGATTGTAGAACTGGACAAGATGCTTAAGACTAATGCAAAGGGTTATTCGCTGGAAGTGTTGTATGATAAAGTACCGGAAATTCTGAAAGGATATGTAGAGCTTATATACGACCTCAACAACAATCCATCTTACCGTTTCTTTGAGCCGCTCTTGTATAAAAGCAAATTTTACAATAAAGCATCCCAGAGTATTGCGCTGTGGTTAACGGATAATGACGAGCGTCCTTTCTGTTTAAGTACACCAAGACTGGACGATCCTAATATATTACAGCTTAATATTCCGTTGGACAGCCCCGCAATAGATGATTTAAGCAGAATGAAAAGAAATGCGGGATCTATTGACGAAATAGCGGCCAAACTGGGTATTCCGGATGAACAACGGCATCTTTTTGATTCCTTCTTTACAAAACAAGAACATCCAAGATACAGGAAGTATGAAGGTCCTAAAGCAAGGATGCGTTATTTTGGTCATGCCTGTATCCTGGTAGAAACAGCGGAAGTAAGTATCCTGGTTGATCCGTTGATCAGCTATTACGGATATGAATCCAGTGTAGTACATTTTTCTGATATTGATCTGCCTGATGTGATTGACTATGTATTAATCACCCATAACCATCAGGATCATATTCTGTTTGAAACCCTGCTGCCACTGCGCCATAAAATAAAGAACATCATCGTTCCCAGAACTACTGGTGGTTTATTACAGGATCCTAACCTGAAACTGGTTTTCAATAATTTAGGATTTGAAAATGTGATTGAAATAGATGAAATGGAGGAAATCCGCTTCAGGAACTGTTCTATCACAGGGGTACCCTTTACCGGAGAACATTCCGATCTGAATATTCAGGCCAAAACCTGTTTCCATGTTGCTATTGATCAGTTTAAATTCTTATTTGCTGCTGATTCAAGAATTCTCGAATCAAAAATATATGAACATGTATATGATTCTCTGGGTGATATTGACGTTGTCTTTTTAGGAATGGAATGCGAAGGGGCGCCACTTTCATGGTTATACGGACCTTTGCTGACAGAAGACCTTGCACGGGATAAAGATCAGTCAAGACGGTTGTCCGGTTCTGACTTTGAAAAAGGAATGCACCTGGTAAATATTTTTCATCCCAGGGAAGTGTATGTATATGCAATGGGGCAGGAGCCCTGGCTGGAATTCATCAGCAGCCTGAAATATACAGAAGAATCAAAGCCTATTGTTCAATCAGATAAACTGGTAGCAGAGTGTCATAAACGTGGCATTATTGCAGAACGGTTATTTGGAGAGAAGGAACTGTTATATGAGTATGAAGCGGTGCCTGCATAAGACGCATTAAGAAAAAGGTATTCAACGGATGCTGATAGTGACTCATTTAGCCTTCAGTTAAAAAAGAGCAAAAATGAGTCACTATAAAGTCCAAATTATTGCATATGAAACAGTTATTGAGAATATTATTACCTCAGATAGGCCGTGGTACTTTATTGAGTTATGTATTACTGGCCATCTTTACCGGTTTGTGTAGTTTTCTGTTCATAAACACGGTAACAAGGGTAATCGGATTGACCATTGGAGGTAGTATTACCAACATTAGTCAGGAGTATTTCATCATTTTTGCATCTATCATCGTTGTCTTTATATGGGTAAGAAGAACACTTTCACTGGCAATTATTAAGTTGTCTCAGAAGCTGTTCTGGCGGTTTCGCATGCAGATCATTACACAGGTGTTAAAGGCAAACTATCAGCAGTTATCAGCCAGAAAAACGGAAATACAGGCGGCTATCGTAAATGATGTGAATACACTCACCAACGCCTCTCTCACTATCATAGATTTTTTCGCATCCTTTATTCTTGCCCTGTCCTGCCTGATTTATCTGGCATCCATTTCGTGGCAACTGTTTTCAATAACCTTAATCGTTGCATTGTCCGGTGCTGCCATGTATCATTTCAATTCAAAGCGCAATCTGAATTTTTTCGGTAAAGCCCGTAAACTTGAAACTGAATTCCAGGAAAACTATAATGCTATCATTGATGGATTTAAGGAGATCTATATGGAGCCAAGGAAAGGTGCTGTTATTTATGATACTAAAATAAGTACCATCGCCGGAAGTGCCTATCATAACAACCTCACTGCATTTACGGGATACCTGAACAATCAGATTACCGGACAGGTATTGTTTTATTCACTTCTTGCTTCGGTATTACTTTTCCTGGCTGCTGCATTTCAGTTGAAACCCGGGGATATGGTCAGCTTTGTTTTTACATTGCTTTACCTGCTTGGAGCTATTGAAAAAATAATGATGCTGTTACCCGGCATTATGAACGCAGGCGTGGCTGCCGATCATCTGATGGCACTGAAAAAGGAACTGGAAGAGTCAAACTTCGATCATCCTATTCCACAGCAATATATCAGCAGGGATGAATTTCAGCAGATTACGATCAGCAACCTGGAATATAATTATGGAAAATCTTTTGGCATTGGACCTGTAAATATCAATATCTCCAAGGGAGATGTGATTTTTATATACGGAGGAAACGGTAGTGGTAAAACCACCCTGATACATACCATTCTGGGACTGCGCTTACCATCGGCGGGAGGAATAAGGCTCAACCGGACGTTGGTTGATAAAGATAATTACCCTGAATACAGAACCTTATTTGCAGTGGTATTCAGCGACTTCTATTTATTTAACCAGGTGATGGGAGCTGACGAGATAGATACTGAGAAATGGGATTATTATGTCAGGTTATTCGAACTGGAAAATAAAGTGAGTATCAATGGTAATAACCTGTCAACAACAGATTTATCTACCGGACAAAGAAAACGTCTGGCACTCATCATGGCATTGCTGGAAAAAAAACCTATCTTGGCAATTGATGAATGGGCCGCCGACCAGGATCCATACTTCAGAAAGAAGTTTTATACAGAAATTATTCCGTTGTTGAAAGAAGAAGGTATAACTATCATAGCTATAACCCATGATGATAAGTATTACCATTGTGCTGACAAATTGTATAAAATGAACGATGGTAAGCTCATCGAAGAACAGGTTGACCAGCCTGCACTCATCTGACCTTATTGTGTACTTCTTAACCCACATTACGCTATCATGAAAAAGCCACAGTTATTTCTATTACATTTTGCCGGCGGCAATGTTCACTCCTTTCAATTTCTGTATCCATTACTGAAAGACTTTGAAGTGATCTCCCTGGAACTGCCAGGAAGAGGGAAAAGAATCAGAGAGTCACTGCTAACGAACTTCGATGAGGCTGCTCTGGATATCTATCGGCAGATAAAAGAAAACCTGACAGCTTCCGGCTTTATGATCTATGGACATAGCATGGGTGCATACCTGGCACTCAGGGTAGCCAACATGCTTGAAAAGGAACATAAATACCCCGACTGTATTGTTGTGAGTGGAAACCCAGGTCCCGGAGTAAAGGAAAATAAGCAAACTTACCTGCTTGAGCGACAGGAATTTATTACCGCTGTGCAAAAGTTAGGTGGCATGCCGCAGGAATTAATCGAGCATAAAGAACTGTTTGATTTTTTTGAACCCATTTTAAGAGCTGACTTTGAGGTGGCTGAAGATAACAGGATGATAAATGAACCGGCGGTAGGTGCGGCCATATATGCAGTAATGGGAACTGAGGAAGAAACAAATGACAAAATCACTAACTGGAGCCGCTATACAAGAAGTGATTTCGACTTTGAAATATTGGAAGGACACCACTTTTTCATTCACAACCATTCCTTTAGAATAGCTGAGATAATCAGCAACTGTTATTGTAAAGCACTGTTATCAAAACTGAAGGTACACATGTAATACCGCAGAAATGTCAATTATATCTAAATCTAAAATTATGAAAGGAATAAAAAACTCCATTTTATTGTGTATCCTGTGCCTTATCTTCTCCGGTGTAAATGGGCAGATCATCTCAGGTAATGTGGTAAATGAACATAACGAGCCAATGATCGCCTCAGGTGTTTCTTTACTGCGTGCTACCGATTCTTTCCTGGTAAAGATCCTGCCTGCGGATACCAGGGGGAACTTCCTGTTTGATAATATAAAAGAAGGAACCTATTATGTTACAGTAGTAGCCAGTGGGTTCAGAAAATATAAAACAGATATATTTACCGTAAAGGATTCCATTACCCTGCCTGTTATCACTTTAGTGCAGTACGCAAAAGAATTGGCAGCAGTTGAAGTGAGAAGCACCAAACCTATCATTGAAGTGAAAGCCGACAGGATGATCTTTAATGTGTCATCCAGTATCAATGCTACCGGCTCCAATGCATTGGAGCTATTAGGTAAATCACCCGGCGTAAGGGTAGATAATAGCAGTCTTTCTGTAAATGGTAAAAACGGGGTGATTGTATACATTGACGGAAGGCCAACGAACCTGAGTGGTAATGATCTGGCTGCTGTTCTGACCGGCATACCGTCTGCCAATATAGAGGCTATAGAAGTGATTACCAATCCTTCCTCAAAATATCCTGCAGCCGGTAATGCGGGGATCATCAATATCAGGCTTAAAAAGAGCCAGTCATTGGGCTTGAATGGCAGTACTTCCGTAACAGCCAGTTTCGCACATACACCAAAATATGATTTTTCCGGAAACTTCAATTACCGCAATAAGTTTTACAACCTGTTTGGTAACTATGGTTACCAATATGGTGATAACCGCACGCTGTCCCATTTCTTCAGACAGGTATCCGGCAATACATTTGATCAGCGGGCAACATATATAAGAACAAGTGATAATCATAATTATAAAGGAGGTGCAGACTTCTTTCTCTCCAAACGTAGTACACTAGGCGTACTGATAAATGGAAGTGCACTTTCCGGTCCTTTTAAAACCACCAGCAGTACTGACATTTACCGCACACCAGGTGTTGTTGATTCATTTCTGAATTCAGCTAATAATCAGACAAAACGGTTACGCAGAGTGAACTACAATATCAATTATCAATATAAAGATACTGTGGGAAGAAGCCTGAATATCGATGCCGACTACAATACCTTCCGGAATAATATGAACAGTGCGCAGAATAATGAATACAAAATGGATCCGGATAGTATACTCGGTATAAATAATATCAGAACTATTGCATTGACAGACATCGATATCAGGTCTGTTAAGGTGGATTATGAGCAGAAGGCGTTGGCAGGTAAGCTGGGTATAGGTGCTTATTACAATGATGTATCAACAGAAAATGATTTCAAGGTTTTTGACCGGTCCAATACTTATGAAAAACTGGATTCATCCATGACCAGTAATTTTGCATATAAAGAAAAAATTTATGCAGGTTATATCTCCTATAGCAGGGCTATCAATAAAGTGTCCTTTCAACTGGGATTAAGGGCAGAAGCTACCAGTGCATTGGGCAGTCTGACAACGCTGGATGCCGGTGCATACAGAAGCCTGGATACTTCTTACCTGAATTTTTTTCCAGGTGCATCACTGTCCTACAAGCTTAATAATTACAGTACATGGGGCCTGAGTTACAGCAGGCGTATTGACAGACCTGGTTATGAAGACCTGAACCCTTTTGTGAACATTCTCGATGAACTCACCTTAAGCAAAGGGAATACTTTTCTGAAACCACAATACACAGATAATTTCCAGCTGTCTTATAATTATAAAAGATACACAGCTATGCTGGGTTATAGCCGGATCAAAGACTTCTTTACACAGGTACTCGATACTGTAGATGGCAATAAAAGTGTGCAGACCGTCAAGAACATTCCATATCAGTATGTTTTAAACTTTACTACAACAGCACAGTTTGATGTGACAAAATGGTGGGGTGTTTATTGCTACCTGGATATTAACAATTCAACGTATAAAGGTAATCTGAACAACTCTTACCTCGATATTAATGTAACAAGATTCCTCATCTATAGTGAAAATAGTTTCGATCTTTCTCATGGCTGGAGTGCCCAGCTATCCGGTTATTATAACGGACCAGCTGCTACAGGTACTACACGCTGGAAGGAAATATGGACAGTAGATGCTGGTTTACAAAAGAAAGTGTTTGATAATAATGGTACTGTAAGACTATCAGTAACGGACATATTTAATACATTACGCCCGGGTGGTTTAATAGATTTTGGAGGAACGTATCTCAGGTCTGACTTCAGATCAGAATCACGCCGGCTGAAGATTTCCTTCAGCTATCGTTTTGGAAAGAAAAGCGTGAAACAGGCGAGAACACGTACTACTTCAGCCGATACTGAAAGTAAACGTTTGAAAGAAAAGTAATTTACCTCTCTTGAATTTCAGTCGCTACCGGCTGGTGGCGACTGAAAATACTCTCCCCCCTCATTTAATATAATTCTTTTTACTATGGCTGTTATGGCCATATAGTGGTGTCATGTTCCTTTGATACTGCGCTAAACTGTTTGGTATGAAAAAGATTAACATCAATTTCCTGTTCCCTCTTTGTGTATTGCTTATCCTGATTTTTGCATTGTCACATCAGCTATTCAACGTATCACCTTTGGGCAGGTTGCTGAATCCCTTCACAGGCGCAGTACAGAATGGAGGTGACGGCGAATTGAATGTAAATGCAGTACATAATGGAATGGGACTGAAAGATTCCGTAAAGGTATTTTTCGACGACCGTAAAGTGCCGCACATTTATACGAAAAATACGCACGACCTCTACTTTACACAGGGATACGTAACAGCCAGCCTGCGTTTGTGGCAGATGGATTTTGTAAGTTATGCGGCTGCGGGCCGTTTGTCCGAAATATTTGGAGACCGTTTTCTGGACTATGACCGTAACCAAAGAAGGATGGGATTGTTATACGCCGCTAAAAAAACACTGACAGAATTAAAAAAAGATCCTGAAACCGCTGGCATTCTGGCAGCATATGCGCAAGGTGTAAATGCCTATATCAAACAGTTGCACACTAAAGATATCCCGCTTGAATATAAACTACTGGATTATGAACCGGAACAATGGTCTGAGCTGAAAAGTGTGCTGGTAATGAAAAACATGGGGGCTACACTCTCGGGTTATGAAGAAGATATGATCATGTCCAACCTGATGGTCGCATTGGGAGAAGAGACGTTCAATAAACTTTACCCGGGTTTTACACCGCATATCACACCCGTTGTGAATGATACTGAAACGGCTTCCAAACCATTTTTAACACATATAACCAAACCGGATTACCTGAACTTCTCTTTCCTGGCAAATAGTACCATTGTGCCTGAAAGTTCCTTTAATCCTCAACTGGGAAGTAATGGCTGGGTGGTATCAGGTAAAAAAACAAAATCGGGTCATCCTATCCTGTGCAGCGACCCTCATTTGAATCTCTCGTTGCCCGCTGTATGGTTGGAAATGCAGTTATCATCACCCGGATTAAATGTATATGGGGTCTCTATTCCCGGTACGCCGGCTGTAATAATCGGGTTTAATGAGAACATCGCCTGGGGTACCACCAATGGAGCAGATGATGTAAAAGATTGGTACAAACTCAAGATCACCAGTGATTATAAAAAATATGAGCTGGATGGAAAGTGGCTGAATCTTGATTATTCTATTGAAGAGATAAAACGGAAAAGTAAGGCACCATTATATGATACTGTTTACCGTACCGTACACGGCCCTGTTGTAATAGACAGAAGTTTCCAGGGTCAACGCCGTGAGTTGAAAAATTATGCTATGAAATGGGAGCTGCTGAATACTTCCAATGAGTTTTTAACTTTTGTGAAATTGAACAGGGCATCTAACTATGCAGAATACAAAGATGCTATAAAAAATTATGGTTGCCCGATACAGAATTTTATGTTTGCCGGTAAAGACAATACCATTGCCACGAATCATCAGGGGCGCCTGCCTGTAAAGTGGCCTGGGCAAGGACGCTTTATATTGGATGGTACGGTAAGTACGCATTTATCCACGAAGTACATACCGGCAGACAGTATGCCTCATGCAATTAATCCGGCCTGTAACTTCCTGTTATCTGCAAATCAGCATCCTACTGCTGCCAACTACAACTATTACTATAATGGATATTATAAAGAAGCCCGCGCCAGCAGAATTCAACAACTGCTCGAAAATGAAAATGCATTTGATATCGGGAAAATGGAAAAAATGCAGTTGGACAATATAGACGCTTTTGCTGTGGAAGTAATGCCCGTCCTGATAAAGATTATAGATAAAAACAGGCTGACTGTAAGCCAGTATAATACCCTGAAGGGTTTAAAGGAATGGAATGGTGCATTTGACCTGAACAGTCAGAATGCAAAGCTTTTTCAATTATGGTGGCAGTACGTAAAGGATTATACCTGGGATGAATTTAATGAGTATGCATTCAATACCAAAGTTCCTGATGATTATGTATTGCTGGATCTCATCCAACAGGAACCCGGTAACATTTACTTTGATAAGCGGGCTACTACCCCAAAAGAAAATGCATCGGATATCATTTGTAAAGCATTTACAATGGCCGTTGCCGATTATGACAGCATACAAAAGAAAACAGGTGTTAATTGGGGAGACGTACACAAAGTAAATGTGACACACCTCACCAACATTCCCGCTTTTAGCAGAATGAATATTCCTGCCGCCGGTTATCCTGATGCTATTAATGCCACTTCCAATAACTGGGGCCCTTCATGGCGTATGATAGTGGAACTCGGGGATCGTCCCAAAGCATTTGGCATCTATGCGGGAGGTCAATCAGGGAATATAGGCAGTCCTTACTATGATAACTTTATTAACGACTGGAATAAAGGAAAATATTATCCACTGAGATTTTTTATGTCAGTCAAAGAAGCTGAAAAACAGGCGGGTAATAGATGGTTGCTACATTAACAACGATAAAACATAATAAAATGCGTAAGAAATTACCTGATAGTATAAAAACGATGTTGATCATCCTGGTACTTATAACGGGTACTGATCTGTTTGAACAATTGCCCTGGTGGAGTTTTGTATTGCCTGTTCTTGTGCTGGGTGTAATAGCCGGATTGCGGCATTGGCAATTCTCTGGCTTCATCACTGGCTTTATACCGGGTTTCATTATATGGTCCGGCGCCAACTCCTACTTCGATCTGCGTTTGCATGGTGGTGTATTAAACAAACTGGGTGTGCTGATCACCTTCCCTGAAATAGTAGTGATAATCATTGCCGGCTTAATAGGTGGTGTGCTCACTGGACTGGCACTGTACACAGGTAAATGCCTCTCAGGCAGAGAAAAACCGACTGATATAAATAGCCCCATAGTCATCTAAAAATATTACAGACATGAAAAATCGTATTGCAATTATTACCGGAGCCAGCTCCGGTATAGGGAAAGCTACTGCCCATCGGCTGGCAGAAAAAGGGACAAGGATGGTGCTTAACGGAAGGGATAAGGATAAGCTGGCTGAAACAGCCCGGCAGGTAAATGAAACCGGCAATGGTGACCTGGCGAGGATTGTATGTGGCGATATCACGGACGAGAAGATGACCGATGTATGTATTGCCGAATCCCTGAATACCTGGAATGAACTACCGGATCTGTTTGTTGCCAGTGCGGGCAGGGGATTGCCAGGCACATTACTGAACTCCGATGCAGCACAGTGGGATAGCCTTATAGACACTAATATCAAAGGACTGATGTATCAGCTGAAAAGCATCAGCAAAATAATGGTGGAGCAGTCGGCTGGAAGAGACTTTGTTACGAACCCACTGGATATTGTTGTTATCGGTTCCTCCATTGGCAGAAATGTATCTCCGTTTAACTCTGTATACGGAGCCACAAAGTTTGCTGCACATGGCCTTACAGAGGCGCTGAGAAGGCAGCTGGGACCACAATCCATCAGGGTAACATTGATAGAGCCGGGTTTGGTAGGCACCAATTTCCAGCAGTCTGCAGGATATGATATGCAATGGTTCGAAACATATGAAAAAGAGGTAGGGCCCATCTTACAGGCAGATGATATTGCGCAGGTGATTGCATTTCTATCGCATCTTCCGGGTAATGTTCATCTGGATAACATCTCCATAAGACCTACCCGTCAGGCTTACCCATAACTACCTGCACGTTTTTATAATGTGAGTTATTAACACTAGCCCCCTAATTATCAAAATTTATTTCCGATGCAAGCTAATCAATCAAATTTAGTAGCGTTATTGCTGGACATTGTTCATACTTATCCTGAAAGGGTTGCCATCAAGGATTGCCGTAAATCTTTCACTTATCAGGAGCTTTACCAACGCGCATTCCAGGTGGCCAGCATATTAACAGGCAAACATATCCGTACAGGAGACAGGATAGCCTGTATAAGTAAAAAGGATACGGAAAGTATTATTTGTTTCTGGGGTATTCTTCTCTGCGGAGGGATACCTGTGATGCTGGATCGGGAGGATGGCATTGCTACAAACGAAGCAAAGATAAAGGGAGTGATGGCAAATGCTGTTATTCTGGATACTGCGGATCAGTTGGTAACAACAGATACTAAGTCAATTCCCCTGTTTTATTTCCAGGAGCTGATTACGGAGGATACCGCTTTTTTGCCTTCTGGAAATATTCCTCCTGTAACAATGCCTGATGTGTGTTATATCCTGCTTACAAGCGGCACTACCGGCACGCCTAAAGCTGTGCAGATCACACACAAAAGCGTATTGCATTACACCCATGCGGTGTATGAAAGGATCGGTGCTCCGGCAGCTGTAAGAGCCGCACATGTTACTACCTTTGCTGCTGATCTGGGTCTTACCAATTTCTTCGTGGCACTTGTTTCAGGAGGTATGCTTCGGATCTTAAATAAAGTGGAAGCAACGGATCCCGCATTATTTAATGATATTATTAACGAGGATAAAATATCTCTTTTAAAAATTACTCCTTCGCATTTAACGTCTCTGATATCAAACAGGGATACAATGCACAGGCAGGTAATCAATAATATCATTCTGGGCGGAGAGAAACTTAGCTGGGAATCTGTCAGGGCAATATTTGAATCCGGTGTATGTGCTCATCTCTATAATCATTATGGTCCTACTGAAACAACTGTTGGTGCTACCGTATTCAAGGTAGAACCGCTTTCCGCGCATTTTGATGTAACAGCTTCCGTACCGATCGGGGCGCCACTGGGAGAGGGGATTTGTTTTCTTGATAACGAAAAGGATAACACCGGTGAATTATATATCTGTGGTCCGGGAGTAAGCAAAGGATATCTTAACAATGAAATCGAAAGCGAAAAGAAATTTGTTAAGAAAGAGATAAATGGTAAAAAGTTAAACTGTTATCGTACGGGTGATATCTGCAAAAGACTGGCGGATGGGAATTATGAATTCTTATACCGGACAGACCGGCAGGTAAAGATAAAAGGCTTTCGGATTGAACTGGGAGAGGTGGAAATAGCTATCATTGCACATCCCGCTGTGGAAAACGTTATCGCAGCAGTATCTGTACACCGGGAACATCAATCGCTGGATGTATATATCAAACCTGTCAAAGGGCAGGAGTTGAATAAAGATCTGCTGAAAAAATGGCTGACCAACAAACTACCTGCTTACAAAATACCAGGCAACTTCTATTTTTATACCGAAACGCCTTACAACTCTAATGGCAAAATAGACCTGAACGCACTCAAGCGGAACTTTGATGTATCCGTGAGTGCTAAGGTGCCGGACAATGACAAATCAAAAGAGGAGTCCTGGCCTGCATTGGTGGATGCACACTGGAAGCGCATACTTAATAAGAGCTCCATTGCAGCAACAGATAATTTTTTTGACATCGGGGGAGACTCCCTGCTGGCCATACAATTGATCGGAAGGTTACAGCGGTATGGTTACAAAGTGCATATCACAGACATTAACAACCATCCGCTGTTTGGTAATTTCAGTAAGCTGGAACCAGTAAAAATAAGTGATGGGAAACAAGCCTCCGGCAAGCCGAAGAATGCTAACAGGCTTACCTTCTCCCAGTACAATTTCCTTCATCATAAGAAATTCAATCTGAATGAATACTGTCAGACTATCTTACTGGAAACAGAAGATAAGATCAGTGTAAGAGAGATGGCGCTGGCGCTTAATTATGTGCTGGCAAGTCACTCGCAGTTAACCTCCGCTTTCAGAAAACAGGCAGGATTGTACGAGGTCGAAAAACAATCCTGTTCCGGTTTCGAACTGGGAACGTCTATCCTGGATAACAAAATATCGGTAGCCTTCCAGTTCCAGGAAATCTCCAGGAACCTGCTGAGTGAAATATCAATAGAGGAAGGCCGGTTATTCAGAGCACATCTATTTGTGAACCCTGACGGTAAGGACTACATTTATCTCGCTTGTCATCACCTGGTGGTGGATGTTATATCATGGAATATTATCATCGATGAATTACTGGATTATTATGAGCAGATCCTGAGGAATGATTTCTTGCCGGTAGAACCCGAAAATGCGGTAAGCAGGTTTTATGATGAATCTGCACTGGGTAAACCTGAACTGGATACAGCAGCATATAACAAACTTATCACCCAGAAATTATACCGGCTTCCTGAAATCTATACGAGGATAGATAGAAAGGAATTAAGCGGAGTATACAACATTTTAATACCCGCTGAAATATCCAATATATTACAGCATCTTGAAGAGCAAAAACAATCAGCAACGCTGAGTGGTTCCCTGCTTAGTGCTTTTGCCACCTCATTACTGGAGGAGTGCAGACTACCCGCCATTACAGTAGATGTTGAGTTTCATGGCCGGCCACAGCA
The DNA here is from genome assembly GCF_900112615.1 of Chitinophaga sp. CF118. Taxonomy (GTDB): domain Bacteria; phylum Bacteroidota; class Bacteroidia; order Chitinophagales; family Chitinophagaceae; genus Chitinophaga. The sequence goes on along the minus strand of NZ_FOMK01000016.1, from coordinate 69,050 downwards.
GGAATCATTACCGGACCTGAGCAGATCAGTTGCCTGGTGGGCTACCACTATGCCGGTAAACCTGAATGAATCTGTTTTGAATCCCAGAGATTGCTCCGACTTAATTAATGAGAAGGCTGCCTTTGCAAACATGATTAACATACATCATGACCGGTTTACAGACATGACAGTTATTGGTGCAGATGTGCTGTTTAACTATCTGGGGCATTTTCCTGATCAGTTTGGAAATGCGTCTGTTCACATGAAGCCTTCCAGTTTTAATCCAGGTCCTACGAGGAGTAAAAGCGCCTTGCAGGAATATAAGCTTTCTTTCACCGCAAGGTTTATCGGTGAATCACTTATCATAGATGTTCAGTACCAGGAAAGCAACTTTGAAAAAACGAATATAAACAGGATGGTAAAGAACTTCTTTAACATCTTAAAACACCAGTTGTCAAATCCGGATCAATTGTATAATCGGTCGAAGCTGTTAATGCTGGATAGCAATATAGCGTCTGTGGGACAACCGTTATACAATCTCAATTTTAATGGGATGAAAAACCAGATCAGTCGAAAAAAGACAATCCTGCTTACAGGGGCTACAGGCTTTCTTGGTATCCATTTATTACATGAATTGATTTTACACGATGAAGTTAACCTCTATTGCCTTGTACGGGGAGATAGTAAGTCGAATGCGGCTACCCGTCTTGAAAATTGTTATGAACACTATTTCAATGACTCGCTGTACATAAATCGTCATAGGATAAAAGTGATCAGAGGGGACCTTTTAGAGGAGAATTTAGGGATCGAGCCATCAGATTACGAAAGAATTGTTAATGAAACAGATATCATATTACATGCTGCGGCTGATATTAACTTGCTGAAGGATTATGCCGATCTTATTCAGGCTAACATTACTTCTACAAGGCAAATACAGGAGCTGGCACAGAAAGGAAAGAAAAAGGCTATCCATTATATTTCAACGCTGGCAGTTAGTGGTTATGCTCCGAACGGCAGCTTCAGGACCTTCTCTGAAAAAGACTTTGATTATGGACAGGTGTTTATCTCTGATTATGAGAGAACAAAGTTTGAAGCTGAAAAAATCATCCGTTACTTCCTTAAAAATGGTGGCGAAGGAAAGATATACAGGGTGGGACATATTGCTGCAGATGCCGTACATGGTAGATTTCAACGCAACATTGATCAGAACAGGGTATTCCAGATCATGAAGGGGGCTATATTACTGGAGCAGATACCAAACACTTATAACGAAAACATTTCCTTTTCTTATGTAGACATTGTTGCAAAAGGGATTGCAGGCTTTTGCCTGGAATATATGACCAGCCCGATAGATTGTATCCATATGGAGAATCCGCAGAGCTTGCCTTTCAGCGTTATTGTAAAAATGCTGAAGCAGTTGGGCTACAGTCTTGAAATTGTGGAGATGAATACATTTAAAGAATCGGTAGCTAGCTTTGACGGCTCCCAGAACGACCGGAAAATAGTTGATCTGATGAACAACTGGATACAGCGGTCTTTTGACTTCCCCAGACGGATCAGGTATATACAAAAGGATTCTCTGGATGCAATTGCACAAAGCGGCCTGAGTTTCCCCAAGGCAAATCTGGAATGGTTTTCCAGTATGATCCGGGAAGGAATTCATGCAGGGTATTTTCTTTCTCCTTCCAAGCTGAGACGGAGGATGCCCAGTTTATACTAGTCAAATGTTTAAATCAACTATCTTCATTCTCTTAAAATCTTAAGACGATGGAAATTCCATCGGAACCATAAAATAAAAATGACATAATACCAAAGGCCCGGTACAATACCGGGCCCTTGTTTAATAGCACCTTTTAAAACATTACTTAACCACTGTAGCTTCAAGTTCAACTTTTAATGTTTCAAAAAGGCTTTTCACTTCCAGCAAAGTGGTCGTTTGCTTAATGCCATGTTTAGCTATCCAGTCCTGAATAATATCAAAGCAAGTGAAAAGCTCTGCAGATGAAGTTGTATAGATATTTAACCGCACAATATTTTTGCTATCGTAACCAGCTTCGCTAATAACTTGTTCCAGATTTTGCAGAGCCAGAATTAACTGGGTTTTCATGTCGCCGGTGCTTGACTGGCCATCAGCGTTTATAGCTGTCTGCCCTGAAATATAGAGTGTGCCTTCAGGATTTTTTACTTCAATGGCTTGCACATAACTGCGTTTATCCTGCCATTGCCAGGGATTAATTATTCTTTTTTCCATCTTATTTTGTTTTTTAGTTTGCGCCAATACAGGTATAGTAGCTATTAATAATAATGCTAAAACCTTTGTTATTTTTTTCATCATTGCAGTTTAAAATTTACACTACAAAGTTGAGAAGAACATAACAATTTTGGCAGGATCTACATCACAAATCCAGTGTGATGTAGATCACACTTACACTAAGAAGACAGCCTGCTCAGTGTTTCGCGGGAAATGCCCAGATAAGAGGCCAGAAGGGTTTTGTTTACACGCTGAATAAGCGAGGGGTACTGCATCAGTAATTGCTCGTAGCGTTCTTTGGCACTGGAGGTAAGTAATGACAATATGCGCTGTTGCGATGCTATATAACCAAAATGCGATTTTCTAAGGAAGAAGTGTTCCATCTTTGGGAGACCGGCAAATAGCTTTTCGTTGTCTTCCAGCGAAATGCAAAACACACCGGCATCTTCAAGACAGTCTAACGACATTGTAGCTTTAGCTTTGGTGAAATAAGCATGGTAGTCACTTATCCACCAATCTTCCATAGCAAAATGTAGTATGTGTTCTTTATCATTAGCATCAGTATGCGCTAGCTTTAACAATCCGTAAACCACAAAGTAAGAGTGGTTAACACTGTCGCCTTCCTGGATAAGGAACTGGTGCTTTTTTACTTTTCTGAATGTAAAATGGGAGAGCACAAACGCAAACTCATCATCTGTTAGCGGTATGATTTTTTCTATATGTGCTCTTAGTTTTGCCTGCATTGCGGTTTCTGGTCGGTACCTTTATTGTACAAAAATACCGTATTTCACAGTAGCTGTTGGTAATTATTTGTGATTAGCTTTCTGCAATTGCCGGAATATTTCTTCCATCTTATCATTGCTCTTATAGCTTGCAGGATGAGACGCCAGGTTACGCTCAACATATTGAATACGATTATTCGTAAGGGGGTGTGTACTGATAAATTCGGGGATCTTTAATTTATTATCCAGTTTTTTCAGTTCCTGTAATAACTGCAACATACCATGCTGGTCTATATGATTGCGCCGCAATGTTTGCATACCATAAAGATCCGCCTGTTGTTCATACTGGCGGGAGTAGGTAAGACTATAGAGAGAATTGGCGTTGGAATACAATGCACTGGTAGCGCCACTGCTATTACTGAAAACAAGGGTTACAAGTAAGGTTGAGCTCATATCACGACATAACTTACGTACGGAATGGCGGCAGGTAACATGCGCAACTTCGTGAGCTAACAGTGCCGCCAGTTGCTCCTTGGTATGTAGTTTTTCCAACAGGCCGGTATAAACAACCACATAGCCTCCTGGTAGTGCATAGGCATTTTCAACATTACTGGGTACTACTGAAAATGTAAGTGAGTCCGTCGTTTCCCATTTCATTTGTGCGGCAAAATCTGTCAGCAGACGGCTACGTGCGGAGTCGACCGTCTCATTGACGCTATTACGCGCTGTTTGTCCCAGTTTCTTATCAAAGGATAAAGGCAGCTGGTCTACGACTTTATCAGCACACCAGGGCAGTATAAAGAAATGTCCTGCCAGCAAGAGACCAATCATTAATGCCAAACCTATTAAGCTCACTTTTAAACCACCACGAAGTACCAGCTGTTGTATACCGGTACTTCGTGACGGTTTGTGTTTTTCAAGGAACATTTTTACAAAAACCGGGTCATTTACCTCCAGAGTGCCAGCTTCTGTACCTGTACCGGTATAGGTCATACGGAGAAAGTTCCGGTCCACTACCTGTACATCTATTTCGGTAAAGAGCCACTGCAGCTTCCGCGAAGGCATGCCTTCCTCTCTCGTTAGTTCCAGTTGCAAACTTTCGGTGAACAGCTGGATAGTAACAGGGATTGCTTTTGCTACCTGGTGATTGTAATAGTATCCTTTGAACATATAAGATTAGATAATACCGAGATCAAATGTATCTGCAAGATCTTCGCCCATTGCATTTTTATACTCTTCTTCTGTTTGTTCCAGCTCACCTAAGGCCACATCGCCAGCTATTTCAACGTGAGACATCAGGAAGGTAATTGTACGTGTTTGTACCCATGCAAAGGCAATACCAAGGGTAAATATGATCAGCAGGAAATTCACGATCAGCAGTCCGGCGAAGTCGCCACCTGTTGCAGTAGAACGGAAAGTAAATTCCTTATCTCCATGAGTCAGGCGCAGTTTATCAACACTGTAACGGAAGATATCGGCCTGCCACCAGAATGAGTAAATACCCAGGGTAACAAGAGTAAGCAAATAGCCTTTCAGGTTCAGGAAAAAGTAATCTTTCCCATTTCCTTCATAGCGAAATTCGCCACTGCCAAACCTGATATGGCTAACCACGTAATTACGGATGTTCATTATCGCCCAGGCGCCATAAAATCCTAATGTAACGATGGTTAAAGCTATCTCCTTGAGGAACAGGTTAAGAAATTCCTGTCTCTTACCACGGTATCCGAAACGGATGCCTCTCCAGGTTGTTCTTGACCAATGATAGCGATTAGCACCATGAATAGCCAATGGTACTATAAACAGGAAGAAAGCCAGGTAAAACAGACCTCCCAGCAGGGGCAGCTTTGCCCAGTTAAGCAGGCTTACAATAATGAGTACTCCAATAAAAATACCCATCGTCTTGATAAAACCAATGAACATCTCTTTACCCGTACCATTCCAGGAAAATCTGGACCCATCCAGCTCCGTAGATGAATAGAGATACTGCAATTTGTTTGCTTTAGCCCATGGATAATAAAGTCCCAAAGTAATAATAGAGAGTAAAGTGTTCACAATCAAAATACCGAAATAAGTACCACCGTCGCCGTTAAAAGTTAGTGCGGGAGGGGTAGTTGCAGTCCCCGAAGGGGCATACTGTTGTTGCATAATTAAGGGATTAAAATTATAGGTCAAATAATAGGAACAAATATATTAAATATTTTCATCTTTTTAAGTCCCCGGATAATCAACCCGGCAATCTTATCCTGATTCAGGATCCTGGCTACTAAAATTACGGAGAAGTCTGATGTAAATTAGCCTTACATTGCTTTAATATCATAAAAAACGATTAGTATGAAGATAAAATTATTTTTTCTACTGATTACCTGTTTCACGGTACGTTCTAATGCCCAGGATCCATGGAAGATTAAGGCTGAAAAAATAGACCCCAATAACTATTATGGGGTAACTGTGGCAAATGGTATTATTGGTGTGGTATCGTCACCTCAACCTTTTAAAGTTAAAAACGTGGTTTTAGCCGGTGCTTATGATACGTACGGGCGTGGCCGTGTAAGTAATTTTTTAAATGGCTTTAACCTGCTTAATATGTACCTTGAAATTGATGGTATGCGGCTTGATGAGCGAAATACACAACAATTGCAACAGGAACTGGATATGCATCATGCTTCATTTACAACACAACTTCTATATGGCAAAAAGGCAACTGTAAAATATACCTATTATGCGTTGAGGCATCTTCCTTTTTCAGTATTAATGGATGTGACCATAACAGCAAAAGAAGATTTAAGAATAACGGCGGCCAGTATTATGGAAACTCCTGAAGCCTTGCGTGATGTTCAAAATTATTACAATGAAATTGACAGGCCACATGTTACCCTGAGCTTACTTACTTCTACTGCAAAAAGCCCGACCGGCAAACTACAACTCTGTGCTTCAAACAGTTTTCTCTTTACTGAGTTACACGGAAATGAACCTAAAATTATCCATGAAATGTGGGATAACAATAGCCATTTAATGAAATTTAATAAAACCTTAAAGGCTGGAGAAAGTTATACCTACTCAGTTATTGGGAGTACGATCAGCTCTGCACAGCATGCCGACCCACTCAATGAGGCAGAAAGAATGACCATTTTTGCGAAGCTGGAAGGAAGAGACAGGCTAATTAAATTTCATAATGCCGCCTGGGATGAACTCTGGAAATCGGATATTACAATAGATGGTGATCCGCAGGCTCAGCAAGATGTACATAGCATGTTATATCATTTAACATCATTTTCAAGATCAGGTACTTCTTACTCACTCTCACCAATGGGATTATCGGGATTGGGTTACAATGGCCATGTATTTTGGGATACAGATATCTGGATGTTCCCTGCATTGCTCGTTCTTCATCCCGAAATTGCAAAATCTTTAATCGAATATCGTTTTGAACGATTGGGACAAGCGGAAAAAAATGCGTTTTCGCATGGTTATAAAGGTGCAATGTATCCTTGGGAGAGCGCAGATACAGGGGTCGAAGAAACACCTGTGTGGGCTTTGAGCGGGCCATTTGAACATCATATCTCAGCAGATGTTGCTTTAGCTGCATGGAACTACTATTGTGTTACGCAGGATAAAACCTGGCTTAAAGAAAAAGGTTGGCCGATTTTATCGCAAACTGCCGACTTTTGGGCAAGTAGAGTGGAAAGAAACGGATTAAATCATTATGATATTAAAAATGTTGTAGCTGCGGATGAATGGGCAGAAAATGTAGATAATAATGCTTTTACAAATGCAGCGGCAAAATTAAACCTGCATAATGCAAATTTAGCTGCATCAATATTAGGGATTCCTTTAAATAAAGATTGGGAACTGGTGGAACAGAATATTCCGATTTTAAAATTTGATGATGGCGTAACAAAGGAACATGCATCTTATAATGGTGAGGGAATTAAACAAGCAGATGTTAATTTACTTGCCTATCCTTTAAATATCATAACGGATAAAAAACAAATTGAAAAAGATCTGGCTTATTATGAAACCAGAATACCTGAAGAAGGAACACCTGCAATGACTCATGCTATTTTTGCACTTCTTTATGCCAGAACAGGAAATCAAAATAAAGCCTATTCATTTTTTAAGGAAGCCTATGAACCTAACTTAAATCCACCATTCAGGGTAATCGCAGAAACTAAAGGAGGGACAAATCCATACTTTGCAACAGGAGCCGGAGGTGTGCTGCAAAGCGTACTGATGGGATTCGGAGGATTGGAAATTTCGGATAAAGGAATTATTCAGATCCAGAGTTCATTACCCGGGAATTGGAAATCTTTAAAAATTTCCGGCGTGGGGATGAACAAAAAAACTTATATAATAAACCAGAAGAATTGATGTAGTATAAACTTATACGTCTTCCAGACTAAAAGGTAATTTGCGTATACGTTTACCAGTGAGATCAAAAATAGCATTGCATAATGCGGGTGCAAAGGCCGGTAATCCCGGTTCACCAACACCGCCGGGCTTTTCATCATTCTCCATAATATGCACTTCTATTTCAGGAATTTCATTAATGCGTGGCATGAGGTAGGTGTTGAAATTTTTTTCTACAGCTTTTCCATCTTTAAAATGAGTTGCGTGATTTACTGCAGCACCTAGTGCCATTACGATACTTCCTTCCAGCTGGGCACGGATAATATCGGGGTTTACATACCAGCCACAATCTATCAGTGCAAATACTTTGTCAATCCTGATTTTTTTGTCCTGCCCGCGGGATACTTTCACTACCTGTCCTACCATACTGCCAAAACATTCTGTGATAGCTACTCCCCATCCATCATTCTTTCGTCGTGATTCCCAGTTGCTGATTTCTGCAAGCTTATTTACAAGCGCCTGATAACGATCAGAACTAAGATGCGCCTTTCTGAATTCAAGTGGGTCCTGTAAAGCAAGGTGTGCGAGTTCGTCTATAAAACTTTCGCCGGCAAATGCATCAACATTAGCGCCGGGTGCACGCCACCACATAGTTGGTATAGGAGACTTTGTTTGGACGCCTCCAAAACTATAGTGCGGTATTGATTTATAATAGTCACTCGCAAGGCCGGCTAGCCCGCCCGTATTCACCGTTACAGGTTGCGGTTGGGCATCTTTGTCTTCTCCCGGACCCATAAATTGCGAAGCGGAAATAATCTGAAATGAAAATATTCTTTTTTGCGTATCCACGCCGCCCCTGCATCTGTATAATGATCCGGCACGAAAAGGCCCCATGCTCATGTCGTCTTCTCTTGTCCACATAACCTGCACCGGAGCTTTAACTTCTTTTGAAATTAGTGCCGCTTCATGCGGGTAATCCGTAAATGCTTTTCTTCCGAAACCTCCTCCGAGAAAAGTCATATTCACCGTAACGTTTTCAATAGGGATATGCAGCCTTTCACTTAGGTCTGCCTGTATCCATTGGGCTTCCTGTATCGGGCCCCATATTTCAATACTGTTCTCTTTTACATCGGCAATGCAGTTAAGCGGCTCCATACAGCTATGGGATTGATAAGGCATTTCATACACAGATTCTATAATGGCCGAAGAACTCTTTAATGCCGTTTCAAAAATATCTGATGGTAAAGGTTTATAAAGATCCTGCTGCATCCTCGCATAAAGTTGTTCAGAACCCAGATGTTCAAAGCCATCATCATCCCATTCAACTTTCAGCAGTTTTCGCCCTTTCATAGCTGTCCATAATGAATCTGCTACTACAGCCACGCCTTCAAGCAATAAACCAAAAACGGCTCTTTGTACTTTAAAAACATGCTTTACACCGTTAACAGATTTTGTTGCCGAGTCATCGAAGCTTTTTACTTTTCCTCTAAACCGTGGGTTGCGTTCCACCACCGCATATAACATCCCCGGAAGTTTTTTATCCAGTCCGAATATGGCGCTGCCATTGATTTTTAGAGCGGTATCATTACGATGCAGGGATTTACCAATAATTTTATAGTCTTTACGCTCTTTTAGTTTAACCTGCTGTGGTGGTTTTATTTGTGCAGCATCTTTTACCAGTTCTCCATAGCTAAGCCTTTTTCCTGTGGGCCGATGTATCACCTGTCCATTTTCCGCATAACATTCGGTTGTATTAACATTCCATTGCTTTGCTGCGGCTTCAATAAGCATTTCTCTGGCAGAGGCTCCTACGCGTAATAATTGCTGATACCAGCCACGTATGGAAAAACTTCCTTCCTGTGGTTGCGGGCCATATTTTTTAGGATGGGCGGTGGCAAACCGGATACTCACCTGGTCCATGCTAACTTCCAGTTCTTCCGCAATAATTTGTGGAATTGCCTGCCAGGTTCCTTGCCCCATTTCTGAACGGTGATTAAAGATGGTTACCTTGCCGGTACCATCTATTGATATCCATGTCATCAACTCTGTTGCTGCATCTTTCGCATCATCCGTATGAATAATTTCGCCCACACTTTTCCCTAATGCAGGCCAATAGCAACCAATGGTTAAAGCAATACCGGACAAGCCTGCTTGCTGTAGAAAAGTTCTCCTGGAAAACCCCCGTTTATGGTCCATCTTTTGAGTAGTGATATTTTAGAGTTGGCTTAACACTTCAATCGTTGTATAATATTACAAATAAAACTTCAATTTATGAGGAACACCAGAGGGCGTCCATCTTCATTGTATCTTCCAGGTAAGCGGTTAAGCAAAAGGTCTTAGAAACATTTTATTTTCCATCCCTTCTATAAAAATATAATTTATTCTTTTTATCTTGTTATTCACCAGACACTTACGCTTATCACAGGAAAGCTAATTGGATAATTAATTGGCTTACATGGATTTACTCAGTGAACAAGAACTGCTTTTGCGGATAGCAGAGGGGGACGAGCATGCATTTCGGGAACTTTATTTCCGTTATGATACTATGTTGTTCACTTTCCTGTTAAAACTTACCCGGTCAGATATTATAGCAGAAGAATTACTTCAGGAAACCTTTCTGCAATTATGGCTACATCGTGATAGCCTGGCTGATATTAATTATCCACGGGCCTATATCCACCGTATAGCAGCTAATCTTTCCCATCGCTGGCTAAAGCAACATTTATTGCATCGTAAGGTTTTAGCAGAACGTGAACTGCAACAGGATTTAGTAATAAATGATATAGAGGACAGCCTCGCCTGGAAGGATATTTCCATTTTAATTGTCCGGATCATTGAAAAGATGCCGGAGCAACGGCGGAAGATCTACCAGTTGCACCGTGACAGCGGATTATCGTCCGGCGAAATAGCTACGATAATGGGAGTTTCGTCCAGCACGGTCAGGAATACCATTGTGGTTGCTGTGAGGAATATCCGTGAACAGCTTCTGGAAGCCGGTTATACCCTCTTATTGATCTCATTCTTTATCCGTTAAAAAAAAATTCGCGCACCAATAGACAGCCGGACTGTTTTTTTGCTCTTATATAGTGTAGGGGCATTATAACTACTATTATGAACAACGAGCACCTTAAATATTTACTCGATCAGTGGTTGGAGAAGAAGATCACCGTGGCAGAAGAAAATGAACTGGCCGCTTATCTGGAACAACATCCCGATAACGAAGCTCTGCCCGAATTATTACAACATTTTTTAGATAATACAGCGCCTGATGATGTGCCGTTTGTAAAAGACAGGGAAAAGAGAGTGTCTGCCATTTTGCAGATGGACAGAACCGCACAACAGAAGGCGAACAGTGAACAATCAATCGTTCGTCCTATGAAACCTGGCCCCCTTCGTATTACTTTTCTGCGGAGGTGGGGCTGGGTTGCGGCTTCAATATTGCTTTTGCTGGCAATAGGCACTGTTGTGGTGAGATCGTTAAACGGCAATAAAAAGGAATTCCATGCCCTTACGCAGGATATTACACCTGGCAGCAATAAGGCCATTCTGACTCTGGGCGATGGTTCTACTGTTACGCTGGACAGCGCCGGTAACCGGTTGATCCGGCAGGGAGTGCGGCAAACGGGCGGACAATTAATATATGATGTGCAAAGCACTGCCATCAGCTATAATACACTTACTACACCTCGGGGGGGACAATTCCAGGTGAGGCTGCCTGATGGTACTATGGTATGGCTGAATGCGGCTTCCAGCCTGCGCTATCCTACCGCCTTTACCGGCGGGGAAAGAAGGGTAGAGGTTAACGGGGAGGCTTATTTCGAAGTTGTGAAAAATTCGCATCTGCCTTTTAAGGTAAAGATCGGGCAACAGGCGGAAGTGGAAGTTTTAGGAACACATTTCAATGTAAATGCTTATCCCGATGAAGCCAGCATCAATACTACCTTACTGGAAGGCGCCGTACGGGTAGCTGTTACTGGAGAAAAGGTAATGTTGAAACCTGGCCAGCAGGCACAGGTGGCGAACAACGGGAATGGTATTAAAACCATCAACAACGCCAATGTTGCTAAAGTAATGGCCTGGAAGAACGGGCTGTTCAATTTTGAAGATGCCAGTTTACGGGAAGTAATGCAGGAACTGGCTCGCTGGTACGATTTGCAGATTGTTTATGAACAAAATGTACCGGATATGTATTTCGAAGGAGAAATGAGCAGAGATATGAACTTATTACAGGTACTGACCGGTTTGCAGAAAACCGGAGTGCGGTTCAGAATAGAAGAGGGGAAACGGCTGGTAGTGTTAAAACAATAGGGTCAACCAATTAATACAGAGGATCAGTCATTAAAAAAAAGAAGCCGGAGGTGCTTGGAACCACTTCCGGCTGTATTGTCAGGCCGATCCTTATTGAGCAATGTGAATGTCAATTATTTAATCAACCAAACTATTGCAAATCTATGCAAAAATTCGATGTTTTGCTTTTGCCGCGCCCGTGGCGGCGTGACTGTGTCAACCAAATACTGCGTGTCATGCGAGTAATTGCTTTTTTCCTGTTCGTGTGTTTAACGCATGTTTCAGCCGGTGTTTTTTCTCAGACTATTACCTTATCGGCCAGGGAATTTCCTTTAAAGAAGGTATTTGCAGAGATCAAGTTGCAAACCGGTTATGTGTTTTTTTATAACAAAGGCGCGCTGGAAAATACACAGCCAGTTTCTTTTTCCGTGCGTAATATGCCCTTGACGGATCTCCTGGATATTGTTTTAAAAGATCAGCCGCTTACTTATACGATTGCACCAAAAACCGTTTTCATCTCGCGTAAGCCCGATGTTACTCCGCTTTTCAATGAGCCTGTAATACCGGTAGATACAATTCACGATGTGAATGGAGTGGTACTCAATGAAAATGGTCAGCCTCTTCAAAACGCTTCCATCAGGATCATTGGCCGGAACAAATCTGCAGCCGCTAATGAAAATGGTGCGTTTACATTGAAGAATATGGCGAACGGAAAATACAGGGTAGAGATATCTTTTGTGGGATACGAAAAATATATCACCAACATTGATGTAACAGACAATGCGGTGAAAGTAACGGCAGTACTGAAACAGGCGCAAAGCAAGCTGGACGAAGTGCAGGTAGTAGCTTATGGTACTACCATTCAGCGTTTCAATACAGGTGGTTTAAGTACTATAAAAAGTGCAGACATAGAAAAACAACCGGTTACGAATATACTGGCAGCTTTACAAGGCCGTATGCCTGGGGTGTTGGTTACCAGTGCCAACGGTATTCCCGGTTCCGGCATTACAATGCAGATAAGGGGCAATAACTCTATTTCCGCGCTTTCCAATCCGCTGTATATAATAGATGGTATCCCCATTCCGGCTACATCTCTCAGTAACGTTAACACCGCTGCCGGGGCTGTAAGCCCCCTGAATGGTATCAATCCGCTGGATGTGGAAAGCATTACCGTTTTAAAAGATGCAGATGCTACGGCCATTTATGGTTCCCGCGGTTCTAACGGAGTAGTATTGATCACCACGAAAAAAGGAAAGGCAGGTAAAACAAAATTTGATGTAAATGTATATTCCGGTGCAAGCGTTACTACCCGTGTGCCAGAATTTTTGAATACCGATCAATACCTTAACATACGAAAAAAAGCCTTTGTTGCTGACAATATCACACCCACTACAAGTAATGCACAGGATCTTTTATTATGGGACCAAAAAGCCTATACGAATTTTCCGAAACTGATACTTGGTAATACAGCTCCACTTACCAATGTAAAGACTTCCTTATCCGGTGGTAAGGAAAACACCCGTTATCTGTTAAGCACAGGTTATCATCATGAGGGGGCCGTCATTTATGGAGATAATTATTATAACAGGGTAGATGGTCATATTAATATTGACCATAACTCCACCGATAAGCGATTCAATGTAAATACATCCGTTACCTATACGAATGATAATATTAAAACGCTGGCATCAGATCCTTACCTGGCTATTTATGCGCCACCAAATTTTCCGCATTACGATACTACCGGCAAACTATATTGGATACAGAGTAATACAACGGCGCCACTTACAAATCCCTGGTCATATCTGAATAAAGTGGGTAAAACGGCGACTGATAATTTTATAACAAATGCATCGTTGAGATATGCGCTAACACCTGGATTGATTGCCAGGGTGAATATGGGATTCACCAAGATGCATATGAGCCAGCAAGTAGTGGCTCCTACTACTGCTTTCAATCCTACATCCAGCTCTGCGACTAAAAGCTCGGCTACTTTTGGTAACAGCAGTGTGCAAACTTATATTGTAGAACCACAATTGGATTATACCAGGAAGATAAGTAAAGGGGTACTAAATGCTATGGCCGGTGGAACTATACAGTCCAGCGCTTCCCAGAGCAATTCCATAACAGGAATCAATTTTACCAGCGACGATCTGATAGAAAGTATTTCCGCTGCAAGTACTATTACGGCTACAACGCTTACCAGCTCACAGTATAAATATATCTCCGGATTTGGAAGATTGAATTTTCGCTGGCAGGATAAATATATCTTCAATGGTTCATTCAGGAGAGATGGCTCTTCCCGTTTCGGTCCAGGAAAACGGTTTGGTAATTTCTGGTCGGTTGGAGGTGCCTGGATATTCTCCGGAGAGAAGATGATGGAACAGCTAGCTCCGGTTTTAAGCTTTGGAAAACTGAGAGGCAGTTATGGTATTAGTGGTAATGACCAGATCAATGATTACAGATATCTTGAAACATATACCAGCAATCAACAGGCTTATAATGGTAACCTGGGCTTGTATGCCAACAATATTGCTAACCCGGAATATCGCTGGGAAACCAATAAGAAGTTGGAACTGGCACTGGAATTGGGTTTTCTGAAAGACCGTATTTTATTTACATCCACTTTTTACCGCAGCCGTTCGGACAATCAACTGGTACAGACTCCTCTGCCTGCACAAAGCGGATTTGGTTATTATCAGGCCAATATGCCTGCGCTGGTACAAAACACCAGCTGGGAGTTTGAGCTGAGTACGACTAACGTCGCTACTAAAAACTTCCGCTGGCAAACCACTTTCAATATTACCATTCCGAAAAATACATTGGTGAAATTTCCCGGTCTGGCTTCATCAGCATATGCCAACTACTATGTAGTCGGACAGCCTCTAAATTTATTCAGGGGCTATCATTATACAGGTATTTCGGATTCAACCGGCGTACCTCAGTTTGAAGACCGTAATAAAGATGGCAGCCTTACTTCCTCTAACGATTATGTGAACATTGGCTCTTTAGACCCTAAGTATTATGGGGGAATGGGTAATACGTTCAGCTATAAAAACTTCAGCCTCGATTTGTTTTTTCAATTCGCGAAACAAAATGGTTTTAATGCTTTGAGAGCGTATTACTTCCCGGTAGGTTACAAGGTCAATCTGCCCGCTTATCTGGCAGAAGATTACTGGTCGCTCACCAATCCTCAGGCCAGTCGTCCCGGGTTAACTACCAGCGCTTCCCTGCCAATAGGATCAGCGTATGTGAACAGGTTGTATGCATCCAATGCTGCTTATTCGGATGCCTCCTATATCAGGTTGAAAACGCTTTCTTTTTCCTATCAGCTACCCGTTAAGCTGGTGCAAAAAATAAGAGCGCAAAATATGATCATCTATGTGCAGGGGCAAAACCTGTTCACGATAAGTCCGTATAAAGGACTTGATCCGGAAGTAAAGAATGCAACACCTGTATTGAAGACTTTAACAGGCGGTGTTAAATTAACTTTTTAAAGCAAAAGCTTATGCAAAATATTAAACGTATCATATTTATGATGGCCGCCCTGTATTTTACAGGTACACTGAGCGGTTGCCGCAAATACCTTGAAATAGATCAACCAAAAGATCAGATCACATCCGAAGCTGTTTTTGATAATGCCACAAATACCCTGGCAGCTGTAAACGGGCTCTATACCTATGCTTTAAAACCTTCCAACTTTCTTACTTACCAGGGAGATTTCCTGATGGGCGTTAATGCAGATGAGTTTACGTATGGACTTGACACTTACGATGGCTTTATGAATAACAGCATACCGCCTGCTAATAATGATCTGCTGAATATCTGGACAATATTTTACCAGGTGATTTACCAGGCGAACAGCATTATAGAAAAAGTACCAGGCAGTCCTGTATCAGACAGCTTAAAAGCTGTATATATCTCTGAAGCAAAAATATTCAGAGCATTTTGCCATCTTTATCTGACTTGTTATTTCGGCGATGTGCCGCTGATCAAAACAACAAATGTAACGATAACCTCCACGATGCCACGTACTCCCAAAGCTACTGTGCTGGAGGCCATAACCACAGACTTGAAAGAAGCGGAAGCAGTATTGCCTGTTGGTTCGGTAAGAAACGGACGCTTTAATAAATGGATGGCAACCGCACTGCTGGCAAGGGTATATTTATATCAGCAGGACTGGGCGAATGCAGAAGCCAAAGCCAGTGTTTTAATTTCTTTATCAGATTTTTCGCTGTTGCCGGATCTGAACAAAGTTTTTTTAAGAGGCAGCAAGGAAGCCATCTGGCAGGTTAATACTGCCGGTGGAGCTAATGATAATTATACCTATTTCGCTGGTATAAATGTGCCCACGGCCAATACTGCTTTAATACGAATTACACAGATCCGTCCGGAGCTTTACAATGCATTTGAAACAGGTGATGCCCGTAAAACGGCGTGGATTGGCACCGGTACTATTTCAGGTACTACCTTTAATTATGATTATAAGTATAAAGCTACCAGCACACCTACCAGTTCTGCCGCAATAGAAGATTTTATGCTGCTACGTTTGGCGGAACAATATCTGATCCGGGCAGAGGCAAGAGCCCAACAGGATAATCTGCAGGGAGCTATAGATGATATCAATGTCATACGGGCTAGAGCGGGACTTACAGGGACCAGCGCTACTACTAAAGATGATGTGCTGCTGGCCGTAGAACAAGAGAGGAGAGTAGAGTTGTTCGGAGAGGGTTATGGTCATCGCTGGATAGACCTGGTGCGTACTGGTCGTATTGATGCGGTGATGACTGCAGAAAAACCCAATACATGGAAAAACACTTCTGTACTGCTTCCTATTCCGGCTACAGAACTGGCAAATAATCCAGCGCTTAAACCGAACCCTTCCAATTATTAACCGACAATGAGATGAATAATATATTAGCTTGTATAATCGCAATAATATTTCCGGTGCTTGCAACAGCACAGGAAAAGAAATTTAACATCAGAGGGGAAATAGCAAAACTGGAAGCGCCTGCAAAAGTTTATCTTATGTATAGATCAGGTGATAGTTTTTTCCGAGATTCTATACTGCCTGAAAAAGGTAAGTTCAACTTTAACGGTAATATAGAAGAGGCAGTCCTGGGCACTGTGTTTATCAATGAACATGGAACAGGAATGGATGATATCCCTGCCGACCACCGGTTTAACTTTTACCTTGAGCCCGGTGTGATCACTATTAAAAGTCTTGATTCTGTTAAGGATATTAAAATCAGCGGCACCCCGCTGAATATGGACCTTAATAATCTGCGGCTGGCATTAAAGCCTGTCAGCGATAAAAAGGCCGCAGCCGATGAAGCTGACAGAAAGGCCTTACAACAACAACGTAATGATATTTTAGAGCAATTCATTAAAACACATCCTGGTAGCCTTGTGAGTTTTGATGCATTGAAAGAGTATGCCGGTATAATGCCTGATCCCGAACGCGTAATACCTGTTTATGATTATTTGTCTGATGCATTAAAGGCCAAAAAAGCCGTAGCGGCTTATTACCAGCTGCTGCAGGATATTAAGAAAACCGCCGTTGGCCAGATGGCTCCTGATTTTACCGAAGCAGATACATCCGGCAATAACGTGTCATTACATGATTTTAAAGGCAAGTATGTTCTGCTCGATTTCTGGGCTAGCTGGTGTAAACCCTGCAGGCATGAGAATCCAGCTGTTGTGAGTGCTTTTAACCAATACAAGGACAAGGATTTTACTATCATCAGTGTTTCGCTGGATGCGCCGGGGGCCAAAGCCAAATGGATAAAAGCGATCCACGACGATGGACTTACTGGCTGGACACATCTATCAGACCTGAACTTTTGGGGGAACGTTGTGGCCAGATTATATGCTATACAAAGCATACCACAAAATTTCCTCCTGGATAAAGAAGGGAAAATCATTGCAAAAAACCTTCGCGGAAAAGACCTGGAAATTAAGCTGCATGAAATACTGGGAAACAGTAATTAGTTGACTATTTATTCCTCTACCTTTGTATCGTCGGAATCACAAGAGGGCGTCTTTTAAAAACAGAAGGCACCCTCTTTTTCAAAGTTATGAAATTCAGATAAAATTGTACCTTCAGGACCTCAAAGAAACCAACGCCAGCACGTGTGAAGAACAAATCAATTTTTTAAGATAAATTGAAACTTATGGGAAAACCTATTCTGACAATTATTTCAGGGATAATATTTGGCCTTGCAGCCTGTAGCTCACCATCGGTGAAACCTGTCGAAAATGGGCCGGATAGCAGTGCTCATGCTCCCGTTGAAACTAAATCTCCCAATTCAGATTATAAGCCGGCATTTGCCGGGCAAACCCGGATTGCGGGTGTGAAAACTAAAACTCCTTATGAAGCGACGGTTTTAACCAGCGACCTCAAAAGTCCGTGGGGTATTACCAGCTTACCAGATGGAAGATTGCTTATTACTGAAAAAGAGGGTGTGATGCTTATAGCTACGGTATCAGGACAGCTGAGCGCTCCTATTACAGGCATTCCCAAGGTAAATTCTGCCGGACAGGGTGGACTGCTTGGACTTCGGGTAGATCCGGATTTTAGTAATAACAGAATGGTGTATTGGGTATTCTCCGAACCGCTTACTGAAGGGAATTTAACTTCAGTAGCCAAAGGAAAACTCTCTGCAGATGAGAAAACTATTGAAGGCGCAACTGTTATTTATAGGGCAACACCTGCCTACAAAGGAACGCTTCATTATGGAGGAAGAATCGTTTTTGATAAAAATGGTAATTTAATAATAAGTACAGGAGAACGTTCAGATCTGGAAACAAGACCACAGGCTCAATACCTTAACTCTGCGTTAGGGAAAGTTTTACGCATTACAAAAGACGGAAAACCAGCGGCAGGAAATCCATTTACTGGTCAGAATGATAAGCGTCCTGAAATCTTTAGTTATGGCCATAGAAATGTACAGGGACTTGCCTTTCATCCGGAAACAGGCGATCTTTGGGAAACAGAATTTGGTCCGCGGGGAGGAGATGAATTAAATCGTATTGAACCTGGGAAAAATTATGGTTGGCCCATCATAACTTATGGGATTGAGTATAGCGGACCAAAGGTAGGAGATGGTATCCAGCAGAAAGAAGGACTTGAGCAACCCGTTTATTATTGGGATCCTGTTATATCTCCCAGTGGTATTACCTTCTACTCAGGTAGCAATATTCCTGAATGGAAAAATAACCTGTTTATCGGTGGTTTGAGCGGCATGCATATTGACAGGCTTGTTATTGAAAAGAATAAGGTAGTGGGAGAGGAAAGACTGCTGGTTAGCGAAGAGCAACGCTTTCGTGATATAACAGAAGGGAAAGATGGAGCATTGTATACCATCACAGACAACGGCAGGTTATACCGCATTCATAAAAAATAGTTTCTCAGCGCCGGATAGAATCCTTTAGAACGATTTTTAATCATTAAAATCCACTTGCTATTTTTCACTCATTTTATATTATCTTAGTAATAGTTTAGCCCATTTGTTATTATTAACCCTATTCTATGCGTCAACAGTATACCAGCCGGGTTGACCGGACTGCAAAAGACCCTACTCCTGTTAAGGAAAATTCTTTTTTTACAGCCAGAAAATCAACAGATTCAGCTACTCCTCAGGCATTTTTTACTAAAAGAACTATAGGGCGGAATACGCTTCCAATTCAGGCAAAGCAATCTTCCCCAAAGCAGACAGATACTCCTGCAGCAAAAAAGAATAATACGGGATTGCCCGACACTCTTAAAGTTGGTATAGAAAATATGTCTGGATTAGCAATGGATGATGTAAAAGTACATTACAATTCAGATAGGCCGGCACGGCTTCAGGCAGCTGCTTTTACACAAGACCGGGATATTCATTTAGGCCCCGGAGAAGAGAAACATTTGCCCCATGAAGCCTGGCATGTAGTACAACAATCGCAGGGCCGCGTGCAGCCTACAACACAGTTAAAAGGCGTATCTGTAAATGACAACGCCACGTTAGAGCAGGAGGCAGATGTAATGGGAACAAAGGTTGCTACAGGGCAGAGTCAACACATGGATACTATTGCTCAAAATGGGAAGGCCACTTCGCAGCAATTTACCTCATCCGGGCCGGTTGCGCAATTAGTGAGAAAAAAGCTGCCAGTTACTGAAAAGCCTAAAAAAGATAAAGAGAAGAAAGAAGAAACATCTGATGATGAAAAAATTCCTGAAACTCCCATTGACGTATTAGTGATATTCTTTGGTATAAAAGAAGATGATGCAAAAGAGTTGTTTGTAAAAACAAGTGAGTTTAAATTTTTAAATGATCTTGATAAAAATGGTTTAACCCGTATAATTTATAATTCTAAACCTAGTCAAGCTGAACGAGAGAATAAGGGATTAACTCCAGAAACGCTGGAGAAGGCACGGGAAAAGCTGAAAAAATATGTAGTGCTGGAGTCAATCTTAGGCAAGGATGAGGATCTGCTTTATTTTGCTATTAATCATTCAGCACTTTCAGAAGAAGTATTTGGTTTTGACACAGATATGAAGATCTCAAAAGAGGCCTTCATAGAGGATAAGAAATTCTCTACCTTTTTGAAATTTATAAGCTATCTGGAAAGAAATAAAATGGTTTTATCTGCTGAGGAAAAAGATAATGATTCAAAAGGGTTAAAGGATTCAAGAGCACTATTAAGAAAACATAAATTTAATGACCCGGGAAGTATAAAAGAATTGATAAAGGGACTAAAGGAAGAACAGATTGACCTGGAACGATTTGGTGCACTAATTAGCGATATACATTCACAGGCCTTAACTGGATTTAGTGAGAATATCCAACAAGAACAGGAGAACTATTATGCTAATCTTCCATCTGCAGGTGGAGGAGGTTCCGGAGATTGGGCTATGGGGCGCATCCGGACTGAAGCTAGAAATTTGGCTTCGGATTCACGTAATAAATCAATTTTCCCAAATGGAAAGTACACCATTCATCACAAAGTTTCACAATCAAAGCTGAAAAAACTCCATGAGGGATTTGAGTTGCATCCGAGCGTGGCTGCTTCTTTTGGAAATAAATTACTATCTATTGGACAAGATTATTTTAATGGTAGCACTAACACTCGTAAGATTTTATTAAACCTCCCTTTTAATCTTGAAGTCGGCCCACCGGGAGATAGAAGAATAGATGATCCTGGAAGCGGATTTGATTATAACAGATCGGGCAATGGCATCATAACCCCACGTAGTAAAGTTTTGGAGGATATTGATGCTGCTGCTGGAAATGAAGATCAAATGGGACAAAAACCATTCTGGGATGAGCTTGCAGTAAAACTAGAACGGCTCAGGAAATTACAAAATGATGAAGAGAAGAATAATTCCTCAGCTCTTTCAACTCCTAAGCTGGAGCAGTGGCAGGAAGAAAAAGGTAAACACAAGCGTGTTAATTAACTCTTTCAAAAACGATACGCAATTCATCTTTCAACCTAACAACAACTTTCATCTCAGTCCATTTAAAGATTGCGGAACTATATACTCATCCAATTGGGGAATTCAGTAACAGAGTGGGGTCATAAACGACTTTTCCAGTCACGGAAGAGGCTGTAATATAATATGGAACAGTTTTAGTATGTGATAAGAGAGGATTTAATTTGGGTATTTGACTTTACAGGTATTGCTGCAGCTGCGTCCGGTATAGTCAAAAGAATCTTCTTTATATTTATTGTTATGATACTGGTTTTATAACTCAATAATTCCCAACCAGAAATTTATGCTTAACTGATTTCCATGAATAATTTACCTTCTGAACATGATGTTTATGGGCTTTTTTTTGATGAAATAAATAATATAAGATCACATCAAAAAAATGGATCAATGTATCATGAGTTAATGGAAAATTTGCCCGTTGCTATATATACTACTGATGCTAATGGTTATGTTTCTTCTTACAATCAGGAAGCTGTAATGCTTTGGGGGCGTGAGCCGGAGATAGGAAAGGAGCTCTGGTGTGGATCCTGGAAAATTTACAATACAGATGGTTCACTGCTTCCATTGGATAATTGCCCGATGGCGATAATATTGAAAGGAGGCAAAACAGAGGGCGCATCGCGGATAATAATTGAACGGCCAAATGGAACCAGACGTTATGTTAAACCATATCCAAGCCTTTTTTATGATGAGCAGGGAAAAGTAGCAGGAGCTATTAATATGCTGATTGATCTCACTGATTTGCTGGAGTCAGAGCAGGCATTGTATGAAAACCACCAGCGGTTAGAGGTCCTGACAACCAATCTTGAAAATAAAGCAGGGGAGAGTGCTGCAGAAATGGCACAGAAAAGCTATCAGCTTAAGAATAGTGAAGAACGTTATCATAAGATGGTTGATGAGGTGGAGGATTATGCCATAATAATGATAGATCAGGATGGGTTTATTCAGAACTGGAATAAGGGAGCGGAAAAAATAAAAGGGTATAAGGAAGCAGAAATTTTAGGAAAGCATTTCAGGATATTCTATCTGCAGGAGGATCAACAAAAGAAAGTGCCTGAAAGATTAATACAAAGTGCCAGAAAAATGGGAAGGTCCGATTATGAAGGATGGCGTGTGAGGAAGAATGGTACCACATTTTGGGGAAGTATTGTATTGACAGCCCTGCACGATGAACAAGGAGAAGTTATAGGCTTCACCAAAGTAACACGCGATCTTACCGAAAGAAAAACATTTGAAGATAAGCTTAAACAATATACCCGTGAACTGGAAACCAGGAATGCAGAAC
The DNA here is from genome assembly GCF_900112615.1 of Chitinophaga sp. CF118. Classification (GTDB taxonomy): domain Bacteria; phylum Bacteroidota; class Bacteroidia; order Chitinophagales; family Chitinophagaceae; genus Chitinophaga. The sequence goes on along the minus strand of NZ_FOMK01000016.1, from coordinate 46,707 downwards.
TGCAACAATTTGCCTATGCCGTTGCGCATGATATGAAAGAACCGCTGAGAAAGATATCTTATTACACTTCAGCCATCAGTGGAGGTGCTGGAAGATTGCTGCCTGTAAAAGAGAAGAACTACCTGGAACGCTCTGCCAATGCGGCAATCCGGATGCAAACTTTTATTGAAGATCTGTTGGCATATACATGGGTGTCAGGAAAGGCTTCATGTTTTGAGCAGGTGAACCTGAATATTATTCTTGAAGAAGCACTGGTACTTCATGAGGAAACAATTAAACAGACAAATGCGGTTATTGAAACATGCCTGCTCCCTGTTATATCAGGAATACCTTTTCAGATGCGGCAATTGATGAATAATCTCATTGGTAACGCTCTTAAGTACCATCATCCGGAACATGTTCCTTATATCCAGATAAGCTATAACAATACTGATAATGTGCTTTCCTCTGAAAACAACGGCATAGATAATCTGAAGCGTTATCATATTATTACTATACAGGATAACGGAATAGGTTTTGAGCCGGAATACGGTGAGAAAATATTTGAGATTTTTGAACGGCTCCACGGGAAGGAATTTTATCCGGGTACCGGTATTGGTCTTGCTTTATGCCGGAAGATCGCTGAGAATCACAAAGGGCTGATAAAAGCACAGGGTATGCCGGGACAGGGGGCAGTTTTCATAATATATCTTCCCCGTTAACTTTGTGACTGGTATATTCCTGCTTATCGCATATTTCGAATATTTCAGAAACCAGTTTGTTTAATTCCTGTCCTGAATTTGGTTTGGTGAAATAGCGTATAGCTCCGGCTTTCATACATAATTTAATATGCTCCGGCTGACTTGAGGTACTCCATACTACTTTGGGTATATGTGTATAACGGGGGTTCTCCAAAAGTATTTGTAAAACTTCCACTCCATTCAGAAATGGCATTTTGTAGTCCAGGATTAGCAGATGAGGTAACATACTGTCAGCTGTTTGTTCCAGATAATCAACCATCTGCAGACCATTGCATACACAGCGTAGGGAAGCAAATGGCTTGCTTTCCTGAATAGCTTCCTGTAAGATCTCCTGGTCTTCCAGATCATCATCAGCTAAAAGAATATTGTATGTAATTTTATTTGTCATTAACGAATTACTTTATTTTATAGCCCCGAAATAAAGAACTAGCCTGCACAGATAAGGTATACTAATACGGGTACTGGTGGAGAACTACAAGGTACGAGATTATCACATGGTAAATTGAATTTGAATTTTGATTATATGTTGTTTGTTTTTGCTCTTTAACCGGACAATAATAATACCAACCATACATAAACTAATGACAGGAAAGGATTCTGGAGGATATTGAAGAGATATCCGGGCATATTTTCCATTATCTGTGGACACAATAATACAGAATGAGGAAATGTCAATTAAAACGACCCTCTTGCTGTTTCAGTTAACCAATTTGAGGAATCAGCAGTGAATCTATACGGTTAAGACACAAAACCGGACTTTGAGACTAATAAAAATCCCACCTTCGGTTAAAAACAGAACAGCTGTGAACACCTATACAGTATGATCTCTGTCTAAACAATAATTGGCTATTTTTACAAAATGGATATTATAAAAGATACATTCTTAAGTAATAAAGGCAAACGGATTCTGTTTGTGTTTTTTGCTTTTCTATTGTTGTATCTGGTTGCTTATATAATAGATCCCTATTCAGATTACTGGATAAACTACTTTGAGCGTAGTACCAGTTCAATTATTGGTGAATGGGTTATTTCTTTCCTCTCTTGCCTTTTGATTTCTGAATCAAGCATTTTTATTCAGACCAAACTAAATAAAGTACTTCCCTGGACGGAAAACCCTGTTAAAAGATTAGTTACAGAAACCGTGATTAATGTAGCTACAGTACTTTTTATAATCTTTCTTACCACATTGTATTTCTATTTAGTAGACCATAACTACAGGCATGGAAGTCTTTCAATTGAAGAAATAAGAGGTTTTATGCAATGGATTATTGTTAGTTTGATGATAGCTTTTATCATTAGCGCGATCAATACAGGCAATTACCTGATCGTAAACTGGAAGAATACTGCTATCGAAGCTGCGGAACATAAACTGGCTGCGGCAGAACAGAAACAGGTAGCGATGGAAGCAGAATTACAGGCTTTAAAACTTCAGATTGACCCGCATTTTGTTTTTAATAATCTCAGTGTACTTTCAGAACTTATCCTTGAAGATCAGCAACTGGGACATGAATATGCAGAAAACTTTTCCAAGGTATACCGCTACCTGTTAGTTAATTCAAAAAAGGATGTAATAACATTGGAGGAAGAGCTGAGGTTTTTGAATGCTTATGTTTTTCTATTAAAGAACCGGGCTGGAGAAGGGGTGATTTTTAATATAGAGATTGATAAAACCTATTACAACTATCATCTGCCACCACTCACCTTACAGTTGCTGATTGAAAATGCCTTGAAACATAATAAAACACTAAGAGGTAACCCTCTTATTATTTCAATATCCAGCAATGAGAATGAACAACTGGTTATTTCAAATACGCTGATACCACTGGAAAAACAAGCTCCGTCATCAAAAACCGGACTGAATAATATAATAAACCGATACAGACTATTGGGTGATAGTGTCCCGGAAATAACAAATAACGGACTTTCATTCACAGTTTCTATTCCCTTGCTAAAATATGATACAAAACATACTGATTTTAGAGGATGAAAAGCCTAATGCAGACAGGCTTAAACGGCTGATTAAAATGATTCGCCCAGGCATAAACATAATTGCTGTGCTTGAAAGCGTGACCGAAGCCGTAACCTGGATCTCACACAACGAGTCTCCAGATCTTGTTATGATGGATGTTAGGCTGGCAGATGGTTTGAGCTTTGATATATTTGAGAAGGTTGAATTAAAATGCCCGATTATATTTACAACAGCTTATGACGAATATGCTATAAGAGCCTTTAAATATAACAGTATAGACTATCTGCTAAAACCTGTTGAGACGGAAGAACTGGAACGTGCATTTACCGTGCTTGAGAGTCGTTTGCAAAATGATACGCAAAAATCGATAGAAAACGTATTAAACTTTATCAATCCAAAGGATTACCGGAGCCGCTTTTTACTGCCCTTTCGGGATGGTTACAAAACACTACTTGTGGATGATGTGGAATATTATTATTCTGAACTTAAAATAACAAGAGCGAAACTACTCAACGGTAACGAAGAAATTTTACAACAGTCTATGGAAGAACTGGAGCTGCAACTTGATCCAACACGTTTCTTTCGTGCCAACAGACAATTCATTATCCACATAGATGCAGTTCAGCAAATACACAATTACTTCAACGGTAAATTGAAAGTAATTCTTAAAAATAATAAGAACGTTGAAATTATAGTGAGCCGGGATAAAGCCAGCCTCTTAAAAAAATGGATGGATTTCTGATCTTCCCCAGCCCGAATTACCGCAAAATCCACCTTGTTTCGGTTTAGCAAAATATCGATTCAGGATCCAATAAATACGTTTCGGCATTCTATTAAAAAATGCGCCCGCTTTACGTTGTTAATTTGCCTTTAAATCAATCATAGGAAAATGATAAGGCAAATTTTAAGGACCGAAATACTTATTGTTATGGTAGCCTCTGCGCTTGTTTCATGCAGCAATGCAGGCGGATATCCAGGTACGGGTCAATATCCTGCACCAGAGGTAGATTTTTTTCAAACCGCTGCTACTACTGTAGCCGTTGAGAAGAAATATCCTGGCATGATAGAAGGTAGCGCCAACGTAGACATCAAAGCACAGGTATCCGGCTACCTGGAGGCTATATTCGTAAAAGAGGGCGACTATGTAACGAAGGGCCAGGCATTGTTTAAAATAAAAGGAGACGTATTTAATGAGCAGGTTAATAATAGTCAGGCTGCCCTAAGGACTGCCCTGGCAAACCAGGCAAATGCGAAACTGGAAGTAGAAAAAATAAAACCCCTGGTAGAAGGCAATGTAGTATCAAAACTACAACTCGAAACCGCTAAAGGGAATTATGAGGCTACTACTGCTCAGGTGGCTCAGGCAAAAGCATCTCTGGGCACTGCTACCATAAACGCTGATTTTTCAGTGATTAAATCCCCTGTTAGCGGGTATATAGGACGGATCCCCAACCGTATAGGCAACCTGGTTACTCCATCAGATGCAATACCGCTGACAACACTCTCTGATATCAATACCGTCTTTGTATACTTCTCCATGAGTGAGGCTGAATATTTGTCTTTTATGAAAGATAAACAGGCAATGAACGGCAATACAGTGAACCTGATTATGGCAGATGGAAGCGTATATGAACATAAAGGAAAATTGGAAATTGCCAGTGGGAATATAGACCGCGCAACAGGCAGCATAGCTCTCAAAGCCGTTTTCTCCAATCCTGATAAACTGCTTCGTTCCGGTGGATCTGGGAGAGTCATATTGAACAAAACTCACCCGGCTGTTGTCACAATTCCTATGGCCAGCGTAAGGGATATTCAAAATAAATATTTCGTATTCGTACTGGCTGACAGTAACAAAGTATCAATGAGGGCACTCGAAATTGCAGACAGATCCGGCGAAAAATACCTGGTATCGAGCGGTGTACAGTCTGGCGAAAAGGTTGCATTGACCAGCATTGAATCCCTGGTTGATGGTATGCCTGTAGTACCTAAAATGATTGCCATAGACTCTTTGGGCAAATAATCAACAACAAAAAGCATAAGATGTTAAAGAAAATAATAGGCAGGCCCGTAATGGCTACGGTCATCTCCATCGTGTTGGTAATATTGGGTATCATTGGCTTGTCGAGATTATCGGTAACCAGGTTCCCGGATATTTCACCTCCAACTGTAATGGTAAGCGGTTCTTATCCGGGAGGGAATAGCCAGGCAGTGATCCGTTCTGTAGTAACACCATTGGAGGAAGTGATTAACGGGGTAGAAGATATGCAGTACATAAAATCTACTGCAAGTAATGATGGGAGCTTTTCAATCAGTATAATATTCAAACAGGGGGTTAATGCTGATCAGGCTGCAGTAAATGTTCAGAACAGAGTGCAACAGGCAACTCCAAAGTTGCCAGAGGAGGTAATAAGAATGGGGCTTACTACTTCCAAACAGCAGAACAGCATGATCATGATCTTTAACCTGTATACGGACGACAACAAAAAATATGATGAGTTGTTTTTGCAGAACTATGCCAATATTAATTTAATTCCGCAAATCAAACGTGTTCCGGGTGTTAGTCAGGCGCAGGTATTCGGGGCAAAGGATTATTCTATGCGTATCTGGCTTAACCCAAGAAAAATGGCAAATGCCGGGTTGATTCCTGAGGATATCAGAGCAGCTATTGCAGACCAAAGCCTGGAGTCGGCACCTGGTAAACTGGGAGAAGAATCTGACGCAGCACTGGAATACGTGATACGCTACGAGGGTAAGAAAAATCTTCCTGAACAATATGAGAACATAGTTGTAAAAAACAACGGCAGTAATCTGCTTCGTTTGAAAGATGTTTCCAGGGTTGAGTTTGGCTCTATTTCTTATAGCGGAAATAACAAGTCGAATGGTAAGAATGCCGTCACGATGGCCATAATCCAAACTTCAGGTTCTAATGCAAATGAAATTGAAATTGGTGTAAGAAAAGAGATACAAAAGCTATCCAGGTCATTTCCTCCCGGGATGAAATATAACTCCCTGATGAGTACCAAAGAGCGTTTGGATGAAGCTACGGGCCAGGTGAAATCAACATTGATAGAAGCGTTTATATTGGTATTTATTGTTGTGTTCCTGTTTCTTCAGGACTTCCGTTCCACTATTATACCAGCCATCGCCGTACCTGTTGCAATAATCGGTACATTTTTCTTTCTGCTGATATTTGGCTTCACTATAAATGTGCTTACCTTATTTGCATTGGTGCTGGCCATTGGTATTGTTGTGGATGATGCCATTGTGGTAGTGGAGGCCGTACATAGTAAAATGGAGGGCACACATCTTTCAGGTAAAGAGGCTACATATAGTGCCATGAGTGAGATAACAGGAGCCGTTGTGTCCATTACTCTGGTAATGTCTGCCGTATTTATTCCAATCGGTTTTATGACCGGCTCTTCAGGTATTTTCTATAAACAGTTCGCGTATACCTTAGCTATTGCTATTATTATATCAGCATTGAATGCACTGACGCTGACTCCTGCCTTATGCGCTTTGTTTCTGAAGAACAATCATGCGGATGGAAACATTAAGAAAATGAATTTCAGTCAGCGATTCTTCACGGCCTTTAACTCAGGCTTTAATAACTTAACCGGAAAATACACAAAGGGATTAAAGTTCCTTACCAGGAAAAAATGGTTAGCCATTGGGTTGATAGCCGGTGTCAGTGGTTTGGCAATTTGGTTTATGATGGTTACACCAAAGAGTTTTGTGCCTATGGAAGATGATAATTTCATTGTGTATAGCGTAAGTATGCCTCCTGGTACAGCGCTGGATCGTACGACTAAAGTGGTCGATAAAATTGACAAATTATTAATTGATGTAGAGGCCATTGAGAATAACACGAACATCACCGGATTTAATATTTTAAGTAATAGTGCGAGTCCTGCATATGCTATGGGTTTTATTAAACTTAAGGACAAAAAAAACAGGGGAGCAGTTAAGGATATTGATCAGGTGATGGGTATTATCAGCGGCAAATTGGCAGCTATAAAGGAAGGATCGGTAATGGCATTAAGGATGCCTCCTGTAGAAGGCTTCGGAATAAGCGGTGGAGCTGAAATAGTATTACAGGATAAGTCGGGGCGTGATTTATCTATCTTAAAATCAACGGCAGATAAATTGATAGGTGAAATTATGCAGCAACCTGGTGTACAGTATGCATATACTTTGTTTCGTGCCGATTATCCGCAACTGGAATTGGAAGTGGATGAGGACAAAGCCCGGCAGATGGGTGTAAGCGTAAGTGGGTTGTTGAATACTATTCAGACCTATTTTGCAGGAGACCAGTCATCAAACTTTTCCCGGTTCGGTAAATTTTACAGAGTAAACGTTAAGGCGGATGGGATATTCAGGACAGATGAAGATGCCTTCAATGAGATATTTGTCCGTAATAACGAGGGACTTATGGTGCCTGCAAAATCGCTGATAACATTAAAGAAAGTATATGGACCTGAAACGGTAAACCGTTATAACCTATATAACTCGGTTAACATTAACGTGGTCGCATTGCCGGGATACAGTAATGGACAGATTATGGAAAACCTTGAGAAAGTTTTGAACAAACTGCCATCGGATTATAGCTACGAATGGACAGGATTAAGTCTGGAAGAAAAGGCTGCAGGAAATCAAACACTCATCATCTTCAGTCTGGTATTACTGTTTGTGTATTTTCTTCTGGCTGCTCAATACGAAAGTTATCTGTTACCATTATCGGTGATCTTATCCATTCCAACAGGGTTGCTGGGAGCATTTGCAGGAATAAAACTGGTAGGGCTGGACAACAATGTATATGTACAGGTAGGTTTGATTATGCTTGTCGGACTGCTTGCAAAGAACGCTATTTTGATTGTGGAGTTCGCTGTGCAAAGACGGCGCTCCGGATTATCTATTGTTGATGCAGCACTTGATGGAGCAAAAGCAAGACTTCGTCCCATCATCATGACCTCCCTTGCCTTTATCGTAGGTATGATACCGTTAATGATTGCTTCGGGTGGTACTGCTGTTGGAAACAGATCAATCAGTATTGGTGCAGCATTCGGAATGCTGACAGGCGTAGTGCTGGGTGTGTTTGTAATACCGTTGTTGTTTATGTTGTTCCAATATTTACAGGAAAGCGTTTCAGGAAAAAATAAGATTGTCCAACTTACAAATCCTTCTTAATGAAATTTCATAATAGATATATAGCAGTCGGCCTGGTCACTATTTCCCTGCTTTCATCATGTACTGTGAGCAGAAAATACAGCCGGACGGACCTCAATATGCCGGAGAAATTCCGGCAACAGGCAACCGTCACCGGTGATACCGTATTATTACCGTGGCGCACATTCTTCAAAGATGCACAATTGGTAAGTCTTATTGAAAAGGCCTTGGCTAAGAATAGCGAGGTGTCCATTGCTATGATGAATATGGAACAGCTGGAGCTTGCCTATAAACAGGCAAAATCGGGGCTCTTACCAACGCTTGATTTAAATGTAGGTGCCAGCAGGAATTACCTTTCTAAAAATTCATTAAATGGCTCGCTGAGTTCCCAGTTTTTGGGAACCAGCTATATGGACGACTATAGTGCAACCCTGAGATTATCCTGGGAAGCGGATATATGGGGAAAGGCAAAAATGCAGAAACGCTCAGCCTGGGCTAATTATTTCGCAGAGAAAGAAAACCTTTTGGCTTTGAAAACAAGAATTATAGTACAGGTAGCACAAGCATACTATAATCTTATAAGTCTGGATGAGCAATTAAAAATTGCGCAGAAGAATATCGCTCTCAGTGATAGTACGCTGTCTATGATACGTTTGCAATTCAACTCAGGTCAAATAAATTCTTTGGCTGTAGAGCAGGCCGAAGCGCAGAAGAAAACGACGGAGCTTTTAGTACCATTGGCTTTGAAGAATATCGCCGTACAGGAAAATGCGCTAAGCTTATTAAGTGGAAGTTATCCAGATTCGATTGAACGTACTACAAATCTGATTTCTGAAGAGGTATTCTCTTCAGGTGTCCCTGCACTATTATTGAGCCGCAGACCTGATATAAAAGCTGCAGAATATGCCGTAGTTTCAGCCAATTCAAAAACGGGTTTGGCCAAAGCTGCCATGTATCCTGCAATCAGTTTAACACCATCTATTGGTGCTAATTCATTCAAAATAAATACATGGTTCGATCTGCCAGGTTCATTGGTGAAAAATATAGGAGTCAATCTTACTCAGCCTATTTTCCAGAAACGATCTTTGAAAACGGCCTATGAGGTAGCGGAAATTGAGCAGAAGAAATCAATAGTACAGTTTAAGCAATCGGTATTGACTGCTGTAGGTGAGGTTTCAGACGCGATGGCCCGGTCACAATATGCCAGTGAGCGTATTGAACTTGCAAACAGAAAATCTGCCTCACTGGCAAAGGCGACGAAGGATGCGATGATGTTATATCAAAGTGGAATGGCTACTTACCTTGAAGTGATTACTGCGCAGAACAATGCATTACAAAATGACCTTGAAGCTATAAGCATCAAACAGGAAAAGGTAAATGCTATCACAGATCTTTACAGAGCATTAGGAGGGGGGACTGAATAGGTGGTTCTTCTGCCACTTTGGATTCAGTTGGGATTGCGGTCTGTACCCATTTGGTATTAATTTTACCTGGCATTATTAATCGTGTGGGCTTTAGTTATTTATTGGACGGTATCAAGCGTATGTCAAATGGGGAAGGCCCGCAATTGCCCATCTGAATCCATAACTATTCAGACTACTTCTTTAATCAATTTTTATCAAGCTTAATAATATACAGTAACAAACTTTTGACTCATGAAATATTTATATCTCGCTTTGGCCATAGTTTCGGAGGTAATCGGTTCAAGTTTCCTGAATGCCTCTAACCAGTTTACCAAACTGGTGCCAATTTTAATTACAGTGGTGGCTTATCTGGCGTGCTTTTATTTTTTATCGCTTGCATTAAAATATATTCCTTTAGGTGTTGCATATGCTATCTGGGGTGGACTTGGTATCGTCCTTACTGCTATTATATCTGTTGTTGTATTTAAGCAGAAATTGGATTTACCCGCAATAATTGGTATTGTTTTAATAGTTGCCGGTGTTATTGTTTTGAATTTCTTTTCAAAGACAAATGCGCATTAATCTTTTCAAGAGCCAGCTTATAAATTGTGTTTTCAATCGTAATTTATAAGCTGGCTAAATTGTCTAGTGATACTAAAAATTTCTATTGTATCCCCAAAAAATACATATTTATACGTATTCTCTCCCCGTGATTTATGAATTTATTTATTGCTTAATTTTCCTTTTGATTTAATAATGAGCACTATTAACTGGATGGCTCTGCTTTTATATGTAACACCTATAATGTATCGTTCTTTTAAATATGTTATTTTGATTTAAATTTGTTATTAACCATATTAACCTTCAATGCGATTAAACTATGAGAAACCTATCTGCTATTTCTGTATTATTTGCCTGTATTTCAATTAACACATCCTGCAACAAACCATCATCTGCAGTAACAGATCCTGAAAAGAATGCTCTAAAGCTTGCCGCAGCAACTGCCACCAGCATTACGGTTAACTGTTCTTCCAATGAAGGTGCTGTTAATCCGCTTAACTGGGGAGTAGGAGCACCCGATAAGTATATGTGGTGGCCTGGCAATACCGCTCTGCAGCAACGGATCAGTGATGCAAAAATAAAAATCGTGAGAGTTGGCCCTGTACAATTAGGTAACTACAATGGCCGGGATATGTACCCTGCTGTTGATAGCTGGAATTTTACAGATATGGACAAGATACTGAACAGCATCTTTGACGCTGGTGCTCAGCCATCATTTACCATTGTAGGATATCCAAAAGGAGTTGCGGAAAAGGATTGGGCAGCATATGCGCACTTTATGGAAGGCGTTATTAAAAGATATAACGTACAAAAAGCGTTGGGTGATAACCGTACTGTTAAATACTGGGAAATGTGGAATGAGTCTACTAATGAAGGTGATGGTATTCTAAACCAAACCGAATACAAAGCATTTGTTCAAACAGTTGGTAATGCGTTGAAAGCCCAGGATCCTACTATTAAGTTAATAGGCCCCGCACATAGCTGGTCCGATTTGGGTACCGGCGGTTGGGTATCTTTTGCTGCAAAAGAGCTGGAATCACAATTGGATATTCTTTCATGGCATGATTACGGTCCGGACCCTGTGAGCAGCGATGCTGAAAGAATGAACTGGCAAAAAGAGCATTATTATGATAAAATCATAGAGGGAAGAACAGGCGGCATTGGTGGGGCTTTAACAGGACCATCAGGAAAAAAATATGGCGCAGCTATCACCGAATATAATATGAGCCACGCAGATGGAGGCAGCACTTATAACCTGAAATATCACAGTGAATTTAATGCCACTTATGCTGGTAGTGCCATTATTAATGCATTGAAGGCAAAGGCGGATCTCTTTTTATTCTATAATCTTTCAGAAACAGGTACTAATCTTTTAGGGCTGTTGGATAATTCAAGTTTCGCGCCATACAAGCCATATTATACTATCTATCTGTTTGGCAACTATACCGGTACCCGTGCATTAACTGCTACTGGTGGCGCAACATCCCTTGATTATTATGCGTCAAAGGATACTGTTTCCGGTAAATATTACCTTACGCTGGTGAATAAAAGTGTAGATGGAACCACCTTTAATGTAACAGTAAATCTCAGTAACATTTCCGGTGCTACAGGAACAGTGAAGATTCGCAAGGTGGATGCCAGTACTAATCCTACCAGCAATACTTCTATAAGTTATTCAACATCGAAATTTACCTATAGCATAGCTCCTTACAGCGTAGTATCGTTTGAGGTTGCTGCTGCAACAGGTACACTATAAATCCATAGTTGACACAATTTTAACGTAGCGTAACTAACAATGAATGAAATTAAAGAAAAAGAGCTTTTTTCTAAAAGCTCTAAACTTTTGGATATTGCAGCTTACTACGACTTTGAACATTTGGATTTTCATAAATTTCTAAAAAAGTACAAATACTTTGGAGACGGAATTTATAACCCCACTGAAATACGGTTTCGGTCGAACGATTTTGCTTTCAAAGAAGTGATGAAAATTCTGGAGATAAATAAAGAATATTATTTTATTCCTGTTGATGGAGATACACTAAAAGTATATAAGGCAAATAAGCATGAAATAAACACATCTTTGTGCGAAAATTCAGAGTCTCATTTTATTATTTTAGATGATACACTGGAATGGGTATTAATCAAAACCAGCTATAATAAAATCATTGGACTCGGGGATATAATGAAGAATAAAATTAAGTCAATTGCAGCAGGTATCGATATGAAAAACGTGATGGGTATGGTGAATTGCTGATTGCTTTATATCCAGGTGGGTTATTGCGGGCTGTACCCATTTACTATTAATTCTATTTAACATTAACCTGATGCTGCAATCCTTATTCGGACAAAATACAATACTCTGTTTATCTGCCAGTTTCCTTTTGGTAATACAATTTAATTTTACTCTATGAAATACGATTTTTTTATTTTAAATTAGAGTAAACCTTGAAATATGCAACCCCAACCCCAAACCCATCAAACCCCCGTTGCTCAAATAGGTGAGCATGTAGGTATCGAGCTAGGTACCAAATTAGTAAAAGATTATTTTGATGCTTATCCTGAACAGGCCTATGGGCATGTTATCGGTAGAGCTATTATTGACAAGATCCTGGCACAACCAGGTTGTGAAGGGATTATCATTTACCCTGCTTTAAATGAAGACGGCAGAAGAACCCTCGTATATGCCGGTGTTGATGCTAAAAGAAAAGCTATCGTAAAAATACCGATAGTAAACACGGATGGAGTTATTCGATTCGAAGATGCGATTGTTGCTGACAGGTCCGATGATGACGGAGAAGATCCTATTGGAGATGCCGGGGATACCGCTATAACCATTGCATGGTAATATCAGCATTTTGTTTTGTTAAAACCTTGAAATATGGAAACAAAAACCCAACCCCCCGTTGCTCAAATAGGTGAGCATGTAGGTATCGAACTAGGTACCAAATTAGTAAAAGATTATTTTGATGCTTATCCTGAACAGGCTTATGGGCATGTTATCGGTAGAGCTATTATTGACAAGATCCTGGCCCAACCGGGTTGTGAAGGGATCGTCATTTACCCTGCTTTAGATGAAAGTGGCAAAAGAACTCTGGTATATGCCGGTGTTGATGCCCAAAGGAAAGCTATCGTAAAAATACCGATAGTAAACACGGATGGAGTTATTCGATTTGAAGATGCGATTGTTGCTGACAGGGCCGGTAATCCTGGCGACGGCGATGAAGAAGATCCTGGGGATACTGCTATAACTACTGCGTGGTAATATCATCCTTTAAAAAGCTATCAGGGTTATTAGTCCTGATAGCTTTTTATATTGTCAATCGTTATATCTTTTACTTCTGATTATTATAAAGACTCGGCTGCAGGAGCGTGATGCAGGCCTCAAAATATTGAGCCAGTTTGTTATTGATATAGGCCAGGGGTTTTACATTCTCATAAAACATGGATTGTATCTTTTCCATGGCTGCCTCATTACCGCCCAGTTCAATAATTGAATTTTCTTCCCCGCTTATTTTATCCGGTTCAAGATCATTGATATCATCCAATATCAGAGCATTGACTTTTACATACGACCAGGCTTTTATAATACGCTTTAGCAACTGTTCTTCAATAGGAATGTCGCATAAAGTAAAGAAAAAGGCATCCGCCCGGTTCAGTGCCTTTACAGGTGATCCCAGCGTATAATGTTCAGATGTTCCATTGTATAAATACAACAGCAGGTCACTGAAAAAATTGTTGTTTACAACAGCTGGTGCAAATAATTCCTTACAGGCGTCAATAAAATCTTTGTACCCGATCTTTTTTGCCTCATATTTCGACATCAGATCAAAACCATCTTCCATAAGCCGGATATGCTTTTCATCCAGCAGGATGGATTTTTCCACGCCAAGTTTATATTGCAGGTCAAAAAGAAATGGAATAATGGTATAACCTAATGAATTGGACAAATAAACATACTTTCCTTTCCAGAAATGGTTATTAGCAGGAGGGATGCGGTCTGCAAAAAACGTGGCAATATCATAATCAATACCTTGTTTATCTGCCAGTTTTCTTTTGGTAATGGGGAGCATATTAACAATTTAAAATTGTCCTAAAAAATACGATTTTTTTATTTTAAATTAGAGAAAACCTTCAAAATATGCAAACCCAAACCCAAACCCCCATTGCTCAAATAGGCGAGCATGTAGGTATCGAACTAGGTACCAAATTAGTAAAAGATTATTTTGATGCTTACCCCGAACAGGCCTATGGACATGTTATCGGTAGAACTATTATGGACAAGATCCTGGCACAACCAGGTTGTGAAGGGATCATCGTTTATCCAGCTTTAGATGAAAGCGGCAAAAGAACTTTGGTATATGCCGGTATTGATGCCAAAGGAAAAGCTATCGTAAAAATACCGATAGTAAACACAGATGGAGTTATTCGATTTGAAGATGCGATTGTTGCCGACAGGTCCATTCCTACTGGCGACGACGATGGTGGTGGTGGTGAAGGTGTTGAGGATACCTCTATAACCACTGCCTGGTAATAACAACAATTAAAAGCGGCCACAAGCTGGTTTCTTTAACTACTTGTGGCCGCTTTTATTATCTACATTACTGGAGATCTACAGCAAAAGCTATCATTCATTCCAATTCTCCTTTGTTGCATCCCACCATTCCAGTTCTTTTGTCTTACATAATCCCATCTTTTCCTGTACTTCAGTCTTTCACCAAAAGTAAAATAGAGTACCGTGCTCTTTATAAATAAGGACTGTATAAAATATCATACAGCCAGATCGTATTCCTCGTTACTACTCGACTCAAAAACATAGCCTTTAATGTAATATTCTCCTTCGATATGATAGATCAGATCACAATGGATCGCATAACCTTTAATATGAGGCAGTATAATTTCTTTTAGCAGCTTGTTTATTTCTTTTACTTTCATAACTATGATGTGACGCTGTTTTCAGGAATACCGGAAATTTGTCAATCAGTCCCTGTACAGGAGTGTACTTTAAGTGGCGAAATAGCTTTATTTTGGAGTGGTTTATCCACTCCAAAATAAAGCTATGTTTTTTATATTATACCTCCTTAAGCTCCAACAGTACCTGTCTTGACATTTCCAGCCCGCGTGTAATTGGCTATAATAACCCCTTTTGATGTAACATGGCTTTCTGTTAGTGTAAATGCTGCCGGGGTTGCGCCGTTTTCGAACAGCTTTTTTCCTTCACCCAAAATCACCGGGTAAATTTTGAGCCGGAGCTCATCCACCAGATCATGCTTAAGAAGCAGTTGAATGAGTTTACTACTACCCCAAACCTGAATGTCAACACCCTCCGAATTCCTGAGCTTTTCGATATCTGCCAGACTTTTGATGAAAACAGTATTTTTCCAATCTGATTTTTCCATGGTTTGCGACAGAACGTATTTGGTGCCATCATTGATGCCTGGCCAAAAGTCAGCATGTTGGGGCCAGTAGGGCGCCCAAATCTCAAATGTTTTTCTGCCCAAAAGATAATCTGCCGGTTTCAGCTCTTCTTTCATAATCTTTCCAAAAAGCTCGTCACCATAAGATGCTGTCCAGCCGCCGTATTTGAAGCCGCCTGATGTGTCTTCCTGGGGGCCACCCGGTGCTTGCATTACACCATCTAATGTAATCATTGATAAAACAATTATTCTTCTCATACTATTATAGTTTATTGTTTAACAAAAGCAAAAAAGGTTTTGTTAT
Source organism: Chitinophaga sp. CF118 (assembly GCF_900112615.1). Taxonomy (GTDB): domain Bacteria; phylum Bacteroidota; class Bacteroidia; order Chitinophagales; family Chitinophagaceae; genus Chitinophaga. The sequence continues at coordinate 31,153 of NZ_FOMK01000016.1, read as the reverse complement.
GATTCAAGGATCGCTTTCTAGATGCCCGGGCAACATCTCTTCTAATTAACACAAGATATAATTATGGTTACTTTAAAAAACTATCCAGATAACCCAATATTGTTTTGGTCTGCATCATCAGGCTGACATGCCCCTGCGAAGGAACAATGGCCAATTGCGATTTTGGCATTGCTCCAAAATCAGCACATATAGCACCTCCAAGTAGTTGATATGTTTTTATCAACTCAATTTTATCCAGGCCATCATTGTCGCCCGAGATCAGTAATACAGGCAAAGTAATTTTCGCAATATTTGTTTCACCCAAGTTGAATGGTATCCCAGCAAAAGCAATCATCTGTTCTAAGAAATTTGTCCATTTTGTTTTATCAGGTGCTACTGCATCGTATGCCGCCTTCATAGGAGTATTCGTAAAAAATTCAGGCTTCATATTTTTAAACCCATTAGTTACTTCGGGCATCCAACCACTACTTTTATAAGTAGAAGAAATGATCACTAATTTTGTTACCCGTTTAGGGCTTTGTATTGCCAACTGGTAAGCTACGTAGCCACCCATGCTATATCCTGCAACATCCGCACTGTCAACTTTTAAGTGATCCATTACTCCTTCCACATCACTTGCCAGGGTAGCAAAGTTTAATTTTCTGTCTGAAAACTGTGTGTGCCCATGTCCCTGCAATTCAATGGCAATTACTTTTCTTGTTTTTGACAATTCAGGTATTAATTGTCCCCAGTTCATCTCAATGGTCATAAAAGCACCATGCAGTAAAATGATAGGTTTACCCTCACCATATACTTCGTAATAAACTTTAATGCCATTAACAGGTACGTAGCCACTGTCGGCAGGTTTAATCTGTTGCCCGTTAGACTGAAATACTGTAAAAAAAAGTATAGCAATTATTAATACCGGTTTGAATACATTAGATCCTTTAAATACTCTTTTCATAAAACGTTATTTAAATTATTTTGAACTTATCGACAATGCAAAGATGACACCCATTTCAAGATTTAACACTGTGTAAACGCGACAATTTAGGGGGTGAATTCCGACAAAACATTGATTTTAGGTACCTTATATTTTGCAATGGATAAATTTAGAAAAAATGAAAAGGAAGAACAGTTGCTTTACTTTCGAAATCTCTTCTAACCGTTGTACTTGTGCTAAAGCCGGCCTTGTAATATTTTAAAGGGGTTGCATCAAAAATAAAAATAGGGCCTGAGAATCGCGTAAATGACTATACGTCTCCTTCAGGTATCCAAATAAAAAGAGGCTGCTCATTACTTTGAGACAGCCTCTTTTTAAAATTAACTAGCAAAAATGTTAGACATAAGAGATTGTAAAACTCCTAATACCTGTGGGTTGCTATATGCAGAATTGATATTATAGTGAATGCACAATGCTCATAAAAAATAACTGTATCAGGTAGTACCACCGTCTCCATTAGCGCAGAAAAATGGTCAAAAACCTGACTTAATTATTGTTGATAAGCACCCATACTGCTAACATTATTCTTCACCAACGGCAGACCGTCTTTATCAAGCTGTGTAACATCTGTAATCACACTAATGTTTGCTATATTACGGGAAGGACTGCTACTTTGCAGATGGAAATCACTTGTATTTACAAATAAAGGATCTTTATTAATGGAGTGTGCATCCTGTTTAGCACCTGACTGATAAGCGGTAAAGCTGGAATAGCTTTTACCAGCCCATTGTACAGTCACAGTACCTGTAGGTGTAAACCATGTGTTATAGTCAAAACGGTTGTTCTGCTGAGGACTGATAGATTCTACATAGAAAAGCAATCTCGCATTGGTATAGAATATATTATTCGAGATCACGCAATTGGATGCTTTTGTCATTGCAATTTCTCCGGAGGATGCGTCTGTACTGTTCCGGTAAAAAGTATTGTTGATAATAGTTGCGTTTAGTACCTGTCCGCTGGTACCTGAATTGTAACCTCCAAGTGCCAGACCAGTTTCCTTGTTTCCCAGCAGTACATTTGCAACTACGGTGATATTGGAAGCAGAACCATTTTCTTCGGCACCTACTTCGATACCGTAACCGTTAGCTTTACACCAGTTCCTTTCAATCTTGATATCACGTGCGCCATCTACATAGATACCAGCACTTGTAGCATAGTTAGAAACGTTATCATGGCAGTTATTCAGACTAACAACACCATTGCGGGCCTGATCAAGAGATGCTGTGCTGCTTACACCATAGTTACCAATTAATGCAATACCAATGTTGGTGTTGTTATACACATCACAATGGGTGATGCGGAAACCATCGATGTTACCATCGAGAGAAATAGCCTCGCTGAAGCCAGTGATGTTGTCGAATACTTTACAGCTGTCAATACGGATGTTGCTAACTGCATTGGCCTGAGCCTTACCTTCTCCGTAGATGATAATACCTTGTGCATTATCATTGCTTCCGGGAGTTTTAGTACGCTGAGTAGTCCATGCTACTTCAGATACGTTTACATGATTCAGCTCAATATCTGTTACACTGCCTGTTGAAGTTGCAGAGATCAGGATACCCTGGGCATCTTTTTTAGTTACCTTACCAACATTCAGGCCATAGAGGCGAATATGGCTCTGGTTTTCGATCGTTACAATTGCACTATTGGCACCGCCCTGTTGGATATAGGCTGCGGCATCGGGAGAGCCGCTGAAAGTAATCGGCTGGTCGGCTGTTCCGGAAACATTGATTTCCAGTTGTTGCTGGTAAACACCTCCGGCCAGATGTACGGTAGTTCCTGGTTTGGCAAGGTTAGCTGCTTTTTGAATTGTTTTAAAAGCTTTCGCCGCTGATTTACCATCATTGGAGTCACTACCAGTAGGGCTTACATAATAATCCTGGATTGCGAGGGCTGCTGCTTTGGATAAATAGGCATTGCTTTCGAGTTGCTCCGGGTTTTTCGAACAGGATGTGAGAACTATTGCACATGATGCTACAATAAACAGTGGTTTCATAATGGTTAAATTTGTTAATTTAACATCAACGTGCGAAATGCCTAAGAAAGTATATCTACTATCTCCAATTTTAAAATATATGCATGAAAGTTATTCAGGGGTATTTATTTTTTAAAAGCTATTTTATTGAGTATCTGATCTCTACGGTTTAAAAAGGTTCCGCTAACTTCAATTGTTTTTATACCCAGGTCACATATCCAATTATTAAGTATATCATTTACCTTGTACCTAAGTTTTGGTAAATCTGCTTTCTGGTTGCACTTCCGGGTCAACCCTGTGGTGTTTGGACGTAGATGGGAGATGCCATAATAAATTTTATCACTATTATATTATCACATTATTCTTAAACATGCAATACATTACCTCCTTCCTTTTGTTTCTTTTATTGTTTAATGATGCTGCTGCCCAAACAAAAGCTGACAGTATCAGCCCAATGTTTCCCAAAGTTATTATTACCAATAACAAGCAAGAGATATTACTAGCATTCGACAATAATAGAAAAGCTTATGAATTGCCAAGTATCGGATTTATAGAAGGTCCAATATCTCTCAGAGAATATATGAGCCGTACGGCTACAGAAATTGGGATTACTTGCAAGTCTTTCCGATTAGGCGGAATGTTTACCTACATCTTTCCGAATAAATACAGAACATTTATAAGACCATATTTTATCATGCAAATGGATGCTTATTCCAATGGGCGGAGCTTCAGTGATTCTTCCTATAAATGGTTTTCCCTGGCAGATGCAGTAAAAGCCATTCCTTACCCTGCATCTGCTCAAATTCTACAAAGGGTAATAACCCAGCCAACATATATTTGGGCAGCAACATTTGAGGAATATGGCTATACTAATCCGGTTGATCCTGAGAAGATTAAATTCAGAATACTGGAGGACTTTTATAAGCTGAACGAAATACCATGAGCCCGAAGCATGACCTGGGCTATTGATGTTCCCGAATTTAGCAAAGGCAGGAGTAGAGGCTTTCGTTCAGGATGCTTTTGCCATCAGGTTGCCATTGGTGGTGGTAATTCTGCCCAGGCAATAGTCATTGGTCCAGCTACCGCTGGCAGAGTAAATGATGTTGACTGTATTGTTGCTAATCAGCGAAGTTGGAACCTTCATTCACTGTAGGGGTAATATATTAAATAAATTAATTTATATCTAATTGTTTTTCACATAAAATTAAATTCCCTTTGTTGGAAAACAGAATATAAAAAATATTTTTTCACACATTTTTTTTGGGGAAAAGTGTTTAAATTTGTATTGTCATGAAAGAAAAAAAACCTATAAATAGCAAAAAAAACAAAAGGGAGAATCCTTTTGCTAAAATGATCCGTGATAAGGAACGGATCAAGAAAGCTATTGCTAAGGGTATCCCTTTGTCCTCTCTCAAAGATATAGAATTTGTACACCCCGTATGAAGTAACCTTAACTAAAGAAGGATACGAGTTTACCACAGATACAGAAATTGTCTATAAGCTATATTTCAGCAGTTATTATCTCACCGATGAAGCTGGTGAAGATGTTAAAGTTTTGTCATTTGGCTTTTATAATGTACCTGAAACCGTTCACATTAAGGATCCTAGGATTAAGGAGACTATAGTTGGTTTTATAAAGGATTTTTTTGATAAAAATCCAGATATCGGAATGTTATACCTCTGTGATCAAAAAGGAGATTTGGCTAGGCAGAGAAGAATTATTTTTGGAAGTTGGCATCGTGAAGTTAAGAACGAAATTGAAAAGCATGATTGTAAGGAGCATCATGCCAGACAGGGATACTATTCTTCTTTATTGATTAGATCAGATAATCCATTAAAGCAATACTACATTGATGCTTTTTATCGGAATCTCGACGAATATCTTGGAGAAGGGTGAAAACAAAGGTAAAGCTGTCCTGATGATTCTTCCGCCCTATTTATGCATAGCTACATATCATTTATTTGCAGTCATCCAACCCAGAATGTCATATTTATCTTTGCGGTTGTTATATCTTAGCCTTATATCAATATCCTGATAATCTGTATGAATGGTTAGTATGTAATCAGCTCGGTTATCGCCATACGGATATCTTAAATCGCCTTCTCTTACTTTCAACTGATAAGATTTTGCATGGGCTTTTATAAGTGCCACTTTCTGCACCAGGTGGTCTCCAAGTATAACAACATCGGCCACTTCCCTGGTTTTAGGATTTAAAGTGTCCAGCTTTATTATCATTTTTCCTATGTTTATTATCCTTTTTTCACTGCCTTTAAAAGCATCACAGGCGTTTAGGAAGAACAGAATGACCAATATGGTATTTAGTTTATACATTCCAACTATCTTATCGGGTTTAAAGCTTGAATAAACTATTAGTTTTATAACAACAATATTAATCAATTGGCTCCTCAAAAGCAGTATAGGACATTTTTATTGTCTGAATTAAAATAAATAACAAGTGCGGTCAGAATTACTACAATAAAGATTAACACACAAAAACTCCTTTTTTCTATACATTTCAACTTAATGATAAATATATTCCTGTTTATCATTAAGTTTTCTTTTGGTAATAGGGTGCAAGTTTACAACCTATTATTTCTCCCAAAAAATACGGTTTTTTTATTTTAAATTAGGGAAACCTTCAAAATATGCAAACCCAAACCCAAATCCCCGTTGCTCAAATAGGCGAGCATGTAGGTATCGAGCTAGGTACCAAATTAGTAAAAGATTATTTTGATGCTTACCCCGAACAGGCCTATGGACATGTTATCGGTAGAGCTATTATGGACAAGATCCTGGCACAACCCGGTTGTGAAGGGATCATCATTTACCCAGCTTTAGATGAAAGCGGCAAAAGAACTTTGGTATATGCCGGTATTGATGCCAAAGGAAAAGCTATCGTAAAAATACCGATAGTAAACACAGATGGAGTTATTCGATTTGAAGATGCGATTGTTGCCGACAGGGCCGTTCCTTCTGGCGATGAAGATGGTGGTGGTGAAGGTGTTGAGGATACCGCTATAACCACTGCATGGTAATATCAGCACTTTAAAAGAAGCTACCAGGTTTGTTAGTCCTGGTAGCTTTTTATATTGTATTACTGGCTCCCCTCCAGGAATTTAACCCCATCCGGAATAAGCTTCATCGAACCGTTACCCCTTCTTCATCGAAAAATCGTGTATACTCATCGAAGTCGTTTTCTATTCATGGGAATGTTTTAGAAATTCAGTTCAGAAAGGAATAACTGCTTCGACTGCATAGGCATTACAAATTTTATTCGATGAAAAATATAGTCTTTTATTTGGTGTTTATGGTTTTTGCTATAGGGGCTAGCGCTCAGGCAGTTTCTGTTGCAGGAAGGGTTATTGATGAAACTGGGCAGCCGGTTGCATTTGCCTCTGTTGTTATATTAAAAGGCTCTTTAGTTATTGGAGAAAAAATTGCCTCTGAAGATGGCAGTTTTAAATTAATGATTGATAGTGTGGGCAGGTATGTAATGAAAATCAGGCATACATCTTACGTAGATTTTTCAAAGGAAATACAGCTACAAACTTCACTGGATTCGGAAGTAATTGTTTTGAAGAAAAGCGAGAAACAGTTACGCGAAGTAACAATAACGGCCAGTAAACCCTTCGTAACGAGAAAGATAGATCGTGTTGTAATGAATGTGCAGGATAATGCCATTGCAACAGGAAAATCTTCTATCGACTTATTCCGTTTGGCTCCCGGAGTCTTCATAAATAACGGCAATATCTCTATTAATGGAGTATGGGGAACCCGTGTAATGGTTAATGGAAGAATGCTTAATCTCAAGGGAGATGATTTAAAGAACTACCTGGCCAATTTAAAATCAAATGATATTAAATCCATAGAAATTATAGCTCATCCTCCGGCAGAATATGATGCAGAAGGTAGTGGTGGTATTATTAATATCGTGCTGAAGAAAAATCTGAATAGTGGCCTGAATGGTTATGTAGGTGCAGATTATTCTATTGGAATAGGAAAATACCCCGCCTATCGGCCTTATCTGAGTCTAAACTACAGAAAGAAGAAAGTAGGGTTAAGTGGAAGTTATTCCTACGGATGGGAGAAAAATTTTCAGGATATTACCCAGGAGAGGAGCTTTACTGATAATGGACAGTATCATTCTGCTACATCTTCAACCGGGTTGCGAAATTCGAATAATGTGAAACTGGGTGCCACCTACGATATTAGTAATAAGCAATACATTGCTATTGATTATACCGGCCAGTTTGGGTCATATAAAGATACCAGTCATTCAGTAACAAATATAGATTATCCGCTTCATCAGAATAATACCCTTTCCGATGGGATATTCCCTTCTTATACAAAAACGAAGTTTTCCAATATAGGCCTGAATTATGGTATCACTACAGATTCTTTAGGCTCTAAATTTACCCTTGTTTCGGATTATACCTATAATGATAGAAAAGGGGTGAGTGGAACCTATAGCAAAACATTTGATTTCAATAATACCGTAATTGAAGACACTGTTTTTAATTTTCTGTATCCCAGTATTGCAAAAATATTTACGGCAGATGTGAAGTATAACAAGATGTTTAAAGGGGGAATGGGACTGTCTTTCGGAGGAAAAGCTACCGTTACTGATATTAATAATGAGAATTCCTATCAGAATTACAATAACGGTGAATGGGGCAAGATACCCGGTCTTGGATTTAATTATAAATACAGTGAGAAGATATATGCGGGCTTTGTTAATTTTAATGGAACCGTGGCGGGTGTAGAATATAAACTGGGACTACGGGGTGAAAACAGTGATATTGCCGGCACCTTAGCGGGTGGTGAGCAGGATACCGTTATAGCACGGAATTATTTTAACCTTTTCCCGTCAATCTTTTTAAAGAAGAATCTTAATAAGGACGAAAGCAATTCTCTTACTCTTTCTTATAATAGACGAATTAAGCGTCCTTCCTACTTTGAGTTAAATCCATATAAATATTTTATTGATAATTACACCATACAAACGGGTAATCCCTTTTTGAATCCACAATTCACCAATTCTGTTGAGCTGGGCTATATTTTTAAAAGTCAGTATTATATTGGCTTAAGCTATTCTCATACAAAAGATGTTATTAACCAGGTAATTGAGAACGATCCTGCTCTCAAGCAAATGACAATATTGCGCAAAAATACAGGCAGTAATACTGTATATACCGGCACATTCAGCATTCCTGTTAAAATAACTGAATGGTGGAATACCAGTAATAATCTATTGCTAACCTATACAGAATCTATTGCACCTGAGTTTTCTATTAAAGAAGGATCATTTGTACTGCAAACCGAACAGGATATTAGTCTGACTAATGGATTTGGTATAAATCTGAACGGGCTTTATACGCCGAAGGTTGTTACAGGTAATATTGTTACCGGACGTATCGCAAGTGTTGATTTGGGTATACAGAAGAAACTGATGAAGAATAAACTCACTGCAAAGGCATCAATAAGCGATATTTTTTATACCAATAATTTTAAGGCAACCAGCTATTATAATGAATCTGTTATCAGGATAAGACAGAAAGAACAAAGCCGCGTTTTTTCACTTTCGTTGGTGTACAGTTTTAATCTGGGAAAATCCTTTAAGTCGAAAGAAACAAAAAGTAGTAATGCTGAAGAGAAAAGCAGGTTGAAATAAAATGTTTGTTGAACACTTTCAAATTTTAAACTATGTCCACAGAAAAAAAGTCAGCTAATAAGAAAACTGCTAAAGATCTTGATTTTGAAAAATTGAATGAAAATGAAGAAGGTAAGCTAACAGGAGGTTTTTCAGATGCAACGGAAGTCCAAAGCGCCGATGATGGTGGGATTATTCTGAACATGTCTAAATGTAATTGCCCTTATACGCCTACTACAAACTAAATATTTCTTTTAACAATATGGGGATGCCGAAAACCATTATAAAGAGTAGGCTCAAATTTCAAATTTAAAGCTATGTCTACAGAAAAAAATTCACCTATTGAGAAAGCTGCTAAATCTCTTGAGTTTGAAAAATTGAGTGAAAATGAAGCAGGCCAGTTAGCAGGAGGTTTTTCAGATGCTCTTAATGACGAAAGCGCCGATGATGGTGGAATTACAATTAACTTTTCCAAATGTCATTGTACTTCTACGCCTACTACAGCATAGGCATAGCAGTTTTAACCCGGGAAATGTCTTTAATTAAAAAGAGACAGGAAGTAGCAATGCTGAAGAAAAAAGCAGGCTAAACTAAAATATTTGTTTGTTACAATATGGGGATGCCGAAAACCATTATAAAGAGTAGGCTCAAATTTCAAATTTAAAGCTATGTCCACAGACAAAAAATCAGCTATTGAGAAAGCTGCTAAATCTCTTGATTTTGAAAAATTGAGTGAAACTGAAGCCGGCAAGTTAGCTGGAGGTTTTTCAGATGCTTTGGGTGCCGAAAGCCTTGATGAAGCAATTGAAATTAATTTCTCTAAATGCCATTGTACTTCTACGCCTGTCGAGTCTGCATAAGATAGGCATGTATGGAGTAAAAATGTTAGGATAGGTTTCTGGAAGGCATTCCTTACACTTAATGAATGAATAGCCTGTCAGATTAAGAAAAGATAGGCTATTCATTTTAAGCTACGATCTACTATTTGTTCGGCTACTGATAATCTTGTTTTGTTTTTTATTATACTTAAATGTTTGTATTATGAAGAAAAGTCAGTTTAATACCAGTGTGGTTTATGAAAACAAAAATTATATCTATAATGCATTTAGCAATAAATTCATTGGCATAGATCCAACCATTTCTGACATTCTTGACTCTATCAGAACGCCGGAGAATATAAAAGAGCTTTCAGAGTATCATCCAACATTGTATAGTTCTCTTTGTAAAAATGGATTTTTTGTAGATGATGAGGTGGATGAGGTGGAAAAAGTAAAACAGTTAAGTGCTAAAGTAGATAAGAACGATACACATTTTGAATTGGTGGTAAACCCTACCATGAACTGTAATTTTAAATGCTGGTATTGTTACGAATCGCACGTGAAAGGGTCGAAGATGAATAAGGAAACAGTTAATAAAACCTGTTCTTTAATTGCAAATGTGATTGAATCTAACCCCAATCTTAAATCCTTTCATATTTCATGGTTTGGTGGAGAGCCACTAATGTATTATCGTGATGTTATTGAACCTATCATGGATTTTGCAGAAGACTTCTGTGCCATTCATAATATTTATCTTGATTGCCATTTTACTACCAACGCCTTTCTGCTTACCGATGAGATTATTGAATCATTGAAGAAATATACAGTTACCGGTCTGCAGATTACGCTGGACGGGAATAAAGAAACACATGATACCGTAAGGTTTGTTAGTGCTACGAGGGGATCGTACGATACTATTATAAATAATATCGTGAAGTTGTGCGAGAACGATTTTCGTGTGGGTATAAGAGTGAATTATACCAGTATTAATATGGGCGATTTTGAAAATGTTTTTGACGATCTGTGCGCTATTTCTAATGAAAAAAGACATTTTGCCACCATATCATTTCACAAAGTATGGCAGGTGAGTGAGGATAAAGTAATGTCTGATAGGGTAAGATTCCTGATCAGGTTAGTTAGAGATATTGGATTCCGGTCGGAAGAGGGCGCCATTCCGGATAGTGTAAGGCACTCCTGTTATGCGGATAAAATAAATCACGCAACAATTAATTATAATGGTGACGTATATAAGTGTACAGCACGAAACTTTTCACCCGATTCTAAGGAAGGGGTACTGAATGATGAGGGTAAGATCGAATGGAATTCAAAATTCCATACCAGGATGGATATTAAATTCAAAAACAAACCCTGCCTGGAATGCCCTATTCTGCCATTGTGTAATGGAGGTTGCTCACAACACGCTATTGAAAATGAAGGGAAAGATTATTGCGTGTATAATTTTGATGAGAATAAAAAGAAAGAAATAATAGTTAAAAAACTGATGACTATAGTTGATTAAAATAATAGTAATGAATACAGCCGCTAATAGTATTGCCAATGAGGACTTTTTTTCCAGTATATATTCCAGAGAAATTCTGGCAAAGGTGGCATGCGGAGATGAATTATTAAAATATGATTACTATGAATCAGTTTTTCAGAATGCTTTAAACCTGGCAAAGAGCAAGGAAATAGAGGAGAGTGTCAGGGTTTTTGAAGATGGAGAGAAAAAACTTGAAAATGAAAAGAAAGGATCAGATCTGAACGCTGTTTTGTTAGATACTTTGTATCCCAAAAAAGCCTATCTGTACTATAAGTTAAAACGCATGTCACTTGCCCGGCTGCTTACTTATAAGTCAATCATTACGAATGAAGGTTTGAAGATATCAAGGGGATATAATTTCCTGGTATTTATTCAGATTCAGCAATATCATAACATCGCCAGAATCTTTTTTGCTGAATCAAAGCTAAAAGATGGCATTCAGTTGAGCTACCGGCTGATATGGTTTCTTTTAACCAAAGAACCGGCCGGAGTAAAATACCTGGATAAGATAGCGCATCCTGTACCGGAAGAAGAGTCGCAAATGAGGTGTGCTATGACTTACCAGGTTCTGTTTGAATTATTAGGTGTGCTGGCTAAAATGAAGAACAATGTAGCGCTCTATTTGAAATCTTTAATTGTTTTCTTAAAAGAGATCATTCAGTATTTCAGTGTGCGTAATGAAAGAGAACATACACTTAAAAACTTTTTGATTGTATTCTCAGGCATAGATCTTCAAGACCGTAGCCACTATATTAATGCGGCCAATCATTTTTTACAAACGTCAAAGGATATGTTTCCTAATACTGAAAAAGTTATTAAGTTATTCTATTGATTGGGTGTAATATTTAACCCTATAAATCTGTTAAAATGAAGAAGCTAAAAGATTTATTTACTAAAAATATCAATCCTGGATTGGAGCAATGCAAGGATTTTGAGATAAAAAAAGAAGAGTCAGATGCATTGTATGGCGGGTTTAAGGAATATAAACCTCCTATTTATGAACAGGATGATTCTACTAATTATTCATTCAAAACTACCGATTTGTTGATCGATATTAATCAAACTAAATAACTTGTCATGTCACAGAAAAAAAAGAACAAAAAAGAGAAACCAAAAGACAAAAAGAACAGCATCGTGGATGTTGATAAACTGAAGTCCTTTGGAATTATTAAAGGCGAAGGTGAAGATAATATAGAGGAGATTGATGGTACTGATGTTTCGGGAGGGAAAACAGATGATGATACCACTGTAGATACGCACTGGCCTACTCAAATAGGGGAGTAATGAATGGCTGAATGCGGCAACTGATTTTTTAAACTCCAATGCAATGGCTTTGTTTAGTAAAAAATACAAATTTTATAAACAGTTGGACTACATGGATTGTGGTCCAACCTGTTTGCGTATGATTGCTGCCTACTACGGGGAAGAGTATTCACTGGATTACCTGAGGGCAAATTCATATATTACTAAGAATGGCGTTAGTTTATTGGGATTAAGTGAGGCAGCAGAGAAAATTGGATTCAAAACATTGTCTGCGAAATTGACTTATGATCAGCTAACCCAGCAGATTCCTCTTCCATGTGTGTTGCACTGGAACCAGGAACATTATGTGGTACTGTATGGGGTAGAGAAGAAAAGTTTTTTTCGCCCTGTAGAACGGATTATCATTGCAGATCCCGGCCATAATCTGGTAAGGGTGGAAAGGGATGTGTTTGAAAAGTGCTGGATTAGTTCGGCCGACAAGAAGGGGATTGCCTTATTGATGGAACCTACTCCCGAGTTTTATAGAAACGCAGAAGAGGTACAAACTGTAAAAAGCGGATTCGGTTTCCTCATGGGCTATTTAAGGCCCTATAAACGTTATTTTGCTCAGCTGATTCTGGGAATGCTTCTGGCCAGTCTTATCAGTATGTGTTTCCCGTTTCTTACGCAAAGCCTGGTCGATTTTGGGGTAAGTCGTAAGAACATGAACTTTATATATTTGATCCTGCTTTCTCAGTTACTGCTTTTTCTTGGCGGAATAGCGGTAGATCTTATAAGGAACTGGATTCTGTTACATATAAGCACACGTATTAGCATCAGTATTATTTCAAATTTTTTGATTAAGCTGATGAAACTTCCCATTAATTTTTTTGAATCAAAAAATGTGGGAGATATTACACAACGTATCAATGATCATAGAAGAATTGAGTCTTTCCTAACGGGATCAACGCTTAGCACGCTGTTTTCTATCATTAATCTCTTTGTTTTCTCTTTCGTTTTATCCCTTTACAATACAAAATTATTACTGGTTTTTGCTATTGGAAGTGCGTTATCCATCTTTTGGATTTCTATTTTTCTGAAAAGAAGGAAGAATATTGATTATAACCGTTTTCAAAGGTCCAGGGAAAATCAAAACAGCTTGTTTGAAATTATAACAGGCATGCAGGAGATTAAACTTTATAATAGCCAGAAAGCAAGAAGATGGGAGTGGGAACGCATTCAGGCTAAATTATTCAAGGTGAATATTAAAAGCCTTGCATTAGAGCAATACCAGGGGATAGGTGCATCTTTTTTCACGCAGCTTAAGAATATTGTGATAAGCTATTTAGCAGCTAAACTAGTTATAGAGCAACAGATTACTCTTGGCGTGATGCTTAGTATTTCTTACATAGTGGGTCAGATGAATAGTCCTTTGGACCAGATTATTTCATTTATAAAAAGCGTTCAGGATGCAAAAATAAGCCTTGACAGGCTTAATGAAATTCACAGCAAGCCTGAAGAAGAAACAAGTGAAGACCTTATCGGGTATAATGAGAATAAATGGCCCAGGGAACCTGCAAATAGTTCGGACTCGCTGTATTTAAGCCATGAGCTTTTTACAAAAAGCATCCGGAAAAATAGTGGCGATGGAATTACTATTTCTAATCTTTCTTTTAGATATGGAGCACCCAAAAGTCCGCTTGTGCTGAAGAATGTTTCTATGCATATTCCCAGGGGAAAAGTTACTGCCATAGTAGGAGCAAGCGGAAGTGGGAAAACCACTTTGCTAAAGTTATTATTGAAGTTTTATCCACCTTCCGAAGGGCAAATTTTAATTGATGAGGTGAATCTTCAGGATATATCTGCTCAGTTGTGGCGTAACAACGTAGGAACTGTAATGCAGGATGGATTTGTTTTTTCCGATTCCATTGCAAGAAATATTGCTGTGGATGGAGAAAGAATTCAGGAAGAGAAACTTTATGAAGCGGTAAGAATTGCCAATATGCATGATTTTATTTCGAAACTGCCTTTAGGGTTCACTACGCGGATTGGCAATTCCGGGTCTGGTTTAAGTGGTGGACAAAAACAGCGTTTATTTATAGCCAGGGCGGTATATAAAGATGCGAAGTATTTATTTTTCGATGAGGCCACCAGTGCACTTGATGCGAACAATGAAAAGGTAATTATGCAAAACCTGAACCAGTTTTATAAAGGAAGAACGGTAGTGGTGATTGCGCATAGGTTAAGTACTGTTAAAAATGCTGATCAGATTATTGTGATGAAAGATGGAGAGGTGGTAGAAGAAGGTCATCATAGCGAATTGACAAGAAGTAAAGGGTATTATTTCGAATTGGTTAAAAATCAATTAGAATTGGATGTTGCATAAATAATAAAGATATGCCAGAGAATAACCAATCTTTAGAAATCAGGAGTAATGAAATGGAGGAAGTGGTGGGAAATATTCCTACATGGATCATCCGTTGGGGGATAACTGTTTTATTTGCCGTAGGTATATTAGGTTTACTGATTGCTAACTTAATTCGTTTCCCTGATACACTTAATGGAACGGTGCTGATGCAGGGCGAACATCAGCCGGGGAAAGTAACCGTAAGAAGAACTGATGAAAATGCTAATTTCAAATTTAATTACTTTGTGAAAGATGGAGATGAGGTTGTGCCTGGCGATACATTGCTAACGCGATATGACCCAAAGGAAGGGAAAAGTTATTATACCATTACCCCTATGGAGGGTAAAATTTATATAGCTAAGGGTATAGATCAAAAGAATACATTAGATCAGATTATATGGGTAGTTCCTAAATCATCCAGGGCCGAAATAAAAGTAAGGTATAAAAGCAAGCGTGCCGGAAACGTAAGGGTAGGTCAGTCGGTTAAGATTGAACTGTCGGACTTTCCAAGTAATGAATATGGATTTTTGGAGGGAACTATTTCTTCCATTCTCCCCGTACAAATGGATGGCGATCATCTGGCTTATGTTGAGCTGAATCAGAAAAAGATAATTACCTCGCAAAAAAAGGAAATACCCATATTGCCGGTGATGGAAGGGAGTGCTGAGATAGTGTTAAGTGACAGAAGTATTTTTCAAAGAATATTTGGGAGTATGTTTAATTGATCCCGGGTAGAATCCTGTTTTGAGAAATTCTATTTTTTGCATATATTGGTTGTTGGTAGCCCATTTCTATTGTATATATTATCTGCAACCCAGTACTTAACAAATAATATGCAGGAAGGATCCTTTAAAGACTACGGTAAGGTTGTTGTTCGAACACCCCTATATTCCTATCAGCGTTTATTTGATCAGCAGAACAGAACTCTCGATCTTGATAAGGTTGTTTTTAGCATGCTGGGAGATCCTGTATTTGTTGAAGGACTTTACTGGAGTTCTCCACAACTTCGTGAAACGGTGCTGGAATTTAAAAATGGAAATGTTGATACATCGAGGCAACATAAACTAATGCATACTTTAAAAAAGTATGCTATTCGTGCAAGTACCCGGTCTACCCCTTATGGTATTTATGCAGGATGCGCTTTAGCCGGTATAGATAGTCGCGAAGAGCTGGCCGATAAGACCAGCAAACGAAAGGTGCGCATTGATATGGGGCTGCTTCAGCAGATCATAAAAAAAGTGGAGCAACATCCTGCCTTATGGGTTCACCTTCGTTACCAGGTAAATGACTCTTTATATCATATCGCTGGTCAGTACCGTTTTATAGAGGCCATTATAGAAGAAGGCAAATGTCAGTATCAGATCAGTTCTATTGACCAAACGGACTTGCTGGAAAGGCTTATAGCACTGATACGGCAAAATAAAGCGCTTACTATTGCCGATATGTACGCTATGCTTGATGAGGATAACACCTATGAAGAGTTTGAAGTTTTTGCAGGAGAACTTATTGAAACACAGCTATTGGTTAGTGAATTGCAGTTGGGATTGACTATTGAAAATGAGGCAGATAACATCCGGTGCGTGCTGGAAAGGTTAGCGAAACTGCCTGTTGCAGCGGCCACGATTTTTCTTGATTTATTCGAAGAAATTCAAAAGATACTACGCAAATTTGAGAACCTCCCCCTTGGCGTTTTACCGGTCGATGATATCAACCATTTAGAAAAGGTATTAAAGGAACTGGATATTGAAGTGGCGCAACGCCATATTTTTCATGCCGACCTGAAACAACCGGTACCTGCTCCATTTATGTTCCCCAGGTCGGGCTTAAAGGAAATGGGGAAAGCAATTTCCATATTAAGCAAACTTTCTCATGCTGTTTCTCCGGTAGAAGTACAGCTGGACCGGTTCAAGAAAAAGTTTACTGAAAAATATGAAACCCAGGAGGTTTCATTGGCAGAGGTATTAGATCCTGAATTTGGCATAGGGTTTCCTGCTACTGACAATATTGGCAATGTGGCGCATAATTCATTAGCGGAAAGAATGAATTTGCCTGCTAAAAAAAAAGTAAGCAAAAGAACCGGTGAATGTAATGCCTGGCTGCAGGATAGGATGGAATATTGGGATAGGGATACCTTGAAAAAGGGGATTCAGCTACAGGATAAAGATTTTGAGAAACTGGAAGATAAATCAGGCCAGCTTGCCAATTATTTTACTGTAATGGGTGCCTGCCTTCCTTCCGGGCATATGTTGCTGCAGCATGTAGGTGGCGCACATTCCAATATATTATTAGGCAGGTTTGCACATCTTGGAAAGGAGATGAGTGCTTTTTGTAGGGAGCTGGCCGAAGATGAAATGAAGGCAAATGAACACATAGCTTTTGCCGAGATCATACATATTCCTGAAGGCAGGGTAGGTAATATTGCAAGAAGAGAACAACTTTTTCACTATGAAATTCCATTCCTGGGTGCCAGTGCTGTGGATGGTGAAAGGCAGCTGACTATTGAGGATATGATGGTTTCTATTCAGCGGGATGAGATTATTCTCCGGTCGCGCAAATGGGAAAAGCGTATAATCCCAAGATTAT
The DNA here is from genome assembly GCF_900112615.1 of Chitinophaga sp. CF118. Lineage (GTDB taxonomy): Bacteria > Bacteroidota > Bacteroidia > Chitinophagales > Chitinophagaceae > Chitinophaga. The sequence goes on along the minus strand of NZ_FOMK01000016.1, from coordinate 13,955 downwards.
CTAATGCCCACAATTATGCAAACAGTTCCATTGCTGTATATAAATTTTTAGCAGCACTGCAGCATCAGGGGAGGTCGGGGTTTGAAATTAATTGGGGATCGCTGGCTCAGCATAAGCGTTTTTTACCTCGTATCAGTTATAAACATTTCATTTTACATCGTGCTACGTGGTTTCTGCGGGAATCTGATATACAGGATATTATGCAGGTTGATGATCAACTGGCAGCACTCAGGCTTTTTTTATCCAGGTGGGAAGTGGCAAAACTGGTATGTTTTTGCGAAGGCGATAATGAACTATTCATAGACACAGAGAATGATACTTATTTGCAGGTACTGCTAAAAGAGATGCGGGGATGTACTACGGTAAAACTGGTGGAATGGTTATTTGATAATAGCACACCTGGTCATGGCGAACCTTTTGTTCAGCAGTTCATACTTCCCTTAGCTAAGCAAAAGCCAGTGAATATACATTCATTTGTAAAAGAGGGGAAGGGCAGAATTCAGCGTGCTTTTGAACCTGGCAGCGAGTGGGTGTATTTTAAAATATTCTGTGGAGCGAAGGCGTCGGATAAAATTTTATTAAAGGTGATAAAACCTGTTATCGATTTTCTGTTGAAGGAGGAGGTTATCAATCAGGCTTTTTTCATTCGTTATACCGATCCGCATTACCATATCAGGTTCCGGTTACATTTAGTTGATAATGCAGGAGGGGAGCAGTATTCTGCTGCTATAAAGTACATTTATAATATATTGCATCCGTATTTAGAAAACAGGCTGGTTTGGAAGGTACAGCAGGATACTTACCAGAGAGAAATAGAAAGATACGGTGAGGGCTATATGTTACCAACAGAAGAGGTTTTTTTTCATGATAGTCTTTTGTTTCTTACCTGCGTGGAGGAGGAAGACTTTGAAGATGATCAGCAGATAAGGTTTTTAACTTCTATTAAAAATATGGATAACTGGCTATCTTTGTATGGAATGTCGTTACGGGAAAGAATTACTTTCTGTACTGAGATGTCTGATGCTTTTGCCAGTGAATTTGGACGTGATGTAAAACGGCAGTTGAATGCAGAATACCAGGAATGGAGAAAGCCGATTGCAGATTTTTTAAGTGGAGAGCGATTTAATGAGGTCTTTGCTGAAAGGGCCGTTAAGTTAAAGAGTATGGCATTGTCTTTAGACAATATTTCGAGTTACATACATATGAGCATGAACAGGTGGTTTACTACCGAACAGCGTTTTATGGAATATATGGCATATTATTTTTGTGGAAAGTATTATAATCAAATAGTACATCAGAAAAATGGAGCGAAGTAACGAGTTTTCTGTATATCCGAATCAATCAACGAAGCATTTGTTGCATATTTTGTATTGGGTGATAATGTTGTTTTTTATCATGGCTATTACATCATACTCTTTCAAGGCAAGTGTTTTTATTGCTGAAAATGTACTCTTTTCGTCTAGTGTACTATTCAATGCTATCCTGATTCATTACTTTGTATGCCATTTTGTTTTTCAGCATATAAGGAAAAAGAGATGGGCCTTAATTATACCGGATATCCTGGCTATATACTTATTGTCATTATTGATAACAACCAGTTCTTTGAACCTGTTGCGAAATCTGTATCCTGAAAATGAAGTTATTACCAGGTTGTACCAGAAATATACGGTAAATAGTTTCGGGAAACCTTTCGATGGTGAATTGCTCCTGTGGGTACTTTCCTTAATAATATGGTTTAACACCTTTGGGATAATTATAAAAATAGTTAAAGATTTCCATGAAAGCTCCCTGGAAAAATTAGCCATTGCCCAGGAAAAAAATTCCATGGAAATAAGCTTTCTGCGTGCGCAGATACAGCCGCATTTTTTATTCAATACTTTAAACAGCATATACGGGTTGATTATTCATAATGAGGAAGCGAGCAAAGTGGTAATTCAATTGTCAAATTTGCTGCGTTTTTCTCTGTATGATTCTGAAAAAGAGCATATTACACTTAAAGAAGAGATTGAGTTTTTGAGTAATTACCTGCTTCTTGAAAAAATGCGGTATAAAGAAAGCCGGGTGCAAATTGAATATGATTTTGGGCAGATTGAAAACAAAGAAAAAATTATTAAACCCTTAATTTTAATTAACTTTATTGAGAATGCTTTTAAGCATGGGGTAAATGCTACTATTAAGAACGCATGGATAAAGCTGTCTATGACTGAGAAAGAGGGCCTTTTAACTTTCCATTGTGCAAACAATAATCCTGTTACTGCCACTGGCAAAAAGAATAATGAATCAACCGGTGGTCTGGGACTTAAAAATGTACGACGCCGACTGGAGCTGGAATATCAAACGCGCTACAGCCTGGACATAAAAGAAACAGACGATGTTTATGAAGTATCGCTGATACTAAAGCTATAACCTATACTATACCCTTTTACGATGAAAATTCTGATTGTTGATGATGAACCCATAGCCCAGCAAATACTGGAGAATTTATCCAGGAAAGTAAGCTATTTAAACATTGTAGGTATTTGTGACAATGCTATAATTGCATTGGAATCGATACAGGAATTGCAGCCTGATTTAATTTTTCTGGATATACAAATGCCGGAAATGACAGGATTGGAAATGTTGCGTATTCTTCGTCAAAAAAACATCCTGGTTATATTTACAACTGCTTTTCATGAATATGCCCTGGAAAGTTATGAATTGGATGTGGTAGATTATCTGCTTAAACCTGTTGCATTTGAACGCTTCCTCAAAGCGGTTACTAAGGCAAATGAACTTTTTAAATTGAAGCAAATACAACATCCTTCCGTCAATACCCCTAAAAATAACGAAACGAAAAACTATGTATGGGCCAGAGAAGGCCGTAAGAGAGTGCAGATATGTATAGAAGATATTATCCTGGTACAGGCGTTAAAAGATTATATGGAATTACAGTTGCCAACCGGGAAAGTTATTTTGAACGTGACCATGAATAAAATAGAAGAATTGCTGCCCCCTCCCTTTTTTCTACGTGTTAATCGCTCCTGTATTGTCCGTAAAAGCGCTATTAAATATATTCAGGACATGCATATAGAAATTATCCTACCTACGGTAAAAAGGATCCCTATAGGCCCCACCTATTGGGAAGATGTGAAAAAACATATTGTAGAATTGTTTTAATACATAAGGTACAATTACTAATATTTATAATATGATAGGGTATAAACCTATCTTGTCGAATAACAGATGTGCTTGGTCGAAAGAATTATGTTTCTTTTTGATAAAAGACAAACTTAGGTGTAGATAATCATTAATCCTAAATCTAACTCTATGTCGACCAAAAAACTCCAGATCAAAAAACGCGTGGTTTGTAAATGCAAAGTAGCTGAACAACCTGTATCTCTTAAAAACAACCGCGACGTTAAGACAGTTCCTAACAACAGCTACACTCTTCCTACTAACTTTTAGTATTATTTTCTACAGCTACGTACGACCCATTTTTTTCTTTTAATATTCTTCTCCCTCGGGTAACCTTTCTCACTAAACGTGATGCAATTTCAATTGGGGGGTTGTATCACGTTTTTCGTTTCCCCAAAGCCCGGATTACAGTTACTTTTTTCCACTTGCTGGCTACCTTTTTCTTAACAGTCTTGGTTTGTTATCTGGATTAATCAACATTTTAAAAGCTACCAGGTTTATTAGTCCTGGTAGCTTTTTAATTTATGGTATTTCGGATTAAGTGGAATCGCGATGACAATTTTTCATCGGTATTAATAAAATGCTCTAATTGGTTTTTACTGCAAGATTGGCAAAATCACCGTCTGAAAAATTCCCAACCCATAAACCAATCTTTCCACTTTTCTTCTTGTTTAAAGATCTAACCTCCAGGCAAGATTCGGGTGAATTATTCACATATACTTTAATTAATTCTTTCTGCACTTCAATCTTCACATGAAACCAGTCATTTGGAGCAGGAGGGGAGAGAACCTTATTTTCGTACACACCAGGATGTTCATCTCTAAGACGCTCCCATCCATAGGTTGTATCAAGAACATACTGTACCATATGCATTCTGGGAAGGCTGTCTTTTGCAACAAAATTGAAAGGCCTGAAATAGATTACCTCACAATCATTCTTCGATGTGCCATGAAAAGCAATTCCTAAAAAACTGCCTTGTTTAATATCTTTACCACGTAAATCTACTTCAATAGTTCCCTTAGAGAATTCAGTATTCTTTATCCAGGCAACGCCAGATCCTTCTGCTGCTGAAACCCGGACCGCATATTTATCAGGTAGTGAAGATACCGTTCTGTTTTCTGTAATAAATAAGGATTTGGATTCAAGCTCAGATAACTTGTAGGCCACCTGTTGTGCCGTAACTTTGCTATTGGTTGAGACAACAAAAACAAAGAAGCACAAAAAGATACGGAAACTAAGCTGTTTCAAAGAAAAACTAACATTGGGTTTTAGAACAAATCTTTTCATAATCATGTTTTTCTGTAGAATTTAAAATATGCTTTATCAGGTTCAAATGATATTTAGATAAGCCGGCATCGGATCATTATATCCGCTATCAGCAGAATAATTGCCATAATACTAATTTTGACATAAATTGCCAAATAAATCAACACACCCATGATCCCTGAGTTTCAATTTATACATTCCATGGAGTAGTCTGGAAAAACTCACATCGTGTATGGGTGAAAGGTTATCAATCAATGCACTAAATTTATTTAAAGTAAACATAACTTTGAGTTAACAACAAATTCTGAAAAGCGCCTTAACATTGCAACCTATTTAAAAAAGGACAAATCACCTATAAGAACTTTTTCGCACAACAAAACATATTGTGTTTTACCTATGGTATTTTCATTGCTTTTTCTTTAGAGTGTATATTTTGTACAGGAAACTCCCTGTCAACCCACTTTACACAATGATGATCCAACACATCTGAAATAATGGCCAACAGGTCAGGATTAAGTATTTCTTTTAACATCAACCGTAATAGCAGATTGACTATGAACAATCAATTTCTTTTAATGGTAGCGGTGTGGCTTTCAGCCGTAAGCCCTTCCATCGCCCATGCGGCACATCATCTTAATTATGATCAGGTAGCCCGGCAGGAACCCATCAAGGGGGTTGTCGTTGGCTCTGATGGTACTCCTATACCAGGTGCCTCCGTGAAATCGCTTTCTTCCAACCGGGTAACAACGACAAACGACCGCGGTGAATTTAGCATTGAGGTAGCCAAAGATGATAAACTGGTTATCTCTTCCATTGGTTACACATCACAGGAAGTGTCTGCCAGTACCAAATTTCTGAACATAACGCTGGCCATAAGTAATAGCCAGTTGGGAGAGGTGGTAGTGGTAGGTTATGGTAGCCAAACCAAAGCTGACGTAACAGGCGCATTGACGCAATTGAAGGCCGAAAATATCAAGCAGGGTGTCAATATTTCTGTTGATAACATGCTTCAGGGGAAAGTTGCGGGCGTCCGCCTCGCACAATCCAGTGGTGAACCTGGTGCCGGCGTGGATGTTTTCATTCGCGGTGTGGGATCTATCAGGAGCGGTAGTACGCCATTATTCGTTGTAGATGGTGTGCCGTTGAGTAATGATAATGTAAGTGCTGGTGGACCGGATTTCGGATTAGGTAGTTCTGAGCCTAAAAATCCATTGAACTTCCTGAACACCAGTGATATTGAAACCATCACCATTTTAAAAGATGCCTCTGCAGCGTCTATTTATGGTGCCAGAGGTTCTAACGGTGTGGTACTGATCACTACCAAACGTGGAGGCAAGGGTGCTGCTAGTTTGACCTACGATGCGTATTTAGGTACTTCTAAAGTGATAAAAAAACTGGACGTACTGAATGCTGATGAATATCGGAAAGCACTGGTAAATCCGGCTTACGATCATGGCGGTAATACCGATTGGCAGGACGTGATTTACCGCAATGGTTTTGTTCAGAATCACAATCTGTCGTTTGCGAAATCTTCTGCTACCGGCAGTTACCTGGCATCTCTTTCCCGTATGGATCAGGATGGAATTGTTGAGAAAAGCAGCTTCAAAAGAACTACTGCGAGGCTGAATGCTGAGGAGTCATTTTTTGATGATAAACGTCTGACCGTTAAGATGAATCTGACAGCCAGCGACATTAATGAAACAGCTATCCCTAATGGTAATACGGCGGGTTCGGATGGTCAGCTTATTATACATGCCCTGATGGCCAATCCTACACGTTCTTTGCGTGATTCAACCGGCGGATATACGAATTTCAATATGAATGCTCATTATAACCCTGCTTACCTGTTGAGCATTTATGATGACAAAACGAATACGTTCCGCGTATTGGGAAATATCGAAGCCTCATTCAGAATATTGCCCGGATTAAACTACCGTTTCAATTATGGTGTTGATAAATCCACTTCAGAGCGTAATAGCACTATCTATCCGAACGTTACAGACAGACAGCCAACAGGTGCTTATGCACAGAATAACCTGTCATCCTTAACTACTTTACTGGAACATTATCTGACATATAATCTTGCTATCAATAAACATCAGTTTGAAGTACTGGGTGGTTTTTCCTACCAGCAGTTCAAGTTCTCCGGTACTACTTTTGGCATGATTGGTATCACTAAGCAGGGACAGGGGGTGGATCCGGAATACAATCCTGGTTATTCAGGAACATCTACCAGCCCAAGTGGTTATGCGCAGGAAAACGAACTGCAATCTTATTTCGGACGTGTCAACTATAATTATGACAGCCGTTATATGTTTACAGCTTCTATCCGTGCTGATGGTTCTACCCGTTTCGGAGAAAATAAGAAGTATGGATACTTCCCATCCGTAGCATTGGGCTGGGCATTATCGCGTGAAAACTTCCTGAAAGATATCAGCGCTATCGAGGAGTTAAAACTTCGTGCCAGCTGGGGACAGACCGGTAACCAGGAAGTGCCTAACAAGCTCACGCAGGCTAGTTACTCATTGTCTACAGCTGCAGGATATTACCTGTATGACAATCTCAATCTGGTGAATGGTACTACCGTAAACCGTACTGCTAATCCTGATCTGAAATGGGAGTTGGTAGAACAGTATAACATAGGTGTGGATTTCGGTTTTTGGAAAAACAAAGTATACGGTTCACTGGAATATTATAACAAGACCACTAAAAATCCTATCCTGAATATTCCTTCTGGTCCACTAAGTCCTACTACCACTATATGGAAGAACGTAGATGCCCAGATCGTAAACAAAGGATTTGAAATCATGTTAGGATCACAACTGATCCATACAAAAGATTTCAGCTGGTCATTGGATGTGAACGGATCTACATTATCCAACAAGATCAAAGACCTTCCGGTTTCTGAGCTTTACTCCGGTAGTATATCCGGTCCTGGTCTTTCCGGTGTTAATGCCAACATCTATAAGAATGGCTATGAGGCAGGTTCTTTCTTCATGTTGAAACACCTGGGTTATGATAAGGATGGCAAGGATATTTTTGAGGACAAAAAAGCCGATGGCGTTATCAATGCAAGCGACAGGCAGATTTTTGAAGGTGCTATCCCTAATTTCAACTTTGGTTTGAACAGCCAGTTGCGTTATAGGAAATTTGACTTTTCGTTTTCCTTCATCGGACAAACAGGCGGATACCTGGTTAACAATACAGCATTAGATCTGAACATCAACAGTCTGGCATCTGACCGTAACGTACTGAGGAAATATTATGAAGCGAAAGCCAGCACTACCAATCCAGTGCAGCTGTCGTCTTTATACCTGGAAAAATCAGATTTCGTTCGTTTAAACAATATCCGTTTCGGATATACTTTTGCATTCGACAGACTTAAATGGCTGAAATCGTTTAACCTGTACGTGAGTGCCCAGAACCTGATGACAATCACTGGTTATTCCGGGTATGATCCATTGGTTAATACAACGAAGAACTCGGGTGGCAACCAGTCGCTCGGTATCGATTATACTACCTATCCGGCTGCAAAAACATTCCTTTTAGGTGCAACGGTTAAATTTTAAGAAATATGAAATCATTACAACTACATAAATTAGCGGGTATCTTCCTTACTGTGGCAATGGTAGGATGTACAGACCTGCACGAGAAAGTGATTGACGAGGTATTAGGCTCTAACAATTCAAATCCGGAGAATGCAATTGCTGCAGCATACGGACAAATGGGAGATGCTACTTTTGTAGATCATGGTAACGTGTTCGGATTACAGGAATATTCAACGGATGAAGCGTTACTGCCTCAACGTGGTAGTGACTGGGGCGATGGTGGTGTTTGGCGTGCCGTTCACGAGTTTACCTGGGGACCCGATAACTCCGTTGTTACCAACACCTGGAATAACCTGAACAGCGGTATTACCAAGTCGCTGACAGCTATCAGCAGTATCAATAATGCGCAGAATTTTGCCAATAAAACACTGTTCCTTGCAGAAGCAAGAGGGTTGCTGGCATTTTACACTTACCATACACTGGATCTTTTTGGACAGGCTCCATACCGGAATCCTTTCGTTGCAAATGCTCTGGTGGAAGTTAAAAAGGCAGATACTGCTATCAATGGTCTGATCAAAGAAGTAGAAGCAATACTGCCAGACCTGGCTAACCTGAAAGAACAGAATACACATAACGGAAGATTCACCAAACAGGCTGCATATGCCTTGTTGGCCGATATGTACCTGAACCGTGCAGTGTTTAAAGATCGTTATGCTACTACCGGCTTCAACTTCTTAGAAGCTGCAGTTGACAATAATGGCACTGATATGGATAAGGTGATCTATTATACTTCCCTGCTCATAGACAATTCGCAGTTCTCTCTGGAAAGTAATTATTTCAGGAACTTCGATATAGACAATGCCGGCAGACCAGAACTGATTTTCGTAGTATCGCAAGACGTTAATACCCTGAGAAACAGCGATAACGATTTTGCTTACATGACTATGGAAAGGAATCAGAAACCTTCTCCGCTTAACAGGGGTACCAACGCTGTATGTACTTCTCCTGAATTTTATGCTACCTGGGATGGAAAACACGATGATCCTCGTTTTTCCAGACATTATCAGTATGCAGATGGCACCTGGTTCATGAACGATGGTACAGATGTAAGCGTGCCAGCTACGAGCATTGTAGTTGCCAGCACTGTGCCCTGGTTCCACTTCAACCGTGGCCTCCTGGCAGGACAGCAGTATGGACCTAAACTGCTAAACGGTACTTTCGAGATGACAGCAGATAACCGTATCAAAGTATCAATGCTCTATTGTGAAAAGAATACCTCTCAGCTGATGGATTTTACTCCTGAACTTAATTTTGATAATCCTGCACAGGCTGTTTTCACACAGGCACAAATCAATCGTGGCGTGCGTGTTTTCAAGTTCGAATTCGATCCTGAAAAGGGGAGTAATAGCACCAGTAATGTGGATATCCCGCTATATCGTTTAGGTGTTATTTATTGCTTACGTGCTGAAGCATATTTCCGTAAAGGTCAGACAGATCTGGCGATGGCAGATATTAACAAGCTACGGACAACCAGAACCCGTGAAGCACTTTATAGCAACGCTCCGGGAACAGCTATTACTACACTGGATGAGCAATCACTGTACAATGAGATAGGTTACGAGACTTATTGGGAAATGTACAGAAGGAAACAAATGATCCGTTTTGGGAAATTTGAGGCTACTGGTACCGCGAAGGTAGTAGCATCAGAACCTTACCGGAGGATTTATCCGATTCCGCAATCAGCAATGGATGCTTCGAATACATTTGAGCAGAATTTTAAGTATTGAGGATATTTGGATTGTTTTCACCAAGTATATAGCCCGCCTTGGCGGGCTATATACTTGATGATTATTTGTCAACGTTGCACTTGAGAAAGAATAATTTCAGTTACAGATTATAGTCGGGATATTACTTAAGTTCGATTGATATACCCATATTACAATTTACAGGCTGACCTAATATAGTAGCAGATTTCCATCCATTGAGAGGAAGAGTATTACGGATCTGGTTTTCCAAATACTTCTTAAATTGTTTATTATTTGTATTCCTGATGACTGATATAAATCCAGTAATTACTATCTCCCCCGTTTTTTTTACCACAAATTTGACATACATTAAATCTCTGGAAGCAGTTTCAATTCTGTTCTTGTATCCTTTGGGATACTTCACCAGTGAATCAAAGCGAGATTGGAATAAATCGCTCTCATCGAAATTTTTAGTACTTCCCGGGTAAGCCGGTCTGGTATCGCAGTCCTCTGGCTCAATTGTATCATTAATATGTTTTACAAGAAAAATACTATCCGACATACGTTTTACCGAAGTAATAAAATCACCTCCAAAATGCCTTTTTATTTCATCTTCCATTGACTCACAATAGCATTTGCTGCTTTGGTTATAATTTCTAAAATCTTGTATCACTATGTGTTGTTTTAGCAATAGCTCAGACATTTCATCTATATACCTTAATGGCTGAAACTTCGGATTTGTATAATTACAGTAAACAATTTTCCCATTTTTTATATCAGCTTGTGCCTTTTTCGTTTCATCCTGACATGTTATTTCCTGAGGTGACAGTTTTCTTGTATTAGTGGAACAACCAATAAACAATAGCGAAAGCGGGATAATAAGTATATTATTGAGATTAAGGTACATAGAGATATTTCTTATAAGATGCCGGAATCAACTTATTCCATATGAAAAGTGATTTTTTCAGGGACCATATTTAACTCTACATAGTTTAATGCCATTTATGTGAATTTAATCAAGAAATTGGCACTTAAAGTATGATAAATATGGTCTTCCATTCCTTCCCAATTGGCTAGAGACAATAAAAAGTTCCTGTATCAGTCAATTTGGCCAGGATGCCTCCATTGAGAACGGATCAGGTGCCAAAATCATAATTTTAACTCTATATACAGAGTTGTTAATAAATAAACTCAATTGTTTATAACTTTAACTCGCAATCCATTGGTTTATATGTTAATTTACTATGTAATTCCACAAAAGCCTTAGCTCATGAGTTTACACACAAAACTGGCTGCATTTGATTATGTGGTTTACCAATTAACGGAATGGTACTCGGAGAAAAATGGTCAATGGGCGAATAACGACCTATCACGATTAAAAGTTATAAAATTACTTTTCTTCACAGCCGCCGCTACGGCTTCAGTACATGATGCTGGATTATTAACCATCTTTGATTCTTTTGCGGCTTTACCATATGGACATGTAGAAAGTGAAATTCTTGATCATATGGATGAATCTGTTGTTTATGATATTTCCAGGAACAATACAATGTTTAAACCTGGAATACATGAATATCTTACAGAAGATTATCTGGACAACGATGTTAAGAATAGAATCATTCATTCGATTTCTATTTTAAAAGAGAAAAATCCCGATTTGATTAATATGAATGCTTTTGATCTTGTTGATTTAAGTCACCGGTATCAATCTTGGATAACCGTATTCTCACTGGCAAAAAGAAACGGTAAACTATCTATGCCCATTTCCTGCGAAATGATCATGAGTGAACCCAAAATCTTCAAATAGAAACCTGATACATGGCGTACATAGATGACGCGTTGACCTATATTCAAACAGACCTTACCTTTGATTGGGCTACTCAATACAACACTACGTTACCTTCTGATAATGTTGATAACAATGACGACAAAGCCTTACTTGAAGTGACTATTGCTGAAAAGTTGGATATTGTTGCAACTGGATTATTTGAACAATTAAACTTTTCAGTGTTATCCGGAGAGTACGTTTCTAATATTGCTGACCATCGGCAGAAAGTTGACAATATTGAAAATTATATTCAGCAAATTGCAAATTTCGATATACCGGGCTTTCCGAATATCACATTAGTAGCTCAGGAGCTATTTCAAACAAATTTTTATTATTCCTTAAGACAAACCCTTAAAAGATATAAATCATTACTTGATTTCGTCGAAAGTCATCTTGTTTATCATCCCAATACAAGCCAAATATTCTACGTAATTAAGAATGATGGCGATAAAAGAAAAGATGCCAATGGAGCTGCAAAACAGTTGGACAAATTGTTTGATTTGAATGTGGAACTAGCCCAAATTGATCATAGCATTTCTTTCAGTAAGAGCTATTTTACCAATCTTTTACTTATACAAGACCAGCTTAAAAACTTCAGGATTTCAAACACTGCCACAGAATTACTACTGAAGAAATGTGGTTTTTTATTATATAAAATTTCCTACAGACTAAAACAATCACAAAAAAATTATTTGTATGCGATTGATTTTAACTATTCGACAGTGCAGTTAAACGAAATCGCCGAATTCCGTAATTTTAATGAAATTATTAAAGGGCATTATGGCAGCAATTTTAACAATCCTATCTATGACCAGCGTCGGGATACTGCTTTATCTAAACTGGAAAACGATGTCGATCTTAATTTAGACGATTTTCATGCATTGATTAAATATTACAAAGATGACATTGGAGATTTGAGTAAGTTAAAAGGGCTAAGGACACCTTACCAGCAATATTATGACGGACAATTAACTAGCTCATCGCCATTTGACAAAAAAGCATTGCATATTGTTCATTGCTACTTAGAAAATAATATCCTTTCCCTTGAATTAGATAAAAAGGAATTTACGCTTGAAAACTGGAAAGTAAAACTTAAAGAATACACCGACAAGGCAGACACCTTTAAAAATAAAAACTTCTTCCCCTATTATAAGATCCTTACCCAATTTCTCAAAGAGGAAATTTCTAAACAATTTAAAGCAACAAATTACGATTTAAATATTATTAGCAACCTCATTGCTAGTTACAAAAGAAACCTAACTAGCCTGGTAGAAAATGTTGGTATTTGTGAAGAGACCGACTATTTGGCATTCCAAAATTCGTATGATGGTTGTAAAATAATTATTACTGACAGCTCCGGAACCCTGAGGACATGCTTCATATCGTCATCTTTTGTTTTGCCCTTAAACTATAAGGAAATAAAGGAAGAACTTGAAAGCTTTAAGGCAGAGTTGAATAAGTTCAATTCCATGTTTGAAATTCAGAAAATGATTGATGCGGATAGGAATGATGTTAAATTAGTAAAACAGGAAATTGAAAAAACAGACAAAAGGCATATCGAAATACTTTCCATTTTCGCCGCATTAGTGATGTTTGTCTCCAATGAAATTCAGATCTTTTCAAAGATACCAAACATGGGCGACGCGGTAATCTATACACTATTTTTCGCTTATGGATTAGGGCTTTTTGTTGTTATGATTTGGTTTATCACAAGGCCAGAGGGTGTTAAATGGAAAAACCTGCCGATATCACATGGCTTTATTGCTAGTTTCTTTTTAATGGGTTTGGTTACTGCAATTGTATATGTTGGGATAACGAAATTTTCGAAAGGCACTAAGGAAGCCCAACTTGAATATTTACAATTCAAAATCGATTCTTTACAGAAAGCCAAAGTCATTGACAGCTTATCAACTGTGTCTTCTACTTCACAGGATAATTCTCTGCGGGCATTTTCAAAGGATTCCATAGCTAAACAAATGGAAAAATAAGGTCATAACTAAGGTCCTTATATCATTAACTACTTTACCTTGTTCGTAAAAGCCGCCCAGCCCCTCCCCAAAATACAGGAATCAAAAAACAGATCTCAATTAATGGACGATCTTGAGATAATCGCTCCCCTCGATATTGTTGTAAATTCTAATGATGTGGCCATCTATGAATTAGATGATCATGGCAATATCATTAAGCTGAGTGATTATTATGGGGTGCCTTCCACTTCGATCAGCTCATCCTATAATTAAAACTTATAATTCAAACATGTTCCTGAAAAATATTAATGCCCTTCCCAATGAGGCTGATATATGGTGTACCCAATTGTTAGGACCAGCAGTTGGTATTTCTTCGCTTTGAGAGGTGCCAATTGATTGGATGAGTTTACTCATCTAAGCAATTGGT
>NZ_FOMK01000010.1 GCF_900112615.1 Chitinophaga sp. CF118 | reverse complement strand
ATTTTTGTCATAGTAATTTTTGAGTGGTATCTAAAATTACTAATCAGCCCTTTATCTTCCAAAAAGAAAAGGGCTGACCTTTTTGGTCAGCCCCTTTATAAACGGAATGGTTGTTTTCATCGCTTCTATCCCGAATTCGCGGAGTACACATTTCATTGTAATAATAGCTTCCCCACGCGTCTGCGCAATGGTTACCAGCCAGGCCACCATGGAATCATAATATGGCGCGAGCTACCCTGCATAAATTAATAAATAAGATGTTCCTTACAAATTATTATACTTATCTTCAGTTACCTCAAATAACCACACTCATCTGCAAGCTGCTCCCTTAATTCATTTGTGTATCCTGTAGTCTTATATTCATTAACCCTTCTTAATTCATCCACATGCAAAAACACGATTTAACCTTACGCTGTGCAATAGTGTTTGCTATTGCTCTCTTATTTTCAGATTGTAATAAACCCGATCAGGATTATCCGCAATATTGCCAGATCGTTCAACTAACAAATAAAGGCAATTCTCATTCAAGTGATTATACTGCACGTTTTGAGTATGATGCCAAAGGAATACCTCTCCGCATTACCCGTTCAAATGCGGCACACAGTACTCCCAACTATCTGTTCCGACATGATAAACATAACAGGGTAAGCGATATAATCGGATCTTATGGTAACGGGGCATATGGTTATTATTTTGAAACCTGGCACCGTTTGAAATATGATGCCAAAAACAGGATAATCCTGGACAGCTTATTCTTCAGCGGCATTATTGATAATAATCCCAAGGAAATGCCCGGTGTATTATTTCAACAATCTGTTATTACCACTAAATACGATGATAAAAACAGGATGCTAAAATACCATGAACTGCTGAATGGAGGCGGATTCCTGGATCGTTACTTTCATTATAACAATAAAGGAAACCTGGACTCAATAGTAACCAGGTGGGATGATGGGCATGAATATATAATCAGGTATAGCAAATATGATGATATGGTGAACATTCATCGTACCAATCCTCTCTGGCAATATCTGGATTGGGACTATAGCACAAATAATAGGCTGCCTACACTCACATCCAACAAATATGGGCTACCAACAACTATTGCTATCAATTCTATCAAAGACGATACCCCATATTTTTTAACTTATGGGATAGGCAATATGGATATCCAATATTCATGTAAATAAAGCAATACACTACAGGGTATAATAGGAAAAGCCGTTCTGCTGATAGCAGAACGGCTTTCTTTATAAAATAATTACAAGCCGGCTATACCAACTTAAATGTTTCTGTAAACTTAGTAGTGAAGTTCCCCTTACGGAAATCTTCATTACGCATCAGCTGCTGATGGAATGGAATGGTTGTTTTCACCCCTTCTATCACGAATTCGCTGAGTGCACGTTCCATTGTATTAATAGCCTCCTCACGTGTCTGCGCAATAGTGATCAGCTTGGCCACCATGGAATCATAATATGGAGGGATTACATACCCTGCATAAATATGAGAATCCACACGAACACCGTGACCGCCAGGTATATGTAATACCGTGATTTTACCTGGTGAAGGACGGAAATCATTAAATGGATCCTCTGCATTGATACGACATTCGATCACATGCATTTCCGGAGTATAGTTCTTACCGGAGATTGGAATACCGGCAGCTATTTTGATCTGTTCTTTTACCAGGTCAAAGTTGATTACTTCTTCCGTTACCCCATGTTCTACCTGGATACGGGTATTCATTTCCATGAAGTAGAAGTTGCGGTGCTTATCTACCAGGAACTCAATAGTACCCACACTTTCGTAGTTGATAGCAGATGCCGCTTTAATAGCAGCTTCTCCCATTTTCTCACGCAGTTCGGGAGTCATAAACGGAGAAGGAGATTCTTCTACCAGTTTCTGATGACGACGCTGTATAGAACAGTCACGCTCACTCAGATGACATACTTTACCATATTGGTCACCTGCTACCTGGATTTCAATGTGACGGGGCTCCTCCACAAATTTCTCCATGTAGATACCGTCATTATTGAAGGATGCTCTCGCTTCATTTTTGGCCATGTTATAAGCTGCTTCCAACTCACTATCCTGCCATACTACACGCATCCCTTTACCACCACCACCTGCAGTTGCCTTCAGGATAATGGGCAAGCCCATTTCCTTTGCCAATTTCTTAGCTTCTTCCAGGTTCTGTAACAAACCTGCAGATCCGGGAATACATGGTACCCCGGCAGCTATCATTGTTTCCTTTGCCGTGATTTTATCTCCCATTTTACGGATCATGTCCGGAGTGGGGCCGATAAATTTAATGCCATGCTCACCACAGATCTCGGCAAACCGGGCATTTTCTGCCAGAAAGCCATAACCAGGATGTATTGCATCTGCATTGGTAATTTCAGCAGCTGCCATCAGGTGCGGGATATTCAGATAAGATTCACTGCTCTGTGGCTTACCTATACACACTGCCTCATCTGCAAATTTAACATGCAGGCTATCTTTATCCGCAGTAGAATAAACAGCCACCGTTTTGATGCCCATTTCCTTACAGGTACGTATAATACGTAGGGCAATCTCTCCACGGTTGGCAATCAATATTTTCTTAAACATGTTTTTTCAATAGGTTAAAGAAAAAGTAATAAGCCCAAAAGGTTGGAAAACTATAAGATTGGAAAGTACACTTACCCCCTTATAATATTCCAACCTTTTCAACTAACAATATTATGGTTCTACCAGGAATAAAGGCTGATCATATTCCACTGGAGAAGCGTCATCTACCAGTACTTTTACGATTTTACCACTTACCTCACTCTCGATCTCATTGAACAGTTTCATTGCTTCAATGATACAAACTACTTTACCGCTGGTCACCTCATCGCCTACATTTACGAAAGATGGCTTATCAGGACCAGGACTACGATAGAAGGTACCAATCATAGGAGATTTGATGGTAACCAGGTTATCCGCTTTCGCTTCAGCTGGTTTAGCAGCATCTGCAGCTACGGCAACCTGAGGAACAGCCTGGGCTACTGCCTGCTGAACGGGAGCTGTCATAGGCATAGCAAATACCTGCTGAGTTTCGTTATCCTTTTGCTTTATTGTAATCTTAAACGTGTCCTGCTCAATGCTCAGTTCGCTGATATTGGACTTATTGACCATTTTTACCAGCTCCTGAATCTGTTTAAAATCCATGTAGACAGTTTTTGGTTTAGAAATGCTTGATGTAGATAATATATGGACTAAAACTATTCTTTTACTCTTTCTATGTAATCACCTGTTTTGGTGTTTACCCTGATCAGCTCACCTTCATTCACGAACAATGGCACATTCACGGTTGCTCCAGTTTCTACGGTAGCCTGTTTCAGCGTGCGGGTAGCAGTATCCCCCTTTAAGCCTGGTTCAGAGTAAGTAACCTTCATGACAATCTTATCTGGCAGCTCCACACTCATATGTTGGTCAGTCTCAGTGTTGATTGAAACTGAAACTTCCTGTCCGTCTTTCAGGAACTGAGGCGCATCAATCATGGTTTCAGGAAGTGCAATCTGTTCGAAAGTTTCATTATCCATGAAATTATACCCGCTGTCATCCTTATATAAGAATTGGAAGGTTTTCTTTTCAACACGTACAGGAAAAATGGTATCTCCTGAGTTCCAGGTATGCTCAATAGAACGGCTATTGTCAACTCCCTTCAGTTTAGCCCATACTTTAGCAGCCGCCCTGGCTGTTTTGTTTTGACCAAACTCTACAACAGAATATAAGCTGTTATCCAGCTTAATGATTAATCCTGTTCTGATATCTGCAGTGGTAGCCATAAAAGGATACTTAATTTAAAGTTAAAAATTTACATTAGGATTGCAAAAGTAATTCATTCTTACAAAATCCCTCATGGAACTGGTTTCTTCCCCAAATTTCTTTTTAAGTTATATATCCTGGATATAACCTATTATTTTTTTTAGGAATGCAAACATAATGTAAGGAAGGGTAATCTAGTAATTTTTTTATAAAAAAGTGATAAAGAGGGCGAATAGTCTTTATACTCTGCTCCATCAGTTATCAGCTATTCCAAAATTCGATACCTTTAGTTATTATACCAAATTATGTGTTATATGAAGCGTTATTTGTTCTTTTTGTGCTTATGTTGCCTTCCGTTAGTACTATCTGCACAAGCCCAAACTTCCGCAGTTGCCGCCAGCAAAGATAAGTTACCTTATCTGCAGTTCCCTTTTATTCCTGCCTTTCCACTTACTTTGCCTGATGGACATACTATTACCAAAAACGACCTGAAAAGGAATACCCAAACCATGGTTTTTATTTTCAGCGTGGATTGTGATCATTGTAAACACCTTACAGAAGAAGTGCTCAAGAATATTGATAAGTTCAAAAAAACACAAATTCTGATGATCACTCCGTTCCAACCGGAGCAGATGAAGGAATACTATAATACTTATAAGATCAAAGATTACCCTAATATCGTTATGACAAGTGAACCAACCAGGCAGATCATGTATTTTTATAACCTGCACTATTTCCCCGGCCTGTTTGTATATAATAAGAAACAGCAGTTTGTGAAAGGATTTGAAGGGACTGTTAAGCTGGAACAGCTGGAACAATACCTGAACTAATAGTGCGCTCCAGTTGCTGCTGATGCTATTTAGATTTATCATCCTGATTATTCACCCTTAAATTTTATACATCGATGAAAGTTACTGTTGTAGGAGCTGGGAATGTAGGCGCAACCTGTGCTAATGTGCTGGCTCACAGAGATTTTTTGCAGGAAGTTGTGTTACTGGATATTAAGGAAGGCACTGCGGAAGGTAAAGCATTGGATACGTGGCAACAAGCCCCGATTGATTATTATAGCACCAAAGTCACAGGTGTTACAAACGACTATGCAAGAACTGCTAACAGCGATGTGGTAGTAATTACATCTGGGCTCCCCCGTAAACCAGGCATGAGTCGTGATGACCTCATCTCTACTAATGCCAATATTGTTAAATCTGTAACGGAAAACATTACGCAGCACTCGCCCGATGCCATTATTATTGTAGTAAGCAACCCTTTGGATGTAATGACCTATTGCGCATTCCTGACCGCTCAAAAG
Organism: Chitinophaga sp. CF118; assembly: GCF_900112615.1. Lineage (GTDB taxonomy): Bacteria > Bacteroidota > Bacteroidia > Chitinophagales > Chitinophagaceae > Chitinophaga. The sequence goes on along the minus strand of NZ_FOMK01000010.1, from coordinate 231,817 downwards.
GATAGCAATAAGGTATTTGGCATGGCCGGCATCCTGGATACTGCCCGTTACCGTGCATTCCTGGCAAGTGAAATCGGATGTTCACCCAAAGATATCCAGGCCATCCTGATGGGAGGCCATGGTGATACCATGGTGCCCCTGCCACGTTACACAACTGTAGGAGGTATTCCGGTTACAGAACTGGTAGCTGCCGACAAACTGGAAGCTATTATTCAGCGAACCAAAGTAGGCGGCGGTGAAATAGTAAACCTGCTGGGCACTTCGGCCTGGTATGCACCAGGTGCTGCCGCAGCCCAGATGGTAGAAGCGATCCTGAAAGATGAAAAACGGATCTTCCCATGCTGCGCATGGTTAACCGGCGAATATGGCCTGAAAGACATTTACCTCGGTGTTCCAGTGATACTTGGTAAGAATGGCATTGAAAAAATCATAGAGCTTCAGCTGAATGACAGCGAAAAAGAATTACTCAGTACATCAGCCGTCCACGTTAAAGAAGTTATGGATGTACTGGACAATATGAAGGTTACAGCATAATAATATAACAATATTCAAACATAAGAGGCTGACTGATAGTATTCTGATAAATCATATCTGGTTTACTATTCGTCAGCCTCATTATTTATCTCTATCTGCCAATACAATCCAGTCTCACATTAGAAAATATTTATTACATTCGTTTCAACATGTTTTTCACTACCCCGACAGCTTTGTTTGCCGATATAATATGATTCATTCGTATTTTTAACCGGCTATATTTTCACTTATGTCAAACATAGAAAAACTTATATCGCAAAAAACGTTTTCGAGCGAGTATAATAAAGGGTTAATAGGTCTCATATTTGTTGGAAACTGGATGGTATCACGTCATCAACAATTCTTTAAGAAATTTGACATTACCATGCAGCAATATAATATCCTGCGCATCCTGCGTGGACAATACCCTAAAGCGGCTAATATCAATACTTTAAAGGAAAGAATGCTGGATAAAATGAGTGACGTATCACGTCTGGTGGAACGCTTGCGCAAAGCCGGGCTGGTGGAAAGAAAAAGTAGTGAAGTAGACCGTCGTGCAGTGGATGTACAAATCACCGCAAAAGGATTAACGTTGCTGGAAATTATTGATAAAGACCTTCCAGACCTGGAAGATTCTCTTAAATTATCCCTCTCTGAAGGCGAAATATTACAGTTGAATACACTCCTGGATAAGGTGTTAACACGCTATTAATGATAAAAAAAAGTAAAGGCGATGAGTAATAACACTCAATCACCTTTACTTTTTTTATGCTAGATCGTTTCTGTGTAATTCAAATCTTTACCAAAAGTTTCTTCTACAGAATATGAAGCTATCAATGCTATTACAATACAGATTACTGCCATTATTGCCCCACTTTGCAGGTAAGTAACATAATGCTGCAAACCGCTGAACATAAGTATGATTAACGGAAGCATCCCGCGGGCAAAATTAGGAACAGTGATTGCAACAGTAGCCCTTAGATTGGTACCAAAGCTTTCGGCCGCGATGGTTACAAAGATTGCCCAGAAGCCGACACTAAAGCCCAGTATAAAACATACTGTATAAAATACCCATTTCTCTGCTCCATACAAATTCAGGTAAATAGCTACACAGGCCCCTGTCAGTAAAAGGAATATTATCATCACTTTACGGCGGCTTTTGAGCACCTGGCTTAAAAGTCCTGAAGAGAAGTCTCCCAACACAAGCCCGGCATAACAAAAGGCAATAGCATCACCAGGACTGATCGGTTCCTTTACCCCCATCTCTACCGCAAACTTATTAGAAAATGCAACCAGAATCCCAACCACAAACCAGGTGGGAGTACCTAACAAAATACATTTCAGGTATTTGAGGAAGCGGGCACGATCTGTGAATAATGACAGGAATTTTCCTCTGCCAATAGTATTGTTTTCTGCAGTACTGCTGAACATACCGGATTCCAATACACTTATGCGTAACAGGAGCAGCACCAGCCCTAATCCCCCTCCAATAAAATAGCAATAACGCCAGTCGGGTACCAGTTTTGCAATCAGATTTGCAGCAACAGCACCAGAAACGCCTACTGTAGCAACGATCATTGTTCCATAGCCTCGTTTCTCCTTTGGAAGGATTTCTGCCACCAGGGTAATCCCGGCTCCCAGCTCCCCTGCCAGGCCCAAACCTGCAACGAAGCGCCAGAACAGGTAACCATTAGTACTCGTTACAAAGCCATTAGCAATGTTTGCAACAGAATATAATAAGATGGATCCAAACAGTACACGTAAACGTCCTTTCTTATCTCCCAGAATTCCCCAAAAAATTCCACCGGCTAAAAGCCCCAACATCTGCACACTTATCAATAATTGCCCTACCCCGGTATCAATCTCTGTTTGTGAAACTCCCAGGTCCTTCAGACTGGGTACGCGAACGATTGTAAACAGGAGTAGATCATAAATATCTACAAAGTAGCCTAACGAAGCCACTAATACTGCTACATTAAAAATGGTTGCTGGGCGATTCCCGGATTTCATATTGTGGAGGATGTTTTATTCATTCACATTCGTCTGTGGTGGATGCACATGTTTTTGTTTGCCAAAAAACATTTTAAATAGTACTGGCAAAGTAGTTATAAGTATCAATATAATGACAACCAGTTCAAGGTGGTCTTTGAGTTTAGGGAAAAATTTATCAAGATAATGTCCTGCCAGCATCATAGAGAATACCCAGGAAAAAGAGCTGATGATATTATAGAACATAAACTTCTTTTGTTCCATTTTAACGATACCAGCTACTATTGGGGCAAAAGTACGTATGATAGGCAGAAAACGGGCAAGGAAGATCGCTCCACCACCATGTTTCTCATAAAAGTCCTTTGCATCATATAAATATTTCTTCTTAAAGAAGAAAGTATCCTTACGGCTAAATAATAAAGGACCGGATTTACGACCAAACCAGAATCCTACCATATTACCCAACACACCAGCTATTGAGATCATCAGCATGATTACTACAAAAGGAACATTAAAAAAGCTATCACTGATTAAACCACCATAGATGCCAGCTACAAATAACAGGGAATCTCCAGGAAGAAAGAATCCTATGAACAAACCAGTCTCCGCAAAAATAATCAGCAGTAACAAATAAAGGCCACCATGTTCGATGATCCATTGTGGACTAATAAGATGCTTGAATAACTCAATTAATTGATCCATATATTATTTATAATCTTCAAAAACTTCAATCACTAATGTAAGCTCTTACCCTGCTGTATTTCCGCACAACCTATTAATTAGCATAGCGTACCAGACAGCAAAATAAGCATTAAAGTGTTACCCCTTTGTTATAGTTCTTTTAAACCTTGGCCAGATTCTTCATCCAGGGAATTCTCCCATTTGGAAACAACAGCTGTAGCCATTGCATTACCGATTACATTGGTAGCAGAACGCCCCATATCCAGGAAATGGTCTACACCCAGCAGTAGCAGAAGGCCTGCCTCCGGAATATGGAACATTGAAAGCGTACCTGCAATTACAACCAATGATGCTCTTGGCACGCCTGCAATCCCTTTGCTGGTGATCATTAATACTAACAGCATAGAGATCTGCTGTTCAAACCCCAGGTGCATACCATATGCCTGGGCAATAAACAAACTGGCAAAGGTCATATACATCATAGAACCATCCAGGTTAAATGAATAACCTAAGGGCAATACAAAGCTGACAATCCTGTTATCACAACCGAATTTCTCAAGCCCTTCCATAGTACGGGGATAAGCAGCCTCACTGCTGGCAGTACTGAAAGCCAGTAAAACAGGATCTTTTATCAGTCCTAGTAACGACAATACCCTGCGTCCAAGTATTAAAAATCCAGCAAAGACCAGTACTATCCATAAAGAGCCAAGGCCAATGTAAAACTGTCCGATAAACTTTCCATAGTCTATAAGAATGCCAGGGCCTTTCTCTGCAATAGTAGCTGCCATAGCACCAAATACTGCAAATGGGGCAAAATTCATCACATATCCTGTCACTTTCAACATGATATGAGCAACACTGTCCATAAATTTTATAACGATCTGTCCCATATCGCCAATGGCAGCAGTAGCAACACCAAAGAAAATAGAGAATACAACTATCTGGAGGATTTCGTTGTGTGCCATTGCATTAATCACACTGTCTGGAAAAACATGCTGAAAGAACCCTTTCAGAGTCATGTCAGCTGTAGCCACTCCGCTGCTGGCACTTGCATCAGGAACAGACAGGTTAAGCGTAGCGCCTGGCTGTAACAGGTTTACGAGTATCAATCCTAAGAAAAGAGAAATGAACGTAGCAGAAATAAACCAGAGCATTGTTTTACCTCCTATCCTACCTACCGCTTTGATGTCTCCCAGCTTGGCTACCCCTACTACCAGGGTAGAAAACACCAGGGGAGCAATAATCATTTTTATAAGTCTCAGAAAGATATCTGTGAGGATAGAAATGTTGCTGCAGAACTTTGCAATAGTAGCCTCATTACCAGTACCCGTATAGGTTACGTTCACAATATATCCTAATAATATCCCCAATACCATTGCTACAAATATAAATATGGTAAGCCGGTTGGATTTCTTCATGCAAAGCCTGTTTTATACCTATTAAATAAAATAATAAAATGATGAAAATTTCTCAAAAATAAGGTTACTCCTGTAAAGTTGTACGTTAACTCATAAAATAAAAGCCCCGGTATTGCATTTAGATATTTATATTTGGCGATCTGAAAAAAAGGATCAACAACTAAACCAATTAAACGTCAACCACAACATTTCTTCCGTATGGGCAAACTTTTTGTAAAAAAGCCACTCTCCCTGCTATTAGCTGAAGCATCAGAAAATGAAAAAGGACTTAAACGTACGTTAGGAGCAGGATCTCTTATAGCGTTAGGTATTGGAGCTATAATTGGCGCCGGTCTTTTTGTAAGAACTGCTGCTGCTGCCGGACAACATGCCGGACCTGCAGTTGTATTCTCTTTTATAATTGCAGCTATTGGTTGCGCTCTAGCAGGGCTATGCTATGCTGAATTTGCCTCTATGATTCCAATAGCAGGTAGTGCTTATACTTATTCCTATGCTACCATGGGAGAATTTGTTGCATGGATTATTGGTTGGGATCTTGTACTGGAATACGCATTGGGTGCTGCTACAGTGGCTATTGGCTGGTCTCAGTACTTAAATAAATTGCTGGGGAAAGTCTTTGGATTTACGATCCCCTATGAATGGGTACATAGCCCTTTTGAAAAATCAGATGCCGGGGTGCATGGTATCATGAACCTGCCTGCTATTTTCATATTGCTGATGCTTACAATACTATTAATTAGAGGTATAGAAGGTTCCGCAATCGTAAACAACATTATTGTAATCACTAAAGTAGCGATTGTAATCCTTCTGATCATACTGGGATGGCATTTTATCAATCCTGCCAACCATACACCATTTATGATACCGGCAGATGCGGGTACAGTAACCATGCATAACGGTACTGTTATCAATTATTCTGATTTCTGGTTTCATGGTATACCGGGAGTGTTACGAGGGGCTGGTGTAGTATTCTTTGCATTCATTGGTTTTGATGCTGTATCCACTGCTGCACAGGAAACTAAGAATCCTAAAAAGAATATGCCTATAGGTATACTTGTATCATTGGCTGTATGTACTTTATTGTACATCCTCTTCTCTTTTGTACTTACAGGTATTGCGCCTTATCAGGATTTCCTGAAAGAAGGTGGTGAAGCTTCCGTTGCCTACGCAATTGATAAGTATATGATCGGCTACAGCTGGTTATCTACTTTCGTTACAATCGCTATCCTCGCAGGTTTCTCTTCTGTAATACTGGTGATGCTACTGGGTCAGACAAGGGTATTCTATTCCATGTCTAACGATGGACTGATACCTAAAGTGTTCTCCAAATTACATCCTAAATACCGTACACCTTACAGATCACAGGCGATGTTCTTCATATTTGTATCCCTGTTTGCTGCATTTGTACCTGATAGTGTAGTAGGCGATATGACCAGTATCGGAACTTTATTTGCTTTTGTATTGGTATGTATTGGTGTGATGGTAATGCGCAAAACAAATCCGGAACAACCACGTGCCTTTAAAACCCCATGGGTGCCTGTAGTACCGGTTGTAGGTGTACTGTTCTGTGTCACAATGATCGTTAGCCTGGGTTGGGAAAACTGGTCACGACTGATCGTTTGGTTGCTTATCGGTTTTGTAGTGTACTTTGGTTACAGTATAAAGAACAGTAAGGCCAGAAAATTGTAGTCTTCAGGAATGTTCAATAAAAGGCCGGAAAGTCATCGCTGAAAAGCAGATTGATTTTCCGGCCTTATTACTTTATATAGGCTGAAGCGCGCGATAATTACTATAAAGTGTATATTTTTGCGTTTTCAGTTTTCTTAATAATTATTAATTACATACCCACTATGGGAAGGATATTTGAAGTAAGAAAGTCCACCATGTTTGCCCGTTGGGACAGGATGGCCAAACAGTTTACCAGGATTGGTAAGGAAATCGCAATGGCTGTAAAGAATAGCGGTCCTGATCCTGACAATAACCCCGCATTACGCAGATGTATGGTTAACGCCAAAGGTGTTAACATGCCTAAAGATCGAATAGAAGCCGCTATCAAGCGGGCTATGGGGAAAGACAAAACCGACTATGAGGAGGTTGTATACGAAGGATATGCACCTCATGGAGTGGCTGTGGTGGTAGATACCGCGACAGATAACCCTACACGTACGGTAGCTAATGTGCGTATGCACTTTAACAAATTAGGAGGTAGTCTTGGCAATAGTGGTTCAGTAAACTTCCTGTTTAACCGTATGGGAGAATTTAAGATTAAGAATGAAGGACAGAACCTGGAAGATCTTGAGCTGGAACTGATTGACGCTGGTCTTGAAGAAATAGGGGAAGATAGTGAAGGTAATATCATTCTTCGTACAGCATTTAGTGACTTTGGTAATATGGCTAAAGCACTGGAAGAGAAGAATATCACTCCTATCAGTTCAGAACTGAAGCGCATACCGACTACCACCGTTGAATTGAATGAGGAACAAGCTAAAGAAGTACTGGAACTGGTAGATCGCCTGGAACAGGATGAGGATGTACAACAGGTATTTCATAATCTTAGATAAGATCAGGTAATAACTAATCTAAAATTATAAAGAGAAAGCGCCTCCCGGATAGCCGGAGGCGCTTTCTCTTTATAATTTTAGATTAGTTATATATTATAGTACACGGCAGGCTTCATCATCTGTTACCATACGTAAGCCCTTACCATGAATCGTTTCCAGTTTAATAGTACCATCCAATTTAAAGTGTTTACGGATACGGGTAAGGTACACATCCATGCTACGGCCTGTAAAAAAATCATCATTTCCCCAAACGCTGAGTAAGATTACCTCCCTCTTCAGACGTTTATTAGGGTTTTCGCACAGATACTTCAACAGTTCTGCTTCTTTTGGAGGCAGATTAATATTAGTATTAGTTGGCTGATGATATATTTTAAACTCGCTGTAGTTAAATACGAGACTTCCCAGATTAAATATTATCTGTTTATCATTTTGTAGCAGGCGGCTTCTTTTCATAAAAACTTCCATCCGGCAAAGCAACTCCTCCATATTGAAAGGTTTTACAAGATAGTCATCCCCTCCGGCTTCAAAGCCGTTCAATTTATCTTGTTCCATATAACGGGAGGAAGCAAAAATAATAGGAATGTTTTCATCTTTATCACGGATTTCTCTGGCGAGAGCAAAACCATCCATGCCAGGCATAATTACATCCAACAGACAAATATCAAATGGACGCTCCTGGAAAGCGGCCCATCCATCCTCTCCATTGGCACAATGTATTACATTGTAACCCGCTTTTTCAAGCTGATTTTTTATAACCTTGGCAAAAAAGTGGTCGTCTTCTACTAAAAGAACTCCTGCTTTCATAAATGGATTTGGGTTGATTTGTTAATTAAAAGAGAGTATTCTGCTACTTTAAGGTGACAGAAAACCTATTTTTATTCTAACAGTAACGTGGATTATCTGTTTATCTTATTTAGCTATTGTCTTTACTAAATTTAAGACGTACAACTTACATTTTTTCCATTCATTTTATTCATTATTTACCAGTAAGAAAACAGCCATGTCTAATATATTAATTCTCACTGAAAAACACGAAAAAAATTACAATAAATTCTTTTTAGAGTACTAAGAGCAGTACCTGGAATCTTTTCTTATAAATTTATTATCAAATCTGTCTACTATGATAATATTACAAAATAGTTTTATAATATTTGCATTAATACTCTTTACCTTTCATTCAAGCCTACAACTATAATTAAAAACAAAACGCAAGGCAGATAATGCCTTGCGTTAGTTTTTATCTCAAAAAGGGTTGCTTTTCTTATTCTTCTACCATTTCAAGTACCACTTTTACAACATCTTCCACATTCGGTTTAGAAAAATAATCGCCATCAGATCCGTAAGCTGGGCGATGAGCCTGTGCACTAAGTGTACGAGGCGCTACATCCAACCAGCGATAACCACCCTGGAGTTCCATTACCTGCTGGTACATGTAAGCAGTCCCACCACCTGGCACATCTTCATCTACAAAAAGAATCCTGTTGGTCTTTTTCAAAGATTCTAAGATGCTATGATTTATGTCGAAAGGCAAAAGTGTCTGAACATCAATCAGTTCACAATTAACATCGAGCTGATTCAAAATCACCATTGCCTCTTCTATGATTCGCAGTGTAGATCCATAAGATACAATCGTAATATCTGTGCCCTCATGTAATACTTCAGGAATACCCAATGGTACCGTGAATATATCCAGGTTCTGTGGTAACTTCTCTTTCAGTCGATATCCATTGAGTGACTCAATAACGAGTGCCGGCTCATTAGCTTTCAGTAAGGTATTATAGATACCGGCAGCCTGTACCATGTTACGGGGCACACAAATATTCATTCCTCTTAGTGCACCCAGGATCATGCTCATTGGTGATCCGGAATGCCAGATCCCTTCCAGGCGATGTCCTCTGGTACGTACTATTATAGGACAGTGCTGGATGCCCTTTGTGCGATATTGCAGGCTAGCCACGTCATCGCTCAATGGCTGGAGGCCATACAGCAGATAATCCAGGTATTGTATTTCTGCAATAGGTCGTAATCCGCGTAAAGCCATCCCAATGCCCTGTCCCATGATGGTCAGTTCACGGATGCCAGTATCGAAGATACGTTGTGTACCATGTTTCTGCTGTAATCCGGCAAATCCCTGGTTAACGTCACCAATTTGTCCTACATCTTCACCGAAGGCGAATACCCGGGGATCATGTTCTATCAGATGGTCAAAGTATTTATTCAATATTTCGTATCCATTCACAAAAACAGCATCGTCTCCATATACTGCGGGTATTACCGGTACATTTAGCACAGAGTTGGCGCCAGTAGCATGGAGCAGGGAATTATAATTTTCCTTCTCCTCCTTTAACATATTATCATAGAACTGCTTAAGCTCTATGATTGCAGCAGACTTGAGTTTCTTATGATGGAACAGAATGTTTGCAGCAGTTTTCAGGATATCCCTGCGCAAGGGTTCGCGATTCACCTGCAGTTCATGTAATAAACCATTTATTAACGCAGTATCTGCATGAGGAACTGCAGCTACAGCCTTTCCATGAGCCAACACGGTCTGTACCTGTTCACGGATAGGTGCGATGTATTTATTCCAGGCATTCTTACGGGCGTCCAGGGCCAAAGTTTTAGCCTTCGCTTCTATGGCCAACAAGGAAGATTCATCCGCCAATGCATTTTCCAGGATCCACTGGCGCATCTGCAGGTTACAATCATACTCCTTTTCCCATCCAAGCCTGTCTTTAGTTTTATATCGCTCATGAGAGCCACTGGTAGAGTGTCCCTGAGGCTGGGTCAGTTCTTCAACATGGAACAGCGCAGGCACATGTGTTTCCCGGATCTTGCGGATCCCGGCCTCAAATACTTCGCACATACCAGCATAATCCCAACCTTTTACGTTGTAGATATCAAATCCGTTGGAATCTTCTGTTTTACGGAAGCCTTCCATTGCAGCACTGATAGAGTCTTTGGTTGTCTGGTAGTTGCGTGGTACGGAGATACCATAACCATCATCCCATACAAATACTGCCAATGGCACCTGCAGTACACCGGCGGCATTCATAGTTTCCCAGAAATGACCTTCTGAAGTAGAGGCATCGCCGATGGTAGCAAAGCATACCTCATTACCATTATTGGAAAGATGAGAAAACGATTTCAGCACATCTACTTCGCGGAATAACTTTGAAGCAAAGGCCAATCCCAGTCCGCGCGGCATTTGCGCAGCAGTGGGAGACATATCAGTTGCTGTATTCTTTATTTTTGTAAGATCAAGCCAATTCCCATCCTGATCCAGGTTAGGAGTGGCAAAGTGTGCATTCATCTGCCTTCCACCGGAAAAAGGCTCGTTGGCCAGATCCGGGTCTGCATACATCTGTGAAAAGAATTGTTCCAGAGTGGCAATACCACTGGCAAAAGCAAAGGTCTGGTCACGGTAATAACCCGAACGAAAATCTCCCGGCTGGAAATACTTGGCCATGGCCACCTGAGCCACTTCCTTCCCATCGCCGAAAATACCGAACTTAGCCTTACCAGTAAGGACTTCCTTACGGGCCAGCAGACTAACTTCCCTGCTTTCACAGGCCAGGCGGTAATCATTTAGCACTTCTTTCCGAAATTCTTCGAATGATAACCGGCTTTCCATATTCATAGTCAGTTCTTTGTTTTCTATCATGCCTCTTTGTTATAGTTACAAAAGTAAGGTTAAATTATGCAGTTGAGAAATGCCTGAAAATACATGCATTAAAATAATCTTATTTTTTTTAATAAGATTTTAATAAATTCTCCTGTGATAAATTATTTTTGGCTGTAAATTTGTTATTCAAACGATGATCTTTTTTTAACCAAATCGTTTAAAACCACATTATACATGAAAAAGTTTATCTTATCCCTATTTGCGAGCATGTTGGTAACTACAGCAATATTTGCTCAGGCACAAAGCGGAACCAGCGCTAATCCTGTTGATGCTAAAGTAAAGTTTAAGCAGGAAAGCATTGATTTTGGTAAAACCAAACTGAACAAGCCAGTATCAGTGGATTTTGAATTTACCAACACCTCAAAAGAACCAGTATTGGTAGAAACAGCACGTGCAAGTTGCGGTTGTACTACTCCTACCTGGACTAAAGAACCAATCTTACCTGGTAAGAAAGGTAAAATTACTGCTGGTTATAGCGCAAACAGTGTAGGTCAGCAGAACAAAACCATCTGGGTAAAACTGAAAGGAGTAGATCAGGACAAGGAATTGCACCTTACAGGAACCGTAGAAAACTAATTAATTACTGAGATGCGGTGATCTTTTTCACCTGCGTAAAGTAAGATATTAAGCCTTGCAGTTAAACTGCAAGGCTTTTTTGTTGGTTTTATTTCCTATGTGTTATATCCCATACCTTTGTAATACGCAAAATCAAATATTTTATGCCTACCATTAGTAAGAGAGGAGAGCAAATGCCATCCTCCCCCATCAGAAAATTAGTCCCTTACGCAGAAGCAGCAAAGAAAAAAGGGATCAGGGTATATCACCTGAATATAGGGCAACCAGACATAGAAACACCAAAACCAGTGTTGGATGCGGTACGTCATTCAGATTTTAAAATCCTTGAATATAGTCACAGTGCGGGTAATGAAAGTTATCGCCGTAAACTGGTTACTTATTACAACAGATTTGGCATTGAGCTTACTCATGAACAGATTATTGTTACCACTGGTGGTTCAGAAGCCATTCTTTTTGCCTTTATGGCTTGCCTGGATGCAGGAGATGAAGTATTAGTACCAGAGCCCTTTTATGCTAATTACAATGGTTTTGCAGTAGAAGCAGGCGTTAGTGTACGTACGATCACCTCTCACATTGAAAGCGGATTTGCACTTCCCGCTATGGAGGATTTTGAGAAAGCCATTAATCCACGTACTAAGGCTATCATGATTTGTAATCCGAATAACCCTACAGGTTATCTGTATAGTCGTGAAGAACTCGATGTGTTGAAGCAATTATGTCTTCGTTATAATCTGTACCTCTTCTCTGATGAGGCTTACCGTGAATTCTGCTATACAGGCGAACATTTCTCTGCCATGAATCTGGAAGGTTTAGAGAACAATGTAATATTGATGGATACTATTTCGAAGCGTTATAGTGCCTGTGGAGGACGAATAGGTGCGCTGGTTACCAAAAACCAGGCTGTACTAGATGCGGTGATGAAATTTGCACAAGCCCGTCTAAGCCCTCCCTCCTTTGCACAAATAGCTGGAGAAGCCGCAGTAGACCTGCCTGCTGATTATTTTGACGAGATTAAGGCAGAGTATCAGAGCCGTCGTGATGTGCTGGTAGAATTGCTTAATAAGATCCCTGGAGTGTTTTGCCCTAACCCTGGCGGAGCGTTTTATGCAATAGCACGTTTACCCATTGATGATGCTGATAAATTCTGCCAATGGATCCTGGAATCGTTCTCTTATGAGCAACAGACTGTAATGTTAGCACCTGCTACAGGTTTTTATGCCACTCCCGGTTTAGGTAAGAATGAAGTGAGGCTTGCGTATGTGCTGAATAAGGATGATATCAGGAAAGCAATGACATGTTTATCAAGAGCGCTGGAAGTTTACCCAGGTAAAACCGTGAAAATGAATGGTTCTTTCCTTGTAGGCGAAAAGCATTAATACCCGAACATTCATATTGTATAAAATTACATATAATATGAATGTTCTTATTTTTCTCATTTTGGGTCTAAAACAGCCCTTTTTTTACATTATAAAAAAATATATGTTGTATATTTTAGACAGAAAGTCGATTTTTTATGTCAAAAATGTTTTTTAATTCATTTTTGTTTGTATATTTGAATTGTGAACGGCAGCAAAGAAGATTTACAAGTGAAAGTAGGAATGCCGGATGCTAGGATCCAGAAAGAGGTTTAGCATAAATTTAACCAACGTAATTTTTTCAAACGTTTATTAGTTACGAACTTTGATCTATCAAGATGAGAATTAAAAAATTCTTTAAAAAAAGTTTGAAATAAACTAAAACGTTTTAGCAAAATACCGTATTTTTGTATCAGTTTTTCATAACGTGGAATTTATAAAGGCAAACGGCTCCGATCACGGAGCCGTATTTTTTTGTCCCTACCCTCTGCATATAATTGATTATCAACAGTATTCTTTATATTCCAACTCATTCTCACAAGCTCTGACTTGATACTTTCTTCACTACGGGAAACACCCTGCAATCGCCCTAAAACGAAAAACGGCCCGGAAATTCCGGACCGCTCACTATAATTTTTATTTTTCTCTTTTTACATATTCGCCTTAATCATATTGAAGAAATCATCAAACAGATAGCGGCTATCGTGAGGACCAGGAGTAGACTCCGGATGATACTGTACGGAAAACGCTGGCTTATTCTTTATCCGAATCCCTTCTATTGATTCATCATTCAGGTTCACGTGTGTTATTTCTACTGTCTTACTGGCTGCAATTGCCTTAGGATCCACTGCAAAACCATGATTCTGCGTAGTAATCTCACAACGACCCGTAGCGAGATTCTTTACTGGGTGGTTTAGGCCACGATGACCATGATGCATTTTGTAAGTAGGAATATCATTCGCCAGTGCGAGTAGCTGATGACCTAAGCAGATACCAAACATCGGACGGTTAGCATCGAGAATCTTTTTCACCGTATTCACTGCATATTTCAAAGGAGCCGGATCGCCAGGGCCATTCGAAATAAAGTAAGCATTCGGTTTGAACTTCTCACACTCCTCAAAAGCCGTGTCTGTAGGGAATACCTGCAGATAAGCACCTTTTTCGGACAGGCATTTCAGCATATTACGTTTTACACCATTATCCAGCACTGCAATGCGGATATCAGCAGCCGGGTCTCCTATATTGTAAGGTTCTTTTGTAGTTACTTCCGCACAAAGTGCCAGTCCTTCCATGGAAGGCACTTTTGCCAGTTCAGCTTTCAACTTATCAATATCGAGAATCTCTGAAGAGATGATACAGTTCATCGCCCCTTTACTGCGGATATGAGATACTAATGCGCGGGTATCTACATCATAGATGGCTACCAGGTTGTTATCCCTTAAAAACTGCTCAATAGAGCCATCGGCCATTGGCCTGGAATGGTTATAGGCGATGTTCTTACATATTAATCCACTGATCTTTACACTATCGCTCTCTACATCTTCTTTCTTGATACCATAGTTACCAACGTAGCAGTTATTCATGATCAATACCTGCCCTTTGTATGAAGGATCTGTAAATACTTCCTGATACCCGGTCATTCCTGTGTTAAAACACAATTCACCAGATGCGGTACCAATTTTACCAAAAGCTTTTCCCTGATATACCGTACCATCATCTAACAACAGTATGGCTGGCTGTATTGATCTTGTCTGAGGCATGCTTATTTTTCGTTTTAAAAAATCGTGCAAAGTTATTGAAATAAAGGTTAAGAATTATTAATTACCTGTATTAATTCTCAACCTTTAATTTTCAACTACTTAATGCGGATCGATTTTATAATACGCTGCGCTGCCTGAGATGCGATTGTATCATCTTCCCTATACCGGATGGCTATCTGCCAGCGATGTTGTCCATTGACCAGCAACAGATTACAGAAAGCAAGCCTGATGGCATTTCTATAGGCAAAACTGCCCTGCTGGATCAACGCATCCATCCCGCTCTGTATCACAGGGTTAGAAGTGTATTTAAGATCAGAGATTTCACCTGATGTTTTCATTTCATCAGCAGCTGCCACTCCCGCCACTTCAAGATCATTAGAGATATTGGGCCGATAACTATACATATTTACTTCTACCTGCATGCCATCATCCCCCCTGTTACGGTAGCTTTTAGCATACTCAACCAGTTGTGCTATTTCGGGTATCAGGGGTTTGTCGTTTACTCCCAGATGCATTGGCGTACTGATCTCGATTGCCTGACGTCCGATAACAGTAGTTTCCCAGGATTTATAGAGGGAGGATTTACTTAGTTTGGGATAGATCATGCCATATACCACACGCTTACCGAAATAGCCACCAGCTACGGCAGCGATGCCGATTACCAAGATCAAGGTAAGGAGTACACCTCTCCTGCCTACTTTCTTGAGATAGTTCTGTTTCAGAGTCGTCCACTTGCTGATTCTTACGCCATTGGACGCTACACCTACTTCCGCCTGAAATTCTTCAAAATCACTTTCAGGGTGTTTATTCTTCCATTCGGAATAATTATTCTCTAATTTTTTGCCGCATTGACCGCAAAAGGTGAGGAACTCCGATCGCAGCTCATTGTAATGCCCACAGCTTTTACATTTCAGGTATACCATAAGATAGAGGGATTTAAAAAACCTTTTCCTTTAACAGAAGAGGTATAGAATGCGATATTACAAAAAAATATAATCAATACATATCCCTTTTCTCTAACTCACTGGCTATCATACATAAAAAAAGTCCCGGAGGAATACCCCGAGACTTTTTTATAAATTTAAGCAGTACTAAACGACTATTCAGCAGCTTTTTCTTCGGTTGCATCTGTACCTTCTTCACCAGCTTTTTTCTTGCTACCGCCGGCACGACGAGTTTTCTTAGCAGGAGCTGCTTCTTTTTCAGCTTTACCACCATAGATTTCGTTGAAGTCAACCAGCTCAATCATAGCTACTTCAGCGTTGTCACCAACACGTTTACCTAACTTGATGATGCGGGTATAACCACCGGGACGGCTAGCGATTTTTTCGCTGATTAGACCAAACAGTTCCTTTATAGCTTCCTTTTCCTGCAGGTAACTGAACACAATTCTACGATTGTGAGTAGAGTCCGTCTTTGCTCTTGTAAGCATTGGTTCAACATAAACGCGTAATGCCTTCGCTTTAGCGATGGTAGTAGTAATACGTTTGTGTTTTATCAGTTCGCAGGCCAGGTTAGATAACAAGGCTTTACGGTGAGCAGAAGTTCTGCTCAGGTGGTTTAATTTTACTCCGTGACGCATGACTATTTGTTTTAGATTCCCCTATACCGTGTCAGGAATTACAGGGTACTTGTTTAAATATAAATTTGAAGGCTGGAAATAATAGTATTATTACCGGCCTTCATGTTCTACTATTCTTCGTCGAGTTTCAGTTTGGAAAGATCCATTCCGAAATGTAAACCTCTTTCGTTCAATACCTGCTCGATTTCGCTCAGGGATTTCTGACCAAAATTTCTGAATTTCATCAATTCTTCCTGTTCGTACTGTACCAGTTCGCTCAGGGAATTAATTTTCGCAGCTTTCAGACAGTTGAAGGCACGAACACTCAGGTCCAGGTCTTCCAGTGGCGTTTTCAAAATCTTACGCAACTGAAGGGTTTGTTCATCAACAACATCTTCTTTTTCAGTATCCTTAGTATCGAAGCTGATGTTTTCATCAGTAATGATCATAAGGTGCTGAATCAGAATGCGGGAAGCTTGCTTTACAGCTTCTTCCGGGTGGATGGTACCATCAGTGATCACTTCCATGATCAGCTTCTCATAATCCGTCTTTTGTTCCACACGGGTATTTTCAATGCTATACTTTACGTTCTTGATAGGAGTAAAGATAGAATCTATAGCTATATAACCGAAAACGGCATCTTTAGGTTTATTTTCTTCAGCAGGAACATAACCACGGCCTTTACCGATAGTTAATTCGATATCCAGCTTTGCAGAAGGATCAAGGGTACAGATTAACAGTTCAGGATTCATGATCTGGAAAGCACTGGTAGCTTTTTCGATCAGATCTGCACGGAATTCTGTTTTACCTTTTATGGAAATCTGAATCTTTTCGTTGCTTACTTCATTTTCCACGATTCTTTTGAAACGAACCTGCTTCAGATTCAGGATAATTTCAGTTACGTCTTCAGTAATTCCTTTTAAAGTAGCAAATTCATGATCTGCGCCTTCAATTTTTATTCCCACAATGGCATAACCCTCCAGAGAAGACAATAGTACACGACGCAGCGCATTACCTACAGTCACCCCATAACCCGGTTCTAATGGCCGGAATTCGAATTGAGCTTCAAAGTCTGTTGACTTTTGCAAAACGATCTTATCAGGCTTTTGGAAATTCAGAATTGCCATTGATATGCTAAGTTTAATTGATTATGTAAAACAGCCGATAGCCATTAACATGCAGTCATTAGTAATCCGCGCAAATGATTTACGCTGATAACTAATGACCCATGACTAACGACTAATGACATATTATTATTTAGAGTACAATTCGACGATCAACTGCTCCTTAATATTTTCAGGAACACTTTCTCTCTCTGGATATGCAATGAAAACACCTTTCAGTTCTTTTTCATTCCAATCCAACCAGCTGAACTTAGGGTTCTTACCACGAACATTGCTAGTGATAGCAGTGTTTGCCGCAGCTGCAGGTTTCAATCCTATAACATCACCTGGTTTCAGCTGATGAGAAGCGATATTGATTACCTGACCATTCACTGTAATATGCTTGTGAGACACGAGCTGACGCGCTGCCGGACGTGAAGGTGCGATACCTAAACGGAAAACTGCATTGTCAAGACGTGCTTCCAGTAATTTGATCAAAACTTCACCGGTAACACCTTTACGACGAGTTGCTTCATCAAACAGGTTAGCAAACTGACGCTCTAACAGACCGTAAGTATATTTTGCCTTTTGTTTTTCACGTAATTGAAGAGCATATTCTCCCAATTGCTTACGCTTCTTGGTTCCACCATGTTGACCAGGAGGATTGCTGTTCTTTCCTAAGTACTTACCGTTTCCTAAAATTGGTTCACCAAAGATCCTGCAGATTCTTGTTTTGGGCCCTGTATACCTTGCCATGTTTTAAATAGATTTTTTAGTTGCGATATATGATCTTTAAAAAATCTTAAACCTGATCATATACCCATTGTTAATGTTAAATGTTCGAAGTGCAAAATCGAAAGTAGCCAGTGGGAAGAATTCCTCCTACTTTCAACTTTCGAAATTCCACCAGTATGTGTAATTCCTATACTCTTCTCTTCTTAGGAGGACGACAACCGTTGTGCGGTAAAGGAGTAACGTCTTTGATCATGTTTACCTCAATACCAGAGTTAGCGATAGCGCGAATAGCACTTTCACGTCCTGCACCAGGTCCTTTTACAAAAACATCAGCTCTTTTCAGACCTGCGTCGATTGCTACTTTAGCAGCATCGGAAGCAGCCAGCTGTGCAGCATACGGGGTGTTCTTTTTAGAACCTTTAAAACCCATCTTACCAGCAGTAGACCAGGAAATTACCTGTCCCTGTTTGTTGGTAATGCTGATGATAATGTTATTGAAACTAGCAGAGATGTGAACATCACCATAGTTATCTACTTTAACTATCCTCTTTTTGCTAGCAGCTGCTTTTGTATTTGTTGCTTTTGCCATAATTATATAAAATTCCAGGTTCCAGGTTCCAACTTCCGACTGTCATGTACATGTATACGACTATTGGAAACCGGAACTTGTTATTTGTAATATCAAGTTTATTTCTTCGGCGCCTTTTTCTTACCTGCAACCGTTTTACGCTTACCTTTACGGGTACGGCTATTGGTACGTGTACGCTGACCTCTCAATGGTAAACCCTTTCTGTGACGGAGACCACGATAACAAGCGATATCAAGTAAACGCTTGATGTTCATCTGAATCTCAGAACGTAACTGACCTTCTACTTTGAACTCAGCATTGATGATGTTACGGATAGCACCCTGCTCATCATCGTTCCAGTCCTTTACCTTTTTGCTAAAGTCTATACCAGACTTCTCCAGGATATATTGGGCGTGGGAACGGCCAATACCATAGATATAGGTCAGGCCTATTACTCCTCTTTTATTTTTAGGAAGATCTATACCGGCTATACGTGCCATATTTGTATTTTAGATTTACTAATTACTTAAATAATGATTAACCCTGACGTTGTTTAAAACGGGGATTCTTTTTGTTGATTACCAACAATTTTCCATGGCGGCGCACAATCTTACAATCTGCACTTCTTTTTTTTATGGAAGCTCTTACCCTCATAAGTTATAAGTTATAAGTCTATGTATTATTATTTGTATCTAAATATGATTCTTCCCCTGCTTAAATCGTATGGACTCATTTCAACTCCCACTTTATCACCTGGCAGGATGCGTATATAATGCATTCTCATTTTTCCAGAAATGGTAGCCAAAATCTCGTGTCCGTTTTCCAGTTTCACCCGGAACATAGCGTTAGACAAGGCTTCTAGTATTATTCCATCCTGTTTAATGAGTGCCTGTTTTGCCATAAAAATTTTTAGGACTGCAAAGATAGCAAAATCTTAAGAAAAAATAAAATTAATAAAATAAACGTGAATAATTAATCTCGGCTGGGATTGCTATTGCAGCCTATGCATTAATTATCAATAGTTTGCGGTTAATGCAGGGTTGTTCTGCTCCGCTTTTTCAATACCAGCAAAAGAGGAAAGGACATCTGCTTTACCTTTCATTATAGCGACTGTGTGTTCAAAATGTACTGATGGCTTTTCATCACGGGTAATTACTGTCCAGCCATCTTCCAGGTACTCAACATCCTTACCTCCCAGATTCACCATTGGCTCAATAGCGATTACCAGTCCTTCTTTCATAATAGGACCACTACCACGCTTCCCATAGTTAGGTACCTGTGGATCCTCATGCAAATGACGCCCCAGTCCATGACCTACCAGCTCACGTACCACACCATAGCCACGTTGCTTCTCTGTATGCTCTTGTATGGCATTACTGATATCACCTATACGGTTACCCGCTACTGCCTTCTCAATACCCTTATAGAGTGCTGCCTTGGTCTCCTTCATCAATTGCAGGATCTCCGGCTTTACAGTACCAATAGCGAATGTATACGCACTGTCTCCATGAAAACCATTCAGGAACACCCCTACATCTACACTGATGATATCACCATCCTGCAATATGTAAGAATTGGGAATACCATGTACTACCTCTGCGTTCACAGAAGCACAGATGCTTTTGGGGAAGCCCTTATAGTTTTTAAATGAAGGAGTAGCACCATTTGCCAGAATAAACTTCTCCGCAATTTCATCCACTTCAAGGGTAGTCATTCCCGGCTTTAATTTACTGGCTACTTCTTCTAAAGTAGCACTAACCAGTAATGCGCTTTTGCGCATCAGCTCAATTTCATCCTTAGTTTTATAATGCACCATAATAAAAAAGGGTTCGTAAGATTAATTGCGAAAGGGTTACGCTGTTCTCTCCGTAAAAGACTGTAGTCTGAACAGGAATAAAGTTACCTATCTCACAGTTTCGTAAATCACTTATATTAAAAAGTTAAGCCACTAAAGCATAAATCCTGCAGTAAGGCTTTCCCCTGCTGTTGGCTTTATGCTTCTGTGGCTTTATTTTCTATGTAGCCGAAATCAATCAGACGTTAGCAGGAGCAGTTCTGCCTTTGATCCTACCGGTGCTCATCAGTCCATCGTAATGGCGCATAAGCAGCTGGCTTTCAATTTGCTGCAATGTATCCAGGATAACACCTACCATGATCAGCAGGGATGTACCTCCAAAGAAAGAAGCAAAGTTACTATTGATATGTACAGCAGCAGCCACACCAGGCAGGATACCAACCATTGCCAGGAAGAATGCACCTGGTAAAGTGATACGGTCCATTACAGCACCAATGTAGTCAGCGGTAGCCTTACCTGGTTTAACACCTGGTACGAAACCGTTATTGCGCTTCATCTCATCCGCCATTTGTGTTGGGTTAAAGATCAACGCGGTATAGAAGTAAGTGAATACGATTACAAGTACCGCATATATTACATTATACCAACCATTAGTATGATCACTGAAGATGCGGATAAAACCAGAGGCACTATCAGAAGTTGCAAATCCGATAGCTGTTGCAGGAATAAACATGATTGCCTGAGCAAAGATGATTGGCATTACACCAGCAGCATTCACCTTTAAAGGAATGAACTGCCGTACACCACCATATTGTTTGTTTCCCACTATGCGTTTTGCATAGTTCACAGGTATCTTACGAGTACCCTGTACCAGCAATATTAATCCGATTGTGATAAAGATGAAAACAGCCAATTCTATCAGGAACACAAGTAAACCGCCACCGGCTTCTGTAGTTCTGGAAGTGAATTCCTGAATGAGCGCCTGTGGCAGACGCGCCAGGATTCCGACCATGATTATGATAGATGTACCATTACCAATACCTTTATCTGTTATTTTCTCACCGAGCCACATTACAAACAGGGTACCTGCTGTAAGTACTATAGTGGTAGTTAACCAGAAGAAGAAGGTACCGTATTCAGCAATGATCGCACCGCTGGACTGATTTTTCAGGAACGCTACATAGGCGCTTGCCTGGAAACCGGTAACCACTACGGTGAGAATACGGGTAAACTGATTTATTTTTTTCCGGCCGCTTTCACCTTCTTTCTGTAGTTTCTGGAAATACGGCACTGCAATAGTCAGCAGCTGTATTGCGATAGAAGCAGAAATGAATGGCATAATTCCCAGCGCGAAGATAGACGCCCTGGAGAATGAACCACCGGCAAACATGTTGAACAGTCCGAGAATACCCTGATTAGATTTTTCAGAGAACTGATGCAATAGGTTAGCATCGATACCGGGTAACACGATATAGGATCCTACACGATAAATTAGGACAAGAAGCAATGTAGTGAGGATTCTGCTACGCAGATCCTCAATGCTCCAGATATTCTTAATCGTTTCGATAAATTTCTTCACAGGAAGAGAATATTTAATATCTAAAATATGAAAAGACGCACTACTTCGTAGGCGTCTCCTCAGTCGTGAAATCTTATATCAACTCTACAGTTCCACCCGCAGATTCGATTAATTGCTTAGCCTTTTCGCTGATGGCATTCACTTTGGCTGTTACTTTAGCTTTCAGTTCTCCGTGACCTAAGATCTTTACTTTAGCAGTCTTGTTAATCAGACCGTTCATGTAAAGACTTTCCACAGAAAAGTCAGTCAGGCTAAATTTCTCAACCAGTTGATCCAGCTGACCAATATTGAATACCTGGTATTCAACACGGTTTAAGCTTTTGAAACCACGTTTTGGCATACGACGCTGAATTGGCATCTGACCACCTTCGTGACCTCTTTTGCTTGAGTAACCAGCACGTGATTGACCACCTTTGTTACCTTTTGTTGCGGTACCACCTTTACCAGATGCTTCACCACGACCGAGGCGTTTTGATTTATGTACTGCGCCTTGTGCAGGCTGTAATGTATGCAGATTCATAGTCTAATTCTTTTTACTTACGCGGAAATTACCCGCTCGCTTTAAATATTAATTGTTCTCTTAAATCCTCAGTATAAAAGTATGATTATTTCCCGGGTAATAAAAGATATTACGCCTGAGCTCCGTCAACTTTTACCAGATGATTCACTTTACGTACCATTCCCAATACCTGGGGGGTAGCTTCCACTTCTACAGTGGCGTTCATTTTTTTCAGTCCCAGCGCTTTCAGGGTAAGCTTCTGCCGCTCTGGACGGTCTATACCACTTTTTACTTGAGTGATCTTGATCTTTGCCATTGTTATTTGAATTTCACTTTACAATTTTCAGGCAACGCATTTCTGGCGGTTCCTGTTAACTGGAGAGCGTTATTAACCGTTAAAAACTTTCTTCAGAGACACACTTCTTGTTCTGGCTACCTGTAAAGGTTCGCGCAGCAGGCCTAAAGCTTTGAATGTAGCTTTAACCACGTTGTGCGGGTTAGCAGAACCAAGAGATTTTGCCAATACGTCTGTGATACCAGCACTTTCCAGCACTGCACGCATTGAACCTCCGGCGATTACACCAGTACCATGCGCAGCAGGTTTTATCAGTACTTTAGCAGCACCTTCTTTAGCCAGCTGGTCGTGAGGAATAGTGCCATGCATTACAGGTACTTTGATGAGATTTTTCTTAGCATCATCGATACCTTTAGTGATAGCTTCCTGCACTTCCTTAGCCTTACCCAGACCATGACCAACTACACCGTGTTCGTTACCTACAACTACAAGGGCAGAAAAACTGAAAGTACGTCCGCCTTTGGTGGTTTTAGTAACACGGTTGATAGCCACTACCTTCTCTTTCAGCTCCAGGTCACCGGCTTTTACTTTATTAAATGTATTCTTTGCCATTTTATTATTTGCGAATTACGATTTAATCAATTTCGATTTAGAATTGAAGTCCCCCTTCTCTGGCGCCATCAGCAACACTCTTTACACGACCATGATACAGATAACCACCGCGGTCAAAAGTACATGTAGTGATACCCAGTGCCTTTGCTTTAGTAGCAAGTGCAGCACCTACCAGTTTAGATTTCTCCGTTTTGGTAACTTTCTGTGCTACGATATCTTTTTCACGTGAAGAAGCAGAAGCCAGTGTTACGCCATTGGTATCATCTATCAATTGCACGTAAATATCGCTATTGCTACGAAATACAGATAATCTTGGTTTTTGCGCGCTTCCTGCAATCTTTTTACGGATACGGTAACGGATTTTCTGTCTCCTATTAATTAATGTGCTCATTTCTCTGTTATTTTTATCATTCCGATACTGCCGGAACGTTGTTGAATTAGCTAACTGACGTTACCATCAGTTAGCTAATTAAAATTATTTACCTGCAGATTTACCTGCTTTCTTACGTACCACTTCATCGCTGTAACGTACACCCTTACCTTTATAAGGCTCTGGTTTACGCAGGCTACGAATTTTAGCTGCTACCTGACCCAAGAGCTGGTTGTCAATACCTTCCAGCATGATTTTTGGGTTAGCACCTTTTTCAGTGAGAGTAGCTACTTTCAGCTCCTTAGGAATCTCGATAATAATATTATGAGAATAACCTAAAGAAAGATCCAGCAACTGACCTGCGTTTGTGGCTTTATAACCAACACCCACCAGTTCCAGTTGTTTTTTGAATCCATCAGTAACACCTGTTACCATATTGGCAACCAGTGCACGATACAAACCATGCAGTGCACGGTGACGGATCTGATCAGTAGGACGAACTACAGTAAGTACATCGTCTTTTACTTCTATCTTGATATCCCTGTCGATGGACCTTTTCAGTTCACCTTTTGGGCCTTTTACAGTCAGTTCATTAGCCGAGGAAACAGAAATTGTTACACCACTGGCCAATTTGATAGGACTTTTACCTATACGAGACATAATTGCAGTTTTTACTGTTATGTTGTAATAGCAGGCTTTCCGTGTTCAGCTCCGTATAGAAAGCTTAATTGTCAGAGTACCTTTTTCGCTGATGGATGATAAATCATCCGATATATTATTAATAGATGAAGCAAACTACTTCGCCACCTACATTCTGTGCTTTCGCTTCCTTATCGGTCATTACACCATGGGAAGTAGAGATGATTGCAACACCCAGACCATTCTTGATACGTTTGAAATCAGCTGGTTTGGAGTATTGACGTAAGCCCGGACGGCTGATACGCTGCAGATCAGTGATCGCAGGTATTTTCGTTTGCGGATCATACTTCAGAGCTATTTTGATAAGCCCCTGTTTAGTATCTTCTTCAAATTTGTACTTCAGGATATAACCTTTATCGTACAGAATTTCAGTAATACGTTTCTTCAGTTTGGAAGCAGGAATTTCTACAATCCTGTGGTTGGCCATTTGCGCGTTCCGGATTCTTGTCAGGAAGTCTGCTATTGGATCAGTAACCATTGTTCTTAAAATTTAAAAACTGTTTACAATGCGATATCCAATCAGTAATAGATGGGAAAATCAATTCAAAAATTTGCGATGCTTTACCGGGGATCTAAAATCTTACCGAAAGCAATCGGCTTACCAGCTAGCTTTTCTTACGCCGGGTATTTTACCTGCCAGGGCCAAGTCGCGGAAAATGTTACGACACATACCGAAGTGACGCATGTAACCTTTTGGACGACCGGTTAGCTGGCACCTGTTGTGCAGGCGAACGGGAGATGCATTTTTAGGAAGCAGGTCCAGAGCTGCGTAGTTACCTTCTGCTTTCAGGGTAGCACGCTTTTCTGCAAACTTAGCAACCATAGCCTCTCTCTTTCTTTGGCGGGCTTTTACGGATTCTCTTGCCATAATGTGTTTAAAATTCCAGTTATAAATTCAAATTCCAAAGCCCTGAAGGGTTTGGAATTTGATATCAGATATTATTGATTATCCTGATTTTCCTTCTTCATGTTCTTAAACGGCATACCCAATTCTCTCAGGAGCTCGTAAGCTTCTTCGTTGGTTTTAGCCGTAGTAACAAAAGTGATATCCATACCGGAGATCTTAGTTACTTTATCGATATCAATCTCAGGGAAGATGATCTGCTCAGTGATACCCAGGGTATAGTTACCGCGGCCATCGAAAGCTTTTTCATTTACACCTTTGAAGTCACGTACACGGGGCAGGGAAACTGCGATTAAACGATCCAGGAAGTCATACATATTAGTACTACGTAAAGTAACGCGTGCACCGATAGGCATGTTTTTTCTCAACTTGAAGTTAGAGATATCCTTTTTGGACATTGTAGCGATAGCTTTCTGACCAGATACACGGGTCATTTCATCTACAGCAATATCTACCAGTTTCTTATCACCTACAGCACCGTTAATACCCTGGTTTAAACAGATTTTAACCAGGCGTGGCACCTGCATAACGCTTTTATAGTTGAACTTCTTATGAAGATTAGCAACTACTTCGTCGTGATATTTAGATTGGAGTCTGGGTGTGTATTTAGTGTTTGCCATTATTTAATTACCTCCCCTGATTTTTTAGCTATACGAACTAATTTACCGTTTTCACGCTGCCTGTTAACCCTGGTAGCTTTACCCGCTTTAGCATCCCATAACATTACGTTAGAAATAGCGATCGGAGCTTCCTGCTTAACGATACCACCTTTGGTATTCTGAGCAGTAGGTTTGGTATGCTTGGTGATGATGTTAACACCTTCAACCAGTATGCGCGCCTTGTCAGGGATTACTTCAAGCACCTGGCGGGGCTTGGTCCTGTCCTTGTCATCACCGGCAATCACCACTACCGTGTCGCCTTTCTTAATGTTGAACTTAGGCTTAAATCTCGTTTTCATTATTTGTTTATTTATAAACGCCAAGCGAAACACCGGTTTCACTTGATTAATATTGTCGTTTTTGAAACGGGCTGCAAAGATAAAGAAAAAAAGCAAAAATTAAAAAGTAAAATATTCTGCATATTTCGAGCCTTTACTTTTTACTTTTTGCCTTTCTGTTGAATTCCTTTCTTACTACAGCACCTCAGGAGCCAGAGAGATAATCTTCATGTATCCTTTATCGCGCAGCTCACGGGCAACTGGTCCGAAGATACGGGTACCGCGTGGCTCGTCAGAGTTGTTCAGCAATACAACGGCATTATCGTCAAAGCGGATATAAGATCCGTCTTTACGGCGCAGCTTGTTTTTAGTTCTTACAATAACAGCTTTGGTAACCATACCTTTCTTTACGCCACCGCCAGGGATTGCATCTTTTACAGTTACTACTATCCTGTCGCCCACTTTTGCATAGTCCTGGCCGGAGTTGCCTAATACCCTAATACACAGCACCTCTTTGGCACCGCTGTTA
The DNA here is from genome assembly GCF_900112615.1 of Chitinophaga sp. CF118. Classification (GTDB taxonomy): domain Bacteria; phylum Bacteroidota; class Bacteroidia; order Chitinophagales; family Chitinophagaceae; genus Chitinophaga. The sequence goes on along the minus strand of NZ_FOMK01000010.1, from coordinate 205,096 downwards.
TCAGCTACATTCAGCCTTGATTCTTGTTGTATCATCGTAATGAGATTTGTTTGTTGTTTAATCAGCGGCTATACCCAGGAATGCTGAGTGTAGCTTGAAACAATAAATTATTTAACTTTTTCTAGAACCTCTACCAGTCTCCAGCACTTGTTCTTGCTCAATGGGCGAACTTCCATTATTCTAACGGTGTCGCCAATGCTGCACTCGTTTTTATCGTCGTGCGCCATGAATTTGGTAGTTTTCTTAACGAACTTACCATAGATCGGGTGCTTCACCTTACGCTCAACGCTTACGGTGATAGTTTTATCCATCTTGTTGCTGGATACAACACCAGTTCTGGTTTTTCTTAATTTTCTTTCGATCATTGTTGAAAGTATTTACTCTTCAAACCTTTTCCGTAATGTTTCGGAATTGGATTAATGAATATTTATAGTATTCAGGCTTTAGAAGCCCAGTTCTCTTTTGCGCAGCTCAGTTTTCAGCTGTGCTATCTGACGCCTGAGTGAGCGGATGCTCATTGGATTCTCAATGGGCGTAATTGCATGACTGAACGTAACTTTTTTCAGGCGTAACTCTTCCTCAGAGATTTTCGCTCTCAGGTCCTGTTCGCTCAGGCCTTTCAGATCCAGCTTTTCTTTTACCATTGTAATATTTAATTTCTGGTTTTATCGTTTATAGTTTATCACACTCCGTATACATTCCTGCCTTAGCCGGATTATGCTACGTAATCGCGACGTACTACAAATTTCACTTTAATAGGCAGCTTTTGTGCAGCCAGTTCCATTGCTTCTTTAGCTACCTGCATTGATACACCATCCGCTTCGAATAAGATACGGCCTGGTTTTACTACTGCAGCCCAATGGTCAGGAGCACCTTTACCTTTACCCATCCTCACTTCAAGTGGTTTGGCAGTAATTGACTTATCAGGGAAAATACGGATCCACACGTTACCTTCACGCTTCATATGCCTGGTCAGAGCCACCCTGGCAGCTTCAATCTGCCGGTCAGTGATCCACTTAGGTTCCATTGCTTTGAGGCCGAAAGTACCAAAGGACAGCGCAGCACCACGCTTCGCATTACCTTTGATGCGGCCTTTGTGCATCTTCCTGTGTTTCGTTCTCTTTGGCTGTAACATCTCGGTATTAGTTAATTGTTAATGTAAATTGTTAAGTAAGACTATCTACGGCCACCACGGTCACCACCACCGCTATTTCCACCACCTCTTCTCTCTCCGCCACCACGGTTACCATCTCTTCTTTCTCCGCCGCCACGGTGTTCACCACCTCTTTCACCACCACGGTTTCCACCGCCGCCTGTACGACCTTCACCATCTTTACCGGCTACAGCGTTAGGATTCAGATCACGTTCGCCCAGTACTTCCCCTTTACAGATCCATACTTTGATACCGATTTTACCGTAAACGGTTAATGCGAAGATAGAGGCGTAATCAATGTCCATACGGAAAGTGTGCAAAGGTACACGACCCTGCTTCATTTCTTCTGAACGGGCAATTTCAGCTCCACCCAAACGACCACCAACTTTCACCTTGATACCTTCTGCACCCATTCTTAAAGCTGTGGCGATAGCCATCTTTATAGCACGTTTGTAGTTGATACGGCTTTCGATCTGCTTAGCAATTGTTTCAGCAACGATATTGGCATCTATTTCAGGACGACGGATTTCCAGAATGTTAATCTGAACATCTTCCTTACTAGTCAGTTTCTTCAGTTCTTCCTTGATGCGATCAACTTCTCCACCGCCTTTACCTATGATGATACCAGGTTTAGATGTATGGATGGTGATGATCAGCTTCCCTAATGTTCTTTCAATTACTACCCGGGAGATACCGCCTTTATTGATACGGGCACTCAGGTAAGTCCTGATCTTATTATCTTCGATCAGTTTGACAGGATAATCCTTTTTGCTGCCATACCAATTAGAGTCCCATCCTTTGATGATACCTAACCTGTTACCAATAGGATTTGTTTTCTGACCCATGTTCCTGGTTTATTTGTCTATTAGATTAATAGTTTTTAGTTTCTTTTATTTTGCTTCCGCAACCTTGCTATCCACAACAATTGTTACATGGTTACTTCTCTTGCGAATACGGTAACCTCTACCCTGTGGAGCTGGACGCATTCTTTTGAGAGTGCGGCCACCGTCAACGAAGACGGTTTTAACTGTCAGATTTGCATCTTCAACCCTGGTTCCTTCATTCTTAAGTTTCCAGTTAGCGATTGCAGATACCAGCAGTTTTTCCAGCGGTACACTTGGATGCTTAGGATGGAATTTCAAAATATTCAAAGCCTTTTCTACATCCAGACCACGGATCAGGTCTGCCAGCAAACGCATTTTGCGTGGCGATGTAGGATTATTTCTAAGCTTAGCTACTGCTTCCATTGTCTTTATTATTTGATGTTTGAGGTTCGAAGTTCGGGTTCGAGGTGTACTACGTCAAACCTCAAACTTTAAACTTCAAACGAATGACTACATTTTCTTGTTAGCGTGTCCTTTAAAGTTGCGGGTAGGAGCAAATTCACCCAGTTTATGACCAACCATAAACTCCGTAACGTATACGGGGATAAACTTGTTACCGTTGTGTACCGCAAAAGTATGACCTACAAAATCAGGCGTGATTGTAGAACGACGACTCCAGGTTTTGATAACTGTGCGCTTGGAACCTTCATTCTGCTTTTCTACTTTCTGCTCTAATTTCGCGTCAACGTAAGGACCTTTTTTAATGGAACGACCCATATCTTGTTGTTTTTATTCCAGTTCCACTTTACAAGTTCCGCATCAAGCGTTCTCTGCGTAAGGCGGAACTAGTAAAGCGTTAAGTTTTATAATTTCTTGCCGTTTTTCCTGCTGATGATCAGTTTATCAGAGCTCTTCTGCGATTTCCTGGTTTTCAGACCCTTCGCATATTTACCTGATCTTGATCTTGGGTGACCGCCGGAAGATTTACCTTCACCACCACCCATCGGGTGATCCACTGGGTTCATCGCAACACCACGGGTACGTGGGCGGATACCTCTCCAACGATTAGCACCTGCTTTACCAATTGATTGTAAAGCGTGATCAGAGTTAGAAACTGTACCTACAGTTGCAGAGCAAGTGATTAACACTTTACGCAGCTCACCGGAAGGCATTTTCAGTGTAGCATATTTTTCTTCCTTGTTGGACATCTGCGCGTAAGTACCAGCACTTCTCGCGATAGCGCCACCTTTACCAGGCTGCAGTTCAATGTTATGAACAACTGTACCTAATGGCATATTTCTCAATACCAGGCAGTTACCAACTTCCGGAGGTGCATCAGGACCACTTAATACAGTAGCACCTACCTGCAGCCCCTGAGGAGCAAGGATGTAACGTTTTTCACCATCTGCATAGTTCAGCAGTGCGATGAATGCGCTACGGTTTGGATCATATTCGATGCTCTTAACAGTAGCAGGAATAGAATGTTTATCACGTTTGAAATCTATGATACGGTAATGTTGTTTGTGACCACCACCTATGTATCTCATAGACCTTCTACCCTGTGCGTTTCTACCGCCACTCTTGGAGATAGGCTCCAGCAGACTTTTTTCAGGGGTATCCGAGGTAAGCTCTGCGTACGCGTTGCCTATTTTCCAACGGGTACCGGCTGTCATCGGTTTGTATTTCTTCAGTGCCATGATCTAGTGTCTTGTTTAACTAGTTTCTGTTTATAAAAAGTGATCTGTATATACATCCATCACCCTGCCTGTTAGCAGGAATGAGCACTATATGTTAGCATACAGATCTATAGTTTCTCCTTTTGCCAGTGTAACCACTGCTTTTTTGTAAGCAGGTTTTTTACCAGCTATGAAACCTGCTTTGGTAAAGCGGAATTTGCTTTTACCTGGCATTACGGCAGTGTTCACATCCGCTACGGCAACACCGTAAAATTCTTCCACTGCTTTCTTGATCTCCAGTTTGTTGGATTTTTTATCCACTATGAAGTAGTAGCGGTTGAATTTATCAGTGGCTTTGTTCACTTTTTCACTTACCACCGGTTTGATTAAAACGTCTGAAAGTTTCATCTTTTATAGCTTTGAGTTGCAGCCCCCTGGCTGCAACCTGTGTTTTGTAATTTGATTAAGCTTCTACCGGCTCTTCTGTGAAGATCTTAGCAGCACTTTCCGTGAATACCAGGTAGTTGCTGTTCATGATATCATAAGTATTGATATCACTCAGCATTACACTGTCAACGGAAGGGATGTTCCTCAGAGACAGGTATACATTATCATTGTATTCAGGCAGTACAACCAAAGTTTTACGGCCACCTACGTTTACTTTCAGCGCATCCAGGATACCAGAAAACTGCTTGGTTTTAGGAGTAGCCAGGTTGATGTCTTCAAGAATGATGATACTGTTTTCCTTAGCTTTGATAGACAGGGCAGAGATCTTAGCCAGATCTTTCACTTTCCTGTTCAGCTTAATATCGTATCTGTGTGGTTTAGGCCCGAAAATGGTACCACCACCTTTATACAATGGGTTACGGATGTTACCTTTACGGGCACCACCAGTACCTTTCTGCTTGTGTAATTTGCGGGAAGCACCTTTCACTTCAGCTCTTGTCTTAACCTTGTGGGTACCCTGACGCTGAGCGGCGAGGTATTGCTTTACAGCCAGGTAAACCACATGATTATTGGGCTCTACACCGAAAATTTCTTCGGGAAGCTCAATAGATCTTCCGGTTTTCTTACCTTCTATATTTAGAATATCTACTTGCATGTTACTTCTGGATTAAAACGATTGAACCATTGTGGCCGGGAACGGAACCACTTACCAGGATATAATTCTTTTCAGGGAATATTTTCAGTATTTTCAGACCTTTCACTTTCACTTGTTCGTTACCAGTCTGGCCTGCCATACGCATACCCTTGAAAACGCGGGAAGGATAAGAGGAACCACCTACGGAACCAGGTGCTCTGCTTCTATCGTGCTGGCCGTGAGTTGCTTCACCAACACCAGAGAATCCATGACGTTTAACAACACCCTGGAAACCTTTACCTTTAGAGGTACCTACTACTTCGATTGTTTCGCCTTCTGTAAATATATCTGTGGTGATGGTTTCACCGAGGGCTTTTTGTACGTCCGGGTTACGGAACTCTTTTACAAATCTTTTGGGGGAGGTGCTTGCTTTCGCGAAGTGATTTGTTTCTGCTTTCGTAGTGTTTTTTGGTTTCTTTTCACCAAAAGCTACCTGAATAGCGTTGTACCCATCTGTGGTTTCATCTTTAACCTGAGTTACAACGCAAGGACCAGCTTCGATAATGGTACAAGCAGTTTGCTTTCCATTAGGCTCGAAGATACTGGTCATGCCGATCTTTTTACCAATAATACCTTTCATTATATATATATTTTACCCAGCGCCTGAGGGATTTCCAGCTATCCTCAGGATGGGCGGTTTAAATGCTTTATTGGGCGGCCACCCAGAAGGTGTGACCTGTATGTGTTGTTGCAAGTGTTATTTTCCCCTATTGGATATCCGGCCTAAGCCTTATAACCAGGAAATAACAAGCCATATTAAATCAAACAGGGCAGGCCTTTCGCCCACCTGCCGATGTCCTACGCTTTAATTTCAACTTCCACACCGGAAGGTAAATCCAGCTTGCTCAGCGCATCTACAGTCCTTGAAGAAGAAGTGTAGATATCCAGTAAACGCTTGTGCGTACACAACTGGAACTGCTCACGTGCTTTCTTGTTCACGTGTGGTGAACGCAACACCGTAAAAATTTTCTTTTCAGTTGGCAAAGGTATTGGACCTGTTACCACGGCGCCCGTGTTCCTCACGGTTTTAACGATCTTCTCAGCAGACTTATCTACTAGATTGTGATCGTAGGACTTCAGCTTGATTCTAATTCTCTGAGACATATGCAATGAACTTCTTCTTTTTCCCCTTTACAATTTGGGAGGGCAAAGGTAACCCGTTTTTTTTATTTCACAAATAATTTTGTGGAAAAAATATGGGATGTCCACAACGGGGTGGAGAATATGCCCTGATATGAAGAGACATCTGCTGATAGTCAGCCTCTAACGAATATGTATCATACTTATTGTAATTGTAGATAAAACTTACATGAACAAAGTTCATAATTGGAGATGAAAAGCCTTAGATCCAGACAAAAGACATCGTAGTGAGTCTATTGGTTAAACACAAATTGGGCATAGGTTGAACAGTTATATACTTTATGAGAGAAAAATCAATCCATGGAAAGTATGATAAGTGAGGGACCTAAGAAACGAACAAAGGAGTCCTCCTATTCAATCACAGGAGAACTCCTTTAAAAACTTGGAAAATGTCGCGTTGTGGCTGTAACACTTTCCAGTGGACCAGGGAGGCTAATATTACCTCAGGCAAAATTAGGATCATTATCCTAGAAGGCAATCATTCATTTCATTCATTCTCAAAGACTTTGAACAAAATATGCATGGAGAGGATTTAAACTACCAGGGAAAATAGTTACCATCAAAAGTGAATCGCAGATATCGAGGGGTATATACCTATGTAGGAGCCAATTTGAATTGGCTCCTACATAGGTATGCTTACAAAAGTAATTGAAACTGAATAAATTAGATAACTTGTTAGTTACCATCATACAATTGCTCCTGCAGCCACTCAATATTTGTATAGAACTGTCCTTTGTTTTGCAGCACCTGCAGCAATGACGAGGATCTGTTATCAGCAGTTAACGGATAAGTAATGGTAATCATACCATCCTTTCTTAAAATGGTATTGCAGAGATGTTGTATAATAACTCCTGGCGTGTGCTTTACATTATGGGCTGAGAAAGCATAACGGAATAATGGGGAAACAGATACAGGAATGGTCCAAAGATCCTTTTCCTGGAATAATGTGCGGGGCTTATGCCTCCCGGCAGCAATAGCCGGGGCCTGATAAATAAATCCCGCTGCTTTTACTGCCACAGCATCTGCAGCAAGTGTGCCTGCATTCCGGAAACCATAGACCAGCGTGCCTGAGAGGCCCTGTAAAGTGTCTTTCAAGCCTTTTAGCTGTATATGGTCCATATTGCTGCCTTCATGCGCATACAGACCTATTTCATGGCGTGCAGACAATCGCTGTACTAACCCGGAATGTAGTTGGGCCCAATTGATTGTTATAAAGAAGGTACCTCTGACATTGAATTTGTCAAATACGTTTAAGGTGTTTTCTAATCCGGTAGCGGATGAATCGGGTTGACTTTCATCCAGATTTACACTGATCAGCAATTTTCTATTGTGCATGACTACAGAAAGTATAGGTTCTGAATTTAAATATATATAGTACAAGCCCCCCGAACAAAAAAGGCTGTCTCAAAAATTTGAGACAGCCCTACTGTTTTTATTCTATTTATTTCCTATTCCCTTAACAGAAATAAGCGAGAAATTAAGATTAGTCTGCATTCACTTTACCTTTCACTTTTGCTATTTCCTCTTCAGCGATGCTGTTAGGAGCTGGTGAATAGTGAGAGAACTCCATAATGGAAGATGCACGACCGGAAGACATTGAACGCAGTTGGGTTACATAACCAAACATTTCTTTCAATGGCACCTTAGCCTTGATCACCTGTACTCCATTTCTCATTTCCATACCTTCCAACATACCACGACGACGATTCAGGTCACCTGTAACATCACCCATGTATTGATCCGGAGTCTGTACTTCTACTTTCATGATAGGCTCCAGTAATACTGGTTTAGCTTTACGGCCAGCTTCACGGAAAGCAGATTTGGCACACAACTCAAATGACATAGCATCGGAGTCAACCTGGTGGAAGGAACCATCAAACAGACGTACTTTCAGATTATCCAGCGGATAGCCAGCCAGTACACCATTATTCATGGATTGTTCGAATCCTTTCTGTACAGAAGGGATGAATTCTTTAGGGATAGATCCTCCAAAGATATCATTCACGAACTGGAATGATTTACCATCATTTTCCTTCAGCCATTCAGCATCAGCAGGTCCGATTGTAACCTGGATGTCGGCGAATTTACCACGACCACCAGTTTGTTTCTTGTACACTTCACGGTGTTCAATAGTGGTAGTCAGTGCTTCCTTGAATGCTACTTGCGGTGCACCCTGGTTTACTTCTACCTTGAACTCACGACGCATACGGTCAACGATGATTTCCAGGTGCAACTCACCCATACCACTCAGGATGGTTTGACCAGTTTCCTCATCTGTTTTTGCCCTCAGGGTAGGATCTTCTTCTACCAGTTTGGCAATAGCCATACCCATCTTATCCATATCAGCCTGTGTTTTAGGCTCAATGGCAATGTGTATCACCGGTTCAGGGAAGGTCATAGATTCCAGAATGATCGGATGATCTTCGTTACACAGGGTATCACCTGTTTTGATATCTTTAAAACCTACAGCAGCTCCGATATCACCAGCTTCGATGAAATCGATAGGGTTCTGCTTGTTGGCGTGCATCTGCATGATACGGCTGATACGCTCATTCTTACCTGTACGGGTGTTCAGTACATAAGAACCAGCATCCAGGTGACCAGAGTAAGCCCGGAAGAATGCTAGACGACCAACGAAAGGATCTGTCATAATCTTAAAGGCCAGGGCTGCAAATGGTTCCTTTGCATCTGGTTTACGTTCGATTTCTTCACCGTTGTCAGGATTGATACCTTTTACAGCTTCGATATCCATTGGAGAAGGAAGGTAACGACAAACAGCATCCAGCATTTTCTGTACGCCTTTATTCTTGAAGGAAGAACCACACAGCATCGGAATGATCGCGATGTCGATAGTAGCCTTACGGATTGCTTCATGAATTTCAGCTTCGGAGATTGAATTCGGATCTTCGAAGAATTTTTCGAGCAGGCTTTCGTCGTAGTCAGCAACTGCTTCTACTAATTTAGCTCTCCATTCTTCAGCTTCTTCCTTCATATCTTCAGGAATCTCAATTTCCTGGTAAGTAGCACCTTTACCTTCTTCGTCCCAGATAATACCTTTCATAGTGATCAGGTCAACCACACCTTTGAAAGTATCTTCAGCACCAATAGGCAGCATCAGGGGAACAGGATTAGCTCCCAGCATTTCCTTCACCTGTTTTACAACATTCAGGAAGTCAGCACCGGAACGGTCCATTTTGTTAACGAAACCGATACGTGGTACACGGTAACGGTTAGCCTGGCGCCAAACGGTTTCAGACTGAGGTTCAACACCAGATACGGCGCAGAACAATGCTACCAGACCATCCAGTACACGCAGAGAACGCTCTACCTCAACGGTAAAGTCCACGTGACCTGGAGTATCAATGATGTTAAATTTATACTCTTTTGAATCTGGCTGAATCTTTCCCTGTAAAGTGGGGAATTTCCAGAAACAAGTAGTCGCAGCAGATGTAATGGTAATACCTCTCTCCTGCTCTTGTGCCATCCAGTCCATGGTGGCAGCACCTTCGTGCACTTCCCCTATTTTATGGGATTTACCTGTGTAATACAGGATACGCTCTGTGGTAGTGGTTTTACCCGCATCAATGTGCGCCGCAATACCAAAGTTTCTTTGAAATCTTAAGTCTGCCATATAATATTAAAATGACTGTATATAATACAATTTGGGGGGCAAAGGTAGTTTATTTTTACCAATAAATAAAGCGTCCTGTTTTGCCAAATTGTTATTTCCCCGGCTTTCAGGCAACAATTACATTTTTATTACAAAACAGCTCTTCTTCTATACCAGTTTTACTGTAATTCCTGTAATAAACAAAAGCGGGATTATCCAATAACTGGATTCCTGCCCAATTCATACATGATCTATCAGACTATAAGTGTTTTAACAGTTTACAACACTGGGATTTCTTTGAACTAAACAATGATATAAACAGCTCTTAAACGGGAGGTAAACAGGAGGTAAACAGGTATTAAGCGAACAAACACCTGTTTACCTCCTGTTTACCTCCCGTTTAAGAGCTGTCAAAACTACCAGACAACTGCCAATTGTCCCGATTGGGTTATTCGGAATTACATGGTTTATTATTATGACTTGATATGGTATAAATAAAATAAGGAAACACCCCGGATTTATTCCGGGGTGTTTCCTTTATATCTTTATAAACCATCTACCTTGCGGCAGGAGATTTTAAATCCTGAAGTGGGAGAATGCCTTGTTAGCTTCAGCCATACGGTGAGTATCTTCTTTCTTTTTGAAAGCAGCACCTTCACCTTTACTTGCAGCTACGATTTCGTTAGCCAGTTTCTCAGCCATGCTCTTTCCATTCCTTTCACCTGCAAAACGGATCAACCATTTCATACACAGGGAGATCTTTCTGTCAGGACGAACCTCAGCAGGGATCTGGAAGGTAGCACCACCAATACGACGGCTTCTAACTTCTACAGCAGGAGTTACGTTCACCAGAGCTTTTTTCCAAACCTCATAACCATTATCACCGGTTATCTGGCTTACTCTGTCGATCGCATCATAAAATATCCTAAAGGCAATGCTTTTTTTGCCCTGTTCCATCACGTTGTTAACAAACCGGGTTACCTGTTTGTCGTTAAAGCGCGGATCCGGAGCCAGAGGCATTTTTTTTGCGGCTTGCTTTCTCATTTTATCTGAAAAATTTCAACTATTTATAATGTATTATTTCTTTGCCTTTTCCTTCTTCGTACCATATTTGGAACGGCTCTGTTTCCTATCCTTCACACCGGCAGTATCCAGAGATCCACGTACAATATGATAACGTACACCTGGCAGATCTTTTACCCTACCACCGCGAATTAACACGATAGAGTGTTCCTGCAGATTGTGTCCTTCACCTGGTATGTAAGCGATCACTTCCACTTTATTTGTCAAACGCACTTTCGCTACCTTACGTAGTGCAGAGTTAGGCTTCTTAGGTGTAGTAGTGTACACACGTGTACAAACACCACGGCGCTGCGGACAGCTATCTAAAGCCCTGGACTTGGATTTAGCCCGGATAATTTCTCTTCCTTTTCTTACTAATTGCTGTATAGTAGGCATTCTACCTAAGTTTTTTTTTCTGTCGGTTTACAATGACGTCCAAATCACCCAGAATGGGAATTTGGGAGGGCAAAGGTAACCTTCTAGATGTTAATAACAAAATGTTTTGAACATTTTTTTGAACCTCTGGCTATTAATTACCGGAAAGGGCTCCTGTAATCATCTTCCATTCCTCTTTTAAAGAGACTTCCGGCATCTTCCGGCCGGCTCGTGCATACCAGTAGCGGGCATTTCCATTATCGCCCTCCTCCCTGTGGAGATAGGCATGGATCCAGGCTGCTGTATCATCATCCACATGTTCTATAATATCATGTGCCTTTTGCCAGTTGCCTTTTCCATCCCACCAAAGTGCCTGTAAGTAAGCCGTTAACCCTTGCGGCGGCGTTTCCTGGCTCAGAGATGTTATAAAATCTGCTAATGTCATGACCGCGAAGGTAGCAATTATAGCCTGGTAATTTTATAATTCCAGTTGCGGGTATCTTCAGCTCTGCCGGTGCGGATAGCATCCAGACGCTCAATAACTTCCGCTCCTACTGAATATTTAGTAGTATCCAGCTTGATCTGGTGCTCCTTATAATCTAACTGCTCCACATAGGCTACGCTGGAAGCTGTACCGGTGCCAAACACTTCTCTCAAAGTACCTGCCTTCCATGCAGTTACTACTTCTTCTATAGATACCGGTCTTTCCTCTACAGTAAGCCCCATATCTGATAAAATATCTATTACACTGGCTCTTGTTACCCCTGCCAGGATAGTACCCTGTGTTAGATCCGGAGTAATGGCTTTATTGCCGATGATGGCAAATACATTCATAGTGCCGCACTCCTGCAACTGTTTGAATTCCAAACCATCTACCCACAGAATCTGGTCATATCCCTGTTTTTTGGCCTGCATAGTAGGGTACATAGTTCCGCCGTAATTACCGGCAGCCTTGGCATATCCTACACCACCAGGAAAGGCACGTATATATTTATCCTGCACCAATAATTTAATAGGTTTATTAAAATAAGGACCGGCAGGAGAATTAATGATGACAAATTTATATGTATCAGAAGGCTTTACACCAATAAACTCATCTGCGGCTATCATAAAAGGACGCAGGTACAAAGAACACCCTTTATTAGACGGTACCCAATCCCGGTCAGCATTGATAAGCAAATCCATTCCTCCAATAAACAGCCATTCAGGAACTGTTGGCATTCCCATTCTTTCAGCGGATGTGTTAAAACGTGCATAATTATCATATGGACGGAAAATCATTGGTTCTCCATCCTGATCTTTATATGCCTTGATTCCTTCAAAAATGGCCTGCCCATAATGCCAGGCAGCATTGGAAGGACTAACAGACAAATGCTGGAAAGGTAATATTTCCGCATTTTTCCATTCATGCCCGTCAAAATCAGCAACCAACATATGGTCTGCATATTTCTTACCAAATACCAGGTTATTAAAGTCTATTTCGCCAATCCTGCTTTCCTTGGTCAGATTCAGCTTTATTTTCCTTAATGCTTCCTCCTGTACTGTTTTTGTTATTGGATTCTCTACTGCCATCATACTAAGTAATTATTTTTGTTTTGATGTATTTTAGCTTTGCCCCGTGAACTGATTTGCCGGCGAAGATTTAAATTATGCACTGATGCCTGTTTAATCTAAAGTCGTAAATCTAAAATTGAATACACTTACATTTGCTCTCTGTGAAATGCAAATAAACTGTTTTTTCCCCAAGGCGGGGCCTTTACGTTTAACTTAAACAATATACACATGTCTCTTGATCAAGTACAACTGGATCCTTACCTGTTAGCCAGGATATTCACCCAGCCTATTGTTCCGGGGAAAAACAGACCGGTTCCACAGGCTCCGGCGGCACCTCCTAAAGTGAAATTTTTAGGAGAAAATCAAAAAAACATCGCTCTCTTAATACAAAATGAAAGTGAGGCATACTTAAATGATGAATTATTTAATTTGCTCACTAATATATTAAATGCCTGTAAACTTGGGATGCAGGACATTGCACTTATAAATATAGCCCAATATGATGCAATGCCATTTACAGCGTGGCAAACCGCCATTCCAATGAAACAAACTGTTTTGTTCGGGATACCTCCTGCTTCTATGGGGCTGGAGAGCATTCCAACTTATCAGGTGGTACAGGTAAGCGGATGCCAACTGCTCTATTCTGATCCACTACAGGATATTTCCCAGGATAAAGCTTTAAAAGGAAAATTGTGGGTAGGTTTAAAACAACTTCTGAACGTTTAAGTAATATGACTCTGGTATTTGCCACCAATAACGAAAATAAAGTAAAAGAGATCCGGGCTGTACTTGGAGACAGCTTTTCCATTATCACACTGCAGGAAGCCGGTATCGATATCGATATTCCGGAACCTCACGATACCCTGGAAGCCAATGCAACGGAAAAATCGGTCACTATTAATAAGATGACAGGTAAAAATTGCTTTTCGGAAGATACCGGCCTGGAAATTCCAGCACTGCACGGAGCTCCGGGAGTACTCTCTGCCCGTTATGCAGGGGAACAAAAATTGGCTGATGATAACATCACCAAAGTGCTGCATGAATTACAAGGCAATGAGGATCGTAAAGCCAATTTCAGAACAATCATATCCCTGATACTGGAAGGAAAAGAATACCAGTTTGAAGGAATCTGCTCCGGTACCATACTGAAAGAGCGCAAAGGTGGCAAAGGATTTGGTTATGATCCCATATTTGTTCCGGATGGTACAAACAAAACATTTGCCGAAATGGATCTGACAGAGAAAAGCCAATATAGCCACCGGGCAAAAGCGTTTCATAAATTGGTAAACTTCCTGAAAAAAAATCATATAAATGGCTAGAGTAAGATTAGATATGCCGGAGCGCATGAACTTTACCACCCAGATACAAGTGACCATAAATGATGTAAACTATGGCGGACACGTGGGTAATGATTCCATACTGTCCATTATCCATGAAGCACGGATCCGTTTCCTGGCCTCCCTGGGTTATAAAGAACTGGACAAAGAAAATGGTATAGGACTGATCATGTCCGATGCTGCTATTTCATATAAAGGAGAAGGCTTTCATGGCGATATATTCGACATCGCCGTTAGTGTTGCCGATATCTCCTCTTTCGGGTTTGACATTTACTACCGCATCACCACAACCCGTGATGACAAAACAATTGTTATTACTGAAGCTAAGTCAGGCATGATCTACTTTGATTATAACGAACATAAAGTAGGACGGCTGCCAGATGCCTGGAAACAAAAACTGACATTATAAATATAACGCATGGAAATAGCTAACCTGACAACAATTATTGAACAACGCCGGAATATCAAACCATTCAGCATGAATGGTAAAAAAATACCCGACGAACAGATCCAACAATTATTAGAACTGGCCAACTGGGCTCCTACTCATGGCTATACTGAACCCTGGTATTTTGCAGTATTCGCAGGGGATGCCGTAAAACGTTTCTGTGCAGATCATGCAGAAATATATAAGGCCAATACACCTGCAGAGAAGTTTATACAGGGCAATTATGAAAAATTGCAACAACAGGGCGATCTCGCATCTCACTTGATTGCTATCTGTATGAAAAGAGGTACTAAACCCGGAATCCCGGAACTGGAAGAAATCGTAGCCGTAGGTTGTGCTGCACAGAATATGTGGCTGGGCGCTACAGCTTTAGGACTCGCGGGCTATTGGGGATCAGGTGGAATGACCTTGCACCCTGCAATGAAAGAATATCTTTCTCTCCGCGAAGAAGATAAAGTACTCGGATTGTTTTACCTGGGATATACAGATGAACCCATTCCGGAAGGCCGCAGACTGAAACCATTAGAAGAAAAAGTGAAGTGGGAAAAATAGATTATTAAAGATGGAACTGATCGCTCAGTTCCATCTCTTTCAGATTCTTAATTAAAATTGTTTGTCATGCATCTCCCTCCAGCCCCAGCAGAAGAGCATCCAAATCAGGAAATTATATAGTAAATATTACTATATTTGCAAAGTAGCCTTGCTTTAAAATTCATCGCTGTATGCGACTTATTCTGTTACTGTTTTCTGGGATATTTTCCTTTGCGGTATGTAATGCACAACTGATGCAGAGCCCTGATAAAGCATTTGACCTGGCCAGACAGACAGGCAAAAAAGTCATGCTGGTATTTTCCGGTTCTGACTGGTGTATTCCCTGTATACAATTCAATAAAAAGATATTATCTGATAGTAGTTTCCTGCGCTATGCGGGCAACAACCTGGTATTGCTGGAAGCCGACTTCCCCCAACGTAAAAAGATAGCCACCCCCCTCCGTTTAAAATACGATTCCCTGGCAGCTGTCTTTAATCCGGAAGGTGCTTTTCCTCATGTGGTGCTGCTAAGCCCGGAAAAACAATTTATAAAAGATGTTCCTGTGGGGCAACAGACTCCTAACGATTTCATCAACACCATCAAACAACTGCTCAAGTAAATATATGCAGGACAGCAGGCTTCATATCCGGTTAATGGGTTCCGACTTTGAACTGATAACAACGGATGCTGCACCGCAACGCTTGCTTGATGGCGTGGTAGAAATCAAAAGGATTGAAGCATTACTCACCGAATTCAATGATACTTCCGTAACAGCACAACTAAATGCCAACGCAGGCATGCAGCCAGTCACCGTACCATCTGAAGTATATCAGTTGGTACAGCGTTGCCTGCATCTGAGCGCCATTACCCAGGGGGCTTTTGATATCTCTGCTGGTGCACTCAAACGCCTGTTCAATTTCAAACAGCCTGATCTGCAATGGCCAGAAGCTTCCGCACTGAAACAGGCATTGCAACAAACCGGTTACCGGTATATTACATTGGCCAACAACAACCAGATCTTCCTGCAAAAGAAAGGAATGCACATTGGTTTTGGCGCTATAGGGAAAGGATATGCGGCAGATAAGGTAAAGGCATTGTGGATAGCTGCCGGGGCAACCAGCGGTGTGATAAATGCCAGCGGTGACCTTACCGCCTGGGGCACACAAGCAGACGGTTCTCCCTGGAAAATTGGGATTGCCCATCCGGATGATCCCACAAAAATGTTATTGTGGCTTCCCATACAAAATGCATCTGTTGCTACTTCGGGCAACTATGAACAATATATTGAAAAAGATGGCATCCGCTATTCGCACAATATAGATCCCCGTACAGGGAAACCAGTCCCTTATATTAAAAGTGTGACAGTGATAAGTCCCAGTGCAGAATTATCAGATGCACTGGCCACAGCCGTTACCGTGATGGGACCTTCCGTCGGACTGGATCTTGTTAACCAGCTGCCGGATGTACACTGTATCATTATTGACAGTAAGAACAAAGTATTTCAATCGGAAAACATTCATATACATGCAAAAGCATAACAGCTGCATTTTTGTGGCAGGATTGATAACAGTGTTAATGATACTCCAGGCTTGTGCTACGGTAAAACCTTACCAGCGGCAGTATTTGAATGATGTGAATATGCAATTAGGAAAAGCAGGAATAGATAAAATAGATGAAAGCGCACAGACCTATCGTGAAGGAAGCAGTGGTGGTGGCAGTGGTAAAGGTAGCGGAGGCTGTGGTTGTAACTGATTAGCATGAAAAGAATATTTATTGCGGCTGGATTGCTGATGGCATATCTGACAGCTGCTGCACAAAAAGGAAATGACAGCACGGTATATAAGAAACAATCAATTTCCAGAACGGATATTCAGGCATTGTTCTCTTATTATACACAGGATGGGAATCATTCTGCTGTAACCGGAGGTACAGGCACGGAAGCATTGCAGGTATTTGTATCTGATATTACTGTTACGCGCAAACGTGATTCAATTACTACTCTGCAGCTGAATGCCGGTGTGGATGTAATTACTTCTGCATCTACCGACAATATAGATTTCGTTTTATCCTCTGCCTCCCGCGATGACAGACGCTTTCATATCATGGGAGGATATAACCGCCAGCTAAAAAAGCCACACATCCGTGCAGGCATCAATCTGGGTCTTTCTTTAGAATCTGATTATCTGTCTATACCTATAGGCATTTCTGTATCTCATGATAATGCAACACATAGCCGGCAACTAACAGCCTCTCTGCAATGTTATTTTGATGATCTGCGATGGGGACGCTTTGATCCGGACTACTACAAACCTGAAACACTGGTGTACCCGGAAGAATTACGCTATAAGGAATGGTTCGACATCTACCGGCGACAATCATACAACCTCAGTTTTGCACTTTACCAGGTGGTTAATAAACGGATGCAGTTCGCGATCTATCCTGAACTGGTGTACCAGAAAGGATTACTCTCCACTCCTTTCCATCGGGTATATTTTAAAGATGCGAATACTCTAAAAGTGGAAAACCTGCCCCGCGAAAGATGGAAAGTACCACTAACCGTACAGCTAAACACTTTTATAGACGGTCAGGTGATCCTGCGTACCTATTATTCATTTTACCATGATAATTTTGGCATTACTGCGCATGCGCTACAATTGGAGTTACCTGTAAAAACAAGCCCTTTATTTACACTCTCTCCTCTTGTCCGCCTTTATACACAAAAAGCTTCCAGGTACTTCCAACCTTTTCAAGGACATGATCTGTCCGATGAATACTATACATCCGACTATGATCTGAGCAGCTTTAACAGTTACAAATTGGGTATTACAGCACGATATGCACTTTTTAAACCTATTTTCAGGAATAGTGCCTTTCAGGAAATCGGATTGCGGTATTCCTTTTATAAACGCACAGATCAGCTATCAGCCCATATGCTGTCTTTGCTACTTGACTTCAGACATACCAGGTAATAGTTCTGGCATAGTGTATGATATACCCATAACATAGGCTTATTCATTAAAAATCAAATGATATGAAAAACTTACAACTGACATTGCTCTGCTTTGCCATCATATTATTGAGCAGCTGCGAAGTAATAGGGGGGATTTTTAAGGCTGGTGTGTGGACTGGTATAATTGCTGTAGCTTTTGTAGTGTTTCTGATTATATTTCTTATATCACGCGGCAGGAAATAATAGGGCTTTCTTTTTAACCGGTCTCTAAATTTCAGCCAGCTCTCAATCACTATCATTACTGATAAATCCTTTGGCATAATATTCCTGCTGGATCTTGCTCCATATCCATGCACGCCCTTTACCCGACTTTAATAACCACTCCCGCTTCATTGCAGCTGGCTTGTCCTCAAAAATTTCGAGGTAGATTACTTCCCATGGTCGGTATTGAAGCGTCCAGCGCTGACGACCATGTATATTGTGGAAGTGAAATCTTTTAACAAGGTTTGTAGTATGCCCTGTATAAATCTTCTCATTACTTCGGGAAAATAGGATATATACGATATACATAGGTACGGTTATGCCAGAAAATAAAAAAGTTACCCTGGTGGGGTAACCTTTTATCTGTAACTATTGACAGCGCTTCAAAGATACTCATTTTATCCTGGCAAGCCGGGCATAAATTTCTATCATTCCTGCCTGCCCAAGCAGGTCCTTATCTGGCCGGGGGCCTACCAGGTTATTTTTATCCCGTTCTGTTTCCCATACTTTATCAGCATCCACCTGCATTGCATTGATATACTTTCTGTTATGATCTACTGCATACAATGCCTCATATCCTCTCAGCAGTACTGCATTAAACCAGTAAGAAGAAGGTAAGCGGTCATTATGGAAAAACCAGGCATAAGTCGCAGCAGCTATACGTTGCGCTTCTGCCAGGTATTTTTTATCGTGGGTAATATTATACAGTTTTACATTGGATTCCAGCATTGTACCCGAATTGTAAGTATACTTAGCAGAATCTATTTTGTTGTTATGACGTACCCTGATGGCATCCCAATATATTCCACTGGCCGATTGCAGATACTTATTCGTCCAGGTATATAACAACAATGCGGTATCCAGGTAAGGCTTTTTATGCGTTACCTGGTACATTTGCAGGGCAACCAGTATTGCAGGCCCGTTCGAACAGGTATTCTTAGTATTCTTATCCCCTTCTTTCCAATATAATCCACCCCCACTAATAGTATCATAACCCGTCATCATAAACCGGTAAATCTCCATTCCTTTTTCCAGGAACCATTTCTTTTTTGTGCGCTCATATGCATCGAGGTAAGCAATTCCTATCCACTGATTATCATCATAAAAACGATCTCCTCCTTTCTCTTTCACCACATAGGAATCATATCCGGGCGCAGGTGCTTTGGGATTATAATAGGCATTGATGGCATTAATTACCGGGGACATATATTGCTTTCCGGGGTGTAATGCCTCCAGTTCATTGGTAGCTTGTACCATTCCGCACATTCCCCATAGAAAGGTATGTGGGTTTTCATTTTTTGATTTATTGATTGTTTCCAGGTACAACTTTGTTTCCGGATTGTACAAATATGTATTTACTGCCTGCAGCAAAGCTTCCGCATGTTCGGCATTCTGACCGAAGGTGGTATTAACGCACAGCAAAAGAAAGAAAGACCCTAAGTTTTTCAGCATGATTGTTTGATTTAAGACCTGTAAAAAATAAATAAAGAGGGGTGACAGTCAATACAATAAAAATAAAAAGGAGGCTGTATCGGACATCTGATACAGCCTCCATATAAATATCTGAAATTAATTAACCAGATTCAACTCTTTTAACCTGGCAACCGCTTCTATTAACATCGCTCCACTCAATTGTGTAGTGAGGTCAGTTGTTGTTGCTTTTGTTGTCCAGTTGGTATTGAAAAGCATCTGCGGACGGGAGGCGCCCTGCAACCATAATGTTTCTGCATTCAGCTTCAGGAAGCTGATATACTTCGCCGCATCTGTATTGCTCAGGTTACCATCTGTAATGAGTAACATCATGTACCGCACCAGGATCCCTTTGAACAATCCACCATCTCCGCCGCCTTCATCTTTCAGAATATTGTTGCTGCTGAAATCTCCTGCCAGTGAATTACCCGCAGTTTTTACAGCATCTGCCAGATAAGTCTGATCACCGGTAATCTTATAGAGTTCCACGCCTGCTCCGATGAAAACACCCTGGTTGTAAGTGAACTTCCAATCCTTGTTGGTGCCTGTAGCATCCAGCCCATCCCATACCAGTCCTGTAACCGGATCTATCAGGTTATCTTTCTGCCACTGGTATATCTTCTTCGCCCAGCCGAGATCTTCGCCGTTACGGTTCAACTGGTAGATGCGGGAAGCAATTATACTTGCAGGAGCATTGGCCGGCGTATTTTTGTTTTGCCTGTCTTTGTTCCAATAAATACCACCACCGAAAGTATCATCCCATCCCCCTTTAATATCATTCCACAGCAATTCTGCGGTAGTTTTATAACGATCATCGCTGGTAGCTTCATAGGCCCGCAGGCAGGCCAATGTCATCCATTCCATATCATCATAATAGTGATTAATATAGGTCGCTCCGTTCTTTGCTTTCATACCGTCCAACAGTTCATCCATTCTTGTTTTGATGGCGGCATCATTAGTACGCAGGTAAGCATCCACCAGTACATCCAATGCATGTGCATTAGGCCAGTAGTTGAAGGTGGCATCCCCTGCATTATTTTTATTGAAGTATTTACCGCTCTGATTATAAAAACCACTAACCAATGCCGTGGAAGTAGAATCCGCAATCAAAGGCCAGTTATATACATAGCTGGTTTGCCCTGCACCTGGCCCCGGACCATCATCTACCGGTTCTTTCAGGCAGGACGTAAAGGCGGTAACCAGTGTGAATAATATAAAGAGTTTACGCATATGCCAATTAGTTTGAAGTATTCTGTTGAGAATTATTATTTGATGATCACTTCATGCGTATAATTCTTGTCAGGCGCGAAGTATACATTCACATCACAGTTCTTCGTATCTACGTCTCCATTAAATTTGAAGCTATAGTTATACTGATCATTGTTGGGAACAGGCTTCAGTTCCCAGAAAGATAGAGGTGTGGTAGCTGTTGGACGGTTATTATCAGAATTTGAACTACCGTACCATTCCTGACTGGCAGTACCATCTGCAGATTTTACGTCCATGCGGAATTTGTAACGTTCATCTCGGCCCCATGATTCCTGATGGAAGGTGATCACCTGGTTCTTGAAAGACCAGGTGCTGTTACCTGCATAAGGCAGATCATACAAGATCTTATTTTCAGGAGCGAACCAGAGACCAATAGCTGTAATCTCAGTAACTGTTGCGGCTGTATTATTAAAGTCCAGACGCAGACGGTATTGTTTTGTACCATTGGCCTGTGAGCTTTCACCACCTTCTTTCAGTGTGGTACCATCGATATAATAAGTAGTGGGTGTACCTGTATTTCTATCAACGAAGTGGTATTTACCATCATTCAGGGAAGTATAGATTTCGAATACACCAGCTGCTGTAGATTTCAGCTTTATCGCCTTTGACAGATCGCTACCTGTTTCTGTAGCCTCACCGGTCAGATATACATCTACAGGGATCTCTGCAAAACCATTAGGTCTTTCCACTTCTATAGTGCGGATTTCCAGTGCCTGTTTGATATTAAAACCTTTAGAGGCATTTACCGTCCATTTTAATTTTCCGGTAGCCAATGCAGCAATGCCAGCTTTACCGGCCATACTGTTCAATTCTTTGTGAGACAAGGTGAGTTTGTTCTGTACGCCACCGCCATCAGCAGAGATAGTAGCAACTGGATCGGAAAAGTCACCTCCCTCTTTATCAAACACTACTTCATACAATACAAGAGAACCATCTTCTGCACGGGCCTGCTCCCACTCAAAGCTAACAGAAGCGCTGGTAGCAGGTTGTAATTTGATATATTTTTCATCTACCGGAGCATTCAGTCTACTTACCGGCATAATGTTAGTATTGAGTTTATAGTCTTTTTTGCAACTGGTGAGCAGAAGGCCCAGGAATACAACAATTATAGCGGAGAAATACTTTTTCATATCGTAACAGTTTGAAAATTGTTAGTGGAATTTTACCAATCCTGGTTTTGTCCGAGGTTAGTGTTCTGATCACGTTCAAATGTTGGTACCGGCCAGAGATAATGTTTGGGATTTGTGAAGATTCTGTTCTCCACAATGATGTACCCGTTTGCATCTTTATTGAATGCACCAGAGGTAACTTTAATACCCCTTACAGGTCTGTTCATCACCTGATCTGCTATCTTCCAGCGGCGGATATCAAAAGCCCGTACACCTTCAAATGCAAGTTCAGCTCTTCTTTCACGGCGAACAATACTTTGTAATTGCTCTTTGGTTAAACCGGGGAATTCAATAGCGCCTGCATCTGTGAATTTAGCACGTACTCTTAAAGCACGAATGGTTTGATTCCATACGGCTGCATCCAACTGGCCCAGCTCATTCTTAGCCTCTGCATACATCAGTAATACATCTGCATAACGGATCAGGATAATGTTCAGTCCTGAGTTATAATTGCTGGCAGTTCGATCGTAATATTTATAGAAGTAATAACCGGTAGGAGAAGCTCCCTGGTCATCTATACTGTTGGTAGAAGGGTTGGAACCTGTCTGTGTAAGAATGGTCTGTACCTTGTTGTCAAAGTCTGTAATAGTAGAGCCGTCGTGTAGTATAGTAGCTTCAAAGCGAGGATCCCTGTTTTTATAAGGATCATTTGCATCATAACCGGAACCGGATTCGGTGATTCCTTTACCATTCACCATTACATAATCATCTACCAGGTCTTGTGTAGGTACCAGTGTACTTCTCAGCAGAGCTAATGTTTGCGGCAGGAAGCTGCGTTGAGAATCATATGTTCTGCCACCACCAAATTGCAAATCCAGGATTACTTCACGATTATACTCATTTGCGGTCGTGAAAACATCGCTGTAATTAGCCAGCAAACCGTAAGTACCGTTTTCTGTTTTATCGATCAGGAGATTACAATCGTCTATCACGCCCTGCCATTCTCCTTTGAACAGATGTACACGTGCACTGAGTGCAATAGCAGCTCCACGGGTAATGCGGCCTTTATCCTTTTCAGCATATCCACCGGCAGCACCTGTGTAATTATTCACCGGCAGGTCTGCACGGATTTCAGTCAGTTCTTTCTGAATGAATTCCAACACCTGGCTCTTCCCGGTACGTGTGATGCTTTTTGATTCGTCGATATTAATTAGATTGGTATAGAAAGGTACATCGCCATACCAGTTTACCAGTTGGAAATAGGAGTAAGCGCGGATAAAGCGGGTTTCAGCCACTATGCGGCGTTTTAATGCAGAATCCAGGGCCGGCACCTTATCTATATTCGTTGTTACCGTATTACACTTGCGAATGCAGGTGAAGCGGTATTTCCATTCATCTGTTATACGGAGATTTGAAGGATCATAAGCACCGTTGGCGATCTTTGATACAGCATTAAATCCAACTCCGCTTACATATCCGTTATCACTCAATGCTTCATCTCCAAAAAAGTAGTCGGCTCGCGACATATTTTCATAACAGCTGGACAAAGCGGCCAATGCATCATCTGCATTCCGCCAGTAAGCAGCGTCTGTGAAATCGCGCGTGATAGGCTGATCCAGCTTTCGGCAGGAGAACAGCATAGTAGCGCATAATATTAACAGTAATAATCTCTTCATACAATGAACTATTTAAGAACCATTATCAGAATTTCAGATCCAGGCCAAATGAGAATGTGGCTGCGTTTGGATAGTTACGTCCTGCTATGGCGTTGTAATTTTTATTGTCCAGTTTTTCATCAAACTGTGTGAACTCCGGATCTACACCCAGTTCGCGGAAACGACGAGGAGTAATTGTCAGCAGATTCTGACTGGTAAAATAAATCCTTGCACTCTGGATGTTTACAGCGTTTAACCATGTACGGGGTAAAGTATAACCAAACTGAAGGTTCTTCAAACGCAGGTACCTTGTATCAAACAGCCAGTAATCAGAATAAGCAAAGTTGTTGGCATCTGCTGTTCCGATAGTCAGGCGTGGATAGCTGGCTTCCGGATTCGTAGGTGTCCAGCGGTCGAGGTGCTGTACGAATGCGTGATCCTCATTATTGTGGAATGCTTCTACGATATCACCGCGCAGGAACTGAGATCTTTTACCTACACCTTGCCATAACATGGTGAAGTCGAAGTTTTTCCAGCTGGCATTATAGGAGAAACCAAAAGTATAACGGGGGAAAGGATTACCAAATACATAACGATCACTTGCATCTATTTTACCATCACCATTGCGGTCTATGTATTTTACATCTCCCGGCATTACCTGCTGATTATATGCAAATGGTACGGAAGGAGCGTTTTTGATATCGTCCAGATTCTGATACAGACCATTTGATTTATATCCATAGTAAGAAGCGATTGGGAAACCTTCTTTGATAATATAAGAAAAGTCAGATCCTCTGATGGACTGCTCACCGAATTGAACCACTTTGTTTAAGTTATCAGACAGGTTAGCAGAGAAATTGTGATTTACGCTACCTGTTCTTGCATGGTAGGCTACTGTAAATTCCCAACCTTTATTCTGAACTTTACCTACGTTTTGTAAAGAAGATCCGATACCGGCTGTACCTGGCACTACCTGTTCCAGGTAGATTCCTGAAGTATTTTTATTAAAGTAGTCGAACGAAGCAGTGATTTTGTTATTGAAAACATCTATGTCCACACCATAGTTGGTCATAGTTGATATTTCCCACTTTAATGTTTCATTATAAGCGGAGAAATCGGCACCCGCAGAAGGGGAATTATTAAATGAATACTTACCTGAATTCAGTGTCACCCTTGCCAGGTAGTTATAACCACCTATGTTAGAGTTACCCACCTGTCCCCAGGAGTAACGGAATTTTACGTTACCAAATTTCTCTTTTATGTCTTCCAGAAACTTCTCGTCAGTGATACGCCATCCGAGAGAGAATGCCGGGAAGAACTGCCAGCGGTGACCGGGAGCCAGTTTGGAAGATCCGTCGTAGCGCCAGGTGAATTCTGCCAGGTATTTATCATCATAAGCATAGTTCACTCTCCCAAAAAGGGAGTTCAGTGCATACAGATTAGGATTGGATATATCGTTGTAGGTACCAATGTTACCATAATCAAAGCTGCCATCCGGTTTGGGGATATATCCTCCACCGATAGCCCATTGATCATCCAGATTGGTAGTACCATAGCGACTAGCCTTTACCCCGTAATATTCATTTACTGCATCACTTCTTGCACCTACCAAACCTTTCACATAATGTTTGCCAAAGGTATTCTCATACTCCGCTGTACCATACACGTTTGTGTTCATGTCTTTGTACTCAGACTCCCAATACTGATTGTATATAGGAGGATTTGCAGTAGTATAATAAGATGCGTAGGTATATTTGTTGACGCGGTTTATTTCATTATTGATGCTGTAATTACCGGAAGCATTCAGATTAACCTTAAAGTGCTTAACAGGCGTAATGACGATGTCCAGACCTCCCAGCAGGTTATCCTGATCTTTCAGGTTAAACCCTCCCAGTTCAAGTTGCGCAATTACGTTGTTACTGCTCAGAGCAGGTACTACGAAGTTACCCAGAGAATCTTTTACAGGATAGATGCGGGGCGTACGCATGGCATCTCTGATTAGCAATCCTATATCTGCAGCCTGTGTGCGGAATTTTGATTTTGTATAAGAGATGTTTGCATTCACCTTTACATACTTGCTTACATCTACAGATAAATTAGTTCTTGCGTTATAACGTTTGTAATAAAAATCCTGTGTAACGTAAGAGTTCTGCAACATATTTCCCTGATCCACATATCCCAGAGATACCAGGTAGCTGCTGCTTTTACCGCCACCGGTAAGACTCAGACTATGGTTCTGCTGAGGTGTGTATTTGCGGATCATTTCATGCAACATAGCTGGTTCAGAGCCACGCTGATTCCAGTAACTGATTTGTTCCGGTGAGTACTGAGGTGTTTTTCCGGAGTTTACCAGTGCTTCATTTTTGAGTGTCATATACTGCCATGCTTCTACCTGCCGGGGTAGTGTAGTAGGCGTTTGCCAACCATACATTGCATTGTATGTTACACTTGGTTTCCCATCTTTAGATCCTTTTTTAGTAGTTACATAAACTACCCCATTAGCAGCCTGTGAACCATAAATAGCGGCAGAGGAAGCATCTTTTAATACTGAAATACTTTCCACATCATATGGGTTCAGGTTTTGTAATCCTACAGAACCTGCGTCCACACCATCAATCATGATGAGGGGAGTATTGCCGGTAAGACTACCTACACCCCGGATATTGAGTACTAATTTAGCGCCCGGTTCAGCAGTATTCTGCTGCAGGATCAGATTAGGTGCAGTGCCCTGAAGGGCCTGAAACATATTGGTAACGGGTTTGCCTGCCAGGTCTTTTGTAGAGACGGTATTGATAGCAGCTGTTACCTGTTTCTTTTGCTGTGAGCCATATGCTGTAACAACTATCTCTCCCAGGTCCTTAGAGTCGGCAGTAAGCATGATGGTAATACTTGTTCTGCTATTGATCCCCACTTCCGCCGGGATGTAACCAACGGAAGAGCAAACCAAGGTACCATTGCTTTGCCCAGCCGGGATCTTTAGCGTAAAAAAACCCTGATCATTTGTAGTAGTACCAGCAGTCCCACCCTGCAAACGAACATTTACATTGGATATTCCTTCTCCCTTGTTATTCACAACACGGCCATTCACTGTAATATCTTCTCTGTCTGCTGTTGCAGCATCGTTACTATGACGTTGGCGGAGAATGATCTTGTTACTGATTAATTCAAACCGGATATCCAGTGGAGATAAAACCATTTCCAGCACTTCTGCCAGTTTCTTGTCTTTTACGTTCAGGGAAATTTTCTGTGCGGCTTTGATTTCATCATTAGAGTATACAAACACAAAAGGTGTCTGCTGCTCAATTTTTTCGAGTACATGACCCAGCAGTTCATTACTTACCTGCAGGCTGATACGATTCTCTAAAGGTTTCTCCGTATCCTTTACCTGTTGTACAATTGGCAAATGCCCTGAGTTGGAGGCGAATGCCACCTGCGCCTTCAGATCCAGCATGCTTAACAAAGCCATGCAGACAATAATTGGCAGGTACAACGAGCGGAAAGGACCCGAAAAAGAAATAGGTAGCGGTCTTTCTTTCATAACGCGGCTGTGTTTGAGAATTTGATTGATTTGAAATAACGTGAACTATAAATTATGCATAAACCGAATTACTGGCTGATCACTAATGTGCTATCAGTAATATCGTAGTGAAACGCTTTTGATCTGGCCAGGTAGTACATGATATCCTGCAGATTGTTATTCTGGAAATTGCCTGTTAAGCGGTAATGCCGTGGTGCATCTTCCATAAAGGTTACTTTCTTCCCGAATGCTCTTTCCAGTTCGAAGGATATTTCCTCAAGTGTCATGTTCCTGAATACAAGGCGGCCCTCTGTCCAGGCCTTGTCATCTTCTGCATAAGTAGCTTCTTTTTTAATGCTCTCACTTTTAAGTTCGTAGATCACTTTTTCGTCGGGAGTAATATAAATGGTATCCGGTTTTTTTCCGGATCCGTCATAAGCAGGAATAAATGCTACCTTACCGGTTTTCACAGATGTTTGTATAGGTTCATTATTATACGCACGGATATTAAAAGAAGTACCTAATACCTGCACATTCCCTTTAGCAAGGTGGATGATAAAAGGTCTTTCAGGATTGCTGGCTACATCAAAGAAGGCCTCTCCTTCGAGGTATACTTCGCGGATATTATTATTAAATACTTCAGGATAGGTGAGTTTGCTATCTGCATTCAGCCATATCTTGCTACCATCAGCCAGTTCTATGATAGCCTTAGTAGCCTTACCATTCTGCCTGTTCAGCCATTGGGCGGTATCTGCCAGTGCCTCCTGTTTTACAGTCGTGGTGAAACGATAAGTGAATCCAATGCCTGCTATCAGGAGTACGGCTGCTGCTACGCCTGCCCATTTCCATACAGCAGTAAAACGTATACGCTTTACCGGTATATCATTCCCGGAAGCATGAATCCGGGACAAAGTGCGTGTCAATGCCTGCTCTGTATCTGAAGTATTATGGTAAGCGGATTCTGTAAAGTATTGCTGAAGGATTAAATAACGTTCCCGTAAAACAGCATGTTGCTGCAGCATGGCATCCAGCTCCTGTTGTTCTTCGGCGGTTGCTTCTCCTGCCAGTTTCCTGGCGGCTAACGTGGTAAATAATTCTTCGCTAATCATAAAATAGAGCCGGTTGTACTATAAGGACAGGGAAAAGAAGATAACTACTTACAATGCATAAAAATAATTTACTGCTCCTTATTTTTCACGCGGTTAAACATATATGGCCCTACTACTTCATTGAGCCGTTTCATAGCGCGGAATAACTGGGTTTCCACGGTGCGTGGGGAAATATTCAGGATCTCTGCAACATCTTTGTATTTAAATCCTTCTTCCTTAATCAGCTTAAACACCCTGCGACACTGATCCGGCAGGCGGCTTACTTCCTGATCCATTCTGAAAAGGATTTCCTTCCATTCCATCGTTCTTTCAGGATCCACAGAATTGGTGAGTTGCGCAATACCTGTTTCATCATTAATAGGAGTAATACGCAGGGAAGAATATTGTTCGAGATAGTTAAGTGAATGATTTTTAATGGCTACAAACAGATATACTTCCAGGTTAGCTACCTGTTCAAGTTCTGTACGCCTGTTCCAGATTTTCACAAATACGTCAGAAACAATCTCTTCTGCCGCTTCACGTGTGTGAACGTACTGGATACAAAAATGTAATAGACGATCGTAAAAATAACGGAACAGCTCTGCGAAGGCTTTTTCATCCCCATGACACGCAATTTGTTGTTGCCAAATCCTGATATTTGCACTGCTACTCATACTTCACCTGTTTACGCGGGTAGTTTTTCTAACTACAGTACTTCCTTGTTTTATAACGTGTTAAACTGAAGAATAAGGTTAAGCCGGCACAAAAGGTAAAGATAACTATTGCCTGAAATTCATCTCCCCAATCATAAGGTATAAAGCAATTGTATAGTTTTTCTTAGTGCAATTAACTCCCCTTTTTATAAGATTTAAAAGTTGCCCCAAAAGCGCTTATTCTGTATAAGGACAGGGAATTCTGAAAAACTACTTACAAAGTGAAAAAATAATTCGAATTATAAATAGACTTACTACGTATACTCTTTTAAATGTATTATTTATTTTATATACTAGATAAGAAGAGGGTTTTTCTGATAAAAAATCCGTAAATTAGATATCTAAACCTTATAAATTTATAGATGTCAACTACATTCACCACCATATTGGGAATTATAACGGTTTGCGCGTCGCTGTCTTCATTGGCTGTAACCTTGTTTAATGCGACAAAAGAATCTGTAAAGCTGAAGAAATTCCGCAAATATCCTCCTAAAAATCTAGTGATAGAAAACAAGTCAGGCAAAGTAATTGTGTTAGAGCTAGAAAAACAAAACGATACCCAGCAGTTAATCCGTACGATGGACGCATTATTAGGCAAATAACTCCATATTCATTTAAATCCTATTTTCGAATTGAACCAGGAAAATCCACTGGTTGCTAACCTATCCACACCGGCATTAAATACCCAGCAACCGACCTCTTCTACATCCGCAAGTATAGCCGGCGCCAGCGGTGGAACACTTTTAGTATTGCTCGCCAACAATCTTTCTGAGTCCTACCCTTTAAAATCATGGCTGGTCATTATTGCACCCAGCGTATCTATTGTATTGTCTTTATTCTGGAAGTACCTATCCAAAAAAACCAATGCTTACTTCAAAGGAAAGAAGGTTGAAAAGTCCAAAATCCTTCTGCAAAGGAAAATTCAGGCTGCACTGAAAAACGGACTAATCTCTAAAGAAGAAGCACTTGTTCTGAAAAGAAAGATGATAGAAATAGAGCTGCAAAGCATCGATAACCTGGCTAATAAGATCAAGTCAATAGATTTTGAAGATTAGTCCATCCGCAGGCTCTTGACGGGATTAATAAACGCTGCCATAGCCGCTTTGCGCCCTACTGTGAGTTCAATTACGAACAAACTTTTCACGTTGTGCCAGATACAATCCTCCTATCACCAGAAAAGTACCCGCAAAGGTATGCCAGGTGATCGGTTCATGTAATAATACCCAGGAAAAGAGAAAGCCGAAAACAGGACAGAGAAATAACCATAAAGAGGCACGAACTGCGTCTTTATTTACAAGATAAAACCATAACTGTAATGCAATAACAGACACCGGTATAATAAGCCAGCTAACGGATAACCAGAACTGCAGATCAAAATGGGTGGCCGAAAAATTACTGGTGAGGCAGGTAACTGGTAATAACAGCAATCCCCCAATAAATACCTGCCATCCATTAATGGCCAGGTTGGACAACGTCCATTTAACCCGTGCATAATAAACAGTGGCGATGGAAACAGAGAGCATCCCTCCCATCAAAATCAGGATCCCTCCCAGTGTAGCATGGCTATCCAGAAGTAATGGATAAGTTGCCAGTGCTACTCCACAAAGTCCCAGGAGCATACCCGTTATTTCATACCAGCGCAGCTGCCGTTTTAGCCAAATGGCAGAGATCATCATAATAAAGAGCGGGCTGGTAGCTGTAGAAAGACTACCAATACCAGCAGACACTGTTTTCATAGAAATGACAAAACAACTCAGGTAAATAGTAGTATTGAGACATCCGAAGATGCCCAGTTGCAACCATTCTTTCCCTTTCGGTAATGCATTATTTCCCCGCTGTATAAGGTAGAAGTACAAGAGCATTCCCCCACCTGCCAGTAAAAACCGGACGTTCGCGAGGATCAGAGGATCGGCAGAATGGATACCATATTTAGTTGCAACCGCAGCTGACGCCCATAAAAATGCAAAAAGTAAACCTGTTATAACCTGACGTATCATTGTTCGCGTGTTATGTTTCAAGGTAACCGGAGCCCTCTGTTTCACCTTCGGAACCCTGACGGGCACCGAAGGTTTTAAGAGAGTTTTAATCGAATAAAATGAGGCTACCTTTTACTTTTGACAACCGATCTAATGGGCACCTTTGGTGTCAATCAGATCGGTGTCGCATCCTTTATTGTTTGCCAAATGTTACTCCCTGCCAGTCGTCTGTACGGAACGGAGA
Organism: Chitinophaga sp. CF118; assembly: GCF_900112615.1. Taxonomy (GTDB): domain Bacteria; phylum Bacteroidota; class Bacteroidia; order Chitinophagales; family Chitinophagaceae; genus Chitinophaga. The sequence continues at coordinate 173,992 of NZ_FOMK01000010.1, read as the reverse complement.
AGCCGGCAAGCCTGCTCCATTATATAAATTACCATCCGGATTATCTGCCCAGCTGTAACGTACTGCTACAGGATTTGGGACCTCATCACTCCATACAATTACATGCTCTCCGGAGATCTTTGCCTGTGCCCAATGGAACTGCTTATCTGCACCCGCAATCTCAAACCCTTTTAAAGTGCTGCCGTTTTTCATCTGCAATCCTTCGTCGGTATATTTAAAAGATACTGTGATCTTTTTACCGGCTATTTGTTTAGACAGGTAAACCGGACCCGCATAAGGGATTTTTTCTCCATATACCTGTGCTCTTGCTATCAGCGATAAGCGACGGCCTACTTCCTGCTTGTTTTTAGGATGGATATCTTTTGTTTCCCCAATATCAATAGCGGATGCCATACCAGTGTTAGGTAGAGCTAACGTCTGCAATTGTGCTTCCCGTAGTTCTGCCCAATCAGATGCTGCAGGTTCCGTTTTTTTATCTTTGAAGTTGGCCAGTTGCACAAAATAGAAAGGGAACTCCCCTGTTTTCCATTGCTTACGCCAGTCTTTAATCATCAAAGGGAAAAGTTCCCTGTATTGGTATGCCCTGTCTGCATTACTCTCTCCCTGATACCATATTACTCCACGAATAGGGAAAGGCAGTAAAGGATGGATCATAGCATTGTATAGCAAAGTGGCTTTATTAGGCTTTTCGGGCGCCTGTGGAGCTGACAGGCTTTCCAGGGCTTTCACAGTGTCTGCAAAAGCGGGCATTTTCTTCAGTGATTCCCCACTGGTCCACGCTTCGGCCACAGTACCGCCCCAGGAGGTGTGTATAACACCAACAGGAATATGTTCATGTGTATAGATTTCACGGGCAAAGAAATAACCGACTGCAGAAAATCCGGCAATATGTTGCGGATCGCAGGGTTGCCAGCCTCCCTGCCAGGTAACTACATCTTCCTGGGGTGCTGTGCTGGTAGTATGATTAATCTGGAACAGGCGTATCTCGGGATAATTGGCGGCTTTTACCTCCTGTTCCGCGTTCAGAACATGGCCCCATCCATTAAGAGGCATTTCCATATTTGACTGCCCGGAAGCTATCCATACTTCTCCGATCAGGATATTATCAAGGGTGATGGTATTATTTCCTTTTACTGTCATGCTGTAGGGGCCACCTGCCGGCCGGGCAGGTAATACTACTTCCCATTTACCATTTGCAGCAGTAGTGGCCTTATAAGTACTATTAAGAAAGGTAATGGTTACTTTCTCTCCCTTGTCTGCCCATCCCCATATATGTAATGGTTTATTGCGCTGAAGCACCATATTGCTGCCCACTAATGCCGGTAGCCGTACATCTGCATAACTATACAGAGCCAGATTACATGTGACAACAAATAAGAAGAACGATCTGAATAACGTGGACAATTGCATGGTAAAAAGCCTGTTTTTAGATTTTTAGATGATATGTTTGGAGGGTAAGGTACAAAACGTAGAAAAGATGGGCAATGTTTCCCCTAACAGAATATAAAATACCTGCAAAAATTTCAGGCTATTCCCGGTGAAAAATATTTGGCACGAAATTTTTATATCACTTCTGTATAAAACGAAAAATACTATGTCAAACGATATCATAACTTTTCAATTCGACATCAAAGCACTGCATTACTTAAACAGCAACAGCAGCTATATAAGAGCTACTGCAGACGCAACAGGCACCATAGATTTTGCTACTGCGGCTTTACGATATTATCAGTCAACAAATCCGGATATTATATCGCTTGAAAGTGAAGAAGAGGTGAGGAGATTTAAACATGTGGCGCGTCGTTTCTTCAGTGAGTTCAGCTTAAACTAATATTTCACCCATTAGTCCTCCGGTTTTCATCCATTTTATCTTTCATTCATTGTAATCCTGATATACATTCATTGTTCCATTGTGAACCAATTTTTCCTCAACATCCATCACCCAAAAAGTGAGCAGCCTGCAAAGTCATATTTGCAGGTTGTTTTTTCTGTAACCCTATACAGATAATTGTAAATCAACTGATTTTAAAATACATTTAAGATAATACTCTCTGTCTGGGGTTAACAATTTTACATTAGTTTGTGAACGTTTTATTCATATCCCCAAAATGGAACAAGAGCCCCCCTTTTCATGTAAGTTTTATTTACATATAGCTAAAAAAAAAAAAGAAGGTCGCCAAGAATGACAACCCTTTCTACCATATCCTAATAAAAACCAAGTTTGTAAAAGCACGACCATCAGATCATACTTCTAATATGTTCAACAAATTGTTAGCAAATAAAGAATCGGGAAAGGGGGTTAGCCTTTTTTATGTAAGGATAGTAACTTGCTACAAATATATGAAGTAGATCGTGTGAGTTTTGTAGTATGATTACTACACTAAGTAACTAACAATGGGGAAACCTTGTAGAAAGGCTACCCCATTGTCATTTACTAATATCATTTCTTTATTGTAATACTGAGTAATTGCATAAAATAACCTCCAACCACACTTCTTGCCTGGAAGCCTACCATCTTACCGTCTGACGTTTCATGCCAGTCGCTCAGCGGTACACGAGTAGGAGTTCCTGTAGCATATTTATATACAGGATCTACCAATGCATTGAAATCTGACTGGTTGTTAGCAAGTGCTGCTGTCCAAAGAATCCAATCTGATTTGGTATATCCCTTACGACTGTCAAGCGGCAAACCAAAGGGCTGCTGACGGGTGAGATAGTATTTAATCTCTTTCTCGTAAACAACCGCAGGAAACAGATCAAGGCCTAATACTTTATCCCATACTAAATTATACTTCTGGCTCCAGGTCCCTTTATTCTCAAAGGCCAGGGTGTAATGATCTCCATCATCTGCCAGCTGCATCCACTTAGGCACCATCTCTTTTGCTGCCTGCCGGTATTTCTGAGCAGTTACATTATCACCAAGCTGATCCGCCAGCATGGCATAACAGCCCAATCCAACAATCGCTTTTACTGAAAGATTGGCATTCCGTGCGAGGTGCCCTGCAAAGTCATCTGTACAAAGCTGATTAGCCGGATCAAAACCTTCTTTCAAAAGATATTCTGCCCAGGTAGTTAATGTTTTCCAGTGCTTTTGGGCATAGTTTGCATTCCCTTCTGCTTTGGCAATAGCTGCTGTTAAGATGATCATGTTTCCAGACTCTTCTACCGGCATACCTTCTCCATACACCTGCCCATTAGCCAATGGGTAAGTGCCAAGATCATGGGCTGCATAAGGCTGCGTATATTTTCCACTTTCGCTGAAGTAGAAAATCCCGTTTAACATCCCTTTCATAAGGTCAGGATTGTACACCAGATATAAAGGAGCAGAAGGATAAGTTACATCCACAGTATTGATGCAACCGTTGCTGAAGTTCTCTTTAGACAGGAACAGGATTTCTCCATCCGGGCTTTTCACCAGCTTATGTGCTGAGATGCTCTGTCTGTAGCCAAGTACGCATAATTTAGCATAGTTCTCTCCACCGGTTTTCCTGGTATCTGTATATAATGCATCGTCAAAGATGCGGCAGCGCTCTATAATAGAGGAGTAATCAGTAGCTGCTTTTGACAATTCTTTTTCAATTGTATAGGATGCATCTTTTTTCCACCAGGGTTTCAGGTTAGTATTGAAATACTGAATTGAATACAGATCATCATATCCCAACATAATCATTTGTTCTTTTCCGGCAGCGTCTACTTTGCCTAATGGAATGATGGTATTCAATACCAGTTGTTTTCCTGTATTAGCAGTACTTTTCGGAGCACCTTTGCCTACAAATGAGGCCATAGCCTCAACTTCTTTAGTAATGTACTGCTTAGCGTTAGCAACAGCCGGAACCGCTACATACAGGTATCCCCAATCGATACGCAGATCGTCGCCTTTCTTTTCCAGTACAGGTTGTGCAACCGTTCCCGTTTTTAAAATTGATAACCCTTCCCTGGTATACTGTTGAGCGGTTACCTCCTGAGAAGGCGTGTTTACTGCCAGAGTGGAAGATGCACCAAAATAAAGTTGAACATCGTGCACAGCACCATCATTAGACTGTACCTTGTAAGTGATATAAGATACAGGACGGGATAACAGGTCAAGATCATTCAGTAGTAAAGGCGAAGTGAAAGTAAGTGTGAGATCTACTTTCCCTGCTGTAAAAGTATACGCTGTTTTTGTAGCAGTAATAATTACATCCTTCTGTGTAGCTACCTGGATTTTACCTGTAATTGCATCTTTTGCGATCTTTACCAGACCAGCGTCCAGCCAGGCACCGCCCTGTGTATTGGTACAATGCATAGCCAGCACATTTTTACCTTTCTTCAGTTTTTTACGGGCAGCTTCACTTACCGGGAAGTATTGCATATGATTCAGCCAGCCGACATAACTGTAAATCAGTTCTCCATTCAGATATACTTCAGCATTATCGTCATGATTAATTTTGAGCAGTAAGTTATCCAGATTAGTATCTGTTAGCGTGATCGTTCTGCGTACCCAGATCTCCCGGCTTAACCATTGCGTTCCTTTTATACTCTTATCGTTTGTGAAAGGAGCAGTTCCTGTCTGCCATTGGGTATCGTCAAATTTTTCATTCTGCCAGCCTTCTGCCGGTGCAGTTTCAGTATACTGAGTGCTATATGGGTTATCTTCTGAAGAACCGGCCAGCACTTCATAATTTTCCCCTTTAGCCCCCAATATGCGATACGTAATGCCGTCGACCTTCACGAGGCCGGTCAGCGATTGATCGGTTCCCGTCCAGTGGCGGGTAGTGGAAGCTGTCAGGTTATCTGTAGCAGACCAGACACTGAAATAAGGGTCGTGTGTGATTAACGGGTAAGCAGGTGCCTGTTGCTGCTGTGCATAGAGTTGCTGAGTAAGCAACATGGCAGCAATACCAAAAACTTTGTTCATGATTGTGTGGAGCTTTATATTTAGATAATTAAACGCGGGTAACTGCGCAACACTGTAGACAGCTGCGGACCTGTTGAGACTCATATGCCAGAATATTGGTGACGAACGTGGATTATATTTACACTGAACAACCTACCTCACTCCCGAAAAATAGAAATTATTTCTTGTTAAAGGTAGCTTCAACGCTTATTTTTTTACAAGCGGTAAATGAAATGGAGTGATCATTTTGTTGATATCAACAAAATGATCACTCCATTTCATTTACCGCTTAAAGGCTAATAAAGATTATTCTTTCTTCTTTGCCGCCTTTCCTTTTTACAATTTTGAAAATGACCCAAACTATTGAGACAGTTTATAGACTTCACTTCCTGCCAATAAAAAACATCCCAATCCATAATCTTCAAAATCAGGAATCTTATCGAAACTCAACGGCTGACCATCAGATGGTTGCTTACCAGTACTCTGTACAAATCCCAACATACCATTATCATGCACACAATCTTTTACTAAAGAATTCCAGCCTTTCAATACAGCAGGTAAATAGATTTTCTTATCCAGATACCCTTTCCGGATACCCCATGCCATACCATATACAAACAAAGAAGTGCCTGTCAATTCCTTTCCACCGAAGTTAGTAGAATCATGCAGACTCGCATTCCAGAAACCATCCTTTCTCTGCAAAACAAGCAACGCCTTAGACATGTCCTTAAAATCTTTCAGGTAGTCTTTATAATAAGGTGATGACTGAGGCAATTCATTCATCGTTCTTACCAGTGCAGCTAATACCCAGCCGTTACCACGGCTCCAGTAGCAATTCCCACCATTAGGTTCTTTGTAGGGCGGTACAAAATCTTTATCTCTCCACCATAAATGTTCCTCTTTGTTATAAAGGCCATTACCGCCATGCTGATATTTAGTAAAATCATACATCTGGTGCATACGGTGGAAGTAAGCGGTGTCTTTATATATACGCCCTAATTGTGCCATTAATGGCATTCCCATTTGTATAGCATCTATCCAGTTCCAGTCATCTATTTTATCAGTAAGCATCATGCTATCAATAGATGCTTTGATATTGACAATGTATTCAGGCTTTTTCGCTATCTCGTAGATAGCTACATAGGTTTGTCCGCAAGCCTGGTTATCCGCATTACGGGTAGTGATGCCATTACGCAGGTTCCATTGATGTTTCTCTCCCCAGTCTACCGCATAATCATAATATGCCTTTCGCGGATCGATGCTGTACAATGCCATTAATCCTTCATAATACACAGCTCTTGTCCAGATATTGCTGGGCCATGTTTTATGCAATACAATGTCCTTGCCTGTATCAGGCCATTTCGCCATGAAATAGCCATTGGTAAGTGTTAATGCAGACAGCACTGCTTTCTTTGCCGGTAATGTCTTTTGTGCATATCCGGGAATCATTCCCAGCAGCATTAGAACTAATAAAAGACGCGTCTTCATTGTATATCTATTTTAAAGTAACGATTTTAGGGCATCTGCTGCAAACCTTCCCATTTCACTTTCCATTTACCATCATCCGGAATTCCCGGATTGGTGCGGGAACAACCATCATACCCTGCACACATTAAGGCTACAGCTGTTAGTAATCCGCCATTTCCCGGAAGATACAGGCGCAGGCGTTCATCCTGATAATTATGTCCGTTAGGCAACCATGTATTTGTTTGTACCGGAATGAACAATGCGTCGATAGCCTTCTGTCGTAATCCTAAACGGGTAGCAGTCATACTGGTTAGCGGAAAATCCCAGCCCCAGGTTTCTTTCCAGTTCCAGATATCCCATATCTTATTAAAAGTGCGATGCATAACAGCCGTATCCAGGAATGAGCTGGCGGGTAACATTCCCAGAGCTCCCAGTACTGCCGGATGATCTGTCATAAATGGTGCATTGGTATATGAATCCGGTGCACTTTCGGCCGCCAGGTATACACTATCCTGTTGTGGCAATGCAGATAATCCTTTTAACACCACATCCCATGCCGCTTTGCGGGGCAATCCCAACCGCTCCCGCCAGAGCTGGGCAGTAGTAAGTCCCCAACGCCAGTAGGCCAGTTCAAATGTAGGATTAAAGGTTTCTTCCGGCTTAAACCTTTCTTGTGCAGGGATTACCCCCTTGCCTAACACATATCTTTTAGCAGCACTATCATAAGCCGCATAGGAAGCCATAAAATCGGCAGTGGCAAATACAAGGTCTTTATATTTATCTAATGTAGCACGGTTATGATAATGACGATACACCAGTTCTGTCATATAAATATAGTGGGGCTGCTGCCAGAGCAGGAAAGCGCCTACTGAAGACGGGCTTTCATTTCCCTGAGGGTCGGTCATCTTTTGCCAGCGGATGCCTTCATATCCCTGTCGTGCAGCAATAGCCTTAGCTTTTCCGGCTACGGTAGCATACCATTGCAGGCTCTTCTCCATCAGGTCTATCCTGTTCCATAAAGCAAAATGCACAGTGTGCCACCAATACATTTCCAGGTGCGGCTTGCCATACCAGCTGTTATATGTCAGCCCGGTTTCTTGGGGAGGCATATTACCGGCACATTGCACGGCCATCAGGTATTGAGAAAGAATGATCCGGCGTTCCAATTCAAATGCACGCGGATCTGTACTTCCGGAAAAGTCTACTGCTCCTCCCCTCTGCCAATAGGCATTCCAATAAACAGCAGCACTGTTTTTTACCATTTCAAATAATGGTAAATTTTCTTTTCCGTTTTGTTCTGCAAACCTGAAACTGGCCTCAAAAGTATCCTTTTCTGTTGTGGGTGTGATAGAAAAATCATGAGGATGATCTTTATTGATGTTGCTGATTTTAGTTCCCGCAATATGCAGGTAGTAGCGATAATTATCCAGCTGATGCTCAAGAGAATATTGTAGTTTGTCCGCATGAATTTCCGAAGTATGCTTATCATCATTTCCCCGGTTTACACCAGCATCAGCAAACTCACCGGTTGGATATGGGAATCGGATACGGATCTTTAAACGTTTTGTTTTTAAAAGCGCAGAATGTACGCTGACAGCAATCACATCCAGTTCAGGATGTACGGCAGTCATCACATCTACAGGAATTCCTTCTACCACAAAATGGCTTCTGATAAGACCATTCCACAAATCCAGTTCCTGTTTTACATTTTTCAGATCGGCCAGTGTACAAGGTTCTCCATTTTTCTTCAGAATCTCAAACCCGATGTTTCCCAGCTGTAACCGGTGTACATTTTGCCGGAACCAGTCTCCCGCCCGTTTATTCCGTTCCGGTGTATGCCATTGTACGGCATATGTAATATCCCTGTTATGTAAACGGTAGGCTTTCAGACTTTCTTCAAAACGGTATCCGGCAGTATCGGTAAAACTATCCCATCCCCACTGGGATTGTGTTCCCAATGGAATTCCTTTGCTGTAAGCCTCAGGAAAACTTTGCAGTCCTGTTATATCTACAGTGCAGGCAAAACCGCCATTACCGAGTGTTAATGAAGATAATGAGTCGTATTTGATATTGATCACATTATGCCGTTGTACCAGTGCTTTCCGGTTGATGGGTTGCGCCATTACAGCTATAAACTGGATGATCAGTATAGTCAACGTGGTTATCCTTTTCATTCGTGGAATACTATTTATGGAAACGTTTGCATAAAAGGTAACAAACGTTCCTTTAAAATGCAACTTCTTCGTTTACAAAGTATCCTACACTATCCCACAGAGATTTTATAAATTGGGGAATGTCAAATGAAGAAGAAAACCGGGTACACTGGGAAAATATCAGGCAGGGCGATATGCAGGCTTTGCTGGCATTACACGGTAATATCTATTTTCATTTGATTCGTTTTGGACTTAAATTATGTGGTGATGATGAGCTGGTAAAGGATTGTGTGAATCAACTTTTTCTTCAGCTATGGGATAAGAGAACCAAAATGCAACCTGTGACGCAGGTACGTGCGTATCTTTTCACAACCCTCCGTCGCCTGATTCTAGACGAACTGGCTTACCTGGATAAAATGGACAATGCCATACTTCGTATGTCTGGCGAAACGGAGACTAATGAACTTTCTTATGAGGAGATCATTATTAATGTGCAGCATGATGAGGAGCTAAAAAAGAAACTCTACAATGCCATGCAGCAACTCACGCAACGGCAAAAAGAACTTATCCAGCTTAAATTCTTTGATGGGCTCAGCTATGAGCAGATTGCCGCACACACTTCCCAGAGTGTGAAAACGGCTTATAATACAATCTACGATGCCATCAAACAACTCCGGAAACTACTTAAATAAAAAAAGTTCAGAAATCCTTAGGAAAACATTCCGTTTATTCCGTCAGTATAATGGTTAATTAGGGGAGGACAATATCTTATTATGAATATCAGTAATTCCAGCATTGAAGAGTTGGTGTGCGATGAAAGCTTCCAGCACTATTGCCTGGGAAATGACACCGCAGCACAGGCGTATTGGGAAGATCAACTACTACAACATCCCGGAAAAAGAGAAATGGTTGCTGAAGCACGACGCCTTGTTAACATCCTCAGTGCCAACCAGGGCAATCGCCAGGAACAGTCAAATCAACTACGTGACGGATTAATGCAGGCCGCTCAATTACAGCAATTGTTGAGTCTACAAACTCCTAAACGCAGCAAACGCGGACTTTTATATGCCGTTACAGGTATTGCTGCAGCAGGTTTGATCCTGCTGGGGATCCGGATATTAATGGTTAAACCCACACCAGCTACCCATACGGCAACACAAAATCCGCGTCAAACTTATATTCTTGCAGATGGTTCTGTAATTACCCTTCGTGAACATGGGCAGCTGCTGGTAAACCCCTCATTCAACACCAGCAACCGGGAAGTTACCCTGGAGGGAGAAGCATTTTTCGATGTAAAACACAACGGCCGGTTTCCATTCATTGTTCATACAAATACTGCCGACATTACAGTACTGGGTACCACCTTTAATGTAAGTGCATACCCCGGCATGGAAACGGCTGCCACTTTATTCCGTGGTAAGATAGCAGTGAACATGAAGGCTCAACCGGGAAAGAAGATCATCTTAATACCCGATCAGCAACTGGTTATCAGGAATACATCCGAAGCAGAATATAAGATTACACCTGTACAGCACGAAAAGACCTGGATCCGTAACAGGCTGGAAATAGACAATGAGCCGCTGGAAGAAATAGCTAAAAAGCTGGAAAAATGGTACGGTATCCCCGTCATATTCTCAGATGATGCCGTAAAGAGTTATCGTTATTCCGGAACCTTTGAAAGTGAAACCGTATTAAAAGCACTGGAAGCACTACAGCTCTCCTATCCTTTCAACTTTAAGGTGACTAATAATGTGATCATTATCAGTAAGTAATATCTCAACCAAATAAGAGAGGGGAAGTGCAGCGAACACCTCCCCCCGATTTCAGGTTCGCCAATACGTTGCAATTATTTATCAACAAACCCAACCAAAATTATGCGAAAAATTGTGTTTTGGGGCAGGAAGGTTCGTGCCCTTATGCCCAGTCAACTACTATTAACCATGAAACTAGCGACACTGCTATTCTTTCTGACTTGTGTACAGGTATCCGCAAAAAGCTATGCACAGGAAAAAATCAGCCTGCAACTCAGGGAAACGAGCATCCTCCAACTGCTAAAAGCGGTGGAAAAGCAAACCAGCTACCGGTTTGTATATCACAATGAAACCCTGCCAGCAAACAGTAAGATAACTGTAACTGTTAATAAAGCCCCCCTGGAAACAGTACTGGACCAGGCTTTTGCCACTACGAACCTCCATTATGCCATTAAAGAAGACGGACTGGTAGTGATCTATGCCCAGGCAGGAGACCGTGAAATAAAAGGAAAGGTGAATGGAGAAGATAATCTTCCCCTTCCCGGTGTAACAGTAAGAGCTGCCGGCACTAATGCAGGTACCCTTACTGATATCAATGGACAGTATACCCTACAAGTGCCGGAAGGCGCTACTGTCCTCGAATTTTCGCTGGTAGGATATTCAAAACAACAACTCGCCATAAGTGACAGAAAAATCATTAATGTTACTTTACAGATAGATGTACAAACACTAAATAGTGTAACCATTACCGGTTATACCAATTATACCCGTAATAAATCTACCAGTGCAACGGCTATTGTAGGCTCTGATAAAATCAGCCAGGTACCCATGGCTACATTCGACCAGGTATTACAAGGACGTGTACCTGGCCTGGTAGTATCTTCCGGATCAGGACAACCAGGTACCAATGCGAGTGTGGTACTAAGAGGTGTAGGTACTATCAACGGTAGTTCTTCTCTTTTATATGTGGTAGATGGAGTGCCCGTAGAATCCAACTATCTGCAGGCAATAAACCCCTCTGATATTGAATCTGTAACTGTACTGAAAGATGCTTCTTCCAAAGCGTTATACGGATCAAGAGGTTCAAATGGTGTACTCGTAATCACTACCAAAAAAGGGAAAAGTGGGAAGCTTACCATGGAATATAAATCGCAATATGGTATTTCAGAGATGACTACTTCCCGTACTCCTATGATGAATACCAGCGAAAGATTAAAGTTTGAAGAAGAGATAGGTGAAGCCTACGGAACTACGCTGGGACCTGGCTGGGCCTATTCCAAAAAGAACCCGGATTACGCAGCACTATCATCCGCAGAACAACAGATATACGATATGCGGCTTGATAGTATCAGTCACCTGAATGTGAACTGGCGTGACCTTCTGCTCCGCACTGGCAAATTCATGGAACAGCAGGTAAGTGCCAGCGGAGGAAATGAAAATGTACGTTTTTATACTTCTATCAATTATTATAAACAGGATGGTATCGTATTGCGCTCCGGACTGGAAAGATATACTTTGAAGAACAACCTGGATTTCTTCTCAGGTAAATTAACTGGTAATATCAACCTGGGCCTCGGTTATGCTAATTCCAGCTTTATAGAAAGAGAAGGTTCCAGCAGGATCAACAACCCAATTGCAGCTACGATGTATGCACTGCCGTACGAGTATCCTTATGCTGCCGACGGAACGATGATCTTACCGGACAATGCCAGCGACTACAATGCCTTTGGCGATCAGGAAGGTGCTCTTGCCCTGGAAGGGATGCAAAACCGTACACGTACCAATAACCAGATAAAAGGTATTCTCAGCTCATCACTTAACTATGCCATAGGCAGTGGCTTTGTAGCTAAAACGCGCCTGGGTATCGACTTCCGGGAAACAACAGACCAACGTTATATAAACCCTGAATCTTATTCCGGCTCTATTGTAACCGGGGAAAAAGGCAGCTTTGGAGAAGGGCTGGACAGGAATATCGGTTTGATTTCCACCTCCGGCATTACATGGGCTAAAATGATTGCACAACGCCATGATGTAGAGGTATCTGCTTATTATGAGTTCTCACAAAAGAATTATAAGTATTTCAATTATGAAGGATATGGCATTAATGGTCAAATAGGAGAAAATCCGGCAGCAATTACACCAGGATCATCGGACAATGCATTCAGTGCATTACTGGGTGGGGGAAGAGAAAAACGTGCGTTGGTTTCCTACATGGCAGTTGGCCGTTATACACTGGATGGAAAGTATACCCTTAATGCCAGTTACCGCTATGACGGCTCCTCAACAGTTCCAGCTAATCATCGCTGGCATGGATTCTATTCTGCCGGATTGGGTTGGGAGGCTAAAAAGGAATCATTCCTGGCAGACGTTTCTTTTATCAATGACCTCCGTTTCAGGGTAAGTTATGGTACTACTGCCAGTCCTTTCAATGAGCCATTTGGCTATGCAGCAACCTTTGGCAGCACATCTTATAATGGGGTACCAGGCATCTCTCCTACCAAACCTGGTTTTGCAGGTTACGACTGGGAATATGCAAAAGAATTCAATGCCGGATTTGACCTGGCTATCTGGAATAACCGGATACGCATTGTTACAGACGTCTACAATAAAGTAACCAGTAACCTCTTCCTGGCACAGCCGGTATCACAAACTTCAGGTTTCAGTTATTTACTGTTGAATACAGGCGCTATGCGCAACAGAGGTATTGAAACAGATATACAGGCAGATGTATTGAAGGTGGGAGATTTTACATGGAGCCTCGGCGCCAATATCGCTTATAACAAGAATGTGATTACAGACCTCGGTGCTTCCGGACAGTTTGAACAGAACACCACTGAGATTGTGAAAGTAGGTTCTCCCTATGGCTCCCATTATGCACCTAAATGGGCTGGTGTAAATCCCTCAACCGGCGATGGCCAGTATTACACCCGCAGCGGAGAAATCACCACTGACTATAATTTCTCTTCTTTAAGCGTAGCTGAATTTGGTACTTATATTCCGGTTATCACAGGAGGATTCAATACAGGTTTTCGCTGGAAAGGATTTTATCTGAATACACTCTTCACTTTTGCAGATAAAACCAATCGTTATAACAACGAAGACTATTATAACGAAAATCCTGATTTTGCTACCAGCAATCAGACCACACGAATGTTATATAACCGCTGGAAAAAACCAGGTGATAATGCTATCCTGCCAAGATTTGATGATGAAAGACATTTTACATCCCGTGATATACAGGATGCTTCATTTATCCGTTTGAGAAATGTCAATCTGGGTTATAATGTACCCGCTACTATCATGCGCAGAATAAAATATATTAAGGGCATTCATCTATTTGTACAGGCTCAGAACCTTCACACCTGGACGAAATGGCGGGGGTTTGACCCTGAGGATAATAACGGAGAAGCGCAGTTCGATTATCCTAATGCAAGAACATATACAGCAGGTTTGAATGTTAACTTTTAATTGATGAACATGACTACTAAAAATATTTTCGTCATCACACTGATATTGTCAGTTTTCATGATGGCATGCAACAAGAAACTGGATCTTAAACCTTCTGATACCATTGATGCCGAAAAAGCATACAGGAATATAACCGATATGAATGAAGGCGTAATAGGCGCCTATCAGGCCCTTACATCTACTACTATCCGCAGTGTATCTCTGGTATCGGATGAATGTATGCTCCCCAATGATAATGCTACCGGTCAGTTTGTGGGCACTTATCGCTGGCAATATGATCCAAGCAGCACAACAATCACAAATGCATGGGGCGAATTATATATAGTGATAGACCGGCTTAACAGAGTACTCGCAGCAGCAGACATAATAAAACTCAAAAAAGAAGATACCCTCTTACGTGATCAGTATAAAGGGGAGTTACTGGCATTAAGGGCTTATTGCCATCTTGAATTATTGAGAAACTTTGCAGATAAATATGAAGCTACTGCGAAGGGAGTTCCCTTCATGACTGAATCCAAAATAAGTTCTCCTTCCAGAGATAATTTTGGGCAGGTGATCAGTAAGATTAATGCTGATCTGACTGCGGCAAGAGAGTTATTTCCCGCTTCGTTTGAAGAGAAAACAAGGATTACGCTGAATACCGTAATTGCCATCCAGGCAAGAACAGCATTGTATGCAAAAGACTGGACGAATGCCGCCACTTATGCAAAAGAAGTTATAGACGCCGAACCACTGGCAGGCAGAACAGACTTTCCCCGAATATGGACACCTGAAAAGAACAATGCAGAAGTATTATGGCGGCTTGCCCGCACATCCAGCGACGAGGATTTTGCAGGAGATACTTATTATGATACCAGAGGATTTATTTTATATGTGCCTTCATTTGCATTATTGAATACATTTGACAAAGACAATGATATACGGTTTTCTGCTTACATCCGTACAAGTCCTGATGCCGGCGGTACAAATGCTCCTTACATTGTAAGTAAATACGAAGGGAACACTGAAGAGACCCAGAACCTGGCTGATATGATCCCCTTCCGTACCGGAGAAATGTACCTTATCCTGGCAGAAGCTCTTGCTGAAGGTGATGATACAGAAGGTGGAGCAAATGCACTGAATGAGTTGCGGACAGCACGCATCACAGGTTACACAGCAGAAACATTTGCGGGTAAAGACACATTGATCAGAGCAATTTATTCAGAGCGTTTTAAAGAACTTGCCTTTGAAGGACATCGCTTCTTTGACCTTCGCAGAAGGAATCTTCCAGTAAGCCGCTTACCGGAAGATGCGGTGAATGCACTTGGAGCCACATTGTTACAATCAACCGATACCCGGTATACTTTCCCTATCCCTGATGCGGAAATTATGGCTAACAAAAACATGTTGCAAAACAGCAATTACTGATCTAATATATTGGAATTATGCTTTTAAGATTCATAACCTGTTTCATTTTATGTTGTTCGTTCCTAAATGCCGGTGCTCAAAGGAGACCGGCATCTGTAGGAATTACAGGAGATACTGCGGATGTACAGACACCTGTAAAAGGCGGGATAGTCCTGATGGGAGGAAGCACAAGTGTAGATGCTGCTTTCAAATGGATGCTGGAAAGAAGTGGCGGTGGAGATGTGGTAATTCTCCGGGCTACCGGCACAGATGCTTACAATAGTTACATTGATGAACTAGGTAAATGCAACTCGGTAGAAACATTAAAAATAGACAGCCGGGATCTTGCCAACAATGATACTGTTGCAAACATCATCCGCCATGCAGAAATGCTGTTCATAGCTGGAGGGGATCAGTCCAACTATCTCCGTTATTGGCAAGGGACTAAAACAGATGCCGCCATTAACTATCTGCTGAATGTGAAAAAAGCTCCCGTAGGTGGCACCAGTGCTGGCTGTGCCATACTGAGTGGTCTTTACTATAGCGGGGAAGGTGGCAGCGCCGTTTCTATCGAAACACTGGCCAATCCGTACGACTCACTTGTAACTCTGCACAACAATGACTTCCTGCACCCTCCATACCTTCATGATGTATTAACAGACCAGCACTATATTGCCCGCGGGCGGGAAGGCAGGCATGTTACCTTTCTTGCACGTATTGCGAAAGATTGGCAACTGTTTGCCAAAGGTATTGCAGTAGATGAAAGAACAGCCGTTTGCATCGATGAGAAAGGTAATGCCAGCGTAATGGGAAGCAGTAATGCCTATTTTATCTACACCAATAAAACTACTCCTCCTGAACGCTGCATAACAGGACAACCACTAAACTGGTATGCACAGCAGAAAGCATTGCAGGTATATGAACTACCGGCCTCAGAAGGTAGTCATTTTGATGTAGCCCACTTCGATAAAACGAAAGCACAGGGAGGTACCTGGAGTTGGTGGTGGGTAGATAATGGACGCCTTGTAAAAAGTGATTACCCTCAGCCACAAAAAGGTAAATATGTGATGGTAATTCACGGAGGAGCAGGGACTATTCTTAAAAAGAATATGACACCGGAAAAGGAAGCGGCCTACAGAGCAGCACTGAAAGAAGCGCTGACCACAGGATATGAGACATTACAGGCAGGTAAAACCAGCATTGATGCTGTGGAAGCAACCATCCGTGTACTGGAAGATTGTCCCTTATTCAATGCAGGGAAAGGCGCTGTATTCACTCATGATGGCAGGAATGAAATGGATGCAGCCATCATGAATGGTAAAACATTGGAAGCGGGAGCCGTAGCAGGCGTATCTACCATTCGTAATCCTATCAGTGCTGCCAGGGCAGTAATGGAAAAGTCGGAACATGTAATGATGACCGGCCGTGGAGCAGAACAATTTGCAAAGGATGCGGGTCTGGAAATTGTGGATCCCAAATATTTCTGGACACAGGAACGCTGGGATGGCTTGCAGCAGGCATTAAAAGAAGACTCCCTGAAAAGTAAACTGGATCATAGCTATCAGCAGCCTGGTAAACTGGGAATCGAAAACAGGGATAACAAATTTGGTACTGTTGGCGCCGTAGCGCTGGACAAGTCAGGCAACCTGGCAGCAGCTACTTCTACCGGCGGGATGACGAACAAAAAATATGGCCGTATTGGCGATTCCCCCATTATTGGTGCAGGTACCTATGCCAATAACAAAACGGTGGCTGTTTCCTGTACGGGTTGGGGTGAATTTTACATCCGTAATGTAGTGGCTTACGACCTTTCCGCATTGATAGCTTACAAAGGGCTGTCTGTGGAGGAAGCAGGGAAAACAGTGATTGCCAAAGTAGATGCAATGGGTGGTGATGGAGGATTGATTGCGCTGGATAAAGACGGGAATATTGCATTACCGTTCAATACAGAAGGGATGTACCGGGGTACAGTTACGGCTGATGGAAAGATTGAGATTTACATTTATAAAGAGGACTGATAAAAAGGTAAGAGGCTATCTCGGTTTGAGATAGCCTCATCAATAAAGAATGGTTTATATAATCGTTACATAAGTGCTTACCGCACTATATGAGTTTAATTCAAAAAGCTAAACTTGTTTTCAAACAACTTTCCTATACCAGGAACGGGGCTCATAACTTCGTTAGAAGCTGAGATAATACCTAAAATCAGTAATATCAATGGAAGAAGGCCGGCTATTGATAAAATAGTACCTAGTGTGGGGATCACTGAAGCTATAATACCTAGTACAATCATTAATGCAATGGAGAAAATGAAAATGCCTAAAGCCTGAGCAAGATGATAACGAACAAGCGAACTCTTTTCATTATTATTCTTGTACTGGAAGTATGCAATCACCCAGCCAATTAGTGTGATGTAGGCAACAATTGCCAACGTTTTGTTCTTCATGATATTTTTTTAGTGTTTAAGAATGTGGTAGCAAAAGTATCGTCCCTTGATATCCCTTGCTATTTTTCCACAACTACAGATGGACTACAGACATAAAAACAAACGTCTACCAAACAACTACGAACACGACAATCCTATACAAATCAACTATTTACACTATCCGTTCCAGTAGTCGAAGTCTTCGCAGCCTGGCTGTCACGGGTATTTTTCTGTACACTTATAGCTCCAAAAATGCTCAGCAGAAAGGCAAAGGCATAAAAACCTTTTTCACTTGGCAACAATGTGGCATTCCATAATCCTACTGTTAACAATAAAAGGGTTAATATGGTGGAAACCCAACTGATTCCATAATAGATATCGGTAACCGGTATTCCTTCCAAACGGTCTCTTACACATTTCTGCACAGAGACACCTGCAAATAATCCATACATTAATATTGTGAAATAATACCCCTTTTCATTCAATTGCATCTGGGCATTCCAGAGTCCAATTATATATCCCGATACCCCTATAAACAATGCCAGCCACGAAGTTGCTATAAATGCAAACGACGGTTTTTGTTTCATCTTTCAACTATTATTTCGAAAGCAAAAGTAGCTTATTCAAGTAGTGTGGGGAATAGCTGAAATCAGGGATATCGTATATCGGATTATGTAAATAGATGATAATCAACCTAGACCAATATTTACAATCATGTTTTTCAGTAAACTATTTCCGAAATGGCTTACGAAAGCAACATCTGCAGCATCCCGTCCATAAGCCAATACAATCCGCCCACCTCTGGGTTCTCGCTGCGTAGCATCGAAGCAATACCATCTTCCTCCTACATATGCTTCAAACCACGCGTGCAGATCCATCGGCTTCAGGTCATAAAGATATCCTGCCACCATACGGGCCGGTATATCCAGCCCCCGGCACAGGGTAATCCCTAAATGTGTAAAATCCCGGCATACCCCTACTCTGGATAACAGCACATCCGATGCTGCAGTAGAGCTGTTACTTGTACCGTATTCATAACGAATATTAGAATTGATCCATTTGCAGATGGCATCCACCTGAGCATAACCAGGTGCACACCCTTCTGTTAACGTTATTGCCAGGCTGGCAAATTTATCCGATTCACAATACCGGCTCGGTAAAAGAAACTGTAATACATGATCCGGTAACTCCGGCATCGGCATCCAGGACGCATTCATATTCACATCTATGGTATCAGAGCAGTCCACCAATGCACGGCTTTCTACGCGAAATGATCCTTGAGGGATGATAATTCGCTGGCATAAATTGCGGTATATATCTGGAAATTCAATTACTGGTGTGTAAGGCGTTGTTATCAGTTCATTCCTTACAACAAACTGGGCATTCCCACTTTGAGGATGCAACATGAAAATACTTGGTACAGGGGTTTCTGAAGAAAATTCAAGCGAGCAGTAAGCATCTAACAACATATTGTTTAAGGTACATTTTTCCGGTTATATCTGAAAACATATTTAAAAGAAGGCCAACAGAATCTGCAATTATCAGATCCGAATGGACATCTGCAACCCGGAACCGGGATTAATAAAACATGTAAAACCTAGCCAAGAATATCTCTCCCAGAAATAAAATATTCAGAATATCCTTATTGAAACCTTTACTGGTACTGCATTATATAATATTGCTTATAAGCTACTTATATCCTGCTTCCAAGCTGGTTATATGGTTCCTATAAGCTAAGCATATAGGAACCATATAAGAACCATATAGGAAGAGGCCTTCCAGCTTATAAGCATATAGGAATACTAGTACACATTGTTACCCTCTTGTCTTTATAAACTGTTAAATAATTGGCTTTCTAAACATTGCCAAATCCTTAACAATCGCGCAAAACGGCTTCCAATGGGCTCTTACAGATTATATTTATTTAATTGTTAATATGGATTTTTCATCAACAGATTTTTGCATTAAACATCGGGCAATGCCGGCGAGTCATAAATACATAACCAAATTGAAAAGAAATGAAAACAGTCATATTAACAACAACAGCTATTTTCTTAGCAGTAGTTACTACCGAAGCAAGCAATTTCAGGTTGGCAGACAATAATAAAATCAAAAAAGAGAGACGCATTGCGGACAAAGGGGTCAGCAACTTTTCCAAAGAACAGTTTGCCTTTGATTTTGATCATACATCAGAACCCGTTTGGAGAAGATCGTCACTCTTTGATGAAGTGGCCTTTATAAAAGATGGAAAGAAACTAACTGCGTTTTACGATACACATTCCCAACTGGTAGGTACTACTTCATTAGTTAAGTTTTCTGTCCTGCCCATCAATGCTCAACAGGAAATAAAAAAGAATTATAAGAATTATAGCGTTGGATCAGTTATTGAATATGACGATAATGAGCTGAATGCGACCGACATTGAATTATTCGGACTCCAGACAGATGCTGCAGACAGCTACTTTGTTGAATTAAAGAAGGATAATAAGAGTATTATATTACAGGTATTCAAAAGTGGCGATGTGACATACTTCCATGACATGAAATAAGGCTGGATTAAATAGGGCATATCATTAAGTAAGATATGCCCTATTGGATCTGTTTAAACAATTCTTCCCATCAACGGATCCGTTTTAGTTACTTTCCCGGTTTCAACCCGTCCGGCAAAACGTTCCATCATGTCAGCACCCTTAATACTTACTGTAAAGTCATACCAGTTGTAATTCTTAGACAAGTTCAGTATTACTTTTACGGTTTCTTTAGCGGCCACGGTTTTATTGATAGTACCTGCTTTATAACTATTATCAATAATACTGATCTCATGAGAATTAGAATCATTATTAGTAATCCTTAGCTCAATGTTGCCAGTTAGATTCTTTTGCTGCTTCTGGTAATTACTTTCTATCCGGATAAGGGGGTTGTTACTATTTCCTGCAAACTCACGGTAAAAGCCATTCGGAGCATATACCCGGAGATGGTAATTTCCATTTTCAAATTCACTGATCTTCCACTCATCCTTTAAAGTATCTCCGGCGGCAGTGGTATATTCCCAGGTCCGCAATACTTCATTTCTGTATGGGTTCATTGCATACACCATAAAAGGAGCTCCTGCTGACTGATTCCCAAAAATGGAATTACCAGCAGAAAGGTTTATTTCATAACTGCCCTTACTTTTATCAAAGTTTCCGTTTACATACAGCTCATAAGGTAATGCACACGCTTCCCTGACTCCTTTTTCCTGTTGAGGGAAATAAGGCGACAGTGAATGGTCTTTGTTGATCAGGTCAATTTCAGACTGTCCCAGTGCCTTGAAATTATTGGGTATCTCTTTGAATTTTGCGTTGTTAATTTGTTCGATAAATGCTTGTTTTTCTAAAAACCGTGGAGCGTTGATCTTTTCTCCATTATAAGGTCTGAAGGCTGCACTGAGGTCTCCACAGATGGTCCTGCGCCATTGTGAGATATTCTCTTCCTTCACCTCTTTTTTAAACTTTTTTTGTATAAAATTCTCCAGAAATTGAAGGGATGAAGTGTGGTCAAACAGTTCTGAGCATACAAATCCTCCACGCGTCCAGGGAGACGCAATTACCATAGGTACCCTATAGCCCAATCCGATGGAGCTTTCCCTGATCCTGTCGTCCTGGGCAGAAGGGTTTGTTTGCTGATCTTTTGTTACAAAATCCATCCGGGGATCTATTCCTTTTGACACCTTGCCGGTATATTCTTTGTAAGGATTAGGAACAGCATAAGGGGGAACATGATCAAAGAATCCATCATTCTCATCATAAGTAAGAATAAAAATAGTTTTCTTCCATACTTCCGGATTCTGCAATAATATTTCCATCACCTCATTCGTGTACCATGGACCAAACCAGGGCACGCCAGGGTGATCGGAAAAATTAGCCGGAGGCATCAACCAGGATACCGTTGGCAATGTGCCATTTTTCACATCTTCCCTGAACTGATGTAAAATATCCCCCTTGGGAAGATTCAATTCCCGTTCTGTACCATCATCATTATATTTCAATGTGGATAATTCATGAAACTTAGGGTCGTTGCTGTTAATGGTAAAGGCCTTTGCATTCAGCTTTTTCTTTTCTTCACTAAGATTATTATACACTTCAGTGGTATAGGCCAATTTATCTTCTTCGATCTTAGCCAATACTTTTCTTGCGGCGGCTAATTTCTGATTTACTTCATCTGTTGATGTTTCTTTTTCAAGGGCTGCAATTTCCTTCAGCATATTAGCTTTCTTCAGATCTAGATTGGCTATACTACCGGGATGCAGGCGAACATTAAATTGTTTAAAGTATTCCAGTACATTAGTTCCGAAGTTGCTCAACCAGGCACTTTCATCGCCCTTCAGTCCATAACCTATTGTCAGCTCATTCTGATATACTTTCCAGGAGATACCCTGTTCTTCCAATCGTTCAGGATAGGTTTTCCAGTCCAGTTCGGGGAAGGCATAATTGGTCACATTCCATAAATGCGCTTTGGAATCAACTACATTACGTTCACGAACAGTGCCCGTCATCCAGTAATGACGGTTGGGATGCGTTCCGGTGATACTTGAACAAAAGTTCTGATCGCATACGGTAAAAGCATCTGCAAGCGAATAATAAAAGGGGAAATCAGATCGGTCGCAATATCCCAGCGTAAGCGGCAATTTTGAATATTCTTTGTTAGTTGCCGTCTTTACATCCAGCCATCTGTCGTACTTCCCATCATTTCTTGCATCTGTCTGATCGGTCCAGTTGTGAGGAGTAGAACCCATCCACGGTACTTTGGTATCTTTCGTATTCAGCCGGAAAGGCACATAGGTTTCGCCTTCTTTATTTGACTGCAACCACACTTTATTCTTATTGCTTAGCTGGATAGCACGGGGATCATTAAATCCCCGGACTCCTTGTAAGGTCCCAAAAAGATGATCAAAAGAGCGGTTCTCCTGCATAAGGAAAACGATATGTTCTGCATCATAGAATGTGCTGCCCATCTCAGGGTTTATAGCCAGTGCTTTCTGTATAGCAGGTGGCATAAAGCTGGCAAGAGCAGCACTGCCGGATAACAGTCCTGCTTTTTTCAAGAAATCTCTGCGGGTATCCATGTTGTCCAAATTAATTTTGTTGCCTGGTCTATTAAGATCTGCTATTTCCCCTGAACTTTCGTTGATATTTTGTTGAACGGTTATCAGCGTTGTTTAATCATTTTTCGATTATTCAGGTGCCAGTCCGTTTCCATTTATACGTCGCTCAAATATAGAGTTTGAATGAAGTTTATAGTATTAAATTAAGGTTAAGAAGGGATTCTTCTTTTTATATAATTGAATCATTTTAAATGCAGAACATCTTGTAATTGTTCCCTGTCTTCATCTGTCAGATGAACAACCTGCTCCATCAGTTTCATTATTTCTGTTCTCTTACCGGCATCCAGCAGGAGGCTTATCAGTCCAACGTTTATACGTTGCTGTTCTCTGTTCAATCCCTGGAATAAACGCGGCTCTATACAGTACATTCCTTTTACAACACGCAGTAATTCTCTTTTCCGTTGTTCATCATCAAACTTTGGAAAAATCCCATTCCGGTCATACACATCCACTAGTTTTTCTGCGGCTTCTCCATCAACAAAGGCTTTTTGCCGGATCCTTAACAGGCTGTGTAAATGCCCCATCAACGCTTTAAATGTGCTGTGATGTCTGGTCTTCTCAAACAGGTTCTGTGATTGTTCTGTATCAGCAGGATTAAACGCATCAAAATAGCGGGATTCAACATACACGCTATGATAAAATCCAATCGCATTATTATTAAAAGAAGTAAGATCCTTGAAAACTTCCTGTTGCGCAGAATTCAGAAAATAGAAAAAGAATTTATCCCCTATCTTCTCGGACCATCTCACAAATGTGATCTTAAAATAATTATCCTTTCCTTCCGCATCTCTTATTGGCAGCGTATCAATGTCGCTCTCTGCAATTAATTGCTGGTACGAAACAGGCACACCGTTTATCCTGATCTGAAACTCTTTTTCCCTGTTCAACATCAGAAACCAACCGTATTCACGAATCAAAAAAGATTTAAACTCTTCCGACTGGAATGAAAATCCGGATACTTCAAACAGGTCATAAAAGGTAACGGTTGTCCCGGTAGGCTCGTTTGTTACAGTTCTCCTATTATGAGGATCAAAATAATCCTTTGTATTGCGGGTGATTATAATTTCATATGCCGATAATCCTTCATTATCCTGATACACAGTTTTCCATACAGCCTTTCCACTGAATGCAGAGAAGGAAAAGCGTCCGCGCCCCTTATTCCCTTTTATAACGGAAGATGACTTCTGAAAAGAAGCCTTTTTAATAGAATCATTAAAATTGCCGAACGTTTCCTTTAACTGATTAAAATCTATTCCCGATCCATTATCACTGATAGATAAACTATTGATCGTTCCAATCTCATTTGTATCAAAGTCTATGTTAATAACAGAAGCGCCTGCATCAAAACCATTCCAGATATATTCAGCCACTGCTTCCATATAATCTCTGGGAAGGCCGGAAGACTGTATACCTGTATCTGTAACAGATACCTTTTCTCTCATTACTAATATTTTTAGTATGCGAAAATAAGAAAATGATTGGTAATCAGTAGCAACTATGAATTTAAATCGAATTGGGTACAGAAGTGAATAAAATTCGTATATGTCGTGTGATATTTTAAATAGAAATGCAATAAGTATTCTAATGGCAAAGAATTAAAAAACTATGTAACAATTCGAGGAAGAATTTTTTCCTGGTCTTATTGACTTATTTGTTTTTTAAGGATTTATTGAATTTTAGTAACTTGCTAGTATAGATTTCCCCCCTAGAATTTATTGCGTCCAGAAGTTAACCTCTCAATGTCGGCAATGGTTTGTTGTAAAGACAATCAGAGTCCGGTTATGAAGGGACAGTGCAATAATTTAAGATGATAAAATCAGACTTCTGAAGTAGCGGAACAATCGTGAACAAGGTTCATGTTTGTAATACGTTTATTTTGGAATTGTAATCATATAAATCACCTACATACAAAGTTCATGGAAAACAGTCAAATCATTATTTATCAAACAGAGGATGGACAAACGTCCATAGATGTGACAATAGATCAGGAAACTGTTTGGCTTGACCAATATCAGCTTTCCGATCTTTTTCAAACAGATAGGACATCTATCACAAAACATGTAAAAAATATTTATAAATCATCTGAACTGGACGAAACTACAACTTGTGCAAAAATTGCACAAGTTCAGGAGGAAGGCTCCAGAAAGGTTAAACGCCAGATCACCCGTTATAATCTGGATATGATCATATCTGTCGGATATCGGGTTAATTCGATAAGAGGGACTCAATTCCGTATCTGGGCGAACAAGATATTAAAGGAATATCTTGTGAAAGGGTATTCAGTAAATGAGAAACGACTGCAAGAACAAGGGCAACGGTTTAATGCTTTAAAGCAGACAGTCCGCTTGTTAGGGAATGTAATTGAAAACCAGCCTTTGACAAATGATGAAGCAAGCGGATTATTGAGAGTCATCACGGATTATACCTATGCACTGGACATTCTGGATAAATATGATCACCGCAAGCTCACTATAGAAGCAACACATAAGGAACAAACTTTTATAGCTACATACCACGAAGCTATAAAAGCCATACAGGGATTAAAAGATAAGTTTGGCGGAAGTAGCCTATTCGGCAATGAAAAAGATGAATCCTTCAGAAGTTCCATTGCCACGATCTATCAATCGTTTGATGGTAATGACCTTTATCCAAGTATCGAAGAAAAGGCAGCACATTTGTTATATTTTGTAGTAAAGAATCATTCCTTTTCTGATGGCAACAAACGGATTGCTGCTTTTCTGTTTGTCTGGTTTTTAGAAAAAAACCGTATTCTTTACTATAACGACGGTACAAAACGTATTGCTGACAATGCTCTTGTTGCTCTCACATTGATGATCGCGGAAAGCAAACCCGATGAAAAAGATATTATAGCCCAGGTTGTGGTAAGCCTTATCAATGGTTATAATTAGACATCCTATCAAAGTAAAAGGCGTTGAAGTGTATGCAAATAATGCGGAGAATAAAGGCGGTATTCTCCGCATTATTTGCGTATAAAAACTTGATTGTGGGCAGAATATATATTCATCAACTGAAAGAATGGCTCAATTTCAAATGGAATAACAAGCTGATCAGCCAGCTTTTGATAGAAGTACGCCACAATCAGGAGCGACTATTAAGCCATATGGAAGGTTTGAGCCATCATTTACAGGAAGAAGCTTCCCTTCAAACGCTAACGATGGATGTTTTGAAGTCCAGTGAAATTGAAGGCGAAATATTGAATCCTGACCAGGTGCGCTCTTCCATTGCGCGGCGTTTGGGAATGGACATTGCCGGGCTTATTCCTGCCGATAGAAATGTTGAGGGTGTCGTTGAAATGATGCTTGACGCCACACAGCGGTATACTACACCTTTGACTGCCGAACGTCTATATGGATGGCATGCATCATTGTTTCCAACAGGGTATAGCAGCATATATAAGATCATTGTTGGTAAATGGCGCAATAATAGTATAGACTATCCAATGCAAGTTGTCTCTGGTGCAATGGGACGCAAGAAGATCCATTTTCAGGCTCCAGATTCTGACAGACTGGATATTGAAATGAACAGGTTCCTGGATTGGTTTAATTCTGAAGAAAAGGCTGACCCGGTTATAAAAGCCGCCATCACGCATCTTTGGTTTGTGACCATTCACCCTTTTGATGATGGCAATGGACGTATCGCACGTGCTATCACTGATATGCAACTAGCGCGTGCTGATAAAAGTCAGCAACGTTTTTATAGCATGTCAGCGCAAATCAGGATCGAACGGAACAACTATTATGACATCCTAGAGAAAACCCAAAAAGGCACGCTGGATATAACATCATGGCTGCAATGGTTCCTGTCGTGCCTTGATCGCGCTATTGGAGCTACAGATACAACCTTGGCCACTGTCATGAGAAAGGCAAGATTCTGGGAGAATCCGACTTCACAAACAGTAAATGACAGGCAAAAGCTCATGCTTAATAAATTGCTGGATGGATTTCATGGCAAATTGACTTCATCCAAATGGGCTACCATTGCCAAAACTTCACAAGACACGGCGATCCGTGATATTCAAGATTTGATAGAACGGGGACTCCTGGTCAAAGAACTTGCCGGGGGACGAAGTACAAGCTATATTTTGAAGGAAGAATAAAAGAAGATAGAACTAATGTTAACTTATGCAAGATTCTTGCAGACAGACTGCTGCAAGAATCTCGTTAGTGTAGCCAGAACGGAAAAGTTGATCTTTTCTATCCCTCCAGCACAGGTGCCGTTTTCATTTTCTCTTTAATTGAATCCGGAAGAAACGGTCGTCCACCAGTAGCAGGAACACAGGTACCGGTGAAAACTGCTTTTGTAACGATTTTACCGTTTAGAATTATTTTTTGTTCAAAGTGTATCTGAGGCTTTTCACTTTTATCAGAAAACAATTCACATGTTACCGTAAATGTATCATCCTTCTTCAGGGAACGAATAAATTGAATTGTGTATTGAGATAAAACCATATTCACTCCTCTTTTCGCTTCTTCCTCCAGGCTAAACCCAAGAACATCTTTTATAAATTCATGTCTGCAGTATTCCATATAAAACGGGTAGAACAAACCATCCATTATTCCCTGAACGTCAATATGCTCCTCTTTAACCGTATATTCCTTTACGTATCCCATAATTTAATATTTTTGATCTGCTAATATAAATAACATGGATATAACCATACTATTCGATTTATTAAGGTCTTAAAAAATTAATAAAGAAGATACCAGGGAATTAGTGATTTATTTACGTTGGAATCCATTTTAGGCTTAATGAGTTAAGAAAAAAAATTATGGTTCCATATATTTACTGATAATGAAGTTATTAACAGAGAACGAATTGATCTGGTCTCCAATAGTGGCTAATAACCGTATGAATCGTAAGCGAAAAGCCAGCGGGATCAACAGCTATGAAAAAGAATTGAAATTTAAGCCGGAAGAATATTTAGACACCTGTCTGGAACAAAAAACACATGTAAAATGGTTGGACCTATGCTGTGGAGAAGGTAATGCATTACTTCAATATGCCAGGGCTGTATCAGATGAGGGCCGTCAGGATCGTGTTACGCTGGTAGGAATTGATCTTGTAGATCAATTTCAGCCAATCCCACCATTTGTTAATTGCCTGCGATTTGAAATAGGCTCCCTGGTCAATTGGACAAATGATGATCAATATGATCTGATCACATGTGTTCATGGACTTCATTATGTTGGGGATAAGCTTAAGGCGTTATCAACAGGGCTAAAATTAATTGGCAATCAAGGAGTATTAATTGCCAATCTTGACCTCAATAGTATTAAGATTGAAGGAGACCAGAATGGACAATATTTAAAACAGCTGTTCATCGAAAATGAGATCGAGTATAATGCCCGGAAGAAGTTAGTTCGTTGTGAAGGACATAGAGATATTTATTTCAATCTGACTTATAAAGGAGCTGATGACAAGAGCGGGCCTAACTATACAGGGCAAGAAGCAGTGGATTCTTATTATGGAATGACAACAGTATGATTGATCAAAGCAGTTAACCAATTATTGCAAGATTGGATGGCTTTTAACGATTCTTTTATTACTTTTTGTATTAAAAATCGGGAACAGTATCTTTATTTAGTTTCTTTATCTCCTATGAATAAATTACTTATTATTCCTCTTTTGATCTTACAGATTACCGCATATGCTCAGCAAGAGATATCATCGCCTACGATTACAAAGTTTTCGAATACCGATTTTTCAGTAGTCCAGAATGCGAAAGATTTGTCCAGGACCATATCCGTCTTAACAAAAGAGCCCAAAGAACAACTTCAAATGCTCTTGTTATGGGCAGATAATTTTTTGCAAGTGGACTCCGATCGTTTTCTTACAGGCGGTTATCCTCTTACAACAGATGAGAGCATTAAACAAAGAAAAGGATTGTGTGACGAATATGCCAATATAGTTACTGAGTTTTGTAAACTCAATAACATAAAATGTTTGCACATTGAAGGATATGTAAAATATGCAGGATTTAAACCTACAGACATACTGGACGAAGCTAATCATGCCTGGAATGCAGTATACATTGATTCTTCATGGGTACTATGCGATTTATTCTGGTCTACCTGCGAGATGGTGAATAAGAACGGAAGTTCTTATTTTATTAAAAAGATCAACACCGCCTATTTCTTAGTAGCTCCTGCTCAATTTATATCCACACATTTACCTCTGGAACCGGTATTCCAGTTTGATAATTATCCACTAAGAATGCAATCGTTTTATACACCTAATCTGACCTTTGATAGCAGTGCAAGAATGGGTTATGTAAATTATCTTGATTCGGTCAATGCTTACCTGAAATTGAATGAACAGGAGCAAAATATAAAAATAGCAGAGAACAGTTATGTTTTTAATAAGGATAATCCTAATACGAAAATTACCACCTACTACAATTATGCGGTCTCTATAGTCAATAATAAAAAAGCAACCCTACCGGAATTAAAAAGAGCCAGATACTTCCTAAATTCTGCAATTGACCTGATAAAACATTCTTCAAAACCTGATATTCAGAACCTTTTACCTGCCTGCCAGCGAGGAATAGTAATGATAGATAAGGATCCCAGGCTGGTTAGAAAATAAGATATGAAAATTTTGACTATCAAAATATTATGGATTGTACCCAGAACGGGATAATGGGAATAAGTAATAGAAATTAAAGAAGGCTTCGAGATTTACTCTCAAAGCCTTCTTTAATCTGTGTAGCAAGAACGGACGAATTATCTAATCTTTTATCACAAGATATAATAAGATTTAATGAAGCCTTCATTACAAATCAGAATGCATAGCGCCGCAATCCTCCATCGACAGCAGCAACGATGCCGGTTATATACTTTGCGCGGGGGGATACCAGAAAGGCAGCTAAATTAGCAGCATCCTGCGGTTCTCCGAAATCGCCTAGTGGAATTTCGCGTTCAGCGAATATTTTGCGTTCTTCATCGGAAAAAATGTTACGGACATTCTGAGTATCCAAGAGACCTGGTTGCAGGCAATTAACTCTGATATTGTAGCGACCCAGCTGACTGGATAATGCTTTTGACCAGGCTACCACACTTGCTTTGGCGACAGCTGAAACATTAATAATGCGTAGTTCATAAGTGCTGGAAAGATTCAGAATAGCACCTTGTTTACGTTCTATCATATGAGGTAACAACTGTTGCGTCAGTTGACGGGGGCGGTCGAAATCCAGTGTTACAGATTCAACCCATGTTTCTTCAGGCCCCGTTAAATCTACAGGACGGCTTTGGCCTGCATTGTTAATGAGAATATCTACATGTCCCAATGCAGATATTGCAGCAGTAGCAATATTTTGAGGGCCATCAATCGCCATAATGTCTTGTATGAATATTATGGGTTCTATTCCACCGGCGCTGATCACTTCTGCTTTAAAGCTATTCAGCATATCCTTGTTTCTTGCAGTTGCAAACACCTTCACACCCTCTATTGCCAGTTCTTTTGCAATGGCCCGACCCAACCCTTGACTCGCACCGGTTACTATTGCAGTTTTTTCTTTTAAGTAAAGATCCATATAGTATATTTTTCTTTGCAAACGTAGGCAGTTGTGGTTAACTTTATCATATGTACAACCAATTGTAAGGCACGAACAAACATGTAAGTAATGACAACAAGAAAGAAAAACTCCACCTATACGCGAAACGAGCAATGTATTATCAATTGTGATCTTACCTATGCTGTTCAGAAAATCGGAGGCCGATGGAAATTGTTATTGTTAGACAAACTGGGTGATAAAAAACTCAGATTCAACGAGCTAAAAAAAGAGTTTTCCTACATGTCAGAACGCATGCTCAGCTTACAACTGAAATCGATGGAACAGGATGGTCTGATCAAACGTTCTGCTTATGCAGAAACACCTCCAAGAGTAGAATACGAGATGACGGAACTGGCACGGGAATTAGCACCTATTTTAGACCAACTTAGAAACTGGGGACGCAAACAGCGCGAATCCGTTTAATAATAAAAATTCAGTATTTAATCCTCTGCGTATTATACTATTTACACAAAGGATTAATACTACCATTGTCTAACCAAATCACATAGTCGTATACTTGTATTAGTTAATATTTAATCTGACAAACATCTAATATTGGCCCCAACGAATCAGCTGGAAATCTATGAATATTTTATCCACTAAAAAATTTGCTGAGCTACGCGCCCGTTGGGGCTCTGCAAATTTTTTAGTGGATAAAGCATCAGGAATTTGTAAAGAAAATTAAGATTTACTCCGCTTCTTCAAAACCATCCCAATAATATTCTCCCTCATAAATAGCTGAGTCAATGTAATAATCAAATCGGAGTGGCAGCTGCTCCATTTGTTTTCCCCGAAACAATGTTCGCTTTTCATTTAAATAACCGCCCAATATATAGGAACGATCTATATTATAATCATCTCCCTGTATCGTTTCACAGTGGGTACATGTATTGAGCCATAGCTGTTTTCCTAATGTTTTATGGTAAGTATTTTTAAAAAAGGGATATTGTTCGTGCATAATAGAAGCAATGACATCATCTACCAATTTAATATCTACAAAAAAGACAGGATAGTTACGTATTTCCCAAACAGGCTCTGAAAAAGGAGAACCGAAAACACTTGTAATATAATTTCTTGCTCCAAGTCCTATCAACGGAGTTTCCTTATGACATTTCCAACAGTCTCTTTTATTCTTGGCAATTAGATAAGGATATTTAACAAACGTTCCGCCATTTCGTGGCAGCCATGCATTAAATGGATTAATATCAACAATATGGTCAGGTATAACCCAAGTACTAACATCTGGAACCCATCTTGCACCTAACTTCTTTGCGTCATCTTTTTGGATAAAAGGAACATTGAGTCGTATGGGCATAACAAAGGATTTTACAACAATGAAAGTTACAAAAAAATTGGATCCAGGGGCAAAGAAAAGATATGACATGACATGGGGTAAAACAAAAAAAGGCACCCGCTCTCGCGATGCCTTTACTAATTTCAGATCGTCCTGCTCCAGCTGTACCCCGGATGGGAGTTATTTGGAACATGTAATCCCATTTTTGGCTGAAATACATGGTGTCTTTATAGATGGCACTACAAATACCTTTTCTTAGGGTGAGATTAGGTGTATTATTTAATTAAAACAAGAATGCCAAAATAGGCTTGTACCTGTTTAACCTACAGGCCAAGCAATCTCTCTGCATTTCCGCTTGCTATCTTCGCTACTTCTTCAGGAGGTAGTGGAATACTTTCCAGCAATTGTTTTCCTGCTTCGTTTGTGCTGAAAGGATAATCTACGGAAAACATGACATTATCGATACCAAAAGTACTTAGTGCAGTCATCAGTGGTGGTAAAGTAAAAATCCCACTGGTAGTAATGTGTACCTGATCGCGTAGGGTTTGACTGACTGACCGCTGGTGATAACCTGTGTTGGTAACATTAAATTTTTCATCCAGCCTGGACGTCATCATAGGTATCATTTCTCCCATATGCCCAATGATAATCTTTAACCGGGGATACCTGTCTAATGTTCCGGTGATGATTAAACGCAGTACCTGTAGGGCTGTTTCAGCATGCCATCCCCAGCCACCGCATGCAAGCATCACACCTATTGATCCCGGGAGATCGTTGTAATAGGCTTCGGCAACAGTTTCAGGTGGCAGACCTGGATGCAGGTAAAGGGGCATTTGTAATTGTTCCGCTTTTTGCAGTAATGGCCTGAATTCCGGAAGGTCCAGGAATTTACCATTTGTAAGCCCGTTGATCAGGGTTCCACAGAAATGATGTTCCTCCTTTGCTCTTTCCAACTCGTTTGCCGCTGCTTCTGGAGAAGACATAGGTAGATGTGCAAATGCCTTAAACCGGGTAGGATGAGCGGCAATTCTTGCGGCAAGGATATCATTGTACCTGACGGCAAATTTCAAGGCTTTCCGAGGGGATAAACTTTCTGCGCCCCTGCCTACTACAGACAACACCTGCATATCAATACCGTTATCGTCCATTGATTCTAAGCGAATGTTACTGATGTCAGCGAGTTTCTCCACTACTTGCTTAGGCAACGGCCATTGCTGTATCTCATGAGCAAACTCAGGTAAGGCAATGTGCTCTTCTAATGTTATAATACGCATAGCTGATTAAATTGAGCTACAAAAGTCCAGCTATCCAATATATATATTATTGATCCTGATCAAATAATCACATTCCGGATTTCATTCTGCTAAGTGCCTCCTGGGTAATATTGAGATAATTTGCCACCAACTTATTTGGTAAACGGAGCACCATCTGCGGGTTTTCTTTCAGCAGCAATTGATAGCGCTCTCGTGGATTTAGTGTAATAAAATCTTCCAGTCTCCTGGTATTGGTTAAATAGGCATATTCAAGAAAACCACGATAAAATATTTCCCAACCGGGAATAGTGTTCAACAGGGAGTAAAAATCCTCGCGGTGAGTATACAGCAATTCCGATTGCTCAATAGCCTGTGTATCTTCTTTGAGCAATGACCCATCAATAAAAGATGTTAGGGAAGTAGAAAAGGAATTTTCGAAAGCAAACCGGCGCGTGGCCTCTCTTCCGTTGGGTTTTATAAAATACACCCGTAGGCATCCTTTATTTACGAAAAACATACGTCTCGACGGTTCTCCTGTTCTTCCCACCAGCTCATTCTTTTTTGCTTTCAAGATGTTAAAACAGGAAAGCACCTTTTGCAAATCGGCTTCACTTAATTGAATTCTGTCTGTAATATACTTTGTCAGCTGTTCATGCATACTAATGGATTATCGTGGCAATAATAAACAAAAGCAGCACAATCTTAAACTTGGTATCTCCCAAAGTAAAACGCTCTTAGTATTAGAGACAAAAATATTTTCTGATGGATTTAAAGATCCATTAATTGATGAGTTAATAATAGAGCTTAAAACGAAGACAATTAAAAAGTCTTACAAATCTTTAATTCAAGTTTTTGAACTGGAGGATGAACCTGGGTAACAAACCTACGAATTATGGCAAACAAAAAAGGCACCGCTTCCGCGATGCCTTTAAAATTATTTCAGTGCACCAGCACTACAGTGTCCCCCCATCGGGAGTTGAACCATATCTACATGAGGACTTTTCCTGATTAAACGATTCAAAATAATCTACTTAAGAATCAAATTTTCTGTAATACTACTTTAGAACCAACGGAACCTTGGAAGCATTCCCAAAATATGTATCGCATTGAATACAAATAAAAAAAGCATCGTTTTGAACGATGCTTTTAAAATATTGGAGCAATCTTATTGCAGCGTAGCGGGAAAGGGAGAATTGTTGAACCTTTTATTAAAAGACTTGTTCAAGTTCTTTTATAACCCTACAAACATCTAATCATTATTCTCTGATTGCAAATCTGTTTCGTCGTAAGTGCTTACGAAATTGTCACCTGTAAGTTCCTTCCATAAATCCCTCATATAAGGACTAATAACAAACATGTCTTCAATATCGTCACTAAGAGAATAACACCAATAGTAAATAGTATATTCATGTAGCAAGAAGTTATCAGTCAGTAATTGTTTCACTTTAGGCCACATTTCAGTTATCCAGCCCGAATCCCAGCCTTCATTGCTTGTTTCGACAATCAGCGCCATAAGTGCGAAACGAATATCATCATCAGTAGAAGCCATATACGTTTCAAAATACCGGTTTATATCTTTGTAATCGGCGACTATGTGCTCCCAATCTTGCATCCAATCATGATAATTGAATTCCTTGGCAAGAAAAGAAATTGCCCTCCCGGTAACATATCTTCCTTTAGGTTCTTTCATCAGTTAGAGTCTAAAACAAAAAAGGCTTCGAAGCGGACATGCTTCAAAGCCTTTTTTAAGTGTAGCGAAAGAGGGAGTTGAACCCTCGACCTCAGGGTTATGAATCCTGCGCTCTAACCACCTGAGCTACCTCGCCATTTCCTGTTATATCTTGAAATAAGTGTGTAGCTATTTCAAAACAGGAGTGCAAAGATAACGGGGAAAATGATAAAACCCAAACGAAAGTTATTATTATTTAATAAGCCAGTAATTCTTTAATCATTGCTGCTACTTTTTCCGGATTCGGCAACATCATATTTTCCAAAGCCATATTCATTGGAACAGCTGGTAAATCCATTGCTCCAAGCGTGAATACAGGTGCATCCAGATCTTTAAAACATGCCCGCTGAATCCTTCCCGCTAATGCCTGTGCAAAAGAATTATTTAATTGTTCCTCTGTTAATACCAGGCATTTGCCGTGTTTGCTCACCGTGCTGAATACCAGTTCCTCATCCAGCGGGAACACAGTACGCAAATCAATGATTTCAACCAGACCGGGAAATGAGGCAGCTGCTGCCATTGCCCAATATACGCCCATACCATATGTGATAATACAGGTCGTTTCCCCCCGTTTTACATCCCGGGGATGTGATTGTAATACCACTCTACCCTTTCCTAAAGGCAGCAGGTAATCTTTATCAGGTTCTACCATAATAGCCGCCTGTGTACCAGGAACTTTACTCCAGTATAAACCTTTGTGTTCCAGCATCACTACCGGATTAGGGTCTAAAAATGCCGCTTTCATCAGTCCTTTCATATCTGCCGCATTGGATGGATATACTACTTTGATACCCTTGATAGTGAGTAAAGTAGATTCTATGCTGCCTGAATGGTAAGGTCCGCCGCCACCATATGCTCCGATAGGTATACGGATAAGGGTTTGTACAGGGAACTTGCCATTACTCAGATAACAGGACTTAGAAATCTCAGTTACCAGCTGGTTAAATCCGGGATAGATATAATCCGCAAACTGGATTTCCACGATAGGTTTTACCCCAACGGCCGCCAGTCCTACAGTAGCGCCAATAATATAGGCTTCCTGGATGGCTGTATTATATACACGGTGATCTCCAAACTTTTCCGCCAGGGTAGCAGCCTCACGGAATACGCCTCCCAGCCGGCGACCTACATCCTGGCCAAAGAATATGGCTTCCGGAAATTGCTGCAGAATTTCTTCCACTGCATGTAAGGCCGCATCTACCATCATTACTTTACTTCCTTTAACAGGTGTGCGGATACCTGCCTCTTCTGTCACAGCCGCAGGCGCGAATACATGATCCTGTACTGTTGCCGTATCAGGATCTTCGGCAGCATTAGCCCTGGCAAATTCAATACTTACATATTCCTGGATATCGGCTTCTATTTTTAACAGATCAGCTTCCGATAATCCGGTTTCGAGAAGACGGTTTCTGAGCTTTGGCAACGGATCTTTCTCTTCATGCAGAGCAAGATCTTCAGCTGTTCTATACCATTCTTTACGTACGCCGGAAGTATGATGACCCAGCAATGGAACACTGGCATGCACCACTATTGGCTTTCTTTCCTGCCTTACATAACTGATGGCGGCCCCCATGGCATGATAGCTTTCTTCAAAGTTGCTTCCATCTACCTGCATACGTTCCAGTCCTTTAAATCCTGCAGCATATTCATAAGCATCCATTGCCCGGGTTTCTGCAGCGCTTGCTGAAATGCCCCATTCATTATCCTGGATCAAATAGATCACCGGCAATTGCCATAAGATAGCGCTCTGCCAGGCCTCACTCACCTCTCCTTCTGTAACACTCCCATCTCCCAGGGAGCAAAGCACCACAGGAGCCTCGCCTTTGGGACCTTTACGCAGAAAATCAGCACCTATACGTTCCAGGTAACTGATACCCTGCGCCATACCGGTGGTTGGAATTACCTGCATACCGGTAGCACTGCTCTGATGGGGAATGCGTGGGCGGTTAGCTTCCAGGCTGTTTGGATGGCTATAATAGGAACGGCCTCCGGAAAAAGGATCATCTCCTTTTGCCAGTAACTGTAACATTAGCTCATAGGGAGAAAAACCCATGGCTAAGAGCATGCTGTCGTCCCGGTAATAAGGACTGGCATAATCCCAGGAGTTTAATTGCAGACCAGCCGCAATTTGAATAGCCTCGTGTCCTCTCGAAGTAGAGTGCACATATTTGCAGGTGGAACGGTTGGCTTCATAGATGGCAGCCATTTCCCTGGCCTGACACATGAGCCTGTAAGCCTTTAGCAATATTGCCTGTTTGTTTGCTGATCGCTCCTCCGTGCTAATAGTGGCTTTAAAAGTTGGAGCGCTTATACTATCTTTAAACACGTAAGATTGTTTTGGTGATTTTCTTAAACTAAATATAGTTGCTACAACAACCATTGCTACCGCAAATTAACTATTATGCCTGATACTTTTGTAAATAATCCAACATTTTATAAGTTGGACGCAACCCTGAAGAGAATCCGTAATTACTGGCAAAAGACCTTTGATGCACATAAGAAAGATATTACCGTGGATCAATGGCTGCTGATTGAAAACCTGTTCAAGCATAATAAAATCACCCATAATGAACTGGCAAGGCTAACGTCCAAGGATATCACAACTGTATCCCGTATTATAGAATTGCTGGTAAAGAAGGAATTGGTGGTGCGGGAAGGCTCTCCGCTGGACAGGCGAAAGGTATATTTACAATTGACTCCTAAAGGATCGGAGAAATATAAAGATGTAAGACCGTTGGTGCTTGAAATGCGTAAAACAGGATGGGTAGGCCTTACTGAAGGTGATTATCATGAGTTAACAAGGATTCTCGATGTAATCTATAACAACGTTCCATGATAAAAGAGGGCTGACCGGGAAGGAATCCTTTCTGGTCAGCCCCCTGATCTTATTTGATTTCAAATTCAAGCAGGCTGTCATTTTCAATAAACGCTTCCAGCTTATCTCCTATTTCTACAGGCCCTACTCCTGCAGGGGTACCCGTAAATACCAGATCCCCGATATTAAGAGTAAAGAATTTAGAGATATATGCGATCAGGAAGTCGAAAGTGAACAGCAGATCCTTGGTATTCCCCTGCTGTGCAATCTGTTTGTTCTTATACAGACAGAAATTAATGTCTTTTTTATCCAGTTCGGGTGTAATCGGCATAAACTGACCCACCACAGCAGAATTATCAAAGGCCTTGGCTATTTCCCAGGGCAACCCCTTTTGTTTTTGTTTATCCTGCAGATCACGGGCAGTAAAATCAATCCCGATACCTAACTGATCATAATATTTATCAGCAAATTTCTCCTGAATATGCTTGCCATTTTTGCAGATGCGAAGCACCAGTTCACACTCATAATGCAGATTATCTGTAAACTCAGGATAGTAGAATGGATGGTTATTCTGTAATAATGCATTCTTCGGCTTCATGAAAATTACCGGCTCTGACGGCACCTCATTTTTTAGCTCTTTTGCATGATCAGCATAATTTCTACCAACACAAATGATTTTCATATCAGATATTTCTTTATTCAAAGTTAAAAGAACGGATCAATTAACTGATCTTAAAATTTAACCAGGATTAATTGTACTTATTCATAGTACGTTCTATCCCAATGGTCGCAAAACTTTCTATAATCTCTACACATTTTTCCAGCTTGGGCACTATTACGGTCCATTCTGCCGGCAACCATTTACCCAGTACAAACTCAACCTGTTTCCCCTTGGGGTAATCATTTCCAATACCAAAGCGTAACCGTGGATACTGATTTGTACCCAACAGTTCCTGGATGCTTTTCAGTCCATTATGCCCGGCATCACTGCCACCGGGGCGAACACGCACTACATCCAATGGTAATGCCAGTTCATCTACTATTACAAAGATATTTTCACGTGGAATCTTTTCTTTATCCATCCAATACTTCACAGCTTTCCCACTCAGGTTCATGTAAGTGGTGGGTTTGATCACCACAAATATTCGTCCCTTCCATTTGCATTCAGCCATATCTGCCAGCCGGTCGCTCTTAAAAGTACCACCATGTTTTGCAACAAAAGCATCTGCAACGTCAAAGCCTATATTGTGACGGGTATGTTCATATTCTGCGCCTATATTACCTAATCCTATTATCAGGTATTTCATCTATTGATATTTTATGTCTTATTCAACTATTTGCAAAATCCTGGTTATTGCAGGGCAAAAATAGAAAAAGTCCCGTCTTGGTTGAACCGAGACGGGACTTTTTCCAAAAATATCTGCAAAGATGCCTTATTTCTTCTTGGTATCTGCACTTGCTTCTTCCTGACGTAACTGACGGGTCATTACTACAGAAGCGATAGGAATACGCGGAGAGTTCAGAATCTCGATGTTTGGAGCTACTACATCCTGTACACGAACGTTACCGTTCAGTTCGAGGTTGTCGATACTAACTTCGATATTTTCACGCAGGTCTTTAGGCAGAGCCTTTACTTTCAGCGCCTTGATCTTAACAACCAGTTTACCACCGGCTTTAACACCTTCAGACTGACCAACGATCTTGATAGGCAAAGTAACATTTACATGTTTACCTTCTACCAGTTCCAGGAAATCGATGTGAGCCAGTTCATCTGTCACTACATCAAACTGCAGATCTTTCAATACGCACCTGTAAACCTTGCCATTTAACTTAACTTCTGCCAGCTGGAAATCAGGTGTGTACACCAGATTTTTGAATGCGATAGCTGGAGCTGAAAAACTTACGGTTTCTGCACCCCCGTAAATAACACAAGGCACTTGTCCCTCAGAACGGATTTGGCGGGTGGCTTTTTTGCCGTATTCGCTCCTGAGTTGTCCTTCGATTGTTATCGTTTTCATTGATTAAACATTTATGTTGTTAAAAATAAACACTTGATTATCCCCTGCGGTGGCTATGTACAAACAAGTTGGTAATAGACTTGTTTTCGTACATGTTACGGATAGCTACTGCAAAAAGGTCTGCTACACTGAGAACTTTGATCTTACTGCTCTGGATTTTTACGGGGATCGTATCGCAGATCACCATTTCCTCCAGCACTGAATTCTCAATATTCTCGTAAGCCTTTCCACTTAATACAGGGTGCGTACAAAATGCGCGAACACTCTTAGCTCCCTTCTCCATTAACAGATTGGCTGCTTTGGTAAGCGTGCCGGCAGTATCGCAGATATCATCTATCAATACTACTTCCCTGTCCTTCACATCTCCTATCACCACCATGGAAGCGATTTCATTTGCACGTTTACGGTGCTTATCGCAAATCACCATTTCCGCATTGAAATAGGCCGCAACTTCCCTTACCCTGTTAGTACTACCTACGTCAGGGGACGCAAAGGTAAGACTTTCCAGCTTTAAATTTTCAATGTAGGGGATGAAAATTGCAGAACTGTCAAGATGATCCACGGGAATATCAAAGAACCCCTGAATCTGGGGAGCATGTAAATCCATGGTTATCACCCTATTAGCACCTGCAGAAGTGAGCAGATTAGCTACCAGCTTGGAAGCGATAGCCACCCTTGGCTTGTCTTTTCTGTCTTGCCTCGCAAAACCAAAGTAAGGGATGACAGCAGTAATATACCCTGCAGAGGCCCTCTTGGCCGCATCTATCATCATCAATAATTCCATCAGATTGTCTGAAGGAGAATTGGTACTCTGAATGAGGAAAACATAATCTCCACGGATACTCTCCATGTAGATAGGCTGAAACTCCCCGTCGCTGAACTTCTGGATGGTGAGTTTACCCAGACCATTGCCATATCTTTTGGCAATCTTTTCTGCCAGCTCCGGATTACTGTTTCCTGTAAATATTTTTACTGATGGTTGCATGTCTATGACTATGGAAAAGAGGTTGCGAAATTATAACTTTTGGAGTATGTATTCTCTTTTTTTTCTTTCAATCACCATACTGTAGGCGATCTTACTACAATTAAAATGTGTAAAATTATTATTACCAGCTATTTACATGAAAATCTTACAAGCTAAACAATAATGTATGAGCGTAAAGTTTGCTCAATTTAGAAAGAAATAAGGGGAGTATTGAAAAATATGTATATTTGCTAAAAATATTAGTATTTAAAATGGAAACCGTTGTTACCCAATCTCCTCATATTTCCATTAGAAACTGGGCCAATGATGATAAACCCAGAGAAAAACTGATGAATAAAGGCGTTAATGCACTCAGTGACGCAGAATTGCTGGCAATCCTGTTAAATAACGGGCATAAACAAAAATCAGCTATAGAGCTGGCACAGGAAGTATTGCGTAGCGCTGCTTCCAATCTTTGTGAACTTGGGAAACAGAGTGTTAGCCAGCTAAAAAAAATCAGGGGCATCGGTAATGCAAAAGCAATTACTATTATAGCTGCAGTGGAACTTTCCCGACGCAGACAAGCCAGTTACACCCTTCAAAAGAAAACCATCAGCAACGGAAGTGAAGCAGCTCTCTATTTTAAACCTCTCATCGGAGATAATAACCATGAATCATTTCATGTGATGTACCTTAATAATGCTTCCAAGATCATCCGTATCAGTTGTGTAAGCAAAGGCGGGATCACTAACACATTTGCAGATCCCAGAGTTATTTTCAAAGAAGCACTGGAACTGGAGGCTACCCGGATCATCCTTTGCCATAATCATCCCTCAGGAAGCCTCAGACCAAGCAATGCAGATATCAGCATCACAAAAAAAATAAAAGAAGCCGGCCTCCTCCTCGATATTACCGTACTGGATCACATAATCGTATCAGAAGCAGGATATTGCAGCATGGTGGAAGATGGGTTCATTATATAAGATTTGAATATATAATGTCTTTTTCCTTACATTCGCAATTATTTTATTTTCAAATACTAACATGCTCAAAATAGGAATCTTTGGGGTAGGACATCTGGGTAAAATTCACCTTTCCCAGCTGGCCACGATGAAAGACGTAGAAGTAGTAGGTTTTTATGATCCGGGGAATATAAATGCAGACAGTATAGCCCAACAGTACCAGATTCCGAGATTTACTGTGGCGGAAGAGCTGATACAAGCTTCAGACGCAATCGATATCATAGCTCCCACAACACAGCACTTTAAATTGTGCGAAATGGCTATCCGTAACGGAAAGCACATTTTTGTGGAGAAACCAATGACCAATACTCTGGATGAAGCGAAAACACTGGTGAAACTGGTGGAAGAAGCTAACATTAAATTCCAGGTGGGACATGTTGAACGCTTTAACCCTGCCTTCCTTGCACTGAAAGGATATGACCTCAAACCAATGTTCATTGAGGTACACCGCCTGGCGGAATTTAATCCCCGCGGGACCGATGTAAGTGTAATACTGGATCTCATGATCCATGATATAGACATCGTACTTAGCATCGTAAAATCTACAGTAAACAGAATCTCTGCCAGCGGTGTGGCCGTCATGAGCGACACGCCGGATATCGCCAACGTACGCATAGAATTTCATAACGGTTGTGTGGCGAACTTAACATCCAGCCGCATTTCCCTGAAAAAGATGCGTAAAATGCGACTGTTCCAGAAAGATGCCTACATCGGTATCGACTTCCTGGATAAAAAAACAGAGATCATCAAGCTGAAAACACCTGAAGATGAAGGTCTTTTTACACTGGATATAGAAACTAATTCCGGTAAAAAAA
Organism: Chitinophaga sp. CF118; assembly: GCF_900112615.1. GTDB lineage: Bacteria > Bacteroidota > Bacteroidia > Chitinophagales > Chitinophagaceae > Chitinophaga. Next base: position 131,840 of record NZ_FOMK01000010.1, on the reverse strand, counting down.
CAATCGCTATAGACAATCCTGAAATTAAACAGGTAAATGCAATACGCCTGGAACTGGAAATGTTCCGCGACAGTATCCTGCTGAATAAGCCAGTACCAGTAAATGCGATTGACGGATTGCAGGCTTTGGAAGTAGCCCACCAGATTCTTCAGAAAATCAATAAAGGGTTATCTAATTCAGAAGCTGCTCAGTAACGTATAATTCATTTACGATCGTGGATGATCCAATAACGTACTGGCAATAACCAGGTCCAGCGGACGGGTAATCTTTATATTTGCTTCCTCTCCGGGAACCAACTGAATGCGGTGTCCCTGCCTCTCAACTACTGTTGCCTCATCTGTGAATAACGGATCATATGGCAATGCAAAAGCGGGCAATATTAATTCCGATAGAAATGTTTGCGGAGTCTGTATAATTTTGAAACGCTCACGATTCACAGCCCTGTTTCCCTCTTCTCCTATTTCACGAATACTATCTTTCATATCTATAGCAGGAATAGCACTGCCATGTGCCAACGCTGCCTCATAACAACTGCGGATCAACGCTGTACTCGCCAGCGGTCGTACACCGTCATGTATAAATATCACTGCTGGTTCTTTTACCTGATCCAGGCCGTTCTTTACAGAATGAAAACGGGTTTCCCCTCCTTTAACTAGCGTCACGGTAGTTCCGGCAAACTCAGGCAGCCAACTCTCTACATAACTGAAATGGACCTCCGGTAATACCAATACGATCTGCATATCACTGTATGCTTTCACAAATGCAGTAACGGTATGCCATAAAACAGGCTTACCTGCCAGCTCCAGGAATTGTTTTGGAATGGCACTTCCCATGCGGGTACCTGATCCGCCGGCAACAATGATGGCTACTTTTTTCCGTGGTTCCATATGCTCTTAAATAAAAAAAGTCCCGCATAATAGCAGGACTTCTTTCACGATTTTTATGATCAGATGATCAGCATGGCATCACCATAACTGAAGAAACGGTATTTCTCTTTAATTGCCTGTTGGTATGCTTCCATCACCAGATCGTAACCGGCAAAAGCACAAACCATGATCAGTAGGCTTGTTTTAGGCAGGTGGAAGTTAGTCACCAATGCATTGGGAATAGAAAAATCGTAAGGAGGGTGAATAAAGGTATTCGTCCATCCTTCTGCTGCTTTCAGCAGGTTCTGGGCAGTTACAGAAGATTCTACAGCTCTTACAGTAGTTGTTCCGATCGCACAAACCTTACGGTTATCTTCTTTTGCCTTGTTTACGATTTTCACAGCGTATTCATCAATGTTGAAATACTCTGCATCCATCTTATGCTTGCTCAGATCTTCTACCTCAATTGGGCGGAAAGTACCTAAACCAGTATGTAATGTTACTTCTGCAAACTTTACACCTTTGATCTCCAAACGTTTGATCAGCTCACGACTGAAGTGCAAACCTGCTGTAGGCGCAGCTACAGCACCTTCATACTTGGCATAAACAGTCTGATAACGCTCTTTATCTTCGTCCTCAGGTTTACGCTTGATGTACTTTGGTAGTGGTGTTTCTCCCAATGTATCCAATATCTGCTTGAACTCTTCGTCATTACCTTCGAACAGGAAGCGGATGGTACGGCCACGGGAGGTAGTGTTGTCAATTACTTCTGCTACCAGTGATTCATCATCACCAAAGTATAATTTATTACCTACTCTGATTTTACGGGCAGGGTCTACGATCACATCCCACAAACGGTTTTGCTTGTTCAGCTCACGCAACAGGAATACCTCAATTTTAGCACCGGTCTTTTCCTTGCGGCCATACAGACGTGCAGGAAATACCTTGGTATTATTCACCACCATCACATCCTTATCATTGAAGTAGCCGATAATATCACGAAAAACTTTGTGCTCAATTTTTCCTGTGGCGCGGTTTACCACCATTAAACGGGCTTCATCTCTTGTTTTGGAAGGGTGCTGTGCAATTAAATTTAAAGGAAGATCGAACCTGAACTGTGATAGTTTCATATTACGGTATGAATGAATTTAAGGTTGCAAAAGTAATGATAATTATGCTAGTAATCAAAAAATCATTATGGCCTTATCAATCGTAAGGTTTTATACATGGATATTTTTAGGTATGGAATTAATCAGCTGACGGGTATATGCACTCTGAGGGTCTTCATATACCTGATCAGCATCTCCAGATTCTTCAATTTTCCCCTTATTCATTACCATCATACGGTCACTGATAAACCGGACCACAGAAAGATCATGAGAGATAAAAATATAAGTGAATCCAAACTCCTGTCTCAGCTGAATCAACAGATTCAGCACTTGCGCCTGAATGCTTACATCCAAAGCGGCAACAGATTCATCACAAATAATAAAGGACGGTTGTAATGCCAGTGCCCGGGCAATAACAATACGTTGCCGCTGCCCGCCGGAAAACTCATGCGGATACCTGTAATAGTGCTCCGGTAAAAGGTTCACCTTTCCCAGCAGTTCCTGTACTTTTTCTTTACGCTCTATGTCATTACTATATAATCCATGCACATGCATCGGTTCCAGAATGGCCTGTCCTATTGTTAAACGGGGATTTAGAGAGGAATACGGATCCTGGAAAATGATCTGAATGTCTTTACGCAGCGCCCTCATTTCCGAAGCAGGCAAACTACTGATATCTTTTCCCTTATAAATAATACTGCCATTGGTGGGTTCTACCAGTCGCAACAATGTCCGTCCCAACGTAGTTTTTCCGCAACCGGACTCTCCTACCAAACCCATCGTTTCACCTTCCCGTACATTAAAACTCACGCCGTTTACGGCTTTGGTCCATGTGAGGGGTTTCCCGAACAGGTTACGAGTAACCGGGAACCAGGTATGCAGGTCGTTCACTTCCAGCAAGAGCGGACTCTCAGCTAATTTCTGTTCACGACTAACAATCTCTGTTGCAGGAATCTCCAGGCTGTTAACCAATCCTTTCACCGCTTTCTCTTTTTCCTGAATATTGCCTTCGGTATCTACCTCCATGAAATCTCGGATTACCGGCAAACGATATAACCGTTTGTTCAGTGGTGGACGGCAGGCCAGCAATCCTTTTGTATAAGGATGCTTAGGATGGGTAAACAATTCCTGTATGCTGCCTTGTTCCACTATCCGGCCTTTGTACATAATGGCTACTCTATTTGCGATCTCTGCAATTACACCCAGGTCATGTGTAATGAACACCACACTCATACCTGTTTGCTGCTGCAATTCTTTTAATAACTGGAGGATCGCTTTCTGAACTGTTACATCCAATGCAGTTGTTGGCTCGTCGGCTATAAGCAGCCGGGGCTGACAACTAATAGCCATCGCGATCATTACACGTTGCTTTTGTCCGCCAGATAATTGATGAGGATACCTGTTCAGGAGTTGCTCGGGCTCCGGCAGCTTTACCTGCCTGAATAAGGCAAGGGTTTGTTCCCTGGCTTCAGCAGCAGTTACTTTTTTATGCAGGTGGATGGCTTCCATAACCTGTGCACCACAAGTATATAAGGGGTTCAGGGAGGTCATTGGTTCCTGGAAGATCATGGCTATTTCATTTCCCCGCCAGGTACGCATTTGTTTTTCGGGAAGATCAGAGAGGTTAACAGCAGGCTGATCGCCCACCTTATACAACATACTTCCCGATACAATTTCGCCGGGATGCGTTATCAATCGCATTAAAGACAATGCCGTTACAGATTTACCTGAGCCGGATTCTCCTACAATGCCCACAATTTCGCTGGTGCCAATATCCAGTGAAATGTCGTTCACGGCTATTGTACCAGGAAATGAAACGGTTAAATTACGGATAGATAAAAGCGATTCCAGAGTTTCTGTTTCAGATGTCAAAATATTATCTCACCGTTAGCATATTACGAAACAATCTGGAGAAACGCAATCTAAAAGAGCAGATGTTTTACCGTCTGGTGGCTATTAATCAGAGCCTTCAGGGAATCAATACCAATTTTAAGATGTCTTTCCACATATTCAGTTGTCACTTTCTTATCGCTGGCTTCTGTTTTTACACCTTCGGGGATCATAGGCTGGTCAGATACAAGTAACAGGGCACCGGTCGGGATTTTATTGAAAAAGCCTACAGAAAAGATAGTGGCTGTTTCCATATCGACCGCCATTGCACGGATTTTTTCCAGGTAACGTTTGAACTCAACATCATGTTCCCATACCCGGCGATTGGTACTGTAACAGGTGCCTGTCCAATAATCGCAACCATATTCGCGAATAGTAGTAGAAATTACCTTTTGCAGAGCAAAGGCAGGAAGTGCCGGCACTTCGGGAGGAAAATAGTCGTTGGAAGTACCCTCTCCTCTGATAGCGGCAATAGGCAATATGAGATCGCCTATGTTGTTCTTTTTCTTGAGACCACCACATTTACCCAGGAATAATACGGCTTTGGGGGAGATGGCACTGAGCAGGTCCATTACTGTGGCGGCACTGGGACTACCCATTCCAAAGTTGATAAGGGTAATTTCTCCTGCAGTGGCACATTGCATAGGCTTACCTGCGCCTACAATCTTGACTTTGTTCCATTCAGCAAAATAAGTGAGATAATTACTAAAGTTGGTCAGGAGGATGTAGGACCCGAAATTCTCGAGTTTTTCTCCTGTGTAGCGGGGAAGCCAATTAGCTACAATTTCTTCTTTTGTCTTCATAGCCTTTTGACGAGCGAATATACGAAAAAAAGTCCATAGACGGAGTACTCTTCTTAACTTTACATTATGATTTTCATCGACTTCCCTGCTCCTGATTTTAAGATTGTAAGAGAAAATGGCAGAGACATCATTTTTGACCGTTACCGTAAAAAAAACGTAATTCTTACTCCTGAAGAGTGGGTAAGGCAGAATTTTCTCAATTACCTTGTAAAAACATTGGGCTACCCGGCCTCCCTGATCGGCATAGAAAAAGAGATCCATCTTGGAGAACTGAAAAAACGCTGTGATATTGTCGTTTATAACAGGAATACCCAACCCTGGATGATCGTTGAATGTAAGGAGATGAATGTGCCCTTAACACAAGCCGTCCTGGAGCAAATTGTTCGTTATCATATGGTATTACCTACTGCGTACCTTGTAATTACTAATGGGGTTAACACCTGGTGTTGCCAGCATATGGAGGAGGAACAACAATGGCGGTTTATTCAGCAATTGCCTGCACATCTGTGATTTATAAAAATAAAGCCCACCAAAATGGCGGGCTTTATTTTTATAAATCAGATTTAAAAGTAGCCAGGATCATGGGAAAATCCCTAACTGCTCGTAAGCGGCACCTACTTTATTAATTGCACATACATAAGCAGCAGTACGCATATCATGTATGTTTTCATTATTTAACATTATTTCACGCACTTCATGCAGGGCAGCGTGCATGGTTTCTTCCAGTCCGGAATATACCAGGTCTACTTCATCTGCACCATGTGCGATGAATTTCCGTTCCCTGTCTGATACCTTTTTACCGGTAAGATCTTCAATAACACCCAGGATATGAATATTCATATTCTCATCAAAGCGTTTGCCTAAACGGCCATAACGTACGTGACTAAGGTTTTTCAGCCATTCAAAGTACGATACTGTTACCCCTCCGGCATTCAGGAACATGTCAGGTACTACGATTACACCTTTTTTGTTCAGGATTTCATCCGCTTCCGGAGTGATAGGACCATTCGCACCTTCACCGATAATGCGTGCTTTGATATTGGCAGCATTTCCTTTGTGGATCACTTGTTCCAAAGCAGCAGGGATCAGGATATCACATTCCATTTCCAGGCCATCTGTATTATTTTTCAGATTGGTAGCACCAGGATAATTAATGATAGAGCCGGTTTCATTCCTGTGTTTCAATACTTTATCAGGATCCATTCCCTTTTCATTATAGATGGCGCCATCCCACTCAATTAAACCTACTATCACAGCACCTGCCTCATGAAAATACTTAGCGGCGTGGTAACCTACATTACCCATGCCCTGTACGATCACTTTTTTGCCCAGAATACCTGGTTCAAGGCCGATTTTCTTCATGTCGTCCTTGATGTTGCAAAGTTCCTGCAGTCCGTAGAATACACCCAGGCCTGTCGCTTCCTTACGACCGCGTACACCACCCTGGGAAACTGGCTTACCGGTTACACAACCATATCCATCTATTTCACCGGGACGTAAGCTCATATAAGTATCCAGGATCCAGCTCATTTCTCTTTCGCCGGTTCCGTAGTCGGGTGCCGGAACGTCTATACCAGGGCCGATAAAGTTTTTCTTTACCAGTTCTGCTGTATAACGACGGGTAATGTTTTCCAACTGGAACGGAGTGTAGTCACGTGGATTGATCTTAATCCCACCCTTAGCTCCTCCAAAAGGCACATTTACAATGGCGCATTTGTAGGTCATGAGGGCAGCAAGTGCCATCACTTCATCCTGGTTTACGGCTTCACTGAAGCGGATCCCCCCTTTACATGGGAGTTTGTGGTGAGAGTGTTGTACACGGTAGGCTTCAATTACCTCAATGGTATCTCCTACCCGTACGGGGAATTTCATGCGATAAACAGCATTACAGGCTTTGATCTGTTCAAGAATGCCTTTTTCCCATTTCGTGAATTGTGCGGCTTTGTCAAAACTCCTTTCTACGCTCTGAAAGAAGTCGTAATTTTGTTCCTGCGCCATAAGTGAAATTGTTTTGGTAATATATATGTAGTTGGACTTTATTTTCTGTCCGGGTGATCCCGCCGCTCCAGCTTACTGATCTTACGCTCCAGCGAAATCAAAAATATTACAATCCCTATAAAGATGATCAGCAGCACACCTACTATAACATAAATCTTATCATTGCTGCGGAAAAATTCATTTACGGGCCCACTTTCTGTGTCCTGTTGCTGCGCATTAGCGAATAAAGAAACCAATAACAGCATGAATGTGCAGCAGAAAGAAAACACCTTGTTGATCATTTAAAAATATTTTTTAGCTCTAACTTTTTGTAGCGTACAACGAGCGTATATATCCAGACACTCAGCAACGTCCAACCCAGAAACGCAGGATATAACACCATTTTCATATTATTATCCGTGTCTTTAGATGCAAAACCGGGTGTAGAAGCACTACCGGGATGCAATGAATCTACCATACGCGGAATAATATATGTCAGAGGGATCAACAAAGCGAATGCAAAAATATTAAATACTGCCGAGATCCTGGCACGTTTGTCAATATCAGATATAGACATCCGCAATACCAGGTAAGCCATATAAATCAATAATGCCACAGCGGTTAACATCTGCTTGGGGTCACTGGTAAAAGTGCTTCCCCATGTGTAAGTAGCCCATAATGTACCCGTAGCAAACCCCAGTACACCATAAAACACTCCTACACCGCCTGCCGCACTGGCCAGCGCATCCTTACGGAGATCATATCCGGCAAGAAAGCGTAAAGAATTAACTACAGAAATGGTGAACATCGTATACATGCAAATCCACATGGGCACATGGAAGTAGAGTCCGCGGGAAGATTGTCCGTTGGTACCGATAATCGGTATTTTATGCGTAAATCCGGCTATAATCGTGTATGTTAGAATTAATACCGCTAAAGCTTTCCACCAATGCTTTGCCATTTTTAACCAGCTATATTGGGGGCAAACCTACAGGTTTTATTACTAATCTCAAAATTCTGAAACCTGAGTGTAATACCGCTACTTGATCCTAATCCTTCCACAGGAAAGGAAATAAAACCATAGAAAGGGCAATGATCAATACATCCATACTGCCCAACATCAGGAATAATTTCGGCAATCCGGGTTGATAAACAATAATAAAGGAAGATTTGGCTACACTCGATAAGATCATCAGTAACGGGAGCATAATAGGAAATCCCATAATAGCCATCAGGGCTGCATTTTGATTTGCCTGTGCTGCTATAGCCGCCAGCATTGTGAACAAAAGCGATAAACTGATTCCTCCCAGCATGATCACTCCGATGAAGTACCATATATTAATGATCGGATTACCCAGGAAAGTTATACAACATATCAGAGCAATGAGGCTCATGATAGACATCAGCAATATATTATATATCAGCTTGGCGGCTATAAAACTCCGGGGATGTACCAGGGAATAGAAATAGAGCAGCCGTCCCCTGTTTTCCTGCATGAAACTTTTCGCAATGGCATTAACAGATACGAACAATTGCACCACCCAGAACAGGGCATTCCATATTTTCTCATCCGGTTTGCCAATCATCAGATTAATTACAAACACGGTAGATACAATATATAACAGGATCCCATAAAAAGCGTATTTCTGACGCAATTCCAGTAGTATATCCTTTTTTACAAGTGTTATGGTTTGTTGTAATACGGTGGATTTCATGTTGGCGCAAAGATAGTGAATAGCGTGTAAGTTGTTTTTTCCGTTATATTCGCTCTCATGAAAAAAATACTGGTAGCTAACCGCGGTGAAATAGCTTTGAGGATCATGAGATCAGCCAGGGAAATGGGCATCAAAACAGTAGCTGTTTATTCAGAGGCAGACCGCACCATGCCTTTTGTGCAATATGCGGATGAGGCTATATGTATAGGCCCTCCTCCTTCAAGTCAATCATACCTTCTCGGAGACAAAATTATAGCTGCTGCACGGCAAACCGGTGCCGATGCCATTCACCCCGGCTACGGCTTCCTGAGTGAAAATGCCCGTTTTGCACAAGCAGTAACGGAGGCAGGATTCACTTTTATAGGGCCCAGTGCAGCTTCTATAGATATGATGGGAAGTAAACTGGCTGCCAAACAAGCTGCTCAAAAATTTGGAGTACCCATGGTTCCAGGCACAGAAACACCTCTGCGTAGCCTGGAAGAGGCAACCGAAGTTGTAAAAACGACAGGATTTCCTATCCTGATCAAGGCATCTGCAGGTGGTGGTGGTAAAGGAATGCGGGTGGTGAATGTTCTGGAAGAACTGGGAGAACAGATCCGCCTGGCTAAAAGTGAAGCCATGAGTGCTTTTGGAGATGATGCAGTATTTATAGAAAAGTATGTTACTGCACCACGCCATATTGAGATCCAGATTTTAGGCGACCAACATGGGAATTATGTATATCTCTTTGAACGTGAATGCTCTATACAGCGCAGACACCAGAAACTAATAGAAGAGGCGCCTTCCTCCTGCCTTACACCGGAAATCCGTGCAGCAATGGGGAAATGTGCGCTGGACGTAGCCCGTGCCTGTAAATATTACGGGGCTGGCACTGTAGAATTCCTGGTAGATGAACAACTGCAATTCTATTTCCTGGAGATGAATACCCGGTTGCAGGTGGAACATCCTGTTACCGAAATGATCACCGGATTGGATCTTGTAAAAGAGCAGATCCGGGTGGCACGGGGAGAACAGTTATCCTTTAACCAGCAGAGCTTATCCATTAATGGCAGTGCAATAGAACTCCGCATCTGTGCAGAAGACCCTGCAAATAACTTTCTGCCGGATACTGGTACATTAACTACATATATCCGCCCTCAGGGATATGGGATACGTGTGGATGATGGTTATGAATCCGGAATGGATATCCCTATCTATTACGACCCTATGATTTCCAAGCTGATAGCATGGGGAGCTACCCGGGAAGAGGCCAGGGAAAGGCTACTGCGGGCTATTGATGAATACCAGATAAAGGGCATCCGTACCACTTTACCTTTTGGCCGCTGGGCTTTACAACAACCTGCATTTATCACAGGAAAGTTTGATACAAATTTTATTGGGAAGTACTTTACTCCGGAGGCTTTACAGCAACCTGTTCCGGATGAGGCACGCGCAGCAGCACTGCTTGCTGTAGAGATATGGCAAAAAGAACAACGCAAGGCCAGGCAAGTACCTGTTAATCAACAACCTGAGAAATGGAAAACCAGGAAAATGTTAAGATAATTCTAAAGCGCGATGTAGTAACGTTAAAACTTGCTAGTTTTGTTATTGTACATTTTTGATATGAGAACGTTAATTTTAATGGTGATCGACTTCTTTTACCGTCCGTTCGCCAAACTTATGCCGCTGCAAACGTTCCGCTACCTGGCTTGCGGGGGCGGCAATACTGCAATGGATATATTCTTGTACTTTATTTGTTATAATTTCGTTTTACACCAAAGGACCGTATATCTTCCATTTCTTACTATCAGTGCCCATATTGCGGCATTGTTCATGTCCCTGGCAATCACTTTCCCAACAGGTTTTCTTCTAAGCAAATACATTGTATTCTCCGATTCTAATCTTCGTGGCCGCGTACAACTGATGCGTTATTTTATGCTGGTAGGCATTTGCATATGCCTCAACTACGGGTTTATGAAACTGTTTGTAGAACAGTTCCATATTTATCCTACCATCGCTAAAATACTGACGACGATATTCGTAGTAGGCTTCAGTTATCTGACCCAGAAGAAATTTACATTTAAAGTAAAGATGCCGGTAGAATAATTATTTTACTTCATAATAACAATGCCTGCAGCGCGGTTCATACAAATTCGTTTCTCCTAACAATACTGTGTTGGTATCAGACGATTTACGATAAGAGTAGTTGGCGATGTTACCGCATTTTACACAAATGGCATGCAGTTTTGTAATATAATCCGCCTTAGCCAGCAGAAATGGCATTTGTCCGAAAGGCTTGCCCAGGTAATCCATATCCAGGCCGGCAATAATTACGCGGATCCCTCTTAATGCCAGCTGGTCACATACATAAGGAAGCTCTCTATCAAAGAACTGAGCTTCATCAATTCCAACTACATCTACATCCTGCGCGAGTAAAAGGATCTGTTGTGAGTTTTCAATAGGAGTACTTACGATCTTGCTCTCATCATGAGATACAATGTGTTGCAGATCATAGCGGGTATCAATCCCCGGCTTGAAAATCTCTATTTTTAAATTGGCAATACGGGCTCGTTTCAACCGCCTGATCAACTCCTCCGTTTTTCCCGAAAACATTGAGCCACAGATTACTTCGATCCACCCCCTTCGCCCTCCTGCAAGAGAAGGTTCAATAAACATATTATACTATTGTGATTTACAATTAATTAAAAACCTCTAACTTCATGCAAGTAAAATAAATTCTCCGACACAGCGTTAACAATTAAGCATGGAACGCATTTTGCATTCAATTTATTTTTTTTTTAGATTATGGAAAAAATAAGTGCATTAATTGACAAGTTACAGGAATTAAAGAATTCAAACGCAGGACTGCAGTCCATATCTTATTATGTACAACTGTTGCAGGCAGAAATATTGCATGCCCGTAACAGGCAGAAAAAAGGAGAACAGGTGCAGAGAGAATCAAGCCATGTAGCTGTGATTATGCCTAATACTGCGTTAAATGAACAGGCTCCCGCTACCATAAACGGGTATACTGCCACTTATAATCAGACAACTGTTGCAGAGAAACCAGTTGTTACACCATCTGTGACAGTATTTCCAACTCCTGAAGAGGTAAAGCCTCTTATGAAAGAACAGCAGCCTGTTGCCACAGAAGTAACTCCTTCAATAACAGAGCAGCTGCCAGTTACACCGGTTGTTACTCAGCCAGCTCCTGCCGAAGTAGTACCTCAACCTCTTTCACAACGCCCTGTTGCCGTTCCGGCACCACCACCGGCTCCAATTCCGGCAGAACCTGTTGAGAAAAAGCATGCACCAGCCATGATCACACTTTTTCCTAATATGGAAAATCCGCTTCCTCCTTCCAACCATAAGAAGTCAGAAACGAATGGTCTGCATAAGGAACTCAAAGAACTCAATCAGCGAATAGCCCAGAATACCACCTCTCTAAACGAGCGTTTCCGCCAGGGCCAGGCCGAACTGGCAGACAAACTGGGAGAAATGCCTGTCAAGGATCTTCGTCATGCCATTGGGATCAATGACAAGTTTCAATTCATCCAGGAGTTATTCCGTGGAGATGTAGATACTTATGAGCGTTCCATTAAAACGATCAATGAGTTCCATTCTTTGCAGGAAGCAGAATACTGGATTGAAAGAGAATTGAAGATCCGTCAGGGCTGGGGCGATGAGCACCATCTTGTAAGACAGTTCTACTCTATTGTAAGAAAGCGTTTTACCTGAATATAATAGATGATTCTATCAGTAACACCTTTATTATCTTCTACATACTGACTGGCTTGCTTACCTTTTTGGGTGCAAACAACATCATCTTCCAATAAAAGTTCCAGCTGACGGTTCAGTTCATCCTGACCGGCAATGCTGATCCCTCCACCCGTTGCCAGCAATGCTGCCGCTTCCGGATATTTGTGAAACACAGGACCAAACACGACAGGCTTGCCATAAGTTGCAGGCTCCAGTATATTATGAATTCCATCTTTCCCGAACCCACCACCTACATACGAAACACGGGCATAACGGTATAAGTAAGATAACATTCCAATATTATCAATGATCAACACAGACGACTGCCATTTACCTTCTGTAAATCTTGTGGCCCCGGGAAACAGTTCCAGTAAATGCTGGATATGGGCTTCATGAATTTCATGTGGCGCGATAATCAGACACCTTTGATTATCATTATGTTGTACCCACCAGGTGGCCAATAGTTTTTCATCAGCCTCCCAGGTGCTTCCAGCAATCACGGCTTTGCGGCCTGCTATAAAATCTTTTATCTGCACAAGTTGCGGAGCTTCTTTCCGCAAGGCCCATACCCTGTCAAACCTTGTATCGCCCGACAGTACCGCATGTGTTACCCCAATATTTGCCAATAATTCCAGGGATTCCCTGTTCTGTACAAAAATATAGGTCAGTTGCTGTAAAAGGCGTCTGAACATCCCTCCATAAAACTTAAAAAATATCTGATCCGGCCGGAAGATGCCCGAAATGAGCAATACAGGGATATTTCTCTCGTGTAATACGGTCAGATAATTGTACCAGAACTCATATTTTATAAAAATGGCCAATCTTGGCTGGACAATTTCCACAAACTCCCAGGCATTCCTTTTCGTATCCAGTGGCAGATAATAAATATGATCAGCCACAGGATAGTCTTTCCTGACCTCATACCCTGAAGGGGAAAAGAAGGTCAAAACGATCCAGGCACCCGGATATTCCTTCCGAATGGCCTCCAATACTGGTCTGCCCTGCTCGAACTCACCCAAAGAGGCAGCATGAATCCATACAATATCCTCTTTATGAGCTAGTTCGGTCCGCATTTTCTGCTGCCAGTTTCGCCGCCCTTTCAGCCATAGCCGGGCTTTGGCATTGCCGGCTGCCGCTGCCAGCAATACTCCAACCTTATACAGTTGAATTCCTATATTATATAAAAATGTGCCATTCATAGGATAAGTTATTCTACTGATTTTAAAACAGGTGCAAAGATACTCTCCTTCCTATGTCAAAATTTGTAAATTTGCTCACTTTAAACAAAATATCTATTCTAGACATGGTTCCGATTCAAATGGTGGATCTTAAACGCCAATATTTAAAAATAAAGCCACAGGTAGACGCTGCTATGGCAGAAGTATTAAACAATGCTGCCTTTATTAATGGCGCACCTGTACAACAATTCACCACGGCACTGCAGGAATACCTGGGTGTAAAACATGTGATTCCCTGTGCCAATGGCACAGATGCCTTGCAGATTGCTATGATGGCGTTGGGCCTGGAACCGGGCGATGAAGTCATTACGCCTTCATTTACCTTCATTGCTACAGCGGAAGTAATTGCCCTGTTGCAACTGAAACCAGTATTTGTAGATGTAGATCCTAAAACCTTTTGTCTGGACCCCGTACTGGTAGAAAAAGCCATTACTGCCAAAACAAAAGCCATCGTACCAGTACACCTTTACGGTCATAGTGCTGATATGGAACCAATTATGGACATTTCCCGCAGATATAATATTCCTGTAATTGAAGATAATGCGCAAGCCATAGGCGGCAATTATACTTTTAAAGACGGAACTGTGAAAAAGGTTGGGGCAATCGGCCAAATCGGCTGTACATCCTTCTTCCCTTCCAAAAATCTGGGTTGTTATGGAGATGGAGGAGCTTTGTTCACCAATGACGATGCGCTGGCTGCCCAAATAAGAATGGTAGCTAACCATGGTCAGTCTGCACGTTATTACCATGATGTGGTAGGTGTAAATTCCCGTCTGGATACCCTCCAGGCAGTGGTATTAAATATTAAATTACCCCTCCTTGACGAATATATAAAGGCCCGCCGGGCAGTTGCGGATGCATATGATGCTGCATTTGCAGGCATCCCACAGATCACAACACCTTTCCGTGCAGCCAACAGTTACCACGTTTATCATCAGTATACCCTTCAGCTAAATGGTATAGATCGTAATGCACTGCAACAATTCCTGCAGGAGCGCCAGATCCCTGCCATGATCTACTATCCTGTACCCGCACATCAGCAAAAAATGTTTACGCAATTTGGCGGAAATAATTTTAACCTTCCTATCACAAATGACCTCACAACAAAGGTAATTTCATTACCTATTCACACCGAAATGGATCAAGATCAATTACAACACATCATTGATTCAGTACACTCATTTATAAATCAAAACTCCAAATGAAAATTACAGTAGTAGGTACAGGTTATGTAGGATTAGTTACTGGTACCTGTTTTGCAGAAACGGGCAACAATGTTATCTGCGTGGATATTGATGTTGAGAAAGTGAATAAGCTCTCCAACGGACATATCACTATTTATGAACCAGGACTGGAAAAATTATTTGATCGTAACCTCAAAGAAGATCGTCTCCATTTTACCACAAACCTGGCAGAAGGTGTTAAGGATGCGGAAGTTATATTTCTTGCGCTTCCCACTCCTCCAGGAGAAAACGGATCTGCAGACCTTTCCTATATTCTGCGGGTAGCAGAAGATCTGGGAAAGATCATTACAGACTATAAGGTGATCGTAGATAAAAGTACGGTTCCGGTAGGTACTGCAGAAAAAGTACATGCTATGATTGCCAAAAACTGTCAGCATGAATTCGATGTGGTTTCCAACCCTGAATTCCTGCGTGAAGGTGTGGCCGTAGAAGATTTCATGAAACCAGACCGTGTAGTAATAGGTACCCGCTCAGAAAGAGCGCGTAAAGTGATGGGCGAACTGTTTGCCCCCTTTGTGCGTCAGGGTAATCCCATCCTTTTCATGGACGAGAAATCTGCTGAGCTTACCAAATATGCTGCGAACTCCTTCCTGGCTACTAAGATCTCTTTCATGAACGAGATAGCTGTGCTCTGCGAAAAACTGGGTGCAGATGTTGATATGGTACGCAGAGGCGTGGGTAGTGACGACCGTATTGGTAAACGCTTCCTGTTCCCCGGTATCGGTTATGGCGGTAGCTGTTTCCCTAAAGATGTGCAGGCGCTGGTGAAATCTTCCGAAGATGCAGACTATGAATTTAAGATTCTGAATGCTGTAATGGATGTAAACGAAAAGCAGAAACTGTTCCTCCTTCCTAAAATAAGCAATTGGTTTAAAAACGACATCAAAGGCAAACATTTTGCACTCTGGGGCCTGGCTTTTAAACCAAATACAGATGATATTCGTGAAGCTCCGGCTTTATATATAATTGATGCACTGGTAAAAGCGGGTGCAACGGTTTCCGTATTTGACCCTGAAGCGATGACTAATGTGGAGAAAGTAATAGGGAATAAGGTAAAATACGCCACCCATCAGTACGAATGCCTGGAAAATGCAGATGCCCTGATCATTGCCACAGAATGGAGCGTATTCAGAACGCCAGACTTCGACAAGATCAAAGCTACACTGAAAAACAGCCTGATATTTGATGGCCGTAACCTGTTTGACGTAACACGGATGCAGGAACTGGGCTTCCATTACGAAAGTGTTGGCCGGGCGGCGGCAACTATTTAATCACGATTAACTCCAAATTAATAATGAAAAGAGTTTTAATCACCGGCGCTGCCGGTTTTCTCGGATCGCACCTGTGTGACCGTTTCATAAAAGAAGGATATCAGGTTGTGGGGATGGATAACCTTATTACCGGTAGCCTTAAAAATATAGAACACCTGTTTCCCCTGCCTGAATTTGAATATTATCATCATGATATAAGCAAATTTGTGCATGTGCCTGGTAAACTGGATTATATCCTCCATTTTGCATCTCCTGCCAGCCCGATAGACTACCTGAAAATGCCTATCCAGACATTAAAAGTTAGTTCCCTGGGTACACACAACCTCCTGGGACTGGCAAAAGAGAAACAGGCCCGTATCCTGGTAGCTTCCACCTCCGAAGTATACGGAGACCCTACCATCCACCCACAGCCGGAAGAATACTGGGGTAATGTGAACCCAATAGGCCCACGTGGAGTATATGATGAAGCTAAACGTTTCATGGAGTCTATCACCATGGCTTACCATAACTTCCATGGCATTGAAACCCGCATCATCAGGATTTTCAATACCTATGGTCCACGTATGCGCCTCAATGACGGACGTGCATTGCCGGCTTTCATGAGCCAGGCACTGACCGGCCAGGACCTTACTGTTTTCGGAGATGGCTCCCAGACCCGTTCCTTTTGCTATGTATCTGACCTGGTAGAAGGCATTTATCGTCTGCTGCTGAGTGATTATCATCTCCCTGTGAACATCGGTAATCCGGCAGAGATCACTTTAAAGGAATTTGCAGAAGAAATCCTTGCTCTGACCGGTAGTAAACAAAAACTCATCTATCAGGAATTGCCGAAAGATGATCCGAAACAACGTAAACCGGATATCACTAAAGCTACAGAGCTCCTTGGCTGGGCTCCTAAAGTAGACAGAAAAGAAGGTCTGCGCATCACTTACGACTATTTTAAAGAAGCGTTAAATAAATAAATTACAAGGGACGGATTATGAATGGCGAATAAATCCTACTTATATTCGTTATTCATAATTCGTAACCAGTAAAATCAGATTATGCATCATACCATATTAATCACCGGTGGTGCCGGGTTTATTGGATCACATGTAGTAAGGTTATTTGTCAACAACTATCCTCACTATCAGATCGTGAACCTTGATGCGCTTACCTATGCCGGTAACCTGGAAAACCTGGAAGATATACAAGCCAAGCCTAACTATACTTTTGAAAAAGGCGACATCACGGATGAACCTTTTATCAATGAACTGTTTGAGAAATATCGCTTTGATGGAGTGATACACCTTGCTGCAGAAAGTCATGTGGACCGCTCTATTATGGATCCGCTGGCCTTCATCAAAACTAATGTAATGGGCACAGCTACCTTGCTGAATGCTGCCCGTAAATACTGGAAAGATAATATGGAAGGAAAACTCTTCTACCATGTGTCTACCGATGAAGTATATGGCAGTCTTGGAGAAGAAGGATTCTTTACTGAAGAAACCAGCTACGATCCACGCTCTCCATACTCTGCATCAAAAGCCAGCTCCGATCATTTTGTGATGGCATATCATCACACCTATCATCTGCCTGCTATTATTTCCAATTGCTCAAATAACTATGGATCTCACCACTTCCCGGAAAAGCTGATCCCTCTGGCTATTCATAACATCAAAAACAATAAACCCGTACCAGTATATGGTAAAGGTGAGAATGTGCGCGACTGGCTGTATGTGAATGATCATGCCCGGGCTATTGACACCATTTTTCACAAAGGACGTGTAGGTGAAACCTATAATATTGGCGGATTTAATGAGTGGAAGAACATCGATCTCATAAACCTGCTTTGCATTATTATGGATAAAAAGCTGGGACGTGCCCCCGGCACTTCCGCAAAACTGATCACTTTCGTAAAAGACCGTGCAGGACACGATCTCCGTTACGCTATAGATGCTACCAAACTAAATAAAGAACTGGGATGGAAACCATCTCTCCAGTTTGAAGAAGGATTGGAAAAAACCGTGGAATGGTATCTGACCAACGAAGAGTGGCTGGACCACGTTACCAGTGGAGCATACCAGGAATATTACAGTGATCAGTATCAAAAAAGATAAATCTCCGAATTAGCCGATATGCCATTTACTGAAACAGGAATTCCAGGTTTATTAATATATGAGCCTAAAGTATTTAATGATAGCCGTGGCTACTTTTTTGAAAGTTACAGCGCCCGCGCGTTTGAAGAGTATGGCCTGCAGTTGCCTTTTGTGCAGGATAACCAGGCCCGTTCTACCTACGGTGTATTAAGAGGTCTTCACTATCAGCAGGAACCATATGCGCAAACCAAACTGGTACGCGTACTCGAAGGACGCATTATTGATGTAGTAGTAGATATCCGCAAAGGCTCTCCTACTTACGGTAAATCATTTGCAATAGAACTTTCTGCAGAGAACAAACTGCAACTGCTGGTACCTAAGGGTTTTGCTCACGGATATTCTGTAATAAGCCCTACCGCAGAAGTAATGTATAAATGCGATAACTTTTATCATAAAGCAAGTGAAGGTGGAATCATTTATAATGATCCTGCATTAAAAATTGACTGGGGCATAAAGCCGGAAGATGCACTGGTGTCCGAGAAAGACCTGGTATTGCCCACACTTGAACATTGCACGCATAATTTTGTTTTCAATACAAATAGCTAAATGAAGAACATCCTGATAACCGGTGCCAATGGGCAGCTGGGACAAGCAATAAAAAAGGTGGCAGCTGATTTTCCGGCGTTCAACTTTGTGTATACAGACATCAGTGTGCTGGATATTACCGATGCAGCAGCAATAGACACCTTTTTTGCAGAAAAGGAAATACACGGATGTATCAACTGCGCGGCATACACCGCTGTAGATAGGGCTGAAGGTGATGAAGAAATGGCTTTTAAACTAAATTTTGAAGCGGCCCTCAACCTGGCAGATGCCTGTGCACAATACAATGCTCAACTGATCCATATCTCTACAGATTATGTATTTGACGGCAAAAGCAATCGCCCTTATACAGAACAGGATGATACCAATCCGGATAGTATTTATGGTAGTTCCAAACTGCGTGGCGAAGCTGCTGCACTTGGTAGCAACCCCGAAGCTATTGTGATCCGTACATCCTGGTTATACTCTGAGTTCGGAGCTAATTTTGTAAAAAGAATGCGCGAACTGATGCAGGAAAAAGAAAGCCTGAATGTGGTATTTGACCAGGTAGGTACACCTACTTATGCTGTAGATCTGGCACAAACCATATTAACCATACTAGGTAAAGTATGGGATACTCCTGCAAACTATGGTGGTATTTATCACTATAGTAATGAAGGTGTTATAAGCTGGTATGATTTTGCAGTGGCGATTAAAGAGCTGACTGCTGCTACCTGCAACGTATTGCCTATAACTACAGACAAATATCCAACGCCTGCCAGAAGACCGGCATATAGCGTTTTCAATAAACAAAAGATAAAAGACACTTTTGGCGTACAGATCTCCTACTGGAGAAACAGCCTCCAGGTTTGCCTTAAAAATCTCTAATAAATAAAGCGCCTGAGAATAAATAAAAGAGCCTGCATCTGACTGATACAGGCTCTTTTATTTTATATAAGATCTCTTACTTTTTCACTTTTGTTATCAACATACTCCCCATCGATTGTCCGTCTTTATTAAATTCCGTTTTAACAACCCCAAATCCTGGGGCAAACCATTCTGCTCCTATCATATCAAATGGCATACTCATCGCCATCATTTTCAAGGCAAGGCTTACATCATAAGTAATCTTAAAACAGTCCCAGGTACCTGCGGATGTAGTAACTTTTTCTTTAGCAACTACTTTACGGTTAGCTACTTTATACTGTATTGTTACATCCATTCCATTGGTGCTGCTGTTCATTTCAAAAGAACCTTCCGGTAATGTTTCCCCTACTTTTAAAGCATTTGGGTAACTCAGGAAAGTAGCTGCTTTACCAGTTTCCATTTTCATGGCCTGCACCTGTGGTATGTTAGGCATGTTCATCTGCATGTCTATCAGCAGGTTATCTCCATCACATTTCACTTTCCCTTTGCCGGTGGAGAGTTCCTCCCCTTTTGCATCTTTTACAGTACTGGTAAAATCGGCTACCAGGCTAGTACCTTCTTTATTGACAGAGAGTACATTGTATATATTTTTGGCAACTATTTCTTTCTTGCCATCATACACACTCATCTCCACTTCTGAATTATTCCGGAGATAATAATAATTCTTACAATCCTGTGCTGTCAGCGAATTTACAGCTGCAACAAGAACTGCAATAAAAAAAAGCGATTTCTTCATACAATGTGCTGATTATTTAACTTATGAATGTACGAAATTACGGATGATACCGTTTCTCAACGGTATATTTCTTACGTTTGCAAAAATTATCCCAATTAATCATGAACCTGATAGAAGAATTACGCTGGAGAGGCATGGTACAGGATATAATGCCTGGCACAGAGGAACAGTTGCTGAAAGAGATGACCACCGCTTATGTGGGATTTGACCCTACGGCAGATTCCCTGCATGTAGGTAGCCTGGTACCTATTCTGCTGCTGGTACATCTGCAGAAAGCCGGCCATAAACCACTGGCACTGGTAGGCGGTGCTACCGGTATGGTAGGCGATCCTTCCTTTAAAGCAGAAGAGCGTAAAATGCTCGATCTCGATACTTTACAGCACAACCAGGCCGGTATAAAGGCCCAACTGGAGAAGTTCCTGGATTTTGACCCATCCAAACCGAATTCAGCTGAAATGGTCAATAACTTCGACTGGTTTAAAGATATTTCCTTCCTGGATTTTATCCGTGATACGGGCAAGCATATCACAGTTAACTATATGATGGCCAAAGACTCTGTGAAGAGAAGAATAGAAGGTGATAGCGGCATGTCTTTTACTGAATTCACTTACCAATTGATCCAGGGCTACGATTTTTACCATTTGTATACGGCTAAGAACTGTAAGTTGCAGATGGGCGGATCTGATCAATGGGGCAATATCGTAACAGGTACCGAACTGGTGCGCCGTAAAGCAAAAGGCGAAGCTTTTGCCTTTACCTGTCCGCTGATGAAAAAATCAGATGGTACCAAATTTGGCAAATCAGAGAACGGTAATGTGTGGCTGGATCCTAAATTAACATCTCCTTATGCTTTTTACCAATTCTGGTTAAAAGCGACAGATGATGATGCTCCAAACTATATCAAGATCTTCACCTTTTTGGATAAGGCTGAAATTGATGAACTGATTGCCACACATGACCTTGACAGGGGAAAGCAACTATTACAAAAAAGACTGGCAAAAGAACTGACTGTTTTTGTACATGGTGAGAAAGAATATGAATTTGCACTGGAGGCATCCGAAATGCTGTTCAGAAAGGATACTGTAGAGGTGTTACAAACCCTTACAGAAAAACAGCTGCTCGATATTATGGATGGTGTTCCTCAGGTGGAAGTTTCTTTAGCAGACCTGTCTGCCGGTAAAGATATCGCTACCTTTCTGGCAGAAACGGCCATTGCAAAAAGCAAAACTGAAGCCCGTACCTTAGTGCAGGGAGGAGGAATCAGCATTAATAAAGAGAAAGTAGGGGGATTGGAAAAAATGGTAGATACATCCTTATTGCTAAGTGGGAAATATATCCTGGTGCAAAAGGGTAAAAAAAATCAATACCTGATTATAGCAAAATAGGTGACGAAAAATATTGTGCCCATCAGGGATCCGAATTAAAAGAGCCTGTATCAAGTTCGATACAGGCTCTTTCTTTTAGTCAATGTCTAACTCACCGGATTCTCCTTTTTCAAATTTTCTTCCTGTAACAATGGCCGTTAACGTATTGAAAAACACAACCATTTTGCTCGAAGAGTTATCCCAATACCATGCCTGTTTAGTATCAACCTTTAAAAGACAAAGATTCGGCTCATCAATTCCGTTAGGGAACCACGCTTTCACCATGGGTGTCCACAATTGCTTCATTTTTTCCCGGTCAATTACAATTGTACCAATACCAAAAATATTCAGGTAAGTATTGTTTCCCGGATGTGCATAAATAAGGTTCAGTTCATTATTTTCTGAGATCCTTACTACTTTTCCGGAAAACTCATTAGTAAAAAACCAGGCGTTTCCATCTTTGTCCACCTCTACAGTAACCATAGGACGAGATAATATCTGCCCGTGCTCATCTATTGTAGTGAACATACATATGCGCACATCATTGATCATCTCTGTTACTTTCCTGATTGCCTCTTCTCTTTTCATGGATGATTGCATAACACATTTGATTTATGTAAACCGGTTCATTCTGTTTACGGCCCCACTTAAATCAATAAATTTCATGCCATTACTTCAGTCCGTACTTATATTTATAACGTTCATATAACTGTTTTTGTTTATTATCCAGGTTTATTTCCCGACCCTGGATAAAAGCCCGGGTAATAATACTTGTTCTCATATCCATAATATCACCTGTGCTGATTGTGATATTCGCATCCTTTCCGGCCTCCAGCGACCCTGTTGTTTTATCTATTCCCAGTATACGGGCTGTATTCAGTGTAATCGCACTTAAAGCGTCCTCCTTACTAATACCATAAGCACTGGCTGTGCCTGCTTCAAATGGCAGGTTCCGCTGCTGCCAGAAACCTTCATTACTGATACAGAACAGTACGCCTGCCTGTTGCAGTTGTGCTGCTGTTTTATAAGGCTGATCCACATCATCATCCTGCATTACAGGCAGGCTGTGCGGCTGCTTTAATACCACCGCAATATTGTTTTGCTTTAACATGTCTGCAATCATCCAGGAATCAGCACCTCCTGCAATAACTACATCAAAGCCGAACTCTTTAGCCATGTCTATGGCCAGCAACATTTCCTTTACCAGATCGCAGTGAATAAATAGCTTTTCCTGGCGGGTAAATAGTTTATGAACTGCTTCAAATTTCAGGTTAGTAGCCGTATGCTTTTCTTCCTGGCTATATGCCTGCGCTTCACGGAAAAAGGCACGTACCTGGCTGATCTTCTCCATTGCCTCTTTAATCTTATCATCAGGGATAACGGGAGTGGGCCGTCCAGCTGGTGGTGCTGCCGGAGGCAACAGACTCGGCATATAGAAATGGATAGCACCATCTGCACGATATGCCGCATCTTCCCAATTCCAGGCATCCAGCTGTACTACCGAAGAAGAACCAGGGATCATCCCGCCTTCAGGCGTTATCTGCGCCAACAGTATTCCGTTACTGCGTAGCGTATTAATCACTTTAGAATCTGTATTATAAGCCACCAGTGAACGTACAGAAGGATTGATCTCCCCTACCTCACTATAATCGTTTGTGGAACGGACAGCTGCTACTTCTGTAAGACCAAGCGTTGTAAGCGGCGCAATAATACCGGGATATACATGTTCCCCTTTTAAGTCCAGTACTGTTGCTTCTGCTGCTGGAGCAGCCAGATTACTGCCTACTGCTGTGATCTTTCCTCCTGTGAATACCAGAGAACCATTCTCGATCACCTGCCCATTGCCTACATGAATGGTAGCATGCGACAGGTAGATAGTCTTTTCCTGTTTAGCGGCGGGATACATTGTTTCCTGTGCAGTTGCTGCCAGGCTTATAAATGAAAGGGTATATATAAACGTTAACTGTTTCATGATTGTTGGATTTAGTTGCCACTGATAAGGCTCTTCTGATGTCCGGCCTGCAGATCTTCACAATGATACATTTCTTCCTCTGTGGGCGCTGCTTTTTGTGTAGGTGTTCCCTTCTTCTTTTCTGCCAGCATTTTCTGCACCAGCCGGTTACGTTCTGCACTAATGCGCTGACGTAATTCCAGATCACGATCCCGGTCAAAGTAAACGATCCCGTCTACGATTGTCTTCTCTGCTTTAGCATAAATACTTAACGGATCATTGCTCCACAATACCAGATCTGCATCCTTTCCAGGTTTTATACTTCCCACATGTTCTGCTACATGTAACAATTTAGCAGGATTCAGCGTCACCAGTTTCAGTGCATCTTCTTCCGTCATATCTCCGTACTTGATACTTTTAGCAGCCTCCTGATTCAGCCTGCGGGCCATTTCAGCATCATCTGAGTTAATGGCAACAGTCAGCCCTACACGCTGCATGATAGTAGCATTATAAGGAATAGCATCCTGTACTTCCATCTTATAAGCCCACCAATCGGCAAAGGTAGAACCACCGGCACCATGCTGTTTCATTTTATCTGCTACCTTATATCCTTCAAGGATATGTGTAAAGGTGTTGATATGGAAATCAAAACTCTCTGCCACCTTTATCAGCATGTTGATTTCACTCTGCACATACGAGTGACACGTAACAAACCTCTTACTATGTAATATTTCTACCAGCGCATCCAGCTGTAGATCACGACGTTTGCCAGGGCCTTCTTTTTCGTAGTCACGTGCACGGGTAAACGCGTCTGTAAGGACACCTTCAACCCCCATACGTGTTTGTGGGAAACGTATCTTTTGCCGATCTCCCCAGTTGGACTGTTTTACATTTTCACCCAATGCAAATTTGATAAATGGATCGGCGCCTGCAAATTTTAATTCTTCTGCATCAGCACCCCAGCGGAGCTTTATCAGCTGACTTTGTCCGCCTATAGTATTGGCAGAACCATGCAACAGATGGGAAGATGTAACGCCTCCGCTCAACTGCCGGTATATATTTACATCATCCGGATTCACCACATCAGCAATCCGTACTTCTGAAGTTACAGACTGCGTACCTTCATTTACTCCTTTGGATATAGCTATATGTGAATGCTCGTCAATAATACCAGGAGTAAGATGTTTACCTGTACCATCTATCACCCGTGCATTTCCGGCGGGCAGATTCTTACCAACCTGTGCAATCTTACCATTACGTATCAGCACATCCGTATTCTCCAGTTTCCCCTCTTTTTCATTCGTCCATACAGTGGCATTCTTTATCAATACATCTTGTTGTTGCGGGATACTTTCCCACCCATACCCATTGAAAGGATAATACATTTTACCCGCCAGCAATTGGTCTTTGGGCTTGGTGGTATCCTTTGGGGTATATGCCGCATTATATACAGCATGCCATTTCACCAGTCCTCCTGAGGTATCTGTACCAGTACCACTCCATTCTTTTGTTCCAGCTATTCCATTCAGTCGTAGCTGACTACCTCCTTTCTTTACGGGAAATACCAGTTTTACCAGTTCCCCGTTCAGAGCAATACTGCCAGGCAGTGTATCCTTTTGTAACAGAGATAATGCAGGTGCCGCAGCCGAACCTTTTACCAGCAGAGTATAGGTGGTATTACCAGGCAGGATAGTAAGTGTGTAAGTTCCCCGGAGATCTTTCCACCCCTCCTCCTTAATTGAGTAGCGTTCTCCCTGGATCCAGTTCTGGTACAGTACTGTGTTTTCATTGAACAGGGTGCCTGAGGTGATCAGGAAATTAGCCAGTTTTCCAGATTCCAGGGAGCCTATCTGGTCTTCTGCTTTTAGTAAGCGGGCAGGTACCAAGGTAATGGCGTCCAATGCCTTTTGCTCACTCAGTCCATAGTCAATGGCCTTTCTTATTGCAGATAGAAACTGCTTCACATCTTTTAATCCAGAGGCGGTAAAACAAAAAGGAATATTTGCCTTTTCAAAAGCAACAGGTTCCGATGGAGCCATTTCCCAGTGTTTCATATCGCTGAGTGCTACAAACCGGACATCTCCGGGATCTTCCACATCTATAGGGAGCGGGAAATTAAGTGGTAATATAAATGAGGCTTTTGTTGCTATCATTTCGGGAATACGCTGATACTCATTACCTGCAGCTTTGATAATATATTGCACTCCAAATTCATCTCCTATTTTATCTGCACGTAATACGTCCCATTTGTCCTGTACATCAAAGATCTGCGGCAGTGGCTGGCTTTCATTCCACGCCTGCAGCGTCAGGTTAATACCTTCCTTTGCAGGACGGGATTTATACCATTGCGCATCAAGGTAAGTTTGCCGTAGTAATGCAATAGTCCCCATTAGAGAAGAGGGATAATCCTGTGTGGACATTCCCTTATCGAAAGAATATTGTGCACTGGCTTTCTCCCGGATCAGTACTTTATTTTCCTTGCCGGAAGCCAGGGTCACTAATGCACCGGTGCCACGTGCGATACCATCCCGCTGATGGGTTAATACTGTTCCAAACCCGGCTTCCCGTAATGTTTTTGCTGTTCCCTCATCTGTATTAAAAAAAGAGGCCGCATTTACTTCACTTTTAATAGCCTGGTTCCAGCCATATGCACCTTTGGTAGCTGATTGAAGCTGAGGATCTCGTTCTCCCCTTGATCCTGATGCAGATTTCTTTACTGGTTGTGTACCGTAATCACTGTAAGGATCTATAAAAGAAGGGTAAATATATTTGCCTTCACAATCAATGATAACAGCATCTTTGGGGATAGGTCCTGTTCCCACACTTATAATACGTCCGTCACGGATTACGAGTGTAGCATTACTTAATGTGACTGTGGCATTTTTTACGATTGTTGCTTTAACAAAAGCATAACAACCATCTCTTTTGTCGGCTATTCCATTTACCGGAAATGTTTCCTGTGCGTGGGAAATGTAACCGGCCAACAGTCCCCCCAATAGCAGGCATAGTCGGGCTGCAGACTTACGGGTTTTACTCATTTAGTTTAATTGTTTAACGGTTTAGATTTGGTTTTTGTTAACCCCCTCATAGGGGAATTCTCATTTATAGACGTCTAAAATTAATAAATGATTAATCCTGTCAGGCATAATTTACAGGATTGGTATTAATATTGTAGTAATTAACTATATTTAACAAAGAAGAATAATACATTTTTTATGAAAAAATATATGATCTGTGTGAGTAGCATGTTATTATGCATGTTATTCGGCATTCACTCGAACAGTATAGCACAGACCAGGGACAGTACCGGTAAAAAAGTGCACTGGACTGCCGAAGAACGTGCAGATAAAATGAGCGACAAACTGGACCGGCGGTTGAATCTGAGCAAAGAGCAGGATAAAGAGATTCATATAATTAACACCGATATCACCAAAAAAATAGATGCTGTTAAAACAAATACTTCTCTTGCAAAAAAAGATAAAATGCAACAGATCAAAGCATTGAATGAAGAACGCAGCCAGCGATTCAAATCAGTATTAACGGCAGATCAATATAAAAAATGGAATGACTGGGAAATGCAGAAGAAAGAGCGGCTGGAAGCAAAAATGGAAAAGAAACAACAGAAACGTAATAGCTAAACAATCTTTATAAAGATACTTTCATAAAAAGGATGCCTTGCCGCATCCTTTTTTAATTAGGGTTTAACATGAGCAGAGAACATGCTATCTCTATCTTCAAACAGGCTGTTGCTGCTGTGCAGCCATCAGTACTGATGAAAAAAAATGTACAACGGGAAAAAGATACAATCAGGATAGCCGGTCATCCATTTCATTTATCTCCCGGCCGGCCTGTATGGATTTTGGGTGCAGGGAAAGCATCTGCTGCAATGACACTGGCACTGGAAGAAATACTGGCAGGTATCCCATTGCAGGGACTTGTGATTACCAAATATGGCCATGCCCTTCCGCTTCAACATATTACACTCATAGAAGCCGCGCATCCTGTGCCGGATGATAATGGAGTGCAGGGCACTCTCCGCATGAAATCACTACTTAAACAAGTACAGGAAAATGACCTGGTGATTTTTCTCCTTTCAGGAGGTGCCTCTGCCCTGCTGGCAGATTATCCGGAGGGCACCACCCTTGCAGAGGTACAAACGGTATTTGAAATGCTCCTGAAAAGCGGAGCTAACATTCATGAGATGAATGTAGTACGTAAACATCTTTCTGCCATAAAGGGTGGACAACTGGCCTTACTGGCCAATACAACAGCTTTTTGCTGTTTGATTTTAAGCGATGTTCCGGGCGATGACCTGCATGTAATAGGCTCCGGTCCTACAGTACCCGATCCTTCCTCTTTTGCAGATGCAGCTGCTATCCTGAAGAAATATAACCTTCAATTACCCGAATCAATATATCAGCATCTGTTACAGGGCATAAACGGGAATATCCCCGATACTCCCAAACCAGGAAATCCCCGCTTTAATACTATTCATAATTTTCTTATTGGCAATAATCAGATTGCCCTGGATGCAGCTGCCTCTAAAGCAGAAGAACTGGGATATGAAGTACATATACTCACTGCTACGGCTACAGGAGAAGCATCTCTGCTGGCGCGGCAACTGGTACAACAGGCGGTGAACTGGCAGGGAAAACGTCCTGCATGCCTGCTTATGGGCGGAGAAAGTACTGTTACGGTTACCGGCAATGGTCTTGGAGGCCGTAATCAGCAACTGGCTCTGGCAGCAGCAGTTGCATTACAGGATCATCATCCTGAAATCACTTTATTAAGCGCCGGCACAGACGGAACAGATGGCCCTACAGATGCGGCAGGAGCCATCGCTGATGCAGCGCTGATGGCATTTGCAAAGGAGAAAGGGCTGGATGCTGCCGGGTATCTTCAACGGCATGATGCATGGCATTTTTTTGAGCAAACAAACGGATTATTAAAAACAGGTGCCACACAAACCAATGTGATGGATATAATAGTGGTAATAATAAATTATTAATTATTGACGGAAGTCCTATTTTTGGGGATTCAAACCTGTATATGCGTATGCTAAGAATGGAACAGACATGGCGATGGTTCGGGCCCAATGACCCCGTTAGCCTTGCAGATATTAAACAGGCCGGAGCTACCGGTGTAGTAACAGCATTACATCATATTCCGAACGGAGATGTTTGGACAACAGCAGAAATATTACTGCGCAAATCAGTGATAGAAGCTGCCGGCCTTACATGGTCTGTTGTGGAAAGTGTCCCCGTGCATGAAGATATCAAAACCCAGAGCGGCAACTTTAAAGAATACATCAGCAACTACCAGCAAAGCCTTCTGAACCTGGCGGAATGCGGGATCTATATCGTTACTTATAATTTTATGCCGGTGCTGGACTGGACCCGCACAGATCTTGCCTACACACTTGAAGACGGCTCTAAAGCATTACGCTTCGAGAAGGCTGCATTTATGGCTTTCGACCTGTTCATGCTGCAAAGACCAGGTGCTGAAAATGATTATGCCCCTGCGGATATCTCCATGGCTAAGGAGCATTTCGACAGCATGACAGAGGCAGAGAAGACCTTATTACAAAGAAATATCATTGCTGGTTTACCCGGGTCTGAAGAAAGTTTCACCCTGCAGAAATTCCAGGAAGCTCTTGATAAATACCAGGGTATAGATGCTACCCAGCTAAAACTGCACCTTTTTTACTTCTTACAACAAATAGCTCCGGTGGCAGAAGAGGCAGGCATCAAACTGGCTATCCATCCGGACGATCCTCCATTCCCGATATTAGGACTGCCCCGTATTGTGAGTACCGAACAGGATGCAAAAGAATTGCTGGCAGCAGCTCCTTATGCCGCTAACGGACTTTGTTTCTGTACCGGCTCCTATGGAGTACGCCCTGATAACGATCTGCCCGGAATGGTGGAAAGACTGGGAGAACATATTCACTTTATTCACCTTCGTAGCACACAGCGGGATGCTCTCGGAAACTTCCATGAAGCAAATCACCTGGAAGGCGATGTGGATATGTATGCTGTAGTTAAAAATATTCTGGCCATAATGCACAAACGCAATGTATCAATACCGATGCGTCCTGATCATGGCCACCAGATGCTGGACGACCTCCACAAAAAGACTAATCCCGGATATAGTGCTATTGGCCGCCTGCGTGGCCTGGCAGAACTCCGCGGACTTGAAACCGGCATCGCCCGTTCTGTATTTAACAGGTGAAAGTCTACACCTGCAGCCGTTTACTGGCAGCACTATAAGGTTGGGATAAGAAACAAACAGGTAAGCGGCCGCAACCAGACCGATTATATGAACCTAAAACGTATTTAATATGGACATGGACAGTTCACTGGACGAGCAGCTGGAGATACATATGGCCCAACGGCAACGTAGTCTCATCAGGTTACTGTCCCTGCTGAAAAAGGATATGGACGCGAGGATTACAGAAAAACTGCAACAGAAAGGATATAGTAATTTTAAGCTGGGCGATCTGGTGCTAATCGTTAATATTCAGCCCGAAGGCACCATTAATAATGAACTCGCTAAAAGAGCCCGCATTACCAAACAGGCTATGAGCAAAGTAGTGAAGAATCTGGAGGCCGGCGGGTATATTCTTACCCGTAAACACGCCAACGATAACCGCTCTTCAGTTATCTTCCTTACAGATAATGGTAAACGGCTGCTCATTTCTGCGGCAGAGAGCTTCCGGGAAATCCAGGAACAATACACCGGGATCATCGGACAAAAAGATACGGATGCGCTGAAAGAGATCTTAGGAAAATTAGTTTTTACATTACACCCTGAATATTTAAAAGTTTAAGACCTCAAAATGAGTGCCCCGGTAAAAGCAAACCGTTAAAAGTTGTAAGACATATTACCAGACTATTGTGTACTGCGATAAAGCCCTGCTATTTAATGTTCCTCAGGCCTGCCACAATAAACAATAATTAAGACATACTTTCTTATGTAGAACATGACATAATAGTGAGTCTATATACTGAACGCACATTGGACAATGGTTGGACATATGTTGGAGATACTTAGAACACGAATAAGTGCTCAAAAGATCTCCAACAAATGTTCAAGGTATGAAGCAAATACGGACTCACTATCAACCTGGCATCAACTCTCTTTCAAGAAGAACATTTGTCTGCCCTATAATCCATGAAAGGACTTGTATGAATCTATTATTTCTATGTAGATAATATGGGAGATCTGTACAATAGAAGCCCCAATGTACCTGACAGAGGTGATCTGCCAGTAAATCAGCTTCTAATTGCGTTAAAGTGATACTTAGGAGGCAATTCCCTTTTAGTGAGAAAAATAAAAATAATTCTGTTCATTCCGGTATTCCGGCATAAGCATTGCTCTAATATATCCAGCTCATTAACCAATTTAGTTTAAGTAGCAGACGATTTCAAATTATGGTTTCCAGCCGGATTATAAATAATGACGATGAATACATAGATGGCTTGCTTGACAGCTCCCCCGCTATTATCAATGCTATTTACAAGCGTTTTGCCCGTAAAGTGAAGCATATGGTAACAGGATGGGGAGGTAGTATCAAAGATGCAGCTCATGTATTTGAAGGGGTACTATTATCAATATATAACTATGCCCAGCACAATAAACTCCCCCTCACCAACCGTTTTGAACCCTTTTTCCTGTATGCCTGCCAGCTGAAGTGGAAACAGGAAATGATGGAGAAATCGCCCGGTAAAGCGCAATCATTCCATCCTCAACCACCTGCTCCCGGATTAGATGCAAAACATATACAGTATATAGAAGAGGCCTTAACTACTCCATCTGATAATGCGGAGGCCGACAATACCCGGAATGAACTGGAAGAAATGATTGCAGATCAACGGGAAAAATGGTTCCATACAAAAGAACATGCGGCCAATACCAGAGTGGGCATGTATGTGGTGATTACCGCAATTATAGCTTTAGGCCTGGCCGGCTTATTATTCCTGAGCCCCTGGCATAAGGATATATACCGACAGTTTTCCGGAACAGAAATGGTCCATCATCACTATAGTAATAATGAAACAGATACTTCCCTGCTACTGCATAGAGCGGCGTATGAATTCAATAAAGGCCATTACAACAAAGCAATAGTGCTCCTCAATGAGGTAGTCGGGAAAGATTCCCTGTTGCCTGTAGCCCGTTATTACCGGGGAGTGTCCCTGGTAGATGAGACACAACTGGAAGCTGCACGTAAGGATCTGCGCTTTGTATATGAAGGAACATCTTCCTACAAATATGATGCTGCATTCTACATAGCGTTAAGCTACCTCCGGGAAAGAGATAAACAACAATGCCTGGAATGGCTCTTAAAAATACCGGTCAATGTTCCGATATATTGGAAAGTAGAAAGGCTTAGGCAGGAATTAACTTCCTGAACTAATTCAGGTGGATCATGTGCTTACTGAAATGGATAATATTTTCCACTTCTCCCTTAATAAGTTCATAAATCTGAACCTTGTCTTTCTTGATCATTATGAGCTGCTGGAGTACCAGGTAGTACGTTTCTCCACCGTTGCCGCTCATCTGGGCTCTCAAGATTTCTTTTTTTACATCTTCAAAACCAATCGCTCCAAGCTTTTGGTAAATAACATTTAATTCGTCAATCCATTTCATAGTTGGCAATTTTCATAGGTATATAAAAATATCTATAATATTATTAATAAACAAGGGGTTGAGAATATTTTTTGTTCCTCTTGTGATATTTTGCCCTCTTTTTTCTCTTTACCCTGAACATTGTCAAATTAATATTATACTAATATATTATCCTCTCTATTATACTGCAAATCACCCCTATAATATCGAATACAATTTCCAATTCTTTCATTCGTCTATATCCTAAGAGGTAAAAAATAACTATGGCCAATAAAAACCCTTTTATCATCTCCTTTCAAATGGATGAAATCACCTCATCAGGGATTCCTTTTGTGATTGAAAAAATAGCTGTGGCAGATGATGAACATGAGCTGATGCAGGCACACCGGCATGGATTCTATGCACTGGGCATTTGTATGGATGGAGAGAGTATACATATGCTGGATTTTGAACGGATTGTAGTTCAGGCACAGGATATGATACTGATCGTACCCGGACAGGTGCATCAGCCGCTGGCTGTTCATACCGGTAACGGATGGCTGCTTGCGTTTACCGCCGATTTCCTGGCCGGACAGTCTGTTCAACTTCCACTGGCTGCTACAGACAAGGTAAGATTACCAGATGCCGACTTTGCACAGGTAGAGATCATTGCCCGGCTGATAGATAATGAAAACAGTGAACGTTCGCCTCACTATGTAACAGTAATACAACATTACCTGTCAGTACTGATTACATTGCTGCAACGTAATATGGTCCGGGATGCCGGTAAGTTACAACCCGGCCCTGCCCTGTTAATGCGCTACAGAGAATTACTGGCTACACATTTCCTGCAATGGACCAAACCTGCACAATATGCCGGAGCCCTGCACATTTCTGCCGATCATCTTAATGAGGTTGTGAAACAACATACCGGACAAACAGCATCTGCATTAATTACAGACCGCCGGATACTGGAAGCCAAACGCCTGCTGCTGCATGCAAAAGAGAGTGTGAAGGAAATTGCCTGGTACCTGCAATTCAACGAAGTATCTTATTTCAATAAATTTTTCAAGCAGCATACGGGTTATACTCCTGCTTCCTTCAGAGAGGCTGTACGGGAAAAGTATCTATCTATCCCGGAATAGTATAACTCCCGAAAAAACTTCCAGCGCTAGTTTTGTCCTTAAATAATATTACATGAAACCACAGGATATTTTATCAGATAACATTAACGCTGCCACAATAAACGGCACAGAAGTGCGTAAAGGCTCCGTAGCAGCATTCATGGCCAACCTGACTATCATAGAGCAACCCGCAGATTATGATACGTATCAAACTGCCGTTCAGGACCTGATAGAACTGATCCCTATACTGGAAGCACTGGGCGTTTTCACCCACTTCAGGTTACGCTCTCAAAAGGCAACCTCTCTCATTACAGATATCTATCCTCATTTATACGGCAAGATCAGTTAACTATGGCAACACTAAAAGAAAAGGCAACGGCATTCCTGATGTCGCGCATCGGAAAAACAGCGCACGTAAATAGTATAACCGCCATTACAAATACAGTGCTAGAACTCTCCCTTCACCTGCCGGATTCATTGAACTGGCGCAGCTGCCAGCATCTAAAATGCGAAACAGGGAAACAAACCTACCGCGATTATACCCTTGCCAACTGGGATGAAACTACCCATACGGCTACACTCCTGATTCATACTGCTCACGAAGGAGCAGGCAGTAATTGGGTCCGGCAATTAAAACCGGGGCAGGCATTCTCTTATGCCGGACCTGGAGGCGGTATCCATCAGCCCACAGCAGCAGATAACCTGGTATGCATAGGTGATGCCAGCGCAATAGGCCACTTTATTTCATTGTATAAACGCAGGCATCAGCAACAGCAGTTTCATACGCTTGTTATTAGTCAGGTTCTTCCTTCAACGATCCTTGGAATGCCCGTCCAAACAATCATACAGGACGATTATCCCGCCCAGCTAAACGGCTGGTTAAAGGAGCTTTCTTTACAAGAGACCACCTTTTATGTAGCCGGTAATATTCCCCTGGTTGTGAAAACAAGGAAAATACTGAAAGAGCTGGGCTGGAAACAGATCAAGTCTGCCGGATTCTGGGAATAATCCGGTCTGCCATAATTCAGTTTTTTAATGCGTCTTTTATTTTTTAATATCCGGTATTCTGTAGAAGTTTCCCCTGACTCAGATCAATTTGTGGTTTAGGAATCGGGAACACTTTGTTTCTGTCAGAAAACGTTTTACCATGTTTGGTAAAGGCTGCTGCTGCAAGACCAGGCTCCAGTTCATTTTCCCGGATCAGGTCAAAGTAGCGATCGTGTTCCATAGCCAACTCTACCCTTCTTTCATGCCAGATTGCATGCCTGTCTGCACTGGTAAGCGGTGCCAGTCCGGCACGTGAACGCAGAGCATTAAGGTCGTCCAGTGCATCTCTGCCAGTTGCCAGTGCAGCTTCTGCATGGATCAAACGGATTTCTCCAAAGCGGAGAATACGCAGGTTTTTGGGAAGGCGGCTTCTGTCGCCACAAAAAGGTTCCTTGCTCTTGCTATGATAAGCTTTGTAATTGTAACGGTTATTCTGCACGCTATCCTGACTGGGAAGCCTGAATCCATCCCATAAAAAGGTACCGGTAGATGTGATAAAGATGATAGTGGCCGCAGTGCGTTTATCATTTGCTTCATATTCATCCAGCAGGCTTTGAGAAGGAGTACCGAATCCAAAGCCCAGATCTGCCCAGCCAAACTTACCGCCCGCACGTGGTCCCTGGCATTCTGAATAACTGGCAATCGCTGCATTACAAGCCGAGTTGACACCTGTTTGCACTTCAAAGATAGATTCTATACCGTTAGCTCCCGTTGTCCGCCATATGTCTTCGTAATTATCCAGCAGTCCATAGCTACCCAGGGATTGATTGATAATTGAATCGGAGAGGCTGTAAGCCCGCTGCCAGTTTTGCCGGTACAACATTACTTTTGCCAGTAATCCTGCGGCAGCTCCTTTTGTAGCCCGGCCTACAGCGGTAGCAGCATCGCCTTTCATAGCAAGATTGGCCAGCGCAAATTCAAGATCTGAAATTATGAACTGATAAATGGTATCACTACCCGCCTTTGTTTGATAGGTAGCACTGCTGGCTTCCACCGGTGTCAGCACCTTATCTATTTTAGGTACTCCTCCAAAGAAACGTACCAGGTCGAAATAAAAGTAGGCACGTAAAAAGCGGACTTCCCCCATCAGCTGATTCTTTAACGTTTCATCAAGAGAACCTCCCTGCAATGCAGCCAATGCCTGGTTAGCACGGCTTATGCCCAGGTAGAAACCGGACCATACATCATTCAGATTGCCCACAGTACCATCCATAGTAAGATTATCAAGCGCTCCATAATTCGCTTTGCCATCATCCGCATTACTTCCTTTATCTGCATCATCAGATGCGATGTTGGTCATACCAACATAAGAAAAACCATGCATGCCCCCTTCCCACATAGTGTTATATACGCCTATTACAAGATTCTGTGCTGTGGCAGGATCATTTGCAGCAGCGCTCTGATCTATTTGTCCCTGTGGCTTTACTTCGAGATAATTTTTGCAGGCAATAACTCCGGTTAGTAATGCTCCTGTAAGGCAGCACCACAATAATATATTCTTATTCATGATTCTTCTTTTTTAAAATGAAACATTAACACCCAATGCAAAAGTGCGCGTAGTTGGATAAGCACTCAGCTCAATACCCGCATCCAGGATCCCGCTTTTATTATTGGTGCTGTTGGCATCATCGATGGTCCCCCCTGGTAGTTCCGGACTAAACCCGCTGAATTTTTTGAGTGTGAAAAGATTCTGTGAGGTAACATATACACGGAAATTGCTGATCCCGATTGTTTTTAATGCTTTGGGAGAAAGAGTATATCCCAGCATCAGGTTATTCAACCGCAGATAGGTCCCGGATTCAATGAAATAGGTAGATGCAGGTGTACTGGAGTTAATCACTCTTGGATCTGTAGAAGAGGGTCTGCTGGTCGTCCAGCGCTTATCAGCATAAGATGATTCTATGTTATCCGCATCGTCAAAACGGAAAGCCTTTTTCCCATTGTAAATCTTGTTGCCCGCATTACCATAGAAACTGGCGCTCAGGTCAAATCCTTTATAATTGAGACCAAGGTTAAAGCCAAAGAAACATTTAGGCTGGAAAGAGCCTGCATAGATTTTATCATTATCATCAATACTACCATCGCCATTATGGTCTTCATACTTCAGATCTCCGGGAGCAGCACCAGGTTGAATTACCTTTCCATTCTTGTCTTTATAATTATCAATTTCTGCCTGGTCTTTAAAAACTCCTAATGCATTACGAACATAAAAAGTCCCAACGGCATGGCCATTATCTGTACGGGTTACAAAACTTTGCTGTCCTACATTTCCTCCCAGCAGTGCCTGTCCCCCATTCAATCCTGTGAGTTCATTTGTATTAAAGGTGATATTACCGCCGATAGTATAACCAAGATCATTGGTGATCTTATCTTTCCAGTTCAGCGAAATTTCATATCCTTCATTTTTAAATGATGCAGCATTTGTGATATAGGCATTATCCTGATCTCCCAGCAGGGCCGGTGTATTTACAATAACAAGTGCATCCTTTGTTTTTTTGTTATAATAATCCACTTCGCCACTCAACCGGCTGTTCAGCATTGCAAATTCAAATCCTATATCATATTGGTCCGTAGACTCCCATTTCAGGTTAGGATCTTTAATATCTTTAATAGCACCGCCTACAGTAATTGTGTTATCAAAGATGTAAGGAAGATCTATATTGGTAATAGCCCTGAAAGCATTTGTAGGAATATTATCATTCCCCAGTATACCCCAGCTACCTCTCAGTTTCAGGAAATCAAACAATTTCTGGTTCTTCATAAATCCTTCACCGGAAATTACCCATCCTACACCTACCGTCGGGAAATAGCCCCATTTCTGACTGAATTTGGAGCTACCATCTGCACGGATGGAAGCACTTAACAGGTAACGGTTATCGTAACCATAGTTAATGCGGCCAACAAAAGACTGCCGGGCATATTTATCACCGGTATTATTGATGGTAGATTGCACATCCGGGTTACCGAGATCCAGATACCAGAGGTCCGGGCTTTCCGGAACATTGATACGGGTTCCTTTCAGAGAGGTAGTATAAAATCCTTCTGTAACAGAACCAGCCAACAAGGTGATACTATGTTTATTAAACGTCTTATCGAATGTAACGGTGTTATCCCATACCCAGCCCTGAGTGCGATATTCCTCGCGAACCAGCCGGCTGTTGGGATTCTGCTGATTACCACCAGCTACCAGGAAGGTAACATCATCGTTCAGGTATTTATAACTGTACACACGATCATTTCCATATTTCAGATCAGCATTAAATCCGGAACGGAACTTCAGGAAAGAAACAGGACTGTATTCCAGCGCCACATTCCCCTGAATCCTGTTCTCCTGCCGGCCATCATACCGTTTGTTAAGCGCCAGTAGGGGATTGCCAACATTTCCCCAGCCCGAAGTATTTCCAAAACGGCCCCCTTCTTCAGCTTTTACAATGGGCGCAGCCCTGTAAAGATTACGATAGGTATCTCCTAATTCCACATCGCGGGTAGTGGCCCGGGAAAAGGATAATTGTGAAATAAACCGCAGCTTGTCAGTAATATTCACATCATTATTGGCCCTGAATGTAAAACGTTTAAAGTTGTTGGTGGTGATGATCCCATCTTCATGGATGTAGCCACCACTCAGATAATAAGTGCCTTTTTCGGAACCGCCGGACACTGATATGTTATGATTCATCTGAAATGCCTTCCGCAATACTGCATCATACCAGTTAGTAGACCCATTGTATACATAGGGGTTATTAATGGGATCTTTAGAGGGAGATATGTCTGCCAGGTAAGCAATATACTGATCCCTGTCAGCCATCTTCACAAGGTTGGATGCTTCCCGGTAGCCAACATTTGCATCATACCTAACCTGAGGTTTACCCGCCTTTCCCTTGCGGGTGGTAATGATAATTACGCCATTGGCTGCACGTACACCATAAATAGCCGCAGAAGCGTCTTTCAGAACGTCCATTGTCAGGATATCTGCCGTACTGATATTGCGGATATCATCCGTCAGCACTCCATCTACCACATAAAGCGGGTTTGCCCCTGCCAGTACGGATCCGGTACCGCGTACCCTGATCTGTGGTTGTGAATTGGGCTGCCCGGAGGCAATTACCTGCACCCCGGCAATGCGGCCCTGGGCGGCCTGGGTGGGCGTTTGCACTGGTTGTGCTGCCAGATCTTCCCCTTTTACAGAAGATATAGCACCCGTAAGATCTCTCTTTCTCTGGGTACCATATCCAATTACAACCACCTGTTCCAACTGGCTTTCCGAGGACTGCAATATTATATTCAGAGAGGATCGTCCTCCCACTTTTATTTCCTGGGTAATATAACCCACATATGAAATGATCAGGCTATCTTTTCCTTCAGGCAAATTCACTGTAAATGTACCGTCGGGACCAGAGGTACTACCACTGCTGGTATTCTTTACGCGGATGGTTACACCCGGCAGAGCGGTACCATTTTTATCTTTTACAATACCTTTTACAGGTCCTCCCTTTTGTGCAGCAGGGGTGATCAGCGTTCCGGAAGATGAATCAGGGGTTTGTGCCCTGACAGGAATAGTGAAATACAATACCAATAATAATAGGATGGCACTTTTTTTTGTAGAAGCGACTCTCATAACGATTTTTTTTCTCTGAGTTATCAAATTCAATAGCTACTATGGGCAGGTGGCTGAGTAAGAATAATGTTACATCATGGTTAAAACAAATAAGCAAGGAAATAGGGGAAAATGGACTAACAATTCATAGGAAACTGGAGCTTCATTAGTTAAAGCAGCTTAGGCAGACAAATGGACAGGGTTGCAAAGTAATAAGTTCTTTTTATATAACCATAAGAGATATAAAAAGTTACGCCGGTTTTAATTCCCGATCAATCGTTCCTGTATAGCTTTTACAATAGCTCCGGAACGGGAGTTAACATTCAGTTTACGATAAATATTCATGATATGAGAGCGTACGGTGCCAACACTGATATGGCAGTGTTCTGCTATTTTCTTGTAAGTATCGCCATCCACAAGGCAATCCAGCACCTGCAGTTCCCGGGAAGACAATCCATAGGGATCCGGTTGACTGGTACCCTCCCGGTTAAAGAAGGTCAGTACTTTTTGTATGGCCACTGTATTTGTTTGCAGGGTAGCCTCATATATTTTTGCAATAAAATCCGTGATAGAAGCCGGGGGAGAAAAGGTAATTGGTTTGGGGATCACCTGCTCTGAGGAACTCTCATTCCCACGTAGTGTAAATAATACAACATTCATTTCGGGATAAGCTGCTTTTAAGATATTTGCTATTTCGGCAGGTACCAGCCCGGGAATATCAATATCCATAAATACAATGTTGCATATCTCTTTTGCCAGCTGCTGTACCAATAAATGGGTGTCGCCATGTTCCCCGTCTGCCTCAACTGCATCATTTCTGC
The DNA here is from genome assembly GCF_900112615.1 of Chitinophaga sp. CF118. Taxonomy (GTDB): domain Bacteria; phylum Bacteroidota; class Bacteroidia; order Chitinophagales; family Chitinophagaceae; genus Chitinophaga. The sequence continues at coordinate 92,158 of NZ_FOMK01000010.1, read as the reverse complement.
CGGGCAGACCTGCGTTGTTACGCCGCACATTTTTCATATCGTTCTTTTTGGGTTTGTATATGTTTCAAAACCTTATATCGGAACTGCCAGTGTCCGTTTTATAGTATGGCGATAGTGAACAAACTGATCAGATAATAAGGTCTCCCATACAGAAACAAATTTGATACAAATACAAGCAGTAGTCAATCGGATAAGTATATGGTTTTTCAGTAAATACTAATAAACAATTTGTTGAATATTATAAATAACTAAAAAGGAAGAAAATAGTTGTGTTCAGAATCAGGTTGTAATGGGGGAAACAATTTAGACAATTCTGTAGCAAAGAACGGAAATAATAGTGAATTTTTATTTGCTGAAAGAGAAACAATTTGAAAGGGAAGAAAATATTGAAAGACGGGATGGGAAAATAATATCAGAATTTAAGAAATAAGCATGCGAAAAAAAGGAGGGTCTTAACAATCGGTTAACTATGGAATTAAAACATTATCTCTAAATTTGATATCTTTATCAGCAATAACAGTTGATTATCAAAAGATTTTTTTGTTACGGCGACCTTTTCCAATAGTTAAGCCGTGACGGTTGTTAATGATTGTCATGTGAATAGCAAGGCCCTTACCACTAAAAAGTGGCAAGGGTCTTTTAATTTATAATAATATTTTGACATTATTGAGTACTTATTCCTTACTTATTTAAGAGCAATTCTTAAGGAACCAACATACACATAATCGTCATTAATATCAGTGATATAACTGCGATTAATCATGTATTTGTGACGCACAGGGAGAAAACGGTCCTCCGGCAGATAAGACATTATTTTCTCTGCACTTTCTTCTGCCATTACACGGGAATCTTCCAGGTGGAATACACAGCAGTCTTCCATCATTTCAACAAACATTAATTCGTCCAATGAAATTTTTGATAGCTGCCCTTCCCAGGAAGTGTGAAACGTAGTTAAGCTCTGCATAATCGTAAGTTTTTTAAATGGTTTGGTATTTTACAAGATGCTTGCCGCTAAAAAAAATCAGCAGGTAACTGGATAGAAACCTGCGTATGAAGCTTATGAAATCTAAACCGTCTTATGAGAAAAAGTTTCTTGAAAATATCTTTTAAAAGGCTCGCATTTTAGTAATTAACAAGTGAGGGAATTGCCTGCTGCTGTTGCAAAACAAATTTCATTTGATCAAAAATGAAAGGTAAAGAGCTTTATCTCTTCAGGAGTTAATCAAGGGTTAATGCAATAGTTAATACAGAGTTAACTGCGAAGTGAATACTCCGCAGTCATACTCCGCCCAGGCAAAGGGAATCCACTGCATATTACGAGTCTGCATGCAGATGGATAAATAATCTTAAAGAGAAGTGCGATCAAAAGCTAACAGATAGCATTAATAGATTTATTACTAATGCCAGGTTCTTTACAAAGCGGATATTAAAGCCGCCCTTTTCCGAGTAATAATAGCTTTCTTTATAGCGGTCGTATGCTATAGGCGCTCCTAGTTCTTTCATCATTTTTAAAAATTCAAATAATGTTCTTTCGGAAATACGCAATCTTTTGGCAAGATGGGCGGGCTTTCCTGTGCCTTTGATTCTAATTAAGTAATCAATGGTCTGCAGTCTTTCAAAATAACGTTTAGGCATGCTGGCATACGGGGTTTACAATGTACGAATTTGAAATAGTGAGTCAACTTTTCCTAATCTCCAATGGGTTATCTCCATGCTGATTTATGTGAGTAACATTGTGTGCATAGTGTCTTTTTCATTACTGATTAAAAATAAATTAGGGCTACCGTTACGGGTATTCATAAGCGCATTTTCCATAAATATATATTTCGAGGGTATTAGTTCGAAGCAAAATCCGCATACAGGATAACCTGTCTGCAAGCTAAAGAATTCTACTGCTACTTTGCCGCAGCCTACTTGTTTTTTAAAGCGTGTGGCTTTAGAAAAAAAAGAAACTCCCCTGGTTGAAACCTGAGGAGTTTTCATCAAAAACCAACCATTAAAAGTCTTGTCTACAGCAACCTCTGCGAACAAATGGCCACTTATAGATGTTATAGTTTGTATTTTATTTTTATCCATAATAGTTGAATAAATTGTAACCTTCAGTCGTATTAAAAATTCCTTCCCGGTAGATACCGGAATAGGGTTCCGTACGACGTTGTAATGTTACATTACAGCGCGCAGAAATTGGTTAATAAATTGTTAATGACCTAAAATACATTAGGAAATAATCATCTATTGTTAGCTGCTAAATAGCGCTATAAGTTGTATGCAACCGGAAATCCCTTGTTAATTCACCGTTAAAGTAATTAGTGTCCCTGAGTAGTCTTTGAGTATAAATGTGTGAGTATTTGCTGCACTACACTCTGCGCATCTTCATTGTAGTGATGCCCTCCGGGTAATACAATCTGGTGGTAATTACTAATAGTGAGAGATTTTAAATCAAAGTCTTTTTCATCCTGCCCGAATACCAATAACAATGGCTTACCCGTAATACTGTTCATAGCACCAGGTACACTCATGCTGCCAGGTGTGGATGTTTTACCCAGCATATCGGAGATATGCACTACCATATCGGTACTTGCAGAAGGTGACATGAATACCAGATGTTGTGTCTGAGACTGGAATACTGCAGACAGATGCTGATAAATGAACGGCAACACATCTGCTCCCATAGAATAACCAACCAGTATAAAGGCATGATTATTCCACTGCGATGAATAATATTGTAACAGGGCAGAAACGTCTGCTGCAGCCTGCTGCGGGCTCTTTTTATTCCAGAAATATTTTAACGTATTTAACCCTATAACGGGATATCCCCGGCCGGCAAAAATGTTTACCATATCCGCAGAAAACTTTTTCATTCCCCCATCTCCTGTAATGAAAAATACGATAGGATGTTCTGCACTAACATTCGCAGGCACCTTCACCGTTACCGGTAGTTTGCTGATATCCGTCTGTGCTTTGACGATTCCCGCTGCCAGTAATAGCATGCATCCTATCAAAAGAGAATACCTTCCTTTTCCCATATTGTTCACTGTTTACGCTTTTACGTTTTCATTACCTTACTTAACGCTGCCGGCAACTGGATAAGATCAAAGTCATGTTCGTATACCAGGTATTTATTTGCCCACTCAGTAGCATACTTTTCTTTAAACTCCCGTAATCCATGATAATGACGGAATGCTTTTATTTTCTCATAGGCAAATTTCACAACCTGTTCTGCTGTATTTTGCGGCTGCTCTATTCCAGACATAGGTACAAGCCCCAGGTTCAGGTATTGCAGACCCTTATCCTTTGCATCCTGGATCAATGCGATAATCAATGCATCCATACATCCACCAGGTGCGTCCGTTCGCTTCCTGATCAGATCATAGGTACATTCACCAGGTGCATAATCCGGAATGATATTCAGAAAAGCGGCAATCTGCCCATTTGCATCTGTGATGGTGATCACATCCTGCTCCATAATAGTGTCTGCGTCAAACAACCCTTGTGAAAAAGTTAGCTCCTTTACATCATATTGTTCCAACCATTCATCTGATACTTCTTTCAATTCCTGTACCAGTTCTTCCGTTAACGGGGCATGGTGCATGGTAGTGATATATCCTTTGGCAGCAAGACTATTTAATCCGTTACGCATTGACTTCTTATCCTTTCCGCTGAGCGTAAATGTGGTCACATCCATGATACCCTCCTGCCCGATCAGCAACTTTTTCTTTCTGAGATGTTCGAAGTAATACATACTTTGCTCATCTACTCTGTAAAAGGCGGGACGTAGCCCCATCTTGCGGCATTGTGCCTCAAATTCCTGTAACAGAGGCAATTTGGTTTCCTCCGCACAAACCGGCTCTTCCAATACAATAGCGAAGCTACTGGCTACACGATAAGCTATGAATCCCTGGTTATACTCTGAAACAAATAACAACTTGTCATCCGCTACTTTAAAATGATCCATCGCAGAATTACCGTATTGACTCAGATAGAAATGTGCCTTTTCAAGCGCGGCATTTGTTTGCTTTCCTACAGGAAGATAAGGCCGGATAATGGTATAGAACAAAAAAGCCCAGGCGCCTACCCCCAGTACACGTATGGCACTTAAAAACTCTCTGCCGAAACGGGTTACAGGATGTAACCCATCATCTTCCAGTAACAGGAAACCATGAAATGATGCCCGTAGGGAACGGATCCAGGTAAATTCCATCCCAAAATGCCGGACGTTCAGGAAGTAGAACCCAATAGTACCGAAAATCAATACCACCAGTAATGTAGCCACCGCCGTAGCCACCCCGATATTGACCAATTGCCGGTTACTCTTTACACGATACTGACGGGCAGTGATAAGCAGAATCAGGCTGGTCAGTAATGCCAGGATAGCCTCTTCATAGTCCAATGCTTTACTGATATGTCCGAAGGCAGAAAGTACCGATACAGATAATGCGACAATCCATGCGCTCCGTAATCCCCTGAAAAGGAAAGTAGCCGTTACCAGCAATACCAGCCCCAGGAATATGACCAGTAAATTAGAAGCATGGATACTGTCGCCGGGAATATAGGCTTTCAGCACCGTTACACGGTTTGCCAGCGGAGGAGTTAATACAGAAAAGATATTTACCATTCCGAGCAGGAAGATGAGCACAGGAGGCAGCAGTCTTAATACCAGGTGTCTACCTTTTAGCACAAAAGCAAATATGCCACCCAGGAGAGGTAACCAGAATTCAAACAAACGGTAGAGCAATGTGATTTCAAGTGCCTGTAAAGTGGTATATCCGTAGTTTGTGAGCAAATATGCCAACGAGAGTTCTATAGCACCCAATCCACGGAGAAAAGGAGATATTATCAGGAAAATGGTGGCAACAATATATCCCACACAGGCAGCTTCCAGGGAAGGAGTAACACCCGTTGCCAGCATACTGATATACAGATGGGAAATTCCGACGATCTCAATACCGGCAGACACCAGTACCGTTTTTGCAAAAGAAGAGCCATGCAGGTTAAATGCAAAGATTCCATCTACATGCACAATCGCCTTTGGAAAATATTTAAGCAACAGGTTATACGCATATCCTCTAATCTGGAAAGAACGTACTATCCATACCGTAAGTCCCAATACGAGGCAAATACCTAACAAACCGCCAACTGCATCCAACATAGACTCATCATGCAGAATCGCATATCCTACTACCGGAATCCCAACAAGGAATACAGAGAATATGCCGGTAAAACCGTAAATACCGGATGCCTGGTGAATCTGCTGTTTGCTGATATGACTGCGGCGAAGGCTCTGCGGTAAGTAGGCAAGAGAACTCACTCCACCTGCGGGTAAAAAGATACTAAGCAGATTACGTTTCAGGAATAAATCAGTGCAGCGTTCTATATCTAATTTACTACCAATAGATTTGAAGCTATAACTGTACATCAATGCCTGCAACAAAATATATGCACCGGTCAGCGATATACCTGAGATTACCCAAAAACGATTCGCCCGTTCAATAGCTGGCATCAATGACATCAACTCATGCCGCTGCTGCCGGAAAAAGTAAATAGCCAGTAATATGAATAATACAGACAATAACTCTTTCCAATGCAACTTGTGCAATAACGGGCCTAATTTAAACTTATCCAACAATGGCATTACAGGTACGATTTTGTTGTTAAATGCTTATAACATCAACACACAAATTTACATGTAAGTTGTGGCGAATAAGGATCAGCTCCAGTAGTTTAAGTGAATTTTAATGTTTTGTTTGTTTGTAAGGAACTACCAACACAGGTATAGTGGAATGGCGGATCACAAATTCCGCTGTGCTGCCAACCAGTAAATGGTCTAGCCCGGTACGCCCGTGTGTACCCACTACAAGTGTTTGGATATCCTGTTCTATAGTCTGTTCAAGGATATCTTTTTTCGGATCCCCTATAATAGCACTAACGCTTACGGATATATCATCGTACGATTCCGCAATAACACTCAGGCGTGTTGCCACATCCTGCACACGGTTCTCCCATTCTTCTGAAGAGGCAGATCCTCCTTCTATTGAAGGAATCAGTTCTCCCACTTTGTCCAGAATAGAAAGTAATACTACTGACGACTTTGTACTCTTTGCCAGTTCCATACCGGCAGCAACAACGCTGGTGGAATAGCTGCTAAAATCTACAGCTATCATAATCTTTGACATATATATCGGTTTTAAAGAGCAGGGATGCGTAGTAGGTTCAGGCGGGAAATGAGTGTGATCTCAATTATAAGGCAAATTTAATATAAGTAAGGGAATTTCCCTCATTAAATCTTTAAGGCTATTAAAAAGAGTACCACCTTTTTAACCAGTTCTTATTTTCCTGATTATAAATAAAAAGTGAAGTGCCCCCAAAAGAGACACTTCACTTTTTATCCAGATGGGATTGCCTGTTATTGCTTATTGAGTTTGCATTTTCACCAAGATAATAGTGATTTAATCGAAATAACTATTTATTCACTACAGTAACAGTCCTGCTACTCCGCCCGCGGGTATCAAATACTTTAAAACTGATAGTCCCTTTCTCAGTAACCGGAGTTGTGTACAACTTACTTTTAGCATCAGGTACTTTACCATCTGTAGTATATCTGATAGCAAGTCCTGGTAATTGCAAATTGGCCGTAACAGCACCTTGTACTACAGAAGCTCCTACTGTAGGTATACGGTACTGATAACCGCCGTTATAATGATCCAGCCTTACCAGCTCACGTTTGCCCAGTACATTGGCAAATGTACCCCATGCCTTCTCATATAGTGCGTCGCTCTTTGCATTGTCCTTTTCTATTGCCCACTCAGGATTTTTAGCCCAGGCACGTTCCGCCAGTGACAATAACTTGGGAAGCAGCATATATTCCATACGTGCAGAATTCTTTACAGTTTCACTCCACAGTAACCCCTGGATACCCGTAATGTTAGCAGCGCCATATGCTGTTAAGCGATCTTTTCCTTTGAACAGATCCGGGCTCAACGGGTTGTCCAATGCATCTACTTTTGAGTTCTTGTAATAATCTTCCGGAATTAAATAGAAGGGCTTATCTATATCCACAAAACCGCCCCAGTAGAACCCTGGTTCATCAAATACTTTCTGATAAGCCATATCAAAATACAGGTTACTTACACCGGAAAATACCACTTTGTAGTTCGCATTTGCCAGCCTGTAAGCAAGATCTTCTGATCCGCCACCCATCGTGTTATTCCATACATCCAGCATAAAACCGCCATTACTGAAATCAGGATTAGGGATATTATATGGCTTGCCATCCAATGTTGTTTTACGCATGCCCATCTCTTCCCATCCATACAGTTTCAGTCCTCTTGCATTCAGCAGGGAGTATACTTTGCCATAATAGTAATACCAGAGATCATTAGTACTCTTAATGCGATTATCCTTTGCCATGAGCGCTTTTACTACCGGCGACTTTTCCCATACGCCACCGGGTACTTCATCTCCCCCCATATGTACATACTCAAGCGGCGCTCCCGCATCTTTATACATGGATTGTACCTCTTCTACTACTTTATCAAGGAAATGATATACAGCTGGCAATGCTACGTTGATCACATTATCGTTCCAGTTCTGTACAGAATGGTATTCGGACTTATCTTCCAGATCTGTTAACAGATATTCTTCTGCTTTTTCACGGTGCCCTTCTTTCATCAACTGATCGTAACGCGCTTCCATTGCTTTAACTGCGGCACGGGCATGACCGGGTGTTTCTATTTCAGGAATCACGCGTATATGCCTTGCCGTTGCATACTGCAGGATTTCAATGAAATCTTTGCGTGTATAGAAACCACTACCTGCTGTATCTGCTACATCTGGACCGGAACCATATGCCGGTTGTAATGATTTCTTTTCATCTTTATCAAATCCGCGATGCCCGCCAACTGCTGTCAGCTCAGGAAGAGAAGGTATTTCCAGTCTCCAGCCCTCATCATCTGTGAGATGAAAATGCAATACATTCAGTTTGTATAAAGACATTACTTCCAGTACCCTCAACACATCACGCTTGCTGTGAAAGTTACGCGCCACATCCAGCATAAATGCACGGTAGCTATAGCGAGGTGCATCTTTCACTGTAACAACAGGTATGCTGACTGATTTCTGCTTACCAGCCCATGACGCTGGCGGGATCAGGGTTTTAAGCGATTGAATCCCGTTAAAGATGCCTGCGCCATCTGCCGCCCGGATCATAATACCACTTGCTGTTACCTCTAAAGTATATGCTTCAGGAGCAAGTGTACTATCGGTAAACAATCCAATACCTTTACCACCGGAACTAAGCGGGCTTACTGCCGGACTCTTTTCCAGGATAGCCCCCAGCTCTCCTGACAGATAAGCCGCTTCTCTTGTAAATGAAGGGCTGCAATAAATAGGTACACCGGCATCCAGTACATATATACCCGTTCCTGTTACCTCTTCCTGTGGAGTAGGGAACACCAGTGGTAGCTTTGCGGCCGGAATATCAGGAATATTCTTATTTTGTTTATAGATATCTACTGCGGTAAGCAATGGTGTTTTATCTCCAGGAAAACGCAGATATTGTTTTGGCTGTGTGGACGGACGAATACTATAATCCCTGATAGCATACCCTTTAGCCGGATCATTATTCCATACCAGGAACAAACCATCTGGTGCATCTGTGAAGTTCACTGCCCAGGCTTCTGCTACCAGTTCTATCCGCAGGGAATCGCCGGGTGCTATGCCTTTGCTCTCTGCTGTAGGCGTTAGTTTATACAGATCTCCGTTTATGTGTGAGGCACTCACTCCTCCGGTAGTAACACCGGGTTTAAGGAATCGTACAAAGTTGAAATACAACTGCCAGCCTTGTGCGGGTAATGGTGTCTTACCGGTATTCACAATCGTATATATGGAGAGGAACTCGTCTTTCCCCTGGTGGTGGTTTTCTACTACCTCCCAGGATACTTTTAAACGGGAAGCATCAAAAGGTGCCTGCGCAAAAACTGGTGCAAGAACAACAGAAAGCAGACCACATACTAAAAGCAAATGGCGAAGATTCATAAGTGAACTATATTAGCTGCACGTAAGATAATGTTATACTGTTGCAAAACAAACAGGTATCGGCCAGGTTTTTCCTCAATTATGGCCCATTTAAGGAGTTGCGCAATCATGAATTTTACCCACAAAGGGGATCTTACCCCGGATATAAGAGAAAGTGTTCCCTTTTTTGATTTTCCCTATCTTTATTTATCAAAAGGGATCTATATATGAAGGGATTTATTGCATTTTCGTTTGGCAGTGTGGCTCTAATTGCGGCACTAGGTTATTTTTTTCCTTGGACATATTGGTTGCTGGTATTGATAATACCACTCATTATCATGGGATTGATAGATATTTCACAGAAGAAACATGCTATCATGCGCAATTATCCTATTGTGGGACGTTTGCGTTATTTCATGGAAGATATCCGCCCAAAAATCTACCAGTACTTCGTTGAAAGTGATATTGACGGCAGCCCTATAAACCGGGTAGACCGCTCCACTATTTACCAGCGTGCTAAAAGAGAGCTGAACTCTCAGCCGTTTGGTACCCAGTTCAATGTATATGCGGAAGGGTATGAGTGGATGGCACATTCCATCCAACCCCGCTCTTTCGATAAGATGAATAAAGATCCCCGGGTGCTTTTTGGGGGTGATGAATGTACACAGCCCTATTCTGCGAGTATCCTGAATGTATCTGCCATGAGTTATGGCTCACTCAGTTCCAATGCGGTAGAAGCATTGAATGGAGGAGCTAAAATAGGAGGCTTTGCGCATAATACCGGCGAAGGCGGGATCAGTGAACACCACCTGAATCAGGGAGGAGATATTATCTGGCAGATAGGTACTGGTTACTTTGGATGTCGTAATGAGGAAGGGAACTTTGACGAGAAACTGTTTGCGGAGAAGAGCGCTCTTCCACAGATAAAAATGATCGAGCTGAAAATATCCCAGGGTGCAAAACCCGGTCATGGGGGTATTTTACCTGCTTCTAAAAATACACCGGAAATTGCTGCAATAAGGCATGTAAAACCGAATACAACAGTTGCCTCTCCTCCTTATCATACGGCATTCAATACGCCCCGCCAGATGGTGACATTCATCAGTCAGCTGCGTAAGCTGAGTGGTGGTAAACCGGTAGGCTTTAAGTTATGCATTGGCCAGAAACCGGAATTTCATGCTATCTGCAAAGCGATGCTGGAAACCGGCTGTTACCCCGACTTTATTACCATCGATGGCGGAGAAGGGGGTACAGGTGCTGCACCTCCTGAGTTTTCCAACTCTGTAGGAATGCCACTGATGGATGCTCTGGCATTTGTACATGATACGCTCAAAGGATACAACATCCGTCATAAAGTAAAACTGATTGCTTCCGGCAAAGTGCTTACCGGCTATCATATCCTCCGGGCAATGGCGTTAGGTGCAGATACCTGTAATAGTGCCCGTGCCATGATGATGGCTTTAGGCTGTATCCAGGCATTGGTATGTAATACAAACCGCTGCCCTACCGGCGTAGCCACACAGGATAAATGGCTGATGGCCGGACTGGTAGTAGAAGATAAAAAACACCGTGTGGCTAACTACCACAGGGATACTGTAGAAAGCGCAATTGAGCTGACGGCTGCTGCCGGACTAACAGATCCTCACCAAATTACCCGTAGTCATATTTCACGACGGGTATTTATGAACCAGGTACGCAGCTTTGAAGAGATTTATCCCGGGACTCCCGTAGGAGCCTTATTAAATGACAATGTGATAGAATCAGTAAGTAGTGATAGATGGTAAGTATCTGGATTTACACTGACAAGTATAAGATAGGTATAGGATGAGGATAGGTATGGAATAAGTATGGGATAAGTATGCCATTATCTGACAATAATGATTACCCCCAATAGTTTTACAATTATTTGAAATAGCCTTTCAATAAAAAAAGCCTGTATCATAAGTACGATACAGGCTTTTTTATTCATGGCCCTGAATTTCGTTTATGCGATCATCTGGCCCTGTTAATTATATTAACTGTTACATTTCCAGTGCACCAGCAGCGGCTTCATCTACAAACCAGTGCAATTCTCCATCTTCAGGTCTTATCAACTGTGAAGGGAATTTATCGGGATTAAAGGTGCCTTCGATTACATTCTTCAGTGTAAGCGATTTACCCGTACCGGTAGTCATAAATATTACACATGCCGCCTGATTCACGACCGGTGCAGTCAGCGTAATACGATACATATCCTGTGCTGACAGGAAGAATGATTTTACCCAAGCTACCTCTTCATGTACTATAGGTGTACCGGGAAACAATGAAAGGGTATGCCCGTCATCACCCATACCTAATAACACAAGGTCGAAAGTGGTTTCACCATCCTTAAAGTAATTACGCAGAATTTTCTCATATGCTTCAGCTGATTCTTCCGGAGGAATATCTGTGCGCATTACATGGATATTCTGTTCCGGAATATCTACCACATCCAGCAATGTTTCATATGCCATCCGGGCGTTGTTCCGCTCATCTTCGAAAGGTACTGCCCGTTCATCTCCCCAGAAGAAATGAATCCTTTCCCAGGGGATCATGATTTTATAAGGCTCCTTTGCCAACAATGCGAAAAGTTGCTTTGGCGTATTACCACCGGAAAGTACCAGTGTAAAAATGGGTTGGTCCTGCAATACTTCCTGGATATAATTACTAATCCAGGCGGCCAGGTTCTCGCTAAGCTCCTGCGTATTTTGGGCTATGTGTAATTCCATAAGTTATTTATTTCGGCAGATTTGTCCAGCTATGGCCATCCCTTGCGATCATTGCATCTGCATCTTCGGGACCCCATGAATCTGGTGCATAATTAGGAAAATCTACCGGCGTACGGGTTTCCCATGTTTCCAGGATAGGCATAATTACTTTCCAGGCAGCTTCTACCTGGTCTGCACGCATGAAAAGTGTAGCATCGCCCTCCATTACATCCAGCAATAGTGTTTCATACGCCTCAGGAGCATGATCATCACCATATTGGTGATCGAAGTTAAACACCATTTCTACCGGCTCCAGCGTCATACTCTGACCAGGACGTTTAGCCTGGAAACGCATACGGATATCCATTTCGGGCTGTATGCTGATGGTAAGACGGTTGGGGCGCCATGTCTCCGCAGATTCTACAGGGAATGCATAATGCGGTGCCTGTCTGAACTGCAGCGTGATGTTGGTTGCTTTCTGGTGAAGATGTTTACCTGTGCGTACATAGATGGGAACACCCTGCCAGCGCCAGTTGTCGATATAGAACTTAACTGCCGCATAGGTATCAGTAGCAGATGAAGGATCTACTCCCTTTTCTTCCCTGTAACCAGGAACTTCCTTGCCTTGTCTCCATCCTTTAGAGTATTGTCCGCGTACGGCATTCTCGTGCACCTTGTCTTTTGCAAAAGGACGGATCGCATTCAGTACATCTACTTTTTTATTACGGATCTCATTTGCATCGAAAGATACCGGAGCTTCCATAGCTATCATACAAAGGATCTGCAGGATATGGTTCTGTACCATATCCCTGAGGGCACCTGATTTCTCATAATATCCGCCACGGCCTTCCAGCCCTACGGTTTCAGATGCTGTAATCTGTATGTGATCGATATAGTTACGGTTCCATACCGGTTCAAACATAGCGTTTGCGAAACGCAGTGCAATGATGTTCTGTACGGTTTCTTTACCCAGATAGTGATCTATACGATAGATCTGTTCTTCAGAGAACATACGGCCCAGGAGGGTATTCAGATCATGTGCGCTTTGCAGGTCATGACCGAATGGTTTTTCTATTACTATACGGGTAGAGCATTTATCGCTGCACAGATTCAGGCTGCCCAGTTTCGTGGCAATGGCTGGCACCAGTTGCGGCGCTACTGCCAGGTAAAAAATCACATTAGGATGTGTACCCCATTCTGTTTCCTTTGATTTTACAAGATCGGTGATGGCACTATATGCCGCCTGATCTTCTGCATCCATTTGCAGGTAAGTAACATGCTGACTGAAATCTTTCCAGTGCCCGTTCTGTTCTCCTTTACGACGGGAAAATTTACTGATCCCATCCTGTAAATGCTCATGGTATGCATCAATTGTATAGGCGCTACGTCCTATACCAGCAATTTCAAATTGTTCAGGCATATAATCATCCAGAAAGAGATTATATAATGCCGGTGTGAGTTTTCTGTAATTCAGGTCGCCGCTGCCACCAAAAATAAATAGGATCGAAGCTGGCGGACGTTTGTGATTTGTCATGACTGTCTTTTTAACATTACCCTATCCTACTCACCCCATACTGTATGGAAACTGCCTGGAAGATCTGTACGCTGATAAGTATGTGCACCAAAGTAGTCACGTTGTGCCTGTACCAGATTGGTAGGCATACGTTCTGTACGATAGGCGTCGAAATACCCCAGTGCAGACATGATCCCTGCAGCAGCAATACCACTCTGTGCAGCCTGTGCTACCACTGAACGGGTATTGGTGAGTGCATTCTCTATTAAAGTTGCTACTTCTTTGTTCAATAAGATATTTGGCAGATCCGGAGATGCCTTGTAAGCTTTCATATATACTTCCAGTAAGGTAGAACGGATGATACATCCACCTCTCCATACCTTCACTACTTCAGGTAAAGGAATCTCCATTGCCAGTTCTTTAGATGCCTGATGCAGCATCGCCAGTCCCTGTGCATAACTGATGATTACACCAAAGTATAAAGCATCATGGATCTGTTTGATCCAGGTTTCTGCTGGTGTGTTAAATGCAGCAGCAGGTGCGCTGTATATTTTAGCTGCCTCTACGCGTTCGTCTTTATATGCAGATAAGGTACGCATTGCTACAGCGGTATCAATTACCGGTATTGCAGATGGTAATTCCATCGCATCCTGGGAGGTCCATTTACCGGTACCTTTAGATCCTGCTTTATCAGAGATCACATCTACCAGACGTGCAGAAGTTTTGTCGTCTTTCTGAAGGAAGATATCAGCAGTGATCTCTACCAGGAAAGATTGCAGTGCACCTTCATTCCAGGTTTTGAATGTCTGATGTAACTGATCGTTATCCAGGCCGCCATGTTTCAGCAATGCATAGGCTTCGCTGATCAGCTGCATTATAGAATATTCAATACCGTTATGCACCATCTTCACATAATGACCGGCACCTTCTGTTCCCAGATAGGCTACGCAGGGCGTATTATCTACCTTGGCAGAAATGGCTTCCAGCATTGGCTTTACTTTCTCGTAAGCCGCCTTGTCGCCACCTGGCATGATGCTTGGGCCTCTGCGGGCACCGCTTTCACCGCCAGATACACCCATCCCCATAAAGTGAATGCCTTTCTCGCGCAGATATTTAACCCGTCGTACGGTATCTGTATAATGGGAATTACCACCGTCGATCACTACATCGCCCTTTTCCAGCAACGGGATCAGGGATTCAATCACATCATCCACAGGCTTCCCGGCAGGTACAAGCATCATCAGCTTTCGCGGACTTTGCAGTAACTGGACCATTGTTGCAAGTTCCGCCACACCTTTTACAGTAGTGCCCGGTGATGCCGCCGATTCGAGGGCCCCGGTCTTGGTAGTATCTTTATCAAACCCAATAACGGAAAAACCATGATCAGCCATGTTTAGCAACAGGTTACGTCCCATTACGCCCAAGCCAATCATGCCAAAATCGAATACGCTTTGTGCCATAAATTATCGTGTAAGTGCCTTAAGAATAAATGTAAAATTAGGAAAGATGTTGAAAATGGGAAACACTACTTTTTATATGGCAATTCTATTACCATTCCAAAAACACCATCCCGACCCCGCAAATAAAGATGGTAAAGCCTCCCAGCGCATGAACATACTTTTCAAGGCGGCTGGTTCTTAAAAAAGAAAACCCATAATATCCCAATAATACCATCACAATCATAGTTAGCAGGGTAAAAATGGTAAAAATAACCACCAGCATTACCATGCCATATGCAGAATGCCGGGCAGCAGGATAAGTAAGCAGAGGAATCAATGGTTCACAGGGACCAAGACCAAAGATGAGCAGCATAATCCAGGGTGTTACCTTCCTTCTTTCCTGTGGATAAACAACATCCCCGTGCTGGTGTTCGTATACATAAATATTGCCGTCGTCATAGATGTCAAAGTGTCTGTGCGCTTTATTCTGCCAGGCTCTTTTGATCCCCCAGACCGTATAGAGAAGACCGAAAGAGAGTAAAGCCCAACCAGCAATCCCTCCTCTGAGGTTTTCCAGTCCGCCAATCCTGGACAAAGACCATCCCATACCTATGCCCAGAATCCCCAGCAGTATAGAACTTCCCACGTGCGCCAGTCCGCAGAGCAGCGTCCACATCACGGTTCTGGTTGCAGTCCAGTCCCTCGCCCTGCTCAATGCGATGAACGGGATATAATGATCCGGCCCGGTTACAGTGTGTAAACAACTGATGGTAACTGCCGTAAATAATAACATCTGCAATTCGGTGTTCATATAACATTCATTTACAGCTTTCATCCTAAAACAGGTCTCTTTTGCTGCTGCACCTTTTTTAAAGACCTTTTGTTTTATGATCTATAACATCCTTTCTTCTTCTGCCAATCTCGCTACCATTTTAAAGATATTATACAACTGCTCTCCCCCCTGCCCCAGAATGCGTAGTAACAATGCACCTGAAGCAGTCTGCGATACACCTCCGGCGATATCTTTCTCATGAGAGAGCAGATCATTGATAATATCTGCCATAGCAGTCATATCCCTGGATTCATCATGCCAGTATAATGCTGCCTGGTGTGTATACTGTTCCCATTGTCCTGTCACATCTGCAGGGATCTGTTGCGGTTGCAAAACCGTTACATCTTTAAATAACAACTTTTCTTCCCGGTATACCTCTGTAATACTCTGGAAAAGACGGCAACGGAATACTTCTCCACTCAGCTTACGTCCACAGGTAATGATCTCTCCCCATATCAGGCGGCAATCCATTCCCAGGTTAATCCGATTGTATCCTTCAAAAACGGACTGCTCATGCGGAACTGAAGGATGTGGCAAATAGCAGAAGCTGCTGCCAGCACCCATATCTATCCTGATCTGCTGTTTTGCGCCCTTCTGCATGTTAAAGATCCGTTGATAAGATTGTGTGTACAGGTGCACATGTGTGCCTTCTGCCAGCTCCACCGTAATCTCATAGTCATCTCCATCCAGGATGCCCGGCGAAGCACTCATCATTACCAGGTGCAATACAGTTGCTCCCTTTTCACTGACATCTGCCAGTTTGAATGGCCTGGTAAAATAACTATGCTTTAAAAAGGTCGTTTCATTCCGGCAGCCGGCCTTTATTTGTAGTTCACTGATCATTTTAACAGGGCTGGCTCCTCCACCGTTTCCAGTAATGCATCTTTTCTGATCCAGCCAATTACTGCATCCAATCCATGAAGGTTCATCATATTGGTAAATACAAAGGGCCTCCCCTGCCGCATTTTCCGGGCATCGTGTTCCATCACTTCAAGGTTGGCATTCACATAGGGTGCAAGGTCTATTTTATTGATTACCAGCAGGTCTGAACGGGTAATACCCGGCCCTCCCTTACGGGGAATCTTGTCGCCTTCTGCTACATCAATCACGAAGATGGTTACGTCTGCCAGATCAGGACTGAAGGTAGCCGACAGATTGTCTCCTCCACTTTCAATGAAGATGATCTCCACATCCGGGAAACGGGTTGCCATCTCTTCCACTGCTTCCAGGTTCATGCTGGCATCTTCCCGGATAGCCGTATGCGGACAACCACCGGTTTCTACACCAATAATCCGTTCTGCCGGCAACAGGCTATTCTTTACAAGGAACTCTGCATCTTCTTTTGTATAAATATCATTGGTGATAACTGCCAGACTATACTGTCCGCTCATTTGCCGGGACAGCCTTTCTATCAATGCTGTTTTACCTGCTCCTACGGGGCCGGCTACACCTATTTTTATGTATGTTCTCTGTTCCATAGTTTATGACATATATAATCGTGAATACAGGCGCTCATGCTGCATGCTCCTGATATCAAATGCAAAACTGCAACGGCCTGCCAGCCGTCTCGGTATAGTAAGTGTCTGCGCTGCCAGTTGTGGTAGTAAAGGTAACAGTGCAAAAAGAATCTGCTGTCCTTCCTGTTGCCCGAGTGGTACCAGCTTCACACAGTTTGTTACCATTCCCGTAGCTGCATTATAATAATAGGCAGTTAAAGCTTCCTGCAACGGGACACCTAACAGAAAGGCGTACACTCCATATACCAGACTGTAATGTCCGGTTGCCATTCCTTTGCGGATAGCGGTTGAATAAGCATTACCAAATGCATGATCTGTTAAAGGTGTAAGTAACTTGATCAGTCGTATGCCCAGCTTCTGACTGGCCACCCTTAACTCCTGGGGGGCCTTCAGGGCAGTACATTCCTGGTCAAGTAAAATCAGCTGTTCTACATCGTTTGCTTCTGCGACTCTATATGCCAGTACAACAAATAAAGCATCATTATACGGCAGGTTATGCTCCAGCATATTACGGATATACGCCGTTGCCTGTTTTCCATTGCTGACCAGTCCCTGCTGCACATATGTTTCCAATCCGTTAGAATGTGTATAAGCTCCAACAGGTAAGGTAGGATCCGAAAGATGAAGCAGATGCGGTAACCAGGTTTGCATATATTTCTATTTGGACGTGAGCTGCAGAATCTTACTGAACAAGGAACTTCCTGAGGTATGATTATGCGGCATGACATTACTCCGCAACATATTCGAGAGTGTACGTTCTTCCTTAGCAGGCACATAACCACGTGCCTCTAACCAGCGGAATAACGGTTCTTCAAAAGGAATCAACACCTGATTGCCCTGCAAAAATAAAGGCAGGTGTTTGTTACCGATTTCATAACAGATAGCCGCCATATCAGCCATTGTTGCAGGCGTAAGTACAATAGCTGTTGCCGGGGCAATAGTAACAGCAATGATTGTATGTTCATCCATATACAGGATATCGCCTTCCTGTAATAAAGGAGCTTCCCGCAGAAAACGCAGGGCAATTTCGCGACCATTCACAGTTGACCGCCGCAATACACGCTTGCCGGTTTCAAACCATTCCAGCAACAGGGTATCTGTTGTCCGGTTGTGAAGCGGAACAGTCTGTATATTTCCCTGTATTGATTCTATAACAGTCATGTGTTATCTTTCAGTTATCCGCGTCATCTCAGAACAAAAAATATCGTTGTGCCAACGGTAATACAGTAGCAGGTTCGCAGGTAATCACTTTCCCATCTACTGCCACTTCATATGTTTCAGGATTCACTTTTATATCTGGAGTGCTGTTATTATGTATGAGGTCTTTTTTGCCGATGTTACGGCAGTTTTTTACCGGTAATACTATTTTCTGTAAACCATATTCCTTTGCAATACCATTATCAATTGCAGCCTGGGAAACAAAGGAAACACATGTATTATGTAATGCCTTCCCAAAGGCACCGAACATTTCACGATACATCACTGGTTGTGGAGTTGGGATGGAAGCATTCGGATCTCCCATTCGACTACAGATAATCATCCCCCCTTTAATGATCATCTCTGGTTTAACGCCAAACAGGGCCGGTTTCCATAGCACCAGATCTGCCAGTTTACCGGATTCCAGTGATCCCACATAGTCCGCAATCCCGTGTGTAATTGCGGGATTGATGGTGTATTTGGCAACATAACGTTTCACGCGGAAGTTGTCATTATCAGCATCCGGAGCCAGCATACCACGTTGTTTTTTCATTTTATCTGCCGTTTGCCAGGTGCGGATTATCACCTCTCCTACCCGTCCCATCGCCTGCGAGTCGGAGCTCATCATGCTGAAAACACCCATATCGTGCAGAATATCTTCCGCAGCAATAGTTTCCGGCCTGATACGGGAATCTGCGAAAGCCACATCTTCCGGTACGCTTTTATCGAGATGGTGACAAACCATCAGCATATCCAGGTGCTCATCAATGGTATTTACCGTATAAGGACGTGTTGGATTAGTAGATGATGGCAGTATGTTAGGATACATAGCTGCTTTGATGATATCGGGTGCATGACCTCCACCGGCGCCTTCTGTATGGTAAGTATGGATTACCCTGCCATTGATTGCGTTGATGGTATCTTCCAGGAAGCCGGATTCATTCAGCGTATCTGTGTGAATAGCTACCTGCACATCATATTTATCAGCAGCTTTCAGAGCAGCATCGATTACGGCAGGCGAAGAGCCCCAGTCCTCATGAATTTTCAGCCCCAGTGCACCTGCTTCTATCTGTTCCCAAAGAGGAGGTTCGGTAGCGCAATTCCCTTTGCCCAGGAAACCAAGGTTCATAGGAAAGGCATCTGCAGCTTCCAGCATTTTACGGATGAACCACTTACCCGGTGTTACTGTAGTCGCATTAGTTCCATCTGCAGGGCCGGTACCTCCTCCTATCATGGTGGTGATACCGCTGTGTAATGCGTGCGTGATCTGCTGCGGGCTGATAAAATGAATATGCGTATCGATACCGCCGGCAGTTGCAATCAGGCCCGCTCCACCGTGCACCTCTGTGCTGGCGCCAATAATCATATCCGGGTCTACACCATCCATCGTATCCGGATTACCGGCTTTTCCTATCCGCACTATTTTACCATCCTTAATACCAATATCTGCTTTTACAATACCCCAGTGGTCAATGATCATCACACTGGTGATCACCATATCCAGCACTCCTTCATCTCTCACAGCAGTAGAGGATTGTGACATCCCATCCCGGATAGTTTTGCCACCGCCAAATTTGGCTTCATCGCCATATACGGTATGGTCATGCTCTATTTCAATAATAAGGTCTGTATCACCCAAACGGATCTTATCGCCGGTAGTGGGACCATACATGGCCGCATAGCGGTTCCTGTTTATCTGTAAGCTCATTGTTTAAATTGTTGATCGGTGATTTTCTGCATTGCCTGTTGCAAAGCAGCTTCAGTTGTTGTATCTCCATTCACCAGGTTATTCATTCCAAAGGCACGCCTTGCTCCACCCAGTGCTACCAGGTCGATGCTCTTTTCTTCTCCCGGTTCAAAGCGAACAGCAGTACCCGCCATAATATTCAGCCGCATGCCAAAAGCGGCTTCCCGGTTAAATGACAACATCCGGTTCACTTCAAAGAAATGACAGTGGGAACCAATCTGAACGGGCCTGTCGCCGGTATTGACTACGGTTACCCGGACAGTTTTACGGCCGGTATTGGCTTCAATAGAGCCAGGGTTGATAAAATATTCTCCGGGAATCATAATGGATTGTTTATCTGATAGGATGATGTACGGTAACTAATTTTGAACCATCGGGGAAAGTAGCTTCTATCTGAATCTCTTCTATCATTTCCGGTACGCCTTCCATCACATCTTCCCTGGTTAGAATAGTAGCGCCATATTGCATCAGCTGAGCCACTGTTTTGCCATCGCGGGCACCTTCCTGTAAATGACTGCTGATGAGTGCTATGGCTTCGGGATAATTCAGTTTCAGACCTCTTGCTCTTCGTTTTTCCGCCAGTTCACCGGCCAGATATAATAACAGTTTCTCTGTTTCCCTTGCTGTTAAATGCATAAATTTCGATTTTGGTTAGCAGTCGCGTCCTTGAAAAGAATGAGGATAGTATGGGTTATAAAATTACAACGAACTTCCTGCAGTGTTAAATTACAAAAAAAAAGGCCAAATGCGGCATCGTGTGCACCAGGGGCGCGAATAAAAAAAGGGCATACCATAATTCTGATATGCCCTGATTATTAATAAGTGTATGATTTTATATTATGCGGAGTTCCTGGCGGCATTGATAATACCGAAAGAACAACGTACTACCAGTTTCTCATAAGTCTCTTTCAATCCCTTATCCTTACTATCATTAATTTCACGGATACAAGCGAGTGCATACTGCTGTATTGTTACCAGTGGCAATACGATACGTTCGCGCATTTGTATGGATAACTGGTCTATCGGGCTGGCGGCCATCAGTTCTGTTTGTGATGTCAGCAACAGAATATATTTACAGGCACGTTCATACTCATCATGGATCATATTCCAAACCTCTCCAAACTTGGGATGTCTGCGATAAGATGCCGTTAAAGGGAAATAACTTTTCTTCATCGCCATCTGGCAGTTATCCAGCAGGGTACGGAAAAACAGTGAGTTCTTATGTAATGCTACCACAGCCTCCCACTTACCTGCTTTATCCATTGCCTCCAGTGCAGAACCTACGCCAAAAAAACCGGGTACATTCTGCTTCAACTGACTCCATGCTCCAACGTAAGGTACTGCTCTCAGGTCGTTCAGATTCAGTTTTGCAGCGGCATTTCTTTTAGAAGGACGGCTGCCGATATTGGTTTCTGCATAATAACGCAGCGGGCTGGCATAATCCAGGTAATCAAGGAAATCCGGATGTTGTTTCAGTTTATTAAAGGAAGTAAATCCTTCATCGGCCAGTGACTGCAACAGTTCTTCTTCCTCTTTTGTAAATGTTATTTCACGGGTAGCGAAGATGCCATTAGCAATACCGGCATGTACCAATTGCTCAATATTAAACTGAGCAGCATCAACTGTTCCAAAGTTAGAGCTGATGGTTTGTCCCTGTATGGTAAGTTGAATTTCTTCATTGGCAATATTACGGCCCATAGATGCATAGAACTGATGGGTTTTTCCACCACCTCTTGCCGGAGGACCCCCACGGCCATCGAAGAAGACAACATTAATTCCATATTCCCTGGAGATGCGGGTAAGTTCTTCTTTCGCTTTATAGATGCTCCAGTTCGCCATCAGGTAACCACCATCTTTGGTACCATCCGAGAAGCCGAGCATGATTGTTTGTTTATTAGACCGTTGTTGCAGATGCTGTCTGTAAGCGGTATTATTGTACAGTGAATGCATTACAGCACCTGCCTGCCGCAGATCATCTATTGTTTCAAACAGCGGTACAATATCAATACTCATTTCTTCCTTCTTCCAACCGCTCAGTAAAAACAGTCCATACACTTCCATTACATCGAGCGCACTGGTGCTGTGACTGATAATATAACGGTGACAACCAAATTCACCATTCGCTTCCTGGATCGTTTTCACAGCTGCAATAGTAGCCAGAGTATCTTTCTGCAAATCATTTTTCAGTACAGAGCCATTTACAGGAGCGGCTATTTTCAGCAGGTTTTCAATCTTTTCTGCATCAGAAAGATCTTTATAATTACCAGGCAATGCATCTGTAGTTTCAGCGATAGCAGCCAGCAGCGGACCATGCACCGAACTGTCCTGACGGATGTCCAGTGTTGCGAAGAATAATCCGAACAATTCCACACGGCTAATCAGATCCTCAAGTAAGTTCAGGAATAGCCCGTTATTTTCTTCTATCAGTATAGTACGTACACGGAATAAAGTATCCAGTATATCCTGACGGCAAAGATTTGTTTTATGACCGGGAATAAACAGATTACTGAATAACTGCTGTTCCAGTTGATTCAGTTCGATTTCAATACCGCGAAAAGTAAGACGGCGTTTAAGTTTGCGTACATCAAGATAATAACATTTGATAATAGCACCTCTTAATGCATTTGCTACTTTCAAGGTAATCTCTGCATTCACGAAAGGATTACCATCACGATCTCCTCCGGGCCAGAAGCCCATCCTGATAATAGGATTATTACTATTGATAGCTGTAGGAAACTGTGATTTCAACTTAGCTACTATACGGCCGGCGGCAACATAGAAAGTATTTTCAAGAAACCATATCAGGCTGATAGCTTCATCGTAAGGTGTTGGCTTTTCTTTCTTAAAGAAAGGTGTTTTGCCCAGCTGTTGCAGGTAAGAATTTACCTGTGCAGTATTTTCATTCATCAATGCTTTTGAGAGGTCATTGATAATTCCCAATACTTCACTGGGGTAGAACTGTGTAGGATGAGCAGTCAGAACCATTCTTACTGAATAGTCCTCCAGTTTTTGGGCCAGCTTTTCCTCTGCCTGTTCTGCTATAATTTCTGATTGCAGATGCCGGAGAGAACCGGTTCCCTGCATATCGTGAATATTGCGGAATGCTGCATCTTCCAATGCATCGAATAACACTACCTGACGTTCTGCATATTGTACAAAACGGAACATCAGATCCAGCTTTTGCTGTTCATTTTCAAAAGTAGTATACTGAGAGAAGAAAGAACTGAGAATTTCCTGTGGACTTTTTTCTTTGGCATATCCCTCTTCACAATGTATCAGGAACAAAGAGAGGAACACCCCGGTTTTCTCTACCTTATGAAAAGGTAATGCTGTAAAAAGACTGTTATATAGCTGGAACTTGGTACCGACCAGGTTCTTGAACAATTGCAAGGTATTATTTACCGGTGCTTCCATAACTAATTTTCGTAATTTAAGTGTGCCTAAGCTAACCGGGAGATAAAAGTAGTATAAAATAGTTAGAAACAAGAATTGAACCGGATTTAAACAGGGATGCCACGACCTTACGCCGTGGCATTTGTATGTCCCTCCCCATTGAGATCTATAGTTGAGAATTATCTATGTTAATTGAGCGGTAGAATCGGATAAGAATAGATCAGTATTATTAATGAGCCAGATGAAAACCTACCGGTAAATTAAACTGTACGTTTACAGCTTGTCCATTTTGTCTTCCTGGTTTCCATTTGGGCATTAACTTCACTACGCGCATCGCTTCTTCTTCCAGTCCGGCACCTATGTGATTACCTGTGGTTTTAATACCAGTAATATTCCCCTCCCAGTCTACAACAAATGTTACGTTGATCCGGCCTTCTATATCATTTTCAGCAGCCATGCGTGGATAATGCATATTATTCTGCAGAAAACTTGCCAGTGCTGCCTCACCACCAGGGAATGAAGGCATTTTTTCTACAAAAGTGAAAACACCTGTATGATCAACAGCTTTAGGTGCTTCCACTACATCTGTACCTCCTCCATTGCCTTCAAAAGATGGTGCATCTATACCATTTACGTCTCCAATGGTATTGGTTACGCCAACAGTTTTTGTACCAATACTGTCTAATTTAGGCACTTCATTTTCAACAATTTCCTGATCGGTGATAGTGGGAGTAGTAAATGCAATGGATGAATTGGCCGGCGGTGGAGTAGATGGACGTGATGGTGGCGGGGGAGTAACAGGCCTTTCCTCTAAAGGCGGATCAAGTTGTTTTAACACTGTAGTTATTGGTATTATATCTTTTCGTGTATTCATATCCGCAGCCATTAACCGATTGCTGAGAACATACCCGCCAATTACTACTAATGCGATGGAAGCAGTGCCGATGATAGCATTGCGAACACGCCTGTCCTGGCTCCTTCGCAAGTCGTAAGCACCATAATCTTTGTTCCTTCCATCAAAGAGAATATCAAGAAAATCGTTCGCGTAAATGTTAGTTGCATTCATGGGATAAACGTTTCTATATAGATGCAGTCAAAAATATTTTCCATAAGAAACATGAAAAAAAATTGTCGCCGCTAATAGCGGCGACAAAAAGAATGTATTCCGAAAGCAAAAATGAATTAGAAATAATGTGAAGCTTATATATAGGAGTTATAATAACCATCCCAGATTGAAATCCGGATTTGGGTCACCTATTTTGCTAAAGGAAGTATTCACTATCTTTTATAATATCTCTAATAATTTCAGACTGATTATGCCTGGGGGCGCGGGAGACATGTTACATATAATTTACCACCAATAAATTTGCAACATATCCTGCCCCGCAAACCTTACCGGGCATCTTTATTTACAGCTATTAGCAAACAAAATCTTAAACGTTTAACAGCAGCAACAACATACTGTGTTGTAGGAATTGAAACAGGCGGAGATCACCAAATCACCCTTTGAAGAAAAAATCATATCAGATGGTTTATGCCATTGCATAAGATTATCAGTTTTAGTTTTTATGTTGCTGATTACTGCATAATGCTGGTGAGACATTACACAGAGAGAGCACTCAGCGTCACTCTCCGGGTGTTGAATTCAGATTAACCATTAGTCTACTGATTCTGTAGACAAATATACGTTATGCTTTTATATTTCCAAATGCAGGAAGAAAACTTTTTACTTTTTTTTCTGAACAGTTTATTTACTAACCTTATTAATAGTTAGTTATA
This sequence comes from Chitinophaga sp. CF118, assembly GCF_900112615.1. GTDB lineage: Bacteria > Bacteroidota > Bacteroidia > Chitinophagales > Chitinophagaceae > Chitinophaga. Next base: position 67,003 of record NZ_FOMK01000010.1, on the reverse strand, counting down.
CATCAGTTCGCAGAATAATTACTGCAAACCGATAACTAAAGATCTTGCCGGTAATACCATTTGGCGGGTTAAATAAATGAATTCACCTTAGATTTGACAGAAGGTTCTACAAGGGTTCCTTTTAACTATTAGCTACCATGAAAAAAATCCTTCTTTCCTGTTGCCTGGCCAGCACTTTAATACCTGCCCTCCGGGCACAAAACCAAACAGACACTACCCGTCAGTTACAGGAAGTAGTCATTCAGGCATATCCTGGGAAACACTTCTCTTTATTACAAGTCCCTACCAGTAGCGCAGTAATCACTCCGCAACAACTACAATTACAGCAGGGTGTTACCTTATTGCCTGCATTAAATAATATCCCGGGGGTACGCATGGAAGAACGCTCTCCCGGAAGCTACCGGTTATCATTACGTGGCAGCCTGTTACGTTCTCCTTTCGGCATTCGCAATGTAAAGATCTATATGGATGAAATACCCCTCACTGATGCAGGCGGTAACACTTACCTGAACCTGGCCGATGCGGGCGGCTTTGATGGCATAGAAGTACTGAAAGGCCCTGATGGCAGTCAGTTCGGGGCCAATTCAGGCGGCGTACTGATCTTTCATCCAGCGGGAAGCCTGCCCGATACCAACTATCTAAAAGCAGAAGTGCAGGGCGGCAGCTATGGACTATTCCATGAACAAGCTGCCTGGCAACAGCAATTCGGCAACTACCGGCTGAACCTCTACCGGGCAGTTCAACAATCGGACGGGTACCGTGATAACAGCAGATTAAAAAGGCGTAATGTGCAAACCAATCAACAATGGCAATACAATGCTCATAACCGCCTTAAACTGATTGCGTTTTACAGTGATCTCGACTATCGCACTCCAGGCGGACTTACCGCCGCACAGGCAGCAGCGGATCCTACAGCAGCACGTCCGGCTACAGCTACACTTCCCGGTGCTATCACCCAAAAAGCCGGTATCCGTAATAAAACAGCCCTGGGCGGACTGGTACACGAATCACAACTCTCTGCCCACTGGCAACATGTAATCTCCGTGTATGGCAGTAATACTCATTTTGAAAATCCTTTCATTACCAACTTCGAAGCCAGAGATGAAAATACGTTTGGCGCCCGTACCTACATTGCCTTACAGGACCAGCCAATTGCAGGTACTGAAATGCGGCTGGACTGGACCACTGGTATAGAGTGGCAGCAAACAGGTTCAGATATAGTCAATTACGGTAATCGCGCAGGTAAACGGGATACTATCCAGGCTGCCAGCAACATTACAGCACAACAATACTTTTACTTTACCAGCCTTACTTTCCGGCCGGGCAAACAATGGGTGGCAGAAGCGGCTGCCAGTGTAAACTACTACAGGTTCCACTATAATGATGTAACGGCTGGTGGTAATGGTAAAAAACATTTCAGTCCGCAGCTGATGCCCCGGTTTTCATTGTCATACCTTTTCACTCCGGAACTTGCTGCCCGCGCAACTATTAGCCGGGGTTACTCCCCTCCTACCATTGCAGAAGTAAGGCCTACCGATAATGTGATCAATACTTCCCTGCAGGCAGAAACCGGCTGGAATTATGAAGCTGGTTTACGACTGAACAACCGCCACGACCGCTATCAGTTAGACGCATCTGTATTCTATTACCACCTGCAGGATGCTATTGTAAGACAACTACATGATAATGGGAATGAATATTTTTTAAATGCAGGAGGTACCCGGCAAACCGGTGTAGAAGTACAGGGAATGACCTGGTTGCAAGAGCCGGCACAAAATGGTTTTATAAGAGGAACCCGGTTACAGGCCAGTTATACTTACAGCCATTTTTTATTCAGCGATTACAACAGCGCGGGAAAAGATTATTCCGGCAATGCACTTACAGGCGTACCCCGTCATGTAGTGACAGCAGGGTTATTGCTACAATTCCCGACGCATATTACTCTTTTCACCCAATATACATTTACAGATAAATTACCGGTGGATGATGCCAATACTACTTATGCAAAACAGTATCACCTGCTGCAATGCAAAGCCACCTGGGAAGTATGTAAACGCATCGCATTGTATGCAGGTGCAGACAACCTGCTCAATCAGTTTTACAGTCTTGGAAATGATTTGAATGCAGTAGGTGCCCGGTATTACAATCCGGCAGCACTAAGAAATTATTACGGGGGAGTAAGATTCGTATTATAAGCATAAGAAAGGGGCCGCCAAATGGCCGCCCCTGCACATTATTGATTCAAAAAAACAAATATTCTATACTGGTTGTCCCACTGCTTTATAGTGAACTGCAGGCAGTTCACGTAAACGGTTGGCTGCATATTCCGGCGTAATATCCCGCTGAGGATTCGCCAGCATTTCATATCCTACCATAAATTTCTTCACAGTAGCAGAACGCAGCAATGGTGGGTAAAAATGCATATGCCAGTGCCATTCAGGATGATCTCCGCTGTTAAACGGCGACTGATGCATACCGGCAGAATATGGGAACGATGTTTCAAACAGATTATCGTAACGAGTAGTCAGTTGTTTTAAAATATCGGCCAGTCCTTCTTTCTCGGCAGCGGTAAACTGTAATAAGTTCTGCACATGCCGGCGGCTGATGATCATTGCTTCATAAGGCCATACCGCCCAGAAAGGAACGACTGCTACAAAATGATTATTCTCTGCAATGACACGCTCATTTGCTTTCAATTCTTTTTCCAGGTAGGCAGACAATAAACTTTTACCATGTTGCTGATAGTAGTTCAACTGCTGACGGGTTTCTTTCTCGATCTCCATCGGCACATCTTCTGAAGCCCAGATCTGCCCATGCGGATGCGGATTACTGCATCCCATGATTTCTCCCTTATTTTCAAAGATCTGGATGTATTTAATGAAAGGAACTGCTGCCAGTTCTTTCAGTTCCGTACACCAGAGATCCACTACTTTAATGATTTCAGGTACTTCCATTTCAGGCAATGTAAGATCGTGTCTCGGACTGAAACAGATTACCTTACAGATGCCTTTTTGAGAGCGGGCCACCAGTAATTCATCCTCATCCACACCACCTTCCGGCGTATCTGCGAGCAGGGCGGAGAAATCGTTTGTAAAAGCAACTGGTCCTTCATAAGCAGCATTCTTAGTGCCATCTGCACGTATATTGCCCGGACATAAATAACAATCTTCTACATAAGAAGGGCGCTGCACCAATGAAGGGGATTCTACTTTCCCCTGCCAGGGACGTTTGGAGCGATGCGGAGAAACCAGCACCCATTCACCTGTAAGGATATTCAGGCGCGTATGTGGGTGCGCTGTTAGATCAAAGGTATTTGCTGACATATCAATTATTAACTAAATCATTCACAGTACGACAACCATCCTCAATACTTGTAACATATGCCTTGAGTGGTATTTTAAATTGCTGTTCATATCCGGCTGCTGCTTTCTCCAGCAGTGCAGGTACAGCTGATTTTTTTACAATGTTGATGGTACAGCCACCGAAGCCACCACCCATCATACGTGCACCCATTACACCACTTTCACCACCAGCAAATTCAGCCAGCCAGTTCAGTTCAGGGCAGCTTACATCATACAACTTATCCAATCCTTCATGTGTGGCAAACACCTTTTTACCAAAAGCGGCAAGATCATTATGTTGCAGATCCACACAGGCATCCTGCAAGCGCTGGATTTCTTCTACTACATACCGGCAACGGTTATATGTTGTGGTATTATATGCCTTCACATATTCGTCCAGCATGCCTATTGAAGCATCCCTTAAGCTATTCACTTCAGGGTGATGTTTTTTGATCAATGCCACTCCCTGCTCACATTCTGCACGGCGCGTATTGTACTCGGAAGATGCCAGGGAGTGTTTCACCTGCGTATCCAGTAATACAAGGCTTACATCATTGAAGTTGAACGGAATATATTCATATTCGAGAGAGGCACAATCCAGTTTAATCAATTGCTGTTTCTTTCCGAACATACTGGCAAACTGGTCCATAATACCGCAACGCACACCAACGAACTGGTTCTCTGCTGCCTGAGACAATAGGGCCATATCCCTGCGGCTGATTCCCAGGTTATATAATTCATTTAAAGCATAAATAGTGGCACATTCGAGTGCTGCAGAGGATGAAAGGCCGGCCCCCAGAGGTATGTTGCCACAAAATGCACATTCGAAACCACCAATAATATGACCACTATGCTGTAATTGTTGTACAACACCTAACAGATAATCCGGCCATTGCTGAACCGTAGGCCTTAACAGATCGAGGCTACCGGTGTAATGATCATCTACATCCAGCGCATGCAGCACAATCTGCCTGTCATTACGTTTTACAATAGCCAGGTAAATAGCTTTGTCTATTGCAGCAGGCAATACAAATCCGTTATTATAATCCGTATGTTCTCCAATGAGGTTGATGCGCCCGGCGGCCCTTACCATTATAGGTTCCTGGTCAAAATGCTGTTGGATGTAAGCACTTAATTTTTCTTGCTCCACTGTGAAATTGTTTTATAAATTATTACTCTTTTTGTCAGTGATTTGATTAATGTCACTTCTTCCTTCTGAAAGGTGTACCATATGCAAGGAAGATATCATGGAATATTACCCTTACAGTACTCTAACGTGGTGTTTTATTACTGCAAAGATTTACTGAGATTATTTTCTTCATGGAATCAGTCTGTTTTTACAAAAGTGGAATCAATATTCAAATTTATGCGATTTACGTAAACGATTACAATAACCTTGCCTTAAAATCTTCAATTATCTCACTTTTTATAATAAGACACTGACAATCATTAAATTATATTTACAAGGAATTGAAACAGTCAATAAATGTAATCGTTTACTTTCAATTATGCAAGAGAGTGGCTTATCTTCTCATTGAAGATTGCCGAAATACAGCTACAGGCTCAAGGACTATTTTCGATTTAGTATGCTCCCGAACGTCCCCTTTATCTTCTATTAGTTCCATTAGTAATCTAAAGGCCTCCTTACCCATCTGCACCGTTTGCTGGTCTATACTGGATAGGCTGGGCGTAATATGTTCATCAAAAGATTCATTTGCAAATCCTACTACCCCAAAGGCTTCCGGAATCTCTATCTTTTTATCTTTCAGTTCTTTTACGGCCCCCAAAGCAGTAAAATCTTCTACCGCAAACACGGCATCCGGCGGCCGGGACAGTGCCAGCAGGTGCTGGATAGCCTGACGACCGGCATCTATAGATACATTACCATAATAGACCAGCTCATTTTCCACAGGTATGCCATAGGCCTCCAGAGCTGCTTTATATCCATCCAGCCGGTCCTTGAATATTTTCAGATGCTGCTGTCCGGCTATATGAGCTATTCTTTTATACCCCTGCCTGATAAGATGTTCAGTAGCAATATAAGCGCCTTTATAGTCATTAATTACTACAGAAGGAATATTGAGGCTATCATTTGCACGGTCAAAGAACACAAGTGGTACCCCTCTTTCCTTTATTTCCAGGTAATGGCTGAAATCGGTAGTTTCTTTGGCAATAGATGCCAGAATGCCGTCTACCCGGCTGCTTAAGAAAGTTTCAATTCCTTTAATCTCGTATTCCGGCAGTTCATTGGATTGATAAATAAGCACGCTATAGCCGTGCTTGTTAGCCATGCTTTCTATTCCATGTACCACAGAGCCGAAGAAATTGATTTCTGCGCTGGGAATAATCACTCCTATAATATTAGTACGGCCTGAGCGGAGCGAGTAAGCAATTCTGTCACGACGATAGTTCATCCGTTCGGCAGTCTCCTGCACCATTCTCCGGGTCTCCTCACTGGTACCCTTACGGTTATTTAATGCCCGGGAAACGGTGGCTCCCGTAAGATTCAGCTCCCGCGCAATATCCGCTATAGTTACTTTGTGGTTCAATAAAAGCAGTGTTTAATACTAATGTATACAAATGATTCCGAAATATGTCAAATTTTCTAATTGCATAGCGGGAATTCTTGTATTATATTTATAACTAGCTAATAATTAAATATGCAAACAACACCGCAACGCTTTTTACCACTGGATGTTTTCCGGGGAATGACTGTCTGTTTTATGATCATCGTTAATACTCCCGGCACGAACGATATATTCGCTCCCCTGGAACACGCCAAATGGCATGGCTTTACTCCTACAGATCTGGTATTCCCTTCCTTCCTTTTTGCGGTGGGTAATGCAATGAGCTTTAGTATGCGGAAATATCAACAGATGGGGAATGCCTCTGTGTTATCTAAGATTTTCCGTCGGACTCTGCTGATATTTTTACTAGGCTTTTTAATGTACTGGTTACCATTTATCCGTACCGGCGCAGATGGCCACTGGGAGTTTATTCCTGTTTCTGATACCCGTATTTTAGGTGTATTGCAACGTATTGCGCTCTGCTATTGCTTTGCGTCTCTTCTTATACATTATTTACCCAAGAAAACATTATGGATAGTGAGCGCGGTATTACTGTTGGGTTACTGGGCTATCATGTATGCCTTTGGTCAGCCAGGTGCTCCTTACGAATTGCAGAGCAATGCAGCCCTGTTTTTAGATAAATTCATTATGGGCGATAGTCACCTGTACCATGGTGAAGGCCTTGCCTTTGATCCCGAAGGTATCCTCAGTACCCTGCCGGCTATTGTGAATGTGATTGGTGGTTACCTGGCCGGATTATATATCCAGGAGAAAGGGAAAACGAATGAAGGACTCACCCGTCTGATATCTACCGGCGTAATACTGGTACTGATAGCCTGGTTATGGAATACCCAGTTTCCTGTTAACAAGAAATTATGGACAAGTTCTTTTGTACTGAATACAATAGGGCTGGACCTGCTGATCCTTTCCGCGCTGATCTATATTATCGATTTCAAAAGCAAAACGGGGTGGACTGGCTTTTTCACCGTATTTGGTAAAAATCCGCTGTTTCTTTACCTGTTGTCTGAGGTAGGCGTTATTTTCCTGAACTTTTTCATGATAGGCTCAGTTACCGCATTTGCATGGTTAAATATTACCATATTCCAGCCCGTGGCTTCAGGCAAAGTAGGTTCGCTCCTTTTTGCCCTTATATATATGCTGTTTTGCTGGACTGTGGGTAAAATACTGGATAAAAGGCGTATATACGTACGTGTGTAATGCCCGATATGCTTATATTAGCCTCGTGAACCCAACGTGCTTTGCTAGCATTGCTTATTATAAGTTAGAATTAGTATGGAACTTTCGTTAAAAGGGAAAACCGCGCTTATCTGTGGAAGCTCTCAGGGTATCGGACTGGCTACGGCCAAAGAACTGGCGATACTTGGAGCAGAATGCATTTTGTTAGCAAGGAATAAAGAAAGCCTGCAAAACGCTGTTGAATCACTGGCTGTAGAACATCTGCAGGAGCACAGCTATGTGGTGGCCGACTTCCGCGATACCAGGCAGATAGAAGATGCTGTAAAAGGAATTATCAGCCGTAAGGCGGTACATATATTAGTCAATAATACGGGTGGCCCCAAAGGTGGGCCACTCATTGATGCAGATACCCACGAATTTACTGATACCTTCCAGCAACACCTTATATGCAACCATATACTGGTGCAGGCAGTGATTGCAGGTATGACGGCTGCCGGTTACGGCCGTATTATCAATATCATTTCCACTTCTGTAAAAACACCGCTTAAAAACCTGGGCGTTTCCAATACTGTACGATGGGCTGTAGCCTCCTGGGCCAAAACACTTGCCGGAGAACTGGCACCCTATGGTATTACAGTGAACAATGTATTGCCTGGTTCTACCAATACTACAAGGTTGAAATCCCTGATGGCAGCTATTGCTACCAAGCGTAATGCCCCCATTAATACAATTGAAGAAGAAATGCTGAGCGAGATTCCGATGAAGCGGTTTGGTGATGCAAAAGAGATAGCTGCTGCAGTTACGTTCCTGGCTACCCCTGCTGCGGGTTATATTACAGGCATAAATATCTCAGTGGATGGCGGTAAAACACCAGTGCTATAAAAGTAAAAGCCCCGGCAAATACCAGGGCTTGATTCATCACTTTTTACTATTACAAATTGAAGAAATGTGTATCTGATTAGTTTTACAAAGTTGTAGAATCTATCTACTATAAATAAGGCAAAAGCGGAAAAGAATTTACGCAACCGGGAAAAAAGAGAGCCTGTATCAGACGATACAGGCTCTCTTTTTTGGGGTCCCTAACGGAGATATACAATTCTCCGGCCCTTCATTTATTTCTGATGCATCCCCTTCTTATTTACAATAAAAGATACGGTATGATGACAGTCTTTATTGTTGATCAAACCACAAACGGGTGATCAACTGATCTGCGCCCTGGTGGACAACAGCCGCTTTATAACTTACACCATTTAATGCCTGCTCTCCTGAAGGATAAGTAAGCCTTAAAGGAATTTTACCTTCCAGTGCACCTGCATAAGCAGATGTCAATTGAGGATAATCCAGCCTGCGCCATTCTGCAAAACCTTCTAGTCCATCTCCAAACAAGGCCAGCCATTTCTGATCTCCGATAGACTGCTTATAATTAGCGGCGTTATATAATACCGCCGGTTGTAAAAGATAAGTAGCTACGGTTGCATCACTCACGCCATACTGCTTCAGAGAAGCTGTTACAGCCTGGGCATAAAGGTCGGCTGCATCACCGGAAAGCAAACCGCGCTGGGCGGCCTCTGCTTTAATAAACAATAACTCTGAATAGTTGAAGAGAACAGCAGGTGCGGTTGTAGCTGTGAAAACAGCACCTACATCGGATGTTTTATTCAGCCCTAAACGGGAAGCAGAATCTGTAGGCAAACCATTGGTAACACCGATTATCACATTCGTATCCTTTGGCAATGCCGCATAGATAGTTAAGCGGGGATCATTCAATGATTTCAGTTTGTCTACAATACTTTTGCTGATGCGGTAGTCGTTACGGGTTTCCCTGTTTTTAGCTACCGGATTCTGATTGGGAGATGCCAGGTAAACCAGTTGTGCATTCTCTGTATTGGCTGCAATTAATCCAGTATTGTCAGCGCCTATTTCATCAAATACTGCCTTTGCAGTTTCAAACTCACGGTCCGATATACGTAGTGCAATCCGCAGCCTTAATGAATTGGCAAACTTCTTCCATTTTGTGAGATCTCCGTTATAAAGGATATCTCCGGCTATTGGATTATCAGTAGTGCTGATCAGTCCTACAGCAGTTTTCAGTTCTGCCAGTAACCCTATATAGATATCTTTCTGTTCATCATATTTAGGAGTAGGATATACTTCAATATTTGCTGTTTCAGAATATGGTACATCACCATAAAAATCTGTCAGCACCTGGAAAATCCAGGAACGCATAATCAGCGCAACTGCTTTATAGTTGGGATTATGCAGGCTATCTCCCAGTTGTGCAAGTGTGGTAAAGTCCTGTACTCCCTGTGCATAAAAGTTGCTCCATATCGTTTGAATACTGGTGGCAGCTGGAATATATTTATCAGGATCAGTATACTGGATCTTAGACCAGTACTGTACATACAGCAGGCTGGTTTCCATAGCTGCATCATTGCCCCAGTAAGTATCTATATTTGCTTTGATCCCGTTAGAGAGCAGGTAATCCGGTTGTGCCGTTTGCGCTTCATTCGGATTTCTGTTTATGCGTTCCAGCTCTTTCTTGCAACCTGATAATATCAGTACTGCACCTGCCAGCCAAAATATATATTTGAATAATTTCATGATCTTCTGTTTAATAATTGATTAGAACGATACTTTCAGATTAACCCCCAGACTGCGTACAGTAGGGATCTGCAACGTTTCCAGTCCCTGCCCGTTGCCAGTATTGAAAGCGGTTTCAGGATCTATATTTGGTACTTTCTTATCGATATACCAGAGGTTACGAGCCGTTACTGTAAAGTTTACCGCCTGTAGTCCCAGTTTGTGACTCAACTCCTGTGACAGGGTATATCCGAGTCTTACTTCGCGTAGCTTAATAAAAGAAGCATCATATACACTGCTTTCATTCAGAGAGCTGTTGTACACCGCTTTATAATAACGCTGTGCAGGTAAGATGGCTTCATTCTTTTTACCATCGGCAGTTACACCATTAAAGATGATACCATCATGATATACTGTTTCGCCATTAGGTGAAGCGGATGTATGATTATCCAAACGTACCGCCGTTCCCTGCTGATTGTTATTTGCATAGTAGTAAGGAATACCTCCATGCTCTTCATCTCGGCCGGGAAGACTTGCAGCCAGCACACCTGTATAAATACCAGTGTAGTTAGTACCAGACCAGATAGAACCACCCTGACGGGTATCAATCAGGAAGCCGAGAGAAAATCCTTTAAAAGAGAAGCTGTTGTTTACACTGCCGGTCCATTTTGGCGTAAAGTATCCGAGGACTTTCTTATTATCATCAATAACAGGTGCACCACTTGCACTCACCAGAATCTGGCCCTGGTCATTGCGTTTGTAAGCCTTTCCGTATAAAGCACCATAACGTTTTCCTTTGCTGGCCAATACCTGTATGTTACCGGAACTACCCAACACATAATCATTCAGAAGACCTTGTTTATCTAACTCTATTACCTTACTTACATTCCTTGCATAGTTGAAATTCACATCCCAACGGAAACCGGAGGCAGAGGAAACTGGTGTTACCCCTAAGGTTACTTCTATACCATGATTATCGATCTGCCCACCATTCAATTGCCGTTGTAAACTTCCTGTCGTCGGACTTACATCCGCTAGTAATATCTGGTTAAAGCTGCTGGAAGTATAATAGGTAATATCTGTTCTGATACGATTATCTAAGAATGCGGCTTCCACACCTACTTCCGTAGAACGGGTCAACTCAGGTTTCAAGTCAGGGCTGTAATATTTATCGCTAACTGTTTCCAGCGGATAGCTACCAAAAGGCTGACTGAAAGGGTAAGTTCTGATAAGTCTATATGGGTCAGTATCTCCTCCCACCTGTGCCCAGCCACCTCTGATTTTCAGGAGTGATAATACGGGACCGGAAATATGCAATGCTTCACTTAATATCACACTTGCATTCACAGAAGGATAGAAATAAGAGTTGCTGGTAGAAGGTAATGTAGAAGACCAGTCATTACGCGCAGTGAAATTCAGAAACGCATAATCCCTGAACGCAAGTTGCGCAGATGCAAATGTGCTGTATACTTTTGCACGGGTTAAAACACTGGTAGAAACAAGCGGATCTCTGGAGTTGTTAAGTGTATATACATCTTTTACTGCCAGTTTAGGTGCCTGCTGATAGTTTTGCTCATATTGATTTGTACGGATGTTACCACCTACTAACGCATCAAGATTGAAATCGCTGTTCAGCTTTTTATTCGCATTTAATGTAAACTCCCCATTAGTTTCTGTTACCACATAATTATCTTCTGTGTAAGAACCGAAGGGAGTACCATTTGTATAATAGGCTACTTTATATTTACGCTTATCATTGTAAGTATCTGTACCTACACGAACATTTGCTGTAAGCCAGTCCTGGATCTTGTAAGAAAGGCGTGCATTACCGAGGAAACGGTTACGCTGCTGGCCAACAGTATTTTCATTCTGAATCCAGTAAGGATTGCTGTAATAGCTATGGTTCCAGTTGAAGTCCGTACCATCTGCATTTTTATAATTACGCAGCAGGCGGGTATCTACCTGACGACCAAACCATATAAACTGCAGGGTTACACTGTTACCACGTCTGCCATCCACACCAGGCAGATTATCTGCACCCGCTTTTGTATAGTTGGCAAAAGTGCTCAACGTTAACTTAGGCGTAATACGATAAGTATTGTTGATAGTAAAAGTATTACGGGTGATGCCTGTGTTAGGCAGGATCCCTGTTTGTTTAGTATTATTGTAAGAAAAACGGTAATCCATTTTTTCATTACTACCACCAACAGACAATCCATTATTCAGTGTGTAGCCGGTTGTATAAAAATCTTTTACGTTATCTGGATGTGCTACAAACGGCACTGCTTCTCCCTTAGAAAAGAATTGTTTGATCAAACGGCCATCCATTTTAGGTCCCCAGCTTTCATCCACACCGTCATTCAGTCCACCGCCTTTACCATCTACATAAGAAAACTGTCCGCCGGAACCCTGTCCGTATGAGTTCTGGAAAGATGGTAATACCAACAGGCTTTCAAAAGTAGCGCCCGAATTCACGGTAATTCCCAGTCCTTTCTGTCCTTTGCCGGTTTTTGTTTTGATTACAATCACACCTGCAGATGCACGGCTACCATATAATGCAGCAGCATTTGGCCCTTTCAGTACGCTCAGGGATTCAATATCATCCGGGTTGATATCTGCAATGGCATTAGCAAAATCACGACCGGTACCTACCCCCAGCTGTTTGTTATCTACCGGTAATCCATCTATAACAAATAGGGGCTGGTTGTTACCAGCAATGGAAGTTTCGCCTCTGATGATAATACGGGAAGACCCGAGGTTACCCTGACTGTTGGTAACAGTTACACCGGCTAATTTACCTGCCAGTGCATTTACCAGGTTCGTTTCCTTTGCCTCAGCAATATCCTTTGATTTCAGTTCCTGCACTGCATATCCCAGGGAACGCTTTTCCTTGGTAATACCTAATGCAGTTACCACCACTTCGTGTAACTGGCTTTCAGTACTCTCAAGCGCAATGTTGATCGTTTTACTGTTGCCCGCCACCTGGTCGATGGGAGTAAAACCGATAAAAGAAAAACGGAGTGTATCTGTAGCACTGGCTACGATAGAGAACTTTCCGTCAGCATCAGCCTGCGTACCACGGGAAGTTCCTTTTACGGAAATGATAGCACCCGGTATACGCTGCGCATCCGATTTGGACGTAACTACGCCGGAAATCCTGTTCTCCTGTGCGTGAGCCAATTGGAAGCCCATTAATAGCAAGAGCAAGATCCTGCCGGCTTTTTGTAATTGTTTATTCATATGTATCAGTTTTAAAGAATGGAAGGCAAAGAAATGCCCGGCCGCCAGATTAGTGGCAGCAATTCGCAATGGTTAAATTATTTAGTAATTGATGATTAGTTACAGCACCCGTGAGGTACCATGCATGACTGGTAAATTGAATCCGTTGGCCTTGTACAGAGGTCTGTGGCAGCGCCTCTATGTACAATATAGGTAATGAACATTATCTCTTCTTTGCTTTGAGTACAGCAGCAAATTTAACATACATTTATTAATCTACAAAACACGTAGACTAAATAGGACAAAATAATATCTAAAGAGGTGCAAATAGAGTTAGACGAGGATATTTATTCTTCCACCAAACCCGCATCCTGTAATAATTTTTTAATGGCGGGGTCATTTCCATACTGAGCAATGGGTGTTTTCAGATTCTTAGCATTAAGGCTTAGCTTATCAAACCGGGGATCAAAAGAGGCGGCAAAGGCATTGCCATAAATGAGGTTTGTCCAGGTATGATAAGGTTCATAACGCCCATATCCACGGTATTGCCAGAACTGGTCCATGTATTGGGTAAACTGCTGCAAGGCATCCCTGAACTCTGCTTCTGTGATCTTTGCTACCGGGGTATGGCGTTTCTGTTCCTGCAATTGTTCTTTGCGGAACAAGGTGATGCTGAAATGAGTCCCTGTATCTTTTTTAGCTGCGGCTACCGCTTCATCCTGGGTTTTGTATCCGTCATCGGCTCCATCAGCGCAAAACATTTGTAAGGAGTCCTGCTTCCTGAAATATTTAAGGGTAGTACAGAAATAGAGATTATCTGCAGATAAAAAAATCATATATACCCTGTCATTGGCATTCACCTTCTTTATAATCTTCAGATGTTCCTGTTCGCCATCCTTTCCCGGCTGCCCCATCATTTTCACCTGTCTGAAAGCAGGGTCCATCCTTTCCACAATCAGCTCATCATCATTGATAGTGAGATGGCATAAAGGAGCTTTGCCGGTGCTGTAAGTATACCACTCACCCTTCTGAGCAAAGGCCGCAGGTGCTATTAAAAGCAGCAGGAAATAGAAACATCGTAACATAATTATTCACTCTTTTGCATGATACTGAATAAAATCTTCTTTTCTTCTTCATCCAGATTTGTGCCGGTTGTGGAATCGGCAGGAATAAAATGTCTTTTAAATGCTTTGATAGTAGCTGTGCTATCTCTGGTATCATATCCTACTATCCGCAATGCCTGTAAAGCATTAAAACCTTCCGGCACTATAACACCAGTGGTATCATACCACAATCCGAAACCTTTTCCGGCCAGTTCCTGCCAGGGGAAATAAGCGCTGGGATCTACCTTTCTGGAAGGAGCAATATCGCCATGCCCAATGAAATTAGCAGTGGGGATATTATACCGGTGCCGTAAGGTATCCAGCAATATCAGCAGGCTGTTGATCTGTTGTGGCTGGAAAGGGGAAAGACCATCATTATCCAGCTCAATGCCAATAGAGCCGGAATTCATATCCGTAACGTTCCCCCATTTGGATAGTCCGGCATGCCAGGCCCGTAGGTAATCGTTCAGCATATGATGCACGGAACCGTCGCGGCACACTACATAATGGGCACTCACCTGTGTGCGTGTTAATGTAAAGGTGCGGAAAGTTGTATCGCAGGAGCCTTGTGCCGTGTGATGAATGATCACATAGTTAGGCTTCCGCATGTTAAAGTTCGTTGTCCCGATCCAACCGGATACCGCAGGTGCTTCATTCACTGGAAATGGGGACGGTTGTTGCTTCAATATTTTCGCGTACTGTTTGGCCTGCTTCCGGTATACTTTATTGGTGGCGCTGTAAGGTTGTTGCGCACAACCGTAAATGGTAACTGCAGCCAGCAGCAATATTAAATGGGAAAACATTTTCATTTGTCCTTCGTCTGATTACAACCTAAGGTAATGATAATCCGACAATTCAGTTACAATGTGAAAGGACGCATGAGGCTAATCTGTTCACAAACGGGTATGAAAGTCTCTGAATCCGGGTTGATAACATTAGGCAAAACTGTTTCTAAAATCAACTGATTTACAATTATTAGGAATAGGCTGTCAGAAAGAAAGCATTGTAAACAACAATTAGTAGCGTTCTTACTGATGTCTTACCATAATGCAGGATATAAGCAATAGTCGTTAAGGAAAGTTGATAGTGAGTAGCACCTTTAGTAGGTGTTTGGTCGGTGGTTGATCGGTGGTTGTTCGGTCGTGACCGATCAACCACCGATCAACCACCGACCAAACACCTATCAACCACCTATCAATCCTTCAAGACACTTCGAACTTTCTCCGAAGACTCTCCGAACTTTCCCAGAACTTATCAGGAAGATCCCTGCAGGTTGTATTAGTCATAAATAGCTATTCACGAGGGAGAGGTAACTGAATAAAAAATGGGCGTATCAGAAGTATGATACGCCCATTTTAAAGTTATTAGCCTTTTTATCTCAAGGCTTGTTTTTCAACATATAAAGCCTCTGAAATCTTATTTCAACTCCTGGGAAAGAGAATAAGGTGCGTCTTTATCAGCAGTACCTCTGTTCTTGTTTGGCAGAGCATCCATATCAAAAGTAACTACACCGCCTTTCATAATCGCATTGTGATCTACCCAGTTATTGGCATAAGGAGCATTGTTAAATTTCACCTCCTTCACATAACGGTTAGTTGCACTATTGTTAGGTGCAGACAATACCAGTTCCTTGCCATTTTCCAGGCGAACCGTTGTTTTTTTGAACAACGGAGCACCGAGTACATACTGTTGTGTACCAGGGCAAACCGGATAGAAACCTAATGCACTGAATACATACCAGGCAGATGTTTGTCCGTTATCCTCATCACCACAATAACCATCAGGCGTAGCTGTATACAGGCGGTTCATTACTTCCCTCACCCAATACTGCGTTTTCCATGGCTGTCCTGCATAATTATATAGGTAGATCATATGCTGAATTGGCTGATTACCATGCGCATACTGTCCCATGTTCATAATCTGCATTTCGCGGATCTCATGAATAGTACCGCCATAGTAGCTATCATCATACACAGGGGCCATCGTAAATACAGAATCCAGCATCTTCACAAACATATCTTTACCACCCATCAGGTTCTGTAATCCCTGGATATCGTGGAATACAGACCAGGTATAATGCCAGCTGTTACCTTCAGTAAATGCATCGCCCCATTTGAAAGGATTGAATGGCACCTGGAATTTGCCATCCTTATTCTTACCCCTCATCAGCTTTGTTTCAGGATCAAATACATTTCTGTAGTTGCGGGCCTGTTTGGCAAATCTTTCTATTTCAGCAGCAGGGCGTTTCAATTCCTTTGCCAGCTTGTAAATGGTAAAGTCGTCATATGAATATTCCAGTGTACGGGCAGTATTCTCATTAATATCTACATCGTAAGGCACATACCCCAGTTCATTGTAGTATTTAGCACCTTTACGACCTACAGAAGTAAGCGGGCCTTCGTTATTGCTGTTTTTAATGAGAGCTTCATAAGCAGTATTGATATCAAAGCCTCTTACACCTTTTAAATAAGCATCTGCAATAAGAGAAGCTGAGTTGGAACCGATCATACAATCGCGATGTCCGGGACTTGCCCATTCAGGCAACCAGCCACTTTCTTTGTAAGCATTTACCAGGCCTTCCATAATATGGGAGTTCATGGAAGGATACATCAGGTTAAAGAATGGGAAGGTAGCGCGGAATGTATCCCAGAAACCATTGTCTGTGAACATATACCCTGGTAATACCTGGCCATTGTATGGACTGTAGTGCATCACTTTACCCTGTGCATCCATTTCGTAGAACTTACGGGGGAACAGCATGGTCCGGTACAGGCAGGAATAGAAAGTGCGTACCTGCTCAGAAGTACCGCCTTCTACTTTTATTCTGCCCAGTTCTTTGTTCCAGGCTTCTTTTGCTTTTGCTTTCACTACATCAAAAGAACTGGTTCCCACTTCCTGTTTCAGGTTCAGGGCAGCCTGTTCAGGACTGATAAAGGAAGAAGCTACTTTTACGTTTACCTTTTCACCCTTTATGGTTGCAAAACCGATCACGGCGCCTACATGGTTTTCCTTTGCTTCTGCCTGTCCCTGCTTCAGCACACCGTTTGTAAAAGTGGCTACATAGGTAAAGGGTTTGTCGAAGGTCAGCTCGAAGTAGTTTTTGAAATTAGCAGGTACGCCACCACTGTTTTTAGTGGTATAACCTATGATTTTATTTTCAGCAGACAGCACTTTTATGTAGGAACCCTTATCCAGAGCATCTATCACTACGAATGCACTGTCTGTTTTAGGAAAAGTAAAGCGTATAACCGCCGCTCTTTCTGTAGGTGTGATTTCGGTGGTCACATCATGATCTGCCAGGTATACACTATAGTAGTAAGGTTTGGCAATCTCAGCCTTGTGGGAGAACCAGCTGGCCCGTTCGTTCTCATTGAACTTTACCTTGCCGGTTACAGGCATAATAGCAAACTGACCATAATCATTGATCCAGGGGCTGGGTTGGTGGGTTTGTTTAAAACCACGGAGCTTGTCGGAATCGTATGTATAAGCCCAGCCGTCTCCCATTTTTCCGGTTTGTGGCATCCAAAAATTCATGCCCCATGGACAGGCAATGGCCGGATAGGTGTTACCGGTGGACAGTGAGCCTTTGGAGGCAGTTCCCATAAGTGGGTTTACCCACTCTACGGGATCAGCTACGCTGTTCACTGTTTGAGCCTTTACGCAGCAGGAAGCCAGCATAAGGGCGGAAAAAACGAATGTTTTCATGTTGAGATCTTCTGGAATTTTAGCATGTATAAAGTCTGTAAAAATAGCTTTTCAAGGGATAAAATACGGTTTATTTTATAAACGGCCTAAATGGCATATTAGCGCCAGCAGTAAGGCTAAATTGTTTTAGCATTAGCAAAAAAGGGGTGTATTTTCTTTCGAAAAAAAATTAATCTATCAATTATAGATAGCAGACTAAACTTTACCTATAAAAAAAGAGTCAAATCGACTGATTATAGGCATTCACCGATTAAAAATCAGTATATACTTTTTTTTATACCGATTAAACACATTCTGTCGTTAGTTTGTAAAGGGATAATTAATAGTAAGACGTTTTTGGTGCAATGCCTGGCAATCATTCTGCCTATGTCAAGTCAAAAGTTCGAAAATGGCCATTGTATTACAGATGAATGTTCGACAATCATTATTTCGGTGTCATGTGACCCCAAATCTTCCATATGTTTTAAAATTATATCATGAATAGATCTTTTACCTCAGTCGCTTTAAGAGTGGCGCTCGTTAGTGCCTTTTGCAGCAGCATGTTCGTAGCCTGCCGTAAGGATACCAAATCCAGCCAGGATAACAATGGTACCGGCACTACCACGACTGCTGTTACAGATGAAGATTCCCTGAAATATCTTATGTACCGGACAATGCAGGTAACCTATGTAGATGGTGGCCGTAATACAACTACTACCCTTCCTACTTATTACTGGTATTCAAATGTGCCTACCCTGGACCCGGTGAGCAGCACCTATGTAACCGCAGAAGACCTGCTGACTGTCATGAAAACATATTCCAAAGGAACAGGCAGCACTGCATTGGACAGATATAGCTTCCTGGACCGTACAGGCGATTTATCTACCGCATTACAGGATGGCGTTTCTGAGGTAAATCCCAAAGTAAGCGCTACCGGCAGTTACGGAATGGAAGTGAGTTATGCCTCAGATGGTACTAAAACATACCTCTACATTCTGTATGCGGATAAAAACTCCCCGGCAGGCTTACAAGGCCTGACACGTGGTGATGAGATCACCGCAATCAACGGAGATACCGCAATCTCTTACGACGGTTCTACCGGAGCCCATACTACCAAAGTTATTAATGCTATTTACAAATCAACCTCTGTTACCCTTAAAGTAACCAAAGGCACTACGAATACAAGCGATACCTACACTATCAACGCCGGATCATACAATATCAACCCGGTACTGTTTGATACTACTTTCACCGTTGGCGGACAAAAAGTGGGATATTTCGTTTTCTATACTTACACCAGCACTGTTAATACAAAAGGAGCGTATACCAATACCAAAACAGTACTGGATGCCTTATTCAGCAAGTTTAAATCGGCAGGCGTCACAAATATGATTATAGATCTCCGTTATAATGGCGGCGGATCTGTAACTACGGCAGAATACCTGGATAGCGTACTTGCTCCTGCCGCAGCTGCGGGTAAACCAATGTATTATTATCTCTATAATGATAAGCTAACGACCAACATGTCATATGCCGGGCTGGAGTCCAGCGTTAACTTCCCAGCCAGCACGGGAGGCTTTTCGCTCAATAATGTATTCTTTATTACAACAAAAAATACGGCTTCTGCAAGTGAATTGACGCTGAACAACCTCAAACCATACATGAATGTGAAGCTGGTGGGAGACAGTACTTATGGCAAACCGGTGGGATTCATCACATTTACTATTTCAAAGTATGACAGCACACATACCGAGAAATACCTGGCCGACCTTTACGCAATTAACTTTGCGACTGAGAATGCTAACCATACAGGTGGTTATTTTTCAGGAATTGCACCAGACCAGCAGGCAAATGATTATATCAATGTACCCTGGGGCAATTCCCATGACGACAACCTGGATTATATATTCAACTATATAAGCAACGGAAGTTTCACAAGAACATCTGCCAGTGCCCGTCTTGCAACACAGAGCGCACTCAATCTGAGGGCTTCTCTCCCAACATCAATAGCATCCCCACGCTTTAATGGTATGGTGGACTATAGGCTGGGTAAACGCCTGAAAAACTAAGACAGACTAAAAGCCAGGTAAAGTAATTACCTGTGCTGATCGAAATAATTAATGCTGAGTGCAGTCCTCAATACCTGTATGTCCGCTGCCGTAAGCAGAGGGGTTTTCGAAACAACGGAAGCCTCTTCTAATTGCGGCAGCGTTCTTATTCCTACCACTGCAGAACTTACTGCCGGATGTTCCAATACAAATCTCAGGGCAGTCTGTACCGGCGTACGCTCCTTGCCAGACAAGGAAGCTACGGCCTTCGCAGCGGCTGAGATCTCTTCTTCTTTATAACTGAAGTACGGCTCAGCCGGTTTACCAGCCAGCAGTCCTTTGGCAATGGCTCCTCTTACCAGCAGGCCTACATGCTCCTCATGCAATAATGGCAACATGCTTTCTTCAGGACGTCTGTCCAGCAGGCTGTATTGCATCATTACACTCACTATGTTTGAACGTTTTACATATTCACGGATCACATTCGGCCGCATAGAGGAGATTCCATAATACCGGATCTTCCCTTGTGACTGCAACAGTTCAAAAGTAGCGACGATATCATCTATAGGGTCTTCCATGGTACCACCGTGCAACTGGTAAAGATCGATATAGTCTGTTTTCAGTCTGCGTAAACTGCCTTCAACAGCTTTCATGATATAATCCTTACCTGGATTCCATTCCCAGCCACTGCCATCAGGTTTCCACTGGTTGCCTACTTTGGTGGCAATAATGGCCTCTTCCCTTCGTCCTTCCAGGGCTTTACCAAGCTGTTCTTCATTATGTCCATGCTGATAGAGATCGGCGGTATCGAAAAAGTTGATACCGTTGTCCAATGCAGCATTCACCAGGGGAATATTCTCCGCGGTATTATTGCTTAATGACATACAACCAAACCCGATTTCACTGATATCAAGATTAGAGTTGCCCAGGATTCTGTAATTCATACTCCTAAGTTAAGTATTTATGAATTTCTTGTTAGCGTTTCCCTTTCAGGGATTGTTTTTATAAACCCATCAACCGGCTTATTGAGATATTTCATCCTTGTATATCTCATTGCTTTAACCACCCCTTTAATCTGAAAAGGCTCTTTCAATGCTTCTTTATGCTTAAGTTTTAATACCAGGCACTCAGTATTATTCTCCTGAAATAACTCATGATCAGGCGGATATACCTCTTTCCGGGGTTTCCAGTCATGACCCGTAATTTCATATATTACAGGGATGCCTTCCCCCTCAATATACGGTGCACAATACCCGAGCAAACCGTTTCCCAGAGACGGAAGAAATTTTTCAAAACAAAACAAGGGGGCTTTAGTCTCTTTCAGATAATTTATCAGACTGGTATTGCCTTTTGCTATATAGGGAATGAATATAAATACTTCCTCTTTCCTATAATCCGTTCTTGTGTTATGATAAGCTTCCTTAAATAATGTGGCTACATCCTTGTTGACAATATTGGAAATATAATCTCTGATCAGGGAATTGGTGGACACCTGTCCCGGATTTAATGCTATCCCTCTCACTCCTTCCTGCTCATTTTGAGCCATAAGATTTTTAAACTGCTTCAGTGTTCCCTGCCCTGGGTAAAAAACTACAGTATCCATTACTTCTGTACGCTGCCTGTTCTTTTTGTACTCACTGTCATTTACTTTATTTCTTAAATAATACATACGGACCAGATCAATAGGATGTGGAAGATCCGGCTGATCTTCATTTTCTGATTCTACTGTTCTGTAACGGGCGTCAAAAAGATAGGTGAGGTACGTTTTAGCGGGATAATCCCTTTTCTGAACTTTTAAAATAATGTCGGGACGGAAGGCTTCAATGTTGTTCTCATCATATTTATCATTGTACGATAATTCCATACTTAATTCCAGTATATCACCATTCCCAAATTTAAACTTGAATCTGGCGTTCATCTTCTTATCCGGCAAAAAACCAAACTGAGCGAGCGTTGGTTCCGGAACCTTTACCATCTCAATCAGTTCACAATCCAATGATTTAATTACTTCTGCCATATTCAGGAAACACCAGAGTTTATATACATAAGGACTATCTTTTAGCTCCAATGCGTTCAGCCCTTCAAACAATCCATATCCTTCATTTAATTTCTTCCAGTCATCCAGCAGCCCATCATATCCTGATTTAAGAGATAATACATGCGACATTGTCCTGATCTCACTTATATCACTTACAGATTGAAAAAAAGGATCGTCCTGTAATACCCATAATGCCTTCTCCACAAATTCCAATTGCCCTTTATACTCATTTGACATTCGTTTACCTGACTCGGATTTTTTTACAGACGGATAGATTTGCCGAAACTTATTAATGACATCCCGAAGAATAAATTTCACTACACGGTTATCATTATTATCTTCCAGCTTCCTTCCCCTGGGAATCATAAAAAACTTATGGGGATTACCTCTAAACCTGCTCATTTTTGCCGCCAATGCCGGTTTAGGAGAACTCACCTGCTCCTCTTTTCCCCATACTTTATTTTCTGTTCCCGAAATATGTGGATGGTCCAAAATATACTGAAAATGTTTAAGGAGGCTATTGTAGATATTGTCAAAAACAATCCACCATACAATCTCATGATATTCTCCGGAAATATTATAAAAGGAATGATCTGTAATTTTAATATAATCAAGGATCAGACGGGGATAAATCCTTTCAATATCCTTTATCATCAATGGAACATCTCTCTTTAAGGCCACCATTGCAGAGAAAACATCAAACCGGAAAACAACCGTTTTAGGAATAGTTCCCCTAACGTAATTAATGTTCAGTTCAAAAGAACCCATGCAGTTTCTGAATTCGAGATTGCCAAAAACAATCGGACACCCATGTTTAGTATACTGTACTTTAAAAACGCGTTCTACCTCTTTATTCTTTGAATAGATTTTAGGTTCTGAGATATCTCCTATAAATTCAATGGAGATCAGGTATTGCGTATTTTCAAAGAAAACCGGATAGTTGGCAGATTCTATCTGCCTGTTTTTCGCCATACAGCTTTTCGGGTCTATTATAGAAAAGTCCCTTAGCAGTGGCATATCTGAAAATGAATATGCTGTTGCGAAATACTTCTCTGTATTTCTGCTTTTTGCTTTATAGAATGTCTCAGAAAAAATACGTTCCGCGTCCATATATTCCTGTGAAATCTCCAGCAAAAAATCTGCGTGATCAATTATTATTATATTCATATTAATTCCAAAATGAGGTGTATCCTGAATTACTTAGCTGGTGCAGCATTTGTGTCAGTTTCTTAGAACTCGCCGGAAACTTATACTTAATCTTTTGCAGCAACTCTTTAATTATATGCATGCATTTTTTCTCATTACCCTCAATCCTTGATAATATTTTCATCATGATCATTTCATCAAGGCAGATATTTAACCAATTATCCTGCGGTGTATCCGGTGGCAGTAATTCCTCATTATGTGCACAGTAGATCAGTATTTCATTCCTTACGCGATAGGCAAATCTGAAATGGGAATTAAGTAATACAGCATTTATATTTTCCAGTTCTTTTATCACTTTACGACTAACATCAAGGTGCTTATGATAGGCTGTATTTACATCATGAAACTTGTTATTTAAAAATTCTGCATTGATATAGTTTGTCGTGTATTCCCCGTTATCATCCGATACTTCAAGTCCCTCTTTCATATTAAACTCATTCATCTCTATTGTCATAGCCCTG
Organism: Chitinophaga sp. CF118; assembly: GCF_900112615.1. GTDB lineage: Bacteria > Bacteroidota > Bacteroidia > Chitinophagales > Chitinophagaceae > Chitinophaga. Next base: position 43,559 of record NZ_FOMK01000010.1, on the reverse strand, counting down.
TCCAGTACCTTACGACTAAAAGCATGGGTAGTTTCATCCATATTTACAGTACCAACTACCACAAGATTAGGAGGCAGTGTAATGCCCGATGAAAGAAACTGCAGGCATAGTGGTTCATTATCCTTCAATCCTATTTTTCGCCAGAATAAGGCATCTTCTTCGCTATACAACTGTATATCATCGCTGCTAATAAAAGCTTCCGAAATAATACGTCCATCATTGAACTGCCGGGTTTCAAGAATGCTCAGATACTCTGCAAAATATTGTTCCACCTTGGCTAGGTTCATTTCATCCAGACATAAAAAGAACGGTACATGTGAATAACACCAGGCTTTTACAATAAAGCGCATAAAAGCTGTAACATTATATTTCAGGCTACCAGCCCTCTGTGTGGCATAACCAATTAGCTCTGAAGAGTCGTACCAGTCAGGCTTTACCTTTATCAGCTCAAAATTTCCCGGTTTATCACTATGCTGCAATTCTTTTTCAAAACATGCTTTATATGCGAGAGACTTTACTAATCTTGTTTTCCCCACTCCGCTTATCCCTGCCAGTAGAACAAATGGCTTAGTTTTGATCGCCATTAAAACCTGCCGGTATTTATCATTAAATTTTATGGTAGCCGGGATTGTCTCTACACAGGCAACTTCTTCCTCCTGATAGTCTGTTTCAGGCTCATACACGCTTGGAGTTCCGTATAAAGAAATTTCTTCTTCTATTTCAGAACACTCCGGTATTTCTGTGCGTAAGAGCAACTCCTTATTACAATACTCCAGCAATTCATATGCGTCTCCCTTTCTGAATATTAATTGTAAGTCATTGACCCTTGCCAGTCTGTCTTTAGGTCTGCTAATCTCTGCATTCCAGAGAGGATAAATCTGGTTCCGACCCAATGGCCTTCTCCAATCCCATCCGGGAGGTATAATCATCTGATCCATTACACGCAGCTTTTGTAATACATCATTTTTTCTGGCGAAATACGTTTGCCCTTCATATTCAAAGCCCCATTCATTTGTAGATAAGTTAGGCAGGGTATATACTTCCTCTCCCGTAAATACTGTAAAAAATGCTTTATTCCTGGGCTTATGGATACAGAAGATCATGTCACCGGTATTGTAATCACCCAGCTGATGAGAGCAACAGAAAAGATATTTCTCATCATTGGATATGAGGTGAGGATAATTGCTCCTGCTCCCTTGCCTGATTTCACATATTTTAACGTTCTTCATCTTGCATGTTTACAGCAAAAATATAGATTTACCAGTACACAAAAAACATACAAATCGATGATTACCAATATGTTGTAACTAAAATCATCATATTGACAACAGACATATTGTATCGATAATTATCTAATCATGAAAAACTTATGTATCCCTCTGTTTATAAGCATTTGGCCTAAATTGATTTTTTTTGGAAATTTTTCTACATTTTGCACGTATAACCTTGGTCGAATGGCTCGAATGATTGTCATTAACCCATTTTTGTAATTATTCTTTATGGAGCAGGTACAGATCGGCAAATGTGTTTATATCATTAACACAGGAAAGAACCTTTATAAGATCGGCAAAACCGGCGATCTTCAGAAAAGACTGGCATCCTATCATACCCATCTACCCGTTATGTTTCGCGTGGTCAGGCAATATGCCTCTGCAAACATGTCAGACCTTGAGGAATGCCTTCACATCATTTTCCAGCACAAAAGAGTAAAGGGTGAGTGGTTCGAACTCAGCAAAGACGATCTCGTGATCTGCGATAACATTGCCCGCAATTATGCATTAACCAATTTGCATAAACAGGCCAGGAAGTATGCAGTAATTCATTACAGTGATAATCCGCTGTTGCAGGTAATGGAAGCTAATGAAAAGTACCTGCAGGATTACTCCCGTGTAGCCCAGGATATTGAACTTGGATTAAATACAGATGAAGTATTTGAACTACATGAAGGCACGGTAGCCAAAGCTGTGATTGAAACTGTACGCCGCCTGTTAAAATACCGTACCCCCAATTCCGAATTCCTGAGCAAATGGCTGGAGATTGTAAATGACCTTGGCTGCGGTATGAGCGAATCAGCCATACTGGAAAGGTACAAAGGACAGATAAGCCGTACTACTGTTCAGATGATCAAACGCATATTAAGAAATCAGCTATATTAAGTTCCCTGCAGAGATAAAGTCATCCTTCGTTCATCCTCCGTTAAAAAACGAAGGATGAACGAAGGATGACTTTATCTCTTTACGACCTCTTCAATATAAAATGTTAAAATAGACTATTTGTTAAACCTCAACGTTAGATAGATATCTAACTATAAACATGCAATAATTAAGAAAATGAAAAGCAGGATATATATGCTGACAATGCTTATGGCCCTTGTAAGCATCTTAGCAGTAAACAGCGCATCCGCTCAACGCGGTGGGGGAAGAGGGCACGCATCATTTGGAGGAAGGGTATCTGTCGGTGTTGGCGGTGGTTTTTATGGTGGCGGCGGTTACTACCACGGCGGGGGGTATTATCATGGCCCCAGATATTATGGGCCCCATTATTACTACAGACCTTACTTTTACGGTCCTCCAATAGGGCTCCGTATCGGTATACTGCCTTATGGCTTCCTGACTTTTAATACCGGCTTTGGCCCGTATTACTATTACGACGGTACATTCTACCAGCCATATTACGATCAGCAAAAGAATGAAGAATACCAGGTAGTAGATCCTCCAATGGGAGTAGTAATTCCTTCCCTTCCTAAAGGTGCTAAAACGGTTGTAATAGACGGTAACACCTATTATCAGAAGAACGGAACCATCTACCAGGAAGTGCAGCAAAATAATGTAACCAAGTATGTGGTAGTAGGTAAGGACGGACAACTGGATACAGGAGATCAGCAGCAGGAGCAACCGCAGAATAATACAGCACCTCCACAGGAGCAGGTGATGGCACAGTTGCCTGATGGTTCAAGAGGAGTAGAAATTAATGGCCAGCAATTATATGTTTCTCCTGATGGGATGTATTACCAGGAAGTAACAAATCCGGATAATTCCAGAGGTTACAAAGTAGTAGGTAAAATGTCGGCAGAGAATTAAGTAATAGGGAGAACAAATTTTATGGGTGGAATATGGTAGTTCGCTGCTATATTCCACTTGTCTTTTTTAGCTGAAAGTGAAAGACATTCTTTAATATAACAAATTAACAAATATTACCTTTCTGTTACGATTGTGTCTAAAATTCCACACAATGCTTCTTTTATTGAGAATATTTCAGTAGCTTTAACTAGCTTTTAACATTTATGAGTGCCTAGCTCTTAATGTATCTCAGAATAATCGATAACCATCTTTATTTTATTTTTATGGAGCCCTTATCCCGCAATCAAAAAAAAGAAGCCCGGCAGGGAATTTCCCTTGTGCAGTTGTTATATTCTTTTCAAGTTCAATTAAGTCATGTTCAATTGTTGTAAACGTATTGATGCCTTAAAAGGATAATCTTTTCACCCCCTTTTATTTCTTTATGCTGTTAATAAACCCGGTAACAGGTCTTTTCAACATGTCGAAAAAGCATCAAACCACTCTGCTGCCATTGCAATTGTTTATGTTCGGGAATCTGGCAGTTTAGCCTTATATACTCCACATTATGAAAACACATTCCAGTTCGTAAAAACAGGATGGGATTGCTTTGTATACATGTAGCCCAGGCATCCCGGATTCAACAGAAAAAGTAAAGTATTACAGCGGTATTAAATAACACGATGATTGCCTAAATCATGGTACGGGCAAAATATGCCCGGAACCAAAATCAAAACCCATATGAAGACACCTGCTATTATCGGGATCACCCCCTTTGAAAGTCCTGATGTAAAACTCGCACTGGCCCTGGCAAAAGCAAAAGCTTTTCCCGTGTTACACCTTGGACGCAACAAGGCTCTTGCCATTGAAGCACTGAAAGAATTAACCCTGAAAAGCGAACAGAATTTTGGAGTATGCTTTTCCTCATCAGATCTTTCAGATCTCCCCCTCCCGGAACAGGTTTCCATTGTAATTGCTCCCTATGGCATTAAACTGGCAACCAGGAAAAACGTACAACTCTTTTATCAGGTGCACAACCTCTCCGAAGCCTTGCTGGCAAAGGCAGACAAGGCTGATGGGATCATCGTTAAAGGAAATGAAAGCGCTGGCAAAACCGGCGAAGAATCTGCTTACATCCTGTTCCAGCAGGTAGTGAAAGCACTACCTAATACGAATATATGGGTACAGGGTGGTGCAGGTATCCATACCACTGCAGCACTCATTGCTACAGGTGCAAAAGGTGTAATACTGGACAGCCAGTTGGTGCTGTTCCCGGAATGCAATGCGCCCGCAGCCATCAAAAATGTATGTGAGAAATTAAATGGCAATGAAACCCGCATCATTGATAACTTTCGTGTACTGGTTCGCCCGAACTCTCCTGTTATCCCTGAAAATGCACAATATACAGATCTGGAAAAATACCTTGGACCTATTGATCTGGATAAAGGCTTACTCCCATTGGGACAAGACATTGCCATTTCAATCGATCTGGTTAAACGATATAAAAAACTCAGCAGACTGATTACAGGTATGCTGGAAGGCATCCGTGGCCACCTCCACCAGGCAAAGACATTAAATGTAATTAGTCCGGGAAATGCGCTTGCACAGGAACTAAATATCCCTTATCCTATTGCACAAGGACCCATGACGCGGGTAAGTGACGTACCTGCCTTTGCTGAAGCAGTGGCCAATGCGGGTGCATTACCATTTGTGGCCTTGTCCTTATTAAAGGGAGAAAGTGCCCTGCAGCTCATCCAGCAAACAAAGCAACTGGCCGGCGACAAAACCTGGGGTGTAGGGATTCTTGGATTTGCACCACAGGAATTGCGCGACGAGCAGATAGAATATATTAAACAAGAGAAACCTCCCATTGTATTGATTGCCGGCGGCAGGCCCTCTCAATCCAAAGCACTGGAACAAATGGGTATCAAATCCTTTCTGCATGTGCCCTCCGCTTCATTGCTGGATATGTTCCTGAAAGAAGGAGCCAGAAGATTTGTTTTCGAAGGCAGGGAATGCGGCGGCCACGTAGGCCCCTTATCCAGCCTGGTGTTATGGGAGAAACAGATAGACCGCTTATTACTCGAAGATCATGCGGATCAACTGAATATCTTCTTTGCCGGTGGTATCCACGATTCCCTGTCTACCGCTTTTATTTCCGTAATGGCAGCGCCACTGGCAACGAAAGGAGCCAAAATAGGGGTACTGATGGGTACAGCCTACATCTACACAAAAGAGGCTGTTGAATCAGGCGCCATCCTCCAGCAATTCCAGGATCAGGCAATTTCTCATACTAGTACCGTGTTACTCGAAACTGCGCCCGGTCATGAAACCCGGTGTTTGCAATCGCCCTTTACACATTTTTTCAATGAAGAGAAACGCAGATTAATTACGGAGAATCTGGATAAAAAAGAAATATGGGGACGCCTGGAACAACTGAATGTTGGTCGACTGAGAATCGCGGCAAAAGGTCTCGACAGGAAAGAGAATGACCTGGTAACAGTTGATCTCAAACAGCAGGTAAATGATGGAATGTATATGATCGGGCAGGTAGCTGCATTGAGGAATGAGATCGTTTCCATGACCGAATTACATAAAGAGGTAGCGGAAAATAACTTCAAACATATCCAGGCAGCCGTTTTGCCGGCACCGTTATATGCTCCTGAGAAAGCGTTGGACGTTGCCATTATAGGTATGGCCTGCATTTATCCTGGTGCAAAAAATATTGAAGAATACTGGAGTAATATTCTTGAAGGGAAAGACTGCGTAACTGAAGTACCAGATGAGCGCTGGAATAAATCATTATACTGGGATCAGGAATCTACTGATGGTAATAAAACACCTTCTAAATGGGGTGGCTTCATTCCCCGGATCGACTTTGATCCGGTTGCCTTCGGGATTCCTCCGCAGTCACTCGCGGCAATTGATCCTACACAATTACTGAGTTTACTGGTAGCCAAACAGGCACTTGAAAATGCAGGCTATGGCAATAAAGATTTTAATGCGGAAGATGTATCTGTAATCATTGGTGCAGAAGGAGGAAACGACCTGGCTAATAACTATGGATTCCGCTCCCTGTACCGCCAGATTTTTGGCGAAATGCCGGCAGAACTGGATGATGCATTACCTAAACTGACCGAAGATTCCTTCCCTGGTGTACTCGCCAACGTTATATCCGGTCGCATTACCAACAGGCTGAACCTTGGAGGAAGAAACTATACTGTAGATGCAGCCTGTGCTTCCTCCCTCGCGGCAATTGACCTCGCATGCCAGGAACTGATCCTCGAAAAGTCAGACATGGTGCTGGCAGGTGCCGCAGATCTTCACAACGGGATCAACGATTACCTGATGTTCTCAAGTACGCATGCATTGTCTAAAACCGGCAGGTGCGCTACTTTCGACTCCGCAGCTGATGGTATTGCATTAGGAGAAGGAGTTGCTATGGTGGTGCTGAAAAGACTGGCCGATGCGAAAAGAGACGGCGATAAAATATACGCAGTAATAAAAGGAGTAGGTGGTTCAAGTGATGGCAAGAGTCTGGGACTAACTGCTCCACGCAAAGCCGGGCAAATAAAAGCACTGGAAAGAGCATACGAACAAAGTGGAGTATCCCCTGCCGCGCTGGGCCTCGTAGAGGCACATGGTACCGGCACAGTAGTAGGCGATAAAACAGAATTAAGTGCTATCTCCGATATGCTGATCCAGTCGGGCGCAGTGGCCGGACAAGCACACCTGGGTTCCGTAAAAACACAGATAGGGCATACCAAATGTGCAGCCGGACTGGCAGGACTAATCAAAGCTGCACTCTCTGTATACCACGGTGTTAAACCTCCTACCCTACACATAAAAGCGCCTAACAGTTATTATAATGCATCTACCAGCCCCTTCCTATTTAATACTGAAGCAGGGTTATGGATGGATGATCAACGGCTGGCAGGTGTAAGCGCCTTCGGCTTTGGTGGTACTAACTTCCATGCGGTAATAGAAAATGAAGGGAACCAACCGGAAGACAATACCATTATGAAATCATGGCCTGCAGAACTCTTCGTATTCAGGGGAGATACGCAAGCCGCCATGAAACAACTGTTACAATCTGTACGTGCCATCCTGGAGAACAATGATACCATCTCCCTGAAAGATATTGCTTACAGCCTGCTCGTTAAAAACGATCAGCCCATCCTTTTATCTATCGTAGCAAGTAACAGGGAAGACCTGATGCTGAAAATAGAACTTGCATTATCCGGTGCTACCGCGAAAGAGATCTATGCTACACAGCCATTGGAAGGTAAAGTGGCATTCCTGTTCCCCGGACAGGGCAGCCAGCGGATCAACATGGCCAGAGAACTGTTCGTTGCATTTCCGGCCATGCGCAGATTGCTGAAAAACAATCCTGCCTATGAAAAGATCCTCTTCCCGAATGCGGTATTCAATGAGGATGCTGCTAAAAAACAAAAAGAGCAGATCAAAGATACCCGTGTTGCTCAACCGCTGTTAGGCATCGTAGATCTCGCCATTGCCAACTTCTTAAAAGAGCTGGGCATTCAGCCGGACATGGTGGCTGGACACAGCTATGGAGAATTACCCGCTTTATGTTTTGCCAATGTGTTTGCAGAAAACGAACTGGTATCACTCTCAGAAAAAAGAGCTAAAGCAATTTTAGATGCAATAGAAGATGATAAGGGTGTGATGGTTGCTGTGAACTGCTCCGGCGATGAATTATCGACCATTGCAAAAGAAGAGAATGGGGTGTATCCAGTGAATCATAATTCTCCGAAACAATGGGTACTGGCCGGTACCACAAAGGATATGGAGCGATTGATGGAACAACTGAAGCAATCAAACATATCTTATAAACAACTGGAAGTTGCCTGTGCATTCCACAGTCCTTTATTATCAAAATCTAAGGCGCTGTATAAAACAGCTATCAGTAAAGTATCTTTTAATACTCCATCTATACCGGTATGGTCCAATACTACTACAAAGGTATATCCGGCAGCTGCTAAAGAGATTAAGGAACTGCTGACAGATCATCTTGTTAAACCAGTTCGCTTTACGGAAGAAGTAGAGCAAATGTATAAAGCCGGCGCCAGGGTATTTATAGAAGTTGGTCCGGGTAAAGTATTATCCGGGCTTACAAAAGCCATCATTGGTAAAGATGAACTGATCTTACATACTGAAGATAAAAATGCGTTCAATCAATTACTCTCCACTATTGCGAGATACATTGCCAGTGGCAGGGATGTAAAACTGGAAAAACTATTCGATGGCAGAGAGCCACAGCAGCTGCAATTAGATACTCCTGAACAATATAAAAAGAGTAGTACAGTATGGTATGTAAACGGACAATTATCCGTACCATCAGTAGGTAAGCTGCCTGCTCATGGAGCATTGCCCATTACTGAACCTTTACAGTTAAAAGGCAGTGAAATAAGAACAGTTGTAACGGCTAATGGTGGTGCAGAAAACATGGTACAGGAATACCTGAGTAATATGAAGTACATGATGCAGGCACAAAGAGATGTGATGCTGAGCTTTATGGGCCATGTACCTCAATCTTTTAGTCAGCCGCAGATAATACAGGAAGCACCGGCAAAAGTTATTCCAGTGCAGGCTCCTGTTCATCAGGAAACAATTCATGTAAATATCAAGAGAGATCCGAAAAAGATCCTGATAGAAGTTGTAAGCGAAAAAACAGGTTATCCCCATGAAATGCTGGGCATGGACATGGATATGGAAGCAGATCTGAGTATTGATTCTATCAAGAGGATGGAAATTATCGGGGAACTGAGAACACAATTAGGTGGTTTTAAAACTGCCGGCAAAAGTGATGAAGCCGTGGTAGAACAACTTGCAGGAATAAAGACCCTGAATGGATTATTACAGTGGATCGCAGATAATGTGGATCAGAGCCTCCCTGATACAGGTGGCATTTCTTTACAACACGCCGTTCAGCAACCGGCAGCTGCAAAAGGCTGGACAGAACAGGATATCAGAAGTACCATCCTGCTCACTGTCAGCGAAAAAACAGGATATCCGCAGGAAATGCTGGGACTGGATCTTGACCTGGAAGCTGATTTGAGTATCGATTCCATTAAACGGATGGAAATTCTCGGAGAGTTAAAAGTTAAAATAGGAGGATTTAATCAGGGCGAAGATAAAACTGAAGCATTGGCTGCTATTAAAACATTAAACGGATTAGTGAACTGGATTGTTGGGAATATGCCTGCCGAAACAGCAACAGCGGTGACGGTTATAGAGCAGACTCCTATCCCTAAAACCAAAGAAGTATTATCCCGTATACGGTTTGCACTAGCTCCTTCCTATTTTGAAAATATCCTTCCGGCAAAACTGGCCGATCAAAAGTTTGCGATCACTGATGATGGCAGCAAAGTGGCCTTGTCTATCAAAAAACTGCTGGAACAACAGGGAGCATCAGTAAATATCATTACTGCTAATGATTCCCTGGAAGGATATAACGGACTGATTATCCTTGATATTTTGTCTACTCCTAACAGACAGGATATCTTAACGGCTTTCTCTACCATTAAAAAACTGGATCCGAAAAACGTGAAATGGATTTATGCCATCTCCGGTATAGAACAAACTTCGTCATCCGATACCAAACAACTCAGGCATTTCCAGGGATATCCCGGCTTCTTTAAAAGCCTGGATATAGAATGGGAACAAACTAAGTGCAGAAGCATTAGTCTTACGGGCATCCTGTCTCCCGAAGAAATTGCCTCCATCGCACTTGATGAGATCCAACATCCGGACCAACCATCAGAAGTGATTTACCAGGATGGCAAGAGGCATATCTTCCAACTCATCCCTTCACAAATCCCCACAGGAGATACTCCGAATATCCAGCTGGATAAGAACGGCGTTATTCTGGTACTCGGAGGCGCACAAGGGATTACGTCAGAACTGATGATCCGCTTTTCTAAAGATTACCCTTGTCATTATATCCTGGTAGGCAGATCTGCAGATCCACGTAATGACGGGCAAAATAAATATGCTGCCTTCAACAGTAAAGAGGATATCAAAAAACAACTCATTGCAGAAGGCCAGCTCACCAAACCTGCTGAAATAGAAAAGAGAGCATCAGACATTCATAAATCAAACCAGATCCTGCATACTATCACTTCGCTGGAAGCCAATGGGGCAACTGTTACTTATCATACTCTGGACCTCCGGAATGAACAGGAACTGAGCCATCTTATCAGCAGTGTATATAAAGAATTCGGGAGGATAGATGGTGTGATTCATGGTGCAGGATTATTAGAGGATAAATTATTCCAGCAAAAAACATCAGACTCTTTCGAAAGGGTATTCTCTACAAAAGTAACACCACTTAGAATTCTCGCAGAACAACTACGTCCCGATGTGCAATTTGTAATCCTGTTTTCCAGCGTTGCATCCGTATATGGTAACCGCGGACAAACAGACTACGCAGCAGCCAACAGTGTAATGGACCGTTACGCATGGGAGCTGAAAAAAACGCTGAAAGGTAAAGTGATTGCTATCAACTGGGGCCCGTGGAAAGGAACCGGCATGGTATCTCCTACCCTGGAGAAAGAATATGAACGCAGAGGTATCCCGCTGATTCCCCTAAAGGACGGCATGGAAATCTTTGTGAACGAACTGAAGTACGGTAATGAAAGCCAGGTGCTTATCATGGCTGAATAGTCTCACTCCCTAAACTATCTGAATGAAAACCCAGGTTGACGTAGCCATTATAGGAATGTCCGGTATTTTCCCCGGTGCAGGAGATCTGAAAACATTCTGGCACAACATTATAAACAAAAAAGATGCTATCCAGACTGTGCCTGAAAACCGGCTGGACGCATCCTTCTTCGATCCTTTGTCGAACGCAGTAGACCGTTTCTATTGCCGTCGCGGCGGATTTATAGATGAATTTGCTTCTTTTGATCCTATTCAATTCGGCATCCTTCCCTTAGCTGTAGAAGGTACTGAACCGGAACAACTGCTTACGCTCGCACTGGCCCAACAGGCATTACAGGATGCAGGTGTTCTGGAAAGAGATCTGGAGAAAACAGGCATCATCATAGGAAAAGGAAATTATACCGGTCCGGGTGCCACCAGGGCAATAGAAATTGTAAGAACCGGAGAACAAATTGTACAGGTACTGCAAACGCTGTTGCCCGATCTGAAAAGTGAAGACCTGGACAAAGTGAAAAAAGAGTTCCAGTTGAAAAAGGGGCGTTTCGGCCCCGATACAGCAATGGGGCTGATTCCTAATCTTGTAGCTTCATTAGTTGCCAACAGGCTGAATCTGGGCGGCGCGGCCTATACTATCGACGCTGCCTGTGCAAGTTCACTGATTGCAGTTGATCATGCCATTCAGGAATTAAGTTCTCACAGGTCTGATATGATCATTGCAGGAGGCGTGCATGTTTGTCAGAATGCTCCCTTCTGGAGCATATTTACACAACTGGGTGCTTTATCCAGAGCCGGTCAGATTCGTCCTTTCGATCAGCGGGCCGATGGTTTGCTGATAGGAGAAGGATGCGGTTTCGTAGTACTGAAAAGGCTCGAAGATGCCATAAGGGACCAGGACCGGATCTATGCTGTAGTGAAAGGCACCGGTGTATCCAGTGATGGCGCCGGCACCAGCGTAATGAGCCCATCCCTGAAAGGACAATCCAAAGCGATCCGCCAGGCATGGCAAAATGCAGAGATAGACTTAAAGGAAGTGGGCTACATTGAAGCTCACGGCACAGGTACACCTCTCGGAGATAAAACAGAACTGGAAACACTCAGTAATATATTCGGAAACGGCAAAGGATTACCCAAAGCAGGTATCGGTACCGTCAAATCCATGATCGGTCATGCTATGCCCGCAGCAGGTATAGCAGGACTCATCAAAACAGCATTATCATTATATCATAGCAAACTGCCTCCTACCCTTCACTGTGAAGAACCTTTACAGATCATGCAGCAAACCCGCTTTGAACCTGTAAAGGAAACACTGGACTGGAACCTGCTGGACCTTCCCAAACGTGCAGGCATCAACGCTTTCGGCTTCGGAGGCATCAACGCTCACGTAGTAGTGGAAGGCTTTAGTGACCCTGTCAGAACCATCTTCAATGGATTTACACCCGCTCCAAAAGCAGATGTATTGTTGCTGGCCAGAGCAGATAGTGATACACTCATCAAAGCACTGGAAAGAAATGAAACAGATCCGGGGCGCGGCAATTACAGGATTGCATTATTCAATCCCACTCCTGAACGTATTAAGAAAGCTATCAAAATTGTAAGCAGGAATCTTCCCTGGAGAAATAAACAGGATATCTGGTTCACGAACGATCCACTGATAAGCAAAGGCGGTAAAGTCGCCTTCCTTTTCCCAGGGCTCGACGGATTATCAGGAGGTGAAGTGGACAGCGTTGCAGCACATTTCAACCTGCCCAGATTTGAGTCTGACCAAGCCACTACAGATGGCGTATTTGATTCAGCACTACAACTTCTTGAAAAGAGCAGGATCATGGATACTGCACTGAAACAGCTTGGGATATTACCAGATCTGAATGCAGGACATAGCCTGGGAGAATGGCTGGCGGGAAGAGCTTCCGGAATGGCAGAAGAATCGTCTGTGCTGGCACTACTACAGGAGTTAAACCCTGCATCTTTTGAACAACAGGATGCACAGTTTCTGGTAATTGGCTGTGGTTATGAGCGGATAGCGCCCTTTCTCAAAGATATCAAAGAGCTCTATCTGTCCATGGATAACTGTCCGCAGCAGGTCATCCTCTGTGGCATCGGAGAAGCAGTAGAAAAGCTGATGATCATTCTCAGAGAAGAACAGATTTTTCATCAGATATTACCTTTCCAGTCAGGTTTTCACTCTCCTTTCATGGAAAACAAACTGGAGATTTTATTTACAGGAATTAACAAGGTTAACTTTAAGAAGCCAACCATTCCGTTGTGGTCCGCTACCACATTGGATCTTTATCCGGAAACACTTGAAGCAATCCGCGATCTGAGCGTTGATCATCTTATAAAACCCGTGCGTTTCCGCGAACTAACAGAGAAATTATATGATGAAGGTGCGCGGGTATTTATACAAGCAGGCTCCGGTGGATTAATCGGATTTGTAGATGACACTCTTAAAAACAAAACATACAGTGCCATTGCCGCCAACGTACCTGTAAGATCAGGGATAGAACAGTTACAACGGGTAATGGCAGCTCTATTCATTGAAGGGAAAGAAATTAATTATTCTTTCCTGGGAATAGAGAACAAGCCAAAATCGGCCCCTGTAAAATTACAGCTTGGTTCTCCGCTGGTAAGAGATTTAGTATCCCTCAAAAACTTGTCCGTCAGGAAAACAGTGCCGGTATTTGAACCCACTGGTGCACCGGTTATGAAGGCATTCCTCGAAAACTGTGATGAGATAACCGCTATTCAGGAAGAAATCATTGCACTATTCAATGACAAACCAGCACCTCTCAAACCGGTTTCCCACCAGTTGAACATTTCACTGGAAAACAGCCCCTATCTGATAGATCATGCGCTGATCAGGCAAAAGCCGGGATGGCATTGTCCGGACGATATGGATCCCGTGATCCCGATGACAATGATCTTTGAACTTTTTGCAGACATAGCAAGAGAAAATGCTCCCGGTAAAATAGTGCAGAAGATCTCTCATATCCAGGTTTTCCAATGGATGAAAGTAGCTACGCCCTTTACAGAAACAATTAAAGGCGAATGGCAGGATGCTACACATATCACCTTGAACCTGGAAAATTATGCGAATGCAACAGTAGAACTATCATCAAAATATACACAGCCATCAATACAGTCTTTAAGTGCCGGCACTCCTTTACCCATCACCATAACGCCTCAGCAGATCTATGAAGAAAATATGTTTCACGGACCGGCATACCAGGGAATCAGGAAGATAATCACTATGGGAGATAAAGGCATTACCGGCATTATAGAAAGTAGTACCGGCAAAGGTTCCTTACTGGATAATGCAGGTCAGTTGTTTGGCCTCTGGTTGCAGCTTACGTTGGAAAAAGACCGCATTGCATTTCCTGTAAAAATCCAGGAAATAGCCTTCCACGGCGATATGCAGGATCAGCAGGGCACCTTTGAATGTACCTGTGAACTTACAGAACTGAATGATGAATTTGCCACTGCCAACTTTATCCTGAAAAGAGATAACAAAATATGGGCGGTGATCACCGGATGGCAGAACAGGCGCCTTGAAATAGATGATACACTCTGGCGCATTTCTATGTCACCCTTACATAATAGGATGTCTCAAGAAATAGCACCAGGCATCTTCTTCTTTCACAATGCATATCAACGCGTAGTATCCTGGGATTTTATTCTTAAAAGATATCTTAATCAAACAGAGAGAACATATGTCAAGGCACTGCTGCCCAACAAACGTAAAGAAAGAATCATCAGCCGGGTAGCGGTAAAAGATGCGGTAAGAGCCCTGCTGAAACAGCAGAAAAATGAAGCATACTACCCCATAGAATTTGAGGTGCGCACAGATGCAACAGGAAAACCATTTACGGATGGACTGATGACTAATGGCATCCATATTTCTATCGCCCATAAAAACACAGATGCTGTAGGAATTGCCCGCTTTGATACACCTGTAGGAATAGACATAGAAGAAATCAGTGAGAAAAATACAGGCTTTAATGATCTCGTTTTTCATGAAAGTGAACTGGCATTAATTGCTGACAAAGACCACACAGAATGGATCATCCGCTGCTGGGTAGCAAAAGAAGCATACGGGAAATATCTTGGCAAAGGCCTACAAGGAAATCCTAAATCATATGTCATTGAAGAGATCAGCGGAGACACTCTAAGGATTAAAAACGTTATCATAAAAACAATTAAACACAATAATTATATAATAGGATGGACACAGTAATTACACACAGAAAATTGAACAGCGAAGAAATATTGGCTGTATTGAAAACATTTATCACCGAAGTTATCGGGCAAGAGTTCGTAGAAGAAATGGATATCACCAGGGAAAGCTCTTTTACCAGAGATCTGGAAATGGACAGTATTGAAATTGTATCATTTTCAGAAAAAGTGAAAGCGCATTTTGGAGAACACATTGATTTTACCGGTTGGCTTTCGGGCATGGGTCTGGATCAACTGATCAACCTTAAACTGGATGACATCATAAACCACATCGAAACATGCCAGTAATCAAAGTAAACAACGCCACAGTACACATTCAGGAACTGAATAAAGGGGCTAAAGAAACCATTTTGCTGATTCATGGTATGTTCAGTAATCTATCCGTCTACTACTTCAACATCGCTCCTATCCTGGCGCAGAACTTTCATGTAGTGATGTACGACATGAAAAGCCATGGCATGAGTGCGAAGTCGAAAACCGGATACGATCTTAACACTATGACAGACGACCTGCTGGCTCTTATGGAAGCACTGGAACTAAAATCAGTATACCTGGCAGGATACAGTTTTGGCGGACTGGTTGCACTAAAGATGGCCATGCGCTATCCCGGCAGGGTAAAAAAACTGGCAGTGATAGAAGCTCCTGACCCCAGCGATGATGAAACACTCGGTATGATCGACATCTATAGTAAAGAGT
The DNA here is from genome assembly GCF_900112615.1 of Chitinophaga sp. CF118. Taxonomy (GTDB): domain Bacteria; phylum Bacteroidota; class Bacteroidia; order Chitinophagales; family Chitinophagaceae; genus Chitinophaga. The sequence continues at coordinate 27,894 of NZ_FOMK01000010.1, read as the reverse complement.
TCCTTGTAGACTACATCAACAACTTTACTGATACTACGAAAATGCGTATGGGTAAGCGACAACTGGATAAAAATCACAAGATGTACGAATACCTTTTCAATGAAACATCTATCAAGTCAGACATGCACAACGAAAGAGCATTCTTTTCCGATACAACCATCAGTCATGTATCGCATGATACATTGCTGCTGTATGGCAAAGCGTCCAACTGCGCTGATTCGGGAAGGAAATTGTATGATAAGATAACAAGATCCAAACTGGTCTTCGTAAACGGAGATCATAATGTTCCAATTCAACAACCGGAAGAAATTGCTAACAGGCTGAAAGACTTTTTTGAAGGATGGCAGATCAAATTCAAACAAATCAATAGCAGAATATGGCAAGGTTTGCGTTCATAGTTCCTCCCCTTACAGGTCATGTTAACCCCACACTGAGCCTGGGTGCCGAACTATTACAAAGAGGGCACGAAGTAGGCTGGATAAGCCTCGATGCTTCACTGGAAACCCGTTTACCCCAGGGAGGTATACTCCTGTTGGTGCAATATGACCAGAATGATACTGAGAAAAGAGACAGTGAACAATATCTGGATCAGATCACCAAAAAGAATGTATCCGGTATAGAAAGCATCAAGTTTTTATACGAAGAGGTATTAATACCCCTTAACAGATTCATGTTCGAAGGTATAACCACACTGCTGGAAACCTTCAGGCCGGATGTGGTTATTAATGATCATCAGCTTTTTTCCGGCGCCATTGCTGCTTACAAAAAGCAGATCCCCTATGCTACTTCAGTAACAGCACCTGCGGCTGTTAAAATGATGGAAGATCTTCCCGGTGTGCACGAATGGGAGATCAAACAGATCGTTGCCCTGCAACAGGAACTTGGCATACCGGATGATACATCCATTGTATGCTCTGATGCTCTTACCATGATCTTTACCTCGAAAGATTTCTTTGGCGACATGTCACTGCCTCCCGGATATAAATTCATTGGCCCTGTAATCCGGGACCGGGCAGCTATTACTTCCTTCAACTGGGAAAGACTTTACCACATCGGCGATCATCCCCGGATCCTGGTTTCTATCGGAACCACCTTCGATCATACCTATAAGAAAGAATTCTTTCAGAAAGTGATCGACGCATTGGGCAATGAACCGATATCTGTAGTCGTAGTATCTGATCAGTCTCTTTTTGAAGAATGGCCGGATAACTTCATTGTACAGGAAAAAATACCACAACTGGAACTATTACCACATCTGGATGCAGTTGTATGTCATGGCGGGCATAATACTGTATGTGAAAGCCTGTCACATGGTCTGCCCCTGGTGGTGATCCCTATTGCATATGATCAATCGCACGTAGCTGGCCGGGTAATCCAGGTAGAAAGCGGTTTAAGGCTGAATTATAAACGGTTCAAAGCAGCACATCTGCAAACAGCTGTATGGGAAATTATCCGCAACCCGGCATACAAAAAAGCCGCTCAACGAATTCAGCAATCCTTTGAGAAATCCGGTGGTGCTACTACAGCTGCAAACCTGCTGGAAAAACTCGTACCCCAGCTACAGCCATATCATAGCCTCGCATTTTACCGCAACCGCTTTTATTAATTATAAAGACACAAGGATTATGTCAAAATTCATGTTTGTGGTACCGCCCTTCTTTGGGCATATCAGTCCTACGCTAAGTGTAGGCGCCAGTTTGATAGCCAGAGGTCACCAGGTAGTATGGGTGGGTATCAAAGAGTTGGGAAGTGAACATATCCCGGCAGGAGGGCAATTCATTGTTCCTCATGAAGAACTTGCAGAACATCAAGCCGATATTCAGCGTATCCTGAAAATACAGGATGATGGGCCTAAACTCTCAGGCATAGAAACCCTGAAACTGGCACTGGAAGATACCTATATCCCCTTCTGTCGCTATATCATGAAAGGTCTGTCCAGAGTAGTAGATGAATATCAGCCAGATGTGATTATCAGTGATTGCATCACATTTGCCGGCGCTATCTGTGCTTATAATAAAGGAATACCCTGCGTAACCACTACACCAGTCCCCCCTGATGTTACAGGAGATACAATGCAGTCGCCCAAAATCTTTGAGTGGCAGCAAAATCTCATCCAGGGATTACAGCGTGAGTTTGGCATTTATACGGATGAATATGTAATCCATTCCAGGGAAATGAATATCGTATTCACATCCAGGGAATTTGCCGCCAGTAAAGACACCTCTGAACATATGAAATTTGTAGGTCCGGTAAAAGGAAGACCAAACAATACCCCGTTTGACTGGGACAGGCTGGCTGCCGTTACCACCCCTAAAGTATTTGTATCGCTGGGAACATTGCTGGTAGACATCCGCAAAGATTTCTTCCAGAAACTCATTGAAGCGTTTGCAGATCAACCGCTGACAATCATAGCAGCAACAGATCCTGCCATCTTCGACAAATGGCCGGACAACTTCATAGTGCAGGGATATGTACCCCAATCCACACTGATGCCCAAGATGGATGCCGTCATCTGCCACGGAGGATTTAACACCGTGAACGATGCTTTTATGAATGGTTTACCCATGCTGATTACTCCTATTGCATACGACCACTTTCATACAGCATCCCTGATAGAGAATGCTGGTTGTGGCGTAAAGTTGCGGTATAAAAGATTGCGGATAAGTGATCTGAAAACGGCAATGTGGGATGTACTCGAAAATGATAAATATCGTCTGGCTGCGCAACACATCAGGGATACATTTATCAAAGCAGGTGGTAATGAAAAGGCCACAGAATTACTCGAAACATTTGCACAGAAAACTTTTCAGGTTACCAACATATGAACAGACAATTACTCTTCCTTGAAAGGATCCTGTATGGGGATGGTTTTACGCCATTCAATATCGTCTTTGTTGTAAAAATAACCGGCACTATCTCCTATGGAAATCTCCGGAATGCCCTTACAAAAATACAGGCCAAACATCCTTTATTGAGATCGGGTATTAAATCGAATGATAAGAAGATCCCCCATTTCTTTTTGAATGAGAGAGTACCGGAAATTCCTATCCGCATAGTAGAACGGAAGCACGACGACGATTGGATAGAAGCATCAAAGGCTGCCTGGGCAAATGTTTTCGATACCCGGAATGGGCCATTGATGGGTGTTACCTGGGTAAGATCTCCAGACATCTCAGAATTGCTTATCAGTCTCCATCATTGCATGTGCGATGGTGGCGCATTATTGTTGTTGGTCCGCGAAATGCTGGCCCTGCTGGACAACCCGGAAAAGGAGATAGGGCAACATACCTCCTTCACCACAATAAAGGATATTGTTCCTGCGGCCATATTAAAAAGCCGGAAGAATATATTAAAAGCAAAGTTCAGTGGTGCAGTTTTAAGACTTGCCCTGTCTGCGGCGACCGCTTTTATCAGACCAGGAAAAATAAAGATTAACAGGGAAGCTGACTATCTTATCAGTTGGAAATTCAGCAAAGCAGATTCTTCAGCATTATTCAAAGCATGTTCTGCGGCAGGTGTTACAGTAAATACGGCCTTATGTGTAGCATTCCTGAATGCATTCAGAGAAGTAAAGGGTGATAATGCACATAATAAGATCACCTGCCCTGTAGATATCAGAAAGTTTGTAGAGAACATAGATAAGGACACCATCTTCTCCTTTGGCCTCGTTCTTACATTATCGATAGACAAAGATCCCAATATGCAATTCTGGGACAGAACCCGCTTACTACAAAAAAAGGTGACATCAAAAATGGCGGATATGAATCCATACGAATTCCTGATGGCATTTGAAAACGCACACTCATCGGTACATAAAATGAGGAAGATGCTGACCTATGGTAAAGTTGGATATGATCTGATGTTCTCTAACCTGGGCAAACTGGACATTCCGCAACATTTTAATTCTTTTGATATTGAAGCCATCTACAGTCCTTCTGTTATTGGTCCATTTGCGAATCCAACCACTATCATCACATCCACTTTTAACAATCAGATAGATTTTACATTTATTTCTAATGATGGGGTGCTGGACCGTGCAGATGCACGGGCTATCAGAGACAATGCAATTGCATTACTCCAGCGTGAGGCTACCCTGCCGGTAACAGAACCCGTACATCATAACAATTTTAACCATGAACAGAAAACTAATAATCGGTGAAAGGATCATGTATGTGGATGCAAAAACAACTGTTAATTGTGTGTTTGCCGCAAAAATACGTGGTACTATCAAAGAGGAAAACCTGAGAATAGCGCTCTTGGAAATACAAAGAAAACACCCACTATTACGGGTAGTGATCAGAGAAGATGAGCAGGGCAGACCTTACTTTGTTTCCAATACCAAGATCTCCCAAATTCCGCTACGCATAGAAGAACGGTTTTCAGATAACGACTGGATAACGGTTTCCGAGGCAGAGTGGGAAAACCGATTTGATGTAAAAAGAGGCCCACTGGCCAGAGTAGTATGGCTGAGATCAGCCAATGTGTCTGAAATCCTGCTGGTATGTGCACATTGTATCTGTGATGGCACCTCTATACTTACCCTCATGCGGGAAATTCTTCAGGTGCTGGACCAGCAGGATATAGATATGGAACCTTATGAATCCTTTGAGTCTGTCAACTCCCTCATTCCTTCATATATCCTTTCAAACAGGAAAATGAAGATGAAGGCCTGGTTAATCGCCAAAATAGCGGGATGGGTTTTATCATTCAAAACCACTAAGCATAAATCGCCTCCCGATAAGAGCTATTTATTGAACTGGAAGATGGATGAAGAAAGCTCCACTGCACTTATCAACCTTTGCAAACAGGAGAAAACTGCACTTCACGCTGCTTTTTCTGTAGCATTCCTGGAAGCCATGCGAGAGCTTAAAGGGGATAAAGCAAAAGGTCAGGTGATCTATCCGGTAGATATCCGCCGGTATATTTCTGAAATAAAAAATGATCATTTGTTTGCCTTCGCGCCTATTGAGGAACTCCCCGTAGACAAAGACAGCAATACGGACTTCTGGACCAAAACCAGGAAGCTCCGAAATGATCTGGCTGGAAGAATAGACGTCATGAATATCCACGAACTATTATTGATAAGTGAATACTTTCATTCTTCCGTGAAAAAACTCATTGCTTATCTGAAATCCAGCGAAGGCACCCATGATGTGACACTTTCTAATATGGGACGCCTTAATATCCCGGACAGCTACCAGTCATTCCATCTGGAAACTATACACAGCCCTAGTGCCAGTTTCCCCTGGAGAAACCCGAATACTCTGATTATTACCAACTTCCGGAGAGAAATAGACTTCTCATTTATTTCCAGCGAAAGCTTTCTCTCAAAGGAAGATGCGACAATTATCAAAGACCGGATGATGGAACTACTGGTTGAAAAAATAGCGGTATTACAACAAGCTTTATAAATATCCCCATATGGAACTACCCGGAATAAGGACAGATGAAGCCCTGTTAAAGAAATTTACCAGGAAACAACTGCTTATCTCTATTATTTCCAATGTGATCATTAACGGAGTGGTACCCTATATCAACTTTGAGGACAAGCATGCTGTTCATCTCTTTAAAGGTGCTCAGCCGCTGGCAAGATTTATTTTACCTATGGCCGTATTTCTTCCCTTTTTTATCACTTTAGACGTATTAAAAAAGACAATCGCGTTAATAGAAGGAAATAACGCCAGCCTGCCCTTCTCTCCTCACTTCCCTAAAAATAAATTCCTATTTAAAACAGCTGGTTTAAACGCAACTGTTACATTATCAACAATGTTATGTTTAATGCTTGGTTTACATGTATCCCTGCCGGACAATTATACCTTTGATGGAACCGTTCTAGCTATTGTATCGGGATTGTTAGGTGGAGCTATGGCTGTAATTTTTGTCTTACAGCCTATCAGCAAGGTAAAAAAGCTGTATCCTGCCTAACACTCGGGAATATTACATAATTTAGTGACAGTGAAGTTCACCAAATAGAACCATGCATGAAACGGATTATCGCATTGATTGCGTTCATATTGCCAGTTGCGCTGAACGCCCAGACTAAGCTGGCTGAAAATATAGTTGAAGATCTTACCCATAAAATAGCAGAGCACTATGAGCTCAAAAATGACCTGGGGACACTTTTTATAGCAGACCAGCTATCACGTAGTGGTGCCGGCGGATTGGATATCGATAAAACGATGGCCGAACTGAAAGGTGATCCGGCAGCCCTGGATGCTGCATTAAAATTCTACTACCAATACAGTGATTGTAACAGGCAGCAGTTGATCGCAAACTTAAGGGCCCTGGGTATCCAGAGCAATAGCGTATTTCCTGTGGCGACTTATACCGTCAATAAATTTAAAGGAGAAGCCAAAGACTTACAGGAGGAGAAAGCAGCCCTGGTAAAATCAGGAGGCATGCCCGTTCTGCCTCCCCCCGGTTCGGTAAAACCTAAAGCGAAACCCACTGTAGCGGCTACTACTGATAATGAAAACATTACCCCTGCGCAACAGACTACAACAGAAACCGCAGCAACAACTACTGCCAGTGAGCCTGCTGCTAAAACTGAAGATACCTATAACTGGGACGTACGTACACTTTTCAAACTCCGTCGGCCCGAACAACTGGTAGAACTATATGGTAAAGAAAATGTGGCTTCACATCCGGCTACAGATTTGCAGGGCAATGATGCAGGTATCGCTTATTATGTATTTCCTGACACTGACAACGAAATGGAAGTAATTTTTGATGGAGAAAAGGGTACGGCAATCACTTTCACAAAAGAACATGCAAAGTGGAAATCTCCTTTTGGAATCAAAGTGGGCGATCCGATCGATAAAGTAGTGAAAGTAAACGGCAGGAACTTTAAAATAAATGGATTTGAATGGGAAGACGGTGGTATTGTTGACAGCTGGGAAGGTGGAACAATAGCAGGTAAAGGGGTATCTGTCCAGTTTAAAGTGAATAATACCGGAGAGCCAAAATATGACCAGGTAACTGGTGGAAAAAAGGTGAATAGTGATATGTCCGTGTTAAAAAAGCTGGATGTGGTAGTAGAGAAGATCGTTTTTAAAAGCAACTAATAAAAATATTCCTGATGAGAAGGCTGTATCATACTTTTGATACAGCCTTTACTTTTATATCAAGCTGTTAGACTTACTAATTTAACCAGATTGAAAATGAAAGAGATACAGCCATATCGTAACCATTTGGACGACTTTTAAGCCCTTCTTTTATACCAGTAACTTATTATTGATAGCATACTTAATCAGCATTGCTGTATTCCTTACTTCCAGCTTTGCCAGTAAATTTTTACGGTGACTGTTCACTGTATCTGCGCTGATAAATAGTTGTTCCGCAATCTCAGGATTCGTGTTACCTTCTGCTATAAGGACCAGCACTTCTTTCTCCCTTCTGGTAAGATGAGGAAAATGATGTCTGCTGTTATTGTGTTCATTCTGAATAGCCTGCTTTGCCTCCTTCGAAAAATAATTATCTCCACTGTACACAGTATGTATTGCATAAAGTAACTCTTCCCGGTCTACATTATTCAGCAAATATCCACTGGCACCATTCTCTACCAGTCCGGTTGCATACTTTCCTTCATTAAGAGAACTCAGACCTATTATCAGGATATCCGGGTGTTCCATCCTTATAGTGGCACACAAATCAATGCCATCCATATCCGGAAGATCAACATCCATGAGGATCAGATCAATAGTATGGGATTGTAAAAAGGTCAGGCAGTCATTCCCATTTCGGGCATGTCCAACTATTTCTATCTCCTTTTCACTATTCAACAGTGAGTACAATCCTTCCAGTATTAATGGGTGGTTATCTAAAACATACAGGCGGATCATGTTTTTTCCGGTTTTAAGACGCTAATGACAAACAGTTAACGGGTTACAGGTTTTGAATGTAATTGGCATTACTCTAATGTAATATAAGGAAAGTTTGCCAGAGATATCAGGACAAAAGTAAGCACCTGTCCCATGCCGGTGTAGTAGCAGGATCAAGTGCCGCAATCAGTACTAATCCTAATCCGGTAATCCCTTCCAGCAACCCATAACAGTTAATATATTTTTCATCAGCATAAAACTTAAACCCGGCCAGTCCGTCTTTCCAGGTATTCATTTGCAGTGTTTGTTGTAGCCAATGGTCTGCACCTTCCAAAAAGAGCGGATCTTCAGTTGCTAAATAAGCTCGCCTGTATATATGCGCAATACCAGCACCTCCATGACAGAAACAGGCATCATGCACACTCCCGTTCTTGGTATTTCTATGTTGTAACGTGTGTGTAAAAATGCGATGTGCTTCTTCTTTGTAAAGATCATTCTGCAACCCCATCCCTACATTCATTAAAGTGGCGGCAATGCTCAGATCACCATAACACCAGCCTAGCCGGCTTTGTTTTCCTGTCATTGCTTCATTGCGGGTATCCACCAATACAGGATAAAGTGAACTGATTCCTTCCTCGGGCTTATTTTTGGTTGATAACAACCAGCTGATACTCTGATCAAGTAAGGGTGATACATCAATCCCTTTCTGATGGATTTTTCCTAAAACAGAGATAATAGCGGGTATACCATGTGCTAATCCCAGGTTAAAAGCTGGTTCTTCAGGTCGTTCTGCCTGAGTTCTGGAAAAATGATCCCGCCAGCGGAGACCTTTTTCATCCTTATAAGCCGTCTTTTCCAGCTGCTTTACCAGTGTATTCAAATAAGGTGAGGGCTGTTCCTTTTCCAGGAAATATAATGCAATACCCAGCCCCTGATGCAGGAAATCATACTCTTCCTGCACTACCTGCTGCTCCATAATATTTCCCAGTAGTACATCCACTTCCTCAAAAGTATCTTCTAGTCCATCTTCGCTTGCAAAACCGGTATTAATAAGATGCTGAATAGCCCATACCATTCCCGATACTCCATTGCAATGCGAAGGTATCAGTGCTTCCTCTGACAAAGCCTGTATGCTTTTTAATAATAGTTGATGCACCTTTTTGAGGTGTTTCTTTTTACCGGTGAGATTGTAGTAATAAGCATAGAATAAAGCGTAACCGCTATACCCGGACAATAAACCCGGCAGGTTTTCCTGCTCTGTGTAATAATCCAGTGCAACACTTATCTCCTGTAAAACCCTAATGGCATCCTTTTTATAATCCATATGAAAAATAATGATGGGACTGAATAAAGGTTAAGATACCTTATTATCAGTCCCATCTTCCAGCTAATAAATTTAATTAGAAACGGCAGGAATCAACGCTGCATATCGGAGCACCCTGACTAATGTCATCTGTGCAAATTTTAATGGTAACGGGAACTCCTATTCCCATCAGATGCTGGTTTAATTGACTTAAACTAGCTATTTTGATTTTACCCAGGCTCAGTTTTTTTTCAGATTTCTTTTTCATAAGATCAATTTTTAGGTTAATTAAAAACGGCAGTTATTAGGATCACCCAGACTAAGACAAAGCACGGTAATAGTAGGAAGTTCAGCATTCATGTTATTTTTTGACTTGCTCAAACTGGCTACTTTAATCTTACCAAGATGCAGTTTCTTCTCAGATTTCTTTTTCATAAAATCAGATTTTGGTTAATTAAAACGACAAATGTCAAGACTACACATTGGAATACCATTACTTAGGCAAAGCAAGGTAATCGCAGCTTCGTCATTGATATTCTTTTTTGTCTGGTTCAGACTGGCTATCTTAATTTTACCAAGCTGTAGCTTCTTTTCAGATTTCTTCTTCATAAGTTCAGATTTAATGGAATTAAAAGCGACAGGAATCTTCACTACAGACAGCTGCACCCTGACTCATATCGTCCTGGCATATAATAAAAGAGCAAAACGTAGTGGCAATACCATGCTGGTTTTGTTTTGCCGGACTTAAGCTTGCTATTTTAATTTTGCCAAGCTGCAATTTCTTCTCAGTTTTCTTCTTCATAAGATCAGATTTAATGAAGTTAAAAACGGCAGAAAACTTCACTGCATGCCTGACAATTGTCTATGGATACAGTACAGTCGCCACTGGCAACAGCAGCATGCGGGCGTTCTTTTGTCTGATTCAAACTGGCAATCTTAATTTTACCAAGTTTTAATTTTTTTTCAGATTTCTTTTTCATAAATCAGGTTTTAGATTTAGTTTTTACCATCTGGCGGAGGGATACATTTTAAAAGACTACATCCTGTGTAGGTGGGTGCATTGGCATTAATGTTAGCCATTTGTGTACTGCTCAGTGTTGCAATTTTAATTTTGCCAAGGCTGAGTTTTTTTGTGGATTCTTTCTTCATGATTAACAAGGGTTTTTGTGTGAGTTTTGAAATGCATTATAGGTTGAAAATAAAAGGGAAACCGCCTATGCAATATTGATAGCACAGATGATCTCCCGACAGCAGCATTTTAAAGATAAAGATAAAGGCAGGTTACCTTCATCACAGGAAAGGGGGATTTTTTATGCTTTTTGTCAAGTGGGGAAAATATCCCCTTTTCAGGGGGGATCTGATCCTGATCAAATGGGCTAACTTATTCTTTGTTTACATGCCCTTGCATTATTATGATAGCCGCTAAAGATTTCTATTTACTCAGAACACCGCTGTTGCCGGTAAATTTCAAAGACCAGTTCACCCAAATCACTTACAAAGAACTGGCAGATAAGATCAGCCACATTTTCCGTGATCCTTATTTAACAGAAGCGATCTATATCGCCTCGCCCGAGTTGTACCAGGAACTTGTTAAATGGCAACAAGGCTTATTTACGGGAGAGAAAGAGATCCAGAAACTGGTACTGGCCTTATTCAGATATATACTGCGCATGTGTACCCGCTGCACACCATATGGCCTGTTTGCCGGTAGTGCGACAGGACAATTTGATAATACCACCAGTATTGAATTGGCTCATCAGGATCTGCATAAAAAGCATTGCCGCCTGGACATGAACTATGTAGCAGAATTAGTGGCTACCATCTCACAAATACCGGAAATACAATCGCAACTAACGTTCTATCCAAATAATTCTTTGTACAAGATCGCAGATGCCTTCCGTTATGCTGCATTTACCATCAATAATAAATTCAGACATTATACATTAACATCGGTCAACTATTCCGACTATCTGCAACAAATACTCACAACCGCCGCAGGAGGTGCATCTATTCATACACTATGCGCCAGCATTGTCAGTGAGGAGATCTCCAATGAAGAAGCATTGGAGTTCATTCATGAACTAATTGAAAGTCAGATCCTAATAAGCAGCCTGGAACCTACTGTTACCGGCGAAGAGTTTTTCTCTCTATTTATTAAGAAGCTGGAAGCCTTGGAGAACACAACTCCGGTTACAGATCATTTATCCAGGATTCAGACGCTACTTCGCCAGCCCAACACCAGTATTGATAAGTATCTTCAAACACATATGCTGGTAAAAAGCCTGTTACCTGATACTAACAGTAAAGACCTGGTACAAACCGATCTGTTCCTATCTACTATTCATAATACCATCAGCGGCCATCTCATCAATGATATACAGCAGCAGATCATACCTTTATGGAAGCTGTCAAAGCTCAATAACAATCCCGACCTCCAACAATTCTGCCAACGCTTCAGGGATCGGTATGAAGAACAGGAAATACCACTCGCTATTGCACTTGACACAGAATCCGGCATTGGCTATTCAGGGCATACAGGCAGTTCTGCAGATCATACTCCGCTCATAGATAATATTTATATAAAGAACACAGACGACGCCAAAACCATCTCCTGGAATAAAATGCAGCAATTCCAGTTTCAGCGATTACAGCAATGTTTGCGTAATCATGAAACAGAAATAGTACTGACGGATGATGACCTTAATGAACTTAAAGAAACGGATATACCCTCCCTTCCTGATAGCATGTACCTGATGGGAAGTATTCTGGGCAGCAGCGCTGCTGCCGTTGATACAGGCAACTATCTGTTTGAATTCAGCTCCTGCGGCGGACCATCCGCAGCCAACCTGTTGGGAAGGTTTTGTCATGGAGACGCTGTGCTCAGCGAAAAAGTAAAGGATTGCTTACAGGAAGAAGAGCGTAATAATCCTGATTGTATCTATGCGGAGATCATTCATCTGCCGGAAGCCAGAACTGGTAATATCCTGGCACGTCCACAATTGAGAGATTACGAGATTGTATACCTTGGTAATGGCAGTGTAGCTGCAGATCATCAGATTCCCATTACAGATCTGATGGTTAGTGTAAAAAATAATATCGTAATCCTCCGGTCGAAAAAACTTAATAAAAGAGTCATTCCCCGTCTGAGTACAGCACATAATTTCAGCATGGGCAGTCTGCTGGTATATAAGTTTCTCTGTGATCTGCAGTTCCAACAGTTACATCATGCTGCAGGCTGGCAATGGAGCCTGCCGGGTGAAGAACGTTTTTTGCCAGCCGTACGTTATAAAAAAATCATCCTGAGTAAATGCACCTGGATCCTTTATAAGAAGGATTATCCAGCGTTAAAAGACAATGGCACTACCCTTCTTAAAGAGGTTGGGAAACAATTACAGCTTCCCCGGTATATTACAATTACAGAAGGTGATAACGAGTTGTTTATTGATATGGAAAGTGACTCATGCCTGCAATTGCTCGCAACAACCCTGTTGAAAAAAGAGCGGATTATTATCCAGGAAATGCTCTCCACACCAGATAATTGCTGGGTTACATCAACGAATGGCAGCTTTACACATGAGTTAATCATTCCATTAAAAAGCACTTTACTTAAAAAAGAACAGACAGCTTCACCTGTTTATAAAAACATGCCTGTCAGGAGTTTTATAACAGGTAGCGAATGGTTGTACATAAAGATCTATTGTGGAACCAATACTGCCGAAAAGACACTGAAATCAATTATTAAACCACTAATCCGCGAACTTGAAGCAGCACATATCATTGATAAGTGGTTCTTTATCCGGTATACAGACCCCGATCATCATATCAGACTAAGGTTTCATAATTCGGTAAACCCTTTATTCTGGAAAGTGATACTGGAAAAACTACATACCGCTCTGCAAGAACATAATGAAAGAGAATTAATTTATAAGATCCAAACGGATACTTATATAAGAGAAATTGAGCGCTATGGCGAATTAACCATGGAATTAAGCGAAACTATTTTCCACCTGGATAGTGAAGCTGTGTTGGATTGCATTGATCTGCTTGAAGGAGAAGAAGGCGAAACCTTTCGCTGGTTATTGGCTGCCCGTGGTATTGATATTCTGCTACAGGATTTCGGATATACCTTGCTACAAAAAACTACTCTCCTGAAAAGAATCCAAAAGCATTTCTTTGAAGAATTCGGAGGGGATAAAGCATTACAGACCCAATTAAACGATAAGTACAGACAGCATATGCGACAACTTAGCAGCTTCCTGGATCAACAACAGGATACCGCGAATGAAATTGAGGAAGCCACTGTTTTATTTTATACCCGATCTGAAAAAATTCGTGCGATTATCAAAGACTCAGAATCGCTTCACCAATTAATACCCAGCTATATCCATATGTTCCTGAACAGGATGTTGATCTCTAATCAGAGAAAACATGAATTGGTGATCTATCATTTCCTGAGTAAATACTATGATTCTCAACTAGCAATTGCAAAGAAACAAGCTACATAAAACGTAGCCCCTGCATTTCCCATTCTTTCGACATATCTTCTTCTGTTACTTCAATGGAAATATTACCTATTCCTAGATAGTGGATATATTGGTTAACGTTTTCCATTCCATAAAAGGATCACTTACTGATACAAAAAGTATGTCTAAATATCAGATCTTGCCTTTCAGACTTAATTAATTTTTCCCAAACAATGCTATTCATTCATATTATTAGCTTACAATCTGTTTGTATTTCTGGGAAACAGATACGACGCTAATCATAGCTTGATCTTTAGCCCATATTCTGCTTTTATAGATAATAATGCCTCCGCATTACCTTTTGCATCATCAACAGGATTATGGGTGTGTTTTGTTTTTCTAAGATGCTTAAAATTCTGAAACGTATCTTTTACAACTCCTTTGAACAGGCTGCCAAGGTTTTGAGAACTATGTCCAAAAGGGTTTGAGCCTGTAAAATGATGAAAGTACCAGCATATGAACATCCAGTCAAATCCGTTATTATCACTGATGAAAACAAGCCTGTCTTTACAGTTAAGTTTTAGCCAGGCACTAAAATCATTCAACACTTTTGTTGGATCTTCAAAAGTGAGGGTTTCTTCTCTGGTGAAGCCTGATACTGCTAACGCTTCAGGAATATAGTTTTCAGAAATGGGCCTGAGTTTTCCGTAGAACGATACATCTAACTTTTCGTTTACTAGGATGGCACCAAAAGAGATCAAAGAGTAATCCCCAGGAATAGGGCCATCACTTTCTACGTCGACCATTATATAAGCCATAAAATAGGTTTAGGATGATAATAAGTTACTATTCCCCGATACAAAAAAAACATTCTCTTTAGTATTCCAATCTTTTAACCATTAAGGCCCTGCAAAAAGCCATTCAGGTCATCGTCTTTATCCAGACCCAATTTCTGCTTGACCCGGTAACGGCTCATCCTAACACTTTTGGCTTCAACATGCATTAGCTGCGCAATCCGGCGGGTATCCATTTGAAGATACAGATAAGCACACAGCTTCAGGTCAAGCAAAGTAAGTTTCTTCTCTGCTTTCTCGTTAAGCAATTGAAAAAAATCGGGATGTACTTGCTGGATTTGAAGTTTGGCATGCTCAAAATCATTGTCCAGCATCATTTCTTCCTTCAATATCTTGTGCATATTCACTTCATTCCCCCCGGTCAGTTTATCCTTTAAATTATGCAGCATCTGATTTTTGTGCTCCAGTTGCAGTACATTGGCCATTACTTCCTTCTTCAACTGTTGCCGCTGTACCTCCAGCAATTGCTGTTCGGCCTTAAGCCTTGCCTGTTCTTCCTTTTCAAGCTTTATCTGTAGCTCCGAATCCTGCTTTTCAAGTTGCAGCTGCTTTTCAAGCTGCAAAGAATAACGTAACCTGAAATAATATGATCGAAAGAGGAACAATAAGCACAAAAAAGAGGCAATTGCAACACAGGCATATAAAAATGTTTGTTGCTTTTGGCTTTTCTCGCGCTCTTTCAAAAACCGCACTTCATTGTCTTTTTTTTCAGTTTCGTATTGTATTTCCAGTTTCTGGGCATTCAATGCCTTTTGCTGATTAAAATTCCTGTTGTTGTATTCAGTTACTTCCTGCTGAAACTTCAGGGCCTTTTGGTAATTGCCGTTGCGCCTATAAAAATCGGTAAGAGCCTGCGTTACATTGATCATAGTATAATAGTACGGCGGCTGTTCGGTCAACATCACCTGATAAGCCTCCAACAAATAACGTTCTACCTCCGTATCCTTACCATCACGCTTGGCATACTCGCTCAATATACCCAGACTACTAGCCACTACATCCTGACAGTTTGATGCATCTTTTAAGACTGTTCGGGCCCTGTTTGCATAATAAATGGCCTGCGTTTTGGCCTTGCTGTCCTCAGGCTTAAAATACTTCAGGTAATAGCTGGCAAGATTAATGCAGTTTATCCCATAAGCATAATTGTTTACCTGCCCCGGATATTCGGTGTAAAGGCTTTCCGATTTTTCAAGGTAATATAAAGTGCTGTCCAGCTCCACTTTCTCCTTGCCTGCATTGTATTTATACTCATGGGCTATCGACATTGCATTATAGCAATTGCTCAACAGGTTGTAATCCCTTGTCATTAAGGCACTTCCCATAGCCAGCCTGGCATATTTATATACTTTGTCCTCATTGTTCCAGTTCGAATTGATCACATAGAGTTGGTAATAGATTTTGGCGGAAATATAAGGATCGGTTTTCTTTTCCAGCTCTGTTAACGCCATTTGACAGAACTTCATCACGTATTCCGAATTTTCAAGTGTTTTAAAAAACAGAGCCTGTGCATAATAGGCATAGGCCAGGGCTATGGGATCATTAGCCTGCTTTGCTATTAATAGGACAGTATCGCTCAGGGACTTTAACTCGCCAAGTTCCTGTGCGCTGATCTTGCTGTTTAATAACACTACATAGGCTTTAGTAGCATCGATATAGTCATTATTGTTCAAAGCGATCGAAGCACTCTTTCGAGCCGTTTCAATAGCCTTTTTATAATTCTTATTAACCCGGTAATATTCTGCCAATTGGTTTAACATTACCGGTTTCTCCTTCTCGCTTAATTGAGCATGGTCAATCACTGATTGTAAACTATCCGGAAGGTTGGTTTGGGCAAAGCTGCTCAAATGAAATATATAAACAAACAGGAATAGTAAAAACTTCATAATGCCAAATTACTATAAATTGATAGAATAGGACATGAAACTGCCATAAATAACACCCCTTTACATGAGTATAATCATTTAAAATACAGCCATTTATGAAAATGCGTAGTCATATTGTAGACGCGTTTACAGCAGGAAGTAGATATTCTGTAGCAGGCTAAAGTTTGATAATGACTAAATGCCAATCCACCTTTGTCTGGGCAATAATGCCATAGTTAAAGAATCATACTATGAACACAAAAACATTATCAATTGTATCTTATGTAACACTTATCGGATGGTTCATCGCCTATTTTTCCGGAAAAGAAAAAACAGATGCACTGCTCAGGTACCATTTAAGACAATCTCTTGGCCTGGCCATTGTAAGTATTCTTTTTAGCATTGCATTGAATGTGATTGCAACTATTATCCCCTCACTTTCCTTTCTTAGCCTGCTTGGATTTGTTATCATCGTATTCTGGGTCCTGGGTATCATCAATGCTGCCAGCGGTACGCTAAAACCTATTCCGTTTTTAGGAAAAGCATTCGAGAATAAATTTGCTTTCATTGGTTGATTGATATAAAAGCTCATCTAAGCTTATCAGGCATCGAACCGGAAATAGTATTTAATACCCTATAAACATAGATCATGAAAAAGTTAGTCTTTGGTATTTCTTTCTGGTTTATATACATGCTAGGGTTCACAGTTGTGCTGCCAACGGTTCTATACTATACTACAGGTGGTCTGGAAACTCCGCCAGAGGAAAGTGCCACCATGGCCTTTATATACCTGGGGCTTGGCATCATCATCTGGCTGGCTATTATCTTGTTGTATAGCCGATTTTTTATTACGCTGGTCTTTGCAGATAAACAGCGTTTAGAGAAAACAGCAAAGGAAGGGATAATTATTGCAGCAAAAATAACCAGCAAAACGCAAGTTGGAACGGTGCGTGATACAGCAGTGCTTAATCTTAAACTGGCATTTAATAACCTTGTCGGTACTGCTGTAGAAATACCTTACCAACTGAATGATGGCAAGCCCTATGAAAACCGCTTCGAAGTGGGCAATACTATAGAGATGTGTGCCAGCTTAGATGAGCAAAACTCAATATTTGTTCCCAAAACTGTACAAGTGTTACGCAACAAGGGGACCATATTTCTCTATTCTTTTATTTTTTTATTCTTGATTATGGCTGCCATTATCTATCCTGTTTTTTCTTATCAGCTGGAAAGCCAGGGATCTGGCTGGCGCTTTCTAAATCTTTCGCATCCCTGGATTATGGTGCCGCTAATAAACCTTGCCGTTGGCGCATTTATATGGTTCATCCTGAACTTTATCGGAAAAGCATCAGGCAATCCGGCGCAGCCGCTCCGCATGATATTATATGGCATAAAGACTACAGGTACCATTTTAAATTATAGCCAGACGGGTATGTACATTAACGAGCAACCACAAGTGCAATTCGAAATTGAATATACTGATCAACAAGGCTACAGGCAGACAACTCTTTGTAAAATGATAATCTCATTGCTCGATTTACACAAAATAGCTACAGGCCCCAAAGAGATCATATATCTGCCTAGCCAACCTCAAAACATCGTATTTTATGAAGACCTTACATTATAATGTTATTATTGTTTTGCTGCCCCTTTTTTTGCTGGCATCCTGTAAAGAGGCAAAAAAAAGCATTGAAGAAACCTTGCACCCAAAGCCACAGAAAAGAACTGCACCAGCAACCGACAACAACACATCTTCTACTGTAATTTTCTCCTCATCCAGCACCTTTTCAACAACTCAGCAACAGAGTTATAAAAGCATTTTTGAAAGTGAAGGAGCCTTGGATAGCATTCAGCAGGAACTCCGGAATATGCCCCATCTTATAGGGAAAAAACTATTCTTCCTGCAAGGTTTCTATTTTTACGACTATCAGGGTGGCATGATTTCTATTGACCTGCAAGACCCAGACAAGCCCGAAAATGTTGATACTTATACTTACAGCAATGGCGAATGGCAAATGCAGAAACCGGTGCAGATTACAGGGAATTTTGCGCTTAAATCATTGCTCATGTCCCTGGATGAAGTAAAATTCAGCACGGCGAAAAAAGTATATGATATTGCAGTAGAAAAATCAAAAACTATTGAAGATGCAGGACCAATAAACCATGTCTATTTTAACCAGATTAAAGTAGTACATGTAAAGGAATGGTATATCATGATAAATGGAGCCAGGCACAATTACCGGGTTAAGTTTGATGTAAACGGGAAACTTATGTCGATGGAATAGCATGTTAAAACCCAGGGCTACTATCGCTGTATAACCCTGGTTGCTCCTCAAATTATTTCCATGCTTTTATTATTTAAAGTAGAATCAAAAGAAGACCCTACTTACCGATACAAAATTTGCTAAAAATAAAATCCAGTTGATCTTCATTTGTAATCTGTCCTGTGATTTCCCCCAGAAAATGCAAACATCTGCGTATATCCAGTGAAAGCAGATCACCCGGCAGTTGATTATCTAACCCTTGTTGCACATCTAACAATGAACGTAACACTTCCTGCAATGCAGCATAATGCCGGGCATTAGTAACGATAGTATCCTCTGTATTAATATCTCCCCTCATTACCTTTTGTACCAGTGTATCTTTCAGCTCCTGAATATATTCATGCTGACGCGCGGAAATAAACAGAATTCCGGGAATGCTACTGAATGTCTCCTGTGTAGTCCGCAAACCTGCTATATCTGATTTATTTCCGATCAACAGGTAATTAATACTTTCACGTTCAAACGTTTCAGTTTGCAATTGTAAATCCTCAACACTCGTTTCATTCACATCAAAAAGGTATAACACAATACCAGCCTCCTTGATCTTCTCCATTGTTTTCTGCACCCCTATACTTTCGATGGTATCAGTACTTACACGGATCCCCGCTGTATCTATTAATCGGAACAGTATCCCATCTATATTCAGTACTTCTTCGATCGTATCACGGGTAGTCCCTGCAATTTCGCTTACGATAGCACGGTTTTCATTCAACAAAGTATTTAACAATGTAGATTTTCCGGCGTTCGGTTTTCCAACAATGGCAGTATTTACACCGTTTTTAATCACGTTCCCCATTCTAAAGGAATCCACCAGATGTTGCACCATCTTCATAGCCTCACTAATAAGACGATACAATTGTGTACGGTCAGCAAATTCAACATCTTCCTGGCTGAAATCCAGTTCAAGCTCTATCAATGCAGAAAAGCTGATTAGTTGTTCCCTGAGTACGTATAATTCTTTTGAGAAGCCGCCTCGCATTTGTTGCATAGCTGTCTGATGACTCGCAGCAGAATTACTAGCTATCAGATCTGCTACAGACTCTGCTTGGGTAAGGTCTAATTTACCATTTAGAAAGGCCCTCATGGTAAATTCTCCTGGTTTAGCCATTCTCGCACCTGATTGGATACAGGCATCAATAATCTGTTGCTGGATATATGGAGAACCATGGCAGGAGATTTCGATGATGTTTTCCCCTGTATAAGAACGTGGAGCGGTAAACAGGCTGATGATCACTTCATCAATTATTTTCTCTTCAAACACGATTGCTCCAAAGTGAAGTGTATATCCGGGTTGGATATTCAGGTTTTTAGAGGGGAAGATCGAGTTACAGATCTCAATCGCTTTTTTTCCGCTCAGGCGTATTATGGCAATAGCACCTATCCCTGGAGCTGTGGCCAGTGCTACAATAGTATCGTCATATCCTGTAAGATTATTCCCTAACATGGGCGCAAGATACCGATAAATAAAAAATCCCTGTACGGGCGATGCCTGTACAGGGATTTTTAACTCAAATATTGTTCTCTGTTACTCTTGCAAAGTAAAGCGGATAGGAAGGTTGAACTGTACGGATACCTGGCGACCATTTTGTTTACCAGCTTTCCATTTAGGCATGATTTTCACCACGCGAACAGCTTCTTCTTCCAGGCCACCACCTTTTGCAGCGCCAACAGTTTTTACATCTTTGATATTACCTTCAGAGTCTACCACGAACTGCACGAACACAGTACCTGAGATTGCATTCTCCTGCGCTACGCGGGGATAGTGAATGTTTTTGCTCAGGAACTTCGCCAGCGCTTCCTCACCACCAGGGAAGGTAGGAGGTTGTTCTACGAAGGTGAAGATCTCTTCTTTAGGAGGTGGCGGTGGTGCTTCTACCACACCGGTACCTTTACTATCTTCCAGCAATCCTGGGTCAATACCGTTAGGATCACCTTCTACGGTTTTAGTACTTACCGCTTTATCCTTTATCTGCTCTATTTTCGGTGGTTCCTCATCTGGTGGTACCTCATTATCCTTTTTGATAATAGGAGGAGTGAACTGTACAGACGGTTTCACCGGTGGAGGTGGAGCAGGTGGAGGCGGAGGAGGAGGTGGTGTTTTCGGATCGTCCGGGATCTTCACATCCTCCATCTTAATCTGCTCAATAACAGGTTTATTCGGGTTATCCCTTTCAACCTTCATTATATAGTTATTGATAGCGTAACCAATGATAACAAGCAATATCAGAGCAGCACTACCTATTACAGCATTACGTACCCTTTTATCATATTGTCGTCTCAGGTCATAAGCTCCATATTCCTTATTCCTGTTTTCAAACAGGATATCCAGAAAGTCGGACTTTGCGAGTTTAGCGGTATCCATTGTTTCAATTTTATAAGATGGATGCAAAAGTTAATTATTCCCTGACTATTGGTTACCACCGGCGTTTGCTGCTTCAGTCTGAGTGATCCAGGTTTTATCCTGATCACTGATATCAACTGTTGCATAACGTTGAATACGGTTAATAGCCATTTCGTCCAGTATGTCTACAAAGTCTTTATAAGTGGCATTATCATCTGCCTTTATAATAACTACAACATCCTCTGGTTCACCTTTTGCATTCCTTAATTGAGCAACCGCATCCCGCTTCTTGATGATTACATCACGAATGCCATTTGTATTGGCAAAGGTGGTTGCTTTGAAAAAATCAGGATTGGCGGATGCATTCGGGTCCTGCGCCAAACCTTCATAATAGTATACCCGATCCTTCTTTCCTAGCAGTATTGTGAGGGCAGTGCTTTCTTTTACCTTATTCTGCTCCTTCTCATCCTTCGTGTCCTTCGGCATGATCAAGTCCATTGTTTTGGGCTTGCTCATGGTGGTAGTCAACATGAAGAAAGTGATCAGCAGAAAACCCAGGTCCACCATCGGAGTCATATCTACACGGGTAGATTGTTTCTTGGATTTCGTTCCCTGGTGTTTGCCTTTCCCGCCACTACTGCTGGTATCCATTTCTGCCATAGTAGCTCTTTTTTTAAGTTTTCAAAAGCAGCACTGTACTTTAGTACAGCCCGCTGTTTACTAGATTATTAATGTTGGTCACGGGCCAGAGCGGCGGCAGTACCTGCTGGAGCTGCCTCCAGATTAGTAACCAGGTTCAGCTTCTGGATCTTTTTATCCTTGAAGGTATCAAGGATAGCCTTGATCTTAGGATAAGGTGTTCCATTGTCTGCCTTGATACAATACTGTAACCTTGGATTTCCGCCCTGTGCTGATCTCGCATATTCAATCCAGACAGCTACTTCATTATTAGTAGAGTCTGTAGGAATACCTGTTTCAAGACCTGATTTTTTCCTTTCGGCTGGTTTAACTGCCAGATAAGCTTTCAGATTCTTGATTTCAGTACCTACGCTGGCACCAATAGTAAAGCTGTTAATTTCCTGAGGAGTGAGACCCAGGTGATACTGAGTGTTCAGATCCTCTATGAGCTGCTGCCTTTTAGGCTGGCCGTCCATACTGAAGAAAACCCTACCATCTTTGTCAACTGTCAGCATGATCACATCAGAATCAGGCAACAGTTTGGTATTGATTGAAGACGGAGTAACCACAGTTACCGGTTCGTCCGGCTTGAATTTAGTTGCCAGCATGAAGAAAGTGAGCAGCAAGAAGGCCACATCACACATCGCTGTCATGTCGACAAGCGTGCTCTTCCTGGGCATTTTAACTTTAGGCATCTTTACTCCTTTTTTGGTTTACTTTATATAGATTCAAAACTGCTGTTATTCCACACAAATAATTAAAAATTATTTGTGGTTAGCAGCAAAGCTCTGTGTTAAAGTAAATCCAGACTCATCGATTGCATAAGTGATGCTATCAATGTTAGTAGTAAAGAAGTTATACATGATGATCGCTACAGCGGAAGTACCGATACCTAATGCAGTGTTGATCAAGGCTTCAGAGATACCCATCGCCAGTTTGGAAGAATCCGGAGCACCAGAAGCTGACATCGCAGAGAACGATTTGATCATACCCAATACCGTACCGAACAGACCTAACAGGGTAGCAACGGAAGCAATGGTAGATAAGAACACCAGGTTCTTTTCCATCATAGGCAGTTCCAAAGCAGTTGTTTCTTCGATCTCGTTCTTGATACTCAGGATCTTCTGATCTGTGTCCAGTTCAGTGTTAACGATCATTTCTTTGTACTTCTTCAGACCAGCTTTCAGTACGTTACCAACAGAACCCTGTTGTTTGTCACACTCTGCCAGTGCAGCATCCACATTCTTGTTAGCCAGGTGATACTGTACTTTTCTTACCAGCTCAGCACCGCTGAATTTACCTTTCGCTTTGCTAATGTAAAGGAAACGCTCAATTACCATCGTGATGCAAATAAGTAATACAGAGATAAGGATAGGTACAATCACACCACCCTGATAAACAGTGGCAAACCATTTCCCGATACCTTCTTCAACTGGATGTGCATTTGGCCCTTTAATCCCTCCCTGAAAATTAGAAGGATTTCCCAATACGAAAATATAAAAGAGAACACCTATAACGATACAAATAGGTACAGCCAACATTGCAAATAAGTTGGATGATTTTTTAGGTTGATGAGAAGTCGCTTTGGCAGAAGCTGGAGTCACAGTTGTTTTAGTCTCAGCCATGTTGATTGAATTTTAGTGTTAAAGATTAAACTATTGTTTTTTGTTATTTCTGCAATATAAATACGTGATTCGCAAAGATATACGGTTGATTCAAAAAAACAAGTGTAGCTCAAAAAATCTCACAAAATTTAATCTCTCCCTCAAAAGCCCGCCAGTAGCTGACTTTGCAATACCTTTTTTTTATTGAGCGTACACTTAAAATATTTAAATACAACTAATATCAAAGAATGGGTTACCACCCTTAATGATTACTGTCCTTAGAACCTGAAAATTATTGATTTTGTTCAAAGTTGGACGCACAATTTAAGAAATTTTTTAAATGTTCCAACAGAAATTTTATTCTCCGTTTTTCGTCTATTCCCCGCCACCACACACACTTTCCGTTCATTCTCCTCGTTTTTATCATTATTTAATTTCATCCGCATTCTTCTTTATTCAGCAATATTCATCTCATTCACACCTTCCGAAAAGGCTTATGACGCGGGCGTTGCCGCAGGTCAAACGCATCGTAATATAAACATAAAAGATGCTATATCAATAAATTTGTTCATAAAATATAACAGGTGCAGATACTATTTCACATAACAAATAAGCAGCCGACATACCAGCCAGAATTTCCATTCCTATAGCTTTTGCAGCGTTTATGGAATTCCCGGATAAGTTACTGCTTAATATGTTTATTTGCAACTTACTTAATGAAAAAACAACCTGGATCAAAAACCACCTTTAATAAGTATCAATGAATAAACATCTTATCCAACCCTTTGCTACAATTGTAATTAGTACACTTATACTGGCAATTACCTTCATTTCCCCAGTATATGCGCAAAAGAATAAAAAGAAGGAAACTACTGCCCTTCCTCCCAAAGATTCTACAGTACGTCCTCCTATGCCAGCTAAAAATGGTCCAAAAACAGATCCTAAAAAATTCAGCGAGATCATTAAAGCTGATGCTAAGGCAGATACAGGCCTGTTCAACATCTACAAACAGGATGATAAAGTATTTTTTGAGATACCTGATTCTTTATTGGGGAGAGATATACTCATTGTGAACCGTATATCAAAATCTGCTGCAGGCCTACGTTCGATGATGATTGGTTATAGTGGTGATGAAATAGGTGAGAATGTTATCCGTTTCGAAAAAGGGCCCAACAATCGTATCTTCCTCAAAAACATTTCTTACTCTGAAATATCAAAGGACTCTGCACAACCCATGTTCAATGCGGTGATGAACTCTAATATTCAGCCGATTGCCGCAGCCTTTGATATTAAAGCTTTCTCTGAAAAAGGGAACAGCAGCATAATTGATCTGACTGATTATATCCAGGGAGATAATGATATACTATTCTTTGATCAGGGTACAAAAACCAGCCTCAAGCTAGGCGCAGTGCAGCAGGACAAATCCTATATCGTTGATGTAAAATCTTATCCTATCAACACTGAAATCAAAACAGTTAAAACATATTCAAGAGCAGGCGGACAGGGCGGGCCATCGCAAGGAGGTAACGCTACACTGGAATTGAATTCTTCAATGATCCTGTTACCTGCTACACCCATGGAACCCCGCTATTTTGATACCCGTGTTGGATATTTCACTACTTCACTTATTGATTTTGATGCAGATCCGCAGGGTGTAAAAAGATTATCAATGATCACCCGCTGGCGCCTGCAGCCCAAGCCAGAAGATCTTGAAAAATATAAAAGAGGGGAACTGGTAGAACCTGCGAAACCCATTATATTCTACATAGATCCTGCTACTCCGAAAAAATGGGTGCCTTTCCTGATTCTGGGTGTGAATGACTGGCAAAAAGCTTTTGAACAGGCCGGCTTTAAAAATGCCATCGTTGCCAAAATGGCTCCAACCCGCGAAGAAGACTCTACCTGGAGCCTTGAAGATGCAAGATTTTCTGCAATTGTATACAAACCTTCAGATGTACCTAATGCCAGTGGCCCCCACATACATGATCCCCGCTCTGGTGAAATTATGGAAAGCCATATCAACTGGTACCATAATGTGATGCATTTACTCCGCAACTGGTATTTTGTACAGTGCGCTCCTAATGATCCACGGGCGCGTAAGATGCAATTTGATGATCAGTTGATGGGGGAACTAATCCGTTTTGTTTCTTCTCATGAGGTAGGTCACACCCTGGGTCTTCGTCACAACTTCGGCTCCAGCTCTGCTTATCCTGTAGAAAAACTGCGGGACAAAGAATGGGTTAAACAAAATGGACATGCTGCTTCAATTATGGATTACGCCCGCTTTAACTATATAGCACAGCCAGAAGATGGTATCACAGGTGCAGATCTATATCCTAAGATCAACTTCTACGACAAATGGGCTATTGAATGGGGATACCGTCTGATTCCTGGAGTAAATGATCCGGAAGCTGAAAAATCAACGCTGAACAAATGGACTATCGATAAACTGAAAGAAAAGAAATACTGGTTCGGTACAGAAATGAATCCTGACGATCCCAGGTCACAGAATGAAGACCTTGGTGACAATGCAATGAAAGCAAGTGCATACGGTATTAAGAATTTACAGCGGATCATACCTAATCTGATCAACTGGACCAGCGAAGCAAATGAAGATTACGCAAATCTTACGGAGCTTTATAGAGAAATAAGCACCCAATTCGGTCGTTATATTGGGCATGTAACCAAAAACATAGGGGGCATCTATGAAACTCCAAAGACGGTGGAACAGGAAGGAGGCGTTTATGAGAGTGTCCCTAAGAGCATACAACAGGAGGCGGTACAGTTCCTTAACAAACAAGTATTTGCTACTCCAAAATGGTTGCTTGATAAAAACATATTAAGCCGTACAGGTACTAATCCCATGAGCATTATAAGTGCACGTCAGAATGCCGTATTAGATAGAGTACTGAGTGTTAATACTCTAAATAAGCTAATCAGCGGTGAAGCAACAGATGAAAATGCATATCAGGCTACGGCACTCCTGAATGACCTTAAAAAGGGTGTTTTCGGAGAGTTGTCAACGCATCAGACAATTGACGTATATCGCAGAAATCTTCAAAAATCTTATATACAGCATTTGCAGGATCTAATTACTGTGCCTGATCAATCAGGTAATAAATCCATGATGATAATGGTGGCTCCTCAATCACCTACAGATGCTACCAAATCAGATGTAAGCAGTATTGCGCGTGCACAACTGGTATCATTACGGAGTGAGATACGTGCTGCCATAGCTGCTATGCCGGATAATATGAGTCGTTATCACCTGAGTGATCTTTCAGAAAGGATTAATCACTTATTGGATCCTAAATAACAGTTTTATAAGTGCTTGATTTAAGACAGTCCCGGGCAAAATCCGGGACTGTCTTATTTTTATCCAATAGTTGCTGCCTGTGGTTGCTTAATATATTCCTATATTTATACACTGAACCTCAAGAATGTGAAAGAACGCACTTCAAAAATTACCATTTACGATATCGCGAAGGTACTTAGCCTGTCAGCGTCCACGGTTTCAAGAGCATTGCAGAATAATCCACTTATCAACCAGGAAACGCGGGAGAGAGTAAAGGGAACTGCTTTGGAAATGGGCTATGTACCTAACTGGATAGCTTCAAGTCTGCGGAAAAAACGATCCAATATTCTTGGATTAATTGTCCCCCGTACATCTATGTATTTTCAAAGTACTGCTATCAGTGGTATCCAGCATGATGCCCACAAGTATGGCTTTAGTATCGTAATTGGACAGTCTGATGACACCGTAGAAATGGAAAAGGAACTGGTCCAAACCTTCTTTTCTCTTCGTGTTGACGGTCTTCTGGCTGTATCCTCTATGTTTACAACAACCTACGAGCATTTTAGTCCATTCATCAGAAATAATATTCCCTTAGTATTCTATGACCGCGTACCAGCTGATTTTAAGGGATATACAATTACCGGTGATGATTTCAGGGGAGGCTATCTTGCCACGGAGCATCTTATCAAACAGGGGTGCAGACGTATTGCTATATTTTCAGGGATGCTTACATGTAATCTTTACCAGCAACGCTTGTCAGGTTATAAAGCCGCATTAGCAGATAATAATATTTCTTTTGATGAGCAACTGCTGTACGTCCATACTTTGACTTCCGAAGCGGCTACTATTGCTGCACAAGAATTGCTTTCCCAAGAGATACTTCCGGATGGCCTCTTTGCAGCCAATGATACATCTGCGGTAGCTTTTATACAGGAGGCGAGACGGCATGATGTCAGCATTCCTGGCACAATAAAGGTAGTTGGTTATTCAAATGATCAATCTTCGCGCATTATTACGCCCAGTTTGACCACTATTGAGCAATCTGGCTATAATATGGGGCAAAAAGCAGTAGAAACGATTGTGCAGCTGATTAATTCAAGTGAGACGAAGGACGTTACCAAGAACTTTGTGTTTCCGGTAGAACTGATACCCAGGGAATCTACTGAAGGGAAAAATAACTGATAAGTTGAATTCTTTTGAATTTTTTGTCTTTACTGGGTTAGTACAATAAAAAAAGCCCCGACAATTGTCGAGGCTTTTTTCAATAAATATGGCAGCTACCTACTCTCCCGCATGATTGTGCAGTACCATCGGCCATGAGGGGCTTAACTTCTCTGTTCGGAATGGGAA
>NZ_FOMK01000015.1 GCF_900112615.1 Chitinophaga sp. CF118 | reverse complement strand
AAATTTACGTCTGCTCTTTTTTGTCATTATGTAGGCAATTTAAGATTAAAATTTTTTATCTTAACTGCCGGTCCTTTTTTCGGGGTCCATTATAATAATACCATATTCATGGTATTGATTTACCTGATGCCATAAGTATTCCCCATATATCTGGTATTGTTTGCATTTTCTGCTGTCTTTACTTTTAGTCGATCTATTTTATCTCCGTGAAAAATGGAATTGACCCCAGGAAAGATAGAATGTTTTATTTGAATCTGTACTACACAAACGAATTGTAAAACATAAACTAATTAGCAATGCAAACTCTACAAAAAAGCTTCATCTATAGTGGAGATTTTAAAAAGGCACCCGTAAAAAGTATCAGTTTAAATTTTAAAATACCGGTGTATGAATATGCTGAGAGTAACTCAGCCGGCAATGAGCCCATTACCAGAAAGATTATAGGTACAGATTCAACGATTATTGATAAAGATTTAAGTTCAAGAGAGTATACGGTGAAGCTGCCTGATAATATTATCATTGGTAAGGATGATTTAAACTTCCAGAAGTTTTTATTGTATTCGGTTGACAGCAAGAAACTGGATAATTTCTCTACAACAATTGAAGTTGAATATACTGTTGATGCAGTAAATAAAATTGGGAGTAAGTCATTTGAAGCAATTTATTTTTATAAATTGATACCCCAACACCTTATGTTCAATAGGGTAAACAATCTTGAATTTGATACAGAACATCTGATCTTAATTAATAAAGACTCCTATCTCAGCCTGCTGAAGAGACTGAGCAAATTTTCTCCATCGCAGGACGAATTTTACCTACTGGAGATTATTTTGAAGTTAATTGATTTTAATACTGAGTTTCCTTTCTTACTGAAAAAAATCCCTGATGAAGTAAGAATTGCCGTTTTAGATATTTTAAAAAGCGATAACCCTGAAGCATGGGAAATAATAATAAGGAGTTTCCCCGACCTGTTTGATTTTCCTCTTTCAATTCCTGAAATAAAAACAGTTGATGCTGCCGGGAAGTTTACCGTCCTGACAAGTGACAATTCAATAATTACTAAAAACGAATTGTCGTATTACGACCTTCTATTAGAATATACAATCAATGATGGAAAGAACACTTACCAGGCCATCCATGTAGATATGGAAAAAGCCGGGGACTCTCTTCAAAACAACAGTATTAACTTTTCCTTTACTGACGATAGAAAAATAATTCTCACCAATATACAGGGGACTCTTTCCATAAAAGTAAAAGGTTTTGATGGCTCTATATTATGGTCAAAACAATTTGCGCCTGATGCACCGGAATTACAGGAACTAAAGATAGAAGTCCCGTTGATGAAGCCTGTCAGACTTACGCCGCTTGACAAAAAAGCTCCTCCCGATAGCAATAAAAAAATAAGAGGACAGGTGATCGCTTATAATAAGGACTGTTCTCTTAAAGACATTTCAGTAATCATCAAGGCAAAAAAAGATGGTGGGGAAACATTCCAGATCGTAGGTTCTGCAAAGACGGATAATTCGGGAAACTTCTTTATGCCATATCCTTTTGGACGTTATACTGAAGCACAGGCAATTGTTTCCCTTGCACCGGACGATCCTGTTAGTGTTCCTGTGTCAAATGATAATGAGAATAATCAAACCATTTCCGACGATTTTTTATTCCTGCTGGTTACTAATGCCGATTGCTCTCCTGATAAAGAAGATGATTGCGATTGCCATTCTCCCAAGAAAGCTTCCCGGCTGCCTGATCATGACGACCTGATAAAATCTGACGAATATTCGCAGGACCTGGGCGGGGGCTGCATCAATCTCTCCACGCCTAACCGTACATTAAGTGAATACAATTATCAGGCAGTAGTCCGTACTTCCGACCCGGATGTTGCAAACTATACTTTGACAAAGACAACAAACTTGTCTTCTATCTTATCAGTTAATGAATTCCTTGCTGGTACCTCAACCAAAAGCCCAATCGACGTGGCTTTTCAGTTAACACCAGGGCCAGGAAAAATCGAGAGAAAACCTATCGATCTGAACAATATAGTGAAATGGCAGGATGATCCGGGTGATAAGATTAATTTAGAACTTTATCAGGCAGTGACTATTGCTACTGGCCACATCCTGCATTACAAGTCGAAGTTTAAAGCAGATGGTTATTCCCTGGGAGATCTGTTATATTCACTGGCACTGGCACCCGGACAGAAAAAAGAAATAGTTGTCTTTGATTCTACTCATTCATTACTGGGATCTGAAACGCAACAATCTACCCAGAGAGAAAAACTGGCAGCAGCAATTGTAAACGACAGAACTGTTACGGATCAATTGGGTGGAAACCTGAATGAAGCTATGCAGGGGCAAAGCACCGCCACTACAAGTGGTATAAGCGCCGGTGGTGGCCTTGGTTTTAGTTATGGTGGTTTTGGTGCTTCATTAGGCGTATCCGGGGGAACTTCCACTACAGACGCTTCTGCTTCACAAAACAGTGCAAGAGATGTGTCGCAGTTTTTCGATGAGAAATTGAAGCAAAGCATTATGCAGAATTCCGAAAGCTACAGGCAATTGAATTCTTCTGTTGTAACTACCGTAAAAGAAAATCAAAAATACTCAGCCACTACCGAAGTGGTAGCAAATCACAATCATTGTCATGCACTCACTATTTTATATTTTGAAGTATTGCGTCATTTTGCAGTTTACCAGGAGCTGTCAAGTGTGGAAGAATGTGTGTTTGTACCTTTCCTGATGACAAACTTTTCTCCCGAAAATATTTATAAATGGCGGGATGTGATTGCTCCCCGCCTGTTGCCAATGCCTTCCAATACTTATATGTCTGTGGTTGGCTTTGGTGGTGGTTATCAGCACCCACTGCTTAAAGCATTCGATGCCAACGAAAGAATAAAATCCAACTATGCCTATGTTGATTTTCCATCAGGATCCTATGATGATGAGCGGATCACCAATATTACAGGTTCTATAGACATCAGAGTGAATATTGAACAACCCAAAACACTATATGACCGCATCAAAACATTTCCTCTGATTACAACCCAGACAGATTTTGGTGATTTCCTTAGCCATATTGGTGATGGCTTATTTGGTAAAACTTCTCTCACACGTCCGGATATGAATGACTATGTGAAAGTAGATCCCAATTTTACCTCTGTACCTCCGAAAGACTGCATACGAATAGTGAAATTTGATGCAAAACTATTTGATACTACACTAACCCGCATTGATACAGCGCAGTGGAATGCATATGCAAGGATACTTAATAAGGGAAGTAATATCGTAAATGATATCGACAATATAGCTGATATGCTGAACCGATATTTCTTTGGTAAGTTGATTTCTGAATGGGACGATGTATTTAATAACAGGCTTGCTCCGGACTTATTCAAGGCGATAGTAGAAACTATATATTTTAAACCAATGAAGGGTGGAAAAAGTATAACTGGTGATTTTTCAACTTCGGCTAAATACAATGGTGGCGAAAGATTAATGAAGGTAGATTTTGATGGACAAACAGGTTTAAAACGCAATGAATTTGAAGAGCATATCACACTGGACAGCAATGATGCAACCGTGAAAAGTTTAAATATTTTATTGAATGTTCAAAGCATTCAAATATATTACTCAACACCGCATTACAACGGACCGCTGTTTTATGGTTACAGCGGCGACGATCTACTGGACGGAACAACATTATATATTCCGGAAAATACCGAAGAAAAAAGGAACCCAAGAAAAGAAGATATTTTCCTCGTCAATAAACTCATCGAACACTTAAACAGCAATCTTGAATATTACAATAAAATCCTCTGGTACCGGTTGGATCCAGACAGGAGATATATGTTGCTGGATGGCTTTGGAATTGAGCTGTACGACAGGGCAGGGGCTAAACTCCCTAATTTAAGAAGCCTGGCCTCTGTGGTTAAGAATCAGTTGATAACAGTTGCGGGTAACTCCCTGGTATTCCCTGTGGCCGCAGGTTATAAGGTGAGCAACTCATTTATTGAGGAAGCAGCACCTAACGGCAACCCGGAAGAAGTTACACTGTTCGACCATTACAAACCACTTACACCGGTAGAGCCTTACCGCATTAGTGTGCCTTCAAGAGGTGTGTTTGCAGAAACACTACAATCTTATTGCAATGCCTGTGAAAAAATTGAAACCGACCGTCTGCAGGATTGGAATAAGTTTCCTAATACAGACGAACCAACGCCTTTTGCTCCAATAACAGTACCTACACCCACTATTACAGACTGGAAGGCTGCCTTTAAAGACTTCGCTCCACCTATGGTGAATATTCAGAATGCACCTGCTCTGCCTACTCCAGGCGCAGGACTGGCGGGCTTGTCAGATTTACTTGGAAAGAGCGGCGTATTTAAAGACATAACTGGTTTGGATGCAACACAGCAGACTGCATTAAAAACATATTTATCAAACCAGGATAGTGCAAAATCCTATGCGGAAATGGCCAAAGAACTGGCCATGCAGGATCACAATACGCAGCACTCCGATAAAATATCTGATTCTTTAAAACAAGCCAGGGACAGCGGAGCGATTAGTCAGGAAGAATACAATAAGCTTACAAAACAACATTTGCAACAGCAGATTGATGGCGGGAAATCGGAAGGAGAGGAGACTAAAAGTAAAAAACAGGAAACGTCTCCAATAAGTGCGGCGGTCGATTTAGCCAAAACAAGAAAGGGGAATTTTTCGGCAACAGAAACTACGGTTGGAGGCTCTAAAACAGCAGAGTTTAAAACCATAAACGATAAAGGTCCTCAGTATGATTTTACTGTACCTGGAACAATAGTGCCAATAAAACAACAAACCCCTAATGCTTGCTGGGCTACGGTCACTACGATGATGGCTAACTGGAAGAAGAAGCAAAATCAGTCAGTTAATGATTATATCACTGCAGTTGGTCCGGAATATATTCCCTTCATAAAAACCGGTATCACCATTGAGAAACTAGGTGCTTTTTGTAATACTACCAGGTTGAAAATGGCATCCTCCAATACTGAATATCCTGTTAGTTTTTATTATGATATTCTTCAGAAGAATGGACCAATATGGGTGATTGACCTTGAAAGTTCAGACCCTAAAATGCTGCATGGTCGCTTGCTTATAGGTATTAAAGGCGATGACAGCAGCAATACAACCATGTTTACCATTATTGATCCCGCTACAGGCAGTAAGTATGACGAAGCGCTCTCTGTATTTATAGCCAAAACTGAGAATGTGGTGAAAACCATAGATGCAGTAAAAGATGTACAGATACCTTTACTCATTTACTATAAAGATGCTTATGATAAATCCCTTTATGGAAATACTACCGGAGGTGCTATAATAGGTTCCGGTGATAATCAAACACGGGTCAGGGCTTTTAATCCAGTGAATGAAAATACGCTTGTTGTCAATGGTGAAGAAGGTCCGGTGGTTGCCAACCTGACTAACTGGACTGGATTATATAAAAAACCGGATGGCAGTTTTTCTGAAGATAAAAAAACTTCTGACAGGCATTTTCAGGATTTGGTTGATACTTCAATAACGAGATATTGCGCAGGTGCTTATAGGGCGCCGGAAGCTCTGGATAAAATAGTCCTTCATGAAACAGCAGGATTTGGCGACTTTAAAACTATTTCACAGTTTTCGGTTATCAAATTCCCGGATGTTAATCCGACGAAATCTTTCAAAGCGATGCCTCATTTTTGTATTAATAAGGATGGTTCAATAATTCAGTTCCTGGATGTCTGCGAACTGGCTAATCACGGCGATCCTATTAATAGCTCAAGCATCGGCATTGAATTTGTAAATCATCCGTGGGGGCAGGAAGGATTATCACAGGATGGAACCGTAAAGGACGGTATTACACCGTTGGAAATACCTGCAATTCCTACTCTTCCGAGTTTAAATGGGAAAGGAGTAAAAACCTGCCTGTATATTCCCAGTCAGACGCAACTTGAATCTTTGGTTACTTTGCTCAAAGCATTATTTGCCCATTCTTTGTTAACCTCTTTAAAACAAACATGGCTGAATGTGATTAATATTAACCCCAAAAAAATAGCAACAGAGAAACTTGACGACCTGAAAGCCTATTTTATTATTAATAATGCTACCACCTTCCTTAATGATGCTAAATTAAGGAATATCACCCCGGATGGATGGTCAATCAGCAGTCCTGGTGTATATAACCATGCGCTGTATGCTGGTCATACTGATGGAATGATACAGAGTTTTTACACATGGTTAAGAATAGGACAGAAAATGAACCAATCAGATGCTATGACAACGTTTAAAGCATTTATTGGTACGGGTAGTAGTCGACAAGACGCTGGTGGTAGTACCTCGCTGGTAGATGTTAGTAAGATTGTTTTTCAGGTAGTGTAGAAATTGTTTGTTTTCCGAATGGGAATAGTTAGGCGATAATGCTTGATTATTCCCATTTTTGTGTCGGCTTATTTAGTGGATGTAAACATTTTTTCATTTAACACTTTACGCTATTTTTTAAATGAAAATAACCACGGGAACAAATCTGGCTCAGCAAATACATTGGTATCGATGTTATGTTTTAAGCCTGGGTATTCTGTATATTTCGCATTTTTTGCACCGCTATGCTGTAACGCTGTAATCAGGCTCCTATCGGGCCAAGGGTTAATAATGTCATCAATTGCACCGTGAAAAATCCACACTGGAACGTTGGATGCTCTTTTAGGATATAGCTCTACATTAGCCTGCCCGCATATAGGGAAAGCGGCCGCAAAATAATCGGGATAATGGATTATCAAATCGTAAGTGCCAAAGGCACCAAGCGAACTGCCGCCCAGGTAAATTCTTTTTATGTCTGCGATTTTATGTTCAGCTAAACTGTCAATTAAAAGTTTTACCAACCGTTCCGGTGTTGAAAGTGCCAGGGTGTTCATCGTATGGTTAAATGCTACTGTTGTATCGTAGGGCGGTCCCGGAGGGATTTTGTTCCACATGCTGTCCGCAGGGCATTGCGGGAAAACTACAAAGGCAGGAAATTTTTTCCGGACCGGATCATTTAAGAAAAAACGACCAGTTTCGGCGAGTTGATGTTCATTGTCATTCCCTCTTAGGCCCGCAGAATGCAGGAAAACTACCAACGGATAGGACTTTTCTTTCCTATAGTTTTCAGGATATAAAATTCTGTAACGTAACGTGTCTTTGCCCCGAATAAAGAATGCTTTTTTATATGCGCTGAAATCCTGAGCCTGGGCGAAATGAATGCTTATTAATAGCGTAAGAAGAGGAACAATTTTTTTCATATCTATATTTTGAAAATAATTACTAATGTGGAAACCCCAGTTCTCTCAACCCGCTATATCTATCAAGATATGCACTTTGACGGACAAAAAGAATGCCATTCCCTAAATAGTTCACTTGAAAGGAATTAGTTTCTGGCAACTGTGGCATTGTAGGGTGTCGTGTTTTAGATGAGGAAGTACAAAAAACATTTTCAATGAAAGGAGCTTGTAATCAATGAATTATGAAATAATGTTTATTTTTTTTGAAAAATTCCGATCGTTTTGCATGGCTAAATCGTCAATAGATAAAAACAAACAAAGATGGAAAATCTAAAAGACAAAGTAGCCGTGATATTTGCAGCATCGGGAGAAATTGCAGGCGCAGTTGCCCGTTCATTCGCCCAACATGGTGCAAAGGTGTATGTCACCGCAATGCATCTCGAAAACCTTACCTATAGAAAACCAGGTAGCGTTGATATTAAAAGATATTTACGATTTTCAAATCAAAGAAATTTGCCTCATCCTGGAGAAGACGGAAGGCGTTGTAAAACATCTCCTGAACTTTTCGAGGGATACGATGACCAGCATTTTTGATAATAGGTGTGCCCTGGTAAATAAAAACGGCGTTTGCGACCAATGCAGTCAACTGAATGGAATATTTAACCCCAAACAAGATCAACAGGAGCAGCGAATGAAACTGGAATTAGTAAAAGAGTCAAGTAAATTTAATAGAGCGGAACTTTTTGCATTGAGGGCAAAATTGGTAAAAGCAATTGATCCTCTGCACAGTTCAGGCGCAGACCTCCAGGATATTATTATGAGATGCACCAGGACGGCAATTGGTGAAGTAGATAATTTCTTTGACCAGAAACGGGGTAAGGCAGAGTAAGTTATATTGGCCAATCCTCTAACATCAAAAAGACATATGTTCGAGAATTGTATCGTAACGCCGAATGATAGGGACGATAATCCAAAATGTAATCTTCAGATTCTCCAGTTTCAGGCTGAAATAATGGATCTTCTGCGGAAGTTCAATTTGAATTGCAGATAAAGTTTATGTAAAGAAGAAAAATACCAACTACTTGGTATTTTATAACCCATCACATTTCTTTAGCTTAGCTTTTAAATATAATAATGTCGATCTAATCTTTTAACCTGTGCTTAACCTCATTTCCCTAAACTAATGATCATAACAAGCTA
Organism: Chitinophaga sp. CF118; assembly: GCF_900112615.1. Classification (GTDB taxonomy): domain Bacteria; phylum Bacteroidota; class Bacteroidia; order Chitinophagales; family Chitinophagaceae; genus Chitinophaga. The sequence continues at coordinate 150,735 of NZ_FOMK01000015.1, read as the reverse complement.
TTAAGTAGTTTGTTTAATGGGTAACTAATGGGTTGGAGATTTCCACATCGACTAGCATAATAGAAAATATTTTCTGACATGAGAATTTCTCAATTTGCCTTTCAAAACAGCTTTGTTTGAGTGAATTAATATGCACGGGCATCTGGAAAATAATCCGGGATATTACAGCAGGACACTGAATTTCACATCATAAAAGATCGACTCTCCGTAATATATAGAGCAACGTTCTTCCCTAATTAACCACAATTTGAATTGTTAAAATAAATAGTCATTTTATAACTCTTGCTGCTTGAATTTTCCTCAGGATGATTTTCGAATAATGTTATCTGCATGTCAGACATCACGTATTATTTTCACCTTTAACCAAACTTAATAACTGTGTAGCATGGACATTGTAACCGATCTTACGGCCGAGGCAGTATCTTACCTCACGCTGTTTCAGGACATCCTTAAAAGTAAGCCTGCCAATAATTTGTCGCAGAAACTGGTTAACAAAAAAGATTGGGTAGAATTAACTATTGATGATATTCTTGTCGAGGACCTAAGACTGAGTCAACGAAACCGGATAAAGGATTTGATCTGGCATAGCCCTACAGTAGCAGATTTTAACAACCTCTCAGAACGATACTTTACCAAAATCCTTCATCTTTTGCAATGGTTATCAATCAATGTGAGGACCAGGGATTCAACCCTGCAATGGACCTCATTATTGGGGTATAAGGACAAAAATACCGACCTGGTACTGTTTCGGCCTCCATTTTTCTGGCGTGAACGGATCAGGGCTGTTCTGTACACGCAACCAGAGGAACGCATCGTACTGGTGGAAAGATTACGATATATGCCCTTGCAGGTAATTTTAGCGCTGGCAGATAAGGATAATAAAACCTATCATATACGCCTTTACCAGTTATACGAGGGCCCGTTACATACAACCGGTGTTCCCGATCATAAGGATATCCTGAGTAGTGCGGATAGAGATACTTATAAAACATGGTGGAATGGAAAGGAAGAGCAAGCCAAACGTTATCTGACTAACGATTATAAACTTCTCTGTGCACTTAAAGGGAAAAATTTCCCTTTACCGTTTGAAACACTTTTCCGGGATGAACTGATTGAAATATCAAAGGCGAGGAAGGCCAGGGAAAAAGAATGGAGCATAACATTTGCAGGGAAGGATGATAATACCAGGGAACAACGGACGAGTTACGCTCACAAAGAGGAGGTATTTGATCCTTTAATAAAAGCCAGAGATATGAAGCTAATGGGTATTGCATTATCTGGCGGTGGTATTAGGTCTGCTACATTTAATTTGGGGATTTTACAACGACTGGCAAGCTTAAACGTCCTTCATCAATTTGATTATATGTCAACAGTATCGGGTGGCGGTTATATTGGCACCTGGTTGACTTCATGGATAAAACGGTCAGGGTCGTTCTGTAAAATTAATGACCGTTTAAGTCCGGACAAGTCCGGAGATCCACTGGCGGACGAAGTTCGCCCTATTCGCTGGCTTAGGATGTTCAGTAATTATTTATCCCCTAACGTTGGTATTATGTCGACCGACGCCTGGACTACCGGCATAACGTGGCTTAGAAACACTGTTATTAACCAGGTTGTTTTGTTACTTAGCTTGTTAACTGTGCTCTCTTTGATTTCGGATATTTATGTAGGATGGAAAGCCTCTAAAGACCATATGACTGCACTAAGTCCACTTCAGATTCTTTTGTACACTATGGTCATGCTAATCCCTGGCTCCCTGCTAATCGCCGTAGCCATGCGATCTTTTTGCAAAATTGATAAAGAATCGACAGATGCTCACTGTCCCCAAATTTGGGAAAGGTTAAAACTTAGCCTTTCATACATGACGAAAGTAACTGCTTTTACTCCGCACTTATTAGTACTCTGGGGAAGCCTTTGTGCGTTGTTAATTAGTATGTATTTCGTCGCAACAGGCAGACCTCCTTCTGATATTAAAACCGGAATGTGGATATTCCTTATTATTGCCATCTCTGCACTTGCAGCCTTCCTTTGGCTTGCATTACGGGGAAACTACCACATTAGACAGGATCCGATGCAAAATGATAGTGAGATTGCCACAAAGACTTTAGAGAACAACACACACAAATCCTGCAAGCCCACTATTCTTGCTATCATCTTATCATCTATAGTAGCATCTGCAGCATTCGCTTTCCTGTTAGGTATATACTGGATGAATATCAACACTATTTACGACTTTGTAAATCTTCATACCATAATAGATCCTGAAAAAATTATTGCGGTGACAGGCGTACCCATTATCCTGGAAATTTTTTCAATAGCAGTAATTATTAGAATGGCACTAATGGGCAACCTGTTTCCTGACTACCGGCGTGAATGGTGGGGCAGACTGGGTGGTTATATCCACCGCTTTATACTCTTTTGGATAATTGTTAGTTTCGCATCCTTAATTATGCATGACCTGTGGAAATACTACTTTAAACGGCTTGATACCATGGATATCCTGACTACCCTGGGTATCATGGGTGGATGGTCAGGAGTTGTTGGCTGGGGAGTAAAAAAAGCATTTGAATCAAAGGAGGAGACTTCGAAGAAAACGAAGAACCCTACAGCTAAGATAATTAAAATCGTTCCGTTTATTTTTATGATTGGCGTGCTTTTAATTGGCTCCTGGATTAACGAAAAAATCAGATTTCCGGATAATGGATTAACTCCAATATATTCCGGCAAGTGGCACTGGTGCAACAACCTATTGCTCACTCTCGTTTTGGCGGGCATCACTCTTCTGTTAAGCTGGCGGATTGGTGTAAATGAATTTTCGTTGCATCATTTTTACCGGAACCGATTGATCAGGGCTTTCCTTGGGGCAACGCGGAGCAGGGCAGACAGGATAAAGACAGCCAATGCTTTTACTGGTTTTGATACCAATGATGATATTTTATTATCATCCATATGCGTTGAGAATGGTTATTTTGGACCATTCCCGCTTATCAACGCAGCCCTGAACGCTACCGTGGTGTCGGCCCTGGACAGGCAAGACAGGAAGGCTGAATCCTTTATTTTTTCACCCCTGTATTGCGGGTACGACTTTAGCCCCACACGCTCTTCTACTTACAATATTGATCATACCTATGAATATGGATACAGGCCAACTGCTGAATTCTCCAATAAAAACGGCGGACCAACCCTCGGTACTGCTATGGCCATATCAGGTGCTGCGGTCAATCCAAACTCAGGTCATCATTCTTCTGCTCCCCTGGCATTTTTACTAACCCTGTTTAATTTACGTTTAGGTTGGTGGATAGGTAATCCAAGACGGAAGAAATGGAGAAATCCGAATCCAACATTTGGTTTATTATACCTGATACGGGATCTCATTGGCAAATCTGATATTAATATGAATTTTGTCTGTCTTTCTGATGGTGGGCATTTCGATAACATGGGCTTATACGAACTCGTTAGGAGACGTTGTCATTATATTCTGCTTGGGGATGGTGAACAGGACGAGGACGCCGCTTGTGAAGGACTGGCAAACGCGATCAGGCGGTGCCGTATTGACTTTGGTGTTGAGATTGATATTGATATTACTGCAATTGCTAAAAAAGATAAAGAGTCAAAACATATTGTTAAAGGCGATATAATTTATCCTGGAGAGAGCCAGAAAAAAGGAACTTTGATCTACATCAAAACTACCTTAACAGGAGATGAATCTGTGGATATCCGGGAATATGCTTTAGCTAATCCTGACTTTCCGCAACAGTCAACCGGCGATCAATTTTTTGACGAAGCCCAGTTTGAAAGTTATCGTAAACTAGGGTACCATTCAATTAGAAAGATAGATGAACTGCATCTGCCATAATTTTCATGCGTAGAAAGAAGATTTAAATTATGAGGGGCAAATCACACTTGTGATGATTTGCCCCTTTTTCTTTGCCCGATAGTTTCATTTCAGATGCTCCATCTTGGCGAAAACGACATTTACTTCCCCGGTTCGAAATGCTAATACTCATGCTAGCGGGCATTAATCCTGATAAACCTCATAAAGAACTCTTTCAAAAAAAATATTTTGTGTTAACATTTTATAAACATGAGGATAGCAAAATTTTCCAGATAATTGCGCTTATGATCCCTGTAGAATTATATACATATTATAAATTCCATCTTGTATTTAAACATGTACAAGGAACAATTGCTGTTCTTGAACACTGGTTTCCAATTATCTTCGGAAGCGGGAAGGAACGCTTTTTCTCATCTTCCTGATCAAATTAATTATCATTGGAAATCCCCACAGAAGTGGTTTTTAACCTATGGTATAACAAAAATAAATAAAGTAGAGTATAACTATAATTACACCGAAACATCACCAATAAAAACCAAACAATCCCGGTTTACCTGCCTGGTGAACATATACTTGCCCGTGAGGATACAATAATCAACAATAAACCACCATGATGAATTCTAAAGATGCTTTTGACGATTCTGAAATAGTGAGAAGATTGAATCAGCGGGATAACGCTGCTTTCACTCTTGTTTATGAGCAGTACTCACCCCTTCTCACAGTTCACGCCATTAAGATGACTAACAATAACGCATTTGTTAAGGATTTAGTCCAGGATACCTTCTCTTCCTTATTGGAAAAAATGGGAAATCTTAACCCGGAAATTTCAGTAGGGGGTTATCTGTATATAACCCTTCGCAGAAAAATCATGAACATGGATAAAAGAGATGAACTCCGTGCTAATTATATAGATTCTCTCCAGGATTACCTGGATGGAAAGAATTATGAGGCTGATGGGCAATTATTGTATAAAGAATTCAGGGAGCTGATAGACAAAGAAATTGCCAGACTTCCCCGAGCTATGCGGAAGGCTTTTGAAATGAGCAGAAAAGAGTATTTAAGTCATCAGGAAATTGCTGAAGCTACCGGTACTAGCGAGGAAACGGTTAAACGACAAATATCATATAGCATAAAAACGTTACGCGCCAGGTTAATCAGGCATTTTTACTTACTTATCATGTTGCTACTTCTTATAGTCAATAAAATAATTCACAAAATATAATTGAGGCCAATCTACCCCTTTACCCTTTTTCAATTGTTATATATATAGACAGCAATTTAAAACCAACCAATATTGTTATGAGAAATGATAACATTTAGAGCGTAGCGCTATCTTCTGCTAGAGAATGACTTTTGTCTCTTATGATTGGTATACAATTATCCTTTCCAAATAAAGGATAAGGTTTTCTATTGTCCTGTATAAACGATAAGAAAGTAATGAATGCTGGAAAACGAACCACATCCAGTATTCTATTGTCAAATTTTAAAATGTTTAAATGAAGCAATTGTTCATCGCAAGCGGCATTGGGGTAGGTGTTTTTTATAGCGTTTCATATATGTTGACCAATTTGGCGACAAGTAATATCCATTGGAGCCAGTTTATGATCATTGTCATAACCTTGCCAGTGCTATTCATTCTGCTCAGCGTATTTATATTAAAATTCGCATCTGGTATCGAAGAGGAAAACTTTATGCAACTGGTTAAAATAATTTTAAAATTTATCCATGAAACTTTAAAGTTTCTATTTGAAAGAAAAGATAAAATATAACACTAGTAATAACTAACATAATATCATCATGGTAGAAAAGGATGCCTCAAAATTGCTGGACAAGTACTACGAAAACAAGTGTTCCCAGGAAGAAATTTTCATGATAGAAAGCTGGTATTTTCATATGGCCGGGACAATTGAGCATGAAATAGATGAAGCACTGGTTGAATCCATTTGCAAGGAAATCTGGGATAATATTAATCCTGATCGAAAAAAGAAGGTCATAAGTCTTTACCGTGTTGCCGCGGCAGCTGCAGTGTTAGTTCTGGTGCTAGGTAGTTTGTGGTATTTTAACGATCATGAGAAGGGCACACTCCCTTTAGGGATTGAAAGAATGCCTGTGATAAATAAGGCGATCCTTGAGTTAGCTGATGGTAGAGAGATTTACATGGACAGTACTTCTCAATTTCAAATTGCTACTCAGGAAGGGGTCATTAAAGCGAAGGAAGGAACGCTGATTTATCCGCTAGCTGCATTATCAGATGATTCGGTGTATTCAAAGAACAAACTGACAGTACCTTTAGGGGGCAAATACCAGATCACCCTGCCAGATGGGAGTACGGTATATCTTAATGCCGGCAGCAGCCTTACTTATAGTACAAAATTCTCCCGGAAGGAGAGAAGTGTCAAGCTTGAAGGGGAAGGGTATTTCGAAATTGTTAAAGATATTTCACGACCTTTTAAGGTTAATTGTGCAAGCCAGATCGTGAGGGTATTAGGTACACATTTCAATGTAAGCTGCTATCCGGGTGAGCTGGTTAAGACCACCCTTCTGGAAGGAAAGGTTAAGATTTCTCTTACCTCAAAGTCACCTCAAAAAGACAAAATACTAGATCCAAACCAACAAGCTATCCTTAGCGGACAAGATAGCATCATTATCAGCAAAGTAAATGCTGAGGATGTTATTCTGTGGAAGGATGGCAGTTTTGTTTTTTCTCAAACGCCAATTATAGAGGCATTTCGCCAAATCAGCAGAAGTTATAATGTTGCTGTAGACTATAACAGTCTTCCGAAAGATATAAAATTGGAAGGTTGTAGCAGGGAAAACGTTCCATTATCTGAATTACTTAAACAACTCAGCGATAACATCGGTACGACCCTGGTATTGAAAGGGGACACGATTAAAGCGGAGACTAAAAGCATTCGATAACAGGAACTAGCATAATCCAGAGAAGAGTTAACATTTTGTACTGACAAAGCAATAAGACCAACCAGAATCTCAGGATTTAATAATTCAACTTTTTGAATTTATGTAAATGACCTATGCCAATTTGTTGACAATTAATAATCAAATTAATTCCCTTAGTATGAAATTAAGGTTATGCCTTATATCTATCATCTTATTGGTGGCTGCTAAAACGAATGCGCAACAAGTTTCCTTATCGGTGAGCAACGCAAACCTGAGCGAAGTAATGAAAAGCATCCGTAAACAAACAGGTCTTGCTTTCTTCATTAAAGGAGAATACCTGCATACTGCAAAACCAGTTACGATTAATTTACAGAATGTGCCTGTCAACGAAGCTTTACGTCAAATTTTCATAGACCAGCCATTGACGTACAGGTTAGAGGATAACTGTATTCAAATTATGCCCAAAGCAGTATTAACAATACCGATCGTTGCCGGGCAAGAAGATACTATCAACACCATTAACCTGCATGGAACTGTGATGGATTCTACAGAGAGCCCCGTCATTGGGGCTACTGTAAGGGTAATTGGCGTAAGTGATAAGGTTTCTTATGTCAACGACAATGGAGAGTTTAATGTTTATGGCGTTCCACATGCCGGCTTGTTAATCATTAGCTGCATTGGTTTCGATACCCTTAAAGTCAGATACAGTAACGGAAAGCCAATAAGCTGTCATTTAAAGAGGACTTGTACCATGCTAAAAGAGCAAGTCAAAAAAGGCAACTACAATACTACTAAAGGATTAAATACGGGAAGCGTAAATGCCGTTAAGATCAATGATTTTAGTAAACATCCCCTTAGCGACCAGCTGGCAACTTTAGCAGGGTTAATACCAGGTTTAAATGTTTCCCAATCATCCGGTGTGCCGGGTGCACTTGTAAATGTTAGCATTCGTGGTACAAACAGTATCGGAAATGGAAATGTACCATTGTATCTTATTGATGGTATTCCACTTCATTCTGCATCATTATCACAAGCGGACAATGCTACACCTTCCGGCCTTAGTCCATTTCCGGGTTCAATACCGAATGATATTGAAAGTATTACAGTATTAAAAGATGCAGATGCTACTGCGATTTATGGTTCCAGGGGAGCAAATGGTGTTATTCTGATCACCACTAAAAGGCCGGCACGGGGAGCACGGAAAATTGATATTGATGTTTCCTACGGAATGGGAAAAGTATCCCGGAAGTTAGAGTTGATGAATACATCAGACTATCTTAAAATGAGAAGAGAGGCTTTTCAAAATGATGGTATAAGTCCGGGAGAGAAGGATTATGATATCAATGGATCCTGGGATACCAGCGCTTATACCAACTGGCAAAAAATGTTGATTGGTGAAACGGCGATAATCAGATCTGCTAAAATGAGTTATTCCATAGGTCCAAGGTATACACAAATTAAGTTAACAGGCAGCTACAGGCATGAAACAACCAATTTCCCGGGAGATTTCTACAATCAGAATGCAGCTATTCAAATGAGTCTTCATCACAACAATAAAAATAATAGGTTTCAATCGGATCTTATGATCTATTATATAAACAATAGCTATCATTTGATCTATTATATAAACAATAGCTATCATTTACCGCTAACTGATTTTACAAAGAATATATTGATGGCACCAAATACACCGGAAGTAAATGCCGGCGGACAATTAAACTGGGCTAAAAATACATTTGATAATCCTTTTGGGCTAGAACTACAAAAATCAAATTCATTGATGGAAAACCTGCTTGGCGAGCTTTCACTATCCTATATATTATTACCTGGCTTGCAGATTAAAGCAAATGTAGGATATCATTCCAGCAGGTTAACCGAGCGTACAACTATTCCGTTTAATTCAATGTTGCCCTCCTCAGAGAATCCGTTTAAGCAAAGAGTACGTGTAACCGGGGCCAATGGTGTCAAATTATTGATCACTGAACCGCAAATGAACTATAGTAAGAGATTTGGAATACATCATATCGATGTATTGCTGGGTATGACCTTCCAGGGGAACCGGCAGAAGGCGGAATTACATACAAGCCGGGGATTTTACAGTGATACACTTTTGGAATCCGGAATAGCAAAGGAAACAACAACAATTCTTAGTGCCAGTGACTACCGTTATAATGCAATTTTTGCACGGATTGGATACGACTATCAGGGAAAGTATGTATTAAATCTTACGGGCAGGAGGGATGGGAGCAGCAGGTTTGGCCCCAACAAGCGATTTGGCAACTTCGGGGCTGTTGGTGCGGCGTGGGTGTTCTCAAAAGAAAACATCGTTTATGAAAAATTATCTTTTCTTAGTTATGGAAAAATACGCGGAAGCATTGGTAAAACGGGTAATGATCAATTTCCGGATTATCAGTATTTAAGTACTTATAACACCGATTTTGGATACTTAGGAGCGTCGGGTTTAAGTCCTACTCAATTAACAAATACCTATTACAGTTGGGAAACGATTAATAAGCGTGATATTGCTTTGGAGCTCGGGATCTTAAAGAATCGTGTACTTGCTTCAATTGGCTTTTACCGGAACCGTACCAGCAATCAGTTGCTTGGATATCCTTTACCTGCCATTACAGGATTCTCAACCATAACCGGGAACGTGCCCGCTGTTATCCAAAATAAAGGTATTGAGTTTGAATTGAATTCAACCAATCTGAATAATGGCTCATTGATCTGGACCAGTTCATTCAATATTAGTTTTCCGAAGAATAAGTTGCTGGCTTTCCCTAATATATCGGCAACCGATTACGGAACAAAATATGCAGTGGGCTATCCTCTTACGATAAAGTATTTATATGACTACAAAAGTATGAATCCCGATAACGGCATGTATACTTTTAAGAATCCGGAAATGACCGGCACTCCAGATCAAAAAGGCCTGGTTCCAACATTTATTGGACAAACATATTTTGGAGGGCTTAATAATGCTTTTTACTACAAAGGGATTACGTTTGATTTCACTCTGCAATTCGTAAAACAAACCGGATTTAATTCCATAGGTAATAATATGCCTGGAATGTTTACGCCAAAATCATCTAATCAACTTGTAAAGGTTTTTGATCGTTGGAAAAAAGCAGGCGACCAGGCCCATTATCAAAAGTTCTCTACCGATGCTGATATGAACAAGGCATTTCTAAGGTTTTATCAGAGTAATGGTGCAATTCAGGATGCGTCATACATTCGTTTGAAGAACCTTTATATCTCTTATCAGCTTCCAAAGGCGCGGCTGTTCTGGTATAAATTTCAGGAAGCTAAAATCTATATCACAGGAGAGAATCTTTTCACCATTACTAAATTTGAGGGCATGGATCCCGAATCTCAACAGTATGGATCCGGCCTCAATCTCCCCACACCCCGGATTATAACCGCAGGTATCCAAATAGTTTTATAATCAATTAAATACGAGTATTATGAGGGCTAATTTTGCCTGTAAAAGCATTATCTTATTTTTTATAATGGGAACAGGTTGCAGTAAATTTGTTGAAGTTGGGCCACCCAAACATTTGGTTGTAACCGATAATGTATACTCACGTAATGATTCCGCCACAGCGGTATTGTTAGGCATTTATGCCAAAATGGGGATCGGCAATACTTCGCCATACCGGATAGCTTTCTTATCCGGTTTAGGAGGTGATGAATTAACCGGTTATGCTAAGGCTCAGATGTTGCAGGTATATACAAATGCTATAGATCCGGCGACTAATGACTATTGCAATTCATTTTGGGATGCGGCGTACACAATTATCTATATTGCAAATGCTGCTTATGAAGGATGTAGTCAGTCTACAGCCTTAGATCCGGATGTCAGAAAACAATTGATGGCCGAAGCGCTTTTTATAAGGGCTTACTGGTATTTTTACCTGGTTAATTTTTACGGAGATGTTCCGCTGGCTCTTACAACGGACTATAAAAAGAATCAGGTACTTTCCCGTACGCCAACTGATAAAGTGTACGATCAGATTATAGCAGACCTGACAACGGCCCAAAGTAATCTGAATGCCAGCTATGTTGGGCAAAACAGTATTTCCCCTAACAATGAACGTTTACGGCCAAATAAGGCAACTGCCGCAGCCCTCCTGGCACGGGTTTACCTCTACCGGGGTGATTATACCCAGGCAGAGGCTCTGGCAACTACCCTTATCAATGCCAGTGGGATCTATGCGCTTGTTGAACCAGATCAGGTATTTCTGAAAAACAGTAAGGAGGTGATATGGCAATTAATGCCCACAACTTCCAATGGGACGAGTTTTAATACTCCTGAAGGATCAGGATTTATTTTAAATACCCGCCCTGATCTCGAAGAGAAATCAGCAATCAGTCCTCAGCTAATGAATTCATTTGAAGAGGGGGATCTTAGAAAAGCAAATTGGATAGCGCGCTACAGGGATGAAACGGTGCTTCCGTATAAAGATTATTATTATCCGTTTAAATATAAAGTCAAAAGTGGTGAAGAGCAGACTGAATGCTCCGTATTATTTCGTTTGGCAGAACAGTATTTGATCCGCGCAGAATGTAGAGCGCATTTGGGGAAACTCTCTGAAGCCATCGAGGATCTTGATGTGATCAGAAAAAGAGCAGGACTGCCATTACTGGCCAATACTCATCAGGATATTGGTCAAGAGGATTTGTTGAACGCAATCCTAAAGGAAAGACAAAATGAATTATTTACCGAGCAGGCACACCGCTGGTTTGATTTGAAGCGCACCGGAACTGTTGATAGCATAATGCGCACCGTTACTAATGCAAAAGGGGGATCATGGAAAAAAGAAATGCAGCGTTGGCCCCTTCCGGCCAGTGAAATTGTGATTGATCCCAATCTGAAACAGAATGAAGGGTATAATTAAACTTAACTATCACTTACGGTTTTCGGGGAATTAACTTTATGCCGGATAAGGTATAAACCTGGAATGTGGCATAATCCCAGGAAGTATAGATACACCCTTTTCCGGTTTCGGGACAATCAAAGGAAATCAGTACTGTATGGTATACTCCCGCATTAACAATGAATCCAAAAAATGATTTGGCTCTTGTGGCTACAGCTGCTCCTGTGGCTGCCATAATTAAAATAATGGTGAGTAATATTTTTGCTTTTTTCATAAAGAAAATATTTAGGGTGAAATAAATCTTATAGCGTCCTTTTATACCTGATTTGTAAGATGATGCCGGTTATTGCCAGTAATAAGAAGCTGATGTTAAAAATCAGATGATCTGGCCAGCTTAATTGCCTGATAATACCACCGCAGGTACATGGTCTTTTTGTTGTAAATAACAGCACATAAGCCACATAAACAGTAAATACCAGCATTAATACTAACGAGCCTAGTAATCCGTACTTCCTGGTTTTATTAGGTATGAGTAATGCTGCCACAATTATTTCAGTGCAAGGAACCGTTATCGATATTACGGTTGCGTATGAAGCAAGTAAAGGTGATCTTCTGAGATCATATAAATAATAATCGTAAGAAATTAGCTTGCTTATACTTGTATAAACAAATAAGAGAAAAAATGCACTGCAAATAGTTTCTATGACAGTTGCTCCTTTCATGATTGTGGTTAACTCTTATATCATCTAATTAGTCTACTGGCTTATCAGGCCCCTCCGGTGGGATTTTTGTGTTGTCCGGAGAATGAAGTGATAAGAGAATTCATTTGATTAAATGTCCCAGTCTGTTTGCCCCATGAAAATTTATAATATACCAGCTTTTGGGTTATTGCCTGGTATAAATTTAATAATAAATATTCATAAAAGTGTTAGGAGATACATTGAAAAAACATAAGAGATAAGGAAGTTTTTTTCAACTATATGTCCGCCGCCACAAAGTTACCAGGTCAATGTAATTGCCCTAAATAATTAGAATTTCAGGAACCTTACGCGAAATGAGTAGAAAAATGACAATACTCAGGCAAAAATCACGTGAAAAATAGAAAAACTGAAATTGCTGCCGGATTACAATATAATATATTGATAAGTAATACTTTATTTTACTGAGTAATATTCTTTTCCTAAACGAGTCAACCCTTGTGGTGAATATGCATGGGCTGTTACAAATTTAGCAGTAACAATAGGGAGTATGAATTCGACTTCTGATTCAAATGTGGATACTTTTAACAGCAAGGTCATGGAACTTTTCAATTTGAGTTCTGGTAACCTGCTACAGGAAAACAACATTTTGATCTGGAACCTTTGGGCTGGGTCGATCAAGATGAATGGGAAAATCATGCAAGTTATTGGCGACATTCCATTAATGTAAACCATCGCCCACCTGAAGGAGAAGGGACCAACATAACAAACTTTAATGGAGAACAATTTAAAGCTAACGAAATTGATTTAGGTTTTAAAATCTTCGAATTTGCTGTGTGGATTGGACTGCAGCTGTTATAAAGAAACCACTTAAAGAAATGGACAAATCATACTTGTAATGATTTGTCCATTTTTCGTTTTCAGGAAGATTGCGTTACCCAGCTACAGCTATTATTAGCTTCGTAATTTTGCAATGTTTAGGATAACCTTATCGGGTTTCAGAGTGATTCTTGCTTTCATTTCTGGCAGTACACCGGTCGGCTGTAGATGAAATTGTTTAAGAAGAGAGAACAGAAAAAATGATATTTCGACCATCGGATCCGCTTAGTTAATGGTGATCAATAAGTAGGTCCACAGCCATTTTACGCGAAGGTTCATCTAATATATTAACCGTACCCCAATTAAAAATCTGATCGATCAGCATGCGTAAAGAAGATCCTTTTTCCGTTAAAGAATAGAAAACTTCCTGTGGATAGCTGCTTACTCTAACTTCCCGGTCAATAAGGCCTTGATTTTCTAAGTCTCTTAACTGCTCAGTCAGTACCTTTCTACTGATCTTTGGCATCCGCTTTTGCAGCAAACCAAACCTATTGATATCATGCTGAATAAGATAAAGGATGATGGGTTTCCATCTGCCGCTGATTAACCCGATGGTTTTACCCACGGGACAGCTATAAGTGTCATATTCATTTGTTTTCATAATACCTATTGAAAAAAATTGGTAGTTACTGTTTGGTAACTTCTTGATTGGGTTATTAGTACTGCTTAGTTTTGCTTTTACAAAAATAAAATTATGTCGAATATATTAAATCATGAACGAGCAAAGGTAACCCTTTATAGTATTATAATAATGAGCTTAACCTCACTGCATCACGTATATGGTGCAATAATATATCATACGCAATGGCGATTGCATGTGTTGTTATTAAGCATCCCGGTAATTGTCATCACGTTATATATAAATCGATTACTTAACCCCAAAGTCAATACCTCTAATAATTATTTGTTCTGGATATACAGGGCAATTACCTTATTGGTTTCAATTATTCTTATCGGACTATTTGAAGGGATATACAACCATATTGTCAAAAATATCCTTTTTTTTGGCGGTGCTTCAAAAAGTGGTATGAGCAAGCTTTTCCCCCCTGGAATGTATGAAATGCCAGACGATGCTTTTTTTGAAATAACGGGCGTGATGCAGGGTGTTATCGGAATAGTACTTATTGTTTATTTTATCCGCTTAACCAGGGAGATTATTCATACTAAAAATAGCTAATTGAATATCTTTATGATGATAAGGTTCGAATATAATCCCTCTTTGCCCGCTGAAAGTGGCTGTCTCAAAAATAATTGAGGCAGCCACTTTGGTTTTCCTATAAAGACAATTTTCTCTAAGCAGACACTGCCTCGCAAGCTGCAATATCTTGTATCATTTCCCATTAAGGGGAGTTTACAACTTCTATTGATCACCTACAGAGGTACTCATTGATTATAAATTAAGCTACCTAAATAAATGCTGTTACTACACTTAATTCCATTTTCGCTAATAAATGACAGGTAAATTTCCAGTGTTTTTCCTTTCCAGATTTCATCTGACAGTCTCAATATGTCAACGCCTCTACTCCTTTTTTCGCCCCATCGGTTATACACTGCTTCATTCAATGCAGGTGAATAGGCCAGCAACATCACGCGATCTGTGCCGTGAGCATAAGTCTGGTCTGGTGACCAGGTAAATATTAATTGGTTACCCTGTAGCGTTACTGCGGCCTTAATACCTACGGTGTTTATTGGACCTTCGGTTAGCCTTGCCTGTGCATAATCTATTGTATAATCTGGATACTCACCTCTAAAAACATGCTTCATCTGATAAGATACTGCTGCATTATATGGAGTAAGATTTTTACCTCTGGTAGGATAAGTAAAGCCTGCTTTTACTAAGTCTGTAAAAGAACTTAAGAACTTGTGTGTCAGCGCCATTTTTTGCCTGCATGCCAGCTGCTTTTCTGTAGGTGGTTTTGTGCTCTTTCTACGACGGCTACGGATTATCTGTTGCCCATTGAGCATATAACCTTCCAGGTTACCTATTATACCCGAAAAGCCTCCTAAAAAGCCATTATTTAAACGTGCCATTGTGATATGTTTTATAATTGAATGTCTGTTAGTCTGTTTATCAGCTAACAGGAATTTTTTCAAAGTTATGCATGACATATGCACCCTATTTGCGCAGTTGCGGATTTACGGAATTTATTGTTCTAACAAACTATTGAAACAAGGAGGTAAGTGGGGGGTGTCTGGTACAATAGTTTATAAATAGGTCATCGCTAAGACTTAGGTTGGTCATCCGTTGTTCGCTGTTCTAAGCGTTGAAAGGATGACCAACCTATGGCTTACCTATGTTTTTTGAATGCTCTACTCTCAGAGACTCCCCGGAGCTATTAGCAGCTCAGGCATACCAGGCTACAGTTTATTTCAATAACGTAACAATGTGATTAATATAAATTAGACAAAATACAAGCAATCGCAGTTATCACCTGTGACTTTAGATAAGAGGTTGTTAGAAGCCACCTTGGCGTCTTCAGTTGTTCAAGTTTGAATATCTCCTTCAATTCATCTGTGTACTCAGGATAATAACATTGATTTTCTACATCAAACACTGGCATGTATAGGTCCAGATGGTCTGCGATTTCATTCAGCAAATACAACCGGAGGTCCCACCCGTACACAATCGTATCCGACCCATACACAGAAAGCGCAGGTCTGTCTGGCAAATCAGCCTGGCTGACCAAAAATCTATGAGATCTGAGGGGTATTAACTTCGGTGCTTTCGCATACCAGTCAGCGAAGATCTGCTCTTTCTCTTCTACAGACGCTGGCCTACTTCCCCAGGACTTCAGCCATACACTTGTGGATGGTGAAACATCTGCAAACACTGTCCGATAAGACCAGTCTAGTCTGGAGATGATTTCTTCTTCATCTTCCAACCAGTTATAGAAAAAAGATGACTTATAACTTTTGATTTCACCATCTTCTTCATATTCATTTACCTCTTTCCTGTCAATGGTATGTAAGATCCGTAAGAAAGCCCTATGCTCAGGCATGAACCGGATACCATACTTTGCCTCGATGACATCGATCTGCTCTTCGGTTATTCCTATCCATTTTGCACCCTCTACCCATTGAGGACAATTATACCTGTCAGTAGCATTCAGGATATTTTACTTTATTCAAAATATTCAATCCAATACCATAGATATTATTTCCCTTTAAAACTCCTGAAATTATAAGTAAAACTAACCATTACATACCGCTGGCGTACACTGGTCCTTGTGTCCCTAATAGTATTAGCCGTGGTAATTCTTGACACATTCAAATTCTGCTCCAACAAATCATTAGCAGACAGCTTTACCTCTCCGGCATGATTTTTAAACACCCGTTTGCTGACAGTGGGAGAAATCAGTGGGATACCTCTTTTGTAACCTGGAGCCAGATTATTATTGAATACATAGTAAAGATTAAGATCGAACATCCAATCATGGTAATAATACCGGGCATTAGCAGTTAATTGTTCTGTGAGGTAATTGGTGCTTACCATGTCATAATGCACTTTAAAGAAATTAGTCATTGAGCTGATATAATAATCAAACTGTTCAGCAATATGGCCTTGCCAGGAAATACTTTCACCTATACCTGATGACTTTGTACTACTTTTCACATCATTGAGCAAGACTGGTGTATGCTGGTAGTTGAAGGAAGTTAACAGGTTAAGGGAAGATTTCATGGTCTTCATGGGGAAGCTATAACTTATGCTGGCACTGCCATTATATGTACCATTCAGGTTGACTGGCGTACTTACCTGGGCTCCAGAAGGTAACTGGGAAATCGCATACTGAATAGCATTCCTTACACTGCCCATATTCATTATAATGGAGAGCATCCGCTCTGATCTTAAAGTAAAGGTATAAGTAAGATTGGCATTGTGCATATAGGGCTGTACAAGATGCGGATTACCCTTCTGGATAAACAGGGAATCTACAGTCAATTGAACAGGTTGTAATTGTTCTACAGAGAGTGCGAGGGGCATACCAGTATAACTAAACTGCAGCCTTTGCATGGCAGAAAGCCTCCAGGTAGCATTGACTGAGGGGGTCATACTGTAATACTTTGCATATACAAGACTATCCCTTGTAATATTACTTCCTTTTATCCTGTCTCTTTCTACTCCAATACCCGCTACAACATGCCACTTGTTATTATTTAAACGATAATTCAGCATAAGCTGGTGGGTCTGGTATAAGTTTTTAAAATGATTGCTTTGAAGGCTGTCTGGCAGATCATACAAATGTGAATCATCATTCAGGCGGAACACCTGGCTGTTCACATCGCTATTGTTATATCGGAATTTATAATTGAGCTCCATCGCCTGGTTATGACCTAAAGGCTCAGTATAGGAAACAACAGGATTGATGGTAGTAGTGGTCGCCTTTGTTTCATTTCGCTGATCCATGCGTACCTCAGCAGGTATTTCGGATAGAAAGGTAGTGAGCGTGTTGCTGGTGCTATTATTCTTTGTTTGACTTGAATTGAGCGATACATCGATAGAAAGCGTTCTGGAAGGCTTATGGAAACGATGCATATAAGACAGGTTACTACCAGCAGATTGTTGTGTGATGGAAAGCACCCGGTGGTTGTCTGATCTGTAAATGCTGTCAGTAATATTTTTGCCTGTCAGCCAGGACTGGTGGGAATCGGTAACGGTAGAGGTGCTGTAACTGATATTGGGCTTGATCATGATAGTATTGAGACTATCCGGCCTTGTATCAATACTGAAATTAAAACGATGCCGTTCGCTGGTTCTGATATTGTTGCTCACCTGGTTGTTGAGTGTCAGGGAGTCGTCAGGAAAAATATTTTGGGTGTGGCTGGTCTGATCATAGGAGGTTCGCTGACGAGCATAGGAATAATTGCCATAGGTGAGGGTTTTGGCGCCCCATTTATCCCGGTAGTTCAAATCAACAGAGCCTAAATGATTTATACCGGGGCTGATCTGGGGAGGACCACCAGCAGGCATTATACTCTGCGCCTGGGAATTGATATCATTCGCCTGCGCAACCATCGAAAGCTGTTGATTGTCGTTAAAGCGGTTTAGGTTGAGGCCTGCATTGTAGGTAGAAGAAGTACCAGCACCCGCCATTATATTGCCAAAAAATCCTTTTCGTTTATTCTTTTTTATTACAACATTGACGGTTTTTTGTTTGGGGCCATTGTCAAACCCATTAAATGCCTTCTGATCAGGGCTGGCATCATATACCTGTACTTTATCTATAATCTCTGCAGGAAGATTTTTGGTAGCTACCTGCGAATTGCCGCCAAAGAAGGGCACTCCATCTACCAGGAACCGTTCTACTGTTACGCCATTTACCTTAATGTTTCCATCGGGGCTCACTTGTACACCTGGCAATTTTTTAAGCAATTCTTCCAATGCTGCGTATGCCCTTGTAGGAAAGCTGCCAGCATTGAACTCCACCGTATCATTTCTAAATATTACAGGAGGTTGTCTGACTACAATATCTCCAAGACGATATACCTGGGGAGCCAGGGAAATAGTATCCAGGGTTAGCTCAGGATGATCCGGATGAATAGGCAGATAACGGGTCTCAAAACCCAGGAAGCTTATTTGCAACAGGTAATTTCCATAGGGTACACGGGCCAGTTTAAAAGAGGCATCAGACTGCACTGGGGTAAAACGTAAAAATGCAGAATCGGCAGCTCTTAACAACACTACAGAGGCGCCTCTCATTTGCTGACTACCAGTGCTATCCTGTAATACACCGGATATAGTAGCTACCTGTCCGGTAGATACCAGGTAGAAGGAACAGCAAAACACCAGCATGGCAATGGTCTTTACAACATTCATGATGTACAGGAATAAGTGAGGGAAAGAAAGGCTGCCTTTCCCGAGCAGCCTTTCAGGATATTAAATTACCATGGACTTGTACTCCAAAGGAGGGTAAATTCCATATAACCAATTGGGTTACTGGAACTGTAATAAGTCTTCCTGTAATTCATACTGGAAGTGATAGGAATAGTACCAATACCACCAGGAGGAATAACTACATAAGCACTAGGTGCAGGGTAGTCATAATTGTATTGTATATCCAGCTTTACGTAATAAGTATTCGTATAGCTCTTGTTGCGTACAGAAATATAGGTGTCGCCTGGTACTGCCTGTACAATAAATGCATTGGCAATGCTGGTAGGTACCTGATCGGCTTCTATAGTTCCCAATTCTACGGTAGGATTTGTATGCTGGATATCAACACCATAATATGGCCAGTAGTAATCGTGGCTAACACCACTTTGACTGGTAGTAGCATGCAGTACAAAATCATGTACTTCCATATCATAATCGAAGATGTCGCCTCCGGCGCCAAGGTAAACATGAAGGGTTTTCTGTGCCTGCGCGCTGAATGAGAATATACAGCAGGACAAGACAATAAAGGTTCCATAGATCTTTTTCATAAAAAAAATGAGGCTTTTAAAAGTTAACAATATGTGTTAGGGAAAATTAAACATAGATAAAGTCTTCATGGATCCGGGAATCAAAAACAGGGTTTCGGGTTACACATTCCGGGTTGGGTTATTCGTTGAGTAATTGCGGACATAAAATTAGTTAACCGGGCTTTCGGTGCGTGATACCAATAGATAAACAGGGCGCATGTATCTGCTAATTATAGAAATGTATCTCCAAAATGAATAGTTATCATGTTCAACGTAGCTAAAGAGGATAAAAGTTAAACGCATTTTGCAGGGCGCGTTATTTCGCAATGCTGTTGTAAACCATCCATGCAACTTTTAGTGCTAAATATTACAAGAGTGTATTAGAAAACATGAAGTATGATAATATGGGACAGGCAGTCACCAAGAGCTGCCGGTAGGGGCCTTTATTTACAGAGATGATGCAACAAATGAGCATAGCGACTAAATAATACAACTCTGCTGGACCAACAAGTTGTATTATTTAGTCGCTATGCACTTACAATGCTTCGTTTTTTATGCCTGCTCCCGGTTTCTATCTACCCAATAGGCAATAGAAATGATAATTGCCATCAGGGTAGTAAAGGAAACAAACAATTTCATCACCGAATCAGAAGGAGCCGGGCCAAAGGTATTACCAACCTGAACTAACACAAGCAAAGTAACTAACGTCCAGAGCATCCATTTTCCGATCTTATTCCTGGTTTTGGTAAAAGTCGCATAAATGTATGTGCCTGCTAAGAATATTATTAATTCAATAATCAGTGTGAGTGCAACATGATTCCACAGCCCGAATCCTACTTTGTAATCTCCAAAAGGGGTCAAAGGTAAATCCGCCGTGTGTACGATCAAATCAAGAAACCAGTGACTTAAAACGCAAAGACCAATAACAACGGTACCCCGGATGTCCCGTTTAAACAGCCAGTAAATACTCCCCACTACGAAACCCCATACAACTCCCATGAGTAAGCTGTGTGTGTAAGGGAAATAAAGAAAGTCAAAAGGATTTGTTTTTGTATAACCAGGTACGATTGCCACTTTTTCAACATGGAAAACGAGTAGAAATGGCCAAAGGAGATCAATAAATTGTGTAGCTATAAAAAGAGTTGCTAATGAAACCTTTGGAGCCGCCCTTTTAGCTGCAAAAGATAATCCGAAATGTCCGATAAACATAGTTTGGTTTTTATTTATTCATTTATTAGTAAAAATGAATAAATAAAATAACAATCCTCTTGACATAGATCAAGAGGTCCATGAATTGTGTTTTTTTCGGATGCGGCTAAAGGTTTCCGGTGTCATCCCCAACATAGAAGCTATGTATTGCAGAGGCACCTGGCTAAATAATTCTTTATTCTGATTATAAAAAGAGGAATAACGCTCTTCTGCGGGCATCGATAAGTGAGCAAAGATCCGGTTTTCCATCATGATAAAACATTTGACGATGAACTGTTTTTCTATCTCAGGCCACTTAGGTACAATTTCGGCAATTCTATTATAATCATCTTTGTGAATAGTTTGAAGCTCAGTGTCAGTCAATGCCTGGATATTCCACCGCGAAGGAGTCCCGAAAGTGAGACTGGCCATGTCTGCAATGAAATAGCCTTTCGAGCCAACCCATTGTGTTACCTCCTTGTCCTCCACCGATGCGTACATTCGCAGAAAGCCAGACTGAATGAAACATACTTTATTACAAGAGGTATCGCTCTTTAAAAAATAGTCTCCTTTCCTGAGTGCGGCTGGTTTAAAAAGAGATGCTATCTTCGACATATCTTCTCCGATCACATCGAAATTGGCATGAACATATTGCTCTAACTCCGTCATTTATTTATGGCTTTGGGGGTTTGTCAATGTACTGTGTTAGATAATGGATTACCTGTTTTTTAACTGCAAATAAATTTGAAGTCGTTAATCATCGATATTCCAAAGTTAATTAAATCCTTCAACAAACCATATCACCACCATTACTTAATGCTTAGCAACTGCTCCTACTAGTTTTCTATTCTTGTATAAGATTGGAATCATTGGCAAGGTAGACCAGTCCCAGGTTAAGTGATGGGTGCAATTTTTCATCATGCGCTAATGGTTAAAGGGGCGAAATACTTGTTAAGTTTTCGGTTGTGTGCCGGAACGGGTTGGTCTATCTTTGGGAAAAAGAAATAGTAATGCTGACTAAAGAAATGATGTACAAAGCAATTGTCGAAAAGGACATCCGCTTCGAAGGAACATTCATAACAGCAGTTAAAACCACTGGAATATTTTGCAGGCCCACCTGTACTGCACGGAAGCCTAAAGCAGAAAATGTGGAGTTCTTTAAAACAACCAGCGAAGCCATATTGAAAGGATACAGACCTTGTAAAGTTTGTAACCCTATGGAAAAAATTGGAGAAACACCTGATTTTATTAAAGAGATTTTAAACGCATTAAATGCAAACCCATCATTAAAATTTAAGGACTGGGACTTAATTAAAAAAGGTATTGAACCAAGTACAATACGAAGATGGTTTTTAAAAAATCATGGTATTACATTTCATGCTTATCAACGGATGTTTCGTATTAATGCAGCCTTTAAAAAAATACAAGAGGGTGAAACGGTTACGGCTGTTGCCTTTGATACAGGTTATGAATCCTTAAGTGGCCTTGGAGACTCTTTTAAATCAGTTTTCGGCGTATCCCCTTCAAATAGTAAAAACAAACAGGTTATAAACATTATCAGCGATATGGAGCAACACATTCTTATTGCTGATTTTCTATTGTACGCTTCACACTGACTAACAACAGTATCAAATTCAACAAACATAGGTTAACCAATAGTGATTTATTCAGTGATGGATGAAAAGAAACCTGTGTATATAAAAATAACCATATAATATGAAAGAGAAAATGAATAGATCAAAATGGCTTGCTTTGATAATCGTGTTGACTGCACCAATGCTGTATGTGGTGGATATCTTTATTATAAATATGGCCATACCAGCTATTAAAAAAGGTGTGCATGCAACTGACGGGGAAGTTCAATTAGTTATTGCCGGATACTTACTCGGAAGTGCTGCCTTTTTAATTTCCGGTGGTAGAGCAGGAGACTATTTGGGCAAGAAGAAGGTGTTTTTCCTGGGCATGTTCTTTTTTACTCTTACTTCTTGTCTTTGTGGTCTGTCGCAAATAGCTTTGCAGCTTAATATTACCCGTTTCTTTCAGGGAGTTAGTTCCGCTATTATGGTTCCCCAATCAATTGCTTTTATACAAATACTGTTTACTAATGAGAAAGAAAGGGCAAAAGCCATAGGATGGTATGGTGTAACATTAAGTATCGCCGCTATTATAGGGCAAATATTAGGTGGATATCTTGTTGATACACAATTTGGAATAGAGGGCTGGCGGCTTATTTTCTTAATCAACCTGCCTATAGGTATAATAGCCTTATGGGCAATATGGAATTTTTTAGAGGAAACCGATAAAGAAACAGGTAAAGAATTTGATTATACAGGTGCTACAATCTTAACTATAGGACTCATTTGTTTGATTTATCCATTAACAGAAGGACGTGAGAGAGGCTGGCCGCTATGGAGCCTTGGGCTTATAATATTATCTGTGATTATATTTATTTTCTTTATCCGTGATCAAAAAAACAAATTGCTGCTTAATAAGATCCCATTGATTGATGTTGTACTTTTTAAGATTAGAGCATTTAATATAGGTTTACTCGCTGTCTTGTTTCATTTTATGATGCATACGGCCTTTTTGTTAATGAGTGCTGTGTATTTACAAAACGGGCTTGGGTTATCGGCATTAGACTGCGGCCTTTATTTCGTATTACACGCTGTTTTGTTTATGATATCTGCCATGATCGCATCCAAACTAATTGTGAAATTTGGAAAAAGAGTATTACAACTAGGCGTCGCAATTATTATGGTATCCTTTATATTGCAAATTCTTTTTTTTAAACCGCATGTAAGTGGCTTATATGTAATCCTGTTAATTGGAATGTATGGCTTAGGAAATGGACTGGTACTTCCTTCTTTACTTACAGTAGCATTAGGAGCCATTCCTCCTAAGTTTGCCGGTGTTGCTGCCGGAATATTTTCTACATTTCAGCAAACAGCTTCAGCTCTTGGGATTAGTATATTGGGCGGTATATTCTATTCTGTTATTAACATGAACCACTCGAGGCTCAACTACTATAAAGCTTTCACTTATGGTATTGCTGCTAATATGGTTTGCTTGTGTGTAGTGGTCTTTATGCTGTATTTAATGCCAACGTTCGTTAAACAGGATTCAATTGAAATACATACTGCATAATCTTTGGAGTATCCTTTAGATAAAACCAGATCAGGAGCAATGCTGTACCTTATAGGGGCTAATTTAAGTGGAGTCTGAGTATGGATATAAATTTGCGGACAGTGTTCGCAAGATTTCAATTTCTTGTAAATCAGATAAATATGATTTTGCGAACACTGTCCGCAAAATGTGAGAATATGCTTTATAAAAGTCTTTACATAGATAGAGGTGCCGTTCCCGTATAGATGTTACCCCTGCCATTTTAAGATTTTCAGCAATTTCTTTATATAGCTTTTGACCATATACTGCCCGATCATCTCCATGTTGCTCGTATTCAACAATATAAAAACCTATTATCCAATTACGCAATGTTAGAGCAGTATTGACCTGTTTCTGTACTTTGTTTAAGAAATGAGGAGTGTGGTAAAGGTGTTGTGTCAAACTTTGAGACAACAGATTTGTCTATTTTATCCCTTAAAGAGTGGCATCATCAGGTTAATGTTTTCCAGATTAAATTCATTGATAATTTACCATTTTTTGACAGTGAAAAATATGGAAAAATTTTACGATTATTGCAATTATATCAAATGCGATAAGCTTTTGATCTGGCAGTAACTCATACTGCCAGCTTGTTGATCACCCTAAAATAATCTGTTAAATCTCAAAAACTATGCAACAAAATCAGCGCAGGCTAGAACAATCATTTATTCCCGCAGGATGGATTGGTGGATTTTCTACAACCTTCCCCGAACAACCCTATCCAAAGTCAGAACTTCTTTCATCCCTCCCTTTTGAAGGAAATATGGATAACATTCCAAACATTAACCGTATGTTGAGGGCTAAGTGGCCGGAATTTAGCTGGGAGGTAACTAAAGGAGACCCCACTACAAGGAAGTACCAGATGTTTGCGCCGGATATATCCAGACTCGGGTACGATAATACCGGAAAAGTCTGGTCCATAATATGTCCTCAACAAGGTATTTATTTTCCAACGCTTGGTGCTACGTTGAACGTTGAAGTTACTGTTACTGGAAACAGAGGTTGGATTAACGAGCTTGCATCTGTAGAAGATTTATTTGCAGCAGATATAAAAATCCAACCTACAATTTGGTTCAGTCCGGACAGTGTTGATAGTTGGCTATGGCAACAGCTTCTGAAATTGAACAACAAATGGTCTGACAAGTTACCCCTTAGCAAACTTAAAGGGATCAGGATAAGTACATCTAATGGGGACAACACCAATGACATAATTCAAGTACGGATGGGTGAATACCCTGATTACCCTTTTCCTGAACGAGCCAACCATTGGAATGAATATGCATGGGCTGTTGCAAATTTAGCTGTAACAATAGGGAGTATAAATTCGACTTCTGATTCAAATGTGGATACTTTTAACAGCAAGGTCATGGAACTTTTCAATTTGGGTTCTGGTAACCTGCTACAGGAAAACAACATTTTGATCTGGAACCTTTGGGCTGGGTCGCCTGAGTTAGTAAATCAAGATGAATGGGAAAATCATGCAAATTATTGGCGGCATTCCATTGATGTAAACCATCGCCCACCTGAAGGTGAAGGGACCAACATAACAAACTTTAATGGAGAACAATTTAAAGCTAACGAAATTGATTTAGGTTTTAAAATCTTCGAATTTGCTGTGTGGATTGGACTGCAGCTGTTATAAAGAAACCACTTAAAGTTTGCAAAATGTAAACAATTTATAAGGGCCAATTACATAAAAGAATTTTCAATTGTTGTATACAAAAGAAAGTGGGTGTCTTTGTTTAAAGATACCCTCTTTCTTTTAATGACTTCAATTTATCAGAAAATCTTTTCAGTACTGATAAGATTATGTAATTAATCACCGCATATTTACGGTGATTAATTACATAATCGGCTTACTAAGAAAGAAAGCCTGATTTCATTGATTCAACTAGTAATTTCAGCCCATTCGGATATATTAAAGCAAAATTGGTCAATAAATTGACAGATTCTTTTCAAATCCCCTACAAAAAGGGTCGAAAGTTGTCCCTCTTTCTCCATATATTTTAGTTTACCAGCATTATTTCTATCTCCAACTTGTCCAATGAGTATTTTTCAAATTTTACAACGTCAACCTTGTTGTTGTAGTAGAATTTTGAAGCGGTCTCTAATATTAATTGTGTTGAAAATTTGCCCAACCTGTCCCGCTCTATTATATGCAATAATGTTGCTGTAGTTTGTTTAGTATTTCTTTAATTCTACTTCCAAAGAGTCATATTCCTTTTGAAGCTTAATTAACGTAACTATTTTTTTTCCATCAGCTGAAACTAATTCTTCTGCAATTTCCAGGCGCTTTGCGGAATTGGTATCAGTTTTCTTTACACTTTCTAAACTGTCTGAATTTTTATAGTAAAATGCTTTTACCTCTTCCATCTCTTCCTTAATAGTTTGTTGCCTATTTACAATTGTTTCTTTCTTGTTTTCACAAGAAGAAAGTATAATGATACTTAGCAAAAGAAAAAATCTCATAAATTTTAATTTTAATAACATTTTTAATTTTTATGCCTAAAACGCACTCCTCAAATTGTATTCAATAGCAGGATGCCAAATTGCTATTTCACACAATATATTTCCGCTATTATACGCTTCCATAAGAAAACAATTTTTGCAAGCAATTATTGTTCAATATTATCAACTAATTACATAGAGAAATCTCAAGATAGTTTGCTCGTCGTTTCGGCAAATGCGTTAGTTATAATTACAATCTTTGCCTAAATCATAAACAAATGGTTCAAAAGTTGTCCCTCTTCGCACGCAGATAAAATGGAATAATTAAGTATGGTTATGCTTGATTATTCCCATTTCTCTTTTACAGTTGCTTTTTAAACAGAAGGTAATCAAGACTCCATTTGCCTGAACCTGCAAAAAAGAATGTCGCAAATAATAATAGCAATAAGAACGGCAGTGTCTCTTCCCCTAAAATCTTTGCGTTTCCCATTATAAAAGTTATGACTGACATGTTTATAACCAACAGAATAGATACAACCCTTGTAAATAACCCAAGAATTAAGAAAATTCCCCCCAATAATTCTGTTGTTTTCCCAACATAGGCCATGAACGAGGGAAGAGGAAAGTGGATATCTTTTAACCATGCTGTATTCCCCTCCATGTGGTCCTTGCTAAAAACTTCCAGTCCGTATTTCATTATAATAATACCGGTAATCGCCCTGAGAATAACAAACCATTTATCAAGGTAGAGGCTGGACGTAAATAGTTTTCTGATCATAACTTGATGTTTAATATAACTTTAATAAAACAAACCTAGTCTACCTGATTTTGAAACCCGGAAACTAACTGTAAAAAATTGTAAATAGGAATGTAAAATCTTTGTAAACATGCGTTCACGGATGTTTTTACGGATTGGAATCATCGTTGTCCTTGCGACAGGTTTGGCCTTTATTAATATGAGAACATCTACTTTTTTTGATGAAGAAAAGAAAATGATTCTCTTACGACAGGTAGGGCATGAGTTATTGCTATCTGCCGGTGACTCTTCCTCAAGGGTACTTCCTATTATTGATCGGAATAAATTACTGAAAGAAGGATGGGAGGATGAAGGGGTTATCACAGGGCGGAGTTTGGATATGTATGTATCTAAACTAAGGGGAAAATTACAAAAAGATCCTGATATAAGTATAACTAATATACATGGGAAAGGTTACCGGTTAAGTAATATGTCTGGTTGCCACCCCTGATCTACCGATATAACTTTCTTGAAAAGTTTATTATATAACTCAAATTTTCAACAAAAAGGTTCGAACTTCGTCCCTCACAGCCCGCAGGTAAAAATGGAATAGTTAAGTATGGTTATGCTTGATTATTCCCGTTTTGTTTAGAGGTAAGTAACAACCTGCCTGTCTTTTTTTCTAAAGTAAAGTTGTGCCAACCACCTGGGGGATTCCATTCTCCTTCACCATAAATTTTATCTTCATCAAACCTATTTATGATTACTCCATCAATCCCCAGATTACCGTTTTCCCATAAAATCTTTCCTTTTGATTCAATGCAATAGAGTCCATTGGCATCGGTAACATAGCAAAGATTATTTTCAACATAAAGATGTCCAAAATATCCTTTCATTTCCATCGTGAGCACATTCATTCTTTGCAATAGATCAAACATGTAAAAGTGATTTTCATGTCCTATTAGAAGAAAATTACCAATTACCCTTGCTTGTTTAAATGGGCTGCAATGATATTCATACTTTATTTTAAATACTGTAACATTGTTCTCCTCCCGAAGTATCAAATATTCCTCCTGGTTCAGTCTAAAAGAATCGGATCCGGAAATCAATATTGGGTCCAGATTCAAATCACCTGGTAACACGTCAGAAAAAGAGAGATGCATTCGTATGAGTTAGTATTTATTAAAAAACATGGCTAATGATTTTTCTACATAGCTTTGGGTCAGGCCGCAATATTATAATTCCACCTTAAAACATGCTTAATAGCTGGCTGGTAACAATTCCTGTAAGAATAGCAATGAAGAAGCTTAGGAATGTACCAATTACTACATATTCAGTAAGTTTGGTTTCTTTAGGTTCTTTTAAGTCACCAAATCTGAATACCGACTTTGCCGCCAGTAAAAAACCAACTCCTTCCCATTTTCCTAACAGGATAAAGATAAGAATCATTAGCCTTTCAAGAAATCCAATCCATTCGCCAGCATCTTTTAAGGATTCAATCACTACTATTTCGTGTGGCCCAGAACGAGCATTTGTACCTGGTGTCCATTTGGAGATTGCAATTTTGGTAATCAGAGATGCAGGTTTCAATACAAATAAAATGGCGGTACTGATTATAAGCGTTCTGGGAGTAGCTATGGCAGCATAATTCCATGACACTTGTTCATAGAGGGACCATACGAAAAACAAAACGACTAAATGCGCAATTTGATCTATAAAAAACCATGCTCTTAGCGTAGTTGGTTTTTGATATTGTAATTTTATTCCATCAATAAGCAAATGGGATAACATAATTAGCAATGCCACTTTCCAGAAACTACCTTTCCAGGTAATTAACAGAATTAATGTGAAATGTATGAATACATGCAGATATAAATATGGAGAGCGCCATTTCTGTAATTCTTTACTGGCAACCCATTTGTTGCGCTGTAAGAAAAAATCGCCAAGAATATGAGCTAAAAAAAATTGGAGTAGCAGTATCATATTAGCTGATTTTCTTTGTAATACATTTTTCGTAAAATGCTACCAAGTCCATAATTTCATCGTAGTGTGCTCTTTTCTGGGCCTCACTAACGGTAGACTGTGTTCGCTCTATTTTTTCGCCTAATTCTTTTTGTGAGAGTGTACGGTTAATGATTGACGCTGTTACTATTTGGGCAGTAGCGGTACTCCATTTATCCAGCACTATCGAAGCAAGGCGGAACATTAAATTTAGTTCAGTATCCAATTCCGGCCAAGGGCTCCTTATTGCAAGGTGCTGCTTTAATTTTTTAAGTTCTTCAAACATTTCTCCCGAATTAATAAATACTTCCCCATTGGCTTCAGTGATTTTTGGTGTATCAAAATTCTTTTCTCCTATTCCTATTCCCATCCTTACGTCTAATTTTTCGACAGACTTTATGCAGGCCTTAATGCGAATTGCTGCCAATAGAGCATATTGGGGTTGACTTATTTCTACCTGAAAACTGTCCCCTCTGTATATCTCCCACGTTTTTGGTGATTTACCCCACTCTCCCAGAAGGGCTTTTAAGGGATTTAACCAAATGGCTGGATTCTCTACTCTCCGTGAATTGATAATATCTCCTGTAATAACACTTGTCATGATTCTAATATCGGTTAAATTAACGATATTTCAAAATATCGGTAAATATGACGATATGCTGCTTGCTATTTTGATCCTATCGGCTTTAAAAGCGATAATTTAAATTATCGCTTTTAAAGCCGATAGTTTTTTATTTGGAGGTGGCCCCTGGTAATCCTTTGTAAGTTCAAAATACCTTCGATCCAAAGTTCTGACAGGCTACTATTTTATTCAAATCGTACTCAAATTGGTTCGAAAGTTGTCCCCTACGGCCCGCAAGCTTTAAGCCTTCAAGTCGAAAGATTTGGTGGCTTTTTGGATGATTTAAACGACATTTTCGTACTCCATTTATGATCTTATCGGATAATTAAGTTGTAAAATTTTAAACTTTGAGATCAATAGAATTAAACTCTAAACCTAAAATTCACCTTAATCCTAGGTTTGTAAACCTAGAATTAAGGTGAATTTTAGGTTTAGAGTTATTATATTTGCATTAAATAGGGTGCAAATGATCAAAAGAGCTATATACGACCAGATCATCAGCAATCTCTTCAAAGGAAAGGCTATTATCATAACAGGACCAAGGCAGGTTGGTAAAACCACTTTGCTTCAGGCGATCATGGCTCAAGCTGAAGGTAAAGTACTTTACTTAAACTGTGATGAGCCAGATATCCGGCCAATGCTGACAAGTGTCAGTTCAACATCTCTGAAAGCACTGATAGGGGATAATACACTGGTGTTGATAGACGAAGCCCAACGGGTCAAGAATATCGGTCTTACCTTAAAACTCCTTGTAGATAATTTCAAAAATATACAGGTCATTGCGACAGGATCTTCTGCATTGGAACTGGCTAATGAGATCAATGAACCTTTGACAGGTCGCAAGCGGGAATATCATTTGTATCCCTTCTCGACCAAAGAAATGGTAACAAATGCCTCTATATTACAGGAAACCAGGCTATTGGAACACCGAATGATCTACGGCTTTTACCCTGATATTGTAAATTCACCCGCAGATGCACAGGCAAACCTGCTGGAACTGACTAATAACTATCTTTTCAAGGATGTACTTTCATTACAGGATGTACGCAAGCCTGCTTTACTTGAAAGATTACTGGTTGCACTGGCACTACAGGTAGGTAGTGAAATTTCCTATAACGAAATCGGAAAAACCATTGGCACGGACAACAAAACAGTTGATCGGTACATCGAACTGTTGGAAAAATGTTTCGTAGTCTTCCAGGTAGGAGGGTTCAGTCGCAATCTGCGTAATGAAATCAAAAAAGGAAAAAAGATTTACTTCTATGATAATGGCATCAGAAATGCACTAATTAAGAATTTTTCACCCTTTGAATTGCGACAGGACATTGGCTCCCTATGGGAAAACTTCCTGGTAAGTGAAAGGATGAAAGCTAACCACTACGCGAACCATTATGTGAATACATATTTCTGGCGTACCCATCAGCAACAGGAGGTTGACCTGATTGAAGAATCCGGTGGAAAGCTTTACGCATGGGAGTTTAAGTGGAATGAAAGAGCAAAAGCTAAAATTCCGCAAGCATTTATGGATGCCTATCCGGGCAGTATTGCCAGTATTATTAACAGGACTAACTACATGGAATTTGTGAATGTATAATAATACTCAAAATCAAGTACAATAGATCCCATTTCGAACTTCGTTCCCCGGAGTCCGCAAGCTTTAAAGCCTTCATGTCGAAATATTTGGAGGTTTTTTCATGCACGACACGTTTCAAATTTTTTAATCTTATTTGATCCGTCGCAGGTTCATTTATTAAGAAATATTTTCTGCTTTTTATTCCATATCTCCCAATAATTTTCTTTTGCTTCAGCGTTCAAAAAAGAAGCGTTTATCAGCTTATGTACTTCTGTATTGTAGGACTTAAATTTCTGGTAACTATTAGCTCTTACTTTTTCTGGAATATTTAACAGAATACCGAGAGCTTCAAAATCTCTTAGTTTAATATTCTTCTTTTTCCCGCTAAGCAATAGCGCCAATTCTTCCTGGTCTTTTGGAAATACGAGGTTTACATTCAACAGATCATAAGCCGGGCTCAATGCAATGCCATTTTCAAGATGCAACAGGGAGAAATTTTTAAGGTGCATATCATTATTTCCAGTTAGATAACAGAAAAGTAGTAGCTCGAAATACTTTAACGCATCCAGTCCGGAATTTGTACAATATGTTAGAATTAATTTACCAGCTTTTTCATAAGATCCTTTATACTTGTTCTCTGTTGGGAACTCAGATAGTTGACAGAAGTCTTCAACGTGAATCTTTTTTCCATTTATCCTATCAAAACGCCTGGCAATGTAAACAAGGTTTCCGTCGGTAGCTCTGAGCAGAGTATGATTACAAACAGCAATGCCAAATATTTCCGCCAGGTGCATTGTAAGGTCTTCTGTTTCCGGCATAGCGGTAAATTCTTCATGCTGAGGCTTCAATATATATTCTCCCCATAATCCTACGATTGTAAGTCTACCGTTACCCTTATTTTTCTCCAGCGTAATAGATAACTTAGGCTGTACTCCTGTTACTGCTATATGCTGGCTAATCGTCTTTTCTGCCAGGTCTTTTAATAGTTGCCTGTCCATCTTCAGCTCAGGCATCATTTCAGTATCAAAAAATCGTTTTGAACACCTGGAATGGTATTCCTCATTTCCAGAATCCTTATAGCAGAATAAACAATTAGGCATATTATTCAGTTTCATTTTCAGGTACTACACTTACCGCACCAATGGCATCCCGGCAGGTAAGTAATAACAATTCAAAGCGATCATTACCTTTAACTTTCCAGTGATCTTTGGCTATATTTAATAGCCAGCCTTCAGGAATTAATCCATCAAAAAAGGCAAACAACGTGAAACTATGGAATGCTTCCTTCCTTAATGGCATAGTTAGACTTATGGGTTTTGCAGATTCATCAGCTAAGTAATCTGTATGGTAAACAAACTTATAACCTGCATCGGATTCTATAATGAAACCGGCAAGTACGCTGCCATAATATACTTTTCCTGTTTTACTCATGATTCTTTGATTTAGGGGCGGGTATGAGTTCCATTCCAAATAAGGCCAGTAACTGATTTACTTTGTCCATACGCATGGATGTTTTACCTTGCTCAATTTCCCGGATAAGGCGTAATCCCAGGCCTGACTTCAAAGAAAGATCCTCCTGAGTCAAACCGTTCTCTTTTCGCTTAGCCTTAATAGTTTTTGACAAAAGGGTCATATTATACCTTTTAGGGTATAAAAATACGGAATTATTTAATTTTATACCTTTTAGGGTATAAAATGACTGTAAATATTGTGATTATACCTCAAAGGGTATAGTTTAAGTGGAGTAGAAGGGGATCCGGCATATAACAACGAAGGCAATAAATACTGAATATATTGTATGGGCGCACAATAAACGCAATAGGCAATCCTTGTAGTTTAATACTTTACAAATAAGATGTACTTTCGTGTAATACGGAAATACTAGCGTTGGCGGTCAGGCTATGATGACTGTAAATCCAGACAAACCCAATACAACAGAATGTTAAATAGAAGTTTTACGCCTTTTCCAATTTTGATAACTGAAAGGCTTACCCTCAGACAACTGGTAATTAGTGACGAACAAGAAATTTTCACTTTGCGTTCTGACAGTGAAATAAATAAATATCTTGACAGACAACTAAGCGATACTATTGAAGATGCAAGAAATTTTATAAATAAGATTAATGAGAACATTCATAAAAATGACTCCCTATATTGGGCAATAACTTTGGGTGACAAAAACATATTGGTTGGGACAATTTGTCTTTTTGGCTTTTCAGATGAAAATGGCAAGTGTGAAATCGGGTATGAGCTTTTGACAAACTTTCAAGGACAAGGAATAATGAAGGAAGCTGCAGGAAAAGTTATTGACTATGCATTCAATACAATTAAAGTTCAAAAAATTGAAGCGTTCCTTCATAGAAATAATCAGAGTTCTATAAAACTGTTGGATAAATTTTCGTTTAGGAACTCAAATGAACCTGATAATACAAATCCTGAATTAATATGTTACTATTTGACAAATTCAATTGACAATCTTAAATAAGAAACTCACCGAAAAAGCCCGAACCGCTAACAGATCAGACATCCATTAAATGTAAATTTTAAACGAGTTAATTACCTATTCAATATTCTTAAGTCTGTAGCTTGTGTTTTTCCCACTACCATCCTGTTCAAGAATATTCTTTTTAACCAGATCCTGAATATCTCTCAATGCTATATCGGTAGATGTTTTAGTCATTTTTGCCCACTTGGAAACATTTAGTTTTCCAAAGAAATCATATGGATGAGCGCACCTGTTCAGGATTTAACAATTTCCCTTCGATCTCGCTCGATTTTATCACATCCAATGTTAATGTTTGTAACATTGTTTCTTCCTGAAGCTTAAATCCAAGCGCCTTCATTTGGCCAAGTATTTTTCCCTGACGAAATCTTACTTCTCCTAACATAGGACCAAGCTTATCTTTATTCCAGGTAAAAAAAGGCCACCTATCCAACTGATATATATGTACATATTCACCGCATTTATGCGGCGTATTCTATTCCTAATCACCGCATAATTTCTGTAAATACGGGAACAAAAATGCTGGATTTTTGACCCTGCGAACTTCGTCCCCCGGTAAAGCCTTCAAGTCGAAATATTTGGAGGCTTTTAGTTCGATGGGTTTGTAAGCACCAAGTCGCAACATCCAATAACACTATTTGTTAGTAAGTAATTAAATTAAAGCTTACCAGTCCACCAGGCCCGCAAGCTGTCATATATGCCAGGTAATCGTGCCGGCTTGAATAACGAGGATCACTCTGCTCTTAAACTCTTTATAGGATTAACAATTGCTGCTTTTATAGATTCATAACTAACAGTTAGCCAGGCAATCCCCAAAGCTGCCAGGGATGCCGTGAAATATACTAACCAACCAACATTTACATGATATGCGAAACCAGCCAGCCAACTATTAACTGCATAATATGAAAGCGGTATTGATATAACTATGGCAACCAGGATCAACCTGGTGATGCCGGAGGATAATAAATAGACGAGGTTTAACACAGAGGCGCCCAACACCTTACGCACGCCGATTTCTTTGGTACGTTGTTCGGCCATAAAGGCGGATAAACCATATAAACCGAGGCAAGAGATAAAAATACCCAGAAGAGCAAAAAGGTTAAAGATGTTACCCATCTGTTGTTCTCCTCTATAAAGATTGGCCATATCCTGGTCGATGAAATCGAATTTGAAGGGGTAGGCGGGGTTAAGCTGCTGGCTTATCTTGGACAGCGCCTGTATGGTCGCGTAAGTTTTACCCGGCAATGTTCTCACCACCACAAAACCGCCGTCTTTATTATAGCGCAAAATCAGTGGCTCTATAGTCTGTTGCACCGGTTTAAAATTAAAGTCCTTTACAACACCAATGATCGTACCCTTATAACCGGTAAATTCAAACGCCTTACCAACTGCTGTGGCTGCATTTAAGCCCATAATGCTCAACATTTTTTCGTTGACCATGAAATTATTTGAATCTGCCGGAAATGATCCCGAAAAGCTTCTCCCATTTACAAGCTTCAGCTTAAATACATCTATAAAATCCTCATTGACATCCATCAATTGATAAACCATTTGTAAGCTGGGATCTTTCCCTTCCCAGTTTGCACTTCCATTTCCGGAAAGCAGATTGGTGGGCAGGTCAGAAGTAATGGCGAAATCACTGGTAAGCGGATTTTGTTTTAACTCATTTTTTAAGGCCAGCTGCTTATTCCAGAGTTCCCCTTTGATGGGCATATACAAAAGGTTGGCCTTTTCAAAGCCGGGGTTACGGTCTTTTACGAATTTAAGCTGGTTATAAATAACCACTGTGCCTACCAGCAAGATGATAGATGTCGTGAATTGGAAGACGACCAGGGCATTGCGAAACAGCAAATTGCCGCCCATTGATCTTACGTTTCCTTTGAGTACTTTAGCCGGGTTAAAGCCGGAGAGAAATAAGGCCGGGTAGCTGCCCGAAACCAATCCGGCTAACAGCGCTATACCCAGGAGGCTTAACCAAAACCAGGCATCTGAAAAAGGAATGACCAATTTTCTATCGGCCATTACATTAAATGCCGGCAAAAATAACCAGACAACCACAAGCGTAAGAAATAGCGAAAGAAATGAAATAAATACAGCTTCGCTTAAAAACTGGAGGACCAGTTGTCCGCGTATGGCCCCTGCCACTTTACGCAAGCCAATTTCTTTCGCCCTCCGGGCCGAGCGTGCCGTAGCCAGGTTCATAAAATTGATACAAGCTACTATAAGTATCAAAATAGCGACGATAAAAAAGATGTTTACATATTGTGCATTCCCGTGGCCAGGAAAATCCCCCAGTCTTGCAGGTGCCAGATGGATTTTGGTTAAAGGCTGTAATTGGAATACAACCGCCATTGAACTATGACTTTGAAATAAATTCGTCATTTGCTTTACCAGCCTGGATAAATTGGCAGTAGAAGGGTCAAAACTTTTAGCTAGTTGAATATAGGTGTAAAAATTAAAGTCCTCCCATTTATTATTGTCTGGATATTTATCCGTTTTTAGTAACATAACCATTGGCAGGATAAAATCAAACTGCAGGTCTGAATTAGCCGGAACGTTGGCCAAAACGCCTGTTACCACCACATATTCACGATTGTCTTTTCGTAAGATCTTACCGATCGGGTTTTGGTTCCCAAAGTATTTTGCAGCCATTTCCTGCGTTATTAGAACGCCATTCTCTTGTTTCAACGCCGTAGCACGATTACCCTGTACAAGAGGAAAAGAAAATACATCCATGAAACTCGGGTCGGCATAGAACACGCGTTTTTCTTCAAATTTCCTGTTACCTGCATCAAACAGCACTGTGGAGATCATGCTTAACCTGACGGTATTTTCAACCACCGGTATTGCTGCTTTTAACCCGGCGGGCATAGCTTCCGCGTTTACCGCGGCTTTATATTCACCAAAATCGCCGATGATACGATATACCTGGCCAGCATTTTTGTGGAACTTGTCATAACTCAGTTCATTTTGTACCCAAAGCAAGATCAGGATACTCGATGCCAGGCCTATTGCTAAACCTGATATATTAATAATGGAATAAGCTTTATCCCTGATGATATTCCTGTAGGCGAGTTTGAAATAAGTTTTAAACATGCGCGTATG
Source organism: Chitinophaga sp. CF118 (assembly GCF_900112615.1). Taxonomy (GTDB): domain Bacteria; phylum Bacteroidota; class Bacteroidia; order Chitinophagales; family Chitinophagaceae; genus Chitinophaga. Next base: position 113,811 of record NZ_FOMK01000015.1, on the reverse strand, counting down.
GTATTTTTGAAATTGGTACTATACAGGCTATCAATCGACTAAATTACGTGCCAATTGCATAATGTATTGACAATAAGCATCTCATGCATTTTTGCATCGGGCGTATTGTTCGAAAACGTACAGCAGGTGCGCGATTTTGTCCAAATTGTACGTTATTTTTAATCAGGAATTTCATTTTGAAATATATACGGTCGGTTTTTCCTGTAGCTTTTCGAATGAGGCGAAAAACTCCTGTGAATAAGGTTGTTGATTGTGCTTATCCAGTCCTTCGATGTTTTCCCAAAGTTCATGGAAGATAAACATGTCCTCATCATCAACGTTCTGGTGCACTTCATAGCGGATACAGGCTTCCTCCTTTACCGACCGTACCGGAAGAGCCAGTAACATTGCTTTCATCTCATTGTGAAACTCCGGTTTCACTTTTACGATAGCCGTTAAATAAACAGGCATAATATTTTGTTTTTTAAACTATTTGTACTGTATTAAATACTCCTTAAACATGTCATATCTATCCGTACCGAAGGATCTTCAGCGAAGATTGAGTTTAGATCGATAAATACTATTTACCTGTTAAATGCCTCTTCATACTGTTTCGGTTCGCAGATTTCTGAACGTAATTCTTTTGCTGCTGACAATGGGAAATATGGATTTCTCTATTGACATAATATACCTCTGTAATAAAAAAGTATTGCCAGGAAATAATCTTTCCCCACGGACAATACTTTAGGATGAAACTTAATTATTTGTTATAGAGATGAAACAATTTTGAAACTACCTTCCACTCACCATTGATCCTGATCAATGAATGGTAGTCCGTAAAATCTTCATTGGCTGCATCGCTTTCCATTTCCACACGAACTATCGCGGTGGTTGGTGTTTTGTGCATTACGCTTAGATGTGTTTTGATGTTCGGAGCTGCACCAAATTTTTCTACGTAAGTGTATAGGTTGGTGATGCTACCTTCGGAAAAATCATCTCCCAGGTGTCCGTACATAGTGGCATCTTTGTAGAATGTTTTTTTAAGCTGTTCCACATCACCTGTTCTTAAACCATCCACATATCCCTGTACTACTTCCAATACTTCATCGTAATCCGCAACAGTATTGATATTTTTGTTTTCTAACATAACATTTACTTTTTAATTGTTAAACTTCTTTGTTTGTAAAGACAAAATTAGTTCAGTATGTCTGATATAACTTTTCTATTAAGTCCAGAGTTTTTTACTATTTAGACATATTTAGGATGTTAAAAAGTTTATAGCTTCTTACCATTAAGAGGGATTAAATAAAAAATGACATAAATAGTAAAATATTTTGAGCTAAATAGTACGCACTCAGGCTGCTTTTCGTTATATCTTTGCATGAAATCCATCCCGGTATGGAGCGTGCTCCACAGGGTGAAATGTAACTTGCCGATTCAACACAAACTTTCCGCAAATGGTGGAGAGCAAGGGACTAAAACAGTTAACATACACTTGAGCAAAACGCAAAGTGTTTATATTATGTTTGAGATGAAAAAGATCATAAAAGTACCCACCTCATTAATCGATGGACCTGCCCTACAATCAAGCCTGCAGCTTGATGGATGTACGGTCATTGAGCAGTGCATCCACAGTATGGAAGCCAAGGGTACAATGTACCTGGAGGAGCACCTTTTGTTATTTGTACTGGAGGGAACCAATAAGTTGACCTATGGTAAGCAGACTTACCAGGTTCAAAAGAACGAAATGATCTTGCTGAAAAAAGCAACTTCAGTACATTACGAAAAGACCGGCAATCCGGACAACGACAATATTTATGACAGCCTGATGTTTTCCCTGAAAGATGACATGATCAAGTCCTTTCTTGCAACAACGGAATTAGAAATGCCCAAGTTAAAAGCCGAAGGTGAAATCAAGGCAGCAGTATATCCAATGAACGAATGTATGGTCGCCTTCGCCTATTCGCTCAAACCATATTTCTATGAAGACTCCGAAGTTCATCCCGGACAGTTAAGGCTGAAAATGATGGAAATGTTATACGACGTGGCCATCTGTAGTCGCAATATGTTTTATCAAATCCTGCAATTGCACCAGCCGGTTCGTACTGATGTACGTCAGGTAGTAGAGCAAAATTATGCTTCCCCGGTGAGCCTTGAAGAACTGGCCTATTTATCGGGAAGAAGTTTATCAAGTTTTAAAAGAGATTTCCAACAGATTTACAATGTTTCTCCTGCTACATGGATCAGGGAAAAACGGTTGAAAAAAGCCAGGGAGATGCTGGAAAGCACCCCCATGAGTGTGTCGGATATTTGTTATTCTCTCGGCTTTGAAAACGTTTCACACTTTTCGAGGATATTCAAGGAATACCACGGGCAGGCCCCGACAAGTTTCAGGGAAGTAAATTAGAAATTTCAATATCCTTCACGGTTTCCAAAGAAATTTTCTCATCAGTAAACCAACGTGTTGAATGACGTTCGTAAATAGCTTCTCCTGTTATGAGCTGTTTGTATAGAAAACTATTTTCCGGTTTTTTTGCAGGGTGCTTAAAACCTAAAGCTCTTACTTTACGTGATAAACCTTGCTAATAATTTTCCAATCAGCACCGTCTTTTACCAGGCTGAACATATCTGCAAATTTTGTAGCCCCGAATTGCGACTCGATGCGAACGATCGCAGCATCTTCCGAAACGTCCAAAGTAGTGAGTTCATATTTCACTTCAACCGGCCCGGTTTTGTCGATGTAATCATAAAGTGTCTGAATTGGAACGCTTTTTAATTCTCCTTTTTCAGACCACGACATTGTTGCGGTAGGTGCAAATGCCTGGGCAGCTATTTTGCTGTCGCCTTTACGTCCTGCCTCGATGTACAAATTAATTGCGCGTAAAACAGCATCTTTTTGCTCTTGATTTGTTGCCATAATTTTTTGATTTTTAATTTGATTTAAATTGTTGTTCTTATTGTTTTCAGTCTTTCCATTACAGGCTACAAGTAAGAAAAGTGGTATCATTGCGATACCGGTAATTACGTTTTTCATCTCATTAAATTATGCTACAAAAATAGATCACCTTCTTAAGGTATGATTTTCTATTCAGGTCAATGTTTTTTACTATTCGGGCCAATTTGAAAAGGGTCCAATGAAATCGGGTTTATTGACTCCGGAGTGATCAGAACTTATTCGATCAGCGATGCCGGCGAAGAAGCAACCCGGTATTGTTCCTCCCCGCCATTTATACGCCAGCCTTAACAATTGCAACGCATAATGCTTATCCCTTTCGGTGCGAATGTAAAAGCTTATCCATCCGGTATTTTTTAAAAGATGGTGATCTTCCACATGTCCTTCTTCTATTAATGTCGCTTTCAGTTGGCGGTTAAGTGGCATGTCCAATAAGCCGTTACCATGTAAATGTCCAATTTCTTTGTGTTTAAAATCGAACTGAATGCCGCCATATTTATGTGTGTGGACAATAACATCGGGCCATTGCTGCACTTCAGCGGAGATCTCGTCCATCCAGTTGAGTAATTCCATGTGCGTGATAAAAATGTAGACCTTCAGCCAGATGTCGAACAACAACGGCAAACCGGGTACGAATTTTAAAAAGCCCAGATATTTGATGACGAACCTGAACATTAATGTTGTTCGCTTAGTGATTTAATGTGTTCCATTACCCGCAGATGTACATTGCGGGTAATGCTTTCGGCCCAGATATTATAGTACCAAATGGGGAATACATGCAGCCGGTACCAGCTATTGCCAGTGAGCGTGGTTGTGCCGTCGCCATTATCTTTCAGGATAAATTGCCCCTGCAGAATATCTATATGCCCCATAATTTCAGGATCACGCGGCTGTTGAGTGATAGCGAAAGTTAGATTATGATCCTTATCATAGGTGGTAATCTTCTCATCAAATGTATAACCATTGCTGAAAATACATTTACGATCTGCGCCTGCGTAATTTCCTGAAGCAGTAGACTGCACGGGGCTGGGCATGCCTATTCTGAACAACCAGAATTTATCGGGCGTCTCTATTTTTTTATATGCAACTACATATTTCCAGACTTCAGATGGTGGGGCTTTTATAAGCATGGTATCGGCCACCATATTCTCATAATGATGATGCATACGAACATCGGCAAAGAAAGTAAACAATAATAACAGGAACACACTTACATGTAGCTTATCATTACGTCGTTTTAAAATACTTCTGCCCAGGAATAATCCAGTTAGTAGAAATACCACGATAAGCGGCGATACAATGATCAGGCAAATGACGCCTTCCCCCAGGAAAATGGCACTGAGCCCTATGCCAATAAAGGCATTTATAAACGCCATTCCTATTAATTGTTTAGTGGTAAAATGCTGATAGCGCCAGCACCAGGCGCAGATTAATCCCATCAGAATTGGCAGTGTTACAAATTCAGAGAAAACAAGGGTGTTGGCTTCAATCACAAATAGCTTAGTAAGCCACATTACACAAACAGCAAAAACGTTTGAAATGAGGTAGCCTTTCATTGGTATAGAGTTTTATACCTCAAATGTATTATTTATTCCGAACTTTCAGAAATTATTGAAAATTAAATTTGCCCCTTATTAATGTTCCCATCTGGCCCCTTTTTCTTTGCCCTTTTATCTCTCCAAAGTCTGGAAGGAGGTATATTCCCATGATGCGACATTGGTAATTAATTTTTATATGCTTTTTATTACATTTGAGGCCAAATTAATTATTCCAGAGAAAATCAAACCCATTTCTCACTATACCATGAAGACGTTATCCCTTTTCATTATTCTGTTTTTATCCCTTATTTTCCAAAATAGTAAAGCCCAGGTAGATGTATTACAGGATTCCCGTGTCAACCCGTTGTTAAAGCAAGTCGCGTTAAAACGTCCTGGTCTGCGTATTTTTGGACGGCAAAAAGAGACGGATAAGTATGTAAACATGGCCGTACTTGAGGAGAACCGGAAAACGATCACATGGTTTACTTGTTATGGTCAGGCTTTCGATTCTGCACAGTTAACAAACAGTGAATACAACCAGATAGTCCTTAAAAGCCTGGACCCTTTCACTTTGTACAAAAATATTTCCTATGAAAACATTTTCTATGTAGAGAGTGCCGAAGGTACATACCGGTTAAAAGGAAAAGTAGCGTTACAGGACACCTCTTATAATAACCACGTCGTATTCAATGCAGCACCTGTGGTCTCGGCTCAAAGTACCTTACAAAAGCTGATGGCAATGGAAGGTCTTTTGAAAAAGATGTGTACACAGCTGCGGCTGTTTGATAGTAGATCGCCCAGTCATTTAATTGGGAATGATAGCTTCGGTATTCGCAAAGCCCTGGCCGGTAAAATGGTAATAAAGGCGGATAGTACTGTATATTATAATATCGATCCATTGGCGCCAGTCGCCAAAATAATGTTGAGTAAACATGTTCCGGAGAAAATATTTGTATATAACCGGCAGGAACACCTGATTGACAGCGTACCATTGAAGCCCCAAAAGTTTGCGTTATTACTGAAGCAAAAAGAAGACGTATTTTTACTTTACAGGGGCTGGCTGGAAATGCAATGGCAACTGGTGGCCGATAGTAAACGGGAAAACATAAGGTGGCTTAGCAAGCCTGATTCAGGCTTGTACAAACGGGCATCCCTGGTGGAGAATAGACTGCAGTTGCAAAATGCAGTAATGCAATTACAGGCGCAACAGCGGGTAATTGAAGATAAAATAAGCAGCCTGATTGTACCTGAAGGAAAAGATGTTGAACAATTATTGGTTGATCTTTACAGGGATAAACCTTCAGAAATATCTTATGCGCCGTGGGGCTTTGGATATACCGTTTCTTATATACGTGGGAATAAAAGATATGAGCTAACAAATCACCTGGGCAATGTTCTGGCGGTAGTGAGCGACAAAAAGAAAGGTGCGGATGAAAACGGGGATGGCATTATTGAATCCTATAATGCAGATGTAATAAGCGCTTATGATTATTATCCATTTGGGTCATTGATGCCAGGAAGGACATTTAACTCAGAGAATAATAAGTATCGTTATGGGTTTAATGGAAAGGAGAATGATAATGAGGTGAAGGGGGAGGGGAATCAGCAGGATTATGGATTCAGGATCTATGATCCGAGGATAGGGAAGTTTTTGAGTGTGGATCCATTGACGAAAAGCTATCCTGAATTAACGCCTTATCAGTTTGCGAGTAATCGACCTATTGATGGGGTAGACCAGGATGGATTAGAATATTCTCCGGCGAGTAAGGCATACATGAGAGATAACACTGCGGTACTGGTAATGCCTGCAACAGAAGAAATAGAGGCTGTAAAACTTAAGCAAGTTAATGCAGCGATGGATAGAATTGTCACTAAACCTGTTTCTTCAATGAGCCAAGACTATAGTAATACAATTTGGGGAAGTAAGGGTGGATTTGAGTACTCAAAAAAAATGTTTGAGTACGAATCAAATTTGTTTCCCGGTGGCCCAATTGGAGTTAAAGCCTTAAAAGGTGAAAAAATTACGGCGAGTGATGTTGCTATTGAGGCAGCGATTTATTTTTTACCCGTAGGGAAAGTCTTTAGAGGTATTAAAGGGGTCGGAAGGGAAGTTTTGGAATTGAGTGTAAGAAAAACGGATAATTTAGCTGAGCATCTTACTGCTGATGATATTCGTGGGGCTATTAAGGATATTCGGGGAACACCAGTTTTAAAAGATGATGGAACGCCATTTCAGCATTTAAAAGAAGTAAAAGATGCACTGAATGGTCTTGAATATGAAATCAAAAGACTTAATACAGCAATTAACAAAAGTGAAGTCAAAGGTGATGCTCTGGAAGCAGCACAAACACTACGCTCAAATCTTCAAAAACAAAAGGATAATATACAAGCAACCATTGATAGGGCTATAAGCGCCTATGAGAAAACTAAACAGTAAACTATGGAAAATTTAGATAAAACATTGGAAGAGTTAGGGTTGTTGTTTCCAGGTGGGCCTAAAGAGGGGAGTAGTTATTTAGTAGAGACAGTTAATAAATTGAGAAAGAAAAAGCTTAAGGATTATACTGTAGAAGATTTAAGGTTAATGATAGGACAGAATATTGGAATAAATATTCTAATGCCAATCGCGATTTATAAGCTGAAAGAAAACCCCTTTTTAGAGGGCGATTTTTACCCAGGTGATTTACTGGTAAGTGTTTTGGAATCTTCCTGTAATTTTTGTAAGGATAATCCGTCTTATGGGGGAATGTTAAATCAGATAGTGGGGTTTACTAAAATTCAAGTAAAAAATAGGGAGGACTTGACCGATAACATAAAAAAAAGGATATTAGATTTAGTGAAGGAATACGAATGTTGTATGCCTTAAACAGTACTTTAAATTTTATAAAATTAGGACAAGTGCCGGAAAGGTTAAAAATGCTAATAGACATACCTGTTTACAATTCTCAAGAAGTATTAAAATATATATGGGAGAATAACTTTGAATTAAAAGTTAAAGATGATAAAAATGAAATAGTACTGATTGCAAATAAAGCGGGGTTGATATCCTTGGCTACTCAGCTTTTAACTTTAGCGCAAGATTCTGTACCAGCAGGGGCGCATTTACATTATGATGAGAATAATTCTCTGGAAGATGGTTCTAAGGATTTAATTATTCAAAAGGCATAGCATTCATATGGACTGACCTCACATCTGCCAGATCCTTAAAAGTAAAAATATATGTCCTGTCTTTAGCAAAGAACAGTCACTGACTGGGCTTTGCTTTGAGGGGGAAATTAGTTATTCCGGAACAATTCGTATGGACGCAATAGATAAACGAAAATGCAATAAAGGGGAGTGGTGAAGTTATAAAACCTAAATAAATTCGTGTGATTAAAGAACCTCATGGGGCATCTGCATCCACAAGTTTATATTGACAACTATTGTTATTGGTAATTAAATTTGATATATTTTTTTATTACATTTGAGGCAAAAATCAGCTATTCCAGAGCAAATCAAATCCTTTTCTCACTATACCATGAAGAAGTTATCCCTTTTCATTATTCTATTTTTATCCCTTATTTTCCAAAATAGTAAAGCCCAAACGGATGTACTACAGGATTCCCGTGTCAACCCGTTGTTAAAGCAAGTCGCGTTAAAGCGTCCTGGTCTGCGTATTTTTGGACGGCAGAAAGAGACGGATAAGTATGTAAACATGGCCGTACTTGAGGAGAGTCGGAAAATGATCACATGGTTTACTTGCTATGGTCAGGCTTTCGATTCGGCACAATTGACAAACAGTGAATACAACCAGATAGTCCTTAAAAGTCTGGACCCTTTCACTTTGTACAAAAATATTTCCTATGAGAATATTTTCTATGTAGAGAGTGCGGAAGGTACATACCGGTTAAAAGGAAAAGTAGCATTACAGGACACCTCTTATAATAACCACGTCGTATTCAATGCAGCACCTGTGGTATCGGCTCAGAGTACCTTACAAAAGCTGATGGCAATGGAAGGTCTTTTGAAAAAGATGTGTACACAGCTACGCCTGTTTGATAGTAGATCGCCTAGTCATTTAATTGGAAATGATAGCTTCGGCATTCGCAAAGCCCTGGCCGGTAAAATGATAATAAAGGCGGATAGTACTGTATATTATAATATCGATCCACTGGCACCGGTTGCCAAAATAATGCTGAGTAAGCATGTTCCGGAGAAAATATTTGTATATAACCGGCAGGAACACCTGATTGACAGCGTACCATTGAAACCCCAAAAGTTTGCGTTATTACTGAAGCAAAAAGAAGATGTATTTTTACTTTACAGGGGCTGGCTGGAAATGCAATGGCAACTGGTGGCCGATAGTAAACAGGAAAACATAAGGTGGCTTAGCAAGCCTGATTCCGGCTTGTACAAACAGGCATCCCTGGTGGAGAATAGTCGGCAGTTGCAAAATGCAGTAATGCAATTACAGGTACAACAGCGGGTAATTGAAGATAAAATAAGCAACCTGATTGTACCTGAAGGAAAAGACGTTGAACAATTACTGATTGATCTTTACAGGGATAAACCTTCAGAAATATCGTATGCGCCGTGGGGTTTTGGATATACCGTTTCTTATATACGTGGGAATAAAAGATATGAGTTAACAAATCACCTGGGTAATGTTCTGGCGGTAGTGAGCGACAAAAAGAATGGTGCGGATGAAAATGGGGATGGCATTATTGAATCCTATAATGCAGATGTAATAAGCGCTTATGATTATTATCCATTTGGGTCATTGATGCCAGGAAGGACATTTAGCTCAGATAATAATAAGTATCGTTATGGGTTTAATGGAAAGGAGAACGATAATGAGGTGAAAGGAGAGGGGAATCAGCAGGATTATGGATTTAGGATCTATGATCCAAGGATAGGGAAGTTTTTGAGTGTGGATCCATTGACGAAAAGCTATCCTGAATTAACGCCTTATCAGTTTGCAGGGAATATGCCAATCAGGTTTATTGATTTAGATGGGCTTGAGCCAGCTGACCCTGGAAAGAAAAAAGGTGATTATACTGTTGCTGCAAAGAAAGGCACAGAGGATTATTTTGGTTGGAGATGGAATGACGGGACGAAGGGTAAAAAGGGATTTTGGGAGCAAGGTGCATCAACAAAATATATGAATGGTAACGTATTTGCAAATAGCGGAGATGATGATTTAACTAAAACGCATTATCCAGATCAACAAATTAATTCGGTAAATAATAGCATGATGTATCATTCTAATTCTTTTCCAGCAGCATTTGAACTGGGCATGAGCATGGAATCAGACGTTAGGCAAAATGAAGGAAGAATGCTTATTCAGCATTTTACATTTGGGAATGGATCGGGATTGTCATTTAAGCCAAATTCAGAGATGGCATCGATGTTGGGCATCGATCCAAATTTTGTAAAAATAGCTACAGGATTTGAGACGAAGGTCTTGACTTATTTGAAGGAAAATAGAAATCTTGAAGAATTCAATGGAACCCAGGTATTGAGAGATTTAGGAAAGCCATATATTAAAGATAGAATCTTTATGTATACTGTATTAGGAGGAACTCAGCAAATAGATGCTCAAATCAGAAAAATATCTGCGAATGAAATCCGTGTCCAATATACAGTATGGGATCACTTTGGGGCTGGCCGCCAGGATGCTGTTAGTAAGCTTCCAGGATTGCCATCTATGTATTATCTGCAGCATAATGCAAATTCACCTGCTGGAGTTACTTATAAACCATTTATCTGGAATATTCGAGTTAATAGATAATATTTATGAATTATTTGCTTTTTGAGAAATTTCTCGTATTGATATTTTTAGTTAGCTGTACAAGAGCGAAGCCTAGATCTAGTTGTAAATTTGAGTCAATCAAAACACTTTACACTGATATTGGTATACAACCTGGCATTGATACTGCATTCTGTCATGCTGTATTAATAAAAGACTTTTCGCGTGAATGCCTTGATAGTATTACAATATTAAGAATAGCAAAATCCTATATTGATACAGTTAGTGCAAGTAAAAAGCCTGTTGATATAATTAAATTTTATTCTTCAGATAAAGATTTTGACTTATCTGAGGGGGGATCTCAGCTTTGGGATGAGGTCAATAAAAGTTGCCTGGTGATAGTGAACTTCAATTATCGTATTGGGAGTCCAACAAGCTTTATATTCTTTAATGAGAAAGGGGAAATTATTCATGATGGGCCTAATTGGAAATAATATGTAGAGGCTGTGAAGATTATGGACTGTCTTTCTATTCAATAGTACGGTAAGTATGAGTAATACAATTCTCCATCCCTTTTACAAGATGGAACATCTTGTAAGTGCAAGTATCCAGACCTTAAAATCATATTAAATGATCGCCATATCAGACATTAAAAAGCGCCTTCCATCGATACTTTGGATTTCATGTTGTATAGGCTTTCTGATATTCTTCGTTAGTCCGGTCAATCAATTATTGAACCGTCTGTTAGTAAAACCTTTAATTTCTGAATTTGCCAATTCTCTGCTTAATGAAAGTATTTTAATGCTTCTTTCGGTTTTGGCAGCAGCCTGGTTATATCTGTTTAGTGAAAAAAAATTCCTCCGAAAGCTGGCAATTTTTGCTACCCTTTTTTATGTTTTACAACTAAATCAGCAGCTTTGGCACTTCCATCCTATTCTTTTAATTCCAATACTGCGTGAGTGGGACATTGTTGTAGCAGCGTTAATCATACCCGGTATGTTGACCTTTATTACGAAAAGAAGCATACAGGATACTGCAATAAATCGTAATGGTTTTATTGAAGATTTGGCTATTGAATCTGTTGAGCAAGATACATTTAATAGAAAGGAAGTCGCCAGGGAGATAGCAGAAAAAATCAGCATCACTAACAATAGCAAATCATTTGCTATTGGGATTTTAGGGGAATATGGCAGTGGGAAAACCTCTTTTATCAATTTGATAAAAAATTATCTTGATAAAACGAATACTGAAATCGTAGATTTTAACCCGTGGAGTGTAGATGGAACACCTAACATTCAGAAAGATTTTTTTGACCTCCTGGCAAGCTGTTTATATGCCCTCAATCCTAAGGTCTCCGGAATGATCTTAGATTATTCAAGAAAACTGAGCCGCGTAGATAGTTCCGCGGAGAAATTTATCCGGCAAATCGGTTTTGCGAATAGTCTTTTTAAAAACGGAAGTTATACTGACGACTATGACCGGATTAATCATTTACTGGAAAAGTCTGGTAAAAAAATAGTTATTACGATAGACGATCTGGACCGGCTTTACAAGGAAGAGGTCATGGAGGTGATGCGATTGATCCGCAATACAGCAAGTTTTACCAATATATTTTACCTTGTTGCTTATGAAAGAAGTTATATACAGGAATCTATTAAATCCATGAATGCCAATGTTGGCAGCAGTTATCTGGACAAGATTATTCAGTTGGAAATTCCTTTGCCCAAAAGAGAAAGTGAAGATTTACTTCGGGTTTTGGAAAGTTTGCTCGAGAGCTTTATCACAGCGAATCATATGGAGGCCTATCGCAGTCATATCCGGGAGACAGGATTTCGTAATCAATACAATTTTGCTTTTAGGACAATTTTCAGGCAGTCGAGGGACGTTATTAAATTCATCAATAACTTTAAGATTGCTTATCGATTCTTAGGGCAGGAGGTATTGTTTGAGAGCCTTTTTGTGTTAGAGCTGCTAAAATTCCGTTTCCCATTGATATATGACAGGTTATTTGAGAAACGTGATGATTTCATACTGGTCACGCCTTCCAGGTCAACTCATGAAGAATATTATAAACTGAGGACTTATCGGGTTAAAAAAGACGACTTATTGTTAATTGGGCGGATGCTACGGGAAGAGAAGAGCTACGACGAAGCTGAGATAACGCTGATCTGTGGTCTTTTAGGAAACTTATTTTTTAGATTTAGTAGGTCAACGATGGCAAAGAATGCGATCATGTATCCGATGTTTTTCGAACGTTACTTCCGTTATAGATTAAGTGGCCGGGATATATCAGAAAAATTATTTCAAGAAGCATGGCACCATGGCCTTTCGGGTGTAAAACAATTTGTGGATAGATGCGAGGAGGATAAACTACTTGCCGAACTTTGTATGAGGATATTACAGGAGAAAGCAAAAACACGTGCGTGTTTTGAGCTTAAACTGAAATCTCTTTTTTACCTGGGAGCAAGATACGTAAAGGAAAAAGGACGACATTCTTTTGACTATATGGCACTTATAGATCTACTTTGGAATTATGACCACATTATAGATAAGCGATATTATAAAAAAGATGAAAACGCTTACCGTCTTTTTGTCGAAAGTCTGTTTGAAGAGGCTGAAACCCCATTTGTGTTTCCTGCAGAAATCATTTACAACATCAAGCATGATAAAAAAGAAATAAGTGTTCCGACCACAGTGCTTGTCGATTTCCAGGTTCGTTATTTCATGGCGCATGTAGCTGAACATGGGCTTACCAAAGACGCGTCATGGATGTTCTGGGGCATTCGTGACGAATACACGGAACCCGCACCTGGACAGCCAGGATATGAGATTAAGCATTTCAGATTCGAGCCTCCGGTCATTCCTTTCGTGAAGGCTGCTTTGAGGGAACATGATCCATTCGAATTTTTAAAGCTTGCGATTAAATATGATATGCGCGAAAAGGAAATTGTCGCGATTCATCCTGAATTGCTGGCCATATTTGAGACACCGGAGGAATACAGGGACTTAATCATAGCAAATACGAAGATCAACCCGGATATCAAAGCCGATTTTCTCGCCTTTTTCGAGGCATGTAAAGAAAAGGACTTCAACAACTGGGCGAATTACGAATTTAAAACAGCACTAAAACCTGAACGGTCTGACAATGATTAATTGCGAAATTGAGCTGACTCCAGATTTAAAACCTGGAGAGGTGACATTAACTTCAAAATAATAATTATGTATTTTTTACCGCTTATTTTTTGGCTGCCTATAATAGTAGTGATCGTTAATATTAAATCTAGAAAAATAGATAGAGTTAAGAAGTATAGATTAGGATTGATTATAGTCAGTTTTATTCTTACTTTTTTATCTACTTATGGTATATATGTATTTACTAATGTAATGACGAAAGTGATAAAATCGGGGATCCTTGCTAATAGCTTGTGGCTACTATATATGTTTTTTGGCGCACCTGCATTATTTACAATAATAGGGTGTCTCTTTTTAAGTATAGGAGGAAGGAAAAGTGATACGAGTTTATAGTTTGGTCTTTATTTTACATTAAATATTAGCTTTATGTACTTAGATTTTGTAAGTGTTTTTGACTCGGTTTATAATAAAGATCAAGGAAATTTAGATGCAGTTATAGTAGCACTAAAAGAGTCGGGTGCAACTCAAATGGAATCTGCTATGCTTTTAATAATGAAATTGAAACTTTCTATATTAGAAGCAGATGCTTTAATTATTAATTCTACCGCATGGAAGGAGAATAAAGATATGACGGAGAAACTTAGGCAAGAGTTTAATGATTATCTTGAAAGTTTAGATTGAATTATTTCCATAGATTACCATCCGTATGGCACAATGGATAAACGAAAATGCAATAAAAGGAAGTGGTGAAATTATAATATGCAGTGTTTATCCTCTTCAGGTAAAAAAACATGATTGACATAATTGCTTTTAAACAGTTTTTGAAGGAAAATTTTGACACATCAATTCTGTCTGTTGATGAGTTTAAGCCCGATTTGCAGTTCGTTGATATTGATTGCTTGAAGGATATTAAAAGGAAATTGACTTTGGAAATATCGAATCAAACAATTAAAGTATCGACGGTAAGTAAAGAAGCAGAGTTGGATTTTTCATTGTATGATTATTGTTTTGAGAGTGTTTTAGAAGCTCAGATTTTTTTATCAGATATTAAAAAGACTGGTGTTTTTAAGACAATATAATAATGCTCTATATGCTGGTCATACTGATGGAATGATACAGAGTTTTTACACATGGTTAAGAATAGGACAAAAAATGAATCAATCAGATGCTATGACAACCTTTAAAGCGTTCATTTTCGCGAATAGTAGGAAAGACGCAGGGAGTAGTACGTCGCTGGTGGATGTCAGTAAGATAGTTTTTAGGGAATTGTTATTTTCCGAATGGGAATAGTTAAGTATGATTATTCCCACTTTGTTTAGAATTTAAATTAATTTACACCCATTAAAGAGCTTGGTATTTTACCCCGCCAGCATTCTATTCATATTAAAACTTACTCAAATGAACGTTCCCGAACTAATTAAATCCATTGGTAGCTTTATCACCGTTATTAGTGTCGTTGTTGGGATTGTTATCAGTGTTATGAATTTCAGGATTGCAAAAGAAAAAGAAGCTGAGTCCAGGAAAATTGAGGCTGCCAAGCCATTTCTCGAATTACGCCAAAAACTATACCTTGATGCTTTAAATAATGCTTCCATCCTGGCATCTAAAGATCTTCATACCGAAGAAGAAGTCGCAAAAGCCAAAAAACGCTTTTCTGAATTGTATTGGGGAGAACTTAGTTTAATAGAAGAAAGCGAAATTGAAGGAATGATGATGGCTGTCGCCAGAGCTGAAAACCTAACCGATGATCCTACCCCTACACAAATAGCAACCTATAACCTGGCACATACAATGCGGGAGTCTCTGACTAAATCCTGGCAAGTGGATACGGCGAAGGTTGGCAAAATTAACCCGTAGTGCTATTTTATTTTAAAGACACCCTCTTTCTTTTAATGACTTCAACTTATCAGAAAATCTTTTCAGTACTGATAAGATCTCTGTAGTCCATATTCGTGATAAGCAGATTTATTTTCAGTTTCTCCGGTTCTCTCATAGTACTCATCCTGTCTTTCATTATAGTAAGATCGATACCCTTTTTATGCCACGCTAAGAAATCAAAATCACCAGTTTCGTAGTCTTCCGATGTAACATTTGCCGGATGTCCTAACCGGTTAACAACGATATCCAATGCATCTTTATCTATATCCATCAAAAGATACAGGCAAAATTTATCATTATTTATCTGATAAGCAAATTGATCGTTAATTTTCAGACCAAATAATGTATAATCTATAAAAGGCAAAGTCAACGCTCTATTAAACTTATAGGAAAACATTGAGTGATTATTTATCGCCAGCTCCTGATTACTTATGTTGTGATCAAAAAAATTGGTTGAAATGAAATTCACCATTTTATCCTGGCTATCAATTATATTCTCTAGCTCCATATTTATGACATTTAAACGTTGGGCATTACTACCATTATACAAGAATAATGATAATAATGCCAACATGATAAATTTTAACGTCTTTCTGTGAAGAATAAGAAACAACATATAACTGCTATCTTAGTTGCAATCGCGTGTACCGAAAAATGCCCTTTGCTCATTTCTGAACACAATACCTGGGCTGCCAGTGCCTGTGGTACCAGCAGTACCACCTTGAGTAACCATCAGGATTTGAAGCTGCTGTTTAAAATAAGTAATTACATTGCTTTCAGCCTCAAAAGGTTCTTCTCTAAATCTTTGATATGTCAGGATCTTCGCTTGGTCCGTTATGGCAGCAGCAATATTTGCAGCCTGCCCCGGTGTGATTACCTGACCGTTCGCATAATGTTGCGGTAATCCATACACGACGTGATCGATCCACATTTCTCTTGGATAACTCTGATCACGGCCGGGGCCAACCCATACCCACTTCAATCTGATCTTATTCAGTCCGGCTTCCTGCCAGTTAGCCAGGGAGGTATGTGTAAATGAATATGAACTACAGTCCACGCCAAACGTCGCTTCATTACCTTCACCACCACCATCTCCGGGTAGATTATCGCAATAACCACTAGGGCTTGTCTGATCATAACATGGCGGATTAGGCTCTTCTTCTTCCACCCAGTAGCACTCCTCGTAGCAATCAACCGTGATAGTCTCGTACCAGCATTCTTCCGGCCCTTCCTGCTCCCAGCATTGACCTGTAGCGGGAGAACAGACAGTTACGGTGGTTTGTCCGCAGAACTGTTCTGTGATTTCATTACACCAGGTCTCACAAACTTCATAACCTCCGGAAGCCCTGGCTACTGTATTTCTTTGCTGACTAGCAGCTTTACTACCGATCCTTTTAACAGCCCTTCCGTTTTCAACTTTAATAGAGAAAAGGTGTTCACCTTTTTGATTACTATAATTCAAATAGCCATCAAAATCACTATCCAGATTTCCTATGCGGTTATGACCTATGTTATAACTGTGACGTTTCAGATAAGCAGGAGATCCTACATAAGATACGATCCTGTAGTAGACCTGGCTATTCCTGTCCTTGAAGACAATTAATGTCTGAAAAGCGGACTGCTTTTGCTTTTTCTTATCCTCATCACCTGCCGGATGTTCTTTATCAAGGAAGAGTATGGTTCTCTTCCTTTCAGTGATAACAGGTACCTCAATGTATTGCTGTCCCTTACCATTGGCATTGGAGTAAGGATTGGCCCATTGCGGCCACATTTTCACAGCGGCCTTTCCCTGCCTGGCGGCAACGGCGCTGGTATCTAGTTGGTTAAAATAAGCCTTACCTTCTTCGACAGACAGGCCGCTTTGCGTAGTCTTGTCTTTTCGGATTGACTGAACATCGCTTTTCCGACAACTATAAAAGACGGTAAAAAGGATAACAAATAGAATGCTTAACGACAGTACTTTTTTCATTTATGAGGTATTAATTAAGGAATCGCCCAATTGATAATACGCATGTCATGGGTTAAAATGACATTTAATCAAGAGCTATAGGTAACAACAAATAATCTTCACAGGTATCTTCTTTGAATAGTTCGGTACGAAAATAATTCATTACTTATATTACTTGTGTTAACTTTTTATTAAGGATAATGGCAGTAGTTTGTTATTAAAATTTGTACGTTTACGCCCTTACCCACACCGGAAACTATTATGAACACAATGCAACGTGGTATGGAAGACCAATAGTCGGTGATTGATCATGCCGCGATAGAAAGGGCATTTAAAGATCTTATTTGACTGCTGCTTATACATTTTACTCCCATTGCCTTAAACTTAGGTTTGCGAACTATCGATCTTGATGAATACTTCGCGTAGGGATACCAAAAGCAACTGATTGAAGGCGTAACAGCGCAATTTCTAGTTTGCCTCTGTGGACAGGAAGAATAGGGGAGGTAATTTCCGCCCTCGTTCATTATTCAGTGGATCAGTAGTATGTTTAGCAATGATATTTACTAAAATTCACTTCATAAACATTTCAAATGTAGGATGAAAAATAAAATGGATCTTAAAAAGGCAAAACAGTTCACTTGAGTCTTAATCTACTTATCGAAAACATTTCGCTTTCATGGAAATGGTTAAATAAAACTTCCAGCAAGGTATAATTTCCTTTTGGAGTAAATGGCCGATAAAGAAGCGTGTGGCATTTGAATACCTGATGCATCATTTTTGGTACTCATTTTACGCATTTGTAAAGATGCTGCCCAAAACGAGCAAAATCCTACTTGCGAAAAGAGTTAAAAGGTAACATCCACACAAAAAAAATATCGTAATATCAAAAAATACAAACTACTTGGTATTGATAAAACTTGCGGAATGAATGACCTTTCGATTTAAATTCTAATTGTCATGGCAGCAAATCAGCCCCAAAACTTTGCTCAGAAAGGGCAATCTATCTCCGTTACTAATACAGATGTACAAACTGAATCCCAAAATTTCGAACAAGAGCCACATGGGCTTTGTACCTGTGGACAAGTAAAAATTGTAAACGGTATAAAGTACATATGCCGGAAAGACGCCTTCGATAATTGCGTATGGCAAAAGGTCATGTAATCGGATCATTACATTCGCTACAACATTAATCTTCCTTCTCAATGAGAAAAATAAGTATTCTATTATCTATTCTTTTTCTTTCGTGTATTGCAAAATCTCAAAAGACTTACTTCACTACTTATCAGATTTGCGGTAAAGAATTTAACATAACAGCCACGATTGGGACCTCTAGGACTATTGCTATCACAATCAGTTCAGATGGCCAAACAGATCAGCAATTTGATGCTAACCGGTTCTCTCCGGATAATTTCACCCAAAAGATTAAAAATAAATTAGCCGTCATGGGGGCTACCTGTGGGGATGCTTCATCAACCACATCACAAATTGCTAATCAGCTGTATGCTAATATATGGGCAACTGATGCAGACGAAACCACCAAACATAAGGCGGCCGATTTTACAGTCAGAGAAAAAGTCAGGATGTATACCAAAATATATCATAAAGACACAAGCGAAACAGTAGATAGCTACCAGGTAAAAAAAGTGCAGGTTGAAATATCAGATGGATATGTAGAAAATATACAGGTTTGCTTACAAGATCCTTATGATACTAACGTACAAAGAATATTTACTAATTTGTATAGCATAGGTATATCTTCCAGACAAAATATTAAAGATTTCAAAGAAGTACATCTATATGATCTGACTTCTCCGCCTTTTGTCACTAAAAAAGACACTACAAGCTATTCAATTTTACTGTCCGATCTGGTCGATTATGTCCCTACACTGGCCCTCCAAAGACGTGATTATTCTCCTGCCGACATGGTCTTTGAAACGGAAGGAGGTAAATCATTGGAACTGGAAAAAGAAAAAACAAACAAATTATTTCAGGCCAATATATACACGGATTTCATAGGCCTTAGGGAAGATAAACCTAATGGTTTAATTCAAACTGAAGCCAGTAAAAGAATTAATATTAATACAGTTCAATATCTGGTTAAATGTCCATTAATATATCGGTTTATCAGAAGCATAGGATATTTCCAATATATCAGTCCGGTCGTAACATTATCCAAAATTGAGCAACAAAATAAATACCTAATTTTAAGTGATCTGGATTCCATACGTCAAACACCTGGACCAAACGACACCTCTAAACTGAATAAAGACCTGAACAGGTATACTTCTGCTATTAAACTATTGCAATACCAAAGCTTTTCCGGCGGTCTTGATTTCAACTTGTTTGCTTTCAGTAACCATGACCTGAAGTACAGCGTTTGCGTAAATATGGGTGGTAGAATAGGCATTACCCCTGTCAGAGATTCTCTTACTGAGATGCAATCCGGCAAGATAGTGAAACCCGGTTTCACTAATGAGTACACTATAAGCACCCTTCAGTTCTATCCATCTCTGGCCATCTCCTGGTTACCGGAAGAACGATTCAGCCTGACACTTTCAGATAAGTTAGTTTATCTGAAACCCTTGAATAACAGGATTCAGTTGCTCGGCTGGGAAAAAGATAACCAGAAAAAATACATCGTTAAAAATGGGGCCTTTATCAACGTGATAGAATTACAAATGGCGCTCAATGTTAGTGACAATGGAAAGATGTTCGCCAGAATGAGATTGAATTCAGAATTTAGTCAGGCACAAGGGAATTTCCTGCAGGTGCAACTCGGATATGCGATCAATATATTAGGTGGTAAATAAAATCGACAATAATGAATTCAACAGACAGTATTTGGGCAGACCTATGTGATATGAGGTTCAAAGGTTACTTGCTTGCCTTCTTAGTAACCAAATATCAAAAATGGGACCGGAAGATCAATATATTTCTTGCGCTAGCCTCTTCCGCCAGTATAGGAACATGGGCAGTATGGGATGAATTCCCGTTAGTATGGGGTGGAATTGTCGCGGCCTCACAGGTGGTCTCTACCATAAAACCCTATTTCCCATATTCTAAAATGATAAGGGAACTGAACGAAAAATGTCACAAACTAGATCTGATAAATATAGAATATGAAAGGACCTGGGGAAAGATCCGTAGGGGAAAACTAACTGAAGACGAAATCGAACAGATCCGGTATGATCAGTCTCAGATATGCGCTGGTATTTTAGCATTTTCTGATGACTTATTGGTAGAAACGCCCGCCGAAATAATCGCAAAGGCTAACCATAAAATGAAAATTTACTTAAAATCTAATTATGATATTATTTTGTCAATCAACTAAAAAAGAAAACTATGATGAATGAGGACAAACCTAAGTTTACCGGCACAAGGTCCGATCAGAAAGATGACTTACAAAAAGGAATAGCAGACGTTACTAACCGTTTGTCCCTTCCTAATTTTGAGCATACTCCTAAAAAACCTGATACAAATCCTCCACGTCCTGCTCAGGATGCAAACCAGGGAAAAGAGCCTAAAGAAGATTCTTAAAACCAACATATGAATACCATAGTTATCTACGACAGTTCCCATCAGGATCTGGAACTAGGCATAGAAATTCACCGGATCATGCTTCAAAGAGGATGGAAAAGTTCAGACAATTTTTCATTCGCTTATGTAAAGCATTCTTCAAATGGTAAAGTACCTACAGAAGCTGAAATAAAAGAAGATGTTGATGTCAGTACTTTTCAGGCAGAGTGGGATAATGTAAAATACTTATACCAGATTGCTGATTCTCCAATAAAATTCGGGGTTTCTCCAGGTAAATAATCATAAAAAAACGATCAGCAAATTTACTGGTCGTTTTTACTAGAACTAATTTCATTAATACCTTCTCTTTTTTAATAGGTTTTGTCCTGCAAGCAAACGATTTTTAGTTTTTATTAAGTCAGTTTAAGTTGTAAACTTATTGTACCTTATAACAGTTATTAATACAATTTACCCATGCTGAATATTTTTACTGTAAGCTACCAGGAACTTGATAGTAAAATAAGAGATTTGTCCAACAGAATTGGCAAGGCCGAATCTTTTTTTGGCAGTACATCTAAACACGATTGGGACTACACATTCGAATTATGCACAGAAATAAATGAAATTTTTAAAAATGTCAGATACCCATCTAAAAATGAGCGGGATATTGCATGGGCGAATTTCTTCAATTTAAGGAATAATGCTCACGTTGTTAGAAAAGAACAAACATATAATCGTTCTAAAAATTTCTATAATGAGATAATGGGTCGGTTGGATAATGCCGATTACCACGCCATCAGCGATTTTGTCGTTGGCCATATTATGACTTTTGGATTGCTTAAAGAGACTGTAGAAGACATGAAATCAAAAGGAAAAGCATTAGGCAATATTGGGGGCTATTTTAAGTCAGTTAAGCACGAAATGACAGGGGAACATAAAACTGATGTACATGAAAGGATGATTGAAGTACGGCAGCACCATGATAACTTTTGGGGCCAACATAAAAATTACCAAGAAGAAAAGACTAAACTTTACGAAGAAAAACAAAGAATTTGGCTGGAGAAGCAAGAAAAAGGCAGGCAAATAAAAGCTCAAATTGAAGGCAATTTGGAAAAAAATATAGAAAAGCATAATAATGCTAAAGATGCTTTGGAAAGGTTTGAAGGAAAAAAAAATGATTTGCAAAGCAAAATTTGGGAGTCGCATAGCGATAACTGGAAATCGAAAGCTGAAGGGTGGCTTGATGAACTTAATGATAAAATAAGAAGTGTTGAAGATCAAATAAGGCGTATTGAGGCATGGATTGATGAAGATAGAAACAAACTCAGGAATTGGCGATAAAGAAATTAACATTCCGCATCTCCGCAGAAAGGGATTATTAAAAAACCGGCTTCTTTATTGATTGATTTGTAAGCATAAATAAATATCCAATGTCTCATGTAGATAATTTACTTTACACTTTACATAAGGGAAAGTTAGGGTTTTCCTCTTGCTTACTTCTAAAATAAGATGGACCAATGCACAACTTTTGTATGAACCATTGTTGTCATGAATTGAAAACAGAATGTCGTCATATTAGATGTTTTTGCAAACTGAAGAACATTCATAATCCACTAAAATATGTTTACTTGTTGATTTGACAAGCTCCAAATATTTACTTGATGCCTTTTTGATTTCCTTTTGTTGTAATTCAGTTTCAAATTATTAAAACTGATTACAGTCTTCCAAGGTTAAAAGAATAGGCGTATGGTCCTTAAAGAATCGCAATAGATCAGGGTCTGATAAGGCCAAAGCATTTGTTTCCTCATTAGGAAAAACTATCAATTTAACTTCGCGAGGGGCATATACTAATCGATAAATAGACTTGGCAGGATCTTCAGGTAAAATCCTCCCATCTATTTCCATTAATTTATTATGCACAATCCTCCATTCCATTTCTTCGTAATATTTCATATCATTCTCATTGACATCAGACATATTTTTCACAAACCCCATTATGTACTGAAGCCTAGCCAAATATTCCTCATAGTGGTGGTTTGCCAAAAAGCCATGTAAGTGATCGAAATGTTCAACTAACAAGCTATAAGCATTGCTATTGGTGACATAGGAAACCGGATTGCCAAAATTTCTTATGACAAAATCCCGAGAAAAACCAATCCCTAGCTTGCCATATAAACTTGTATGTTTTGTAACCTGCGTAAGCCTTATTTCCGTAAGACATACTCTAGAGATATCGGCTTTAATAGCAGTATTGTTATGTCCAACTATTCTTTCACTACCTTTATTTAAATACAAGCCTTGAAAAATTGTGCTTTTTAGTCTTGTAACATACTGTTCTGATGTTGTGTTTTCTTCTTTACAAGTCCAATGTACAAGAATGTTAGAGTGGATTGCCATTTTATAATATTTGAAATTTATAAGAATTTTACTTTCCATTTTTTTGCATAACAAAAAATGCATTTGTATTGCGAACCTCTATGCCTGGTAAATCAAGAGAAACTTTGTGTGCCATTTTATATTTTTATGAAGTTCCGAAGTTTCACAACGATACGAAATGAACTTAATAAATAAGTTAATACACCGTTAATAAAGGGGAATGTGCTCATATTCCGAGTTCAGAAAGTAAAAAGTTAATATAACATTCGAATAATCGGCACCAATTGGTTCCGGGTAGAGCGGTTCGTTACCTCCCCGCTCCCCCACATGCAGGGTCGAGCAGTGGCGCATTAGACTGCCGTTTATGTTTCCACTACCCGCCACGTCTCTTAATCAAGCACTTTTGGAAATTTTTGATCAGTAAATTGGCTCAATTTTTTTCTGTTTCTTTTGATGTTTTCTTTGTTGTAGTTAAGAAAGTAGCTAACCCAATTTGCAATTGACTAAAATTGTGGTTCATATCTCCTAAATCGTAGTTAATTCTATATCTGATGAATAGTTGATTGTTAGACGAAGGCTTGAAAAATGCACAAATCTCCGAATTCCAGATAATCTTTGAAGTATTATAAACCTTTTCAGGTTGATTCGATTGTATAAAAGAAATGTATTCTTCTTTATTTTTCACTTGCTGAAAATCATTGCTCAGTATCTTGAAATGTCTCAATTTTTGGCTTAAAGTAACGCCGTACCTTTCGTCTGGAAATATCTGCCATTTTAATTCGGGAACAATTTGAATTGTATTAACGCCTGTATTGACGACATTATTCTCACTGGAAGGTTTATAAGTATTACTAGGGGCATCAATTACTCTTAATGTATCTTGTATAGCGGATCTTCCAAAATAAACTCCTGCGCATAAATTAATTGTTGATTTTAACTCAGGTGCATCAGCTAAAATTAGGTTTACGGAAAACCCCAAATTGTAAATCTGATGTCGGTAAATATCCAATGTAGAAGCAAAACTAGTCGGCTTACTTGTATTTGCTGGATTCTTTTCAAAATGATCTAATATAAGTTGCTTGTGATTATCTTCAATTTTATTTATGGCAAACTCAGGGGTGAAATAATTTAAATACCCGAAATTAAATTTTCTTCCGCAATCAATTCTATTGGTGGAGAAATTAAATGACTTAGAAAATTCGGTTTGTATAAGTCCATTAGGATTGTCTGTTTCGATTCCCTTTAAATCACTGAAGATCCTTAATTCCAAGATTTTAGTTGTTTTCTCTTTATAAAGACTTACTGTTGTGATTGAATCATTCAATTCTGATTTATATACCTGGTTTTCCGGGAAATAATCTCTCGTATAATTTCTTAACTCATAATCAAATTGTAACAATTCTCCTAAATGCAGAATGCAATTAGAATTTCTTAAAACAGTCACTTCATATAATTTTCTATTACTTTGAAAATTTGTCTTACTTGAAAATGGGAAGGGAAATGGATTAGCAAATAACAACATCGAATCCATACCTCTCATTTTCCCTTTTACCTTGATATTCTCTATAAATCCATCCTGAAATTGGATTTGAATATTGTAAACTGTGAAAGGAGGGTCAATAAATTCCCTTTTGTGCAGTTTTTTATCAGGTCCGCCTTTTCCATCACCGGAGTTATTTGAAGAGTCAACAATATCCTTATAATATGAAACCTCAACGGTTTTGAAAATTCTCAATTTACCAGCAAGGGCGTCATCAGATCTTACGTCCAGGCTTGCTTCCAACAAACGTGAGTATAGCCCTTGTTTTAGCAGAGTTTCAACAATGTTTTTTACTTTTTCTTTTGTTTCTTCGTCGGGAGAGTCACATATACTTAGGATAGTATTATATAATTTATTTTTAAAAAGTTCCTCATTAAACTGCTTTATAAGAAAGGTCTTTATCGGATTTTCTTTTATATCGGTTAACGAGAATTGATAATTTCCGTTGCCGTCCTTTTCAAGGACTAGGTTAGTAATCATCTCTATTTTTGAGCATGTAGCAGATATTATATTTTCTTGTATTGAATCTTTTCCTAGATGTATTGTGTCTTCATTGATAGTTTTTTTTAAAGAGTCCAATTTATGTTGAAGGTTTAGAACTGAGTTTACTTTAAAAAGAGCGGGGCCTGATTTTTCTAGTGTTTCCAATATTTTTTTAACTGAATCTATCATAGTATGTTTATTAATGCTATGAAGAGTATTTTCTTTGGAAGTAACAGCAGAATGAATATTTATCTTTGCTATTTGTTGAGATAAAATCTTATTTGGGAACATGGCTCCTAGAAAGCAAATAATGGAATAAAAATAGCAACTAGTATGGGGAACGCGACTCATTGAAGAATAGTTGAGGAAATTATTAACTAATATTTTTATAATTACAAGTTAGATCATTATGTACTTAATGAAAATACCAAGTACTTGGTATTTTTGTAAATGCAAGAATAGTGACGAACTGTCTCTAACAGAATAAATACAAACTAGTTGGTATTTCTCCGTAGCCCAACATTATGTACCTTAACTTATTGTCATATCCCTAATCATTATTCGAACAATACTATGAGTTTCTTTTCTATCTTTTCTTCCTCAAAGGGAGCAGCTTCTGATCAGAAAGTAGGAGAAGCAAATAAGGACAGACAAAAAACTGCCGTTTACCTGCGATGCGTAGCATCCTTCTTCTCGGTAATTTTAATGCTTGGTATTATTGCCTCGTTGTTCATCACTACCAGTACCGCTGCATTTTCCACAGCATTGCTCTGGATACTGGGAACTTGTGTATCAGGAGCTGCCATCGGATTTCTCTTTGGGATTCCTAAAATATTACAATCGAATAAACCTAAAGCAGGAGAAGGCAATGTTGAGAATAAAGAAGACAATGGAGAATACCAATTGCAGGTAAATACCAACCTCACAGAAATATCGGACTGGTTGACCAAAATTATTGTAGGTCTTGGTCTGGTACATTTATCAAAGTTGCCGCCTTACATACGTGCAGTAGCAACTTTGTTAGCTAATGGTGTTTGTGTTAAGGAAATGGGCATTGCATTAGCCTTTGCATATGGCTTGATCATTTGTTTTTCTGTATCAGGGTTTCTATTTGGATATTTGATTACCCGCCTCTTTTTAGCCAAAGCTTTTTCTGAAGCAGATCAGGGAGCAATAAAGAAAGTGATTGAAGAAACCGTAGAAGGTAAGGTGGCAATAGTAAACGAAAGTGTAGCCTCTGCCAAAGCTCAGTTGGCCAATATTGAGAATAAACAGAGTGTACTTTCTCAAACGGTTTTCCCAGAGCATGAACAGGTAGGAGGGGATAACCAACAACAAACTGAAATTGCAAGAGGCGCAATGGCTACTCCCGAAACATCCAGGTTACCGAAGGAGGAGGCATTGTTAAGATTGCAAAAAATGGCCGATGAATACCTGGCTATAAATGATCCCGATTGGGCTGAACGAGTAAATCATAAAGATAAATTAGCAAATAGGATGGCAGAATTTGCTATGAGAAATAACATTCAGAAAGAGGATGTTGCAAATATGATCCGTGCGAATAATAATGAAGGATTAATCATAGCATTTGCTACCATGATCGCGATGCGGCCAGAAAACCGGGATTTCGTTATATTGTTTGAAGTAGGTGAAAAGGTTAAACGCCTCCATGTGCGTTACCGGGTATTGGTGGCGTTAGGAACATTAACGGCGAAGAAACTTGTTCCCAGCAGCAGTAAGGGTAATCTGCTTAATCTGCTGGAAAGATATAAGTATGATGCCGATACTTCTCTCATAAATATGATAAATAATACCAGATCGCTGATTCAATCATCATTATAAACCTATATAATGTATTTTCAAAAAGTATTAAAAGGCGTCAATGCCCTGAACGATGAAGATGCAGAAGCATACATAATAGGAGGAAATGGAATAGTAAGCAACTGGTGGAGGGCAAAACATGAAATTTATAATCACGAGATCCAGGACCAGTTAACAGAAAACAATGTGATTCATCACCTGAATAATTATGATACGCCTTTGCCGGCGAACCATCCATACGCATCTCTGGGCAAAACTTACGGACATGTAACGCCGTTCATTTCAACTACTGCTGGTGCCGTGCAACGTGATGATTTTTATAAGACCAACATCATCTTCCCGGCATTCATCACATCACTTCGCTTCGCCACGGACAATTTTAAGTCTGAAGGATATATATTTTATGCATATCTGATTACCATTCAGAAGAAATCAGTTGAATTGGTCCAATTCTCTGAAGAGGTCAGGGAACTGCACATTTATCAGAAATATCTTCCCTACCACCACGAGGGAGAGATTGTGGCTAAGATCAATATACCCGCAGTACAGATTGAAAAGGCAGAAAAATATGACGGGCCTGCTGTTCTGAAAGAACTAAAGCAATTTAAACGTCCTTCTGCTATCAAAACCCTGATCAATTCAAACTATGCTGACCCGTTAGCGTATACGAACATAAAAGAGTTGATCTGATGAGTATTTATACTGAAATACTGGGACTAAATCCTGAAGATTTAAACAACGTAGCGGACGCGTACATAGGTTACGCCGGTTACCTTTCCTCCACCATAGAGAACCCGGGTAATGAGAATACCCATACAATCCCCTGGATTGCCAGTTCTTACATGCTGGCGGCATCTCTTAAATCGGTGATTGATCCACCTGAGTCATCTTCCGCATTCCGTTCCGCAGCTTTTTTCTACCAGCTTGCAGAAAATCCCTACTGGAAGATTGCAGCTATATGTGCTAATGATAATGGAAGACTAACGTACGTGCAGACAGAAAATGGCAATACCACTTTCTCGGACTCTTTATTCTATGATCTCTTAGGTAATATTTTGTTAGACAATGATGCACGTCCACTATTCAGGATGACTGAGCGCTGGGGCCAGCATCCCATAGGCCGCCTGGGAATACCCCTAGGGTATTTCACGTCGGCGATAGGAGCGGTGCAGGAAGGTGCCCCAAACAATGCCAATGGCTTAAACAGCCTGAAAATACTCTTAAGCAGGGCTACCGAGAACTTGGCCATTCTTAGAGCAGACAACTATCATTGGCGCAATTTCAAAGGCACATTTCTAGCTGTGGAACCAGAAATACTGGCCGTTTGCATATGTTTGTGTAAGCTTTGGACAAAACGCAATCTGCCTTCTCACGACCTCCTCAGAGGAACCGAAGGTCTGGAAATTACTTCCGTCCCATTACGGATCGCCATTGAAATAGCTGATAACTACTCCTTAGAAAGACCATATGGCCTCAATGTCTGATTTTCTTTTATCTGTCCTGGGAAATTGTTGGCATTTTTAGTTTTCTATCAGATTATCAAGTCAGAATTATAAGCCTAGGTAGCTACCTATGTCGATGTCGCTGCAGTATATATACGTATTTTTATATCAATAAGAGAATTTGGCCCTTATCGTATATTATTTTATTCCCAATAGATGATGTATGAAGAAGCAAATTGTCATTGAAATCATTGCATTCTCTTTCTTCTTTTTGTTTGTTTATACAAGTTTAAGCAAGCTATATCAATATGATTTTTATTATAATGATCTTTTGAGGTCTCCCTTACTTAGTTCCGTTGCATATCCAATTTCTATATTAATTCCTGGTTCAGAACTAATCGTAGCTGTATTACTAATACCCGATAGAACCCGTAAATATGGATTTATTGGATCATTAATTTTAATGGCATTGTTTACATTGTATGTGGGATATGTATTGACTCTGACAACAGACCGTCCATGTACATGCGGGGGGATTATCAGGCAATTAAGCTGGAGAAACCACCTGATTTTTAATCTAATCTTTTTGGCAATGGGTTTTGCCGGATTTATTTTAGAGAAAAGGACGCTGATTACTACTTATAAAAATTAGTTCAAAATTCTCCTTCGCCAAAGACGACCATAAAAACTCAGCAGTAGCAATAAGCTCCTTTATTCGCTTGGATTAGCTCAACATTTGGATATGAAATAGTCCAGATAAAATTTGTCTATAAAGCATAACATAGTTGTAATAAATACTTATTGCATGCAATGATAGTCATGTTGCAACATGACAAGGCGTAGCTGAAAACCTTTATAGAGTAGGCACCTAATAATTAACCTTAAAACCAATTTGTATGAAAAAAGCAAGAGTCATGTTAGCAATAATATTGTTCTTTGCAGCAGCAGGTGGCGTGTTTGCATTTAAAGCGAGAGCAAATACATATTACTACGTAGTTGGAACTGTATATTATCCAACTGTAGTTTCGTTCACCTGTGTGTCAGGATCAACTGGTTGTACGTTTGTTATAAATGGGACTTTATATCAGTTGTATCTCTGGGTTAATGGGAATTATATTCCTTTGAGAAGAATCTAAGTCAATAATGGCAAATATATTAATGGGGCATCTTGTCGTATGAGTAGGATGCCCCATTAATATAAGCTTCACGGCATTCGGAGAAGCAAATGCTTCGGGTTGTTCTCAAAAGAAAAGCTTTAAAGCCGGTGTAGAAGTTGGTGCCGGCAATTTTATCTGTGTGCATTTACGAT
Source organism: Chitinophaga sp. CF118 (assembly GCF_900112615.1). Classification (GTDB taxonomy): domain Bacteria; phylum Bacteroidota; class Bacteroidia; order Chitinophagales; family Chitinophagaceae; genus Chitinophaga. The sequence continues at coordinate 84,168 of NZ_FOMK01000015.1, read as the reverse complement.
TAAGAAGAATAAAATATCAGTTGATAATGGATTGCCCTGTATCTGATCTCTAACAATCTGCCAGGATGTAAAAGCCCCTGTTTATGTTTACAGCTCCCATGTAAAGGTTGTAACTGAAAGGCTGCTTGCTAAGTAAAGAATTAGCCCTGCTGTATCGTTACAGGGATTATGTTTTACTACTTACCTGGATACTTATCCAGAGCTATGGACATGCACAAAAGCTGGCCTATTCACCCGTTTCGTATCAGTCCGTATAAAATTTGTGAGGCGAAAAAAGCCCAGGAGTGGAGGTGTTAAAATTATCCTGATAACCCGCTATCTCCTGATTATTTTTCCGTATCTCCTAAGTTTTATTCTCTATCTCCTAAGTTTTATTCACAAATGATATTTTATCTTTGAAAAGGGAAATGTAATCGCTGAAAAAAAAATATCCACCATGAATTCGTAGTAAAAGGTCAATTCTAAATTTAAAGGCATTCATCCGATTATTGTTGTTAAATACATTCCTATCCAACTTAAATAATAAACTATAGTTGCTGATAACTTTAATTTTAGCTTTATTCATAAAATAGTGTATGGTCTAGGGCAATTTCTATTGCCCTTTTTCCAGGGTATGAAAACAAAATAAGTGTTTCGGCAAGTGTCCGGTCAATATTATGAGCATTTCCCACACCGCTGAAATATATTACGGATTATAGATTAGTTTTCACGTGAAATAAAGGGGAAACCTGAAAACCTTCAGAAAAGCGTCCTTATAAGTGGCCTAATATTTCGCATATAATAACTTGCAAATAGGATGATATTTTATTAAATAAGTTACTTAAAATAAATTGAGTTGGAAGACTTCTCGCAGTAAGAACAGATCGTGCGCAATGGATTCAAAATCTTCATGGCTGTGAATTATTGATATCCTACTATCTGCAAGGCAATGAAAAGGAAACTTTCAGGACATTAGTTCGTTATAGAAAATCCTTGAGATAAAATGCTTAAGATGCTGATAGATTCATTCTAGGATTGCCAAAATCCTTTGAAACTATGAACATTAAAATACATAGTGTAATAAGTGATATTACTGGAGCAATAGGTCGAAGGATCATAGAGGTATATTAGCTGGAGAACGAAACCCTGAACATTTATTATAAAATGTAAGATATAATAAGTCGGTTCAAGCGGTTGATCTTGAACTATACCAGGTGAAATTTAAACAGATTAAAATTACCTTTTGTGAGAGGAAGTTGAAAGAACTGAATTGATCTGTGGCTTAGTTTAGGTTACCATTTTAAAAATTGAAATGTATTACATGAAAATATTTTCTATTTAGCATATACTGCTTATTAGAATAAAGTTATCTGATCAGATACGTCGCACAAGGTTAAACCCTACCACCTAAGTGTGAAGTTATAGGCAAGAGTAGGGAAAATCTCATGTTAATTTATAAAATCTTTTTTTTATGACAAGAGCAAAAATTATGCTTGGTATAGTAGCAGCATCCGCTATCGTAGGATCAGTATTTGCTTTCAAGGCAAATAATACTAAGTACGTTTTTATTACAACTACGACTGACCCTGCTGCCACCATCTGTACTTTACAATCCTTTGGCATTACATCAACAGTCGCTGGTGCTGTTGGATCATTTACTACTCGTGCTACAACTGATCCATTAAAACCTTGTGTAAATTTGACGGTGAAATTAACCGATTAATAAATGAGGCCGTCTCAAGAATAATTGGGGCGGCTTTTTTATTTTATATGGAACTATCTTGGAGCTAATGAATGTATGAATGGAATCAGATATCTGTAAAAAAGGTTTTTGCATATTTAGCCTTCGTTTCAGACTGGTTTCTTTCTTAGGTTACGTGCAAAGCTAATAATCCCATTTCAATACTCACCTTCTCTAGGCCTCTAAAAAAACATAAATCGTTTAAAGTTTTGATTGTGTTTAATATTGGCAAACATAGGTTCCGTATCAAAGTAGCATTGTTTTCGTTTCTGTATTCCTGTTTACTTTTTAAATGTTTATCGGCTTTCGGCTTTAATCGGTTAAGATTGTGATTGACTTTTATTATGATTTCTTCACCCTGATAACATTCCCTTCTCAGCAGACAACTCTTACATTTTCTAGCCTGATAAAGAGAATTTACCTGTTTAAAACCAACTTTTGTAGTGGAGGTATAACTACCTATATTTTTCATTCGATTGCCAACAGGACAGTAATAAACATCCTTGTTATGACCGCATTCAAGTTTATCTACCGAATAAGGTTTTTCTTTAATTAATTGCTATAAGTTTATTTTAATCAGATGGTAACAACGTCCCTTGGTGCTGGAAGTTACTCTTAAATACCACTGAAGTTTTACCTCTTGACATGAGTATATAACAAGGATAATCTTCTATGATTAAGCGAAGAACTATCTTTTTATCCAAATCAAATGTGGACAAATCCACCCTGAAGAATGCAAAATACAAGAGGTTGCCTCAATGAGACAGTCTCTTGTATTTTGCATTCTTCAGGGCTTCCTGAATTTCCCCTGAGTAATACCCATTTTTTGAAAAAATGTGCCGGATCATAATACCCCAATTCATAAGTTAGGTACTTGATCGACATGCGTGATTTGACAATCATATTTATTGATTTGCAATGTAATCGCAACCGAATATTTTCTGTTAAAGTTTAACCTTGATCGAATTTGAAAATATCATTAATCGCTTTTAAATCGACTGAAATTTCTGCACAACAAAATGCAACACCTTTGTGATCTTTAAAACGACATTATTAGATTTTCAAGCGTTCTTACCAATATTAAGTTAGCTAGGATAAAACCAATCTGAAATTCTTCTGTTACCTCCGATTCAATTAATGAATGCGGGAATTACCAATGCTACTTCCAAATTGGCTGATCATTCTGCATTTTGACAATTACCTCTCTGTAAAATTTTGTATTTATTTTATCATTTTGCTTCTCGACCAAGTCCAGAGCCTTTTTCTCCACTTCAATTGCTTGCTTCTTCTGACCTGCTTTGTATAAGATGCTAGCGTAAGTATCAAGGCCTGCATGATCAGTCTCCCCGTCAAGATCCACGATGGTTTTCATAAGTGTCGCAGCCTTTTTAAGTAATGCTGCGTTATTTATGTATTTAAATACCACATCATAAACCAGGTTATTAACACTAACTTTACCCAAACCAGTAGTATCCATGCCGTACCTATCAATCTTTTCAAACTCTAATTTTACAGCTTGATCCCAATCCTTTTGTTTATAAAGCCATCCAATTTTTGCATTCAAGGTTAGCCGCTTTGCTATTTTCTTGTCAAATGTTTTGGCGATATTTCTTTCAATCTTTTTCCAATCAGGGCTAATCGTATCTAAACTCTTATTGGGAGAAATATTGTTATAGATATAATCTCGTCCAATAACGTAGTCCGTTAAGTTACGTGAATACTGTGGCCAGCGGCCGAATTTTAAGTCTGTCACTTTCTGATGCTCATAAATATATTGGATGATCTTATCCTTAAAACTGAACAAGTCGATGAAAGTTGCGTGGAAACGATCGGCGCTTGGATTCAATAAGGAATCTATAGGTGCGTTGTCAACATATCTGCTCTTGTAGACCCTCGCAATCTGCATTGCTAAACTGTCATCTTTATTCTCCTTGGCCCAGTAAGCCAACTTGAGAAGTTGAGTCTTATTAAGTGAACCATCCTTAAAGGATTTGAGCTGGGCTAGATAACTTCCATGAGGATCAATATTTTTTTTGAGAACTGCTACAAATTCCTGTTGTTTGTAAAACCCCTCTTCTTTACCTGAATACTTACCTTCAGGAGTGAAGAATAAAAAGGTAGGAAAGGCGGTGACATATAATTTCCAGTTGGCAGCATCTGCATACCAGCCTTTGATGTATTCATTGTCGTTTTTTGTACTATCCATCTGTACTTTTATAGCAATGAAATTTGCATTTACATAGTCTGCCACCTGTTGATTACTAAATACATCACGATCCATCATTTTGCAAGGCCCACACCAGGTAGCGTAAGCGTCAACAAAAATAGGCTTATTTTCTTTTTGGGCTTGCATCAATACTTCCTGCAAGTTCTTTGCAGTACTAAATTTAATACCTGAACTTACCTGAGCATGTACGAATATTGGGATGATGCAGCAGAACAGTATGGCAATCTTTTTCATATTTGATGTGTTTGTAAAAAGTTGTCTGCACATCAAGCGTACAGACAACAATTAGAATGGTATATTAGTTGGTATAACCTGCATTTTGGCTCAATGAAGAATTGAGCCTAATTTCTTCAGCAGGCACCGGTAGTAATGCTCTATATGGTTTCCAAACCCCACCGCCTTTAAGTGTAGTAGCTACAGTCATGACCGCATCTAGTTGACCGGTTCTTTTCAAGTCAAACCAGCGATGGCCCCATTCGCAGAACAACTCGAAGCGTCGTTCGTAGGACAAGGATGTGAGCGCTTCTGCTTTTGACAGAGTAGTAGGCAACAACTTTAACTGTTCGTCGATATCAGCATTTTTGTCTATGGCCCGATCACGCAATACATTCAAATCAGCAATTCCTTCAGTAACCCTGTTTTGTTCTATTTTTGCCTCGGCACGGATCAGATATTGTTCGGCAAGACGAAAAACAATCGTATATTCCTGCCCAAGATCACTACCTTCTATCGCCTTATATTTAGCTGCATATGGGTATGGTTTAGTTCCACTCGATTGGACTCCAGTCCAAGTGTTTTTTCGCTGATCACCAGACTGAAACGAGTCCATAAAATCTTCTGACAAATAGATGATACGCCCGGTGTTGATTTCGGGCTCACCTGTACGGAGCGTAAATAGATTGCCTTCATCAGTATTCAAGTTATCTTTGACAGGTTGCAAGGCCCATATAGTTTCCTTGCTATTCTTCAGAAATACCTGGTTTAAAGCTGTTGTTGAATACAGAGTGGCCTTGTTAATCACCTCTGTAGCCATTTGCTCTGCATTTGCCCAATCTTTCTGGTAGAGATAAACCCTAGCCAGTAGCGCTATAGCTGTTGAGCGATTGGGTCTTATCCTTTCTTCCTCACCGGTAGCGTAAGCCGTAAAAGCATCACTTTTTAGGTAATTATCACTCAACAATGTCTGAGCCTGTTTAGCGTCTGCAATAATTTGTGCATAGACTTGGCTAGTAGGGATTCTCGATAGTTTATTATTCACGGTATAATCGGTAGACAAAGCCAAAGGCACATCACCGTATAGATTCACAAGGTAAAAATAATAGAAAGCCCGCAGGAAGTAGGCTTCACCTAGCAGGTTTTGCTTCACGACTTTAGTTAATATATTAGATTCAGTCAATCCTTTAATAGCTGCATTGGCGTTAAAGGCAAAAGGATAGATAGACAGCCAAGGCCTGGGTACAGTTGATGGATCACTTGGTTGCAAAATATTTTGATAGTAAGCCGTATAGTTAATCTTATCCAAATTAAAAAGGGCTAGATTATCCGCAGCGAGTTCAGGCAATACAGTGAGGTCCAGAGAAAATGAACTGTTAGCCATTTTTGAGTAGATTCCCGTAAGCGCGGCTGCTGCTGTAGAATTATCAGCATAGACATTCCCCTCATTTACACTGGTTACCGGAGGATCAACTTCAATAAACTTTCTGCAGCCAGGCAATGGCAACATGCAATATAAGAGTATGATGACCAGACATGTGTATTTATATATTGTCTTCATTTCGTTCTAATTTATCATTTATTAAAAAGTAAGTTGGGTACCCAAAGTGAAAATTCTCAATGGGCCTAAAGTGCCCAAATTCCTTGTTTCAGGATCACCTCCGCCTAAAAATTTGGTGATGGTCAACAGGTTCTGTCCCTGTACATAGATCCTCGCATTAGAAATATGTGCTTTTCTAGTCAGATTGCTATTGAACGTATAAGAAAGTGAGACATTCTTTAAACGTGCATATGTGGCTATGCTATAACTCGCATCACTATTAAAGGCGGCAAAGGTTGGAGCGAAAATTTCTCCAAAATTTGTTGTTACTTTTTGAATTTCCGCCTGTTCACCTGGCTTATGCCAACGATTTAACACATTTGTAAATTGATTGGTACCAGCAACACCGGGAAAACTCCCGAACCGATTGCTGGGAAGCGTTTGCTTCACGAACTGAATGAATATGTCCAGATTAAAGCCTTTATAGCTGAAGGTATTGCTCAAACCACCATACCATATCGGGTCGATATTAATCAAAATTATTTTGTCAGTTAGATCATTTGGCCTGGATGTCAATCCACCTTTCATATCCTTGAATTGATATAAACCTGTTTCGGTATTTACTCCAGCATATGCGTAGGCTTTTCTTACAGTAATGGGCTGCCCAATAACATATATATCTTTATCGCCGCTTTCGTCAAGACCATCATAGCGGACCAACTTATTTTTAGGTAGAGTAAGGTTTGCTGATCCTTGCCAAGTAAAATAACTCGTCTTAACAGGTGTATAGTCAACCGTCAATTCCAAACCTGTATTTTGTACAGTAGCAGGGAAATTCCTGGCAATCCCGCTAAAGCCAGTGACCGCAGATAATTTTTGGCCAAGTAGTTGATTAGATGACTGGTTACGGAAGTAGTTGGCGTTTATCAAAATCCTGCTGTTGAAAAATCCCAAATCGACGCCCAAGTTTAACTTTCGAGTCTCTTCCCATTGCAGGTAGGGATTGGACAAGCCACGAGGATTTAAGCCGATAGTACCTTGGTAGGGTATGCCCACGCTATAGTTGTCATACAAGCTGTAAAAAGAGTACTCACCAATTTGGTCATTTCCTGTAGTTCCATAAGTCGCACGCAGCTTTCCATAATTCAAAGAGGGGATTACGTTTCTAAAGAAATCTTCTTCCGAGAAAAGCCAAGCTCCGCCAACAGAATAAAAACTATGAAACAAATTTTCTGAACCGAAACGGCTGCTACCATCACGTCTTGTCGTGAAATTTATAATATATCGATCCTTGTACCTGTAATTTAAACGTCCGAAAACCGCACTGTATCGATAAGTAGATTGGAGAGTACCAATTGTATTTTTAGTTCCAGCAGCATTAAGATCAGGCAAAAGAGCGTCGCTACTATAATCAAATCCACGAAGAGCTAATAAATCATTGCATGTTTGCTGGAAAGTTGCACCAAGCAAACCCTCAAATGTGCCGAAAGTGTATGATTTATTAAATGTTAATTGTGGCTCAACGATCCAAGATTCAATATTTCTATCTGAATAACCTGCCGTTCTTTTCGTGTATGGTCTATCACTAGGAATTACAGAAATTAGAGGACTAACACTCAATTCGTCAGATTGAAGACGATTGTAACCAAAACTGGATTTCAAAATCAGTCCGGGAGCCAATTCATAAGAAATTTGAGAGTTGCTAATTAAGTTTTGGCTCTTATCAGTATAAGTTCGAAGTAAAGCGGCAGCAGGATTCTCAAATGTATAGGTGTTGGGATCGGCAGGATCAGGTGCCCAATTTAATGTGCCATCTTCATTATACAAAGCTGGTGCATTGGGAGGGAGAGTTGTAGCATTGTTTGTCAGGTCACTTGAAGGGAGTTTATTTACCCCTTGTAAATAACTTCCCGAAAGGAAAAACTTAAACTTATGATTCTGCGAAGCATGATTGATATTAAAATGCACACTGGATTTTACATTGGAGAAGTCGCCAACAAAAACTGGGGTTTCTCTAATGTAGCCCATACCTGCAAGAAATTGCGTGCGGTCATTCCCTCCAGAAATTGAAGCCTGCAAATTCTGAAACTGAGCCGTGCCACCGATCAATTCCTCTTGCCAGTCTACGTTTCGGGTGGTATCCCAAACTCCACTAATATCATACTCCCATGGAAAGACTGGAGAATTTCCATTTTTTTTGGCCTCCCGTCTCAATTCCAAATATTGTTGGGTATTCAACAATTCAGGCCTTCGAGCCACCTTTCCCCAGCCAGTCTGCAGGTTTAAATCCACTTTAGTTTGCCCTGATTTGCCTTTTTTGGTAGTGATCAAAATAGCTCCGTTAGCCGCACGTGAACCATAAATGACCGTGGCATCGGCATCTTTTAACACAGTGATGCTTTCGATATCATTGGGATTGATAAAGTTTAAGTTGCTTGTACCGGCATCACCAAGAACTCCTGGCATAACCGATCCCTGATCTGATACAATTGCATTTGGTGTATACGGCACTCCATCAATTACATAAAAAGGCACGTTACCCTTAGTCAAGCTGTTTCTCCCTTGTATATTTACACTCACGGCAGCACCAGACACTCCCGAATTTTGTTGAATAAATAATCCGGTTATTCGCCCCTGCAGGGCAAGTAAGGGGTTACTCACAGGTTGTCTTGATATGGTTTCACCGCTAATGCTCCCAATGTTGCTAGTGCTGAACTTTTTTTGTACTTCGCCATAAGCGATAATTTGTACCTCTGTAAGATTTGCATTTACCTCTCTGAGTATAATGTTTGGTACCACCCTATTTTTATAGTTCACTTCTTTAGTCTCACGCCCGATCATTCTAATGAGTAGGGTACCATTAGTAGGTACGTTGGCAAGAGAGAATCGGCCTTGCTGATCAGTCACAGTACCTTGTTGCGTGCCTTTCAAGAGTACACTTGCGCCAATCAGTGCCTGACCATCTATATCAGTAACCCTTCCGTTAAGGTCCGTCTGTTGAGTTGGGACTACCAGATCTTTTGTTTTTTTTTCCGAGTCTTTGTGTTGAACCATAATTACCTTACCCTGTATCTTGTAATTGAAGGGCTGATTTTCGAATAGGGATTGTAAAGTTGTTTCAATAGAGGCTGATTTAAGATTAATGTTTACTGGATTTGCAGTTTTCATGTCATCGCTATTCAGAACAAAGCCGTAGCCCGTTTGCTTACCAATGGTAAGCAATACATCTATAAGTTTCGCATTTTTAACGTTGAGGGAGATTTGCTGTGTCATGGCTACAGCAGATACTTGCAGGCTGAGGAAAATGAGGAGTAAAGTTAGTTTCATAACTACGATACACTTGACAATTTGCTCCCTTGAATATTGACTTTCCCCGAAGATAAAGCTCATACCATAGCGAGTATGAATTGAATAACTCATAATTTAGTTGTTTAGTTGGTTTCTGATAAATACTACCTCACGGTGGTAAATGACGTGGAACAACTTTTACCGATCCCGATAGCAGTCGGGGTCGGTTGTTCTCTTTATCATTTTGATTTTGATTTTGATTGTTGTATAGTCCTTTATTTAATAAGTATTAACCTCCTTCCTGCTATCAGTTTAAATTTAAACTTCCCTGCAAACTGGATGCCCTCAAGCACATCAATCAAATTGAGATTGCGTGGCAGTCTTGCATCCAGCATGGTGTTTGGCAGGCTTTCATAGTCTACCTGGACATCATACCAGCGGCTGATTTGCCTCATAGCCTCTTTGAGCGGTGTTTTTTGGAAGATGAACATCCCATGTATCCAGGCGATTGCATCGGAAGCGGTTACCGTTTTAACATCAAAGCCGTTTTTAGATAAAAGCACAGCTTGTTGATCGGTCTTTAATGGCTGGCTTTGGCCAGTTGAGGGCTGAAGAAGTAGTACGTGGCCTTCGGAAAGCGTAGTTTTCACCGTTTCATTGGGGTATGCGCTCACGTTAAAGTGTGTGCCCAATACGGTAACCTGTTGATCTGAGGTATTAACAATAAAAGGTTTCTTAGGATTTTTAGCAACTTCGAAATAAACTTCACCAACGATGCTGACTTTTCGCTGGTTGCCAGCAAAACTTGAAGGGAATGTTATACTACTTGCCGCATTTAAAAAAATACGAGTCTGGTCGGATAGAATCAGTTGATACTGGCCTCCGACTGGTGTCGTAATTGTGTTAAGACCATCGGCATCCGGATCAAGTTTGACTTTTTCCTGCTTGTTGCTTTGATTTTGGAAAATAACAACACCATTGCTGGAGTTATTAGCGATTAGTGTTCCCGGTCTCATGGCCAGCTTTCCATTGACATTTAAACTGATCACTTTACCGTTTGCCAGAGTGAGTGTTGCCTTGTTTCCACCAGGACGTACATCAAAAGAAATTTTTGTTTTGATGTCAATTTTATCATTATATACATGTGCAAAGTATACCCATGTAATGCCAATAAGAACTAGTACCGCAGCGGCATAGCGGATGAAAGGAAAGTGGTCGCGTTTCTTATGTTTTATAGCCAGATTGTTCCAGATTTCATTCCTGGTTTCTTCAAAATTGGGAATTTCTCCAGCAGAGGTAGCTTGCATTGCATATAGGATGAACCAGCTTTCTACAGCAGCCTTTTCGTCAACTGTATATTCTCCGTTTCTGTATCGATCTAACAGATTTATGATTTCATTCTCGTTCATTCGATAATCTGGTATATTGAGATTCTATATGAGAGAGACGATTCAGAAAATACGAAGTGGTAGACACTATTAATATATTTTCAATAAGACATTAACGAGCTGTTAACATATGCGTGCATGGTGTATTATTCTAAAACATTCGGTTAATCCACAGAATGGCCGACATGAGTTGAAGAAAGAATAAGCTGCTCAGCCTTGACCGGAGTTTGTTAATGGCGTAATGGAGTTGCTTTTTTACAGTGCCTTCAGATACGCCACTGGCTTGGGCAATTTGCTTATGAGTAAGGTATTGCTTGCGGCTCATTTCAAATATAGCCCGCATCTTATGTGGCAGGTTTTCGATTTCTTGTTCTATCAACCTCGCTAGCTCATTTTCCCTGACTTGGTTGTCTGTAAGGAATTCTCCACGAGTATAAAAATCTTTGAAAGTGTCAATAAATTCGATCCTTACTTTTTGATGTTTGGCTATATCCAGCACGGAATTTCGTACAGTTTGGTAGAGGTAGGAAAAAATAGATGTTTCAATCTGTAATGTACCCAAGCGTTCATAAAGCTTGGTAAAAATGTCTTGAATCACATCTTTGGCTTCATCATCATCTTTAAGTAGCTTACGGGCAAAGCTGTAAAGTACTCCCCAGTGCCGGTCGTACAGTTCTTCAAAGGCATAGGTATCATGCTGAATCATTAACTCTGCTAGTTCTGCATCCTTGTATAATTTATACCTCGACCTCATAGAACGCTATGTGTAATATATGTGGTTATCCCCATGACATTGCAGGTCTAAGTTATACAGTTAAATGAATTAAAGCAAATGTTTGGGATAATCGATAAGATAATACCTCCTTTCTTCTCGACTTATATTTTGGAGGAACTTTGCAGTTGTTCACGTCATGAAACAAAAATGTTTTGGAAATGCTATTATAAAAGTGCAAAACTTTTGCTATAGTCATTGTCAACCAAAGCCTTATCAGATCCAAATTAATCCGAAATGGTTAATGTTAAGTTAATAGCGCCAAGTATGTTAGGAACAACCTACCACTTTGGCCATACTGAATCGTCTATTCGGTTACTGCATGTGGGATGCAGGGAAATTTAATAATATTAATTACTATAGACAAGACTATGAAGAGAACCTTTTTTTTATTTTTAGGCGCGTCCATGTACTGCTCCAGCTACGGGCAAAAGCCAGTCCTGCAATTGAATAGTTACAAAAGCTGGCCCGAAGTAACCACGGGCGATTTGAGTAATAATGGCAAATATGCTTTTTATCAGATTCGGAATTACCCTGTTTCGCAAAATACATTCGTATTAAAATCTACCACTGGAAAAGAGTTACTGAGTTTATTGAATCTAAGTGATGCAAAATTTAGTAAAAATAGCCGCTATTTAATTGGAAAGCTGCCGAATGATACGTTATTCATTTACAATTTGCCAAAACGGTCACAAAAAAAAATAGCAGGGATTGGCAGCTACGAATTGTTAATGATTGGCAAACAGGAAAAATTAATATGGAAAGGGATCAATGAGTCTTTTAACGTCTCTGATTTTAACGGTAATCAGGTATATAGCTGGACCAAAGTGAATCAATATAAATTTAGCCCTACTGGACATAAATTGTTGATAGAACAGCAGGATACTGGAACACCTAAAAAGGTAATTTGCAGATGGATCGACACCGCAACTGGCAAAGAAAAACTGATCTATGAGGGTGCAAGTAGTAGTAATGTAATCTTCGATGGCGAAGGAGAGCAGGCGGCATTTATAGTTAATATTGATGGGGGCAATAGCATTTATTATTATAAAGAAGGACTGGATACTGCTATAGTATTAGCTGATCAAAATTCAGCAGGTATTGAAAATGGGCTTGCTATTGAGACGGGTGAATATTGGGCCTTTAGTAAAGATGGAGAACGTATCTTCTTTTCATTGAAGGAAAACATAACAAAAAACAAAACGGAGAATCCAAACTTAGAAATATGGAGTTATGAAGATGCCTACCTAAGAAGTTTTTATAATGGGAACAGGGGGAATGAAATTAAGGAAAGGCACTATCTATCAACCGTGAGTCTTAATGCTAAGAATGTAAAGCAATTGATATATGGCAAACAAAGAATTGTAGGAAATAGTTTAAAATTTAACACAGATACCTTATTTCTGGTCCAATCTAGTTTTGGTGTGAACACGGAAGAATGGAATCCGAATTCTCGCGCATCCTACTACTTATGTTTTACTAAAACGGGCAAATTGGTTCCGCTGGAAATAAATAGAAGTAAGGCTATACTTACCTGGAATGTGTCGCCGAATGGTAAATATGTGGTTTATTTTGATCCGGTCAAACAAAGTTACATCGCTTATGATTGCATTTTAAAAAACAAAATAAATATTAGTGAAGCAGTAACTGCCAAGTTCACAGAGTATTACCGCTTACATTATCCGAACCCGGAGGAATATCCGGTGGGCATCATTGGCTGGTTAAAGAATGACGAAGCTTTGCTGGTAAACACTACCTATGATGTTTGGAAGCTGGACCCTACAGGAATTTCGCAAGTTAAAAATATGACCAATTGGGTAGGAGAGAAGACTAAGACGGTATTTTTCCCTGCAAATGAAAAGAGGGGTGAAACTATCAGTAGCGATAAACTCCTCCTGAGTGCATTCAATACTCAAACTAAGGACTATGGCTTTTACGAACTGGATGCTGTGGGGAATCAAGGCTTGCAATTGCTTTCTATGGCTTCGCGATACACAGGTGATTTAGATGTTGTATATACGCAGCTCAATTCAGTGGATTTTTTGATTGCCAAGAATAAAAAAGGGTACCTATTACGTTGGCAGAAGACAGATCAATTTCCCAACTACTTTTATAGTAAGGACTTAAAAACTTTTAAAACACTTTCAGACGTACAACCGCAAAAGGGATATAATTGGCTGACTGCTGAATTGTGCAATTATAAAGACAGTCTAGGCAATACTTATCAAGGAATAGTATATAAGCCTGAGGATTTTGATCCAAAAAAAAAGTACCCTATCATTTTTAATATTTATGAAACGAAAAGTAACCAGTTAAATACCTATTACAATCCTGAATTAGTCGGTGCAGATTTTAATATACCCTTACTTGTTAGCAATGGTTATCTAGTTTTCTTGCCAGATATTCGTGGCGAAATAAAGTATTCAGGTGATGCAGCTTTGCGTTCCATTGTGAGTGCTACAGATTATGTTAGTCAATTTCCCTGGGTAGATACAAAGAAAATGGCCGTGGTAGGACATAGTGTTGGCGGTTTCGAAACCAACTTCATCATTACGCATTGTAACAAATTTGCTGCTGCTATATCTGGAGCAGGAGTCAGTAATATGATCAATGTTGCTACTGATCTATGGGGATCTGGAGAAAACAGGCAATGGTTTGCACAGAATTCTGCCTACATGACAGCTTCTCCATTAAACGATGATCTTGATACTTATATTAGGAATTCGCCAATGCTTCAAGCAAAACAATTAAATACACCTGTGTTGTTCATGCACAATGATGGGGATCATAGTGTAAACGTCCAACAGACTCAATCTTTTTTTATTGTATTGAGAAGTTTGCAAAAAACTGCCTGGTGGTTAAAGTATAAAGGACAAGGGCATGGTGTGACCGGAGAAAAAAATCAATTGGATTTTAACATTAAAGTCTGGTCATTTCTGGATTATTATCTAAAGGACAAACCAATGCCTGAATGGATGAAGGAACACATATAAATTGGAGGGGCATAGGTTGGAGGGCAAGAGAGATTGTCCTACCCAAAAAAAAGCAATGTTTTTTTTTGAGAAAAAAAAGCAAATAAGAGATGGTGGGCATTATTGTGAATACAGATTTTTACTTTATACGTCCCAAAAATACTCTATTATCTGCAGTAAAGGTCGAAGGGCAATAAAGCTTGCTCTTGTAGTTTTAGCTAAGGTGTATTCAATTAAATGATAAATAAATAGAATACTCTGCTTAAAGTTATAGTAATGCAATTACTATACGTCTCATGAAGTAGCATTATGACAATATAAAAAATGCTGTTTATGCATAGCTTACGATATAAGTGCTATCCATACACCTGATTTCATTTTCCTTCTATAAACGATAAAGAGTGTTCTGTCTGTTTGCCTATTCAGTGTTTCGATATTATCACTGTCTCAGAACCGATGTATCTTTTCGCACCACAAAGACTATACATTGTTTCATTCAGTGCCAAATAATAAGCCAATATCATCACATGATCAGGAGCACATTTACCCCGATTCACCTGGAAACTAGGTGAAAAGTAACATTTTGCTTTCTGCAGGATGAAATTTATACCCGGTTCGATGTAATGGCTCCTAGAGGGGTATCTCTTTGCTGAAATCAATTTTCAAATCAGGATAGGCAGCATTGATCTGGTTTAAGTAATTGGTTTTGGAGAGATGATGTTTGCAACAGTTCTACACTGTCTTCCACAGTAGTTGTTTTAATGGTTTCGCTGGGATAGTTAATGACGTTAAAATTTGTGCCTAATACATTAGGTTCTTGTCCTTTAGTAGTACCGGAATGGTAGTTTGGGCAACCTAAGAATAGACTTCGCGAGTGAGGTTGACTTTGCGATTATGAGCAGCAAAACGGATGGAAATTGTAGAGTGCTGGGTGATGGCATTAATTGTTTGATATCACCACACCAGATACTGTGGTCGCCGCTCCATTGTAGGTATCATTCAGATCGATTATAGTTCCATTGGCCATAGTGAATACGGCTTTGTTTCCATCCGGCTTAATATCTATGGGAATGTAATTTTGTGTTATCGAATTTCTATCACGAATTGATGCTGCATAAAGACTGTAAATAATACCAATTATAGAGATGATAGCCGCTACATAATATTGATAAACTGAAAAAATATGTGGCTGACGTATAGGTACAATTCTGACCCAGATTCGATTTTCCCTTTCCATTAATTCTAGTATGGGCGAAGCGGATTTCTTTAATTCTGAAGTATGGATATACCAGTCTTCTATTAACGCACTCTCATCTGGCGAGCACTTCCCTTTTCCAAACTGATGGAGTAGATCTATAATTTTGTTCTCATTCATGATACATTTACTATAATGGTACTTGTTAACTCTAATACTATTTATGAATATGTAAATAGACAGAACCGAAAAATATATCTAAAATATTCTGTTGAACCCAAGAATTGTAGACATGATTTGAAGGCACAAAATGCAGGTTAATTTGGAACGAAGAACCTTTATGGCATAATAGATTTGTTTTTTTACTGTACCTTCTGCTACATTAACTGTTGTCGCAATTTCTTTGTGTGTCAAATGTGTCTTACGGCTCATTTCAAAAATAATCCTCATTTTTGGTGGGAGGCTTCCTATTTCTTTTTCTATCTGGCGCTTAAGTTCGTTTTCCCGCATCCGATTATCGGTAGTGCATTCCCCGCGCTTAAAGTGTTCTTTTATGGAAGTAATGTAATTTGTTTTAACTTTTCTATGCCTGATCAGATCCAGCACAATATTTCGTGTACTCTTGTATAGAAAGGCACTTATAGTAGATTTGTAATTCAGTTGGCCCATTTGCGCAAGCAGCTTTGTGAAGAGTTCTTGTACAACGTCTTCTGCTTGTAGCTCATCTTCCAGCATTTTATTTGCATGAATAAACAATAAGCTCCAGTAGCGTCTATATATTTCCTCAAATGCGGAAATATCCTGCATATTGATCATGTCCGCAAGCTGAGCATCTGAGTATAAGCTGTAATTATTGGCCCTCATGTCCTGTTTATTAGCTTTTAAAAGAAAAGCCTACCCCCTTATTTGATTAATCTTAGTCGTACTTAAATCAAATATCGAAATTCCTTAACAGGCGTAGTAAAATTTAATAAAAAACTTCATGATAAAGGATACCATAAGTTTGTTGTAGGCGTATTTTATACCTGTAAAGATATAAAATCTGTTTATCCCATCAGTTAATGTGAGGTTAACGCTGGATTTTTGGTTTTAGCCTGTGATAAGGGTTTTATCACTCAGCAATTATCCATGCTTTTTATGAAAATGAAAATATTTTATTTAAATTGGATAATAATACCCTCCCGGAGTACACTGAAAAGTGGAAAGAATGATCCGGGAAATATGCCAGGACCTATAATAAAGTTAACCAGGAAAATAACCGTTAATAAAAAAGATAGCCATAAACAGAGATTACGATGATGAAGAAACCTCAATTATTCTTATTGCATTTTGCCGGTGGAAGCTGTTATTCTTTCCGTCATATGGAACCCTTTCTAAAGGATTTTGAAGTAGTTACACCTGAACTTCCGGGCAGAGGCCAACGGATGAGAGAAAACCTGCTTAATGACTTTGAGCAGGCTGCAGAGGATATGTATCGCCAGGTGATATCTAAGTTAAATTCGTCCAGGTTCGTGTTATATGGGCACAGTATGGGCGCTTATCTTGCATTGCGGGTTGCCAATATGTTAGACAGGGCATCTACGCCACCGGCCTGCCTGTTGGTAAGTGGTAATGCGGGTCCTGGGATATACAGCCCGAAGAAAAGGTATCTGCTGGAACACGACGAGTTTTTTAATGAAGTGGGCAGACTGGGAGGGCTCCCGCCAGAGATATTGAGCAACAAGGAGATACTGGAGTTTTATGAGCCGATATTGAGAGCTGATTTTGAAGTGGCCGAACGGAATAATACAGCAATGGAACCTCCTGTAAATATGCCACTCTTCGCTATGATGGGCGATAAAGAAGGAAAAGTGGGACAGATCTCCAACTGGCAACGGTTTACCAATTCGTCATTCAATTATGAGATCCTGGAAGGTGATCATTTTTTCATCAATCATCATCCCGAAAAAATTGCTGGTATTATCAGATCAAACTACGAACAGGCAACGCTGGCAGGAAAATATAATTCAGTTTAAGGGCGATGGATATTTCCAGTCAGGCATTCAACTTATAAATACCATACAAACATTTATGGTAATTATGCTGGATAGATTGTTCAAGGATCAGATTGTTAATATTAAAATTTTTCCTGGAGTTAAGCGGATGAGATAAATGAAAGGCGACACCAGCCATTTTTAACGACTGCTTGGTTTTACCTGATTTATTGAGCCTCATTGCAAATTCAACATCTTCACATCCCCATCCTACAAAAGCCTCGTTATAACCATTTATTTCAATGAAATCATCTTTCCAGAAAGCCATGTTGCAGCCATTCATATTATATCTTTCCTTGCCCCTTACCTTATACTTATCCGATAGAAACCGGGCTATGGTTAAGTTACGTAATGCATTGAGCTTATGCCGTGATAATTTTGCGAGTATGGTAACAGGTGGAACAATTTTATCTTTCAATAAAAATTCCGTTACTGTTGTATCGAGTAATGCCCTGCTGCCCCGAACATAGTAATTCTCTTTCGCTATCCAGAGATGATCTTTTATGAAGTTGGGATCTATGAGGATGTCCCCGTCAATCTGGATAATATACTTATGACTGGCGGCCATAATGGCCTTGTTTAATATTTTAGACTTCCGGAATCCTTTATCTTCCTGCCAGATGTGTATGATTGGAATAGGGGAGATGTTTTTAAATCGCTCTATTAGTTCTGCTGTTTCTTCTGTAGAACCATCATCAGCAATCACTATTTCGTTGGGCATGACAGTCTGACGAAGCACACATTGCAGGCTAAAGTCGAGTGCTTTAGACCAGTTGTAAGTAGAAATTACCAAGCTACAAGTTATCACATTATCTGCCATACAAAATCCAGTTTTAATAAGCCTTCTCATCTTTCCTGATCAATAACCAGGTAGTGAGAACTATTATTCTTAAATCAAAAAAGAACGACCAGTTCTCCAGGTAATAAACATCGTGCTGTACCCTTAAATCCATTTCAGAAAGCAACTTCGTTTCACCCCTGTACCCACTTGCCTGTGCCCATCCGGTTATACCGGGTTTTACAAAATGCCGGACCATGTAATTGTCCAGCAATTGTTTATACTTTTCTGTGTGGGCAAGCATGTGTGGCCTGGGACCTACAACCGACATATCATTTATCAGTACATTAAAGAACTGAGGTAATTCATCAAGGTTTGTTCGTCGAAGAAAACGCCCTATCCTGGTAAAACGGGCATCGTTTAACGTTGCCTGCGCAATGTCTGCCAGGTCGTTTACATACATGCTTCTGAACTTATAACAAACGAATGGCAGACTGTTTTTACCGGAACGTAACTGTTTAAAGAAAACAGGACCTCTGGAATCCAGCTTAATAAGCAATGCGAGAATAGGCGTGAGCCAGCTCAATATACAAACGATCACTATAATGGACAATACAATGTCCAGGGATCGCTTTACGAACTGATTAAACCCATCCTGTAATGGCATAAACTCATATACGCGCTGTTGCTCCGGTAGCGCTAAATGAGCATCTTTCTCTCTGAATATTTTTCTAAGGCCAATCTGGCTCAAACTTTTGCTGATCATACAGAAAACATGTGGTGATACAAAGCCGTGCTAACTCATTATAAACAACTAAAAAAGGCGTTATGGTTGCCTCATAATTAAAAATATTTAGTGTAAAACATTCCTACATTTGTTACAATAAGTAAGGCAAATGAACATTGCGATTATTGGTACTCGAGGCATTCCAAATCACTACGGCGGATTTGAACAACTGGCGGAATATCTTTCTGAAGGTCTGGTGAAATCAGGGCATCACGTTACGGTATATAACTCGCACAACCATCCCTACCAGGAAAAAACATGGAAAGGCGTGAACATTATTCACTGCTACGATCCTGAACATAAAATAGGAACAGCCGGACAATTCATTTATGATCTGAACTGTATCATAAATGCACGCAAACAGAACTTCGATATCATTTTACAGCTAGGCTATACCAGTAGTACGGTTTGGGGATGGCTATTGCCCCGGCAGAAGAGTACCGTCACCACCAATATGGACGGACTGGAATGGAAACGCAGTAAGTACTCCCGCTATGTGCAACGCTTTTTACTATATGCCGAAAAGCTGGGTATCAGATACAGCGATCACCTGATTGCCGATTCCCTGGGCATACAGGAATACCTGCGCAAAAAGTATCAGAAAGAGGCAATTTACATTCCTTATGGAGCAGATATTTTTGAACATCCGGATGAAACAATATTAAAAAAGTATCAGCTTGAGCAATTTCAGTACAACATGCTGATTGCCCGTATGGAACCAGAAAATAACATTGAAGCTATTCTGGATGGATCTATGTTGCAGCCTATCCCGAAACCCTTTATTGTGATTGGAAATGTGGATACGAAATACGGGAAGTTTCTGAAAGAAAAATATGCTGCGGGTGAGCATATCAGGTTTTTAGGTGGTATCTATAACCTGGAAGAACTGAATAACCTGCGTTATTATTCTAACCTGTACTTTCATGGGCACAGCGTAGGAGGGACCAACCCTTCTTTGCTGGAAGCTATGGCATCGCAGGCGGTGATATGTGCGCATGATAATATTTTTAACAGATCAGTGCTGGAAAAGAACGGATTCTATTTTTCAGATGCAACAGATGTAATGGGCTTATTAAGTTCCGTTTCCAGGGAAAAAGAGCATAAGAAAATAGCAGAGAACAAATCGAAGATCATCCACCAGTACTCCTGCGAAACAATCATCGATCAATACCTGAAACATTTTGTGGAAATTACAGAAGAAAGGAAAGTTGTTAAAGTTTTTCAGTACTCCAGATGAATATAAGCGTAGTCATACCTACCTATAACCGTAAAAAGAACCTGGTTGCTTTATTAAACAACCTTAGTAACTCCACACATCCTGTTAGTGAAGTAATTATTGTAGATGCCGGGACCGAGCGCTTGACGAACATTGACTACCCTCGTTTAAATATTCAACACCTATCATCCATTCCTTCAGTCTGCGTTCAGCGGAACATAGGAATAAGAGCTGCAAGATCCGAATGGATCTTTCTTTGTGATGATGATATAGAAGTGCCGTATGATTATCTGCAAAAGATAAACACCTACATTCAGCAACATCCTGAAGCAGGGGCTATTTCCGGACTGGTTCTACAACAGGAAAACGGCGAATGGACCGCTACCTATCCCGTTTATTCTTCTAAACAATTAATAATCAGATACATTTTCGGTTTAAGCATATGGGGCGAAATCCGCTGTGTTTCAAAGAACCTTTTCATAAAGAGAATTAAAAGATATTACGCCCGTAAAGGAAATCACATTGCGAGATCCGGCTGGCCGGTGATTACAGATTTCTCAGGAGAAAACTTTACCGTGCCCGTATTTGGATTGGGTGCCAGTGTTATCCGTAAGGACTGGCTGGAACATTCTCCTTATGATGAAACGCTGGATAAATATGGAATTGGCGATAACTATGGAGTTAGTATCGGTTTCCCCGGAACGGGCATTCACATATTGAACAATGCCTTTGTTTATCATCACCAGGAACGGGTGAACAGACTGGTACAGCCTTTGCAATACTATAGAAGGGTACTGGCGCTTGATTATTTCATCCGCACAAAAAAGGAATTGCAAAATGTAATAAGACTCTCTTTCATCTGGTCTTTGTTTGGGAATATCCTGGTATTTCTTTCTTCGGGAAACTGGCTAATGGTGGATGCGGGGAAGAAAGCCTTTTTCCGGATTCTATTCAGGAAGAACCCCTATGCAGAAGCGGCTGCATGTAACAAAACAATTATTGAACCGAAATTGTAAGCTGATGATTTTACATGGATTACAATTGATGAACGGAGATTACAGCAATATTTTTATTCGGGAGAATAAAATTGGAGAGATCTTTTCTCCCTATGATAACAACCCAATAGAAAGGAATATCTATTTTAAAGATTGCTTCGTTTTCCCGGGATTAATAAATTCTCACGATCATCTGGATTATAACCTGTTTCCACAGCTGGGCAACCATATTTATAAGAATTACCTGGAATGGGGCCCTGATATCCATCAGCAGAATAATGAAATCATCGAACAGGTGCAAAACATCCCCAAAGAACTGCGTACAAAATGGGGTGTTTATAAGAATCTGATTGCCGGTGTTACGACTGTTGTACAACATGGAGAAAAGCTAACTGCTCCTGAAAATTTAATTACCATATTTTCCCAATGCACTTCTTTACATTCAGTGAAATTGGAAAAACACTGGAAGCGAAGATTGAATAAACCTTTTGCAGGTAATCAGCCTTTTGTGATCCATGCAGGGGAGGGCACGGACATTGCGTCCTGTAACGAGATCGATGAACTACTGAAATGGAACATTTTTCGTCGTAAACTGATTGCTATACACGGCGTGGCCATGAATGAACGGCAGGCGGAAAAATTTGAGGCATTAGTCTGGTGCCCGGATTCAAACCACTTCCTGTTGAATGCAACGGCCAGGATTGATAAACTTAAATCATTCACAAAAATTCTGTTCGGTACAGACGCGACTGTTTCGGCCAACTGGAATATCTGGGAGCACCTGCGACTGGCAAGGGCAACAAAAATGCTAAGCGACACTGAATTAATAAATGCGGTAACAGAGGGAGCTGCGGATGTATGGCAATTAGAGAAAACGGGATTGATAAAGGAAGGATATTATGCTGACCTGGTTATTGCAAAAGGAAACAGGGATAGTTTCTTTTCAACTAATCCGGAAGATATCCAGCTAATACTTCATAAGGGTAAGATTGTTTTATTCGATGCTTCAATGCTGACGCAACTGGGTAATATTCCACACTATTCCGTTATTTACGTAAATAATGTGAAGAAATACGTTATCGGGGATGTTCCGGCATTAATAAAAGAAATAAGAAGACATATACCGGCAATTAAATTACCAATAGATGTCGATTAAAAAATGGGAGAGGAAGACGGCTCCCCAAAGGGTGCTGGCTATTCGTTTACAGGCAATGGGCGATACGGTTATCACACTTCCGTATTTACAGGCATTGCGCAACACTTTACCTGAAGGGACGCAATTGGACTTCCTGACAAGGAAAGAAGTAGATCCTATTCCCAAAGACCTCTTACTCTTCGATCATGTATTTTCTATTGGTGGGAAAAGAAACTTTAAAAAGCAATTTGTATCTGCCTGTTTATTGCTGCCCCGGTTATTCTTCAGAAGATACGATGTGATCATTGATCTTCAGAACAACCGTATCAGCAGATTTGTGAGAAAGATCTTACAGCCCAAAGCGTGGACCGAATTCGACAGGTATTCTGCTCTTGCTGCGGGTGAGCGTACCAGGCGTACCATTGAATCTGTTGGTTTGGGAAACAATTTCCTTGATGCTGGCTATCGCTTTAAACCATCTGCTTTCCAACAAGATAAATTACTAAAAGAATGTGGCTGGGATGGAAAGAGTAAATTGGTGATCCTTAATCCTGCGGGTGCATTCGGTACGCGCAACTGGGATATGGATAATTATGTGGCCTTTGCCAGATTATGGTTGCAGGAATTCCCTGATACACAATTCATAGCACTTGGTATAAAGTTCATCAAAGAAAAGGCAGACTACCTCAAAGAAAAACTGGGAGATAAGCTGCTTTATATGATTGATAATACTTCACCCAGCGAAGGTTTCAGGATTATTCAGCAATGCCAGTTCATGCTGTCCGAAGATTCAGGATTAATGCATATGTCCTGGGTTTCGGATAAACCGACAGTGGTATTACTCGGTTCTACCAGGAGCGATTGGGTAACACCGCAAAATAAAAACGCCCTCGTATTCAGCTCGGACGATCTGCCATGTGGTAATTGTATGCTGGAAACCTGTAAATTCAACGATGTGCATTGCCTTACAAGATATACACCGGAAATAGTCTTTCAAAAAACAAAAGCATTTATCAGTTCAATTGAATAGGAAAACGCTCATCATATTAACACCTGCATTTCCGGCAAACGAGTCGGAAGAAGAGTCTATATGGCTTCCGGCAAAGCAAAGCTTAATAAGAGCGCTGAACAGAAACTTCCCCGAACTGGAAATTATCATTCTTACTTTTCAGTTTCCTGTAAGCCGTGATCGTTATACCTGGAATGGGAACCTGGTGATACCATTCTCTGGAGAGAATAAAGGCGGTATGCGTAACTGGCTGTTGTGGCTGAAGGTTTTTAAGACGTTATTCCATCTGAAAAAGAAGAAACACATTGTCGGGCTGCTTAGTTTCTGGTGTGCAGAATGTGCTTTTATAGCGCATTATTTTTCAAAGTTATACCGGTTAAAGCATTATTGCTGGATATGCGGACAAGATGCAAGGCCCTGGAATAAATTTGTAAAACGTATCCGCCCGGAACCGTCGGAACTGGTTGCCATGTCGGACTTCCTGCTGAATGAATTTCATAAGAATCATGGTATTCTCCCGGCGCATCTGATCCCTGATGCGATAGATACTCAACTGTTTGATAAAGATCATGAGGAACGAACGATCGATATACTTGGCGCGGGAAGTTTGTCGCCCCTAAAACAATACGATGTTTTTGTGGAGGTGGTGGCAGCAATTAAAGAACAATTGCATATCAAAGCCATTTTATGTGGAGATGGGTCTGAGCGGGGAAGGATAGATGGGAAAATAGAAAAATTGGACCTGGAAGATGATCTTACCCTCACCGGTTCAATACCTCAGAAAGAAGTGCTGCGCCTGATGAAAAGAACAAAAGTGTTTTTGCATACCTCAAACTATGAAGGTTTTGGCAATGTATGTATTGAGGCTTTGTATGCAGGAGCGCATGTGATCAGCTTCACAAAACCAATGAACAAACCAATCCCGCATTGGCATATTGTTTCCACAAAGGAAGAGATGATAACCAGGGCATTGGAACTACTCCGGCACGATAATACTGTTTACTCATCAGTGCTACCGTTTGATATGAATGATTCCGCAAAACAGTTCATGAAACTTTTTCAGTACGACAATGAGCGTTGAGGTTAATTATAGTATGACAATAATCAAGGCTTTTTGGGTTGTGTGAGATGAGTAAAATGATCTTCCCTGATTCTGCCAGTTTCCTTAAATATTGCATTATCGCTATTTCAGAAGCTTCGTCCAACTCGCTAAAGGGTTCATCCAGCAATAGAACAGTTGCATTTTTATATAAGGCCCTTGCCAAAGCAATACGCTGACGCTGACCGCCACTTATATTCTTTCCTCCTTCCATTACCATCTTCCGGATGCCTTCCGGAAAGCTTAGTCCGGTAACTTCCAGCACTTCATTTAATTTATCAGCATCGTATTGTTCGTCGAACAAAACAATATTATCCAGAACGGATGCGTGTAAAATAAACGGATCTTGCTTTACGTAAGAGATTTGGCTCCAGAAAGGAAGATATTTCCTGCTCTCACTATTAAATAAAATGCTTCCTTGTTCCGGCTGCAGGAAACCCGCTATCAGGTTAAGCATAGTTGTTTTCCCTTTTCCTGAATCGCCGCTGATTCCGGACAATGCACCTGTATGAATGGTGGTATTTAAACGATGGAGGATTTTAGTTCCATTGTACGAGAAACTTACATTTTGAACTGTAATGGAAGTTATTTTATCTGTTATTGTAAGAACTGATTGTTCAGGGGTATTGGCCGTATCCATGATTGTATGCTGATATGTCCGTAACTGGTTGTTTAAGTTAATAATCTTTGAGATACCAGGAATGATTTTATAAGCTGCTGCCATAAAAGTGCCTAATAATACTATATATGCATTGCCCATTGTGCCGGAAAACTTTATCGCAACAATTAATATAAATAATCCCAGTATGGCAAACACTTCAAAGAACCGTGCAGGTAAATCCTGCGTTATCTGCATACTTGAAATCTTCTTACCCAGCTCTGCCTGCACTGTCGTATGCCGGTTTATAAAGAACCTGTTCTTATCAAAGATATTGCTCTCCACAAATCCCGATAGCGCCTCACGCAGGTATTGTAAAGATTGTTCTACAATAGTTTTGATATTCTTTTTAATGTTCTTTAATCTTCTTTTTGTAAGGAACACCAATAAGAATATCGGCGGTAACAGGGCAACAGTGGCTACCAGGAATAACTTTCCGTTATATACCAGTAAAGTAATTACTGACAAGCTAACCATCACACATTCTGTAATGATCAATTGGAAATTGAGCAAAACATATTGCGCAAACTCTGTGGGCTGATGAATGATCTTGCTGACAAACACAGCAGAATCTTCATTGGCAAAGTTTCTGAAATCGCCATTCAGATAGTTAGTCAGGTTTTCTGTAGAAAGCCTTTGAGCAATACGTGTGATGAATTTCACCTGGGATTGATATACCCAATGCCCCATAATATTCTTAACAGAAAAAATGAGTAAGAGCAATATCGCAGGCATTACAGAATTCTTATCGGCAAACAAACGACTATCACTCAAAAAAGAGGCATTACTTTCCGTATAAAATTTTAAGACAAACAATAAATATATAATGCAAAATATATCCAGTAAACTGATGAACGTGTTTAACACAATAAACACTTTTACCTGCTTTCTCTCCCCGGATGTGAGGACACGGATAATATTTTTATAGATGCTGTTCACTATACTTGTTTTTATCTGTCTGGATAAGTGTTATAGAAAGACAGCAGACGGTTAATATTAATGAAAGATCGCACTGATCATTAATAACGATCACGTCTGTAAATGAGCTGAGGAAAATAATGATACACATGTCCCTTAACAAAGCCATCCTGTTCTTTATTCCGGCATAACCTATATATCCGTATAACATTAAGACTGCCAGCAATCCTATAATGCCAAATGATACAAAACTTTCCAGGTATACATTATGAAAGGAATACTGAAGATATCCTCCTTTCTCGGAATTACTGCCATCACCAATATGCATATGATAGGCACGGATCTTATCCCGCAACAGATTTGCTGCATCGCCAGTGCCTACGCCCAACAGATAACTATTATGCTCTCTCATTATTTCGGATGAGAAGCGTATATAGATCAGCCGCAGGCTTAGTCCGTCGAAATAGATGCCTTCGTTAAACGTTGGCTGAGTGAGATAGGAAGTATGAAATAACTCCAGTTCCTGGAACCTGCTTTTAACAGGATTATTGGTAAAGGTTAAAAGTGCTACGATAGCGAAAATGCCGCCAACAGGAATGGCCCTGTACTTTCTGGGAAGGTAAGTGAACAAATTAACTGCTGAAATTACAAGATGTATGAACAGGAACATTCTGGAAGAAAGCAGGAGCAGCCAGATGGTAAAGAAAACATACATGACTATTTTCCATCTGGCAGAAGCCGGAACAAATAAAATGACCGCAACACTTATCACACATAACATAGATGCGAAGATGGCAGACGATTCAACATTATATGCCAGCGCATGATATAGAAATACAGAAGCATCACCGCTCGTAAAATATTGTTTCATTGCCAGAATGCTGGCGAGGCTCATCCATACAAATGTTCCATACACAAACAGCTTTAGCAGGAAATAAATATGCTCCTTTTTAAATGTTTTTTTAGAAGCAAATATTATCGGAATAACAAATTCTCTTTGCACCAGATTGAACGCCTGGTTTTTATCTTTGGAAATCCAGATACTCAATACATACAACAGGAAATAAAAGGTAGTAAAATATACAAGAGGACTGCCTTTTAAGCGTTTCCACTTTGTGCTGAAATCTCCTTCAGCTATCCATACCACTAATAAAGCAATAGTGCTGATGCTGTTAATACTGCCGAATCGCCCTCCCAGGATAGCGGAAATGAGCAATAACCCCGTAAATATTAAATACAGTTTATTGAAAATGATTTCTTTCCTGGATTCAATTACTTGCATAACAAACTTTTTTATACGCCTCCAGCGTTTTGATAGCAGTTTCGGTCCAGTTGTTCTGAAGAACAATCTTATCCGTGAAGGAATTGTTCGCCGGTGCTTTCAATGCATACTGAACCGCTGTTCTTATACTCTGCAAATCGCCCGGATCACAGTATTCAACATTGTCTGAAAAATATTCCCTGGTATCCCCTTTATCACTTATTACAAGTGTGCAACCACAAGCCGCTGCCTCAAGGGAACTTAAGCCGGTTGTTTCGAACCAGCTGGCCAGAATATGGGTTTTATGTTTGTTGTATAATGTTGCAATTGTTTCCTGATCCTGGTAGTTGATAAAGGTTACTTTATCGTAAGCATTTTCCCGGCATTCATTGTAATAGGCATGGTGATTGGGCGCCGCATCACCCACGATGGTCAATGGTATATCCACCTCTTTGAGTGCCCGTATAATATTCAGCTGGTTCTTGGAGGGTTCTATTCTCGCCACACATATTACTGCATCCTCCCGTTGTAAAGATTCTAATTGATTAAAAATAGACGTATCGATGGAATTGGGAATCACTGCAAATGTGCCGGCTTCTTTAAAATCCTTTTTCAGGCGTTCATATTCGCTAAAAGAATTGGGAAGAAGACAGGCACATCCTTTCAAAATATATGCAATGGATCTTTTATGACCATAGAATATGTATTTCCAGGACATAATCCGTTCTCCATTTTTTAAACTTCGTGCTAAACATTTAAAATACTCCTGTGTATTCTTTTTGAAGAATGACAGGAACCTGTACATGAATTGTTTGTACACTTTTGGAATCTGTGCATAATCCATATAGATAGGGGAGATGACAAAGGGGAGCCTGCTCTTGTCTATATGGAAAATAATATCTGCCGGACGGATAATATTGAAGAAATGAATAAGCTCATATTGCCTGTAGTCAATATGCCTGTCATTACAAAGTTTAATATCAACAGTTATATTCAGCTTTCTCAGTTCATTGGCTGTATTCTCAATTTGAATAGTATCGCCTCCTCTTGCGGAATATAATGTGGCCCTACTTATATACAACACTCTCATAGCTGCTTTGTATTAAGAATGAAATTTGTTCTGTTAAACTGAGGGAATAAAGCCGGACTAAATGCCAGGATCCAGATCACGTACTCCGCAGGATTGAAAAGATAACTACCGGTAAACTGATAGATGAAAATAAATATGAACAGCAATTGCCGGTAGTAGTTTTCCCAGACTTTTGTCTTTATGAAAAGATATATGATGGCATAAAACCGGAGTATTACTCCCAGCGCTCCATAGATACAAAATGTTTCTGCCACGGAGTTGTAAACTCTTGTTACAGGGATTTTTGAATAGGAGTAAAAGTAGTTGGAGAATTCCTTCCCTATATGTTTAAACTGTCCTAATCCGGCACCAAACCATATCGATTTCGTTTTCGTAACATTCCAGGCAATATAAAATGAGTCAGTTATACGCCCCCTTGCAGAAGTGTCTTTCCCTGTATAAATATTTTGAAGTCTTCCAAATAACGGATTATGCCGGTAAAAGAGAAAAAGCACCAGCAAACTTGCCAGTACTCCCCAGCATGTTATCATTAAAAATGTAATATTCACCCTGCCCTTTAATTTCTCCATGTTTAACGAGAGGACAAATATGATCCCGATAAAGGATGTGATCATTACCCCCAGAGAGAAACTGAGCAATAAGGAAAGGCATAGTGTAAAGAACAGGATATTATATTCACTTTTCAGCAGTATTTTCTTTAAAGCATAATATCCGGCAATGGGAAACATGACCAGAGAATAATAAGACGCTTCGAAAGTGAACAGTTTTAACCTCGGGATAATGGGTATGTCCGGACTTATGGGAAGTAAATACCAAAGAACAGGACGGATGAATGGAATAAACAGCGTTATTAAAGCTACCAGAACCAATACAATATTTATGGTAGCAAGACTTTTAAACACGTTGCCTGTGGCATGCGCTGTTTTAAAAAACAGGTAAGCATTGAGTACAAACATAACCAGTGTTTGTAATAACACGAACGATACGATATAATCCTTCGGATATTCTACAGTTGGCAATTGTATACATGCAAACAGTAATGAAATGATAAGGAAGTGAAAGTAATATTTGAGATACTTTTGTCTTATTAAATTAATAAAAAAGAAAGGTGTTAGTAAGGTAGTATAATATAGTCCCTCGGGCAATAGTACACTGTTAAAGAACGTATACACAATTGCAACGAAAAGAAAGAGAGGATATGTTTTGTAATTGCTCACGATTTTACCAATAATAAAATTTTACTTCTGTTACCTCTTAAATGTGTGAGATAGAGTGTCAGGATCGCTAACAGGATACTCACGCATTGTAATAAAGGATTGGATAAGAATATAAATGCTGAAAGGAAAAAGGAGGGAAGCATCTGAACAATGCAGGACAGCACCATGAAACTGCCTGTGAGTATTTTGTTCAGAATCATTTCCAATACTATCATACTTACAGCACAGGCCCCAATCAGTCCGTATAGTACAGCAACCGGCTGATGAAATATATGTATACAGGCAAACATGCCTGTTAATGCAAGCACGCAGAAAAACAACACATAATATAAATAAGTCCGCTCATGGCCTACTGCATTGAAATAGTAGGTAGGCACAATACTAAGGGCGAAGAATGATTCAAATGAAATGAAATACTTAGTGTATTCATGCACTTCACTGGCGGTTTCCGTTCCCAGGATAATTTTGAAGATATAGGGATAGATAATATAGAGCACAAGCAGGAAAATGACAGCACAGCTGGTTACTACATTTCTTGCAGCCATATATAGGTCCAGGCTATCCAGCTCCTGTGCATGCATTTTTGTAAACTTGGGAGAGATCCAGTGCAGAATAGCACTGAGTCCCATATGCAAATGATTGAACATTGTAGCAATAAGTGCATAATAACTCAATACTATCAATCCGAAGTAATTGACTATTAAGTACCTGTCCGACTGGAAAGTAAGAATAATAGCAAGTGATTGCAGCCATGTGAGCACGGCAAATGATATTTCGTGTTTAGGAATTTTCAGGTTGAACTTAAATGAATAACCCGGCAAACTCCGCCTCATTAGCACAAATGCAAAAGGGATAAATAAACCGTTTACAATTATTATTACCAGCAGGAGTTGCGTAATATCAAGCGGAAAGATAGCAAGCAGTAACACATTTAGCAATAATCCGCCCAACCTGTTCCCGCTTCCCAGCAGTGCCGCAATTTTGTATTGCTCTAATGCTTTGAAGTAGTTGGTGAATATTTGTTCGAAGAATTTTATCCCAACTATACATCCCGCAAGGCCGCAGCTTTTAGCGCACAACTGCCTGTAACCTTCTCCTATTTCAAACAAATGATGCTGAGATACCAGGAAAAACCCTGTAAGTGAGAGTAATATAGAAAATACAAACAGCACAATGGTAATGCTCAGCGCGTTATTCATTGTACCAGTTTTCCCTTCCTCATCCCGCTTTCCGGTATACAAGGCGATATTTTTCAATACCATACTGCCTATACCCAGATTAAAAAGCTGCATAGATACCACTATGGTATTTACCAGCATCCATATCCCGAACTGTGCCTGTCCCAGGTGTTTGATAAAGAAAGAGGTGCTCACGAAAAAAAGCACCGGATACAGGAAAATGTCCGCTATATTCCAAAAGCTATTGATGATATTTTTATTCCGGAACATGTTCTGGCCTGGTAATATTTAATAAAATAAAAAGGAGTAGTCCACTTACTACAATGTACATTATTATAATTACCGCCGCAATTTTCAGCACAGACTTTCGCAGGAGAATCTGACTTACCAGGAACGGCTCCTGTAATTTTACGGCTCGTGGGTCTTGCAGGAAGGACTGCATATCCGCAATTTCCTCCGTAATCTTTTCGCCTTTCTCAAAAAGTGCTTCTGTATTAATCTGGCTTTTCTGGACCGGGTAAACTGATTGTGTATTGCTGCTCAAACTATTGGTATATGCATGCATCAGGGAATCCAGGGCTATCAGTTCTTTTTCCCTGTATGTAATAGCCCTTTTAAACTTTTCTATCCTCTGTTGCTGGAGTTCCCGCACAGCAACAATATTATTAAGATAGTTTTCCAATGTAATAGCCAGGCTATCAAATACCGCATGATCTGTACTTTTCACAGAGATATAAAAGATCTTGCTATTATTCTCCGTCATATCATCCGACAGTATACTCCCATAATTGTTGGTAGCTTTTATTTCCCGGATGTGCTCTAACTGATCTACACTTACCGGTAATATATCCTGTAACTGAAGGTAGGATTTCGTTTGAATAAGTGCATTCACATTGTCAATTGCTTCCCCATACAATTTTCTTTTTAAAGAAGTATACTCGTACGAAGCCTTACCTTCAAATTTCTTTTCTGCATGGGAAAAATATAATAATCCTCCCGCAGTTATCACTATCAACAGGGATGTCATTACAAACCAATAGCGCTTGAACCCTTTGCAGTACTGATAAATAATTGACCGAATAAAATGGACTAATATTTTTATTTGCTCATTAAATTCATTAATCGTTAGCTCATCATTTGGTGCTCTTTCTTCTTGCATAGACAGACTAGGATTTCTTTTGGATTGTAATCAGATAATGATCGCAGAAAATGTTAAAAGGAAAATAATTGCTTAAGCGCTGCTCTACCACTTGCAGGAATTTATATAAACGGGGATACCTTTCTACAAATCCCTGGTAAAATTCCGGGGGCACAGCAAAGTAGATCCCTTTTAAGGTAAGCACATCAAAATCCTTTTTCAGATGCCGCTTTACATAAGAAGGATTATAATAGTGCACAGGAAAATGCACCCCTTCAATATGTGCCGTAGCATTTTTTTTAAACCTTCTGAACGCGGTTTTAAAATCTCCTTTCAGTGCCATAATCAATTCCCAGGGCGAAACTTTAGGCATTATCACCAATGTAGCTTTCCCTTTTTTCGTTAAAATGGTATTGAATTGATCAAGCACCTGGTCCAGACTGCCGGTACAGTTTAAACCGCCAAAATTGGATATAATATAATCGAATTTCTGATTTCCTAATTTGTTCAGTTCATTGAAAGAACATAACCGGGTGCTTACAGCATCTTCTAAATGCTGCTCCTGGATTTTACGGTCCAGTTCATTCAGCATACCGGCAGCGATATCGGTAGATAATAATCTGAATCCCTGATTTGCGAAAAACAGCGTGTCGATCCCAGTACCACAGTTTAATTCCAGAAAACAGGTATCTTCCATCGCCTGTTTCAGGATCTCTTCGCGGTATATAGCGCGCAGATGCGCTGTTAATTTATTTTCATTATTTAGTTTGTCGAAAACCGCAGACTGTAATGAAAATGCCTGGCTTACCAATTGGTCGTTGCTGGTCATAGTCAGATTGGTTTAATGCTGTACATACCCTGTTGAAATTTCTTTTGTGTATACGCTTAGTTCCTGTTTAAGCCTGCGTTTTAAAAAGGAATATTTCAGCGTTTTAAAGAGGTTTACCGGAAATACACTTTCATTACTTTTTAACATCTCAAGGCGGTAAGTGTAATGAGTATACCGGTGCAGCTTTTTGTAGAACGGACTGTCGTACGTATTTGAATACATGATATCCAGATCGTCGGAATCTGTCCAGTTCTCTTTCGTTATCATATCCTGCTTTACATTCTCATAGAACGCTGTACCCGGCAATGGGTATGAAACAGAGATACCAATATCATCGGGCAATGTTTCCGTAATTAAGTCGATCGTCTTATTTATGTCCTGTACGGTTTCGTGCAGGTAGCCATATTGAATAAAAAAGGCAGCCCGGATACCATATTGCTGTAACAATTTCCTGGCCTGCTTAATTTCCTCAATGGTTGTTCCTTTGTCCATTGCATCCAGGATCTTCTGTGAACCACTTTCTGCCCCCATCCATACTTCCTCACAACCAGCAGCTTCGAGGTCTGTCACATATTTTTCCTGTACCAGCAAATCGGCACGTGATTGAATCTTGAAAGGAGTTCTTACACCAGCAGCTTTAACCTGGTCTGCAAATTCCTTTACCCAGCTACGTTTCAGTCCGAAAATATCATCGCAGAACCAGATATGGTTCATATTAAACAGCCGTTTCAATAGTACTATTTCTTTCACAACATTTTCAGGACTACGCATATTGTAGTTGTTGCCATAAATTGGTTTGGCGCACCAGTTGCATTTATAAGGGCATCCCCTGGTAGTCGCAATATTGATAGAGAAGTACCCATGTTTTTTGAGCCATACTTTTTTGTACGGTTCAATGTTTATCAGATCCCAGGCAGGCAGCGGCAGTTCATCCAAATGTTTTGAGATTGGTCTTAACGGATTCTTCTTCGGAACATCTGCTTCTGAATAAATCAGGCCTTTTATATTTTCAACGGAAGGGATCTTATTCTCTAACTGTTGAACCGTTTCCAGCAGTGTATATTCAGCTTCCCCGGAAATCACATAATCGGCCCCATTGTTTAAATATTTATCGAAATGGTCGGCCGCATCAGAGCTTGTAGCTATTACTTTGCAACCATAAGCTTTCGCATATTGCTGCATCAGGAATGCCGCCTCGCGCATATTGCTCAGGCACATCTTGGTAAGGTAATTGAAACCATCATCGTAGATAACGAAGATATCCGGTTTAAATTCTTTCAGGACAGGTATCAGCTCTTCCGGCGCGTTAGCGAACATTGTATCGAACAAAGCAACTTCGTATCCGTTTTCTCTCAGAACAGCCGCAGCCAGTATTGTACCTAATGGAGGATAAGGCTTTGCATGTGCGACCTGCTTAGGATCGAACTGAAGAAAATAAGAATGACTGAATAAGACTTTCAAGTTATTTCTTTTGTAATTGTTCTAATACTTTTTTCTGATAATTGGCCGGATGGTTCTTGGAAACATAAGGCGTGGTTTTAAAGGCCAGCTGATAATCTTCCATTGGGAAACCTCTCTTTCTCCACTTATGTTTCCACATCTTGTCGGTCAGGTCCATCAGAAAAAGATTCAGTGATTTCAGAAACAGGTTCTTCTTCCCCAGCATTCTCATGTTAAATTGAACCGCACCTTCGAAATCAACATCCAGATGTTGGATGTTAGAGAGATTACTTTGATTTCTTAATAAGAAAGTTTTGTAAATACTCTCGTTATAAACAGGAATAAGCGTACTTAATTCTATACGGGTAAAAAGATTCTTTTCATCCAGTCGCAGGTAATGTTCATCAATGAAGTAATTCATACAGAGATGATGTTGCCTGCCAATTAGAAAGCTCAGTTTCTTTACCAGGTGCAGGATAGTGCGGCAAATCCATAAAGTATTATTAGCAGTAATGATGAAAAAATCGAAATCAGTATTTTCATCAGCATAATTCTTTGATAGGGAACCTGAGATGCCCACAAATTTCACAAAGGGGAAAAGTGAAATAAAATGGGCAGTTCTTTTTGCTTTGGGGAATAAATAGGTAGCCTTTGCCTCGCCTACAATGCGTTTTTCAATAATTGCATCATCATCTGCCGCCAATAGATAATATTCATCGATCTTTCTGATTGTGCCGGAAATATCCATTTTTCTCAGCGCCAGTTTAACAGACAGTTCGGTAATATTATCCGGCAACAATTTATAGATCTCACTCAGTTTAAGCGGATGCCTGAACAAGCTGAAGTATTTCATCAGGTTCAGGATCTCAGAATCAACAAGCTCATCGCTTACCGGAAGTGAGTAATTAGTGCTGCCTGCCCTTAATGCTCCCATAAAAAATATTTTTCCAGTGGTCATTTCTCTCATGATGCCATTACCATTTGCATTTGCTGCTCAAGCATTCTTTTCAAATTCCTCCTCGCTTTCAATAGATTAGACTTGGATGTACCCACGGAAATACCTAGGATCCTGGAAATCTCTTCGTGCGTAAAGCCATCAATTGCAAAAAGACAAAATACGCTGCGATAAGCCGGACTGAGTTGCTGGATCAGTTTTACCAAATCATTATAGGCCATGTTTTCCATAGGATCTTCCATGTGAGATGCAACACTATTCAAAGTATTATCTGCAACTGTCCATGAAATACGTCTTGCCGTAAGTTTTGAATGATTAATGCTGGTGTTGATCATTATCCGCTTTAACCAGGCCATAAAAACGACCGGTAAGGTACTTTCATCACCATAAACTACGAATGACAAAACGCCTTTAAACACCTTCAGAAAGCCATCATTCATTACTTCCAGCGCATCTTCATCTGTAGATGCATACCGGATACAGATTGAATTGGCAAAGCCGTAATAATGCTCATATAAGGCATTTTGCCAGGTAGGAATTCCCTGCCGGCACCCATCCAGGATGGCGGACAGATTATATCCCTTTAGCGGGACAATTTTTTTAGTGCTTTCCACAGTTTGCTGCTCTTATATTGTAGTAATACGAGGGGTTACAGGAAAAGGTTGCCTGGGGAGAAAAAAAAATTCTTATATTGTATCACACTAATATCCTAACCCATTAGTGTAACCCGGTTTTATTTAGCCCTTGCCAATCTATTGATCCTCAAAAATTAACAGCTACCATGTTGGTAAGTAACAAGCATTTTACGCCGGTTATAGGGCTGGACATTCATATAGTTATCCTATTCGGATTCCCCGTGCCCTTACCCCATCCATATATTGGTTTTGTATTGGACCCTATGGATTACATTCCTTTTATTGGTGCCACAACTAAAATCAATCATGTACCCCGGGGTAAAAGTGATACAAGTGGCCTTATTATTATTCTGTTCCATATTCCTATGGGTGGACCTTTCCTGCTGGCCCCCATGATAGGCCACGATTCCGTGAATTTTTTCGGTAGCAAAAAGGTAAAGGTGGAAGGAAATCTCATGAGCCCTTCCGGTCATATGCTTATGACCTGTAATGATATAGGTATCCCGCTTTCCCTGCAACCGGGTAAAAAGATGAAACCTATTCCCAGTATGTATTTGCCTACATCTTTTTCCATTCCACTGTCTTTTGGCAAACCGGTTATGGTAGGAGGACCTTTTGTGCCGGACTGGAGCGGAGCGTTGTTAAATCTGGTGATGTCCTTTGGTTTTGGCGCACTTATGAAAGGGCTGGGCAAGGGACTGAAAAGTGTAGGTAAAGGACTCAAAAAAGCAAACTGGCATCTGAAAGGGAAACTGGGAGAGAGCAATAAACTGAGTAAAGTTCTTTGTAAGCTGGGTTTTGAACCGGTAGATCTGGTGCAGGGAATTGTGATTTACGAGGGCACTGATTTCGAACTGCCAGGACCTATACCTCTCAAATGGGAACGCTGCTGGAACAGCGATAGCGCTCATAATGGATTGCTGGGACACGGTACCCAGCTCAGTTATGATATGCGTATAGTGGAAGCACTGGAAGGAGATCTCACCGGAGTATTACTGGGCGATGGGCGTGGTATTCTGTTTGAAGCCCTGCCTTATACGGGGCAGAGTGATTACAATCGTCATGAAAGAATGACGCTGACCCGGACCGATCTCGATGAATACCAGTTATTCAATCACAAAGAAAGATTACGCTATCATTTCAGAAAGTTACATCCGCTGGATGAACAATACCGGCTTTACACTATCCTTAATGAAGCTGGTTTTATGATCAGTTTCCATTACAATAGTAAGGGCCAGCTGATGCGGGTGATTGATAGCGCCGGCAGGCATTTACATTTGCGTAACGATTCTGAAGGACGAATTGCTGAAATAACAGCTCATCACCGGGGAGCTACCCGGTTGCTGGTACAATATGGTTATAATGATGATGGCGATCTTACCCGGATCTCTGATGCACTGGGGCAAACTACGCATATCCGGTACCGTAATCATCTGATGGTGGAAAAAACGGATCGTGATGGCCAGATCTTTTACTGGGAATATGACAGTAAAGGCCGTTGCAAACATACCTGGGGTAATGGAGGAATACTGGAAGGATGGATAGAATATCATCCTGAAGATGGTTATAATCTGATCACCAACTCTCAAGGTGGCATTACTACCTATTATTACACTCCTGATTTTGTGGTTACACAAATCAAAGATCCGTTGGGCAACTCCAGCTTCATTGATTATACAGACGATTTTGAAGTTTACAGGGAAATAGATGAAGATGCCAATATAACCGGATATACTTATGATGAGCAGGGTAACCGTACAGGCGTGGTACAACCTGATGGTAGTGCCTGTACTTTCAATTACGATGCGGACAACAGGCTGATATTAACTACCGATCCACAAGGCAGCAGCAGGGCTTATATCTATTATAAAGGAGAAAAACATGCAGGACTGCTCCATACTATTACAGAAGCCGATGGCAGCATGTCCGTTTTCCGGTATAACGACCAGAATCTGCTCATTAAAGTGGAAAACGCGCAGGGAAGAGAAACCCTGCTGGAATATGATGAAGACTTTAATCTTTCCGGTATTACACTTCCCGATGCCGGACATTCCTCCTGGAAATATGATAGTTGGGGCCATTGTATAAGCACAACGAATCCACTGAAACAAGCTCAGTATTTCCATTATGATTCACTAGGCAGGGTAACGGAAGTGAGGCTGCCGGATGGCAACCATATTCAGTTTCAGTACAATGCCTATGAAGAAATAATCCAGATCCGGGATAAACATCACAATGTTCATTTTGAATATACCCCATTAGGCAGTTTGAAAATGCGGGAAGAGAACGGAGCAAAAGTACATTACGTTTACAACAAGGATGAGCAGCTTATAGGTATAGTCAATGAGCATGGAGAAATGTATCGTTTTACCCGCAATCAAAGAGGCGATATTATCAAGGAGACAGGCTTTGATGGCCTCACCCGGGATTATGAAAGAGATGCCACCGGTAAAATAATTAAAGTACATCGTCCTGGTAAACGCTGGACAGAATATGAATATGATTACAACGGACGGTTAACCCGTGCTGAATATAGTGATGGAAGCTGGGAAACGTATAGTTATAACCGTAACGGTCAACTCATAGAAGCGGTGAATGAACACAGTACCGTTAAACTGCAACGCGATGTTATGGGCCGGCTGGTGCAGGAATCGCAAAACGGTTACACAATTACCAGCACTTATGATCGCAATGGAAAACGTAAGGCTGTTCAAAGCAGCCTTGGTGCAAATATACAAATGCAGCATGATGCAGCAGGAAATGTAATAGATATCCAGGCAAGCATTGAAGGTTTGCATGATCCCTGGACTACACATATTGAGCGCAATCTATTAGGACTGGAAATAGAACGCACCCTGCCCGGTAATGTAAAAAGCAGCTGGAGTTATGATAAAGCCGGAATGCCCACTGGTCATACGGTGAGCAGTGGTAAACACAGTACCCGGAACCGTCATTATCGCTGGGATGCCAATCAGCAATTGAAACAAATTATTAATGGCATTAACGGCGGTGCTGTAAAATTTGGTCATGATGATTTTGGCAATCTTGCCTGGGCACAATATGAGAATGGGGAGTATGATTATCGTATGCCGGACAAAGCAGGTAACCTTCATAAAACACAGGAACGGAAAGACCGTAAATACAAACCGGGCGGGAAACTGGAAGAAAGCAGCGACACCCGTTTTATTTATGATGAAGAAGGCAATCTCCTAAGAAAAATAATGACCGCAACACCTGTTGGCGGTGCTACCTGGGAATATGAGTGGTATGGCAATGGTATGCTTAGAAAAGTAATTCGTCCCGATGGTAAAACGGTAGAGTTCCGTTATGATCCTTTAGGCCGTCGAATTGAAAAGCAATACAATGGAAAGCTGACCCGGTTTTTATGGGATGGAAATATATTGCTGCACGAATGGAATTATCCGGCTGCAGACAAACCTGCCATCACCCTCGATGAATCAGGAGATTTACAAAGTGATCCGGAACCAGTACCAGCTGAAACACTTGCCACCTGGGTATTTGAGGAAAGTACATTTACACCCGCAGCAAAGATTATTAATGGCCGGAAATATTCTATTATTACAGATTACCTGGGCACCCCCTGTGAGGTATATGATGAAGCCGGGGAAAAGGTTTGGGAATGTGAGTTGGATATTTATGGAAAGGTACGTAAATCAAGTTCTGACAAAGCATTTATACCTTTCCGTTATAAGGGGCAATATGAAGATGTAGAAACAGGATTATGCTATAACCGTTTCCGGTATTATAGTCCTGATGATGGAATATATATAAATCAGGACCCGATCCGGCTGCATGGAGGGCACAGGTTATATGCATATGTACATGACCCCAATATATGGCTGGACATTTTCGGATTAGCAGAATCAGTTTATCAACTGATAGATAAAGATGGAAATACTGTATATTACGGTATTACTGACCGCACACCATTGGAAAGAGCAAATGAGCATGTAAGAGATGGTAAGGAATTTGTTCATATGGAGGTATTGGCAGAAGATCTTACACATGATCAGGCAAGATCACTGGAAGGCGGTTTAATTCGTCAGCGTTTGAGAGAGAGAATTGATGATTACAATCCCACCGATAGTATTGAGGAGAAACTTGAAAGATCAGGATTGCTCAATAAGAACCGGGGACGTGAAATAGAACGCTGGAATCCAAAGAATCCATTGAGTGATGTACCAAAACTAGAGGAACCAAGGAAAGTAATTCCAACAGCCAAGTGTAAATAAACAATTAAACGACTATAGAAAATGAAGATTTATAGCATAGCTCCCGAAGGGAACGAAGCTGCAGACCTGGAAAATGCACGTTATTTTAACCTGGCATTGAAACAAATTAACAGCAGCGCAGAATATCTTAAAACCTCAGATAGCCCTGTTCAGGTAATGCTGGTGCATATCGATATATTATTACTGTTAAGCAGGAAATATCCGAATGATGCGAATCTCAGCATTAAACGGGCCGAAGTAAAACAATGGAAGGAATCCTTTTATGGATGGTTCGAGCGCTGTGGAGGTAAGATAAATGTGAAATACAGACAGGGTATAAAAGACTCTGCCGATGCACTTTTTTCAGAACTTGATCAATACGGTCACTAAAATTATCATCATGTGGGGAGAACGACCATGGGATAACGACCAGGCCGCTGACTGGCTTGGAGGATTGATGGAAAAAACCAGTCTTCCGGATAAAGTACGGCATACATTGCGCCTTGCAAATAAAGGACCGGATGAAGAAACCACTCCTTTACTCCGGGCCGCAGCATGGTGTTTAATACAACTGGGCCATATATACGTATGGCCGGTAAGCGAGTTGGAAGATGATCTGAAACTCGCCATCCATGCATTAGAGCTGGTTTTACAGGACGAAGAATATTGTTATAATGAAGCAATTATCACTAAAATAAAAGAGGAACAAAAAACACTTCAGGAGAGGTTAGACCTAATATGTAATAAGGCATCCTGAAGGGATTCTAACCCTGAAGGGATTCTAAAGGCATCCTGAAGGGGCATCCTAAAGTGAAAGGATCCTAAAGGGAACGGATCATAAAGAGAAGGGAACCTAAATGGAAAGGAACCTAAAGTGAAAGGATCCTAAAGGGAAAGGATCCTGAAAGGAAGGGAACCTAAATGGATCTTGAATTATAACAGGAAATCGAACATTGGGAAACCAGATATATAGTAAGTAATACAAATTGTAACAGGAAGTCGAAGTCGAGCTCTAGTCCGACATCTGAAAATGTGAGATTGTTATTGATTATAAATACACCTTGTCTGCCGTGAAGTTAAGGTGAAGTTTAATAAACATCTGATCTATAATCTTATTCCAAAGTTAAATTAAGATACTAAACAGGCAGGCGCAGTGTATTTGTGATCAATAACAATCTATACCCCCTCGCACTCAATAACAATCTTATCCCCCAATAACAATCTATACCCCCCTTCGCTGATTTAATAACAATCTTCAGTTCTTTTGGGTTAACTTCATAAT
Organism: Chitinophaga sp. CF118; assembly: GCF_900112615.1. Lineage (GTDB taxonomy): Bacteria > Bacteroidota > Bacteroidia > Chitinophagales > Chitinophagaceae > Chitinophaga. The sequence continues at coordinate 42,968 of NZ_FOMK01000015.1, read as the reverse complement.
AACTTTACCCCAACATAATTCTTCCACATTATGATACAGATCTTAGTACTCACAGACTTTTCCACCTGCGCAAATAATGCCGTTAATTTTGCAGTCCAGTCAGCTAAAATTCTTCCCGCAGAACTCACTATCATGCATGCTTTTGAAATGAAAAGTAATATGTACATCGATTATATGGGCGTTAATAAGGAGTTTACGCAATCATTGGTGCACGAAGAACAAACTAAACTGGATCAGCTAAAGCAAAGCATTGAAGGAACGGAAGGGATCGTTGTAAATACGCAGATAATCAAAGCTAGCCTGAATGAAGCAGTACTCCAGGTAACAGACGAAAGAGGTATTAATCTGGTCGTAGTAGGAACATTAGGCGTCAGTGGTATAAAACAAAAATTGTGGGGCAGCAGAACGGCCGACCTGTTAGGCAAAAGCAAGGTACCTGTAATGGTGATCCCTTATGATTATGAATGGAAGAAGCCAGAAACATTTCTGTTTGCCACCAATCATTTGGAGAAAGAACCCGCCATTCTGAATACCCTGTTTGAACTTGCAGATTTATATATGTCGCAGGTCCAGGTAGCACTGTTTACTGATGATAATGAGGATATAGCCATAACTTTCCTGGAATACAACCGTGGAATTCCGGAATACGAAAAAATGCTAAAAGAGCAGTATAATGAGGATACCCTTACTACGGCTCATCTTTATGGTACTGAGTTCGGTGAAACATTAGAGAAGCATATTAAAGAAACCGAAGTAGATGTACTCGCAATGGTTATCCATCACAGAAGTTTCCTGGAGAGGATCTTTCATCCCAGTCATACAAAACGGATGAGCTATCACACAGAAATTCCTTTACTAGCCATACCGGCAAAGTAGCTAAAACCCGATCGCATTCCCTCCATCCACAGGTAATATCACACCTGTAATATATTTCGCAGCATCTGACGCCAGGAATAAAGCAGCATTAGCCACGTCTTCCGGCTGACCCAGGTATCCCATTGGAGTTCTGCCCAATGCTTTACTTTTCCTTTCAGGATCTGTGTTAAGAGCAACAGCCGTCATGGCGGTTTCTATAAACCCAGGAGCAATGGAATTAATGCGGATGCCTTTAGGAGACAGTTCAACAGCCATCGCCCTTGTCATTCCATCCACAGCAGCTTTGCTGGCGCTATAGGCAATTACCCGTGGTATACCGTATTGCGCAGCCATAGAACTGATATTGATAATGCTGCCACTGCCTTTAATAAGCATATGTTTTACTACTTCCCTGGAAATCGCAAATACCGAACATAGGTTGGTAGTAATTACCTGTTGGAATTCCTCATCAGTGATAGTAGTAAAATCCTTCTTCATATTGATCCCAGCATTGTTTACCAGGATATCAATTTGCCCGAACTGTTGAATTACTTTTTCAATGAGGACAGGGATAGTGGAGAGGTTGCTGACATCATGACTGATAGGAAAACAAAGGTCTCCCAATTGTGACTTTGCCGCATTCAGTTTGTTTTCATCACGACCCACAATAACAGTGAGAATACCATTTGATGTGAACTTTTCCGCAATAGCCAGTCCAATACCGGAACCTCCACCTGTTACTATAGCTACTCTTTTGTGCATATTGAGATAAGATTAATTCCCCGGTGCATAGGGGAAATTCAATTGTTTATAATATTCAAGTGTATGATCAGGTTGTTCGTAATTAGCAGGAAGTGGCTGTCTGGAAAAGGTTTGAAAATATAACAGGCAGGCATTCCTCCACCAGATAGCTTCTTTAACCTGTATTGCCAGGAGCATTTTCACCTGCCGGAATCTTTCTTCATCCACAGATCCTTCCAACTGATTCCATTTCTGTTGCATAGCTTTCACAGTATCTACTCCCGCGTAATACTTATAACAAAGTTCTTCCCATAAGTTTCTACCAGAATGCATTTTGTGTAACCAGCTAACATGATGGAACCACAATAAATATTGCTCGTTGCCAGCATACGATTGTTGAACCGATGGTTTGTATTGCAATAGTCCGGTCCTGTCAAATCCGATACCTGCGGTATCTGCCTTATGATAATATACCGGATTCCAGTCAGCCCTTCCTGTATTATAGCCCCAGGGCGCAGGTCCGTAATGATGACCGTTGCCCATAATATGATGAAGACCCAGCGGTGTCATATAATTTACGATAGCCTCGCGGGAAGAAAGCATAATCTCTTTAATGGAGTTCACTACTTTGGGCTCGTTGCTGAATGTTTGCCTGATCCATTCGTCCGCAATTTGGGAGCTGCTGAGTGAATGATCCCATTCCAGCCGGCCCAGCGCATACCAGTTTGCCTGTCCGAATGGATGAGCAGTCCAGTTGCGCTCATTACCGGTATTAGCCACTGCCGCAATTCCCTTCACTACATTTTCCACCATACCATTATCCGCTTCCAGTATTTCTTTAAATAAGGGAGCTTCATAAACCAGGTGAGTACCCTGGCCCAGGTATTCCTGGGTAAGTTGAAATTCCAGCATGAGAGGCGTATGCGGCATCGCCTCCAGCAAAGGAGAAAATGGTTCTCTCGGTTGAAAATCTATCGGTCCGTTTTTAACCTGTACCAATACATTTGTTTTGAACTTTCCATCCAGCGGAGTAAACTCATCGTATGCCTGTTTAAAGCGATCGCTGGCTTTTGCATCGTACACAAATGCACGCCATATTACAATACCACCATAGGGAGCAAGAGCATCAGCCATCATATTAGCACCATCAGCATGATTGCGATTGTAAGTCTGAGGGCCCGGTTGTCCTTCACTGTTAGCCTTTACAAGGAAACCTCCAAAGTCTGGGATTAATGCGTAAATCTCTTTAGCTTTCGCATGCCACCATTGTTGTACAGTATCATTTAAGGGATCGGCAGTTTTCAGATGACCAATTTCCATAGGCGCACTGAACCTTGCACTGAGATATACTTTAATGCCATAGGGGCGGAATATTGTTGCCAGCGCAGCTACTTTCTGCAAATAAACCGGGGTAAGGATTTCTGCATTCGCATTTACATTATTAAGGACTGTACCATTGATCCCAACGGATGCATTGTACCTGGCATAATCAATATAACGTGTATCAATATAGTCTGGTAAAGTATGCCAGTTCCAGATGGAGATACCCGCATAACCTCTTTCCACATAGCGGTTCAGATTATCCCAGTGGTTCAGTAATCTTAGTTTGGTTTGAGGTGTTGAAACGATATCGAGCGATTGAACAGATTGCCTTGTTTGTAATAACCGAAGGAAATGAAATACACCGTATAACACACCGATATCTGTATTCGCAGTGATGATAGTACACTTTTTTCCGTTGATCGTTTTTGAACGGATAATGAACCCTTCCGTACCAAGATCCTTTAAGTTTTCCGATAAACCACGTTCAGCAATAAGGGTATTCCCTGTAGGGGTGCTTACAAAAGGGATGGTTGTTTGTAACAATGCATTTAATCCCAGCGCTAATTCTTTTTTTATAACAACGGTAGTAGCTGAATTTCCTGAAACCTGTACAGCTGTGATAGCCTGCCGGTAGGCTGTCAGCAGCGCTTTATTCTCCACTGGCTTGTATCGTAGCCAGAGTTCATATCCATCTTCTGCCTGTAAATTGTGTATACAGTGCAATAACATCAAAAGAAGCAATGTTTTCTTCATAACGGACATTGGCTTGGCTAAATTACAATCGGTTGCGTAAAAGTCGCAAAAATAATCTAAATATAAGGATTTTTTAAAGGAGGGAGCTGCGAATGACTAATTTTAAGCATAGGAAAATAATGTTAATCAATGTTTTATGATGGATTGAGTAATACACTCATACCTTGTTGTATCACTTCTTTTTCTTCATCTGATCTAACAAAACCGCTTTTCCTGTATATTAAAAATAGAAATGTGCTCCATGAAAAATACAATCGGTTGTATTTTAGAAAAAATATTATATTCGTTCTGTGAAAGATTGATACGATTCCACTAAATAAACATTTTAGGGTTCCACGAATACTATCAGAATGGAAGGGTAGCTCATATTTATGCTTTGAGTATGAATTAATTAAAGTGAGTTATTATCCAAAGATGGCTGCTGCTAATAGTTAAATGAAGAACAATATGAGCTTCTCAAAAGTTCTGAGTGCCCTTTTTAAATACAATTCTTATTATTTACCTCATCTTAATATCAGAATCCGAACTATTGATTTATGAAAAAAGGAAGATATTATTTATTAGCCATTGCTCTGCTGGGCACCCATTTCTCCTACAGTCAGCAGCCTGCATATAAAAACAAACAACTGTCACCCGATAAAAGAGCGAAGGACTTGCTCTCAAGAATGACATTGGAGGAAAAGGTAATGCAAACCCAATGTTTGTGGGCAGAGAAATCAAGACTGTTAAATGAAAAGGGAGAATTTGATGAGGCAAAGGCAAGTACAGTATTGAAAGATGGAGTAGGGGAACTGGCACGACTGAATGAAAAGAGAGGTCCGAACAGCGAAGGACTTCATCCCAAAGAGCAGGCATTATTGTACAACAAGATCCAGCATTTTTTTATAGATAAAACACGGTTAGGGATTCCCGTTATGGTGCATGAAGAATCGTTGCATGGTCAGCAAACACAGGATGCTACCAACTATCCCGTTCCCATTGCCCTGGCCAGCACATGGAATGAAAACCTGATGACGGATATTTATTCCAATGTGGCAGCTGAAGTAAGAGCAAGAGGAGGACAGCAGGTATTAGCCCCCGTAATAGATATTGTACGTGATCCGCGCTGGGGAAGAACGGAGGAAACAATGGGTGAAGATCCTTACCTGATTTCCCGTTTGGCTGTGGCACAAATAAAAGCATATCAGGGTGACGGTCTTTACCTGGGTGAGAATAAAGTAGCCGCTACGTTAAAACATTTTGGTATTCATGGTCAGAGTGAAGGAGGGATCAATGTTTCGCCAAGTAATATTGATGAGAGAACAGCACGTGAAGTATTTTTTAAGCCTTTTAAAGCATGTATCCAGGAAGCGAAAGCCATGAATGTAATGGCTTGTTATAATGAGGTATTTGGAGTACCTGCAACGATTAACAGTTATCTGCTAAAAGATATCCTGAGAAAGGAGTGGGGGTTCACAGGAGTTGTAGTATCCGATTATTATGCCATCAGGGATATACAGACGTTGCATAAAGTTACACCATCACTCGATGAAGCTGGTGCCCTGGCTTTTAATGCAGGTATAGATATTGAAACACCGGATCCCGATGGATATAAAAATCTGCAACAATCAGTAAGCAGCGGAAAAATATCCAGGGCAGCACTGGATACCGCGGTAATGAGAATCCTTGTCAACAAATTCCGGTTAGGATTATTTGATAATCCTTATGTAGATGTTAACAAAGCAGATACTATTGTTGGCAGTCCGTCGAAAAGAGCGGTGGCTTACAGAGCCGCGCAGGAAGCAATGGTATTACTGAAGAATGATAATCACTTTTTACCGCTGGATAAAAACAAAGTAAAAACCATTGCACTGATAGGACCAAATGCAGATAAATGTTTGCTGGGTGGATATTCCGGAAAGCCCCGTGTTTCTATTTCACCATTACAGGCGCTTAAGGAACGTTATGGTAAAACGATGAACATTTTATATGCAGAAGGAGTAACATTAACAGATAAGAACAACTGGTTTGCAGATACTATTCGTCTTGCCACCAGCAATAATGCAGACAAGATTGCTGCTGCAGTAGCCGTAGCAAAACAGGCAGATGTAGTCGTATTGTTTGTAGGAGAAAATGAAAGTATGAGCCGCGAAGGTTGGGCAAGCAATCACCTGGGCGACTTACCCACGCTGGAATTGTTAAACGGCCAGAACGAACTGATTAAAGCCATCACAGCGCTTGATAAACCTACCTGTGCATTTGTAAACAGTGGTCCGCCATTATGTATATCAGAACTGGTAAATGCAGTCCCTGCTGTAATGCAGTGCTGGTACCTGGGACAAGAAGGCGGATATGCAATGGCAGATGCCCTGTTCGGCGATATCAATCCAAGCGGAAAATTGCCGGTTTCCTTCCCGAGAACTACAGGACATATTCCCGCTTATTACAATTACAAACCATCTGCCCGTCGCGGATATAATTTAGGTTTTGATGCCAGCCCTTTGTTTGCATTCGGACATGGCCTCAGTTATACAACCTTTGCATATAGTAATCTGTCTTTATCAGCAAAAACTATTAAAGCAAATGAAAAGGTGAAGGTAAGTATCGATGTAAAGAATAGCGGTAGTATTAAAGGAGAAGAAGTAGTACAGTTATATATACGAGATGATTATTCCTCTGTACCCCGCCCTGTAAAAGAGTTGAAAGGCTTTAAGAAAATATCGCTGGAACCCGGACAATCACAAACAGTAACTTTTACGATAGATGCGGAAGCATTATCATTTTACGATAAAAACATGAACTGGATAACAGAGCCAGGAACCTTTACTATTATGGTAGGAACTGCATCAGACAAAACGGATCAAACATCATTAACGGTAGTACCATGATATTAATGGAGAAAACAATGCGCTGGTTTGGTCCTGACGATCCGGTGAGCTTATGGGATATTAAACAATCAGGATGTACAGGTGTTGTCACAGCTTTGCATCATATACCTGTAGGCGAAATATGGACTGTAGCAGAAATAAACAAACGCAAGGATATGATTGCTGCAACCGGCATGAGCTGGACAGTTATTGAAAGCCTGCCAGTAAGTGAAGATATTAAAAGGCAATCCGGTAATTATTTACAACATATAACTAACTACAAGCAAAGTCTGCTAAATGTAGCAAAGTGTGGATTGAAAGTAGTGACCTATAATTTTATGCCGGTACTTGACTGGGTACGTACAACCATTTCCTATATTCTGCCTGATGGCAGCAAAGCGTTGCGCTTTGAGCGTAACGCTTTTATTGCCTTCGATCTTTTTTTACTGAGAAGACCCGGTGCTGAAGGAGATTATACCACACAGGAGATCAATGAGGCCTTTATGTTGCTGCAGAATATGTCGGCAGACGAGAAAGCAGCATTGTACCGGAATGCACTGCTGGGATTGCCGGGAAGTAAGGAAGCCTTCACTGCACCGCAGGTATTGGAAGCATTGGAAACTTACAAAGGAATAGATGCAGAAAAGTTGCAACAGCATCTGCATTATTTTTTGCAACAGGTAGCGCCTGTCGCCGAAGAAATGGGATTGAAGATGGCCATCCACCCCGATGATCCACCATTCCCAATACTGGGGCTTCCCCGCATTCTCAGCACTGAACAGGATGTAAATGCACTCTTGAAAGCGGTACCATCACCCGCTAATGGCTTATGTTTTTGTACCGGTTCATTTGGTGTAAGAAAAGAAAACGACCTTCCTGGCATGGTGCAAAGATTGGGAGATCATATTCATTTCATTCACCTGCGGAATACACAGCAGGATGAGGCCGGCAACTTTTTTGAATCCAATCACCTGGAAGGCAGTGTAGACATGTTTGCCGTTGTAAAAGAAATAGTGTTACTGATGAAGAGGAGAAATAATGTTATTCCAATGCGGCCTGATCATGGGCATCAGATGCTCGATGATTTAAAGAAAGTAACCTATCCAGGATATTCTGCCATCGGGAGATTGAAAGGGCTGGCCGCATTAACCGGATTGGAAATGGGGATTGCAAAAAGCCTTGCCAATAGCAAAAGTGCTTTATCCATTTAGATGTACCCTAATATCGCCATCTAAAACCTGAATAAAAAACGGGCGTATCATTCTCTGATACGCCCTATTTCATTCGGATTTCTGATAGATACGATCCTCAGTCCTTTATTTATTTTGCTCAATTTTTTTTCTGCTGACCGGGTGCAAATGCCTTCGCCGATTTAGCCCCTGCAGCCTTTTTAGCCTGACCAGGAGGAACCTTTCCACTGTTACCGGCAGTCCCTACCGGTCTTACTACATAACAGGCACTTGCCAATAACATCCCTGATATACAAAGGATTAAGTATAATTTTTTCATCTAACTGTTTTAATGAATACTCCTAATAACGTGCCAAACATACAAAATCGAAAATAACCCCGCAAGCTTTAGACACCTGAGAATGGTTATACAACTCTCTAAGTGAGGGGATATTATTCTCCGCCGCCATTATAATACTTCACCTGAAAGAAAGTTTAAAATAAAGATTATGGCTGATGAGCATACCATGAATTGCCTGTTTTTTGGCAGATTAAAAGCCAAAGAGGATCTTGATAAATTTCTGGAAAAACTATGTCTTATTTTGAAGTCAAAGGACATTGCTAACAGACTAGCATAAATACAAGATACTCGATTGCTTTTCTATGTTTCCTCCAGCGTATTCTCTTACCGCGATAGGTATCTTCCATTGTGATAAAGGTGAGTCTGACTGTAAAAGATGAAAGCTAAGCGATTTGTTGAAAAAATGTCTGAAGATTTATTCTTTAAACCAGTTTACAATTAGATCAAGAATAATCAGTAAATTAGAGTATACCTGTTTTCTACTAAAGTTATCTACCTAATATAACTTGTAAAGCCGAGACCCAAGAATCTTTTATAATTAAAGGGATAGCCGAAAACCTTCAGAAAAGAGTAGGCAATTTTTCTCCCCATAATTAACCCGATTTTATGAAAAAGAAGATCAAGAAAAAATTAGACATTAGTAAACTGAGAATTTCAAATCTGAGTGAAAAAACAGATAGGAAAATGAAGGCAGCTACCATTCCGCCTAACACATTCTGGTGTACCACTACAGGTTTATGGTAACAACATTGTTTTAAAAATTATAGAGGCTGACCAAATTGGATTTTGGTCAGCCTCTTTTAAGTTAAATAATAGATTTAAAGGTGTACTCAGGAAATAAGAAGAAAGGCAGGAATAGCGGGGGATTCAGCCCGTAATTACCTACCTGAATCCAAAGCGAATCCTATTTATTTTTTCTCAAGAGCCAGCAATCTCGCCTGAATGTCTGTTATCAGTTTCTGATTGGCAGCATTTTCTTTTTTAAGAGAGGTTATTTCCTGAGATAATTCCTGCATAGCACTGATACCAAGAGAGAATATTTGCTGGTAATCGACTGTCCGGAAATCACTCACTTTTTTACCATACACAAATAATGCAGCAGTTGATCCGCTCCAGTTTGCAACAGTAAAACTTGTAGCGTCAACAACATTTACAATAACATCTTTTGGATTCGTACCATCAGTCATCAGCCTTACCACATCTCCGCTTACCATATTATGTGGAGCTTTTAAACTCACTGTAAGCTCACTTCCTTTCACAGTTGCTTTATCAGCCATTGTAAAAATATCCGGTAAGAAATCTGCATGTTTGCCCACAGCACCAGGGAAGATAGCCTCCACTTCCTGTGCAATAAATCCCTTGGAAACACTTGTTCCATGTGCGATATTATCCTTGTATTGATAATCGGTTACTTTAAGTTTGTTGAGTAATATCAGGTCGTTTTTTGAGTTGGATATCACCATATTTTTTTTGATCCTTACATCCGAGAATGCATAAAGAGCCTTTCCCATAATACCACCAGCTGCGTAGATGGAAAGATCAAAGTTAGCCTTATCACCACTGCGTCCTGTTAAACCCCAAATGAAATCGTTGCCTCTATCGCGATTCCATTGGTAGCCTATCTGGCTAACCTGGTCCTGGATAGCATAACTTCTGGTGATAGTATTACCTACGGTCAAAGGCGCTGTAGTATTGGTGGTATTGATACCAACCATTGCATCCTCAGTAATCCGCATTACCTCTCTGGTTGAAGCCTGGTCACAACCCCATGTTAAAAATTTAATCATTCCACCATTGCCGCATCCCCATTTTTCTGTAACCAGTTCCATACCGGTAAAATCTGAGTTAAGCGACATCCCGATTCTCCTGGATCCTCTGTTTACAGCATCGTGTTCATTCCCCGGATTGCCATGAATACTCGTATAGATATTCCCGCTCACATCCAACGGGCCATATGGACTGGTATTGCCTATTCCAACCTGACTGCTGTTTGTCATAAACATAGTGGAATTACTTGCGTTGTTTCTAATATTAAAGCCTCCTGCTCCATAATTGAAATAGGTAACATTATCACTCCCGCGTGGCCAGAGATATTGTTCCGGATTACCATCTTTATTCCTGGCAACGAATACAGCCGAGTTATCAACGCCAAAAACGTTACCACTACCTGCCAGTGTGATTTTATATCCCGGCGTAGTGGTACCAATACCAAGCAGTCCGCTTCCGGAGAGTGTCATCAGTGTGGTGATATCATTGCCGTTTGGAGTGTTTTCGAACTGAAATCCTCCGGAACCACCCCCTTGATGATTAATGAAGCTGGTAGCTCCAAGACATGGACCAGTAGGACAGGTACGGTTCCATAAAAAATAAGTTCCCTGCACATTGGGCACTGATGTTGCTGAACCATTTAAATACAATAGCCCCTTTACACTCAAATTACCATCGATCTGTGCATTGCCAATCACATGAAATTTTGACAATGGTTTATTAGTGCCTACCCCTACGTTTCCATTCGGGTCAATGAATAGGGGATCCTGTGAAAATACGGGGTTGCTCAAAGAGCAAATAAACAACATTATTAAAATAACCAGGATTGGCTTACGGTGTAAGGATACTATAATTGAATGATTCATATAGAATGTTTAGTAGATGATTTTATAGTTTGACGATAAAGTAAAGGGAGAAATTCATTGTTCATTAAAAGCCCGATTGAAAAGATAATTTTGCTCCCTGCTCAACTCTAAAGCCATTTTTGAAAGCAATGCCTCCTCCTGAATAGATCACCGCGTTGGTGGTATTAATAACAGTACCACTCATGTTAATCAGTGTATTTGCCCTGTAAAGCGTATTGTTTTTAACTTCTGATAAGTTAAGTACCTCAACATCGACCTTAGCCGCTTTGATGGCCATCAGATAATTATTATTAACATTATACAGCGTACCATTGGGAGCAAGAGCCAGGTTCTTTTTGAAGTTAAATTGTGCTCCGGACGTTGAGACAAAAGTTTTCTTTATCAGTTGATCACGTGTACTGAATCCTGCCACCAGATTGTTTACCGCATCAAGAGCGAAAACCTGTAATGAATCATTGGTTACCAGTAGAGATGCATTGTCCAGAGATTGATCGGTGTTATAAATGCTTGACCTGTCCGTAAGACTATAACGAGTCATGTGTTTATTCAAAACAAACCAGGCATTACCCCGTGTATCCACAACCGGTTGAGAAATTCCTGTATTCACGGTTTGCCCCGAAGTAATATCTTCCAGAAGAGACAATCTGTGTTTATTGTACGACCATCTGAAACAAAATAATTCATTACTGTTATCAAATCCGTTCAACACAAATACACTTGAATCATTAGCCACCACTGGTGCAGGTATATAATGAGTATATTGATCATACACATACGTTTTCAGATGATTTTGGGAAGATGAGTCAAGCGGAGTACCATCAGAATTATCAAGCACTATTAACTGGCCATAATTTTGATTCACTTTTATAAAGAATGCATTTCTTTCATTGTTACTCAGAGATACCGGGCCAGTCCATTCATTATCCCTGTTAATCGGATAGCGCCAGAGTGTTTTGAATTTGGGAAACGGCGTAAGGGCAACAACAGCATTGCTGGCGGGCAGATAAAGCATACCATCGTAACCCAGCGTCGGCGTATTTATAACAGCACCAACATCGCTACCTAACAGACTCGCGAGTGGAACATCAAAAAGTTTGTTGCCAGAGTTAGCAAGATCTAGTACAATCAACCGGTTAGTTGTAATGCAATACATCCGGCCTTTTTCATCAATGAGCGGACAAAACTTATTGATCTCAGCCATTGGAACACTCCATAGAATTTTACCGGCAGCATCCAGTTGAACAGCACGTATAGGTTCTTTATTCGTTGAATCACGCGTGAAGATGACAGGATTGCCATTATATATTAACATGGCACCAAGAGGATCGGACCCGCTGATGAAGCCTTTGTCGGGGTGATAAAGAGGGATTATGTTTGCCGCAGATTCTGATGTATTGGACATCCAACGTGTATACCCGCTGTGTTGGCCATCATTCCGCAATTGTGACCAATCCGAAAGTTTGGGATAAAGGTTCACAGCATATTGAACAATCAGTTTGGGCTTCTTTGAATACTGCGTACCAAAACTTTCGGGTTTGTCCGAATAAAAAAAGTTATCCTGGCTTTGTTGTGGCGAGCGGGCCGCGAGCGACAAACTGGTATCTGCTGTTGTTAAGAAATCAGTTACCGCACTGGCTTTGGCAGGAATGGCCAATTTGATATTCGCGATACTCGTTGTTGAAACAATCGGGAACATACCGATCTTTTTTGTAGTATCAAATACCGGGTTGTTCCATGTGGCGTCACTGATTTTCCAATTGGAAGAAAGACTTCGTAAAACAGTGACAGTCTGGTGCGAAGAACTTAGTGTATCCGTTTTCTTCTGAACATACAAACGCAGTTGTAATGAACTAACCCTGGCATTGTCTGGCAATGCACCCAATCCGAATTTAAACAATGATCGCACAGATTCTTTACCATTGGGATCTGCCTTTATCTCCAGGTTCACATCTCCTCTGCCATCACCCTGAGCCCTGGCATTCACCGCTATATCCGGTAAGATGGTTGTAAAATTTTGTGCATTTACCCGTGATGAAAGAGCTATATAAATAATACAGATAGCTACTTTAAGACAAACAAGCTCTATAATTGACATATCAAGATTTTTAAAGCGTAAATAAGTTTACTGAACATCAACCGAAACTCTATCGGTTTGTATTACGACAGAACCAGGTTTTGCTATGTACCAGCTCAGCACGCCCGTGTATTCAACACCGTCAGCGCCCAGATATGCCATTGCCATGAACCACAGGCAGTTTTTATAGTAAAACGGAATTATTTTATTGAAAGGAGCATCGTTCATGTCACTAAACGGTATTCCCTTGTCAATAGGAATATATTTACCACTAACATCTAAATCAACTGATTTTAAAAAGGGAGTTCTGCCCGCTGTGGCGGCAACCCCCAGGCAATTAACACCAGTGGTTTTCTTTGTATCTTTTCCAAGGAACACCAGGGCTGTGTTCATATAAGGTTCAGGAAAAAGAAGTGGCTGATCATTGGATTGTATAATAGGTTTCCAACCTTTAGATTCAAACTTCCAGATATCACTCACAGCACTGCCGCCCTCTTCAGAAAATCCACCGCCGATCCATAAAGCTTTTTTGGCTTTGGTGTTATGCTCACGTTCCACAGTTGTACCAAAGAAACATCTGGCCTTCCACGGCATTGCGGCCGGGTCAGGCAACGTATTAATCATTCCTGACGCATCAAGATTATCCCACTTAAATCCATCAGAAGAAACCCACATATCCTGCAGTGCATTACCATATTCATCCAAACCTCCCATAAGGAATATTTTATCCTCTCCATCATGATTGAATATTGCACAACTATGAGCCATGCGGGCAGTCCAGCTATTATCCTGTACGCTAATCAGTCCGCTGTCCAGGTCCACAATAGCTGTTCGGGAAGAGGTCATAGTAAGCACGGAATAACTTCCTCCACAGAAAACCAGTTTCCCAAAAGTATCACCAGCTCCCCGCAAATGAATAAGGGGAGAAGTCATGAAGTCGTTTAGTTTTGTTATCTCGCCGGTCAGTAGTTTTATTTCTGTCCACACATCCGAAAAACCATCCGCAGAATAATAAATGGAACCTATTCCATTGCCCGCTTTCAAGGTCGTTAAACCAAACAGCATGCTCTCATCTTTCGACACGCAAATATTACATAGTGTTTCAGTCTCAAACCTTGGCCCCCTGATATAACCAGTTGTTTGTGTATTTAATGCGCGGACCAATAAAGATTTCGTTTTACTGATCCCATTTTTAGTTACTGTTAATTTATAAGTATGATCGCCGGTACTCACAGAAGTTGAATATGAAGATGTATGGTCCTCCACTAAAATTTCCTTCCCATTGCTAACATCAAATATGGAGAATGTACAATCACGTGTATCCATATTTTTATCTTTAAATGCCCAACTGAATGTAGTACTATCACCACTTCTCAGCACCTGCGGATCTGCCTGGAAATTAATATCCAGATCCTCCTGTTTCACCACATTAACGGGTATGGTTACATTTTTTGGATTCTGATTATCGAAATAACTCACCTGTAAAGAATAGGAGGGCAGGGGAATAGAAGGAAGACAGATGGCCTTCTGTATTTTTATGATCATCACACTTAATGAAAAACGTACTTTTTTACTGAGCGTGTGTGATAATTTCCCCGGACTTTTCCCCACATTAAATAACGCAATGGGAATCTGGCTGGAACTGTCTTTACCAGGAACCAGTCCGTATACTTCAACCTGCAGAGATGCCCAATCAGAATCCTTGATAATTGTTTGAAGCAAATCAATTTCAATAGTACCTGCCAGCGCTATTGTTCCACCCGGAGGAGCAAATATTTGGAATTCAATATCAACCGGTTTGTTCTCAGTTACAAGTACCGCGGTATTTACCGGAGTAGTTTGCACTTTTATATCAGGCATAAATGTAAGTTTAGTAGATAAAGGCCCAGAGTCTGTAGTGTTTTTAAATTTTAACCATCCTTCATAAGCTTGTATTGGCGCAAACCTGTCAGGCTGATCTTTTTTAGCCTGTATTATAGATTCAGGTTCCCAGGTAGAAACAGTTGTTTTGTGCACCCATTTCCAATTGGCACCGATTGCAGATGGAACGGGAATACCGGGACTCACCTTCTCGGCAAGAAACGGTGCTGTCATAAAACTTGTGTTTAGTCTGGATAGAATCTCACCCATCTTATATGGATGCAGCTCCCTGTATTGAGTAGGTAGTATTCCGGAACTGATGTGAATTCCCGCAGATGGATCCAGCAGCAGTGTCATCGTTTTTGCCGGCTGATTCAGTGATACACCCACAGCCGCATTCTTTTTATAATAGGGATCTGTATTATTAATAAAATCCGGAGCATTGATACAAGTTCTGAAATACGGCTTAGTATCTCCTTCAAGAAGATACCCAACTAATCCATCTTTGTCACGATTAAAATCACCCATGTATAAAGGGAAAGTAACACTGGTTATATCTCCCGAATCCCCAGTGTGTTCCTTCCCCCAGCCCTGGTCATTAAAAGGGAAACCCATAGATTCAACACCCACACCAGCTCTTGCCAAAGCAAGGGGTTGGCCTGCAATTAATGAGCTATTGTTATTTTGTAATGCCGCTGATCCGGATACATTAAGGTTAACTTTTATAGCAAGATCAATAAGGCCAGCTACTGCGGTAGCAGTGCTTACGGAATCTATAAAAGCTGATAGATGTTTGTTGTTGCCCAAAGCCGGTATTGCATCGTAGCCGGGGAACGGTTTTTTAGTAAGCCCGATTCCACCTTTGTTTTTGGGATCAGTAATCAACTGGAGAATCAATACTTCAACGCCATCCTCATCATAAACCATCAGACTTTTATCGAAAAGATTCGGCACTACCCATCCAAAAACAGGATTAATGTTGCCATGACTTCCGGGATAGATTATTTCATCTTTATCATCCAGCCAGTTAAATACTATCCTCGATGGTTGTACGATTCTTGGCGCAAGTGATACACGGTTCTGTAGTAGTTTTATTCCCGGAACGGGAGAAAGCTGGCCCGATGTAGCGGCTACAGGGTTTTTCGGATCTCCGCTTATCAGAACCTTTTTTACCTGCCCGAATGCATCAATGATGGAAAGATTTATCATTTCCATCTGCCCGGCGCGTAAGGGGAAGAACTTTTTAGCCCGATCTGATGGTTGTCCCGGATTGGATCCAAGCCTGTATCCATGCGATCCTATTGTAGTCAGTTCCTGCTGATCGATCACATAGTCCGAATCGAAATTATACATTTTATCAGGACGATACTTCAGTGGTGGAAACTGAAGATCTGGCTGCTGCATTAACAGATATTTATGAAAGCCGCTTAATGACTGTGCAATTAAATGTTGTCCGTCATACTTTTTAATATCGGGCACTAATCGTTTTAAATTAGCAAACACCGCATTTGAAAAAGGCGTAATGGAGTTAAAAAGATAGGGTGATGCAGGAGTAGTTGCCTTATTGGTTTTGTAAAACAGGTAATCCTCCAGCTCCCAGTCGGGATGATCGGTAAGGTCGAGCGATTTAATATCGTTGAACGCCGGATAAAATGCAACCTGCCAGGATAAGAACAAGGGGGACCATGCCTGCTGCCACTTTACGATCGAAAAAGATAACGTTTCTTCCGTCTGTAAAAGACTTGCCTGTAAATTCGCAATAGTTTTTCCAAAGTCTATAATGGATGGATTCTTTTTGTCTTTCCCTTTCCCTATGCCCGCAATATTATAGGCAACCAGTGCCAGATCTGTAGAAAAAGACTGATCAAAAAGCATGGCTTCCCGGCAGATGGCCAGGATCTCTGCAGCCGGTATTTCAATGCCCTCAATGCTGTTAAGCAATGTGGATTTAAATGTATCCTGACTGGAAGGGATTTTTACGTTAACGGTCAGTGCATCTTCAATGGTAACATTTAATTCGCCAGGAAGCTGGTCAATGGTCCGGCAGTTTATTTCCTGACCTGATGAAGAAAGGTTGTATTTATTTACATCACCAGTCCCGTTTCCCCAGAATAGCAATACAGGGTCATTAGCTTCCCAGTAGACGGGTGATTCTATCTGCTTTAATAAAAACTCCGCAGGCTGTTTACTAAAAGGAGCAAGGCTGTTTATTTGCTTTTTAGCAACGTTCACATCATTTGTCAGTTGAGATATCAATGTATTTGTCTCACTTATTTTCGCTAACAGATTTTCTTTCGTAGTTGAAAAAGCAAGATCCTGTTTGAAATTTTTGATGGTATTGAGCGCCTGCTTATACCATAATGAATAATATTCCTGTTGCCAGCGAGACAACTCATACTGTTGCTGGTTAAGCAGGTTTTGATTTTTATTTAATGCCTGCAGCATATCACTGATTCCCGGAACATCGGGGAATTGTTTGGAAGCAGTATCTTTTTCTCCCAGTTCGTGGTCGGATTCACACCTGCTGATCTCCCACAGAAAACCTCCTTTTTTCGAATGAAAACCACGGCTATGCGTTTCTTCTTTTATTCTTTCGATAGAAGCGGGGTTGTGATCATCTTCCAGTAACTGGTACTGTAATGCGTTCAGCAATTCTTCCATCAATTCTTTAGGAGAGCCGTCAGTCTGTACAACACTACTACTGAATGCTTCAGCAGCCGTACTACCGGCAGCAAAATTTACCGGGCCGGAGGGAACACCGCCTGGCATATTGGGAGCCCATGTAACACTGTGTACAGCAGCATGAAAGAGGGATTGCTCAGGATAACTATCGCCACTATATTTCCATTTATCTGAAAACCAGTTATGTTTTTTTAGCTGCATTTTCTGCTCGTTGGTCAACGCATCAGTAAATGGCAAAGGGAATAAAGGATCTGTTTCAGGATCATCATACCAACCGGTTACCACATAAGTGAAAGAGCCGCTGGTCAAAAGATTGCCCTTCTCATCTTTCATGTCATCATAAAATCCGAATACATTCCGGCATCCCGGATAAAAAGCGGAAAAGTAAGGGTTACCCGCGGTAACAGCCGTAAGATAAGGTGAAGATGTACGTGTGTTTTTATAACCGGGTGTATATGGCAGGCATCGTCCTATCTTCTGAACTCCCAATTGCTGATTCTTCAGTGATATAAAATTAGGATCTGCCACACTGAGATCTATGTTATCTATATCGTTGACATAATCACTTTCAATGATCCACGCTTTAGCCGGAATATTATCAATTCCATTATCCGAACTATATCTTATCACCATCCATCTGTTAGGAGCATATGGAAAATCCATGTCGGCATCCGTTTTCTCATCAACAAAAGAATGTTTCAATGCCTTTGGCAGGTTCCAGTGAATATGAATTCCATTTTCGGGAGGCGGAAGTGGCTTCCCATCAGCCTGGATATTATCTCCGAGAATGCTCTGATCAAAGAAAGCGAGCTTTGGCCTTACGTCGGCGTATGTTATATTTTTATTTTCCGAAACAACAAGTGCCTCAGCAAACATAGGTACAAGAAGTGTACGATTAGCGCTCATTTATCAGGATAGTTTTATCGTTAAGGTATGTTTCACAGGACTGTCCACCATCTGGAACGCAAATTCTGCAGAGGTGAAAACGTCGGTGGATAAATGTTGTTTCATTGAAGCCGCAAGACCACTAACATCCATTATTCTGTTCTTATTAATCAGTCCGTTCAGTTCTTTGTTTACATTCAAAGAAGGGTTAATGACTATTCCTCCTTTGCCATCATCTGTTTTTAAATTTTTCTCCCACTCACCATTATTTATTTTTATTCCGAAATGGAGCCCTTCATATGGCTGTGTGATAACGATCCTGGCCACAGTACCATTGAATACACCAAGGAAAATATCTTCATCAATACGTTCGAAACGGAAAGCCGGTAATAGTTGGTTGCTATTGTCATACGCCTCTATCTCTATACCGCGCCAGCCTGAAATAAGATCTGAACGTAACAGGAAACCTGTCACATTCAGTAACATAAAATCTTTACCATCTACAGAAGCTTTTTTCTGAACATTGTATTCCGCAGGTAAAAAATTGCCAGCCATTGCCTGATCTATAATTAACTGCGATCTGTTGCTCCGCCCGATACTTAGCGCGCCATCCATTAAAGCGGATATCCAGTTAGAATCAACATAGAAAAAAGCAAGAGATTCTTTTTCCAGAAACATTTCACCGGGTACCAGGTACTTAAAAGGAATTCCTTTTAAACAAAACAGCTTGCCCAAAAATTCCTGTACATCTTTTGGGACATTTGTATTTGTATCATTAATTTTTGTCGTTGTTTTCTGTTCCGGCGGAGCATCTTTCAGATAACTGATTACTTTGTCCTTTGGGGAGTCTCCAGGATATTCATCAATAAGTTTATTAATAGCATCCACTTTCTTTTCCCGGATCTGTGCCTGTTTCACAGAGATCCGCCATGCCTGTATAGCTTTTGCAAACGCCTGACTTTCCAAGCCAAGCATTCTACCCAACTGCCAGGCTGCGGCAAATGAAATATCCATCATACCAGTGGTGGTATCGTAGCGCAAAGAAGCATCCGATGAAGAAAAGGAAATGGCTGTTGACGGTTGGTAAGTTAAATGCGGAACAAATGGACCATGATACCATGAAACTGTTTTTGCTCCTGCTCTTGTCAGGTATTCTACGGCAGTATATCCTGTATTCAGATATTTGGAAAGAGCAGCATCAATTTTTGTATCAAGGATCTGTAATGGTTTTATTGACAGGTCCTTTATAAGTGTAGTGAAAGAAGCATCGCCTGAATTATGAAAACTCCAGCTAGCCAAAGCAACCATCCTAACGATCTTTTGTTCTTTCGGAATTGCTTTTGATGCCGGCTTGGATTTATCTGTTGCAATATAATCCTGGAAGCCTTCCAGGGAAACAAGGACAGCTGTATTCATTTGATTTCCTGCGGGCAGTCTGTTCCCGACTATTACGGAAAACAATGCAGTGCCCGCATCTTTATCATCAAGATCAACGATTCCATTTTTATCTTTATTGGTGATACGGACTTTCTTAGAATGTGCCAGTAAAGAAGCCGCGCTAAGCTTGGGTATGTATTCAGAAAATTTCTCAGTGGGAATATCAATGGTATTGCAACTATCGGCAGCATCTTCCCATTCCATCAGTTTAAGCGCATCATTTTTACCATTAATAGCGGGCCCCAGTATAGCCGTACCCGGAGCAATCAGATCTGCTATCTTTCGGTTAACGATAACCGGATTTTCGGCCTCTTCAAAAAGAAGGACTGCCATCCAGGGAACCGGCTGACTGTAAATAGGATCTCGGGGTGCAGCTTTGGGTTCTTCTTCCGCAGCACGTTGGAACACCGGTGGTTTCCCATCCACTGTTCTTTCCCAGGGAAGCGTGCGCCTTGTGAAAACAATATGCGGCAGGGATTCTGAGAAATTACCTGACTGTCCTGCCGGTGGATATACGGAATAAATGTCCGCCGGGTTAAGTACGAATCGTGCAGCATCAATATTAAAATTCAAAGATGCCTGGGCAACTGGCCCTTTCGGCGGCAGGTATTTACTATCAACAGATTTGGGTGTTGTTACTGTATGTGTAATAGCCAGATTATATTCCCCTGCCACCATAGAAGGTGTGAAGCATTGTATCAGCTGTGTTTTTTCTATTATATCCGTTGTTGGCATGTCAAGCAAATGATTTTATTGTGTATCGGTTGGATATTGAGGTATTTGTCCGGCCTGGCAAAGTACAGGTGGCGCTTTAAAATAAACCTGTGGCCCAGTCATAATGGTATTCATATCGGTTACGTCTGTCTGAAATACTTCTCCCGTAACCATACTCAGCATTTCCATCAAGCGGTTTCTTTCTTTTGTAACCGCATCTTTTACATATGTAGCCTGGATCGTTTCAAATACATCGTATGAATGATAGGCCCGCGCAGTTTCAGCCATTTGCTGGTTCCAGACGAACATAGTACCAGACATATCAAACAATTGAGAAAAATCAAGCTCCCGGATACTGGAAACATTTTGTTTGGCAGGTGGACGGAGCGTAAGGCCGGATAATACATTCTCAATCACTTTGGAAGTGCCGGGATTCTGGTTCCCGGATGTACTGATTTCACTTCCCCAGAGTGCATCCGTAGCGCCTTTTGCTATGCAGGATACACTCATCATTTGTTCAACCTTACCGAGTGTAACCGTCACATTCAGACTGAAATCCAGTCCATCATTTCCGCTAAGACCGCAGGGCCGGATACCCAGTTCTTTTTTCCTTTCCGCATAGGTGTTGTTTACAGCAATACCATTTTTGAGAATCGTATTGCCTGTACCGGATCGCATTGGAATTGTATCATCAGCTTCTGCCCCGTTGACTAATAAGGAGGTAGCAGGAATAAGAGAATCAATAGTTAATTCCAGTTCATGAGGATTAATGATTGTATACTTTATTTTCTGATTATCCGCAGGGTCTTTTACCTGTTTGATAATTCCCTTGTTGATAACGGTATTAACCGGATTTGGCGGGATATAAGTACCCGCAAACTGTTTCCATTCCAGGGGAGCGGGCAGTGTTTTATCTGAAGCACCAAATGGTATGGTAAATGAGAAAATGGTCCAGTCAACATAAGCTTCCCCGGCAAATGGTGGTCCCCATATGTGTAGCTCCGCATCCATTTCCAGGCAGAAATGAATACTGATAAATGAAATGCTTATATGTGCATCAATCTTTACACAAATACCCATATCTATATAATACTGGAAAGGCGACCAGGATATCAGCATATCTGCCCATATGGTGAGGGATGCGCTGAGAACAGGGATCTGAAAAAGAACTTCCATTCTACCACCGGCCATAATTGCCGTTGGCGTTAACGCATAATACATTTCACCCCTGATAGATAATACATCACTTACTTTCCATGCTATGGCGAGTCTGGGGACGGTTGGATAATGATCCGGTTTCTTGAATTTTGGATGATAACCACCAAGTGTAACAACAAAATCTCCTTCATGCCGGCCGGATATCCAGGTGTAAAAAGCAAAACCGCCTGTAAGGGTACAGTCTTTTGAAAATAAATACGAATTTGGGGTGATGATAGCTTCTACAGAAATAACGTCGCTACCGGGGCCAAAATGTGCCAATACGGCTAATTCAATATAGACAATCGGTGATGGTGCAATACTTTTCTCCGGCCATTTCAGTCTTGATAATCCAAGTATTGCAAACTCCACATCGGTCCCAAAATTTACAGTAAGCAGAACAAACGATTCTACGATCTTAAAAGAAGTAAACTTAATACCTACTGCCAGCCAGTATTCGCCCATCGCAATTTCTATCGGCAACTTTCCGGTACTGTCTTTTGTTTCAAGATCTTTCAGAATATCAATGATTCCCTTTGACTTATCCGGTTGCATTGCCATAGCAACCAGTGGGAATTTGTGTACTTCGTTAATTGAAGGGATGTTAACTCTTCTGTTGTAACCAAAACCCGCAGCAATACCGGTTACAAAAAAGAAGCTTGGTCCGCCGATATTCCCCTCATATAATCCGTAAATGAAGAGCGATGCATTGTTACCCACTTTAGCATAAGAGCCTATGCCGGTAATCATGAATTGCTTCATTTTAAGAATTACGCCCCCGTTATATACATCTATATCTGCGCCGTTCACTTTTTGCGTAGTACGTATAAATGACGCACTGATTTCAACCGGTCCTTTTTCGAATTTGAGTCCTATTCCTGATAATTCGAATGATAAAGAGTCTGTATTCCCCTTGAATAAATCGCCGGGAAGAATGCTTACGCCCATTCCATTCAGGCTTAGATCCAGGCCACCAGCAGCTACATTGCCATCTATAAGTAAGGATATTTTTTTGCTGTTACGAAGGTTGTAGGCAAATCCAAGTTTACCTACCGTAACTGGTCCCAGCTTTTTACCAATGTCGAACCATTTTACGGTGGCTTCTGAATCAGCTGCGGATAATGTGGCAGGGACAGACGCCTTCAAACCTTTGGGAGGCAGTGTTAATTGAAAAGGTTGCTGCCCCGGTATATTGATTTCTCCTATCAGGTTAAAGCCTTTACTGAATTTTTTACCGGCTTTTGGAATGACTAGATTACTCTTGCCCGCCGAAGTAGTTATTGCCGGAATAAAGAATTCGCCCGCGCCGGAAGTATAAGCAAAACCAGTGTTCTTAAGACTAACATCTTTTAACTCTGAACCGATGAGAGGCATGCCATCCAGGCTTGCTATATCAGCCTCTATGCCAAAGGCATAACGGCTCTCGGGAACTGAATCACTTTTTGATTGATATTGGAAGAAGATTTTTATCTCTTTACCGCTGACAGTAACAATCGCAGCTAAATTTGTCTGCTTAATGCTACCATCATAAGTAATAAATACATCCTTTATAATAATATCGGGAATGAAAGCAGCAGGAATGACGTCTTTATAATCCGGATAAATATATTTGAGCAAATCATCCAATACATCAGTAACAGATAAGTTCAGATTACTGGTACTGCCTTTAAATTGTTTATTGGATATTTTTACACCTTTTTCTTCTTTTTCGGAAGAACTGGCTTTTAAATCAATCTTTACACCTTTAATAGTAAATACAAGGGATAAATCAAGAGAGGATGAAGAACTGTCTTTTACAGATTTCAGTTGAAAGTCTAATCCGCTATTTTTATTTCCTGTATCAGGTAACCATGTGAAATTACCTGAGTAAGCAGCTGTCTTTTTTGACTGGTTAACATCCAGCTTCAATTGCACTGTTTGTCCTTCAATATTTATCTCACCACCACCGGAATATTTGGTGATGCCGATAGTACTATCATAAGAGAAATTGATACCTGAGAAAATCAGGCCTTTTAGAATTCCGGGTAGGGCAGATCCATTGAATCCAAATGATTCAGCCATATCCGCAAGGCTGGTATTGGCTACTATAACTGCATTTATCTTTTTTGTATAGGATTCATCTTTACCGTGGATCATGCTGGTATCAAAAGAAATTACCGGTTTACTTGAACCGATTTTCATTGTTCCTTTAATACTGAAAGCATAATCTTTGGTGGCTGTATTGTAGAGTATGTTAAGAGCAGTTACCTCTATACCTGAAAGAAATTCCGGTAATCCCGCACCGGTAAACTTTGAAAACAGGTCGTCCATTAATTTACCGGCGGGAAGGGTAGTGTTAGCAGGTAGTCCGCCGGTAAAGATCAATCCATCTTTCTTTTTTTCTGTGTTAAGAAAAATATCCACTCCGCCGATAGTCAGGTTCACCAGGCAATTCCCGGTGAGTACACTATCGGTAACATCAACTTTTGCAATTACCTTGTTAATAGATAAACATGGAAAGCTTAATACGTTATCAAGTTCCACAAATACAGAAAGAGAACTTTGATTAACAGCATATACAATTATCAGGCTTCTGACGGTCATGTCGCCCAGGAGTAGCTTAACGCTATCCATAAGGTCGGTCGACTTAGTACTTTGGAAGGTGCTAATAATATTTACCAGTAATGTACTGATGACAAGGCGTTCATCAGGAGCTAATCCTCCTGAAATAACCCATCCCTGTTCTTTATCATACTCTCCCGAAATGTCTAAACCGAGACTAAATAGTTCCACTCTTCCGTGTACTGAACATTCTTTGACATGTTTATCTGCATAAACTAATGCCAGATCAACTTCCTGTATAGCAAATGTGGCACCGCCGAGTTTTAATTCCCAGTCAGATAAAACATCAAGAGAAATGTCGAGGCTCTTCTTATTAACCGATGCTTCAAATTCCAAATCTGCAATAGCGAGTCCTGATGGAATGATATCCTTTCCAATGATTTTATCAGTCAGCGCACCTATATCTAACACATTGCCCGGACGTAAGGAACCTGAGATATTAAAATCAGTTTTGGGTCCTGAGAAATCAGGTAAAACTACCAGGTCGAAAAAGGATGTTCCTAATTGCCATTCCCCGCCGAACTCTATACTTGTATCCCGTTCATCCTTATTAAAAGGCTCCTGTACATTGAAATTAAAATAAGGAGTAAGGGCAATAGCACCATCAATGAAATTGATAGGTTTTTCTGTTGTTAACTGAAATTCGGTTTGTTTGATATGACCGTCTTTCAATGAAATAACCGCCTGGAAATATGTAGCGAAAAAGGTACCGTAATCAGCAATGGAACCAGGCATTAAATCACTTATTGATCCACCAGCAAAGTCGTTGGTAAATGAATCCAGTGAATCCAGTGAAAAATGAATGTCTTCCGCCCGGAAGCGGAATTCTTTCTTCGTGATATCCACGTAGGCAAATACATCCGACGATCCGATTCCGAAATCAATATGACCAGATACACCGGCAAAGGGGATTGTTTTGCCAAGTTGAGACAAATTATAGATTACACGAAAGTCTTTAATACCAAGGCTGAACGGGCCGAATTTTTTGGAAACATCTAAGGGGTAGGCCAGAGATAATTTGTTTTGATCCCTGAGAATGTTTAGCTCCATGCCCATCGATGTGGGTATGGATAACATACTAACTATAGATGCAATGCTTGTATCAAGACTTGCATCAATCTTACAGGTGATGCCAGCTTTTACTTTTGCCCAGGGCATAATTTTATTGAGCTCTTCAGGATAATTCGTAAAAGCCGGTAGACTGTCTGTTGATGAATAAAGCAGAACAGGTTTGAGGGCATCACTGAACTTGGCAGTAAGGAAAGAGGATTTTCCACTGGCAAAAATATCCTGTACATTTTTTACCGAAGTAAATTGTTGCAGGAGAAGGTCCGGGGTAAGGAATGAAGGGAAATTAAAAAATCCCAATACATTCCTTTTTATTTTACCGGTTTTGCCGGTATCAAATATCAGTATGTTGACTTTCACATCCGGGTACGAAAGTAGATTCTTAACAGTCCCGGATAGGTATATGCAATCATCGCTCTGGTAGAGGGATTCACAGTTTTGTAAAGTACCGTCTTTTATGAGCAGTTCCCGCTGAAAGCTATTCAATGCGTGGGTGCCTATCAGGCTTTCGGATATATCGATATCCTGTTTCGATTGTATTTGTCGGGCAATTTCGGCAAATGAAACTATTGTATCAGTATTCGGCATTTTATAGTTGGTTAATCCACAGGGTTAATAAAAGAAATTATAAAAGTCTTTCCAGAATGCTTCCTTATTTAATACATAGGATACGGTCTTTGAAATAATATTGAATTGGTTGACATCGAAGAATTCACTTTGTCCCTCGAAAACATAATCGAATACTTTTACAAAAGGGGTATAGGTGTTATCTTTATTTTTAGTTCTTTTAAAGATTTTGTAGCGTATAAATGAAACTACAGGTGCATTTAGGGCAGTATTTTTTACATCTTCTTCATTTTGTTCCTTTGAGGCCACCGGAATAACACCGTTATATGCTTTTTTAAGTACGGACAAAATAGTTGTGCCTAAATATGTTTTTTGGGGTTCAATCACTTTCATTGAGCGATCATCTAAGAGATAGGCAGAGGATTTCAGCATATACAGATTTCTGTTTGCACTCGCTTGTGTGGTAAGCCGCTGACCGGTTTCTATTGCCAGTTGTTCGGTATTACAATCGTAACTTCCGCAAACAAAATTTCCGACGCGTTCGTCACCACCATCCCCATGTCCGAGTAAATGACACCATTCCTGTTCTGTTTCTACTGGTTTACCCGCCAGACCTGCAGATTTTATCCTTTGCCAGCTGGTCAGTGCCTCATTGCTGTATTTCAGCACGCTTTTACAAAACTCGTTCGCACTTAAGTTGCTTGGGTTGCCTGTAACCGGGAATTTATAAAATGGAACAATACCAGCCATCACTGAACCTGCGCTTTCACGCATATTCCTGCTGGTTCCAAGGAAGTTTCCTTTATTTTTTATAACACCAACTGTGTCTTTGTAGTGTTTAATAGTTGCATAATTATTTGGATATTGTAATGCAACGGGCAGGTTAACATACTTTTTCTTATCTCCTGACGGTTTTTCAATCATGTAGGAAATAAGATCCGGATCCTTATCGGAAAGTTTAGCTAACCGGTAATATAAAAACTGAAAATTTTTAAGCCTGTCACCTTCGGCTACTTCCTTTTTTCTTAGCCCATGAATGGGTACATAGGGCAGATTACATAAGTAATAGCGTTCCAGATTTCCGTCAGTATACTGCAGGGTGATAAACTCGTCAAACTCGTCAAGTATGAAATTTTCACCGTTTCTTGTTAATGAGGCCTTAGAATTAGCTTCATTTTCTTTCTTTTCGATTCCTATATAGGCAGCAAGATGAAAATCTGTAAATGTTATCGGTTCAAGAATATTTTGACTCCGTAATACTGTATTTGCTTCTATTATAAGATTATCGATATTGCCGGAAAAACGCCACTTAAAATTTGCCTCATCAATCTGCTGGCACCTTCCCATTGAATTTCCTGAACCGGATGTCAGTGGGAAAATGATATGCGAAAATATTTTATTCTCAGTGCTGGAATATGCATAGAAAGGGTAATAATTGCGGCTGAATACAATATTCATTCCTCTGTCAAACTCAACTTTCGACTTGCTGGATTCAAAACGGAACTGCATCCAATCTGTTAATATAGCCGATTGTTCACTTGTGTATCCTGGCTGAAACATTTGATAGTTAAAGTTTTTAGCCAGCCGTGATTTGGCAATAGGGGTATCAAATTTGGCTATATTTGTACCTGTTTGATAGAAATAAATATGATTTCCGGTATTGTAGAAAAATAACTTATCACCATCCTGGGAGATGAGGGGTATGTCTAATGTATTATACTGGCATAACATTGTATTATCGCGGATCTGTTTACCATAAGCCAGTTTATTCAGGTATGATCTAAGGTTATAAAATGAATAGAGGTAATAAGTAGTTGCCGGTCCTGATGCAGAGTTAACGCTCACTTCAATGTTGTCCATTATTTTAGTAACCAGTCCGGACAACACATTTACATTGTTATTTATAGATTCTGCCACATATGTACCAAAGTTGTTTCTATTAATCTGTAGCAGTTCGTCCTGATAAGTATGGGCCATCAGGAAAATTTTAAATTCAGCTAGTGCCGGGCTGATTACTTTTTCAATCTCCTTAAAGAATAAAAGTTCCTTCGATGTAAACAAATCCAGGGGTATGGTAGAAGCGCCGGAAGCCGGGCAAGCCATAGAGATCAAGTGGTTCTTTACGTCGGTAAGATTAGTGTCGAAATTGCTAGTATAAGGCGTTGTGAGTACCGGCAATCCTATTTTTGATCTGAGCAGATTGATCCTGGCGCCATCAGCGGATTTTTCTTTGGCACGGGTAAAAAAAGGATTGATGAGGCATATAATGAGATTGCGTTTAAGCTCATAGTGGATTATTGTTGGAGGAAGATTCAGGAATTCGGCAATACGTTCTTTGAGTGTTTCCTCAGACACCGTTTTATCGAATAGTTTTTGAAGCGCATCATTATATTCATAAACTTTCAAAAACTCAGCCGCCAAAAGATAAGGATCTGGGGATGGCATCCCTCCTTGTTTATCTAAAATCTCCTTCAATTCCTTAAAACGATCTGGCTTGAAAATCTCTCTGGTTCCTATTACTCTTGTAGGATCTTTTATGAAATCAGCAAATTTGAGTAATACATTAGCTTTCTCTGTTGTCCATTTCGCCTTTGCAGCATCTGTCAGATCAAACGTTATTTCTTCATTTGGGGTATCCGATTTTATTTTTAAATCGCCAATTTCAGCATCAATAAATTTAAAAGTACCAGCCTGTGCGATCAGCCACTTGCATACGGATTTATATAATTCAAAACTGGAACTGGTATTTTCACCTCGCATGAATGTTTGAAAATGGTTCTTTGGATCTTTATCAAGATCATTGGCAAAATCCATTTTAAGTTCGTAGGATAGCGTATAACTCATTTGACAGGTTTATAAGAATTTCAGGAAATGTATTGCTCATTCGGGCATAGTAGTGCCTACCGGGTAAGTAAAAATCCGGTGGACAGGTCCCTGATCTCTTTGTGCTGATTGTTTCGTAAAGGAAGATGATCAGGCATTAAAACCAATAAAACAGGTGTATACAAAATGTATACAATTTAAAAATTGTGAAAGGGATGGCGTTTACTCAACGTTATAATAATCAATATATTTGGGGCGTTTTCCAATGGACTCAGGCCGTTATTTTAAATACTGCTGGCAGCATGATAAGAGCTGTGTCCCATTATAGTTTGATTTAATGATGAATAACTGATCGTTATTGCGATATTAATCACTATTCAATGTTCTATTCCGGAAACATGCATGAGTGTCGCAAAAAAGCCACATGAAATGCATAAAATGATGCATAAGTGGTATGGAAGGGAATCCAGAGAAGGGGGGAGGTTATGATAGTTCTTGTTATTCGAAATATAATGATTTTCAGGGTACAACACCTAAAACCTCTGAAAATACCAAGGGGATAGATATAGAAAAGAGGATGCCGGAATGGAGACCGGCATCCCTGAACAATTAGCAATTAATTCAAATCCAATCCTTCACCTGCCTGCAACAATTTCAATGGCACATTTAATTGTTCCGCATTACTTTGCAGAACCCCCACCACATTGGGGAATTCTTCATATACCCCTGTCTTCGTAAATCCGTAGTGAATGGGTACCAGTACCCCGGCACTTAGAATATTTGCAGCCGCTACAGCCTGTAAAGGAGTTAATGTGGCTGGCACAGGGCTGAAAGGTTTTTTGAAATGCATTACGGCACCGTTTACCGGTAAGAAGACCACATCAAAAGGAGAGAATTTTTCGCCTATGCTCCAGAATTGGTTGTGCCAGATGGTATCGCCGCCATGTAAAATACGGTGCTCAGCATCGGACACTACCCACGATACCTGTTTATCGCCAATGCCGTCCATTGCAAATACAGGAGTAAAAGATGCAGCACCGGCATTATAGGTTTGGTCAGTTTCCAATGCCAATACATTATCAAAGCCATCTTCCAGTAGTTTGTTTGCCACCATTACAGAGCTGATAAGTTTACCCCCGGGTTTTAGTATGCGGCGGATTAAACCGGCATCATAATGGTCCGTGTGCAGATGGGTGAGCAGGATATAGTCGGCCTGACCCAGATGACTGAAACGGTAATCGGCATCGGGAATATCAAGAACGAAAGTTTTAATGTTAGCAAAATTTTCTACAGGGTCTATCAGGATGCATAAATCGCCGGTTGTTACTTTTACACCAGCCCAGCCTAATCTTTGAACTTTCATAAAGGGTATGTTTTTAATGACAATACAAATTTAGGTCACTATCACATATGAAGAAAATGATTTAATTTTGATGATATAATGAGGTTTATTCATGATTACTTTGCAACATTTACAAATCATCAATCAGGTAATTGCTGAAGGATCGGTTACCAAAGCATCCGAAAAACTTCACCTTACACAATCAGCCCTTAGTCACCAGATAAGGGATCTGGAAGCATCGTTGGGACTCAAATTGTTTCACCGCATGGGAAAAAAAATGGTGCTTACCGAAGCCGGTGGAAAGGTATTACAACGAGCGGAAACTGTGTTACCGTTAATGGAAAGTCTCCAGATGGAACTAACACATTTGAAAGACGGGCGCCATCAAACCGTGCGAATCAGCACGGAATGTTATACCTGTTATAACTGGTTACCTGCCATCCTGCATAAGTTCAAGCAAAAATACCCTGGAATAAAAGTGGAAATCATAGTACAGGCAACCCAGCGCCCCATGCAGTATCTGGAGGAAGGAAAGCTCGACCTCGCCATCGTGAGCAAACAGGTAACTGGCAGTCCTTTCCGCTACGATGTATTATTCGATGATGAACTAATGGTGGTTACTTCCCCTCAGCATGCCTTTGCCCGCAGGAAAAAAGTTAAAGCTGCTGATATCAGCGAAGAAACCCTTATCCTCTATAGTTTTGGCAACAACGACGGACCAGTACCCGGCGGTCTTTTACAACCCAAACAAGTGATGACTTTACCACTTACCGAAGCCATTATCGAAATGGTAAAAGCAAACATGGGCATTACCGTTATGGCTAACTGGGCTGTTAAACAATATACCCGGAGTAAAGACCTCGCTGTTATTCCGCTTGACACCAGTTTGCGTAAACGTCGCTGGTACGCCTGCACGCATAAGAACGCAGAAGAACCGTTAAAACAGCTGATAACATTAATCAGGGAAGCGTTGAAGAATTAAATGATGTTTGAGTTGTATACTTTCAGGCTTTGTTTTTTTGATCAAGCAGCGTTTGGATTTTTTCTTTAGCAGCTTCCCATTCATCATCTAAGATACTGTAATAAGCAGCACTTCTTGAAGTGCCATCATCTTTGATCTTGTCTTTTCTCAGTATTCCTTCAAATTGTCCGCCGATTTTTTCTATTGCTTTTCTGGAGCGTAAATTATTCTGATCCGTTTTTATCTGAACCCGTCTTGTTTTTAGAACCTCAAAACAATGAGTCAGTAATAAGAGTTTACATTCAAGATTTACAGCTGTATTCCAATATTTTCTTATTACCCAGGTCCAGCCAATTTCTAGTTTTTTATCATCAGGAAAAATCTCAAAGAATCTTGTAGAGCCGATAATTTCCTCAGTTTGCTTGTGATAGATTATAAAAGGGTAATGATTTCCTTTTTCCCTCTCTGTCAAAGCCTTAGTATATGCAGCGCTGAATTTTTCGGGCTCTGAACAGTCTATTGGTATAAGTTCCCATAGTTTTTTATCAACCGCAGCAAGATATAACTCTTCAAAATGTATTTTTTCCAAGGGTAACAGATCAACGGTCTGACCTTTTAGAATTGTTGGATGTTTGATCCAGGGTTGCTCCATTTGTTGGGTGTTTTACTAAATGTAAAAATGGATAAAATTGGGGATATTTAATAGAATCAGTTTTGTTGATTTTGACCGGATCAGTTTTTTTATTTATTGTCAGAATCATGGTGAAGTGTCACAACCTGTGACACAATTTCAAATTGTAAGGAAAAATGTCATCCTTTTTCCTGCAACAGCAATTTGGTGTTATTCCAGGGAACTACTGTAATACCGTTACTTCTTTTTTGCAATGCGTCTCCTGCATAAATAACGGCCCCTTCTGTGGTGCCTGTAATTTTATTCCAGAATTGGAAATTTTTAAAATAGTCACTTGTAATTGTTTTACCTGCCTTTATTTCCACAGGAAATAAAGCTGTTCCTTCATCAATTATAATATCAACTTCATTACCTGTACTATCGCGCCAAAAGTATAAATTGAGAGGCAGGTTTTTGTTAAAACGCTCTTTTACTAATTCTCCAACTACAAAATTCTCGAATAAGTTACCTTTAAGTGGATGCAGGGTAAGTTGAGTTGCTTTGGTAATACCGAGTAATGAGCATGCAAGTCCAGTATCATAAAAATATAATTTGGGCATTTTTACAAGGCGCTTATTAAAATTCTGATGGTGAGGTTTCAGCAAATGAATGATAAAACTGCTTTCCAACACACTTAACCATGATGCTATGGTCTTGCTATCAATACCGGCTTCTATAGCCAGGCTATTCATATTCAGCAATTGTCCTGTCCTTCCGGCACAGAGTTTTAAAAATCTTTCGAAAACATTCAGATTACTTATATTCTTAATCTGCCTTACATCTCTTTCAATATAAGTTCTTATATAATTTGGCAACCATCTCTCAGGAGCCACCTGGTTATCATAGATTGGCGGGTAACCTCCCTGATACATTACATCTTCAATTGTCTGAGGTCGTCCTATTGCTTTCTCTGCCTCTTCTACAGAAAATGGGAGTAAATATAAATAAGCAATCCTTCCTGCCAAACTTTGAGAAATATTTTCTTGTAGCAAAAAATTATTGGACCCTGTTAATATGAACTGGCCCTTTTCTGAACTTTCATCCAATACTTGTTGTAAATAAGAGAATAGTTCCGGTACACGTTGAGCTTCAT
This sequence comes from Chitinophaga sp. CF118, assembly GCF_900112615.1. Lineage (GTDB taxonomy): Bacteria > Bacteroidota > Bacteroidia > Chitinophagales > Chitinophagaceae > Chitinophaga. Next base: position 10,313 of record NZ_FOMK01000015.1, on the reverse strand, counting down.
CAAATATTGCCCCTGTAGGATATTGCTCCAGAAAGCCACGTGGATCATCCATTGCAAATTGCCGGATATCAGGGTTTTCTAAAGAAACATAAGGCTTATTTGCAAAAACATGCCTTGCTAATGTAGTTTTACCTGATTGCCGCGGACCCACAATGGCTATAGCCTTAAATTGCTTGGCCAACAATTTTACTTCTTCTGTAGCTGTTCTGATGATCATAAAGCAAATTTACAATTTCGGAATTGGATTCCGAAATTGTAAAAAATACTCTTTATATTATGTTTACTATAAATGTGTATGATTTAAATTAATTGATAATCAATTAGATGATTCGATTTTAATATTAAGGTAGAATTGTAGGAATTAACGAACTTTAAGTCCCCTAGAGGGGTTTGCGCGATATTTTCAGTAAATAAGCGAGATTGAGAGAGACAGGGGAATGACTACCAGATTAGCCTAAAAAGAGTATATTTTCCCGATATATATTCTACCCAAATGAGACTGCCAGGAACCAAATGAACATGTTATAATCATCACGGCCTAAGAAACCCAAGCCCAAAGGCAGTACCTGCACCCAGCAATGCACCTGCTGCAACATCAGATGGATTATGCACACCCAGGTACATTCGGGAGTACCCTACAGCACTTGACCAAAGGAGAGAAGGTGCAATAATATACCATTTGGGATACGCTCTTGACAGCGCGGTAGCTGAGCTGAATGCTGAGGAGGTATGTCCGGAAGGGAAGGAGTATGATCCTGGTTGGTAAACTGCGGTCAGGTGTACATTTGTAATGAATGGCCGCTGCCGTTTAACCAGCTTCTTAATAAGGATATTCAACAGTGCTGTAGTGGCAGTACTGCTGGCTATATACAACGCATTCTGCTTCATATCCGGGTCGTTTTTAATAAGGCCGGTAACGAATACACCCACGGGAATGGCTACATTCACATAGTCGTTTGTATTTGAAATAAAGAGCCATACTTTTGTCTGGTTGGGTGTTCTGTGGTCTGCAAGGTATTCTAATGTTCTGTCGTCGAATTTTTGAATGGCTGATTGGGAATAAGCCGTTTTGTAAAAGATGGTAACCGCGAGCAATAATGTTATATACCTGATCTTCATGTCCTGTGTGTTTTGATTCATCTACAGGCTAAATTTAAGAAGAACATACTATTATGGTGAAAAATATATGGATTTTTAATGGCGCGAATGGTCGTTTTGCAAGTGGCGTTTTTGAAGATATAGATGAAGCAGAGAAATGGATAGGTAAATACAAACTTACAGGCGTTTTGACTAATTATCCTGTAAATATAAGTGTCTACGATTGGGCTACAGAAAATGGCTTTTTTTCTCCTAAGAGAGAAGAGCATACGAGCCCTGAATTTTCTACTGGTAAAGGAATTTTCATATTTCCGCAGCAATATCTTGATACCCGCAAATTAACCACTCTTACCGGACCTGATTATTCGCCTAGGGGTTACAAATATCTGACTGTACCTTATGCAGGGTATGATTCTTTAGTGATAACTAAAAGAAGAATTGGGTGGATTAAAAGAAGTAAAGATGGTAAGTTCGTCGGTTATTATGGATTTAAACGATAGACCTGTTAATTCTATAATTGAAAGGCCCTGCTACGTGTTGTGTGTTAGGTATGCTACTCAGCAAGGGAAAACCAAAATAGGAAATAGTAATAAGGATGTAAGAGGCTCACATGATAAAAATGCCAGCAAGGCAAAAAAGAATGATCATGAAGCAGCAGATGCCAGAAGTGCCAGGGAGCAAGCAGCAGCTGATCAAAAGAAAAACTAAATATATGAATAGAGATGAAATCATAGAAAAATACAGTGAAATTGTTAGTGTTGACTCTCTTAAAGCAAGAAAATTAATTCAAAAATTGGATTATAATGATGATCCACTTCTACTAGCGCATATTGCTCAGACGTACCTTGATGAAAGTCGTTTTGAAGAAGATGGAACTCCAAGAGAGTTATTAAAATGGAGAAAACTAAAAACGGCTGAACGATATATCGTTAAATCATTTAAACTTGATTCTAATTGTTTATTGGTATTATCTACAATGGGATCGCTTAGAAGATCATCAGGGCAAAATGATCTTGCTATTTATTGCTATGAAAAAATTATAGAACTAGGTATTAAAGGAGCAAAATCTGATAAATGCGACTTGGATAAAGACTTTGCTAAAGAGTTGATCAATGATAGTAAATTTGAATTGTATCGATTACACTATGAAGATAATCCCAGTCTATCTGAAAAATATCTGGCTATGTATAAGAAAGGATTGGAAAAAGGAATTAATACAATTTACAAGCCACTGGAAAGATTTTTGCTGGTATGATCTATTGGATGAAATTACATTTAGCTATAAATGTAAATGAAAATCGGTTAAATGCGAGAAAGAGAAATGGATATACGGGAGAAAATCATAGTAAAGCTAAAGGCAGTAATTAATTAAATTCTTATGGAGCTATATACATTTCTTATGCTTTTCAGAGGTGGAACTTACATTAGTCAAGTTTACGCGGAGCGTTTATTAGACGCCGTAAAATTATGGGGTGAGAAATTAGAACCAGATGATATTAAACATCTGAGTAAGAAAGGCAAAAGTGAATTGCTCACAGAACTAATAGATATTGAATTAGTTAACATTACTGGGATGAAGAATGTTTGGTTCTTTTGTTTCTCAATAAAAAAGGGTTTTCTCGCAGTTAATGTGATAAAAACGAGTAACATTGACAAAATGGAATCTTTAAAATAATATGAGAATAAAGTAGTTCTATCTAATGAATAATACATTTTTATCCATCAGCCGCAGGCATTGACTGCGGTTTTTATATGTGCGCTCAGCAGGATTACAAGCTATAAAGCCAGAGTTCCGAACGCATCTTGATATTGGAAAGCATTAATCCAAGGCAAGGATTTTCTCCGTGAGGATTCTGAAAGGAGTCTGCTCATCAACCATGGATATAGATATATAAAATGAATTTATCAAGCATTCAAAAGGTATAGAAAATATCGGGTGGTTTTAGTAATTTAGTCACATGAAAAAAATGATTGCTGTTTTAGCCACCCTTGCAGCTATCCATATAGCCCATATAGCCGTTCAGCAGAATCATACATTTCCGGTAACTCAGAAGAAATACGTAAATATTTTCTGTTCCAATAATTAGGAGGAATGACAATTTCCGTATTAGTTTTTAGTCGAGTTCAATGTTGTTAACCCAATAAAAAACCGGGCTTTTGTTATTAAAAACTGAAATCCGTAGCGTTATTTCCCATGAGTAAATTTATATCCTTTCCATAAGGCATCTGGTCTTCCCTTTGTGTAATAAGGCAAATATTTTGTTAACAATAAGTAATGGATTTAACATGAACAAACGTTTTTTATTATGTACTGTGGTGCTTCTGTATACTACCGGATTTCTTTTTGCTCAAGCAACAAAAAACATCCAAACAAAAAGATATGATGTTGCTGCTTTTGTTTGGCCATCTTACCACCCTGATGACTGGGCAAAGATCTTTTGGCCCGATGGTATTGGCGAGTGGCAAACTGTGATCAGCAATAAACCTAAATTTCCAGGGCATGAACAGCCCCGTTACCCATTATGGGGATATATCAATGAAGCAGATCCATATGTGGCCGAGATGGAAATTAATGCAGCAGCTGATCATGGGGTAAATGTGTTTATTTTCGACTGGTACTGGTATGACGGGATGCCTTTCCTGGAAGGTCAGTTAAATGATGGCTATCTGAAGGCAAGGAACAACAACCGGGTGAAATTTTACCTGATGTGGGCCAACCACGATGTAAACACGACATGGGATAAACGTAATTCCGACGATGCTTTTTCCAGGAAAAATCAGTCACTCATTTGGCGGGCCGATATTGACCGGAAGGAATTTGAAAGGGTTGCCATACGTTGGATTGAGAAGTATTTCAAACAACCTTCTTATTATAAAATTGATGACAAACCGGTTTTAATGATCTATGACCTCGTTAAGCTTGTCCAGGGTTTAGGAGGGGTTGAGCAAACCAAAGATGCCTTTAAATGGTTTAGAGAACAAACGGTTAAAGCGGGATTTAAAGGTCTGGAGCTGCAGCTTTCTATGAGGAAAGAAACAGACAAAGGATTGTCCGCAATACCGGGGGACAACATAGGTACACAAAAGGATGTGGTTGAGAAGCTTGGCTTTAATTCGCTCACCCATTATCAGTTTGTACATTTTACCAATGTGGACAGGGATTATAATGTTATTTTAAATGATGTGATAAAAGAGTGGAAGACTGTTTCCAACAGCTATGCTGCCAAATACTATCCCCATGTGTCAGTAGGTTGGGATGCCAGCCCCCGCACTTATGGTTTGCAACCGGGTATTGTAAAAAATAATACACCAAAGAATTTTGAAAATGCACTTATGGAGGCAAAAAAGTTTGTGGATGCCCATCCCAACCAGGCACCATTAATCACTATTAATAGTTGGAACGAGTGGACAGAAACCAGTTACCTGATGCCTTGCACTATGTTTGGATACGGCTATCTGGAGGCAGTGAAAAATGTATTTGGAAAGCAATAGGAAATAGTTAGGCAATCTCCGTAAAGATTCTATCAACCATAGTCATATAAACTGAATTTATCAAGCATTCAAAAAGTATAAATAAAGTATAAATAATATCGGGTGGTTTTAGTAATTTAATCACATGAAAAAAATGATTGCTGTTTTAGCCACCCTTGCAGCTTTCCATACATCGTATGGACAGGTAACCATTGAAAATCTGCTCTCCGTCCCTTTCCCTACTGAGTTGAAAAGTTCGCCTGATGGTAAACATATCAGCTGGGTCTTTAATGATAAAGGGGCCAGGAATGTTTTTATAGCTGATGCTCCTGCGTTTACGCCGCGACAGGTTACTCATCATAGTACGGATGATGGTCTGGATATTACAAATCTTTCATTTACGGCCGATGGCGGTCGTGTTTTATTTACAGAGGGTAATCCTGCCAATGGTTCAGGAGAAGCTGCTAATCCGGCCTTATTGCAGGAAAAAACAGGACAATCCATATGGGTAGTGAATACGGATGGTTCCGGATTGCGGAAAATTGCTGCAGGTGATAATGCCCTGGGTTCTCCCGATAATAAGGTGGTAGTATTTGTTTCAAAGGGAAAAGTATGGAAGGCCTCACTTACAGATACAGTGAAGGCAACTCAGTTGTTTGAAGCAAGAGGTAATATCTCTGATCTTCGCTGGTCGCCCGACGGTAAACAGCTTGCCTTTATCAGCAACCGGGGAGATCATGCTTTCCTTGGTATTTTTGACATCACACATACATCCGTACAATACCCGGACCCTTCTGTTGATATTGATATGCAACCTGTGTGGAGTCCGGACGGGAAATGGTTGGCTTATATCCGTGTACCAAACAGGAAAGACTTACTACCTTTTACTGAGCGCCGGAAAGGCCTACCATGGAGTATACGTTTGCTAAACACGGAAAATGCACAGGCAAAAGAGTTATGGAAAGCGTCTGAAGGCGTGGGAAGTATTCTGTATACAGCAGTTCCTGATACTTACAATCTGCTGTTATGGACTGCCGATAATCAACTGGTATTTCCCTGGGAAAAAGATGGCTGGCAACACTTGTATGCAAAAGATATCTTTTCCGGCGCTGCTGCGCGTTTGTTGACGCCAGGAGAAGGTGAGGTGGAAAATATGGTGCTTTCAATGGATGGTAAATCTGTAGTGTATAATACCAATATTAACGATAGTCATCGCCGCCATATCTGGAAGGTAGCTGTAAGCAACGGCAAACCGGTACAGTTATCAAAAGGCAGTGGTATTGAATGGTCTCCTGTAAATACAGAGGCAGGCATAGCCGTTATTCAATCCTCCGCTACCACTCCTGGCTGGCCAGTGTTGCTTAAAAAGGATAGTGTCACCGAAAAGATTGCAGCTTCCTTATTCCCTTCTGTATTTCCAAAGGAATCACTTGTTGTACCACAACTGATTTCCTTTCCTGCCAAAGATGGGATGCAGATATATGGACAGTTGTTTTTACCACCCGGTTACCAGAAAGGAGGGAAGTATCCAGCTCTGTTGTTTATGCACGGCGGATCAAGAAGGCAAATGATTCTGGGCTTCCATTATATGGGGTACTATTCCAATGACTATGCGATGAACCAGTATTATGCATCCAAAGGGTACATCGTATTGGCTGTGAATTACCGCAGTGGCATAGGTTATGGCATGGAATTCCGCGAGGCCCTGCATTATGGTGCAAATGGTTGCAGTGAATACAATGATGTAATTGGTGCGGGTTTATACCTGCGCAGCAGAGCAGACGTAAATGCCCGGCGTATAGGCTTATGGGGTGGCTCTTATGGCGGGTATCTGACAGCGATGGGCTTATCCCGGAATTCGGATGTATTTGCCTGTGGGGTAGATATACACGGTGTACATAACTGGAATGAAGAAATGAAAAACTGGATCGCCGATTATGATCCGTCTGCAAGAGCAGCTTTTGCTACGACAGCTCTTGCCTCTTCGCCAGTACATTTTGTGGATGGCTGGAAATCGCCTGTGCTGTTTATTCATGGGGATGATGACCGCAATGTACCTTTTAGCGAAACCGTGAATATGGTGGAGAAGATCCGGGAGAGAAAAGTGTATTACGAAGAACTGATCATCCCTGACGAGATTCACGATTTCTTACTGCATAAAACCTGGATAAAAGGTTATCATGCAAGTGCTGATTTCTTTGAGAAGATGATGAAATAAAATAGAGAGTTAAATAACACCAGCATATACTGACTTCATTAGAAACCAGTATATGCTGGATATATATTACAAACCTGCCTTCAAACTATTTCTCAGCTGGCTAAGATATTCAGTAACTGATCTGGCAGAGCCTGATGCAGGATCCTGAACAGCACAGCCCCTGATAACATAACTGCTTACATCAGCAATCTGCCATATCGCTCCTCCTGTCATACCAGGATAATCCTTTTTAAATGTAATCATTTCAGCTTTGATCTCTTCAACTGATTTACTGTTATGATTAGTGGCGCATGTGCTAAATGCACCGCGACAAAGAAAAATAGGGTAAATGGGAATATGAGTTTTCAGATGGTTATTCCAGTCTCCGGGAGAATTACCTGTACCTCCGTCATAGCATTGTACATAAATCGCATCTACAAGGCCTTTTTCAGATCCCTTAATAATTTCATTCCAATAGCTATACTTTGTATACGGACAAAGCGACAAATGCATGTTCAGTCTGCCGACTACCTTCCCCAGTGCTATTATTGATTTGCTATCATATACGGATTCATCGTCGATATTAACTGCGTCCACGCCTATCTCTTCCTTAAATATTTTACATATCTTATACAGGGTACTGTTATTACCAATACCGGTTACTATTCCAGGAATAACCGCAGCAGGATCTGACCAGTCTTTTATGAAATCGTATGTGTTAGGTGGCTGGTTAATCCATCTGCCTTCTAATAAGATTTCAATACGTGTAACGGAAGAAGGCTGGTTTTTTAAAGAAGCTACACGTTTGAGCCATTCTTTATTACCAACATATTTACCATCATGAATGATCGGGGTTCTGCCATCATCGCCCGAAAAAACGTCCCCATTAGATTTGATGTAAAAACTTGATAAAACAACTGTGGTAAAACCTGATTCCCTTAAAATTTTATAAGTGGTATCATTACCTGGATAGATACCTCTGCCAAACATAGTATAATTTTTGGCTGCAGGAGATGAAGGGTGTGATAAAATGCCCGATGCCATCAGGCAGATAGATAAAAGTAGAAATTTCATAGTGTGGGTTATTAATCCGCCCAAATTAATGAACTAAATTTTATAATCTGTTACCGTATATCATAATTAATGAAAGCTTATATTGCAATAACATTGGTTGTTATTTTATTCATAATTAAACCCGGCTATAATGGAAAAGTTCCTGAGTAATATATTCAAACAAGACCCTTCAGAGATTAAAGGGATGAGGTTAAGGAGAGTTGATAGCAGGTTCGTAGTGAGTCTATAGTTGAAACACACATAGAACACACCTTGAACACTCCTTGAACATTCTTAGAGCACAAACAGGTGCTCAAGATTTGTTCAAAGGGAGCTTTATGTATGTTCTAATCCCAATCTTAAGCACTATTCTGTTTTCTTCAGTTGCCAGAAACTAATCGTTCTTCTCTTTTTAAAACCAAGATATTCATAGACTTTGATAGCCCGTTCATTGCTTTGTAATACATGCAAGAAAGGAATATTTCCCTTGTTAAGATTGGCATTGCAGAGATGGGTGACTAACTGCTGTGCATATTTCCTTCCGGTATAATCAGGGTCAGTAACAACCGCGCTTATTTCTGTTAAATGTTCCGGCTGGATCCGTTCACCTGCCATTGCGACTAGCTTATCTTCCTGCCAGACTCCATAGTAATCGCCCAACCGGCGCGTATCTGGTACGTACAAGCCGGGTTGCACTTTGTTGATCAGGTTAAACATATCAATACTGTGAGAGGCTGTAAGCGGGGAAATAGCTACGGCATTTTCCACAATAACAACAGGTTCCTGAAGAATCATCTGTACACAAGGTAATTCTTTTACCAGTGTACAGGAGGATGGGAGAGGAGGTAACTCTCCTATGATATAAAAAGTTTCTCCTGCTTCCAGTAAGCTATCCAATTCATTGGCTATATCAGGCATTGAATGGTCATAAGCCACAAAAGATAATATATCACGCTGGTAGCGTTTTATATGTGCTGTACCTGTGGCAAATTGTTGTTGAGGGCCGGTAAGTGCCCACCACGCAGGATTATCGAGCTTTTCAAATGGCATGTTCGTTAATTAATCTTATTACAGCAATATCGTCCGTTGGCCTATAGCCATATTTATGTTCCAGCTTTTTCAATTTCAGATCAAGCATTTCTTCATCATCAGTTCCTGTTTTATCTTTTACCAAAAATTTGATCGGATCTATTTCAGGATCAGTAACATCATTCCTGAATTTTTTAAACATGGTAATACCATCAGTTGCTATACTGATATCTTTGATTTCATGAAACGATATTTTCTGAGATAAGGAGGCATACCATTTTTCAAAGTCTTCATTCAGATGAAAACCAAGGTAATCAGGTTTATTATCCTGATCAAATTCTGCAATTACTCCATTGATATTGACCAGGCCATCCCCGATAACTAATACAATCCCCTGTTGACTGCTACTATCTGTTAAAAGAATAATTAGCGTTGTTAAAAGGTCTTTTTGTTCCAGGAGTAGTTGTTGCCGGATATTTTTCAATTCAAAGAATAATTCCTCAATGATAGATTTCAGATAATCTTCCATTGTGGGGAAGATTGGCGAAAGTCTGTAAAGTTCTTTATAATTCCTGGTTTTGCAGATCTTCTTTAATATTTTTCCTACTAGGGTAGAAACGAAGTAACTATCGCGGCCCATTGTGCAACCATCCATAACAGCCAGGAGCTTTTTATCTTTCCCGGGATCTTCGATAATAAGGTAATCTTCGCAATGGTTTAGATGAAATTCACCAATTTGCAATGTAGAGTAGATCTTCATATTCTGTAGGGTACAAAAATATGATTTTTTTACTCTTGTTCGGGTAAATATCAAGTTAAAATAAAAAAGGGAGCAAGTAAACCCCCAATAGTTTATATGTTTGGATTATCACACTCAAACCATAAAATTTGGATAAAGATTAAAAAATTCCTGGACAGCCGCTTTTACCAATTTTTTAATCCTTTCTTCTACTAAACTCCGGCTTCACTTATAAGTATCTCTACTTCAGGAATAGGAGTATTTAACACTTGAGAAATTAATTCTGTAGCAAATCCAAGTTCTTTCATCCTGATGGCCGTTTGCTTTTGTTTTTTGGCCTCACCTTTCGCCTCACCTTTCGCCTCGCCTTCTGCCACACCTTCTGTTCTCCCTATCTTATAAAACGCATCATCTTTTACCTTGAAAAATGTTCGTATTGATATCGTCCAATAAACAACTAAAGTCTATACGCTTGAAAAAGCCAGATAGAATTAATACCAAATGGGTGCAGCCCACAATCCCCACCGGAATCCAAAGTTATGGACCTACTTTTCCAATGGCATCGAAAATCCTCCCTGAACATACAGTTAAAAAATATTTAAAGCTTAAATGAAGCATAGACAAAGCATATCTCTTCCATATAACTAATCTCACGCAATCTCTTTTTTGAGCTGTTGGAGTTTCCTTTCCAGGTAGGCTATTTTTGCTTGTTGCCGCTTTTGTTTG
>NZ_FOMK01000005.1 GCF_900112615.1 Chitinophaga sp. CF118 | reverse complement strand
CTCTCGAAATTAGACGTCATTTATATCTAATGTTTTCGCTTAACATTACCTGTTTTTAATATGCTGTTGTTTCCAATCTTTCAAAGAACTTTACATTAAACCTTCGTTCAATGTTTGTTAATGTTCCGGAGCCGATCCGTGTAACTCTCAGGCTATAATCCCTGAAGTTTAACATCTGTTTTCTATTATTTTGAAGAGCTGTTTTCTGTATTCCGTTCCGCGTCGTTTGCGTTGGGGTTGCAAAGGTGTATCAATTTTTGATTACCACCAAATTTTTTTAAAGATTTTTTTCACTTTTTATTCTTTCGAAGAATCCTTCTGAATTCGTCACCAGCAAGCCTTGTAGCTCATTGATTATCATCAGGAAAAGAGAAAAAATCAGTACTTGGTAAGAGCTTTTGTCGCCGTGCTTTCTATCAAAGCGGGATGCAAAAGTAGCCGTTTTTTCGTTACTGCCAAATAAATTTCTCATAATAACAGAATAAATTTCTAAACCCCTCTGCCATAGCCACTCTTAAAGGAATAATTTATTCGCGAGTAACCCTTCGGGGTAGCCTACCTTCATCAGGAATAACCCCTGAGGAGGTACTGCAAAATCTGCATTCACACAATTCTGGCTTTCTATGGCATCCCGGAACCCCTGCATTGAAAGTTTTCCCCTCCCTACCCGCAACATTGTTCCTACCAAACCACGCACCATCCCTCTCAAAAACCGATTGGCTGTAACATTATAGACTATACGGGTACTATCCACCGTCCAGTAAGATTCCTTTATACTACATATATATGTCCTTACCTGCGTATTACGCTTAGAGAAAGTTGTAAAGTCCTGATACTCCTTCAGAATACCTGCCGCTTCCTGCAATAGATCCACATCCAGCCGGTATGGGAAAAAATACCCCCGGTCCTGTAGAAACGGATCCTTCTGCATATAAATAGTATATTCATAAGACCGGGTTAATGCTGCAAACCTGGAATGCGCATCATCAGGTACACTATATACATGGCGTAATAATATGTCAGGAGGAAGAATAGCATTCACCTTATAAATAAACTGAGGATGTAAGGGCTTCTCCAGATCAAAATGCAGAAAATTCTGTAAAGCATGTACTCCGGCATCCGTACGACTGGACCCCGTTGTTTCAATTGCTTCCCGCATCAGCGTACTCAAAGCATGGTCTATGGCCGCTTGTACCGTCTGCGCATTGTCCTGCACCTGGAAACCATTAAACTTTGTACCCTTATACGCGACCTCTATAAAATACCTCATAATCCGCGAAGGTAATTCCTAAAAACAAAAAAAGCAGAGATGTTGTATTGAGAAGTTATATATGAGTGGAGCTTCTATAGATTGTTAATGATCAATAAATACACTGCGCCTGCCTGTTTTGTTTCTTAATTGGGCATTGGGATAAGATTGTAGATTAGATCTTTATTATACTTCACCTAAACATCACGGCAGACAAGGTGTATTTATTGATCATTAACAATCGCGCGGGATCAGCACACCTACATGTACTATTTGAAAAAAAATAAAAATGGTTTCGGGACACTATTGCAGAAAAAAGGATGCATCATGTTTTGATGCATCCTTTTTTCTTTATGAAAGGCCAATATTTACTTAGGCTTACTAAATCTATTTATGTAACATGGCTTTAAACCGCCCTTTATAATAATCATCGGTCAGCACATTTTCCAATGAAGAAAAATGCTCTGAATCAGATACCTTAGGATAAGCCAGGTCAAGTAATCTGTAACGGGTTTCATTTGTGCCCAGTAATTGTACCAGCGTTTTTATCTGTGACGTTTCCAGGCAATAACCCTTTGTCTGACGGCGAAATACATCTATCATCCCATCATCATCCTTCCCTCCTACAAACTTCCGTAATACCTTCCGGAAGTTAACATCATCCAATACATTTCCACAGTCGGAATTGATCATCTTCAACGATGCAGGTCTATCTTCTGCAGACACTGCAGGTACTGCTGCTACTACCGGGGCAACTATCCCTCCTCCTTCATCTATATTTTCTGCCTGCTTCTTTTTCTTTTTGTCTTTCTTGCTTTCCTTTGGATGATCAATAGAGAGATCTGTTACGGCATACGCACTGCTGGAATCCGTAACCACATTATTCGCATGCTCCAACGTATCTATGTTATCATTCTTCTCCGCTACCTTACTACGTTTCTTCTTTTTAGAAGGTGCTACTTCAGGAGCAACAAATTCAGGCTCTGTAGCTACAACTGCAGGTGTCTGCACCTGCTTTGTACTATCGTCCATGAAATCTATAAAAGCGGGGTCATTGGTCTTCTTGTTCCTATTTTTCTTGCTTTTCTTTTCAGGAGCAGGAACTTCCTCTGGCACAGCGACTGTTACGGGAGGTACTTCTTTAGTTACGACAGGGATCGTAGTGTTATCAGCTTCCGCTACGGGAGTTGACGCTTCAGTTGCGACAGGTACAATCGTAGTGCTATCAGCTGCTGCTGCCTGGCGCTCATCTGCGATTACAGCTGCCGCCAGCTGCTGTTCTTCCGGTGTCAGGGCTTCCCGGTCACGGCGCTTTCTACGCCCTTTCTTTCCGGCAGCTGCGGATACATCACCTGTTGCAGCTGCTACAGATGAATCAACAGCGGGAACTATTGCAACTGTCTCTTCAACAGGCGCTTCATCAGGACGATCATCACTGATCACCTTATCCAACGCCTCGGCAAACTTATTACCCGCTTTTACGGGTACTGGTGGTGGAACAGGATTCACCGGACGGCTGCCAGGACCTACTGTTATATCAGATTTATTGGCGAAAGTAGAATCAAGATCTTTTTTGAGAGATGCCATTGTAGCATCTGTTGGAGCATCTGTATTAACAGGAACAGGTTCAGAGATCTCCTGACTAACTACCGGCACAACTGTGTCCTTTACAACAGCTGCCGCTACCACAGGTTCTTTCCGGATCTCCTTACCGGGTTTGATAACCGCAAAAGTCTGAAGGTTGTAAAGCGCAAATCCTTCATCTCCGCTTTTCTTAATTAGATAACCCTGATCATTACCGCCAGACAACCGTACAAGAAACTGTTGCTCAGGAATACTGCTATTAGCAAAACCTATCCGCAGAGAAGTTGTACCTGTATGCAATTTTGATATAATAAGATACCCTTTATCAGATGAGCTGAGCAGCTTACCATCATATCGAACATAAAAAGGTTGTGATCTCTCGCTTTGCAGATAAATAAAATACTCCGGATCCTGGGCTCCCATACGGAAAGAAACCGCCAGGATAACCAGGATAAATAAAACTCTTTTCAAATATTTCGCCATACCCATGTCTTAAATAAAACAAATACTATTCCAATATAACCAGCACCTCCCCCTTTTCTACTGCTGTACGCTCTGTTACCTTTACTTCTTTTACTACAGCATCGACCGTAGTCTTAAATACATTCTCCATTTTCATTGCTTCCAGGATCAATACGGGATCTCCCTTTTGGATTATCTGCCCTGGTGTAACCAGGATTTTCAGGATCAATCCCGGCATAGGAGCCTTAATATCATTGACTTTGCGTGTCATGGCATCTTTAATGCCCATCTCCGCCAGTAACTGATCTATCGGCTCTTCGATAGCCACCTCATATTCCTGCTGATCTATTACTATGGTTACCATTTTTGCTACCTTATCAACCTTCACAACCTGGGCCAGATAACTGCGCCCATCCAATACAATACTGTAATTACCTGAAGGCAATTCCAGTCCGGACCATGCTACCTGCTGCTCATTGCAGCTAAAAACTCCGCCATCAGTGCTGATAACAAACGGTGCGTCACCATTAACAATTGCCTTAATCATATCTGAACAAAAATAGTAATTTTAAATACTTAGCGTCCACAACCATTGCGAACGATCCCTAATTATAGCCAATTATCATGATTTAGCCAATATTAACAGTATGAGACATTATTATTTGTGATAATTCCTGTTAATTCGTGCCAAAATTAATCTAGATGTCTAAACCTTTTAAGCAAGTGCTGAAAAGCCTGCTGTTGGGAGGTGCTACCGGTCTGTTATTTCTTACACCGGCCATTGCTCAGCAACAGGAAAGCTCCAAACAAAATGATCCCCTGTTAAAGATCTACCGGGGCACAAGCACCAGAGTAAACGACCTGATAAACACCAAACTGGATGTTCGTTTCGATTATGCCAAAAGATACCTCTACGGAAAAGCCTGGATAACACTGAAACCCCACTTTTACGCTACAGACTCTCTGACACTGGATGCTAAAGGTATGGAAATCAAACAAATAGCCCTGATAAAAAATGGTAAAAATACTCCTCTGACATATAACTACGATAGTTCCCGTCTATATATAAAGCTGGATAAGTCCTATCAACGTACAGAGTCCTATATAATATATGCTGAATATACCGCCCGCCCGGAGCAAGTGAAAGCAGAAGGCAGCGCGGCAATTACGGATGCTAAAGGATTGTATTTCATCAATCATGATGGTGCCGAACCTAATAAACCTATCCAAATATGGACACAGGGCGAAACAGAATCCAACTCCGTATGGTTCCCGACAATAGACAGGACCGCTCAGAAAATGACTGATGAGATCAGTATGACTGTGGAAAAGAAATATGTGACCCTCTCCAACGGTAAACTGGTAAACCAGAAAGATAATGCAGACGGTACCCGCACGGATACCTGGAAGATGGAACTCCCCCATTCTCCCTACCTGGTGATGATGGCTGTAGGAGATTTCGCGATTGTAAAAGACCAATGGCGTGGTAAAGAAGTAAACTACTATGTAGAAAAACCATATGCTCAATACGCTAAAGCCATTTTTGGGAATACCCCGGAGATGCTTACTTTCTACTCAGATATTCTGGGATATGAATATCCCTGGGCTAAATATTCCCAGATAGTGGTAAGAGATTATGTATCAGGGGCGATGGAAAATACCACCGCTACCCTGCATGGTGATTTCCTACAAAAAACTGACAGGGAACTCATTGATAATAACCACTATGATGAAGCTGTAGTGGCACATGAACTGTTCCACCATTGGTTTGGTGACCTTGCTACTGCAGAATCCTGGAGCAACCTGACCCTCAACGAATCTTTTGCCGACTATAGCGAGTATCTCTGGCTGGCACATAAATACGGAAAAGATATGGCCGATGATCATGCCTACAAAGCAGCTCAAAGCTATATCCAGTCTACAGAATACTCGGGAGACAAAGATCTGGTTCGTTTTCACTACCGCGATAAAGAAGATATGTTCGATGCCGTAAGTTACCAGAAAGGTGGCCGCATTCTGAATATGCTGCGTAATGTAGTGGGGGACAGTGCGTTCTTCAAATCGCTCAATCTTTACCTGAAAACCAATGCCTTTAAACCAGCTGAAGCGCATCAGCTACGCCTTGCTTTCGAAGAAGTAACCGGCGAAGACCTGAACTGGTTCTTTAACCAATGGTACTTCGGACAGGGATATCCTGTTCTGGATATCAGCTACAATTATGATGATGCGGCCAAAAAAGCCACTGTAATCATCCAGCAGAAACAAAAGGGAGATAAAATATTCCAGCTGCCTATTGCTATAGATGTATATGCAGGTGGTAAAAAACAACGTCATCTCGTTACCATCAATGATAAGTCTGAAACGTTCACATTTGCCAGCGCAACAAAACCCAGCTTCATAAATGTGGATGCAGAAAAGGTAATCCTGGATGATAAAGACGACCACCGCGATATCAACACTTACATTTTTGAGTATGCAAATGCACCTCAATATCTGGATCGCCGTGAGGCTATTGAAGCCTGTCTGAAAGAACAAACAACAAATCCGGCTGCACGCAAAACTGTGATAGCTGCAATGAAAGATAAGTTTTACGGACTTCGGGCAATGACTATCTCAGGTTTGGACTTAGAGGATGAAAGCGTAAAAACAGCAGCTTTACCAATATTACAGGACCTGGTTAAAAATGATGAAAGCTCCTCTGTAAGAGCTGCTGCATTGAAACAACTCGGAAAACTGAATGACAAACAATTCATCCCGTTGTTTGAAGCATCTACGAAAGACCGTTCTTATGCGGCAGCTGGTGCGGCATTAGCGGCCTTGTCTCAATTGGACATTGATAAGTCGTACACCGTGGCTAAACAGATGGAAGCTGAATCCAAAGGTGCGCTGAGCAATGCTATTGCTACCATATACGCCCGGAAAGGTAATGACGGGGATGTGGCCTTCTTTGCAAAAACATTTGACGAAGCTAACGGACAAGAAAAATTTGAAGCGGCCATGCAGTATATAGGCATCCTTGCCAATGTTAATAATACCGAAACAGTGATCAAAGGATTGGATCAGATCAAAAACATGGCAAAATTGTTCAACAATAAAATGGTGAATAATTATCTGATCAAGATGCTTCAACCACTTGCTAAGAAGAAACAGGATCAGGCATCTCTGGCTACTCCAGAACTGAAAGCGGCATTAACAAAACAAAGCGATTATATCACACAGCTTGTGAATGAGTTGAATAAATAAACATTTACATTATTATCAAACTCCGTTAGAACTCCTCCTGTAGGGGTTTTCTAACGGAGTTTGTATTTTATAGAAGATTCACTACTGAATGCCTTTCAGGAATTTCAATTGCTGGAAATCCTTTTTTAAGTAGCCAGTCGCGCAGAACCTGCTGTACTTCATACTCACCATGTACCAGGAATAATTTCTTTACATCCTGAGGATGCTGACATGCTAACCACTGTCCAAGATCTTCGTAATCCCCATGTGCACTCATGGAACGGATAACGCCTATTTCTGCCTTTACTTCATGATGCGTACTATAGATAGAAACTTCCTTGGCCCCCCTCATAAGCTTGCCACCCAATGATTGTGGCTCACAATAGCCCACAATCAGGATGGTATTCCGTGGGTTATCAATATTATTGGCGATATGATGTTTTACCCGTCCTGCTTCTGCCATACCAGAAGCTGAAATGATCACACATGGTTCTTCCCGGAAGTTAAGCTGCTTGGATTCGTCTACTGTTCTGATATAATGTAAGCCGGGAAAATCAAATGGATCTTCATCTATCTCCAGCAATTTCGACACAGTTTTATTAAAAACTTCAGGATGGCTTCTTACTACTTCGGTAGCTTCCAGTGAAAGTGGGCTATCCACAAATATGTCTACCTTCGGTAACTTACCCTCCAGTTGCGCACGATTCAATGCATATAATAGTTCCTGGGTACGCCCTACACTAAATGCCGGAATGATTAATTTACCTTTCTTTTCTTTACAGGTGTGCCGTATATAATATATCAACCGGTCATCGGAAGCTTCTGCTTCTGCATGTAAAGTACTGCCGTAAGTAGATTCCATCAGGATGTAATCTGCCTGGGGAAATATATCCGGAGCACGGAGTATGGCATCATTATACCGGCCAATGTCTCCACTAAAAGAAATCTGTGTGGTCTTTCCGTTTTCAGTGATACGTAGGTGAACGGCTGCACTTCCTATAATATGTCCGGCATCAGTGAATAATATTTCCAGGTCATCATCTACCCGGAACCACGTTTTATAATTGACTGCCTTAAGGGCGCTTACACTCTTTTCTGCGTCACTGATCTTATACAAGGGTTCGATTAATGGCTGCCCTTCTTTTTGCCGTTTTTTATTGCTATATTTTACATCATCTTCCTGGATCTTTGCGGAATCCAATAACAGGATTTCTGTAAGATCGCGGGTAGCGGGCGTACAATAAATAGTTCCTTTGAATCCTTTTTTTACCAGCAGGGGAATCAGTCCGGAATGATCTATATGCGCATGAGACAGGATCATATGTGTGACCTGTGCGGCATCAAAACCAAAATTTTCATTCATGACACCCGTTTCCTTTCCCATTCCCTGGAACATACCACAATCCAATAAGATCTTTTTGCCGTTATTTAAGGTAATGAGGTGTTTCGAGCCGGTTACGGTGCGTGCCGCACCATGAAATGCTATCTTCATATCGTCGTTTAAATTATGCCTTTGCCTTAAAGGACCAGGTGATTGCGAAAGTTGCAATTACTGTACCATCCTGACTCTTTCCAGTACTGACAGCAGTAAAGGTCACTCCTTCTCCGGACATAATCGCTTCATCTATAGCGTTTGATATCGCCACCCCGTCTTCACAGGTAAACCATGTTTTACCAGTTGCTTTTTTGAGGAAGGTTGCTTCCATTCCGGTTACCAGCATAGATACCTGTTTTGGAGAAGCCGCCTGCGTATACATGATTGCCAGCAGCCCCGTGCTCATCTCTGCCGCCATACTCAGGCAGGCAAAATAAGTGGACCGGAAAGGGTTCTGAGATAACCACCTGTAAGGCACCACAGTTATACAACTTTCCTCCTTCAATTGTTTTACCCGCACTCCTGCCAGCCATGCGCTGGGTAATTTCCATAACAGGTAAAGTGAGAATTTAAGGGAATGCTGTGCAAAGCGGATAAATGCAACTTTAGTCATATCAGTTGTTTAATGCTGTTACATAGGCATGAATCGCCATCTGAGCATTTACCGGAGTGCTACCCGGCTCCTGTTTCACCGGAATGTTATACATATTTTCATCCAGCATCACGGCGTTGGTATTATCTGCCAGCTGCAAGCGGATAATCTCTTTCAGCTGTTCCTGTAAGGCCGGGTCATAAATAGGGAAACAGACTTCAATACGGCGATGAAGATTTCGGTTCATCCAGTCGGCCGATCCCATATATACCTCTTCTTCTCCATTATTATGAAATATGAATATCCTTGCGTGCTCCAGGTAACGGTCTACGATTCGCCTTATTGTAATATTACTATTTTCCGGCAAAATGCAGCAGATACTGCGTACAATCATCCGGACTTCCACACCGGCCTCACTGGCTTCATACAGTTTGGCAATCATATCCTTTTCCTGCAGGTTGTTCAGCTTAATAGTAATCCTGGCAGGTTTACCTTCCCTGGCATTAGCAATTTCCCGGTCTATCATTTCTGAGAAACGGTCTACCAGGTTAAACTGAGCTACCAATAGATGTTTAAATGGCAGATAATTATACCGGACTGGTTGCTCTCTTGTTTGCAGGTAAAGGAATAACAGTTCCAGCTCCTGCGTCATACCCCTGTGGGCAGTGAGCAGCACATGATCTGTATAGAAACGGGCGGTGCTTTCATTGAAATTTCCGGTTGCCATTAATCCTGCATAATCCCAAACATACCCACGACGCCGTTTAACCAGCGCAATCTTGGCGTGTACCTTTAGTCCGGGAATACTATAAATGATCTTAACGCCTGCCGCCTTCATCTTCTTTGCCCAGCGGATATTATTCGCTTCATCAAAACGGGCTTTCAGTTCCACGAAAACAGTTACCTGTTTGCCATTACGGGCGGCACTGATTAATGCATTGGCTATCTGTGAGCTGGCAGCAATCCTGTACAATGTGATATATATTTCCTGTACGGTAGGATCCAGAGCTGCTTCATTAAAGAAACGGAGAATATAATCATATCTCTGATAAGGAGCATGAATCAGGATATCCCTGTTCAATACTTCTTCCAGCAAACGGGGCACCGTTTCCAGTGAATGTATATTCACTGCAGGCTGACGGGGATATGTGAGCTGGGGTGACTTCACTGGCATAGGCAGATCCATCAGATCTTTCAGGTTGTGATAACGGCCTCCCCTTACCATCTCTTCCGGCAGGATCCGGAAAAATCCAGCCAGCAATTGTCTCAGCGGCAAAGGCATGGCAGCATCATACAGAAAACGGGTAGGAATGCCCAGTTCCCTTTTGGCAATCATTGTTTCTACCTGTTCAAGCACATCATTCGCCAGTTCATTCATATCTGTTTCAGCATCCCTGGTAATCTTGATACTATAACAACCATTCACTGTATAACCGGGAAAGATAAAACCGATATTCTCACGGATCACATCATCCAGCATCACAATGTAAAATACATTGTCTACAGGAGCTAATTCCGTAAAACGTGGCAGCTGATTGCTGGGAATATTAACCAGTGCATATTTCAGCATATCCGGCTCTGCCTCCGAAGAAAGAGAAACCACTACGTACAACTGGTTATTTTCCAGGAATACCTCTTCCGGTTTACTTAAATGCAGCCATAATGGTTGCAGGAAACTTAATACACGCGTCAGAAAATATTCCCGTATATCTGCCTGATGAGAGGCATGAACCGGTTCATTATAATAAAGATGAACATGATTGTTGTGTAAAGCTGGCAACAGATCCCGGGTAAGGGTTTGCCCAAATTCTCCCAGTTGCCGGCTTATTTCCTCCTGTATAGCGGGAAGTGTGCTACCTGAAATAGCATTGTTTCCTGCCGCAGCCGGATCATTGCGCAGCAGATGGTCTACTGCCAATACCGCCGGCATCCGCACACGGAAAAATTCATCCAGGTTGGAGGAAAAAATAGAGAGAAATTTGATACGCTCGTATAAAGGTACTGAAGTATCGTTAGCCATGCATAACACCCGGTAGTTGAAGGACAACCAGCTTAGATCACGGTCAAACAGCGACATATTTATCCATTTATTAGTTCTTCACCGGGAAAAAAAGTACGGCTATCATGAATGCCAGTACCGATATAACCAAACCAAACATAAACACGTTGTACGCTATACGTAGTTGTTTATATTTCTTACCCAGCACTACTCCCAGATGATAAATATCCTGGATCATGCTTGCATATACATAGTCAGTATCTTTCATCATTTCTGTCATACCCCATGTATAATCTTCAAGGGACACCTTATGAAAATTACCGAAGAATAGCAGATTGGTTTTCTTCCTGTCAATATCCTCCCGGGTAAACGTACCTGTATTAACATTGGGACGGGTAGCCAATACTGCAAAGATGATAGTGACTACTCCCGTAAGTAAGAAGATCACTGCAGGAATAATCAGGTTAGGATAATCTTCCAGTCTTCTAAACAGTACACCCAGTATCACGGATACGATAATTGAATTCACCGAGATCATGATATGTGCCTTACTGTCTGCCATAGAACTCAGGCGAATATGATTAGTAGAAGTGGTACGGAACATGGTTTCGACGCCGCGTCCCGGTTTGGGTTCCTTTTCCTTTTCCTTCTTCTTATCTTTGTTGTTTTTCTCAGGCTCTTTTACATCTCCATTTTTACGCTCGGCAATGAGCTTTTCAACAGTTGCATAAGCAGCTTCTGCATCGTCTTCTTTTGCACCTTTTTTGCCGGCAGCTACTACCACAGCCTCTACCTGTTTGGCTTCGCCCTTATTTTTTTTCCTTGCTTTCTCCAGCTGTTTTTCCAGCTTCTCTTTCAGCCGGGCAATGTTCTCTTCTATCTGCTGTTGCAGCAATGTTCTGCAATAGGCTGTATGATAATGCTGTTCTTCCAGCAGGCGAAGGGAACCTTCGGTCCATACAGCTCCGGGAATTTCCTTGCCATAGGTCAGTTCCATTTCCTGGTGCAGCAGTTTGGTTCTGTTTTTAAAGTCTTTAGTTCCCAGGTTAAACAGATCTGCATCACACACAATCTGCTCTAACAGGTTATGAGGATCCTGTGGCATTTTAGTGGCCATGATACAGTCCTTCACCTGCTGTTGTATATTTAACGGAACCTGTTGTATATTTAAGAAGTTCACTGCCAGCTCGGCTCCCTTCTCTTCATGCGTTTTTGCCTCTCCCAGAAGGTACCCAAGATCATGAAACCAGGCAGCTATATACACGATCAGCAGGTCTGTATTTTCCAACCTGTAATGTGCTGAAATCTGCTCTGCTGCTGCTACTACCTGTCTTGTGTGTTCTAGATTATGATACACCAGCTTTGGATGCGGGTGTTCCTTGTACTGTGCCGTTACATATTGTTGGGCAGCCTCTATGATTAAACCTGTTTGCATAAGCACTAGTTAAAAAAGCAATACTGATTACAGCAAGTTACTGCATTTTTAAGTTAATTTTATTTCATGAATGCTAAATACAGAGTGCTTTAATAAAACGTTCACAATTCTTTATTAAGCATCCAACACTAATTCTTTCATTATGCGCATACGTTATTTTGTTATTTTTCTCCTGTTGCTGTCCTGTAACCAGTTCAAAAACCGGCAGGATAAGAATTTCACATCTCCCAAAGGATATGATTTCCGTGAGTCCTCCCGTTTCTACGTAAGGCAATCCATGCAGGAGATTTCTGGTATTGTGCTGGCTCCCGATGAACAGCATATCCTGGCTATCAATGACGAACAGGGCAGGGTATTTTCCCTGGATATTACAGCCAATAAGCCCTATACCTCCTGGAAGTTTGACAAAAGCGGGGATTATGAAGACATTGCTACCAACGGAAAAGACTGGATGGTACTGAAAAGCAACGGGCATCTTTATGAGGTAACCGGTCTCTATTCAGACTCTACAGATGCCATCTCCTATAAATTTACCGGAGGGGGTAAACAGGAGTTTGAAACACTTTATTTTGATTCTGCCCGTAACAGCATGGTGATGATCTGCAAGAATTGTGAAGTAGATAAAGGATCAGGGAAGACAACAGCCTACGGCTTTAACATGGGTAGCATGGAATTTGATGAGAAACCTGTTTACCAGATTAATATAGAAGATATCGCAAAACTAACAGATACAAAAATCGCACAGTTCAAACCTTCTGCGGCAGCTATCCATCCTATTGAGAAAAGGTTATATATCGTTGCTGCTGTAAACAGGATGCTGGTAATCACAGATCTTAATGGCAAAGTACTGGAAGCGCACAATTTAAAGCATTCAATATTCAGACAACCGGAGGGGATTACGTTTGCTCCAAACGGAGATATGTATATATCAAATGAAGCAGCAGATGAAGCACAGGCAAATATTTT
The DNA here is from genome assembly GCF_900112615.1 of Chitinophaga sp. CF118. Classification (GTDB taxonomy): domain Bacteria; phylum Bacteroidota; class Bacteroidia; order Chitinophagales; family Chitinophagaceae; genus Chitinophaga. The sequence continues at coordinate 452,582 of NZ_FOMK01000005.1, read as the reverse complement.
AAAATTCAAATATCACCATTGAATTTATAACGATGATGAAAATATTAAAACATATACTCCCATTTTTACTTCTTCCTATCCTTTCACACGCCCAAACAGATAGCCTGGCCCGCAGGATAATCTTAATAGGCGATGCTGGAGAACTCCATCAGGATGGGCATAACCCAGTAGTAGATGCTGTAAAAAAACGTTTTGATCTGCAGGATGCCCGGAACACTGTATTGTTCCTGGGCGATAATGTATATCCGCTGGGTATGCCCGATGCGGGATCTTCCCACTTTGCTGAGGCCAAACAGATCCTGGATTACCAGGTAGACCTGGTGCGTAATACCGCGACACAGGCCATCTTCATTCCGGGTAATCACGACTGGAAAAAGTCTAAACCCGATGGATGGCAAACCGTGGTGAATGAGCAGCTTTATATAGATTCATTACAACTGCCAAACGTAAATTTCCTGCCCAAAGATGGTTGTCCTGGTCCCGTAGAAGTTGCACTGGACAAGAACGTGACGCTCATTATCATGGATACGGAATGGTGGTTATTCCCCTTTGAGAAGCCGGGAGCAGAATCGTCCTGCAACAGTAAAACCAAAGAAGATGTACTGACGGAACTGAGTGATATTGTGAGCCGGAACCGGAACAAACTGATCATCTTTGCTGCTCATCATCCTTTCCGCAGTTATGGAATTCATGGTGGATATTATACTCTCAAACAACATATCTTCCCATTTACAGATTTCAAATCAGGCCTCTATATTCCGCTGCCTGTTGTGGGATCCATTTATCCTCTCACGCGCGGCGTGTTTGGCACTCCGGAAGACATTCCAAATCCGCAATACCAGCAATTGATCAAAGGCGTGGAAGCCGCTATGAAACCACATGGCCCGGCCGTATTCGTTTCCGGTCACGACCATACCCTACAGTTGATCAAAGACCAGCAGAACTATTATGTGGTTAGTGGCAGCGGGGCTAAAGAGACCCGTGTGAAGAAAGGCAGTAAATCACTGTTTGCCAGTAATGAAAATGGTTATACTGCCCTGGAGATCTCCCGTAGCGGAGTGGTATCTGTAAAATACTATACGGTAGAGAAAGCTGATGTTCCTGTATACACAGCACAGCTCTTCAGTCTGCAGGATATTCGTTTACAGGAAATAGCCAATACCACTCCCCCGGCAAGCGCACTTCCGCCTACCGTGCTAATGGCTGCAGATACACAGTACACCAATAAAGGCAGTTTTCACCGCTGGCTGCTGGGTAGCAACTACCGGCAGGTATGGGCTACACCACTGAATTTCCAGGTGCTGGACCTGCATAAAGAACAAGGCGGATTAAAAGTTTTACAACGTGGAGGCGGACAGCAAACACTGTCATTACGACTCGAAGACAGCTCTGGTGAGGAATGGGTATTACGCTCTCTTAAAAAGTATCCTGAGAAAGCTGTTCCGGAAGCATTAAGAGAAACGGTGGCTAAAGATGTAGTGCAGGATCAGATCTCCGCAGCTAATCCTTACGGCCCGCTGGTAGTCGCTCCCCTTGCAGAAGCTGCGGGGATACCTCATAATAATCCTAAGTTCGTATACCTCCCGAAAGATACTTCGCTGGGCATCTATATGAATACTTTCGGTGATGACGTATACCTGTTTGAAGAACGGGAGGCAAACGTAAAAGGCAAAACACTCAATACCACTAAACTCCTGGAACAGATCCACGGAGATAATGATAACACCGTTAACCAACAAGCTACTTTAAATGCCAGGCTGCTGGATATTATGGTGGGCGACTGGGATCGTCACGACGATCAATGGCGCTGGGGTGTAGATAAAAACAAGAAAGAAAAGACCAAAGTATATTATCCTATTCCGCGCGACAGGGACCAGGCTTTCTTTGTCAACGAAGGAGCCCTCCCCCGCCTGGCAGCACGTAAATGGGCATTACCGAAATTTCAGGGATTCCGTAAAACCATTCCGATTGTAAGCAGACTTAATATGACTGCCCAGCCCTTCGACCGTTCCTTCATGAATGAACTTGATGAGCAGGAATGGAAGGACATTGCCCATACATTTGTACAAAAGATGACCGACAGCGTACTGGCAGATGCAGTAAAACACTTACCTGATACCATCAGATCCCTGGTAGGTGAGCGTACTTATACTACCATGAAAGCACGCAGGGATATCCTGGAAAATGAATCACAGAAGTTTTACCGCTTCCTGGCTAAAGATGTAAATATTACAGGTTCACAAAAAAACGAACTGTTCTCTATCGAACGTTTACCTGAAGGCCGTGTATCCGTTAATGTGAATAAGCTGAATAAAAAAGGAGAAGTGGAGCAAAGCATCTATTCCCGCATCTTTGATCCCAAAGATAGCCATGAACTAAGGCTCTACGGACTGGGAGGTGAAGACCGCTTTGAGATCAAAGGAGATAATCATACTTCTATAAAGATCCGTATCATTGGAGGAAAGGATGCTGATACTTATGTTGACAGCTCTGGCATGCGTGCCGGCAACCATATCCGCATCTATGACCTTACCAATGGTAAAGACAGTTTCTTATTAAGTGGACATGAAAGAAAGACACTGTCTTCAGATCCCTCTGTAATACGTTATGAGCGCACTCCTTTCAAATATGATTTGCTGTTTCCCCTGGTTGCAGGAGGATTCAATAAAGATGATGGTCTCTCCCTCGGGTTAGGCTTTCAGTTCGTTGGTCAGGGATTCCGTAAATCTCCATTCGCAGTAAGACATACCCTTACCGCAAGCCATTCACTGGCAACAAAGGCATGGCAGTTCCGCTATCTCGGGGAATTCACAGATTTCTTCCGTAATACGGACCTCATGTTATCTGCTACTGTTAAAGCTCCGGATAATACTATCAACTTCTTTGGATACGGTAACGAAACAGTGTTTGATAAAAGCGGAGGCAAAACAATCAGCTACTATCGCTCACGTTTTAGCCTGTACGATTTACAACCATTACTACAAACAAAGATATCACCGGATGTGCGGTTGATCTATGGTCCTACATTCACTTACTACAAAATGGACAAGGATGATAATACCAGCCGCCTGATAAACGACTTTGTTCATAACGGTCTTGACTCCCTCGATGTACACCAACCAAAGACCTACGCAGGTTTAAAACTGGGATTACAAATAGATACCCGTGACAATAAAATTGCGGCGACGAGAGGAATATTCTGGAGTACTTATCTTCATGGTAACCAGGGGCTGAATCAGCAACAAAGGCATTACCTCCAGTTGCAAACAGATCTGAGCATCTACACCAGCTTTAACGTTCCGGCCAAACTGGTATTGGTTACCCGCTTTGGTGGTAGTAAGATCTGGGGAGCATATGAATACTTCCAGGCAGTTACTGCAGGCGGCGTACAAAACCTCCGTGGTTATCGTAATTACAGGTTCACCGGCAACAGTATGGTATTTAACAATACTGAGTTACGACTGAAACTGTTTGAATTCCGTTCTTATCTGTTCCCTGCCAGCGTAGGACTCATTGCGTTTAACGATGTGGGACGGGTATGGCAGAAAGGTGAAACTTCAAAAGTATGGCATGATGGTTATGGTGGAGGATTATATTTCTCGCCCATCAATATGTTCATTCTTTCGGCAACTATCGCAAGATCCGAGGAAGAAGTATTACCATATATTTCATTTGGATTCAAATTCTGATAGTCTTATATAAAAAGAGAAGAGCCTGTATCGCAAATGCTATACAGGCTCTTCTCTTTTTATATAAGAAATATTAATCTTCCATATTTACTTTCACACGTAAAGCCCTTAAACCACTTACACCCTGCAGGTCTTCAAGATCCAGGATCTCAACATCAGATGACAGGATCTTTTTATTTTGCAGAAAGTTGATATATTTCAGATATTCTTCCATCTCTTTCGCATATGCATATACGATAGCGATAGTACCTGGCTGGGTAAGGCGTTCTCCCGTTTGGCGGATTCTCACTTTATCAATCCGTTTTTTGATAATCTCATAACGGATATTGTAAGCTCCTTCCACATCAAAGCGACGTTCATCCTGTCGGAAACTAATATCGATTGGATTACTATGAGCCAGCACCAGTTGTGTGGTTAACAAAGGTACTTTCAGGCTTGGAATCAGCCGGTGTGTGAGCCTCGCAATTTCTGCCATAGAAGAAATCTGCCACAGGCGCAGGTTACGCAGATACAGCAGATCAAACTTACGGTTCTGTGCAATGGCCTGTCCTATATATATATTATATTCTACCCCATCTGTGCGGTACTTTTCAAAGTAACATGGGAACGACTGCTGAATCTTCTCCTTTTCTACATCCAGGTAATCACTTATTTCGGCATTGATCTGCGCCAGACTTTCTTCATACTCCTCACGGTGATGCTGGATATGTCCTTCAGACCTGTCTACAAGTGAAAAATAACGTTCCAGTGCCGGCTGTAATACAGGATGGCTCTCGTACAGATGGCGGAACAGTGGCTGAATCTCCTCATCCAGGTAATCATTCACTTTCAGTTCATCTTCAGAAAGCATTCCACTGGTAATACCGGTGATCAGGTCATTATTTTTAAACTGTAACTCTTCAAGGAGAGGCAGATAGATGGTCTTACTGGCATACTCCAGTGTATCTTTTATCAGCAGTAACTGTTCCTTGAGGTCATCATGAATTGCATTACTACGTTCCGTAGAAGAATTCCTGATATCTACTGCGCCATATAAGGGATATACATCTTCAAATGCGATGTTCCCGATATCTTCACGTTCTTTCTTTGGTGTATGCAGATAATGCCATGCAGCATCTACAAACTTCCATTCAACAGCAGGCTGTAAGGCAGTGAACTGTTCTTTTATTACCTGGGTGATCCGGTTTTTCACGATATCCAGTCCGCGGTTCAGCAACATAATCACCAACGGATAAGCAGGTAAAGCTTTACCCATCGTTTGTGCCGTAATCTTGTTGGGTTCAGAAGAAGCCAATTCTACGATGCCCAGCAATTGATCATCATGCCATACAGGGCACATTACAAAGCTCCTGATTCCTTTATGCGGCAGGTATTTCAGGAATGGATAAGTAATGGGTGTTGTTTCATTCACATCGGAAATGAGCAGTGGCTCATGGTTTGTCATCACATGCTGCTGTAATTGCTGAAACAGCAGCTGCTGTTGTTTATTATTACCGATTACGCCCAGCATCAAACCACTATCACAACGATTACATTCCAGTACATAACGCCCGTTTATTTTAGGAACCGGAATAATATGTACGCTGATATCAGGTTCCTGCATCATAGATTGTACTTCTTCTTCCATGCGGCGGTAAGTTTGATTTTCATTACCATCTGTCATGTTAAGAATCAGGTTCCTCATACTATTCTGCACTTCCTCATGGGTAACATCCTGCATGGTCCATATCACAAATCCTTCAAGCGCAAAGTTCTTCAGTGGTATTAATTCCTGTAATACTTCCAGCGAAAACTGTCGTTTACAAAGGCTATCATAAGGGACTGCAGGAATTTCTCCTTTTACCTTTACATCTACAAAGCGGGGATCGACATGTAGCTTTACATATTTCTTCAATCCATTTCCACCAGGCACTGCTATCTGATGAATAATTTCATCCTGATAAGTTACCGGGTATTGATATACTTTTTCCAGTATCAGTTTATATAGCCATTCCTGTTTATCACGTTTTACCTTTTCCTCGGACATACCTTCCGGTACTTCTATCAGTTGATCGCCTTCGGGTGTAAACAGTTTTTTGAAGAGATCTGAATAATAAAAAATAGCAAATTTATTGGGGATACCTATGCCATAGATATCCTTATCCATGTCTATTGTAACTGGAAAAATAGTAGCCAGGATCAGGTCAAGATATTCCTGGTAAGCAGACATGTCATCAGCTCCGGCGATAGGTCCCAGCAGAGCCGGATTACCTTCAAAACGTTTTATGATCTGTTGATAATATGCGGCACGTGCATCTTCCTTGTTTGTTGCCTTTTGTTTCAGAAAATTTACATAAGGGGCGAAAGAGATATGGCTGTCTATCAAGGCCTCTTCTTTAAATATTTCCGAATTGGCGGATAATACTTTCATAATCTAAAGTGTGTAAAATTGACTCATCTTATATATGCAGACGGTTGAGAACATAAAATATTGTGTCTGTTCAAAGCAGGTGACAGTATGCAGGATTAAGCTGAAGGTTGATAGATAATTTTAGCAAAGTTATAACAAATCAGGTATATCAAACGCAAAAAAAATTGCAGATCTGCCGTGGCAAACCTGCAATAATATTTTAACATTTGTAATTGTTTATAATTCTATCTGGTAACAAAAATGCAATTTATCTTGTTACGCAGCGGTGACTTTTGTCTTACTTATAATTCGATCTGGTTACGTAGTAAATCCTCTAAAACATCTCTTTTACGGATCAGTTGAGCTTTGCCATCTTTTATTAATACCTCAGCTGGTTTCAGGCGGGAGTTAAAATTTGATGACATTTCAAACCCATAGGCGCCGGCATTATAGAATACCAGGTAATCACCTTCTCTTACTTCGTTCAGTTTGCGATCCCATCCGAAAGTATCTGTTTCACAGATATTTCCCACTACGGTATAGATCCGTTCTGTTCCTTTAGGATTGGAGATATTACGGATCAGGTGGAAGGCATCGTAGAACATAGGGCGGATCAGGTGGTTAAAACCTGAATTTACACCTACGAACACAGTTGCTGTTGTTTGCTTGATTACATTCGCTTTTACAACAAAATAACCACTCTGGCTTACCAGGAACTTACCTGGTTCAAACCATACCTGAAGGGGACGGGTATATGTTTTATTGAATTTATTGAAGGCATCTGACAGTTTTCTACCCAGCAATGACATATCTGTTTCCGGATCGCCAGTCTGGTAGGCTACTTTAAATCCACTACCAAGGTCAATAAATTCAAGGTCGGGGAAGTTAATAGCCAGTTCAAACATGATATCTACTCCACGCAGGAATACATCCACATCTTTGATCTCGGAGCCGGTATGCATATGCAAACCAGTCACTTTCAGTTTGGTGCTCTTCACGATCCGTTCAATATGACGCATCTGGTGAATAGAAATACCAAATTTACTGTCTACGTGGCCGGTGGAGATCTTGTAATTCCCTCCTGCCATGATATGTGGGTTCAGTCTGATACAGATAGGATAGCTATCGCCGAAGCGGTTACCAAACTGTTCAAGGATGGAGATATTATCAATATTGATGTTCACCCCCAGGTCTTTCGCAGCAATGATCTCGTCGAGATCCACACAGTTAGGGGTAAAAATTATGTTTTTAGGATCAAAGCCGGCCTTCAGTCCCAGTTGTACCTCATTGATAGATACAGTATCCAGTCCGCAGCCAAGGGAGTTGATATACTTCAGGATATTGATATTGGTAAGGGCCTTACAGGCATAGAAAAAGCGGGCATCCGTTTTATGGAAAGCGTCTTGCAGCTTTTCGTACTGGATTTTTATTTTCTCAGCATGGTATATATATACCGGTGTTCCAAATTCTTCTGCCACTTTTACCAGGAAATCTGTGGAGAGGACATCGCTTTGTTTAGACATTTATGAATTCAGATTTACAATTTTCGCATGTAGGACGGCCTCAAAAGTGAACAGGCACTTTTGGATCTTCCTAAAAGTCTGCGAATTTACTACGCAAAATCCAGAAAAGAGAATATACTATTCTTCTTCATCTCCGTCCATGAAACCGTCCAGACTACGTCTTTCCTTTTTGGTAGGACGGCCAATCTTACTGGGACGTTTTCCGGTATCGAAGCTGAAGGCAGTACTCTGTATCACCTTATCCTCTTCGGGAGTAATATCCAGGTAGTGTTTAATGGCTTCGGCATATTGTACCCTGCTGGGTAACAGGCTGAGTACTTCAATCTTCCATTTACGGGCTTCGTTCCTGATATCATACTTATCACCTATCGCAACAGCGCGGGAAGCTTTCACGGAATTACCATTCAGTTTTACTTTCCCGGCTTCGCAGGCAGCTGATGCCTGGGAACGGGTTTTAAATATGCGGATAGCCCAGAGATATTTATCTAGCCGGAGTTTTTCTGTGTTCTGCACTATTGAAAATACTTTTTGCAAAAGTAACCCTTTTCTGGTTTTGCCTGGGTTAGTTGCCATTGAAGGTTTATCTCAATAAAGTGTGGTTTATCTTTAAACGCATGCCTAAACTATGTGTAAAGCATAGATAAAGCATATCTCTAGAGGTATGCTTTATCTATGCTTTATCTATGCTTTATCTATGCTTTACATATGCTTTATATATGCTTTATCTCTCTGTAACTGAGCATAGCAGAGTCTTTCCAGCGATTTTAAAGCACTGTTTCAGATCATTTTTACAGCTAAATTGGAATATTTATAATTTCAGATAATATATATGACCACTATTATCAATAAAAAACCCGGCTTCTGAGAAGCCGGGTTCTATGAATTATATCTGTAAAACGGGATTATTTACCCATTTCTGCGAAGTATTTGTGGAAATAAGGGATGGTTTCAATGCCCTTATAGAAGTTAGCCAGCCCGTATTTCTCATTGGGAGAGTGCAGGTTATCGCTATCCAGACCAAAGCCCATCAGGATGGTTTTAAGTCCCAGCTCTTTCTCAAAAAGCGCTACGATAGGAATGCTGCCACCACCACGCACCGGAATAGGCGCTTTGCCAAAAGTGGCTTTAACCGCTTCACTTGCTGCTTTAAAAGCAACATGATCTATAGGTGTAACATAAGGGCTACCGCCATGGTGAGTTGTTACTTTTACCTTTACAGACTTAGGAGCGATCTTTTCAAAATGTGCTTTGAACAGCTCTGAGATCTCAATCCAATCCTGGTTAGGTACCAGGCGCATTGAGATTTTGGCAGATGCTTTGGAAGGCAACACTGTTTTTGAGCCTTCGCCGGTATAACCACCCCAGATGCCATTCACTTCCAGCGTAGGCCGGATACCGGTACGTTCTATTGTAGAATATCCTTTTTCGCCCCACAGTTCATTTACACCCAGGTCCTTTTTGTATTCTGCTTCGTCAAATGGAGCAGCATTCAGGGCTGCTCTTTCTTCTTTGCTGAGATCCTGTACTTTATCGTAGAAGCCGGGAATAGTGACATGATTATTCTCATCGTGCATGGAAGCAATCAACTGGCACAGGATAGTGGCAGGATTGGCAACAGCTCCACCATATACACCGCTGTGCAGGTCACGGTTAGGACCGGTCACTTCAACTTCCATGTAGGAAAGTCCGCGCAGGCCGGTATCCAGGGAGGGATTTTCAAGGCTTAACATAGAGGTATCTGAAATCAGGACTACATCTGCTTTCAGGCGTTCTTTGTTTTCTTTAATAAAGATCCCCAGGTTGGCAGAGCCTACTTCTTCCTCCCCTTCTATCATAAATTTGATATTGCAGGGCAGGGTGTTGGTTTTAGCCATTGTTTCAAATGCTTTGACGTGCATATAGAACTGGCCTTTATCGTCCGCGCTGCCGCGGGCGTAGATCTTATCGTCTTTAATTACGGGCTCAAACGGACCGCTGTCCCACAATTCAAGCGGATCGGCAGGCTGTACATCATAATGACCGTATACGAGTACGGTAGGCAGTGCTTTATCGATGATTTTTTCACCGTATACGATCGGGTGGCCAGCAGTAGCGCATACTTCCACATTATCGGCTCCCGCATCCTGCAAACCCTGCTTTACCATTTCAGCACAAGCCTTTACGTCTTTGCTGTAGCCAGAGTCTGCACTAACAGAAGGAATGCGTAGCAGTGCCAGCAGTTCATCCAGAAAACGATCTTTATTCTTTGCCTGATAATCTTTCCAAACTTGCATGTTTCTGTAGTTAACTTTTTAGAATGGGTGCAATTTAAGGGAAAGTCATAAATTAAACTTTATTGGATTTAGCTGTTATTTACTCTCGTTAACAAGGCATTAACAATTTTATGAATCTTTTATTCGACCTTAAGCGCCTGTTTCCATTAAATCGTACACCAATACAAAACCCCTTTATAGTATGCAAATCAGCGAGGATACCGCTATGTTATCCGCATTAAAGGATAACAGCCTCAATGCCTACCAGTATTTTTTCATGAAGTATTATAAACCCCTTTGCATTAAAGCATGCCAGATGATCGGCAATATGGAAAAAGCAAAAGAAATAGTACAACAACTATTCATTGAAGTATGGAAAACTGGTACATACAGAAGTATTGAACATTCACCGGGAGGTTTTTTTTATCAGCTTGTTTGTCAGCAATGCAGAGAAATAAAGACAAATGAGGACAAGGAAACAGAACGTTTGAAAACACAATGCCCTCCCTGTAAAACAGGACCAGCATTGATACCTCAGGCATTGCACTCACATTTGCTTGTAACCACACAATAAAACTATTGTCTATAATCTCTTCTTTATAAAAATGAAGTACGACCAAGAGTATATATACTCATTACTATTGCGAAAGCAACTTGGCGAATTGTCTGAAGTGGAAAACAAGTTGTTGCAAAAGGTGATGGAAACCGACGAGCAGGTGCGTAACTGCTATTACGAACAGGAAGAAGCAAAACGTTATACATTCAATGCTTTCCTGGAAGATCTTCGCGGGGAGCATGACTGGTACAAAATAAATGCGGTATTAAAGCCCAAGCCACTATACACCAGGATTTTTTATTTCCTGAAAAGATACAGCACTCTTGCTGCGATTCTTTTTACGGGAATGGCAATAGCGGTGTTTCACAGCAGGCGTAATACCCGCAAAGTTCCTGCTACGGCTGTACATCTTGCTCAGCATAAACTACGGTATCATTCTTTTGTAAAACGCGTTAAGAACGACACCATCTATAAGCATAATTCTATTAAATGGAATAAACTCATAATTCCTCCGCAAGCGGATTCTCTAATTGAGGTCTCTGGTGGGACTAAAGTACATCTGAATGGCAGTCTTACTAAAGACAAGCCACTGATAGGCTTTCTGAATGAAGTATGTAAAGGATTAGAGCTTGAATATAAAGTGTATGATGAAACTATACATTTCCCATTACGCAAGCCTTAAAATAAAGTTTTCTTTAAGAAATTAATTTCTGACGCAATAGAAACTCCAGCTTCTCATTTACGTCCAGCAGTTTTGCTGTTAACTCCTTATTTTCTTTACGGAGAGAGTATACTTCGTATGCTTTTTCAATATTATGCCTTAATTCTTCTTCGTTCCATGGTTTAGAAAAGTATTTATATACCTGACCTTTATTGATGGCATCTATTACGGCATTAATATCCGCATAACCGGTGAGTAAAATACGGATAGGTTCCGGATACTTATCAAGGATGGATTCGAAAAACTCTATGCCTGTCATTTTGGGCATCCGTTGATCGGAAATGATGATCTGGATTTCTTCTTTCCCGAGCAACGCTTCTGCCTCTTCCGCAGAGACTGCCGTAAAAACTGTATAAAGTCTACGGAAAGATGCTTTAAAGGCATTTAGATTATGGATTTCATCATCAATATACAGAATATGGATGTGTTGTGCACTCATTGACGCAGACTTAAATTCAATTTAATTAAAAATAAAAGCGTTACAAACGAATGAAAGAAGGGATAGGTATGAATAATTAAAGTTTGTCTATTAAAAATAGCATAACTCCCTAAAAGACAGGGTGTTCCATATCTTTTCATTAGGAAATAACAGTAAAATTATAGAGAAACATGCATTTGGAGTGTGTTTTTTTCGACAATGACAATAACTTTTCTGTGAAAGTAAAGTAACGACGTTTTATCGTTCTACGAACACTTACAAATTAAAAAAAGCGATCAGGTTTGTTTTTGCTTTTTGACTAATTTCGTGTAGGTTTGAACAACTCAGTACGGTTATGTACTAATATGCACATAACCAAAGTGATATACTCATCGTATTGTTTAATGTGACGAACCGGCATTTAACTCTAAATTAAAACTCAAATGAAAAAAAGTACACTCGTTATCGTGATTATTCTCGCCGTTGTTGTTATTTTCGGCGGTTGTGGCGTTTCAAAATATAACTCGCTGGTACAGCAGGATGAAGTAGTAAAAAATAAATGGGGAGCTGTGCAAAGCCAATATCAGCGCAGAGCAGACCTGATACCAAATCTGGTAAGTACTGTAAAGGGAGCTGCCAATTTCGAGAAAGAAACTTTAACGCAGGTCATGGAAGCCCGTGCAAAAGCTACGCAAATCACGGTGAATGCAAACGATCTTTCTCCTGAAAAAATACAGCAGTTTCAGGCAGCACAGGGACAATTAAGTGCTGCATTGGGCAGGTTACTGGCAGTGTCTGAAAGTTATCCTGAATTAAAAGCTAACCAGAATTTCCTTGATCTGCAGGCGCAACTGGAAGGTACAGAAAACAGGATCACTGTTGCACGTAACGATTTCAATGATGCTGTAAAAGGCTATAATAGTGGAGTACGTACTTTTCCTGGTAATATCATTGCAGGAATAGGTGGATTCCATCAGAAAGGATATTTTGAAGCCGATAAGGGGTCTGAAAATGCACCTAAAGTGCAATTCTAAAAATCTGTTTTATGGGCATATTTTCTTTCAAAAAGAAAGAGTTATTGACCGAAGCTGAAAAGCAACGGCTGGTACAGGCCGTTCGGGCAGCCGAAAGGCTTACAAGCGGAGAAATACGGCTGTACATAGAAAGTCATTGCAAGTTTGTTAATCCGGTAGACAGGGCACAGGAAATATTCCTGCAACTTGGTATGGAGAAAACAAAACGCCGCAATGGAGTACTACTCTATATTGCCCTTAAAAGTCGTCAATACGCCATTGTAGGCGACAAAGGTATTCATGAAAAAGTGGGGAGTGATTTCTGGCAGAAAGAATCCCAGTTATTACGCACCCATTTTGCCAACGGCCGGATATTTGACGGCATTGAGGCCTGTATAAAAGAAACAGGAGAATCATTATGCCTGTATTTCCCGTTTGAAGCAGGCGATGATAATGAATTACCGGATGATATTGTTATCGGGAGATAAATAATAATGGGGCTGAATCAATAAAATTCCTGCTACAACTATAAGTGTTTAAGCACTTATTGCAGCTTTATCAGGAAACCTTTGTTGGATCAGTCCCATTTATAAAATTATATACAATGAGGAAATTTGGCTTGATTTGGCTGATTGCGTTATTGATCTCTACAGTTACCGGATGGCAGGTACAGGCACAGGATATTCCTCCCCGTCCTAATCCTCCGCGACTGGTAAATGATCTGGCAGGTGTACTGCTGAGAGATGAGGCAGATATGCTGGAAAGCAAACTAATAGCCTATAACGATAGTACCTCTACGCAAATAGCTGTAGTTACCGTAAAAACAACAGGGAACTATGATGTTAGCGAAGTAGCCCTGAAAATACTACGGGACTGGGGGGTAGGGACCAAAGAGAAGAATAACGGTATAGTACTGCTGATAGCTGTTGATGACCGGAAAATAAGAATAGAAACCGGGACCGGTATGGAAGGAGTACTTCCTGATGCTATCGCCAACCGGATCATTGACCAGATTATCGCTCCTAACTTTAAAGAAGGACATTATTACCAGGGGATAGATGAAGGCGTAGACAAAATTATACAGGCAGCAGCTGGTGAATACAAAGGTATTCCCAAAAGCCGCAAAGGTGGCGGCGGAGCTGCCATGCTGATAGGATTCATAATCATTGTAATCATCATTTCCATTATTAATAACCGCCGTGGTGGCGGTGGTGGTACTACCATCAGCAGACGCGGATGGGGAGGCTGGATAGGACCTATTATTGCCGGTGGCCTTAGTAGCGGTTTTGGAGGTGGCAGTCGTGGCGGAAGCTGGGGCGGCGGCGGAGGAGGAGGCGGTTTCGGGGGCTTTGGAGGAGGCTCCGGGAGCGGTGGAGGAGCAAGTGGAAGCTGGTAATGTCTTAATTATACCTTGTTAATGTAGCTTTATAAATTGTTAATGATCAATAAATACGCTGTATTTATTGATCATTAACAATCCCTCTTTATCAGCATCCCTACACGTGTTAATTTTTAATTCTGTCCGTAAACAGGATATTGGCTTTTACAAGAAAGGATATTGACCCTTATACAAGAAATCTTATACCTCACTCATCGGGAACCATACATTTACCCTTGTTCCACAGGGTGTCCCTGCATCATCAAAAAGATCTTCAATATCAAATGTGGCATCCAGGTTAAAACGATTATTATATAGTGTCAGTCTGTCCCTGGTAATTTGCAATCCCCTTGAATGATGCATATGCCCGGATTGCTGACGTAAAGCGGAAGCACCATCTCTCCCTATCCCATCATCCTTAATAATACACAACACACGATCTTTAATCTTATGAAAAGCAATGCTCACATGCCCTTTTTCTTTTTTATACAGTAATCCATGCCAGATGGCATTCTCTACAAATGGCTGTAATACCATCGTCGGGATATCTGTGAAGTCTGCATCCAGGTCATCATCCACGGTAATACTATAGCTGAACTGATCGGCAAAACGAAGTTTCTCCAGTTCCAGATAATTTTCCAGCATCTTTATTTCCCTGGAAACCGGGATGATATTCAGTTGGGAAGTATCCAGCACATTCCTTATGAGGCGGGCAAAACGACTCAGGTAAGATAATGCCTGCTCAGTTTCATTCTTCATCATAAATGTCTGGATAGAGTTAAGCGCATTAAAGATGAAATGAGGATTCATCTGCGCACGCAGCGCTTTCATTTCCAGTTGAGCCATCTGTTGCTGAACCGCTGTTCTGCGTCTGGCTTCCTGTTTAATATAGTATATGCGTAGTTTGAAATAAAGGTATATCAGGAAGATGATCAGCAATAAACACAGCACCTTAAACCAGGTGGTTTGCCAAAAGGCTGGTAGAATATTGATCCGTAATTCTGTGATACCGGCAGAAAAAGTACCAGCCGTATTCACACTCCTTACCCTGAAGGTATAGTTACCAGGTGGTAGATTGGTGTATCTGGCTACCAGCATACCTTCTGCTTTTACCCATTTTTCATCTACGCCTTCCAGTTGGTAGAGATACCGGATTACCTCATGATGATATTGCAGGCTTTTAAATTCGATACTGATAATATTCTGTCTGTAAGATAGCATAACCGGCTTCCCCAGAGATAAGTGTACAGAGCTGTCCATTGTTTTGAAACCGATGATGGTTACATCAGGAGGAGGAGGCGCAGTTTTCAGTCCGTCCGGGTCAAATATTATAAAATGGTCGGATGCACCCACCATCAACCGCCCATCCTGCAGCCGGGTAATATATCGTCTTACCTTGCGGTTATTATCAATAATATCATCTGTTTGTGTAAATGTGCTGATGGAAAAATTGGTGCTGTTAAAACGGTAGAATCCAAGCTGCGTAGTAAACCACAGGCCGTTATGGTCATCCTTCTGTATGCTCAGGACCCATTCATCAAAGAGGGCACCGTTTATCTTTAATGATTTCACGTTACCCGTCCGGGTATTATAAAACCATAATCCATGGTCTGTACCGGCTACCAGGGTAGTATCGTTCAGCATATTGATGCTGGTGATATTGCTGATAGAGAGTTTATCGATATGAAAAATAATTGCCGAACTGACAGTTTGAGTAAAGCGGTTAAACCTTATCAGTCCGGCATCGCTGGTAGATAACCAGAGCAGAGAATCCTGCTGTAAGGCAATATCCATGACCGTTATAGGGCGCTTCAGATAATTGGTGAGCGCCGGGTAGTGATAAAAACGGTTATGCTTAGGGTCCCAGCGGGCCAGTCCTTTTTTGTATAAGCCTATCCATACCGCTGTATCATTTTCCACCTCCATGGCCATCAATGTTTGTTCACCGAAGAGAGGGGATTGGTGATGTGCTGTAAAAATTCCTTTCTGCGGATCGAAGACGGATAACCAGCCATTTTCTTGTCCCACCAGGACTTTTCCATCGGGCATTTCAGCAAAGCTCCATACAAGGTTGTGATCTTCCGGCAGGAAATGCAGGGAATCATTCTCTCCGTGTGCTAATTGTTTTTTGAATGCCAGTGTCGGAGCCAGCCAACTGAAACCTTTGCCCCAGTAACCTGCATAGATATTGCCTTTACTATCCTGGAATAATCCCGTCACTTCGGCTTTGGGTAGTTTGCCGGAAGAGCCTTTAAATACGGTATGATTATTCATGATCCGGAAGGACTTATCTGACAGGCTCAGAATATTCACGCCTGCATCAGTGCCTATCCACAGGTAGCCATCACGGTCGCTCAGGAAACAATTTGCTTCGAAAGCGTAGTGTAGTCCACTTTCATCTTCATTATCGGCAGTGATATTTATTGTAAAGCGATGGCTGCTATCGTCGAAACGGTAAACACCTCCCAACTCGGTAGCAACCCATGTATTATGGTCCTTGTCTGTACAGAAGTCGGTGATTATATTACCGGGAGGATCTCTTTTACGGTCAGATTTCAGAGGCAGTTTATACCTATCAAGAACACCACTATCAAGATGATAACAATAGAGCACACTGTGGCCACGGACGGACGCCCACAATCGGCGTTGTTCATCTATATAAAATTTCCGGACGCTGCCATTTACAGCCAGCAAAGGGTTTCGCAATGGATTATTAGTTGCACTGTACAGGCGTCTCCGGCTCTCATCCAGCATATATATACCATTCCTTCCGCTGATCCACAGATTGCCCATATCATCTTCAATGATGGCACTATACATTTCCCGTCTTAATACTTCCGGAAGATGAGCCGGTTTTACAAACTGTTCTTTTGAGGCATCATATTGCAGTAGTCCTTCCTGTGTGGTGATCCAAATTATTCCAGTGTGGTCTTCAATGATCTGACTACAATTCAGGTTTCCCTGTACAGCCGGCAGAATATCTGTCTTCAGCACTTTTACCTTTGCCATAACGGGATCATAATACCGGATATTATCCGGCGCCCCCATCCAGATACGACCTTGTTTGTCTTCGCACAGGCATATATCGTCATAATAAATAGAACCGGGAACTTTATCGAAGCTGGCGATAGTCACCAGGTTTTGTCCGTCATAGCGTTGCAATGCGGTACTGGCTATCCAGATAAAGCCTTTTCTGTCCTGCATAATAGCAGATACATGATTGCTGGCCAGACCGTTCCGGATATCCAGGTGCATGAAAGAATAAGAGATATCGGAATCCTGTGCTTTTGCAGGCAGAAAGCAAAAAGCCACCACCCATAAAAAGGCGGTAAAGCAACACAGACCTTTGGAGAGGATCGATATCATACAGTGGGAAAAGATAAGGGGTTATTCAGCAAATGGTTGCACCCTTATCTAAAATTAAGTATTATGTGTTGCTTGACGATACATTTCTTCATCAAACGCATTTTCGCTTTTAGCCATTACGATAGTTGCCACTCCGTTACCTATGAGGTTGGTAATAGCACGGGCTTCAGACATAAATCTGTCTACCCCTATCAGGATGGCCAGTCCTTCTACAGGAATCACCTTGATCACTGATAAGGTAGATGCCAAAACGATGAATCCACTTCCGGTAATTCCTGCAGCACCTTTTGAGGTGATCATCAGGATGCCCAGTACTGTTAGTTCCTGCCATATTGTTAAGGGCACATTAAATACCTGCGCCAGGAATATAACTGCCATAGACAGGTAGATACTGGTACCATCCAGGTTAAAGGAATATCCCGCAGGTACTACCAGGCCCACAACCTCCCGGGAACAACCTAGTTTTTCCAGCCGTTCCATTAATCCTGGCAGGGCAGATTCGGAAGAAGAGGTACCCAGCACCAGTAATATTTCGTTACGTATATATTTCAGATAGCGCCACAGGCTAAAACCATAAAAACGGGCAATGCCATTCAAAACCACAAAAATGAAGAGGAACATTGTCAGGTATACACACCCCATTAGTTTCACCATTGGGGTGAGTGATTGCAATCCAAAACTGCCAATAGTGTAAGCCATGCCGCCAAAGGCTCCCAGTGGTGCCAGCCGCATAATGAACTTCAGGATATTAAAGAAAACCTCTCCCAGTCTTTCAAAAGTTCCAAGTAATGATGAAGCAGCGGGGCCATTCAGTTTGGTGATACCATAACCAAACAGAATAGCAAACACCAGCACCTGCAGGATATCCCCTTTCGCAAAAGCATCTATAGCGTTTGAAGGCACGATATGCATCAGAAACTCTGTCCAGTTGAATGCCGCAGCATCTTTTTCTATTTTGGCAAGGGCAGATGCATTTGTATTGGTAAAGATAACCCCATAGCCGGGTTTCAGCAGATTTGCAACAACGATTCCTATTGTAATTGCCAGGGTAGTAACGATCTCAAAATACAGCAGGGCCTTTCCTCCTACCCGTCCTACTTTTTTCATATCTCCCATCCTTGCAATACCCAATACGATGGTAAGGAATATGATGGGAGCTATCAGCATTTTGATCAGGTTAATAAAAACTTCGCTTATCACTTTGCCGGTACCGGCAAAACCGGGAAAGAATGCACCTACGAGTATACCGAGTATTATTGCGATGATTACCTGGAAATATAAATGCCGGAAAAGTTTGCTCATACTCATCAATATACTCAAAAAATGTAAAATGTTTAATAGTGGCAGGAGATATATAATTCAAAACGCCCGACACTGGCTGCAAAAGCAACCGTGTAGGGCGTTTGAATTATATGTTGAAGGAGATTATCCTTTGATTGCAGCGATACCTGGTAAGGTTTTACCTTCAAAGTATTCCAGCAGTGCACCACCACCGGTGGATACGTAGCTTACTTTGTCGGCCAGGCCAAACTGGTTTACAGCAGCAACGGAGTCGCCGCCACCTACCAGAGAGAAAGCACCCTGTGAAGTAGCTTTAGCGATAGCATTTGCCACTGCTTTTGTACCATGCTGGAAGGCAGCCATTTCAAACACACCCATAGGACCGTTCCACAGGATGGTTTTTGATTGCTGGATAGTTTCGCTGAATATTGCTACTGATTTTTCGCCTATATCCAATCCCATCCAGCCGGCAGGGATGTTATCGTTGCTAACCGCCTGGGTATTTGCATCGGCAGCAAACTTGTCTGCAGCGATAGAATCTACCGGAAGGATCAGCGCAACGCCTTTAGCTTTTGCTTTCGCCAGCAGTTCGAGTGCCAGGTCCAGTTTTTCTGTTTCACACAGTGAGCTACCTATTTCTTTACCCTGAGCTTTCAGGAAAGTGTAAGCCATACCTCCACCGATGATAATATTATTTGCTCTTTCCAGCAGGTTTTCTATGATGAGGATTTTATCGCTCACCTTAGCACCACCGAGGATAGCGGTAAACGGTCTTTCAGATTTGTGTAATACTTTTTCTGCGTTACCTACTTCAGCTTCCATCAGCAGGCCGAATATACGTTTATCTGAAGGGTAGAATTCAGCAATAACAGCGGTAGAAGCGTGAGCACGGTGAGCGGTACCGAAGGCATCGTTCACGTAAACATCTCCCAGTTTAGAGAGTTTTTCTGCAAATGTTTTATCTCCTTTTTCTTCTTCTTTGTAGAAGCGGAGGTTTTCCAGCAGTAGTACCTCTCCAGGTTGCAGGCTGGCGGCTGCAGCTTCTGCTACGGGGCCAACACAGTCTTCTGCAAACTTCACGGTAGTACCTTCCAGAAGTTTCACCAGGTGGTAAACCAGGTGTTTCAGGGAATACTTATCAGTAGGACCATCTTTTGGACGACCCAGGTGAGACATCAGGATCACGCTACCGCCATCTTTCAGGATCTTTTTGATCGTAGGAACGGCAGCAGTCATGCGGGTATCATCAGTAATTTCATATTTATCATTCAGGGGCACGTTGAAGTCAACACGCACGAGAGCCTTGTGACCGCTGAAATTGAAATCGGAGAATTTGCTCATTTGTGAACTATTTTAAGATGGAGAGGTCTGGTGAGTAAATGGTAAATGGTGAACAGTGAATGGTGATCATTCACCATTTACCATTCACCATTTACACGATCATGTGATAACTTATTTGCTGATCAGGCCGGCAAAGTACTTAACGGTACGTACCAGCTGGGATACGTAGCTCATTTCGTTATCGTACCAGGAAACGGTTTTAACCAGTTGTTTGTCGCCAACAGTGATTACTTTGGTTTGTGTAGCATCGTACAGGGAACCGAAGTGGATACCGATGATGTCGCTGCTCACGATTTCGTCTTCGGTATAACCGAAAGATTCGTTAGAAGCTGCTTTCATAGCGGCGTTGATTTCTTCTGCTGTTACTTTTTTGTTCAGGATGGTAGTCAGTTCAGTTAAAGAACCGGTGATGGTTGGTACGCGTTGAGCGCTACCGTCCAGTTTGCCTTTCAGTTTAGGCAGTACCAGGCCGATTGCTTTAGCAGCACCGGTGCTGTTAGGAACGATATTAGCGGCAGCAGCACGAGCACGGCGCAGGTCACCTTTTGGATGAGGAGCATCCAGGGTGTTCTGGTCGTTTGTATAAGCGTGGATGGTGGTCATGAAACCTAATTCAATACCGTATTTATCATCCAGAACTTTTGCCATTGGAGCCAGACAGTTGGTAGTGCAGGAAGCGCAAGAGATAACGGTTTCGCTACCATCCAGGATGTCATGGTTTACGTTGAAAACAACAGTTTTCAGGTCGCCGGTAGCAGGAGCGGAAATAACAACTCTTTTAGCGCCAGCAGTAATGTGAGCAGCAGCTTTATCTCTATCTGCGAAGAAACCAGTAGATTCAATTACCACGTCAATGCCATGCTGTCCCCAGGGAATTTGAGAAGGATCTCTCTGTGCGTATATTTTAATTTCTGCACCGTCTACAGAAATTGAGTTTTCAGAATGCTTAACGTCTGCATCAAAACGACCCTGAGCGGAGTCATACTTCAGCAAATGAGCTAATACAGCGGGACTTGTAAGGTCATTAATAGCTACCACGTCTATGCCGGGCATTTTAGAGATCTGACGGTATACTAAACGGCCAATACGACCGAAACCATTAATACCGATTTTAAGAGTAGTTCCCATTTTACACTGAGTTTGTTAAGATTGAAAAAAATTGAGTAGCGAATTTACAAGCAATACAGGGATTAAGCAATATAAATTTAAGTTAAGCAAGTTTTTTTTGAAAATATCAAAATAGACCCTACCTTTGCAGTCCTAAAATATAGGAATGTATTCGCCGCGTTGGTAAATCGGTTAATACACCTCCCTTTCACGGAGGAATGACGGGTTCGACTCCCGTACGCGGTACACGAATTATAAAGCCTTGTAAATGAAAGTTTACGAGGCTTTTTGTTTTAATCTCCTGATAGATAAATCGAACCTGGAATATTTACAATATCAATTACATCATCACGAGCCTTATTATTAATACAATCCCAGAAAATCATATATGCATTTTTGGGCGTTTATATACACATCCTTATTTTTGAAATAAAAAAACATGCAGCGGAATCTGTTTGACAGCACCCAAAACAATAATGACGCTCCTCACAAACCTGTTCAGATAAAAAACAGTAACATTCCATTATCAAAGGAACAGCAAGCCTTCAACAGGCTCTCCAAACGTATAGAAAAATTGCAAAAACAGATATCGGACGAAACTGATAAGCTGGAACATTTAAACAGCTTGTATCAAAAAGATGTCCATCCTCATATACTTGAATTGGGAAGATTGAAGATCGAAATTTGCCATTTGCTGAATAAGAAAAGAACAGATATAAAATTATCCCGTACTCAAAATCAAAAGCTAGATACTTTGCTACTTGATTTCTTAAACGATGCTTTTAGCGTGATAGAACCCACTGATGAAACTAAAGAACTATATAAAAAGTATAGCGGCTTAAACTATGAGGAAGAACTTTCGCGGCAGGAATCTGCTATGAAAGAAGACTTCAGTGCAATGCTGTATGAAGAGTTTGGACTACAAATTGACCCATCAATACTTACAGAGAACCCCGACTTCGATAAGATAGAGGAAGAACTTAAAAAGCAGTGGGAGCAGAAAGAAAGCGAGAAAGGCGCGAAACCCAAAACTAAAAAACAACTGGAAAAAGAAAAGCTGGAACAGCAAAAGGAAGCGTTAAAAAATAAAAGCATTCGCAGCATTTACATTGCCCTGGCTAAAATTTTACATCCTGATACCGAACCAGATGAGATATTGAAAATAGAAAAAGAGGAAATGATGAAGAAGGTAACGGTTGCATACGAAAATAAGGATTTGATGCAATTGTTGCAGCTCGAAATGCAATGGATAAAAGGACACGATGAAAATTTCAATAATATGCCCTCCGCAACGTTGAATGTTTATATTCAATTATTGAAAGATCAGGTGAAAGAACTTGATGAGGAACTGCACATGTTACATTTAAACCCTATATTTTCTGCTGTACAGGCATTCTCCCATTTAAGTAAATCTATTGCTCCACTGGAATTAATAAGGGAAGGGGTAAATTATCGGGCATTAAACAAAAAAATACAATCCGATATTCATCAACTGATGCATAGCCATAAAACTCAGGTCGCTGTTACACAGTTTATCAAGGACTTTTATATTGATCCTAAGGAAACTTTTTTTTATGAATTATGAGGGCTTTTAGTTAATTGCTTAAAATCTGGCAGGTATAAGTTGGACATTTGTCCGGTCAGTTGGACACTAAAAGGGAACAATACAGTTGATGCATTGTTCCCTTTTTATTTTCTGCCAATAACCTTGCTAGTCCGGCCACATGGAGGTAAAAACAAATATGCGTCCCATCCTCGGATTTCCCCATTAACCATACTAGTTTTAAGAATTTATCCTTGCAAATCGAATATTTAATATTATAATTGCAAGGATGATTACACGCAAAGCTAAGTCTGAAATTGTCCAATTACTGGAAGAATTCTCTGCTGTAGGCGTTTTAGGGCCACGGCAGGTTGGAAAAACCACTTTGGCAGAGGAAATAGCGGCCTCATTTACACCTGACCCCATTTATCTTGATCTGGAAAGCCCCACTGACAGAGCTAAACTTAACGAGTCAGAAGCATATTTTGAATTGCACAAAGGCAGACTAATTATTCTTGATGAAATTCAGCGTGTTCCTGAATTATTCCAAATTTTACGTGGGGTTATCGACCGACAACGTCGGCAAGGGCACAAGACCGGACAATTCCTTATTTTAGGATCGGCTTCTCTTGATCTTTTAAAACAATCTTCAGAATCATTAGCAGGGCGTATTGCTTATAAGGAACTTTCAGGTTTGACGGTATCTGAAGTCAATCAGGCAGATCAGGACCAATTATGGTTAAGGGGAGGCTTCCCGGATAGCTTCTTAGCCAGAAATGATCCGGCGAGTTTACGGTGGCGAATGAATTTTATAAGCACCTATCTGGAACGAGATGTTCCTCAATTCGGGGCCAGAATACCTGCGACAAGCTTGCGATTACTCTGGACAATGTTAGCACATAGCCAGGGCGGACAAATCAATATAGCGCAAATGGGTGCAAATCTGGGCGTTACAGCCCCAACAGCAAAACGTTATATTGAACTATTAGAAGATTTACTATTGATACGTACATTACGACCGTGGTCTGGAAATCTCGGAAAACGACTTGTAAAATCTCCCAAAATTTATATTCGTGACAGTGGACTGACTCATGCTTTATTAAATCTTACAACACTGGATGATGTTTTAGGCCATCCGGTTGTCGGTGCAAGTTGGGAAGGCTTTGTCATTGAGAATCTATTATCATGTTTACCTATTGGTGCTACCCCCTGGTTTTATCGTACATCCGCAGGAGCAGAAATAGATCTGGTAATTGAACAAAGCCCCGGCAAAAGATGGGCAATAGAAATTAAGCGATCGCTTGCTCCAACCCTGTCAAAGGGTTTTCATTTTGGATGTGAGGATATTCAAGCCACTAACCGCTTTATCGTTTATCCGGGCAAAGATCGTTTCCCCGCGGCTCATGATGTGACTGTTTTGCCTTTGATCGATATAATGAATGACTTAAGAAATATGTAATAATACAATTTAGAGCATTAAATACTAAACATTCTATAGAAATCTTCCACCCAGAAGTTCGACAGTTGTCCGGTCCGTTGTACACGAAACGTAAGGCCTTGTAAATGAAAGTTTACGAGGCTTTTGTTTTAATCCCTGATAGGTAAGTCGAACTCTACTATCCCATAGCAGCATATATGATATCATTGCGCACATCAGGGTTCAATTCAATCAAATCTTCTTCACAGATAAGGTTGCCCATTAATTGAGCAACTAGAATCAGCAGATAAGTCGATCCTTTCATATTATCATATCGCCGTGCTATGTGCTTATCAAAGTCGTGAACGGATTTAAATAAGTTATGATAGATATCCCTGTTATCCTGTTGCTCATTTTTCCACTTTTGCAAAATGGCATCAAATTGTTGCAAGCCTTGCTGAAATTCTTTCTGCAAACCCTTTTCTATCACGTCCCTAGCAATGCGCTTATCTTTTTTGGAAAGTTCGACTGACATATTAAATATGTTGATCAATTTCGTAATCATTATGCGGACCGGCTTCACTCGTGATTCAGATCAAATATTTATAAACTGCCTGCTCTTCCTCAATTACTAAAAATAAGTCTTCACCGCGAATTCAAATTGACTCTTAAAAATCTCTTTAAAAGCGCTCATATTATTTTGTTCGTAAAATATAAGCATTGCTTTTTTATATTCGATAGAATCCACTGTCCGGAATGAAATAGGGCAATATTGATGTGCAATTAATATAGCATTGCTCACTATACGCGCTGTCCTCTTATTCCCATCTACGAATGCCTGAATATATGAAAGCAAGACTAGCGTAAGAAGTGCTTTCTCAAATACGCTGCTTTTGCTATTTACTAGTTCGCACATGTCTCTTAATGCATCTCTGATCTGATGCTCATTATCCAACGGCTTATAATTTGTTCCTGAAATACCAACCCTTCTTTGCCTGATATTTCGATCAACGCCTAAATCTTTGACTAATAAGCTGTGAATATCTTCTATTCTTGATACTGTTAAGGGAACAACGTAATCCGGATGCTCAATGATAAAATTTATTGCTTCTTTATGATTAAGCAGCATGATCGCATCATCCTTTGGTTTACCTGCCGCGGTTTCTTTTTCCTTAAGTAAACGTTCTGTTTCAAGAAGTGAATATGTATTGCCTTCAATCTGGGATGATTTCCAACTTAAGTCAATGGCAAGTCGTTCCATCTCTTTATCATATGATGATGCCGACAGATGGGAAACATTATTTTTAAATTCATGTTGGAGAGAATTCAGGTATCGCTCTTCATCATCTGTAAAAAGGTTTGCACGACTTAAGACTTCAGCAATTAATGATAGATTAAAGTTCTCTTTTATTTGCCTTTCATCAATTTCCTTTTCAAAGTATGCCTGAACATCAATTGGGTGGGATAATTCATAGGATGGACTTAGGACATATTTCGTTCCTTTACCCTTTCCCTCTGTTATTATTAAATTATCTGATGTCAGCTTAACTAATATCCGCTTTAATGAAGTATACCCAATAGTAAACTCCAGACTTTCGTGGATCATTTTAGAAGAACTAGAGGGATTTTCTTTGATAAATCTGAGGATTTCAGTTTGATGGTTATCTGCCATTTTTATGCATTTTTCATTTCAAGCCCAAAAAAAAGACAAATGTAGCCCAAATAATGCATTTTTTGGGCTACAATCAGCCTATAAATGGGCTTGAAATTAATTGGGAATGGATTTTCCTGTTAAATCGCATGCTCCCTATTCCCAAAGGCTGCAGATTCTCCTTAATGACCTGCTTATTAACAAGTGGAATTACCCGTTCAGTTATATAATGTCCTTTGGATGAGTTTCATGTATATGGTAAACTTTATTTAAAGATTGTAAAGTTTCATGTATATCGTAAACTTAATATTGTCGTGCCCTCTGTGGCTTAAAGTGTTGTCTAAAAAATGAGGTAAGGTGATGAAATCCTCACATAGGCCGTCAAATTCATTGGCGTAGATCAATATTTGGCCCCATGCGACAGATAATTAATTTAATCACTAGCCTTATCATATTAAAATCCCCCACCCAAAAGTTCGACAGTTGTCCGGCCCGTTGTACACGAAAAAAGGAACATCGAAACGATGTTCCTTTTTTCGTATTAGCAATTCCTCACGGTGAGATCAATGAGATAGACTTGAATCTGAACACGAAATTTTGCCGTATTACCGGGTAATTCTGCATTATCATTAACGATTGCTGCATTTCTATCAATTAGCGGGTAATGAGGGATCGCCAGTTCACCATTACCTGCCAGCTGCCGGAGCAGGTCACTTCTAAGAAGCTTATTGGCGCGCACATGCAGGCAGGCAGTTTATAATACTTAATCATATCTCTCCATTTTTTGTGTATGCGAACTCCTCTATGCAGGGCACGCACCATATGGATCATACATCTACATAATATATACTGTTCCCTCCAGGGAGTCTGATAAATCATCCAGCGTATAAGCTGCCTACATCCTGCCAAGATATCAACTCTCAACTCATTGTCCTTTTTAACAGCTTGATTAAATGCAATGATTGAATCGATATCGTCCTTTATAATTTTGATGTTGCCTGTAATCGATATGATGAATGACCTGAAAAATATGTAGGTATTTCTTTTACATTACTTAAGTAAATTATAAAAAATTAGCCTTCTTTATGATAGTGCTGCGCATTATCATAAAGAAGGCTAAAACAGGCAAACTATAATTAGAATTGCACCGTGGTACCACCTGCAAAAGCGGTATCTGTAAGGAAGATATTTGTATTCACATCAGCTGTTCTGCCGGCGGCCGGCTGTGTAACATTGATTGTTGTGAGCATATTTCTTCTTGGATATAACGACTTAGTTCCCATTGGCACAATTGTACCATCAAATTTTACAAAAGTAAACGTAAGATTAACCGGTTGATAGATCGTATCGCTATAACGGAAATGATCCGCTGTATAAATACTTAAATGTTCATCATAGCCTCCGTACTGGCTGAATGTTTTAGTTTTCATCTCCCCGTCATATTCGACTTTCAGAGTACCATCTTCAAAATTGATCAGGTTATAATTAATACCAAAACAGATCCTGCGGAGAGCAAGATTAAGAGATGAAGAAGTATCTGCGGCACTAAACTGCACCGACTGATAATAAGTTTCCAGTTCCGGATATACATACGCGCCGGTTTCTCCTGTAAAGGGATTCTCTAATACAGGCATGTAGGTTACGCTATCCAGAAAAGTTGGATTCAGTGCATCAGGCGAATTAGGAACAGCAGTATTATATACCATTTCATTTTTTACCGGCTTATCAAATGGTCTGTAGAGATACACATATCCTCCGGAAGTACCTGCCGGTGGTATGCCATAACTGGTTCCTTTTTTAATGGCAGCTACCCGTATCAGATATAGCTCATTCTTTGTCAGCTCCAGCACAATTCCTTCAGGTGAATTGTAAAGGCCCTGAGCATATGGAGCTCCGTTTAGCAGCCGTACATCTACGGCATAAAAAGTACTGTCGAAGATCGATCTGGCAGCTACAGAAACTGGCAATTTCTTCCCATTTTCCATAGGGGTTGTGACGGTAGTGATACCGCTTATTCGTACACCTACCTTTATTTTCTCAACACTGATCTCAGTTTCAGGTGTCAGCTTCTCAGACTTTTTACATGCATAAAAAGCAGTTACCACTGATAGACACAGCGCGACTAATATATATTTCGTTTTCATGTTGATAATTAGAGATTAATGATGTCAGAACTACTCCAGTCTGTTTCTGTAAGCTGAATATTTACACCCTCATTCACAGTAGATGTAGAAGTTGGCAATGTAACATTAACTGTAGTTACATAGTTTCTTTGGGGAGGGTATAATTCTTTACTACCAAGGGTAACAACTGTGCCATCAGGTTTTTCCCATTTAATAGTGGCCAGGATACGCAACCATGCAGTAGGCTGATCAGCATACCTGTAATCATCTACAGTATATATAGCGATGCCGCCCATATCCTGTGGTGTAAAATATTTGGTAAGCATAGCACCAAAGCTATAACTCACAATTAATCTTCCACCGGTAAAATTGGAAGCTGTATAACGTATGCCAAAAGCGATCCTTTTCACCGGTATCGTGATGGTTTGGGAAGAATCTGCATAGACATCTACTTTGCCAATGTAAGTATCCATTTCAGGATAGTATGGAGAAAATGCACTGACAGTATCCTGATCGAACATATTAGAATAGGTAAAGTCTTGAAGGAAAGTACTGTCTGTTACATTGTAGCTTAATGTGTTGTCGAGATACCTGTTAAAGGGGCGCTCAAAGCGACGTCCTGAACCAGGTAATTCTTCGTACCATGGTCCAAGGCCACTGCCTCTTGTTACGACAGCTACCGTCACAGTATAATTTTTATTGGCAGGTAATGACAACACGATACTGTCTCGATTTGTAAAAAGGCCCGCAGCAAATGGCTTTGCATCACTACGAACATCAACAGCGTACATTATACCGCTTAAAATAGATTTGGCATATACATAGTTATGCGCTTGTCTTGTTCCGTTTAAAGGAGTTTCGGTGAATGTAATATCACCACTCAGACGGATACTGATGTTTTGTTTGAAATCGTTTGTCGGCTGAGGAGCAGGAAGTGTATCGTGGGTTTTATTACAGGAGAACGATACACCCACAAAGCAACAAACAATCAATACAGATTTTAGGTTCATTGTATAAGGGATTATGTTTTTATAAAGATATGTCAATTATATAATTCAACTTATTAGTTTCTAAAAGGAAATATTAATAGATGGCGTTGCAACTTTCAATTATGATTAAGACGGAGTAATTCGATACAATATTTTTACATTATCCGGTAAAAAACCTAACAATCTCTTAAAATCATACACATAGAACTTCGACATTTGTCCGCCCCGTTGTACTTAACGAAATGTTAATAATTTTAACATTTAGAATACTAAAAAGCTCATCTTATAGATGGGCTTTTTTATTGGTTTACAGCTAGTTATTCGGTTCGAACTTTTACGGATCAATCCCCAATGTTGTGGAGCTGGAGCTTTTTAAGCATACAATTGTGTTAGTCTGAACAGAAAGAATTCGACGCTTCTTACTCCTCTAAACTGACTTCTGAATGCCTTGATCTTTGCATTAAAAGATTCGGCAGATGCATTTGTAGATCTATTATCGAAGTAATTCAGGATGGTTTCATAATGATGCTCTATGGATCTGGATATGGTATTGAAAGCTTTAAAGCCAGATTGCCTGACGCTTTCATGCCACCTGGCCAATCTTGCCAGACCAAGTAGTTTTGGTAGTGTGGATGTCTGTCTCCGTTTTTCTCAAAAGCAAAGTCAGACACTCAATTGACCGACAAGACAAAACGGACAACCAAGCCCAGCCACCACGCTATACAATTTGACTACAACAAATACCAACTCGGATACATTTCATCGGACGACTATTAAGAATTTTGCAATGAAATTTAAGTAAGTGCAAAAATGGAAAATGTAATATTAAACAATGGAGTAACGATGCCGCTGCTTGGTTTTGGCACGTACTTGCTTCGAGACGGTTTTGAGTGTGAGCAGTCTGTACTAAATGCTTTAAATATCGGCTACAGACTTATAGACACAGCTTCGGTATACAATAATGAGGAATCGGTGGGCAGAGCGATTAAAAAAAGTAATGTCAAACGGGAAGAAATCTTTGTAACTACAAAATTTTTGCCAGCGGATATAGGGTACGAAAAAACAAAGAGTGCCTTTGAAGCATCACTAGCAAAATTGGGTCTTGACTATATTGATCTGTACTTGATACATCTCCCGCAGGGAGACGTAAGCTCATCCTGGACTGCAATGGAAGAATTATACAGAGAAGGTAAAGTAAGGGCTATAGGTGTAAGTAATTTCAATATGAATCAGATTCAGAATTTACTGAAGCAGCATAGTGTGATACCAGCAGTCAATCAAGTGGAAACACATCCATTTTCCCAAAAAACAGAAATGCAAAAAGGTTTAAAATCTCAAGGCATACAGTTGGAGTCCTGGGCACCCTTTGCTCAGGGTAAAAATAATCTTTTTAACAATGAACCTTTAATAATGCTTTCAAGCAAATATAATAAAAGTATTGCCCAAGTGGTTCTACGATGGTTAATTCAGAAAGAAGTCGTTGCTATTCCAAAATCAGCAAATGTGAAAAGGATCAATGAAAATTTCAATGTATTTGACTTTGAGTTGTCTGCCGATGATATGGAAACTATCAAATCGTTAGATCAAGGTGGCGGACTAATTTATAGTGTTTGAAAAACGTTTGAAAACTTGACTACAACAATTACCAATCTAACTACTTTTTATAGAACGACAATCAAGAATTTTGTACTTGAGATTTATTCAGTTTTAGAAACAATCAAAAAAGAATTATGCAAAAAAGAAAATTAGGGAATAGCGGATTAGAAGTTTCCGCATTAGGTTTTGGCTGTATGGGTTTAAACTTTTTGGATGGCAAAGGTCTTGATAAAAAAGATGCCATAACACTACTGCGCAACGCAGTTGAAAGGGGTATCACATTTTTTGATACCGCAGAAGCCTACGGGCCTTACACCAATGAAGAACTTGTTGGCGAAGGATTACAGCCTTATAGAAAAGACGTTGTTATAGCAACAAAATTTGGTTGTAAAGATGCTAGACCAACAACAGGTTTAGACAGCAGACCCGAAACTATCAGAGTAGTAGTCGAAGCATCTTTAAAAAGATTAAAAACAGATTACATCGATCTGCTTTATCAGCACAGAGTTGACCCCAATGTTCCAATAGAAGATGTTGCAGGTACAGTAAAAGACTTGATACAAGAGGGTAAAGTAAAATATTTCGGTTTATCGGAAGCAAGCGCAAAAACTATTCGCAAGGCACATTCAATTCAACCTGTAACAGCATTACAAAGCGAATACTCTTTGTTTTGGCGTGAGCCCGAAAATGAGATCATACCAACATTAGAAGAGTTAGGAATTGGTTTCGTTCCGTTCAGTCCTTTGGGCAAAGGCTTCCTCACAGGTACAATAAATTCAAAATTAGCGGATGTCGACCGCAGAAATGTCATTCCTCGTTTCAGCGAAGAGAACATAAAAGCCAATCTGGTTCTAGTGGACGAACTTTCTAAGATTGCTAACCAAAAAAATGTTACAACCGGGCAATTAGCATTGGCTTGGATCTTAGCTCAAAAGCCCTGGATAGCACCAATCCCGGGGACTACAAAATTGCATCGTTTAGAGGAAAACATTGGCAGTACAAATATTGTACTAACAGCTGATGAGCTAGCAAAGATTAACACAACAGTAAATGGAATTACACTTGTGGGTGACCGCTATCCTGAAGTTTTAGAAAAACAAATAGATAGATAATAAAGCAAAACAAAGTGTGTGCAACAATAAGGTGTGTGCAGGAACAAGTAATGAGCTTGCACACAAAACCTTACACAGCAGACGAAAGAATATGCAATATCTTAAAGAAAAAGTTGTAGCTGTTACAGGTGCAAGTAGTGTCATTCGTCTGTCAAAACAAAGTTGATTACATTTATAACTAAAAAAATGCAACGAGAATCTAACATAACTCATATTAAAAGTATATCGCAACTTGTACGGATATTGGGACTTCCTGCGCCATTGCATCCATTAATTGCATTGGTTGATTACAATAATGTTTCGATTGAAATGTTTCCAAGAGGGCAAAAAACAAGTTTCGATTTTTACAAAATTTCCTTTAAGCCTACATTCACAGGACAAATAAAATACGGACAAGCATATTACGATTTTGAAGAAGGCGGATTAGCATTTTTGAAGCCAAAACAAATTGTTTATCCACCAGAAAACATAGAAAGCTATGAAGGTCTTGCTTTGTATTTCCATTCGGACTTTATACGAAATTATCCATTAGGAAACACAATGAATCAATATGGCTTTTTCTCTTACGATGTTTCAGAAGCCTTATTTTTATCTGCAAGAGAAAAAGAAGTTATAGCCAGTTTATTTGCTTCAATAGCCAATGAATTAGACAATAATATTGACGGTTTCAGCCAAGATGTTTTGGTGTCGCAAATAGAATTGTTGTTGAATTACAGCAATCGTTTTTACAATAGGCAATTTATTACGAGGAAAGCAATCAATCACGACATCATAACTGCTTTGGACAAACTTTTAAACAACTATTTTGAAGAGGAAAACAGCCTGAAGAACGGTTTGCCATCCGTGAAATATATCAGCACAGAATTGAAGCTATCGCAACGCTATTTGAGTGATATGTTGAGTTCATTGACAGGACTAAACACACAACAATACATTCAGAATGTAATCATAGAAAAAGCCAAAGAAAAATTATCAACGACAAATCTATCCGTTTCGGAAATTGCTTATGAATTGGGCTTTGAACATTCACAGTCGTTCAGCAAACTTTTCAAGACAAAGACAAACGTTTCGCCTCTGGAGTTCAGACAGTCGTTTAATTAAAAGACGACAGAAAAGCAGCCTGCTAAAAGCCAATGCCACTAACAAGGGTTTGGTGTCCAACAGCCAACCCTTTGGAATCAATTATAATAGTTGCCAGAATAGCTTCTCCTTTAAGAGCGGGACGTCCGGACGTTTATCAACATAGATATCAAGTAATGCCGATATTGCCTTTTCAAAATTAATTGTGCCTATTACAACCTGATAGTATAAACGGTAATTAGGCTTACTTTTTTCTTCAACTCCTTCCCATGGCAATGCTTCTTCATTCAAATATGCAATAGAACCAAAAGAACTTGTCAGATCCTCGGGCCTATTAAATGTTTGTGGTGATAATACTTCAAGAGCCAGGAAGAAAGTACATCAGATGGGTTATTAATTGGGGGTTTGTTCATAACAAATAAGTGGAAAGAGGTCAAAGAGTAAAATTTACATAATTCAGATCGAAAACATGTCTTTAAGGCAGGTCTTTAAAGATTAGTTTATAGATGATATACTTATCAGATATATTTAATATAACAAATTCTATCCTTACAAATCGAATATTTAATGTTATAATTGCAAGGATGATTACTCGTAAAGCTAAGTCTGAAATTACTCAATTTGTACCAAAGGAGACGAGAACAATACAGACGTGTTCTTCTCGTTTTTATTTTGCCGGCTTTTAAGACTACACTTTATCGTGTTCAAATATTTTGACTTACTTCCGCTTCTCATCATCTTTAGTCATAAGGACATATTTTCTGAAAGCATACTTCCAAGGCATCGCGATAATCGGCAGAGGCACTAATGCAAATACGAACGTCATCCCTTCTGCTGGTGAACCGGCTAGCTGATTTGACATCCACAATGGATAAGCAACCAGTATTAACCATATGGTTTTATAAAGTATTTCCAGCATCACCAGAGGAAGCATCCTGAGCGGATACAAGATGCCCAATAATGATAGAACAGAATAAGATGCCCAAACGGAGAAGTTCATAGCTTCTGCAGGATCCCATGCTCCTTTGTGCGTAAAAATAAAGGTCCAGGCATCCTTTCCCAGAAAAAGAGCCATCAGTACATATAATAATCTTAAAAGGTAAATCTTAATTCTGGAGACTCCTTCCCATCGTTCGTAATCGGGACTGAAAATGTTTATCATGATAATGATTTATGTTAATGGTATGAGATAAATACTATACACCTTATTCCATAGGGCGCCTTCTTTTGCACCTCGTCCTGTTTAGTCCAACTATTGTATGTCTTTTTCAGATGATTTATTCTCTTTCACTCCCATAATCAGAAGCCATAAGCTAACTGAAAATTCTCCGACAAAGGAAGGAATCATAATGTAAGGAAAAAGCGTGCTCGCAAAATTTGGTGAAAGAAACATGGCATAGCTGTTAATTACATAGCATAAACCAGCGAGACCATAGAGTACTCCTAATATCCGGGGTAAAAATGTAGACTTAATAATAAGATAGCCAATTATTAAACAGTAAAATCCAAAGAATACCAAACCTATAGCATACCCTTCTGCCTGAAGATCAAGAGCATGATTTGACAACATTGCCAATTGATCAGGTTGAAATGATTTCAGGTATTGTCCTCCTCCTAAAAAAAGCAAAGGAGAAGCCTGATTCAGTAAGTTAACTGCTATAATTGCCGTTTGTATAATTACAAAGAAGATAGCAAGTGTGGCAAGATATTTATTGACCTGCTTAAACAGAATATAAAAAATAAGTATACATGGAAGACCGATAACGAAATTAGTGAGGTCCGCAACAAAACCCAAACGATATAACATTTCAGATGCCTGAATGTTGTGAGCAGTTGTTATAGCATCGCCAGATACCCTTAATGCCTGACGAACAAATACTTCGGCGAAAAGACCCGTGCCAATAACGATCAGATAAAGCAGCCCTGCTATCCTTGCTAATTTTTTGTTTGTCATCATTTTAATCTGCTCTTTTGTAGATATATTATTTTATAGCACAAGCGTTGATTTTCACTATAGCTATAATTTGTTATTTAAAACTTAAGAAGAAAATAAGTCAGAAGAATGTCCCTATACAATATAAATATAGAATTTTATATATTAAAATACTGTTACCCAGCTAAAATCTGATGTAAATTAAAACCAGGGTGTAAACCTGCATGTAACCAGTGACGGTGCCTTTGAGCCGATAAAAGAGTATGTCCTGCTATTTGCGGCTGAACATTTGTAGCATTTTTCATTAATTTGCAAATTAATGAACCGGTATGGAGAAATGTCGAATGAGGAATTGACAGACCTTTTAAGGTCTGGCGACAGGTCTGCATTTGCTGAGATCTATCACCGTTATAAGTTTATCCTTCACAATCATGCGTGGCAGAAGACCCGCAATCAGGAAGAAGCACAGGATGCAATCCAGGACGTATTTACCACATTATGGGATAAACGGGAAAGTATCAATGTAGGCAGCAACCTTGCCGGATATCTGTATAATAGTGTACGTAATCATATCCTGAATACGATCGCCCATAAGGAAGTACAAACCAAATACATTATTTCTATACAGAAATTTACTAAAGAACAATCTGTTATTACAGATTACCGCGTTCGGGAGAATCTGTTTAAAGCATTAATAGAAAAAGAAATTGCGGCCTTACCCCCAAGAATGCGCGAAGTATTTGAACTGAGTCGTAAACATCACCTGAGTCATAAAGAGATTGCTATAATCATGGGCACAACAGAGCAGACTGTCAAAAAGCAAATGACCATTGCCCTTAAAATTTTGCGCAGAAAATTAGGGTTAATGACCTGGATTATATTCTGCCTCCTTTACCGGTAAATTTTTTTTTATCTTCTTATACCTCCACACCAGGTATCTCCCTGTCTTACTATTATCAACCATACATCCATACATTGGGACAACACATAGTAAGAATAGAACACCTTTCCCACAGATATAGCAAAGACTGGGCTATATGGGATATTAATATAGAGCTCAGCCAGACAGGCGTTCTGGGGCTTCTGGGATCAAATGGGGCGGGAAAATCGACAACCATGAACATCCTCTGCGGGGTATTGAACCAAACCGCAGGTAAGGTATATATTGATGGTACCGACCTACAGCAATACCCCGAGAAAGCCAAAAGATTACTGGGCTTTCTGCCACAGCATGCTCCGCTACACCTTGATCTGACAGTAGATGAATACCTTATCTATTGTGCGCATATCCGGGATATTGCTCAGAAGGACATCAAAACCATGCTTAATGAAGTAAAAGACAAATGTGGCATTGCCGCTTTTGGTAAAAGACTGATCCGGAACCTTTCCGGAGGATATCGCCAGAGAGTAGGTATTGCACAGGCTATCATTCATAAACCGAAACTGGTTGTGCTGGATGAGCCAACTAACGGGCTCGACCCTAACCAGATTCAGGAAGTACGTAAACTGATCCGGGAAATCGCGGAAGAACGTTCCGTCATTTTTTCCTCACATATTCTTTCCGAAGTACAGGCCACCTGTAAACATATCCGGATGATTGAAGGAGGCAGAATGGTGTTTGCAGATACAATGGACGCCTTTAATAATTATATCCTTCCCAATTCCATGCTGGTATTCATGCATAACCCTCCGGAACTGAACGAACTGTTGTCCATACCCGGTATTACCAGCGTAGAACTATTACATGATCAAAGCATCCGTATGCAGTTTAATGCATCTACTACCATCTCTAAACAAATTATAGAAATGAGTGTGTTCAAAGGCTGGCAATTGAGTGAGATTATACTGGAAAAAAGTTCTCTGGATGAAATATTTGCACAGCTCTCTAATAGGAATTCAAGATGAAAAAGATATTAAAAATTGCTAAACTGGAGTTGAGCGTCCTTTTTTACTCTCCTGTAGCCTGGCTGGTGCTCGTAATTTTCATGGTGCAATGCAGCATGCATTTCTTCAGTTTGTATCAGAGTATGCAGGAAGGCTTATCTGCGGGAATAAGTATCAATAACCTTACCTATTCAGTATTCCCGGATCAGCCGGGCTTATTTGAAGATGTACTGCAAAATCTGTATCTGTATATTCCTTTGCTGACAATGGGTTTAATGAGCAGGGAAACCAGCAGTGGCTCTATTAAACTGCTATTATCATCCCCTGTAAAAATCCGGGAGATCATACTTGGCAAATACCTTGCAATGGTGGGTTATGGCTTCCTGCTGATTATCATCCTTGCCATTTATTCAGTGATTGCCATTTTCACTATTAAAGATGCGGATACCGGTCTGATAATTTCCGGATTAATTGGCTTGTTCCTGCTCACCTGTACTTATGCAGCAATTGGCCTGTTTATGTCAAGCCTTACTTCTTATCAGGTGGTAGCAGCTATTAGCACCCTGGCCGTTTTTGCAGTGCTCAGATTTGTAGGATCTGTAGGGCAGGAAATTAATTTCCTGCGGGACCTTACTTATTTTCTATCAATTTCGGGAAGAGCTGATGATATGCTGAAAGGGCTAATCAGTACCAAAGACGTACTTTATTTTATACTGATCATCCTGTTATTTCTCTCTCTGTGTATCATGCGCTTACAGAATGGCAGAAAAAGGAGTTCACTGATGGTACAAACGGGAAAATATACTGCCATAGCTGGTGTGATATTGATGTTAGGATATATAAGTTCACGCGCTGCACTAACTGGGTATCTGGATATGACAGCTACAAAAAAACGTACGCTGACAAGAGAGACACAGGCGATTGCCAGACAGGTGGACGGTGCGCTGAAAATAACTACCTATGTAAATCTGCTGGATGATAATATATACTTCGGATTACCTGCAGCAAGGAATACTGACCTCCAGAGATTTGAACAGTTCCGGCGATTCATACCAGGATTAATATTTGACTACATATATTACTATGACGATCCGGTAAAGGAAGATTATGTACCTGGCATGAGTAGTTATCAGCTCGATCTGAATGGCTTAAATACACAACAGAAAGCAGAAAAAATAGCTGAAAACATGGGACTGGACATTGATATGTTTATGCCACCTTCGGCCATTCATAAGATAGCAGACCTGACACAGGAGAACAATAATATTGTGCGGACCGTTGAATATAAAGGAAGGAAAAGTGTATTACGCCTCTATAATGGTTTTGACCAGTTTCCTTCAGAAAGGGAAATTGCCGCAGCCATCAAACGCTTACTGATGCCGGCACCGAAGGTCGCTTTTATTACGGGTGATAATGAAAGAAGTATCACTAAAAAAGGAGACAGGAACTACCATATGATGGCTGTGATGAAAAGAAACAGGATTGCGCTGATCAATCAGGGATTTGATGTGATAGATTTAAATCTTCACACACAAGAGATTCCGGATAGCCTGAGTGTATTGATATTGGGAGATCCGGCAATTGAACCAGATAGCGTTGAAATGAAGAAAATTACTGCTTATCTTGATAAAGGAGGGAATATGTTTATCGCTGGCGAGCCCGGCAGGCAGCAACTTCTAAATCCCCTTCTTCGGTTAATGGACATACAGATGAAAGAGGGCATACTCGTAACACCAAGTAAAGACGATGCCCCCGATCTGATGTACGGACAACTTACACAGGGCGATGCAGTAATAGCGATGCCGGGTGCTGCTGCACTGGAATATATGGATCATGGCAGATTTGCGGTAGATACCCAGGTTGTAAGTGCTGCTACGGGTTGGAACAAATCAGGTAAGGTCGATCTATCAGCCGCACTGAGCTACCAACCCGGTGATCAGAAAGGCGTATTTCCTATTATACTGGCATTAACGAGAAAATTAAATAATAAGGAACAAAGGATAGTAGTTTCGGGAGATGCAGACTTTATGAGTAATACAGAACTGGCACATCCAAGAGGTTTCAACCAGGTTTTCGTGAATGAGCTCTTTAAATGGTTCAGTTATGGGGCATTCCCTTTAGATATCAGCAGACCTGCTATGACTGATGATTCTCTCCTCCTGAACAGGAAACAGATTGCAGGATTAAAGCTGCTCTTTCTGGATATCGTACCTGGATTACTGATAGCACTGGGGGCATTTATTCTTATCAGAAGAAAAAGAAACTGATCTTATATGGATGAGCAGGCAATCAAAGTTTTGCTGGATAAATACAAAGAAGGAAGAGCTACGGAAGAAGAGTTGGCTTTACTGGAAAGCTGGTACTTAAGCTACGAGGAACAAGGACCTTCAGAATTGTCTATGAACGACCGTTTAAAAGCGGTAGACAAGGTATGGCTGAAACTGGAAGGACATAAGACCCGGACGATAAGGGCATGGCCCAGAATAGCCGCCGCAGCAGCTATACTGATCCTGTTTTCTGTGGGGATGATATATTTTTACGGTCGTCATGAAACAGTTACTGTAAAGCAGGATGTTGCACCCGGATCAAACAAAGCTATTCTGACTTTAACGAACGGGAAAACGATCAACCTGAGTAATCTTAAAACAGGTGTTGTCATTAATACGTCTGCGCTTACCTATAATGATGGTACCCGTATAACTGATGATAGTAAAACCTCCTCTCTGCAGCAGATGATCCTTCATACGCCGAAGGGAGGTACTTATCAGATCGTTCTGCCAGATGGGACAAGAGTATGGCTGAATGCGGCATCAACACTGAAATTCCCGGCAACATTTGCAACACAGAAAGAGCGGAAGGTAGCACTGAACGGGGAAGCTTATTTTGAGGTAGCACTCAATGCAAAACAGCCTTTCAGGGTAGATACAAAATCACAACAGGTAGAGGTATTAGGCACCCACTTTAACATCAATGCTTACGATGAGGAGATGACTGCAAAAACAACATTGCTGGAAGGTAGTATCCGTGTGGGGGCATTGTTACTGAAACCGGGAGAACAGGCCGTGGGGGCAGTAAAAGTCACCGATGTCGATATTGATGAAATAGTGGGCTGGAAAAATGGCTATTTCGTTTTTGAGAATGAACAGCTTCCTTCCATCATGCGTAAAATTGCCAGATGGTATGATGTGGATGTCGTATTCAAAGGAGATATACCTGCTGATGAATTTGGTGGCCGGGTAACCCGGTTTGTCAATCTATCGCAGGTGCTCAAGAAGCTCGAGTTAACAAATAAAGTTCACTTTAAAATAAATGGGAGGACAGTTACTGTAACTAAATAAACGGGGATCATACAGTGAAAAGCCAGCAGTGCTCGTAACACAACTGGCCTTATGACTGGATCACGGTAATAGAATCGGGGATTATATCAACCAAAAAACCAGACAAGCAAATGTATCAAAATTATGCCATGAAAATTGGCGTGCTGAGAAAGCATGTCCAGAAACTATTGTTAATAATGAAATTAACAACCATCATATTGCTGATAACTTTCATGCAGGTAAGTGCGGCTGGATATGCACAGAAGATCACGCTATCTGAAAGCAATGCGGGTTTAAAACAACTGTTTATTAAAATCCAGCAGCAGAGTAATTATGATTTTGTGTATACAAAACAACAGTTACAAATTGCGAAGACTGTCAACATTCATGTAAACGCAATGGAGGTAAAGGATGTTTTAAATCTCATCTTCAAAGATCAGCCATTAACCTATGTTATAGATGATAAAACAGTTGTAGTTAAAGAACGGGAGATGATTTCCACAGAAGATCTTCCAAGCTCATTTGATATACGGGGACAGGTATTGAATGAAAAGGAATTACCGTTGCAGGATGCTACTGTGAGAATAGCCGGCTCCCGAAAACAGCAATTAACAGATATAGATGGGAAATTCTTTTTTACGAATGCGCCCAATCAGGGAAAGCTGATTATTTCTTATATAGGCTACCGGACAGATACGATTGCTATCAACGGGAAAACGGACTTTACCGTTAAGCTTGATCCCCAGGCAAAAGCAATTCATGAGATCAGCATCGTATCTACCGGGTATCAGGATTTGCCCAAAGAACGGGCAACTGGTTCATTTGAGATAATTACTAAAGAACAGCTCCAGCATAGTACAGATCTGAATCTTATCAGGCGGCTGGAAGGGATCACTAACTCAATGGACTTCAGGAATGATCTGCGTCCCGTAAATTCAAGCAATCCCAATGCACAGCGTTCGCCGCTGGCCAACTTAACTATCAGGGGAAAAAACACGTTGAATGAGGCTGTCAATGCTGATCTGAATGGAAATTTCAGTGGTCAGCCGCTGGTAGTGATCGATGGTATCGCCAGCCCGTATTCTATTGACAGGATCAATCCTAACGATGTAGAAAGTATCACCATTCTAAAGGATGCGGCAGCAGCATCTATCTGGGGGTCGAGGGCAGCGAATGGGGTGATTGTTATAAAAACAAAACGGGGAGGCTATAACAGGGCTGCCCGGGT
Source organism: Chitinophaga sp. CF118 (assembly GCF_900112615.1). Lineage (GTDB taxonomy): Bacteria > Bacteroidota > Bacteroidia > Chitinophagales > Chitinophagaceae > Chitinophaga. The sequence continues at coordinate 411,675 of NZ_FOMK01000005.1, read as the reverse complement.
TTCATTTAACAGTAGTGTTACCACATCTCAAAAGGTAAACCTGTTCTATAATAAAACCATGAGTATTTCGGACCTGATAGATGCCCAGATACTACAGTTTACCAATGCGGATAAGCCCTTACCTTCTATCAGTATCAGCAGTCTTTACGGACAGGAACCTGTTTCACCGGTGGCAGAAATAATGGATGCGTGGAAGAATAAGGGTACCCTTACAGCAGCAGAAGCTAATGCACAACTGGACGCCTTAAGAGGGAATGATATCCGAAGAGATTATACCAGATACTTCCTGCGCAATCCGGTAACGCAGAGTTATTCACTGGCTGTAGATGGTGGTTCTGAAACCTTTAACTACCGCCTGTCCGGCGGTTATGACAGAGGCATCAATAATACAAGAAATTCAAGTCAGGACCGGTTTGCGCTGACTTATAATTCTGCATTCCGGCCGGTTGAAAAACTGGAATTACAGGCAAATATTTCCTATAATTTTCAACAGAATAATGAACAGGCCGCAGATAACAGGATCACAGGTGTTTCTAGTGCCCCGTTTTATCCATATAGCCGTCTTGCAGATGATCATGGTAATGCATTGGAGATTGCCAAAATGTATCGTCCGGGTTTTGTAGATCTTTTTGAGAAAACATATCCAACGCAGTTCCTGAGCTGGCGGTATAAACCATTGGAAGATATCAATGAAGGATATAATAAACTCAGGGCGCAGAATATCAACCTGAATTTCAATGCTAACTATAAGATCGTAACAGGATTGTCTGTTCAGGTTTCTTATAATTACAATACAGGCCGGACTGAAGATAATACCCTATACAGGCAAAATTCTTTTTTCATGCGTAACCTGATCAACTATTTTACTACTTCGCTGGCCTCCAGCAATCCTATAACCGGCGATCCCGTTACGCCTTACGTAAGACAGCTTCCACTGGGTGGACAGTATAATATCAGTCTGAACCACTCCGGTAATCAGGCATTAAGAGGACAACTGAATTATGATAAAACATGGAAGAACAAACACCAGTTGTCTGCTATTGCCGGAATAGATGTAGCACAGAATTATAATATTGTAAGAAGTAATGGTTTCTATGGCTATGATGAAAATACCCTGCAAAGCAATAATAAACTGGATTATAAAACCATGCTTCCAATTGTTTTTTCGGAGGATTTCAGTGGGTACAACGGAGAGTATATCCCAAACCTGGATGCCGGTTTTATAGACAATAAGATCAGGACGTTCAGTTGGTATTCAAATGTGGCTTATACATATGACAGCCGGTATACTTTATCTGCCAGTATCCGTAAAGACTTGTCCAGTGAATTCGGACGTGGAACAAATCAGAAAGGGGCACCTTACTATTCAGCAGGAGGTAGCTGGAATATTCATCATGAAAAATTCTATCCCTTTGAATTCTTACCGGTGCTAACATTCAGAACCACTTTTGGTTATAACGGAAACGTTAATCCATCTGTACTGGCCAGACCGCTGGTAACCTATTCTATAATCAATGGTGTTAATGGTCTTCCTTATGCCTATACCAGTTATGGTACCGGCATTTCCAACAGTAAGCTACGTCCTGAAAAAACAGGGATCTGGAATATAGGAGTGGATTTTGGATTGAAAGGCAACCGCATATCAGGCAGTATACAGTACTATGTTAAAAAGACTTCTGACTTAATTGCCAATGGAGCATTGGACCCCAGTACCGGTTATTCGAACATCACCTATAACACAGGTAACTTACTGGGACATGGTATTGACATCTCCCTGAATTCATTAAATGTACAGGCCGGAAAGTTCAGGTGGAACAGCAATTTTCTTTTCAGCTACAATCGTGTAAAAGTTACGAAGTTATACGCGACGGCCGCAAGTGCTGCAGGCCAGGTGGTATCAAACAGTTCCGGGTCTTACAATGAAGGGTATGATCTTTCCCGGTTATTCGGGTATAAATGGGCCGGGCTGGATCCAGCAACAGGTGATCCGCGAGGATATATTGATGGGCATCCGGTTACTATTGCTAATTCAGCTGATGGTAATACAGCCTATACTAATATCCAGAACGCACCCATTACCTCACTGAAATATTTTGGATCGGCAGTACCGGTATGGTATGGATCTTTTCGTCATACTTTTACTTATGGGCCTCTTTCTATTTCTGCCAGCATCTTATATAAAATGGGGTATTATGTAAGAAGGCCGCTTGCTCAGGTATTGAATTACAGTCAGCTGTACAGCACAAATGCTACAATACAGGGTATCGAATATCAGAACAGATGGCAGAAAGCCGGCGATGAATTAACCACAAATGTTCCTTCTGCAGTGTATTCATCTTCTAATCAGAACCGTGATAACTTTTATTATTACTCAGAAGTAAATGTGTTGAAGGGGGATCATATCCGCTTACAGGAAATAAACTTCTCTTACCTGATACCTTTTGCAAAAAGCAAGTTTATTAAGAATCCAAGAGTGTATGCGAACATCAGTAATCTGGGAATCATCTGGAAAGCGAATAACAAAGGAATTGATCCGGAAGTATTTGATTATCCTAATCCAAGATCCTATAGCCTTGGTTTCTCTACAAACTTTTAAATCTTACGATAATGAAAATATTCTCAATACTATTACTGTTCTGTCTGGGGTTTGCTTCCTGCAAGAAATATGTAGATATAAAAAAGAGCAGCGCACAATCTTTCCTGGAAACAGCCAATGACTGTCAACTGCTACTGGATAACTACGATCTGTTTAATACCAATTATCCTTATGACGGAGAATTATCTGCAGATGATTATTACCTCGATGATGCGGGTTACAACCTTGACCGTGTAACGATCGAAGCCCGTACCTTTTATACCTGGCAGTCAAATGCGATCCGGACTTCAGCTGATGAATGGGTAGGACCGTATAATAAAATTTATCATGCTAATCTGATACTGGAAACATTGGCTACACTATCAGGTACAGACATCAATAATCTGAAAGGTAGCGCACTGTTTATGAGAGCATATGCATTATGGAACCTCGCACAGTTATATATCAAACCATATAGTACTGCTACGGAACAGGATCCCGGACTGCCCATTCATCTGAAATCAGATATCAATGATGTACCAGGAAGAGGCACTATTAAGGACACCTATAATCGTATTATAGCAGACCTGCAGGAAGCTGCTACCCTGTTAAACATTACTTCAGCAATATCATCAAGGCCAAATAAAGCAGCAGCCTACGCCATGCTGGCAAGGGTATATTTATCTATGGGAGATTACCCCAATGCCCTGACCAGTGCAAATGATGCGCTACAGTTACAAAAAAACTTACTGGATTACAATACTATTGATACAAACACATTAACACCATTTGTACGGTTTAACAAAGAAGTCATATTTCAATCCGTCAAAGGGAAAGAAGATGCACTGGATCCAGGTTATGGTGAAGGCAACAGCGCCATTATTGTTCCTGAACTTATTAATGAATATGCCGACAATGATCTCAGGAAAGCTCTCTTCTTTAAAGAAAATGTGAGTGATGTAGATTATACTACCCCACTGGGCACTTACCGTTTTACAGGTAACTATGAACCTTCCGTTTCCTCAGCTCAGTTTAATGGACTGGCGGTGGATGAATTATACCTTATAAGAGCAGAAGGTTATGCCCGGACTAATAATGCAGCGGCTGCCATAGCAGATATAAATACCTTACTGCGTAGCAGATGGACAACCGGCACTTACACTGACAAAACGACAACTGACACTTCCGCTGCATTGGCGATAGTATTGACAGAAAGGAGGAAGGAATTGGTAATGCGTGGACTGCGCTGGACAGATTTGCGCAGATTGAAGGACAAAACCCTGACGCGCACTGTTAACGGAACTACCTATACCCTACTACCAGCTGATAACCGGTATACCTTGTTGATTCCACAGGAAGTGATTACAAATTCCAAATTAGCCCAGAATGTAAGATAGGAATTCAATAACCAACCATCCAGCCCCGGTCAATGAAAGTTGTACCGGGGTTTTTACTTAGTATAATCATTTACGTGGTACTCAAGCCCTGTTTTTATTTTTGATGCACTCCCTTTTTTATTGGAATTATACATAAATTGTACAGATCTATAATAAATTCCCATCTACCATGAATAAATGGAAAATCTATGCAATAGTCATGAGTTTCTTAACATTTGGAGCTTTAAAAGAAACATTCCGCGTATTCACTTCAAATGATAAGGATATTGTCGATAACAGAATGTCGGTCATACCAATTGCAGTCAGCATGTCCGTCGTTTTTTTATTCCTCTCTATTCGGTTCTGGAGAAAGTCTTCAAATAATATGTAATTCATATCTATAATTTAGCAGGATGTCAAAATCCTCTACATAAAAGTTCAACATTTGTCCGGTCCGCGGTATATAAAAAGGGAATGATACTGTTAGATGTATTGTTCCCTTTTTTATTTTCTGTTAATCTACTCACAACTTGTCATATAGTTGATGCCTCAATGACTCAGTTGCAGAAAAGGTAGGCATCCATTTCAGATGCCTAAGCCTCATTGATAATTTTTATACGGATTACTTATTTTTCAATTCTTTTAAACGGTTATCCAGTTCGGATAGTAACCTCTGCTGATTTAATATGAGTTGTTGTTGTGTAGCTAATTGTTTATTCTGATCAATCAGATATAAAGTCAATTCTTCAATCTTCTGTAATAGCTTAGCCTGATTTTCGCCTACATCAAGACCATTCTTTTTGACCTCTGTTTCGGAAGGTATTTCAGGTAGATGTTTTTCCCGCTTAATATATTCTTCCAGATCCATTAAAGATGGCAATTGATAATCCGGCTGAAATACAAAATCTGACCATCCCGTCTGGGTCACCTTTAATTTGACAGCCGTAATTGTTCCATTCACAGCTAATTTTGATTGAGGAATGACTGTACCTATTCCTACATCACCAGTCTTCGTTATCCTTATCCGTTCCGCATTCCCGCTCCAAATCGCGAAATCTGAAGTAGTATTAATTGTACCAACATAGGGTGTATAATTTGTACTAACATCCCAGGTCAATATACCTATATTACCATTTGGAGCAGAGGCAAACACCGCTTTTGAACTACTTATTAGATCACTGGCATTAATGCGACCATCTACATCAAGTTTTACAGAGGGGGCAAGAACACCAATACCTACATTCCCACTATTAAAAATATGATTAGTAGTATTCTCTCCTGTATAATAAATTGAATTATCGGGTCCGGAACCTATAATTCCTTTTCTTACACCGTTAGGTCTGAAAAATTCAATATATCCTGCATTACTGGCATCTCCTGAATGCATACTCACAGCGCCTCTTGTTCCCGTATAATCTGCCCCTACCTTTGCTGTTCCAGAAATAAAAAGATTCGAATTAGCCTGGGGGCCTGCAAACTGGTTTTCAATATAAGTTTGTCCTTTTGTCAATAATGTAACAGTACTGAGACAAATAGAGAGAAGTAGTGTCTTTTTCATAAATAAAAATTAGTTTAAATAGAACGATTAAAAATAGTTTATTCCAGCCTACTATTTCTGATTGTATCTCTTTGCTTTCTGCCAAAATCAACATCGCCAGATTTATAACTAGCACACGTTACTATTCTGTCAAAATCCCCCACCCAGAAGTTTGACATTTGTACGGTCCATTGTACACAAAAAGGGAAGATTACAGTTAATGTATTGTTCCCTTTTTACTTTCGGCCAATCCTGCCATCTAGAGGTCAGGCTTCTTACATCTTATTAAGATGAAGCGCAGGTAATAGCAGCTTCAGCAACTGCTGAACTTCATTTTCATCCTGATCCTTAATGCCATACTGAGTGAAGCGGAAACTATTGCATATCTTTTTCAGATGATTTATTCTGATTTTCGACCTCAACTCCGATGAGGCGATTCAACCTGTACTGAAATGGTTATATTAGTATATGTTCAATTCACTCAAATACTATCAAATGAAATTCAATTTAACTAACCTGATCGTTGCTATCATAGTAGCTTTCAGCATGACTGCCTGTAATATCAGCACTGATACCCATCAGCTTATAGTTAAAAATGAAGACGTAACCATCCTGGCAGACAGTGTTACAATGAATTGTTTCGTTGCCTATAGTGATGACACTACTTCTAAAAAACCAATTGTGCTAATCGTACCTGAATGGTGGGGCCTGGATACCCATGTAAAAACCAGGGCTAACCAGCTGGCAGAATTGGGTTACCTCGCTGTTGGTATCGACATGTATGGTAACAGTAAAGTAGCTTCGGACCCAGGCACCGCCAAAACTTATGCGACTCCTTTCTACACGAATCCACAGTTGGCATTAAGCAGACTGCAGGCTGCACTGGCCAAAGCAAAAACTTATTCTCTGGCAGATACTTCCCGAACTGCTGCTATTGGTTACTGCTTTGGTGGTGCTATGGTATTAAATAGTGCCAAACTGGGTCTTCCTGTAAATGGCGTAGTTAGTTTCCATGGCAATCTTGCAGGTGTGCCTCCTGTTAAAGAACTGCTCAAAGCACAGATTCTGATTTGCCATGGTGCCATAGACCAGTTCGTTTCCGCTCAGGAAGTGGCTACTTTCAAGAAGCAGATGGATTCTGTGGGTATTCCTTATACTTTTAAAGAATACGCTAATGCAACACACGCGTTTACGAATCCTGCGTCTACAGAGAATGGTAAGAAGTTTAATTTGCCTATTACTTATAATGCGGCTGCAGATACTGCTTCATTTAATGACATGAAGGCATTTTTTGGAAGGATATTTTGAAGAATAAGACGTGCACTATAAAACTCAAATCTCCCACGAAAAAGGCCCGGCATTTTGTCCAGTCCGTTGTACAAGATAAGAAGGTTGCTCCAGTGAGCAACCTTCTTATCTTCCTAGCCATTTCTTTAACTATTAATCTTTTAACATGAATTAAAAATATAAATCTCCTAATCATAGGAGCGGTTTACATGCCTCAAAAGTGGTATAGAAATACCACATCACCTGTGTAAGCCGGTTTTGCCTTCCCCTTAATACTGAGAGTGGCTCCAATTATCACTTTCGTAACACCTCTTAAATCCACTATAGATTTGAGTTTCGCTTTCAATTGAACTTCGTCGTTCACAAGCACCGCCTGGCCAAACTTAAACTGCTCTATACCGTAGTTTATTTCCATTTTAACATTGCGGATTTCTGCAATTTGCTTCCATAGATAGGGAATTAACGCCAACGTCAAATAACCATGAGCAATGGTGGTTTTGAAAGGTCCTTCATTTTTTGCTCTTTCTTCATCGCAATGGATCCACTGATGATCAAGCGTTGCATCCGCAAATTTATTGATCTGTTCCTGATCTATTTTATGCCACTCCGAACTGCCTATTTCTTTACCCTCGTATGCTTGATACTCTGCGAAACTATTGACGATTACCATAATTTTCCCGTTTATTATTTATAATTTACAAAAACCTGGCGATACAAAGTACATCACCAGAATAAGCGAATTTATAACCTACTCCTATTTTTTTATATATCCAAACATTATTTCATTTATACTATCCCTTTTCTAAAAGATTCCCATTGATCTTCTAATAATCCGAATACCCCAAAGATAGGCTCAATTAGTTTCCAATGTCTATTGATATTGCTCTGATATAACCGGGTTCTTGCCTCTACTCAGTTTCTCTTATATGCTCACCTATCGAATATTGTTTACGAATTCGGTTTAAAGACTGAGGGCGGACCAGCATGAGGAGAAACTAAGAGCGGTAATCGAAAGAGAAAAGAATGATCGCCAATTCTAAAAAAGAAAACTTAATACCCTTTTCTAAAAGAGTTTAAAGGTAAATATGCAAAGCTTTTTTATGTATAACTGACAGCTTTTAATCAGATTAATATTTTTTTTAATAAACGTTTGCTTATCGCATATAATTCCCGTAAACTTGTAAAACCATATCGTTCACCTTGTCAAAGGAAGAAAGACTGATAATAATGCTGCTTTGTCAGGTACTTTTCTCTTGGCTAAAACCTATTTTCACCCAACACTTTCTTTTAAAAACCATATCGAACCTATATTAAAGGCTATTCAACCCATAATACCTGATAGCATCAGATAAGTTCCAATGGAATAATCATTGTTCATTAAATTTTAATCATAAACTACTCCTGATGAAACCCAGATTTTTACTCGTAAAACCAGCGCGCGCGAATAAATTACGCCTGCACATTCCCTTATTCATCCAAAAATGCAGCATGTTAGTTGCCATTTTACTAATGGTGTCCCTCAAACTAACTTATGCACAGAATTTCAATTATGCAGAAGCATTGCAAAAGTCGATGTTCTTCTATGAGGGCCAGCGATCCGGACAACTTCCTTCGGATAACCGGATAACCTGGCGTGCTAACTCTGCCATGAATGATGGTAGTGATGTAGGCCATGACCTGACAGGCGGCTGGTATGATGCCGGAGACCATGTTAAATTCAATTTCCCAATGGCCTTCTCTGCAACCATGCTGGCATGGGGCGCTGTAGATTTTGCCGGGGGGTATAACGCCTCCGGACAAATGAAATACCTGAAAAGCAACCTTCGGTTTGTAAATGATTATTTTATACGCTGCCATACAGCTCCCAACGAATTATATGGGCAGATTGGCAACGGTGGCACTGATCATGCCTGGTGGGGATCGTCAGAAGTAATGGCAATGTCCCGCCCTTCCTACAAGATCGATCAAACGCATCCGGGTTCAGACCTTGCTGCCGAAACCGCAGCGGCTATGGCAGCAGCAAGCATGGTGTTTAAAACAGACGATCCGTCATACAGTTCCACATTGCTTAGCCATGCCATACAGTTATACAATTTTGCCGACACTTATCGCGGAAAATATAGCAGCTCAATTACCGATGCCGCAGGATATTACCAATCCTTTAGCGGCTATAATGATGAACTGGTATGGGGGGCTATATGGTTATACCGCGCTACCGGCGACGCAGCATGGCTCGCAAAAGCAGAAAGCTATTATGCTAACCTCTCTACAGAATCACAAAGTTCTATCAAGTCTTATAAGTGGGGAATTGCCTGGGATGACAAATCATTTGGATGTTATGCCCTGCTGGCAAAACTTACAGGCAAAACTCAGTACAAAGAAGATATAGAACGGCACCTTGACTATTGGACAGATGGCTATAACGGGCAGCGTATTACCTATACTCCCGGTGGCCTCGCGTTCCTGGATGTATGGGGCGCATTAAGATATGCTATCAATACGGGTTTCCTGGCAGTCTACTACAAGGATGCGGCCACTACAACTGCAAAAGGAACAAAGTATAATACTTTTGCGCTGCAACAAATGAATTATGCACTGGGTAATAATCCCGGCAATCGCAGTTACGTATGCGGTTTCGGAAACAATCCTCCTACCCAGCCGCACCATCGTACAGCTCATGGAGCCTGGGCGAATAATCTTAATGGTCCCCCAACAGCAACAAGGCATACCTTATATGGTGCATTGGTAGGAGGCCCGGGAAACAATGACGCCTACACGGATGATCGCTCTAATTATGTAAACAATGAAGTTGCCTGCGATTACAACGCCGGCTTTTCAGGACTGCTTGCAAAACTTGTTGAAGATTATGGAGGAACACCACTGGCCAATTTCCCGGTTGCAGAAACTCCTACCGGCGAATTCCTGATCGAAGCAAAACTAAATGGTAGCGGAAATACCTATACTGAATGGTCTGTTTGGGTAAACAATCACACAGCCTGGCCTGCCCGCATTGCTTCAAAACATGCCTTCCGGTTATTTATTAATATTACAGAAGGACTGACTGCGGGTTACTCTCCTGCAGCTTATGTTGTTTCATCTAACAATTCGGATGTTACTTTTACTCAATTAATGCCCTGGGATTCTGCTCAGCACATTTATTATACTGAAGTAACGTTTAATTCCAGTATCAAAATCTGGCCAGGCGGACAGGGTGAGTCAAGAAAAGAATCTCAGATACGCATACGACTTCCTTATGAAGCCAGTGCTGCTGCCTGGAATCCTTCAAACGACTGGTCGACACAGGGCGTTGACGGCACCCTTAAAGAAGTTTCCAACATCCCTCTTTATGTAGATAATGCACTTGTATATGGTAGTACGCCAACCCAAGCTGAGGTGGTACACGTTACGGGAGCAAGTATAAGTCCTGCAACAGGTTCCCTGAATATCAACACTACCCTACAGCTCACCGCCGCTGTAGTGCCTGCCAATGCTACAAATAAAAGTGTGACCTGGAGTTCCAGTGCTCCCGCTATTGCAACAGTAAGCAGCACCGGCCTTGTAACAGCCCTCGCCCAAGGCACAGCCATCATCACTGCTACTACTGTAGACGGAGGTTTTACTGCCAGTTCTAATATCACAGTTACCAATGTGGTAGTACCGAAACAATATACCCTTACCTCAGCTGTAACCGGCTCAGGATCCATCACCCTCAATCCTGCAGGTGGTACTTACGCCGAAGGGACTCAGGTTACAATTACTGCAATCCCGTCAAATGGATATAAGTTCAGCAACTGGAGCGGAGCGATATCAGATACCATCAACCCTGTTACTGTTACAGTAAATGCTAACATAGCCATAACGGCAACCTTTACTCAAACCGTAAACCAGGGCAGCTGTGATAATCCTAGTGTTGTAACACTTCCATTCCAAAAAGAAGGTACAGGAGAATACTGCTTCGTTATTTCAGGTAATATTTCATACATCAATTCCTGGAACCTGACCCTTCTGGAAATTAATGGAGTTAACTACACCAACACATGGTCTAACAGTTTCCCGGCAAGGGTGAACGGTAATTATTATGTTCATTATGTTGGCCCGTATGCATGGTCACACTTTGAGGCAGCCGGAAGTGAGTCTGGTGCAAGACAGACCCTTACAACTGAGGGAAAGTTCGCCAGTGCCATTTATCCTAACCCTGTTACACAACACAGTTTTGCTCTCCGTTTGTCCGACCCGGCTATTACGGATGTGATAGTAACACTTACGGATATGTCTGGTAAGGTAGTATTGAAGAAAACTGCAAAAGCGAATGAAACTTTTACTATTAGTTCTTCAATACCTGCCGGGATCTATAATGTTGATGTTATAAGTAAGAATAAAAAAGTGATGAGTACGAAGTTGATGATACAGTAATCATTATATAATTAGAAAAAACCAACCTAAAGTAAAAAAGCTGTCAGCACTGACAGCTTTTTACTTTATATCTTCCTGTTTAACCTTATCCCAAAACCCATCGCTGATTGCATGAATAGTTGTATCTGTTTTTTCCTGTTCTTTCTGAAGCTTGTTGAGTGTTACTTTATTCCCGGCTTTGCGGGAAATTAACAGATTAACAGCTAAGGCCGTATCATGCCATTTACCGATAGCATCCTGCAACTGGTCGAGATAATTAATGTTTAACTTCAACGTGTCAACTAACCGTTTGTGAAGTATCCCATGAACATATATGAGCCTTTTTATTTTCTTTCGGGCCTGATGAAGTTGATCCGTGGATGATACAACAACAATGCTGGCTATTGCCTTTAATTGCCTGGAGAACCAATGTTTGATATCGCTATTCCGGACAGGACCTAATGCTTTTAGAAGAGATTTGACTTCATTACTGATATCCTTATTGTAGCGGGTTGTATGTGAACGGAACTTCACGGATTCCTCCTGGACGATATGAGTCTCTTCGGTGCCAAATTCTTTATGATTATTATCGAACTTTTTCATCATTTGCAGGTTGATATTGGCTTCCCGGATAATTCCTGCATGATGAAATATTTCCTTTATGTTCTTAAGCTGCACGGCTCGCTCCTTCCCCTTATATAACTTCATGAATTTTGTGAAAGCCTTTATCTTTTTAATTTCCACACGTAATTTGTGTAGTGCTTCCTGGTTCCCTGAGTTCACAAAGGCGTGTAACTGGCATCGCATCTCCAGCCATCTTTTAATGAGGTATTTTTGTTGCCTTTTCCTTTTAAGCATACCAGCACATTATAGCCAAAGGTAGCACTATTTCCCCTGCAGGTATTCTATCACTAAATACCCTTCTTTTACTTTTTATATGTACTTAAAATCCTATCCCATATACTGGTATAAAAACCAAAGTTATAGTGTATATCCTGGTGATGATGATGATGGAAGGTAGAGGTACCGAGATACTTCACCAACGGCAAACCCCGTACTTTCTCCGGTAATGGCTCCATACCAAGATGTCCCGCCAATCCGAAGATTACATTTACAATAAGGTAAACCATCACAGCGTAAATATTAAACGCATACAGCATCAGTAAGATCAACCACAAACCTCCAAAACCGAGGGCTTCTACCGGATGAAGCACGAACAGATCAATAGGTGTTGGATTTATCGATTGATGATGTAACTGATGTACATCTTTGAATAAAAATGTTTTATGAATGATATAGTGGAATATAAACATGAGGAGATCCATAGCAAAAAAGAGGAAAAGAAAATCCAGGATTATGATCCACGAAACATCAGTTGCAATACTGATAATATCATGTTTCCACATCAGGAAACCGGCGTAAGTAACAACGGTATTTAATATATTAGTAAGGCCACAGATCACCCACTCCCTTGATGTATAGGAATACGAACCTTTATAAAACAACTTACCGGATAACAATACGAGTATAGTGATCAATCCATTCTCGGCAAGAAAGATAAACCACAGTGCTAATGCTGGAAGATGCAATAAATAATCAAGTACATTACCCATAAAGACACAATTTAAATTCTTTTATTATTAAATCCGTGAGCACTTCTCAATAATAATATCTCTTTTCCTGTGTTCTATGTTTTCTAAACACCCCTCTCTGGTGATCAGGCATTAACTAATTAATAATCAATTATCTCCTGATTTTTAAAATCAGGAGATCTATAAAGATTCCACAACGCCCTCCACATATAGATAAAAAATACGAATACCGTGACATTCCTTCCTCAATGGCTGTTCACAATAAGAAACATTCCTATACCGTTTAATATCAAACCTAAGAGACTACCGTACTATAAAACCTATACATGAAACAATCTAATTTCCTATTTGCTCTATTATTTGCCGTACTGTCTGCCCATGCAGGGGATATTGTGCTTCCGGCAGTAGCTTCTTCAATAAAATTTACCAATCCTGTAGTAGCATCCAACATGTCGTTCGGCATTGAGACAAATACTACCGGAGAAGGATATACTGAAATTACTACCATTGATGGCGTTCCATGCAGAAAGATTCCAGCAGGTAAATTTATGTATGTAAACTGTAACCGAACGGCTGTCCCTTCCACTGCAAAAAAGATCATTCTGTCTATCACCTACTATGATAACAGTATGAGCTACCTGTGGCTGAACTATACGCGGACCGGCACCGGCTGGGGTGGCGCCGACTTTAAAAAATCAAATACAAAAAAATGGATCACCCGTCTTGTAATTATCAATGATGCCGGATTCGACGGCTCTATGGGTTATGGTGGCGACATCAGAATGGGCTTCGGTAGCGAAGATAATTACATCAAAGACATAACTGTATATATAGGAGCATTAACACCTGATGCACAGCCAGTTCCTGCCAAACCTAATAATCCTACCGAATTTAAAGGCAAATCATATGCAGGTTATCAGCTCTGGCACGAAGCTGGTCCACAGCCGAAAGACTGGAGCCATTGGGCATATGGTATGCTGCCAGCTGCAGGAAGAGGAAATCATAACACAGAAACATTCCCTTATCTGGCAGATTATCAGAACAATGCTAATGTAACCATGTACCCTACCAACTTTGCAAACCTGGGAAATGGTAGTCCGGCTAAATTGTACAACTCTACAGATAAAAGTGTTATCGACGTACAGATGTCATTACTTCAGAAAGCTGGTTTTGATGGTGTAGCTATTCAAAGAAATGCTCCCGTGGGCAAAGATCTAAAATATACTTCTTCGGATGATTATTATGTAAATATTAAAAATGCCTGTGAAGCAAATGGCCGGTCATTCTATGTGATGTATTGTATGCCGGATATTAATAACGGCGCGGGATTATCAGATGATCTTGTAGATGGGATCAAAAGAGATTGGGTATACCAGATGGAACAGATTTATGCGCTTACTTCATCATCTGCATACGCTACTGTAAATGGCAAACCCGTAGTTGAATTATGGGGATTGGGATATTCAACTATTACTGTTGATAAAGCACAGGCATTAGCACTTGCGCAATTTTTCAAAGACAGAGGTTGTTATGTAATTGCGGGTGTACCGCGCGACTGGCGACTGATGGACGGTGGCTCCCGTAAAGATTTTGCCGACGTGTATAAGGCTTACAACATGATCTCTCCCTGGACTGTAGGAGTATATAGCGATACAACTGGCGCCAATAGTTTCAGAACAGATTACATGATCCCCGACAAACAATACTGTGATCAGAATGGAATGGATTTTTATCCGGTGATATTTCCCGGAAGTGCATGGTCACAACATGTTTACGGATATCCTAACGATACAAAAAGATTAGGCGGACAATTCCTCTGGAAACAGGCACGCAACATAAAAAGTCTGGGCATTCAGTCAATGTATTTTGCTATGCTGGATGAATTTGAAGAGTCTACCAATATCATCAGTGCGGCAACAGATTATTTTGATATTCCTACCGATCAGTATTTCGGAACTCTTTCTATGGATGGTATCTGGACTTCGTCCGACTATTACCTGCGACTGGCAGGGGCTGCATCAAGGATGCTCACCAGTACAACTACACCAGCAGAAATACCTATTCCTTATTCGAATGGTCCTATTTATTACAGGAATAGCTTTGAAAGCAGGGTAGCCAAATGTCTTATAGATAATGTAGCAAAGGATATCATCTCTCCCATTGATGCCTGCTTCTATAAGAATACCTTACTGTCCGGAACATCAGTAAGCAATACTACAGTAGCTATCGTAAACGAACCAACTTTCACTAAAAATGGTATTTACTCTGTAAAAATTAATGGTACTGCCACTGGAGCATCTAACTATTATTACAAAATATCAGAAACAAAGATTGCGGTAAAAGCAAACCAACAACTGAGCTTCTGGAAATATACAGTGAGCAATCCCGGTAAATATACTTCAGTGGATCTCTCCTTTAAATCAGGTAAAGTGCTGCGTAATCTAACCGCATACAAAGACAATAAGGGGAATATAATGCATCCCTCCACAGCCAGGGGTACCGTTGGCGCATGGGAGAAATTCAGCTGCCAGATTGGTAAGGGAGAGCTGATAGGTGATGAGATCAACGGTATTATTATCGCTTACGATAATCCTTCTTTAAACGGAAATTTCACTGCATACTTTGATGATATTATTATTGAAGATGCTAAAGATACCACTACAACTACTACCAAAGCTCCTATCGGAAGCACTATATCATTAATGAATGGCGGTTTTTATGTTTCTTCCGAAAATGGAACTACTGCTATGAACTGCAACAGAACCAGCGTTGGTGTGTGGGAAAACTTTGAAGTAGTGGATGCCGGCAATGGCGCTATCGCGTTGAAAGGGAATAATGGATTATATGTTACATCTGCAAGCCCGATGTATTGCACAGGTACCGCCATCAATAACGATACAAAATTTACCTGGATAGAACTCAATAATAACTTGGTAGCATTACAGGGAACCGCAGGAACATATGCCTGCTCAGAAAATGGCGCCGCTGCCATGAATTGTAACCGCACAGCTATCGGCGGCTGGGAAACCTTTAACTGGACCGCGCTTTCATCTGCAAGAATGGCTTACGTTGTAAAAGAACCTATCATCCTGCAAGCAGGATTAAAAGTATATCCTAACCCTGCCAGTTCTTACGTGATTGTTAGTTATGAATTGAAAACACCATCGCCTGTAGTGATCCAGATTGCCAACATGCATGGTGATGTAGTGAAGTCTGCCAGGGTTAATTCCCAGTCAGGTCAGCAACGATTGAATGTTACCCTGACGGATCTGACTTCTGGAATTTATATGGTAAAGATTATGGCAGGCGGTACAACTGAAACAAAAAAATTAGTTGTTTATTAATAATGTCCTCGCATGATGTAACCCCGGGAAGCTGTCTCCTGACAGTGGGGGCAGCTTCCATATTGAAGTTATTCGTAACTTTAATCAATGAAAACTTTAAAAGATAATGTACTAGCTCTGAATGAGCTGATCATAAATGATGAAACAGTAAAGGCAATGGAGTTATTCTATGCACATGATGTGCAGATGCAGGAAAATGAGGATACACCAAGAAAAGGAAAAGAAGCATGCATAGCGTATGAGAAGATGCTACTGGAAACATTTAAATTAGTAAGTACCCTTATTGATCAGGCTATTAATGAAGAAAGGAATGTTGTATTTAGTGAGTGGGAACTTCTGATCACCAATAAGGAAACGAATAAAACAAGTCGGCGGATTGAGGTATCTGTACAGCACTGGCACGAAGGACTGGTGGAAAGTGAAAAGTTTTATTATAACAAAGCACCGCAAAAAATGTAGAAAGCCCTGAGGGGCTTTTTTTATTATCCCCCAAAAAGTTTAGCCCAACATCAAAGTTTAACATTTTTAGATTGTCATTATTACAGACACCTGCGCAGGAAAACCTATCCATATATTTTTTTCACCTTAAAATAAACCATTCTTTTATGCACAAAATTGCAATGCTGATCATCTCTTTGGCTGTATTATCCAGCTGTAGTAAAGAGGTTGTTCAAAACACCCCCGCCCCACAAACAACAGTACAAAACGAGTCGGCCCGCAAATCTGTTGCTGCAGCTTCTACCATCAGTTTCAGCGGTTATACCTGGGAAGTAAGAACACAGTCCGGTACTTCCGGTCCTGGTCCAAACTACTGGAGCAACAGTTCCAGCAATGTATGGGTAGATGCTAACGGTTTCCTGCATCTGAAAATCAGAAAAGATGCTACTACCGGCAGATGGTTATGCTCAGAAGTAACTACCACCCAATCTTTCGGTTACGGTTCTTATGTATGGGAAGTAGAAGGCGCTGTAGACAAACTGGATAAAAACATTGTACTGGGCCTGTTTAACTACAAAGCTGGTGATGATGGTCATCATGAAGTAGATATCGAATTTGCACGTTGGGGTAACAATGCATGGCCTAACTTTAATTACACTGTATATCCGGCTTCAGGATCAGGCAACGTTTCTCAATCTTATGAGTTGGCCTTGAATGGTACCTATACCACTCATACATTCACCCGCACCAGTACTGCCGTATCTTTCAAAGGATACCACGGACATACAACAGCTCCGGCAAACGCATTCTTCCCATGGACTACCCCCAGTGGATACAATGTAAGTACACTCGCATTACCAGTACACATGAATCTATGGTTGTATGGAGGCAATGCTCCTTCAAATCAGACAGAAGTAGAAATTATCATTCACTCTTTCAAATTTACGGCAGCGTAATATTGAGGACATTTCAGTTCATATAAAAAATAGAGGGCGTATCATCTTTTTGATGCGCTCTCTTTTTGTTGCCATGTACCCTGGGTTGATTGTTAGTCGTCAGAAATGAATCCATATAGTTCTTTGGCAAACTCATGGTACCGGGCTTCATTATCCGGTTTTTCAAAATGCCTCACGGCTCCCAGTTGCTGACATTTTTTTATATTATCATCAGCAGGTGAACTGGCAAACGTGACTACAGGGATTTCTCTGAATGCCTCACTTGTTTTTATATAATACAATACATCGTATCCTGGAACAACGTCAGACAGGATAAGGTCAGGGTAAAAGATATCCGACTCCTCCATAATACTCTTCAGTTCATCTCCATTTTCTGCTATGGCTAATACATTGAAGAGACCGGAACCTTCAAAGGTTTCTTTAATGAATACCTTCCCTTTTGCATCATTTTCTGCGATCAGGATGTTAAGCTTTCTCATAATACTCCAAAGGTAACTCCTTCATTTACATATTTACAGCTGTCTTTTAAACATCCCATATAGTCTTGATAATCAAATTTCAAAACATGGAAAATCGGTGCATACAAGTATTTCTGTTTTGTATTCAAAAATAAATTTTGAATGATTCAGTATTTTCATACCTTTGCCATCCCAAACACGAAATGCCGCGTTGGTAAATCGGTTAATACACCTCCCTTTCACGGAGGAATGACGGGTTCGACTCCCGTACGCGGTACACGAAAAGAAGGTTGCTCAAATTGAGCAACCTTTTTTATTTTGACTACCTTACCATTATACACCCAATCTGGAATTTCAACCGCATTATTGCCATAATATATGAAAAGGAACAGCCCAGAGATTTTTTCCAAAAGGGACAACTTCCTTTCCTGAATACAGCACCGCTCCTCCTATAAACTCTTTTTCTGTAAGTTCCGCCAATGTCTGAATTCCTTTGAAATCGTGAATATTGACCGACTCTGATTTTTTTATTTCTATAGCAAACACAGAGCCATCCGGTTTTTCCAATACAAAATCAGCTTCTTTTCCATCGCTTGTCCTGAAATGGAAAAGCTTTGCTTTCGTTTCACTAAAGGTCAACAGCTTTGTGAGTTCCGTGGCGATATAATTCTCGAGGACATGCCCGAAAAGATCCGGCTTATTTTTTTCAATATCTTCCAGATTTAAATCCAACATATGGCAAAGCATCAATGTATCCGTCAGATAACCCTTCGGCGATTTGACAAGCCTCTTACCAATATTGCGATACCATGGCTCAACATCAAAATTCAGAAACATCATTTTTAAGATATTGCGATAGAATTTCGACGTTACAGGATTAAGACCTATATCACGAGCAACATCTGCATCATTCAAAAGACTACCTGAGCGAATTGCCAGAATGCGCAGGAGGTTAGGAAGAACAGATATTTTTTCCAACTCTGCCAGAAGCCGCACGTCCCGCTGCAAAATAGTAGTAAGGTATCCATCAAACCATATTCCCCGCTCACTAGCACTTTTATCAGCGATTTCTGGAAAGGTTGCTAGTTTTATGGCGTCAGTGATACTTAATCCACGGTTACTGATATTAGCAAAGTCAAGATTAACCAGTCTATCCAATCCGTTTCCTTTGCCTTGTGAGGCCTCTGCCGTACAAAAAGGATAAAGTGTAAGGACTGTCATACGTCCCACAAGTGGATCAGATAATTTTGGCAAGGCTAGAATATTGGCGGAGCCTGTTAAAAGATACCGGCCATTCGCATTTGCTTTATCGTGTAATCGTAATTCATCAACGACAACCTTTAGAGCACGGAAAAGTTCAGGGACAAGCTGAACCTCATCAATGATTAAAGTGTCTTTATAAGCAGATAAAAAACTTTCCGGAGCTGATGCCGCTGCCGCCATTTGCGTAGGGCGATCAAAGGAGACATAAGCCGCAGGGTTATTACTACCAATTTGTTCCCGAAGATTTTGTACGAGCGTACTTTTACCGGATTGCCTTGCTCCATTCAGGAAAACTACAGGACTTACATTTAGAGCCTGTAGCAATCGTGGGGTAATATGGCGGGGTAATGTTTTCATATTTTGCAAAAATAAAGATAACCTTTATAATTTCAAAAGCCAATCTTCACTTTTGCAAAGCCAAATTCACCTTAATTACCAATAAGGATAGCTCTTTTCAATGTAAGAAGGGAAAACAACAAGAGAGCATGAATGATAATGTTGTTAACAAACCCATCTTTATAATTCGGCTATCATATTCATTAACATTTTATGCCATATCTTTTCTACCCTCACATCACTCCTCCTGACCGCCTTTGTTCTATAAAGATTAATAATAATCCCTATTTCTCTCAGGCTACATATCCGCCTAAAATCACCCACCCAAAGTTCAACATTTGTCCGGTCAGTGGTACACGAAGAAGGGGTGCTCACTTGAGCAACCCTTTTTATTTAAATAATTCCAAAATCTGGTAAGACGGAGGATGAATAACGTTTCTTTACACCAGCATTTTCAGGCAATCTTTTAGATCAACAGGCTTCCTGCCTAGTATGTTTTCAAGTGAAGTATCTGTTATATCAAACTCGCCGGCATCAATAGCTTCAATACCGCTTGATACCATAGCAATAATAGTTTCAGGAACTCCGACTTTCTTCATTTCTTTTTTCATCATTTCAAGCGAAATGGTGCTATATATTAGTGGCTTGCCGGTATTGTAGCTAATCATCGCAGCAATTTCACCACAGGAATAAGATTGGCCGGAAGCAATTTCATATACCTTATTTTGATGCGGCAATGGCTGGCTGATAACATTAGCTAACGCCTCCGCGATGTCCGTTCTGGAAGCAAAATTATTTTTGGCATTGCCTGCAGGAAAATACCATGTTCCACTTTCCAGGGCATTACCCAATAATTGAGGTACCGCTTCTGCATACATTGTGTTGCGAAAAATAGTGTAGGGAATACCGGTTTGCTGAAGATACTGTTCTGTATGACAATGTTCAATAGCAGGAAGGAATTTTGCTGTGTCAGAAGCTTTCAACACGCTTGTATAAACAACATGTTTGATTTTATTTTCTTTTGCTGCATTGATCACATTGATGTGCTGCTGTTTTCGTTCACTGCTCTCCGGGGATGCAGATGAAACAAACAATAATATGTCCACTCCCTCAAATGCCTGTACCAATGAACCATAATCGTTATAATCAGCTATCCGTATTTCTATTCCCTTTGTTGTTAATGTAGCTGCCTTTACTGAGTCTCTTGCCATAGCTACAATGCTGCTAATATTTTCTTTCTTCAAAAGAAAATCAAGAGTTGTTCCACCTAAATGGCCTGTTGCGCCGGTAATTAAAATCATCTTTGTGTGAGTTTTGAATATTATTGTCTTTGTTTGTTACTGTAATGCCAGTTACTTTTGAGGTGGTAAAAGTAGATACACAATAAGGGTATTTCCAATATGGCACCTGAACCTTAGCTACTTACCTTGACGAAACAATTGCTGACAACCAATCTGATAAAATGGAAAATAATATGGAAAAATATATGGATCATGTTGATTGCCCTATCCGAGACATACTAGACAGGTTTGGCGATAAATGGTCTATTCTTATTTTATGTCTGCTTGGCAGCAAAGGAAAGTTACGGTTCACAGAGATCAGTAGCCATATCAGTAACATCTCACAAAAGATGCAAACGGCATCATTGCGGTCACTGGAAAAAGACGGATTAATAGTGCGAAAATTATACGCGGAAGTACCCCCACGCGTGGAATATGAGTTGACCACTCTGGGTAACAGCCTTGTTCCCTATATAGAAGGTTTGGCAGATTGGGCTTTAAAAAACAAAGAGACTATTACAAAACACCGGAAGATGTACTCAAAGCATCCACAGCAAAACAAAAATTAAGTTCTTTTATGATGACAGCGTAACATCTGAGATGTTTCTCTTTTTTATTTTCAGCCAATACCTACGCTAGTCCAACCATATAGTGGAGTACTTCATTACCCGAGGTGTTCCACACTCATCTTTAACAATTGGTGGTAATCTTCATTTATATCATTGAAAATATTGTGCAGACTAAAGCAAATACTTGATACCTCACCATTTTGTATCAATCATCCTCTATACTTTTACAACAGTAATACAAGACGAAATGATGGCTAAGATAGAAGTAGGAAACGGGGCACCATGCCTGCTACTTCTATGAGCAAAGAATCTTACTGGAAGCTAAAAAGCTACTGGCCGATACAGCTTTGCCCATCGGAACGATAGCTTACAAGCTGGATTATGATGTTTCAAATTTTACCAGGTTCTTCAAAAGGTTCGTGGGAATAACTCCTTCATCATACAAGAAATCTATAGTCAATCATCCAGAGTGGACATTTCATTTAAAAAGAAAAAATAAACTAAAATGAGTAATAGAATAATCACTATTGGAGCGGGCACGGCAAGCCCTCTAACCGCCCGTACACCAGGTTACGGAACCATGCGCCTAACTGGTAACGAAGTATGGGGCGAACCACGAGACCGCGATGGGGCCATTGCACTTTTGAGAAGAGCCGTAGAGTTGGGTGTCAACTTTTTCGATACCGCAGATTTTTATGGCCCCGGGGTAACCAATCGACTTTTGGCAGATGCATTGTATCCTTACCCTGCTAACCTTATTATTGCTACAAAGGTTGGAGCGATACGAGGGGCTGACAAAAGCTGGCTACCATACAGTAAGCCTGAAGAATTAAAGAGAAGTGTAGAAAACAACCTTAAAGAATTGAAACTGGAGCAGCTGCCCCTGGTGCATTTTGGAAAGGCATTGAATAGTCCGGGAGATTATGAAGAATCCTTTGCCACCATGTTAGAGCTGCAGAGAGAGGGTAAAATCCTGCATTTAGGACTTACTAATGCGACCATTGATCAGTTTAACACCGCCATTACAATGGGTACAATTGCCAGCGTAGAAAATATGTATAGCTATACTCAACGGGTTACTGATCCTAACAGTCCTTACGGAATGCAGGGAGGTGAGATACTCTCTTTGTGCGAGAAACATCAGATTCCTTTTGTTCCTTATTTTTCACTCCAAACGTCTCTGCCAACTGAGCAGAACAAGATGAAAGAGGTAGCTGATGCTAAAGGTGTCACTGTTGCGCAGCTCAACATCGCGTGGCTGCTTCATCAATCTGCGTGGATACTACCCATTCCGGGAACTACATCCATCCAACATCTGGAAGAAAATATAAAAGCAACTGACATTTCGCTTTCAAAAGAAGAGTTGACTTTTTTAGGCTAACCAGTTGACAATATTAATTTCTCCCAGATATTCTACGCTTTTAAACCTCGCCAATTATCAATACATTTTTCATTGTTCTATATATTTTCTTTTCGGGTATATCAGCAAGCTCAATATTTAATCTTCCAACATGGAAAGCAGGCCCTAATCAAGCCTTGTACGAATTGATCTTAACTACATTACCTGTCTACTAATTTTTGCAAATTTTCAGGATAGCGGTTGCCTTGCACTTC
This sequence comes from Chitinophaga sp. CF118, assembly GCF_900112615.1. Taxonomy (GTDB): domain Bacteria; phylum Bacteroidota; class Bacteroidia; order Chitinophagales; family Chitinophagaceae; genus Chitinophaga. Next base: position 388,658 of record NZ_FOMK01000005.1, on the reverse strand, counting down.
AATTTGTGACGCGGCACTGTCAATTTCCTGTAAGTCGTTTGCGGTAAGTTCTATATTGATTGCACCAATGTTTTCTTCCAAACGATGCAGCTTAGTAGTACCCGGTATTGGAACTATCCAGGTTTTTTGTGCAAGCAACCAGGCCAATGCTATTTGGGCAGGCGTTGCATTTTTGCCTTTGGCAATATTACCAAGCAGATCAACCAATGCCTGATTTGCTTTGCGGGCCTCAGGTGAAAAGCGGGGAACTATGTTGCGGAAGTCGCTACTATCAAACATAGTGTTTTCGTTGATTTTTCCTGTAAGGAAACCTCTGCCCAATGGACTATATGGCACAAAGCCAATACCCAATTCTTCTAATGTTGGGATGATTTCTTTTTCTGGTTCTCTCCACCAAAGAGAGTATTCGCTTTGTAGAGCGGCTACAGGTTGTACAGCGTGTGCTTTACGGATGGTTTGTGCTCCTGCTTCTGAAAGTCCGAAGTGTTTTACCTTGCCTTCTTTAATTAAATCCCGCACTGTGCCAGCAACATCTTCGATTGGTATGTTAGGATCTACACGGTGTTGGTAGAATAAATCAATGGCGTCAACTTTTAATCTCTTAAGTGAAGCTTCGGCTACTTCCCTAATGTGTTCAGGGCGGCTATCCAATTCGTTCCATCGGCCACTCCCATCTGCATTAGGTTTGAAGCCAAATTTAGTTGCAATAATTACTTCGCCACGGAAAGGTGCAAGGGCTTCGCCAACTAATTCTTCATTTGTGAAAGGGCCATAAACTTCGGCAGTATCAAAAAAAGTAACGCCACTTTCTACAGCAGAGTGGATAAGGGTAATCATTTCTTTTTTATCAGCAGCAGGGCCATAGCCAAAGCTCATACCCATACAGCCAAGACCTAAAGCTGAAACCTCTAAACCACTATTCCCAAGTTTACGTGTTTGTTGTTTCATATCCATAATTTTTTGTCGTTAATTATGGATACAAAATTAGAGATGCTTAATATGGCAACCTTACGAAAAAGAAACAATATCTTACGAAAATCAAACATTTCTGAATTTAACAGGGCTCTGCTGTACGTGCTTCTTGAAAAAGTTATTGAAATGGGTTACCTCGTTAAAACCTAAAGCGTAGGCAATTTCGGATGCTGTCCGGTAAACCACTCCCAAAGCCTGAAAACTCTTGTATAGCAAGTCTTTTCAAAGTATAAGTTATGCCAATAAAAACTGTTCCTTTAAAGCTGAATCAATCACATATCAATCCATATCTTCGTATATTGTTTAAATAATTATATAAATGCTGGAACATTTTCCGTTTTACCTGACCCTTATCGTAGCCATTGTATTACTCATAATGCTGGCTAACAAAATAAAAGTGGCATATCCTGTATTGCTGGTGTTGGCCGGATTAACAATTAGTTTTATCCCTGGTATTCCTACAATACACATTGATCCGGAACTTATTTTTATCATCTTCCTGCCCCCATTGCTCTATGAAGCTGCCTGGACTATATCATGGAAAGAATTGTGGCGCTGGCGACGTATCGTCAGCAGTTTTGCCTTTCTGGTGGTGTTCCTTACGGCAATGTCGGTTGCTTTTGTGGCCAATCATTTTATTCCCGGGTTTTCACTGGCCCTGGGCTTTTTGTTAGGGGGCATCGTATCTCCACCGGATGCGGTAAGTGCAAGTGCGATATTAAAATTTGTAAAAGTACCCAAACGGATGTCTTCTATTCTGGAAGGTGAAAGTTTGCTGAACGATGCATCGTCGCTCATTATTTTTCGCTTTGCGCTAATAGCAGTAGCCACCGGGCAATTTATCTGGCACGAAGCTGCATTGAGTTTTAGCTGGATGCTGTTAGGTGGAGTGGGCATAGGTTTGCTGGTGGGATGGTTGTTTATGAAAGCTCATAAATACCTGCCTACTGATGCCAATATGGATATTGCACTGTCTCTTGTTACACCTTATATGATGTACATTACTGCGGAAGAAGTACATAGTTCTGGTGTGCTGGCTGTGGTAAGCGGTGGTTTATTTTTATCTAACAAAAGGCATCTTTTCCTGAGCAGCACTTCACGACTGCGTGGTGTAAATGTTTGGGAAAGTTTGTGCTTTATACTGAATGGGTTAGTATTTATTATTATTGGATTGGATTTGCCCGAAATTACGGCCGGACTTGAAGGGGTAAGCATTTCATCTGCTATTGATTATGGTGTATTGATTACTCTTGTTTTGATCCTGGGAAGACTTTTATCTGCGTATGGTGCTGTAATTGTTACGCTTATTGCGCGATACTTCATAACAGTTGCGGATAGCAGAAATCCTGGCTACAAAGTTCCATTCGTACTCGGTTGGACGGGTATGCGTGGCGTGGTGTCACTTGCAGCTGCTTTATCCATACCGGTACATCTTAGTGATGGTTCTGCCTTTCCACAAAGAAACCTTATCCTCTTTATCACGTTTATCGTTATCCTGTTAACCTTATTATTGCAAGGATTGACATTGCCGTATATAATCAGAAAAGTAAATATGCCTGATCTTGACCCAACCTTGCCCGAAGAAGAAGCATATAACCTGATACGAAAGCAATTGGCTGAACATGCCCTGCAGCATTTGAAAACGAATTATAGCGAGCAATTAAACAATCAACCTGTATTGCAACAAATGGCCCGTAAATGGGAAGATAGCAGTCTTTCAGCTAATTATACAGATATGGTAGTAGAGTGCAAAACCATATATCTTGATATTCTAAACCAACAAAGGCAGTGGCTGATAAATAAAAACAAAGAGGAAAAAACTTTAGACGAAGATATCATCCGCAAGCATTTTAGATACCTGGATTTGGAGGAAGAGAAACTTGGTTTCATATAAATCCTCCTCCTGCCAGCATACTCGCACAGGTTAATAAATTATTCAGGGAAGATGTTCTGATAGAGATTGAAGCAACGGCTGTTATTCCTGTTAAATAAAATTTGGTTAATTTTCGGCTCACTTATGGATAATAATCTCAGAACTGTTAATGTGATAAGATATGTCACACCATTGCGCGAAGGAGGCTCATTACCTGCTATCGCGGAAGCCGATGATGGCTTCCTGTATGTACTGAAATTTCGTGGCGCCGGACAAGGCGTGAAAGCTCTCATTGCCGAATTGATTGGTGGAGAGATAGCCCGTGCACTGGGCATAAAAATACCAGAACTTGTATTCGCCAACCTGGACGAAGCTTTTGGAAGAACAGAGCCCGATGAGGAAATACAGGATCTGCTCAAAGCCAGTGTAGGACTCAACCTTGCACTGCATTATCTTTCAGGTGCCATTACCTTCGATCCTACTATCACTACCGTACCACCGAAATTGTCCTCACAAATCGTATGGATGGACTGCCTGCTTACCAACGTAGATCGTACCGCCCGCAATACTAATATGCTGATATGGCACCAGGAATTATGGCTGATAGACCACGGTGCTTCACTTTACTTCCACCATTCCTGGCAAAATTGGGAAGAACAGGCTAAACGCCCGTTTGCACACATTAAAGATCATGTACTTTTGCCACAGGCATCCGAACTGGAAACTGTAGATGCGGAATTCCGCGCCATCCTTACTCCTGAAAAGATCCAGGCAATAGTAGCAATCATACCCGACGAATGGCTCACCGCCGGCACAACAGATGAGACAGCAGAAGAACGCAGACAGGTGTATGCTCAATTTTTGATAACAAGAATCGAATCCTCAGAAATCTTTGTAAAAGAAGCACAAAATGCAAGAAAAATACTTATTTGAGTATGCCGTTATACGCGTTGTGCCACGGGTTGAACGGGAAGAGTTTCTCAACATCGGTGTCATTCTCTATTGCAAACAGAAACGCTTTTTACAAACGATCTATACTATCAATACAGAACGGATACTCTCCTTCTGTGATTCTTTAGATATCGATATCCTGGTGGCTTATCTGTGTGCTTTTGAACAGATTTGCAAGGGCACTGAAGAAGGTGGCCCCATCGGCAAACTTGATATAGCATCCCGTTTCCGCTGGCTCACAGCTACCCGTAGCAGCATCCTGCAAACATCCAGAGTACACCCGGGATTCTGCATAGATCCACTCGAAACATTGATGAAATTACATACCCAACTGGTTTTATAACTTATGAAGCATACAGAACAACATTTAAAAAGCTCTGACTTTATTACGGATATGGTGATTGGCATGAGCGACGGACTAACCGTTCCTTTTGCGCTGGCAGCAGGCTTAAGTGGTGCTGTAAACAGTAATACTATAATCATTACGGCGGGTATTGCCGAAATAGTAGCCGGTTGTATCGCAATGGGCTTAGGCGGTTTCCTGGCAGGGAAAACTGAACTGGAACATTACCAGAGCGAATTAAAAAGAGAACATGATGAAGTGGAAAGTGTGCCTGACAAAGAAATGGAAGAGGTAAAGGAAATCTTCGCAGAATATGGATTAAGCCCGGAAGCCCAGAACATAATTGCCCAGGAACTATCGAAAGACAAAAACAAATGGGTGGACTTCATGATGAAGTTTGAACTGGGACTGGAAGCTCCAAATCCTAACCGTGCGCTGCAGAGTGCTCTTACTATTGGTATTTCCTATTTCGTTGGCGGATTACTTCCTCTGTCCGGTTATATCTTCACCTCCACTCCACAGCAGGGATTGGTAGTATCTGCCATCCTCACCATCATCTGCTTATTCGTATTTGGATATTTTAAAAGTAAAGTAACAGGACAACCACCCATGTCCGGTGCATTAAAAGTAACCCTGATAGGATTACTGGCTGCCAGTGCGGCATTTGGTATAGCCAGACTGGTGGCATAAATAAAATACTCCTTTTCCCGGTTTCCATCAATGTCAATATAACGGATGGTTTTATACATATCATCGGTCACAATAACTAATATTGGTTTTATAAGTAACTTTAATAGAACTACATCTTTATGAATAAAAAAGTAACTGTTGAATGGCTTCAATCTATTGAGGCTATAAAAGATGTTCCTGCTGATCAGCTCCAATGGCTGATAGACCAGAGTGAGCAGGTGACCATCCCTGCCGGTGGGTTTTTATTCAAAGCCGGTGGACCGATGGAAAATACCAATTTCATCATATCAGGGAAAGTAAGAATATGCCGGATAATGAATAATAAGGAGGCACAGGAAGTAGCCCGGTTTGAAGAAAAAAGTATTATCGGTTATCTCCCGTTTTCACGAGGATTAGTGTCCGCGAATGACTGTGAGGCAATCGTTGATACAGAAGTCATGAACTTCCCCCTGGGAAGAATGAATAACCTGATCAAGAGTCATTTTGAACTTACGCAGGCGCTTGTTCACATAATGACCAACCGGGTACGCGACTTTGCTGCCTATATCCAGCAAAATGAAAAGATGGTGGCATTAGGTAAACTCTCCGCCGGACTGGCACATGAACTGAATAACCCGGCGGCGGCAGTTGTACGTGGTGCTGTATCTTTAAAAAAACATTTACAGCTATTACCGGAAACCTTTAAAGACATCATCTCCATACGCATGAGTCCTGAAGATGTGGATATTGTGAATGACAGAATGTTCGCTGTATTAAACAGGAATGAACATCCAACATTGTCTCTCATGCAGCGGTCAGATAAAGAAGATGAATTAACAGAATGGCTGGACGATCATAACATAAACAATAGTATTGAACTGGCTGAAAATTTCGTTGAATTCGGTTTTGGCATTGCAGACCTGGAGGCCTTTAAGGAACATATACCAACTCCTTTCCTCCCTCCCATCTTCAACTGGATCAATAAAAACCTGGTCACCGAAAGAATGGTAAGTGATATTGAGGATGCTTCTTCACGAATCGCACACCTCGTAAACTCCATCAAAACATTCACTCATATGGATCAGGGGCTGGAAAAACAGCTTACAGACATTCATTCGGGTATCCAGAACACACTGACCATCCTCCAATATAAATTGCGTAAAAACAATATTGAATTAATCCAGCACTTTGATACTAACCTGCCGGCAATAACAGCGCATGTAGGCCAACTGAATCAGGTATGGACAAATCTGCTCGATAATGCACTGGACGCAATGGAGGTGAATCAGAAAGGGATACTTGAAATAAGAACAGAGATAGATGGTGATTGCATTCAGATAACCATCACAGATAACGGACCGGGTATACCAGCCGATGTTAAATCGAAAATCTTTGACCCCTTCTTTACTACAAAAGAAGTAGGAAAAGGCACAGGACTGGGACTTGATATTGTGAATCAGATAGTACGCCGGCATCGTGGTACTATCAGGGTCAACTCTGTTCCGGGTCATACCGAGTTCATTGTTCACCTCCCTATCAATGGATAATTTGTATATTTAAACTGGTAGTCTATGCCAATCAAAGACGCTGAAAAAACAATGAGTTTACCTATCATTCTATGTATTGATGACGATGCACAGGTATTACGTGCATTAGTACGGGATCTTAAAACCAAATACCGCGACCACTATAAAATAATCAGTACCGCAGTCGTTAACGAAGCACTGGATAGCTTACTGGAACTGAAGAACAAAGGGGAAACAATCGCCATGTTCATTACAGACCAGCGGATGCCTGTCATGGAAGGAGTTCCCTTCCTTGAAAAAGCTATCAAATTTTACCCTGAGGCAAAACGTGTGCTGCTCACTGCTTATTCCGATACAGATGCTGCTATCAAAGCGATCAATACCGTGCAGCTGGATTATTACCTGGTAAAACCCTGGGATCCACCTGAAGAGAAATTATACCCTATTATAGATGGATTACTGGAAGACTGGCAAACTATCTATCATTCGGACTTCAAAGGTATTAATGTAGTTGGGCATCAATATTCGCAGAAGTCTCATGCCATCAAGGATTTCCTTGCCGGGAACCTTATTCCATACAAGTGGCTGGATATCCAGACAACAGAAGAAGCGGAACGGCTACTCACCCTGAATAACCTTTCCAGCAATGATTTGCCCGTTGTTTTCTTCGAAGATGGGACTTACCTCGTAAACCCATCTATCCTGGAGATTGCGGGAAAAGCCGGACTGAATCCACATGTTAAACATGATGTGTACGATGTTGTAATAATCGGTGGAGGCCCTGCAGGATTAGCGGCCGGCGTATACGGTGCTTCAGAAGGTTTAAAAACATTACTGATTGAAAGACGTGCCCCCGGCGGACAAGCAGGTACCAGTTCCCGTATAGAAAACTATCTCGGCTTCCCCACTGGATTGAGTGGCGCAGAACTCACACGCAGGGCTGTGACACAAGCCGCTAGACTTGGTACTGAACTGATCACTCCTCAATCAGTAAAAGACATTCAGCAGAAAGATGGTTATAATAAAATCATTCTGGAAGATGAAACAACGATCAATACCCGAAGTGTGATCATTACCACAGGTGTCGATTACAGAACACTGGACAAGAAAGGGATTTCCGACTTTACAGGAGCCGGCATCTACTATGGTGCTGCGATGACGGAAGCGACAGCCTGCCGGGATAAAGAGGTCTTCATCGTTGGTGGCGGTAACTCTGCCGGTCAGGCAGCTATGTACTTATCCAAATTTGCCCGGAATGTATATATCATGATTCGCAAAGAAGGGCTGGAAAGTACTATGTCTGCTTATTTGATAGAACAGATCAAAGGAACCTCCAATATTACGGTCAGAGGCTGTACTGAAATTGTAGAAGCAAAAGGATCTGATAAGTTAGAACAACTCGCTTTAATCAATGTTGATACCAAAGAAACAACTCTTGAAAAAGCCGATGCACTTTACATCTTTATTGGAGCAAAACCTTTTACCGACTGGATTGCACTCAATATTATCAAGGATGAAAAAGGGTTTATTGAAACAGGCCGGGAATTGAAGAGTTATGAAAATTTCAATAAAATATGGAAACAAAACCGCGATCCCTATCTGCTTGAAACCAGCTGTCCGGGCATCTTTGCTGCCGGTGATGTGCGTGCTCACGCAATGAACCGGGTAGCTGCCGCTGTGGGCGAAGGTTCAATGGCCATTAGTTTTGTACATAAATATCTTGCTGAAGTAAAATAATTAAAAATGGAACAACCAGATATCTGTAAACACCTTCAGGAAATACATACCTTAAAGGTAGAACATGAACATGTATGTGAAGAGTGTATAAAAACCGGAGATGAATGGTTACACCTGCGCACCTGCCAAACCTGTGGTGTTACCTTATGTTGTAATGATTCACCTAACCAGCATATGGATAAACACTACCATAAAACCAAACATCCTGTGATCTCATCGGCAGAACCGGGAGAAAGATGGTTGTGGTGTAATGTGGATGAGATCTTTGTAGAATACTAATTTATTATTATCGGGACATTGAATGCTATTGATCATAAATACACTGTATCTGCCTGTTTAGTTTCTTAATTTAACTTTAGAATAAGATTTTAGATCAGAACATTATTGTGCTTCACTTGATCATCACGGCAGATAAGGTATTTATTGATCAATAGCTCCCACTTTATCAGCAGTTCTATACTTTCCTTGGTTGTGAATTGGGCAGCATAAAAGTGTTACGAACTATACTTTCAAAAACAACTTGTTCCTATATAGAAAATAAAGAAAACATAATTGTACCAGCGTAACAGATATCGCAGCAAATACAGGTTGCCATATCAATGGCATAAGATGAATCAATCCACCGAAGATGAAATTGCTGGTATACGCAAAATTGACCATCCCTTCTGCTGCCATATAGATAACGATCGAATTAGTACCTATGATGATGAATGGGAAAGCCCAGCGTTTCCATTCCAGCACATCTATCACAAAGTAGAACACTGAAAACAGTATCAGACTCCACCCTCCCACATACAACACAAATGAACTGGACCATAACCGCTTGTTGATAGGAAATACTATATCCCATAACAATCCCAATAGCAATAAAAGAATTCCTGCAGCAAACAATGCTGCTGCTTTTTTATACATGGAGAGAGCTGATCTTTGCAGGAAAGTTCCTGTTAACATACCAAGTAATGCAGTGGCAATAGCAGGCATGGTGGATAAGAAACCTTCCGGATCATGTACCCCATCATGTAGCTTACCGGGAATCAGTAACCGATCCATATAAGATTCCAGCGAGCCTTCCATCGTCAGGACACCGGCACCATGACCAGGAACGGGCACCCACATCATCAACGCCCAATACCCCAGCAAAATGCCGGCAAACCATACGATCTGTTTGCGCACATTAAAGTTGAGATAGATCAATCCTCCAAAGAACCAGGCCAACCCTATTCTACCCAGTACACTGGGCAAACGGGTATTCTCCAGCCCATTGAATTTCAGCAACCCATTCACTACCATCCCCAGCAAAACCAGGATCAGCATACGCCGCAGCATAGACCGGTAAATCTTCCGCTTTTCAGCACCGGGAAGTAACTCCGGCGAGGCCACACCTGCCAGCTCCATTTTCTTTTGCAGCGAAAATGGCATTGTCATACCTGCAATAAGCAGGAACAGCGGAAAAATCATATCATAAAAGGTGCATCCATTCCATACGGTGTGATGCAATTGATCAGACATCCAAATAAATACAGGCCAGTGAGTAGCCTTCGCCAATTCATGCACGATGTGTTCCCCACTCATGATCCAGAACATATCAAAACCACGCAATGCATCTAATGAAAGTAACCGCGAAGAGCGAGGTACAGTGACTGTCTTATTCATATGCAGCTTCTATTTCAAGATGATACTTATTGTACATCTCCTGCGCTACTGTAACAGGATTACCCGATACTTTCACAGGAAAAACTTTCTGTTCATTCACCCATTTCCATTCCCACTGACTGATCTTCTTCTCAAATGCTGTTAGATCAGGAGTAATATCTGTTCGCAGGGAAGAGTCAAGCAATCCAAAGAACTGTTGCCAGCGTGCTTTGTAAAAATCATGCAGCAGGCCACTCCATTGCCGGTTGGAATATTCATGTAACGGACTTTCCGCATCTCCCCAGAGGGTAATCAGGTCACGGGCATTACGTTCATATAATGCTTTCTCTTGCGGCGTAGTTCCCCACTTCCTGGCATCTGCCAGCCAGGGTCCCAGCATGAAATCCTTTTTCGTTGCCAGCAACCTGTCCATGTCTTCGATCAGTTGTAAGAATGCGCTGCTTGTTTTCTTGAAGGCGACGCTGTCTTTTGCCCTGTAAGCACTGATCCATTTCTTTTGTAATGGTAAAGCATAGTTAGCCATTACCTGCCGGGTTACATCTATCAGGTCATATGTAAAGCCGTCTGTATTAGCACTTGATTTGATAAACAATTCCCATGCAGACAGCAACTCCTTTGGTGGATAGTTCAGCAATGTTCTGGTCCATTTTGTTGTAGAATCAAAAGTTGGACGACCGGTAATAATAGATTCCGCCCCATCTCTGATCAGTTGACCATTATAAACGGTATGCCGTAGTATCTGCCAGGCTTTCAGCAAGCTATCGCTTTGCGTACCGTATCTGTTTAACACATATTTGCGCAACCATTCGTTCAATTGTACCGGCTCCGTTTGCCACGTATGCTGCATAGTGAGTTCATACATCACAGGATTTTGCTCAATGGCTTCCATCGTCAATCCTATCCCGGCTAACCTCCGGGAAGCGCTATCATGCAACGCTAACGCCGGACCGGCAGCCACACCATCCATACGGCCAAACAGATTCACGTTCCCGCCAAAGTTGTTCAGCATATTCCAGATCCAGGGCTTCCCATAAAAAGCATCCGTTCTTTTCCATACCGGTTCTATTTCTGCTGCCAGATCCAGTAAGATCATCTTATTATCAGGTACAGCTTTTAGCAGCGCTTCTATCTGTGGTGCTTTCCAAAATTTACGATCACTATAAAACAACCATCCCTGCATTACCCAGGTGGCAGCGGTATCGGCCTGTTTCATTCCTTCATAGATCCGGGCGCTCAATGCTGACAGATAAGCTGGTTCGTCAGAAGGAGGTTCGTTCTCATTAAATGTATCTGCGGAGTATAAATGATCTGTGCCGAATAAACGGGTTTGTGTTTGCAGAAACTGTTTTCCTATTTGAGCAAACATAGGATCTTCAGCATCCAGGATATAAGTATCAGCAAAACCATTGCTCCAGTTGGTAGCCTTTAGTTTTGCATTTGGAAACTTCTTTTTAAATGCTGCTGGAACATGCCCGGTAAACGCCGGTAATACAGGGCGCATACCTAATGCCCTCTCCTGCTTAAGAATCTTCTCTTGCAAAGTTTTGTGGCTCTTCATCCAACTGAGTGGTAGCGGGCCTCCCCATCCATCCAGATTACCCATCCAGAACCATCCAAAATATGCCGGTCCGCAAAAGAAATCTTCCAGGTCTTTATCTGTGAAACCCATTCCTTTATACACTTCATACCAGGTATATTCTTCTCCGGTAACAGCCAGCGGCATGTTGATTCCATGCAGTGCCATCCAGTCTATCTCTTTCTGCCACCGCTCCCAATCCCACCAGCTCATACTGTAGTTGAAGGTGCAATAATTCAGATAATAACGGTATTCATAAGGTGTGGTTTTTCTAATCTTTGCTACCGCAGGTATTTTAGCCGGCAGTTTTAAGTTGGTGCCATTCCAGGTGATCTGGCAATGACAGTACTCTGTGAGATAATAATACAATGCAGAAGCTACGGCCACACCATTGTTTCCCCGCAATACGATCTTATTCTGACGGCTTTCTATTTCAAACACATCTTTCTGTAACTCCTGTGGCAAAGGTTCTACCACGAATACAGCGGCTTGTTGCGGTACCACTCTTTTTATCAGTGCAAGAGAAGCCTCTTTATTCAACTGTGCAACAGCCGGAAGTTGCATAGCAATCACTATTACGCAGATCATACGTAACAATTTCGTATATGTTTTCATGAGATACTATTACCTGGTAAACCGGAACAAGGCTGTTCCATGTGGATTGACCAGTTGTTTAAAACTATTTTTAGCAACACCTGCCGTTGTCTGTTTCCAGAGATCTTTTACCTGCCAGCTGCCTTTAATTCCCAAATCAGAAAAATTAACAGACACCTCACGAGGTTCATCTCCCAGGTTAAAGAAAGCAACATTCCAGTTGTTGGTTCCAGGCATCTGCGATACCCATACTACCGCATCATCTTTCCGGTATAACTGCCGGTTATTAATACTATGCTGATCAATATCCAGCACATCTTTATTAGTCAGTAACTGTAATACAAACGGAGTGTTCTCAGGCATATTACCTCCCATCATCAGCGGAGAACGGAACATGCACCATAATGTCATATGTGTACGTTGCTCATCTTCCGTGAACCGGGAAAACCTTTCCTGCAATACAGGACCGCGTTTAGATACTTTACCGAATTGCAGCATATCTGCATCTGGCCAGTAACCGGGAGCACCTATGCCCATCCATTCAGCACAATGATCAAACTGCTGCTTCAACTGTTTCCAGCTATCCCAGAAATCACCAGAGATACGGGATAGGTTGGAGTTCGCCTTTATGCTGGGCATATCCTTCTTAAGGTTCTTTGGAGAAAGACTTAATACAATAGGCCGGCCACTTTGCACTATTGCTTTGTGAATAGCTTCCGCCTCTGCCTGGTGATACACCATGTTAGCATCATCGGCCGTCATATCATCCATTTTAATATAATCCACTCCCCATGATGCATAGAGTGTAATCAGCGAATTATAATATTCCTGTGCGCCTTTTTTAGTAAGATCAAGGCCATACATATGATTCAACCAGGGACAGATAGATGCCTGATCCGCTACTGTAGCCGCAGTGGCATCAGTACCCAGGATCTTTGTGTTAGCCCATACTGCCTGCCTGGGAATGCCACGCATAATATGAATACCAAACTTTAAACCGAGTGAGTGTACATAATCAGCCAGGGGCTTAAATCCATTGCCATCTTTAGCTGATGGGAACTTTGTAACATCAGGCAACAATCGACCGTATTCATCCATTGTACACCAGGGAACATAAGCACCATCTTCCAATCTGAATTGTGGGGCATTGGAAACCTTTGCTCCGGGAGGGTGTGGATAGTACCAGCAATAATCAACAATTACATATTCCCAACCGTATTGCTTCAGGTTTTTCGCCATGTAATCAGCATTCGCTTTTACTTCATCTTCATGCACAGCACCACCAAAACTGTTGTAACTATTCCAGCCCATTGGAGGGGTAGTTGCTAATTCTTGTCCGAAAGACACTTTACTGATAAAACAGCAGAAAGAAAAGAGAATAAGATGTGAGACCTTCATGATTGATTATTTTATATTCATAACGGGGTCCGGAATAAACTAAATGCTCCGGACCCCGATAAGGTATATAAAAAAATTAATTACACCAACTAGTATCCAGGATTCTGATCAAGTTTTGGATTCAGCGCCCGTGCAAAAGTGGGTATAGGATAGATGCGGTGATTTACGTCTGCATCCGTTTTATATCCCCATGAGCCTTCAAACTTACCAAAACGGATCATATCATTTCTGTGCCAGGCTTCGTACACCATTTCACGATTCCTTTCTGCATAAAGATCGTCCAGTGTTACTGAGCCTAAAGCAGCCGTATTACGGATCGTTCTTACATTATTGATAAGGGAAAGTGCGGTTTGTCCATTGGTTTCTGCAGCTCCGCGTAAAATAGCTTCAGATTTCATGAGAAGGATATCTGCATACCGGAAAATCGGAAAGTCATTATCCTGGTTACGGGAAGTAGAGGTACTGTCCGGATAGAATTTAATACAACGGTATCCTTCTGCCCAGCTCTTTTCATCATTACCACAATCAAAGTTATCTACATTGGTAAGCACGATAGCCGGAGTAAGGTCTAACTCGTAGTTATATGCCGCTGTTGGATTACTACCGGAATAGCTGGCATCATAACCTATATTGGTAGTAGAGATCACAATAGGCTTTCCACTGTAATCATACTGTTTGCCCTTTAAAAAAATATCATTTCGCACATCACCAGTCTGATTAAAGTAACTATAATACTCTGGCATTATGCTGATAGCACCACTGGGTGTATAAGGCAGGCTGTATTTGGCTTTCATTGCCCGGTGAAGATAATACCGCGCAAAGAACTGCCCGCTTGTTTGCGAATTCTGAGTAGCTGAATTAGTACAAGGCACAGCAAAGATAAATTCCTTGATACTGGGGCCATTGTTGATGGCAAACATGCCTCTGTAATTGCTTTCCAGCGCAAATTTACCTGCAGTGATTATACTATCGCACATTCTTACAGCGTCAGCGTTACGCTCTGTGCCTGTATATATTGTTGCATTCAGGTACATTTTAGCAAGTAATGCAAATGCACCATACTTTGTTGGCCGGCCGTATGTACTGGCGTCTACTGTTGTACTGAGACTAGGCAAAGCGTCCAGTACTTCTTTCTCAATGAAGGCAAATACATCTGCACGTTTGGTAGTACCGGGCTGTGTGGTATCTCCGAAAGTAGTGATCACCGGAACATTACCATAACTATCCATTAGGAAATAATAAGCCAGTGCACGCATGGTCTTTACTTCTCCAACGATCTGCGGATCAGGTACTACAGCAGAATTAGCAAAGGTAGATAACACCTGGTTACAGGTACTGATGGTGGTTGTCAGGAATGACCATGCTCCCCCCACATTACCATTATCAGGATTCCAGGTATGCAGATGCGTCTGCTGGTACTTACTACCATCAAACCAGTTACCACCTCTTGCGGGTAGTATGCTTTCATCGGTACTTAATGATTGCAGGAACCAGTATTCTCTGGTTAATGTAGCATTACCAAAAGCCGTATACACCGGGCCGGATGCCAGGATAAACTGTGCTTGCGTTTTTGGAAAGTTTTCAGGATTCAGTTTACTTTCTACGGGCACATCCAGATCATGACAGGCGCTTAAACAACCTGCCATCAGGAATGTGAATAATATATGTTGAAGAAGCTTATTCATAACTAATAATTTTATTTATTTAAAACGAAGCGTTTAATCCTACCAGGACAGTGCGCGTTTTAGGATAGAAATTATTTGAGTCCACACCAGGGGTTAACCCGCCCAGGTTTACCTCAGGATCAATGCCTTTGTATCCTGTAATGGTGAACAGGTTATTACCGCTTACATATACACGCAGGGAAGAGAGGTTCTTTGAAATATTCTTAAAGGTATAAGCAACCGTTGCATTATCCAGTCTCACATAATCTCCCTTCTCAATAAAACGGCTTGAATACCTATAGGCATTGATATCCTTTGCAGATTCCCCGGCAGAAGATACCAGCAAATTGTTTATACTGGCAGTAGAAGGTCTGTTCAGATCCGCCTGGGTTGCATTGAAGATATGGTTACCTAATGTTGAACGGAAGAAGAAATTAACTGACAGTTGTTTGTAGTTAAATGTATTATTCCATCCCAGCAATAATTTAGGTTGTGCATTACCGGCATAATAATAATCCTTCAGATTCGTAAGCGTAGCTACATTCGAAGTAACTTCCCCTTTTGAATTATAGAACTGTGAAACGCCGTTTGCATCCTTACCTGCATATTTAAAAGTGAAGAACTGTCCTACCGGATGGCCTGATTTTATCAACTGCAGGGTGGATCCTGTCTGCCCGCCACCATCTGGTTGCATCAATGCAATAGAATCCAGTCTGAACCGGCTGTTAGACATCGATTCAATATTATTTACATTATGCGCCACGTTCAGGGAAGTAACCCACGAAAAGTCTTTACTCTTTACAGGCGTCACATTAATACTGAATTCTATCCCTTTATTAGTCATTGTTCCTGCATTCGCAAGTAAAGTAGATACAGGATATTGTGTGGTTGATACGGGATAATTCCAGATCAGATCGGATGTTTTCTTGTTATAGACATCTACCGAACCTGTGATCAATCCATTTAACAATGTATAGTCCAGACCAATGTTACTCATTGCTGTCTTTTCCCAGCGCAAATCAGGGTTTGCATTCTGCGAAGGACCAATAGCAGTTACCCATGCACCGTTGTAATAAAGATAACCGGCAGCACCATATTGTAGTTTAGAAATGTATGGATCAAATCCAAGGGAGTTACCTGTTATGCCATAGCCTACACGTAATTTCAGATCACTCACAATATGCTGTCTTTTCATGAATTCTTCGCTGGTAATATTCCATGCTGCAGATATGGAAGGAAAATATCCCCACTGATTATCTTTACCAAAAGCAGAAGAGCCGTCACGTCTCACTGCTGCCTGTAAAAAATATTTACCTGCATAATTATAATTCAACCTGGCAAAGTCCGATATAAGACGCAGCTTGGTATAATAGTTATTTCCCCAGTCTACTTTGTAACCCGATCCACTGCTTCCAAGGCTGATGCCATAATATCCCAGCGCATCGGAAGGGAAATTGTAGTTATTACTCTGGAACCCATCGTTATTGCCATCCTGCTGATAAGAATAACCAAACAGTGCATTAATGGAATGTGCGCCTAATTTCTTATCATAGGTCAGGTAGGTTTCTGCAATAGTATTGGTATTCTGGAATGATGTTCTGTAAGCAAGGCCATTAGTGGCTCCTGTAGGAAGCAAAGAATTATAGTTGGTCGTATAATAGCTGTTATAATAAGTGCCTCCTGTTTTTTGTACATTCTGCCAGGCCACGCTGAGATTGTATTTAAACCCGAAAGGCAATTTCAGTTCTGCAGTTACATTTGCGATCATTGCCTTGGTTTGCAGCTTACTGTATGCATTGGTCTGCAAGCCTACCGGGTTGAAATACTTTTCACGCTTAAAGTTCTCTGTAAGACTGCCATCTGCCTGGTACACAGGAACAGTCGGTAAATACTTTACCATATTCTCCAGCAGATAACCTTTGTTGGTATTCTCCGGGGAATTTACAGCACTCGTCAGATCAGTAACCTGCAGGTTAGGAATATTGTCGGAATTCGTCACTGAATTACTGAGAGAGAATCCCAGTTTCAGCTTATCATCAAAAGCCTTTTGCTCAATGAATAAACGACCGTTATAACGTTCCGACTGTGTCCCTTTGATAATCCCCTCTTTCTTAAAATAATTAAGACTTACGCTATATAAAGTTTTATCGCTTCCTCCGCTTACTGCTATATTATGATTATGAGAAACACCGGTTTTACGTTCTACTTCTTTCTGCCAGTCTGTATTACCTCCCTGGTCATCGATAGGATCAAATGCAAGGCTGTTCTTTGTCACAAAGTCTCTCAACTGAGAAGCATTCATCATCTTCATTTTGTTAGACACTTTCTCGAAACCTACATAGCCGCTATATGATAATTGAGTAACTCCTCTCTTCGCTCTCTTTGTGGTGACCATGATTACACCATTCGCTGCGCGTGTGCCATAAATAGAAGTAGCGGCAGCATCTTTCAGTACATCAATAGAGGAAATATCATCCGGTGCAATCAATGTGATGTCTACACCCGGTACACCATCTACCACATAAAATGGTTGTTGTGCTGCTCCGGTACGCAATGTAGATGCACCACGCAGTACCATCGTAGATGTTTTATTTGGATCCCCACTGCTGGTTACATTCAAACCGGATACTTTACCCTGTAACAATTGCGCAGGATCATTGATAGGTCCACGGTTCAGATCTTCACTTTTAACAGAGGTTACAGCACTGGTCAGTTCTTTTCTACTCTGACTACCATACCCTACTACCACCACATCGGTGAGGCCCAGGGCACTGGTAAGCATGGAAACGGCAATATTACTACGCCCTCCAACAGCTACTTCCTGTGCCTTGAAACCGATAAAGCTAAACACAAGTACGGCATCATCAGCTACACCGCTAAGTGTATACTCACCACTGCCATTTGTTTGTGTTCCTTTAGTAGTTCCTTTTACCTGTACGGATACACCAGGTAAGGGGCTCCCTTTATCATCAGTTACTTTACCCACTACGGTCAATGCAGGTGCGGCTGCAGGTTGTACCACCATAGTGCCGGCGCTCCCGGCCAGCTTAGCCTTTACCACCACTGTTTTATTTACCATCTCATAGGTAAGTGGCTGATCTTTGAATATGATGTCCAGTACTTCGTGCAGATCTTCATTCTCAACGCTTACACTTACCTTTTTTGCCTGCTGCAACATTTGCAGTTTATAAAAGAAGGTGTAGCCGGTCTTCTTTTTGATCTCCCGGAACACATCCTCCAGCGGACGGTCCTTAAGCGACAAGCTCAACTTTTGTGCATAGCCTGCGGCATTAACCTGCAGGAAGGCGACGGTGAGCAGAAAAACAGTTAGTTTCATAACGAGAAATATTTTACGGTGCATTCGGGCACCCTTGCAGCTAGCTGCGATTCTGGTTGGTAAAAGCCCCGACAAAGAATGGGCCTTCACTTGATCATGCAATTGCATAACTTTACAGTGTTAGGGTTTAAGTAATAAATAGTCTCAGCGGATTGTTAATTAATGACCTGGCAATTCAGGGGCGGGCTCAATCGCCCCTTTTTCGCGCCATATGGGCAGTCTTTTCTTACGGTGATTTTTCCATAACGAATAACGTGTTTAATATTTGGTGGAATCGTGCTCTTCTCTAACGCTTTACAATAACCTTTCTACAGCATTATGGTTTTACGATAATCTTCCTTCCCTGTACATTTAAATTCACGCCGCTTGCTTCCAGGATCTTTAATACAGAAGACATGTTTTCATTCCTGAACATTTCCCCCCGGAAGTGATCTTGTGGAATGCCCTCAGGATAAACAATCTCCATATCATACCATCGGCCCAGCTGACGCATTACATCTTCTATAGTGGCATCGTTAAAAGTAAAAAGTCCGTTCTTCCATGCGATTGTGGCATCGAGATCAGCCTTTACTACTTTCATATCTCCGTTGTCGTCTAGTTGTGCCTGTTGTCCCGGTTTTAGCACCACATCTTTATTTTCCTGTTTCACTTTCACTGCGCCATCTACCAATGTTGTTTTGATGGCCTGCTCATCTGCATAGGCCATCAGGTTAAAACTTGTACCTAATACCTGCACTTCCATCTTATTCACCTTGACCATAAAGGGCTGCTGTGCATTTGTGGCAACTTCAAAATATGCTTCCCCCTTCAACTGTACCTGCCTGGTTTTGCCCGTAAAAGCGGTAGGAAAAGTGATACTGCTCGCAGAGTTCAACCATACAATTGTACCATCAGGCAGGGTTACCTGATATTGTCCGCCACGTGGAGTAGAAAGGGTATTCATTGCTGCCGGTTCCCCGCTGGCAGATTCGTGGCCATTATTATATGCCAGCTGACCGCTTTTCAATTTGATCACTGTAACTGTTCCCTGTTTGCTTAATGCACCGTTCTGCGCATCTTCCAGCACAATTACGTTTCCATTTGCGAGAGTAAGAGTGGCTTTATTACCACCGGGAGCAATATCAGACACATTGCCGGATTTCTGCCCTAAAAGTTGTTGTTTGTTGTCAGGATGTATGAGCCACCGGCCTCCAGCCAGTATTAGCAATAATACTGCGGCAGCAGCACTGCCCCACCAAATCTTCCTGTTACGTCCTGAAATATGTTTTACTGAAATTATTTCGTGTAGTAGTTTCTGGCTTTGCTCTTCGGTATAAACAGGAGGAATGTTTCTTGTTTCCTGCCACACATCATCCATCACAGCTTTCAAAGCATCTTCATTTTTGCTGTCCGCAAGCAGTTGCATCAGTTCTTCCTCCTCCTGCGGAGTCACTGTACCATTAAAATAACGGCGCATTAGATCTTCTAATAACTGGTCAGACATGATAGTGATTTTGGTTCCTTACATATTAAAGACACCAATAAAAACAAAACCGGGTAGTCCGTTTCTGTTTTTTTTAAAAAATTCTGAAAAGGATGAATAAAATGATGTGGTGGAGATGGGCGCGCACATAGGTAGTGATTGAGCGCAAAGCGGCTGACAAATGTTTACGGGCGGTTTCAGGAGATATCTGCATATGCCGGCTTATCTCTGCATATGCCATACGGTGATGCTGTTTCAGGAGGTACACCTTTTTTTGTTGGGTAGGCAATTTGGCGACTGCCTGTTCTATTAGTGGGGTATAATCGTTCTCATCTGCTACTTCGGGAACAACTTCCTGCTCATGTTCCCAGGTTTCACGACGTACGCGTTCCCGGGCAATCTGCCGCAGACAGTTAAATGTCTCATTACGGGCTAATATATACAGGTAACTTTCGATTTGTCTTACTTCCAGCAAGCGTTCCCGCTGCGTCCAGATCTTCATAAATACATCCTGGACAATCTCTTCTGTAAGGGCTGCAGATTTAGTCCACCCCAGCACAAAGCCACCTAACCTGTTATGGTTGGCGTGGAATAACTCAGCAAAGGCAGCTTCGTCTCCGGCAGCTATCCGTTGCAACAGTTCATTGTCCTTATGCTCGCAGTTATACATACTGAACACCCCTTGGCAAAATAGGTAAAATACTCCCCCTTACCTAAAAATACAAAAATGTCCGGATGAACAAAGCGGATTATAAAATAAACGCTACAAATGATTGCTCACAAGAATTAGTTAGAGACTTACTGGCAGCCCGTTATAAAATGCCTGAAATGCATTCTTTTCAGACCAAACGCTAACGCTAAGATTCTCTTTTTTCTCATCCAATTTAATTTGTATTTCCAAACTATCCGTACCTAATCCCATTTCCTCTTCAGAAATCAAAAATTGAAGTTGATCATTTGGAGGTAGCATAAAAGTTTCTCCAACAGGTTCAAAGGCAATTAACATATTGTTATTAGTACTATTTGATAATTTAAAGCTTTTCATTTTATTTAAATAATGTGAGGAGGTTCATAGTATTTATCCCCTGCCGGAAAGTACCTGCAGCTTATTATCCTAAATAAGAATCAAAGGAATTCTTTAAATACATCTTCCCCTTTGTATAAAACTCATAATTATTCTCGTCATTTATTACACCTATTGTTACTCCATCAATATCAATAGAATACCTGAGTTCTACGCTTTCCAAACACGAGTCTGTTTCAATTATAACGTCTTCTCCTACAGGAACCATAAATAGGAATCCTTCTGGCTCTACAAAACAAGAAAGCTCTGAAAATCTAGAGTTTTCTTGTTTTACAAACTCGCCAAAACCCTTTGCTGGCTTACATATACAACAAATAACATCATTTGCCCTCTTAGTTCGATATGAATCTTTCTCAAAAACTAATTTTTCAGGAAATACCGCCCCAATGCTTTGTTGCTTTTCGCTCAAATTCGCTGTAGCATAGTGTTTGGATATATTGGGCAGTAGCTATCCGCAAAAGTTAAGTTGTTCTTTAACATTGGAATAACAAAAAGAAAATCTTTAAAGTGTAGTTTAGCATAAATAGTAAATAAATAAAATCCGTTTAGCCTTTTCAGACAAACGGATTTAAAGATGGTACTACCTACAAATGGTAGAATATATGCGAAAATCTATACGAGGGAATCAGCCTAAATTCCCGTGGAAAACTCTGGTGGAGTTAGTCCTAAAGGCCGTACCAGTTTTGATCCTTTTACATGATCATTTCTAGTAGTTTAACAAATGGCTGGGAGTCGGAAGCTCTCAGCCTATTTGTTTGAAGGCAATTTATCACCTTTTAGTCAAAAAAGTGAATTTAAATTATTCATGGAATCCCTTTTTCTATTGCTATAAGAATTAAAATTCATATTAAATTATTGATTTTCAATTATTTGAATAAAATCATGTAAGACTTAACTGCTTTATATTTTTTAATTAAATACATTCTTTCCAAGTTTCCCTTTTTCTATTGTTATAAGAATGGTACCTGTTGCTGCTAATAAATTCGAAAATAGATTGACAAGGTCTATAACTTATCGGTATTGTAGCAGAGCTTGTTTATAATTCAGGAATTTATACCTTGATTACCTTCCAGCATACCGGATAATACTTTCAGTTCGGACCCGACTTTGTCCTCATGTGCTAGAAGGGTGTTTTCATAATCACACCCTGTTCTTACAGGTACTAGCTCTATTGGTCTTGTCGTTCCATTTTTCGTATATTTAGTATCAAAATATTTTATATGGCAATATTTGTAAAATCTTCAGAAGAACAAGAATTCGGAAGGTTAGTAAACCTTGATTTGGTTACTTGCATAAAAAAGGGAGATAATAAAATCTACTTTTCTTTTGATAAGGACAATGCAATATTATGGGCATACCATGATATTAAACTATTAGAATCTGACTATCGACTAATTGAGGGCAAAGCTGTTGCATTAGTTGATTGGGGGCAGGAAATATAATTTATGCTCAAACTTATCATTTGCAATGTTCTTAACATCCCCTATCTCTGAAATATTTTCACTACCAGAAGCCCCTTCATTTATATAGAATCCCCTTTCCATTTTCCGTATCCAGAGCAATGTAATAGTCTATATATCTTTTCAAGGCCTAATCGATCGCGATTTCTTATATGTCCATTATATCTTTGAATTGTCCATATTGGGTTATATTTAATAGATAAAAACCACTGTTATGCATTATTATCAAGTGAGTTATTTGTTACATGAACCAGGTAATGGATCTTCTGGACATTGGTATCTTTATGATTCAACTAAACCCTATAATCCTAATACTTTGAAAGATCTACTGAGAAGTCTACATCATGGAGCTGCTGTAACATTAATAGAACCTCTTACAGAACTGACGAAAGAAAAATATGATGAGTTAAAGAGGTTACTTACTGGTAAGGCTTTTTAATAGTGTGGAGCGTTCAGTCCCCTTTTATTTTATCTTAAAGAAGTTAAAACGGATTGGGATAAGTTTCATCCCTTCTGCTAAATTAGCAGCTGGGCATTAATTTTTGCGCTTGTAGACATGGAAGAGACGGAAAATTATTTTTAGTTCTGAATCACTCTCTATCATGGTCATCATATATTTATTGAAAGCAAAGTATTCATAGTATTGGCATGCGAAGTGGAATATTTTTATAAGCTGTGGCCGGAACTGAATTTCTCGGTTGAAAGCGATCTGAATAAAGTGTTGGAAGTGAATAAGCGTTTATGAAGCTGCAGTAACAATACGGATAAAGAAAAGCCCGGCATGAAGAAGCGTATCTCTCCACCGGGCATTTTCGTTTATGCATTAGCTATTTTATGAACTGCAGAATACGCTGCTGGAAATTAGGGAAGAGATCATTGAATTTTTCCCTTGCCTCTTCATTCATGTCCGTCTCTGGGTTAATAGCCACCAGCGCTATGAATGCCGGATCGGTTTTAAACACCTTTGCTATTTTGTCCAGTGTTTCCTCGCTGGGGTTTTTCTTCCCACTTTCAATAAGGGAAATAGCAGATGCTGACAGTCCTGTTTTTTCAGCCAGTTCAAGTTGCTTCATGCCATGTTTCCTTCTAATTGTTGCAACAGCGTCTCCCCAATTCATATGTTTAGATTTTTTAATTATCAAAGAAATCTGAACCCTTATCGATCAGATGGAGGATTACATTCCAGAAACCGTTCCAGTCCACCCTATAAGACTTCATTTTTATCTTTTCCCTGAGTGCTATCAGGTCTTTATATATCTCTGTGTCCACTCCATTAAGTGGGCCTTTACTTTCTAATTTAGCGATGGCGTGTTCAACCAATTGCTGCTGTTCCTGCTTATCTGACATTTGATGATAAATTTAAAGTGATTAAATGTTATTCCGTTTCCAATGTTTGTTGTAACGAAATCACTATCACTGTCTTTTCCATCAAATGGGGTGATGCGCATAGATCTTATGATTGTACGGATAAAAGACCGTACGTCCGTAGTTAATTGTTGCAGCTGCTTATAGGCCCACTTAATCTGGCGTCTAATCTTCTTCTGTAGCTTTTCCACCTGCTCCTCAATAGCAGTTTCTATCTTCCAGAACTGAGCTGTGAGCGTTTCGATAAGAGTTGTTCCTCCGTCCTGACCCTCACCTCGCACAAGACCCCAATCCTCTTCATGAATGGGATCAGTTAGAATGCTTAATTCCAGAGGTTCGGGCAAAAGTTCAAATATCGCAGGCGTTAAATACTTCCGCCTATCTCCTGCCACCTGGTGTTTTAATCTGCCATTCTTTCCATCTTCCAAAAGCTCGCAACTCAGCGCTTCAATTCCCTTTGGGCTTCTGAATGGGCGACAAACGAAGAAATAATTTAACAGCCGAGCAAAGGGCTCAGCAAAGGCAATATTAGCGGTTGTTAGGGTCTTAAAGGCACCGGTATACCCAGTGACTATATTACCTAATATCGAGTTAATCGGATATAAATGCTCAATATAGTGGTCCCAGGTTTTATAGCCACTAAACTGATCATAATAAGCTTGCGCAGCATTGATATTACGCTGTAGGGTTTTCGTTGCCCCCCCATGATGTAATGATCTGGTTTTGTCCCAATAGCTCATATTGTACAATGCCTTATTTGGAACACGAGCAGTTTTAAGCACATTTCCCAATTTTGCTCCTTGTGCAGTGCAGTTTGCTACTTTCACCCAGTTCTCGATGCCACGGGATTGTATCAGGGCTTTGGGCACCGTGATCTTTTCAACCGCCGTTACTGTCGGTTGAATCTTCTTTTGTGTGGCTATGAGCTGATGTAGCAATTTCATATAGCAAATCTACGGCGCGGTTGCGAAGTTTCCAAGAAAATCTTTAGCTTTCGGTTAAAATCTTTAGCTTTAGGTAAATAAAATTACCTGTAGGTAAACTGTATATATTGAATTTTGCTATTGCTTTTCGTGCTGTGTCAATATCGGCAGCTGGATAGTCAGGTCCATTGTCGCCCTCCGATTAAAGGGACCGTACCTACATATGGCCCGAAGGCGATTAGTGGGCGGGAAGGCTTTAAAGTGAAAGTGACGTTGTACGGAATGGTATTGTTGGAACTTCCTAAATGTAGGTACATTTCTGAGGACGACGATTGGAATAGCCGAGCCTTGCTTAGCAGGGCTTGTAGTATCATATCGGTACGACATACCTGTAGGTAGGAGGGCAGGTATCCTTTCCCTTCGCAAAACTGTCGGTTTGCTAAACCGACAGTTTTGCGAAGGGATTAGACGTCAATTTTATAAACTCCCCCTGAACTGAATTCATATCCTGAATCTTCCCCTGCTGCCAAAACAAGTGCAATATCTCCAGGAGTATATTTCGCCTCAAGCATTGCCCAATAATCTATTTTAGATGAAGTCGCAGCATCAACAAATTGATCGTAATCAGAATTAGAGATAAAATCAATAAAAATGCTCTCCTCAACAAAAACAATTAATCCTGTATCTGTAGCAAAACACAGAGCAGCATCACTAGAGTCGATATCTTCATCCAAATATTGAATAAATTCTATACTAAATAGGTTATTTCTATTTAAGAACTTAGCATAGGGTGTATCCAAATCGGGAAATAATTTCACCTTAATGTCCTTTCCAAAATTACTTGCATCCAGTACGTTGATGTTTTTCTTTATTTTAGTACAATATAAAACGTCAATGACAAAATAGACCTTATCAATGTTCAATTTTATCTGGCCTCCATTAACTGATATATTCATATAAAATATTAAAATTCAAACTTCTTCCTACACTTCACACATAGGAGATTTCCAAGACCAAAACGACTTAGCATTCCTTCTGCCTGATAAAATATTTCCGCTGCCTCAGGATGATAGTTCTTAAATCTTCACTCTTCCCATCAACGGATCGCTGAAGCTTTCTTTGCCGTTCTCTACACGTCCTGCAAAGCGTTGTTCAAATGCTTCAAATCCTTTCACGCATACGCTGAAATCATACCAGCCAAAGCTGCGGCTCAGATCAAGGGCAATTTTAGTGGTACCAGATGGCTCAACTACCAATGTATGATTCCCACTTTTATAAGCATGATCCGTAATCTCAATAGTATAGTGTTTGCCACCAGAACAAACCACTTCAAGGTTTCCCGTAAACAGTTTACCCTTTACTTCATTCCGGCAAATAATCTCCAGATCGGGATCATTGACATTCCCTCTAAACTCACGGAAAAATCCATTTGGCCCATATACTCTCAGATGATGTTCCTGATTTTCAAATTGAGAAAGTGGCCATGCATCTGAAAGCTGATCACCTGCTGCAACAGCATACGACCATGCCCTCACCGCTTCCATTTTATCTTTATCGTGTCTTGACTGATACTTGCCCGGCGCATATACATTGAATGGTGCACCAGCTGCCTGCTTTCCGAAAATGTTATTCCCTGCCTGAAAATTGATGACGAATGTATTATCCTTTGAAACACGTCCATTTACAGACAGCTCATAAGGTAATGCGCAGGAATGACGGATGCCTTCTTCCTGCCTGGGCATCAATGCTGAAGAGGCCGGATCATGGTTGATGGCTGCAACATCGGCCGGTGTTAGCTGCCGGAAACCTGATGGAACATTCTTAAACTGTGCCTTATGAATACTTTCAATAAATGGAACTTTGTCTACATAAGAAGGCAACTCTATTTTCTCTCCGTTGTATGGACGGAATACAGATGTAAGATCTCCACATACCGTACGACGCCATTCGCTGATATTTGATTCAGTGATCGTCTTCTTTGCTTTATGCTCAAGGAATTTCTCCAGGAACTGTAATGAAGAGGTGTGATCAAATACTTCAGAATTTACCCACCCGCCTCTGCTCCACGGAGATGCAATTACAAGAGGAACCCTGTAACCAAGACCAATTGGACTTTCGCGCACATCCTCCTCCTTCATTCCTACTTTACGTAGCTCCTGTTCGCGGGTAACAAATTCTGTTGCTGTATCGATATTTTTAGAGGTAACTCCTGTTCCAGGTTTGTGAGGTGCTACAAATGGAG
Organism: Chitinophaga sp. CF118; assembly: GCF_900112615.1. Classification (GTDB taxonomy): domain Bacteria; phylum Bacteroidota; class Bacteroidia; order Chitinophagales; family Chitinophagaceae; genus Chitinophaga. Next base: position 361,829 of record NZ_FOMK01000005.1, on the reverse strand, counting down.
GTACGTGGTCAAAGTCACCATCGTTTTCATCATAAGCTAATATAAACACAGTCTTCTTCCATACTTCCGGGTTCTGCGTAAGGATATCCATCACTTCAGATACATACCAGGCACCATACCATGGAGAGCCGGGATGATCAGAGAAATTCCCGGGAGCGATCAGCCAGGATACTGTTGGCAATTCTCCTTTTTTCACATCTTCCCGGAACTGATGTAACACATCTCCCTTTGGTACTTTCATCTCCCTTTCGGTATCACCATCCTTATAACGAAGTGTGGTTAATTGATGATAACCTGGATCTTTTTTATTAGTGACGAAAGCCTTTTCATGCAGGTTCTTTTCCCGCTGTGACAGCTGATCAAACTTTTCAGGACGCCATTGTACCACATATTCTCTCCGTGTTGTCAGTTCTTCCTGTTTTTTCAGTAATAATTCCTGGCTTTCCTGCTGCTCTTTTCCTGCAGGTAATGTCTTTACTTTATCTTCCAGCGTCTTTATTTCAGCAGGTAATTCGGTCAATCTTTTTTGAATATATTTATAATGGGAGATAGAGAATCCTACATGATACTGCGTAAACCATTCCAGCGGATTATCTGTGAAATTAGCTAGCCAGTCATCTTCATCTCTATCAAAACCAACACCCACACTAATTTCATTCTGATATACCTTCCAGGAGATCCCATTCTCTTCCAGTCTTTCAGGGAAAGTAGTCCAGTTGCCAGGAACACCATAATCAGATTCACTATTTCTCACATTAGGCCGGGAATCGGCTTCGGGTCCGGAACGAAGTTTCCCTGTCCAGAAATAAAGCCGGTTGGGAGTGGTACCCGTCAGAGAGGAACAGAAATTCTGGTCGCATACCGTAAAGGCATCTGCCAGGGCATAATAAAATGGAATATCCTCCCGGGTGTAATACCCAAGGGTAAGCGGCATATCCTCATACTCCTTATTTCCTGATTTTTTCACATCCAGCCATCTGTCATATTTTCCATCATTGCGGGCATCTACCTGGTTTTCCCATGCATGCGGGAGAGAGCTCATCCAGGTAGCCTTTGAATCTTTTAGGTCCAACCGGAAAGGTGCATAAGTCTGGCCAGCTTCGTTTGACTGTAACCATACCAGATTTTTATTGGGTAGGGTAATGGCCCTCGGATCATTGAAGCCACGTACGCCTTTCAGTGTGCCATAACAATGATCAAAGGAGCGATTTTCCTGCATCAGCAGTACAACATGTTCTGCATCCAGGAAGGTACTTCCTGCAGCAGGATCTATGGCCAGCGCCTTTTGAATAGAAGCCGGCAATACGCCCAGTAAACCTGCACCGCTTGACAATAATGCGGCCTTTTTAATGAAATCTCTCCTGGTATCCATATGTTGTACAATATACCCCATAAAGAGCTAAGCGACAATTACTCACTAAAAAGTTTAAAGCTATTTAACATGCAAAAAGGGACAAACATGCCTTCAACATGATAATAATTATTATCTTTCTCGCAATTAATAAGGACTGATATGAATAAACGACTGTTGTTGTACCCGCTGATTATTGGTTTTTTCGGATGCCTGATCTGGTTTATCATCAAACAAGGTGATAATTTGTCTGTGCGAAACAGACATAATATTACGACTACTGAAGTAGCTCCGGCTGCTGCAACAGCCAGTACAGGAGAAACTGTATGGAACGCAATAGTGCATAATATACAGCATCCGCTAGCTCTGTTGCTATTGCAGATCATATTGATTTTAATAACAGCAAGAGTATTCGGCTGGCTTGCCGGACGTATTGGGCAACCTGCTGTGGTAGGAGAAATTATAGCAGGTGTTTGTCTTGGACCTTCCCTGCTGGGCTGGCTTTCGCATAGTACGAGTCAATTCCTGTTTCCTGCAGATAGCTTTAAAAATCTTCAGTTCCTGAGCCAGATCGGACTTGCGTTCTTTATGTTCGTAGTAGGAATGGAACTGGATACACATAAGATAAAGAACAAAGCCCACGACGCTGTAATGATCAGTCATGCCAGTATTGTGGTGCCTTTCTTCCTGGGTGTCTGGCTTGCATATTATATTTATCCGCAATTCTCACCTGAGAATGTTAGTTTTCTCTCCTTTGCCCTGTTTATGGGTATTGCTATGAGTATTACCGCATTTCCGGTGCTGGCGCGTATTGTGCAGGAGCGAAAACTGACTGGCACACCATTGGGATTACTGGCTATTACCTGTGCTGCTGCGGATGATGTTACTGCCTGGTGCATCCTTGCTGTTGTGATCACTATTGTAAAAGCAGGAAGCCTCTGGAGTGCTGCATTAACCCTTGGAATGGCTCTCATTTTTGTAGGGACTATGTTGTATGTGATCAAACCCTGGATCGCTAAAAAGTTCCAGCAATTTGCAGCAAAAGACAAAGAGAAATCTATTGTAGCCCTGGCTTTCCTCATGCTGCTATTTTCCGCATGGGCTGCTGAGGTAATCGGTATTCATGCTTTGTTTGGTGCTTTCCTTGCAGGAGTGATCATGCCTGCAGAAGTTTCCGTGCAGAAATTATTAACGGATAAACTGGAAGACGTGAGTGTATTATTGCTGCTTCCAATCTTCTTTGTTTTCACCGGACTGCGTACACAAATAGGTTTGCTGGGACAAGGCCATCTCTGGGCTGTATTTGGAATGATCATGCTGGTAGCTGTAGGTGGTAAACTGGGAGGAAGTGCTGCCGCTGCCAAACTCATGGGGCAGTCATGGACAGATTCACTGGCAATAGGCGCCCTCATGAATACCCGCGGATTAATGGAACTGGTAGTATTGAATATCGGTTATGATCTTGGTATCCTCTCTCCTGAAATATTTGCGATGATGGTATTGATGGCATTAGCAACTACCTTCATGACTGGTCCTTTACTGGATCTCGTGAAAAGGATAGAAGCAAATCGTTTGCAAACTAGCAGGGTATAACACTAATACCCTTTCTATAAAGCAGAAACCCGCAGAGCCTATGGTTTTGCGGGTTTCTTATTTATAGAAATGAGTCATCATAAAAGAATGGAATTGATAAGATCATCGTGTAATTTCTTTCTGAGTACAGCACTCATGGTAAGTGTCATTGCTCTTGTTGATCATAAATACACCTTGTCTGCCGTGATGATTAGGTGAAGTTTAATAAAGATCTGATCTACAATCTTATTCTAAAGTTAAATTAGAAACCAAAACAGGCAGACGCAGTGTATTTATGATTAACAATAGCAATGCACGAAAACAGGAAAGGCTAACCTTGCGGCTAGCCTTTCCTGTTTATTATAATATCTTATTTATTTTGCTGTCTTCTTTGCAACAGTTGAAGTAGTTTTCTTAGCAGCAACTTTTTTCTTAGTTACTGATTTGTGCTTTACTGTTGTTTTGTGTTTTACCGAATACTTGGAAGACTTTGCTTTAGTAGTCTTAGTATGGGTATATGTAGATGTTCTCTTAGCCTTAGCTTCCGTAGCAACAGCCATTTTTGGTGCTGGTGGTGGGAACTTGGATTTATCTACACCTGCAACTTTATCATCCAGCATCATCTGAATAGATTCTTTCAGGATCTCTTCTTTTTCTGCCTGGAATGCTTTCATTTTATCTTTAGGTACGCGTAAGTCGTAACTATTATCAGGGCCGGACATCATTCTCTCAAAATCAGGATTCAGATGATCCAGTTCTGCCTTTTCCATATTCAGGCGTTTGGCGATTGCCTCCATCCTGTATTTACCTGTGATATTGAACTCTACGGTATTGAACATTTCATCTTCGGTCAGTTCTGCTGATGCAAGAGATACAGCAGCTGCAGCAGCAGGTATATTTGCAGGAATGATTTTCACTCCGTCATCACCTACACCGAAGAAGTTATTAAAGCGATCCAGAATATAACCGGTCGCAATGAATTTGTACACATGATTACGGGATTCTGCAGGCAGAAAATATTGCATGCCCCAGAAATCACTGCGTCCACTCGCATTCATAGCGCGCTGTACGCCACCCGGACCACAGTTATAAGCAGCTACAACAAGCAGCCAGTCGCCGAATTGGTCGTATAATTGATTTAAGAATTTCGCGGCAGCCACGGTTGATTTGTAGAAATCTTTCCGTTCGTCAGTTTTTTTACCAACGCTCAGTCCGAAAATGCGTGCAGTACCGGACATAAACTGCCAGGCACCTACAGCACCAACGCGGGAACGGGCATTAGTATTAAAGCTGGATTCAATCACTGCCAGGTATTTCATTTCTTCAGGAATACCATTTTCTCTGAAGATTTTCTCAACCATAATAAAATATGGTTGTCCTTTGGCAATCATTACTTGTAAATGCTGGCTATACCTGCTTGCGAAGTTATTGATGTAACCTGCTACAATGTTGTTGTTGATTTGTTCGTAGACTTTTGGGCTACTGATGTTGGCAGGTAAACTTTGTGCATTTTTGCGCACAGCCATTGATGTTGCCGATGGGGCCACCGTAGTGTCCTTGGGCAAATGAACTTTGTGATTCAGCACCGTTGTATCAGCCACTTCATAAGAAGCCACCATCTTTTCGGGTACTCTGCTGTTTCCTTTCACTTCTGAATGCCATGCACCCAGAGTAGGTAACAGCAGTGCTAGTAAGATTTTCCTCATACACATATTTATTTTAAACAGGAGTGACCTGTCTGATTTGCATTACATGCGCTGCAATGCTTAACAGGTTCGCTTCGCTAAATTGCTTTGTGATGATCTGTACACCATACGGCATTCCGTTTGAATGCCGCTGCAAAGGGACCGAAATTGCCGGAACCCCTGCCAGATTTGCTAGTACCGTATAAATGTCAGCGAGGTACATAGCTATAGGATCGTCTGTTTTCTCCCCTATTTTAAATGCCGTTGAAGGCACTGTTGGCATTATGATCGCATCGTACTGGGACAGGATCTCTGATAATTTATCTACTACCAGTCGTCTAACTTGTTGAGCTTTCGTGTAATAGGCATCATAATAGCCTGCACTCAGCACAAATGTTCCCAGTAATATACGCCGTTTTACTTCCATTCCAAACCCTTCAGACCTACTTTTTTTATAAAATTCAACCAGGTCCAGGTTCTTCAAGGGAGTTCTATGCCCATATTTTACTCCATCGTACCTTGAAAGGTTGGAGGAGGCCTCTGCTGTAGTGAGCACATAATATGCCGGCACTACATAATCCAGATAGGCGAAATTCGCGGCTGTGACAGTATTTCCCGCGTTTTCAAGTTCTTCAAAGAAACGGCTGTAGCCTTCCATCATTTCAGCATCCAGTCCCGGGTGATGCTGCGCATCTTTTAAATACGCTAATTTCCAGGATTTATTGTGCATGGATGTTTGATAATCAGGTACTTTTTCTGTAGCCGCTGTACTATCGTACTCATCTGGTCCTGCAATAGTCTGCAGAACTATTGCCACATCCGCAATATCCCTGCCAAAAATGCCTATCTGATCAAAAGAAGAGGCATAAGCAATCAGCCCGTACCGTGAAATGCGGCCATAGGTAGGCTTTAAGCCTACTATACCGCAAAAATCCGCCGGCTGTCTTACCGAACCGCCTGTATCACTACCAAGGCTTACCATACACAGATCAGCCTGCACAGCCACTGCCGATCCACCGGAAGAACCTCCGGGTACCCGGGTGTTATCCAATGCATTAAGAACAGGACCATATGCTGAGTTCTCATTTGTGGAACCCATTGCAAACTCATCACAGTTAAGATTACCAATGATAATAGCATCTTCTGCCAGCAGCCTTTCTACGGCAGTGGCAGAATACAGGGAAGTAAAGTCTTCCAGCATGCGCGAAGCGGCGCTTATTTTATGCCCTTTATAACAGATAACATCCTTGATGCCCACAACAACACCCCCAAGCGTACCCAACTGCTCCCCCTTTTGCAAACGGGCGTCGAGTGCCTGTGCTTTTTCCAGGGCTTCTTCTTCAAAAACTTCCAGGAATGCATTCAGGTGTTTTGTCTTTCCAATACGGACAAGATACTGTTGTACCATTTCCGTACAGGACGTTCTGCCGGCGTATAATGCTTCGTGAAAAGCCGATATACTGCTGAATTTAGACAAAGACCAAACCAGTTAAATTGCTTGAAAAAATAAGATTAATCAGTCAAACGTGAAAGCCAGGATATACTGGTTAAATAACTCAGTCGGCAACAACCCGGGATATACCGGTGGCGTATTGGTCAGATGTAGCATTCAAGCTCTCGTCCCCCAATTCAGTTTGATAGGTCAGGATATCATATCAAGTCCCTTTTTACAGGGACTGCCCAGGTATATCAAACACTCTTCTGATCAGTAGTAGAAGGCTGTTCTTTTATACCATCTTCGATTTCCTTACGAACATTGTTCTTGGCATCGTTAAATTCACGGATACCTTTTCCAAGTCCTTTCATCAGTTCAGGTATTTTCTTACCACCAAACAATAACAATACAACCATTGCAATTAAAAGTATTTCTGTCATACCTAAGTCTTGGAATAATAAGAAAGGAGATTTTACGATAACAGCAGTCATTTTCTCAGTTTTAAAATGTTAAGCAAACAAAGATAGACAAATATATTCGGGAATTCTTCACTCCTGGGTTGGGTTGGGAGAGTTTTAATTTTATTTTAAGCGTAAGGGCCTGCGGCTTATAAACATGGGGTACAGGCTCTGCTGATAGAATACTGATGCCTGTTCACCACAAGAAAAGAAGCCTGTTCGGAATGCTTACAGGCATTGGCTTAATTTTAACTTTTCCATAACCTGGACAAAGAGGTTCCAGCTATTGGAATAGAAGCGTTCGTTAAACACATAAAATAGAAAAGGTGAAGACTGCAAGTTCATGCGACCTTCACCAATTAAATAAAAACGGAGACCGGAAGGGTCCCCGTTATCACTAATTTCCCTGTATTTATACTAAACCCTTTTCTCTTTAATACGGGCAGCTTTACCAGCACGTTCGCGCAGATAATACAATTTAGCCCTTCTTACTTTACCTACTTTATGCAGTAAAATACTATCGATGTTTGGAGAGAACATAGGGAATACCCTTTCTACACCTACTCCATCAGATATCTTTCTAACTGTAAAAGAAGCAGTAAAGCCAGTACCCTGGATTTTAAGAACGTCGCCCTTAAAGGACTGGATCCTTTCCTTATTACCTTCTACAATTTTATAATTTACAGTGACGTTGTCACCGGCCTTAAACTTAGGGTATGTTTTGTTACCTGTCAGTTGCTCGTGAACAAAAGAAATAGCGTTCATCATTCAAATATTTATCGGAGTGCAAAGGTAATTTAAGAAATATCAAAATCCAAATTAAATCAGAAAGAAATTTGAGAATCTGGCTGCACTACCTTTCCCATCAACTCAAATTGCCCGGATTTTTATAATAAGTCAGGACGGCGTTCCTTAGTGCGTTCTACTGCCTGGTCATGCCGCCAGTTATCAATCTTTTTATGATCCCCGCTCAGCAGCACATCCGGTACTCTCCAGCCACGGAACTCTTCCGGACGGGTATATACAGGAGGTGCCAGCAGATTATCCTGAAAAGAGTCCAGCAAAGCCGAAGTTTCATCATTGAGCACCCCGGGTATCAGACGGCCGATGGTATCTACCAGTACCGCAGCTGCCAGCTCCCCACCGGAAAGCACGTAGTCTCCTATCGAGATTTCCTTTGTAACAAAATGCGTGCGGATGCGCTCATCAATTCCTTTATAATGCCCGCACAACAGTAACAGGTTTCCTTTAAGGGATAACTGATTAGCTATCTGCTGGTTGAGCGTTTTTCCATCGGGGGTCAGATAAATGATCTCGTCGTATTTCACGGTTTCCTGTAAGGTCTCAATAGCCCTTACCACTGGTTCTATCATCATCACCATACCAGCCCCGCCGCCAAACTGGTAGTCATCTACCTGTTTTTGCTTCTGCGTGGAGTAATCCCGGAGGTTATGCACATATACCTCCAGCAGGCCCTTTGTTTGCGCTCTCTTTAAAATGGAGTGCGAAAAAGGGCTTTCCAGCAGCCCGGGTTGTACGGAAATGATATCTATTCTCATGATTACGCTAAGTATATATCCACTAATCCTTCCGGAAGGTCTACATGTACGATCTGCAGCTTCTTGTCCACCTTTACCAGCGATTGCTCATTCAGGGGCAGCAATACTTCCTTTTCACTGATCACTATCTTGGCCAGAACCTGCATCGGCATCTCAATAATCTCTTCAATAACACCCAGTATACCCAGTTGCTGATCATGTACCGTAAAGCCCAGTAAAGATAAAGGAGCAGAAGAGGCTGTCTGTTTCTTGAAATCCGCTTCTTCCATATATACCCCCATTTGTAACAAACGGCGGGCATCTTCCTTATTATCAATGCCTTCGAACTTTACAAACACATGCTCATGGTCTTTAATACTCGTCTTTTGTACAAAGTACGGAATAAAACTATTCTTGCGTTCTTCCACGAAAAGCGCTTCCACTCCCTGCAGACTGGTTCTTTTACCCAGACTATGTTTGAGGATGAACTCTCCCTGTAAGCCGAATACGGCAACCAGTTTACCGATACTAAAGTAATTATTCATATGCTTTTTACGACTCCTCCCGGCCATGAAAAAGGGAAATATTTGCACGCAAATATTTCCCTTTTCAATATGATTTTTAAAAAGCTGGATTAAGCTTCAGCGCCGCTTTCAGATTGCGAAGCAGAAGCGTCTTCTACCTTCTTAATAATTGGCTGAACTGCTCTTGGCTTTTTGTTATCACGACGGGCAGCAACTTTCTGCTCGTGTTCAGCCTGCCATTGTTCAAATTTCTGGAAAGCAGTAGGCTCATCAAACAGACCCAGCTTAACACCTCTCAGCAAGTGCTTCAGGTAAAGAACGCCCTTAAATGACAGGATTCTTCTAACTGTGTCAGTAGGTTGTGCACCTTTCTGCAACCAACGCAATGCTTTTTCTGTATCTATATTGATAGATGCAGGAACAGTCAGCGGATTGTAAGTACCGATCTTCTGGATGAATTTACCATCTCTGGGCGCGCGAGCGTCGGCAACTACAATAAAATAAAATGGTCTCTTCTTAGCGCCATGACGTTGTAATCTGATCTTTACTGGCATAAATAATTCGAATTATTTTTTTGCGAGTTTAAAAAAAATATTTAATCGGGCTGCAAAAGTACGTAGTAAATAAGGAAGTTCAAAATATTTTCTATAGAATTAAGATAACAGGCCTCAATTCCAGCTAAATATCTCTTATTTCCCCAACGCTCTTAAGCCTTTCCCGCCTGCTCCAAATTTATTCATCGTTTTCATCATTTGACGCATCTGGTCAAATTGTTTCATGAATTGATTTACATCCTGGATCTCTTTACCTGCTCCTTTGGCAATACGCTTGCGGCGACTGCCATCAATCACATCCGGATTACTACGCTCCTGGGGGGTCATTGAACCTATCATCGCTTCAATACCCTTGAACGCATCATCACTGATATCCAGGTCTTTAATAGCCTTTCCAACACCCGGGATCATCCCCATCAGGTCTTTCAGGTTACCCATTTTCTTGATCTGCTGTAACTGCTCACGGAAGTCATCAAAGTCAAACTGGTTCTGACGGATCTTCTTTTCCAGTTTCTTTGCCTGCTCCTCATTGAACTGCTCCTGAGCACGCTCTACCAGGGTAGTGATATCACCCATCCCCAGAATACGCTGTGCCATACGCTCCGGATAGAACACATCCAGCGTATCCAGCTTTTCGCCCATACTTACAAACTTGATGGGTTTCTCCACCGTATATTTGATCGTAAGGGCCGCCCCGCCACGTGTATCACCGTCCAGCTTGGTCAATACTACCCCGCTGAAATCCAGCCGCTCATTGAACGCTTTGGCTGTATTCACCGCATCCTGTCCTGTCATGGAATCCACCACAAAAAGGATCTCGTTGGGCTTTACTGCTGCCTTCACGTTCGCAACCTCTGCCATCATCACTTCATCTACAGCCAAACGGCCGGCAGTATCTATGATGATTACATTATAACCATTCTGTTTTGCATGCTGGATAGCATTCTCCGCTATCTTTACCGCATTTTTATTCTCAGGTTCGTTGTATACTTCTACCCCAATCTGCTCTCCAAGTACTTTCAACTGGTCAATCGCCGCCGGGCGGTAAATATCTGCCGCTACCAGTAAAGGTTTCTTTCCTTTCTTCGTTTTCAGGAAGTTAGCCAGTTTACCGGAAAAGGTCGTTTTACCCGACCCCTGCAAACCTGCTATCAGGATTACCGTAGGATTGGATTTGAGATCCAGTTCGGCCTCTGCCCCTCCCATCAGTTCTGCCAGTTCGTCCTTTACGATCTTCACCATCAGCTGGCTGGGAGAAATGGCGGTAATTACCTTTTCACCCAAAGCCTTTTCTCTTACCCTGTCGGTAAAGTCTTTGGCGATCTTATAGTTTACGTCAGCATCCACCAGTGCGCGGCGTATTTCTTTCACCGTGCTGGCCACATTTATTTCACTGATACGGCCTTCACCTTTCAGTTGCTTGAATGCTGAGTCGAGCCGCTCTGATAATGATTCGAACATTAGTAATTTATTTTTTTTAAAATCAACCCCGCTGACAACAGGGCTCAAGGGTTGCAAAAATAGTATAAAGTAGCATGCAAACCAGTGGGTAGCTATAATTAACAAAATTAAATGATCCTGAAAGTTAGAGTCTGCAATAAGAGCCTGCCACGAAAAGCATATTTAACAGGTGGTAAACGGGAGGTAAACGGGAGGTAAACAGGTGTTTGTTCGGTAAATACCTGTTTACCTCCCGTTTACCTCCCGCTTACCACCTGTTTATATATTAACTCATCAGCCACTTATTACGGTAGTACACCAATGCAAAAAGGGTGAATACCTTCCGGTACTCACCCTTTAAAATATATTAAAGAGATCCTCTAATCAGATTTACTAATTTGATTTAGCAACTTTCCCGAATTAACTTCCGAGATAGTTTCTCAACAGTTTGCTGCGGGAAGTAGTACGCAATTTGGTAATTGCTTTATCCTTGATCTGGCGTACTCTTTCACGGGTAAGGCCAAATTTTTCGCCTATATCTTCCAGGGACATCGGATGTTCAACCGCAATACCAAAGTAAAGGATTATCACATCTTTCTGCCTGTCTGTCAGCGTAGAAAGGGACCGTTCTATTTCGCGACGTAATGAATCATGATGTTCCAGCGCCTCATCTGCACTTACTGCATTGGGATTAGCCAATACATCCAGCAGGGAATTGTCTTCACCATCTATGAAAGGAGCATCCATTGAAACGTGACGGGCGGCAACGCCTAAAGTAGCTTCTACCTCTTCCGTATTGATTTCAAGAATGGTAGCTAACTCATCGGGAGATGGTTCTCTCTCAAATTCCTGTTCCAGCTGGGAATAAGCCTTGCTGATCTTATTGCTCAAGCCCACTTTGTTAAGCGGCAGGCGCACGATACGGCTTTGTTCTGCTAATGCCTGGAGGATAGATTGACGGATCCACCATACAGCATAAGAGATAAATTTGAAACCACGGGTTTCATCAAAACGCTGGGCCGCTTTAATAAGGCCGAGATTCCCTTCGTTTATCAGATCACTCAATGACAATCCCTGGTTCTGGTACTGTTTTGCAACAGACACCACGAAACGCAGATTGGCTTTGGTGAGCTTTTCGAGGGCTCTCTGATCCCCTTGCTTAATGCGGATAGCCAGATTCACTTCTTCCTCCGGAGTGATTAAATCCACCTTCCCAATTTCCTGCAGATACTTCTCCAGAGATTGAGATTCTCTATTCGTGATGGACTTCGTGATTTTCAGTTGGCGCATTGACATAAAGACTCGGAACAGTTACAGGTGAATAAAATGTTACCTTTTTGATGAATGCAAGACAAAAATAAGTTTTTTTAGACAGTACCCAAAAAAAATGTTTACTTATTAAATCCTTTTCAAGCAAAAACGTTTGATCATTCATAAGTTTGTTATTGAAACCCTCAAACGTATATCAGGCAACAAAAAGCACCTGAATTTCCCTCTCAAATGCTAATGTATTTCTATTTTTTATAATAGAATTGTTATTTATAAAGTGTAAAAAGATTTGGGCTAATTATTAAAAAAAACGTGAAATAATTTTGACAGAATAAATAATTTTCTATAATTGCAGCCAGATGATATTGAATTACTAATTACTTGAGCGATGTCAAAGAAAGTGCAATATGAGTTAGAATACCCCGTACGGTGCTCACCAAGTATCTTATACGAGTTCCTATCTACCCCGGCAGGTTTACAGGAGTGGTTTGCAGATAAAGTAGATTACCGCGACGGCGTGTTCTCCTTTTCATGGAATGGTTCACCCGAAGAAGCAGAAGTACTGGAACAACAGGAAAATGAGTACATACGTTTACATTGGAAACATGCACCCAAAGAAGAATTCTTTGAATTTCGCATCCAGATATCCGAAGTAACTACTCAAACTATCCTGATTGTCAAAGACTTTGCCGAGAAAAAAGAAATAGCAGATCAATCCCAGCTGTGGGATTACCAGGTAAAAGACCTGTTCCACAGAATTGGTAACTAGTTGATTATGTTACTTATTAACTAATATCTGTAGCAGTAATGCGTAGTCCATTACTACTTCAGGTATTATTTTTTCCCAAAGAGCTAATTTATAAGGTTTAGCGAGTTTAATAAAAGGTAGCTGGTATATAAGATGCGCAAATTCCTGTGCCTGCATAGCTGATATTAATTTGTAATTCCCATTCCCGAAATCATGCTCCCAAGGATTGTTCTGAACGTAGATCTGGAACTGATGTGTGGCCAGTATTGACCATGCGCCTGCCAGTATTTCGCTATACCTGTCTTTTATCCCTCCGGATAAATGCAGGGTGGCACTAAAATAATGTCCCCACCAGAACATCGTCCTGAAGGCAAAAATATCCTCCCGGCTAAAATAACGGGGGTAATCCAATATTGCATACGGTAACTCCTTATACCGCTCTCCTCTGGAAATCTTCCCCCCTTTTTCAAGACAACCCTCCGGAAAAGGGAAATAAGCCGTTACAGGATCCGCTTCCAAAGCAGGCTGTAATGCTCCAAAAAGCTCCATCACTTTCTGTAAAGCACTGTTTTTCAAATAGATCCAGCTTGCATTATTAATTAATTCCTGCTCTTCAGGCGTCAGTGAGGAAATCTTCATCCTGTAAATTTAAAGTACCTATTAAATAATTTAACTGTATTTTAAACTGCTCTTCTTACGGAAATCATCTTAAATTTGTAAGATTTGTACAAAGTTCGGATTGCGATCCGGAAGTATATAACTAACTGCCGGCTGTGAAAAAACTGGATAAGCTACTTGTTAAAACGTTTATTGGCCCATTCGTGGCTACCTTTTTTGTTACCTTATTCGTATTGGTGATGCAGTTCCTATGGAAATACATTGATGACCTTGTGGGTAAAGGACTGGATACACCTGTGATTATTGAACTGATTACCTATACAAGCGCAAACCTGGTTTCCCTGGCATTGCCCCTGGCCGTACTCCTTTCTTCTATCATGACTTTCGGGAATCTGGGCGAAAGCTTTGAACTGGTTGCACTTAAATCATCCGGCATCTCCCTGCTCCGCTTCATGCGCCCTCTTCTGTTTGTTTGTACTACTATCGCGGTGCTGGCATTCCTCTTTAATAACTATGCTATGCCAGTGGCCAACCTCCGGGCTAAGTCACTTCTATACGATATCACCAATTCCAAACCTGCCTTTAACATTAAAGCAGGAGTATTTTATACCGATATACCGGACTATACCATTAAAGTAGCCAGCAAGGAAAAAGATAATAAAACCATCCACCAGGTAATGATCTTTGATCACACCTCCGGTGGCGGAGATAAACTCATCCTGGCCGAAAAAGGCACCATGCTGCTCTCGGCAGATAAACGCTTTCTATATTTCGTACTCGAAAAAGGATGGCGCTACGAAGAACGGAACAGCCGGAATACTACCACTCCGGGAGATCTTATCCGTCTCGGCTTCCGGGAATATAAAAAAGCATTCGACCTTAGCTCATTTGCCTTCAGCCGCCTGGATATGGGCCTTTTTGCCTCTAACCAGCAAATGCTGAATGTACGCCAGCTGGATAAAGCTATCGACTCCCTGGCTAAACAGGAAAAGATCTTCAGCCGTACCGTGAATGCCTATATCACCACACGTTACCCTTTCTATAAATGGCAGGATACCGGCTGGCTGGCAAGCGCACCTCCACTTAAAGTAAAACATTTTAAAGATATAATACCTGAGAAGTCCCTGCGTTATGTAACAGAGAGGACTGAACAAAATATCCGTGACGGAATCAGTAACCTTGAAGGACCTGCTAAAGAATTTGCAGATAAACATTCTACCCTGCTTCTGCATAAAGTAGAATGGCAACGTAAATTTACACTGGCGTTTTCCTGCATCGTTATGTTTTTGATTGGTGCACCACTGGGATCAATTATTCGTAAAGGAGGCTTAGGTACTCCACTCATTTTTGCCGTTATATTCTTTGTGATATTTAATATATTCTTCATGGTTGGGGAAAAGATGGCGCGTAAAGATGTAATGGCTACCTGGAGTGGTATGTGGCTTTCGAATATTGTGCTTATTCCAATTGCCGTTTTCCTGATTGTGAAAGCGCTAAACGATTCCCAACTGTTCAACAAAGATTATTACAACAAGTTTTTCAGATTGGTTAAACAATTTGTTCAAAACCTGAGAGAAAAGAAGAGTATAAAAAAGACTGCCGGCATATAGGTCCGCCGGGAGGACACAACCTACAACTTTAAAACGCGATATTTGAAAACGCTGATTACACTGTTCGGTAAGAACCTGTGGTTCTTTATACCGTTCCTGTTATGGGTAGTAACAGGTGCCGTATTACAGATTTTTTTCTTCACACATGAAGAACTGTTTCTGGCAATTAATCAGGCACATGCGCCATGGGCCGATGTGCTAATGACTGGAGTTACTTACATCGGAGATGGAATCACCTTCGGCATTATGCTGGCCATTATCCTGATGCTCAGAAAAATAAGATTGTTCTGCAATGCAGCGGCCATCTTAATTCTGGTAACAATAGTAGTACAGACTGCTAAACACTTTTTCAATGCACCAAGACCCATGCATTATTTTAGTGATCCTTCTTTGATCCATACTGTAAAATGGGTAACTGTACACGGTAGCTGCAGTTTTCCGTCAGGACATACCACCACTGCTTTTGCTATGTTCTGCTTCCTTGCATTAATCAGTAAAAATAAAATAGCAGGCGCACTGTTCATGTTCATGGGACTGATAGCTGCATGGTCCAGAATTTATCTGGCACAACATTTCTTTATTGACGTATATGTAGGTAGCATCATCGGTACTTTGTCCAGTGTATTCATTTACATGCTGTTCGAACAACGAAAAATCAATTCATCGCCCGAAATTTGTCAGGAAGCGATGGTAGGTCTAAGTTGATTTAGTTATTTTTGTTGAATTGTGAATTAGGGCAGATCAACTTAATTAACCAGGTCAACAAAAATTAACGCATCAACTAATGAATGGAATGAGATACCTGTTGATTGCCATTGCGGCTGCCATCCTTTTCATACCCTTTCTGGGGGCTGTGCACCTGTTTGACTGGGACGAGATTAACTTTGCTGAAGCTGCACGGGAAATGATTGTAAGTCATAATTACTCCCAGGTTCAGATAGATTTTATGCCCTTCTGGGAAAAACCACCATTATTCATATGGTTACAGGCGGCCAGTATGCACCTGTTTGGTATCAACGAGTTTGCTGCCCGCTTTCCAAACGCCATCATCGGAATCATTACCCTGCTCTGCCTCTACGGAATTGGTAAGAAACTGGCAGATGCCAAACTGGGACTATGGTGGGCACTGGCTTACGCCGGATCATGGTTGCCTCATATCTATTTCAAATCAGGTATCATTGATCCTGCTTTCAACCTCTTAATATTTCTCGCTATCTATTTTGCTTTCCGGATCAGCTATGCTTCCAAACCTTCGCGGATGGCGATATTGAGCGGTATATTCCTGGGACTGGCCGTATTAACAAAAGGACCGGTAGCCATCCTCGTTAGTCTGCTCACATTACTGGTATACTGGATCTGTAAGAAAGGAAAGACCGGTATCCAATTCCTGCAACTGGGTGTCATCGTGCTTTCTACGGCTATTACCACTGCCCTCTGGTTCGGTTATGAGATCATTTCTCATGGCTGGTGGTTCGTAAATCAATTCATTACTTACCAGGTGAGATTGCTCACCACTCCCGATGCCGGACATGGAGGCTCCTTCTTTTATCACTGGATAGTACTTCTACTCGGTTGCTTTCCTGCCAGTATTTTCCTGTTCTCCTATCTTAAAGGGCGTAAAGGCAGGTCTATTTACAGCGGCTCACAATCAACTGAAATAAAGGACTTCAAAATATGGATGTGGGTGTTATTCTGGGTAGTACTAATCCTGTTCTCTATCGTTGAAACCAAGATTGTACATTACTCCTCCCTCTGTTATTTCCCGCTCAGTTTCCTGGCGGCGTGGCAACTGTACCGTATTACAGAAAAGAAAGTACAACTGTCTGCATGGAGCATTGGGTTGATATTATTAACAGGGCTAATACTGGGGTTCGCGATCGCATTATTACCAATTGTAGGTGTGTACAAACAGGACCTGATCCCACATATCGACAATAAGTTTGCACAGGCTAATCTACAGGCTAACGTACCCTGGTCTGCCTGGGAAGCGTTTTATGGTGTAGGTTATATGTTGCTGATCATTATCAGTGCTGTACTACTGTTCCGGAAAAAAATGCAGACAGGTTTATTATGCCTGTTCCTGAGTACCATTTTAGCTGTGCAGGTCACAATTGTGCATTTCACGCCTAAAATTGAAAAGTATTCACAGGGAGCAGCAATTGAATTCTTCCAGTCTTTTGAAGGGAAAGATGCATATGTGCAGGTGCTCAGCTATCATAGTTATGCGCATCTCTTCTATGCGAAAATGCTGCCACCAGCTAATAAGAACTATTATAACAGGGACTGGCTGTTAAGCGGCCCGGTAGATAAGCCTACTTATTTCATTTGCCGGATTACAGATAGCGAACCGTGGAGAGCTAATCCCAACCTGGTAGTAGTAGGAGAAAAAAATGGATTCGTATTTTTTAAGAGAAAATAAAAGAAGCCCGGCACTTTTGGTAGCCGGGCTTCTTATTTATTAAAAAAGATATTAACCTTTCAGAGCTTCATTATACCTGTTCTCTACTTCTTTCCAGTTAATCACATTCCAGAAAGCAGCGATATAATCAGGACGTACATTATGATATTTCAGGTAGTATGCATGTTCCCAAACATCCAGAGCCAGGATAGGTGTACCATGTTCTTTCACGATATTATCCATTAATGGATTATCCTGGTTTGGTGTTGAGATCACAGCCAGCTTTTTAGCTGGTGTTACAATCAGCCAGGCCCAGCCTGAACCAAACACGCCTTTTGCAGCAGTATTAAAAGTTTCCTGGAATTTCTCCCATGAAGTGAAGTTGCCCGTAATAGCTGTTTTCAGTTTATCCGATGGCGTTGTTTTTTCCGGAGAAAGCAACTGCCAGAACAAAGAGTGGTTATAATGGCCACCTGCATTATTACGGATAGCTTTATCTTCCGGTTTTACTTTTGACAGGATTTCATCAAGTGTAAGGCTTTCATAAGGAGTACCTTTGATATTATCATTCAGATTTTTTACATATGCTGCATGATGTTTATCATGATGAATCTCCATTGTTGTTTTATCAATATTCGGCTCCAGTGCATCGTACGCATATGGTAATTTTGGCAGTTCAAACGGAGCTTTCGGACTGTTGGCAGATGATCTGTTTCTTGAAGTGGCAGTAGGAGCGGCAATAATGCCGGTTGGATTACTCAATGCAGCTACGCCAGCGAGGCCGGCCAGCTTAATAAATTCTCTCTTATGCATATTACAAAGGCATTAATAAATGTGAAGAACTTTTCTGATTAAACGATGTATTCAGATTGCAGCAAATTCTACACCAAATATTATTAAATTTTAATTTGTGATAATGTATCAAAAAGAAAATGAGGATTATCTATAAAATAACTGCCCTCTTGCACAATATTTTCAAATTAATTGTTATTTTACCTTACGCTTTCATGTGAAACATTTAGATTCTAATTTTATTTGACCACTTTAAAATAATTTATCCCGGTCTGCATATCAATTGTCAAGCATATGTAGAGACAGCTAACTTGCCTTTTTATCAGGCCAACACTTTATACCGGAACAGACTACTTACATTTACATGTGCTACCAGTGCGGCGTTACATAGAATCTTTTTCATATACTATATACACCATCCAGTGCCCGTAGATTGTTCAATAAAATTTTTATGCCAGGCAAAATGATAGAACTAGAAGAATATATAAAACAACAGCAACTTGAACAGGATAATTATACACCAGTATTTTACCGATTAGGGAATCAGAAAGAATACGATGCATTATTAACCCTGCTGACCAGTCAGCCCAACATAAGGGTCTACGATCAGATCCACTCTCAACTGAGTGAGTTGATGAAGATCCGTAATCCTACAAAACGCCTCACGGCAGCCGAATCGGAACAACTGCTAACTGAGTTCGTAGGTACAGCGTCTCTATTAACGGTAGGAGTATGGGTTTATTATCCATGGACCAACCGGGTAGTACATATTCTGGATGAAAAAGAATTTATCGAACTTCGTACAAGCCGGAACAAACAGAAGATCACTGACGAAGAAGCTGAAATATTAAGAACAAAGAAAATAGGTGTAATCGGCTTATCAGTTGGGCAATCGATTGCTCTTACACTGGCAATGGAAAGAATCTGCGGGGAATTAAGACTGGCAGATTTTGATACCCTGGAGTTATCTAATATGAACCGGATAAGAACCAGTATACACAACATAAATCAATCAAAAGTAGTTATAGCAGCAAGGGAAATAGCAGAACTGGATCCTTTTATTAAAATCGTTTGTTATACACAGGGAGCTACTGAAGAGAACCTGTTGGATTTTATGACGCTCAACGGCAAACTGGATATCCTGGTGGAAGAATGTGACGGGATAGATATCAAAATCATCAGCCGGATGAAAGCAAAAGCTCTCAGCATCCCGGTGGTAATGGAAATGAACGACCGTGGAATGCTGGATATTGAACGTTACGACCTGGAACCGGAATTACCCCTGCTGCATGGATTAATACCCAAAATTGATATTGCTACCTTGCAAAACCTTACCAATGAAGAGAAAGTGCCTATTCTCGGCCCCATGGTAGGAATGAATGATATGTCACCCAAAATGAAGTTCTCACTGACTGAAATCGGGAAATCGATAACTACCTGGCCACAACTGGCATCATCTGTGGTATTGGGAGGTGCACTCGTCGCAGATACCTGTCGCAGAATTATCCTGGATCAACTCCGCAGTTCCGGGCGTTATTATGTAGACTTTGAACAACTGATCAAATAAGGTAAGCGCTGCAATCTTAATATTTAAGAGCAATTAAAATGAGTATAACAATCAATGTGCGGGCCTTTATTGCTCCAGATGATCCGGAGGCATGCATGCGTTTTTACGAAGGCCATAGCAAGCTCCTGGAAATTCATTTTGGCATCGCCAAAATCACATCAGGCAATATAGACTGGCTACAGCACAGGAATACCA
Source organism: Chitinophaga sp. CF118 (assembly GCF_900112615.1). GTDB lineage: Bacteria > Bacteroidota > Bacteroidia > Chitinophagales > Chitinophagaceae > Chitinophaga. Next base: position 342,075 of record NZ_FOMK01000005.1, on the reverse strand, counting down.
TCGTCGTAATAGTGGAAGATGAAACCGGCACCAAAACATATGGCGGGGCCCGCGTACAGGTAGCCGACGGTGTATTACCCCTTCCAATCGAAACAGCGATCGGAAAATATGATCCAAACATTTACTCATATGTACGCAAAGGCAGCGCTGAGATCTGTGGCATGTGGAACTCCAAGGAAGTGGCAGGTATGGGAATCGGGAGTCTTATATTATGTCGTGTATGTGTTGCATTAATGCCCCAGCTCCCGGTAGATAAAGTACATGTACTCTGTGCCCCTATCACTACCCGCATGGGAAAACGTGTGGGTGCCGTTATCGACAAATCCCTGGGTAATGAGGGAACTTTCTTTTATCCCAAAGACGACTTTATCGCTACTGCCATGGTCATTGACGATATCCATGGCCTCCCCAATGCAGATCAATCCGAACAGGAACTAATCCATATTTTACGGGAAAACCCCATGCAGCACAGGCAGGAAAAAGGCCCCAAAGGCATCTTTGATGTAAACTATCAACTGGAGGTTCCAAACCTCCATCAGGTACGCAGTTTGTAATTCTGGCGAACATAACATCAAAAAGTAATAATTTACAGTTGTCTTTTATATTTAACAGGTACAAATGTCAGTACGTGCATTTTTTTCGTTTTTCATTACGGTAACACTGTTTGTTCATTCTACGCGGGCAGCGGTACCAGTCGTTTATTCGGATAGCACCAAACTACTCCAGATGGGTAGATGGGTGGATCTGTATACGGATAAGACTGACAAACTCACCATCAGCCAGGTACTTAATCAAACTTTTATAAACCTGAATGAACAGGTACCTAACCTCCAGATATCACCATACACCCACTGGGCAAGGTTTACCATTACCAACAATACCACCCTGCATAAGTTACTGCTCGAAATAGAATACCCCACAATAGATGATATCAGCTTATACGAACCACTGACAGATGGTACCTGGAAAGTAACCAGGATGGGAGAATTTCAGCCATTCAGCCTCCGGCAGTTCAATCATCAGAATTATATTTTTTCGCTTGGACTGAGGCAGGGAGAAACCAAAACCTATTACCTGAAAATCAAAGCAGGAGAACAGGCACAGCTCCCCGTTTTCCTGGGACCGGAAACCCTGATCGATAATAAAAATGCCATGAGGAACCTTTTCTTCGGCATCTACGTCGGCATTATATTGGTAATGGCACTGTATAACCTGTTTATTTACTTTTCCATCCGCGACAGAAGTTACCTCATATATGTAACCTATATTGTTTGTGTGGGCCTTACACAGGCTTCACAAAATGGTTATGCTTTCCGCTATCTCTATCCAAACAATAGCTGGCTGGCAATGCATGACACAGTACTCATTCCAATTCTAAACGGGCTTACGGCAGCCCTCTTCATACAGTCATTCCTGCATGCAAAGGAGAAATTCCCCCTGGGATATAATATCCTCACCGGTATAAGCATTGCTTACCTGGGCTGCCTGGTTCCCATGTTTGCCGACAACTATTACGTGGCACAGATATGGGTACAACTGGTGGCCCTCGCAGGATCTATCCTGGCATTATATATAGGCTTCAGGGTAGCCAAAACAAATTATGTTCCGGCTAAATTCTTCCTGGTGGCATGGTCCATCTTTCTCACCAGCGTGTGCATATTTGTAATGCGAAACTTCAATGTGCTGCCTTATAATGACTTTACCTACTATGCTTTACAGGTAGGGTCGGCGGCAGAAGTTACCCTGCTATCGTTCGCACTGGCATACAGGATCAACATCTACCGACAGGAAAAGGAACTCTCACAGGCACAATCCCTGGAGGTATCCAAAGAAAATGAACGGCTGGTACGCGAACAGAACGTGATCCTGGAAACCAAAGTAAATGAAAGGACTGTTGAACTACAACAAACCAATGATCAGCTGAATGTGGCATTAGTAAGCCTGAAAGATGCACAATCCCAACTGGTGGAAAAAGAAAAGATGGCCTCCCTGGGTCAGTTAACCGCCGGTATTGCCCATGAAATCAATAACCCAATCAATTTTGTATCATCCAATATCAAGCCTTTAAAACTGGATATAGAGGATATCAGATCATTGCTGGGCAAATACGAGCAACTTGGAAATGAAGCCGATTTCAAATCCGGATTACAGGAAATTCAACGGTACCGGCAGGAAATTGATATCGACTATATTCATGATGAGATCAATTCCCTCATTAAAGGAATTGAAGATGGAGCCAGCCGCACAGCAGAGATAGTAACAGGATTAAGAACCTTTAGCCGCCTGGATGAGAGCGATCTCAAATCTGTAGATATTCATGAAGGGCTTGAAAGTACACTCGTACTACTGCGTACTAACATTCCAAAAAATGTTACCGTGATCCGGAATTATGCAACACTGCCCAAAATAGAATGTTATGCGGGTAAGATCAATCAGGTGTTCATGAATATCCTCACCAATGCTTTCAATGCGATCAAAACATATACTTCAGGAAAGGAAGAATTTGTAACAATCACCACGAGCCAGGAGAACGGTCAGGCCATTATCAGCATAAAAGATACCGGCCCCGGCATGACACAAGCTGTGAAGGAAAAGATTTTTGATCCTTTCTTTACCACCAAAGATGTGGGCGAAGGTACTGGCCTCGGGCTCTCCATTGTATTTAGTATTATAGAAAAACATAATGGCCATATTAATGTTGTATCTGCCCCCGGAGAAGGAGCCGAATTTATTATATATTTACCTATGAGCATAAATGTCCAAACTTTCTAATATCTTTAAGTAAATCACATTTCTATGTTCCAACACGTTGATGATGAAATGTTCCCCGAATACCAATACACACAATACTGCGAAATAAAATACTAACGGATGAAAGACAACCGTATCAGGATACTGTACATTGACGATGAGATTCATAATCTAAATGCCTTTAAAGCAGGCTTTCGCAGAAGCTATGAAATCTACACAGCTAACTCGGCTCAGGAGGGCAAACAACTGCTGAAGAATATTGATGTACACATCATCATTGCAGATCAGAAAATGCCCGTATCCACCGGGGTAGAGTTTTTCAATGAGATCAAGGAAACATTACCCGATCCAATGAGGATCCTCCTTACTGGTTACACTGATGTAGAAGATATCATAGATGCCATCAACAAAGGGCATATCTATTCCTACATTAAAAAACCCTGGGATGAGCATGAATTGCACAAAACAATCAACAATGCTTTTGAAATATACCAGACACGCAGGCAACTCAAGGAAAAGATCGTAGAGCTGGAAAAAATCAATGACGAGCTGAATCGTTTCATCTATTCAACTTCTCATGACCTCCGTTCTCCCCTGATGTCTGTGCTGGGCATTATCAACCTGAGCCGCCTGGATAATTCAGTGGTAGATCCAAACGGTTATCTTGAAATGATAGAAGTCTGTATCCTCAAGCTGGATGGATTTATTCAGAAGATCATTGAATACTACCGCAATTCCCGCCTGGATGTAGAATATGAGAAGATAGACTTCAATAATCTGCTACAGGAATGTATAGGTTCATTCAAGCACCAGAACACCGCTATAGAATTCCAGGTGAATGTAGAACAGCCAGTGGATTTCAAAGGTGATACTTTCCGTATCAGCGTTATCCTGAATAATCTTATTTCGAACGCTGTGAAATATCAGAAACCGGACGAGAGTAATCCAAAAGTAAATCTGACGGTGAAAGTGGAGCCTCACAAAGCCACACTGTATATAGTCGATAATGGTATCGGTATCTTAAGTGAACATCTGAATAATATTTTCAAAATGTTCTTCAGATCTAAAAACAACAATAAGCCAGGTAGTGGCATAGGATTGTACATCGTGAAAGAAGCATTAAATAAGATTGGTGGCACAATTAATGTTGAATCCAAGTATGGAGAAGGTACACAATTTGAAATAAGCATCCCCAATAGAAATGATTTCGATTCCTGATTTGCGTGTTATTTTGATTGATGATAATGAAGTAGATCTGTTGTTGCACGAAAAACTGGTCACAATACAACAGATCAGCAGAACCGTGCTTGCTTTCAATAATGCAAATAAGGCACTGGAATTTCTATCTTCCAATATTGCATTACCTAAAATCCCTCCTACTATACTCCTGCTGGACATTCAGATGCCGGAGATGGATGGCTTTGAGTTCCTGGAGGCATTTGACAGCTACCCTTTCAAAATCAAGTCACAATGTCACATTATTATGGTTTCCTCTTCACTTGATTATCGCGATATCAGTCGTACTTACGCCAATCCGATGGTCATTAAATTATTGAAGAAACCTTTGCTGGCAGAAGAGCTGAAGAATACGATAATGGAGATTTTCAAAGAATTTTAAGGAAATGCTTGCAATTACAGGAAAAAATTTAAATTTGCACCTCGTTAAAGCCGAAAGGGGGATTAGCTCATCTGGTAGAGCGCAAGCATGGCATGTTTGAGGTGATCGGTTCGAGTCCGATATCCTCCACAATAAAAAAGTCTCACATTAAAAATGTGAGACTTTTTTTATTCCGCTTAATCCCGTTTTATAAAAACTAACTGCCCCAGGTGATAAGCCACATGCCCCGTACGACTCATCAATACACTCAACTTATTCCGGTGTGGCTCTCTTACCAGGTCTTCGTCTGTCATTGCATTATGCCGCTGCAACCATTGCTCCGGAGTCAACGCATTAAATTGAGCAGATAACTTACTGTGAATAGCCGTCCAGTATTCCCGCAACTCTTTTACAACAGGTATCGTCAACCCCGACTTATCCGGAGTCTTAATAAATGGCTCCTCTAATTCCGGATATAACTTTTCTCCAAGTCCAAGTAGCGGTAACATAGCATCGTGAACAGCAATCAGATGCCCCAGCAGGTAAACTCCGCTATTTTTCCCGGGAGCTACTTCCTGCAATAACTGCTCGTCAGAAAGGCCATTGAATAACTTTTCAGCTCTTTTTATTTGTGCATCCCATGCCAGTAAAACCGTTTTGATAACTACTTCCATTTTGTCGTTTTTTTTATTGTGATAAGCTAAGATCTATAACATTTTAAAATCACCACCCAATACCATAATCTTCTCCGTGATTACTGCTGCCACCCCATAAACTATTATGTTTCGTATCTATCAATATCGCATTGACCGGGCCGCTGGTACGTTCTCCAAAGGTGGTTATATATCCCATATTTTTCAGTGCTGTTCTTACACTGTCCGGTGTATTTTTATTGAGCAGAATACTACCGGGATGTGGCTGCCGGTCTTTGGTGGAAGTACCTCCCAATGACAACCACAACTGGTTGGTATTAATATTTGCAGCCTCAGTAGCCTGTTGTACAGTCATTCCAAATTCTACTACATTCAGGAAAAATTGCAGCAGGTTCTGATCCTGTGTATCTCCACCCTGCACACCAAAAGCAAGGAAAGGTTTCCCATCTTTCAACGCAAGAGAAGGCGTTAGTGTAACCCGCGGACGTTTACCGGGGGCAATCACATTAAAAGGACACAAAGCAGAATCAAGTACAAAACTTTGTAAACGCTGACTCATACCTACGCCTGTATGTCCCGCAATACAGGCCGGTGTCCATCCGCCGCTGGGTGTAATAGAAATGACCCAGCCATTTTTATCAGCCGCTTCCACACTTGTAGTACCACGCCACAAACGATCCATATACATACTATCAGTATTCACAGCCAGCATATTCTCTGACGCAGGATTATTCAGCAAACCGGTAACATCATGTTTGGGTACAAAACCGCCCTGCTTTTTATTGTTGACAGTATCTGTCAGTGAAAGCCTGTGCTGCAGCAACGAATGGAATGGATTTACTTTCCCTTCGTATGGATAAGGATCACCGGGACTTATATCAGAATCATTCTTTTCCGGGCGAATCAGTTTTGCACGGTCTTTTGCATATGCCTTACTTAATAATCCAACGATAGGTGTTTTAGGTGTAAAGTAAGGGTCTCCATAATAAAAATCACGGTCTGCAAAAGTGAGATTCATTGTCTGGTAAAGCGTGTGGATATATTGAGTACTATTATATCCCATCCCTTTCAGATCAAAGTTTTCAAGAATATTAAGGCTTTGCAGTAACATGGGACCTTGTGTCCATGATTGTAATTTGTACACCTCTATTCCCTTATAATTGATGTGTAAAGGTTCTTCTTCAATTGGTTTCCAGGTAGCCAGATCTTTCATTGTAATCAGTCCTCCCTGTTCCTGACAACCGCGAACAAATTCTTTTGCAATATCTCCTTTGTAGAACCTGTCGCATGCCGCCATAATAGCCTCTTTCCGGCTTTTATGTTTGCTGAGGGCCTCCTGTTCTGCTTCTACCATTTTGGTTAATGTAGCCAGCAGATCTTTCTGCACAAAAATCTCTCCGGCCTCGGGCGCTTCTCTTTTTTCACCGGGATGCGTCATGAATACCGCTTTACTGTATGGCCATTCCTTAATACGTTGTTTATTATTCTCAATACTATTAGCCGTCTGCGCTTCAATAGGATAACCTGCAGCCATTTCCATAGCAGGCGCCAGTACCTCCTTCAAACTGAGTGTACCATATTCCGCCAGCATGTAACAAAGTCCGCCGGGAGTACCTGGTGTTACAGCCGCCAGTGGTCCGTATTCGGGAGGAAAGTTATATCCCTTCCCTTTAAAGAAATCAACGGTAGCTCCTGTGGGCGCTACTCCCAGGGCATTGATGGCAATAACTTTTTTCGTGTTGGGATTATAAATGAGAGCCTGTGTTTCGCCCCCCCAGCTCAATACATCCCACATGGTACAGGTGGCCGCCAGCATGGCACAGGCAGCATCAATTGCATTCCCGTTTTTCTGAAAAATCATTGCTCCGGCGGTAGCAGCAAGCGGTTTACCGGTAACTGCCATCCAGTTTTTCCCATGTAACGGCGGTTTCTGTGTTTGCTGAGCTATTGCAATTCCTAAAACAAGGAAGAAGCTCATAAGGAGGAATAAGTGTTTCATAAGCCATTAACAGATTTAGATACGGAAAGTAAAATAACAAAATCGTGGGTATTACAACGATTCCTTACATAAGCGGCGGGTTAAAAATGGCTCAAAAGAAAACATGGCTCAGAGATACGATGTAACTTTAATTACAACATCTCTGAGCCATGTTTACAAAGTCACCGGGGCAGAATATCTATGCAGTCAGCCCCGGGGAATAATTTCTCACATGAAGAATTGTTCGGAAGCTACTTTTCCATCTCTTACTACATACGTACAGATTTCAGACATCTTACCACGGTCACGTCCTTTCATTTTTACGTCCATCACAAGTGCCAATGCGAATGCACCACCTGCCACGATCGGCTCAGAAACGGTGATACCGAAAACTTCATCTACTCCAGCCTGGAACTGATGTCCTTTTTCAATAATGGCAGAGAGCCCTTTTGTTTCCTTCTCAAATCCACCCCCGGCTTCCTGTTCAATGCTGATAGCATCATCTGCAAAAAGTTCTGTTTGTGCTTTTTCAAATTCGCCCTGGCGACAAAGTGCTGCCAAACGGCTCGCAACTTCCTGCGTAGTCATAATAACGTCTTGTGCAATCATAATAAAAGTGTTTATGGGGTATGATAATTAACTAAGTTATAGCTATTTCCCTTTAGATTCGTCTTCCTGTTACCCCGTGTTATGAAATATAATATTGGGCCTTGCCGCATTACCCTCATAGTTATTTTAGCTATGAGGATAATACACCTTTCTTTCTATTTTCCGTTGCATTTACACATACTGCATAACTTGCTGATCATGGCCCTATCACTGGTTTCGCAACAAAAAATGCACCATCATTACTGGTGGTTGTGATATGATTAAACACAGATATCGCTGATAGTAGTTCAATCGCAGTATTACGTCATAAATTGCAGAATATGCACTCCATGAAAGAACCAGAATCAGTCTTACTTTTTAATCAGCCTAATATGTGAATAATATATGATATCCAGCCAATATCCCTCAGCGCTGCAATTTGGGATACCAGCAAATATGCAGTCTCATATCCGAGTGTCATCTCAACTACCGGACCAATATATGCAATACCGGATTCCTCTTCCGGCAGAAACAAAATATGTGGAAGCCCCCTTCGGTAGTTATATAACGCAGGAGATAAAAGATCCCGACTGGGTTATTTGCTGGCAGCAATGTTTTATCAGGGAAAGAGTACGGTTGCGCCCATCAGCCAGCCAGCCTATGCTGGCAATGTATTGTATCCTCAAAGGCAATGTACCCTGTCGCCTGCAGGGCCAGGGTAAATTAATGCTGATCGAAAAAGAATATGGGTTGTATTACATTCCTTCACAATCCCAGAACATTGCAGATCTCAAAACGGGAAATTATGAAATGATCTGTATATCTTTTTCACCATCGTTTTTCAGCAAATATATTTCCCGGCACCCTTCTTTTGAAGAGATCCATCTTCAACAACAAAAACAGGCGCGCAAAGGCACTATGCTCCCGGCCATCCGGATGGATAATCCTGATCTGAAAATACTGAAGGAGATCCGTTACTGCCCCTCAGATGAAACTGCCAGAAAAACCTTCCTTCAGGGAAAACTTGATGATCTGCTTACTCTCTATTTCAATGCACTTACCCCAAAATATCTGCAGAACGGAGAGCTGACCAAAAAGCTCCGGCAGGTTTGTATCTATATCCAGAATCATTATCACAAAACACTCAACATAGCAGACCTCAGCAAGCAGGCAGGAATGCATATCAATACTTTCGAAAGAGCTTTTAAAGAATTACTCGGCACTTCTCCCAGGGGGTATATTGAACATTTACGGATGAAGAAAGCAGCCTTGTTATTATTACAAACAACACTGAGTATAAAGGATATCAGCACGAATACAGGATATAGCGGCGCTAATTATTTCACGGCCGTTTTCAGAAAGCGTTACCGTTGTTCCCCCAGAGAATATCGTAAAAACCGCTTATCTTAATGCAAAATCCGGCATTAATGGAAAAGCAGTTAACGGAAAGGCTCATCAGTATCAGAAGACAGATTCATACACAACCCGAATTAGGCTACCAGGAAATAAATACATCAAAACTTGTACGTAAAGAATTACAGGCACTGAACATTCCTTTTATCCAGGATGTAGCAGGCACAGGTGTTATTGCTACCATCACAAAGGGAACTGGTCCATGTATAGCACTGCGGGCCGATATGGATGCATTGCCGATCCAGGAAGATACGGGCCTGCCATTTTCTTCTGAGATCAATGGAAAGATGCATGCCTGTGGCCACGATCTGCATACTACTATGCTCATTGGCGCAGCCACACTGTTAAAGGAAGCATCTTTTGAAGGCACCATAAAACTCCTTTTCCAACCTTCTGAAGAAGGTCCAAATGGCGACCCGGAAAGCAAAACAGGTGCCCGCAAAATAGTAGAGGCAGGTCACCTGGATGATGTGAGGGCCGCACTTGGATTACATGTTCATCCGCTGATGCCCGTTGGCCGGATCTCTTATGCACTGGGCCCCGCACTGGCATGCACGGGCTTCTTCACAATAGAAGTACTCGGCAAAGCTGCACATGCAGGAGCCGCTCCACAACTGGGCATTGATGCCGTACTGGTGGCGGCACAGCTGGTACAATCCGCTCAGAGCATCGTTTCCCGCCACACCTCCCCTACAGAAACTGCCGTACTCTCTTTTACCAAAATAAATGGTGGCGTGGCACCAAATGTAACAGCCGATAAGGTAACCATTGAAGGCACCATCCGGTCGCTCAACCTGGATACCTACCAGATTATTATCCAGCGCCTGCAAAAAATCATCGACGGACTGATGACCGCCTTCGATGCAAAGATCATCTTCGATCTGTATTATGATCTGCCGGGCGTGATAAATGATAAACAGGTTCATAGTTATCTGCAAAACAGTTTACAACAGACCTTCGGAGAAAATAATGTAATAGAAACCGAAGCCATCCTGGCAGGAGAAGATTTCGCCTATTATTCCCGCAAAGTGCCATCCATGTTCTACTTCCTGGGTGCCCAGCATCCCGCTAATGATGGTTACTTCCTCCATCATCCCAAAGTATTATTTAATGAGGACTGTATCCCTTATGGCGCCTCTTTCCTGGCAAACGCAGCAGTTGATATGATCCGGACTTACAGTCAGGCATAAACAATTCACGTACCTTTGCAGCCGTCATGTAATTAAAAGGGAAATGAATCAACAGCATTTAAAAAAAGCAGATATTGCTTTTATGGCAGCCTGCACAGGATTGATAGTTGCCAACATTTACTATTGCCAGCCACTCGTTGTTTTAATATCAAAGGAGTTTGGCATAAAGGAAAGTATAGCCGGACGGGTTACCTACCTCACTCAAATCGGTTATGCACTTGGGTTGTTATTACTCGTTCCGCTAGGGGATATCCTGGAACGGAAAAAACAAATCCTGTTTACCACAGGTATCACTGTATTGGCATTACTGCTGGCAGCAAAAGCACCAAATTTTTTCGTATTACAGATAGCCAGTGTACTTGTAGGCATCAGCTCTATCATACCACAACTTATCCTGCCGCTGGCAGCCAGTATGGCACCTGAACATAAAAGAGGCAGCGTTATCGGCACCGTTATGGCAGGATTACTGGTCGGCATCCTTGCCTCCCGCTCTTTAAGCGGAGCCATTGGCACCCTTTACGGATGGAGGGAAATGTACCTGATTGCAGCCGGGATCTGTTCGGTACTGCTGGGATTAATGTGGCTTCGTTTTCCTACCAGCACACCTGCCTTTTCCGGAAACTATAAAGAACTGATGGCATCTGTGGCTCATTATGCCAGAACCCAGCCGGCATTACGTCTTGCCGCTTTATCCAATGCCTTATCTTTTGCAGTAGTCAGTGCTTTCTGGGTAACGATGGTACTTTTTCTTTCTGCACCGCCTTTTGGCTTCAAATCTTCAGAGATCGGTCTCTTTGGCATTGCAGGAGCAGCAGGAGCACTGGCAGCACCGCTGGTAGGCAAAATCAGCTATGGGCGGGATCCCGGGAAAACTATTCTCATAGGACTGATATGTGAACTGATCAGCTTTGCTGCTTTCTATTTTACAGGCAGTGGAATTTTCCTCCTGTTGGTGGGTATTATTTTGCTGGATGTAGGACATCAGTCCGCACAGATCATCAACCAGACAATCATTTATTCCATTCTGCCGGAAGCCCGCAATCGTTTTAATACGGTATTTATGACAACAACCTTTATAGGAGGAGCCAGTGGTTCTGCCCTTGGGTTTTTACTCTGGAATATTGGACGATGGCCTGCGGTATGTATAGGCGCTTCGCTTGTAATAATACTTAATGTATTCCTTATCTTCAGATACTATCCTAATAAAACAGGTAATATACAATCAGTAAAAAGCTAGTAAAAAGGCTCATCCTTCGTTCATCCTACGTCTTTTAACGAAGGATGAACGAAGGATGACCGAATCTAAAACCCGTCCCCTCACTGTTTACGGCCTTTTTACAGCCTTTTTGAAGTATATCTGACCAGTATTAGCCCACTTTTCTGATAGTAAATTACCATTTCTGGATTAAGAGTTTGCCTGCCCGTGAATCCTTGATCCCACACTGGATCCGCAACTTATATATACCCATGCCTTCTCTGTGCAACTGGCTTCGCTTTTAAAAGGATTGTAACAGGAGTTGATATATAATAATTTACAATACATCGATTTTCAAAAATCTCCAAAGCACATTTTTTTAATCGATAAATTATAATACCTTTGCAGACCTTTTTCGGCATATTTAAATACTGAAAAGGCAGCTCTTATAAATAGGATCGCGGGTGTGGTGAAATTGGTAGACACGCCAGACTTAGGATCTGGTGCCTCACGGTATGCGGGTTCGAGTCCCTCCACCCGCACAGAATGCTGAATGCAGAACGCTGAATTTAAAATGCTATAAACATAATTAGATGAAGCCTTCTGCATTCAGCGTTTTAACTCATAGCTTACGATCGAACTTTGCCATTTAGGCGCTAAGTCACCAAGTAACTCCCACATAGCTGCCATTCCTTCGTGCCTTTGTGACTTCATGGCAGAAATTTCAAACAAGGAATTATTATTGCTTCATACAAGAACATTTAAAACTATTATGGCAACCGTTACCAGAGAAAACATCGGTTTATTGAATGATAAGATCACTGTGAAAGTGAGCCAGGAAGATTATCTTCCGAATTTTGACAAAGCAGTAAAGCAACTCAGCAAAACCGCCAATATACCAGGATTCCGCAAAGGCATGGTGCCCGTAGGAATGGTGAAGAAGATGCATGGCCAGGCCATTTTTGCAGATGAAATACTTAAAACTGTAGAAAAAGAGCTCACCGGATACCTGCAGAGCGAAAAACTCGAGATCTTCGCACAACCCCTGCCACTGGATAGTGACAGTAAGAATTTTGATCAGTACCAACCAGCTGATTACAACTTCGGTTTTGAAGTTGGTCTGAAACCAGCTTTCAGTGTTACTCCCCTGGAAGCAGGCAAAACTACTCTCACCCGCTATAAAATAAAAGCTACTCCTGAAATGATCAACGAAGAAGTTGAGCGTTTACAGATGAAGGGTGGTAAAATGAGCGAGCCTGAAACAATCACTTCTGAAGAAAACGTGCTGAACGTAGAATTCGAAGAAAGTGATGCACAGGGCAATGTGATAGAAGGTGGTATCAAAAAAGACAACTCTCTCCTGTTAAAATATTTTTCTTCCCCAATCCAGGCACAACTGCAGGGTAAGAAAAATGGCGACACTATCGTATTCCAGCTGGCTACTTCTTTTGAGGGCGACAAACTGGGATGGATTCTGAAAGATCTTGGTTTTGACGAACACGATAAAGAAGCTGCACAGAAATACTTCAAACTCACTGTTACCAAAGTGGGTCTGATAGAAAAGAGAGAGCTGAATGAAGAATTCTTCAAAGAGATCTATCCTGCAGATAGCATCACTACTGAAGAAGCTTTCCGTGAAAAATTGCAATCAGAAATAGAAAAATACTGGGATTCCGAAAGCAGGAACCATTTGCACAACGAATTATTCGAAGTGCTGGTTCACGAAACGCCTATAGAACTGCCCAAAGATTTTCTGAAACGTTGGCTGCAAACCGGCGGTGAAAAACCAAAAACCGCCGAAGAGGCTGACAAAGAATATCCTGGTTTTGATCATCAGTTGCGCTGGACACTCATCAGCGATAAACTGATCCGCGAAAATCAACTGGATGTTTCCTTTGATGAACTCAAAGAAAGCGCCAAACAGAAAGTTATGGGCTATTTTGGTGGCGCTGCAGCTACTGATGGTGCTGACTGGCTGGATAGCTACCTGGAGCGCTTGCTGCAGGATGAGAAATTTGTGGATCAAACCTATCGTGAAATGGTGACGCAAAAACTGTTTGACTGGGCAGAAAATAAGGTAAATGTAAAGCAGGAGGAAATTACCGCCGAAGAATTTGCTAAATTACCCAATAAACATCATCATCATGAACATTAATAACGAATTCAGGAAATATGCCATCCAGCATAGAGGGATCAGCAGCCTGGTAGTAGATAGCTATACGCGTCATCAGATTAACGCCTTAACACCAAATATCATTGAGGAACGCCCAATGAATATGGCAATAATGGACGTTTTCTCTCGTCTGATGATGGATCGTATCATTTTCATGGGAGATCCCGTGAATGACTATGTAGCGAATATCGTTACCGCTCAGATGTTGTTCCTGGAATCTACAGACCGTACCCGTGATATTCAGATGTATATCAACAGCCCCGGTGGTAGCGTTTATGCAGGTTTAGGTATCTATGATACCATGCAGATCATCGCTCCTGATGTAGCAACTATCTGTACAGGTATGGCAGCCTCTTTTGGTGCCGTATTGCTGGTAGCTGGTACAAAAGGCAAGCGTACTGCTCTTAAACATGCAAGAGTAATGATTCACCAGCCTCATGGTGGAGCAGAAGGACAAACATCCGATATCGAAATCACAGCACGTGAGTTCGTTAAGTTGAAAAAAGAACTGAACGAAATCATTGCCGGTCATTGCGGCCAGCCCGTTAAGAAAGTGGAAAAGGACTCTGACCGTGATTACTGGATGACTGCTGACGAAGCTAAAGAGTATGGCATCATTGATGACGTACTGAGCAAGCACCCAAGAAAACAGCAGGAAAATAATCCTCAATAATATTTAATTCAAAAGAAGATAAGAAGGGAAAAAGGGCACCGTGTACTATGCGGAGTACCCTTTTTCCCTTCTTCCTTTGCCCCTTTTATCGTACATTTGTAAGCTATGAAAGAGTCCAAAATACGTTGCTCATTTTGCAACCGCTCTAAAGATGAAGTGCAGATACTGATTGCTGGTGCAGAAGGCCACATATGTGAGAACTGCGTAGCAAATGCTCAGGAAATCATAGAGCAGGAGCTATTTCAGCAAGCAGGCAAAAAAGCGCCTTCCCACTTTGTACCCAAAGTGTCTAAGCCGGTGGAAATAAAGAAATTCCTGGACGAATACGTAATTGGCCAGGATGATGCTAAAAAGATTCTGGCAGTAGCCGTATATAATCACTACAAACGCCTGAATCAGCAAGTTGGTGATGATGATGTGGAAATTGAAAAATCCAATATTATCATGGTGGGCGAAACCGGTACAGGTAAAACCCTGCTGGCTAAATCCATCGCACGTTTGCTGAATGTGCCCTTTACCATCGTAGATGCTACTGTATTCACAGAAGCAGGTTATGTAGGTGAAGATGTGGAAAGTATCCTGACCCGCCTGCTGCAGGTATGTAATTATGACGTGGAAGCTGCAGAGCGTGGTATCGTATATATTGATGAGATAGATAAAATTGCCCGTAAAAGCGATAATCCATCTATCACCCGCGATGTAAGCGGCGAAGGTGTACAACAGGGCCTATTGAAGCTCCTGGAAGGTACAGAAGCGCTGGTACCTCCACAGGGCGGTCGTAAACATCCAGAACAGAAACTGATCAAAGTAAATACCCAGAACATTCTGTTCATTTGTGGTGGAGCTTTTGATGGGGTAGATAAAATCATCAGCCGCAGAATCCAGACGCACTCTATCGGGTTCACTGTCAACAAAGAAAAAGAAGAAGAAAACAAAAAACATATCCTGCGTTATATCAACTCACAGGATCTGAAAGCTTTTGGTCTTATTCCTGAATTGCTGGGCCGTTTACCTGTAGTTACCTATCTGAATACTCTGGATACCGAAGCACTGAAAGCGATCCTTACAGAGCCTAAAAATGCCCTGTTAAAGCAATATAAGAAGCTCTTCATGGTAGAGAACATAGAATTCTCCATAGAAGACAGCGCTATTGACTACATCGTAGAAAAAGCACTGGAATATAAACTGGGTGCACGTGGTCTCCGTTCCATCTGTGAAGTGGTGCTGAGTGAAGCCATGTTCAACCTGCCTTCTTCCAATGAAAAAACTTTTGTACTTACAAGAGCATACGCAGAAGAGAAATTAGGCAAGTCAACACTGGTGCAGCTGAAAGTAGCATAAGATATAAGATCCTTAATAAAAGAATAGGGTGTATCATCAATGATGGTACACCCTATTCTTTTAAGATATTTCTCTTTTACAGTTGTCCCGTTATTGTTATGATTAATAACAATTGAATTGATATCTCCCTTTTACAGTTGTTTGGTTATAACAACTGAATGATCCGGAAATCCTTTTCCCGTTATCAGGTATTTATAAATATTATGTTTTCTGTCCTCACAGGTGATCGCAAATGCAAATTCTCCATAACTGTTTTTATCAGGAAACGTCACATTAAAATTGATATCATCTCCATAGATACAGGTATCCGGCATTGATCCGCCAAATGTCACATCTGTCTTCATTTTATCTATAGCCGTGAAATAGACAAGTTCTCCCTCATTTTTCAATTTAAAATCAAACATCGATCCGGCAGCACCCATGAGTGAATATGTCAGTACAGGCTCTCCCAACCTTTTGATCTCTTCCAGATGAAAAGTGCCCAATCCGAATAATGTGGTATCAAAGCGATTTTTGTTGTCTGCCATTTTCTTCAGCGTACTTTTATTCACCCATACCGGTGGAAAGTTCTTAGTAGTGTCTTCAAGTAATGCCATTATCTCAGGCACTTCGCTTGTTCTTGGTTCCATTACAGCTGCAGACAGTAATACTGCTTTGTCGTTTGCTCCTATCACCTTCGCATATTGTCTCCGCTCACCGGAAAACCGATAATAATCTTCGGTAGCAGGATGCATGATCATTCCTTCTTTTTCTTCATACTCTTTTTCTATGCGTGCTTCATACCTTACGCGACTGGCATAGCTGTCATACATATTGTAAAAGTAAAAGAAAATAAACCCGGCTATGATTAAAAGCGGGCCCGCAAAAGCGGCCAGACCAGAAGTCCAGGAATAAGGGATGGCATTGAGCCGCTGCTCCAGTGCCGGATTGATCTTATACAACTTCCCGTCTCTTGACCTCGCGCTCCAGGATAACTCAAATGGGAAGAATGGGATCCAATAAAGATGGGCGTATCGCTGTGTCAGTTCAAAATGCCTGATATCTGACTCTGAAGTGAAAATACCAACTTCATGCAGCTGTACCTTCTTTCTGCAATAGTTATTATGTCCATATATGATCATGAGATATAGGGTGTAGGTTCCTACAAATATAATCAAATTAATAATATACATAATACGTATATCTGCTCTTACTGATCATCAGCCATTTATTTCCTCCTTTTTTCAATTCTCAGTACCTTTAATCCTCAAGCTATTAAATTATGGATCTGTTACAAGAATTAAAAGACAAAGCTGGCCTTACTAATGAGCAGGCAGTAAAAACTTTCGAAATACTAAAAGAATATGTAAGTGGTAAAGTACCAAGCTTTCTGGCTGGTACAGTGGAGAAATGGTTTAATGATATTGAAAAGAGAGCTGGCGAAAGCAACAAAGAGAACGACTTCCTCGAACACTAGAAAATATTGACTGTGCAGGCATTACATGCACAATTGCACTAAAGTAAAAAGCATCCTGGTTGAGAGGATGCTTTTTTTTGCGTAGAAATTTTTCGAGTGTCTGACTTGTTGAAGGTTGATAAATGGTAAAGAGTGATGAATTAACCCAAATTTAACGTTCTTCATTGAATATTCCATCACACTAACGGGTTAATACTCATTTTTTTCGTAAAAAAAACAATCAATTACAATACATTATCAAATTTACGAATGGTTAAATAATTAGTTAATAATCCCGTATCTCTCTTTTTCAACCTAATAGTATCTTGCTTAAAAGATATATTTTGTTGACAAAAAGTTAGATTTCTGGTCACTTATGATCTTATTCAACAATTTTTTATTCTCTTCTGTTTGCTTTACTGCCACCATTGTGCGAATAGAAAATGCACGCAATGCATCCGGAACACTTAATGTACCTTCTGCAGAATCCTTGCGACCGGTAAATGGAAAAATATCCGGGCCACGCTGACACTGACAGTTGATATTTACTCTGCTCACCTGGTTCACCAGCGGATCTATCAGTGATGCCAGTTCATCGGCATCATTGGAGAACAGGCTCACCTGCTGACCATGATCAGAATGAATCAGGTATTCTATCGGCGTTTCTATATCATCAAAAGGCAATACCGGAATAACTGGTCCGAACTGCTCTTCCCTATACAGCTTCATCTTTTCGTTCACCGGGTATAACACTGCCGGATATACAAAAGATTCAAAAATAGTACCTCCGTTTTCATTCATCACCTTCGCTCCGTTAGCCAGCGCATCTTCAATACATTCCTTTAAATAAGCAGGTTTCTGTGGCTCAGGCAGCGGCGTCAGGAACACATCCTTTTCCCAGGGCATGCCCGGTTTCAGCTTCCCAACAGCTGCACTCAGCTTTTCCAGGAAAGCATCTGCCACCAGTTTATGCACAAAAATGATCTTAATAGCTGTACAACGCTGACCATTAAACGATAATGATCCCAGCACGCATTCTTTCACAGCAAGGTCCAGATCGGCCTTATCAGTGATAATAGCGGCATTCTTGGCATCCAGTCCCAGAATAGCACGTAACCTGTTCACTTTAGGATGCATCTTCTTCAGCTGGTTGGCCACTTTGCTGCTGCCTATCAGGGTCAGTACATTGATATTACCGGATTCCATTAATGGTGCAATGATCACATTACCACGTCCGTAAATAGTATTTACAACGCCTTTTGGAAAGCAGGTACGGAATGCTTCCAGCAATGGATAGTGCAATAAAGTACCATGCTTCGGAGGTTTGAAAAGGATCGTATTCCCCATAATAAGTGCGGGAATCAACGTGGTAAACGTTTCATTAAGCGGATAGTTGAACGGTCCCATACAAAGTACCACACCCAATGGCGACCGGCGGATCTGCCCGATAATTCCCTGCTCTATTTCAAAACGGCTGGAATTACGGTCAAGATCCTTCAATGCATCAATTGTACTATTAATATACTCTATGGTACGGTCAAATTCTTTAACGGAATCTCCATAAGACTTTCCAATCTCCCACATAATTAACCTTACCACTTCCTCCTTTTTTTCGATCATCTTACCTGTGAATTTCTCCATACAGGCAATTCTTTCGGCAACAGGCATGGTAGGCCATTCTCCACGGCCATCATTATATGCCAGCAACGCAGCATCCATGGCTGCTATAGCTTCTTCTTGTCCGGCCAGGGGATAGGAACCGATTACTTTCCTTTGAAGTCCTTCGGCTGTTTGTATACAAATGGGTGAGAGTACCGTATGTACATCTCCGTTCCAGGGTTTCATTTCACCGCCAGATAAATACTCCCGCTGGTGAACTTCCGCGGGCAGCTGATATTGAGCCGGAATGGCATCTGCCTTAGGGTACATCTGATGTAATTGCTCTGCAAAATTCATGACATGGTTTTATGTACTGAAAGATAAGAAGTTTTAAAAAAGTTATTGGGGTTATAAATTTGCGCTTTCTACTAATTTTAAGTGTGTTGTTACTAACATATTTAGCTATACGTATTGATAGTTGACAGTGTTTTCTCTTGTTAACCGGGGAAAGTATATAGAACTGCTGATAAAGTGTGATTGTAATTGTCCGTAAATACACTGCGTCTGCCTGTTTAGTTCCCTGATTTAGCTTTGGGATGTGATTTTAGATCTGGTCTTTATTGTGCTTCACCGGGTCATCACGGCAGACAAGGTGTATTTATGGACAATTACAATCCATGCCCGGGTCATACCTCCCCCTTTTTGTTAGTGCTAAAACCCCTCTCCTCCTTATCAGATTCATTGCGTTTCACCTAAGCATCACGGCGGATAAGGTGTATTTATGGACAGCAGGTGTATTTATGGACAATTAAAAAAAAGATCCGGTCCTTAACAGAACCGGATCATCCAAATTGTATTATATAGCTAAAAAGTTATTTCAATGCTTCTCTGGCAATAACCAGCTTTTGTATTTCTGATGTGCCTTCACCAATAGTACACAACTTGGCATCACGATAAAACTTCTCTACCGGAAAATCTTTCGTATAACCATATCCGCCAAAGATCTGCACAGCTTCATTGGCAGCTCTCACCGCCACTTCAGACGCATAATACTTTGCCATAGCAGCATGTTGTGTTACTTTCTTGCCCTGCGTTTTACCTGCTGCTGCCTGCATGGTGAGCAGTTCTGCAGCCATAATCTCCGTAGCCATATCTGCCAGTTTAAAGGAGATACCCTGAAATTTGGAAATTGGCTGATCAAACTGATAACGCTCCTTAGAGTATTTCAGGGCTGCTTCATAAGCACCTTTGGCAATACCGAGTGACAATGCAGCAATCGAGATGCGGCCACCATCCAGTACTTTCATGGACTGAATAAAGCCGTCTCCCGGTTTCCCCAGCATATTCGCTGCTGGTATGCGGCAATTATCAAAGATCATTTCTGCGGTTTCAGAAGCTCTCATCCCCAGTTTATTCTCTTTCTTGCCACCGCTGAAGCCTGGTGTGCCTCTTTTTACCACAAAGGCGCTCATTCCATGACTGTCACGTACATTCCCGGTACGGGCAATTACTACGGCCAGGTCTCCACTTTTACCATGCGTGATCCAGCATTTGGTACCATTCAATACCCACTCATCACCATCCTTTTGGGCTACGCATTTCATGTTCATTGCATCAGAGCCGGTGTTGGGTTCTGTTAGTCCCCAGGCGCCTATCCATTCTGCACTGGCCAGTTTGGGCAGGTATTGCTGTTTCTGTTCTTCTGTTCCAAACTGTAATATGTGGCCTGTACACAGGGAATTATGTGCAGCTACACTTAGTCCGATAGCTCCACAGATTTTGGAGATCTCACTTATTACGGTAACATACTCCAGGTATCCCAGTCCGCTGCCACCGTATTGTTCTGGTACGAGTACGCCCATTAATCCCAGTTCTCCCAGCTGTTTGAATAATTGCACCGGAAATGTCTGGGTTTCGTCCCATTCCAGTACGTTTGGTTGAATGTGCGTTTTGCCAAAGTCGCGGATCACCTGTGTGATCTGTTGCTGCATTTCTGTAGGCTCAAAGTTCATAATGGGGACTTTAATTTATTGTTTTGATGTATGGTTCAAGTTTACGATAAATCTTATCATCTACCAATGGTATGGCAAGAAGCTCATCAGCCTGTTTGAAAGGCCCGTTGCTATTGCGATACAGTACTATCAGACGCGCCAGTTTGTAGTGTATGTATGGATGTTGGGCCAAAGACCGCTCATCCAGATGGTTGATATCAAGAAATTTTAGTGAAACCTTATTCAATTGCAGCGAAGCTTGAATTTTCACAAATGTGCTATCTGGCAAACCGTATGTTTCTCTTACCTGGCTGATGTCATAAAAGCCGCCCAGCTTATCTCTGAATCGTATAATGCGGCCTGCAAGCACTGGTCCTATTCCATTCAGGGATTCCCATACGGCAGAATCTGCCTCATTTATATCAATCACACGTGCTTTCGTCACTACCCGCTCGCGCTCCCATTTTATAGCCTGGGTTCTGTATTCAGATCTGCTCAGCGAATCCCGTTCAGGGACTGTGATTTGTATATAAGGAGCCAGTTTCGCGAACATATCTGACGGAAAACCATAAATCCGCAGCAGGTCTTCCTTTTTCCTGAATACCCCGCCTTTTGCGCGATAGTGCAGTATCGTTTGTATATTACGGGGAGCCACTCCCAGTTTTATCCAGCCTTGCTCTGATAATCTATTAGGATCAAAACTGAACAAAATCCCCTTTGTTGCAGGTGCTGTTTTCACAACATCAGTTGTTTGTAAAGGCATCCATGCCTGTGCAAGAGTATCATCGTCTGCAATAACCGGGGGATAATAATATTCCCATGCAGCAGGTATGGAAACACAGATACTGATTAAAACCAGCAATGTGGTAATACCAAGTCTTTCCTGCCGGGAAAAGGAAAAGTATGTTTTCCAAAATGTCTGCTTCATGGGTTAACTTAACTGCTAAAGGGCGGCAAGTTATGGCATAAATAAAAAAAGTTCAGTTAATAACCAGTTAATTATCGTTCAATATCCAGTTGGTAATCAGATCAGGATCGTTATTATTCTTAGTTAATTATAGCTCTATTTCCAGCCCATCATAAGCCAAAGCCATACCGGGAGGCAGTTCTGCCGAAACTTCATCATGCAGACCCAGCTGGTGGCTGATATGCGTAAAATATACCTGGGGAATAGCCAGTTCACGGGTTAAAGCAATGGCTTCGTCCAGTGTAAAATGAGAAATATGTTTTTCCCTTCGCAGCGTATTCAGCACCAACACTTTAGAACCACGGATTTTCTCTTTTTCCTCTTCTGAAATGAAGTTGGCATCCGTTATATAGGTGAAGTCACCAAACCGGAAGCCCAGTACAGGCATCTGGTGGTGCATCACCTTTACAGGCAGGATGGTCAGTCCGTTCACATCAAAGGGGCTACCATCAATTGTTTTAAGGTTCATTTCCGGAACACCCGGATATTTATGTTCTGCAAATGCATAGGAAAACTCCCGTATGATTATTTCCTGTGAAAATACACTGGCATAAATGTCTATAGATCGTTTCTGAAAATAATTGAACGCACGGATATCGTCCATCCCGGCAATATGATCTTTATGAGAATGAGTGATCAGTACCGCTTCAAGGTGTTTTACGTTTTCCCGCAACATCTGGTAGCGAAAATCCGGTGTTGTATCTACCACAATGTTTCCGGCTCCTGTTTCAGATACCATAATACTGCTGCGCAACCGTTTATCTTTTGAACTGGTTGAAGTACAAACCTGGCAGCCACAGGCTATTACCGGTACTCCATGGGAGGTTCCTGTTCCTAGAAAAGTTATTTTCAATTCTCTGATGATTGTTCAGGTGAAGGTTTTTCCTTTGCAGATTCTTCATCTGCCGGAGATTCGTGGGTTATCGTTTCTGTAGAGGATGTTTCTACATCATCACTGGCCGTCGGAGATTCCTGGCTCGTAGTTTCTGTAGTAGATGTTTCTACATCATTACTAGCCGCCGGAGATTCCTGGCTTGTACTTTCTGTAGTAGCTGTTTCTACATCGTCACTGGCCGCCTGAGATTCCTGGCTTGTACTTTCCGTAGTAGCTGTTTCTACATCATCACTAGCCGCCTGAGATTCCCGGGCTGCCATTTCCACTGCTTTATTACTGGCAGCGGCAGCCTCTGTAGCAGCGGCTTCCGCTATTTCTTCTGCCGCTTCTGCTGCCTGAGCTGCATTTCTGTTATCCACTATTTGCCGGTATAACTTCAGTGATTCTGCTGTCAGCAACGTTTCATCTATCTGCATGGTGGATAATATATCCAGCAGGGAATTGATACGTCCTTCCAGGTTCAGGAATTTATTGACCACCACCACTTTCTTATGTTCCAGCACACAGTAGCCCGAGTTGAACGTACCTTTTTCAAAACGCAGTTCATACTTGATCTCGCTAAAGATCTTTTCAAGACGTACCAGGTTATTCGGTGTGACTTTAAAGTTCATGCAGCAAAAATAAGGAATCGCTTCAAGTAGTTCACTACTTACTCACCAGTCTTGCTACTGGCACAATTACTTCTTCCAGGGAAATACCTCCATGTTGAAAAGTATTACGGTAGAAATTCGCGAAATAATTATAATTATTCGGGTAACACAGATAGC
Organism: Chitinophaga sp. CF118; assembly: GCF_900112615.1. GTDB lineage: Bacteria > Bacteroidota > Bacteroidia > Chitinophagales > Chitinophagaceae > Chitinophaga. The sequence continues at coordinate 318,869 of NZ_FOMK01000005.1, read as the reverse complement.
CATCTTCCTTTGCAAAGATATAGGAAGAGTTGACGTTTGGTCTTGGCAGTCCGGCTTCACGCGGGTCACGGAAGGCAAGGACTTCCTTATCATTATAGTTCAGGTTACGTCCGTGTTTGTAACGCAGATTTGTTGTTGTTTGTTTATCGCCGATCACCTTTACCGGTGTTTTCACACGCACATTTCCGTGATCTGTAGCCAAAATAATATTGATTTTCTTATCCGCAATGCGTTTCAATGCCTGGTGCAATGGAGAATGTTCAAACCAGCTGGCGGTAATAGACCGGTAAGAAGCCTCATCCCCTGCCAGTTCTTTCAGTACTTCCATTTCTGTACGTGCATGACTGAGCATATCCACAAAATTATACACGATCACATTGATCGGATATGCCATCAGGTTATGAATATTGTTTACCAGGTGCTGGCCGTCGTTGTGTGTGGTCACTTTAGTATAAGAGAAGCGGGTATCCATTTTCAGGCGGTATAGCTGATCCGCGAAAAACTCTTCCTCATGCAGGTTTTTGCCCCCATCTTCATCATCATTCTTCCATTGTTCCGGGAAGTCATGTTCAATATCTATTGGTAGCATACCTGCAAATATGGCATTACGGCTATATTGGGTGGAAGTGGGCAGGATGCTGTAAAAAGTATCTTCATTCACCAGCCTGAAAGATTCCATGAAGATGGGCATGATAGCTTTCCACTGGTCCAGCCGCAGGTTATCTATAATAATAAAGAAATTAGGCACTTCGCTGTCCAGGTTCGGTACTACTTTTTCCTGGAACAGGGTATGCGACATCACAGGCGCATCTTTACTCTTTGGGCCTACCCAGCTGGCATAATTGCGGCCTATATATTTGGCAAACTCTGTATTCGCTTCTGCCTTTTGCATGTTAAGAACTTCCAGCATTTCCGGGCTGTTTGTCTTGGCCATCTCCATTTCCCAGTAAACCAGTTTCTTATAAATGTCCATCCACTGGTTATGATCCGGGTTGGAGCTCAATGCCATGAACAGGGAGCGGAACTCCTGCTGATAGGCGGTAGTGGTCTTTTCGGCCACCAGTCGTTTATTATCTATAATTCTTTTAAGCGATAGTAATACCTGGTTTGGATTTACAGGTTTAATCAGGTAATCAGTGATTTGTGAGCCGATAGCCTCATCCATCACGTTCTCTGCCTCATTTTTTGTGATCATCACCACGGGGATCTGCTGATCTATTTCTTTGATCTTGGCCAATGTTTCCAACCCTGTAATCCCAGGCATTGACTCATCCAGCAACACAACATCTATTATCAGGGATTTCTCTTTCAGAAATTCCAGTGCATCATAACCATTGGTCAGCGCAGACACTTTGTACCCCTTATTCTCAAGGAACATGATCTGCGATTTCAAAGATTCTATTTCGTCATCAACCCAGAGTATATTTATTTGACTCATGCAAGTATAATATTATGATATGGTGAAATTTAAGGTCCAATTTACTCAAGTTAACATTCTATTTGGTCAAAAACCGTTTCCCATAGCCAATTGAGGCACAATTAATTGTTAAAAAGCACTTGGGTTTCTTTATAATATTCAAATATTAGTATTTTTAATCATAAAATTACGAAAAGGGGAAAAATGAGAAGAAAATAGGGGAACTTTCATTCTCCATCGTCTATACATTAGAAAAAGTTACAGATAATAAATCCTTAACGTAGCTTTGCTAAGCTAAAGGAGAAACGGTAAATGGCAGAACGCAAGCGTAAAATTGTAAACGATCCGGTGTATGGCTTCATTACGATAGATCATCCACTAATCTTTACCTTAATTTCACATCCTTACTACCAGCGTTTACGCCGGATTCATCAGATGGCATTGGCTCATCTGGTATACCCAGGTGCAATGCATACCCGTTTCCACCACAGCATGGGGGCTTTTCACCTGATGAGTTGTGCATTGGCAGAACTGAAAAGTAAAGGAGTAGATATTACGGAGGAAGAGGAAATTGCTGCCAAAATGGCTATTCTGCTCCATGATATAGGTCATGGGCCCTATTCCCATGCCCTGGAAAACGGTATTATAGAAGGCGTATCCCATGAAAAAATCAGCCAGTGGCTGATGAAAGAGTTGAATAAGGAGATGGATGGGGCATTAACATTAACAATAGATATCTTTAACGGGCGTTATCATAAAACTTTTTTACATCAGCTGGTTTCGAGCCAGCTGGACGTTGACAGAATGGATTATCTGAACCGGGATAGCTTTTATACCGGAGTATCAGAGGGAGTAATAGGCTACGACCGTATTATAAAAATGCTCACCGTGCATAATGGTGAGTTAATGGTGGAGGAAAAAGGGATTTATTCAATAGAAAAGTTCATTGTAGCCCGCCGATTGATGTATTGGCAGGTTTATCTGCATAAAACCGTGCTCAGCGCGGAGAATATGCTGGTAAATATCCTGCGGAGAGCAAAAGAACTGGCATCAAAGGGGGTAGAACTCTTTGCCTCTCCTGCTTTGCAGTATTTTCTGTACAATACCGTCACTGCGGCTAACTTTGAAGAAGAACCAACCTGTCTCCAGAAGTTCTGTCTACTGGATGACTATGATATTATGGGGGCGATCAAGGTGTGGGTACAACATGAAGACAAAGTACTCTCCCTTCTCTGTAACTGGCTTATAAACAGGCATTTATTTAAATGCATGCTTAGTAATGTGGATTTTGGTGCAACAACTATTCAGCAATGGAAACAACGGGTGGAAGAGCAATACGGTATAACTGGCAAGGATTTGGATTACTTTGTTTTTACTGGAATGGCCAGCCTGAGCGCATATAATATTAATACAGAAAAGATTAATATTCTATTCAAAGACGGGACTGTGAAAGACATTTCCTCTATCGAGAATGCACTGGTAAGCCATACACTGGCTATACCCGTAAAAAAATTCTACATTTGTCATCCTAAAATCTAGGCGCCGTTAAAGACAAAGCTTAGGTAACTATATCAATTTATAACTATGCAGTTTAGCGCATTACAATTGGCTACCATGTTGGATGGTAAGCTGGAAGGCAACCCGGACGTAAAAGTGAGCAACATCGCCAAGATTGAAGAGGCCGGTGAGGGGATGCTCAGTTTCATTGCCAATCCTAAATACGAAGAGTTCATTTATACTACAAATGCTTCCATACTGATAGTAAATGAGAGTCTGGAAACTGAACGGCCTGTAAAATCTACCCTGATAAGGGTAAAGGATGCTTACAGTGCTTTTGCGCTCCTGCTTGAAAAATACAAGCAGATGACAAGTAATAAAACTGGTATCCAGCAACCTTCTCATATTCCGGCATCCGTAAAAACAGGACAGAATGTTTTCATTGGTGCTTTTGCATATCTCGGTGAAAATGTTGTGCTTGGCAATAATGTAAAGATCTACCCCGGCGTATATCTGGGAGATAACGTGACCGTAAATGATGATAGCACCCTCTTTCCCGGTGTAAAAGTGTACGACAACTGTGTATTGGGTAAAAGAGTGATCCTGCATGCAGGTTGTGTGATAGGTGGTGATGGCTTTGGGTTTGCACCTCAGCCCGATGGTACTTATAAAAAGGTACCACAGATAGGAAATGTAATTATTCACGATGATGTTGAAATAGGTGCCAATACCACTATAGACAGAGCTACAATGGGTTCTACTATTATCCGTCAGGGGGTTAAACTGGACAATCTGATCCAGGTAGCACACAACGTAGATGTAGATACCAACACAGTTATAGCGGCACAGACCGGTGTATCCGGCAGTACCAAAATCGGTAAGAATTGCGTAATTGGTGGCCAGGTAGGTCTTGTAGGACATATCCATCTGGCTGATGGCACCAAGATTAATGCGCAGAGTGGTTTATCTAAATCTGTAACAGATCCCAATACTGCTTTAATGGGTTCTCCTGCATTTGATTATAAAAGTTCCTTAAAAAGTCAGGCAATTTTTAGAAATTTGCCCGATCTTGACAAACGCGTTAAGGAATTGGAAGACATGGTAAAACAATTGCTTTCCGTGCGGGAAGGTGTTTAATTGGTATTGTTAGGATAAACACAGTTATATAAGAATATGGAGAATCAACAGTCGCAAAGTCAACACACGATAAATGCCCCTGTTACTATATCGGGTGTAGGCTTGCACACAGGAGCCCATGTAAACATGACCCTCAAACCGGCTCCTCCCGGTTCTGGTATTAAGTTTCAGCGTATAGATCTGCCAGACCAGCCTATAGTGAAAGCCGATGTGGATTTCGTAGTAGATACCGCCCGCGGTACTACTCTTGAATACAACGGCGCCCGCGTTAGTACTATTGAACATGTGATGGCAGCCCTCGTAGGCACCGGTGTAGATAACGTGCTGATCGAAATCAATGGTCCTGAAATTCCTATCATGGACGGTAGTTCACAGCCTTTCGTTGAAATTCTCGATGAAGTAGGTGTGGCTATGCAGGACGCCAAAAAAGTATATTATTCCATAGATACGAATATCACATTCTATGATGATAAGAAGAATGTGGAAATGGTAGCATTACCTGCTATTGATTACCGTATCACTACTTTAATAGATTTTAATTCTCCTGTATTAGGTACGCAGCATGCGAACCTGAACAGTATCCTTGATTTCAAAAAGGAAGTGGCTCCCTGCCGTACTTTCGTATTCCTTCATGAGCTGGAATATCTGATCTCCAATAACCTGATTAAAGGTGGGGACATCAATAATGCCATCGTAATCGTGGATAAACCGGTAAGTGAAGAAGAACTGAAACGCCTGGCCAAAGTATTTGAACGCGAGCATATCAGCGTTGAGCAGCGGGAAGGCATTCTCAATAATATTCAACTGCGTTTCCCTAATGAACCAGCCCGTCACAAACTGCTGGACGTTATCGGAGACCTCGCACTCGTAGGTTATCCTATTAAAGCGCATATCATTGCCAACCGTCCGGGACATGCTTCCAACGTGGAGTTTGCCCGTAAAATCAAGCAATACATCAAGAAGAACAAGCATATCAAAGATGTGCCTGTATACGATCCTAACAAACCGCCGATCTTTGATCTGCCACGTATTGAAAGGACCCTGCCTCACCGCTATCCAATGCTGCTGGTAGATAAGATCATTGATCTGAACGACTCGACAGTAATCGGTATCAAAAATGTCACCTTTAACGAGCATTTCTTCCAGGGTCACTTCCCCAATAACCCGGTAATGCCAGGTGTATTGCAGGTAGAAGCACTGGCACAATGTGGTGGTATCCTGGCACTGAACACCGTACCGGATCCGGAGAATTATGATACTTATTTTATCAAAATCGACAACTGTAAGTTCAAGCAAAAAGTTTTCCCGGGAGATACTATGATCCTGAAAATGGAATTGCTGAGCCCAATAAGGAGAGGAATTGTAGAAATGCGAGGAACTGTATTCGTAGGGAATAAGGTAGTGACAGAAGGAGACCTGACTGCTCAAATCATAAAAACTAGAGACGCTAAAAAATAGCAATGATCCATCCGCTAACTTACATTCACCCTGACGCCAAAGTGGCGCCCAATGTAAAAATCGATCCTTTTACTGTAATTCACAAAAATGTTGAGATCGGAGATGGCACCTGGATTGGTTCCAATGTAACTATCATGGATGGTGCCCGGATAGGTAAAAATTGCCGCATCTTCCCAGGCTCCGTTATATCTGCAATTCCACAAGATCTGAAGTTTGCCGGAGAAGATACTATTACCGAGATAGGAGATAACACTACTATCAGGGAATATGTAACCGTCAACAGAGGTACCAAAGACAAACAGAAAACTGTTATTGGCAACAACTGCCTGATCATGGCCTACAGCCATATTGCGCACGATTGCGAAGTAGGTAACTACTGTGTATTTTCCAATAACACTACACTGGCCGGACATATTACCGTGGGCGACCATGTAGTACTGGCAGGAATGGTAGCCGTTCAGCAGTTCTGTAAAATTGGCGCACACGCCTTTGTTACCGGTGGTTCACTGGTAAGAAAAGATGTTCCTCCCTATGTGAAAGCTGCACGCGAACCATTATCATATGTTGGCGTGAACTCCGTTGGTTTGAAAAGAAGAGGTTTCTCTCTTGAAAAAATCAACCACATCCTGGACATATACCGCGTAATATTCGTAAAAGGATATAAGCTGTCAAAAGCAATCAGCATTATTGAAGCAGAATTTCCTGCCACTGATGAAAGAGATGAAATCTTATCATTCATCCGTGAGTCAGGACGAGGTATCATGAGAGGATATACCTCTCTATCAAATGACGAATGAAGATAACTCTTGACCAGGCAGGTAAGCGTTTCAACTACGACTGGATTTTCCGTCGGGTAACCGCCACCTTTAATGAGGGCGAACGCTATGCTATACTGGGCCCCAATGGTTCAGGAAAATCCACTTTATTACAGGTAATCAGCGGACATATTCATCACAATGAAGGCTCCGTTTTATATAGCACAATGTCGAAAAGACTGATCCCCTCCGATCAGTTTTTCCGGCATTGTGCCATTGCCGCTCCCTACCTTGAACTTGTAGAAGAGTTCACACTCGCTGAATCCCTCCAGTTTCATTTACAGTTTAAACAATTCATCCCGGCCATAAAACCAAAGGATGCAGTCGCGCTGGTAGGACTCGAGAAATCCATGCACAAACAAATCCGTTATTTCTCTTCCGGGATGAAACAACGACTTAAACTTGCCCTGGCCATCTTCTCAGATGTGCCAGTACTCCTGCTGGATGAACCCTGCACCAATCTGGATGCCGCCGGCACACAGCTCTACCAGCAACTGATCACCGAATATGGCGGTAACCGCATGATGATCGTCAGCTCCAATGATGAACAGGAATATTTCATGTGCCCAAACCATATCAATATCCAGGATTATAAAAATACTTAACGCGTAACGTATTCAGCCTTTAATTGTATATTCATCCCCACAATTTGAGATGCATATGCAAACTGCAAGTAAAAAAGTTATTAACGGCTGGGCTATGTACGACTGGGCAAATTCAGTATACAACCTTGTCATTACCACCACATTTTTCCCTATTTATTTTACCGGTGCCACCAGTTCTCATTTCCACGGCAACCGGATTCCTTTCTTTGGAAAATACTTTGTCAATTCTGCACTATACGATTATGCCATGGCAGCTGCTTTCCTGGTGGCAGCCATCGCCTCCCCCATTCTTTCCTCTATAGCAGATACAAGAGGAAATAAAAAAAGATACCTGATGATGTTCACCTGGCTGGGTGCTATCAACTGCAGTGCTCTATACTTTTTCAATGGTGCGAACGTGGAATACGGTGTAATCTGTTTTATCCTGGCTACACTAGGCTATTGCGGCGGACTGGTATTCTATAATTCTTATCTGCCCGAAATAGCCTCGCTCGAAGACCGTGACCGTATCAGTGCCAGAGGTTATGCAATGGGTTATATAGGTAGTGTATTATTGCAGTTGGTAGGGTTTGCTCTTGTGGCATTACAACCTTTTGGCATCAGTGAAGGACAGGCAGTACTGATCACCTTTTTACTGGTAGGCATCTGGTGGGCCGGATTTGCACAGATCACATTTATCCGCCTCCCCGCTACCACACCTACTATAAATGAACATAAAGGCAATGCCTTAACAGAAGGTTTTTCCGAATTACGTAAAGTATATTCCCAGGTAAAACAAATGCCGGTACTAAAGATGTTCCTTCGGGGCTTCTTCTTTTACAGCATGGGTGTACAAACGGTAATGATGGCCGCTACGATCTTCGGCAGTCAGGAACTTCATCTGCCTTCTACCATGCTCATCATCACTGTGGTGGTCATTCAGCTGGTAGCAGTTCCCGGTGCCTGGGGCATCGCGCGCCTGTCTACCCGCTTTGGTAACCTGCCAGTGCTGATAGGAGTTATCTTCTTATGGATAGGCATCTGTGTTGCAGGCTATCGCATGCAAACGGCAAACGATTTCTACCTGCTGGCAGTGGGTGTAGGCCTTGTAATGGGTGGCGTACAATCTCTCAGTCGCTCTACTTATGCGAAGCTGATGCCGGAAACAAAAGATACCGCCTCTTTCTTCAGTTATTATGATGTAACGGAGAAAATCGCTATCGTAATAGGAATGACTACCTTCGGTTTTATTCATGAACTAACAGGTAGTATGCGTAATTCCGTACTGGCTCTGGTGCTCTACTTTGTGCTGGGAGTGATCTGCATTATTGCTGCTTTAAGAAAACAGAAAGGTCTGGCGTTTAAAAACGTATAACCATGAAACTTTACACAATAGATACGGGTTTCTTTAAACTGGATGGTGGCGCCATGTATGGTGTAGTTCCAAAAAGCATCTGGCAGAAACTGAATCCTGCAGACGATAATAATATGTGTACCTGGGCCATGCGCTGCCTGCTCATAGAAGATGGCAACCGTCTGATCCTGGTAGACAATGGCATTGGCAACAAACAGGAAGAGAAATTCTTCCGACATTACTATCTTCACGGCGATGCAACCCTGGACAGCTCACTGGCAAAACATGGCTTTCACCGGGATGATATCACCGATGTTTTCCTGACGCATCTGCATTTTGATCATTGCGGAGGTAGCATTATCCGGGAAGGCGACAAGCTGGTACCTGCCTTCAGGAATGCCACCTTCTGGAGTAATCCGGATCACTGGAAATGGGCTACACAACCCAATGAACGTGAAAAAGCATCCTTTCTGAAAGAAAATATCCTGCCCATCCAGGAAAGCGGTCAGTTGAAATTTATCGAGCAAAGGGAAAACATCTCTTTTACCAATAACATCCAGATCCGCTTTGTTCATGGCCATACCGATGCTATGATGCTGCCCCAGCTGCAATATGGAGATACAACTATCCTCTACATGGCAGACCTGCTGCCCAGTATAGGTCATATACCTATCCCATATGTAATGGCATACGATATGTTTCCACTTACAACCCTGCAGGAGAAAAAACGCTTTTTGCAGGAAGCAGCAGATAATCAATATGTTCTGTTCCTGGAACATGATCCGCTGGTAGAATGTTGTAAGCTACAGATTACAGAAAAGGGTATCCGGGCAGGTGATACCTTTAAACTGTCTGAAATATAATAATATAGTGCCATATTGGCATTATACACGCTACTGCACACATTTTGTACTAGTTGAAGTATAGTACTTATATCATGGCCATACATCTAACACCCGATAATAAATTGAAGAAGCTGATCGTCGTAGGAGATCGAGTTCTGATAAAACCATCAACGCCCAATGAGCGGACTGATAGCGGGCTTTATTTACCTCCCGGCCTCCAGGAGAGGGAAAAAATCCAGCAGGGATATATCATCAAAACAGGTCCGGGATATGCTCTGCCATTACCATCAGAAGATACTGAGTCCTGGAAGCCCGAAGAAGATAAAGTAAAATACATTCCTTTACAGGCAAAAGAAGGCGATCTGGCCATATTTCTAGTAAGTGGCTCTACAGAAGTCATGTACCAGGGCGAAAAATACTTTATTGTACCACAGGGCGCTATCCTGATGCTGGAACGGGAAGAAGATCTATAGTAGCATTCGTGATTAAATTTTTTATCTTCAATAAAAAATTTCTGTCATGGCTACTAAAGAAGCATTCCTGGAAAATATCCAGAACGGCTATACTTTTAAAGGTGAGCATTTTAAAGTGGGATGTGCCATGCTGGATGGCGAAGTGATAAGTGGGGCAGATATCTCCCTTCCTTTGAAAACACTCAACCGTCATGGTTTGATAGCAGGGGCTACTGGTACCGGTAAAACCAAAACACTCCAGGTAATTGCAGAAGGCCTCAGTGATGCCAGCGTACCCGTATTACTCATGGATATTAAAGGAGACCTCAGCGGTATTGCCGCTGCCGGTACCCAAAATGCAAAAATAGATGAGCGTTATCAGAAAATAGGTGGTACCTGGGCACCATCCGCTTATCCTACAGAACTACTCTCCCTCAGTAATGAAAAAGGTGCCCGTTTGCGCGCTACCGTTAGTGAGTTCGGACCTGTACTCCTTTCTAAAATTCTTGAACTGAATGATACCCAGGAAGGCCTGGTATCCATGATCTTCAAGTATTGCGACGATACCAAACTCCCCCTCCTTGACCTCAAAGATTTCAAAAAGGTATTACAATACGTGAGTGATGAAGGGAAAGCCGAACTTGAAAAAGAGTACGGTAAAATCTCTACTACCTCCGCCGGCACCATACTCCGCAAAGTAATAGGACTGGAACAACAGGGTGCCGACATCTTCTTCGGTGAAACCTCTTTCCAGGTAGAAGATCTTATGCGTATCAGCGATGATGGCCGCGGTATGATATCCATTGTAAGAGTGGCAGATATCCAGGATCGTCCCAAACTGTTCTCTACATTCATGCTTAGCCTGCTGGCAGAATTATATGCCACCCTACCGGAAGAAGGCGATCTGGACAAACCCAAACTGGTGATGTTTATCGATGAAGCTCACCTCATTTTCCAGGAGGCCAGCACAGCACTACTGCAACAGATAGAAACTATCATAAAACTGATTCGTTCCAAAGGTGTAGGCATCTTCTTCTGCACACAGAACCCTATGGATGTTCCTCCATCCGTATTGGGACAACTCGGCCTCAAAGTGCAGCACGCACTGCGAGCATTCACTGCCAACGACAGGAAAACCATCAAACAGACAGCAGAGAACTACCCGCTGTCCGATTTCTATAAAACAGAAGACCTCCTTACCCAGATAGGTATTGGAGAAGCTCTCATTACCTGCCTGAATGAAAAGGGGGTACCAACTCCACTGGCAGCTACTATGCTGGTATCTCCGCATTCAAGGATGGATATCCTTTCTGCTGCAGAAATAGACACACTCGTAAATTCATCTAAACTGGCAAAGAAATACAACCAGGAAATTGATAACGAAAGTGCCTACGAAATCCTGACAGCCAAACTGAACGAAGCTGCTGAAAAAACAGCGGCGGCAGCTCCTGCGGCAAAGGGTGGAAAACAGAAAGAGGAAAAGAGCATGCTGGAAACAGTGCTAAGCAGTTCTGCTGCCCGGCAGGTTGGTCGTACTGCAGCTAACATGATTACCCGTAGTCTGTTAGGAGCACTGGGACTTGGCGGTAAGAGCAGCAAAAAAAGCAGTTGGTTTTAATTTCATCTTCAAAACATAATACTCATGGATAAGATTATCAAAGCAGGGATTTGTTCCTACGGGATGTCTGGTAATATTTTTCACGCACCGTTCATTCATGTACATCCGGGCTTTTCATTCACTGCCGTAGTGGAAAGAAGTAAACATACAGCTCAGCAACGGTACCCCGACGTGAAAGTATATGCCAGCGTGGAAGAAATGTTGCAGGATGCATCGCTGGACCTTATCATAGTGAATACGCCCAACTATACACATTACGATTATGCCAAAGCAGCTCTAAACGCTGGCAAAAATGTAATTGTTGAAAAACCGTTCACCGTTCATACTCATGAAGGACAGGAACTGATAGAACTGGCCAAATCAAAAAACCTGCTGCTGAGTGTATACCATAATCGCCGTTATGATGGTGATTTCAAAATAGTGAAACAGGTTATCCAGAGCGGTGACCTTGGGGATATTTTAGAGGCTGAAATTCACTACGACCGCTACCGCGAAGAACTGAGTTATAAGAAACATAAAGAGGCTTCATTACCCGGCACCGGTGCTCTGTACGATCTGGGCTCACACCTGGTAGATCAGGCTCTGTTGCTATTCGGCATCCCTGATGCTGTATGGGCAGATATCCGCATTATCCGTAAAGACTCCCTGGTGGATGATTACTTTGAACTGGTACTGTTCTATGAAAACCTCCGCGTGCGTTTAAAAAGTAATTACATTGTAAGAGAACCACTACCCTCTTATCAGTTCCACGGACGTAAAGGCTCTTTCATTAAAACTAAAGCAGACATGCAGGAAACAATGCTGCAACAGGGATTAATGCCGGGAGCTCCAGGATGGGGTATAGAAGCAATCAATGAGTGGGGATTGCTGCACACAGAAAAAGACGGACAGGTAATAAAGCAGTATCTGCCTACCCCCAAAGGAAACTACCTGGATTACTATGATGATATTTATAATGCTCTCGCCAAAGGAGTTCCGAACCCGGTACCTCCTTCAGAAGGATTGAATGTAATCCGCATTATCGAAACTGCTTTTGAAAGTAATAAAGCGGGGAAAGTAATTCCGGTAAAGAAATAAGATGTATCAAAATAAATGAAAGTCTCAATCTGACAAGAGAGGGATTTATAAATGAAAAAAGGTTGTATCAAAAATATGGTACAACCTTTTTTCATTTAGGAGAGCTATGCTCGTTTATACGATCCCTGGGCCCTTCGTTTATTTTTGATATACCCTCTTATATTTTTACATCCTGCACTTTTCCGGAAGCATTTAGCTTTTTGCGGGCAACAGATATACCTTTCCATCCTGATCCCTTCCAACTCTCCCTTCCGAGATCAGGAACTGAATTACGTCTTTCAATGTCTCTTCCTTAATATGTGATAATCGCTTGTATAACAGGCTCCACTCTTCCGGTTGCGGTTGTAGTTGTAATAACAACTCATCAGAAAGTTGTTTGAAAGTCTGCCCTGTAACAGGTTTTACTTTTTGTTTTATACACACATCACAAATACCGCAGGCAGTAGCATCTTTCTCTCCGAAATATTTCGATATCACCTGTGTACGGCAGGTAGTACTGTTATTAATATAATGCAGCATTGCATCCAGCCTTTCCTTATATGTTCGCATACGTTCCCGTATGCGTAACATATCTACATACAAATGCTGTGCAGATACTCTGTCTTGTAAAAAAGTAAGTTGTGGTTCATCCTTACGCTGCCGGTAATGGATCATTCCACGGGTGTGCAGTTGCTTCAATCCTGCTACCACCTGTTCTTCTGTTAACCTTAACAGGCGGGCCAGTTGTTTTTCATATATTGGTACCGGGTTATCAAAAATACCTTCATAGGTACGCAACAGCCTTTTCACCAATGGTTCAAATGCAGGTTGTGCATCCTCAAAAGCATATAAGGTATCTTTATTCACAACAAATTCTACCATAGAAGGAAGGAACACGCTTTCACTCAGCTGTAGCACGCCTTCCTGTTCAAGGATGCGCATTGCACTGTATGTCATTGTCATGTTCAACTCAAACCGGCGGGCAAAATCGTTGATATCGAAATCATAGTAAACACCTTCGGCACTACCTACAGCCACTTGCAGGTAATTGACCAGGCACTGGAATACTTCTTTGATCTTGGGCAACTCCGGAAATTGCAGGGCGACGTTTTCCATCATATGCTCTACTTCCTCTGTATTATAAAGCAATACAGCGTATGCCTTCTGCTCATCTCTTCCGGCTCTTCCCGCCTCCTGATAATATGCTTCCAGGCTGTCCGGCGCATCGAAGTGAACCACTACCCTTACATCAGGTTTATCTATTCCCATCCCGAAGGCATTTGTACATACCATTACCCGGATCTGGTTTTTGAGCCATAACTCCTGACGGGCACTACGTTCATCTCCTGTAAGGCCGGCATGGTAATAACTGGCGGAGATACCATTTAATTCCAGTTGGTCCGCTATTTCCCGGGTTCTCTTACGACTACGGCAATAAACAATTCCACTACCGTTCACCCGTTGCATAATATGCAGGAGTTTAGCGTGTTTATCATCTTCCTGTAATATGTTATAGGAAAGGTTATACCGCGCAAAACTTTTGATGAATATCTGCGGCTGTTTCATCAGCAGCCTGTCACAAATGTCTGTCTGTACTTTAGGAGTAGCTGATGCAGTTAATGCCAGCACCGGTATGTTGGGGAAGTAACCGCGGATAGCCGCTATTTCAAGATATGCAGGTCGGAAATCATATCCCCATTGGGAAATACAATGTGCTTCATCTATTGCCAGCAGGTTCACCGGCATACCATCACAATACTCCAGGAACCGTTTGCTCTGCAATCGCTCAGGCGAGATATACAAAAACTTGAAATATCCCCGGCGGGTATCTTCCAGCAACCGCTCTACATCCTGATAATACATTCCGGCATAGATAGCCGCAGCAGGAATATTACGTCTTTGCAGATTGGCTACCTGGTCTTTCATTAATGCGATCAGTGGCGTTACTACCAGACATACTCCTTTCTTCATTAATGCCGGTACCTGGAAGCAAATAGATTTCCCACCCCCTGTTGGCATTAATGCAAGAGTATCCTTCCCATCACAGATGGACTGAACGATGTCCTCCTGTAAAGGCCGGAATTGGGAATAGCCCCAATATTTTTGAAGTATATCAGAAGGGGTAGACATAATAAAAATGCAACCGCAAAAGTAACAAAAAGCTGCAGGTCAGCGTACTTTTTTATATCTCACAAAATTGAAAACCAGATTCCTATCAGGCGGACTGAGGGAGTTTGCAGTTGATTATTAAATACACCTTGTTTGTCGTGATAACAAGGTGAAGTACAATCAGGGGTTTAATCTTTAATCTTATTCTAAAGCTAAATAGCGAACTAAACAGACAGACTCAGCGTATTTAATGATCAACAGCAAACGGATGTCAAATCATTAAAAAAATCAAAGCACTCTCTTATATCTCAGTCTGATGGAATTCACTGCCAGCACAATATCCGAGAGCGCCATTACGCCCGCACCCGTAATAGGGCTCAGCACGCCAAAAGCAGCAAAAGGAATAGCTATGATATTGTAGATAAAAGCCCAGAAAAGATTCTGTTTGATAGTCAGATAAGTATGCCGGCCTAATCCCAGCGCCAGCGGTAACGATGACAAATGATTATTCAGGAGAATTACATTCGCACTCTGCATAGCCACATGAGTGGCATCACTCAGGGAAATACCGATACTTGCCCTTGCCAATGCAGGCGCATCATTGATCCCATCTCCCACCATTGCTACCGGAGCCTCTTTCATCAGGGCATCAATCTTTTGCAACTTTTGTTCCGGTGTCTGACCGGCAAACACTTCTGTGATTCCTGTCAGTTCTGCTATTTCCTGGCACTTGCGTTCGGTATCGCCACTTAAAAGTACAGGTTGAATACCCCGCTGTTTTAACTGTTTTACCATAGTGGCAGCATCTGGTCGCAGTTCATCGGTAAAATCAATCCAACCGGCCAACTGTCCGTTCTTCAGTAAATAGATATTATGACTATCATCTTGTGTAGCCTGCTGTGCCATGATAAATGAGCCCAACTGCCATTCATTTCCCTGCTTGTCTGCCGCCTGCATACCTTTACCTTTCAACTCCCGGACCTGCTTTAAAGCCACCTCTGCAGCACCTTTCCAGATAGAGGTAAGAGAACGCGCAATTGGATGTGAAGAGTATTTTTCCAGGCTGTAAACTATGGATTTGAATTCAGCCTCCGTCATATCCAGATAGTTATATCCGCCCAATTGTAACTTGCCGGTAGTCAGCGTACCTGTTTTATCCAGCACCACATATTTAATATCCTTAAATGCTTCCAGGGTATTGGCACCTTTTATCAGGATACCGCTGCGGGCAGCACGGCCCAGTCCCACCATCACGGCTGCCGGTGTGGCCAGTCCCATTGCACAGGGGCAGGCTATGACCAGCACAGCTATGCTGCGCATAATCGATTCTCCTGCCGTTACATGGCCGAAAGCGAACCAGCCCAGGAAAGTGAGGACGGCAATGCCCAACACCAGCGGCACAAAAATGGCGCTGATCCTGTCGGCCAGTTTCTGCATCGCCGGTTTGTGCGATTGTGCCTGTTTTACAAGTTCTATAATATAGGAGAGTACAGTATCTTTCCCGGTAGCAGTGATGAACATTTTAATGCTGCCATCTTCCATAATGGTACCACCAATCGCTTTGTCTTTTTCTCTTTTTGCTACCGGTTCACTTTCGCCGGTGATCATTGCCTCATTAATATGTCCGCTCCCCCAATAGATAGTACCATCCATCGGGATTTTATCGCCCGTATTCACTAGTACGCGATCTCCCGGTTTCAGGAGCTGGTTATCTACTTCGTGAATATGTTCGTGATCTCCGTGAGTCTCTATTAACCGGGCAGTGGTCACCTGCATTTTTGCAAGAGCGGTGATAGCAGTAGTGGTTTGTTTTACAGAACGCTCTTCCAGCAGATTGCCCAGGAATACCAGGGTGATGATAGCAGCAGCCGTTTCATAGAACATATAATCGGGCCCCAGGTGTAACAGGGTTCCTGTAATACTGTAGCCATATGCAGCGGTAGCCCCCAATGTGATCAGTACATCCATATTGGCCATCCTGTTCACCAATGATCTCCAGGCGCTACGTCCAAAATGCCATAATCCAACCAGATACACGGGAGTAGACAATGTCAGTTGCACCAGTGGATCATGCAGCCATGCCCATTGTACCCACATATGCAGCAGCAAGGGCGCTGTAAATATTGCACAAAAAATGAATTTGAATGTGAGGGTATTGAGAAAGGCCGTTTTTGACTGTGGCTGGTTTGGCAATACTACCTGGTACCCCATTTGGCTGATCCCTGTCAGCACCTCATTCACTACATGTCCTTCCGGTAATACAAAACTCAGATCATCTGTGGCGAAGTTCACGTTCACTTCCTGCATACCTTTTTGCTCCAGATATTTGGATACAGTGAGTGCACAGTTTGTGCAATGCATGCCTTTTACTTTCCAACTAATCGTTTCCATGATAAAATGTATATAACATCAATATCAAAATACCACTACAAAGGTACCCTACACTGTTTTATGCTAATAAAATATTAATGCAACGGAGTAGCAATGCATTAGCTAAATTTACTCCATGGAATGGATCTTTTCTGAAGAACAATTGCCAGCTACAGTACAACTCTTCTGGCAATATTACAAGGAGCAACATGTATTTACCCTGGAAGGACCAATGGGAGCAGGTAAAACTACTTTGGTAAAGGCATTGTGTGCGGCGAGGGGTGTAGAAGATGCCACTGCCAGTCCTACTTTTTCTATTATCAATCAATATCTTTCCGGGGATGGGCAGCCTATCTACCATCTGGATCTTTACCGGCTCCGTGATGAAGAAGAAGCGATAGCTGCAGGCGTAGAGGATACTATTTACCAGCCCGGGGCCATCTGTTTTATAGAATGGCCGGATATTATAGCCCCCCTGCTACCTTCGGATACTATCCGTTTGCAGTTGTCAGTTTTACCCGACCAAAAAAGGCTTTTACGTGTCGGATAATGCTGTGAACAAAATCCTGTATCTTTGGAGACAAGGTAATAATCACCCGGTTCAATTCTGATATTCATATGGAGCAAAGGCAAAAACCTGTTGTGAGTGCTGGTTTTACATATTCACCGTTGGAAGAAACGCTGGATATCCCTCAAAAAAATTCCCGTTTATTTATAGGCATCCCGAAAGAAACCTCCTTCCAGGAAAACCGCATTGCATTAACACCAGATGCAGTAAGTGTATTGGCTAGTAATGGTCATCATATAGTGGTGGAACATAGAGCTGGCGACGGCTCTCATTTCTACGACACAGACTTCTCAGAAGCAGGAGCAGAGATCCTGTATGATAAAAAAGAAGTATTTAAAGCGGAGATCATTGTAAAATCGGCTCCGTTGAGTGATGAAGAAATAGAACTGCTGCGTCCTCACCAGATAGTGATATCCCCTATTCATCTGGCTGCACTGAAAGCGGAGCAGGTGCAGAAGATGATGGAAAAGCGGATCACACTCCTCTCTTTCGAGAACCTGAAAGATGATGCAGGTACTTATCCAATTGTAAGAGCGATGAGCGAAATTGCCGGAGGAGCAGTAATGCTGCTGGCCGGACAATACCTGAGCAATGGCAATAAAGGGAAAGGTATCCTGTTGGGCGGTATCACAGGTATTCCTCCTACCAAAGTAGTAATTATAGGTGCAGGTATTGTAGGTGAATTTGCTGCCCGTACGGCACTCGCGCTGGGGTCTTCCGTTAAAGTATTTGATAATAACATTTATAAGCTGAAGCGCCTGCAGAATAATATAGGCGTACGTTTATTCACCTCAGTGATCCAGCCGAAAATACTGGGAGACCAGCTACGTACAGCAGATGTGGCTGTAGGTGCCCTCTCTTCACAGAGCGGACGTACTCCCATCATCGTTACTGAATCTATGGTCAGTAACATGAAAGCCGGTGCTGTAATTGTTGATGTAAGTATAGACCGTGGCGGGTGTTTTGAAACATCAGAGATCACCAGTCATGAGAACCCGATATTTAAAAAATATGATGTTGTACATTATTGTGTACCCAATATCCCATCGGGATTTGCCCGTACCGCCTCACAAGCAATCAGTAATGTACTGATGCCACTGCTGCTGGAAGCAGCAGATGATGGCGGTTTTGAGAACCTTGTATGGATCAAGCGTGGCGTACGCAATGGCATCTATCTTTACAAAGGAGCACTCACCAACTATCACCTGAGTGAGAAGTTCAAACTGAAATATACAGATCTGGAATTACTGCTGGCTGTAAAAGGATAACGCTTTTAAAAGCGATATCCTGCAATTACCTGTAAAGAGTTCACTTTTACACCACTGGATGAATAAGGAGAGAATCCGTTACTGGTTGCATATCTGAACTCTACATTCAGTTTATATACCTGTACGCCAGCTCCTGCAAAAAAGGACTGCTCATAAGTACGCGGACCATCAATACCCACATCCTCTCTTCCTGATGAGCGTTTCCAGGTATTATCTTTTGTTGATAGCACCAGTGAGTTGCTGATCCCCACATTAGCGATAGGTCGTATCAACCCTTTAGGATAAGTGTACCTTATCATGGTATTTAACCCCACATAAGAAAAGCCAAACTTTACAGAAGAACCGTCTTTTGCAGTGCCCTCCGTTTTTACTGTCTTATACATCAATTCATTAATAAATGAAAATTGTCTTCTGTTGCGGTTAAATGCCAGATCCATGAAAACTCCTGCAACCGGGCTGGTAGAAGAATGATAGTTACTTCCGTCGAAGATGTACACCGGCCCCGAAAATTTGAAGCTATTGGAAGATATACCTGCTATTACACCAAATAACAACGTTTTTTTCTCCTTCTTTCTTACAAATTGCTTCCCGGAAGGATTTTTACAATTGTTGTAACCAAGAAACAGATTCATGATATTATCTTCTCTGTATGCGACATGTAATGCCCTTTTGGCCACACCCGGACAATCTGCAAATATTGCAGCCAGCTGCTGCTGGTATGTTCTACCTTCATAGATCCCTGTAATGGTACTATTGGAAATAAATGATCTTACATACTCCAGCTCCCAGACAGATCCAGGTTTACTGGCAACTTCATATACAAAATGATGCCTCGAGCTTGCATCTGTATAATCATAGAGATTATATTCACCTGTTACTATCACCTGCAGGAAAACGAGTGTATCCTGTATAACACGTTTTGTAAATTCGTCCAGGTTTTCCATATTCTGGTTGGTAATATCCAGTTTTACCTGCCGGCTTACATATGCTTCATCAGGCGTTGCAACCCGGAATGCTTTAATTTCTCCAGGGCCAAAATGCTGCTCTTTTTCATCAGTGAGGCTCTCTTTAAAACGGATTTCTGATGGTGAAATATTCCAGTTACGGTAATCAACAAATCCTCTGAGCGAATCATTCTGGAGAGTTGTAATAACAACAGGAACATAATTACGTTGTGCAGATACAACAGTCGTAAAAAAGCTCAGGAACACAAACAATAACGATAATCGAATAATTGGCGCTGACATGAATATAGGAATTTTATAAAAAGGTAGAGTTGATTAAAAACAAAACAGGGACACCTGAAACCACATACAAGAGGTTTCATCACTGTCTCTTATTGGAAGGGGGACCTTTTTTAGTCCACCCTATATGTAAAGTTTATACCCCATACCAATAGCAACCAGGATAGCAATCCCTACTATGATACGGTAATAGCCCCATACCCGGAAGCCATATTTTTTCAGTGTAGTAATAAAGAATTTTATAGCGATCATTGCCACAATGAAAGCAACGATATTTCCTACCAGTAAAAGTTTGATATTCTCAGGATGGGAGATCAGCAAATCACGTTCTTTCAGCAGCTTATAACCCGTTGCAGCAGCCATAGTAGGTACTGCCAGGAAGAAGGAGAATTCTGCTGCTACGTTACGGGTCAACTTTTGCTGCATTCCGCCAATGATAGTAGCGGCACTACGACTTACGCCGGGAATCATGGCGATACATTGCCAGAAACCAATCCTTAATGCCCTGAATAAACTGATCTGTTCATCATCCTTTACTTCCGGTTTGGTAAACCAGTTGTCTACAAAGAGCAATACTATTCCCCCCAGGAATAATGTAATTCCTACCACCAGCGGTTTTTCCAACAGAGCATCTATCTTATCTGCCAGCAGGTAACCGATTATGAGTGCCGGTAATACTGCAATGATCAGTTTTATATAGAAGTTGATCCTGTTCTTATCAAATACAAAAAACTTTTTCCAGTACAATACCACTACAGCCAGGATAGCTCCTAACTGGATACATACCTCAAACAGCTTGGTAAATTCATCCTTATTAATGCCCAGCAAGGCACTGGTGATAATCATATGCCCGGTAGAAGATACAGGCAAAAATTCGGTCAGTCCTTCAACAATTGCAATAATAACTGCTTCCAGTATGCTCATGACAACTTACTTATTTATTCAAAAAAAAAGCGATGAACGTTCATCGCCAATATTATTTAAACTGAATAAAATCAGGCTTTCGCTTTAGGCTTACGCATAATAGCGTAGATCTCTACAATAAGACCTATTACTATAACGGTAGGAGCAACTGTGATGCGGCGGAAGCTATATACTTCTTCTGGTTTGAAATGATTAGGATCATCGGTATAACCACCCATCATTAACAGAAAACCTATAACAGTGATTGCCAGCCCTGCTATTACTATTTTGTAGTTATCTTTCGCGATAACAGGCTTGCTTTCTATTACTGCTTTTTCGATGTGTTTGGTTTCTTTACTCATAGTATGTTGAAATTATCAATAGAGATCATCCAGTTTCAGACGCAGATACTTCATTACCGAGCGATGGGTACTTACCAGCGATATACAGATACCGATGAGAATCATACCCAGGAATAATACAGAGATCATGAAGTAATCCCGCATGCTGCCAAGCTCAGGCAGCAGCTGGTCTGCAAAATATAAAATGCCTACCAATCCGGCAATAGCCAGTATAGCACTTAAGGCACCGTTAATAATACTGCGTATATCAAATGGTTTGGCAATGAACCAGCGTGTAGCCCCTACCATTTGCATGGTTTTTATGAGGAAACGATTGCTGAACATAGCCAGACGGATAGTATTATCGATCAGGAAAATCACGACCAGGGCCAGGAGTAAACTTACTCCCAGGATTACCAGGCCTATTTTACGCACATTTTCATTCAGCTTGCTTACCAGCACTCTCTGATAGGAAATTTCCCTTACAATACTCTGCTGGGTAAGATTAGCTTCAATAATTTTAAGGCTGTCCGGGTTCACATAACGCGCATTGCCTTTGATATTGATACTGGCATAAAGCGGATTATATTGTAACAGGTTAATGAAATCTTCGCCAAATTCTGTTTTAAAGCGCTGAGCTGCCACATCCTTGGAAACATACTCAATCGATTTGATGTAAGGTCTCTGGGCAATGGAATCTTTCAGTGCAAGTGCCTGATCTTCTTTTACATTGTCCCTCAAAATCACCTGTATCTCAATACTTTCCTTAAAATACTCACTTAATTTATTGGCATGGATAACAATCAGCCCTAGTATTCCCAACAGGAATAACACCAGCGCGACTCCAATAATGGAATATAAATAGGAAGGTTTGGATTTTTTTGATGATGATTTACCGGGTTGCTGCGCCATTAATCTACCGTTTACAGGCGAAAATAACAAAAATTAGCAGTTATGTTTACTTTTGTCATCCTTTAACGTTATTTTAAGTTAGTTAGATAATCAGAAATATGGAATACAATTTCAGGGCTATTGAGAAAAAGTGGCAGGAACACTGGGCAAATACCCACGCCTACCGGATAAGCAACAACAGCCCCAAGCCCAAATGTTATGTACTGGATATGTTCCCTTACCCTTCGGGAGCAGGCTTACACGTAGGTCACCCGCTGGGATACATTTCTTCAGATATCTATGCCCGCTATAAAAGACTAAAAGGCTTTAATGTACTTCATCCTATGGGATGGGATGCCTTTGGTCTGCCAGCAGAACAATATGCCCTGGAAACAGGTCAGCACCCTGCAGTTACAACTGCACAGAACCTCGCCGCTTTCCGTAATCAATTGGATAACATCGGCTTTTGCTTCGATTGGGAACGCGAAATTAAAACCAGCGACCCGGCTTATTATAAATGGACACAATGGATCTTCCTCCAGCTGTTCAATAGCTGGTTCAACCGCTCCCTGCAGAAAGCAGTGGGTATAGACTCCCTGATAGCTCTCTTTGAAAGTAACGGGAACGCAGGCCATGAATGCCCCGGCGACCGCCATATAAAATTCACCGCGGCAGAGTGGAAACAATATAATGAAGCTCAGCAACGCGAAATATTAATGCACTACCGCCTGGCATACCTGGCCTATGCAGAAGTGAACTGGTGCCCTGAGCTGGGTACTGTACTGGCCAACGATGAAGTGGTAAACGGTGTAAGCGAACGTGGCGGGTATCCTGTTATCAAAAAGAAAATGCGTCAGTGGTTCCTGCGCATCACAGAATATGCCAACCGCCTGTTGGACGGACTGGATACTGTATCCTTCAGCGATGCCATGAAAGAAATGCAACGCAACTGGATCGGTAAGAGCCAGGGCGCTGAGATAACCTTCAAAATTGATGGTGCTGCTGAAGATACCATCACAGTATATACAACCCGCCCGGATACTATTTTCGGTGTCGACTTTATGGTACTGGCACCGGAACACGAACTGGTAGCTAAGATCACCACCGATGCAAAAAAGGCGGAGATAGAAAAATACCTGGACTACGTTCAAAGCCGTTCAGAAAGGGAACGTATGGCAGAGGTGAAACAGATCACAGGTGCCTTTACCGGTGCTTATGTACAGAATCCTTTTAACGGGAAACTCATTCCTGTATGGATCTCTGAATATGTACTTGCTGGTTATGGTACCGGTGCTATTATGGCCGTACCATGTGGCGATCAGCGCGATTTCCTGTTTGCCAAACACTTCAATATACCCATCACCAATATTATTGGCGATGCCTTTAATGGTGAAGAAGCAAATCCTACCAAAGACGCTACCCTGCAGAACAGTGACTTCCTCAACGGAATGAATATGAAAGCTGCTATGGATGTTGCAGCCGATAAGGTAGAAGCATTGGGCATAGGCAAACGTCAGATCAACTATAAGATGAGGGATTCAGGTTTCAGCCGGCAGCGCTATTGGGGCGAGCCTTTTCCTGTCACCTACAAAAACGGTATTCCATACGCACTGGAAGCTAAAGATCTGCCGGTAACATTACCTCATGTGGAAAATTATAAACCTGGAGATGAAGGTGAAGGCCCGCTGGCCAACATCACAAACTGGGTGAATATCGACGGCGAAACCAAACGCGAAACGAATACAATGCCCGGTTATGCAGGCAGCAGCTGGTACTTCCTCCGTTATACAGATCCGAACAATTCAGAAGTATTTGCAGATCGAAGTGCGACTGACTACTGGAACCAGGTGGATGTATACGTAGGCGGTACAGAACATGCTGTAGGTCATCTGTTGTATTCCCGTATGTGGACAAAAGCACTGTATGATCTGGGTTATATTGGCTTTGATGAGCCGTATAAAAAACTGATCAACCAGGGCATGATCGGTGGAAGTTCCCGCCTGGTATATCGCGTACGTGGTACAAATACTTTTGTCTCTCACGGACTGAAAGATCAGTATGAAACAGATGCATTACATGTAGATGTAAATATAGTGGATGGTGTAGAGTTGGATCTTCAGGCATTTAAGAAATGGAAACCCGACTATGCCAATGCTGAATTTATCCAGGAAAATGGTAAATACATTTGCGGTACACAGCTTGAAAAAATGAGCAAACGCTTATTCAACACAGTGAATCCTGATGATGTAGTGGAGAAATTCGGTGCAGATACTTTCCGTATGTATGAGATGTTCCTGGGGCCCGTAGAGCAATCCAAACCCTGGGAAACAAAAGGCATTGAAGGCGTGCACCGCTTCATAAAAAAACTGTGGAGATTGTTTGCCGACGAACAGAAAGGACTGATCGTAAAAGATGGTGAAGCTACTCCGGAAGAACTGAAAGTATTACACAAAACCATTCAGAAGATAGATGCAGATACCGAGAACTTCTCTTACAATACTGCTGTAAGTCAGTTCATGATCTGCGTGAATGAATTGAGTACACTTAAGTGCAATAAGCGCAGTATCCTGGAACCTTTACTGGTCCTGTTAACGCCTTATGCACCTCACGTGAGTGAAGAACTCTGGCATTTATTGGGTAATACTTCCAGCATTCTCGATGCACCTTATCCTGTATTTGAAGAGAAACATGTAAAAGAAAGTGCCTTCAATTACCCCATCGCTGTAAACGGGAAAACCCGCACAGAGCTTAGCTTTGCTCTCGATGCAGATAATGCTGTTATCGAACAGACCGTAATGGCAAATGAAATAGTCCAGAAATGGATGGAAGGGAAACCGGTGAAAAAGGTGGTGATTGTGAAAGGAAGAATGATCAATATTGTGATATAGCAGATTTTATTTATAAATATTTTATAAGAATGATCAATTGCGAATGCAGTTGATCATTCTTATTTTAAACAATACTGCTAAAACATCACAATGACATTAGCGGTAACAGCAGCGGGGTTTACAGGAAATATATACTGTTCTTTTTTTTAGCAGGTTTTCTCTTTTTAGCTATATTTGTTAGTATGCGGAAGTATCCAATAGGTTTACAGGATTTCGGAGAAATAAGAAAAGGAGGGTTTTTATATATTGATAAGACCCATGCAATCTATAATCTTATCGAATCCGGAAAGTATTATTTCCTTAGCCGTCCAAGACGGTTTGGTAAATCCCTATTGCTATCAACCATTAAGGAGATTTTCAGTGGTAACAAAAAGCTATTTGAAGGACTCTGGATAGAAAATCAATGGAACTGGGAAAAGAAACACCCTGTAATACATCTGCGCCTGAGTAAAATTGATTATCAGAAGTTTGGTTTATACGAGGCCCTTAACATGGAAATGGTTGCCCTGGCAAAAGAACTCGATATAGAACTGGAAGCTAATAACCTAAAAGGAAGATTTGAAGAACTAATTCGCAAAGCTTCTGTTAATGAGAATGTTGTAATACTGATAGATGAGTACGATAAACCAATTATAGATTACCTGGATGATTTATCCAATGCAGAAGAAAATCGTGCTGTATTTAAAAGCTTCTATTCTATTCTAAAAGATTCGGATGAATATATTCGTTTACTTCTTATTACAGGTGTAAGTAGATTTACCAAAGTGAGCATTTTCTCTGATTTGAATAATCTTAGAGATATTACCCTCCTTCCTCAATTTGAAACATTAACTGGTATTACACAAGAAGAACTGGATACTAACTTTAAGCCAGAGCTAGCAGAGCTCAGTGCTGAGGATGCCAGTTTCCCTGCGCAGATAAAGGAATGGTATAATGGTTATTCCTGGGGAGGGAAAACTACAGCATATAACCCTTTTTCGATTCTGAATTTTATGGCTGACAGGCAGTTTAATAACTACTGGATAGCAACAGGTACTCCTTCTTTCTTAATTAAACAGGTACGTTCACGCCCTGATTTTCTTTTTACAGAAGATAATCTTGAAGTAGATGTATCTAGCCTCTCGGATCTTTACATTGATAATATTAAGCCACTGACACTCATGTTTCAGACGGGCTATCTTACTATAAAATCCTACAATAAAGAGGATCGTTTATATACATTAGGATACCCTAACAGAGAAGTAAAAGAAAGTGTGCTGGCACATCTGGCAACTGCCTATAGCTTCACTGATACAGGCCATGTAAGACCTACAATTATTGAACTGAAAAAAGCTTTTACAGATAATAATATAAAGAAAGTAGTAGACATTATAGATACCCTCCTTGCTAACATTCCCAACCCTTTATGGATAGATGCCAAGGAATCTTTTTATCACGGTTTGATTCATACGGCATTTCAATTACTGGGTATTGAAATATCAAGCGAAGTACATTCTGCCAAAGGCCGTTTAGATGCAAGAGTAATGACGAAAACACATATTTATGTGTTAGAGTTTAAGCTGGATGCTACTGCTCAACATGCACTGGATCAGATCATCAATAAAGACTATTTAGGGTCTTACAAATTGGATCCACGTAAGAAGGTGGCGATAGGTATCAATTTCTCTTCCGCAGAAAAGAAAATAAGCGAATATCTGATACAGGAATTCTAAATCATTTGTAAAATAATATTCGGATCGGGACAATTCGCAAGGTACTTCTCTCTTTCACTATACCTGCAAACACCAGGATAATCTCCTTTTTTTCCTTCCATATCTTCAATTACCTGGAAATGTAAATGAGGTGGCCAATGCCCATTCTCCGGAATATCTCCGAAATGTGCCAGTACCTGCCCGGCAACAATTTTATCATTCTCAGATAATCCTTCCAGATCTGCTAAAGAGAGGTGTCCATAAAGTGTATGAAAAATGCGGCCTTCTAACTCATGACGGAGAATAATAGTGGCGCCATAGTCTCCATCTATATCATTAAAACGAAAGCTATGTATTTCTCCGTCCAATGGAACGTAAACCGTTGTTCCTGCAGGTCCCCATATATCAACGGCAAGATGAAGTCTGCGGGGTTCCTCTTCTGTATCGAAATGCGCACTGCGTGCATAAATACTACGATGTTCTGCATATCCGCCAATCCCAAACAGGCATTGATGTTGCGCTAATTGTTTTGTAACATAATCTGTAAACAAATAAACGTCATCCAGAATCTCAGGATTAAGATCTTTATTCGCAGCCGTAAAATCCATCGGTAACAGGCGATCATTTGCAGCATTATATAATACTACGGGTTGGAATGGCTGATGCTGTTGCAATATTCTGTCTAACATACACTCGGGTTATGATACAACAAAATACTGATTTGTCGCTGCAATATTCTATCTAACATAAACTATACTTTCTTTTTATCAACCCGTTTAGGAGTATCCGTTCCATTTACAATAGAACGGGCGCTTGTAGCAATCCCTTTTATGATATTGGTAAGATTCGGCAGGTCCAGCGTTTTTACTTCATCCCTTACATTATGATATAGGGTATCTGTATCTATACGCGCTGTGGAAATAGTATGTGCCGGTACTCCTTGTTTTGCTAAGGATGCATTATCCGCGCGGTAAAAAAGATGCTGATCCGGGTAAGGATCAGGATATACGCGGAAAGACGAGCCTCGTAGATTACGTTTCAGAATCTGCCCGAAATCTGAGCGTTCCCAGCCTGTAATAAAGATGCTGTTTTTACCAAATCTGGAGATCTTTCCCAGCATGTCTATATTGAACATGGCTACTATCTTATCCGGATCTGAATGATTCGCATAATAGCGCGAGCCATATTCCCCAATCTCTTCTCCGGTAAAGGCAATGAATAACAAAGTGCGCGCTGGAGGTGGTTGCTTTTTATAATAGCTGGCCAGCATGATAATAGCAGTAATTCCACTGGCATCGTCATCGGCTCCGTTTGCAATACTGTCTTCCGCTACCGGAGATGTTATCCCGAGATGGTCGTAATGCGCAGAAAAGATTACATACTCTTCCGGTTTGGTAGTGCCAGGAATCATTCCAATAATATTGAACAGTGGTAAAGGTATTACCTGCTGATCAACCTTTACGGCCCATGTTTTTATATCAGTGTCTGTTGCCGGTTTCAATACCATGATTACATTGCTGCCGCCGCTATTGTCAAGATGCCTTCCGCTCTCTTGTATGCCATAGCTATAATTGATGAATTCTTTATGATGTGAAGTATCTACCCACACAATAATATTTCGTTTTGCTCCGCGCTGTAATTTGTCGAGCTGTTCATAAAAATTATCGGAGGCTTTGATCTGTTCGCTTTTAAGTGAACTATCCTGGTTCCAGTTCAGGTGACTGGCAGCACTGAGTACCAGCACCCTGTCGCCAGCTTTCTCCTCATGACCGTTTATCCACAATTGCTGATGTTCCGGCTTCACCTCATAATGATGAAATGATTGACGAAAATCCTTATGTCCGGCAAAAGGCTGTAACTGTGCTTTGGTATATTCCTGTTCAATAAAAACAGCAGCTTTTTCAGCGCCGGGAGTGAATGTTTTCCGTCCCTCCATATCATCTGCAGCCAGCGTTGAGATAATCCGTTTTACTTCTGCCACTTTAATATCCTGTGCTGTAGTGCACATGGATAAAAAGCTTATTATGGGGATAAGGAACCATTGTTTTTGCATAGAATCTCTATTAAGGCTAACGTGTTATACAATATAGCAAACATTGTTTAACAGACCTACTCAGACAGCCATATTTTTGGTAACTTTCGCCCTGATATGTCTAATCCGCTAAGACCAGAAGAAAACCGCCCGGGTGCGGCAGAAAAGGAGTTCGAGAACAGCATCCGGCCCAAAGAAATCGTGGATTTCTCCGGGCAGGACCAGATCATTGATAATCTTAAGATATTTATCAAGGCTGCAAAACTGCGGGGTGAAGCACTGGATCATATTTTATTCCATGGCCCTCCCGGCCTGGGAAAAACCACGCTTTCCCGTATTGTATCCAATGAAATGGGAGTGAATATCCGCGAAACATCAGGACCGGTTATTGAAAAGCCCGGCGACCTGGCAGGACTACTCACCAATCTGGAAGAAAGAGATGTGCTGTTCATTGATGAAATACATCGCCTCAGCAATGTGGTGGAAGAATACCTGTATTCTGCTATGGAAGACTATCGTATCGACATCATGATAGATACGGGTCCAAGTGCACGGTCCATTCAGATCACCATACACCCTTTTACACTCATAGGCGCTACAACCCGTTCAGGATTGCTCACAGCACCGCTCCTCTCCCGCTTTGGTATTAAATCCAGGCTGGAATATTACAATGCGGCTACCCTGCAAAAGATCATCTGGCGGGCTGCCGGGCTCCTTCAAACCAAGATCACCTCTGATGCCGCTATGGAAATAGCCCGGCGCTCCCGCGGTACTCCGCGTATTGCCAATGGCCTGTTGCGCCGTGTGCGCGACTTTGCACAGGTAGTGGGCAATGGCGTGATCGATCTTGACATTGCAAAGTATAGCCTGAAAGCCCTGAATGTAGATGAGTACGGACTGGATGAAATGGATAACCGTATCCTGCTCACCATCATCGAAAACTTTAAAGGCGGACCGGTAGGTATTACTACCATTGCAACAGCTGTAGGAGAAGAATCCGGTACCATCGAAGAAGTCTACGAACCTTTCCTGATCCAGGAAGGCTTCATTAAACGCACTCCGAGAGGACGGGAAGTAACTGAAAAAGCATATATCCATCTGGGCAAAGCTCCAAGAGGAGGTGCCGAAGGCGGGCTCCTGTTCTAAAACAAAGCAGTCCAAAATCCTCAATTCATTTGTATAAAATAAATAGCGGTCAGAGAGGACTTAACCCTTCTGACCGCTTCCACACTAACGATTCTTATTTCCTTACCCTCATTAAAAGGGAACTCATCCGGTTTTACATCACATAGTACTTATAAACGGCAGCACTCTCCGGTAGATGATGATCATTCAACATCTGCTTCAGATCCTTTTCTATATTCCGGGATATCGCCGTCATCGGCGTATCTGTAGGTTTATTATCAAACGGATCCTGCAGATGGATCGCCATCTTTTCTATCAGCAGAAAAGACGCGGCAATTGATACCACCATGGGTATTTCCAATATCCCAAAATCCTCGATCAGGGCAAAGGGTAATAACAGAATGAAAAAGTTCATAGAGAAGTGAATATACAGGCTGTAGGTAGCCGGGAACACGGTATTTTTGATCCGTTCACATTTCCCCATCGCATCGCAAAGTCTGCTAAGTGTCCGGTCTATTTCTACCTGCTGATAAGTATTCAGCCACTCCTGTTTTAAAGCATAGTTCAGATCCCGCGCATGCAGTTCCAGCAATGCCATAGGAATATTAGCATAGCGGGATACAAATGCAATCTCTCTCTTCGACAAATGTTTTTCCAATCCCTCTTTTGCATCCAATCCCCTCAAAGTCTGACTCAGGGCATAACACCATGCTATCTGCCGCCGTACCATCCGCTCCCGGAAGTTCACAATCTCTTCCGTCTTATATTGATCATCCATAAAAGACAGGATCTGTCTCGTTAAAGAACGTGAATCATTCACAATAGCACCCCAGATAGTACGTGCTTCCCACCACCGGTCGTATGCCTGGTTTGAACGGAAAGCCAGCAACAGGGAGATCACGGTACCCATGATCATGGGTACAGATAAGGGAATCGCCATATCCCTTAAATTAAACTGGTCGTGCAGCAGCACTATAAAAAGCGTGTACACGGCTATCAGCAATACTTCATATTTTATTTTCCCGAAAACATACTTCAACGGGATATTTTCTTTCAGCAACATATACAACGGTTTTTAAGATAATTCTGCAATTGTTCATACTTCGAACAGCTCCGACATTGCAGATACCAGGAATTTCTCTTTACGCTGTTTTAAAGGCACCTTGTAAACAGGATATTTACTTTTACTGATAAGGGTAGCCGGATTATAACTATCCTTACCTGCCAGCCTGAATTCTTCCGTAGCGGCACATGCAATCACATCAATATTCTGGTACTGAAGGAAATTCCTGAAAACACTACTGGTATTACCGAATAAGAATTCTGTCTTCAGCAGATGGATGGAAGAAGCATATTTATTCCGGATAATCTCACACGCATCTTTGTAATCTTCAGTAATCAGGTCATAATGTGCAGACCTGCGGGACAGCATCATCAGATCTGTAATAGAAGTGGGCATCCGCAACGCGTGCATCATAACTATAGTCAATGGCTCATGTCCGAATTTCTCTACAACGCTATGGAGTACACGAAGAGACCGGATGGAAAAATCTGTAGGTATCAATACATGTTTCATATGTCTTGTTTTAACACAAAACTATCAGCATGAGGTTAGTAACCCGTAAGGATCAGATAAAAGAAAGGTAAAAATGTGGTAAGAATCTGGTAAGAAACTATTCAATATAGGTTGGCAGAGTAATCCTGATCTCTGTTCCCTGGTCCTGCTGACTATTCACTATCATATTTCCTCCATGCAGGCGGATGATATTACGCGCCAGTGGTAATCCGATGCCATATCCCTTGTAACTGCTGGTATTGGATGCCCGGAAAAAGGGCTCATAAATAAATGGAAGATCATGGGCGGGGATGCCAATGCCATTGTCTTTTATGATGATGATGTTACTCTTATCTGTAGCTGCAAGCGCTATATAGGCAGGACGGTTGTCTGAATACTTACAGGCATTCTGTACAATATTGCTTAATGCAAGTTGCAGCAGTTGAGCATTTCCCAGCACGCAAAGTTT
The DNA here is from genome assembly GCF_900112615.1 of Chitinophaga sp. CF118. Lineage (GTDB taxonomy): Bacteria > Bacteroidota > Bacteroidia > Chitinophagales > Chitinophagaceae > Chitinophaga. The sequence goes on along the minus strand of NZ_FOMK01000005.1, from coordinate 287,182 downwards.
ATCCTCATCTTCCGGCAGCATTGTATAATCAATCTCAACCTTGTTTTCCGGGTTAATCCGGTCAATGGTATTCTTTACGCTAAAGATCAGCTCATCTGTCCGGATCTTTTCCAGTTGCTGGCGTTTGCCGTCAAATCCTGTCTGGGCAAGATTAAGCAGGCTCTTAGTGATATGCTCCAACCGCTCCGCCTCCTGTAGAATTACCTGTAATGACTGACGGTACTGCTCTTCCGGGCGTTGTTTATTTAATGCCAGTTCGGCCTCTCCTATGATGGCAGTCAGCGGTGTACCCAGTTCATGAGAAGCATTGCTTACAAAGTTATTCTGTGTTTCAAAAGCTGTTTCCAGGCGGTCCAGCATATTATTGAAGGTTTGCGCCAGTTCACTCATTTCATCCCCGCTGTTCTGTGCATTCAGCCGCAGGTGCAGGTTATGGGCTCTGATATTCTTTACCTGGGAAGTAATCTGCCGCACCGGTTGCAGAATATAACGGGAAAAGAACAGACCCGCTGTTACTACTACAATTGCGGCAATAACAATGCACAACAGCAGCACCTTCCGGAGATCTGCCAGGTACCGCGAACCGTAATCATTACGGGCAGATACAATCACTACATACGTCGTTTGTTCCTTCACGTAACGTACCCCTTCGTAAAAGGTATCATTGTGCCTGTAGGTAGCTTTGCCTGCTGTAAGGGCTTTGCTGATAAAGGTTCGGGGAAGATCTTTTAATCGGGGATCTGTTGCAACTTTTCCGCTGCTATCCCTTTTAAGGAAATATTCCTGTTCATATGGTAAGCGTTCGAGGTGTTCATTCCTGATCTGCTCGTAGGCAGCACCGTTTTCTTCAAATGCTGCTCTTGCAGCAATGTAGGCCCTTATTTCCAGCCGTTTATAGAAGTCAGCGAATGAATGCCGGTTAGTCAGCAAATAGGCAAATGTGGCCATTAAGAGTATAATGGACACCGTTAGTACCGTAAACAGGATTAATATCTTATAGCGTATCTTCATTCTTCTTCCTTCAACATGTAACCCATACCTACCACCGTCTGGATCAGGGTAGACAATCCTTTTCGGTTCACTTTTTTGCGCAGGTAATTGACGTACACATCTACTACTTTGGTATTCATATTAAAATCCACGCCCCATACATTTTCCAGAATCTCCATCCGGGATAATACCCGGCGGGGGTTTTTCATCATATACTCCAGCAACCGGTATTCTGTAGCAGTTAATACTATCGTTTCATTGCAACGGCTGGCGCTTTTGGTATGTGTATCCAGTTCCAGGTCTGCAATCTTCAGAATATTGGAGGGAGATAATGCAGATGTAGCTTCCGGCTGTCTCCTGAGTAGTGAACGGATACGCGCCAGCAACTCCGCCTGTTTAAAAGGTTTTACCAGGTAATCATCGGCACCGCTATCCAGGCCCGACACCACATTTTCTGTAGAGCCAAGGGCTGTCAGCATCAGAATAGGTGTGGTATCCTGCTGTTTGCGCAATTGCTTGCATACTGCAACTCCGTTCATTCCCGGCAACATAACATCCAGTATGATCAGCTGAAAAGCATTGTCTGTGGCCATCTGCAGCCCGGCATGTCCGTCCAGTGCCACACTCACATCATACCCAGCTTCTGTAAGGTATCGCCGGATAAATGATACTACGGATGGTTCATCTTCTATCAGTAATAATTTCATCTGCGCGGCTAAAAAATGAAAAGCTCCTGACAATGAATTTCGTCAGGAGCCTTAATATAATTAATATGTTCTATTCTTTTACCACCAGCCGGAATCCATTTCCATGGATGTTCACAATCTCAATATTTGTATCTTCTTTCAGATACTTACGCAGTTTGGCAATATATACATCCATGCTGCGACCATTGAAGTAGGTATCGCTACCCCATATTTTTTTCAACGCCAGTTCACGCGGCAGCAGATCGTTTTTGTGTTCACACAACATACGCAGCAACTCATTCTCTTTAGGAGAAAGCGTATGTGTTTCACCGTCACGTGCTAATGTGCGCAGGCGTGCATTGAATTCATACCGGCCTATCTTAAACTCATGAATATCTTCTTCTTTGCTGTTTAATTCCTGGTTACGTTTCAGGATCGCCTTTATTTTCAGCAGCAGCAATTCACTGTCGAACGGTTTAGCGATGTAATCATCTGCCCCTAGTTTATATCCCTGAATGATATCTTCTTTCATTGTTTTGGCAGACAGGAAGAATAATGGAATATCAGGGTCTACATCGCGGATTTCTTCTGCAAGTTTAAAACCATCCATATTAGGCATCATGATATCCAGCAGGCAGATATCAAATTTATCTCTTCTGAACGCAGCCAGCGCCAGGATTCCATCACGGGAAAGCTCTACTTCATAGTCATTCAGTTCGAGGTAATTTTTAAGTACCATTCCCAGGTTGGTATCATCTTCTGCCAATAATATTTTTGGTTTACGATCTTCCATATTCAATAAAGTATTAATGTAGAACAAATATAGTTAGTCCATTGTTCACAGAACGTTAAGATAAGACTAAAGTCGTTGAGTTACTTACTAATAAGTGAACTAAAGTTATAACGCAGGTTCTTATATTCCACCATATCAACCTTGATACTACCAACAGAAATGGGGCTGTCTATACGAAGTGGAACTTTATTTCCGTCATCACTTACCCAGACGTTCATTTTTTCGCCACCTTCAAACAAGGTTCCTTTAATGAGCAAAGGTGTAAACTTGATGGCCCGGAACTTTCCGAATTTGGTTTCCACTACCTCCTTACCCACGTACCGGATATAGATATTATAGACTTTATCGTCCAGGAACATATTGAAAGGGATCTTATCGCCGGGTTTGTATTTGTCAAAGTTGATGTTACGGGCATAATAGATGGTACTGATTACATCCTGGGAGCAGTCTGGTATCTTAAAGGTGCCGTTGGTACTGGTAGCGGTGTTTTGCGGATGGTTGAAGCTAACATTATTATAGATCTTATATCCGCCTTCATCCACGTTGCGCAGAAAGCGAAGCGGGAGTAAGGTAGCGGTATCTATGAAGCTTTCGTATTTGTCGCGTACTTTAAAGAACCAGTCGTATGTACGAAAAGTTTTACCGGTACCGGCTACATGATATACATCCTTTCCGTTCAGTTTTTCCAGCTGGCAGGTGAACACGGCTTCACCGGCTCCTACGAAGAGTCTTCCGAGGTTGTAATATACTTTGAAGGTAATGCTTTCACCAGGTTTGAAGCTGGTATTGGAAATACCGCAAAATTCAGTTTGTGCAATTACAGGGCGGACAATGGCCAGACTACTTAATACGATGAGTAAAATAAACCTCATTGGTGAGCTATTTTTCCTTAAAAATCTTGATTCCCAGCAACAACACACTGCCCAATATAGCGGGCAGTAACAGATTAATGCACCAGATACCCACTGTAGCTGCAATGATAGCCGGGCTGTTCGTACTGAGCAGCCCCATGAAATACAGGCTTACTTTGCCACGGAGGCCTAGTTCGGCAATGGCGATCGTTGGCACCAGCGCCATCACTAGATAAATGACCGCATTCATCAAAAATCCTTGCCACCACAGCATTTCCACGCCCAAAGAGTTTAGCAAAATCAAATACTGTGCCGAGAAGACTATGTATCTGCAAGCTGAGAGCAGTAACAAACGTTCAAGGTCCCCTGCGGAGTAACGAACAATGATCTGCACAAACACTTTGGCTTTCTTCAGAAACGGGATCTTTTCAAATATAGCCAGAATGATCTGCAACCGAAAATATAATAATATGATCAATACGCAAACAACAATAAGCAATCCTAAGAGTATTTTCTCCCAGAAGCCAGCTGCCAAATGACCATCGTCCTTTACCAGCGTGTATTTGCTGATATAGTACATCAAACCAATTAACCCAAAGATAATAGTAATGATCAACTGGCTGAAGCTACCAACCATTGTGGCAGCAATAGCCTTCAGCTTACTACGGTTGTTTTTCAGATAAAGCACGCGTCCTCCGTATTCGCCAATGCGGTTAGGGGTATTAATAGAGAAGGATACCCCCGAAAGTACTGCACTGAATGCACGCAGGAAAGATATCTTCTGTAAAGGTTTTACGAGCATCTGCCACTTACGGGCTTCCAGCCCCCAATTGAACAACATACCGATAAGCACCATAACCATGGCCATTCCGCCCTTATTTTTCAGGGCGAAAAACATCTGCCGGAGGGATACCTGCAGATCAGGTTTGGTTAACACCTGGGTGTAAATAGAATAAGCTAACCAGGCAAAAAGCACTGCACCCAGCAGGTAATTGAGAATTATTTTGGTACTTTTGTTCAGACATCAAGATTTTAGCAAAAATAAACTGTGGTTGGCAAACAAGGCAAAAATAATTCTGGGCATTGATCCCGGTACACTGGTAATGGGTTATGGACTGATACTGGTAGAGGGAACAAAGGCCAGCCTGTTGAAAATGGATGTATTAAAATTGTCCAAACATAAAGACCACTACGAAAGGCTGCAATTAATACACGCCCGTGTACATGAGCTGATACAAACGCATAAACCTGCTTCCTGCGCAATAGAAGCCCCCTTCTTTGGCAAGAACGTCCAGAGTATGTTGAAACTGGGCAGGGCGCAGGGAGTCGCAATAGCAACCGCTATGCATTCCGGAGTACCTGTAACCGAATATTCCCCAAAAAAGGTAAAGCAATCAATTACAGGTAATGGGAATGCAGATAAAGAGCAAATCTGGCAAATGTTACAAAGGATCCTGAATTTTTCCGAACGCCCTGATTATCTGGATGCTACAGATGCCCTGGCAGTAGCAGTCTGCCACTTTTTCCAGGAATCCAGTGCATTACCGGATATGAGCAAAGGCAAAGGATGGGGGCAGTTTCTTCAGAAGCACCCGGATAGAATAATTGGATAATTCTCGTTTTATAGCTTGCCGTTTTTCAAGAAGTTAATAAATTGCGTTTACTTTGAACTAAATTCCTCATAATATGCTCCAAAATATGGTACATGGAGCTTTACACCATAGATTATGGTATTTATATAATCAGCATCACAAGCTATGAAAGCAAGAATCCTATTGGTGGAAGATGATCAGAATGTTGGTGCGGTAACAAAGAAACGTTTAGAAGAAGCAGGTTACGATGTAGTTCATTGCACAGACGGACAAATGGCCTGGGACCAGTTCCAGTTGAGAACCTTTGACATATGCCTGTTGGATGTAGTAATGCCTAAGAAAGACGGGTTTACACTGGCAGAGCAGATCAGAAGGAAAAATGATTTCATCCCCATCCTCTTCCTGACCTCAAGGGCAATGGATGAGGATAAGATCAAAGGTTTCAAAACAGGGGCTGATGATTATATCACCAAGCCATTCAGTATGCAGGAATTATTACTGCGTATAGAAGTGTTCCTGAAAAGAAGCAAAAGCTCTACGGTAGTAACAACGGAGAAGCGCACCCAATACGTTATAGGCAAACTAACCTTTGACTATAATGATCTTATCCTGCGTGAAAAAAGCGGAGAAGTTTCCAGTACGCTTACACAAAAAGAAGCCGACCTGCTGAAATATCTCTGTGATAACGCAAACAAAACGCTCAAACGAGAAGAAATACTGTTCCATGTATGGGGCAAGGATGATTATTTCCTGGGCCGGAGCATGGACGTATTTATTACCAAACTGAGAAAACATTTCAGAACAGATCCGGCTATTAAACTGGAAACACTACACGGCGTTGGATTCCGGTTTAATATACCAGGACAGATATAATCCGGGCCTGTATCTCTTCAAATTCGCTTTTTGACAACTTCAGCTTAGGACGTCCAAAGTTCATATCATCTGCCGTATTAATTGGAATAAGGTGCATATGAGCATGAGGAACTTCCAGGCCTATAACACTTACACCTACACGATTACACGGAAAAGCTTTCTCAATAGCCTTTGCTACAGGCTTTGCAAACAACAGCCACTCTCCCAGCAGATCATCCCTCACATCAAAAAATTTGTCTACTTCCTCCTTAGGCACTATCAATACATGCCCTTTTACCAATGGGGCTATATCCAGGAATGCATAAAAACTGTCATTCTCTGCTATGCGGTAACTTGGGATCTCTCCCTTGATAATCTTTGTGAAAACAGACATGGAATCGGATTTAATGAGGGCTAAGTTATGAAAAAGTCCCCTCCCTGATCAGAGAGGGGACTTTTTCTTCATCATCTTATTACTGTATAGTGCTCCTATATGGTAATATTATCTATTTTGAATTTCATACTTCCATTAGGCGCCACCACTTCGGCAACTTCACCTACATGCTTACCCAGTAATCCTTTACCAATAGGAGAAGTAATAGAAATTTTACCCATCTTCAGATCGGCTTCTTTTTCTGATACTATTTGATAAGTAACGGTCTTTTTACTCGCCACATTTGTAATCGTTACCTTACATAATATGGATACCTTTGAGGTGTCAATGGAATCAATTTCCAGTATTCTTGCTGTTGCTACCGCATTCTCCAGGGAAGCCAGCTTAGCTTCATGTAATCCCTGTGCTTCCTTTGCAGCATCATATTCAGCATTTTCTTTGAGGTCACCTTTTTCCCTTGCTTCTGCAATGGCCCTGGCGATTTCTGCCCGGCCCTTTGTTTTCAGGAAGTTGAGCTCTTCCCGCATCTGGTCCAGGGTTTCTTTGGTAACGTAGTTTATACCAGACATAACGTTATGTTTTAGAAATAGTAAAAAAAAATCAACGCTCCCATTTGCATAGAAGCGTTGTATTATTGGTATGCTGCAAATATAATTATTTTTTAATTCCGGCGATAAATATTGTCACATATACAGTATTTATAATACCTGTGTCCGGAATGCTCAGATAATATTCAACTTTTCCAATACTATCCGGGGCATCTTGATACTTGCTTCGTGAGAATACCCTGCAATATGCGGGGTCAGCACTACATTGGGTAATTGCAATAACCGTTCCAGCTGCTCCTTTTCTACTGCAGAATAAGTGCCCAGCTTCTCATTTTCCAGTACGTCCAGGCAGGCACCCGAAATAGTACCTCTCTCCAACGCCAGGATCAGATCTGCAGTATCGGTAAGTTTGCCCCTGGCGGCATTGATAAACCACACAGGCTTATGAAAAGAATTGAAAAAAGAGGTGTTTGCCAGGTACTGCGTTTCTGCTGTAAGCGGCAGGTGTACACTCACCACATCAGCTTCCTTAAACAGCTGGTCCATAGTGGCTTCCTTCACATATTCATCACTGAACCCCGTTTTATACTTATCATATGCAAGGATCTGCACATCAAACCCACGCAGTTTGCGGGCAAATGCACCACCAGTATTACCATACCCAATAATCCCCACAGTTCTGCCATTCAACTCAAAACCACGGTTACCATCCCGCTCCCAAATACCCTTGCGCAATTCCAGGTTGCTCTTCAATACATTGTTCATCAGGGCAAGCAGCATGCCTAGTGCCTGCTCCCCTACTGCATCACAGTTGCCTTCGGGACTGCTTACACAATGAATTCCCTTACTTTCTGCGTAAGGCACATCTATCAGTTCCATTCCACTTCCCAGCCGGCCTATCCATTCCAACTGCCTGGCCCTATCTATTATTGCCTTATCTACCTTTATGCGGGTAGTAACAATCATTCCCACATACTCCGGAATAATAGCAATCACTTCATCATAAGTAATGGAGGGCTGGTAAGTCACCTCAAATCCCTTTTCCTCCAGCCTGTCTTTCAAATAATTATGCGCTTTCGCTGTAATTAAAACTTTCCTGCTCATATCACTTCATCTTGTGTGTCAATGCTGCAAAATCTGCTACTGTCAGAGCTTCTGCTCTTTTAGTGAAAATCTCGTCCTGCAGATATTCTTTATCGAATAATGTTTTTAACGGATTACGTAGTTGTTTACGGCGTTGCCCGAAAGCTGTTTTTACCAGGTTAAAGAATTTCCGTTCACTGGCAATATCATATGGCTGCTCCAGCCGGCTAAATCTCACCACGCCTGATTTAACCTTCGGTGGAGGATTAAAACAGTTCTCATGCACTTCAAAAAGGTATTCTACCTTGTAAAAGGCCTGGATCAGCACACTTAAAATGCCATATTCCTTATTACCATGCCCGGCTGCAATACGCAGGGCTACCTCTTTCTGGAACATTCCTACTACCTGGGGTACCTGATTCCTCCATTCTAAGATCCGGAACATGATCTGCGAAGAAATGTTATAAGGGAAATTACCAATAACACTGAACTCCCCTTCAAATGGTGCAGGTGTTTGCAGTATGTCCTGATTAATCAGTTTACCTTTTATTTTGGGGTACGTCTTTTCCAGGTAATGTACCTTTTCGGTATCAAGCTCCACTGCCTTGAAATTGATTCCAGGCAGCTCCAGCAGGTATTTCGTAATGGCGCCTGCTCCCGGGCCTACCTCCAATACTTGCTGATTTTCAATTACAGGTAAGGACGATACAATGTCCCTGCAGATATTCTCGTCTTTCAGGAAATGCTGTCCAAGCGATTTTTTGAGTGTATACATTCGTCTGCGAAATTACGTAATTAGCTACAAGCGACAAGGGATGTCCTTTCTGCTAACTACTTGCGGCTATTATCCGTATATTTGCGCATTATTCTCAAACAAGCATGAGTAGCACCATCCATACGAACAAACCGGTAATTGGTATCACTATTGGTGATATTAACAGCATAGGCGCTGAGATTATTATCAAAACCTTTGCAGACAACAGGATGCTGGAGTTTTGTACCCCGGTGATATTTGCTTCTAACAAAACCATCAACTTCTACCGGAAGCTGATGAATGAGAACAATTTTAATTACCAGAGCCTGAAAGATTTTACCCGCCTTAACCACAAGCAGGTGAATGTTTTCAACTGCTGGGAGGAAGAAGTACAGATCACCCCGGGCGTATTGAACGAAATAGGTGGCAAATATGCTGCCCGTTCCCTGGAAGTGGCTATACAATGCCTGAAAGATGATCAGATTGAAGGACTGGTAACAGCTCCCATCCATAAAAAGAATATCCAGGGAGAACAATTCAACTATACAGGTCATACTCCTTACCTGCGCGACGCTTTTGGTGCAAAGGATGTACTGATGTTCATGACTGCCGAAAATATGCGGGTGGGATTGCTCACCGAACATGTGCCAGTGGCTGAAGTGGCTAAATATGTAACCAAAGAAAATATCCTGGATAAACTCCAGATGATGAAAGATAGCCTGGTGAAAGACTTTGGGATAGATAGCCCACGCATTGCTGTATTGGGACTAAACCCACACGCCGGCGATGAGGGATTAATAGGCAGGGAAGAAATAGAACAGATCTCTCCTGCTATTAACCAGGCTAAAAGTAACGGAATCTTATGCTTTGGCCCATATAGTGCCGATGCTTTCTTCGCAAGAAGTATGCACACCAGCTTTGACGGGGTACTCGCAATGTACCACGATCAGGGACTGATCCCCTTTAAATCACTGGCTACAGGTGAGGGTATCAACTTTACTGCCGGCCTGCCGATAGTACGTACCTCTCCCGATCATGGTACAGCTTTCGATATTGCCGGTAAAAATCTCGCAGATCCGGACTCCTTCCGCCAGGCCATCTTCTCCTGCCTGGAGATCCTGGATAAACGTGAAACATATGCTGAGAATACCAGCAATCCATTGAAGAAGATCCAGCTGGCATCTGAGTAGCTAAATACTGAAAGCTACCATTTCCATCATTCCTTCTCCCTTTGTATGGTACATTTTGTTGCGGCCGTTCAGAACATATTCTGCGGCCTGCATGTCATATACGTCAAAGATCTCCGCTTCCAGCAAAGACAACAGATTCATAATCTTTTTCCGGCTATACTGCTTCAGACGACTTCCAGTGGCTGTTTCCATCACTTCCAGCATATCATTTGCCCGGGGCACAAAAGCGGATGGAAGATTTTCCTGCGGCAAAATATAATCCATGATCACAGCATTATTCCTTGCTCTGGAACAGAACGCACGCATAATCCGCAGAAACTGTTCCTCCGTGATAGAATGCATGATCCCTTCAAATATGATCAGGGTGGGCTCATGCGGCGTATAACCAGCTTTGATCAGTGTTTCCATCATTAATGGTGGATTAGTTATATCTGCATACAGATGGTGTAACCGCACTTCATTAAAGGAAACAGATGCATACAACTCCTGCTTTTCGTGCATATGAGCTTTATCTATTTCATAGATACTACGCAGTTGTGTGGGATAGTGTTCTGCGATCTGCAATCCCAGGGGATCCAATCCTGCGGCCAGTATACATATCTGCTGCCGGGGATGCTGCTCCAGCAACTCATCTATCAGGTAACGGACCATTCTTTTTCTAAGCTGTAGCAGAGTATGATACAGCGGAGAAATAGTGTACAGTTCTGCTGCCAGTTTTTCTACAGCACTGAAATCTATACGGGAAATATATTCGCGGCTCCAGCCACTATTATACAGGCTTTTTGCAATCGTTAATATTAACGCAGAAGAGGAAGCAGCGCTCAGTTTATACTCCACGAGTCTCATGGGGGTTACATTTTAGGTTAACGCATGCACAGGGTTATTTTATTTACACGCTTTATAAAGATAACCGTATCAACTGAAACAGGACAGCAGGACTGGGGATAAGGGAAGAGGATAAATAAAGGGCTTGAGGATCTAAATAGAACTTCTTCTACATCAGAGATTTGAATAAAAAGAGGGAAATGGCTCATACTTATTATATACAATGAGCATGAGCCATTTAGCCTGATCTATTTAATCTGTGCTAACAACTGCTTTGTATATGTTTCTCCCCAATGAGGAGCAATACTGCTGGCAGGTTTGAATGTGCTGAACTTCTTCAATGCTGTTTCGAATTTCGCTTTCGCACCGGCTTTACTGCCGCCAAATTGTTCAGGCGTATAAAACAGTGATTGCCCCTGTAACATATACACACGGGGATTCTCACTGTTGATCTGCGCTGCTTGTTCCTGCATGCTGGCAGCTTGAGGTCCATATTGCCGTCCCCTGCTTGGAGGGTCAACACTGATGCGGGAAGTAGCTATAAGAGATTTGATGCAATATATTTCATCATTTTGAGGACTCAGGCTATCCGCTTTAGTAATATTCGCTTCGGCCTTGTCTGCAATAACATCTACTTTGCTCTGATCTTTCTCCATAAAAGCAACCATTACATTGCAGTAACCTGCATAATAGTAAGGTAGCCACTGTGTTTTTTCTGCGGCACCAATACGCTCAAAAGTATTGGCCATTTCCTGTAATTTCTGTGGAGTAAAATTAGCAGGATCATCCAGCAAGGTTACCTGTTTGGCCATAGCTCCTTCATATTGGGCGCTCTGCGCCATAGATACAGATGCTATACTGGCAGACAGAAAAAGGGCAAGCATTATACGTTTCATAATTGTGAGATTTTGTGGTTATGATTAGTGAATGAGTTTATAAATTATTGATCACATCCTGTCTTCTGTCGATACCAAAGTTCATGAACATACCTATATAAACAAAGCGTGGTATGTTAGGTGTAATCTCTTCCCGGCGCAGTTTATCGGTTGAATAACGATAACCATATACCTGCTTGAAATTACCCGCATTGCTGACAGACAATACGAATACAGTGAATGCTTTCCTGATAGAGGTCAGATAACTGGCACTAAATCCGAGAGAATTGTAGTCGATTGTTTTTTCAGACATGAACTTACTGTTTTCCAGAGTAGGATTATAATACGGACGGCCTGTTGAGAAGCTATAGGTAATCCCGAAATTGGTAGTGATAGCGGGAATATAATACTTGTAAACTACGCTGAAGGTATGTTTTGCTGCAAAGTCTGGCTGTACTTCATATGGATAGTTCAGGTAGTTACGCTTTGTATCCAGGTAAGAATAAGAGATCCAGTAGTCCATATTCTTAAACGTTTTGTGGTCGCGCCAGAATAGTTCTATTCCTTTTGCATAACCGGTACCTGCATTACTGGTATCAGGACTTGTTTTCATCAGGCCATGATACTTTTTATAGAATGCCTCTACACGCAGGGTATAATTCCCGGTGATGCGCTGGACGCTTGCAATGTAATGTGTAGCCTTCATGTAGTCCAGGTCGGGTTTAAAGCGGATGTATTGCTGTTCCGGTTTCTGGTAATAGTCGCCATATGCCAGGGATACCTGGCTATAGTCGTCCAGTTTGTATGCGATGGAAATACGGGGAGCCACATTCGTTTTTTCCAGGATGGAAGAATGCTCCACACGGCCACCTACCCGGCCTACCAATTGAGGCGTGATGTAAATATCTCCTTCTAAAAAAGCAGCTGAATAGTTTTCCGTATAGTCGGCATGCATACTGTTGAATCCTGCTTTCTCCACATTGTACTGGTATTCCCCGCCCATGCGGATAGAAGAATAACTGCCTATTCCTTTGGTGAGCATCACTCTTACCTGCGATAACTGCGACTGGTTATTAATTTTTGCAGGAGCTGATTCTTCCAGTGTATCAGTATTGATCTTATCACTGTTACTACTAAAGGATACACCAGTGCTGATGCGCCATCCTTTCCCCAGTCTTTCTTTGTATGTGAGGTTCGTATACACATTCTGGTTACGCAGTTCAAACAGTTCGTTATAACCGGGATGTTCCAGGCTGGGACGCAGGGTACCCATATGTGTCCAGTTAGCATAACCATAAAACTTCAGCATACCTGTAGCAGATGTCTTTCTCCTGAAGTTGGCAGATGTTCCTATTATTTCAGGATTTACACTAGGTTGGAATTTAGACTTCACTACATCAAGGTAAGGCCCAAGGTTCGTATAATCTGCCTCAACACCATAAGAACTCTTTTTATCTTTGGTCAGTTGGTCCACTCCCACACTGCCTCCCAATACGGACAAACCGACAGAAGAGGAAGAACGCTGTGGTAAGTCCTGTGATTCCAGGATCAATGCAGATGACAGTCCCTGGCCATATTGGGCGGAATACCCTCCACTGCTGAAGGTAGTGCCTTTGAACAGGAAAGGTGAAAACCTTCCACGACCGGGCATATCGGGCAGGCCGGAATAAAAGGGATTGCGTACCATCAATCCGTCAATGAATGTTTGTGTTTCATATCCTGTACCACCACGAACAAACAGGCCCTCACGGTCATTTGTCTGTTGTGTACCTGGTAATGTTTTCAGGGCATTTACGATATCCGCACCAGCGCCGGCAGTGGTAACAATATCCAGCGGTTTCAACACTGTTCCTTTTCTTTCATCGCTGGCTTCAAAACTACCGGCAGAGATAGTCACCATTTTCAGTTCACTGATTACCTCTCTTAAAACAATATTGTATTCCTGGGGATTGTTGAAGTTGACTTTCTGCTCAAACGGGCGGTAGCCATTCAGGGTGACTGTCAGGATCTGTTCTCCTTTGAGATCGCTTACAAAAGAGAAGCTACCGTCGGGTCCACTGGTTGCTCCATCATAAGTATCTTTTATAGCGATGTTTACTCCTGGCAGAGGGCGTTTTTTGCTATCAGTGATCTTACCGGTAATTTTCTGTTGTGCCATCACGCAAACCGGTAAAAACAATATTACGACCAGATACAGGCTAATCTTCCACATAGGGGGTATGAATTTTTATCAAAACTACTCGTGTTTGGGGTGTAAATCAACTGCTAACAGGTTAATAAGGGGGAGTTTACCGGTAAAAACGGGGGAATTGTCGGTTAGATCTGAAATGAAAAAGGCTGCCTCATATGATTGAGACAGCCTTTTTTCAGAATATATTGAGACTATGCAAATCTTGGTTTCAGTTCGCTAGCCAGTGCTGTCATACGTTTCAGACCATCTTCAGGCAGGTTACCCTTTTTGAATTCAGCCAGTACTTCAGGAAGGCGAACGGCCATTTCATGCAGGAAAGCTTCTTCGAATGCTTTTACATTCTTTACAGGAACTTCACGCAGTAAACCGTTTGTACCCAGGTAGATCATAGCCACCTGTTTTTCTACGGTATATGGAGAGAACTGTGCCTGTTTCAGGATTTCCACGTTACGTGCACCTTTATCGATTGTCTGCCTTGTAGAAGCATCCATATCACCACCGAATTTAGAGAAAGCCTCCATTTCACGGTATTGTGCCTGGTCAAGTTTCAGTGTACCTGATACTTTCTTCATGGATTTGATCTGAGCGTTACCACCCACACGGCTTACAGAGATACCTACGTTGATTGCCGGACGGATACCTGCGTTGAACAGGTTTGATTCCAGGAAGATCTGACCATCCGTAATGGAGATCACGTTTGTAGGGATGTAAGCAGATACGTCGGCAGCCTGTGTTTCAATGATAGGCAATGCTGTCAGGGAACCACCACCTTTTACGAGGTGTCTGATAGACTCAGGCAGGTCGTTCATCTGGCGGGCAATCTCATCCTTGCTGATTACTTTCGCTGCACGTTCCAGTAAACGGGAGTGCAAATAGAATACGTCACCAGGATAAGCCTCACGTCCGGGAGGACGACGCAGCAACAGGGAAACCTCACGATAAGCCACGGCCTGTTTGGACAGATCATCATAAACGATCAGAGCAGGGCGACCTGAGTCACGGAAGAATTCACCGATAGCAGCACCCGCAAATGGAGCGTAGAACTGTAAAGGAGCCGGATCAGCAGCAGTAGCAGCTACGATAGTAGTGTAAGCCATAGCACCTGCTTCCTGCAGGGTTTTCATTACACCTGCAACGGTAGATGCTTTCTGTCCTATCGCTACGTAGATACAATATACTGGTTTACCAGCCTCGTAAAATTCTTTCTGGTTGATGATAGCATCGATACAGATAGCAGTTTTACCAGTCTGACGGTCACCGATTACCAGCTCACGCTGTCCGCGGCCGATAGGAATCATCGCATCAATTGCTTTGATACCGGTTTGCAGTGGTTCTTTTACTGGTTCACGGAAAAGTACACCGGGAGCTTTACGTTCCAGGGGCATTTCATACAGTTCGCCAGTGATAGGGCCTTTACCATCGATAGGGTGCCCCAGTGTATTTACTACGCGACCAACCATTCCTTCACCTACGTTAATAGATGCGATCTTGCCGGTACGGCGTACTTTATTACCTTCTTTAATATTTCCGGATTCACCCATCAATACCACACCCACGTTATCTTCTTCCAGGTTCAAAGCGATAGCTTTTACGCCATTCTCGAACTCAACCAGTTCACCAGAACGAACATTGTTCAATCCATAGATACGTGCAATACCATCACCCACCTGCAATACTGTACCTACCTCTTCCAGGTCGGCAGCAGCATTGAAGTTGCTTAGTTGCTGGCGTAATATCGCCGAAATTTCATCAGGTTTTATCTCCACCATGTTTATGCTTTTTAGAAAGAGTCGTTAAGATTAATAATATAACGACAACAGCTTTGCGTGTACGCAGCGGCTGCTGTTAATTTTTTTATTTAATAGCGGCTACGTAGATATTCTGCGTAAACTGCTTTTTGATATCGTTCAGATCGCGTAATATAGAAGCATCAAACAGCTGGCCGTCTGATTCCAGGACAAAACCACCAATCAGTTTAGCATTTACTGCTGATTCCAGTTCAATGTGTTTGTCACTTCCTGATTCTACTTTCTTCTTAATTACATCCAGTGTAGCAACATCTACCGGAACAGCCGTTGTGATTTTCACTTTGCTGATGTTCTTCAGTACATTATACTGTTTGATGAATTCAGTGGCTATTTCAGGTAAGTTACTTTCCCTTCCTTTTCCTACCAGTAAAGCAACGAATGCTGCGGTAAGTGCACTTACTCTTTTATCAAGAATAGCTGCCAGGATCTGCTGTTTTTTGTCCGGTTTAATAATCGGGCTTTTCAGCAGGGTTACCACATCGGGGTTTGTTTTGGACATCTGCTGTACGAACAGCATATCTGCATGTATCGCTTCCAGCTGTCCTTTTTCAGAAGACAGATCTACCAAAGATTTCGCATACCGGGATGCTAAACGGGGATTCTGCATAATTTATATCTTGTTAGCTGTAGGCAATCCAATATAGTCTGTAAATACATCACTCCTTACAGGAGTTGCTGATCAACCTAAGGAAGCTGTAGCTTTAGTTTAATTTTATTTCTCCTGCCAGTTCTCTGATGTAACCTTCCTGTGCAGTTTTATCTGACAGTTCTTTACGCAGCACTTTCTCAGCTACTTCGATCACCAGTTTACCTACCTGGTTCTTCACATCTGTTAAAGCGGCCATCTTCTGGTTATCAATAGCAGTGTATGCTTCGCTGATAATCTTCTTGGCTTCTGCCTGAGCTTGTGTCTTGGCTTCGCTGATGATATGATCTTTAGCGTCTTTGGCTTCCTTCAGAATTTTGCTTCTCTCTGCTCTGGCTTCTGCGAGTACGTGCTCATGTTCAGCCTTCATCTGCGCCATTTCTTCTTTCACCCTTTCAGCAGTGGCGATAGAGTCGGCAATGGAAGTTTCTCTTTCTTTCAATACAGAAAGGATAGGTTTCCATGCAAATTTCTTCAGTATGAGAAATACAATTATGAAAATTAACAACGAGATGGTAAACAAGCCTAACGCTGGCTGTAACAGATCCATGATTATGAAAATTTATTTGGTTCGCATGTTATTGATGAGCAATCTCTTCACACAGCATAAAATGAATTACTGCATTCTTTGCCCTGTGCGCGGAATGCAGTAATAAGTTTCGCTTAAAGCACTACAGCCAGCAGACCTGCGATAACGCCGAACAGGGCAACACCCTCTACCAGCGCCGCTGCCAGGATCATGTTTGCACGGATGTCGTTAGCAGCTTCTGGCTGACGAGCGATAGATTCCAGTGCGCTTTTACCGATGTTACCAACACCAATACCTGCTGCAATAGCAGCGATACCAGCACCGATTGCACCACCAGCCTTAGCCAGTCCTGAAGCGGCTGCAGCTGCATCCGCAGAAGCCTGCAGTAAAACAGTTAAAATTGCCATAATTGAAATGTGTATTTATTGTTTATTACGAATAATCTAAGATTAATGGTGTGCCTTTGCTTCATGATGATCATCATGGCCGCCTTCCATTACCTGGCCGATAAATACGGCGGTAAGATTGGCAAAAATGAATGCCTGTATAAAGGCTACCAGCAATTCAAGCATCATCATAACGATATTGAACAGGATAGTGACAGGCAGAAAACCATAACCAACCATCTGATTCAGGGACCCGAAGATAAACACCAGGGAAATAATACTCAGGATGATAATGTGACCCGCCAGTATGTTGGCAAACAGTCGGATCATCAATGACACAGGCTTGGTAAAGATGCCAATTATTTCCACAGGCACCAGAATCACTTTTACCAGGAACGGTACATCAGGAGGATTCAGTGTATGTGCCCAGAAATGCTTGTTTGAACTGAGCATAGTAGCCAGGAAACTAATCAGGGCTAAAGCTGCAGTTACTGCCAGATTGCCCGTTACGTTGGCAGAACCAGGTAACAAACCTAACAGGTTGTTGATCAATATAAAGAAGAAGATTGTTAAAATGAAAGGAGTATATCTCTCAAAATGTTTGCTGGGAATGTTAGGCTTTACCACTTCATCACGCATGAAGATGATAACCGGCTCAACCAAACCCTGAAGCCCTTTAGGTGCCTGTTTGGAACCTCTTGTAGTATATGCCTTTGCAACAGCCAGCATCAGCCAAACCAGCAGGATAGCGCCAATCAGCATAGATGTGATGTTCTTGGTCATGGAGAAATCGTAAATCTCCTCGCCGGTAGGCATGTCATTCGCATCTACTGCAATGACTTTACCCTCCATATATTTAGTGGCATCCAGCCCTTTCTCCTCCAGGTAATGATGATTTACCAGGCGGTAGCCTTCATAAGCAACATGTCCATGATGGAAATGAGAGGAAGAAAATACAGTGAGTCCTTTTACTTTGCTGTAAATGATCACAGGAAGAGGCATTGTTACAGGGGTACCTGCTATGTCCAGCAAATGCCAGTCATGAGCATCCTTAACGTGACCAAGAATTACCTCCTTGGCGTTAAAACCCTTTTTTTCTTCGTGTCCGGGGGCTGCCGCATGTTCACCATGCTCTTGTGCTGCAGGTTCCTGGGCATACGCAAACGAACAAAATCCACTTATGTTAAGAGCAACAACAAGTGCTACCAGTCTATGTTTGAACAGATTCAAGGAAATCACCGCTTTCTGAAATTTTGCGCAAAGATAGCTGATTTATTATCAAAAAGGTAGGGGCCACGCAAAAAAAAGTGAAGGAATGATATTACGAATTTAACACTTTAAAAATAATACGCATATACAACGTTTATGCTACTCCAGCCTGCTTGAACTGCATACTGTGCAATTTGTAATAAACTCCACCCAGTTTCAGCAGTTCCTCATGTGTACCCATTTCCCGGATCTCCCCTTTATCCAGCACAATGATCTTACTGGCTTTACTGATGGTAGATAACCGGTGAGCAATGACAATAGAAGTCCTGTCTGCAATCAGTTTATCAATAGCATTTTGAATCAGCGTTTCTGATTCTGTATCTACAGAAGAGGTGGCCTCATCCAGGATCAGGATAGCCGGATCGTACAGCAGTGCCCTTACAAAGGAAATCAATTGCCGCTGTCCCAGAGAAAGGGTGCTCCCCCGCTCCATTACCTGGTAATCATATCCGCCAGGCAATTGCATAATAAATTCATGCATGCCTATCAGACGGGCTGCCTGCTCAACCTGTTCCCGGCTGATGGCTGTATTACGAAGGGTGATATTCTCATATACTGAACCGGCAAACAGGAATACATCCTGCAACACTACCCCTATTTTACTACGAAGTGATTGCAGAGTAAAGTCTTTCAGATCTGTTCCATCTATCAGAATCTTACCCTGCTGGATCTCGTAGAGCCTGTTCAGGATACTGATAATAGTCGTTTTACCGGAACCGGTATGCCCTACAATAGCAATGGTTTCGCCCTGGTTAGCGTGGAAATTTATATCCCGCAGCACATAGTCGGCCTCTTTATAGGCAAAATATACATGATCAAAGGTGATAGCTCCCTTCATAGCGGCAGCACTTTCCTTCCCGCTGTTATCAATATAGTCGTCACTGTCCATGATGCGGAATACCCTTTCGCTGGCTACCATCCCCATCTGCAGGGTATTGAACCTATCCGCCAGCATTCGCAGCGGGCGGAAAAGCATATTCAGGTACATGATGAAGGCGATCATTACTCCCTGTGTCACTTCATAGTTCAATACCTGGTTGGCTCCCCACCATACCATCAGCCCCAGCGATATGGCCAGGATGATTTCTACCACAGGGAAGAACACGGAATAAGCAAAGATGGCTTCTATGTTAGCCGTGCGATGCTCTTTATTAATCTGCTTGAATTTGGCAAACTCCCGTTTCTCTGCAGAGAATGCCTGTACGATAGCTACTCCGGTAAGATGTTCCTGTACAAAAGCATTCAGGGCGGAAACAGCATTTCTCACCTTATAGAACGACTTGTTCACACTCTCTTTAAAAACATAAGTAGCAATGATCAGGATAGGGAAAGGAGAAAGACTGATGAGTGTTAATCGCCAGTCTGCCACAAACATCACCCCCAGGATGGCAATGATCATCAGCATATCTGCGATGATGGAAATGAGCCCTTCGGAAAATACATCATTGATTGCTTCAATATCATTGATTGTACGGGTAGTAAGTGTACCGATAGGGGTTTTATCAAAAAACGCCAGGTTCAGGTGTACAATCTTTTTGTATATCGCTACCCGCAGGTCCTTTATAACGGATTGTCCCAGCCAGTTAGTAAGATAGGAAAAGTAAAACCGCATTACTGTTTCCAGCAACAGCAGCAGGATCTGTATAATAGTAACCGTGATCAGCATCTGCATGAGCTGCCCTGCAATATACTTATCTACTGTTAACTGGATCAGGTAAGGACGCATAGGCGATATCAATGCCAGTAAAACAGTCAGGAACATTGACATGTAAAAGGACTGCCTGTAAGGAACCGCAAAAGAGAGTATGCGTCGTAATAAACTTGTATTAAAAACCTTCTTGACTGCTAAATTTTCCACCGTACAATTTTCGCTATAGCTTCCGCCTGGCATACATTTACCGACCACCTGTTAGTACTTCCTTAATAATTTCTTTTGTGCGGAGAACGGACGCTAAAATCTGATCTGTGATCGGTAAGCAAACCTACTGCTTTTTGAGCAATCGTATCTTATCCAGCAAAAATTTGATATAACAATAAATATCAGGCATACATCAAAAGCCGGGGAATAACTCCATATCCATTATGGGGCTAAAATAAAAGGCCTGTATTTGTGGTACAGGCCTTTTTGAAATATTTAGTTTTTCTTCTCGTCTTTCATTATCTGGCGGTAGGCCTTGATGAAAATGGCTCCCAGGTTCTTATGAGGTGGTACATAATCACTGAACAGCTCCTTATTATGAGCATCACCTGCAAAACGCTTACCTAAGCTGGCCCACATCTCCACCCAATCTACATTCTTACCTGCACGGATCGTTTCATCAAGGGTGCGGATAATAGGTTCATTTACAAAACGGGTACCTACCTGCTTAGAGGATATGATATGTGCTTCCGGTGATTTTTCCAGTACCACAGACATATTATGATAACCACCGCATGATCCCAGTACAACTATCCTGGCAGAACTCTGCAGATTATCCAATGTTGTGTTAATATGATAACTGTGACCTCGGTGAATAAATATAGTAGGATGAATATCATTCTCATCCAGGAATTCACTCAGCTTCTGAATAGCAGTTTTATCTTCCGGCTCTTCTATTGGCAGATTAGCAAAAATAGTGATCGGCTTTCCTTTCAGGGAAACGATGGTTGTCCAGTATTTGTTCTTGTTTATTTTCCATTCTCCTGCGGGGAAGTTACTCATAAAACTCACATATGAATCATGACCGTCTTTATCTCCATAAAAGAATACCTGCTGATATATTCTACCACTATCATTCTGTAAAGAGTTGAATGATACAAAGTTGATTGGAGGCAACTGCAGCTTGGCCGACATCTCACTGGCTTTGGAAGAATCATTACTCTTTTCAGTTTCTGTATCAAACAAACTGCCCAGCAGTTCATAGATAACAGTACCACGCTTTTCCTTTTTCTTTGACACGTAATTATAGTTCTTCCTTACTTCTTCACGTAAAAAAGCCAGCAGCTTGGGATCGCGAATACTACCAAATGAGTTGGCCACATCTACCGCATCTTCCAGATCTTCTGTTTTCTCCAGGGCACTTACATACTTTTTCATCAGGTAGTTCGAGTTCTCTGGAGCCATAGACTTCAGGAAGTTGTCCAGGGTGTTAAATCCTGCTGCCATCGCTATAAACTTCTTAAAACGGTCAAATTCAACCAGCATCAGAAGGCTGTCTCCATGAGGAGGCTTCATACGGGCCATCATCTGGTCGTACAGTCCGGCGTTATTATGATTGGTATAACTGGATGTATATAATTCTTCCTGACCGTTTACAATCAGGTAATACAGTTCTTCAGGAGTGAAATCTTTCACTACATGGAACCGAACAGGAGCTGGTTCTTCATGCAGGTCGTTCACTTCACGGATATATTTCAGTGATTTGGCCTGCATATTTTCCATCATCGCTTTTAGTCCTAATGGATTCTCTCCATTATTCTTACGATGCTGGAGGATGATGGATGTTTTTACCATCTGCTTAAAGTACTGATCATCATCAGTTACAGTGGCAGATAGTTTATCTATAGTAGTGGTACCGGCCAGCAGTTCATCAATGAAAGGCAGGATCCGGGTTGATTGACCGGAGTTCCCGATTTGTACAATCTGCTGTACCAGTGGATCCTGGTTTCTTTTAATAGCGGTAGCTACCGGAGTGTAAGAAGTTGCGTAAGTCAGTACCTGGTTAGGATATTTCCTGGCTACGGCAGCAATGATAGAATCAGTGGCGGGATACTCCAGGTAATTACCGATTTCGGTCATCACTGTGGCCAGATTATTAAAAGCATATTTTGCAAACATCACCCCTTTGGCATCTTTATACCCGGAATTATCTTTGAATGCTTCTATCATCCGTTCTCCCGCATCGAAAGAGAGGTTCTGGATATATGGAAGGATGCTCTGCCCCCTAATATCTGCCTTCATCATTTCTTTGAAAGCCTGTACCATACTGGGGGCTTCTTCAGCAGCTATTTTGTGATAAGCACGTTTTACATTGTAATCGTGCAGCATAATATACAGAGCGGAGAGGTACTTGATCTTTAAACGGTGATCCAGAGTGCTGTCCAGCTCTATTTCTGTCTGCATATCGTCTACCTGTTTGATCAGGGCATTAGTCACCTGCAGGTTAATAGTCTGATCGTCTGAGACCTGTACAAGGTCATCTGCTTTGCCATCGAACTTTTTAGCGGCCAGTTGTTCTTTATCGATATTATCATGGAAACCGATCCGGCCAATAGGAATATCTACCTTCTGAGAAGTTTGTGCAAATAAAAGGCTACTCTGTGAAGCAGCCAACAATAAGATGAGTATAAATCTTTTCATTAATATAAATGTGCTTTTCACTTACTTGATCAAGCTATTATAGCAAATTTACTACCAAAATCCTGGATTCTTTCTAAGAGGGCCGTTTGAGCCTTTCCGGAGGGGAGTTTTACAGATTGTTAATGATCCATAAATACGCTGCATCTGCCTGTTTTGTATCTTAATTTAGCTTTGGGATAAGATTATTGATTTGATCGTTATTATGCTTCACCTAAGCATCACGGCAGATAAGGCGTATTTATGGATCATTAACAATCGCGGACTATCAGCACACCTGCAGGCATCAGCTTTCCCAAAGTGGTTGTTTTCTTCCGGGATTATAGAGCCCCTGTTAACTTGTGGATACCTGGGCCTTAACCGTCTGCTCCTAAATGATCCAGATACCCGGCCTCATTCCACTAAATTGAACTAATTTTGAGGCCTTCAAAGCACAACATTACTATGCAAAGTTTCGTGAGCGACCTCTCTGGTAAGGAGTTTCCTCTTACCGAGAAGGTACATTGCCGTACTATACGTAAGCCTTTAATGGATATTATCCGTAAAGATCATCCTCACCTTACCCAGAAGTCACATTTATCAGTTTCCGAATTGAATCATTACCGGCAGAAATATTTTGCAAGCCTTTTCTCCAAAGAGATCGATGAACTGACACAGCTGGAAAAGACGGTGATTGAGAAATTACGTGACCATAAAACGCTGACAGACCACCTGGATGATGAAGAAGCCGGTTCCATGACCCTTGGTCAGCGGGTGGCTGATAAGATTGCTACATTTGGCGGCAGCTGGACGTTTATTATCTCCTTCCTGACATTTATCTTAATCTGGATAGGCGCTAACCTCTACCTATTAATGAACAAGGGCTTTGACCCTTATCCTTTTATCCTCCTGAACCTGATCCTCTCCTGCCTGGCGGCATTACAAGCACCTGTGATTATGATGAGTCAGAACCGTCAGGAAGAGAAAGACCGCCTCAGGTCAAAAAATGATTATATGATCAATCTGAAGTCAGAACTGGAGTTGCGTATCCTCCACGACAAGATAGATCACCTGATCACTCACCAGCAACAGGACATGATGGAGATGCAGGAAACCCAGGTTGAGATGCTGACAGAATTAACGCATGCACTCAAGAAATTGTCAGGGAATGGTGATAATCATAAACATACAAATAAAGATCAAACGGTATAATGGCAAGGGACTATGTAAAAAAAAGTGTAAATTTAGATACCATTCTCAGTGTCAGGGTTGTGTCATGTGGCCGAATTAACAATTACATAATGTTAACTTTCCATTAATAGCGGAGCCTGCGATATAATTTTGTGTCGTCTTTAAAAAACGTCAAAGAATATGATAGACCAAGCGGTAGTAGGAAAAATTTTAGTGGTGGATGATGAATTGGACATTCTCGAAATTATAAGTTACAATCTCAAATCGGCAGGATATGATACTGTAACTGCCAAAGACGGTAGCGAGGCTATTCAGAAAGCAAAGGTGTTTCGTCCAGACCTGATCATGTTAGATATCATGATGCCAAACAAGAACGGCATAGATACCTGTCGGGAAATCAGGAAAATTCCGGAATTTAAAGATACCATGGTGCTGTTCCTCACAGCACTGAATGATGAGAAATCAGAAATTGATGGTTTAAATATGGGTGCGGATGATTATATCGCCAAGCCTATTAAACCAAAATTGCTGGTAAGCCGTATCAATGCTCTCTTTCGCCGTTTACACAAACCGGAAGAAATGCAGGTACATCTGGGAGATCTCATTATTGATCGTGAGAAATTTACCGTTACATACAAAGGTCAGGAGATCATCCTGGCAAAGAAAGAATTCGAGTTACTACAATTGCTCGCTTCTAAACCAGGCCGCGTATTCCTCAGAAACGAAATATTGAATCAGGTATGGGGTACAGAGGTAATCGTGGGCGATCGTACAATCGATGTACATATCCGGAAAATACGTCAGAAAATAGGAATCGATCTTATTACCACTGTGAAAGGTGTGGGATATAAGTTCGAAATGTAGTCTTTGTTCTAACGGTAGCAGAGAATCAATTCGTTAAGCTCCTGCATTTGTACCCGTAATCTTTTTATTATCAGTTTATAGTCTTAAGCAAAATGCCTTTAGCGTATAGCTTTCAGCATTTCGCACCGTGCGAGTTATGTCAAGTGAAAAATTTGGATTAATTTCCCAATATTATAAGAATTACTCACTATGGAGTATGTTTAAAGCTAAGAACCTTTCCCCACAAAAACTGGCAGGATTTACTGCCCTGATACTTTCAGGTATTATTACCCTTGGTACAGCACTAATCAGTGCCGACTGGAAAATAATACTGACTGCCTTTGTCCTTACCTTCCTGGTGTCGTACTACCTGTATCTATATACGTTACAGAACTTCATCTACCGGAAAATAAAACTCATATACAAATTCATTTACCAAACCAAAGCCTCCAAACGTGAAGAGTTCTTTAACAAGAATCTCCTTCCGCTGAAGACCATCGAAGAGGTTAGTGAAGACGTGGAAAAATGGGCCAGTCAGAAAAAGGAAGAACTTGACATGCTGCGCCGTAACGAAGAGTTCCGTAAAGAGTTCCTGCTCAATCTGAGCCACGAATTAAAGACTCCCATCTTTGCGGTACAGGGATACATTCATACCCTGCTGGACGGGGCACTGGATGATCCTAATGTGAATAAACTGTTTCTGAAAAATGCCACCAAGAATATTGACCGTCTCTGTCGGCTGATAGATGATCTGGATGAGATTTCCAAGCTGGAAAGCGGGGAAATGACCATCAACAAGGAAAACTTTACTATTCAGGATATGATCAGGGATGTATTTGATACCCTGTCGCTTAAAGCCAATACCAAAGGCATTAAGTTCCTGGTGAAGAAGGGCTGCGAAGCTCCTATTCATGTTATGGCCGATAAAGAAAAGGTAAGACAGGTGCTGATCAACCTGATAGACAATTCCATTAAATACGGCCGTACAGATGGTCAAACTGTAGCCAGTATCTATGTGATGGATGATAAAAGAGTGCTGGTAGAGATTTCTGATAATGGTATCGGTATATCTGAAGAACACCTTCCACGCGTATTTGAACGGTTCTATCGTACAGACAGAGCCAGAAGCCGCGATATTGGTGGTACTGGCCTGGGATTGGCAATCGTGAAACATATCATAGAAGCACACGATCAGACTATTAATATTCGCAGCAAACCTGAAATAGGGTCGACCTTTGGGTTCACACTTGAATCAGGGGAATAAATAATTAACTTTTTATCAGGCGCCTTAACATTGATAGAAACTTCTTAAAACAAAATATGGTGCATCAAAAATTTGATGCACCATATTTTGTTTTAAGAAGTTTAAGTAGGAATACAGCTCATTCAGTAAGATTGGGAAAACTGGAAATGCAAGATCCTCCTTTGTTCTGGAAGCTTAACACTCCGTTAAAAGCGAAACTGCAAACGACAGGTAAACACATTATCCTTCACATCTGATGTATAACCGGCCAAAGTAGTCGATTCGTTCTTTACAATATCGTAGTACAACATCAGTTTCATATGCTCGTCAAAGTAGTAAACATACCCTGCGCCAAAAGTATCATAGCGGATATCTCCTTCTGTGAAGCCTGCACCTGTTTGCCCAATCTGCTTCCCCTTTACACGTGAATTAGGATCATACCAGTCGTACCGTAATACCAACTGGTGCTTCGGACTGCCCAGGCTTTGGAGAAAATAAAAATAAGCCCCGGTAAAATCACGGATATATAACGGCGCATTTCTTGTTCCATCCAGAGGAATTGTTCCAGGTGTTTCGGTACTGAGTGCTGTGGCAGTCTGCTGTCCCCTGATATATTCTCCCCTTATTTCCGTTGCACCCTTTTTCGCTCCGTTTGGTATTTTCAGTTGTACATCTGCCCCATAATAATGACGGGGGGCTATCTTCCCGATATTAGTGGCAGATGAATCCAGTTTAAGTACATTATTGTGATCTGTTTTATAAATAGATGGTGTGAACTGCTCCATTCCGCCGTACAGGCAGGAGATGGCGCCAGACAAACGCCAGTTACGGCTGTTCAACCGTTGTGGTTTGATGGCAATACGGGTGATGAAGTCCTTATGACTGTCAAAATCACTGGTAGCGGTGAGTCCCTGTCCATTGAACAGTCCGGCATCTATACGCAGGAAGCGTAAAGGGTGATTTGTCCGACGGGGCTCAAAAGAGACCATTGCCCCGATATCACGTTCTGTTTTCATCAGAATTTGCGACATACGCCCACGCTCAGGTGTTTCCCTGTCTCCGGAAGAAAGGTTCACTTCGTAACTGAAGGGACGGGCAAACATCCCGGCAGTGATGGAAAATACATCCCATCTGTTTTCAAAAACACGTCCGTAAAAGTCGCGGATAAACACGCCCCTTTCAGTACCATCAAACTGGAAGGCGAACTGTACAACAGGCATGCGTTGCTCATTGTAGCGGGAGTAGTCGAGTCGGAAACGGCCACGACGCAGGGTAAAACGGTTGTTTACATGTTCAGGGAAGTTTCCACCGGCATAACTTTGAATGCCTTTGTCCTGCGCATACTGGAACTGGGGCTGGATATAACCACTAAAGCGCACGGCATCGTATTTCTGGTAAAGGGAGAACATTCCTTTCCCCAGGCTGGTCGTAGTATCAATCATGTCCATCAGGAACTGTGCCTTCAGTACGTTTGAGAACAACAAGAGCAGCACGATGGCCGACAGATGCTTTAGCCGCATGTAATTGAAAATTTGCCGCAAAGCAAAGCAAAAAAATTAACAATAATGTAATTGATAAAAAACGGGTTATATTGAAAATTACTGTACAGATCTATAGGGGCCATACATTCTATAGAATAATAACGGATTGATAAACAGTGGAGATTATATATCCGGCCATTATCTAAAGTCTGCGAACTGGTTGGCCAGGTCTGGACTACCAGTTCGCAGACTTGCTAAAACTGCAAATATATAGGCATCATCGTTTCGGAGGATTTCACCTGAACCAGCAACCAGATGAATAACACCATTACCGCAACGCTACCCCATACCGGGAAACGACCCAGGGTAGCTTCAGCAAAATTCTCGCTGCGTTTGGGCAGAGCATGCAGCAAAAATGCCAGTAACATTACCCAGAACACTGCTGTATACCCATTATAAAGTTCCAGCCATACACCCGGCTGAAAGTCATAAGCTATTTGTTGGATCAGCGCCCAGGCATCATGAAAGGTAGCTGCTTTAAAGAAAATCCAACAGAAACACACAAAGTGAAAGGTCAGCAAAACGCCGCCTATCTTTAATACGGAACCTTTCCATCCGGATGGACCTCCTCCCCGTTTCTTCAGTCCGTCAATCCTTACTTTATCCAATGCCAGTGCAGTACCATGCAGTCCTCCCCAGAAAATAAAGTTCCAGCTGGCTCCATGCCAGAACCCGCCTATCAGCATGGTCAATGCAAGATTGAGAAATTGACGGGCTTTACCTTTACGGTTACCTCCTAAAGGAATATACAGGTAGTCCCTTAGCCAGGACGACAAAGAAATATGCCAGCGACGCCAGAACTCCGTAATAGAGGAACTCTGGTAGGGAGAATCGAAGTTGGGCGGGATCTTGAAACCGGTCCACCGCGCAATACCCAGCGCCATATCCGAATAACCGGAAAAGTCGCAATAGATCACCATCGCATACCCATAAACACCTAACAGACATTCCAGGCCGGTATGTTTGGAGGGATCGTCAAAAATATACTGAACAAAGTTCTGATAGATGAAGTCGGAAATTATCACTTTCTTGAACAACCCGCTGATGATCAGGTACATGCCCTTTCCTATATCTTCAGAATCCAGCTCATAGGGTTGGGAAATCTGCGGAATGAAATCGGCCGCACGTACAATTGGTCCCATCATCAGTTTGGGGAAGAACGACAGGAAGAACAGGTAATCCATGAAATTATCCACCGGCTTGATCTCCCTTCTGTAAACATCTATCGTATAACTCAGGTTCTCGAAAGTATAGAAAGAGATACCGATGGGTAATAACAGGTGTAATGGCCGCAGGTGTCCCAGTGCCAGGTCATTTGTTATCCCTATAAAAAAGTCCGTGTATTTGAAGTAGAATAAAAGGCCAAGGTTAAGGATGATACTGAATGCCAGCAATCCTTTCCGTAATCCCTTTTTCTCTGTATTATAAATCCACCTGGAAAGGTTGAAATCCACGATCGCAGAAAGGATTACCAGGCCAACATAAAATCCGCAGGCCTTATAAAAAAAGTAAAGAGAGAAGATGCTATAGATCGCCACTCTGGCACTTTTGTTTTTGGCCGCAGCCAGGTAACACAAAAGGAAGAGCGCAAAGAAATAGAAGAAAAAAGCGCTATTAAAGAGTATAGGATCTTTAGGATTATATAATAATTCCCCTAACAGTTTATTCAGGTCTATCATTGGGTAATCTTTGCTTCTTTTAAATATTTCAGGTATCCCTCATTTAATGCTTCATACAGCAATTTCCCCTGCAACTGGTATCCGCGGGCGCCAAAGTGGATATGATCTGCGGCCCAGGTACCAGAAAAACTACCTGCCATGGACCTCGTTAATCCATTAAAGTTCCAGCATGCCAGCCCGTTTTCCCGGCAGTAATTCATGATCTGCTGTGTAACGACTGTCACATACGGATTCGGATAATAAGCAATCTTGTAATAGGTGCGATACTTCTTACCTGATTTCTTTCTGAATGCCCGTTTGCTGATCCGCTTGGATTCTGCCGGCGTAGTAAGTACGATGGAAGCTTCCGGATGAGTGCGTTTTATTAATTGAACAGTACTGTCTATCTGCATGCGGAATGCATGTGCATTCAAACTGCTGTAGGCCTCATTGGTACCAAGGGAAATGATTACCAGTTGCGGCTGCATAACGGCCATCTGTGCTGTCAGGATACTGCTCTGTTCATTATAATGCTGGTACATCGCGCCGTTTATACCAATAGCACTATACAATACACCGTTTTTACCGTTACGTATCATAGCACCATAAAAGCGAAACGGGTTGTTCCCCTTTTCCTCCCACCTTGCCTGAAAGGACTGTACGGCATCCGGGAATGTTAAAGTGGCTTTACGCACTGTTTCTCCGGCACCCGGGAAAGGAATGCCTGAAACAACCACCTCAGCCCCCGGCACAGCAATCCTGCCATCTTCCAAACCTGCATCATAAAAGAGCTCTGCTTCACGGATGCTATTGTCTATTCCATCCTGTTTACCACTATAGGCAATGGTAGGTGCCCCGCTCTGAGAAGTGATCACAATCGCTCCCGGACCAAGCGGATCGTTTTTATACCGGTCTACTACCCGGGCAGCGTCCCAACGGCAGGTACTATTCCACCTGTAATCTTCCGGGCCATTGGTACCTGCAAGATTAAAAGGGAATACCCATCCACGCCCTGCACTGCCAAATGTCTTCTGCAGATAGTTTGCCGTAGTTAAAGGAAAGAACCCTGCCTGAACATGAGAATCTCCAATATGTAAGATTGATATAACGTTGCTATCCGAATGACGCAGTGCTGCATAAAAACGGTTCAGCGCGGTATCCTGTGCTATTGTGTTATTCTGTGCGGTTGCAATGGAGCCTGTTATGGCCAGCAACCCTGTAAAAAAAGATCTACTGATGTTCCAGCTGCTTATATTCATCCATCATTGCTTTATACAGCAGCGCCCCTACTCTGGCCGCTCCCTGTCTGTTAAAGTGTGTGTAATCTTTATTTGCCAGTACTGTATCTCCTTCTACCCAATGGGTCATGGAGCCATCTCCACCCATTGCAGCATAAAGATTCCAATATGCGGTACCATGCTCCTTGGCCAGTTCATGCTGTGTTTTCAACAAGGCTGTAACCCCTGGGGCGGTCACGTAATTTCCACCTTTTTTGTAAGATTTATCTGCTGTAGAGATTACCAGGAAAGAAGTATTAGGCAGATCACTACGAAGTGAGTCCATTACTTTTTTCATGGGACGGCCATACCAGGTATAGTCTGTCAGTTCCGGCTTCCAGAGAATGTTGGCTCCATAGTGCAACACGACCAGATCGTATGGATGTTCGGTTTGCATCTGTTCCAGGATTTGTCTGGACAAATGCCCCAACTCCACCCCGCTGATACCACGGAAAGAATAGTTATCTACATATACTCCGTTATTCGCCTCAAAACAAACCCCATAAAAGGGCAGGCTATTGCCTCCGCTCCACTTGATGGTTACCCCATGCTGGGCAGAATCCTGTTTCCAGGAAAGCAAATTCACAGGCCGGTGACCGGTTAATGAATAGGATTTTTCGTTTACGGAGATATTACCGCCGGAAGCAGGGCCATACAACAGGCTTACTTCTTCAAATTTGTCAAGCCCCCTTTTACGTACAGGTGAATACTTGATCCAACTGGCATCGCCTGGTACAAAAGTATGACCGGATATGCCCAATGGAACGTTGGCGGGAGGCATTTCCTTATAACTATAGTCTTTCCAGTCTTTGGAGAAGGTATGATTGATTGTGGTTCTGAAACCGGCCACAACAGAAGTAATAGGTACAAACCCAACACCAGAACCACCAAACAGGATCTGCAGACTGTCCCGCAGGTCTTCTGTGATCAGATCTCCCTCAATCATGGAATCCCCGAAGTAAGCAATGCGTACTTTTTTCCTTTTACCGGCCTTCAGCGCATCCAATGCCTGGAGGAAATGTTCCAGCCCGCTGGCAGCAGTGTCCCGCACCGCATAGTTCAGGATGCCTGTATAAGAAGTAAAGTCATGTGAATGATCGGGATCAGGAATAACGGCCAGTTGTACCGTGTCTGTATTTGCAGTTTGTATAGTGTCTGTTACAGCGATTACAGCAGTATCTGTTGTTTTTATTGGGGGAGTTTCCTTCCGGAGATCTGCCAGCATATCCAGCGGACGGGAGGTATATTGCTCCAGGGAAAAGCTGTTATTGACCAGTGATAAGGCCACCAAACACACTAAAGACCCTACAATGATATAGAAAGGATAGGCGGACTTGTTTTTGCCGGACATAGCTCTAAATCGGATTTGAAATTCATGGTCCCGGGACCGTATTGGCACACAACAATATAGTTAGCAGTACAAATCTATAAGTTAATTGCTGGAATATGCCATTTGTTCATCCAATTTATACAATTTATGTTTTGTAATCATATTACTTACTCTTCTTACCCATTCCTGGCCAGCTGAAGAATAGCCCCCATGGTTCATATGTTTCAGCCACAACTTGTATTCGGGCTTACCTTTTATCTGTGCAAACCATTTCTTGCGGGAAAGCATATTTACAAAATACTGATAGGATGCATCATCTGATTCAAACTCTTTATATTTTGAACGATAGGTAGCCCCTTTGATCTTATGCAACTTATTGCGTCCTACTATGCCGAAATGATTATGTAGTAATTTGGCATTTCTGCTGGTTCCTGAACCAGATTCCAGCATAGCCACACCCAGTATTACACTGGCCGGGATACCGGTTTCATTCATCAGTTTCACAGCTGTTTCTTTATGTTTGTCTACGTAGCGGGTAACAGAACGCTGCGCGAATGCTGTATTGCCAGCAAACAAAATGATACATAGCACTGCACAAAACCATCCCCTATTGAATAAGCGGTTAAATGACATGGCATTGTTATTTATTGTTCCGGCAATATAGTTTAAATATTTATACAATATGACTATTAACTTGTAAATAATTACTAATCTGTTAGATATAAGTATATCAACATTTAGCGTATCCTCTTCTTTGCACTGATCCCCCTTGACACTGTTTTTTCAGCATCAAGGGGGACCCAGTTATAAAACAACTCCTTTTAGCAAATTTTATGCCATCTACTTCACCAGTGCTATTTTTAATTCATTTAACTGTGTCTGGTCAATACTGCTAGGTGCGTCCAGCATTACATCACGGCCGGAATTATTTTTCGGGAACGCAATAAAATCACGGATGCTATCACTTCCACCCAGGAGAGCACACAGGCGATCGAATCCAAAAGCGAGACCACCATGCGGAGGTGCTCCGTATTCAAATGCACCGAGAAGGAAGCCGAATTTATGACGGGCTTCATCCGGGCTCATGCCTAATGCTGCAAACATTCTTTCCTGGAGTTCACGCTGGAAGATCCTGATAGATCCACCACCAATTTCGGTACCATTAAGTACTATATCGTAGGCGTTTGCCTTTATATCTGCGTATTTAGATGTATCCTCCATCCAGCTGATATGCTCTGGTTTTGGAGAGGTAAACGGATGATGCCGTGCTACCCAGCGGTTTTCTTCCTCTGCATATTCGAACAGCGGGAAGTCTATTACCCATAACGGTTTATATTCGTCTTTATTACGCAGGCCCATACGATCGCCCATTTCAAGGCGTAGCTCGCTCATTGCTTTACGGGTGCGTTCTTCCTTACCTGCCAGTACCAGTATCAGATCGCCGGGCTGAGCCTGGCATTTATCTGCCCAAACCTTCAGCTTGGTTTCGTCAAAGAATTTATCTACAGAACTCTTTACTGTTCCGTCTGCATTCACACGGGCATAGATCAATCCGCTCATGCCTATCTGTGGGCGTTTTACCCAGTCAGTCAACTCGTCCATCTGCTTGCGGGTATACTCACTGCAGCCTTTTGCACAGATAGCCACTACCAGTTCAGCCTCATCAAATACCTTGAAACCGTTGCCTTTAGCTATATCAGTAAAGTTTACCAGCTTCATATCAAAGCGGATATCCGGTTTATCGTTACCATAGAACTCCATAGCATCGTCAAAGGTCATACGGGGGAATGGTTCATTAAACGTGATCCCTTTTATTTCCTGGAAGATGTATTTCAGCATCTCTTCGAAGTTGTTCAAAACATCTTCCTGCTCTACGAAGCTCATTTCACAGTCGATCTGAGTAAACTCCGGCTGACGGTCGGCCCTGAGATCTTCATCACGGAAGCACTTCACAATCTGGTAATAACGGTCGTACCCGCTCACCATCAGCAGTTGTTTAAACGTTTGTGGCGACTGTGGCAGCGCATAGAACTCATTAGGGTTCATACGGCTGGGTACAACGAAGTCACGGGCACCTTCCGGCGTGGATTTAATCAGGAAAGGCGTTTCGATATCCATGAAACCTTTGCTATCCAGGAAGTTACGTGCAGCCCTGTTCAGGCGGTAGCGCAATTCAAGATTCTGCTTCACGCTGTTACGGCGCAGATCGAGATAGCGATACTTCATACGCAACTCATCACCACCATCAGTATCATCCTGGATAGTAAACGGAGGTGTTTTGGCAGCATTCAGGATAGAAAAGCTGCTTATGGTGATTTCTATATCACCGGTAGGAATATTTTTATTTTTACTTGAACGCTCTGTAACGGTACCGGTTACCTGTATCACGAATTCACGTCCAAGTGGCTGATCATCAAGCTGCTGATTCAAAGATTCACCAAACAGCAGCTGCGTGATACCATAGCGGTCGCGCAGATCCACGAAAGTGATACTTCCAAATTTCCGGACTGTTTGTACCCAGCCGGATAATGATACCTGTTGTCCGTTGTGCTCCAGTCGTAGCTCGCCACAAGTGTGCGTTCTGTACATATAATTATATTATAAAGTTCAAAGTTGCTCCCGGAACTTCGTTACCGGGGTCGGCAAAGATACAGTTTGATCCCTGCATTTCTATCCTTTACGCCTGTTAAAAAAACGCTTAATATCTGTTTCTGGCTGCAGTGGCTCATTTCTGAGCAGGTAAGCCGCAAACTGAGCCGCCATAGCGGGTGCCAACGAAGTCCCTTTGGTTCCCAACCCGTTAAAGATGCCTAAAGCAGGATATTCGGGATGTAATCCCATGATTGGGCGACGGTCTGTACCGGAAGGACGGACACCTGCCTGCTGCTCCAGGATCTCATAAGGCACCTTTAGCAGCTGCTGCAAACCAGCTTCCAGGTACTCTCTTTTTTCAGGGGTAGGCATTTCATCCGGATAATCCCAGGCAAAAGTAGACCCTACCCAGTAAGTTTCGGGCGACTGTGGCACCAATGTTATACTTCTCTTTATGATATCCTCTGTATTAAACCCGGGGATTCTTACCCTCAACACCTCTCCTTTGTTCAGCAGGAAAGGGATCTGGTTAAACCAGGGATTCGATATCGTTTGTGCTCCTTCACAGAAAATAATACGCCCTGCGCTGATGTCCTTATATTGAATACCATCCGCATTTATTTTCAGTGCAGCCAGATCGATCCGTTCTTCCCGCAGGGACTTATGCTCTTTCAGATATTCCCTCCAGGCCGGCAATAAATTATGCAGTAATACTGTAGCGCCTTTAATAACGGCAGCACCAAAAGGCTGATGCAGAAACTGTTCATATGGATCTGTTTCCGGTACCTGCATATAGGCCAGACCGGATGTTCTTTCCATAAACGCGTCACGCAATTGTTCGGATGGAAGCACATTCCAGATATTACGATCCTTAAATACCGGCACTCCCAGCAACTGCTCAAAGTGCTGATAGGTTTTTACAGCTACCGGGTAAATATCATCATACAACCAGGAAATAGTAAAGCGACGGCCAGACACCGGGTTAATCACACCGGCAGCAATACGCGAGGCACTGTTAGGCCTATACTCGTCTATTACCAGAACAGAAGCACCGGCTTCCAGTAAAGTATGGCTTAGCAACGTACCGGCAATACCCTGCCCTATAATGAGGAAATCTACATTCATTTGGGCTGCAAATTACAATAAACAGAATGCTCCGGACAAGTCAAAGTTTGCATGGGAAAGACCAATACTGATAAATAGTATAAATACAAAAGCATAACATACAATCCTTTAGGGCCATCTACTCATTTTAATAAATAAATATTTATATTTACGATCATATTGTCGTCGTAAACAATGAGCTACTGTCTTTTATTCTATTGAAAAACCGGTCGCAAAAGACCTAAACAGTGTAACAATAAACATACCTACTAAACCTAAATTCATGAGAACCAATTACATGTTCGCATTTCTCAGTGCGTTATCGCTATCCATTTTATTTGCTGTGGCATGCAAAAAAGATAAAGAAACAACTTATGCTCCTTTAGCTATCAAGGATCATGATACGGTTTTCGTACATCCCGGCCTGTTACATACAGCTGCAGATTTTGAACGTATGCAGGCAAAGGTAGCGGCAAACGCGGAACCCTGGTTATCCGGCTGGAACCAACTTACGGTTAATAGTCATTCCTCATTAAACTATTCTGCCAGTCCGCAGAGTATTGTTTACCGGGGGGCTGATGGTGTACATGATGAGAATTACGCTATATTATTTAATGATATAGCTGCTGCTTATGCTTCTGCACTGAGATGGAAAGTATCTGGCGATGAAGCATATGCAAAAAAGTCGATCAGCATCATGAATGGATGGTCGGCCAAACTAACCTTACTGGCAGGAACAAACGATTCCGTACTGGCAGCAGGTTTGTACGGATATGAATTTGCCAATGCAGCAGAGATTATGCGGACATATAAAGGATGGTCTTCTTCAGATCTTTCACGTTTTCAGCGAATGATGCTGAATGTATTCTATAAAGTAAATCATAATTTCCTAACAAGGTCAGAAAGATGTATGGCGCATTATTATGCAAACTGGGACTTGTGTAATATGTGTGCGGCGCTGTCGATCGGCGTTCTTTGTGATGACAGGGATATTTATAATGAGGCCATCACCTATTTCAAATACGGAGCAGGAAATGGTAATATTAAAAATGCGGTGTATTACATTCATGATGGAGGACTTGGACAATGGCAGGAAAGCGGTCGTGATCAGGGGCATACGATGTTAGGTATGGCATTGATGGGTGCTTTTTGCGAAATGGCCTGGAGCCAGGGAGATGATTTGTATGGATATGATGACAACCGTTTTCTGAAAGGAGCCGAATATGTAGCAAAGTATAATCTAATCGAAGATGTACCTTATGTTGCATATACCAATTGTTTGGGTGTGGATCAGGAGATCATCAGTGACGCTTCACGTGGTAACGCCCGCCCGGTATGGGAGTTGATATATAATCACTATGTAAAACGTAAAGGATTGTCTGCTCCATATACAACCCGTTATGCTGAAAAGGTAAGACCTGAAGGCGGAGGAGGAAACTATGGAACAGGTAGTGGAGGATTTGATCAGTTGGGGTATGGAACACTTACCTGTACACGGGATCCTCAGTAATATATTTTTCAGCCAGGTAGGGAGAATGGAACTCTTTCTATTAAAAAACAGGATGCTCCTGATAAAGCAAAATTTGCTTTATCAGGAGCATTTAATATAATAGCATGATCCGTTAGTCTGTCTTCAAACTCTTTACAGGATCCATCAATGCTGCTCTTACCGATTGATAACTCACCGTCAGCAATGAGATCAGCACAGCGGCAGCACCTGCCGCAATGAAAACCCACCAGTGAATAGATACCCGGTAAGCATAATTCTGTAACCATGTACTCATTGTCCACCAGGCCAGCGGGAAAGCGACCAATGTAGACAAACATACCAGCTTTAAAAAGTCTTTGGAAAGCAATCCGGCTATCCCCGCAACACTTGCGCCCAGTACTTTGCGGATGCCAATCTCTTTGGTTCTGCGCTCTGCAGTATAAGCCGCTAATCCGAATAAACCGAGGCAGGAGATGATAATCGCCAGTGAGGCAAATACACTTGCTAGTTCACTGATCAATGTTTCAGTTGTAAACATTGCATTGAACTGATCATCTACAAACCGGTATTCAAAAGGATATCCGGGGTTATCTTTTAACATGACCCCTTCCATCTTCGCCAATACCTGTTCAGGATGATATCCCGCTTTTGTACGGACATACATTAAGTTAGTAAATCCCGGCAAACACACGAAAATAACGGGATCCGGTTTACCATACATATCACCATATACATAATCTTTTACCACACCTGCTACCTTCATAGAAGAGGTAGAGAAAGGTAGTCCGGGAACATGTAACATTTTACCTACCTGACTTCCCTTCCCCATCAATTTTGCCATCGATTCAGTAATCACCACACTAAAACTATCGGTTGCTGCATTTGACTGAAAGTCCCTGCCATCAATAAGATGCAGGCCGACAGTAGACAAAAAGTTGTGATCTACCAATCTCTTTGAGACCAGAATTTTACTGTTAACGTCCTTGCCATCCCATTCGATATTACTGGTATTATTGCCACCATACATTGTCATATGATCTGCCAGCGCAGCATTCTCTATCATTCCCGTATTCTGCAAATCCTGTCTTATGGAGGAGAAATTCTTTAGCATGTCACCCTGAACATTCATCACAATCAGGTTATCCTTATCATAACCAAGGTCCCTGCTTTTAATATGACCGATCTGCTGATAAACAATCACCGTACTGATGATTAGTACAATAGAAACGGTGAACTGCAATACAACTAATCCCTTCCTTATAAATGCAGCACCTCCTGTTTTTATATTCCACCCTTTGAGCACAGATACAGGATTGAATGATGACAAGTATAATGATGGATAACTACCTGCTACTACTCCACAAACAAGGGTAATCAATACCAGTGTCAACAGATGAACCGGGTTACCCAAACCTACTGTAAGACTCTTTCCCATCAGTGCATTACAAGCAGGTAATACCAGTGCAATGATGATCACAGCTACCATACATGCCAGCATAGACATGAACAATGCTTCTCCCATAAACTGCATAATGAGTCCATTTTTTCCTGCACCCATTACTTTTCTTACACCAACTTCTCTTGCACGTTTTTCACTGCGTGCTGTTGACAGGTTCATAAAATTGATACAGGCTATAAAAAGAATGATCCAGGCTATGAGAGAAAACAAGTGAACATATTCTATACGACCTCCAACCTGTTCCCCATTCTTAAATTCTCCACGCAAACGCCAGTCATTCATGCTGAACAAAAATGCTTGCTGTATAGCATCCGGGTTTTTACTCTTTAAATAATTCCGGAGCTTTTTATTAATGCCATTAACATCTGCATTTGCTGCCAGTTCCACGTATGTTAAAGGAGAATTACTTCCCCAATTACGCAGATTCTCATTCGTCTGTGCGTATACTTCAAATGGGATTAACCATTCAAATCGTACGGTCGTGTTTTCTGGAAGATCCTTAATAACACCGCTTACAATATACTGCTGTTTATTATCAACAGTCAATGCTTTTCCCAATACATTCTTTTCATCACCAAAGAATTTCTTCGCTGTTTTTTGGGTAATTACAATAGAATGTAATTGTTTAAACGCATCGGTTGCATTACCCTGTACGAATGGCATGGTGAACATACTGAATACAGAAGAATCCGCATATAAACCTGATGCATATACAGATTTATCACCTATGCTGAATAAAAAGGAAGGAGAGAAATTCGTTACCCGGCACACATTGGCAATGCCCGGTATGTCTGCCTTTATAGACGCGGCCAGCAACCCTGAAGTAGACCCGAATGTACGGATATCACCATCGTAGTTCCAGTTCTGCATTACTGAATAAAGCCGGTCTTTTTTTAGGTTTACATCATCATAAGTCATTTCATCCTCTACCCATAAGAAAATAACACCAGCACATACAATTCCTATAGCTAATCCAAAAATATTGAGGAAGCTATATGTTTTGTTCTTCCACAGATTGCGAAGCATTGCTTTGAGATAACTCTTAAACATAGCAGGATAATTTTATTAATGATATTGTATTTCTGTTGGAATAGGGCTGGGATCTTCTTTCCCGGGCGCTAAATACATCAGATCCGGCGCTTTATTCCCAGCGTATTTTATTTGTATCGGATAAAATCCTTTTGTCAGCGGAAGGATATAAGATTGATCACTACCCTTACCTGTCGCAGTATCATAATCAAACAAGGGTTGGTTTCCCAGTGATAGTTTAGTATTCATTGAAGGATGCATTAATCCGAAAATATAATACCCTTCTTCTTTAATTTCGATATATCCACCAATGGTACCCGCTAAAGTATCCAATCCTCCGGGCTTTATTTTCCCCGGTTTCTTAACAACAGGCAGTACGGTTCCTATTGTGAAATCCCCTTTCATTGTCCTGTCATAATCCTTCCTTGCGTCAAATGCTTTTATTATTAGTTGAGATGATATTGTAACCGGGGTAATACCATTTGTAATTTTAGGAGATGCCGGGGTAGGTTCGGTACCATCTGTTGTATATCTCACCGTTTGAAACTCGTTTGGAAAACAGTATAGGTTAAATGGTTTGTCTTTTAACACAATGCCGGCCATAGGATGAAATTCTATCGGCTCTGAAGTATACCCTTCATACGTGAATTTAAATCCGTCATACACTGTTTTAAAGATCATGGAATTATGCGTTTCACCGTTATATACAGCACACTTCCAGTGTAAGGCCGCAGGAGCCTTTGCCCGGAAAATAGAATCCATCTGTTTAACCCCCATTTCCTGTAAAGGTTTTCCTTCACGACCTGTGAAGAAGAGCGTCCTCTCCGGATTAGGCAATGAATCCAGTTTTTGGGATGCCATCTTCATCACCAACCCATTATCCCACCAGAAAGCAGGATCCGACAGTGTATAAGACTGGAATAATTCCGGTTCTTTAAAAAAAGTGTACAGCCCAAACAACCCGCCCAATGATCCACCGTGGTACGTTCTCGCTCCCTTTGTGGGATATTTTTTCTCGATGTAAGGGATCAGTTCTGTTTTCAGAAATGCAATGTAATTATCTGCACCACCGGATAATTGATTCTGCACTATATGAGTAGGTGTAAGATCCCTGTTCCGCATATTTTCCTTGTTTATATAAGTATTGGGAAGACTTACAATTATATTCGGCGGCATAAACTGGTATCCTGCAAAACGCTGTAGTTGTGCAACTATTTTTGTGTTCCATTCACCATCTGTTACATAGGTTACTTCATATCTTTCGCCGGAACCAGGTTTGTATTTATCCGGGAGCACCACTTCTATTGCCCGCTGTTCTTTCAGAATATTGGAATAAATAGAATCCTTAATGATCTCTTGGGAGATAGCAGCATGCGATGAGTAAAATAAAATAATGACCAGTGCAAATGTTTTATTCTTCATTATTCCGTTTTTAAACTTTTAACAGGAATTACCAACGTGGCCCTCAGGAAGAGAACAAGAAACTATTCAGAAATGGTTGTTGTTAAAAATAGCCATTCCAATAGGCCATGGTCAGGACAAAAAGAATACCACCGATTAAACAATTGATAATCATAAATATAAAAAGAACTGAGGCTACATTTTTGTTCGATTCCGGAATGATGGTGTACGTTTCTGAACAGCTCCGTTCACTAACGTTATATCCCGACAGGTCATGTATGCTCCAAAACTGAGAAAGGGACGAGTTTACAACTCATTTACAAAACAGCATATATATAAAGCACTGTTATTATGGGTTTATTTTGAAACTACTATTCTTTAATTCATATTACAACCTGCTCTAAATGTACCATAGTAGTACCTTACAAGTGGTATAAGCCTTATATAAGCCTTATCCTAGTCTTATTTTAGCCTTATATAACCCTTATCTATAAAGATAAGGGTTATATAAGGCTAAAATATCTTTTTATTATATCAAATAGTACTGTATGGATACTATCTCAGTACTTATTACCAGGGGTTAACTAACAGGCATCCCCGCTCTTGGGGAGTGGTGGAAGACAAGTTGCTTTTTCACGATTCTTAACGTCTTCATTTTATTTTGTAGCCAGCTCCAGTACATGAAAAACCTATCAGAACCAGAGCTGTTACTGCATGAAAAAGGGGGATCAGAAAGACAATGCTTTCTGATCCCCCTCAGAGGCTTTATTCCGGATTTGAGTTATTCTACCACTTTCACCCTCACCCCTTCACTATGAGCGCTAAATTCGGGCGCATACATACACTGGGCAGTACTGATCCCATTGCTGAAGTTACCCTGATGGGTTACGAACAGGGTGTATTCAAACACATAGGTCCCTTTTGGTAAACGGCTGAAGAAGAAGTTAGTGGAAGCATCTTTGGTGCTTTCATAATAACTCACCCCATTCTGCCACTTGCTGGCGCTGATCACATTTTCCGGTTCAAAGCAGGCAGCACGCATATCTTTCAGATGTACATACTCCATATCCCTGTCAACCTTCATTGTTACCTGCACCTTTACCTTATCACCCACTTTCAGTTCATTGCCTTCCTGGATTGCTGTCAGCAACGGACCGCTGGCAGTGTTCTTCTGAATGAATAAGCGCTTTTGAAGAGTAAGCGGTGTGGCGGCGCTGGTTATTTTATCCAGCTGCTCAAAATACTGCCAGTAAACTGCTCCCCATGCAGGCTGTCCGTGACTACC
Source organism: Chitinophaga sp. CF118 (assembly GCF_900112615.1). Taxonomy (GTDB): domain Bacteria; phylum Bacteroidota; class Bacteroidia; order Chitinophagales; family Chitinophagaceae; genus Chitinophaga. The sequence goes on along the minus strand of NZ_FOMK01000005.1, from coordinate 245,163 downwards.
CTGTAACGTTACATCAATCTTACCCATGTCAGGTTTCACGTCCTTCGCGTCAAAACGTTTCTTAAAGTAAGCGGTACCTGCTTCTGTTTTTTCAGTAGCAGAACTGATCGTTTTACTACCTACATGAATATCTACCTGTGGAGTAGCTGCCAGCCAGTTGCTGCTACCCAGTAACATGGCATAACAGGCATCAGCAGTTGCCTTCGTGGTTTGCCAGTTATTGGTTTGTTTGTTTTTCAATAACCAGGTTTTCATATCACTTACCGCAGTGGTATCATTTGTTACCTGTTCAAATGCTTCTATCAGGATAGACTGTGTTTCAATCGGCGCTTCATACCACCAGTAACCAGCGCGAACATCTTTCCAGTACATGCCCATTTCATCATTTACGATAGCATGCTCTTTCAACGAACGCATAATCGCTTTTGCTGTAAGGCCGTCATCACTTCTCTGCAATGCCAGGGCCAGCATTGCCTGCGTATATTTACCCTGTTGCAACCAGTACTTCTTAGCCTGTGAAAGATAGTATTTATAAGATTCCTCGTATTGTTTGGGAACCTGCTTGCCAGGGAACAGGCTACGCAAATACAGATAATGCGCTTCAAGATAGCCGAGATGTTGTTTGCTCAGATCTACCTTTTGTTTTTTCATCCTTTGATAATCCTCATCTATCCGTTTTTCTACATAAGCCATCCCTTTGTCCACCATCGATTGGGTAGCATCGTCAGACGCTTTAAGTGCCTTTACATGTTGCAAACGACCAATACCTACCAGGATATATTGTGTGATATACTGATCTTCCCACATACCGGTAAACCATGGGAAAGCACCGGAAGGCAATTGTTTCTGCTTTAACTGTGTGATCGCTTTCTGCTGCTCACCACTCATCTTCTGAAGATCAAACAATAATGCAATACGCCTTTTCTGCTCTGCTTCATCTTTTGCGTCGAGCACCCAGGGAGTTTCCTGTAACAATACCGATTTTAACTCTTCATTCTTCTGCAGATTGCTTTGTAAGGCAGTGGTATCTTCTGTCTTCCATTTCTCAAACATATCCTTTATACCAGGAATTGAATTGGCCACATACGATGCCAGTGTGTTGGCATAAAAACGGTTAAATACCTGTTCTGAACATTCGTACGGATACTCCATCAGATAAGGCAATGCCTGTACCGCGTACCAGGCAGGATTGCCAGAGAACTCAACAGTGAAAGAATGTTGCTGTAATGTTTCTGATGTATCGCTCGTTAACAGCTTAGGCATTGTAAAGGAACGGGTACCATCTCCACGCATTGCCAGTGGCAATGTTTCAGTCACCAGCATTGTGTTGGTCAATACCGGTAATGCATTTTCTTCACCATCGCTGAAAGCGCCTGCTCTTGCTATTACACGGTATAAAAGTGAACTACCAAAGTTGAAAGGAATATCTATAGGGAAACTCACAGCAGTACTTTGTCCTTTCTGTACGGTGAAATGCTGTACAGGGAAAATGTTCTGGAACCAGCCATCTACCGGTTGCATGGTAGTGGCATCCAGCAATTCCAGATGTGCTTCGCCTGTTAAGCTACTATCAGACAAGTTGCTGATCTTGGCAGAGAATGTTATCTTATCTCCTTCACGCATAAAACGTGGGGCATTCGGCTGCACCATCAATGATTTCTGTGTAACAACACTGCTTACCGCATTACCAAAAGAAGCATCTTTTGTATGTGCAAGACTTAAGAAATTCCATTTGGTAAGTGCTTCCGGCACCGTGAACCCAAAGGTGATATTACCTTCTTTATCTGTACGCAGATCCGGGAAGAAGAAAGCTGTTTCATTGAAGTTAGTACGAGGAGCTACTTTCTCTTCTGTTTTCTTACCGGCATCAGGAGCCACTTCATTATCTGCTACTTCCTTTTTAAAAGAGCCGCCCGGTTCAGCCATTACACTCATCATTTGCGGGGCACCTTTAGCTAAGTCCATACGAGCTGCTGCCGGTGATGGTGGTGCCATATTCCTTGCAGCATCAGAACTAACGCCTCTTATCCTGATACCAGAAGCCTCCTCCTTAGTTTTAAGATTATTGCCATATTCATAGAACCAGTTCAACGCGTCATAACTGAATGGCTTAGCTTCCGGTAATTCCGGAGTTTTATAATCCTCACGATTAGTAGATACAATTTCTCTGAAATTTACAGCGCCAGTCCATACGCGACTTGAATACAAAGAAGGATACAGATCAGGCTGTGACCAGCCATGCCTGCGGAAGGCATCCAGTGAAGCATCATACATTGTTGCCAGCATTTCTGCGGCCACAGATGTTCCTTTATACCCTTTAATCTGCACCTGCCACTGTTCTTTTGCTCCAGGTAATAACTTATCACGGTGCGTAGCAATTGTGATATCCAATTGTTTGTTAGTCCATGGAACAATAACGTTTTCCTCAAGGGTATATACACGATTGTCTTTCACAAATACAAACTGAAACTGGATATTACCCCGGTCTTCTTCACTTGCAGTATAAGATCTGTCTGTTATCTTTCCGTCTATAACAAATGAACTGATTACTTCTTTCTGATTTAATTTCTCTACAGTCTGCAATACCTGCACATCCTTTGCAGCAGTACCCAGCAGCAACTGTGTAGTCTCTCCGGGTTCTATACTTTTCTTATTGCCATAACTCCAAAAATAGGCCGGATAAGGTAATGTTTTTGCAGTAGGATCTACCAGCTCGAATGTTTTCTTCTGTACAATTGTTTCGCCATATTTATCAACTGTACTTACTTCCAGTTCATAAAAACCTGCGGGTAATTTTGCATCCAGGGAAACAGTGCTGTCCTTTTGTGTAACAACCTGTTGTTTTATCAGCGCTGCACCTTTTTCCCAGTTCTCCTGCTTGTTTTCATCCTTATAAATATCTACCGGAAAATCTTTGATATATCCATCCTTTGCAATTACAAACTGATCCGGCATGCCCCAGTAACGTTCACGTAAAAGACGACCTGGATGCTGCAGTGGTTTTACGACCACCGAAACATTAGCCTGTTCAAAATTACCGTTCATATTTTGCGTGACAATATGCAACGCACTCAGATCTTTCTGAACTAAAGTATTATTGATATTAACAACTATTTCTAACGACTGATAACCGGCACTGATGCTTTGATTACCGCTATGTGTTTCCCCATTAAGATCTGTAATATCAGCTTCCACCGTGTAGGTAAAGATGGGCTTTAAAGATTTGTCTACAGTCTCATCGGGCAATACAGGGAACACAACATTGAATGTGCCATCTGCAGATGTAGTAGTTTCTCCCTGTGCTATTTCCCGTGGAGCAACATTATAGAATGTACGCCACATCAGCCATGGATAAGGGAATCGCGCTACTCGTACTACCTTATATTTCACCTTTGCACCATCAATGTTATTTCCAGCGTAAGCCAGTGCCTTTCCGTTGATAGTAACGGAATCACCTAAACGATAATTCCCTTTTATATTATCAAATTCAACATAGAATTTAGGCCTTTTATATTCTTCTACGGAGAAAGAAACACTTCCGCTATTCACTTTTTCCTCTAACCGGAATTCTCCGTTCAACCTGCCTAACGGTAAGCGGAATGTTCCTGAATATGCACCGTATTCATTCGTGGTCACAACCAGGGAATCTGCTTTATCTCCATTTTTATCGTAAAGGTATACTACTGTTTTATATGCAGGCAGAATACGGCTTTTACCGGGTACTTCTCCCTGTTTTATAACGATTCCTTTAAAGTATACTGTTTGCCCCGGACGGTAAATAGCACGGTCTGTAAACAGGAATGTTCTGTGTTTGGAGGTATCCTGATCTTTCCCGTAGTTGTACGAATAAATATACCGGTAGTCATCAGGGAAGAAATCATCTTCTCCTTTAATCCATTGCATCCTGATGTTGGTACCATTCTTAAATGTCTTTATCCGTACAGCACCATCCTTTTCGCTAACAGCACTGTATATAATGCTTGCATTGTCTTTATCCGTACGCGGATCTCTTACGGTTTGCCATACGTTCAGCTTAACATCAGCCATAGGTTTCCCGCTCTGGCGATGTAAAACATAGAAGAGATTTGCATCATCGCCGCCATTATCCTTGCTGATATGACTGATCTCTGATACATGAATAAACTGTGCTGCAAGGAGATTTTCTTTCAGGGGGAAATCGGGTGTTGCACTTGCCAGGATCATATATTGGCCTAATGGCAATGCATCTATTTTAATCTCTGTACTATGCTGCAGGAAATCTTCCGATCCAGGTAAAGGCTGTTCCCATGTTTTGAGACCGGCCCTCTCTTTTATCAACTTCCAGTAACCCTCTTCACTATCATAACTCATGGATTTATCCCGCAGTGCCTGACGAAAGGCTTCGTCAATACGGGCTACCCGCAGATAAATTTTATTAATATTCTTATAAGTGACAAGTGTGCGGAATGGTAAACCAGGAATGTTCACCAGTTCAGTTTCCATTTTCAGGTCTTTGGATGTGATATCCCGCAGTAAGTTAGCACAATCAATACCACCATGGGAGGCCGGTGCCATTTTTACTGCTTTATCACATAATGCCTTTGCCTTGAGTATATTTTCTGCCCTGGTTGGTTTCCCGTCGGCCTGACTTAAACCATAATAATGCTGTGCCAGCAGGTATATTACCTGTGTTACATCCGGAGTTCCGGTGTAAGTCTGCTCCATTTCAGTCAGCAGTTTCACATATAACGAATCTTTACCTGCTATTACAGCTACCTGATTCATGTATCCGATCCTTTCCAGATCAAGATCCAGCAGTACTGCTTTACCATCCTTTTCGTGGAAACGCAATAAATCCTGCAACAGTAATAATGCTTTGTATTGCAGGGATGTACTATCTTCTGTTGCGAAATGGTGGGCTGCAAATACAGGCAACGGAGCAAAAGCAGCGGGATCACGTAGTATAAACTGATTGGCCGGGCGGGACATCATTATTTCTCCGGATTTGAAATAATCCAGTGCACGATGTGCCAGCAGATCGTATAACGTAGGCCGTAATTCCCTGGTATTCTGTCCTTTTTCCAGGATGGCATCATAAGTGGCAATGGCTATCTTTTTCAGTGCAGCATCCTGTTCCAGGGAACCTTCGTATGCTGTTGCTATTTCTTTATTCAGGCGTGTGATACTCCATGCAGCCACATCTGTAGTAGTATCATTTTCTACAGCGGTACGGCGGTAGAATTTATACCTGTTCTGCTGCAGGTAGTTCCACAGCTTCTCCCCCTTCATACTAAGCAGTATGGCTTTTACCGGGCCGTTGAACTGACTGATATGGGTATTAATGTCCTGCAGGTTCTTCAGCGTTTCATCCTCTTCGGTATTACTGATATACTTTATGCGCAAAATGAGTGCTTTCAGCAGATGGACATCCTCCTTTTGCTTAACGGCCTGCGCATAAATGGTGTTCACTTCTTCCAATGCCGATTTGGGTAATCCTTTTTTGTCGAATTCACCTACTTTCTTCCAATGGGCATCATAGTTAAACTGGGCCATAAGACTAGTACTGATAAACGTTAAAAAAAAACATAAACTTAAAATGAGGCGCATACGGACAGCGTTTAAGGTTAATTGTATGAATAGGATGCAGAATTTCAGGGTATTCCACAATGCACGGGTATAAAAGTCAAGAAAATAAACCTTTAAGCAAAAAAAATCCTTCTCCGGCAATTCCGAAGAAGGACTTTCTATATCATTAACTGACTGATCTCTATGCTTTCACGCCTTTCAGCACTGATGCCATAGTCTGACCAATGTTAGCAGGACTATCTACTACGTGGATACCACACTCTGCCATGATCTTCATTTTAGCAGCAGCAGTATCATCAGCACCACCGATGATAGCACCGGCATGACCCATACGGCGGCCCGGAGGCGCTGTCTGGCCAGCAATAAAGCCTACTACAGGCTTGGTACCGTTTTCTTTGATCCACAGTGCAGCTTCAGCTTCCATGCTACCACCGATCTCACCGATCATGATGATACCTACAGTTTCAGGATCATTCATGAGCAGTTCAACTGCTTCTTTGGTAGGGGTACCAATGATTGGATCTCCACCGATACCAATAGCAGTAGAAACACCCAGACCAGCCTTAACTACCTGATCAGCAGCTTCATATGTTAAAGTACCGGATTTAGATACGATACCAATGTTACCTTTCTTGAAAATAAAACCAGGCATGATACCTACTTTCGCTTCATCGGCAGTGATCACACCAGGGCAGTTTGGCCCGATCAGGCGTGATGATGTATGGCCTACCAGGAAGTTCTTAGCCCTGATCATATCCTGTACAGGAATACCTTCTGTGATACATACTATCAGTTCTATACCAGCTTCGGCAGCTTCCATAATGGCATCTGCTGCGAATCCGGGTGGAACGAAAATGATAGATACATTAGCTCCGGTAGCTTTTACGGCATCGTCTACTGTATTAAATACCGGACGATCCAGGTGCTTGCTGCCACCTTTACCTGGTGTAACACCGCCTACTACCTGCGTGCCATACTCTATCATCTGTGAGGCATGGAATGTACCTTCTGTACCGGTAAAGCCCTGTACAATCACTTTGCTATGCTTATTGACTAAAACACTCATCGCGCTTGGTTTATTGTTTTATAATGATATCGGCAAAATTAAAGTCCTAATCTTAAATTCCCAATCAATCTTTTTTCAGCTTATCCCTCCAGTCGGTCTGCTGGAATATTTCCATTTGCCGTATTTCCTTGGCTTCCCGGAGGAAGTCGGACGCAAATATAAAATCATTCAGTTTCTCATCCTTACTAAAAATAATATCCTTATTACTTCCTTCCCACTGTTTACGTCCTCTGTACATATAAACAATATGATCCCCGCTTTCCATAACGGTATTCATATCATGTGTATTAATAACCGTTGTTATATTGAATTCCTGTGTCAGTTCCTTGATCAGCTTATCTATAAGCAGGGAAGTTTGAGGATCCAGCCCTGAATTAGGCTCATCACAGAACAGGTACTTGGGGTTGAGTACAATAGCCCTGGCAATACCTACCCTTTTTTTCATCCCTCCGCTTATTTCGGCTGGGAATTTCTTTGCGGCATCCTTCAGCTGTACTCTTTCCAGGCATTCCATTACCCGTTTTTTCTTTTCCCGGAGTGTTCCATCTCCGAACATATTCAGGGGAAACATCACATTCTGCTCCACAGTCATACTGTCGAACAGGGCAGATCCCTGGAACAGCATACCTATTTCACGTCTGATCTCCTTCCTGTCACGTTCCTGCATTCCGGTAAAGTCCTTCCCTTCATATAATACTTTACCACTATCCGCTTCCATCAGTCCCACCATACATTTCATCATCACCGTTTTGCCGCTTCCGCTGGAACCTATAATCAGATTCACCTTCCCCGTTTCCATCACAGCCGATACTTCCGGCAGGATCACCTTATCGCCAAAACTCTTCTTGATATTTACCAACTCTATCATACAATACGAATGATCAATTTAATAACAGTGCTGCCAGTATGTAGTCCATAAACAATATAAGGACACAGGTAACTACCACCGCAGTAGTACTCGCTTTACCAATTTCCAGCGCTCCCCCCTGTACGTTATAACCGTAATAGGAAGGGACACTTGCTATAATAAAGGCAAATACGAATGATTTAAATAAGGCAAAGAAGATATTATATGCCTTGAATTCCTGTCTTAAGCCCTGCATGAACTCTTCCGGGGAAAGGATACCTGCCAGAGAACCCGCTTCCAGCCCACCCCAGATACCCAGGAAGCCGGCGATAGCAATCAGGCAGGGGATCATAATAAGAGCTGAGAGGATTTTGGGACCGATAAGATATCCTTTTGTATTGATTCCCATAATCTCCAGGGCATCAATTTGTTCGGATACCCTCATATTTCCCAGTTCAGAGGCTATCTTGGAGCCTACCACACCCGCTAATACAATACAGGTTAGCGTAGGTGCAAATTCCAGGATGATGGTATCCCTTACTACCTGTGCAATGGTAGCCTTGGGAATGATTGGACTTACCAGCTGGTAAGAGATCTGTAATGTGGTTACACCTCCCATGAAAATAGAGATGATAAGGACGATACCTAATGAACCAACGCCTATATCAACGCACTGAAGCATAAACTCTTTCCAGTACATCTTCATGTTTTCCGGTCTGGAAAACATTCCTCTAAGCATAAGCAGGTAACTTCCGAAATGATGAAAGAATCTAAACTCCATAACTGGCCAAAGATAGTGGAAAATGTTATAATCATCTCAGGCTCCTGACAAGCAAACGCTTCAAACTGCGCTCTATGATCTCTCCCATTGTTTTACAGCGGGAAAATACCGAGTCATCATAGTATTCTGCCAGCTCATGGCCCAACTGGGCTATTTTTTCAGGAAAAGATACCCTGTCTGTCATAATCACATCCCTCAGATCTTTCATCCGGTGCCTCTGTACTTTGATTCTGCGGGCTATCAGCGAGCGTTCTTCCTGCTGGTATTGCTTTACTACTTCCGCATTGAGGTGTTTCATTGCCAGTTCCACAAATACCCGGTTTTCCTTAAAAAACTGTGGCATATACAACGTACGCTTCCCCTCATAGAACTGCTGATCAAAGTCGATAGCCCGGATTCTGAATTGTACATCGTCAAAGTCCGGGGTAATATCAAACACGAAGTTGTAGGAGCGCATGTCACCCAGCAGTCTCACAAAACAACGCTCATTAAACTTCACAAATTCTTTGGCAATACGTTTGGGATTAAATTCGGGACGATCCAGGTAATGCGCCGCAAACTGATCGCCCGGTACGCCGGCAATATGTTCTTCTACCAGCGTATTACCGTCTATCAGGAAATTCATCCAGTAAGGGGATAAAAGATGTTCCAGCTCCAACCCGTAAATCCGGGACGCATCAGCAACCTTAATATAAAAATAATCGTACACCTCATTATAGGTGTTCACAATCTTAATACGGAAAGGATGGGAGTTGCCAAAAGTGCAGAAATCTATCCGCTCTATATGCAGATGCTCTTCTGCTGTCTGGTCGCCGCCGGCCTTCATAATGGAATAGACCCTTTTCAGTCCGGCCTGCAGCTGCCCGAACATACTTTGTGGATAAAATACCGATTCCCAGAGGGTATCCTTCCCCTGTTTGTCGTATACCGGAATACTGTTATCGAAATAACGCAGTTCCTCATAAGAGATGGGCAGGGACACTTCTCTCTCATAGAGCTTCAGATAACCTCTGAATGCCGGGTTGATCGGGAAAAATGCTTTCTTTTTTGAGATGTGCTGCATTATTCAAATATCGGAGGTTTTTATTTATAGTGGTCTTTCTGACTTGCCTATGCCGTAGAATACAGGCAATTATATGGTTATAGATTGGAATTGCTTGTTTAGTGTCTTAATTGGGTAATAGATTGGTAATGATCAATAAATACACTGCGTCTGCCTGTTCAGTATCTTAATTGGGCTTTGGAATAAGATTATAGATCAGATCTTTATTTTACTTCACCTAAGCATCACAGCAGACAAGGTGTATTTATTGATCATTAGCAATCCAGCTTTACCAGCACATCCCTGGAGCTCTTATGTCCCAAAATGAAAACATGGCTTCGGGACACTATGTAATAAAAAATATTATATAGTGTTCCAGAGCCATGTTTATAAACCACTTAAGGTTACTATTTCTTCTTAGTCACTACTTCTTCGCAACATTTATGCTGAGCATCCACCACGGCAATATTCACCATGTTTACAATCTGTCGGACGGTACTACCTAACTGAAGAATGTGTACCGGTTTCTTCATGCCCAGCAGAATGGGACCTATAGCATCAAAACCAGCCACTTCCTGTAACAGGTTATAAGCCACATTACCTGCCGTGAGATTCGGGAAGATGAGCGTATTCACTTCATGATCTATCAATTCACTGAAAGGATAATTATCCTTCATAATTTCCTTGTTGAAAGCCATAGCAGCCTGGATCTCACCATCCACCGTAAGGGTAGGATCTTTCTTTTTCACTATTTCACGGGCTTTGCTCACCAGCTGTGCTTCTGGTGTACCACTGGAGCCAAAGTTGGAATAAGATACCATGGCTATACGTGGGGTGATGTTGAACTGCCTTACTTCATTAGCTACCAAAAGTGTGATATCTGCCAGTTCTTCTGCAGTAGGATTGAAGTTCACCGTAGTATCTGCCAGGAACAGCGGGCCACGTTTGGTATTGATGATATACATACCAGCTACGCGCTTCACATTATCCTCCATACCAATCACCTGCAATGCGGGGCGGATCGTATCAGGATAATTGCGGGTGAGACCGGAAATGAGTGCATCTGCTTCTCCGGTTTCCACCATCATACAGCCAAAGTAGTTACGCTCACGCATCACTTTTTTGGCCTCATAAAGGTTAAATCCTTTGCGCTGACGCTTGCTATAGAATAACTCTCCGAAATGGTGACGCTTGTCATGCATCTCATCACTCTTGGGATCTATGATTACTGTATCCTCTAACTCAATGCCATTTTCTGCTGCCAGTTTTCTGATTTTCAATTCATTACCCAGCAGGATCGGGAAGGCAATTCCCTCATCGCGCACTACCTGCGATGCTTTCAGCACTTTCAGGTTATCTGCTTCCGCAAATACCACCTTACGTGGATCCTGACGAGCCTTGGTACCAATCACGCGGAATAGCTGATTATCCAGTCCGAGTCGTTTGTTCAGTACTTCCGTGTACTCATCCCAGTTAACGATCGGCTGTTGTGCTACACCACTTTCCATTGCTGCTTTAGCTACTGCAGGAGCCACATGGCTCAGCAAACGTGGATCCAGCGGTTTTGGAATGATATATTTAGGACTGAAAAAGAGATTTTTCTCGTTATAAGCCAGATTTACAATATCCGGAACCGGATCTTTAGCCAGTTCTGCCAGCGCATGTACCGCTGCCAGCTTCATTTCCTCATTGATCTGGGTAGCTCTTACATCCAGCGCTCCACGGAAGATGTATGGAAACCCGAGTACATTGTTCACCTGGTTAGGATGATCAGAACGGCCGGTAGCCATAATCACATCCGGACGGGAACTGATAGCCAGATCATATGCGATTTCAGGATCAGGATTGGCCATTGCAAAAACGATAGGATTCTTAGCCATTCCACGGATCATATCCGGCGTTACCACATTCCCTACTGACAGTCCTACAAATACATCTGCTCCTTTCATCGCCTCTGCCAGTTCCTTTACTTTTGATGTAGTGGCAAACTGCTTATGCATGTCTGTAAGGTCTGTACGGCTGGTATTCAGCACCCCGTTCTTATCAAACATGGTAAAATTTTCCAGCTTTGCACCTAATGCCACATACAACTTTGCACAGGCCATGGCAGCGGCACCGGCACCATTTATTACAATCTTTACTTTCTCTATTTTTTTCTTTACCAGTTCCAGAGCATTGAGTAATGCCGCACTGGAAATAATTGCCGTTCCATGCTGATCATCATGCATGATAGGGATCTTCAGTTCCTTTTTCAGGCGCTCTTCGATGGCAAAACATTCGGGGCTCTTAATATCTTCCAGGTTAATACCACCGAAAGTAGGTTCCAGGGCCTTTACCACCTGTACAAATTCATCTATATCCCTGGTATTCAGCTCAATATCGAATACATCAATATCTGCAAAGATCTTGAACAACACAGCCTTTCCTTCCATTACAGGTTTACTGGCTTCAGGACCAATATCTCCCAATCCTAATACAGCGGTACCATTACTGATAACCGCTACCAGGTTACCTTTGGCTGTATACTTATATACATTTTCCGTGTCTTTGTGAATTTCTTTGCAGGGTTCAGCTACTCCCGGAGAATAAGCGAGAGAGAGGTCCCATTGTGTTTTAGTGTTCTTTGTAGGTATTACTTCGATCTTTCCCGGCCGTCCCATAGCGTGGTAATCCAGCGCATCCTGCTTGTTCAATTTCTTTGCCATAATTCAAATGAGATTGTTCTTGGACGTGCAATATACAAAGTATTGCAAGAACAGAAAGTAGCACGAAAGAGTAGGTTCATAATATTTACTTACTTTTACAATGTTTAAATCTGACTGACTAACATGATACAACGCATTCAAAGTCTTTACCTTTTGTTAGCTGCTGCGGCCGGTGCAGCCACCTGGTTTTTTGATATATGGAAAGCTGTATTGGGTGATAACACTGTCACTTATTTTAATGCACAATCAAGCTATCTCATATTTGTATTGTATATGCTGATAGTAGCATTGGCGCTGGTATGCATCTTCCTCTTCAAGAACCGCAAACTACAGTTCAGATTAACAGTACTTAATATATTTTTATCAATCGGTGCTATTGTACTTCAATACTTTAAAGTATTGGATTTCGCGAATGCACTGCAAACAAGTGGTAAAACAATTACAACTTCCAGCTATCAACCAGCAGCATTCCTGCCAATACTTATATTAGTATTTCTTTTCCTGGCTGCCAGGGGAATTTATAAAGATGAAAGGCTGATTAAATCACTGGATAGACTGAGATAAGATTTTGTTTTTATAACAAAAATGAAGGGCTAAGGGATCGCTTAAACGGAGCATTGTTTCAAACATGGATTCCAATAAAAGTTTCCAAAACAGAGTTCACAAATAATAAAAGTCTTTAATCCAGTCAGAAAATATTCTGTTAAGAGGGCTTTTAAATCAACTGATTTTCAGCTACCTGGAGTCCCATATTAAAAAAGAAAAGAGGTGCATCAAAAGTATGATGCACCTCTTTTCTTTTTTAATATGGGACTCAATTCAAAGGCCCCGCCCACTTGGCTTGAGGGAAGGTTACCGTTTATATGATTATTAACGCAATTATTCTACTTTTTAGTCAATCCGATTAGAATATTTTTTACAAATATTTACCGGTATAACTGTTTTTCACCTTTTTCAATCCTTCCGGCAAACCGGCGTATAGCAATTGTCCGCCACCAGCACCGCCTTCCGGCCCCAGGTCTATTACCCAGTCGGCACACTTAATCACATCCATATTGTGCTCTATTACCAGTACGGTATGCCCTTGTTCAATCAGTGCATTAAAGGATGCCAGTAATTTCTTGATATCATGAAAATGCAGACCGGTTGTAGGTTCGTCGAAGATGAACATGATATGTCCCTGTGCTTTTCCTTTACCAAGGAAAGATGCCAGTTTCACACGCTGTGCCTCGCCACCACTCAGGGTATCACTACTCTGTCCCAGCTTCACGTAACCTAGTCCCACATCACTTAAAGGACGGATTTTGTTGCATACATCTTTCTCATCTTTGAAGAAATCCAGTGATTCTTCCACGCTCATAGAAAGTACATCGTAGATGTTCTTTCCTTTATAGGTTACTTCCAGCACTTCTTCCTTAAAACGTTTTCCCCCGCAGGTTTCACACACCAGGTGAACATCTGCAAGGAACTGCATTTCTACGACCACTTCTCCTTCTCCTTTGCAGGTGTCGCAACGGCCACCATCTACGTTGAAGGAAAAATGCTTGGGTTGGAAGCCGCGCATTTTGCTCATGGGTTGTTTGGAATACAGATCCCTGATTTCATCGTATGCTTTAATATAAGTGACAGGGTTGGAACGGGATGATTTACCGATAGGATTCTGGTCAATCATTTCCACCTGGGTGATATCATCCAATGCGCCTTTCAGAGCACGGTGCTGGCCTACTCTTTCGGCAAATTCGCCTTTCAGTTTCATCAATGCCGGGTAAAGGATCTGTTTGATGAGGGTTGTTTTACCTGATCCGCTCACGCCGCTTACAACTGTCAGCACCTGTAATGGGAATTCCACGTCGATATTCTTCAGGTTATTCTGCCGGCAGCCTTCCAGTGAAATGGTTTTTTTCCATTTACGAACATGTGCTGGCGGTTCTATTGTCAGTTGTCCGCTAAGATATTTTCCGGTGAGGCTTTTTGAATCTTTCAGGATCTCCTGGTAATTACCGGCAAAGATCACTTCTCCACCAAGATGACTAGCCAGTGGCCCCATATCTATAATATAGTCAGCCTCTTGCATCATCTGCTCATCATGTTCTACCACTACAACGGTATTGCCAAGGTCGCGCAGTTCTTTCATTACACCGATGAGGCGGTGTGTATCTCTTGCATGCAAGCCAATACTCGGCTCATCGAGAATATACATGGAGTTGGTGAGATTACTGCCCAGAGAGCGGGTCAGCTGGATGCGCTGGCTTTCTCCACCACTCAGTGTGTTGGCCAGGCGGTTCAGTGTAAGATAGCTAAGCCCCACATCCAGCAACGTTTTAAGGCGGTGATGAATTTCTACCAGGATCCTTTTACCCACTTGCTGGTCGTATTCTGTCAGTTTCAGGTTATTGAACCATTCGTTCAGGTTTTCAACAGGCAGATCTACGAGGTCAGCGATGTTGGTATCATTGATTTTGATGTACAATGCTTCTTTACGTAAACGGCCGCCATTACATTCAGGGCAGAGGGTGCGTCCGCGGTAGCGGGATTGTAAAACGCGGTATTGAACTTTGTAGAGGTTTTGTTCCACCATCTTAAAGAACTCATGCAGTCCGTAGAAGTGTTCGTTACCTGTCCACAACAGCTGATATTGTTCATCTGTAAAGTCAGAGATTGGCTTGTGTACCGGGTAGTTAAATTTACGGGCAACCTTGATCAGCGCGTCTTTGTATTCGCCCATCTTTTCACCTCTCCAGGGAGCAATGGCTCCTTCGAAAATACTTAAGCGTTTATCCGGAATCACCAGGTCTGCATCGATTCCCAATACTTGTCCGAAGCCTTCGCAGACAGGGCAGGCGCCGTATGGATTATTGAAGGAGAACAGGTTAGGCACCGGTTCTTCAAACTGAATACCATCCAGTTCAAAGCGGTTGGAGAAATGCTTCATTTCATTGCTGTCCACTTCTACCAGGCAATCGCCCTCACTTTCGTAAAAAGCGGTTTGTACGCTGTCTGCAATCCGGTGCAGGTCATCCTCATCAAATTCTTTTGCCACTACACGATCTACCAGCAGGTAAGCATCTTTGCTAACGGTGGGCTTTTTATCTTCCAGCAGCTCTTCTATACGTAATAGTTTCCCTCCGGTCTTATCCTTCACGTATAAACGGGTAAACCCTTTCTGCATCAGGATCTGAAGTTCTTCCTTAACCTCCCGTTTGGCATGGCGGCGAAAAGTTACCAGGAGCTGTACTTTGGCTCCAGCAGGGAGTTTCTTAATATAATCTACCACATCACTCACCTCATGCTTTTTCACCAGTTGTCCGGATACGGGGGAATATGTTTTACCAATACGGGCAAAGAGCAACCGCAGGTAATCGTAGATCTCTGTCATAGACCCCACAGTAGAACGCGGAGTACGTGTAATCACTTTCTGTTCAATAGCAATAGCGGGGCAGATTCCTTTGATATAATCTACATCTGGTTTATTCATACGCATCAGGAACTGGCGGGCATAAGAGCTGAGGCTCTCTGCGTACCTGCGTTGACCTTCCGCATATAGTGTATCCATTGTTAATGATGACTTACCCGAACCAGACACGCCTGTAACCACTACGAGTTTATTACGGGGGATGCCTACACTTACATTTTTCAGGTTATGTACCCGTGCGCCTTTAATGAATATCTGATCTTTGGTGCTAACTGACTGATCGTCAGTTATTGCTTCCGTTTTCTTCACTTTAGTAGCCATGATCCTACAAATTTCCTCAAAAGTTTAGAATTCTTCCGTTAAATATCGAAAGTAAGATATTCCGGGATAATTATATTCGCTCTGAATATGTTACGCAGCAAAGTGCCTGCCCTGCCGTGGTTGCCATTCTTAACCCTGTAAAAAATCATTAAGAAATAGGTATAAACTCATCTTGTTTTATTGAACTATTCCATTATATTTGCAATACATAGATTTTAACGATTCTCTAACATATCATAAAACTGCCACTTATAGCATAAACTCTACACAATACCTACAGACTGTTAAAAGTCCGTTTTTTTATTTTAAAACCCGCTATTGTAGATGTTTATGCAAGTAATGTACAAACTTAGTGACGAGCAATTAATTACCCTCTTTAAGAAGGGTCATGCCAATGCATTGGAAGAATTAGTGCACAGGCACAAAGACAAGATCTATACCTCCATCTTTTTACTGGTGAAAGATTCTTTTCTGGCAGAAGATATTTTCCAGGATACATTTATAAAAGTAATTGATACAATACGGGCAGAACGTTATACGGAGAAGGGCAAGTTTCTTCCCTGGGCTATACGTATAGCACATAACCTCTGTGTAGACCACTTCCGCAAAATTAAAAGGAATCCGATCATCAAGACAAGTGATGATAAGGATATCTTTAATGTATTGGGCTTCAGCGAAAGCAGTGCAGAAGAAAAGATGATCGCCCGGCAGAGCCATGACCGTGTGCGCAGGATGCTGGATATGCTACCTGAAGAACAGCGGGAGGTGATCATTCTACGTCATTACGCAGATCTTAGTTTCAAAGAAATTGCTGACCTCACACATGTGAGTATCAATACCGCATTAGGTCGTATGAGATATGGCCTGATAAATCTCCGTAAAATGATGACGGAGAAGCAAATTTGTTTGTAATCCGTTTTTTTGCTTGCCATCAGCGGGCGGCCGGTTTAATCTCCGACCGCCCGTTCTTTTGTGTATTATTAATCAGAAATATGCTTCCAGCTTAACACAGTATACTGGGTTCTTTTTTCATTTTCTGATCCTCCGTAAATAAGGGTTTTATTTACCTGAGCAGGTGCAGCGATTTCTTCAAAGCGATCCATCTCTTTAAACAAACCAGAATTAACTGTTTGTGTAGCCTTAATCTCGAAAATTGAAAAGCCCTGTCCCATTTTCATAAGTAAATCCACTTCATGAGCATTACTATCCTGCCAGAAATAATAATCCTGATGAAGATATAAATGATGATTCTTTTTTTGATATTCTGCAAGGATCATATTTTCAAACACATGTCCTTTTAATCTGTTTTCTTCTAACTCATCCGCTGATCTTATTCCCAATAAATAATTTAATAAACCGGTATCATAAAAATATAGTTTAGGGCTTTTTACTAATCGCTTATTAAAATTCTGATGATAAGGCTGCAAAAGAAAAATAATATAACTGCTTTCCAATATAGAAAGCCATGCTTTGGCTGTTATATTGGAAATATCGCATTCATTAGCCAGGGCGCTAATATTCATTAATTGTCCGGCACGGCCAGCACACAAACCTAAAAATGTTCGAAAAAGTTTTAAGTTACTTATATTCAATAGTTCTGTAACATCTTTCTCTATGTAGGTCTGAACATAATTAGCATAAAATATAACAGGATCAATATCCCGATCAAAAATGGCAGGATAAAAACCTTTAATACCTGCATTGGTGTATGAATCGGCCAGCAGACTATTTGTCTTTAATTCCGTAAAGTCCAAAGGAAGTAATTTAAACAACGCCACTCTACCAGCCAGGGTTTGAGTAATACTAGTAAGTAAATGAAAATTTTGTGACCCAGATAGTATATACTGTCCCATCATTTTAGATTCATCAACCCGGCCTTGAATATAGGAGAATAATGTGGGTACCCGCTGAACTTCATCAATTATAACTTTCTGATCATATTGATTTAAAAAACCGACAGGGTCCTCTTCTGCAAATGAGCGTGTGTTCGGATTTTCAAGTGAAACATAACGGTAATCGCTAAAAATTTCTCTTAATAAGGTTGTTTTACCAGACTGCCTGGGGCCAGTAACTGCAAGTACAGGAAATTTTGATTTTTGAGCCCTTATTATTGGTGTTAACTGCCGGGGAATGAATGCACTCATTAGCAATTGATTTATAAGCAAATATACACCAAACTTTCAATTTACATAGCCTACACTATATAATTTACATAACTCCTACTATATAAATTACATAGAGTTCACTTATCATTTTACATAATGGAGCACAATTAAAAGGGCTTTTATCTGGCTCTCTTGGTGCCAGATAAAACCCTTTTAATTGTGTAAAAAAGTTCCTCTTATATTTTCTCGTACACGATTGCTGCTCCCTGCCCTACTCCCACACACATAGTAGCTAAACCATACTTCACACCGGACCTCCGTTTCATTTCATGCATCAGTGTAGCCGTAATACGGGCGCCACTGCATCCCAACGGATGACCAATGGCGATAGCACCTCCGTTCACATTGATATTTTCTATATTCAGCTCCAGATCACGGATACAGGCGAGCGACTGCGCTGCAAAAGCCTCATTCAGCTCTATCAGATCCAGTTGCTGAGCAGTGATTCCCGCTCTGCGCAATGCTTTCCGGGTAGCCGGTACAGGACCTACACCCATTATTGAAGGATCAATACCGGCTACCGCCATCGCATTGATCTTCATGATGGGGGTAAGATTATATTGTTTCAGGGCCTGCTCAGATACGATCAGGACCATAGCAGCTCCGTCATTAATACCGGATGAGTTACCCGCAGTTACGCTCCCGTCTTTTGCAAAAGCAGGTTTTAGTCCTGCCAGTTTCTCGAAGGAAGTTTCTCTTGGAGGCTCATCAATAGAAAAGATTACCTGCCCCTGTTTGTTTGGGGTGACAGCAATAGGGATTATTTCGGCGTCCCATTTGCCGGCATCCAGCGCATGTTTATATTTCACCTGGCTCTGCAGCGCAAAATAATCCTGGTCTTCACGACCGATATTCCACTGGCGGGCCACATTTTCTGCGGTTTCGCCCATAGAATAGGGATGATACATGTCTGTCAGCGCTTTATTGGGGAAACGCCAGCCAATAGTAGAATCATAGATTTCCGTTTTACGGCTGAAGGCACCATCAGCTTTGGGCATCACCAATGGAGCGCGGGTCATGCTTTCCACGCCACCAGCCAGGTATATGTCGCCCTCACCGCACATTACAGCGCGGGCAGCATCCATAATAGCCTGCAGGCCGGAAGCACAGAGGCGATTCACGGTATTGCCGGGTACGGTTACCGGTAGTCCGGCCAATAAAGCGGCCATACGGGCCACATTCCGGTTATCTTCCCCTGCCTGATTGGCATCGCCCGCTATTACATCCTCAATCGCAGCCGGATCCAGGGTGGGATTGCGTTGTATCAGGGCTTTGATCACATGAGCCAGCATATCGTCTGGCCGGATGGTGCTCAGCGCCCCACCGTAACGGCCGATGGGTGTACGTACCGCGTCTACTATATAAGCAGCTTGCATTGTTTTGGGTGATTGCTTTTGGTTATAAAAGGCTGTAAATGTAGGTAAAAAGTCCATCGACTAAAAAATCCTTACCTTTGCTGCTACTTTCGACTGCCGTAAGGCAGACATTATCTCATTTAAAGGTCAATAAAATTGGGCAAAACAAACATCCGGCATCTTAATTTACCGGCATTACAGGAATACTTCGGGTCAATTGAAGAAAAGCCATTCCGCGCAAAGCAAGTATATGAATGGCTTTGGCTGAAACAAGCCAACAGCTTCGACGCGATGACCAATCTCTCCAAAGAACTCCGCAGCAAATTGGAAGAGCATTTCACACTGCCAGCAGTAAAAGTGGATGCAACACAACACAGTGCAGACGGCACCATCAAAAATCGCTTCCGGTTACATGACGGACACCTTGTGGAAGGGGTACTCATCCCCACAGATACCAGGCAAACAGCCTGCGTTTCTTCACAGGTAGGTTGCAGCCTGAGCTGTAAATTCTGTGCTACCGGCTACATGGACCGTAAACGTAACCTCGATTTCGACGAAATTTTCGATGAGGTTGCCCTGCTAAATAAACAGGCACTGGAGTCCAGCGGCAAGAAACTTACCAATATTGTATACATGGGAATGGGCGAGCCACTGCTCAACTACAGGAATGTTCTGCAATCTATTGAACGCATCACTTCTCCCGACGGGCTCGGCATGTCTCCAAAACGTATTACAGTATCCACTGCGGGCGTATCTAAAATGATCCGTCAACTGGGAGACGACCAGGTAAAATTCAATCTGGCCCTTTCATTACATGCAGCCAACGATGTAAAACGCAGTGAAATCATGCCTATCAACGATACCAACAATCTACAGGTATTGATTGAGGCATTGAACTACTTCTATAAATGCACGCAGAACCAGATCTCATTTGAATATATCCTGTTCAAGGACTTCAATGATTCCCTGAAAGATGCGGACGAACTCATAAAAGTTTACCGGCAGGTTCCTGCAGATCTCATTAATATTATTGAATATAATCCCATCTCCAACGCACGCTTCCAGAAACCGGAAGAAGATGTGGCAGATGCCTTTATGGAATATCTCGGCAAACACCGTGTAAATGCACGCCTGCGCCGTAGCCGTGGTAAAGACATTGATGCTGCCTGCGGACAACTGGCAAATAAAGGTTGATCCGTTTCCTGCGAATAATTAAAAATTTATCAGACAGATGAAAAAGAATGCTTCTGCAAAAAAGGGATTTTCCCCTTTTAAAGAAAATAAAAGCAGTTCAAATAAAAAAGCACCTAAGCCAAACAATGGTGCATACAGACCACGCAGAACAAAATCTGCAGATGATGACGCCCGTGGCGAGAAACGTGCAGAAGGCGACAAACCGGAAAGAGGCGAATGGAAACGTCCCGAACGCCCCGAGAGAGAGAAAACAGATCGTAAATTCGGAGAGAAAGCTCCCCGTAGTGAAGGAAATAAGTTCTGGGACAAATCAGAACCAAAGCGTACTGAAAGAAACGAGAGCAGTGAAAGACCTGAGAGAGGAGAAAGAACGGAACGGAAACGTGCTGATAGCGCAAGACCTGAAAGAGGTGACAGAAGAGAGAAAGTAGAACGTAAGTCACGCCCCGAAGGCAGAAATGAAAGACCTGAAAGAGCAGAAAGAAGCAAACGTCCGGATGGCGAACGCGAAGAACGCAAAGCCTTCCGTGAAAAAGGTGAAAGGTCTGAACCAAGAGCACGCATAGCAGGAAAACCAGCAGCGAAGAAAACCGCTAATGGCAGAACTCCGTTCAAGCCACGTGTACAAAATGATGACAGCGCTTTCCATAGTGGCTCCAGCAGCAAAGATACCCGTAGCGAAGAGCGCTCTACTCCAAGTGGTTTTAACCGCAAGAAATTCTTTGATACAGCCAACGAGCGTTTTGCAGATAAACAGGATCGTAAAACTGAAAGAAAGCCGCGTCGTGATGATGATTCCAGCTTTGCCGACAGAAAAGATCGCAGTAGTGATACAAGAAAGCCGCGTCGTGACGATGATTCCAGTTTTGCCGACAGGAAAGATCGCAGTAGTGATACGAGAAAACCACGTCGTGACGATGATTCCAGTTTTGCCGACAGGAAAGACCGCAGTAGTGATACGAGAAAACCACGCAGGGACGGCAATTCCAGCTTTGCTGACAGGAAAGACCGCAATAGCGATACAAGAAAACCACGCAGGGACGGCAATTCCAGCTTTGCTGACAGGAAAGATCGTGATAGCGATACAAGAAAACCACGCAGGGACAATGATTCCAGCAAGGAATTCGGAGCACACCGTACCCGTAAATGGGAAGAAGGTGAATCTACTGTGCCAGGGGAAATGCCGCTGAACAAATACATCGCGCATTCCGGCCTTTGCTCCCGTCGTAAAGCCGTAGATTTTGTGAAAGAAGGGAAAGTAACGGTGAATGGAATAGTGATTACAGAGCCTGCAACTAAAGTGACTGCCAAAGACGAAGTGGCTATCAGCAATAAACGAATCAATATCCAGAAAAACCTGGTATACATCCTGCTGAACAAACCAAAAGGATACATCACCACTACCGACGATCCTGAAGGCCGTAAAACAGTCATGGAACTGATAGAAGATGCTACCACTGAAGAAAGGGTATACCCTGTAGGCCGCCTGGACCGCAATACATCCGGTTTGCTGCTGCTGACCAATGATGGGGAACTGGCACAGAAACTGGCGCATCCCAAACACAACATTCGTAAAATATATCATGTAGGACTGGATAAGCCCCTTACCAAAGCAGACTTCGACCAGATAGTTGAAGGTGTGACATTAGAGGATGGTGTGGCTGCTGTAGATGCTCTGGGTTATGTGGAAACTAACGACAGGAAAGAAGTAGGTATCGAAATCCATAGTGGTAAAAACCGCATTGTACGCCGCATCTTTGAACACCTGGGTTATGAGGTGGAAAAACTGGATCGCGTTACTTATGCCGGCCTGACTAAAAAGAATGTCAATCGTGGTAAATGGCGTTTTCTCTCAGAAAAGGAAGTCATCCTACTGAAACATTTTAAATAACAGCCTATCTACTACAATTATGAGGATTAACGACATCATTATAAAAGAAACACCGGACTTTGTTATACTAAACAAACCAGCCGGCATGTTAACAATACCCGACAGGCATGATAACCAGTTATCATCTCTTCAGGGACTACTGAAGAAACATTACGGTGAGATCTTTACGGTACACCGCCTGGATAAGGATACGAGCGGGATCATCCTTTTTGCCAAAAATGAGGCAGCTCATAAATACTTTTCACAGTTATTCGAGTCCAGAAATGTGAAAAAATTCTATCAGGGACTGGTAAATGGCCAGCTTACCCCCTCCACTGGTACAGTGGAACAGGCTATTATAGAACATCCTGTTCAGAAAGGCAAAATGGCTATCAACAGCAAGGGTAAAGCTGCGGTTACAGATTACGAAGTACTGGAGTCTTTCGGCCTCTACAGTCTGGTTAAACTCCAGATCCATACCGGCCGTACACACCAGATCAGGGTACATATGAAATACCTGGGGCATCCGATAGCTGTGGATGAGCTATATGGAACTGAAACGCCTGTATTTCTTTCTGCAATCAAGAAGACCTATAAACTGGGAAAGAGAACTGAAGAAGAGCGTCCGTTGTTAAAGCGGTTAGGCCTGCATGCATGGCAGTTGCATTTTGCCGATCAAAAAGGAGAGCAACATATCATAGAAGCACCTTTGCCAAAAGATATCCAGGCAGTAGTAACCCAGTTAAGGAAGAATAGTGGAAGAAGCACTGAGTTGACACTCTAATCTGTTTTGAAAATAATAATACTTGAAAGGGCTCCTTATGGAGTCCTTTTGTATTTAATGAAGGTGCTAAGACCAGCGTAAAAGCTATTACTAAGTAAAATAAAGACATTGTCAATCACCTGAAAATAAGTTTCATTGAGAGAAAACCTATTAGGTCAGATTCAACAGTAAAAGAGTGTTGTTCACAACTGGTATAAAAAGAAAAACGGGGAAAAATCCCCGTTTCGTAAAAATCAAAAACCAACCATTAAAAACTCTTATGAATAAAAACCTGTCACCACGTGTGTGCAGGTTTTATACGGTTAAATTTTGTATGCTTTTCCAAGAAGATTGCCCACAGCTTACTTATTAGGCTGAGGTGTTGTTCTCAGGTAAGGCTTGATAATTTTGTGTCCTCTGGGGAAGCGTGCAGGAATATCCTCAGTTTTCACCGCAGCAGTAACGATCACATCTTCACCATCTACCCAGTTTGCCGGTGTAGCTACACTATAGTTAGCTGTCAGCTGCAGGGAATCAATTACACGTAATACCTCATGGAAGTTTCTTCCTGTAGAGGCAGGGTAAGTGATCATCAACTTTACCTTTTTATCTGGTCCAATTATAAACAGCGATCTTACCGTAAATGTTTCAGAAGCATTTGGATGAATCATATCGTACAGATCAGATACTTTTCTGTCCTCATCTGCGATAATAGGGAAATCAACATCCGCATTCTGTGTTTCGTTAATATCCTTGATCCAGCCCTGGTGTCTTTCAAGTCCATCCACACTCAATGCCAGTACCTTTACATTACGTTTTGCAAATTCACCTTTCAGTTGGGCTGTTTTACCCAGTTCTGTAGTACATACCGGTGTATAATCCGCGGGATGTGAAAACAGTACACCCCAGCTATCGCCCAGGTATTCGTAAAAATCTATATCTCCTATTGATGTCTTCGCCTGAAAGTTTGGCGCCGTGTCCCCTAGTCTTAAGCTCATAATTAGATCTTTTTACAGTTTCAAAAGTAGGATATTCCTACAATTATTATAGACTTTACTTTTCTTTTTTATAAAAAAATCCCTGTCTGAGGGGGACAGACAGGGATGGGATATAACAAACAACTCATACTAAACGCATTATGGATTATGCTTAATAATATAAGCGGTCCAATTCTGCTGGGGGTACAGGGTTTTCAAGGATAGGTTAGGGTTAAATGGATGTCATCACGCTTTCTTTTAAGGTTTTATTTACCAGTATTTGTTTGGGAGATCTGTGAGACTGGCTTTCACACAGAGCCCTTTCAGGGTTAAATGATTCCTTCTTCAAGACAGACTATAAGTGTGTTTTTGAGGTTAATGGTGAAATAGGTGTTTCAAACAGTTACAGTATATGGGTCAATGGATTACATCGTTCTTTCTTTCCAGGCATAATAGGCCAGTGTATATTTAAGATCATCAGCCAGATCAGCTTTTACCCGGGCAGCATCTTCCTCAAAATCAAGTTCCAGGTAACCCAGATAGAGATCATAGCTTTTATGCAGCATTTCCATGCAATGGTCAATCTTCTTTACATACTGCCTGGTTTTGGCAGGAATTAAAGGCGTCACCTCTTCAATATAATAGCATTCACCTTTGGTATATTCTATCCAGTTACCGTCTTCACGGCGTCCCGGGCGGGTAAACCGAAAATTCATGTTATCAAACACCACAGCCGAACCCAGTTCTGCTTCAAGGTCTATCATCTCAGGAATCTGGCGCATATTTTCCAGCTGGTGTACAATAGTCATCTGTACCGCATCACTCCTGTCTTTTACATGGCGCAACATGGTATTCAGTACTTCATAGCTGGTTACAAAATCGCAACGGTGCCATCCATCTGCCTTTTGCAGGTGCCCCCAGAATGTTAAATAATTGGAATCATCCAGAATGATCTGTCCTATTGATATAGCCTGAAAGATCTGTGCGGTTGCTGTATTTACCTTATTCATAACTATTAGGTGTTAATAACACTACAAATGTAGTTGGCCATTACGCAGCGAATATGCGTAGCGAATTTTACCTATTTTTATCTTCTAAATAAATACTGTCCATGCCGAAAAATAAGGATGCCGTATCGCGTTATCGCTGGATAGATGAGCGGCTCCGCAATAAACGCTTAAAGAAACCCACCCTGGATGACCTTATCGCATATGTATCCAAAAAAATGGATGCTTCTATTTCTGTACGTACTATCCAAAAAGACATACAGGACATGCGCCATGACCCCGAGCTCAATTATCAGGCACCCATCCTGTACGACCGGAGCACCGGTACATACCGCTATGATGACGATAACTACTCCATCAGTAGTATTCCTATTGATGAAGCAGATCTTCAGGGACTTGAAATAGCTATCAGTATACTGGAACAGTTTCGCAGTCTGCCTGTAATAGAACAGTTTGAGGATACTATCCTTAAAATAGCTGCCAGCTTAAAACAGAACCGTGAGGTGATGGAACATAAAGGGCTGATCAAATTCTCCCGCGCTACGCAGTATAAAGGGGCCTCTCATATCCCGGTGATTGTAGATGCGATCAAGAACCTGGAAGTAATCCGGATTGCCTACCAGAGCTTTGACAGAACGGAACCCAAAGAACACTGGGTAGAACCTTACCATGTACGTGAATATCAGTCCCGCTTCTATCTCATCGGTAAAAGTCAGAAAGCGAAAGGTGGTACCTTACTTACATTTTCACTGGACAGGATCATAGACCTCTGGCCTACAGATAAAAAATTTGACGAGAAGAATTTTGATGATGCGAGTTATTACCAGCATGCAATAGGTATTACAGTCCCACTGGGAGAACCTGAAAAAGTGTTGCTGGCATTCACTCCCCTGCAGGGAAAATATATCAAGTCACAACCCATCCATCCTTCTCAGGCAATAGAATCAGACAATGAAAAAGAATGTCGTGTATCACTCAACGTTGTAATCAATCATGAGTTGCAAATGCTCTTACTGAGTTACGGCGCCCATGTAAAAATATTACAGCCACAGTCGCTGGCAGACAAAATTGCGGCAGCGGCAAAGGCCATGCTTGAACTCTATTAATACCAGTTATATGAAAACATTTGAGGTATCAGGTAACCTTATAGACATATTACAGCAAAGCATCTACCCCGCTACCATACAGGTAACAGACGGACGGATCAGCAGTATTACACCAAATGAAAACGTATACGATCAGTACCTGCTGCCGGGATTCATTGATGCGCATGTACATGTGGAAAGTTCCATGCTCACCCCTTCACAGTTTGCAAGACTGGCGGTTGTACATGGTACCATAGCCACGGTATCAGACCCTCATGAAATAGCCAATGTACTGGGCGTGGAAGGTGTAGAATATATGCTGAAAAACGGAAAGGAAGTGCCATTCAAATTCTGCTTTGGTGCTCCCTCCTGTGTACCTGCTACAACTTTTGAAACAGCAGGAGCAACAGTGAGTGTGACAGATGTGGAAGCCCTGCTGCAAAAGCCCGAAGTGCTTTACCTTACAGAGATGATGAACTTCCCAGGAGTGCTGCATCAACAGCCGGATGTTATGGAAAAAATTGCAGCAGCAAAACGTGCAGGAAAACCGGTAGACGGCCATGCGCCGGGATTACGCGGTAAAGATGCACAACAATATATTGCTGCCGGTATCAGCACAGATCATGAATGTTTTACAGCTGAAGAAGCATTGGACAAATTGCAATATGGTATGCACATCCTGATAAGGGAAGGCAGTGCAGCCAGAAACTTTGATGCCCTCATTCCTCTGCTGCACGATTATCCTGAAATGATCATGTTCTGCAGTGATGATAAACATCCGGATAACCTGGTGGAAGGACATATTAATGTACTGGTGAAACGTGCACTCGCACTGAAAATAGACATGTTCAAAGTGTTGCGTGCCGCCTGTGTAAATCCTGTGTTGCATTATAAAATTCCTGCCGGCCTGCTGCGGGTGGGCGATCCTGCCGATTTTATTATAATTGATGATCTTCATTCCTTCAACATCCTGTCTACTTACATCAATGGAGAACAGGTAGCAGAAAATGGCCAAACACTGATCCCTTCTATCATTGCACCAGTGATCAATAATTTTGACTGTAGACCGGTGACTCCTTCCCACTTCCACATTCCTGCCAGTGGCAACACTGTGACTGTTAAAGTAATAGAAGCACTGGATGGGCAACTGATCACAAATAGTTTATTGAAAACATTACCTGTTAATGATGGTTTGGTTCATAGTAATGTTGAAAAGGATGTACTGAAACTTGCGGTTGTAAACCGCTACCATCCTGCTCCGGTGGCACTTGGGTTTATCAGGAACTTTGGATTTACACAGGGAGCTATTGCGTCTTCTGTAGCGCATGATAGTCATAATATTATTGTGGTAGGTGTTGATGACATAAGTATATCTCTTGCAGTAAATGCGGTGATTGAAGAGAGAGGTGGTGTGAGTGTAGTAAGTAATGGAGAGGTGAGCGTACTGGCGTTGCCGGTAGCAGGACTGATGAGTAACATCGATGGTTATGCCGTTGCTACAAGGTATAGTGAACTGGATGCAGCAGCGAAGGCGCTGGGAAGTCAGCTGGGAGCACCTTTTATGACGCTTTCCTTTATGGCATTACTGGTAATACCACATCTGAAGCTGAGTGACTTAGGGTTGTTTGATGGGGATAGTTTCAGCTTTACAAAAGTGATTTAATGTAGGGGTAACCCCGAAATAATACGTGTAGATGTGCTGATAGAGCGCGAATGCGATTGCTAATGATCATAAATACACTTTGTCTGCCGTGATGTTTAGGTGAAGCATAATAAAGATCTAATCTAAAATCTTATCCCAAAGCTAAATTAAGAAACAAAACAGGCAGACGCAGTGTATTTATGATCATTAGCAATCTATAACTATATCGCCCATAAAGCACCGCCCACACTATCCTTCTCAGCACCTGTAACAGATGCCAGCGCATTAGGTTCCTGCCTCCAGCGTAGCGTTCCAAGAAGCGCCATCATCAATGCATTTCTGAATGTAACGGTTTGTGCTTCAGGTGTGACGATTTCAATATTATATGACTGTAGTTGTTCACGGATGTTTTGCAGCAGAAAACTGTTAAACACCCCCCCACCCGTCAGTAATAACTTTTGTTCCTGTTCAGAACCACTTTGCAGCTGAGAGATAGCTTTTGCAATCTGTGTAGCGATATGATGAGTGTAAGTATTTAGTTTTCCCTGTGTGGAAAGCTGATGTCCCTGAATGAGCGGTAATACAGTACCTGTACCGAATTTGCCTGCCAGTGTTTTAGGGTAATCCTGTCCATAATAAGATAAGCCATTCAGGGATTCTAACAGCGCGCTGTCGGTAACTCCGCCTGCAGCCAGCTTACCATCTTCGTCGAAAGGCTTACCCAGCGTTTCTGCCAGGGCGTCTAATATATAGTTACAGGGACAGATATCGAATGCGATAAAGCGGTTATCTACTATGGAAGAGATGCTTGCGTTTCCGCCGAGGTTGAGGCGGTAGCGGTAATCCGGGAACAGGAGTTGTTCGGCGACAGGCATGAGTGGCGCCCCTTTCCCTCCCAGGGCTACGTCCATAGCACGCAGATCGCTGATTACCGGTAAACCTGTTACGGCGGCAATAGCAGCGCCTTCTCCTAACTGAGCCGTCATTTTCTGTGAAGGCATATGGAACACCGTATGACCGTGAGCAGCAATGAAATGCACCTGATGATCTAACTGATAAGTGGCAATAAAGTCCTTTACGGTATAACCGATATAATGACCGAATTCACTATTCAACAGCAGGTAATCCCTGGCGGAGGCATCTACAGCTCCTGCCAGTTTCTCTTTCCACTCTATAGTATAAGGTTGGCGTTCTGCTGCTTTAATCTCGTATGTCCATTTACCCCTTACCTCTGTCAATGCAGCAAAAACAAGATCTAATCCATTCAGCGAATTACCTGACGTTATCCCTATTACATTATATACCATCCACTAAAATTTGTGCAAAAGTAAATAATGTGGATTGAGTAGATATTTTTTTTCTGCCTTATGGAATCAAAGAATATTCTACATCATACTACCAGATTAAAACAATTCACCATGCAAAAATATCTTTTTCTCTTATTGGCAGGACTTATCAGCCTGACTGCACAGGCACAGCGCAATATTACCGGCATTGTTACGGATGCCAGTAACAAAGCTCCGCTACCAGGAGTTGCTATCAGGGTTCAGGGCAGTCCTAACGGCACTGTAAGCAATGCAAAAGGCGTTTTCCAGCTCAGGATACCAGCAGGAAAGGCGACTCTGGAAGTCACTTATATAGGATATCAAAAGGTCATTGTAGCTGTGAAGGCAAAGGATAGTGTGATAAAGATCCAGCTGAATCCAGACAATTCAGCGTTAAATGAAGTGGTAGTAGTAGGTTATGGGGAGGCTAAAAAAAAGTCAAGGATGGCAAGCAGTGTAACCAGCGTAAAGATTAACAGCGCAGACCAGGGTATGTCATATTATCCATCGCCGGTAGTTCAACAACCTAATACGGAAAGCTACAATGGTATCAATGAAAACAGCTTTCATGGTGTTAAAGATCAGCCACTCAGTACTTTCTCTATCGATGTAGACCGTGCTTCCTATACCAATGTCAGGCGCTTTCTGAATAGCGGGCAATTACCACCTGCTGATGCTGTAAGGGTGGAAGAAATGATCAACTACTTTGATTATCAGTATAAAAATCCTACAGGCAAAGATCCGGTAGCTATTTACACAGATATGTCGATCTGCCCTTGGGAGCCTACCCATCAACTGGTACGTGTTGCCCTGAAGGCAAAAGATGTATCGAAAGAAAACCTGCCACCTTCCAACCTGGTATTTCTGATAGATGTATCCGGCTCTATGGCTGAAGAAAATAAGCTCCCTCTGCTCAAACAGGCCATGAAAGCACTTGTACAGGAACTGCGTCCGTCAGACAGGGTATCCATTGTTGTATATGCAGGTGCAGCCGGCGTGGTATTACCATCCACTTCCGGCGGCGAAAAGAAAAAGATTCTGGATGCATTGGAAAATCTGCAGGCTGGTGGATCTACAGCAGGTGGAGAAGGAATTAAACTAGCCTACAGTACTGCTGCTGAACATCTCCTGGAGCATGGCAATAACAGGGTGATTATTGCGACTGATGGTGATTTTAACGTAGGCCCTTCCAGCGATAACGAACTACTTCATATCATTGAAAAAGAGCGTGAAAAGGGGATCTTTTTATCTGTACTGGGTTTTGGAATGGGCAACTATAAAGACAGTAAACTGGAACTGCTGTCTGATAAGGGCAATGGAAACTATGCTTACATCGATAATTTTGAAGAAGCCCGTCGCACTTTTGTTACAGAATTTGGTGGTACCCTGTTTACCGTGGCAAAAGATGTAAAACTACAGATAGAGTTTAATCCGAAATATGTACAGGCATACCGCCTGGTGGGATATGAAAACCGCATGTTACAGAATGAAGATTTCAACAACGATAAAAAAGACGCAGGTGAGATGGGGGCAGGCCACACCGTTACAGCCCTTTATGAGGTGATTCCTACCGGGAATAAAGAAGGAACGGCCAATTGGGTAGATCCGCTGAAATACCAGCAGCAAACCATCATAGGTGGTAATACTGCGGAAGTATTGACAGTAAAACTCCGGTATAAAGAACCTAAGGAAAACACCAGCCAGTTAATAAGTAAGGTGCTGCCCTGGAAAGACCAGCAGATCACCGCTCTGCCAGATGATTTTCAGATGGCCACTGCTGTAGCTGCCTTCGGCATGTTATTACGTAACTCTGAATATAAAGGAAATGCCACTTATGACCAGGTATTAACACTGGCCAATAAAGCAAAGGGAGAAGATCCTGAAGGATACAGAGCAGAATTCGTACAACTGGTTAAAAAAGCCATGATTATAAAAAATTAGCCGCAAGGCATTGTTAGCCTCTAAACCGTTAGCAATCAGAGCCGTATAAAAATTTCTTTATACGGCCTGATTCTAACCCCCAATCAGTTAACACTACAATGAAAAATGTGTACTTTGCATTTATGTTGATTAATCTAAGTAACACCAATTCGCTGGTAGGAGAATGGCTAAGTGAGATCAGGAGTATGGACATTCAGACAGACAGAATGCGTTTCAGACGTAACATGGAACGTGTAGGAGAAATAGCAGCCTACGAAATCAGCAAAACATTGGAATACGTAGAAAAAGAAGTCCAGACTCCCCTGGGCATTGCAAATTGCCGCGTATTAAAAGAACAACCGGTACTGGCTACTATTTTAAGAGCAGGACTGGCATTACACCAGGGATTACTTCATTATTTTGACAAGGCAGATCATGCCTTTATTTCAGCCTATCGTAAACACAAACATGATGGCTCTTTTGATATCAGCCTGGAATATGTATCCAGTCCTTCCATTGAAGGGCAGGTAGTGATCATATCAGATCCGATGCTGGCTACAGGGGCCTCCCTTGTAAAAACAATCGAATATCTCCAGGGGATCGGAAAACCCAAACATATTCACCTGGTGGTGGCAATTGCCTGTACCGTAGGAATTGAATATGTACAAAGACATGCAGGCAGTAACCTGAGCATCTGGGCAGGAGATATTGATGATGAACTGACAGCCAAAGGCTATATCGTTCCGGGGCTTGGAGATGCAGGTGATCTTGCCTTCGGGAACAAATTGCAGCAATAAAATAACTACCAGTATAAGTAAGACAGGACCATTTTCAACCAGAAAGGGCTAGTTAACCAATAAAAAATTATCATAAAATACTTGTTCATTATTAATTAGTTAGGGCGATCTCAACCTTACAATTATATATTTTTAATTTGCGATATGATGAGTTTTTAATACCTTCACATGGAACCATGAGAAAACCCTATACTTATAAGTATTGTTTTATGAAGAAAGTGTTGCTTTTTTTCACCATCACTCTTTACATGATGAACCCGGCCAGGGCGCAGGATCCGCATTTTTCGCAATTCTTCGCATCTCCCCTTACTTTGAATCCGGCCTTTACAGGTCTTTTTTCCGGTGATTACCGGGTTTCGGGTAACTACCGGTCCCAGTGGAGAAGTATCTCAACACCCTTCACTACAGGTACTGCGGCTATTGATTTCGGCATCCTGAAGAATGCAATTAATTATACTGACATATGGGGCGTTGGCGTAATGGCAATGTATGACAGAACAGGCGGAGGTGCATTGACTTCCACATACCTGAGCTTCAGTACTGCCTACCATAAAGGTCTGGACCCAGAAGGGAACCATACACTGGCAGTCGGTATACAGGCTACTTACGTGCAGAAACGCCTGGACCAAAGTAAATTGGTATTCGAAAACCAGATAGATAACAACGGTTATAACCCTGCTATTCCAAGTGGTGAAACCTTTGTGAATCCATCTATATCATATATAGATCCTAATATTGGGATCCTTTACAACGGATTGATAGGCGAATCTTCCAACATTTATCTTGGTACTTCCTTTTATCATATTACTCAGCCTACTGAAACATTCATGGCGCAGAATAATAACCGTCTCACCACAAGATGGACTGCTCACGGTGGAGGTTCATTCCCTGTAGGTGGTTCCAACCGTCTCCATGTAAGTACGCTGTATATGAAACAGAGCACAGCTTCTGAGTTTACTATCGGTGGTGCTTATGGATTTGATCTGAATGGTGATGAAGATAACCCAACTGTATTCTACCTGGGTAGCTGGTATCGTCTGAAAGATGCGATCAATCCATATGTAGGTATGCAGATCAATGGTTTTACAGTAGGTCTTAGCTACGATATGAACGTTTCTTCATTGAAACCCGCTTCCAACTACCGTGGAGGTATGGAGCTTTCAGTTATTTACATTCATAAGAAGAACGACGGTAACAAATACAGAACTCTCTGTCCGAGGTTCTGATCAGATAATTATACATAAGAAAACCTGCCGGTTGCATCAGCCTGGCAGGTTTTTTATTTCTGCCTTCCACATTTTTTTCTATTGTTCCACTGATTTTTAGTTACTTACAACCGGATTGATAATCAGTAAGGCTTACTAATCACTAAATACAAGCAATTGTTTTCATTCAGAGAAGTACTGGCAGCCGTGCAAGCTTATGGGAAAGCACATCAGTTTATCATGCAGCACAAATTATGGAAATGGATACTGGTGCCGGGTATCCTTTACTGCATCTTATTTATTACTGGGAGTTATTTTGTTTGGGGATATTCGGGAGAGTTCGTAGAATACCTGTTTAACCTGCTTCCTATCAGGGTATGGATTCAGGATCTGGCAAGCAGCTGGATCAGTTTCTTTTTTATCCTGCTGGCATTCTCCATCAGGATGGTGTTCCTCTTATTGTATTTTTCTTACTACAAATACTTGTTCCTGGTATTGGGTTCTCCGTTATTCGCTTATCTCTCAGAGAAGACAGAGGCGCTGCTGGAACGCCGGGAATTCCCTTTCAGCATGCAACAATTCCTGAAAGATATGATGCGGGGCATCCGGTTATCATTACGGAATATGCTGTACCAGACCATCTGTGTGCTGATGCTGATCATCCTGTCTTTCATTCCTGTAGTAGGATGGATCACTCCACTGATAGCCTTTTTCGTAGAATGCTATTTTTATGGCTTTTCTATGATGGATTATAGCTGTGAGCGTCATCAGCTGACAACAAAACAAAGTATTACTTTTATAAAAGAGCACCGGGGCATAGCACTGGGCAATGGGATGGTATTCTACCTGCTGATGTTCATTCCTGTACTGGGATGGGTAATGGCACCATCTTATGCTGTTATTGCCGCTACTATTCACTTATCAGATAAACGACTGTTGCATGGAGCCCGTTGGTAAAGTATACCTGATCCCTACCTTATTAAGTCCGGATACATTACATACCATTCCACCGTATGTAACTGCTGCGGTACAACGGATCAAGGTATTTTTTGTTGAGAATGAACGTACTGCACGCCGTTATATGAAAGCGTTGGACAGAACTGTCAATATTGATGAGATGCAGTTGCTGCTGATGGATTCGCATAATCCTCCGGATGTTGCGCTGGCAAAGAAAACGTTGCTGGCCGGACAGGATATTGGGGTTATCAGCGAGGCGGGATGTCCTGCGATAGCTGATCCAGGGCACCTGGTGGTGAAAGCGGCACATAGTATTGAGGCGCCTGTGATACCAATGGTTGGACCTAATTCTATTATACTGGCGCTTATGGCATCAGGCATGAACGGACAGAATTTCCAGTTTGTGGGATACCTGCCTGTAAAACCAGCAGAAAGAATGAAAGCTATAGTTGAACTGGAAACGCAGGCACACAAGAAGAAACAAACACAGATCTTCATTGAAACTCCTTATCGTAATAACTATATTCTGAAAGATATCCTGAGCAGTTGTAAAGATCATACACTACTCTGTGTGGCTGCAGATATTACCGGCGCAGAAGAATATATACATACAAAAACGATCAAGGCGTGGAAACAAACTACTTTACCTGAACTGAATAAAAAACCGGCCATATTCCTGCTATATGCAGGAGAACCGGAATAAGTATTACTTCCTGGTGGAGTCAATATCATAATATAAAAGCGCCTGTATCAGAAGTCCGATACAGGCGCTTTTATATTATGATTCCCAGTAGAGATATGACAGTTAATTGTAGTTAGGATCCTTCATTGAAATCACGCTATCTACTATAAAATTGCTGTATCCTCTCCAGGGAATAGCTCCCAGGTATTCTTTGTAATGCAGTTCCACCAGTTTACCACTGGCAGTCATCAGTTGCTGTGCAATACGTTCATCTGCTACTGAAAACTGGAATTCATTTGACTGTAATGCTCCTGGTTGTTTGGAACGGTATCCTGTCTGGATCAAACGACCTTCATATGTTTTAAAGATGTATCCTTTCTGTACAAAATAATTCAACTCCCCAGCCTTCACGCCCCGGCCAAATACAAAGTAATATTTATAACCTACAAAGCAGGCCAGTATCACAACGATACCCAGAACAAGAAACAGTAGAAATCTGCGCATAATATTATAAGGTTTTAAGAGCTCTATACTGGAGAGCGACTAAAAGGCCGGCCTCCAGTAAGAAATACTACAGTCCGTATTTGTCCACAAGATAAATCAATGCAGCCATGCTGAACGCACCCAATTCCAGTTCTCTTTTATTTACAGCTGAAAACACATCATTTACAGCATGATGCAGATCAAAATACCGCTGAGAATCCGGCAATAATTCTCCCATAGCGACTCCTGTTGCTTCATGCAGTTCACCTACATCTACACCACCACCTTCGGAACTAAAATCGTATACATCATATGGGAGGAACAATGGAGCCCATGACTTAATCTTTTCTCTCTTTTCCTGTGGCATAGTAAAAGAAAAACCACGTGGAGTGAACCCGCCGGCATCACTTTCCAGCGCAAAAATATGTTGCTCATTAGCTGCTTTCGCCACCTCTGCATACTTCTTACCACCACGGGAACCGTTTTCTTCATTGGCAAATAGTACGATGCGTAATGTATGTTTAGGACGGATCCCCAATGCTTTGAACGCTCTTAATATTTCGATAGACTGTACACAACCGGTACCATCATCATGTGCACCTTCATTCACATCCCAGGAATCCAGATGACCACCTACTGTAATGATCTGTTCCGGATGTTCAGTACCCTTTATTTCTGCTATCACATTATGTCCTATCGTATCTGGTAACATGCGGCAACTGGTGCGCAAGTATATTTTCAGATCTGATTCGTCTTTCAAACGGTTGCTCAGCAGATCAGCATCTTCCAGACCTAATGCTACTGCAGGGATTTTCGGGAAAGAGTCGTTGTACGCCATTGCTCCTGTGTGCGGGAAATTGTTGGCACCATGAGTCATAGATCTTATCATGATAGCTACTGCACCATATTTAGCTGCACGACTGGCTCCGCGTCCACGGTATCTTACTGCATCTCCGTAAGAATCGAACGTGTGAATAAACGCAGGGTTAAAAGGGTAGTTATAAAATACGATCTTCCCCTTCACCTGATCTTTTTTTGCTTCCAGTTCTTCAAACGAAGAAACTTCCAATACGGGAGCCGTTATACCAGCAGGAACGCTACCCACAGAATTACCCAGGGCCAGTACCTGCAAAGGCGGGATGAAATCACGACGGCGGGAAATAATCCGCACTTCTTCTTTTGCACCACGTACCCAGTGAGGTACCTGGCAGGCTTGCAGGTATACAGTGTCTGCACCGGACTCTTTTAATGCCTTTACCCCCCATTGTTCTGCTTTCGCCATTTGCGGAGACCCCGCCAGGCGACCGCCCACCTGTTTGGTTAATACTCTTAGCTGCTCATATGCTTTACTGTGAGTAAGCACTTCTGTTGCCAGCTGACGTAACTTTAATGAATCATTCTCTAATTGTTGTGCACTTGCCGTAATAGAACATACAAGTAAAACCGGCAGTAGGAATCTTCTCATAAACACAGGCTATTTAAGATTTAAAGCTAAATAATTACTGCTGTTATTTCAAATATGCAAGGATGGATGGAGGAAATTCCGTCACACACCGTTAATCATGTTTAACAGGTTTATCATGGCAAAATGTTATAATTTTGTAGTCTGTAATTGAGTAAATAGCGTTATGCACACAGTGTACCGCACAAAGCGTTAAGCATCAAATAAAAAAATATGCGTATAGGAATAGTATGTTATCCTACTTATGGGGGTAGCGGCGTGCTGGCAACTGAGCTGGGCAAAGCTCTCGCAGATAAGGGGCATATGGTACATTTTATTACATATCAGCAACCTGTGCGTCTGAATGCCTTCCATGCCAACATATATTACCATGAGGTACAGGTACCTACCTACCCTCTTTTTGATTTCCCTCCATATGAATCGGCTCTGAGCAGTACAATGGTAGATGTGATCATGAACCATCAGCTGGATCTGCTGCATGTGCATTATGCTATCCCGCATGCATCTACTGCTTACCTCGCCAAACAGATCGTAGGCAAACAGGGAAGAATTGTACCATTCATCACAACTCTGCATGGTACCGATATTACACTGGTGGGGAAAGATAAGACCTATGCACCGGTAGTTACTTTTTCTATTAATGAATCAGATGCTATTACCGCAGTATCCAATAATCTGCGGGAAGAAACCTATAAGTCATTCCCGATAGAAAAGGATATTGAGGTGATCTATAACTTCGTGGATGTGGAGCGTTTTAAACGAAGAGAACCTGAGTTACAAAACTTCCGCAATGCCATTGCTCCCAATGGAGAAAAGATCCTGCTTCATGTATCCAACTTCCGTAAAGTGAAAAGAGTGCCGGATGTAGTGAAGATTTTCCGTAAGGTGCGTGAAGTAATGCCCGCTAAGTTATTGCTGGTGGGAGATGGACCAGACAGGCCGGTAATTGAAAGCATGTGCCGTGAAATGAATCTCTGTGGCGATATCCGTTTTGTAGGGAAGCAGGAACAACTGGAAGATGTAATGTCTGTTTCAGATCTGTTTATCCTGCCTTCTGAGTATGAGAGTTTTGGACTGGCAGCGCTGGAAGCTATGGCAGCGCAGGTACCCGTAATATCCTCCAATGCCGGTGGTTTGCCAGAAGTGAACATCCACGGCCAAACCGGTTATTTAAGCAATGTGGGAGATGTAAACGATATGGCTAAACATGCAATCCAGTTGTTAAAAGATGAGAAGCTGATGGCTACTCTCAGACAAGGGGCGCTTGAACAGGCGCAGCGTTTTCATATCAGTAATATCATCCCCCTCTATGAAGCACTGTATGAGGAGGTCATCAATAAAGCATTAGTGATGTAATTGTATAAATGAAAAAAGCGCCTGATGGCGCTTTTTTCATTTATACAATTACATTTATTTTCTTCTTATCCAACTTTCCGGGTTCTGTTTGGAAATTCCTTTATAGATCTGCAATTCTACCTCTCCCTGGTTTTCCAGTTCATTAACACCTGCCGTTCCTATCACCTGTCCGGTATTTACTTTATCACCTGTTTTAACACTCACAGTCTGCAAACGTACATAGTTGGTAAAATACTGACCATGACGGATAATAACCAATGCTCCACCGCCCGGTATGATCACTACTTTCCTTACTTCTCCCTGGAAGATAGCCCTTACCGCTGCACCTTTTCCGGTGCCAATAATAATACCATCATTCTCTACCGTGATCCTTTCCATTACAGCATGTTGCTGTCTGCCAAAGTGACCAATAATATTACCGGAGGAAACAGGCCAGGGTAGTTTTCCACGGTTAGCCTCAAAACTTTCTGATAATGCCAGTGCTTCAGGAGTAGCTTCCAGAACATTCTCCGTACGCGTCGGCTTTTCAACTTCAGCAGGTGGTGGCGGTGGCGGAGGTGTAGGAGCAGGAGTTGGTTTAGCTGGTACTTCAGCCGGTTTGTCTGCTATGGCATCATTTGTATTGTTTTTTGCGGCCGCCGCTGCAGCTGCTGCTGCCTTACGGGCAGCCTCTTCCCGTTCACGTTCACGTTTTCTCTTTTCTTCCAATGCTTTCCGTTTTGCTGCTGCTTCCTCTTCGGCCTGTTTACGGGCTGCCTCTATTTCACGACGGATTACTACCTGTATAGCTATCTGCACTTTCTGTGCATCTTTCTTATTCTTATTAATATCTGCTACCAATTCCTTCTCTCGTCCTTTGAGCTGTGTTAACACCTCATCTTTTTCCTTTTTATCTGTTTCCAGGATATTACGTTGTTCCTGCTCTGTTTTTAACGTTCCTGCCCGTTTGTCTTTCTGAGTTTTCAAGTTCTCTATCTTCTGATTCAGCAACACCTGTGTTTGCAGAATATTTTCTGCCTGCCTCCGCCGGTAATCGCGGTATTGCTTCAGATACTGATATCGTTTGATAGCATCATT
Source organism: Chitinophaga sp. CF118 (assembly GCF_900112615.1). Classification (GTDB taxonomy): domain Bacteria; phylum Bacteroidota; class Bacteroidia; order Chitinophagales; family Chitinophagaceae; genus Chitinophaga. The sequence continues at coordinate 206,102 of NZ_FOMK01000005.1, read as the reverse complement.
GAATGTTTGCGATGAGAAGATAAAGTTCAGCATGTCGTAAGTGCTGCGATTCTTGTAGGCGTATACTACAAGCTGGGCATATTGCGACTTTAGGGTATCCAGATCTTTTTCCAGCGTTTTTATATCGCGGTAGGCAGAATTAATATCCCCGTTTATAAAATTGATTTCTTCGTTAATATTATTGATCAGGCGTGTACGTAAAGTAATTTTATCGCGCAGCGCCCTGAGCTGACCAAGGCTTTCGCGGGTAGACTTCTTGGTTACCTTGAGTGCTTCATTTGCTTCATCAATCTCCTTTTGCAGCTCTCTTTTCCTGTGCTCCAGTTCTTCCCGCGAAGGTTGCGTCGCCTGTGCATTCAGCAGGGCAGGTAATAAACCCAGTACTATTATAAATGGGAAAAACTTCTTCAAATTAAGCATGATAGTTTTAAAGATAACTGCAAAACAGCAATTTACAAATTTGTGTTCAACAGAGGGGTACTATTCTTTGGAATAACCAGATGGTATCGTGAAGGGGAAACTAACCGGCTGGTCAAAATCCACCTTATTAAAATCCATATTTACCTTGGTAAAACTTTTTTCTTCCACGAAGATGCGACGCCGTGTAGCAAACTTATGTCCGTTCTCAGATTTGTACTCTCCATATGTCAGTTCGCAGGAACGTTTACGAGCACTGTCCTTATCCATCACTTTGCTTTGCTGCAACACATAATCATCTGCAAAAACATTAAATAAACTTGTAAAGAGAGTGCTGTCGCAGCTAAAAGATATGACGGAAGGTGTTTTTATCACCTGGTAAATTGAATCTGTGAGGTATACAGGATTTCCTACAATAAGATCCTGTAATGTTTTAAAATCGAAAGGAATATTCAGTACATCATTCGCGTCTTTTATAGCGCGGAGATATTGTTTTTTATGAAACTTATCGATTGCCTTAAGACTATCCGGTGTAATAATAGCACGCGCCACTTCTCCTATCACGGGAAGAGATGCAGAGATCCAGATAACACTGTCTTTCTGCATGCGGATCACCGCATTGATGCCTGCCATTTGTTTTGATTCACTTTCAAAATCAACTTTCAGCTTAGCAGAAAAGGTGCTAAAAGAAATAATATTACTACGAATGCTGGATAACATATTCTTATTGTAAGCTACAGCCTCTGCCACGGCAGCGCTGTCCAAACTGTTGTTACTGTGCTGTGAAGTATCAGCTACAGGAAAAGGTGATCTTGCTATCTGACGTGCATGCCGACATGAAAACATTCCAGTGCTGATGATACCCAGTGTTATTAGTGCTAATGTTTGCTTCATCATGATCTTTAATTCAATACCTTCTGTTATTCTCGTTCTGTAGCAAGGATGTACCTTTTTTCTGCTATTTTACGAGCCAGTCCCACAGAAGTTGCTCCTTTTTCTTTGGCCAGCCGCCAATATTCCATTGCTTTATCCACTTCATGCAGGTTAAAGAGAATATCTCCGTAATGTTCCAGCATGTTTGGATTCTGCAAAGCATCTTTAGACTGCAATGCCTTTTCCATCCATTGTTTTGCCTGCTCATACTTTCCCAGACGGAATAGTACCCAGGCGTAAGTATCCATATAATTGGTACTTGCAGGTTCCAGTTCCAGAGAACGGTGTGACATACTCTCTGCTTTATCCAGCTGTTCACCGCGTAAAGAGAGATAGTAACTATAATTGTTCAGTACAGATGCATCATTCGGTGTTATTAAAAGCGCCCGGTCATAACTACTGTCGGACAATGTATGCTGTCCCGTAGCATGATAAGCATCTCCTAACAGGGAATATACATCTGCTTTCATTCCTTTTTCTGCATTGTTTATCTGCAAAGCATTATTCAGTGCGTCTATAGCAGCCGGATAATTTTGTAGCAAAAAGTCAGCCACGCCCTTAAAATAGTGGCCCATAAATTCCTTCGGGAACTTAGTGGAAACTATTGTGCTCACTCTCAATAAGTTATTAGGATCTTCCCTGCGTGAATAAATCCACATCAACTGGTACCACACGGAAAAACGCGTGGAATCCAGTGTCACGGCTTTATTGTAATCAACCAGCGCGCTATCAAGCTGTCCTGACTGGGAATACATATCTGCCTGTAAAGCGTACGCTTTGGCTTCCTCAGGATGTGCCTGAATTACAAGTTGTGCCAGTTCCAGTCCCTCCTTCAATTTGGAACTATCTATTTCCTGCATTTGCAGGTAAGGATAAACATAGGCTACTTTTTCATCTATGCTGTAATCCGGGTTGGCAAAAGCACGGGTAAGGTATGCCCAGTATCCTGCATGATCTCCCTCTTTCTTAGCATAACCGGCCAGTGCTATCAATGCTCTTGGATTGGTGGAATCCAGTGCCAGCGCCGTATGATAGATGGCTATTGCTTCCTCCTTGCGGTCATTGGCATTATAAATATCTCCAAGCACCAGGTAAAACCTTGTTTCACCGGGGTTCTGGTTAATTAGTTTCTGTATTTCCGCGGCAGCATCGTCTACCCGGTCCAGTTTCAGCAATAATCGTTGCTTCTGGAAGGCAAGTTCTTCTACGATGCCTGTTTTCTGTTCCAGCTTGTCAAACACCTCCAGAGCAGCGGTATTTTTTTCTGCTTTGGCCAGAAACATTCCTTTATTGTAGAGGTATTCGTCGCTATCTGGATACTGGCGGGCAAGGTGGTCATACACATTGGCAGCACTATCGTACATGCTGTTTACGCCAAATGCATCTGCCAGTGTGATCTGGAACCATTTATTCGTGGTGTCCATAATTGCAGCCCTGCGGGCAAACCCCAGCGCATATCCGGGATTGTGCACTTCCACAAAGAGACGGGATAACTCGTAATAAGCTGTTGGATTGTTCTTTTTAAGACGCAGGTAATCTGAGAACTGGGTGATAGCTGTGCGGTAATCCCCCAGGATTTTGGAGCGTTCAGCTGCAAAAAACAAGCTGTCTGCCCGTTGATCAATGAATGCCGGATCTCCAATAATATGTGTCCGTACAGATGTTGTTGCAGATTTGGGTGTACGGCAGGCGGTTGAAAAGAGAATAGAAAAGAGCAGCAGAGGCACGGATACACGTATCACGCAACTTAAGTATGACATAGTATTGTATCTGCATATTCGCTCCCTTTCTTCAGTTCTCTGTTCCATTATTTAAGATTTTCCTGTGTGTCCAAAACCGCCGGCGCCACGTGCTGTATCTGTTAGCAGCTCTACTGTTTCCAGGTGAGCCTGTACAAACGGAGCAATGATCATCTGGGCGATCCTTTCTCCCGGCGCAATGGCCTGGGGTTCGTTAGACAAATTGACCATAATAATTTTGATCTCTCCCCTATAATCCGCATCAATAGTGCCCGGCGTATTTAACAGGGTAAGTCCCTGCTTGATAGCCAGTCCGCTACGGGGTCTGATCTGTGCTTCATACCCTGAGGGTAATTCTATATATAAACCTGTTGGTACCAGTACCCGTTCAAGTGGTTGCAGCGAAATAGCTGTTTCCAGGCTGGCCCGGAGGTCCATTCCGGCCGCATCTGCCGTGGCATAAGCCGGCAGCGGATTAGCGGATTTGTTAATGATTTTTACTGAAATAGCTGCCATTGGACAAAGATATTCTAATTAGTTAATAGTGGACGAGCAGGGATATCCTGCACTTTTGTTCCTTTTATTTTTCCAGCAGTACGTTCGCGTACGCAACCACCCCCTCTTCCCGGCCCACAAAGCCCAGTTGTTCTGTAGTAGTAGCCTTAATAGAAACATCCTCAACCGGAATATTCAGTATACGGGCGATCGTTTCCTGCATCTGTGGCACATAAGGTTTTATTTTAGGCGCCTGCAGGCAAAGGGTGCTGTCAATATTCACCACCTGGTATCCTTTAGCGGCTACCAGTTCCATAGTCCGTTGTAACAAAATCTTGCTGTCTATGTTTTTGTAAGTATTATCCGTATCTGGAAAATGTACTCCTATATCTCCGAGACTGGCAGCACCCAGCATAGCATCACAGATGGCGTGGAGCAGTACATCTGCATCACTGTGACCCAGTGCTCCTTTATGATGTGGTACCAATACACCACCCAGCCAAAAATCCCGACCTTCTACCAACTGATGGAAATCCACTCCCAACCCGATACGCAGTTTGCTCATAATTGAAGTATAAACGATAAAATATAATCTATCAAAATTGAAGATAAGACGATCAAATTACCCGCAAATTAAAAATCCTCCGGAATTATCCGGAGGATTTATATATTTTAAAATAATATTAACTATTTAAAGGTCAGGTTACATTACCATGTTCTGCCTTCATCACCCTCTTCCTGAGCACCCAGATCAAATACAAGGGTAAACCGGAGTGTATTGGATAGTGGGTTACGCTGAATCCCGTTTCCTGAAGGTACGAGGTAAGAAAAGTTCAGTCCAAACATATTGTACTTAACCCCCATACCTGCGGTAACATATTTACGGTTGCCTTTGTTTTTGTCCTCATAGAAGTAACCGAGGCGCACAGCAAACATATCATTGTAGGTATATTCACCACCAGCAGAAACCGTAAATTCCTGTAATTCTTCTTTAAAACCGCCCGGAGCATCACCAAAAGAGGAGAACATACCCTGTAAAGTTCCTTTTTCGCGGTATTTACCTTCCGCATCAGGTGTAGGTACCATCAGTTTATTCACGTCTGCAGTCAGCATTACCTTATTGGTAGGATCCAGACTCCAGGTGTAGGCAGTACCTAAACCGAAGTTAGTAGGGATAAAATCTTTATTAGCGGCGGAAGAAGTGTAGGAAATCTTAGTACCCATGTTGGTCAGTGCAAGACCTACATTCCAGGTATTGAAGGTTCCATCAGACTTTTCGTAATCTTTTGTATAGAAAAAGGACACATCTGCAGCAAAGGCTTTACCTGGTTTTATTACACGACCATTGATATCTCCGCTGGCAAGGTTGGAGTAAATATAACGGCCCGCCAATGCAATAGAGAAATTATCTGATAATTTACGTGCATAACCGGCATCCAGTGCAAACTCACGTGGATGATAGTCGTATGTAGGAGTTCCTGTAACATCGGTAAAGTTGATGGTACCTAAGGAGAAATAGCGTAATGAGCCAGATACGGTTTGTAATTCATCCATCTGGTAGTAACCCGCTATTGTGGCCAGGAATACATCATTTACCAGCTCTTTCAGCCAGGGAGTATAGGTAACGGATACCGCAGAACGGGTTTTTGCGAAAGATACCTTAGCCAGATTCCAGTAAATAGAGTTGGCATCCGGAGAAGTGGCTACTCCCGCATCTCCCATTGCACCAGCCCTGGCATCAGGAGAGATACGCAGAAAGGGTACAGCGGTATTAATAGTGTTGGTTCGGCCATCAAGATTGCCAGTTCCCAGGGTATCCTGTGCTACAGCAGAAAAACCGGTAACGAGAGAACAAATAATAACAAGGTTTACAGTTACCTTTCGGATCATGCAATTGTACATGCAGTTGTATTTAGAACGAGTTGTAAAAATAGTTCGAATTTTAATATGTTCAAGATCTGGGGCCTGATAAGGGACGTGCGAATCTAATTTTTTCTTTTGATTCATAGGTTATAATAAAATTACTTTTCCACATAAGCTCTCTGTTTTTCCGTTCGCTCTTACCATTATGCTATAAATATAGATTCCGGGTGGTACTATTGAACCAGCATCATTAGATCCATCCCAGTTAGCCCCTACATAACGGCTCCCTGAAACATTTATTGTATGACGGATCGTTTTTACCCGACGCCCTTCTATTGTATAAATGCTAATCGTCAGATCCAGTTCCCGACCCTGTTGATTGTGCTCAAAAGTGAAATTTGTCTGATTATGAAAGGGGTTAGGGTAGCAGCTAACATCCCGGATCACCATTTCATCTCCTTTTATTACTTTAAAATGAAGGGTGGCAGTACCTGAATTATTATAGGTATCCCAGGCCTTTATTGAAAGTGTATGCGTTCCCGCGGATAATGAATAAAATGGAAACTTCACCGTTCCTTCCTGGTAGCTGTCTATTCCTGTCTCAAAAAAGTTATTCAGAATATAATACTTATCCGGATCGTTATCAAGGGTAGCTACAAGATCGTGTCCAATCCCGTAACCGGTAGTATTAATGCCATGTTCGTCCTGCAAATGTAAGAACAGTACGGGGTTTTCCCCAGTAATACCTCCATCCCGGAAAAATTCATTGTCAAGGTATGCCTTTATAGCGGGTCCCTGATCATCTGCAGGGGCATTAATTGCGGTACCTCCTACTCTGAAACCAGAAAATACGCCTCCGGCAGGAGTAACCCCGTTTGTAGCATAATAGCTGATATTACCGGGCTCACCCGCCTGGTAATTGATATCTGCAGGAACTATAAATGTACAGGTAAATTTACCTGTTTTTATGGTTTGCGGACCACGGTACAATATATTCTGCTGCTGGTAGAATCCTGTTTTATCACTTCCAGCATCATTGGCCCTTGTATATTGCAATGCCGGGGCATCATATACCGTCGTGTATAAAGTGCCATTATATGTATCCAGGGGCGTACCCTGTTCATCTTCAAGATGCCCTGTAATAGTATATTGTGCCAGCGCCTTCAACGTGTCAGGAACGCTCCCGGAGGGGGCACCATTCACAGAATCAGTCACCACATGATACCGGGGAAATGCCAGAGTGAGCGCCGGATCTCCCAGCAATTGGAACTTCCGGTTATTGGGTATATCACTATAGGTGGCGTAGGTCAGGTTTTTGGATAACATGGTTGCTTCCCCCAGGGTAGGCATCTGCCCGCCGGCACCGGGAGTAAGCAAAAGCTGCAGGTAATTGGCATTCAGAACCTTATTCGATGCCGCAAATACGGCACGGGTGGTCGTCATTAAGGCAATTCCTCCCCCGTTCTTCTGTAAAAGGATTTGTTCTCCCAGAGAGCTGTAAGCAGGATTATCAAAGGGCGCAAAATCGCAGGTAGCTGTAATAAAAAGGGGCAGTTTGCCACTATTCTTCCAGGTGTCCAGTGAACTTTGATCTACCACTACTTCTTCTGCCAACCGGGAATAATTACCATGCCCAGTATAGTTCCAGATTAGCGAACCATTATAAATATCTTCTGCAATAGCCGTATTTACCGCAGGATAACGGCTTCCTCCAGCATCAGCTATTTTGGGGAAAGCATCCAGGTAAATCTTATTGATCCTCCCGGCAGGCCATTGTTGTTGTACAATATCGCTCATACTTTCTGCATCCTGAAGATGCAGATTATCGTCGCCATCGTCTGCCACAAAAGTGATGTGCTGTTGCCAGCGGCCAAAATTAGCCGTGTCATGGTAGTGAATGATCTTATCTACGAGGACCTCTGCCTGAGAGGCCAGCTGGGCGGGAAGGCGCCCAATACCCACATCCAGCAGGTTTTGCCTGCTGTTATCGTTAATATCATCTGCATCATCCAGAAAACCGAAAAAGTCATCTGAGGGATATGCATTAATAGGATCTGTGGAGATAAAACTTTGCCAGGTGGGCACCATATTGGTATTGGACGGTATCCTGTGTTTATAGTCGTAAGAAGCATCTCCAAATAACAATAAGTACCGGAGCCCCCCTTTGTCGTAACACATTTTTACAAAATCCCTTACAGCCGAAGGATCTGGTGATCCTGATGCAAACTCATTATAGATATCACTCACTGAAACCACCTTTATAGTTAATCCATCATGCGCGCTATGCCATGCAGCCAGACGGCCGGCTGCAGCTATTAAATCCGGCGTGGTAACGATCAGCATATTCACACCATTAATGTCGTGCAGATCCTGATTTAGTACCATCCCACTGAAATGTGGCTGTAAAAATCCCTTATCCGAATAGGCCACATATTCATGCAGGGAGGCACTGCTACGGGAAAATGATAATGAGCTTCCGTTAAGGCTGGTTTTTACGGCTACAGGCTGTAAAGGATCAGTAAGATCCAAGATCTTCGTTTGTTCAGTTGCATTAGTCAGGACGAATTGTGCTGTTTGCCCGGTACCAACGGAACTCCCATCTCTGAAAAAGAGCGGCTCCTGTGCCGGGAGCTGTAAGGGACAGCGGCCCTGCAGTGTAATATAATCCAGCCATCCCTTTCCGTCACTGCTACCGGAACTGAAACGCAGTGTTACTGGTATATCAGAACCTGATGCTATAGCAGAATAATTACCTGTTGCAACAGTTGCAAAAGCTTCAAAGATATTTCCGGTGATAGCTCCCAGTGACATGTTGCCAGCCACAGTTCCATTCACTTCTACAGAAAAGCTGCTGGTACTTAGACTTCTGCCTGCTACACGGGCGCCAACTTTTAAAGTAGTGGGAGTTACGGGTAAGACAAAAGGAATCTTTAATACAGGCGTTACATTACTAAACTGGGTACCCCACCATTGTTTACCACTGTTTAGAAAATTAAGACTATCATTTTCATAAAAAGAATGGTAATCAAATGAGGTGACGGAAGTAGTAGCAGCTGGTTCGCCGGCATCCTTACTTACACGTTTTCCTGTAGTAGTCCCTATGTTCAGGTAATAGTAAGCCGTATCGCTGTAAAGGTTGGCTGTATGGGTATAATTACCTCCCTGATATGACCAGCTATGTGGTCCCGGGGCATAAAAAAGCAGGTAATCAGTTCCGTTCAATACTCCATCTCCTCCATCTTCCACCATTAAAGCTACTTCCGGGATATCGTCGTAACGGGAAATGGCATTGCTCTCAGGAAGCATCTGCCCTCCTGACCCGAATAACCGGATTCCGGCAGACTGTAATGCAGAGGTGTTGATGCCCATCCCCGCCAGTTGGGACAGATCTATTTTATATATCCCCTGTTGCGCTACCGATAATTTATACCAGTTCCCTGAAGCCAGTACAGAATGTGGTGCATAAATTCTATTTCCTCCACCGTCTGTTGCTAATGCCGGAACAATCCGGCAGCAGAACAAAAACAAACAGCTAAGGCAATAAAATTTCATATAGGGAATTTAAACAAACATAATAAATATAAAGTATATTTATCAGCTGAAATCGACCAATCACGAGTTTAACTGTTTGATTATTCGGGAGTCTGCCAATAAGATAAAGAGCCAGATTAAGTGACAGGTAATATTAACTTAATATGTAGAATGCCAAAATCTTTCAGGGGTAAAACATTGATTCAAAATACAATACGTTCAATTAACGCGCAAACGCTTACAGATTAATTATTTTTACTATAAAATAAAATATCCTACATTTGCGTTTACCATAAACATCAAATACTAAAGCTAATTCGCATGCATAGATTAACCTCTGTCTCGATGCTCATAGGCGCCAGTGTCATCTTGTCGATGACTGCCTGCAATAAAAGTGGCAGTGGTGGTAAAAAGGCCAAATCTACCGCCACTGGCTGGAATTATAATGACCCTAAGATGGGTGGTTTCAGCGTAGCCAAGAGCAAAGACCAACAAACTGGTCCTGGTCTGGTTTTCGTGCAAGGTGGTACCTTTGCTATGGGAGCGACCGAACAGGACGTAATGGCCGACTGGAATAACATTCCAAGACGTATTACGGTTTCCTCATTTTACATCGATGAATCGGAGGTGGCAAACGTACACTACCGTGAGTACCTTTACTGGCTCCGTAAAATGTACATGGAATCCTTTCCTGATGTTTTCCGCAAAGCTTTACCGGATACCCTGGTATGGCGTAGCGAGCTGGCTTACAATGAGCCACTGGTAGAATACTACTTCCGTCACCCTGCCTACAATGATTATCCGGTAGTAGGTGTGAACTGGAAACAGGCTGTAGACTATTGTAAATGGCGTTCTAACCGTGTAAATGAAAAGATGCTGATCGACAAAGGTCTACTCGGCAAAACAGACATTAACAATCAGGCAGACGATAACACATTCGACACCAAGTCATATACTGCCGGTTTATACGAAGGTATTCCCGGTAATATGTCGAAGAGCACCAAAGCTCAGTTTAAAAATGCTGATGGTTCTCCCCGTACTGCTCAATTCGAAGATGGTGTAATGTTACCTAACTACCGCCTCCCAACTGAAGCTGAATGGGAATATGCGGCACTGGGTTACATTGGCCAGAACCCCGGTCCTTCCAAGAAAGAAGGTAAACGTGGTGAAGAGTTGATCATGAACAAACAGGTTTATTCCTGGGGTACTAACACCAGCGGTCTGAGAGATATCCGTCGCGGAGCATGGCAGGGACAGTTCCTGGCCAACTTCAAACGTGGTTCCGGTGATAACATGGGTATGGCTGGTGGTCTGAATGACCGTGCTTCCATTCCTGGTCCAATCGTTTCTTACTTCCCGAATACTTTTGGTATCTACAATATGTCAGGTAACGTAAGTGAGTGGGTACTTGATGTATACCGTCCGCTGAACCCGATAGATGGTGATGACTTTAACTACTTCCGTGGTAACAAGTTCCAGACTACCTATATGAACGGTGAAAACGAACCTGAAAAGGATAGCCTGGGTCATCTGAAAATGCGTGATGTAACAGATGAAGAAAGTGCTAACCGTTTGAACTACCAGAAAGGTGATGTTATCAACTACCTGGATGGTGATACCCTTTCAATGGTTGAATATGGTTACGGTGTAACTTCACTGGTTAACGATAAGTCACACGTTGTTAAAGGTGGTAGCTGGAATGACCGCGCTTATTGGCTGTCTCCAGGTGCACGTCGCTACATGCAGGAAGATATGGCAACCAACACTGTAGGTTTCCGTTGTGCAATGGACCGTGTGGGTAGTCCTGAAGGTAACAAGTTCAAAACTGGTAACCTGTTCAAGAAACAACGTCAGAAGAGATAATCTCTATCATATTAATAAAAAAGCCCCGGGTGAATCACCCGGGGCTTTTTTTATGTTTGAATGTTTCTGAGGATTGTTAATGATCAATAAATACACTACATCTGCCTGTTTAGTGTCTTAATTTAGCTTTAGGATAAGATTTTAGATTAGATCTTTATTATACATCACCTAATCATCACGGCAGATAGGGTATATTTATTGATCATTAACAATCGCGGGGCATCAGCACATCTACTTATATTGATTTCAGAACAAATTAATTGTGTCTTCGCGGGAAATTAAGGACAAGTTGATAGTGAGTCTATAGTTGCTCAATACGTAAAACATACATTGGACAATCTTTGAGCACCTATATGCGATCTAAGCCTGTCCAACGTATGTCCAATGTATGTCCAATGTATGTTCAATGCATAGACTCACTATTATGTTTCCTTCATCAGTATAAGACACTATGCCCACACCTTCAGGATCTCTTCTGTGTGATTCTTGGTATCAGGTTTTGCAATAATCTTATCGATCACACCATTCTCATTGATCAGGAAAGTAGTGCGAAACACGCCATCATATGTACGTCCCATCATCGTCTTTTCTCCAAACACACCATACTGTGTAACGATTGTTTTACTATCATCTGCCAGTAAAGGAAATGGAAGATCATATTTCTCTGCAAACTTCTGGTGGCTCTTTTCACCATCTGTACTCACACCTACTACCGCGTATCCTTTCTTCAGCAAAGCATCATAATTATCCCGCAGGTTACATGCCTGAGCAGTACAACCCGGTGTCATATCTTTCGGATAAAAATAAAGGATCACCTTCTTCCCTTTCAGATCTGACAGGGATAATGATTTACCGTCCTGATCTGTTCCTTTGAAAATGGGTGCTTTATCTCCTTCTTTTAAATGTGTCATAACGTTATAATTATCTGGTGAAACTAAATGTTTTCGTACTCACGTTACCTGCAATATCTGTCACAGTTAATTTAAGATTATGCGCGCCAGGGGGGCAATGTTCGTCAAAGGTGTAGGTGATCACATTACTTTTGCGTGAAAACATCAGCCAATGGCCATCCAGCTCTGCGCGATAGCTTTTGATTCCACTCCCATCATTGATAGAAAAGATCAGCTTTGTAGCCTTTGACAAATTACTACCCTTTTTCACAGCATTCAGCATCGCAATTCTAGGTGCTATTGTATCTGCTTCCAGATGGAAGTTTCCAAAATCACGGAACTTACCTGTATACCAGCCATTCTCGTATGTAGTGGCTGAAACATCTTCTCCAAGTCCCTGACGGACCATCACCATCTTATTCTGCAATGCTGCTGGTATTGGCTTGTTGGCCTTTATACGGAGGGTGAAATACGTATGAACAGGTATTACCGGAGTATTCAGATGATATGTAGAGGAATATGCTTTTGCGATAGCCGGCAGTTCAGTATAGCTGAAACAGATCTGATCATACAAGGAAGTTTCTTCCAGGAAGAACTCTACCAGGTTATTCTCAAAAATATTGCGGGACTCTGCATACATGGTATTTGCACACTTTGGCAGTGCAGACGGTTCTCCACTTTGTTTCAATGATAATTTCACAGTACTGGAATTGCCATAAGCATCTTTTACCAACAGTTTTACGGGGTGCGGTTTTCCATCGGAGAGGTCGAGCGCACCATCTCCCTGTACATCTTTATAGATGTCCAGTTTATTACCTGGCAGCGAAAATAGAAGTTGCAGGTAAGGTCCGCCACTTTTTTTCACTTTATAGTCTATGTGTGCATTGATATAACGGGAATCTTCAAAAGCGATATTATCCAGCTGGAAGCCACTGTTAGGAACGTCCCTGTCAAACAGTACCACTTCATAGATACCATAAGAGTTAGGAGCAGTTCCCATACGGTCTACCGCATTAATTCCCAGTCCGGCCTGTGAAGCTCTTACAGGTATAACAGCCTGTGTGGTCACATATTCACCATTCACCTTTTTAAGAGGCAAGATTACCGGGGTTTGGTCATAAATGCTCTTATCCATATCATAGATGGCTATACGGTATACATCAGGAGCACGGCTGTCAGGAATATCGAAGCCAAACAATAATGGGTTCAAAGGCTTTTCAGATTGCGTACCCCTGATTTCAAAATGCACATGCGGACCGGCAGAACCACCGGTATTTCCACTCCAGGCAACAAAATCACCCTTCTTTACCGGAAACTTGTTTGCAGGGATTTTCATATCTGTAGCCCAGCTTTCCTGCGCATACTCCTGCTGTTTCACATACTGCTCCAGGGCAGGAAAAAAGCGGTTCAGGTGGCCGTAGACAGTAGTATAACCATTGGGATGTGTGATATACAACACATTACCATAACCGGTATGGGACACACCTATACGACTAACATAACCATCTGCGGCAGCATATACCGGCAGGTTTTCCCGTTGTTGTGTTTTAATATCTATTCCTGCATGAAAATGGTTGGGGCGAAGTTCCCCGAAATTACCGGCCAGCTGTATAGGTATGTTCAGTGGATTCCGGAAATATCCCTGTGGATAGTTCTTTCCTGGCAATTGAGCATGTAACAGCTGAGGTAATAAACAGCATAACCCGAATATTCGCTTCATCATGCTGCAAATGTAAGAAGGAGAAAGGAAAAGTTTACCTGGTACAAGAAGCCGATTTTGCAGTTACATTTGTAACAAATGATGAAGGGTAAAATAAGCCAGGTACTGATACACATTGCAGGGTGCATTACGTTCCTTGCGCTCCCCATTGTTTTTTCGCCAGATGCGAATAGCATAGTCGATCTCTGGAGGTATGCCCCTGCTCTGAAAGATTTCCTGCTATACCTGGCATTAATCCCCTTTTTTTATTTTAATTTTTTCTGGCTAATCCCCACCTTTTACTTTAAAAGAAAATATGCCGCGTTTTTCCTCATCTCTTTTTTATGTTTTATTATCATCGTATTTCTGCCCAATTCAATAATCAATGAGAGGCAGGAACTTCCAGACGGACGGCCTCTTGAACACTCTGCCTACCGGCCGGAGCCAATGCCCGACGGACCTCCCCCAGGGGGAGAATTCCGGAAGCCGCCTCCACCCATTCCCGGACAGCGGCAGGAAAATGCCTCGCATTCTCTCCTTCTGGATGTTAGTCACCAGGTATTTCTTTTCCTGGCAGTGTTCTTCTTTTCCCTGATCTTAAGGATCAGCAACCGCTGGAAACAAACCGAGAAGGAAAAGCTGAATGCAGAACTCTCTTATCTTAAAGCACAGATCAATCCTCATTTCTTATTCAATACCCTTAACACTATCTATTCCCTTGCTATTGACAAGTCGGACCAGACACCGGCGGCAGTAATAAAACTGTCCGGCATGATGCGTTATGTGATCAGCGATGCAGGGCATCATCTTGTTTCGCTGTCGAAAGAAATAGAATACCTCCAAAACTATATCGAATTACAGAAAATCCGGTTTGGGGATTCGGTACCTTTATCTTTCAAGGTAAACGGAATACTGGCAGGGGAACAGATTGCACCTCTGATTCTTATCTCTTTTGTTGAGAATGCATTCAAACATGGGATCAATGCTTCAGAAGATTCTGACATCCGGATAACCATCGACATCACAGCACATCAACTAAATTTCACTGCATTCAATAATAAGGTGACTGTAAAGGAAATGCCTGAGGACAGAGGAGGCCTGGGTATTGAGAATACGAAACAACGCCTGCAGTTGTTATACCCTGGCAGGCATACACTGGAGATCACCGATAATCCTCATTATTTCTCTGTTTCACTGTTACTGAAATTAATAGGATGATCCAAGCTATTGCCATAGATGATGAATTACCGGCATTAAAAGTCATTGAGAACTTTTGCAGTCGTGTTGATTTTATCCAGTTACAGCAAACCTTCAACCAACCTGAAAAAGCATTGAAATATATCAGCAAGTCGCCGGTAGATCTGCTGTTTCTGGATATAAATATGCCTTCAATATTGGGTACTGACTTATACAAGTCTGTACAGCAGAAGACAATGGTTATTTTTACAACTGCACATAGCGAGTATGCTGTAGAAGGGTTTAATCTGAACGCACTGGATTATCTGCTGAAGCCTTTTACTTTTGAACGATTCTTACAGGCTGTGCAGAAAGCACAGGAGCAGTTCAAACATCAACCCCCTACTCCACCGCTCATATTCCGGATCGATTACGGACTTACAAAAGTGAATATTCCGGATATCCTGTTTATTGAAGGATTAGATGATTATCTCAAAATACATCTGCATCAGCAGCCCCCATTGGTAGTACGTATGACAATGAAGGCAATACTGGAGAAGCTACCTGCCAATGCATTTATACGGGTACACAGATCTTTTATTGTCCCCTTTAACCGTATCGAGCAGGTACGTAATAAAACGATTCTGATTGCTGGGCATGAGATCCCTGTGGGGGTCAGTTATGAAGCTGCTTTCTTTGAACAGTTCAGGCAGGGATAAAGCGAGGGAATTTTATTGGAACAGGCTTTCAGAAAAAAGGGCTGTATCGTAGTTCCGATACAGCCCCAGGAAGTTTATTTGCTTTCTGCTTCTAATTTATGTTTCTTGGGATAATTAAATAACCAGCTCGTTATCAACGGAATAAGGAAGATGGAAACCGTAATGATAGAAGTAGCCCAATCTGCTTCATGACTTTCCAGGAATTTAGTAGCCACCGTTTCAGGATTAAAATGCTCGTATAATGACAGCATCAGTTTAATACCTAAAACACCAATTACCAGGAAGGCAGCTGTTTCAAGGAAAGGAAACCGCTCCATGAGCTTCACAAAACCCTGCGCTACAAAACGCATAGCCAGGATACCAATGAATACACCTAACCATATCAACAGGATATTATCACTGAAAGCTACTGCAGCAAAAACGTTATCAATAGAAAACGCAAGGTCCATCAGTTCTACAAGTGCCACAGTTGCCCAGAACTGACCCATCCAGCCTATAGTAGCCTTATACAGCCAGTTACTGTTCTTATCTACAGCTTCCTCTTCACCACCAGCTTCAGCAGCTTTGGCTTTAGCAGCTCTGCCCTTAAAAAAGTCGAAGGTCAGATAAAGGAGGTATAAACCGCCCAATGGCTTTAACCACCACACTTTTATCAGGAATGATGCGAACAATAAACAGATACCACGGAAAAAATAAGCACCGATGATACCATATTTCAATGCCTTGTTGCGCTTCTCTTTGGGTAAATCCATTACCATTGTAGCCAATACTGCTGCATTATCCACAGACAACAGGCTTTCAATAATGATCAGGTTCCCCACAATCAATAAAGAGGGAATCGGGTTATCAAGGATCTGTTGAATTAATTCGTTCATTTGCTGGGAGATTTTTTAATGTTTGCTGTTTATTTAAAAGAAATCTAATTCGTTACAAGTTGTACAACTACCAATCGCCCACCCTCTTCTTTAGAAAATAACAGTTGTTTATTATCTGTCAATTCCACCATAGTATTCACCGGAATATCTTTCCCTTCTGTAATGTCCCTCAGAGAGGTAAGCGTTTGATTGACCAGCTGCCATTTGTTGTTATGAAAAACAAAATAGCCTACCGGCGTCTTCTGTTCTTCTGTGAGCCGCTCATTCGGATAAATGTTCCTGTTCACATGCCAGGGATATAAATACTGGTTATGATAAACCATCAACCGGTGATTTTCGGGTGTAAAGCTACCCTCTTTCCTTGACCAATACAAGTTAAGCACAGGTAATTGTCCTTTATAGGGGGTATTGCAGAAAGGGCAGCAGGGGCTGGTAGTATTATCGAACACGAACCATTTCTGGTTACAATGACTGTTCTGGCAGGGCTGTAACAGATCTACCGTTTTAATAAGGGCCTGTTCCCACTCATCGGCGGTGGGACGTAAAGCAGGGTTATGCAGCCCGGCAATAAACGCTTTATCGAATAATTCCTTCAGATAAGGACCACATACCGTATATGGAATCTGATTCACGTCTGCCCAGGGCAGATGAGTAGGTTTTACCTGATTCAGGCGGGGCCTGTTGGAAAGATCCGTCGGATGTTCTATGAATAACGCATTGGCTCCCATAGATAATTCCTCATCCTTCTGCGGATCGGTATCATGGATTTTTCCACCGCGCAGCGGATGCCGGTACAATAAATACATATAGATCATGACGGCCAGCGCATGCCTGTCTGTAGCAATACTAGGCAGTTTACGCGCAGGATCATCCTTAGCCAGGGATTTGGTTGCCATTACCTCCGGGGCTATAAAATCCGGTGTGCCAATCACGTCTGGCGGGAACTTACCCGGCACTACAAGACCGTCAATATCAATAATGGTGGCGCTGCCGGTGCGGGGATCAATGAGTACATTCTTGTAGGAAAGATCAGAATGTGCCAGTCCGGCAGCATGCATCCTTCTTACGGCACGGGCAATTTTAACACAGATCAGGAAATACTTGAACCAGTCGCCCAGTTCACTTTTATCCAGGTGTAATTTAAACTGCGGACTTCTGAACTGTGGGGAAGCAAACCATTTGCCCTCTTTTTCTTTTCCTGCAATAGACGCAATCTGTGCCGCTTCGGGACTATATCCCTGCGTAAAAAAGAACTGTTTCTGATATACAGGCACAATAATGCCAGTTTTACCATTATGCTCCACAATATTATTAGGCCAGCAGAAAAGGTCTTTCCAGTATTCCCCTCCAGGCTGATTGAAGATCCTTTCCCGGAAAGTGTTAACGATATTATTAAGCCGCTCTTTAGAATTAAAGTCCTGCTTATCTCTAAAAAAAGCTACTACGTATGATTTATCCGGTGAAAAATATACATCTTTCATTCCACCCTGCATGGGGTTTCCATCATCTGTATACTGGTATGTTTTCCCGTCCTGTGCTTTTACTGTTATAGTCTTACTGTTCATGTATTCATATTCAGTATAAAATAGCGATGGTACGATCGTCGTGATTGCCGGGCGACCAGAAATCAAGCCAATTCAACAATTCTTCCTTCGCCTTTTCCGGAGTTCCATTAAAATCCACTTTACAGCCATCCTCATTATTGCCTTCCAGATCCTGCCAGAGTTTCTGCCAGATGGCCACGTTACGCAAATTTGCATCTGTCTGGAACTTAGGGTCTGTAATCCCGTCCGTCATCAGGATCAGGGCGGTAAAGTCAGGCACTACTTTAAAGCGGATCCGGTTTATATAGGCATTATCTGCGAAGATGTCCTGCATGGTCAGGAATCTTGTTTGTCCTGCGAACTCGCCGCTATCCGGTGTTCCCAGTACAATGGCATCTGTGTTATTATAAATGCCGATACCACCATCCCCTACCCAGAAGGAGCTGATCACATACCCTGAAGCGTATTTTTTAACCAATGTAAAAATAAGCGTAGTGGCATAATCTTTTATCTCTGCCTGCTTGCTCAGAGCCTCCTGCCGGATTTTTTGCTGTGCGGAGAAAGCGATTTTACCCAATTGTTCAATGAACTGGCCGCTTACTTTCACCTGGCTTTCTTCACTCTGTGTTTCCATATATGCAGCGATAGCCGTTTCCAGGGAAATCATTTTTTCACTCGCCAGCAACGCACTGAAACTTTCCACTACCGCATTACAGGCTAATACAGCCCCCCGGCGACTGTACTTCGCGGAGCCTGCACCATCTGCTACTGCAATAATCCCCCATCCTGTTGCCTGATCAAAAGAACTGGCGAAGCTATCATCCCTGAACTTCCCTTCATGAGCATGGCTGCGGCCTCTTTTGGAAGCGATCAGTAAGGTACGGTCACCAAAAGATGCCGTCATTGCTTCGCTATCAGGCTGCCAATACGGATCCTGTTCATCTGAAGGCAGATCCTTCCATAATGACTTGGGATCCGGGTTGATGATCAGTCTGATTTTCTTTTCGGAAAAGGGTTTATCTGCAGGGCTCATGCGCAGCCTGAACAGCAATGTAAGGATAAACTCCCCCTGTTGCTGTGGTATGCCTGTAAATAATGCTTTCTCTTTCTCAAAAGTGATACCTAGTCCTTCAGGAATCTCCCACTTATAATCGCCCATTTCATGCAGGCCCAGAGCTTCTGCATCAAATGGGAAATGATAGGGTTTATTCACCTTAGCATTAGGTATCGCCACATGCTTCTGCACGATATCGTCTGTGAGTGATTTTTCTTTCCAGGATTCCACTATAAAATTTTGCGCGTTCAGCATTTGTTCTGCCGCCTGTTGAATATCTGCTGTTGCCAGAAAACCATCAAAGAATAATTGCTGTTTTTCTTTTACAGGCAACTGGTGTTCTCTTAATAGTTTTTCGATCAGTTTTCTCATTATCCCTGCGTTCTGCCTACATCCATATTACCACCACCAAAGCCATATTTAGCAGAGGTATTGCAATTGGGACAAGTACTAATTTCTTCATTACCTACACAATGTACTTTACCACATGCGCATACACTGAATCCATACTGATTACCACAGCAAGGACAGGTAGGGAATCCCTCCAGTTCTTCTGTACCTATCGTATTGTTAAGGTGCACACCCTCTGCAGACATTTCTGCATATGTATGATCTACAGGGAAAGCACCTACCAGCCGGTAACCCATGGTATGCATATCAATACCACTGATATTTACCGGCCGCGGATCTCTTTTATATTTAATCAGATAAGGCTTTTTCGTTTGTTGGCATTGTGCAGAAAAGATAGCAAAGTTGGTATCTACAGCCCCCTGTTGTACAGGTGGCATTTTATCAGGATCTATCTTTGTCAGGATGGTATCATCTGTCAGTTTAGCCAGTTCAATACCGGTTCCATTATTACTGACACTAAGACTGCTTGATTTAATAGAAGCTGTTACCCAACGGAAAAATTCTTTATAAGAATGTGCTGATGTATTTTTAAACAGCAGTACTGTTTCTGTTATTTCATTCAATACACCCAGGTTTGTTTCCGCACCAAAAGAGATTCCGATCATATTGGTTTGCCGTTGCCAGTTTCTTTTCCATTCACCAATGGCAGCAGTGCTGTTATCTGTAGGTACCCCATCTGTAAACAGGAATACGATCGGTTTCCAATCGCCCTTTTGGGTAGCCGTAGTATGGATCGTATTTTTACGTAACTCATACATCAGATGTCCCAATCCGTTAGACAGTGAAGTACCACCACCTATAGGAAATTTAGGAGGATAGAAGCTGATGATCTCCTGTAGCGGAACAAGTGTTTTGGCTTGTCCTGCAAATACAATGATGGAGATCCAAACGGTTTCGAGCGCGTAAGGATCGGATTTCAGTTCTTTGACAATGGTAGCCAATCCTTCTTCTACATATTGGATCTGCTCACCGATCATCGATTCTGAAACATCTATGAGGAAATAAATTGGGAGTCTTCTCATCAATAGAAATAATTAAGTACTAACAAAATGATCAGTAAAAGAATCTGTGTCATATCTACTGCCAGTCCGGTACCTACCTGGAATGGTTTTATGCCTTTGAAGATGCTTAATACAGGAGTAAATATGCCGCTGAAAAAATTAAATACCTGTTTGTATTGTCCCGTCAGTCGATCTTTATAAGGCAGCAATTTAGAATACAGAAAAAGACCAATGATCAGGATATTAATAATAAGATGAAGGATAAAATACATTATAAGTTGGTTTATATAATCACATGAACTTCTTCAGGAGGCGGAGGCAGTTGAATGCTCTCTGCCGTACCTACGCTTTTATTGCCAGTACCAATAGATGCGGATACCCATTTGAAAAAAGCCATCAGCGTAGAGCTGTCTGCTGTATCCAGGTGTACCACTGTATCTGTTAATTCTTTAAGATAGCTGTCATTTGCTTCTGCGCCGGCGGCACAGGCAATAATACCAGCCAGGTTCTGTGCTTTAATTTTTGGAACTACCGCCCGGAAAGCTGCCAGATCAGAGGGTTTACCATCCGTCATCAGGAATAATAAAGGGCGCCAGTCGCCCTTCTCTGTATCACTTCCTTTGTGTACTTCTGTATCCAGTTTTAAACTCAGCAGTTCCAGAGCTGCTCCCATATGAGTAGGCCCGGATTCCGGAGGAATAATATCGGGCAGCTGTAATACTTCGAGAGCTGTTAATGGCAGCAACTGTTTCACTTCCCTGTCGAAAGTAATGATGCTGATCCATACAGATTCCAGAGCAAAAGGATCCTGCCTTAGTTTTGACACCAATACCTGGAGACCATTTTTCACGGCTTCGATGCGTTCCCCTCTCATAGAGCCGGATGTATCCAGCAACAGGTATACCGGTAGTCTTCTCATATCAATTGCATTTCTTTCTTTAGAATCATTTGCCATGACGGTACCATCTTTTGCAGGTGATTGAATAAGTATGTTGCATTAGAGCGGTATTCTTCCATCTGGTGATAGTTATTACTGATGCATAAATCGCCCAGTTCCTGCAGGAAGGTAGTTGATTGCTGTGAAATCAGGTTTCTAAACTCCTGTTCCGGCGCATTCAGAATATACTTTACTACCCGCGTATTAAATCTGAATGATGGCATAGACAGCACAGCAGCCAGGCTTTGCAAGGAGTTTACTGTATAGTAGTTCAACTTATTTTCAATGCTGGGATGAATATTTGTATTATGCAATTGAGCATAATACAGAAAATAAGCATCGTTGTCCAGTTTATAACCCTCCAGCAGATTACGGATAATCAGTTCATGACTGCCTGTTATGCGGATATCATCTGTAAAGATCAATGTTTTATCACCTAGAAATTCTTTGTCCAGGTGATACTTATCATTAATGATAAGTGCTTCCCGGCTTTGCATATCCAATGCACCATAATCGATACTGTATGTTTTGTACCGGTGGATTTTTGAATATTCTGCCGGTTTACGGTCATTCATACACAGAAAGCGGTTTAACACTTTCGCAAACGTAAGCGTCAGAAAATATGAGGCAGTGGGTATTGAAGTGTAAGGACTTGGCAATATCACCAGCTGTTCACACTGCAACAATGCGGTACCATGTGTTGTAATAAATCCGTTGGCAAGGGCCGTCCCAAAAGCATCTGCAGCAGTACTGTCGCCAAATTTAAAGCGACTGTAGGCAGCAGGATCGAACGAAAACTCGTTGGCATCTACAATGCGATGTAAGGCAAATACATCTTTCATAAAAGGACATATTTAAAGGGTTAATGCCATTGCTAAACAACAATATTCACTTCCGGAGGCGGAGGAGGCAGTTCATTCAGTCCTGCTACCTCTTTTCCTCCACTTTCTATTTTCTGGCTACCAGTACTTACAGAAGCAGACACCCATTTAAAGAAGGCTTTGATCGCAGCAGCATCTGCTGTATCAAGAGACACCACTGTATCTGTTATTTGTTTCAGAAGATTTACATCTGCTCCGTTACCGGCAGCACAGGCAACTGTGATACCGGTTTTACTATTTTTAAAAGCGTTTAATCCCTGCTGCCACTGATCCGTAGGAATTCCGTCTGTCATCAGGAAGATTAATGGTTTCCAGTCTCCTTTCACATCCTGTGTAGAGGTGATTACTTCTCTTCTGATGCAATCTGCCAGCAATTGCAGCACAGCTCCCAGGGAGGTACCGCCTGATGCTTTTATTTCCTGCATCTGAAAGGAAGACAAATCGGTTAACGGGATCAACTGGCGTGCCTCACTATTAAAAGTGAGGACGCTGATAAAAGCAGTTTCCAGTGCATAAGGGTCCTGCCTTAAAGTTGATATTAATACCTGCACACCATTCTTAACAGCTTCTATGGGCTCTCCGCTCATAGATCCTGATGTATCCAACACTAAGTAAACCGGTAATCTTCTCATGAACGACGAATAGTAAACGTGAATTAATAAACATAACTTTTCAGGATATCCACAAAGCTGTCTGCAGGCTGAGGATCGCCTATTGCCCTGAATTTCCAGGTGCCATCTTTACGATACACTTCTGCAAATACCATTGAACACATATTATTATAAGCGGCTTCGCCGGAGAGATTAAATTTTGCAATTTCTTTTCCTTTGCTGTCTACTGCACGGATAAATGCATTTTCTACGCCTCCGAAATGTTGGTTACGCTGACGGCCCTGGTATATAGATACAACGAAAAGGATCTTATCGTATTTAGGATCAAGATTATCCAGTTTTACAATGATCTGCTCATCATCTCCATCTCCTGCACCCGTGCGGTTATCGCCTGTGAGCCAGATATTACCGGAAGGATGTTTCATACTGTTAAAGAAGATCACATCACCCTGGTATAAACTGAGGTTGCGGCCATCATTTGTTTTTACGGTTTTACCCAGGTCAGCTACTTTACCATTTTTATCCAGCAGAAATGCAATTGCGTCAAGGTCAAATTCTTCTTCTTTTCCACCTAATAATTTCCCTAAAAAACCGCCGCTTTTTTTACGGATATCCCATCCTAATCCGATGGTTACAGTTGTCAGATCGAAGCTCTCACCTTTATCGTTTTTACGAAGGTCTATCGTTTGCCCTTTTACAAGATTTATTGCCATGTTTTTTTTGTTTTTTTTATACTACTTAATGATCTGTCCTTTGTAATATTTAGCCAGGAAGTAGGCCAGGTCTTCTTTGTATCCGATACCGGAGGCCTCAAAGCGCCATTTACCTTCACGGTTATAGAGTCGTCCGAATTCAACACCTGTTTCTATTGAGAAATCTTCACCCAATTCGTACTTGGCTATTTCTTCGCCATTTGCCTCATTAACGATACGTATATACGAATTACGTACCTGTCCGAAGTTTTGTCTTCTGCCAACTGCATCATGGATCGTTACCACGAACAGGATTTCTTTGATATCGGGATTTACTTTAGAGAGGTCTATCTTAATAATTTCATCATCTCCTTCAGCACTGTTGCCCCCTGTAGGATCATCACCTGTATGATGCAGCGCGTCATCGGGAGAAGTGGTATTGCCATAGAAAACGAAATACCCTTCTGTTGGTATTACCCGGTTGGCATCTATCATAAACGCTGATGCGTCAAGATCAAAAGCCCCACCTGTACCCTCATTGGGATTCCATCCCAAACCCACGCTGATGTTGGAAAGTCCTATGTCAATCTTTTGTCCCTTTTGTAAGTTAATAGGCATTAAATGTATATTTATCTGGGTTTAATAATCATGAATTTAGTTGATTAACAAAGCAGTATCATTAAGCGGTAGTACCTTAAAGTCCCATCAGGTTTATTATCACGCATTAGCAATTTATATTTTTCGCATATATAGGCCGTGAATATATTTTAAATTTAAGTATTCGGAGCCTAATTTGGTAAAAGATTTTGTTATATTTTAATGCTTTACTCCACCCGTTGTAAAGAAACCAGCCACTAAATTTTATTTTTTTAAATGAGCTAACAGGAAATGTATTATCCCGATAAGCGCAAAAATACATTTATACTATGCTGTTCCTATTATGAAATCCAACACTTTACAGCAATACAAATATCTTCTAAAATGATAGTTAATAATCATCTGTTATCATTTTAAACTCATTTACCTGGATCGTAATTAATAACAATTATCCGCTTACAGGGAACAATTAAATTCCGTACTTTAGCCGCGCCAAAGCGGAAAACCTTATGTCAATCACAGTTACACAGTTAAGCAAGGTATACGGGGAACAGCGGGCGGTGGACGATATCTCCTTCACTCTCAATAAAGGAGAAGTGGTAGGCTTTCTGGGACCTAATGGTGCCGGCAAAAGCACGACCATGAAAATGATCACCGGCTATTTGCCACCCAGTGGAGGTCAGGCCAGCGTTTGCGGTTATGATGTGACTACCCATCCCATAGAAGTAAGGCAACGTGTCGGTTATCTGCCGGAAGCGAACCCTCTGTATTTTGATATGTATATAAAGGAGTTCCTGGGTTTTATTGCTCAGGTACATAAACTTGGTAAGAAAAGTGATCAACGCATTGCCGATATCATTGCACTGACAGGTTTGCTCCCTGAAAGCAAGAAAAAGATAGGTGCTCTTTCAAAAGGTTATAAACAGCGGGTGGGATTGGCCCAGGCATTGCTACATGATCCGGAAGTGCTGATCCTGGATGAACCTACATCAGGACTGGACCCTAATCAATTGGCAGACATCCGCCAGGTGATTAAGGAACTGGGGCAGAATAAGACGGTGGTGCTGAGCACGCATATTATGCAGGAAGTAGAGGCAATGTGCAGCAGAGTGATCATTATTAACAAAGGAAAAATCATTGCGGATGATTCTTTGCAGCAATTGCAACAAGGAGGCTCCGAAAATGGTTATATACAGGTATCCTTTGGGGAACCATTACCTTCGGCAGCTGATCTGGAGCAACTGGGAGGAGTAACCCGCATCAAACAGCAGGATAACCAGACATGGCAGCTATTTGCAGCCAATATAGAAGAGGTGCAGAAAAACCTCTTACAATTTGCTTTGATAAATAACCGGAACATCCTTTCTTTGCAGAGCAATTCGCAAAGCCTGGAAGCGATATTCAGGCAACTAACGGCCGACAAGCCTCAAGCTACAATATAGCAGCGACGCTTGCATATTGCAACTTGAAGCTTTTTTAAAATAATAAAACAACTTTACAAAGATGAGTACCATTTCAGAAATCCATGCCAGGCAAATCCTTGACAGCCGTGGAAATCCAACAGTAGAAGTAGATGTAACCACAGAAGACGGTCATTTTGGCCGTGCTGCCGTACCTTCCGGCGCTTCTACAGGCAAGCATGAGGCTGTTGAACTCCGCGATAACGACAAATCCGTATACATGGGTAAAGGCGTTTTGCAAGCTGTAAACAATATCAACGATATTATTGCTGAGGAACTTATTGGATGGGATATTAAGGACCAGGCCGGTATTGACAAGTTTCTGATTGAGCTGGATGGCACAGAAAACAAAGGCAAACTGGGCGCTAACGCAACCCTGGCAGTGAGCATGGCTGTTGCAAAAGCTGCTGCTGACGAAGCTAACCTGCCCCTGTACCGTTACCTGGGTGGTGTAAACGGTTTCACCCTTCCTGTTCCTTTGATGAATATCATCAACGGCGGTGCACATGCTGATAACAAAATCGACTTCCAGGAATTTATGATCGTTCCTTTTGGTGCTCCTTCTTTCTCTGAAGGTCTGCGCTGGGGCGTTGAAATATTCCATCACCTGAAATCCGTTCTGAAAAAGAAAGGTTACAGTACCAACGTAGGTGATGAAGGTGGTTTTGCTCCTGAAATCCAGAGCAATGAGGAAGCTATCGAAACAGTACTGCTGGCTATCGAAGCAGCTGGTTACAAACCAGGTGAGCAGGTAGGTATTGCACTGGATGCTGCAAGCAGCGAAATGTACGATGAGGCTACCAAAACTTACAAATTCTACAAAAGCTCTCAGAAAGTGATCAGCAGCGATGAAATGGTTGCTTATTGGGCTGAGTGGTGCAATAAATACCCTATTGTTTCTATCGAAGACGGTATGGCTGAAGATGATTGGGCTGGCTGGAAAAAAATGACCGAAGTTTTAGGTACCAAAATACAGCTGGTAGGTGATGACCTGTTCGTAACCAACGTTAAACGTCTGAAACAAGGTATCGACCAGAACATTGCTAACAGCATCCTGGTTAAGGTAAACCAGATCGGTACTGTTACTGAAACGATCGAAGCAGTAAACATGGCCCACAAAGCTGGTTATACTTCAATCATGAGTCACCGTTCCGGCGAAACTGAAGATACCACTATTGCTGACCTGGCAGTAGCACTGAACTGTGGTCAGATCAAGACTGGTTCTGCTTCCCGTACAGACCGTATGGCTAAATACAACCAGTTACTCCGTATTGAAGAGGAATTGGACGAGGTAGCTTTTTATCCGGGAAAATCCATTAAATTTGGTAAGAAGTAAACTATAGATTGGATTTCGCGCATCAATTTTAGAGTTTTGTGATCTTTGATTGCCGATATTTTAGCTAGTGGTCGATATTTCCGGGTTTTGAGTTACTTCAAAACCCGGACTTTTTTTAAAACTCATTCCTCTTATATTATTATGTCCTGGCTTAAATCCATAAAAATACCCGCTTACATGAAAAACAAGTTTTTCATTGCTGCCGTGGCTTTCGTGGTATGGCTGTCTTCAATGGACCGTAATAATTTCCTGTCTCAGTACGAGTTACGGTCTGAAGTAAACAAACTTGAAGATCAGAAGGCCTTCTTCCAGAATGAAATAGACCAGACGAGGAAAGAGCAGGAGGAACTATTATCCAGTCCGGAGAAGCTGGAAAAGTTTGCCAGAGAAAAATACCTGATGAAGAAAGATGATGAAGATCTGTTCATCATTACCGAGAAAAAATAAGCCCAAAAGAACGTTATCCCCACTGTAGCCCGTTTCCCCTCTTTCCACCTATCCCTGTTATTTTTAGTTTCGAAATATTTCGTTTAATTTGACAATACATTCTGCACAATCTCCGTTATACTGTTATGAATTAATCTTTTACATTAAAATATATTTGCATGGGGAATTCTACACACCTTTTTTCTACTTTATATCCTGTAACTGATAGCGCCAATAAACTACACAACAAAATGACAAATCAAGACCCGGAACTATCACGTGAAGAACAAATTTGTTTTAATCAAACACGTAAAGCACTTGATACAATTAGTTTTTCACCAAGACCTGAGACATTGCAGGCAATCTCCGATTACGCTAAGAAAACGCAACCGGTAAAATAAGTGGCCGTATAACAGCTATGTTTGCTCCCAATTTGCCCTACCTTTGCGAGGTATGACAAAGAAAGAACGCTTTGCCTTTGTACTCAGTTACTTCAAAGAACATGCTCCCAATGCTGAAACGGAGCTGATCTACGACAATCCTTACCAATTACTGGTAGCGGTGATCCTGTCTGCACAATGTACAGATAAGCGCGTCAACATGACTACGCCCGCTATCTTCAAGAATTATCCGGATGTTGAAGCATTAAGCCATGCTACATTCGACGACCTTTTCCCTCTTATACGCAGTATCAGTTATCCCAACAATAAGACCAAACACCTGATAGGTATGGCTCAGCTGGTTGTGGAAAATTTTCATGGTGAGATCCCCTCTACTGTGGAAGAACTCGTTACCCTGCCCGGCGTTGGCCGTAAAACTGCAAACGTGATCACCTCTGTTGTGCATCATCAGCCCAATATGGCGGTAGATACTCACGTATTCCGGGTATCGGCCCGGATTGGTCTTACCACGAATGCTACCACTCCGCTTCAAACAGAAAAACAACTTCTGAAATATATACCCGAAGAGCAAGTACATATTGCCCATCACTGGCTAATATTACATGGCCGTTATGTTTGTGTGGCACGTACACCCAAATGCGGTGAATGCGGATTAAGGCCGGTATGTAAGTACTACCACTCACTTGTACGGGGGAACTAATAATACTACCATGGCTAAACCCTTTCTCACTGCTGAGTGGCGTAACCTGCTCATGATCAATTTTGAAGCAGATCCTGCTGTATTACAACAATATGTACCCCATCATACAGAACTGGATACATGGAACAACACTCACTATGCCAGCCTGGTTGGTTTCCTGTTTACCAATACCCGGGTAATGGGATTATCTCTTCCCTTTCACCGTCATTTTGAAGAAGTAAACCTCCGCTTTTATGTACGGTATAAGGAAGCCGGTATTTGGAAACGGGGGGTTGTATTTATAAAGGAACTGGTACCGAAAAGGATGATCACCTTCGTAGCAAATACTGTGTATAAGGAAAAGTATGCCACCCATGTTATGCGTCATTCCTGGAAACATACTGACAGTCAACTGGAAGTCGCCTATGAATGGAAGACAGGCCCGCACTGGAATCATTTGAAAGCCATTGCTGGCAAAGAGGCATTGCCTATTTCCGAAGGCAGTGAAGCCTCCTTTATTACCGATCATTACTGGGGATATACTCATATGGGTACGGCACATACCGGCGAGTACCAGGTAACCCATCCTCAATGGAGAGTACATCCTGTTAGGGAGTACAGCTATGACTGTGATACGGAGACATTATATGGGTCTGCCTTTGTTCCAATGCTGCAGCAAACACCCATTTCTGCCTTGCTGGCTGAAGGTTCTGCTATAACTGTTATGCCTAAAAAAATATTATAACAACCGCCACTGATACCTAATAATTGGAAATTCGATAATATTTTACTTATCTTTTAGCGCTAAAGTTTTATCAAGCTATAAAGACTAAAATCGTTATGAAATCAGGTACGCGTATTCAGTTATCATTTATGATGTTCCTTGAGTTCTTCATCTGGGGCTCATGGTTCGTTACATTAGGGACGTTTCTTGGAGCAAATCTTCATGCTAATGGAAAGGAAACAGCCAATGTATTTTCCACTCAGTCTTACGGCGCCATTATTGCCCCGTTTATTATAGGACTGATAGCTGACAAATACTTTAATGCAGAAAAGATTCTGGGAGTGCTGCACCTTATCGGTGCTGGCCTGATGTACCTGATGTTCCGTGCAGATGATATCAGTACGTTCTTCCCTTATGTGTTTGGCTATATGGTAGGTTATATGCCTACATTAGCTCTGGTGAACTCTGTTTCCTTCCGTCAGATGACAAACCCTGAAAAAGAGTTTTCCTCTATACGTATATGGGGTACAATCGGTTGGATCGTAGCAGGTCTTTTGATCAGTTATGTCTTCCATTGGGATGGGAAAGATGGCATGGAAGCAGGACAATTAAAAAATACTTTTGCAATGGGCGGTGTAGCTTCCCTCATTCTTGGCCTGTACAGCTTTACACTACCTAAAACCCCTCCTGTAAAAAGTAAAAATGAAAAAGACAGCATCGGATCTCTCCTTGGACTGGATGCTATTAAATTACTGAAGAATCCGAACTTCCTTGTGTTCTTCATCTCTTCCATACTCATTTGTATACCGCTGGCATTCTACTATCAGAATGCGCATAAATTCATAGAGCAGACAGGGATAGAAAATGTTACAGCTAAAATGGCTATTGGCCAGGTTTCTGAGACATTATTCCTGTTGCTGATACCTGTATTTTTCAGCAAATTCGGTTTTAAGAAAACCATTTTGGTGGGTATGCTGGCATGGGCTGTTCGTTATACACTCTTTGCTTATGGTAATGGAACCGACCTGTCCTTTATGCTGCTGATTGGTATTGCATTACATGGTATCTGTTACGACTTCTTCTTTGTATCCGGACAAATCTATACCGATGCACAGGCTGGAGAAAAATACAAAAGTGCAGCACAGGGTTTAATAACACTGGCAACTTATGGTGTCGGTATGCTGATCGGTTTCTGGGTAGCCGGATTAATTACTGATTACTACACAAGTAATCCTGTTGAGAACTTCTGGCGTCAGATCTGGCTGATACCTGCAGGTATTGCCCTGGTAGTGTTCCTACTGTTCATGGTATTATTCCGTGACAACAAAAAACAAGCAGCGTAATAAACCGTTATGTTTAATATATCACTCCGCAGCAAAACTCCCTCTTAAAGAAGTTCTGCTGCGGAGTTTTCTTTTCATCACCTTTATCCAATCAGATAATTATGCAACGTATTTCAATGTTGGGCTCCGGCTTCATTGGTCGTTTCTATGCAGATTCACTGCAGGGACAAAGAAGCAAGGATAAGATTGTCAGTATTTATTCCCGTCGGGAAGAGAGTGCAAAGAAATTTGCAGCAGATTATAATGTTGCACACTGGACACTCGATATGGAGGAATCCATTGCTCACCCCGATGTAGATGTTGTTTGTATTTCATTACCTAATAATTTGCATGAAGCAGCAGTAATGCTCTGTTGTAAACACAAAAAGGGTGTAATCTGTACCAAACCCCTGGGGCGCAATGCCGCAGAGGCCAAACGTATGCTGGAAGCAGTTGAAAAAGCGGGTATCTTTAATGGCTACCTGGAAGATCTTGTATACACTCCCAAATTTTCAAAGGCGCTGGAGAGTGTAAAAAACGGCGCTCTTGGACGCATCCTGTGGGCCAAATCCCGTGAAACACATCCTGGCCCTCACAGCGAATGGTTCTGGGATAAAGAACAGGCAGGTGGCGGATGTATCCTTGACCTGGGCTGCCATTGTGTAGAGATTGCACGCAGTTTTATTGGCAAGGATATTAAACCGGTAGAAGTAATGTGCTGGGCAGATACACAGGTGAAACCCATTGATGCAGAAGATCATGCCATCGGTCTTGTGAAATATGAGAACGGTGCGATCGGACAATTTGAAGTGAGCTGGACCTTCCGCGGCGGTCTTGATCTGCGTGATGAAGTAATGGGTACAGAGGGTACTATCTGGCTCAATAGTTTTTTACGCACCGGCTTTGATATGTTCACCACGGGCAAAGGCGCTGATTACGTGGCAGAAAAAGCGGAAAGCAACAGTGGCTGGTTATTTCCTGTAGGAGATGAACTGAATGAGCTGGGATATAATCACATGTTTGCAGATATGTTTCATGCTATAGAAGGTAACCGTCCGGCAAGAGAAACATTCTATGACGGCTATGTAGTGAATGCTATATTGGATGCGGCTTACCGTAGTGCGGCTTCAAAATTGTGGGAACCTGTACAACTGGAAATATGGCGTGGTCAGGTAGGAGTGGAAAAACATAAAACACTCGTTGAATATGACGCGCAATATTATCTCGTGAAAGAGGAAATGACACACTTTGGCGCAAAGAAACTCATTCTGAAAGATAAGGCGAGTGGACTGATTATTGAGAAAGTAATTGAATAGAATTGTCGAATAAAAATGGAGGAATTAAGAATCGCATAAAAGCGAATTCGTCTCCATCATCATCTACCCGGAAGGATAGGTTTTTTAGTCGACTTTAATCAATAGATTTTTTTTAAAAGGGGTTGTATCAAGCATGGTACAACCTCTTTCCATTCGGGAACATGATGGTTGTTTAAGCGATTCTCAGGGCCTTCCTTTTTTGAATTCATTGGTTTTTCTAATGGAGACAATGCTCTATTTAAACGATCCTTTATTTTGACCCATTGTTTTTTAGGTTACCCTTACAATAAATGCCTTACCAAAGGGCTGGCTCACTTCTACCTGCACCAATACACCTTTTTCATATTTATATACATTCTTTTTCCCTTCTGGAAGGTTTAGCTCATATAATCCATTACCCAATGTTTTGAGGGTTAAGAATGCTCCTAAGGTTTCGGAATAAATGCGGGAGATCTGGTGAGGTTCCATAAAGTACAATTCTGATACAGAATGTACGATTTCAGTATTATTCAGCATGGACTTCTCTCCATTATGAATGATGGAATAGTTCTTCCCATCCCGCTGGGTTATAATGGACTTATTATCGCCCTCTTTACCTGTGCGGATCACTTTTGACCTGATCATAATGCTGTTATCAAATTCACAGGAAATATCCAGGTTAAACCGGGTAAGTGGTCGCATGTCTACTTTACTCTGAATCGAAATATTCTTTGCAGTACCATTTAGTTTGCAATGAGCACTCACATTGCCTATAACATGATTTGCATAACGAACTTCATACTCGTGGTTCTGGCCATATAACAAGCCGCTGGTGAAAGTAAACAGTGTAATAAATATGCAGGTCAGGGTAAAGCCTCTCATAATAAGGAATTTGGCTAAGTAAATGCTACTATATAGCTAACGTACAGTTGTCCCTTTTGTTATACTGACAGACGGATATAATACCCATATCAACATATAAGGTTATTAAAAATACAAAATATAAATTTTATGGGGGTTAACGATTTATGCTTTCGGTGTAAACCCTATATAATAAAAGGAGGGTGATACCCTCCTTTTATTATATAGTTATAAAGATTTTATATTGCTATTATTGGAGCATTTCACGGATCTTGATCACAAGCTCACTCTTTGTGATAGGTACCCCCATGATCTTGTGATAACCCTGGGCATCGATCAGGAACTGGTCACGGATAATTTTGATCAGCTGGCCATTATTGATTTCTGGAATCAGAATCTTGTCATAGCTATGCAGGATCTCTTCCAGATTTTTAGGGAAAGGACGAAGATACCTGATATGTGCATGTGCCACCTGATGACCTTCTGCCAATAGTTCCAGCACGGCACTCTTGATAGCACCGTAAGTGGATCCCCAGCCCAGCACCAGGACCTTACCCTTTTCAGGACCTAATTCTATTTGCTGCGGTGGAATATGATCTGCGATCTTATCAATTTTCTCCTGACGGATTCTTACCATCAGCTGATGATTTTCCGGATCGTAGCTTACATTACCGGTAATGTTCTGCTTTTCCAAACCACCAATACGGTGTTCCAGTCCTGGGGTACCAGGTACAGCCCACGGACGGACCAGGTTCTCATCACGGTGATATGGCAGGAACTGTTCTTCTCCTTCTTCGAGCCCTTTCTTGAACTTCACGGCGATTTCAGGAAGATCAGCGCTCTGTGGGAAACGCCATGGTTCTGAACCATTGGCAATATACCCGTCACTCAGGAAAATTACCGGGGTCATGTGCTGTACTGAAATGCGGAACGCTTCAAATACAGCATCGAAACAATCTGAAGGAGTGGAAGCAGATACGATCGGCATGGGACATTCCCCGTTACGGCCGTAGTAAGCCTGCAGCAAATCAGACTGCTCAGTTTTGGTAGGCAGACCGGTAGAAGGTCCACCGCGCTGAATATTTATGATCAGCAAAGGTATTTCCAGCATTACTGCCAGTCCCATTGCTTCACCTTTTAATGCCATTCCCGGACCGGAAGTAGTGGTAATACCCATATGTCCGCCATAGGAAGCCCCGATGGCTGAGGTAATACCGGCTATTTCATCTTCTGCCTGGAAAGTGCGGATATTAAAGTTTTTGTAACGGCTCAGTTCATGCAGGATATCGGAAGCCGGTGTAATTGGGTAAGTACCCAGGAAAAGCGGCAACTTTGATTTCTGACCGGCAGCCACCAATCCGTACGACAGGGCAACATTCCCAGTAATACTACGGTAAGTACCTGGCTCCATGCGGGCTTTTTCCACATGATAGCGGGTTGTGAATGCTTCAACGGTATCTCCGAAGTTATATCCGGCTTGCAATACTTTCAGGTTACTATCCAGGATATCCTGTTTTTTGCCAAATTTTTCATTGAGGAAGGCTTCTGTGCTTTCCAGTGTACGATCGTACATCCAGTACAGGAAACCCAATACGAACATATTCTTCGCACGGTCCTTCTCCTTCATCCCCATAGGGCTATCTTTCAGCGCCTCACGTGTCAGTTTTGTCACGTCGATAGTGTGCAGCTGGTAGTTGGCCAGGGAGCCATCTTCCAGGGGATTAACACCTTCAGGGTAGTTAGCCAGTCGAAGGTTTTTGGCATCAAAACCATCTGTATTGGCTATGATGATCCCACCTTTTTTAAGCGCTTTCAGGTTTGCCTTCAGGGCAGCAGCATTCATAGCCACCAGCACATCACAGGCATCGCCGGGAGTAAATATACGATTAGACGAAAAGTGCAACTGAAAACCGCTCACACCAGGTAGTGTACCTATCGGGGCACGTATTTCTGCCGGGAAGTCAGGAAATGTACTCAGGTCATTCCCTATCAGGGCAGTATTATTGGAGAACTGGGTACCCGTCAACTGCATCCCATCACCACTATCCCCAGCAAACTTTATGACTACATCCTCTATTTTTTGAATCGAACTATTTGACATTTATTATCTTATTTAACTGACCGTTATTTTTCAGGCTGTAAATTTAACAATTCGGAAGGTAGTATCCATCGTATAATTAAATGCTTTTCAAAGCGGTCATTATTACAAAAGTACACAAAGTGAATAGACTTTCTCCTAAGGTGGTGTCATAGTTTAAAGTTATGCTACATAACTTTAAGTAATCAGTAACAGAAGAACTGTATCTGTTATCGATTCATAATCGTAATTTTACCATATAAATTTTTAATACCATGGCATTATTTGAATCAAATAACCCTGTCCTAAAGGAAAAAACTTTCCGGGAAGCTGCTGCTGACCACTCTAATGGTGTAATGACTATTAATGGTACAGTTACTAAAATGGGATTTCTGCTGTTGATGGTGATGGCTGCTGCTGTTTACGCCTGGGGAGCACCCGCCAGAGGACAAAATATTATGCCATTCCTGTTAGTAGGAGGCATAGGTGGTTTTATACTTGCGATCATTATTGTTATTAAAAAAGAGTGGGCTCCATACCTGGCTCCGGCTTATGCGCTGGCAGAAGGGTTATTTCTGGGCGTTATTTCCGTAATGTATTCCGGTCTTTATGATGGAATAGTATTACAGGCTGTAGGTCTTACTTTTGGGACTTTCCTTGGGATGCTGATTCTTTACAGAGCTCGCATTATCCGCGCAACTGAAAGATTCAGGGCTATTATATTTACGGCAACTGCCGGGATTGCTATTTTTTACCTGCTGGCCCTGGTACTCCGGATGTTTAATATCAATATACCTTTCCTGCATGAAGGAAGCACTATTGGTATTATTTTCTCACTGGTGGTGGTAGCCGTTGCTGCGTTGAACCTGATCCTGGATTTTGATATGATTGAGACTGGTGCGGCACAGGGAGCTCCCAAATATTTTGAATGGTATGCTTCTTTCGGATTGCTGGTAACATTAGTATGGTTATACCTGGAAATTCTCCGCTTACTATCTAAACTGAACAAAAGATAATCTCAACTATAAGCTATAAAAAGCCCTCTTCCGCTACTGGCAGAAGAGGGCTTTTTGTTGCCCAAATGGGTCAGATTGTGGCAGTGCTCCCCACTTGAAAATACATGAAATGTAAACCATTGTTAAAACCTAAACCCTTTACTGTTAAAGGTTTCGTAAAGTATTGTTAAATACTGTATTAAAAACATATTACTCTGCTGTGGCATGGTAATTGGAAATATATTTATATGAAAAAGATATCAGTTAGCATATTATTACTTGCAACGATAGCAGTCGGAACCTTTGCATTTAAAAATGCAGGTAGTGGTTCAATCTCTGGTAAAGTAACGCCAGCAGATGCTGCATCGCAGGTATGGGCTTTCCAGGGAACAGATACCCTGAAAGCACCTGTTACTGATGGAGTTTTCAATGTACAGGGTGCCACAGCTGGTACATACACCGTAATAGTGGGAGCTAAACATCCTTTTAAAGATGTTACGTTCACCAATGTGAAAGTGGAAGATGACAAAACAACAGATCTCGGAGAGATCAAACTACAGGAATAAAACGCATAGCAATAGTTGGTTTTCATAGGGGTTAATCAAAAAGCCGGTTCCATACTTCAGTATGGCCGGCTCCATTTTTTATAGCATTTCCGCGCTTCTTCTAGGGGTATTACATCTTCTCCCCGTTATAACTGTATAGCATAAATCCCGAACATTATGTATACAGTAAAAAAACAGACCATAATAGTATATAGCAGCCTTGGTATAGGCTGGTTGCTGCTGATGCTCTTCATCTTCAGCTTTATATTATCAGGCTGTTCCAAAGAGGTCCTTGCCGGATCAGGGATGGTGATCACTGAACAACGCCCAACAGGCAATTTTACAGATGTGACAGTGGATGGTCCTTTCTATGTACACCTTCAACAGGCTGCCGATACACGCGTAGAAATCATTGCAGAAAATAACCTGATGCGTGTAATAGAGACAGAGGTACGTGATTCCATCCTCCACATACGATTAAAAAAAGGAGTAAGGTTGAATTTCTTTAAAGATATTCACATAAACCTGAAAAATACAACTTACCATTCCGTTGACTTTTCCGGCTCCGGCAATATTGATAATACAGATACATTACATACAGCTCATTTTGCTTATGCCATTAATGGTAGTGGAAATGCCCGTTTTACGTTAGAGACTATAAAACTGGAAACAACCATAAATGGTAGTGGCAGTGTTAATCTGTGCGGTAGTACCAGTTCTTACAACAGCGATATTAATGGCAGCGGAGATATAAACGGGTTAGATCTGCTATGTTCCGACGCCAGCATCAGCGTAAAAGGCTCCGGCGGACATACACTCAGTGTTTCACACGCACTTGATGTAAGTATCCATGGTAGCGGAAATGTTAAGTATAAAGGAAGTCCAACCGTCAATTCAGATATACAGGGATCTGGGAGAGTTATAAAATTATAATGTACGAAAGCGTCACACACATGCAAGCTATGCCTACAGTAGCATTTTCCTGTCAGGTCGATAACAATAACAACAGGAATAAGGACAAAAGTTATTTTTGCACCATGCCGGAAAATGCCCGATTACAAAAGTTACTACAGGAAGACGAACAGCTGTTCATGGAAACGCTGTTTAAAGCCTGGTTCTCATTTGTATCTAAAACTATATACCGTATTGTACAGGATACTGCTACTGCAGAAGATCTGGCACAGGATGTATTTATAAAGATCTGGAACCGGCGGGCTTCCCTGAAAGATGTATATTTTAAAGCATATCTGCACAGAGCAGCTATTAATATGGCATTGGATCACCTGGATAAGAACAAACGCCGTGGCAC
Organism: Chitinophaga sp. CF118; assembly: GCF_900112615.1. Taxonomy (GTDB): domain Bacteria; phylum Bacteroidota; class Bacteroidia; order Chitinophagales; family Chitinophagaceae; genus Chitinophaga. The sequence continues at coordinate 168,744 of NZ_FOMK01000005.1, read as the reverse complement.
CCATCTTCCTTTGGAGGATCATCTGGAACCAATGGCTGCACCCGTGAGTGTAGGTTTACAGCAAACAACCACGCATATTCAGCAGGCTATAAACCGCCTGCCGGAGAAATGCCGTGAGATCTTTATACTTAGCCGTTATGAAGAACTATCATACCGGGAAATTGCCACCACACTGAATATTTCCATCAAAACAGTGGAAAATCAGATGATGACAGCATTGAAAAAATTACGGGTATCTCTGCAGGACTACCTGCAAGTGATCATCCTCTTTATAGCAGGAGCCTCTTTATATCCTTTACTTTTACAATTTTAATGGTATGCCTAACACCTTTGAAGATATAGAAACGTTGATTGCCCGTGAGCTGGAGAATACTCTCAGCGCAGAGGAACAGGCTACTCTCCAGGCATGGCTGGAAGCAGATGTAACCAACCGGCGTTATTATGACGAGCTCCGGAAAACCTGGGAACTGACGGCTACCACCAATATGGATTACATACCGGATACAAACCGTAACTGGGAAAAGTTCCGTCAACAGATCCAGAGCCAGCCTGATATAACAGAAATGCCTGTCAGGACTATCTCCCCTTACCGTAATGTATTACGCATAGCTGCCACACTTTTATTGCTTGCAGGTGCTGCTACCATGTATTTTATCCTTCGTGAGCCGCAGGAAATTATCATCACCACTGCTGCGCTGGAGAAAAAAGAGGTTAAGCTACCTGATGGCAGTAAAGTATTTATGAACCAGCATAGCCGCCTGCGCTATACCAGCAACCTTACAGGCACTGAGCGTGCGGTCTATCTTGAAGGAGAGGCATTCTTTGATGTAGCACATGAACAGGCACGCCCGTTTGTGGTATATACTAATAGCACACAAACACAGGTATTGGGTACTTCTTTCGATATTAAGGCATATGATGCACAACCTGTTGAAGTTGCTGTGTTAAGTGGAAAAGTAGCGGTGTCCCGTAAAACGGAAGATAAGTCTGCCACCAGACTGGTACTGACCAAAGGAAGAAAGGCCATCTTCAAAACAGATAAGCAAATGGAGGAGATAGCCATTGCTGATCCCAACTTCATGGCCTGGAAAGAAAATGTGCTCCGGTTCAGCAATGTTCCGCTGAGAGATGTGATCAGTACGCTTTCATCATACTATAATGTGCAGATAATTATTGAAGATAGTGCAGTAGCCAACTATGATTATAAAGGTGATTTCTTTGATGCACCAAAACTGGAAGACGTATTGGATGTGATTGCCACTGCCGCTGATCTTTCCTGGGTTAAAGAACAGGGACAATATAAGTTAAGGAGAAAAATACAATAGAATCAATATTGCTAAGGTTGATAAAGAAAGGAGCCGGGGAAACCCGGCTTTTCCTATTTAAAAAGGTAATAGAAACATTACTTACGATTTCCTGAAAAGTAATTAATATATTACCTTTAACGATAGAATATCAAACTAACCTCAAAATGAAATGCTCTGAAATGAAGAGAAAACTATTACGGGCCGGATGGGTAATACTCAGACAAGGAAAGGGAAGTCATATGATTATGACTCACCCTGACAAACCAGAGCAGGAAATCATTTTTCCCGATCACGGCAATGCCGAACTGGGCAAGGGGTTAGAGTTGAAAATTCTAAAACAAGCGGGGCTAAGATAAGCCTATGTGTTTATTAACTCAATTAATCAGTATGAAAAAGTATTTATTTAAAGTAGAGAAAACCGGTACTGGTTTTTCTGCCTATGCAGAGGATGATAAGATTCCTGTAGGCACGACAGGTAAAGACATGGCAGAATTGAAGCAAAATATTCTTGATGCCATGAACTTATACCGGGATTACAAAGGATTAAAAAACCTGTCTGAAACGGACATTTCAATTCGCCTGGATGTAAAACAATTCTTTGAATATTACAATGTAATTAATGCTAAAGCCCTGGGAGATCGCATTGGGATGAGTCAATCGTTGCTTTCCCAGTATGCAAACGGCATTAAGGTTCCATCAGAGAAACAAACACAGAAAATATTACTTGGTATTAAGGATCTGGGAAAGGAATTGACTCAACTGGAATTCAAATAGGATTATTTCTAACCTTAGGAGTATCCTCCCTCGCAAATCTTTAGTGCATCAGGGTGTTAATGGTAGCTGTGTATGATTTCTAAGTTGTTCCGCAAAAAATTTGATCATCCCCTAAAAAATAAGAGGGAGCCTGTATAACAGACTCCCTCTTTATTTTTCTTGTGATCCTTTTATCAGGCTCCACCCAGTTTGCATTTCTGCAACACTTCCCAGGATTTACCATTATGACGAAGGAAATACAGGTTATTAACTTTAAAGGTAGCCTTGTACTCTTTGTTTTCGTAATCAGGCCATGCTTTATCGAACTGAGCATCTTCAAGATCTTTGAAAGCTACTGTTACGTGCGGTGTAAAACCGGTACGTGCCAGCATGGTACTGAAGCCAAACTCCTTGCGAAGGAAGTTGATCAGCTGCCTGTGAAGGGCGCCCATTGTTTCACTTTTCTCAACATTGATAAACAGTACGCGGTTCTGCTTGTTCGGGAAAGTACCAAAACCGTTCAGGGAAACCTCGAAAGGTGCCTGTGTTTTAGCAAATTCGGCCAGTTCATCGCAGAAGGATTTTTCCAATGCAGGGTCTGCAGTGAAAGGAACCTGGAGGGTGATATGCGGCAGAACTTTCAGCGCGTATACCGGACCAAAGTTTTCAGCGAAGTCCTGTTTTATTTTGATGATCTCCTTACCTACTTCGGCAGTAGGGAGTAAGGCGATAAAGTAGATCTTGTTATCAGGTTTAGGCGTGAAAGGACGTCTGTTGCCGCCGAAGCTCGGACGACTACCTCCTCCACCGCCGCGATTGTAGCCGCCACCACCGCCACCGCGGTTGTAACCACCACCGCCGCCGCCACGATCATAACCGCCGCCACCGCCGCGATTATAACCACCGCCGCCACCGCCACGGTCATAGCCGCCGCCACCACCGCCTTCACGGTTGTAGCCGCCGCCACCGCCACGGTTGTAGCCACCGCCACCACCGCCGCGATCATAACCACCGCCGCCGCCGCCATAGCCGCCGCCGCCTTCACGTGGACGATATCCACCGCCGCCGCCACCATCACGGTCGCCGCCACGGTTATATCCACCACCGCCGCCGTCACGGTCGCCACCACGGTTGTAGCCGCCACCACCGCCATCGCGATTGTAACCACCGCCACCACCATAGCCGCCGTTGTCGCGAGGACGATATCCACCGCCGCCACCGCCATCACGGTCGCCGCCACGATTATATCCACCACCGCCTTCACCACGGTCTCTGTTGTAATTTGGTCTGTCATTATTGTCCCGGTTGTAACCACCGGGTCTGCCCTCCCTTTCATTATTAAAATCGGGTTTGTAGTAACCGCCTGGTCTCTCCTTATTGGGATCTTGGTCTTTATCTGCACCAGGAGGAGAGTAGGGCCTGCGGGGGCGTTCGTTTCTCTCAAAAGTCATCTTACCTTAATTAAGCGTTTGAATCAATATTTGCTATTATTTCATAAAAATGAAATACATCTCCAAAAGAGTTATACAAGGGCGCCGGTGATATCCGTATTACTCCGGGTTCGCGCCAGTCGACAATTATACCAGCATCCGTCATTTTTTGTTGGATATCTTTACCTCTGTTATGGAACAACAAAGATAACTGAGCGCCACGTTCCTTACAATTTTTAGGCGTAATTATTTCAAAGTTTATGTTTTCTATCTGTTTTAACAGGAATTCAAGATAATTGGTGAGTTTAATGCTCTTATCTCTTAAAGCGGCCATACCAGCGGACTCAAACAGTTCCAATGAGGCTTTTAATGCTACCATGTTAAATACTTGTGCCGTGCTCAATTGCCATCCTTCTGCACGGCCTTTGGGTTCAAAGCCCTTTTCCATTTTAAAACGGGTGGCTTCTTCGTTGCCCCACCAGCCGCCTAATCTTGGCTGGTTCCGGTTTCGGGCATGTTTTTCATGTACAAATGCTCCACCTACAGCTCCGGGGCCTCCATTTAAATACTTATATGAGCACCACACGGCAAAATCTACTTTCCAATCGTGTAACTTCACAGGTACGTTTCCTACTACGTGCGCCAGGTCGAACCCGACTAAGGCTCCTGCTTTATGAGCCATGTCCGTAATGGACTCCATATTAAATAATTGGCCGGTATAATAGTTTATTCCCCCCAATAATATAAGTGCTAAGCTACTACTTTCTTCATCAATTATCCTAAAAATATCTTCTTCCCGGATCAAATGTTCTCCTATTCGCGGTGATACCTCGATGATTGCCTCATTAGGATCAAAGCCATGCAATTTAACCTGTGTTTCAACAGCATATTGGTCACTTGGAAAAGCACCCGCCTCCATCAGCACCTTAAAACGCTGTTTAGTAGGCCTGTAGAAGCTCATCATCATTAAATGCAGGTTAACTGTAAGTGTATTCATCACTGACAACTCCCCCTGATCTGCTCCTAAAATCCCCGTAAGTGGCCGGCTGCAGTATTGCTGATAGTATAACCAGGGATTCTTTGCCCCCCAGTAGCCTTCTACTGCACATTGTTGCCAATCGTATAATTCCTGATCTATAGCTGCCTTGACATTCTTAGGCTGTAAACCCAATGAGTTACCGCAAAAATATACTGCATTCTTACCATTTCGCTGAGGGAAATAAAACTGTTCCCTAAAAGGTCTTATTATATCTTTCGAATCCTGTTCCTCAGCAAATTTCTTTGATACCTCAAACATAAATTCAGCTTCCATGTTCTCTATTCTGGTTCTTCAAACCCCGGTTTTCTCTTCCAATCACATACGGGTTAAACAACTAATGGCCGGTTTGTTCATCAAAAATAAGAAATTGGGACAGCAGTTAATTGTTAAAGTTTGTTAAGGGCAAAAAAAAACCGTTCCGAAGAATCGGAACGGTATCTGTTAAACCTACAACTGTTACACTGTATGTGTATCGACTAAAACTCTTGTTATAACATTTAATGTTTCTTTTGATATTCTTTTACCTCACCATGTCCATTATAAGACTTTTCATCAACCACTATTACGTCTTCTTCATGATTCTCAAAAAATCTATATGCCCGGTCAGAGGCATAAGCAGGATCATGCAGTTTCCTCACATCTTCTCTCCTCATACACCACTTCAGAATCAATACCAGGAATGGTACATATTTCAACTTGCGGGATAAGTTATAATGATCCAGCACATCTATGGAACGCTTATTCATGGCGTACATCACCGGCACCAGGATCAATGTAAGGAAGGTGGCAAAAAGCAATCCGTATACCATTGTCCATGCCAGCGGTCCCCAGAAGGCAACGCTATCTCCACCAAAGAAAATATGCGGTTCAAATGAAGAAAATAATCCCGCAAAGTCAATATTAAAGCCCACTGCCAGCGGTATTAAACCAAGGATCGCAGCGATTGCAGTCAATAATACCGGTGTCATACGTGTTCTTCCGCCTTCCACAACAGCCTCATATACAGGTGTTCCCTGCATCACCAACAGGTCTATAAATTCTACAAGCACAATACCATTACGCACCACAATACCCGCCAGTGCCATGATTCCTACCCCGGTCATTACGATTGAGATATCCATTTTGAAAATGGAGAAACCAAGGAATACACCGATGATACTGAACAGGATTTCCATGAAAATGATCAATGGTCTACCTATAGAGTTGAATTGTATAACCATGATCATCAGGATTAACCCGAAAGCTCCAAGTGCCGCCATCAGCAAGAAGTTCATTGTTTCTTGCTGGTCTTCCTGCTCACCTGTCATCTTGATAGTAGTGCCAGGCGGTTTTGGAAAATCTTTCAACGCTGTCTGGATCTGCTGCACTATTTCATTGGTGTTATATCCTGTAAGTACATTGGAATAAAGCGTAATAACGCGTTTCTGATCTATACGCTTGATACTTGCATAAGTATTGGAGTACTTAATATCTGCTACAGCAGATAATGGTACCTGACGGATAGCTCCTCCCATATTCATATCACGGTACACAATATTCATATTCATCAGCGTGTTAATATTATTACGCTGAGTTTCTTTGAAACGTACCATTATTTTATAATCATCTTCCGGATCACGGAACTTAGAGGCCTCATCTCCATACAATGCCGTACGCAATGCCATACCGATAGTAGCGGTAGAGATTCCTTCCCGGTTAGCCCGTTCCCTGTCTATATTCACCAGGATTTCCGGTTTGTTACTCTGGAAATCTGTTTTCAATTCTTCCACACCATCAATCTGTAAAGAGTCCAGGTAACGTTTTAATTTTTCTCCACCAGCCGTAAGCTCTTCAAACTTATCGCCAGAGATTTCTATATTAATAGGCTTACCTGTTGGCGGGCCACCCTGTTCCTGTTCAACTGTAATATCTGCACCGGGAATACCTTTTGCAGCTTCTCTTATCTTTCCAAGGTACTGCTTGGTAGATACACCATTGCGTTTCCCAAATTCCACGAAAGCTACTGTTACCTTTCCCTTATGTGGCTGTGTACTCAGATCCTGCTGTGAAGGATCTCCGGCACCTACCGCCACATTGGAGATAATAGATTCCACAATGGGATTATTAGTACCCATTACTTTCGTGATCCTGTCTTCTATTATATGTGTAATAGAATCCGTGTATTTCTGATCTGCACCCATAGGCAACTCTATGTAAGCATAGATGAAGTTAGGATCTGCCGTTGGGAAGAATACTACTTTAGGATTACGTATACCCGTTAAAACAATACTGAAGATGAGCAAAAAGAAAGTACTTAACAGGATCCATACAGGACGCCAGCCAATAAGACACCATTGCAACATACGCTTGTAACGGTTCTGTACTCTTGGCCATAGGTTACTCTGGAAGCGGCGGGCAACACCACCCAGCCAGAAACGCTCCATCACAATCATTGCATAAACGAATAATACAAAGTTGCCTACTCCCCTGCTACCTGCGAAGTAAGCAATCAGGGCAATAACAACAAATACAACCGTGAGGATGGTAAACTTCCTGTCGAATTTCGGTGTAGGATGCGCTTCTCCTTCATGACGATCCATGAAGTCTACTGCAAACACCGGATTAATAATGTATGCTACTATCAGGGATGCTCCCAGTGTAGTGATCAACGTTACCGGCAGGAAGAACATGAAACTACCAATAATACCCGGCCAGAAAAGCAGTGGTACAAATGGCGCCAGCACCGTTAGTGTACCGGAGAATACCGGCAGGAATACTTCACCTGCGGCTATCTTAGCTGCTTTAACAATACCAAGATCCTTCCTGCTATAAAAAATACGGTGTACGTTTTCTATCACCACAATTGCATCATCTACTACAATTCCCAATGCCAGCAGGAAAGAGAACAGTACCATCATATTCAGCGTAAAGCCATATGCAGGCATCAGCAGGAATGCAATGAACATAGAGATAGGTACGGACAAAGCCACGAATATGGCGTTTACAGCACCCATGAAGAACATCAGGATCAGCGTTACCAACATGAAACCGATAATAATCGTATTGATCAGGTCATGCAATGTTACACGGGTAGAATCCGACTGATCTGCAGTGATTTTCACTTCCAGTCCTGCGGGCAGATAATCTGCCTGCATTTCTTTAATGATAGCACGGATTTTATCAGAAGCATCAATCAGATTTTTTCCGCTCTGTTTGATTACGTTCAGCGTGATTACATTTTTACCATTCAAACGCGCATAACTCTCCTGCTCTTTGAAGCCATCCACTACCTCTGCAATATCGCGGAGATATACGGTTGCGCCTGACTGTCCGCGTATAATCAGATTACGTAGTTTGGATGCATCTTTATATTCACCTTTTACACTAAGAGTACGTTTCTGACCATCCATAGATACAAGACCACCGGAGATTGTCACGTTCTCTGACTTAATAGCCGTTGAAACATCACCAAAGCTGATCTGTGCAGCATCCATTTTATACTTATCAACATTGATCTGTATTTCACGGTCCAGTGCCCCCACAATATCTACACGGGTGATTTCACTAAGCGCTTCAATACGATCCTGCATTTCGTCTGCATACTTTTTTAATGTTTGCAGATCAAAATCACCAGCCAGGTTCACGTTCATAATAGGAATCTGCGATACATCCACCTTAATGATCTGAGGTTCCTGGGTTAGATCAGTTGGCAGATCTTTCTTTGCATCATCTACTTTCTGCCTCACCTCCTGCCGTGCAGCATCCATATTTTCACTCGCATCAAATTCTATGATGATGGCAGAGTAATCCTGCATGGACGTACTTTTGATGGATTTCACACCGGAAATACCGCCCAGTTGTTTTTCAATGGGTTTTGTAACCAGCGTTTCCATGTCTTCCGGAGCAGTACCACTATAAATGGTGCTGATATAAAACTGAGGGAATACTACTTCAGGAAACTGTTCCTTTGGCAAACTCTGATATGACATGATACCCGCCAAAGCGAGGATAATAGTGGCGACATAAATGCTCACCTTATTATCGATCGACCAGCTGGTAGGTTTAAATTCTTTATTGAGATTATCTTGCATAAACCTTGTTTTAATTATTATTGCTGGATCAGGTCATTATCATTCAATCCCTGGTAACCGATAATTACAATATTCTCACCAGGCTGCAGTCCGCTTTTAATTTCTGCCTTGTCATTATAAGTATGTCCCATCTCTATTTCTCTTCTTTTTGCAACACCATTCTGGACAAGGATCACATACGGTTTACCTAATGAATACTGAATCACATTTACAGGGATCACAACTGCTTTTGGAGTTCTGTAATCTATGATCTTGATCTGGGCCATCATATTTGGACGCAGCGCAGGATCTGCCTGTAAGGGAACTTCTACTTTAATTGTACGGCTAAGCGGATCAATTACTCTTGCAGCAAAACTGATTTTAGTACGTACCTGTTTATCAATGTCCGGGAAGTTGAGAACAACAACATCACCTGTTTTTACTTTGCCGGCATATGCTTCTGCCACATTTGCCAATACTCTCAGGTTACTGTTATTCACTACACGGAAAGCCGGAGCTCCGGGTGTTGCATTATCTCCCAGCTTTGCTATTACAGCATCTACTGTACCACTAATAGGTGAAATAATTTTTGCCTGTCCCATCTGATCCTGCAGCGTAGCTATCTTTCTTTCAAGACCTTCTTTCTGGTTTTTAGCGTTCAGGTATTGCAGTTCAGAACCTATTTTCTGGTTCCACAGGTTTTGCTGTTTCTGGAATACGGTATTGGCAAGCTCCAATTGTGTATGCAGTTCCGACATGTTGGCCCGCAGAATCTGATCATCTACCTGTGCCAGTGTCTGGCCTTTGCTTACAGACTGTCCTTCTTTTACAAAGATATTTGTGATTACCCCGGGTATTCTGGAAGAAACATTTACATTTTCACGTGCATCCACGCTTCCCTGTATATCTATATAGTGTTCAAATACTGTATCCTGAACAGCAGTTATTACCACTGTTTTCTTTTTCTTCAGTGTATCACTTTTGCTGGTTTCCTTTTCGAGTTTAGTGATTTTCAGTTCCAGTTCTGCTTTTTTCTGTTTCAGTTCTTTCAGCTGATCTTCTTTGCTTGTACTACAAGCCGCGACGAATGCAGTAATCAGCAGAGCAGGGAAATATCTTTTAAACATATAGTTGTAGTTAAGGATGATCGATAATGTTTTACAATTTGCCGTATGCTTTCAGGTAATCTACTTTGGCAACTACCGCATTATATAAGGCTGAGAAATAATTGTTCTGTGCAGTCAGCAGATCATTTTCTGCTGTACTCATTTCAAGGCTGGAACCTACTCCTTCCCTGTACTTCGTCTGCGTCATATTGTATACTTCCTGCGCCAGCTGCATATTGCTTTCCTGAGCATCCAGTGTGAGAATGTTGTTTCGCAGATTAGAAGAAGACTGGGAACGTTCCAGATCTATGCCTAGTTTGGCATTATCCAGTTGCACTTCTGCTTTTTTCACTTCCAGGAAAGCCTGATCCACTTTACGTCTGCGTTGAGAACCTGCATAAATAGGTAATGTCAGGCTTGCACCATAACCTACATATCCATACCAGGTTTCTGTTTTAAAGTAATTGAATACATCGCTGGCTCTGCTTGCTCCACCTGTACCAAAGAGAGCCAATGTAGGCAGTGCATTTAACTTATACCGTTTCACATCATATTCGTATGCCCGTTTCTGTGTTTCCAGTAACTGGTATTCGATGCGCTGTGTATAGTCGCTATTATCCGCAGCTATCTGGGATTTTATTTCTGTGGTAGAAAGTGTATCCGTTAATGTGATCTCCTGTTGTAAAGACATTCCCATCTGGTATTTCAGGGCAGCAATGCCTACTTCGCTGAGATTACGGAGTTTGGTTTCTTCTGTACGCAGGTTGGTGAGTTGTACCATCAGCCTGTCTACATCCAGTTTTTCCACCAATCCGTTCTTATAGGTTTCTTTTGTATCACTCAGTATTTTTTCTACTGATGCAATGTTGCCGGTAAGGAACTGTAATGCCTTATGAGCAGAGAGTACATTATAATAAGATTTGTACACATTTACCTTTACATCTATTTCTGTTTTCTGGACATTGCGGGTAGAGAGTTCTTCCAGTGTTTTGCGTGCCTGCAGGGCTACCAGTATACTGGGATCAAATAATACCTGGGTTACTTTCACTTCTCCGATCACATTAAATTTGAGTCCGAAGGAGAAAGGAACCAAAGTTCCTTTAGGCACAGTGTCGCTAAAATTAGAAGCATCGATCAATTGTTTCTGTACAATTGGATTATGCTGGAAGGTACCATTGCCTGTTACGTTTGGCAGGGCCAGTCCACTTACTTCTTTATTCTTGGCAAGTTGGATCAGTTGATCCAGTTTTGCCGTACGGATAGTTGCCTGGTTGGCCAGAGCATAGTCTACAGCCTGTTTAGCAGATAGTGGCAGCACCTCCTGCTGAGCGGGTTTGGCTGGCTGTTGGGCCATCCCCATTAAAACAGTTAGTAGGAGAAAAACACAGGTTAAGCCAACGTGCTTAATTTTTAGTCGCATAAAGGTTTATTTTGCAAGAGTTATTTCCTTGTATTGTCCTATACGTTTGTATCCTTCTTCAGATACAAGGCCATATAGGTAATGTTCCAGCAGGATCCGCTGCACTTTACTCATTTCGTATTTAGCCACCGGGAATGCATCCGGCTGAAAGCATAACATGGTAGTGGCCAGCCGGTATTGCGTCATGATATCAAGATCGAGTTCCGGACGATAAAGACCTTCCTTTACGCCGCGCTCCAGGTTCTGACGGATGATGAGCTGTAATCCGCCATTTTTATAATCCTGGAATACCTGAAATGCCTGAGGATGGAAACGTTGCAGATCAAACAGCACTATAGGATTCATATAACGGAAGCATTCATCCAGCATCTGCATTACAAGAAAGAGTTCCTCAATCGCATCTCCGGCTTTCTGCTGATTTTCCACAGATTCCCTCTCCATTTCCTTGAGATAACGGGAAATAGCGTTCATTACCAGTTCATCTTTATCAGCAAAATGTGCATACAGCGTTTTTTTAGATACACCCATTTTCTGGGCTATATCATCCATCGTAATAGACCTTGTTCCAAATTGCCGGAACAAGCCAAATGAAGTATCGAGGATCCGTTCCTGTATTTCCATTTTGAAGTGTATGAAGTTTTTTTTCTTATTGCGGGCTCATTTCCAGTCAATTGGATCATTATTGGTTTTTCCAGTCGGTGGTTTTAACAGATTTGTCTTGCTACAGCAGCAAAACTATGGAAACTTTTTAAACTACAAAAGTTTCCAGGACAAATTTATTTAATGTGCTTATCTTGATAGAGAGCAGGAGACAGACAAGAAAAAGGGGGATAAAATAAACTATGTAACTTCGTGCAGTCACAGCCCGGATTGAACCCGGGGCACACTTATACACAAATAATATATGTCTCCAAAAATCCGATTGAAACTCCTGGCAGCCCGCATGTTGCGGTATTTTTTCCAGGGATTGATCATTCTTGCCCCAGTTGGGATTACAGCACTGACACTTTACTGGGCATTTATGACAATTGATAATATCATACCCAGAGAACTGATTCCCATAGATACTCCGCTGAAATATCTCCGCTATAAAGGGGTAGGTTTTATACTTGTTATAGCACTGGTAGTGGGAGTAGGCTATCTGAGTTCTTCATTTATATTAAGCAGGATCTTCTCTTTATTTGATCAACTACTGGAAAGAACCCCTTTTATTAAGTATATCTATACTTCCGTAAAGGATGTATTTGATGCTTTTGTAGGAGAAAAGAAAAAGTTTGATCACCCGGTACTGGTACAGATCTATGGTGTGGATGTATGGGAAATGGGCTTTATTACCCAGACAGATGTTAGCAGCCTGGGATTAGATAATCACATGGCAGTGTATGTTCCCCATGCCTATGCCATCACCGGGAAAGTTTTTATGGTCCCCAATGAACGGGTAAAACATCTGACCAATATTTCAGCAGGTGAAGCGATGAAATTTGCAGTGAGTGGAGGGGTGACCAGCCTCGATGGCCATCATCATAAATAATCAGTAAATTTATTAACGTCAAAAACAAATTATCTCAAAAAAGAGGTAATTTAAAGTACATGATAAGTGCATGAACAGTATATAACAAATACATAACTATGCTCTGGCCAGGTTCATCCTACGTTCATCCTACGTCTTTAAACGTAAGATGAACGTAGGATGAACCTGGCCAGAGTATAGCTGAGGTATAGTTGAGGTATAGTCATGCTATCTTCCAAGAGTTAAATTATTACGTTTGTTAACCAGTTTCCCAATGTTTCTCCGGCTATTTGTGATCATGCTGATCATATTCTTTCCAATTTCAACAAAAGGATGGGGCTTTTTTGCCCATCAGCGTATTAATCGGCTGGCGGTATTTTTATTACCACCGGAAATGATCGCATTATATAAACCACAACTGGAATACCTGACTAATCACGCCACAGATGCTGATAAGCGGCGATATATAGTAGCTGCAGAAGGTCCCCGGCATTATATTGATATTGATCATTACAGAGAAGAATACCTCCCTGTAGTATGGCGGGATGCAGTTACGAAGTTCAGTGAGGATACATTGAATACCTACGGGATCCTTCCCTGGCATATCTCTCATATGATGGCCCGCCTTACAAAAGCATTCCAGGAAAAGAATAGCGCTCAGATTATGAAACTTAGTGCTGATCTCGGGCATTATATAGCAGATGCCCATGTTCCCCTGCATGCCTGTTCCAATCATAATGGCCAGTTTACTGGTCAGCAAGGCATTCATGGACTATGGGAATCGCGGATTCCAGAGTTGCTGGCCGACCAGGCTTTTAACTATTGGGCTGGTAAAGCAGTATATATCCGGGATATCCAGGCCACCACATGGCAGATCGTTAGGGAAAGTGCAATGGCGGCAGATACGGTATTAAAGAAAGAACGGACGTTGAGCATTCACTTCCCAACAGATCAGCGTTATGCCTATGAAAACAGAAGTGGTAAACTGGTAAGAACCTATTCAACAGCCTATACCAGGGCCTATCAACAGGTGCTGGGGAACATGGTAGAACGACGGATGTGTGGCGCCATATTCATGATTTCAAGTTTTTGGTATACCGCTTGGGTAAATGCCGGTATGCCGCATTTAGGCGAGCTTGACGCCAAAATTTTCTTGAAGGAGAAGGTACTCCCTGTAAAAGACAAAATGATAGGCAGACAAGAAGAATAATGGGGTATTTTCAATTAATTTCGATTTTAAAAAATAATAATTTATCTTTGTTAATACTATCTTTTTAGCCTTATCCTACACGCTATTAGCATCATTTTGAAATACCATACATTTTTTAATCCATTCCTCTGAACAAACCAAGAACAACGTGGAAAAAGCTAACAATGTATTTAACTTAGATCGACCTATGAAGGTGCATAATTTTAACGCAGGGCCTTCTGTACTGCCAAATGAGGTGCTATACAAGGCCAGCAAAGCTTTGATTGACTTTGAGGGTTCAGGAATGTCTATTTTGGAAATTGGACATAGAACCCCGCTGTTTCAGGCGGTTTTGGATGAGGCACGCAATCTCGTAAAGGAACTGATGCAATTGGAAGATGATTTCGAAGTACTCTACCTGCATGGTGGGGCTACTACCCAATTTCTTCAGGTACCTATGAATTTGCTGGAAAATGATGGGACGGCGTCCTACATCGATACTGGTGTATGGAGTAACAAGGCTATTAAAGAAGCAAAACAATTTGGATTCGTAGATGTAGCTGCCAGCTCTAAGGAGAGTAACTACACCTATATTCCGAAACAGTTTACTATTCAGCCAAAGTCAGCTTACCTTCATATAACTACCAACAACACCATCTATGGTACTCAATGGCAGAAGATGCCGGAGACTGAAGTGCCATTGGTGGCTGATATGAGCAGTGATATACTGAGCCGTCAACTTGACTTTAACAAGTTCACCCTCATATATGCCGGCGTACAGAAAAACATGGGAGCTGCAGGTACCACTATGGTTGCTGTTCGCAAGAGTGCGCTGGGAAAAGTAACCCGTAAAATACCATCCATACTGGATTACCGTAATCATGTTGAAAACGGTTCCATGTTAAATACCCCTCCCGTATTTGCTATCTATATTTCAATGCTGACACTGCGCTGGCTGAGAGATCAGGGCGGAGCAGCTGGTATAGAAAAGATTAATGAGAAGAAAGCTGCACTCTTATATAATGAGATCGATCAAAATCCACTGTTCCGTGGTACTGTGGCCAAAGAAGACCGCAGCCGTATGAACGTATCCTTTATCATGGATAAACCGGAACTGGAAGAAGAATTCCTTAAATTCTGCAAGAAAGAGGATATCGTTGGTATCAAAGGTCATCGCATGGTAGGCGGTTTCCGCGCCTCTCTCTACAACGCCCTCCCGTACGACAGTGTAGAGGTGCTTGTAGAAGCAATGAAATATTTCAGTCTGAAGAAAGCATAAAAGATTTCTTTACAACATAACACAAAGGGCTCCTGAACAGGAGCCCTTTGTGTTATGTATTGGTGCATTAATTAATTACTTTTGCGGCTTAACAATTATAAATCATGGCAATCATCAAACCCTTCAAAGGATTAAGACCTACTCCGGCACTGGCAGACAAAGTAGCGGCACGCCCCTATGATGTGCTGAGCGCAGCAGAAGCAAAGGTAGAAGCAACAGGTAACCCATATGCTTTTTACCATGTTTCCAAATCGGAAATAGACCTGCCGGAAGGTACAGATGTATATAGTCAGGCGGTATACGATAAAGCAGCAGAGAACCTGCAACGCTTCATTAAAGAAGGGACACTTTTCCAGGATAATACCCCTTGCTATTATATTTATAAACTGGTAATGAACGGTCGTACCCAGACTGGACTCGTTTGTGCATCCTCCGTATCAGATTATAATAATGGAATCATTAAGAAACATGAATTTACCCGGCCTGATAAAGAACAGGACCGTATCAACAATATCAAAACCACCCGTGCCCAGACAGGGAACGTATTCCTGACCTATAACGATGTGCCAGAGGTGAACTTCCTGGTGGATCACTGGATGGCGGCCCACACTCCGGCTTACGATTTTACAGCTTCAGATGGTATTCAGCATACCGTTTGGGTAGTAGATGAACCTACTGCTGTAAATGAAATCAGCACCCTTTTTGAGAAAAAAGTACCCTTCACCTATATCGCAGACGGACATCATCGTGCCGCCTCTGCCTCTTTGGTGCAGAAAGAATTGGCAGAACAGAAGATCATCACTGCAGATGATCCGGCTAATTTTTTCCTGACCACTATTTTCCCGGCCAGCCAACTGGTGATCCTGGATTATAACCGCGTAGTAAAAGATCTGAACGGCCTGAGCAAAGAAGCCCTGCTGTCCAGGCTGGAATATGATTTCAATGTAGAGCCCATTGGCCATATGCCCCAGCAGCCATCCATGCTGCATGAATTCAGCATGTATCTGGATGGTACCTGGTACCGTCTGGTGGCAGAAGAAGGCACCTATACCACTGATCCAATTGGCATCCTGGATGTAACTATCCTTTCCAATAATGTGCTGGACAAAATCCTGGGTATTAAAGATCAGCGTACGGACAAGCGTATTGATTTTGTTGGCGGCATCCGCGGGCTGAATGAACTGGTAAAGAGAGTAGACAGTGGTGAAATGAAAGTGGCATTTGCACTCTATCCCGTTACTATTCAGCAGTTATTTGATATCGCAGATAGTGGTAATGTAATGCCTCCAAAAAGCACCTGGTTTGAACCTAAACTCAGAGATGGACTGATCAGCCACCTGATCTGATAACATAATTAGCTGATATATCCGGCCCGGGCAAAATAATTGCCCGGGCTTTTTAATTGGACTTAAAAGCGGATGGCACACTTTTTTCTTTATTTTTACAACAAACGTTCAGACAGGCATGAATATGAGGGATTCTTTATTGAAAACAATGTTATTTGTTGGACTATTGTTTTCATCTGCAATTGCATCGGCACAGGATTCAAAGGAATTATACAATACAGCTACCAGTTTTATTCGTGATGGAGATTACGCCAATGCCATACTGGTACTGAATCAGGCATTACAAATGGAACCTGATAATGTAGAATTCCGTAAGCAACTGGGATTTGCCTATTACCTGCAGGGTGATATGAGTAAATCAAAAAATATCATAGAATCCCTGCTGAATAAAAAAGAAGCAGATGCGCAGCTTTACCAGATTGCAGGAAATATTTACCAGGCACGTCAGGAATGGAAAACAGCGCAGAAACTATACGAGAAAGGACTGAAGAAATTTCCTGAAAGCGGAGAGTTATATAATGATAACGGACAACTGCTGATGTTCCTGAAAATTTACGAAGGAGGCATGGGTAGCTGGCTGAAAGGAATCGAGAAAGATCCCAACTTCCCCAGTAATTATTATAATGCTGCACGGGCCTATGCTTATACAAAGGATGTGCTGTGGATTATTATTTATGGGGAGATCTTTGTAAACCTGGAAAGTTATACTGACCGTACAGCTGAAGTCAGGAACATGCTGATAGATGCCTATAAAAAATTATACAACGATCCATCCATCCTGAGTAAAGCTGTTGAAGAGCAACAACAGCAGGCTACTAAAAAAAGCAAACGTCCGTCTGCAGCGGAGTTCGAGAACAATTACCTGGCAGCTATGGGCAAACAGGTAGGTGTGGTGATGACAGGTATAGACCCTGAAAGCCTCACCATGTTACGTACGCGCTTCCTGCTGGACTGGTATAATTTTTCTGGTCTCAGATTTCCGTATGCATTGTTCGACTTCCAACGTACCTTACTTAGAGAGGGAATGTTCGAAGCTTATAATCAATGGATATTCGGACCAGTGGCTAACCAGGCGGCCTTTAAAGCCTGGACCAGCCTTCATAAATCCGATTATGATGGTTTTCTGCAATTCCAGCGAAGTCACACTTTGAAGATGAGACCGGATGAACACTATAACGACAATCATTTCTCACTCCCAAGGTGAGAAATGAACAGACTGGCTGATTGAGCGAAAGATCGAATAAATCCACAAATTCCACATATGCTCACGATCAAACACCAAAACACGATTGATAAAGCCGTGAAGGCTAATCATGACCGCGCGTTTTATTCTCAGTACCCCGAACATCCAAAAGCCTACGGCGAAAATGCAATTGAACAGGGATCTGACAATTATCTTCAGCTGCTGAAAAAACCTTTCAAGCAACTGTTACAGTCAGGAGAAAGTACCTGGGCGGGAGAAGAAGTATCTCCTTATACCCAGGAACCACTGGGCATCACCTATCCCGTTTTTACTGCAAATGACCTGGTAGAAAAAGCAACAGCCGCCGCTCCCCAATGGCGTAATACCATTGTATCCGTACGTGCAGATATCCTGGTAGAAGCATTGGAAGGGATCAAAGAACGTTTCTTTGATATTGCTTATGCCACACAGCATACCACCGGTCAAAGCTTTATGATGAGTTTTCAGGCATCCGGCCCACACGCTAATGACCGTGCACTGGAAGCCATTGCTATGGGATATCATGAAGGCACCCGTTACCCGGCAACACTCTTGTGGGAAAAGCCAATGGGTAAATCATCGCTGGTACTGAAAAAAGAATTCAGAGCTATCCCTAAAGGGATTGGTCTGGTAATAGGCTGTTCCACATTTCCGGTATGGAACTCTTTACCCGGGATCTTTGCAGATCTCGTAACCGGGAATCCCGTAATCGTAAAACCGCATCCCAAAGCCATATTACCCATTGCCATTGCTGTAAGCGCCATACAACAGGTATTACAGGAAAAAGGATTCAGTCCTAATCTGTGCCAGCTGGCCACAGATACAACTGCTGCTCCTATTTCAAAAACGCTGTGCGAACATCCGGGTATTCAACTGATCGACTATACCGGCGGCAGCCAATTTGGCAATTATGTAGAGTCACTGACAGGAAAAACTGTCTTTACAGAAAAAGCTGGTGTTAATTCTGTGATCATCGACAGCGTGACTGACATAGATGCGGTATTACAGAATCTGGCCTTTTCTGTTTCCCTGTATTCAGGTCAGATGTGTACGGCTCCACAGAATTTCTTCATTTCACAACAAGGTATATCTACGGCCAGTGGCCATTTGAGCTTTGATGAAGTGGTGCAGAAATTCAAAGATGCAGTACAGGCACTGGTGAATAATCCTAAAATGGGAGCAGGTACACTGGGTGCCCTGCAAAATGATACCACATTACAGCGTGCACACAATGCTAACAAGCTGGGTGCCAAAGTAATACTGGAAGGACAGCCAATAACAAGTGAGGAATTCACTCACCTGCGGGGCTTCACTCCTACCCTGCTGGAGGTAAACAGTACAGATAAGAATATTTTTGAACAGGAATTATTTGGCCCGGTTTTGTTATTGATAAAAACAAAAGATACCAACGAGTCAATTCAACTGGCGCAACAGATGGCACAGCAGCATGGAGCAATAACCTGCGCAGCTTATGCTACGAGCCCGGAGATCAAAGAAAAGATCACTGAGGCCATGAACAGTGTTTTCACACCTGTATCTTTTAACTTTACCGGGTTTATATGGGTAAACCAACACGCTGCTTTTTCAGATTTTCATGTAACGGGAGGCAATCCGGCGGGGAATGCAAGTTTTACCAATCCTGAATTTATTCTGAGAAGATTTGTATGGGTAGGGAACCGGGAAGTTACCGGCAGCTGATAGAATAATATGTTTATGAAATATATACTACCTCTTATTTTTCTTGCTTTGATAGCCGCCTGTGAACAGGCACCTAAAGCAGACAAGGCAACGACAACCAAAGCTCAATCCGTAAAGGAAGGAGAAGGCAGCGCTTACCTGGTGGATACTACCACCAGTGAATTACAATGGATTGGCACCAAACCTACAGGCAAACATACAGGTCGGTTCCAGATACAACAGGGGAAGTTATATGTGAAAGATAAAGACATTACCGGTGGTACCTTTACTATTAACATGAGCTCCCTGCAAGACCTGGACTTATTACAAACCGACACCGCCCTTCAACATAAACTTGAAAGAGAACTGAAAGGGCCACTGTTTTTTGATGTGGAGAAATTTCCGATTGCTACGTTTGAAATTACGGGCTCCAGCGATTTTCACCCTTCCGTAGGTAATGATGTGATGATGAAGGATGCTAATTATATGATTCAGGGTAATCTTACCATTAAGAACATTACCATGAACATCTCATTTCCTTCCTCCATCAAAATCAATAATGGTGTGCTAACGGCAGAAGCTGTTTTTAATATAGATCGTACGCTTTGGGGAATGACCTACAGGGCGGATAAATCTATGCAGGACAAGTTGATCAATTCACAGGTAAATATACAGCTGAAGATAAGAGGTGTAAAACATTAAGCCCTCCGGCTATAATTGTTTTAATATGACTCCGTCGCTGATTGCCAATACAGGTAATCAATGACGGAGTTCGTATTTTAAGTATTACCTATGCTGTTAATGCGGTTACAGTCTTGTCTTCATAAATGATACTTGAAAACTCGCACAACTGTTCCAGAAGCCGGCACAACTCTACCCCATTATCTGTTAATGAATAAGTTACTTTGGGAGGCATACCCGGAAACTGCAGCCTGCTGATAAGACCACTCTTTTCCAGCACTTTAAGACGATCTGACAGGATATGATCCGTTATATAGGTAAGTTCTTCCCTGATCGCAGAGAACCTGTTCTTACCCTCCTCTATGCAAAATAAGATATCTGTAGTCCACCTGCGACTCATGGAGTACAACAGCTCATTCAGCGGACACTTGTTCTCAAGAAACGATTGATTCTGATAGTTTGACGAATTTGTCTTTCTTTCTGCCATATAATCTCTCTTTATTGGTCAAATAATATGCAAATGTACAGACGGTTTTCCAATGGATCTGCTCTCAACAATTATTGAAAAGATAAGGCTATTGTTCAGAAAAACCAACTCATATATTAATTATAAAATATTCGAATACATTGGCGATTAACTATTACTCATATGGAAGACTTTCAGGTCTTTTTGCAGCTGTTACTTTAAAACCGGGGAAATTAAGAATATCCTTAATAAATGCATCATCATAGGAAAGTGCATATTTCCTGTCAGCTCAAACTGTCAATATGATTAATATCTTTACAGATGAGGAATATGCCTACTCATTTAGTAAGCCCTTACCTGTTTTGCAAAATCGCTTTATGATCCGTTTAACATTCACTATACTTTTCTTACTGATTTCCCTGTTGGCGATTTTTAAAGCGCCTACCTATCATCTCTGGTTACTGGCTATTGGCGTAGCCGAGTACGCATGGGTGTTTGCAACAATTACTGTGGTATTATTATTCACTGGCTTTTTTCCCGGAAAGCAACAACTGGCAGGTACCCTGTTAGGTATCATAACACTGATTCTTTACCTCACACCTGTTATCCGGGCTTATTCCCAGGGGCAACACCTTGCTGCTGCTATTGATAATACATTAGGAAATGATCCTGCTATCCAATCGTCCCAGCCCTTTAGCCTGACGACCATGATAACAGGTAATCATCAGAAAACTATTCTTCCCCAGACTTTTACTTATTGTACAGATACGGCCTGTCCTTTACACCTGGATTTTTATCCGTCACAGGCTGCCGGATTGCGGCCCTGTGTAATAGTGATCCATGGCGGCTCATGGAGCAGCGGCGATAGCAAACAATTGCCTGAACTTAACAGCTATCTTGCTAATACAGGCTATCATGTTGCTTCCATAAATTACAGGCTGGCACCCGTTTATCAGTCGCCGCTTCCGGTGGAAGATGTTTATGCTGCCATGAATTACCTGCGTACGCATTCAGCGGAGCTACAGATAGATACTGCCAACTTTATATTGCTGGGACGCTCCGCAGGTGCACAGATAGCTCTGCTGGCGGCATACCGTCAACCCGTTCCCGGATTAAAAGGTGTTATAGATTTTTATGGTCCTGCGGATATGGTATGGGGATATTCAAAACCTGCGAATCCCTGGGTAATGGATTCCCGCAAGGTGATGGAAAACTATCTGGGTGGTACTTATACTGCCGTACCTGAAAATTATGCGGCAAGTTCCCCGATTGAATTTGTAAACAAATCTTCTGTACCTACCCTTATTATTCACGGAGAACATGACGTGCTGGTAGCATACGAACATAGTACCCGGCTGAACAAAAAACTGACAGAGAACGGGATCAAGCATTTTTTCCTTTCACTCCCCTGGGCAAACCACGGTTTTGATTATAATCTGAATGGTCCCGGCGGGCAACTATCAACTTATACGGTAGAAAGGTTTCTGCATAATGTAACGCATTAAGATGCCCTAAATAAGGCATCTGGTTTTGCCCTATTCCTGCTTCCCTTTACTATACATTTTAAACATTTCTTTTAAGAAATTCATAATAATCATCACATTGATTATCAATTAAGTTATATATTATCCAATGAACATCTAAATATTTAATAAGTATAAGTAAATCAATAGCTTACACTGATTTTCCCATTGAAGGAATATTATCCTTCAAAAATCAATATTAAATTATTATCATTGTGCACATGAGTATTGCAAATTGAAGCATTAACCCATGACCTATATCATACTGAAACACTTATAAATCAAAATAAATGATCTCTGCTTAAGAAGATCATTATATCAACCGTGCGAAGAACTCTTTAGAATGAAGCAATTTGACTATTTAATTGTAGGGGCTGGCCTATTTGGAGCCGTTTTTGCGTGCGAGGCCAAAAAACGTGGTAAAAAATGCCTCGTTATTGACAGAAGAGGACATCTGGGAGGCAATGTTTATTGTGAAAATAATGATGGAATAAATGTTCATAAGTATGGTGCTCATATTTTCCATACAAACGATAAGAAAATCTGGGATTATGTTAATCAGTTTGTTGAATTTAACAGATACACCAACTCTCCTTTAGCAAGATTCAAAGACGAACTTTACAACCTTCCATTTAACATGAACACGTTTTACCAGTTATGGAAGGTAAAAACACCAGCAGAGGCACAAGCTAAAATCCATGAACAGGTAGCTCAACTTGGAATAGATACTCCCAGAAATCTTGAGGAGCGGGCATTGCTATTAGTAGGTACCGACATTTACGAAAAACTGATCAAAGGATATACAGAGAAGCAGTGGGGCAGGAAAGCCGTAGACCTGCCTGAGTTTATTATTAAAAGATTGCCCGTGAGATTTACTTACGACAATAATTATTTCAATGATAAATACCAGGGAATACCGGTTGGGG
Source organism: Chitinophaga sp. CF118 (assembly GCF_900112615.1). Taxonomy (GTDB): domain Bacteria; phylum Bacteroidota; class Bacteroidia; order Chitinophagales; family Chitinophagaceae; genus Chitinophaga. The sequence goes on along the minus strand of NZ_FOMK01000005.1, from coordinate 145,821 downwards.
GATATAACAAATTAGTTGCAGGGTTACTGGACGGAATTGAAACCCGCGTGAACGTTGACTATTTCAAAAATAAGACCGAATTAAACGATCTCGCGGAGAACATTGTATTTACCGGACAGCTGGATGAATTTTACGACTTCCGCTTTGGTTATCTTGAATACCGTAGCCTGCGATTTGAACATGAAAGACTGGAAATTCCCAATTTTCAGGGAAATGCTGTTGTTAATTATACGGAAAGAGAAATCCCATACACCCGGATCATTGAACATAAACATTTTGAATTTGGCTCACAGGCGCACACAATAATCAGCCGGGAATATCCTAAAGAATGGCAATTTGGACAGGAACCTTATTATCCAATCAATGATACCCATAATGAATCAATTATTAAGCAGTATAAGCAATTAGCTGCGCTGGAAAAAAATATAATTTTTGGAGGAAGACTCGCTGAATACCGGTATTACGATATGCACCAGGTAATTGGTGCTGCCTTAACTCACTTTAAATAGCTTTAATATTATCAGATGCTTCAAATAACCGAAAGAACCAAAATCTATATTAATTCTCCTGCTCACGCTACCTCTGGTGGGCCAGAATTACTCCATCAGCTCGTGCATGCTTTGAATGAAGAAAACAGGGATGCGTACATAGTGTATTATGACGATACTACTGCTCCTACACCAGTTGAATACAGAAAATACAATCTCAAAATAGCTGATCATATCGAAGACAAAGCAGAGAATATCGTTATTCTGGGAGAATTAATGGTGCATCAGGCCCAACAGTTCAGTAATTGCCAGGTAGTAATATGGTGGTTAAGTGTAGATTTTTTCTTTGGTCCCGCCAAAATTCATTTGTCTGTTAGAGATCATTTTAAAAGAGGTCTTTCTTGCGGAATGGAAAATTTTTTCTATAAGTTAACGCATAATTTCTTTAGCAATAAAAACTATTTCCTTAATAGTACATCTTACGACAAACTAAATAAAAGCCGTTTGTTACATTGTTATCAATCAGTGTATGCACAAGGGTTTTTATTAAAAAATGGGTTTACAGAGATCCTGCCATTAAGCGATTATATTAATACCGATTTTGTAAATCAAGGGAGTACTAAACCCAAGGAAAATAAAATATTATTTAATCCAAAAAAAGGATTCAAGTTTACAAAAAAACTCATGAAAAGTGCGCCTCATCTAAATTGGGTGCCACTACAAAATATGAACCGGGAGCAATTGTTGCATGAGTTTGAAACAAGTAAATTATATATAGACTTTGGCCATCACCCTGGCAAAGACAGAATGCCAAGAGAAGCCGCGATAAATGGTTGTTGCGTGATTACAAATATTAAAGGTGCTGCCCGTTTCTATGAAGATGTTCCTATCGACAGGAAATATAAACTGGATGAGAGTACCCATAGTATTACCGATATCATAGAAAAGATTGAAGATATACTGAATAATTATGAAGAGCGTATTCAGGATTTCGAATTCTATAAGAAAAGAATACTGACAGAAAAAGAGATTTTCCTATCACAGGTAAAGCAAATTTTTATCGGGAATCTAAATTAAACGTTGGGCTGACTAAAAGGAATACCGGATTCTTAACGCCTTCGTTTTACTTTTTAGTCAGCCTCAATATTTTCAGGTGGCTTATACGTTTGGTACAAAATTGTACGTAGTATCGTTATTAAATACAACATACATTCTTCTCCAGGGCTGATCATCTATCAGTTTCCATTTATGCCCTGAACCTGTAGTATCCAATGCTATTAATACATCTCCAGGTTCCAGGGTAAATGTTTCTCCCAGATAAGTTTCGAAAAGCAAGGTGCCGGATAACGTTATTACATATTGAGTGGTAGGTGCCGGATGCCAGTCGTACGATGAATGTGGTGCAGTTTCATTAAACATAACTGATACTGCATCTTTAACTTCTCTGTTGGCAACAGTCCCTTCTATAACATGTGAGTGGCCGTCTTCTCCGGTATACAATTTATACGCCCTGATCATAGTCTATTTAAACATTTTCCTGAATGTTTCCACCAATCTAACGGGGAAAGATTTTGTGCGAATATAAGCCTTTTCAGCCAGCCGGCATTCCTCTCTGATCTCATCCGCAATCTGTTTATCCAGTTGAATAAAACGGCTGAGACGTTTGATCAACCTTACTCTTTTTCTCCTGATATGTACCAGCTCCACTAATTCACTTTCTTCTACAGTATTATTCATCTCTTTACGCACCAGATCTGGAACGGGATCAATGCCCTCCATAATCCTGTTGATTTTCTGAATGTATAGCCATCCTACCTGCTGCTTCCGATGTAGTCTGTACTGGATCAGCGGTTCATCTATATAACCCAGTGCAAAATGATTTGCGGCAACAATGGCAATCCATGCATCATGCCATAACTTATGCATCAAACGGAAAGGCAGTATTTTATCAACAAAATCTTTCCTGATTGCCACAGTAGCCCCGGTAACAATTTTGTTGTATTTAAGCATGAAACGCAGGAGGTTCTTCTTATCGGCAGTGAATTCGCGCATCTCTTTTGTGAACATATTTACATCCCACAATAATGATGGAATAACCTGATCATTCTCGTCGATAAAAGAAGCATTTGTAAAGACAACTTTATCTTCTGGATGCGCTTCAAAATGTGCTATTACTTTCTGTACTTTAAACCCACTCCAACTATCATCATGATCACTCAGGAAAATGATATCTCCTTTGCACAGGGAAAGCGCTTTTTCAAAGTTCTTCCTTGCCCCTGTATTTTTTTTATTCTTTATAATATTGAAAATACCTGGATATTTTGCAGCATAGTCATCCAGGATACTGATTGTATTGTCAGTAGAAACATCATCCACAACAACTATCTCATTTACGGGAACAGTCTGATGTAAAATACTATCTAACTGCCGTTGCAGAAATTGCCCTCCGTTATACGTGCATAATGCAACGGATATTATATCACACTTCAACTTCATTTCCCTTTATTTTCTCCTGCAACTCTTTTACCGTCATGTTATACAATACACTATGCCTGTTATTAACACGTTGTACGAGGTGCACATGCGCAATGAAATTCTGTACGATAGCTATCTTATCGCTCGGTGTAACCACCAGCAATTGCAGATGTAACTGCTTACACAACTCCATCAGATAGGTTGCTTTCTCCTCATCCTGGTTACTGAAACTTTCATCGACTGCAATGAAACGAAGGCTTTTGCTATTCTTTCCCTCGCGCGTTATTCCAAACTGGTAAGCAATGGCGCTACATAATATGGTATACGTTAATTGCGCTTTTTCACCACCGGAAAGTTGTCCCATCTGCCGGTATGTCTTCTTGGTTTCATTAGTATTTCTGAAGCGTTCATCTGCCCAGAATTCAAACCAGTTACGTGCATCCATCACACGGTTACGGTATGCCTCACTTTCGTCCAATGCAGTTATCAGCGGTTGTACCTTCTCCCTGAAATGCGATGCCTTATCCTCAAAGCTACTCTGTTGCCAGTTGGCATCCTGTGGCAAGGCATCCAGTAAGCGGGTTCTGAATTCCTTTACTTCTGTACCTGCAGCCAATGGTTTCCGTCCCAACTGAATATAAGTATCCGGCAAACGGTTGAAGTTGATTCCGCTTAACGACTGGTTCAGCTTCTGAATGGTATTACTGATATCTCTCTCCCACTTCTCCATCTCTTCATTCAATCCACCTATTTTATATGTGATGGTAATATTGATAAAGCTCTCAAAGTCCTTCTTGTATTTAGGCAAATTATCCTCAGAAAGTTTCGCCATCCATTCAATATACTCGTTCGCATATTTAGCATCGTCCGACAGTGAATGAACATCTGCTATCCAGTCGGGGAACTTCTGTAATAATTCAGGCGATGGATTCTTCAGCCTGTTAATACTTCTGCTCAATTGTACTTCTTCCTTATGACTGGCATCATCGGCACGCTTCAGATTCGCTTCTTTGGATTCACGTAATGATCTGTAAATACTGCTGATATTTTCCAGTGTTACATTGCCTAATTCATTGCTGTGATGTTGCTGAAACTGTAACAGTTCATCCTTATCACTTGTAGTGATATGTTGCAGTAAATGCTGCAGCGCCTCCTGCTCCTTTTCCATTTCGGAAATACCATTCTGCTCCAATGCTTCCTCCCGGATCAATGTAGTTTGCTGATCCTGATTAGTCACCTTTTGCAGTTCAATATCCAGCAGTTGTACTTTCAATGCATCCAGTTCCTTATTCTCATCTCTGAGTGAAAGGATCTGTTCTTCCGCTTTACGGATTGTTTTATTGATCTTAGCGGTATTGATTTCATCGAAGCCTTTGTGTTCTTTAATCCTCCCTGCGGCATAAAACTGCTTCTGTAAACGGGTAGATCTATTACGACTGGTTTGCAGGATATCATTGGAAGCAACGATCTGTTCGTTCAGTTTATTTCTCCGTGTAATCAGGGCATCCTTTTTCTTTTCATTATTCCAGCCCATCACATATCGTGAAGCATCGTTACTACCGGAACGGTCATCTTTCTCATGCCTTTCCCTGTTCTTTGTCAGCCCATCGATAGTAATTGCCATATCATACCGCTGTAAAGATTTTTCGTCATTTACACATGTATAACTGTACTGCTGAATAATTTGTTGTTGTACCCACTTACTCAGCTTATGCTCCGGATGAAACTCCAGTTTGTGATATACAGTATTGTCTTCCGGATATAATTCAAGTGCTGCATCTCTGATCTGGTAATATACCAGTCGTGTACGCAGATTATTGTTGTTCACATAAGAAGTTACCTTTTTGTAATGTTTTTCAGGCACCAGTAACCTCAATGAGAATGAATGCAACAGTTTCTCCAATGCAGGCTGCCACTCCAGGCTATCTGTTCTCACCTGCGCCAGTTCTCCAGCAAACAGGATCTCATTCACATCAATCTTCAGATTGTTACAAATTTCCTTTCGCAGATTAACAAGGTGACCGGGGATATTATTCTTAGACTGATGTAATCCTTCTATTTCTCTTTCCAGTCCCTCTTTCTCTCCTTCCGATTGTTCTTTGATTCTTTTAGCACTGTATTCATCCTCTTCATTCAGGCGCTGTTCAGTTTCCAGTTTTAAGATGGTTCTGTTCACTTCTTTCAGGAGCCGCTGATAGGTAGCCTCATCCTGAATTTCTTCTTCCTTCAGATTTAAAGCAGTGCACCATTCATTGAACTGGTTCAGGCTTTCTTCTGTTAAGGTCTTCTTCTTTTTTAATTCCTGGATGTCTGCTTCCAGTTGTTGCAAACGTTGTCCTGCTTTATTCTGTTCCAGCAGGTTTCTGGTGATGCGTTCCTTTTCCAGCAACTCATTCTGAAACGCTTTTGCTTCTTCTATTTTCTTTAATAATACGGTAGTATGCTGCCGACGATCCTGCAGGGTTTGTGTCAGCAATTGATTTTTAGTAAAGCTGTTCCATATAGCAGATATTTCAAGCTCCTGTTTTAGCTGTATAATTTCGGACTGTAGCTGATGGAAGTTTTTATGATGCTCACCCACTGGCTCTAACAGACGGATTTGTTCCTCTGCCTTTTCAATATTCCGTTGAGCATCCATTAGGGTAGTCAAATGTTTCTTCAGATCCTGAAACTGATCTTCCATATTACGCGGCTCCAGCATGTGCATCCGGATAAAATCATCCAGGTTGCCCAATACCTTTATACCAACGGTTTGGTTAAACAACTGCAAAGCCTGAATGCTTTGCATACCCAGTGCATCTACGAGGCGCAATGCATATTTACTGGCAGCATCGAACCACTCTACCTGCTTACGGTTCCCTTTGTTATAGTTCTGATCTATGCGGCGTTTCCAGCCTCCGCTAAGATCGAATGGTTTAAAGTCATCCTCAATGTGCAGGGATTTATGTGCAATCCCGAACACCTTTTTCATATCTCCGTTTGAGAAGTATCTTACCTGGAAAAGTGTAACAGCCTGTTCTGCCTCATTTGCGAAATTCGCCAGTAAAATGCTGTATGCTTCTTCTTTATTCTCTCTAAGGTATAAGGTCTTTGTAGCGCCGGTAGCATCACTGTTGATCATACCATAACCTCCCATTACGTAGGAGTCTTCTGTACGGTCACCTTTCTTCTCACTACCACTACTCTGATTATAAAAACGATATCTCTTCTCAGGTACTATCAGCGTAAGCAATGCATCTATGAAAGTAGTTTTACCACTACCATTAGCACCTGTAAGCAGGCTGGTTTCCCCGCCCGGTTTTATTGTATGGATATGCTCATCAAAAGTTCCCCAGTTAAATATTTCGATATATTGAAGGCGAAAACCACTCTTTTGATTATCAGTATTAAAAACGTTTAATTGCATCTGTAGGCCTGATATTTTAATGTGCTATCAATTGCTGATGGAAGTTTTCCAATACCTCACTATCAACCTTGGCTTTTATAATTTTCCTGATCCTGAACTTCTGTTCATCCAGCACTTCATGATTTTCTATTCGTTGCAGGAATCCATTTTCTTCCACTTTATCGATCAGTCTGTCTATTTCTTTTAAGAACTTAATACGACTTGCACCTTCTTTAAAAAAGAGTTCAGCATATTCTTTTATCTCCCGTCTTTTTTTAATTAATTCACGGGAAGAAGACTCACTAATTTCAAATTCTGCCATCATTTCCCGGAGCAGTACCAGCATAATACTTTCCTCATAAGTATACGAACGCCGCTGCACCCAGCTTACATAAGCCTCTTCATCTTCAGACAGGGAATGTTTTACAAATGCAAAACCATCCTGTTCATCCAGTACCAGCATTAATCCTAATTGCTGGAGAAACCCTGTCAGTTCAACTTTGAATTGCAGGAGTTTTTCCCAGATACCTTTATCTACATATTCTACGGGCCCTTTCAGCAATTTAACAACAACCGCAGCATAAGGCAATATTTTATTGGGAGTGCTCATGTTATTATTATTTAGTGAACAATAAATAAGGTACTTCTACAAATTTTGTCTGTTCCGGATTCAAAGGAATCAGCTCTGTGGTATTTTTCATTATTAATACCCGGCCTCCTTTTTCACGCAGAAAGTCATAGTACCCGATAATTTCTGCAAGTCCCTGTTCAAGCGGTGTACATTCCAGCACTTCTTTCAATGTAGCAGTATCCCGTTCTTTTAATACATCTTCCACCTTCTGCCATAATTGTTTCTTGTTAATATAATTGGAAGCCAGTAAGCGGCTGAACCGCGTAATGTCTTCAATCTTCTCGGTAGTTGTAACAGGTTGTTTCACTTCGGCAACACCTTTCTTCTGTTCCAGCATCATCTTCCTGTCCATGACCATTTTTATGTCGGCACTATCTTCCAGTGTGATACCGGAATTCACTTTATCATTATCTATCAGGTCGAACACTAATTCCTTGATACCATTAATCTGTTTACGTAAACGTCTGTGTCTGGCTATTTCTTTTTCAGAGATAATACGGCTGAGTTTTTCTGCCATCTTATCATTTGCATCATATACTGTTCTACCTTGTTCTAACAGTAATGATTTAATGTTTTGTAAGAAGTATTCGTCATTCTCAATCTTTCTATCTGCCAGCACCTGCGACAACTGAATGGTGAGTTCTTTCCAGTCTTCATTACCTTCTCTTGATATGAGGAAGTCCCAGAAAGCATAGAAGCTTTTTCCCTGGTTACTGTTTCTTAAGGAATCGTATGCTTCGAATGCAAATCCTATAATAGCGCCTTTATTCTGTTCAGCTTTAGTATGCTGTTCCACAATAGAACGGTGGATCTGTTTGAAATTGTCTTCCACTTCACGGAAGTCGCTGATCAGTTCATAACAGAGTCTTGTGAACAGTTCCAGACGTTCTTCTACCTGGGCATTATTATAGCGTTCAGGAATAACCCCCAGCTCAATTGCTTTGATTTCTTTTTCAATCTCGGCTTTCCTGTTCTTTAATATTTCAAGTCTTTTACTTCTGTCATCTTCTGTATTTTCAACGATATCCCTCAGTGAGTTAAAGAGAAGTTTAAAGCGGCTTTCTGTACCCACATGCTGGCGCAGCTGTAAATTCTGCATCCATTGTAAAACCTTTTCCGTGTGTGCACTTAGCTGGTACTGTGTATTTCCTTCTGTATCCGGCAGATCCTGTAAGATTCTCTTCTGGACCCAGTTAAGGATATATTTCCGGCTACGGGCCTCCTCATCTTCTCCAAAACCAATCTTTGCTTCCTCCAGATCTTCCGTACCATCTTCATGCGAGCCAAGCTCTTCTGCCAGAAGCTGTATCAGTTTTGGCTCCGGAATAGAAAACCTATTCTCTTCTTTGAAAATATTATATAAGAACGGTAATATCCATTGCGTATTACGCAGGCGCAACATTTGTATTGCCGGCGATGAGGATATTAGCCAATAAAGGTCTTTTTTATTCATACATTCTATAAGAGAGTGTAATTTGGAGAAAAAACAGGAGAATAAGTCCTACCTGTGGATAAGTGCAGCATATATGTTAGCACGTCCGTAAACGGAAGGTCTTTCCTGCAATTTGTTTATGTGGGTATATCCCTGGCTCTCAAACAATTGTTGCAGTGTTTTATAACTTGTTGGGTATGGCACCCAGGCAGGAACCGGTTGATCCGTATCATACTCTACCACCAGTAAAATGCCCTCCGGCTTCATACAATCCTTTATCTTCTTAATAAAGCTCTCCTTATTCCTTACATAATGCAGTGCATTGGCAATAATAATCCCGTCTAACTGCTTAAAAGTGAACGGATCATTTATGAAGTCGGATCTTTGTATGGTTACCGGCACCCCTGTTTTCACTCCTTTGACAGTAACAGGCGGCTTTTGATCTACTGCATAGATCTGGCTTCCCGGCGGCAGAAAATGTGATAGAGCGGCTGTAAATAGTCCCTGGCCGCACCCTAAATCGGCCCAGTTGGATATTTGTGTTTGAGAAAGCTGATCACATTGGATCAATTGTATAGCGTCGTTTAATTCCATCTATAGTTGCTGTTAAATACTGTTTGTATTCAACATAGATTTAAGGATATTGGCTTGTACGTCGAAGTTGCTGATATTCTGCAGAAAGTTCACATCATCAATCTTATCGTAGTAATCTTTGATCAGATTTTTAATTTCATCTGGTATGGTGGTCTTTGTAATATTTGCAGCGCTTTGTAACTGGTCGTTCTTATCCATCAATTCCTGTTTCAGTCTTGCTTTTTTAGACATGGTGTTAGACCAGTCAATCCCATTTATTTTAGACAGGTCGCAAAACAGGAATACATTTCTTGATGGCAGGAACAGGAAATGTTTATCTTCCTCAAGCAGTTTATATATTTCAAGTACTAAATGACTTGAAGCCAATCCGCAAATGAATTCGCTTTTAAAATCAGTTTTACACAGAACGCCCATCAGCTTTCGCTGAATAGTAGCATGTGAGTTCCTGTATACTTCTTTGGGATTGTATGTAGTGAGTTCCTCGAATAATGCCCAGGGAATATCATAATAGAAATCCGCAGAAAAGCGGGCACTGAAAGCATTTATATTTTTAGAAAATGGATCTTCGTCCGTATTATCGGAGAGAATCTGGTATAGTTTCCTTAGTGATAAATTGACTTTTAGTGCCTGCCGTTGTTTATCCAGGTTGAAATTCTTTTCAGTGAATACAGAATCTTCTATATTATCTATCAGTTCTTTGTTCAGATGAATTTCATCTAACAGAATGCTGATATTTCTTTCATTGGATGCTTTAATTTTCTTAAGCAGTTCAACTATTGTAGAAGTGTATTGAAGATGGAATAACTCCAGTTTATTAATATCCAGGTCCGGGTTATTCTCAAATAATTTATGAATTACCTGTGTCCGGAGATAGATTTTATAAATCACGTCCTCTTCAAAGAAAACAGACAGCAACTGTAGTTTGCTGATTATTTTATTTGAATCCCTTAGTAATATAGCCACATTGTCATCCATCTTCTACTCCTGCTTAAACATTAGTTACGTTCTTCTTCAATTCGGTTTCCAGGCTTTGTAATTCTGTATCCAGCAATCTTCTGTTCTCGGTACCCTGTTCGTGAATTTTCTTCACTTCATTCAGTGTTTCGATCAGTGATTGCGTAGTACGTTTCAAAGTATCAATGGAAACAACTGTCTTTTCATTTTCTCTCGCTACGTCAATACTATTCTGTCTGAGCATTTCTGCATTCTTCTGTAAGATAGTATTGGTAGTATCGGAGATCTTTTTCTGCATTTCCACATTAGCCTTTTGTCTTTGCAGAGCAACGGCAATAGTGAGCTGATTTTTCCATACAGGAATAGTAGTAGAAACAATAGACTGTGCTTTTTCAGCAATAGAGGTATTATTATTCTGTACTACTCTTATCTGAGCGAGTGATTGCATCATGATGAACCTTACAATCTTCATATCAGCCAGGCGCTTGTCCAGCCGGATAGTATAATCGCGCAGATCGGCAATTTCATAATCGTTATAGTTGGCAGAATTTGCTTCCATTTCGGCCAGCTTCTCACTCAGTTCTTTATATTTGATATGACCGGAGATGATCAGGTCTTCCATTTGTTTAATGTAATTTACATTACTGTCAAACATTGTTTGGAGGGAGCTGTTATCCTTTATAGAATTAATTCTACCGGCTTTAATCTTGTTAGTAATTTTATCGATGTTACTAACAACTGTATCATATTTCTGGAAGAGTTTCTTTGCATCAAATACCATCTTTTTCAGGAATGGTATTTTAGACAGTAGTTGTTTGAAACCACCCTGTTCCAGTTCATCAACATCAATATAATTCAGTTCACCCAGCAAATCGTTAATCAGTCCACCTACTTCACCGGAGTTAAATGTGCGTACAGATGTGAGAAACTCATTACTGTACTTCTCCATTGAGTTTTGTACTTCCGTGCCATAGTTCAGGATTGAGTTCACATCACCTGGCACCAGGTTTTTGCTTATCTCACCGTATTTTTTGGCATCATCCGGCGTTACTACAGTAAGATCAACATTTCCCTCTTTATCCAACCTGGGATGGGAAACAACGAGCTCTGTGTTATTGGGATTATTTTCCATAAGGTATTTTTAGTACGGTTATAAATAGTTCTGTGTAACTGTGTCAACAGTTTCCTGTAACTTTTTATCTTTAGTTGCTTCGCCTATTGCATTGAATTTCCATTCCCCGTTCTTTTTATAAAACACGCCCATGATCATGGAAACATGTCCTGCAAAAGCGGCATCATGTGCAATATCGTATTTCGCAAATACTTCGGTAACTCTGGTAGGAGTACCTTCGTAAATGCGGATAGAAGCAAATGGAATAGATCCGAAATCGTGCCCTCTGAAGCTATTCAGTACGAAAGCTACATAACTCACTGCAGGATTCAGGCGGGAAAAATCAAGTGTAATTACTTCATTATCCAAACCATCATCACCATTTACATCACCGGTAAGATCATCACCACTGTGTATTACTGAATTATCTTTTGATCTCAGGTTACCAAAGTATACAACTTCCAGTGGTTGTTTCTGCTCGTTAAATAATGCGCAACTGGCATCCAGATCTACGGCTTCTTTTGTTTTGGAAAGACCAAACATGGCTTTCTTTTCAATTGCGCCCCAATTGATTCCTACACAAACATACTGCAGTTTTGTACCATTGCTTTTTTCAAGCGATATTCTCTGACCTTTCTGAAGATTGATAGCCATGCTAATATTTTTTTAGGGTTAGTTATATTTATTTAAATAATCCTGCAATCCACCTTTCATACCTACACCTACTGCTTCAAATTTCCATTCATTATTGCGTTTATAAATCCTGCCGAATTCTACTGCTGTTTCAATTGAGAAATCTTCTTCCAGTTCGTATTTCAGGAGTACTTCATTTGAAGCTGAATCAAAGATGCGAACGAATGAATTTCTTACCTGGCCAAAGTTCTGCCTTCTGCTTTCCGCTTCATGAATAGTTACTACTACGCATATTTCAGTAGCCTGTGCATCGATTTTGGAAAGGTCTACAATGATTTGTTCGTCATCGCCAGCACCTTCACCTGTGAGGTTATCACCGGTATGTTCTACGGCACCTCCGGGAGATTTAGCGTTGTTATAAAAAATAAAGTGTTGATCAGAAAGTATCTTTTTATTTTCACCGAGAATGAAAACTGATGCATCAAGGTCGAAGCTGGTACCCGTGGAAGAATTGTTTGTATCCCAACCCAGACCAATTGTAAATTTTGGAGAATTGATTGATTCTCTTTGTCCCTTTTGTAAGTTAATTGCCATATAATCTTTGCTTTAAAAATTTTAGTTAAACAAACTTAAAATACTTTTATTATTTGAATTTATTAAGAGTGTGCTGATACCGGCAATGCTACCGCCTTCAATATCCGCTTTAATATTATCCCCAATATGAATGATCTCGTTTAATTGAATGCTCTCTTCGTTTCTGTGCGAAGTTACTGTTCTTATCATAAGCTGGAATAGTTCCTGATTGGGTTTAGACATTCCAACTTCATCTGAATATAACTGAAAGTCAAATAAGTGATGAATTTCCAGCCTTTTTAATACTTCCCTTAGTGTTCGTCCCTTAATAAACGCAGTATTGCTCAGAAGGCTGAGCGTATTATTTCCGGATTGTTTTAACCGGCTCAATGCGCTGGAGGTATTATCACAGTAGATAACAGGTAAATATTTAAAGACCAGCTGTTCCATTTCATCGTATAGTGCAGACAAGTCTATATCGTGAAAAGACTTTTCATGATCGTTCATTTCACTAATTACCATCAGGTACATTTCTTCTGCCTCCAGATTATTACCCGTTTTCTCATTAATCGCATTACACATCAAATCTACCTGCCGGAAAATCCGGGTTACTTCTTCCAGTGATTTATTCTTTTGATTAAAATTATCATAGAAGAACCTGTTCCGTTCCTGTTTAAAAGAAGGATGAGATTTAATTAAAGTTAGCCATAAGTCGAATGAAAAGTGTTTATAACTGTTCATTAAATGATCGGGTTTAGTTGTAAAGCAGGTCTGTGAAAGACGGCTGTTGCCTATTAAAAGTAATAGTTTTTAGGGTTAGATCAAAAATCGTGCAGATAAGAAGGGTTGCCTTACAACAAAATAACGTTTTTATAACATATATATAGGATATAACTAACTATTTAACAGCAACTTAAGATTTATCCAGGCTTGGAGGGGTATAAAGAAATCCCCTGTCCCGGTAATGGGACAGGGAGAGATATTTTCATGTTTATTCATGTTCTGCAAAGGTCAGTACATATCCATTGCAATCTTTAATAACGAATTCCGTGGCTCCGTAAAACGTGGTTTCCAATCCGCTGAGTACAGTGACTTTTCCCTTTATTGATTCAAAAAGGCCCCGGATATCTTTTACATTTAAATATAGTAAGAAGGAGCCTCCCATTTGCCTGCTGATCTCAGGTAAGCGACCTTCAATGCTTTTGAAAGCCTCAAACATCAGAGAGACATTACCATTCTTCATCATTGCCCAGATGGGTTGTTCATCATTTTCGGGCACAGTCATAACAGGCTTAAATCCTAAGATCTGATAGAATTCCATGGTGCTTTTCACGTCATGCACATACATGTTAGGCGATAATGATTCCATAATTTCTGATTTTTATCCCGCAAAGCTAAAATCCTGCCAGCCCGGGAACTTGGAAAAATCCGGCAATTTTATAATTGAGCAGGTGTAAGACCAGTATAAGCCTTCACCTCATTACATAGATGTGCCTGGTCGTAGTAGCCAGCTGCATAAGCAATCTGCGTAAGATTAGCACCGGCTGAATTATTTCTGATTGCATCAAGTGCATTCGTAAATCTCACCAGCCGGATCATTCCTTTTACGCTCACACCGGTATGTTGTTTAAAAAGCCGTTCAAGCTTCCGTTCGCTCATAGCGTGTCTGCTTATCAGATCCGCCACACGGAGTTGCCCCTTGAATTTTGTAATATCCCCTATCACTGCAGACAAAGGAAGATGTTGTGTATTAAGTTTATTCAGGAAATAACGATCAAGGTTTTTCCTAAGATCTATGTTCCGATGTATAATTTCAGCAAGTTCTTTATCCTGATAAGGAATTCTCTGGTCAGTAAATTCATTCAGATCTAAGCGGTAAAAGGCAGCAATGCCTCCTGGTTTAAAACGGATACCGATTGTAGAGGAACCGGCTGTCTGGAAGGTATCTTTGAAAGTAGTCATTGTACCCACCAGGAAGCTTTCATCTGTATTGTAAATTATATCGGCGCAACAATCAGGTAGTACACGGTGTGAATAGGGTGTTCCTTTCCAATCAATGCGAACAGTCCAGTAAGCATCAATATAGCTTTGTAAAGCGGGATGAGGAAGGTATTCGGTGTAACTCATTATATGGTCAAGTTACACATTTAAATTAGTCAGACAAATATCAAAACCAGGCCGGCTCTGGTGTATGAGATATCCTTATCTGGTTTGATAATTTCATGTAGGTGAGGTAATCAAAGTTTAATATATTGCGACCTTTTAGATTATTTTATTTGATCCTAAGTATATTACGGGATAAACAATTAAAAAACTGTTAAATTTCTTATATGATAACAGACTATGCCCGACGAATGATCCGGAGAGCCAAAAAAATTCTTTTTGGTCCAACCCTGCCGATTTTTTCTAATAATAAAAATCTATTTGAGAATAAAAAAGGGTTAGAGGTAGGTGGACCAAGTGTAATTTTTCAAGAGGGCAGATTTTTACCAGTTTATAAATATGCCTCAATAATTGATGGTGTAAATTTCTCAGCAGAGACTGTATGGGAAGGCAAGATCCAACAGGGGAATAATTATAAATATGCAGATGATAAAATAGGTTATCAGTATATATGTGAGGGTACTAATTTACAGGAAATTAAGGATGCATCTTACGACTTCGTTTTATCCTGTCACAATCTGGAACATTTTGCAAATCCATTGAAAGCTGTTCAGGAATGGTCGAGAGTATTAAAACAGGATGGTACTCTTTTATTAGTATTACCCCATCCGAAGTATACTTTTGATCATAAACGTCCAATCACAACCATAGAACATCTTATTAAAGATTTTGAAAATGATACCCGGGAAGATGACATGACTCACCTGGAAGAAATTCTAAGATTGCATGACTTATCAAGAAACAAACAATCTGGTGATCTGGCTTCTTTTAAAGAGCTCTGTTTAAAGAATGTAGAGAACAGATGTATACATCATCATGTGTTTTCAAGCGAGCTTCTCGCACAAATTTTCTCGTATTTTAATTATGAACTTTTAGGTGTAGGTTTTGCAGATCCATTTCATCTCATTGCTATTGGGAAAAAATTGAAGTCCGCTTAAATAACCTGATTGAAAAAGGCTACCATATTAGTAGCCTTTTCAGCCAGAACAGAACAATTATCTAACCAAGTAATTGATTTTAGCAAATTGCCTGATTGGCTGTTTTATCCCCCATAATAATTCGGATTTGCTCCTGCATCTCTGTGAATTAAAGACCGCAGAGACGCACAGAGAACTATATTATCCTCTTCGTCTCCACGGCTGTGGGTTAAGGTTAACTTTTGGCTTAATTCAAGGGACATTTGTTGATGGATTAAGAAAAAGAAATCATGAACTTCATTTTCATTGCATGCTTTAATGGTAAACATTGGGATGACCCCAATCTATAAACTTTACCCAGCAGGGAACAGGCTCCGAATGAGGAAGATTGAAAATCATATTTTCCTGGTGCCATGTTCCTGCCAGAGCAAATAAACAACTGGTTGTTAAAAAGTGAACCAGTATGTACAGTACAGGTGCCCTTTTCATAGGGATAGGTGTAGATATAGGATTTTCATAGGTATATGCATAGGTACAGGTATAGGTATATAGATACTTACATTTTATAAAAGTAAATTGGTTTTAAATGTGCGACAGTAGCTCATATTGAGTTGGTTTATCCTCTTCTCTTTTTCATGACAATACTTCATCTGCCTCTCCAAAACATTTGCAACAAGGTTCTATTGCAGTTGAAAATTAGAAAGAATTAATGAAACATCACTACCCCCTGAAGAGGGGGTTTAAAGGCACTTGTCGAATTTAAATATCGGGTTTCGAATCTACAAAGCAAATGCAGAAAGGCTTTGAAGGATTTTCTTCAGATGAATAAAACAGGCGGTTAGGGTAGTTTTATTTGATATATATCAAAAACTTTTAATTGTAATAGTGACATTTATTTGCCAAATACCGGTTATTTCAATTTTTTTCGTGTGGAAGTTTTGGCCCTTACCCGACTTAATGTTTCGATGGTTATGCCCAAAAAGGAGGCTACATAGGTAAGCTGTACCCTGTTGGCAAGGTGGGAATAGAACTCCAGAAAATACGCGTATTTTTTTTCTGCATCGTGTAGCCGGGTAATATATGCCCTGTTTTCGGCCTGTATATAATGATATTCCGTTATTTTCCGGCCAACAATATTAAATGAAGGATACTTCTGGTACATTTTATTCAAATCGGAAAAATCAATAGTCAGCAACTCACAATCTTCAATCGCCTGGATATTTTCCGTGGTAGCCGCCTGCAATAAAAAGCTGCGGATACCGGCTGCCATTTCATTTTCTGTGGCAAGCCATGTGGTGATTTCTTTATTTTCTTCTTTGATAAAACCCCTTAATACTCCTTTTTGGATAAAATAGAGGCTATGGGATATTTCACCGTCTCGCAACAAATACTTGCCCTTTAGAATATTGCAGCAATAAACATTTTTCAACAAGTACTGTTCAATTCCCTTACCTACAGGATGAAACATGTTTAACATTTGCAGCAATGACATTAATTCCTCTTTTGTAGGATGTTTTTTTGCACTCATTTGATCTAATATAACACATTTCATG
Organism: Chitinophaga sp. CF118; assembly: GCF_900112615.1. Lineage (GTDB taxonomy): Bacteria > Bacteroidota > Bacteroidia > Chitinophagales > Chitinophagaceae > Chitinophaga. The sequence continues at coordinate 128,912 of NZ_FOMK01000005.1, read as the reverse complement.
TATACTTTAATAAGGCAAATTATCTATTTTATTATTTCACGTGGGCAGATGAGTTATTGGACCCGAAAGCTAAATAGAGCATAATACCAGTTTCGCTGAGAGATACCCTGTGTATGCTGTCTAAAAACTTAAATCACCCGGCTATAGTTTATTATGTTACCTTTTGGTTAATTGTATCCTCCTATTAGACTCCCCAAATTTCTTAAACTTCAAAAATTCCTCAATGAAAAAGTTTCTCCTTTTTGTTATGCTTATTCCTTTGATGGGAATGGCACAAAAAAATGTTCTCAATGCAACGAGAGTTTTCCCAAAAATGGACCGGGTTTTAGAGTTCGAAAAAGCATTAATGACTCATGCGAAGAAATATCACAAAGGCGATTGGTCATGGCGGGTATATGATATTCAGTCGGGCCCCGATGCCGGAGGGTACCACATTACAGAGGGGCCTGCCAGTTGGGAATCTCTTGACGCGCGGGGGAACCTTGGCACTGAACATAATACGGATTGGAATAAATCGGTAGCCATTTACCTGACTGACAGAGGCTCATCTTCCTATTTTGATTATAATGACTCGCTCAGTACTGTAAAACTTTCCGATTGGGCCGATAAGATTCTGATTAATCATATGTATCCCAAACCAGGTATGATTGGGAATGTAATGGAGCTTGCAAGTAAATTAAAGAAAGTGTGGGTAGAAGGAAATGAAAGTGTTGCCGTTTACCAGGCAAATAATTCTGGTGCACCGCAGATTATAACTGCAACCAGGCTAAAGAATGGGTTAAAAGAATTAGCCGCCGGGTACAGGAAACCGCTTCCTGAAAGGTATAGTGCGGTAAATGGAGACGGCTCATGGGATCGCTTTCTACAGGATTATGCAAAATGTGTTGAAAGCAGGTGGAGTGAAATTCTTGCCTATCGGGCTGATCTGAGTTCAAAATAAAAAACAATATAAACCAGGATATAGATGATATGCAGTGATCTCACTATCTTTATTGCCATCAAAAAAGAGTATATCTATGTCCGTTAAAAAGGCTTTTATTCTGTTCCTTCTTACCTGTCAGGTACTTACAGCCTGTAATCTGGTAAGCCCTGAAATGAATTTTGATATTGCTGTTTTAAACTGTAATATGATCACTGGTATTTCGGGTGATGGCCTGATGAATGAGTTGGAATCTCCGTCTGCAAAGCTGGCGGAAGGCAGCAAAACTCAGGTAGTTGCCATGACCAGGAAAGAAACTATTGATTTGAAAATTCATTTCATAGAAGAAAATCTTAAAAAGCTTAACAAGCTGATAAAAACAGAGGATACAAAAGAGATGATTCAAACTTCGACTTCTTTAAATGAATATGTGCTGGCCATCTATAAAAACGAATACAGTGAGCTTGCAAAGATGTATGATGAAGGCGCGCCCAGGGAACAGATACAGTTAAAGGGACAGTCCATTCATGATAAATACAATACTAAATTTGAAGAATTATTTGAAAAGCTAACCACTCTTGGCAAAGCTTATGCAAAAAAACATAATATCGCTGTTAAATGGGGCATCAACTCTTCCCCTGCTAATTAAAACTTGTGATCATTAAATAGAAAAAGCCAATTCTGATTAAATCAGAATTGGCTTTTTCTATTTGTAGCCTCGACAAGAATCGAACTTGTATCAGGAGCTTCGGAAACTCTTATACTATCCATTGTACTACGAGGCCAATTTCCGGTTATAATACCGGTAGAGGAAGGCAAAACTAACGTTTTTGGTGATTAATAGCAAAAGCGTGGTTCACTTATTTTCCTCCTATTTAGAAGTTAAGATTACTTTTAAAGATTTTGACTGCAATAGCCAGCAGGATAACTCCAAAGAATTTACGTACCACCATCAGTCCGGCTTTACCCAGAATTCGTTCTATCCAGCTTAGAGAGCGTAATACTACATATATGATCACCAGATTGAGCAGGATCCCCGCGAAAATATTGTAAGCACTGTAGTTCGCTTTGAGCGACATGATAGTGGTAAGTGTACCTGAACCGGCTATCAGCGGGAAGGCTATGGGAATCAGGCTACCTGTTTTACTATCTTTTTCGCTTTTAAAGAACTCTACACCAAGGATCATTTCCAGGCTTATCACGAATATTACAATAGAACCTGCTACGGCAAAAGAATGTACGTCCACACTCAACACTTTCAGGAATGGTTCCCCCACCAGCAGGAAGAGTACCATCAGAAATCCGGAGGCTGCTGTAGCCTTGCCGGAATCAATATGTCCAAGTTTCTCTTTAAGAGATATCAGTACAGGTATAGAACCTACAACATCAATCACTGCGAAGAGTGTAAAGGTAACTGCCAGTATCTCGTTAAAGCTGAAGTTGAACATGAGGGGGATGTATTTTTACAAAAATAAAGGTTAATTATTTATTATACATCACTTCCTTTCTATCATTATCAACCAGGCATTCTGGAAATGTATTTATCCATCTCTTTTATCTGGCTTACTATCTGAGCAGTAGTTGGCTTTTGTGCTTTTGCCCTGCGGAAGTAGTCTTTAGCGGATTTAAAATCCCGGCGGCTCATAGCAATGGAAGCAAGGGTTAGTAATGCTGCAGCGGTGTTCTCTTTATCAGGAAGCCCCATTTTTACAGCCTTTCTAAGGTTCTGATCGGCCGTTTTGAGATCATTTTTCTGGTAGGAGATTGTTCCCAGCTGGAAGTACTGCATACCCTCATATTCTTTCATGGGACTGCCGGAAGCAATACTCTGACGAATGGTAGCTTCTGCCTTGTCCAGATCTTTATTATACATGGCCAGGTTGCTCTGCATAAAATAATATACAGAACGGATTGGCTTATACAGCAACTTCGGGAAAGCAACTTTGTTCATTAAGTTCATTGCTACGTCGATATTGCCAGCCTCTACAGCCTCCTGAACAATTCGCATAGGGCCGAACATAAAATGCGTAACCAGGCATACTACAGCCAGCAGCAATGGAATAGTGGCTTCCCACCAGCCAACTGTAAAACCCAGCGCAACACCGCCCAACAACAAAACAATACCAAGTGGTAAGCGATATAGAATAAATAAATTAAATGCTTTCATCTGTAAATCATGTTTAAAATTCCGGTGGAACACACTTATAAAGGGCTTCATCCAATATAAGAGGCGCAAAGATAAATAAAAAAAGGTGTGAGGATGTGGAGAGATTAATTACCTTTGTAATCATCTGATGATATGATGAATATGCAATCAACACCTATTAAAAGAAACAGCCTTGCCGATGAGGTAGCACATAGGCTGCAGGAGCAGATATCGCGTGGTACCTATAAGCCGGCGGAGAAACTGCCAACGGAACCAGCCCTGATGCAGGAGTTTGGCGTAGGGCGTTCTACCATCCGGGAAGCCGTTCGTATTCTGGCAAACGGAGGGGTGGTGCGGGTACAACAGGGCCTGGGAACCTTTGTTGAAGAAAATCCTGGAATTGAAGAACCCCTTCCGCAACGGCTGAAACGGGCACAGTTTGCAGATCTGGATGAAGTCCGTCAGTTACTGGAATTGAAAATTGCACAGAAAGCTGCCCATAACCGCAGTGCCGCAGATCTTGAAAAGATGGAACATCATCTTAAAAGACGGAAGGATGCCGGTATTGCCAACCTGGTAGAAGAATGTATCCAGGCGGATATTGATTTTCATGTGAGCATTGCGGAGGCTTCGGGAAACAGTATCCTGTCTGATCTGTATAAAACGGTGGCCAGTCATCTTAAAAAGCGTTTCGTTGAATTGTTCAATACCACTGATACATTTAAGGCTACTCAGCAACTGCACAAAAATCTGCTGAACAGCATCATTGCCCAGGACGGACAAAAGGCCTGGCAATGGGCGCAACGTATTACCCAACACATAGACGAAGAATCAACAAAGAAATAATATCCACAACTATGGAAAAGATAATCCCGGACGAAACGAAAAAAAGTGAAGCACAGAAAGTAGCAGAAAAAACAGTGTTCTCTGTATTGCTGGCACTTAGTTTTTCTCACCTCATCAACGATACTATTCAATCTCTGATACCAGCTATTTATCCTCTGATAAAGGATTCATTACATCTTACTTTCAGCCAGATCGGACTAATAACGCTTACCTATCAATTGACCGCTTCCTTATTACAACCACTGGTAGGTTTATATACTGATAAGAATCCCAAGCCATATTCACTGGCAATAGGGATGGGCTTTACCTTACTGGGGCTCATAAGCCTGTCGCAGGCGCATCACTTTTATCTTGTATTGATGTCAGTCGCGCTGGTAGGAGTTGGGTCTTCAGTATTTCATCCGGAGGCATCCCGGCTGGCTTATATGGCATCAGGCGGGCGACATGGTATGGCCCAATCGCTTTTCCAGTTGGGTGGCAATGCCGGTAGTTCTCTGGGACCGCTATTTGCAGCTATGATCATCGTTCCTAAAGGACAATCCAGCATTAGCTGGTTTTCACTGGGGGCTATCCTTGCTATTGTGGTGATGCTGAATATTGGTGGATGGTATAAGAAAAATACGTATCGTATCAGGGGTAAATCTAAGAGTGGAAGTGGCGTAACACATGTACAACTCCCTAAAAGCAAGGTTGCTTTTGCATTGGGAATCCTGCTGATCCTGGTATTCTCCAAATATTTTTACATGGCGAGTATGACCAGCTATTATACTTTTTATCTCATTGATAAATTTCATCTTTCTATACAGAGTGCCCAGGTATATTTGTTTATATTTTTATTTTCCATTGCAGCAGGAACCTTTATCGGTGGACCGGTAGGTGATCGTATAGGCCGTAAATATGTGATCTGGATTTCCATTCTTGGCGTAGCACCTTTCTCATTGTTGCTCCCACATGCCAATCTCCTGTGGACATCTGTACTCAGTGTATTCATTGGTGTGATCCTTTCTTCAGCATTTTCTGCCATACTTGTATATGCACAGGAACTGGTGCCGGGTAATGTAGGTATGATTGCCGGACTTTTCTTTGGATTGGCATTTGGAATGGGAGGAGTAGGATCTGCTGTACTTGGCCAACTGGCGGATCATACAAGCATTGGATATGTTTTCCAGGTATGTGCTTACCTGCCATTAATTGGATTGTTAACGGGATTATTACCCAACGTGGGGAAATCACGCAGATAATAATAAAAGAACCAGCTCACCAGTCCCTTTTGATAAAGATTAATTATCACCAGGGACAGGTGAGTGCATTATTAAACAAAATGCCCTGGGTTTCATCAATTAAATAACCATTAAGACACAATTTTTCGCACTATAGGTGCAGTCATAACTTTTCTCAATAAGGTTCTTGTGTAATTCGTGGAAATCCTGGAATGCTGTATTAGTATTAAGGCTGTTTGTCTGTTTGGGTCTGATTCAAAATTAGCCTGTTTTGCTGAAATGGCGCAGCAGTTGTGGATATGCCTTCATTTTCCTGTAATTAACCCTGTTAAAAGATGATCCTGATATATTCAGGGAAAAATCTCTATATTTAGTTATATCTACGTTTAAAAACTAATGCATATGGAAACAACTTCTCAACGGGATGAACGTCTCTGGCAAATAGCTAAGTCCAGATCCAGATTCAGAACCCATTTGATGATCTATCTTGTTATAAATGCATTCCTCTGGGCCATCTGGTTCCTTACATCACACAACTTCTCAGTTACTCCCTGGCCTGTATGGCCTGCACTGGGTTGGGGATTAGGTCTTGCTTTTCAATATTTTCACGCATGGCATCGTGATCCTTTTGGTGATACGGTGAGGGAATATGATAAGTTGCAGGAAGAGAAACATCGTAGAGGACTCTGAATCCAGCATTATTTTTATTAAAGAAACAACATGGAGCAGCCACTAAGATTATTTGATGTAATCGACTATCAGCTTAAGCACTATCCTAAATCAGATATGCTGGTAGGAAAGGAAAACAACGTTTGGAAAAAGTATTCGACACAGGAAGTAGCAGATCTTACGCTGCGGTTCAGTGCTGGGTTATTACAAATGGGAATTGGTAAAGGAGATACTACTCCCGAGGGCACAGACAAAATAGCGATTGTGTCTCCCAACCGCCCAGAGTGGATTTTAACAGATCTTGCCTGTCAGCAGGCAGGTGCTGTACTCACTCCTATTTACCCAACACTCAGTGAACATGAGCTTGAATTTGTATTGAATGATGCTGGAGCACGCATTCTGTTTGTAAGTGATAAGGAGATGTTTGATAAAATCACTCCTTTCCGTCATAAACTTCCCCTGTTAAAAGAGATTTTTTCATTCAGTAAGATAGAAGGGGTAAGGCATTGGTCAGAAATCCCTGCCATGGCAAAAGAAGAAGATTTTTCCAGGATAGAGGAGATCAAGAAGAACATTGATCCTGAACAGCTGGTAACGATCATATATACATCCGGTACTACCGGCACTCCCAAAGGAGTAATGCTGAGCCATCGCAATATCATGAGCAATGTTACAGCTTGTGCCCCTTACCTGCCTGTTAGTCAGGATGCCCGTGCATTGAGTTTCCTGCCATTGAATCATATTTTTGAACGTATGGTTTCCTATGTTTACCTGACAGGTGGAGTGCCTATTTATTATGCAGAAAGTATGGATACCATCGGAGATAATCTGCGTGAGGTAAAGCCTACTATCTTTACTACGGTACCCCGCCTGCTGGAAAAAGTATATGAAAGGATCATGGCCAAAGGGCTTGAATTAAAGGGAATCAAACGTGCTTTGTTCTTCTGGGCGGTAGAACTGGGTAAGAAATACGAGATCAACAAACCGATGGGAGGATGGTATAACCTGCAGTTATCTATCGCCAATAAACTGATTTTTAATAAATGGAGGGAAGCGCTCGGTGGAAATATAGATGCTGTTGTACTTGGTTCTGCAGCATGCCAGGTACGTTTACTGAAAATTTTCACTGCAGCCCGCATTCCTGTGCTGGAAGGCTATGGATTAACTGAAACATCGCCGGTGATAAGTGTGAACAGGACAGACGTAAAGGACCGGATGTTTGGTACTGTTGGTCCTCTGATCAACAATGTTGAGGTAAAGCTGGCAGAAGATGGAGAAATTCTGTGCAAAGGCCCGAATGTTACAATGGGCTACTACAAGCGTCCGGATCTGACGGCAGAGTCTATTATAGATGGTTGGTTCCATACAGGAGACATCGGGGTGCTTGTTAACAACAAGTTTCTGAAAATCACAGACCGCAAAAAGGAACTCTTCAAAACCTCTGGTGGTAAATTTGTTGCCCCACAGCCTATTGAAAATAAATTCAAGGAATCTGCCTTCATAGAACAGATTATGGTAGTAGGTGAAGGACGGAAGTTTACCGGTGCACTGATAGTACCCTCTTTTGCCCAACTGGAACGCTGGGCGGCTAAAAAGGGCATAACGGCTGATTCGCGCGGGGAATTACTGAAAAGCCAGGATGTACTTGGATTTTATCAGCATATATTAGATAAATACAACCAGTATTTCAGTCATATAGAACAGATCAAGAAATTTGAACTGCTTCCAAATGAATGGACTGTGAGCGGAGGGGAAATGTCTCCTACACTGAAGGTGAAACGTAAAGTGATTATGGAGAAGTACATGAATCTGGTAGAGAAAATATATAGCTGATAGTCAAAATTTCAGGAGTGTGCACGTAATTTGCAAAAAACGTTTACTTTTGCACTCCACTTTAGGATTTAAAAGATCCGGAAGGGCCCGGTAGTTCAATGGATAGAATAGAAGTTTCCTAAACTTTAGATACAAGTTCGATTCTTGTCCGGGCTACAAATTTTTCTCGAAGGCGCAGGTTTTACCGGCGTCTTCGGTGTTTTTACCCTACTGGTTGTCACATTGGTCTACCCTATTGATTTATAGTTGCTAAATTTCACTTTTACGGCGAATATGTAAAACTCAGTCATCTTAGTGAACCACCATGCAGAACCAACATATCACGATTGATCTTTATTACCTGAAAGCCATATTTTGATAGGGCTTCTTATTGCAAAACATTGTTTCTTTTAAATTAGTCAAAGTATATTCCAGTAAAATAAGTGTGTTGTTCAATCAACATAATAACCAGTAGCTGCGGCAAGATATAGAATACCCTATCTTCTAAGTTTATTGATACTGCTCACCTATTCCTATATGAGGAAAATAAACATGCAATTTACAAACTAACGAATGCATGAAAAATGACAAACCCGGTTACAATTAGCTGGGGTTATCATTTAATGGAATGCTGTATTTTCTTATGAGGGAAGTATAGTAAACAGGTACTAAGCAGCAGGTAAACGGGAGGTAAACAGGTGTTAGTTCAGGTAACACCTGTTTACCTCCCGTTTATCTACTGCTTACCTGTTGTTTAGTACCTGTTTATTATAACTAAACCAGACAAGAAATAGTCTCCGATATTCACTAAATTGCCAGTGTTAGCCTGGTAACTATCATTACTCCCTGGAAATAGTATCAGTCTATAATAACCCATGCTTTAACCCTTCAATACAGATTACAATGGCACGTTTAAAAAATGGCATTTTAGGAGGCATATCTGGCGTATTAGGTCCTCTAAATGGTTATATGCTCAGGGGCCAATATGTTCTCCGTTCGCGCCGTCAAAAGAGCAATAAACCGCTTTCAGAAAAACAGCTTACTCCACTGCGAAAGATGAAGGCAGTAACTGATTTTTTACATCCGTATTTTACAGATTTGATAAACGTTGGCTTTCAATATTCATCTACAGGAACATCAAAAACCCCTAATAATTTAGCTTCCTCTTATCAATTTAAAAATGCGGTTATAGGACAATATCCCGATTACCAGATAGATTATCCAAACGTAAGATTTACCGAGGGACCAATGAGTACAGAAGGGATCAACGCATCTGTGATGGTAGAAGGAGATCAATTAAGATTTTCATGGACACCCGATCAGAGTTATAAGCATTACAATGATCGTGTAATATTGATAGCTTATGCACCTTCCTTAAAGGAAGCAGTGTATAATTTATATGGTGCTGAAAGAAAAACAGGAACGGATGTATTAAAATTCCCCCACGATTTGTGGAAGGGAATAGTGATAGAAACGTACCTCTCATTTAAAGCCGGGAATAGCATATTATGCACAAACAGCTTATATCTGGGACAGATAAAATAATAAAAGGCTGCTTCGAAGAAGCATTATTCGCATTAAATGAGTACTTCTATTTAGCCCCATTCTTCTATCGCATCCCTGCCGGGTGAACAAAGGGCGAAACTAAAGGAGTATTGTCAGATGTCTGACCCGCTACCTAAAGGGCTGTTCGTCTTTAGTTGCGGTAATCTTAAATTTTTGTGCAATGTTATCTTCAGTTTTTTATTGACAAATAGTACGCTTTACAAAATATTCAAGAACTAAATCGCCGGGTTTTTGTTAAACTTCAGGATACTGCTTTGCCGGGTCTATAACTTCATATGATGGAAATATAAGTATATGCCTGGGAAGCATATCATCAAAATTATTAATTCCTCCTTAAAAAATTAATTATGGTCATTGTACATGATATCTTTATTTGTAAACCCGGTAATGCTTCAAAACTGGCAAAATTGTTTAAAGAAGTAATGACCGGTAACGAAGAACTGGTTAACATAATGACTGATATGACTGGTCAATATAACAGAGTTATAATGGTAAGCCAATATGAAAGTCTTACCGCTTACGAAAATAGCTGGGAGAAATACAAACAGGACACTGAAGCAATGAAGAAAATGACAGAAGCCATGGCCGGATATCAGGATATGTACCTCACCGGATCACGGGAGATATACCAGACCTGGTAACACCGGGGGCTGTTGGTACAACATTGAATAATCTCAAAATACCATAAATGAAAAAAGCGATATTCATTTTCATACTGGCAATTGTTTTTTTAATTCCGGCATTTGCGCAGGAAGATACAGAGGGTTGTAAAGACAGTCCAATGTTCAACAGGATGCCCAATACAGTTATTGCAGGATGCTCCAAAAATTATGATGAATTCGCAATACCAACAGCGCAGGATAAATCAGAAACGAAAGAAGGCACAAAAACATTTATTCAATATGCTTACAACAATGAAAGCGGAGTTCCTGCTCCCTCCTATTTTCAGATTGTAAAAAATTTCGAGAATGCCGTACTAAAGATAGGAGGGAAAAAAATATATTATAATAAGGATGCTGGCCTGGCAACGTTTTTCACTAAATCATCTGGTAAAGACATCTGGATTGTAGTTATGGACATGGCTGGACAGAATCTTGGCAATTTCGAACTTACTATACTCGAAATTGAAGGTATGCAGCAGGATATAAATGCCAGTGACCTATTGGATACAATAAATAAAAATGGATCCATTACGCTTTATATCAACTTTGAAACCGGCAAATCGGATATTAAGTCTGAATCTCAAAAAACCATTGACCAGGTTGCAGAAATGCTTAGATCGGATCACTCTCTTAAAATAAGCGTTGAAGGACATACCGACAATGCAGGAACACCTATAGCAAATAAAACGCTTTCAGAGAATAGAGCCAAATCAGTGATGGATGCTCTTATTATAGAAGGAATAGATAAAACCCGACTCTCCTACAAAGGATGGGGAGAAACCAAGCCTCTTTCAGATAATAATACAGAGAATGGCAAAGCTAAAAATCGCAGGGTAGAGATCGTAAAATTATAAATTGTTGCAAGCTTACTCTTTCGCTTGACCCCCTTACAAACACAATATTCTTCATTTCGTAATCAATTTCCTAAGCTTTGCACAGATACCTGCAGCCAACCAATTTTGGCTATAGGTATCCCATACAGATAATGGTCCCAAACCAGGTGATTTGAATTGCAAAATCAGATCTAATCAAACTCTTCTGTTTCTTTACTCCAGTGAATTTGGAAGAAGACTGCCCTATATCGTTCAAAAAGTGTCTAATTCAGTCAACACCAATGCAATATGGCATTGAGACGTATTGCCACTATCTCTCATAAATACATAGAATTTCTCATTGGGAAACTTCCTCGTTCAGCGTAACTGATTGAGTATAAACTCATGGGCCTGAAAATCCACATCTTCCAGAGAAACTTCCTCCTTCAGCAGGCCATTATATGCCAAACTATGAAATATAAGATATTGATTACAGATAGGTTTATATATATTTGATCTTAAATTGAAATGAGAAAATGAACTCTGGTTTAAAGTTCTTGGTCATGCCTCAATGGTCATAAAACATGCAAATAAATCACTTTTGATTGATCCTTGGTTGTTAGGGTCCTGTTATTGGAGATCCTGGTGGAATTTCCCTAAAGTGAAACCTGGAATGTTATCGATTATATAACCCATCCACGAGGATCATTGGCATGGACCTACTTTATTTTAATAATTAAAACCTTGTATGGGAATATTAAGACTTCTATTGGCTTTAGCCGTCCTCGCTGCCCACGGAGCAAGTATTGGTAAATTGCATTTGGTAGGTGGACAAGTTGCAGTGCAGTCATTTTATATTATATCTGGATTCTACATGTCCCTAATAATAAATGAAAAATATGTTGGCCAAAATAATTCATATAAACTCTTTATAACTAATAGATTTCTAAGGTTGTATCCTATTTATTGGGCTGTATTATTAGGAACTTTATTTACGAGTATTGCGATAGTAATATTAACGAAAGGGCACGTATTACTGACTTTTGAAAGTTATTTATCTGTAAAGACCAATATTTTTTCTTTCTTCTATTTAGTGTTAACTAACATCATTATTTTTGGACAAGATATAGTCATGTTTTTAGGTATTAATCCCGAAAATGGCAACTTATTCTTTACTCAAGATTTTCGAAATGCCAACCCTCCACTCTATTCTTTTTTATTTATTACACAGGCCTGGACACTTGGTCTTGAGCTTACATTTTATTTAATAGCCCCTTTTATTTTGAGAAAAGGATTCAAGGTAGTAATTCCACTAATTTTAATGTCATTATTGCTAAGACTTTTCCTTTATAATCAGCTTCATCTTAAAAATGATCCATGGACGTATCGTTTTTTCCCAACAGAAATTATGTTCTTTTTATTTGGTTATCTAGGATATCGGGGATATTTAAGAATAAAAAGTATATCGCTGAATAAATATATTAACATATTTACTTTTGCTTTTATAATTGCTTTTACAACTTCATTTTCTTATCTACCCGCATCTAAAGCGGATTATTTACCATTTTCATATAGAGAACTCGGTTACTTTTTATCTATTACCTTATCTATTCCTTTATTGTTTAATTTTCTAAAAAAGAATAAACTCGACAATCAAATCGGTGAATTATCCTATCCTGTATATATCTCTCATATATTGGTTTTTCTCTTTTGCGGAGGACTTCCATTTACACTTTTAAAAATTGGTTGGGTCAAGGTTTTGCTTACAATTATTTTCGCTTATTTACTAAATAAGGTAGTCGCTATGCCTTTGGAAAAATATAGACAGTCAAGGTTGAATTGATAGAGATTTTGGGTCAAATACTTTGTAGTTTCGTTCTTGCTAAAGCTGCCCGGTGTCAGAATTTTTAAAGGCTACTTTATATCCAGCCTGCCTTACAAATAATTCAGTGAGCAGTATCATTGGGTACAACTATTTATTTTATGACTCTTGAATTAAGCTTTCCGGAAGGAAATGTCTCATATCAAATTCGATTAATATTCAAGAAGCGTGGCTCCCATTGAAAGTCCTACACCAAAACCACATAGAAGAACTTTATTCCCCTTACTGATCACATTATTTTCCAGTGCATGATTTAATGCGATAGGAATTGTAGAAGAAACGGTGTTACCGGTATCCTTGATAAAGATGTAAAATTTCTCAGCAGGAATCTTACACATTCGCCGTACCCTATCAAGCATAAATTCATTGGCCTGATGAAATATATACAGATCTATATCTTCCAGAGTAACTTCATTTTTCTGCAGACAATTATTTACCAGTCCTGGAACATTGAACACTGTAAAATCAAAAATCTGTTTTCCATCCATAAACAGGTAATCGTCATTCGAGTAAAACTCATCCGCGACATACACATCAGCAGCATTTCCCTTTTGCATATTTCTTAATGCACCGTTTTTAACTATCAGGTGTTTAGCTCCGGAACCGTCTGTTCCATAAGAGAAGTGCAGGATTTTACCCACCGGCTTTCCCAATACCGGTTCTGAGGATATTAATGTTGCTGTGGCAGCGTCACCAAAAATGGTTTTATTCTTTTTATCGTTGGGGTTAATAAACCTGGAATATGTTTCTGCTGTAATCAGTAATACATTCTTTGCCTGACCGCTGCTAACCAATCCTTTGGCTATTCCCAGTCCATACACAAATCCCGAACATCCGAGGTTAAAGTCAAATGCACCAATACCTTTACTGAGTCCCAGCCGATCCTGAAGAATGCAGGCAGTGGTAGGCAAAAAATAATCCGGACTCTGGGTACATAAAATGAGAAAATCAACCTTACTCTTTTCAATAATCCCCTTCTCAAAAAATTGCTCTGCGGCGATATATGCCAGATCACCACTGGTCTGATCCTCCTTTGCGTAGTATCGTTTTTCAATGCCTGTTTTAGCACTTATTTTATCTACAGACCATTCCGGATGTTCTGCATTTATTCTCTCATTATCTATTAAAATTTCAGGTAAAAAGTAGGTTGTGTCTATTATATAGGCACTATGCATGTGCAATTTTTTTCTCAATAAGGTGGTATACATCAGCAACCCGGGAACAACGATTTAAATCATCTTCCTCAATATCTACATTATACCTGTACTTAATTTCTGCAAGGAGTGATATAGCCGTTAGAGAATCCCAGGAGGAAAAGGATTTAAACTCAGACTCCATCGTCATTCCTGTTGCTTCGTTATCAACATATTGTTCCTTAAATTCTTCCAGAAATTTTTGAATATTAATCATATAATAGCTAATGTTTTTGTGTGGCTGTAATCGATACATTAATGAAAAAACTATGCCATTAATATCAGTGAAATCATATACACAAATTGCTATATATGGAAAAAGACTGTCACCGTATCTATAACAACGGTGACAGCCTTTTTGTTATTGTGGATAAAGCTTTGGGGCGGCATTTAACATCGGGAATTCCCGCTGATGCCAATAAGGATATACCGGGGGCACTTCACTAACCGCATCCAGTCTTTTCACCTGTTCTAATGTTAGGTTCCACCCTACAGATGCCAGGTTCAACTTTAACTGTTCTTCATTTCTCGCACCAATTATAATATTTGATACTGTTGGACGCTGTAATAACCAATTCAGGGATACTTGTGCAACGGTCTTCCCCGTTTCAGCGGCTACCTCTTCCAGTACATCAATAATATTATAGAAGACTTCGTTTGAAACAGCGGACTCCGGAATAGGACTGCCGCCCTGTGCAACCCTTGCATTTTCCGGCAAAGGTTGATCACGCTTATACTTACCACTTAAGCGACCTGCGGCTAAAGGACTCCATACAATCGTTCCTACATGCTGGTCAATAGCCAGCGGCATTAACTCCCATTCAAAATCACGGTTCAGCAAAGAATAATACGCCTGATGGGCGATGTATTTCGCCCATCCATATCTTTCAGAAACAGATAATGACTTCATCAGGTGCCAGCCGGAGAAATTGGAACATGCTATATATCGCACCTTTCCGCTTTGTACCAGGTTGTTTAATGCACTTAATGTTTCTTCTACAGGTGTATTAGCATCAAAACCATGCAGATGATAAACATCAATATGATCCGTATTTAACCTCTTCAAGCTCTCTTCGCAAGACTTGACCAGGTTGAACCGGGAAGATCCATAATCATTAATCCCATCCCCTAAAGGGAAAGTAGCCTTTGTAGAAATTAACACCTTATTCCGGATCCCGGCCAGTGCTTTACCCAATATTTCTTCCGATGCTCCTGCCGAATAAACGTTCGCCGTATCAAACAGGTTAACACCTGCATCCAGACAAAGATTTACCAATCGTTTGGCCTCATCTGCCTGGGTAGCACCCCATGCCTTGAAGAACTCATTGCCACCACCAAAAGTAGCAGTTCCAAAGCTTAAAACAGGTACTCTTAATCCTGATCCTCCTAGTTGTCTGTACTCCATTTCAATTGTTTTATATATTATAAATATGGCCTGCATATGGTCTATAAAAAAAGCCGGTCTATTGACCGACTTCCTTTAAATATCTTCCATGCAGACTATTCCTCATCATCTTCTTCCTCTTCCTCAAACTCATCTTCTTCCAGCCATTCCATGTAAGAGTAGTACCATTCTTCCAGCTTTTCCAGCAGTATGGCCTTTTTCTCAGGAGCATCCTTGAAGAAAACATCCACATTATCTACCTCATGAACGATGTCTATGTATGCTTTCTCCTCGTCTTCTTCCACACGTTTAGCAAAGAAACGGGGTTCTTCCGTGTGAAATATATATTCATTATCGGGATCCGTAACAGGATCATCTGCGATCATAAACTTGGGTAACTTTGCCATAGTAATTAATTTGTATGAGTGATAGATCCGTTTGTTAACGGCAAAACAAAAATATTGATAAATCAACAATAGCACAAATACTGTTTTATGACTAAAAACAGTATCCCCCCAGTCCGGCATGTTAATACTAATTGTCCTTTTTAAAGCTAACCGGTGTTCTGCCGGTCCATCTTTTAAAAGCCCGGGTAAATGCACTCAACTCATTATATCCCAACATCCATGATACTTCTTTCACAGGATATTCTCCTGATTCCAGGTAATGAAGTGCGAGTGATTTTTTTACTTCGTCGGCCACTTCCTGGTATTTAATACCTTCATCTTTCAATTTTCTTTGCAAAGTGCGCGGGCTCACATTGAAATTGGCTGCTATATCCTCTAACGAACGCACTCCCAGATAGGCATTTACCAACAGATAATTATAGATTCTTGCCTGTAATGTATCCTCTTTGCTGATAGTACTATTTACCTTTTCCAATAAAACACGCTGCATTTCATAATCTGCAGTTAACAATGTTTCTTCCAGGTATTTGTTGTCAAACACAATACTATACTCTCCGATCTTCTTCATTGGCCGGCAACGTAATATCCTTTCATATTCGTTGGGTTCTGATATCGTATAAGGCAACCTGACTGCCAACGGTTTTATTTTCTGCAACAACAATCCATCCAGTTCATGTACTACAAATACCATGAACAATTCCATCGTTTGTCTGAAAGAAAAAAGAGATGTGTCAGTCGTTCCAGGAATAAACCGGATTGCAAAATTCTTTTGCTTGTATTCAATTTCTATGTGGAAAAGATCCGTTATAAGATATGCCAGTTTTGCAGCCTGCGAAATAGCATCTCCAACGGTATTGCTGCTCTTGATTATTTCACCCACTACTCCCAGAGCTGTAAGTTGTAGAGATTCCCCAAAGTGTAGCCCAAACAATGGATCATTTCCCTCATGGCATGCATTTAACCATAAATCATTTAACTGTTTCGGACTCACAGCAACCGGCCGGTCTTTCTTTAATGCAGTCAGATCAATACCTGCATGCATACAAAGCTGTTGTGGACTGATGTCCCGCTGTGCAGCATATGCCAGCATATTCAGTATAAAGCGATTTTGTTGGTGTTCCATATTACGAAGTTATTCTTCCGGATCTTACCTGCAATAACAGTGTCGTTAAATGGTAATTGATTGTCGTATAAAGGTAACAAAGTGGAGGCTCCCCGATAATAACTTTGTGAAAACAATTAAAGCCAAATAACATGGAAAATCAAGCATCAAAAATCGTTAATGAATTCTTAACAGCTGTACAAAAAGGAGATAACCAGGTATTAGGTGCGTTACTACATCCGGCAATAGAATGGGATCAACCCGGGCAAAACCGGTTTTCAGGTATTAAAAAGACAGTAATGGAAGTATTTCAGATGGTAGGAGGAATGTTCGAAGTTTCGGCCAATACCCTGGCATTAACCGCTGTAAAAGTCATTGCTGTTAACGGTAATAGTGTAGCCTGCCTGATCCATTGGGAAGCCACGAATCCTGCAGGAAAAGTATTAAATGTAGATAACATAGACGTATACACGGTAGAAAATAATCAGATCGTAAAAGCTAAGATTTATTCAGCAGACGTATTACAGGAAGATAATTTCTGGGGCTGAGAATAAATGTAAAGTCTGAGAATTGCTAATGATCAATAAACCGTGATAACCAGCTGAAGTATAATAAAGATTTACTCTAAACTCTTATCCTTAAAGATTAAGTATATGCTTCCTGTTGCGGGCATTCAAATATCAACATTTAATTAGCTGGCATCAAAATTGGATATAAGACATATACAGGCCATATTGGCTATACAACTTTAAAATATAATTGTTTATGAACTCACAAAAACTCCGTGCAGGTTTCTTTGTTGCTGCAATCACAGTTTCTGCCGTACTTGTTGGCCACAATGGTATGGCACAGGGTATTGACAGCACTGCTAAAAAAATAGGCAATAAAACAGCTTCAGTGGCTGTAAAAGGTGCGTCAAAAATAACCGACAAAACATATAAAGGTAAAGAGGGTCCGGGTGGCCAGACCGTTTATATTGACAAACATGATAAGAAATATTATGTTGACGAAAAAGGTAAGAAGATCTACCTGAAAGCGTCAGAAATACATGATAAAAAAGACTAAGTGCATAAATAAGAAATGCCCCTTATGTGATGTTACATAAGGGGCATTTCTTATTTAAATTAAAGAGTTATTTATAACCGTCGCTTTGCTCTAGCTTATATTAATTTATCCGGTTTATTCGCCTTCACTTAGTTCAAGCCAGCGCATTCCCTTTTCATCCAGCAATTTGATCACCTCGCCTACTCTGCGGGATAATGGCTCCAGTTGATCATACGGAATGGTTCCGCCTGCTAATTGGCTATCTATACCTTTCTTTTCGGTTTCAAGATCCGCTATCTCTTTTTCCAGTAATTCAAGTTCCCTCTTTTCCTTAAAAGACATTTTCCGAACCTTTTCAGCAACAGGAGCAACCATAACCTTTTCCTGCACGGGTGCCTGTTTTTCAACAGGGTTTCTGCTCTCTTCTTTTTCCCTTTCACCTCTTTCTTTATCCCATTCCCTGTATTGGGAATAGTTGCCCGGGAAATCCCTTACTTCACCGGCCCCTTCAAATACAAACAGGTGATCCACTATTTTATCCATAAAATAACGGTCATGGCTCACAATGATCACACAGCCAGGGTAACTTTGAAGAAAATCTTCCAGGATACCAAGGGTAGGCAGATCAAGGTCATTGGTTGGTTCATCCAGTACCAGGAAATTTGGATTACGGAAGAGGATGCTTAACAGGTGCAATCTCCTTTTTTCCCCACCACTCAGTTTAGAGATATAGGTATACTGTTTTTCAGGAGTGAACAGGAAAAGCTCCAGAAACTGGGCTGCGCTAACCTTGCTACCATCTGCCAGCGGGAAGTTTTCGGCAATGTTCTTTACGAACTCTATTACCCGCATATCCTCTTTCACGATCAAACCACGCTGGTCATAGTTACCAAATACAATGGTTTCTCCCACATTGATTTTACCGGAATCAGCCTGTTCCAGTCCCAGTAACATATTTACAAAAGTGGATTTACCCACCCCATTTTTACCTACGATACCTACACGTTCTCCTTTTTTAAAGGTATACTCAAATCCTTTTAGGATCACCAGCTCGCCATAGGCTTTATATACCTTCTTCAGTTCCAGTATTTTACCTCCCAGGCGCGTCATTTTCATGTTCAGTTCCAGTTGCTGGGTTTCCAGCCTGGCGGTAGCCTTTTCCTTTACATCATAGAAAGCGTCCTGTCTTGATTTTGACTTGGTAGTACGTGCTTTAGGCTGCTTACGCATCCATTCCAACTCTTTCCGGTACGTATTACGGGCTTTTTCTACGCTGGCTTTATCCATTTCGTCGCGGGTAGACTTCTTCTCCAGGTAGTTTTCGTAGTCGCCTTTATATATGAACAGCTTCTGCTGATCTATTTCCATGATTTCGTTACAAACGCTGTCCAGGAAATAACGGTCGTGCGTTACCAGCAACAGGGTCACATTTTCCTGATCCAGGTAATTCTCCAGCCATTCGATCATGGATACATCCAGGTGGTTGGTAGGCTCATCCATGATAAGGAGGGTATGCCTATGTTCGAATCCTATATCAATCAATACTTTAGCTAATGCAACACGTTTTTGCTGTCCGCCAGAGAGGGTGCTTACCTCCTGATCCAGGTGGTGAATGTTCAGTTTGCCCAGGATTTGCTTCACTTTGGTATCGAAATGCCAGGCATTTAGCTCATCCATACGCTCAATCGCCTCTGTAAATCTATCAATATCAGGCTCTTCTTCATCACTCAGCAGTTCGTATTCTTTAATCGCCTTGAGGATCGGGTGATCCTGGGCAAAGATATTCTCAAGGATGGTCTCCCCTGGTTTAAAAACTGATTGCTGCTCCAGCATTACTACTGTTACCCCTTTGTGGATCCAGACAGTACCTGAATCGGGAGATTCTTGTCCGCAAAGAATACGCAACAGGGTTGATTTACCGTGGCCATTCAATGCCACCAGGGCTATTTTATCCCCTTCTTCAATGTGAAAAGAAATATCCTTGAACAGCGGCCCTGCGCCGTAACTTTTTGTGAGTCCTTCTACCGTAACATAATGCATTGCGCGAAGTTAATAAAATGTGGGGATGGGAGGACATGGGTTATAAAAAGAGAGTGTAAAATTAATAAAGCACTTGAGAATCGTTTAATGAAGCATTACGCCTAAATAAAAAGGCTGTATCATACTTTGGATACAGCCTCTCAAATACTTTTCAATTGTGGAGATCAGATAAATTCAGATATTTCATTCTGCGTCGGGAAAGGAATCAGTATGTTCCTGATACTGGAACTTCTTGATATTTTCTCATTTTCATCTTTCATTTTCCTTTCGTGGGTAAGGAATTGTTTTAGCAGCTGAAACATGATAATAATAGTGAACATTATCATGCCATGTTGTGCAATAACTGGCATAAGAGGGAAGTAGGATTCTAATGCTACTAAAACAAATTTAATGTTTTAAAGCTTCCGGCTTCCCCACCTGTTCGTGTTAAAATTATATAACGTCACGAGGCCACACGATTTAATAACGTATTGATCTTGCTCCTCAATCCGGCTTCACTCTCAGTTATAACACCTACTTAACTACAACGAAAGAGTGATAGTTTAGAAATCATAATATAGCTGCCGGAAGCTGCTACGCAGGCCCACCTGGAAAATAAATTCATTATTTTTCCACGCACTATTCTTCTCCTGACGAACGGTGACAGAACATTCCAAACGAAGATTATATTTAGGGTTAAGTAAATAAGCGACTGTACCTTGCAAATTCGTCAGGTTAGTTTTCAAGCCCTGACCAACATGGTTACCAAAATCTTCGGCTCTTGTATAATACGATTCAAAAATATTTTTACCATAATTAATACCTGCAGAATCCAGTCCATATTGAGCAATAGTTATCTGTCCGCGCAGAAACAGCCGTTTGTACTGGTAATCGGCAATACTTAGCCATTCAACAAAATTAGCGCCCTGAGGGTGTGCTAGTGGCTGATTATAGTGCCCGTAATTATTTAATGTTGTACGCTGGGAATAGGTATAAGGTCTGGCAGCATTTCCTTCTGTTAAGAAATTAAGATGCTTTATTTTGAAGATGTTATTAGAGCGGAAACCCAACTGTCCGCCAAATTTATTTGCCCACCAACCAGTGCCACTGGTTATTTCCTTAAACACAAATTCATCCAGTATAAACTGTCCATACAGGGTACTATTGGCAGACGGGGCATATTTAAGATTAAGACCCAGCAACGCATTATCAGGAGAGCCTACAGAGAACTCTACAGGACGCAGAAATACGATGGGATTGATATAACTGGCATCAAAACCTCGTTTTCCTGAAGAATCTGAATCCTGCCAGATCACGGCTTCAAATAAACCTATTGATACCTTCTTACTGACATTCCAGTCAAGATAGTTAAATACCCCCCATTTCTTACGGTAACCGTTATCGTAAGAAGCTGCGGGATACTTCATATCTATAAATTGCGCCCACATAGTTGTATATTGAATACGTCCTACATTTGCTATAATCTTTAAGAAAGGATAGTTAAATGACGCATCTGATAAAAGCATGGAACGGTAACCATCTCCGATAAAATTCTTATCATACCCTAACTGGAAGTCAAAATATTTACCTGCCTTATAAGTAAGCAAGGCTGAAGAGTAGGCAAAATCAAAGGCTTTCCCATTGGAGTAACTCTTCCATGCACCCTGACCGGGTACTATACTATTTTCACGACCGTAAGCATCAATATATCCTGGAAACTTCCCCTGATTCTCATAAAATTCCGCCCGGAAGGTGAGATTCTTCCCTATCGTACCACCGGCAATTACTCCACGGGTATTAAGCCAGGTACCATTATTTACACTACTATGTCCCAGCTGAAGGTCCGGTAATATACTAGCATAGAACGTATAATCATCCTCGTTTACCTCCAGCAAATGTTCACGGAATAGCTTACGGTATAACCAGCTTTGTTTGCGGGTTGTATCTCCCTGTGGGAGATCGAATGTGGGTTGAATATTGTAGTCCCGCTGGGAAGAGTGATAACCGCTGGTATCCGCAGTACCATGATAAAAGCCCAGCGAATATTGCCTGCCTGCACTTTGCGCATTCGCAGACAAATTAACGGCCAGGCAACAGAATAGTAGCATGGCCGAAGGGGTAATACATTTCTTGAACATAAGTTTGAATTTGCTTGCCTGATGCAAATATATTTTCTTTCTGTTAAAAAATGTCTTTCTGAAGATTAAAACGTGCTTATAAAAAATTTCAGATTGCTTTTTAGATACTTAACGTCTTTTTTGATTTTAGATCCTCATAAACATCCTCTATTCCTTTCTTCAGTTCTGTTCTTGCCTTCCATCCAAGATTATTCAGTTTAGTAACATCCATCAATTTCCTGGGCGTACCGTCTGGCTTTGATGTGTCAAAAACCAGGTTACCTTCATAACCTACTATTTCCTTTATCAGCAGCGCAAGATCTTTTATACTGATATCTTCTCCTATACCGATGTTTACCAGCCCTTCATCATTATAATTTTGCATGAGATAAAAGCAGGCGTCTGCCATATCATCCGCATGCAGGAATTCTCTCAGCGGACTACCGGTACCCCATATTACCACTTCCGGAGACCGATTCACCTTTGCCTCATGGAACTTACGTAACAGTGCCGGCAATACGTGTGAATTATTCAGATCATAGTTATCATTAGGTCCATATAAGTTAGTAGGCATCACTGAAATGAAATTACATCCATACTGAGCTCTGTAGGCATCACACATTTTAATACCTGCTATTTTCGCGATAGCATAAGGCTCGTTGGTGGGTTCGAGCAGACCGGTAAGCAGGTATTCTTCCTTCAATGGCTGAGGTGCCATCTTAGGATATATACAAGAAGAGCCCAAGAACATCAGTTTGGTAACGTCATTCATATAGGCATAGTGGATGACATTATTTTGAATCATCAGGTTTTCATAGATAAATTCCCCCCTATAGGTATTATTGGCAACAATTCCACCAACTTTTGCTGCTGCAAGAAATACATAATCAGGTTTTTCCTTCTCAAAGAAAGTACTTGTTGCTTCCTGGCTACGGAGGTCCAATTCCTTTGATGTTCTGGTAATGATATTATTGAAACCATCTTTTTGCAGACGCCTTACAATGGCAGAACCTACCATTCCACGATGACCTGCTACATATATTTTGTCCTGCTGTTGCATTTGTTATTATTCAAATTGATTTAACACCTTATATCCTGCTTCTTTTAATAATTTTTCACGACGGAACAATTCAAGATCGGCAGCTACCATTTCCTTTACCAGCGCAGGTAAGTCATACTTCGGTTTCCAGCCAAGTTTAGTTTGAGCTTTGGAAGGATCCCCTATCAGAAGCTCTACTTCAGTAGGACGGAAATAGCGAGGATCAATAACTACTACTTCCTGACCAGGTTTACAATCTGTGACATGAGCTGCAACACTTCTGATAATTCCTCTTTCATCTATACCACTACCTTTGAACTCCAATTCAATACCTGCTTCAGCAAAGGCCATTCTGATAAAATCTCGTACAGTCGTAGTTATACCCGTAGCAATTACAAAATCTTCCGCTTTCTCCTGTTGCAGAATCAGCCACATCGCTTCCACATAATCCTTTGCATGTCCCCAGTCTCGTTTGGCATCCAGGTTACCCATAAACAGTTTATCCTGCATACCTAACGCTATTTTTGCGACCCCACGAGTAATCTTGCGCGTCACAAAAGTTTCTCCGCGTAACGGACTTTCATGATTAAATAAGATCCCGTTACAAGCAAACATATTATACGCCTCTCTGTAATTAACCGTAATCCAGTATGCATACATTTTTGCCACTGCATATGGAGAACGCGGATAGAAAGGCGTGGCTTCCGATTGTGGAACTTCCTGCACCAAACCATATAACTCTGATGTAGAAGCCTGGTAAATTTTAGTTTTTTCAATAAGGCCCAATAAACGCACTGCTTCAAGTATCCTCAGCGTTCCAATACCATCCGCATTTGCTGTGTACTCCGGGATTTCAAAACTAACCTGTACATGGCTCATCGCACCGAGATTGAAAATCTCATCAGGCTGAACCTGCTGAATAATGCGGATAAGGTTGGTCGAATCCGTCAGATCTCCGTAATGAAGTTTGAAATTTACCTGCTGTTCATGAGGATCCTGGTACAAATGATCAATACGGTCCGTATTAAAAAGAGAACTACGGCGTTTAATGCCATGTACCTCGTACCCTTTCTTTAATAATAATTCAGTCAGATATGCACCATCTTGACCAGTTATACCTGTAATAAGTGCCTTTTTCATTCTATATCATCTTGTTTAGGAAATCGTATCAATTGTTCTTTCTAATCCTTCTCTTAATGTGTAAGGAGCTTTAAAACCAATATTTATGATTTTACTTGCAGAAAACTGGGTTGTTGAACAAAACTTCTTTATTCTTACACTACTAACCGGAAACTTCCTACCCGATAATTTAGCCAAAATATCAAATGCTATGCCCCCAAGATAACCGATAAAATAAGGAATTTTAATTCCTGATTTATGTCTCCCAATCTTATCGTATACAACATTTATAAGTTCAACTGTTGAAAGGTCTGGTTTATCAGCATAGTTAAAAACATGATATCCCTTGTTTCCTTGGTCTACCCAGTATTTAATAAACGTAACTATATTCCTGACATAAGACATTGACTTCTTATTTTTCCCATCGCCTATCATCAAGAATCTACCTGTTTTAATTTGTTTTAACAGATTATATACATTCCCCCGGTTCTTCTCTCCAAAAACGACTGTAGGTCTAAGGATCATAACAGTACGTTTCTCTGGCTGTCTGCTATGCCATTCTCTCAATATTTCCTCTGCAGCCCATTTACTTTTTCCATAATGATTAAATGGATCTGCGGGACTATCCTCATCAGGTTCATCCTTATCTAATCCATAAATCGCTACAGAACTTGTAAAAATAATATTATTGATGTTCATTTCATCCATTATTTCCAACACATTCCTCGTTCCCTCTACATTAACATCATAGTATAAAGAAGTCGGTGTAACATTATCTGTATGTTCAGCCGCCAATAAAATTACAATATCCGTATCCTTGGGTATTTTTCTCAACGATTCCTTATTGCGAACATCCGCTAACACCGTAAGCTCTTTAAATGTTTCGCTTTCCTTCTTATCCAGATTGGATATTATATAGTCTGTTTTAAATTTCTCGATAAGTTCCGTTCCAATAAATCCAGAACCGCCGATGAATGTAATTTTATTCATTAGAATGTAGCTTAGTCAAAACAACCTTGTTAATTTTACGTCGTTCCATATCAAATATCCAGCCCCACTTATTGAAGTATTTAATCATATTTACTATATGAATCCGCAATAAATTGGGATTTGTATATGATTCTCCCGCGTGCTGATGTATTATAGAAACTGATGGATAAAATATGGTCCTAGCCACTTTATGTATTCGCCTAGTAAGATCAATATCCTCCGGATACATAAAAAATCGTTCATCAAACAATCCCGCCTTCTTTAAAACATCCACTCTCAACATCATAAAACAACCTGAAAGATAAGGCACATCCATTATGCGGTCATAATTAGTGAACTTAAGCTGAAATCGGTCAAAACGTTTCTTAACCAGATTATTTGGTATAAAACGTTTAAAAATAAGGTCAAAGGGAGTAGGTAAAAGTTTGCATACATACTGTACAGAGCCATCCGGATAAAATACCTTTGGCATTACATGGCCTATATCAGAGTTTGCATCCATAAACCGAAGTAACTCCTCTAACACCACTGCTTCAAAAACAATATCAGGATTCAATACCAAATGATATTTAATACCTGCCGCCATTGTTTTTCTAATACCAATATTATGGGCTGCGCCATAACCAAGATTACCGTTATTAAATATATAGTTCACCTTTTCATCAATCAGATGATTATAGGCCGCTGTCTCCTTCGGTGAATTATCAATCAGGAATATCTTTATTCTAAGCGAACTCTTTAAAAGGCAATCAACCAGATTACGGATAAGCGTTTCATCAGTATTATAAAGGACAATAGAACAACTTAACTGGTAATCAATCATAAACTTTACTTTATTAAATCAAACTCATAAATACAATAATTTATTCAGAATTCTGCCACTCGAACCTGACTTATGTAGTTAATTAAATTTTAAAAATCCTGAAATACGTCCTCTAAATGCAAGCATCCTTTTATTCGCCATCTTTAAGTCTCCCTTCAACATTTCCCCAATACTCAGAAAAAACTGATAACCGCATGATGTAATGAAAATTAAAAGAAATTGTATCAAAGGATTTTTTCTGAATGTAGCACCATAACCAAGAGCATAATAGTAGGTCTTCTCAGCAGACATAGCATTTACACCCGGTTCAGGATGCCATATATCTATATCCGGAACAAAATATACCGTCTTTTCCCTCTTCAACAGCTGCATAATATAATCCAATTCCTCTCCAACACCGTATTGCGATCCTACACCAAATCTTTCATCAAAAAATAATTCTTTATCTCTTGTAAAACAAGTTATTGCGGAATAATTCAAGTGAAAATTGAATTTATTCAATTTCAGGAACTTATCAGACCAGTTCCTCATCACGTTCTTTTTATGTTTCCTATCATAAATACGGCCATATACAACATCTGCATTTGGATACTTTTTAAACTCTCTTATAGCACTCGATATTGTATCAGTGTAATACAAACAATCATCGTCAGGAAAGGTCACTAAATCAGCTTTCGCCAGTTTAAGCCCATAATTTTTGCTATAAGCAATTCCTTTTATGCTTACCTTCTTATGCAAAAGAATCAATTTTCCTGCAAATTGTTCAATTATCGAGGATAAATCGATCAAATCATTCTGATCAACAACAATAATCTCAACACGCTTAAGATCATAATCTTGTTGTGTAAGACTTGTCAATAGATCTTCTAATTCCTTCTGACGGCCGTATGTAGGTATTACAAGGCTTATATCAAACATCTTTCTGAAATTAATTGGCTGATGACATCATATTTTACCACTAAAAATTTTCATAATTGTTAATCCAATATTCTTCTTAACAGATCTTTTTAATAAAGAAAAGAAAAGCATATCACCACAATGTTTTGTCAACAGATAAGCACACTCCAACAATAATGCATCTTCAAACAAAGACCGGCTCTTTAATGCGGCCAACTCGATCAGGGATCTATGAAGTTCATTCTTGTACTGTTTTACAAATATTCTTCTCAATACTTTCACCTCCGCATTCATCTTCTTTAGTTTTCTGAAAGTAAAAGAATCCTCATGCAGTCTATAGCTAAAAATAAACTCATCAATATTACCTAAACGACCTCCTTTGTTAAAAAAATCCTGCCATAAAGAATAATCCTCTGCCTCCTGGAACCTTTTACCATAATGCATATTATTCGCCTGCCAGAACTTCTTTTTAAACATCACAGAACCATGCGCGAATGGAGGACATATTGATAAACAGGCAATTATCGCATTTGGATCAACCGGCACAATACAAGTATCTACAATTTTATCTTCTTTATCAATAATCAAATAATGACCTCCAACAATCTCAACATCATTATCAAGAAAGTACTTTACCTGTTTTTCAAATCTCAGCGGCATAGCAAGATCATCTGCATCCATCCTTGCTATGTAATCGCCTTCTGCCATTGCAATTGCTTCATTCAAAGAATAGACCAGCCCTTTATTCTCTCTCTCAATAACCAGGATCCTTCCATCCTGTTCAGCATACGCATTAATGATATCACTGCTATTGTCAGTAGATCCATCATTAACTATTATTAATTCAAAATTAGTGTAACTCTGATTCAGAATTGAGCGGATCGCTGCATCCAGATATTCACCACCATTAAATACAGGCAAAATTACACTAACCAAGTTATTCGTCGTTTTCATATCTTCATCCAGGTGTCTGGTATGATATCACTATCATCCTTATGATTAAACCATTTTTTGGGTGCAATAACCAATTTGCCAGGATTATTATTCAGCCATGCGCCCCACCAACTGAATGTACTGTTAGCAATTATATTGTATTTACATTTACTCATTAGCATAATGTCCATAAATGCGGCATCTGCATTGTTATCCACAAAATGAGCTGTTCCCTTACTGAAAACCAGATGTTCTTTCGCCCAGGGTAGGTCATCCGAAAAAATATAATAAAAGGGTGCCTCCATTCTCTCTTCTACCAGAGCGATCGCTTTCTGATAATAGTCTATATCACAGGTTCCATGAAATTTATTAGTAACCGCATTTGTTACATAATCCCCTCTCCTTATGTGAATACTAACCGCATCGGCATTCAGAATGCTATTCAATATTTGTTTATTATGACCATCCCACTCATCTTTTGCAGTAAATTCTCTTCTGATGACATCACCATACTGTTTAAAATATTTTTCTGATTGCCAGTAACCATCTAAGTATACTGGTCTGGAATTTCCTGCCAGTAAAGAATCGACATTCCCATTTTCCATGAAATGCGACGACTTTATTCTCCAAACTTTTTCCTGTATTCCAATAAGAAGCTTATTCATAATATGGCCATGCAAATCTAGTTTTACCGCTTTCAGCTCACTGGCCTCTACAAAATCCTGAACAACATTAAAATGATGCAGCTCATAATTACGAGAAGTCGTTAACCGTCCGGATTCTAATTCAGACATATCCAATTTTAAAGGCACATTCCATTGCAAAGATAACCTTCTGCCAAAAGCATATTGAAACATTTGGTTTCCCAACCCTCCTGTAATTTTTATTACTACCATCTTTAGTTATTGTATAACAACTTTATAATTCAAATAATCAACCACATTATATATGAATAAGTTTCTCACAGAATTATCCAGATATGAATTTGCATAATTACCTGCTGCATCAGTAAAATATAAGAGATATGATATATTCGAATAAATCAAAAAAGATATAAAAACAAAATGCAGTACCATATATTCATTCTTCTTCCAATTATTAAACCCGGAAAATTTCAAATAGGCCATTCCAATAAATGGGAAATAAGAATAAATATACCGCATGAAATTATGTGCATTGCTCTTATTTATCAGCAGTATGCAGAAAGCCACCACCTGTACAATAAGAAAAGTCTTATCCCTTTCATTCTTTTTTTTGTAGTAATGCCAGGCCAAGAGACCTATTAATATAGCATAGATAAAGAATGTGATAAGCAATCTTATACTCGAAGGCACATTGTAATCTTCATAAGTGAGCAACTTGTCTGTAATTGCTGCCGGAAATATTGGCACATTGTTAACAATCAGCGCGATAAACTTATTCAAATCTATAAAAGAAGCTAAAAAACAGAATATAAATATTATTTTCAGATGCCTACGGATAAACTTACTGTTCACGCTCCAGTATATTGGTAGTAATATTATAGAGGAAATATGTACAAGAATAGCAATTACAACAAACAAACTTCCCTTTCCTTTTTTCATTATGGCTCTTGCCACTGCATATCCGAATATAGCAGCAGATGAACATTGCTTGATAGATTCCGTTGTTCTTCCAAAATAGATCACACCAACCAAAGCAATTGCGACTGCAAATACCATTCTCCTCTTTTCATCGATGTCACATATATCCAGTAAAATATAATAAGTAATAAAAGAAAAATAATAAGTAATTGTTACCCAGAAAAGAGGTAGCATCTGCGGGTTTTCCGGGAATGTTTTGGCTAGAAGGAAATTAATACTCTGAAAGAGTGGATTCACCTCTCCCTCGAGAAAAATAGCGAATACAAAATCTCTAAAAGATCCAACATTGGCGAAACTCTGATATACAAAATAATACCTGTTAATATCTGTCTCTTCCTGGCTAATAGACTTCGTTGTATAAGATATTAACCCAACGCTGAGAGCTATCAATAATAAGAAGAACTTCACGACTCCTCCATTAAGCATGAACCTGGCTATTACGCATAATATTGCTGCTATTGATAAAAATGGATTAATGCACCATATTATTAATATCAAGATTACCAAAAATATTTGCGCTTTATAATTAATAGCCAACATTATTGCGTATACAATTGCATAAATAAATCTTCATATTTACCTGTAATTTTCTCCCAGGTAAATGATTCAAGAAAGCCGCTATACCCTTTTTCTGCCATTTCCTTTCTAAGCTGCTTATTCATCCATAATGTTTCAAGTAAAGTTGCCGAATCTCGGATATTTACATAACTCATCCCATCTCTTCCTATGGAAGTTGGTAAAATCATCCCTCCGCCTGTCCATTGAATTATTTCACTTGCATTACCCACATCAGCAGTCAGAAAAGGTGTTTTGCCTGCCATAGATTCAAATAATACAATAGGGGAACACTCTATCATAGAAGGAAAAAGAAACAGATCTGCAGATTTAAATGCAGCAACAACATCACGCCTTTCCAGTTCAATTACAGTTACTGATTTACGACGTAATCTATTACGGTAATTAAGATAGTTGCTTAAAAGTGCCATAATTTTATAATACCGGATTCCCCTTGGCCGAAAGTTACTCACTCCGGAAACAAGGAGTTTTATAAAATTCGCTACCCCGGCATATATAGAGTGTTGGTGCATATCATTTCCGGCAAGTACAAGTACAGCATCTTTTATTCTAGCTTTATTGAATATCCTCATAGATTCCAACTGCCCCTTTGCCCCAGTAAAAGCACCAACCTGAAGTATCATAAACTGATGCTCTTTTATACCCAATTGTTTTCTTATGTCTTCTTCCTCAGAATTCTCAAATTCTTCAGTTGCTGCGCCATTGGGTATAATAATATAATTATCTACACTGTTATTCCTTGCAAAATTTATGTCCCTATATTTATCTGAAAGGAAAACGTTCACATCGTAACTCCGCAACCACTCACCCATTTTCTCATAATAACTTTCATACAATGGGTTATTAAGACCAGAAAAACCAGTAGGTACAAACACTTTCTTTCCCTTTATCTTTTTTATAAGAGGTAAAGCAAGATCTGTTGCCCACTGTTGAGCTGCAAAGTTTACAACAATATCAAAATCTGCATTTAACAGATACTGTCTATATGATTCAATATCTCCATTATATCCAAGAACACTGTTACCATCAATATTAAATCCCTGCACATTGACCCCATTAATTATATTGCTCTTCCTGTTACTATTACCAGAAGTCGCAATCGTTAATTCATGACCTCTTTTTACCAACCTTTCCGATAATTGCATCACTACTTCCTGCATTCCACTGCGTGCTGGTAAATATGATTCAACAGTAAACAAGATTTTCATACTACAGGATATTTTGAATTTACATTGATTCAATATTTAAAACGAGAAAAGCGATGCCCTATTCCTCTTAGAACCAAATAAGAAAAATGAAACATCCCTCTGGCATGAAATAATGGCGATTTTATAAACAAGCCTATATTCCTTAAGCTTTTATTATTGTAAATAAGCTTAGCCCACTCCACCCTGACAGCCCTGATAAATAATCGATCAGGATACACCTGCCTATCTTTATTCTGTAATATTAATAACAATAACCACCTCTCTATCTCATTCAGATTATATCCTTTATTAGTCAATACTTTGCAATATAGGGCATAATGCATTTCTATATTTGATTCCGGATTCTGCAGTTCAAACCGTCCCAACAGCTCACGGATAACCTTTTTATGTCCGCTTTTACCCTTTTCCGCTTGAGTACTGCTAACATTCTGCTGATGCAGGCGATATTTGATAATATTCTTATCAAGGATAATCACTTTATTATCCGTAATTATCCTTTGAATCAGATCATAATCTTCTGCCGGTTCATATCCTTCCCTATATTTATATTTCCTTAGGGTATCTGTTCTAATAACTAACGTTGAATTAATAAATGGATTTAAAAAAAATACTAATACAGATAACCATTCATGATCACCGGAAAACATATTTTGGGTCGAAATCATCCGACCCTCTCCATTAATAAAATCTGCCTTCCCAAAACAGGCTACATAATCCGCATGCTGTTCCAGAAATGTTAATGGTGCACTCAATCTTTCCGGATACGCAATATCATCACAATCAAGAATAGCAAAATATGTTCCCCTTGCTTCTTCTATACCCCTGTTCCTGGTTTTATATAGTCCACAGTTAGATTCATTCTTTAGTATTCTTATTCGTGGATCGCTTATAGCTTCTATTATAGACAGGCTATTATCTGTAGAACCATCATCTATTATAAGCAATTCAAAATTTGGATACGACTGATTCAAAATACTGACAACAGCATCAGATACATACTTTTCACCATTATACATAGCCATAAATACTGTAACAAGCGGTTGTGCTGTCATAAAATCAAGATTCTCTTTTTTTAAATGTTAGGACTAATTCCTGATGTACCGAATTAGTTGCAATATCATCATATAGATCTATATCAATTTCATTTCCCTTTTCCCACTCATCTAATAGGAATTCAATACTTACATTGCCAGAAGGATTATCAATTTCACTTTGCACCCGGTTGCATGGATTATTCACAATTCTCGGATATCGGTAAGTGACCCCCTTTTTTTTCATATAAAATTGCAACCCACACTGCAATTCTCTTTCCAGGGAATTGGGAGCATTAAACGATATACTTTTAATTAGGGATAATATTTCTGCAAGAGAAAATATATTTCCATCCACAGATAACGGATATTTCCAATCATATTCTCCATCAGCCCAATTCCACAAAAATAAATCCTTCCCTGTTGGTTCTAGCACAGGAACTTTTTGTACATGCTGATTAGCATAGCTGTAATTAATATTCTCTCCTAATCGTATAGACGGAATATATTTTTTGGTATCAAAGTTCTCCCAATCCTTTAAGTTCATCTGCCTGATAAAAACAATATCATCTACAAGAAAGAAAACATTTTTCGTATCAAGTAGTGATAAAAGATCTACTAGATTAGTCCGGAAATTATTTTCCCGGATGAACGTAACAGGCAAATTCCTCTCCTTCAGTATATCATTTAATTGTTCATATGATTCCAACTGCCCTACTCCATCTGCAGAATACAATACAAATATGGGGCATGGATTTTCAACATATTTAAAATAGCTTTTGATCAAAGCATGTAACTGTATAGCTCTGTTCTTTGAGAAAACAACACAGGATATCCCCTCAGCTTTCTCGCCATAATTTGAAATCATCCCTTCCAGTACTGATATATAATCACCCATACTTTTCTGTCCTTCTCTAGACAAAAGTTTGACACCCAATATTCTCTCAAATAGAAGTTTAATTGCTTTTTTCATTCTTGAGACTTGATAAATACATGTTACGGTAATATATATTTAAAATGGCCCAGATAATATTGCTTATAAGATAAGCATATGCGCACCCTATAATCCCCATCTTTCGCACCAATATATAGTTAAGTATAATATTACTAATGCCACTTATAATGATATTCTGTACCAGACACCTGATCTTCTTTAAATAGACAAGAACATTCCCAGCTAATTGTGAAATGAAATAAAAATAATACGCAATGATCAGGAACGGGATCAGTTGAACGGCCATATAATAATCCTTATTTGATATGACCATTGGTAGTAAATAGGGGACTAATAACGCAATTGGCAGAAAGATCAGAAATACCAATCCAGCTATTTTCATTAACTTTTCACTGTAATCATTTTCCGCATACTTTTTAAAAATGTAGGGGAGATAAGCATATGTAATTGGAGTAATGATTAATGGATCAACAAACGAAGAAAACTTAAATGCCAACGCATAAATACCTAACTCAGTAGTATTAAGCGCATTCAGTACAATCCATCGATCTGCTCCATTTATCAACCACTGACATAAAGAAGAAAGGATAAAAGCAAGACCTATTTTTGTATATCCGGAAAACACCTTTAAGTCAATATTAAACTTAAAGTCAATCTTATCTTTAATTACAAAAAAACCAAATACCACGGATGCGAAAAGCACTATAATGTTTCCAAGGAGAATACCATTATATCCCATATTTCCTTTAACAACAAACAATATATTCAGACCAGCATTCACAACTCCCGTAATAATTGAGAAGTACACAAATAACTTAGATCTTCCTGCTAGTCTTAAATAATTAAAGAAATTAGTTTGATAGAATGTAATATATGCTATGGCAGAAGAAAGAATAACACTTAGCATACTTGCCAGAGCCACTTTCGTGAAATATTCACTTGCAAAATGGAATATTACGCCTCCAATCGCACAGATAATTAAGCCAAAAAGAGCATACCCAAAAAAAATAACAGAAAAAAACCTCTTTCTTTCCTCTCCTTTTATCTTATAAAATTCAACGAAAATAAGTTGCGACAATCCTAAAGAACAAAATATGGTAAGTATATTAGTAAAGGTCAGGTACAAATCCAATATACCATATTCAGATGGAGACAGGTAAGAAGTATATACAGGAACTAAAAAAAAATTGATCCCTTTAACTAAGAAGGCTCCTATCGTATAATAAAATGAATCACGGAAAATTCTTTTAGAAAATAATTCTGCTATTCTATTTTTGACATTAAAACTCACAGTGGTAATTTAAAATTGATAGGCTTTCTTATTGTCTGTTTCTCACTACAAAGAATGTTTAAAATTCTCACCTCATAATTTCTCCGTAAATTTTTTTGCCAAGCAAAACTATAATACACCCCATTCCCCCCAATAAACCACCAAAAAAGAGGCCCTTCAACCATCCGATTTTTTTCCATTTTAAAGGCAGGATTGGTCGATCTATTATTTGTATCAAAGGAGTTTCCTGGGCCATAGACATCCTGCTTATTTCAAGATTTTTGATAACCTCAGCATAAACAGTCTGTAATAGCACTTTATCTCTAAGCATCACTTCTGCTCCAACCGAAGCCACTTTCTTTGCAGGATTCAGATTTAAATCCTGGGCAACCGCAGTAGAATAAACTTTTCGATTCAACAATCTTTCCAATGAATCGGCCTTTGCCTGCAAAATATCTACATTAGCCTTTGACCTTTTAGTTTTTGTTGCCACATAAAATTCTGTGGCTTCCAATACAAGCCTTTCAATAAATGCCTTCGCGAAAAGTTCATTTGCAGAACCACAACTGACAGATATAAAACTCGATTTTTTATCCGGTTTGGCTACTAAAAGGTCATTCTTTGCAATTCCCTCATATATTATATTTAAAATACTATCTTGTAAAAGAGAAAACTTACTTCTATCAGTAGTTGCGGGGAAATTTATATTTTTTAATTCGGGATTCTTTATCCATCCTTTCCTGAAATTATTTGTTGAAATGTACAATTCAGCCAGACTCATACTTTGATTTCCAACCAAAACAGGAGACAATAAAGTCTTTTCAACCATTAATCTGGATTTCAAAAAAGACAATATATTATCCCCGGAAAATACCCCTACTCCTCCACCGCCCCCTCCTCCAAGATCAATTCCAAATTGATTGGCAATTCCAGCATAGCTTCCTAGGGAACTACTTTTGCTATCTTCTAAGACAAAAGTTAATTCACCGGTATAAATAGGTTTCTGAAAAGTAGAATATACATATCCCAAACTGGCACCCACAATACCTAATATCACAATAATCAGCCACTTACTCAACAAATAATTTATCCACTCCCTTATTGTCAGTATCAAATCCCGAACAGATACTTCATCCTTGTCTTTAGCATTAATATTATCACTTGATTTTTCCATAAAATCGTCTCTTTTAACGAAGATCTCACCAGATTTGTTACTTTAATTATTTAGTTGAATTTATAATTGTTACTATCACCAATGCCACAGAAGCCAACGCACTCGCCAACCCTACAGCTTCTCCACTGCTTAAACCCGCTTTCGGCTTCTTTGCGGGCACGTATATTTCTGCTCCTGGTTTTACTTTTGGGTAACTGTTGAAAAATAGTGCTCTCTTTGTACTTCTTACCTCACCATTAGAATACACAATATAACTTCTTCGTTTCAACGCCAATCCTGTAAATCCACCAGCCCCTCTTACATAATCACGGAAAGTATAGTTCTTGTCAAACCGTACTTTTTTAGGAAAATACACCTCTCCAAACATCTGTACTGTCTGCTGTTTCTTAGGTACCTTTATAATATCTCCTTCTTCAAGTAGTAAGTCATACTTAGAACCTGGATGGTTCAGAATCTGATCCATCTGTATACCCAGTAACTGCATTTTCCTTTCTATTGTACTACGCAATCTTTCAATATCAGTACTGTCTTTCAGTTTATTATAAAAGACTTCCAGTTTATTTAAAAGCAAGGTACTATCTGCCTTTCCTGAAAACGTTCTACGCAACAATACAGCTCCTTCCGAATATGCTTCAGGACGGATACCACCAGCTCTACGAATAATATCTGAAATACGTTCTTGTTTTGTATTTATCGCATAAAATCCCGGATACACAACTTCTCCATCTATCAGAACATTCGCCTGGTCATTATAAGAAGGGGATTTACGGATCATCACTTCATCAAAAGGCTTTAAAACAAACGATGCTGCCGCAGAATTATCTGACAGATCTGCATTAATATTAAACTGATTTATAATAGCCATTCGTGCATCCGAAGAATCATAAATGCCATCAGTATGGATACGCCGTGATATTTCCACATGTTTCAGACTAGCTGCGTCTTTTAACCCTCCAGCAAGCAGGATCAAATCTTCCAGATGCATACTATCTCCGAAATTAAAGTAGCCAGGCTGAATAACTTCCCCGTCAATCTTTACCTGATATTGCTCACGTATCAGTAATTTGGAAAATATGATCACACTATCTTCACGTTGCAACGCAATTTTCTGATTACCATTAATAACATCCAGTACATTAAAGCTGATAATCGAAGGTGTGAAATCGGCTTGCAAACGACGAATAACACCTCTAGACATAACTGCTATTTCCTGTACGCCATCCGCTTTTTTAATCAGATCCCCCACCATCATCCCTTCCTCCAACGCATAATCTCCCGGATGAAAAATAGCTCCAGAAATAGTAACCCTATTAGTGTAACGGCTTAGAATAGAATCTATATAAAACTTATCCCCGGATTTTAATTTGAAAGAGGCTACTTGGTCTGATGGTATATTCACTACTTCGCGCTCTTTATTATTCACCCTTAGCGCTTTTATGATATCTTTAAAGGAATTATCGGTATAACCACCTGCAAAGTCCAAGATATTCTGCAGTGTTTCGTTCTCCTTGGCTTCAAAAATAGCAGGTCGCTTTATTTCACCCGCCAGTTCTACTCTAATTTTGTAAGCATCCACCTTCACAATATCCTGATCCTGCAATACAATATTATTTGACAGATCCCCCTGTATCAGGAAATCATATAAGTCAAAAGTGGCAACCACTTGCCCATTCCGCACTACCTTAATACTACGAAAAGAGCCATTCTCATTTGGTCCGCCGGAAACATAAAGAGCATTTGCTACAGTTGCCAGTGACGGAAGTGTGTACGTACCTGGTCGTACAATCTCCCCAATCAATAATACCCGAATACTCCGGATGTTTCCAAGAGATACCTGTACAGAGGTATTCCCCGATTTAATGCCGCTATAAATAGTTGATAATTGCTTAGTGATGCGATTGCGAGCTTCATCCATCGTAAGACCATTCACATATACGGGGCCTAAATTGGGAATTCGCACATACCCTTCAGGGGTTACTTTCAGCGTATGTTGAACTTCCGAATAACCATATACATCAATAACCAGCTCATCCTGGGCCGCAATACGGTAATTAGGAGGCGTCGCCATCCGTAAATTGGGTTCAAATGTAAGATTCTGATTACTGAACAGCTCAGTACCAAAGATCCTACGTCGTTTCAGTTCCTTTTCAAATGCTTCCTTATCCTTGAAACGCTTGTATTTTTCCTGATAGTAATAAATGGTGTCTTCCTTGGTATAATCCTCATTGTATACTCTGTCACTGGAATCCGAACTCTGAGAATATTTATTATTGGAAGAATTACTCAATTCCTTATCAAGATTTAGCTGCGTAATGCGATCCTTCAATTTTGCCACCTCAGTATCTGAAATGCCCCTTTGAGCTGCATATTGATCAATCTGAGAGTAAGAAACATTATTCTTCTTCATTTGCGCAACCATCTGACGGATCTGATCATCAGATAAATCATCTACTTTTATCTGACTTATCTGGGTATTAGACTTGGAAGGAGAAATTTGCGCCTTAACTCCATAGCCAACAACCAACAATAACAACTGCAACAATAATATTTTCTTCAACATGAATTATCTGATAATAAACTATTCGGATTAAAAAATATTATTTACCACCTTATTTTACCACGGGTCAGTCCAATCCGGAGGAAATCAGATGCAAATCTATTAAAAATAACATATAAATATTAACTGGATGGAAATCAGCGCTATAATTCTCTTTTGATCTCAATTTGTGGCCTCTAAAATCTCTTTCCTCCTTTTCTATTCCCTCATTATCTTTCTCTTGTATATAATACTGGCATTCATTCTATTACCTCCCTTCTTTCACTTGACCGCAATTAAAAAAAGGTACTGCTCTTTTAAACAGTACCTTTTTAGTAAATAAAATATTTTTGTTAATAGTTAATTCAACCGTACAACAATCGCAAATACCTCCTCTCAATAGTACTCCTACATAGAAAAAATGGCAACTGAACCACAGCAAAGGCCGACAACAAAAACGAATACGGCCAACAATAGTACAAGGCAATAAACACCACCAGCAACCGGGCATATTCCAGATAAAATACCCAGCGTCGTTGCTCCAGAATGGCGCCGGTATTGATTAAGGTCAGTAATATCACCAATGTGATACATACTTGTACAAAAGCGGGAACATAATTCTCCAGCAGCAGGAAAAAGAAGAGCACGGTAATGATCGCTCCTACCTGCCATACCACATAATGCTGTAGCCTGCCGGTGGCTCCACCTTGGCGATTCCTGGATAAAAATCTTTTCTCCAGCCTGGGGCGGATAGTGGGATCTATATAATCAGGCTTTCCAAAGATGACTTTCCATCTGGCCTGGAAGCCCTTGGTTTGCCTTACGGTATATAAGATCTCAAGGATAAAATGGAAATGCTGCCAGAGAAAGCTATAACTGTCCAATGGTTTTGTCAATCCATATTCCGGCTCTTCGTCTTCTGCTGTAAATGTGCCAAACAGCTTGTCCCAGATTATGAACACATCGCCATAGTTCTGGTCCAGGTATTTCTCATTGGAAGCATGATGAACTCTATGATGAGATGGTGTTACAAAGATATATTCAAGGATGCCCAGCTTACCGATGGTTCTTGTATGAATAAAAAACGGATAAAGACCATGTACCAGTTGCACACTGATTATCATGGCTGCAGGAAAACCGATCACGGGCAAAACTGACCAGAAAGCCATCCTGAAGAATGCCTGAAAAACAGTGATCCGTCCGGATACAGTATAATTAAAGTCCTCACTCTGATGATGTACCACATGCGCGGCCCATAAAAGATTAACCTCATGGGCCAGGCGATGGTACCAATACCAGATAAAATCAGTTAAGATCAAAAGAGTAAACCACAGTAGCACACCTGACTTAATATCAAAGATGGCAAAGTGTTGATGCAGATAATCATAGATAAAGTAAAAAATCCCAACAGTAAACGTGTCCAGCAACCGTTCAGCAATACCTATATTAATATTGCTGATAGTATTACTGAAACCAAAATAGTTCTTACCTGTTTTGCGTGCAACCAGGTATTCAATGCCCATTAACCCCAAAAACAGGGGAATGGCCCATGCCATGTGATTTAAATGCACTATAATAAATTTCGAATTACGGGTAATAGCTTCATGCCAATGCAGGCAACAAAGCAATAATCGAAACAATATTACACATTTTATTCAATAGTCCACAATTTAAGTAGACTAATTAATCAGGAACGCACCGCAGCCCTGAAACCAATTGGAATTTCCTGTTTTTCAAAGGACGGTTCATGCTGATTCATCACTTCTGCGATCGTCATAGGATGTTGAATAACTGTATTAAAGCCTTGTTTTCCAGAAAGAAACTGGGCCTTGGGGACAGACAACTTCCCAAATTCATATTTGGCAATCAGCCTTCCTTTACGTAACAACGCACTGTCTACCTGCGAAAGATCACTGTTGAAAGTACATACTACCTGCACATTCATACAGTCGGCCAATAACCCATCAGACAGATTCAGAAGATTGGATACAGATGAATTACCTGTCGTTTTCCGGTCCATGATAATGTTCTCAGCATCTTCAATAATCAGAATAGTGTTGGGATTATCGATTAACAGGTCAATAAAATCAGGTTGCATAATATTCCCCGCTACAGCAGGAGACAAGAACAACACTCGCTTTTTCAATCGTCCTATCAGGTAACGCAAATAAGTTGTTTTACCAGATCCGGGAATACCATGCAATAACACAATACCCTTATCATCATTGGTATTCAGTCTTTTGTAAATCAACTGATCTATGGCGATAAAGTCATCTTCATAATAAAGCGCCAGGTCCAGTTTTGTTTTTTTAAACTCCATACTTTTCAGAACCAGCCCCTTCTCTCCCATCGTGATGAGATTAATCTCATACTGCTTACGCTTCTGCCTTTCCCGGTATTTGCGTACAAGGATAGTCACTTCTTTAATAAAGGCATCCACCTGTCCATTATGCAGCATTTCACAGTAATCTTCTCCAAATTCAGCAATACATCCGTTCTTCAGCACTACTAATGCGAGATCATGTTTGTATTCCTTATCCTTATGGGCAATCTCTTCCCGCAGGTAAATGGCCTCTATATTATCTGCATAAGCTGCTTTAAATGCAGTCAGCGCTTTTTCTCCGTTAATAGTATATATGAAACTAATGTTAGGTAGTGCATTAAAATAATACAGGTAAAATGCTTTGCTGTCCAGCAATCCATTCCCAAAGATATTATCCCCTGATATCACCTTTTGCTGTAAAATATTATCCATGTTCGTTTTAATAAATAATCAATGTTTGTTATAAAAGTTACCATCACCAGATCCGCAGCAACGGCTGGCAATGATAACCGGGGTATTTGCAAACTAAGACAAAAACAATTCGTTCTTAAAATTAATTCAGCAGGGCAGGAATACCCCGCTAGGTTAATACTAATTGTACCTACTACTCAATATTTTTATTTCCGGGATACTGCATAAAAAAACCCAGCCTGACCAGACCGGGTTATATAACGCTAACGAATATATTACGTTAGTGCATACCCTGTCCTTCTAGTAATGAAATGATCAATACTATTACAGCCACTTCAGTATCTGTTTGTCCGTGCCTTGTCATTCAGTTCCAATGAAAAAAAAAGCCCCGGAAACTCGTTCCGGGGCTCGTTATATATAAAAGTTCTTATTTCATATAAAACTATAACATGCCCCGAACCGGCTACCCCAACCCTTTGCAAAGGGTGCTGGTGCTGTGTTCATATTTGATTTTAATATTAGCATGTTATAAATTGATTTGTTAAGGGCACAAAGATAAAATGATTATTGCTGATTTAACAAATATTTTGTAATTATTTTTTGTGTACCCCGCCTTAGGGAAACAATATGGGGCTGATTAAAAAAGTCCTCCCTATCTGGTAGGTGATAACGTTGCTTCCACTTTTACGTGGTTCCCAACGTCTACATTTTACTTTTTGATCAGCCCCATCACATAACATTATATCACAGAGGCATTAACAACAAAGGATATAAAAATGGTCGACCCGCTTATATTAGTACCATACTTTCAGTTGCTGTATCAGCCATCTTTTCCTGTTCCTTCTCTGCTTCTGTTCCTGCATATTCATTTGCAAGCCTTTGCATCTGACGAATATGCCTTTCAATATGTTTGGTCAGAAAATAGATATATTGATAGATATCCAGTTTGCCCAAATGATTCACAGACATATTGGTAAACACCAAACGTCCTTCCCCATTTTTAAGTAAACTGAGATTATACATACACTGAGCAAATTGTTGCTTCAGCAATATCCTTATATCACGCAGATCCTGCAATCCGCTGGGTTCAAGATGTTCTGGTCTTATCCATCCGAAAGAACGGCTGCCTATCACATCGATCTTACTGAATTTATCGTGATAATCGGCAGGAATAATTACCGTATTACTGGTATTTTTCCGCTCCAATGCACGACGAGTGCTCTTGTTTACGATCAACAACAGGAAATAATTGGTCAGGCTGATATGTTCCAGCACTTCACGGATATTCCATTGTCCGGCATCCGGTTTAAAGTGCAACAGATCAGGT
The DNA here is from genome assembly GCF_900112615.1 of Chitinophaga sp. CF118. Taxonomy (GTDB): domain Bacteria; phylum Bacteroidota; class Bacteroidia; order Chitinophagales; family Chitinophagaceae; genus Chitinophaga. The sequence continues at coordinate 86,878 of NZ_FOMK01000005.1, read as the reverse complement.
TCTTTTTCAAACCAGGTATCCAACTCCCTGAAGTTGGTTAGCAAAGCCTCTCTTACTACTTGAATTACGTTTCTCATGGTCTGTCTGTTTGGGGTTATGTCCTTACCTGATCCACTTTCTGTACGGGTAGCACATAACAGTATTATAGAATTATTATTGCCATCTTTTATGATCCGGGTTTGTTAAATAAAAAACCCGGCTCCTTGTCACGGGCCGGGTTTGTATCACATAAGTTAATTATGTTGCTACATACCATACCCATTAGGCTTTTTAAAGGCAAAGCCATCCTTTCGCACTATCACCGCCGGTTTTACCAGGTAGTGTGTACACATTACAGTTATCGAACTTCTATCTTGCTCAATCATCATTTTGGCTCTTACAAAGCAAAAGGTCCCGCAACTCCTGCGGGACCTTTGTTTTATCATTTGATAACTTTTATCGTTAGCATTTGGTGCAACATACCCGCAATTCGCTCCTGACCTGCTTTTGCTTACAGGACATCGCTGAAATAGTATATTTTGGATTGCGTTTCATTTCTTTTTATTGCTATTGCAAAGATATTTTTTATTTTTTTTATTTACACATATTTCTTAATAAATTTTTTCTATTTGCGTATAGTCCGCAATTAGAATAATCGTAATTGCACCTGTGGACGTTGAAACAATTCCGTATTAAATTCAAAACGCTCCAGGTTCAATCCATTTTTCTTTACATGTACCTTAAACTGTTGCCGGATCAGGTCTGCAATGTTCCCCTCCCCTCTCATTCTACGCCCTGAAACACTATCATTCACCTGTCCCCCATGCATACTCTCTATAAGATGCCATACTTTATCTGCACGATCAGGGAAGTTCTTATACAGCCAGTCATTAAAGATTATTTTCACTGCATCATTCAGCCTTACCACAGTGTAACCCGCAAATTTAGCTCCGTGGGCTGCAGCCGCTTCCAGCAATCCAGGCATCTCATGATCATTTAATCCCGGTATCATAGGTGCAGTCATCACCCCTACAGGAATCCCCAATTCACTCAATTCCTTTACAATCTTAAACCGCTGTTGTGCGGTAGTAGTGCGAGGTTCCATCTTCAACCGCAGGTCTTCCTGCTGTGTGGTAACGGACACATATACACAAACCAGGTTTTGCTGCGCCAATTGCTGCAGTATATATTTATCCCGTAATACCAGTGAATTCTTTGTGATGATCCCTACGGGCTGTTTATATTCCAAGGCTATTTCAAGCAACTGCCGGGTAATGAACATTTTCCGCTCCAGCGGCTGGTAACAATCCGTATTGCCGGATAGCGAGATGGGCTTGGGTACCCAATTTTTATTATCGAGAAATTTACGCAATAGCTCTGGTGCATTCCGCTTTACAACAATTTTACGCTCAAAATCCAGTCCGGCACTCATTCCCCAGAACTGGTGTGCATTCCTCGCATAACAGTAAATACAACCATGCTCACAGCCCTGATAAGGATTCATTGAATACCACATGCCTACATCCGGACTGTCTACTTTATTCACCAGCGTTTTCGCATGCTCCTCTATCACCTGTGTAGGTACATCTGCCTGCCACCATTCATCAATGCCCTCCGCATGTTCCTGCGCATATTCCTCTTTAAGGTATCTGTTCTTAGGATTTAACTGGGCTCCACGTCCTTTGTAATAAGGGTTCTCCGGAACTCCCTCCTGAAAAGGCAAGGTCATAGCTAATATTTTTAGTAAAAATACTAAATAAATTAGCTATTTGCAAATATATGGCACTATCAGATAATCTGCATCTTCTGCATCAGAAAAGTAGCATTCTTATTCCGAGCTACGCCTTCACGAATCCGGTAATCAAAAAAGAGCTGATCCTCACGAATAGTGCTTTCAAAACAATGGTTGCTTATTTTTTGAGGATAAGTGGTTTCCAGATGCCCCAGTTCCAGGTCATGTGTGGCAATCATACCCTGGCAGTGGTATTGCAGGAAGTGCTCTATCAGCTTACGCGAGCCGGACAACTTATCTTCGGAGTTAGTCCCTTTCAATATTTCATCCAGCAGGATAAATACACGCTCCCCTGTTTTCAACACCTCCACTATCTGCTGAAGACGCAATAATTCTGCCTGGAAATAGGAAGTATGTTTGGCAATGGAATCCTTGATCCGCATAGAAGTCATGATGCGCACAGGGCTGCAAACAAATGTTTCGGCACATACCGGCATCCCACACAGAGCCAGTAGCAGATTACTGCCTACACTGCGCAGGAAAGTGCTCTTGCCGCTCATATTGGAACCTGTAATAATCAGAAAATTTTGCGGATCGCCAATGCTGATGTCATTACGTACACAGTCCTCAATAGGTATCAATGGATGTCCTATTCCCTTTGCTATTAGTTGAGGTGCATCCTCATTGACCTGCGGATAAATATATTCCGGATGATTAAATGCAAAGGTTGCCATACTGTTCAACGCTTCCATTTTGGCTATTACATCCATCCACACAGGCACTTCTTCCTGATAACTGGCCTTCCAGCGCTCTATGGCAAAAGCGCAATGTAAATCATATAATACAAAAGAATTCAGAAACACTCCTACCAACAGGTTTAACCGCTGATCCAGTGCATTGCAAATGCGGGCCAGCTGGTGCAGGGCCATATTGGCTGAAGCAGCCGTTTCTTTATGTGCGTGGAGCAATGTTGCGCCTTCTATTTTTTCGTCATTAATAATCTTCAGCAATAGGGCAAACTTGCTGAAAATCTTCTCCTTATTGGAAATCAGCTGATGCTGTGTATTCACCCTTTTTACAATACTGCCTAAGATCAGCCAGTTGATACAGAGAAAAATCGTAATGGGGTAATATTCGTTTGAGATGAAATAATAAACAATAGATAGGATCAGTAATGCGGGACTTACCCACCGTATTATATTTAACCATTTTTTATCCAGGAACTCCAATGGTAATTTCAGCCATTTATATAGAGAGGTTACATCTCCCTGTTTTTCTTTTGCCAGTGAAGCCTGCGCCGTCAATAACTGCCGAAATTTTAACCGGGGTACCAGTTTATGAATGGCTTCCTGTGTACGTAGAATATCCTGTACGTCTGTTAATGGCATCCGCAGACAATCTGCCAGTTTACGACTGCCCATCAAAGTACCGGTACGGTTCATATGTCCGTAGAGAGACGATTGCCCAAATACATCCAGATCCCCCGTATAAGGATGTTGCTCGTCAGTATAACTTTCTCCTTCTTCAAAACCAGACAACCCCGTGGCTGCCAGCCGCCACTCTTTTTCGTTTAGCTCCAGCAATGTCTTTAACAGGGTTAGGTGATCATATGAAGTCTGGTATTTAATCAGCGCATATATGAATCCACCGGCCAGCAATGCCAGTGGCAATAACCAGATGATGTCAAAACTATCCCGGAAATAAACATACCCACAAAACAAAGCTGCTAGAAAACAAAGCAACCGCAACCAGCCCAACCGGCTCAGATATTGTTGTATATGCGCAATCTCCGTCTTGTAGTCATTAATCTGCTGGTCGTAAATAGTAATAGGGGTCATGGGTCATTTATTAAAGAAAGAATGATCAGTTATCTGTAAAATACCGCATGGCATTCACTCATAACTGATCATTCAAAATGGGTTTATGCGTATTGCCTCTTCAGCAATTCCGGATGCTGCTGACTTACTTTCATTAACAATTCACCAAACAGGGTGTTTGCCCAGGAAAACCAGGGACGGGTAAATTTAGTTGGATCATTCTTATGGAATGATTCATGTATAAACCCGGTTTCTCCGTCTGTATTACGTAAGGTACGTAAACACTCTGCTATTTCTTCTTTATCACTGCTTGTCAGCGCCTTCATAATAATACTCATTGGCCAGATATAATCCGGGCCGGTGTGAGGACTGCCTACTCCATCACCATATTTGCCCTTATAAAACCAGCAATGGAAAGTGCTCCATACAAAATGACGTGAGGTCTGATATAAAGGATCATCCACTGTAGTATACCCCAGATAAGGGATAGACAACAGGCTGGGGACATTCGTATCGTCCAGGAACAGACGGTTACCATACCCATCTACTTCAAAACCAAACATCTTACCCAATTGCGGATGCTCAACAATTGCATATGCTTTAATTGCCCTGTCTACTTCCTCTGACAATTCTATACATTCCTTTGTAAATGCAGCATCTTTAAATACTACATCACTTATCTCTGCCAGTTGCCGCAGCGATACTACTGCAAACATATTTGAAGGAATCAGGAAAGGAAAAACAGTGGCATCGTCCGACGGGCGGAAAATAGATACGATCAGGCCCACTGGTTGCATAGGTGCTCCAAATCCTTTATTAGGCGCCGTATCTGACTGGATAGGTGTTTTACGCTGGAACGAGTATGGACCAGGTCCATCTTTACGCTGCTGTTCCTTAAATGTTTTAACAATCAGTTTTGCAGCCTTCCTGTAAGTTTCATCCAGCACGCTGGTATCTCCACTTTCTTTCCAGTAATGATAAGCCAGACGAACGGTATAACACAAAGAATCTATCTCCCATTTACGTTCATGCAGCTCTGGTTTCATGGTAGTAAGGTCAGAATCCCACTCACTGCCGGTTGGTCCTTCATTAAAAGCATTGGCATAAGGGTCTATCAGCACACATTTCGTTTGCCTGTTCACCACCCCGGCTATCAGCTGCTTCAGTTTATCATCTTCCTTTATCAAAGGCAGATACGGCCATACCTGCGCGGTAGAGTCTCTGAGCCACATAGCATGAATGTCTCCGGTGAGTACAAATGTATCCGGACGACCATTTTCCACTTTAAACTGAACCGTTGTATCCAGTGTGTTTGGAAAACAATTTTCAAACATCCATCCCAGCTTGGGATCAGCTATTTCTTTTTTGATAGTGCTTATAGCCTTTTCTACAGCCGGACTGGTAAATTTACGCTGGGCAGGTAATGGACGTTTGGATACATACATCGCCTGACTGAATACTGCCTTGGGGAAACCCAATGCTACAGCACCTGCCAGCAGACTGCCATTTCTGATAAAATCTCTTCTTGCCACCATTTCTGTTAAAGATTTTCTATTACGATTGCTTTTTTTATGGAAATGCAACTCATAAACGTGAATAATAGAGTGTAAAATAAAAAAATGTGGGAATATTCCACTGTCACTATTTTAGTAAATTACAACCTTTGCGGCTTCACGTTGCTGCAGAACCCGTTAAACACCAAAAACAATATGACTGATACACTGGTTCACAAGATTCGTATAGTAACTGCTGCTTCTCTCTTTGATGGCCATGACGCTGCCATTAACATCATGCGCCGCATCATGCAATCCAAAGGTGCGGAAGTGATCCACTTAGGCCATAACCGCTCTGCGGCCGAGATTGTGGAATGTGCCATTCAGGAAGATGCCCAGGGTATTGCCGTTACCTCTTACCAGGGAGGCCATGTGGAATTCTTTAAATACATGTACGACCTCCTGCAGGAAAATAACTGCAGCCACATTAAAATCTTTGGCGGTGGTGGTGGTACTATCCTCCCCTCAGAGATCAAAGAATTACATCAATACGGTATTACACGCTTATATTCTCCTGATGATGGCAGAACAATGGGACTGGAAGGCATGATCGGTGATGTGATCAGCCAATGCGACTTTCCTACTGTTAATACGCTGAACAAACAACTGGAAGCATTAACACAGCAGGATTATAAATATATCGCACAGGCTATCACCGTTGCAGAAAATGATCAGCTTCCGGATACCAGCTCCGCCAATGGCATCGTGCTGGGGATTACTGGTACCGGGGGTGCCGGTAAAAGCAGCGTGACAGACGAAATAGTGAGGCGGTTCCTCCATCATTTCAATGATAAAACCATTGCTGTTATATCAGTAGATCCCTCCAAGAAAAAGACCGGCGGGGCATTATTGGGAGACCGGATCCGCATGAATGCTATTCACCACCCAAGGGCATATATGCGCTCACTGGCTACCCGTGAAAGCGACAAAGCCATCAGCGCACATATCCGCGAAATCACAGACATCTGCCGGATAGCTGGCTTTGACATGATCATCCTGGAAACCTCCGGTATCGGACAAAGTGATACCGCTATTACAGACTATTGCGATGTTTCCCTCTATGTAATGACGCCGGAATATGGTGCTGCTACCCAGCTTGAAAAGATCAATATGCTGGACTATGCGGATGTAATTGCTATCAATAAATTTGATAAGGCAGGAGCTCTGGATGCTCTCCACGATGTACGTAAACAATACAAACGTAATCACGGTCTTTGGACGGCAAAAGATGAAGACCTGCCCGTAATAGGTACTATTGCTTCACAGTTCAATGATCATGGGATCAACCAGCTTTTTGAGAAACTGCTGGCCATTATAAAAGAAAAAAAGAACAGCACCTTCGGCAGTGTTAAACATGAAGCCAATAATGATACCGTTACAAAGTCACTGATCATTCCGCCGGCACGCAACCGCTATCTGGCAGAGATTACAGCGGCTATCAACGAATATGGAAAATGGGTGGATGAACAATGTACAGTTGCCACTAAACTCTATCAGCTAAATGGGGCCTGGGAAATGTTACCTGACCATGAAAGTGTGGACAATGCCATCAACTTACTCCAGCAGCAACTGCATCCGGATTGCGAAAAACTCGTGAAAGGCTGGCCTGCCGTACAGCAGAAATATACTGCAGAGCATTACGAATACAAGGTGAGGGACAAAGTAATAAAGCTGCCCCTGTATACAGAAAGCCTTTCCCAGTCGCGCATTCCTAAAATAAGCCTGCCACAGTATAAAGACTGGGGAGATCTGCTTCGCTGGCAGTTGACAGAGAACCTACCAGGAGAATTCCCTTATGCGGCAGGGGTATTCCCTCTTAAACGGGAAGGAGAAGATCCTACCCGCATGTTTGCAGGAGAAGGAGGACCGGAACGGACCAACAAACGCTTTCACTATGTGTCAATAGATCAGCCGGCCATACGCCTGAGTACGGCTTTCGACAGCGTAACATTGTATGGCGAAGATCCGGCTCCCCGTCCGGATATCTACGGGAAAGTGGGGAATTCCGGAGTAAGTGTTGCTACTGTAGATGATGCCAAGAAACTCTACAGTGGCTTTGACCTTTGTGATCCTAAAACGTCGGTATCCATGACTATCAACGGACCGGCCCCCATTCTGCTGGCGTTTTTCATGAATGCTGCCATAGATCAGCAATGTGAAAAATACATTGCTGAAAATGGACTTACCGAAAAGGTAACAGCCATCATCAAAGAGAAATTCAAAGATCTCCCCAGGTATAACGGGGAGCTCCCTACAGGTAATAACGGTCTCGGCTTACAATTACTGGGAATTTCGGGAGATGAGGTACTGGATAAAGAAGTATATGAAAAGATAAAAGCCCAGGCCCTCAGTACCGCCAGGGGAACTGTACAGGCAGATATCCTGAAAGAAGACCAGGCACAGAATACCTGCATATTCTCTACCGAGTTTGCACTGAAACTGATGGGCGATGTGCAGGAATACTTTATTACTCAAAAGGTACGCAACTTCTACTCTGTGAGTATTTCCGGGTACCATATAGCGGAGGCTGGTGCTAATCCCATTACCCAGCTGGCTTTCACACTGGCTAATGGCTTCACCTATGTGGAATACTACCTGAGCAGGGGAATGAATATTGATGATTTTGCTCCAAACCTCTCTTTCTTTTTCAGCAATGGAATGGATCCCGAATATGCTGTTATCGGCCGTGTGGCAAGGCGCATCTGGGCCAAGGCAATCAAATATAAATACAAGGGCAACGACCGTTCCCAAAAACTCAAATATCATATCCAGACTTCCGGCCGCAGCCTGCATGCGCAAGAGATAGACTTTAATGATATCCGAACTACACTTCAGGCATTGTATGCCATTTATGATAATTGCAATTCACTTCATACAAATGCATACGATGAAGCGATTACCACACCCACAGAAGAAAGTGTGCGCAGGGCGATGGCCATACAATTGATTATCAACCGGGAATTGGGTACGGCTAAAAACGAAAATCCAATCCAGGGTGCTTTCTTTATTGAAGAACTGACAGACCTGGTGGAAGAGGCTGTACTGACAGAATTCAACCGCCTTACAGAGAGAGGAGGTGTATTGGGAGCAATGGAAAGAATGTACCAGCGCAATAAGATCCAGGAAGAAAGCCTGCATTATGAAATGCAAAAACATACCGGCGAATACCCGATTATTGGTGTGAACACCTTCCTGAACAAAAATGGCTCTCCTACTATTACTCCTTCAGAAGTGATCCGCTCTACAACAGATGAAAAGGAATACCAGATCAATGCATTGGCAGCTTTCCATCAGAGACACCAGCACAGCAGTACTGCCGCTTTGCGCCAATTGCAGCAGGTGGCTATCAATAACGACAATCTCTTTGCCGCATTGATGGAAACAGTAAAACATTGTTCGCTGGGACAGATTACCCGTGCATTATATGAAGTAGGAGGACAATACAGAAGAAATATGTAAAATAGAAATCCTTCAAAAAAAATTCCCCTGCATAAATACTTTATGCAGGGGAAGAAGGAATCGCAAGAGCTCAGTATTACACTGTGCCCGATTTCATTGACGTGGAATTATAAAATAACTTACGTGGAACTTATTAACGTGGAATCTATAACGTGGAATTATATAAAAGCAATAATCTAACATGGAATCTATAAACGCAACTGTGGAACTTATAAAAGCAATAAAGTGGAATTTATTAAAGCAATAATGGAATTTATAAAGACAAAAAATATTTAGTATACTATCTTGATCTTGGTTCGTCGTCGTTCTAATTTCAAGGAAATCCGGGTTCCCCTTTCATTGGCACTTGCTTCCTTGTAACTTCGATTTAAATTTTGGCTTTCAGTTACTTTCGTTTCGTTACACAATCTTAATTAATATTTTGTTAATAAAAAACTTTTACAACATCTTTTTTAAAAAATAAATACGACTTTAAACCGACAGCAACCATTTTAACCTGGTTATCAATATGTTAATATATTAGATAACAAACCTGAAACAATTTGTATTTTACGCTCAGTTAGCACTTTTATATGTATACGAAAGAAATAGAAATCACTTTATCACAATTAGCAAAGGAACTGTTAGGTCATTTGCAGCAAAAAGAAAGCAAAATTGCTATTGATAAAACTATGGATGACCTTAGTCGTGTAATTATTTATAACGACTGGCGCTATTATGTACAGAGTGAACCTGTACTGAGTGATTACGAATACGATCAGCTATATGCCTGGTTGAAAAAGCTGGAACTGGAACACCCGGACCTGGTAAACCCCGATTCCCCTACCCAACGTGTAGCACAGGGGCTTACCAAAGCTTTCCCTACAGTGCAGCACCTGGTGCCCATGCTAAGCCTTGAAAACTCTTATAACGCTGATGATTTGAATGATTGGGACCGGAAAGCCCGTGAACTGAGCGGCCTGGCCGATATAGAGTATTGTATAGAACCCAAATTTGATGGGGCCAGCATCTCCCTTATATATGAAGACGACCGGCTTGTAAGAGGGGCAACCCGCGGCGATGGCGTATCCGGAGAGGATATTACGGCAAACATCCGGCAGATCCGGTCCATTCCGCTAACAGCAAAATTCGCATCCCACGGCATTCATTCTATTGAAATCCGGGGGGAAGTGCTTATTAATAAGAACACTTTTAAGGCATTCAACGAACAAAGGGCGACAGAAAACCTGCCTCCTCTGGCTAATCCCCGGAATGCAGCCTCCGGTTCCCTTCGCATGGTAGATCCCAGAGAAGTAGCCAAACGCGGACTGGAAGCCTTTCTCTATCATATGAGTTATCATACGATGGAAGACGGCAAGGCAGAACCAAAAGAAATACAAACACATAGCAATACACTGGACCTCCTCTCTTCGCTTGGGTTCCGAACACCTTCTAAAGAAAAAAAGGTAGTGAAAGGTATTCAGGCAGTGATTGACTATTGCCTCAAGTTTGAACAGGAAAGAGATAACCTCCCCTATGAAATTGATGGAATGGTGATCAAAGTGAATGACTACGCGCTGCAGGACCGGCTGGGTATGACTACTCACCACCCCCGCTGGGCCATGGCTTATAAATTCAAAGCCCGGCAGGCTACCAGCAAACTGCGTAATGTAGAATTCCAGGTAGGCCGTACCGGTTCCGTTACACCGGTAGCTAAAATAGACCCTGTACCTATCGGCGGGGTTACCGTTGGTTCCATTTCACTTTTTAATGAAGATGTAATAAAAGAAAAGGATCTGAAAATAGGTGATACCGTATTGGTAGAACGTGCCGGAGATGTAATTCCATATATCGTAAAATCAATGCCAGATCTCCGGGATGGTACCGAAACAGATATCGTATTCCCGACTAATTGCCCTGTGTGTCATGATCCGCTGTTTAAACCGGAAGGTGAAAGTGTATGGCGTTGTATTAATATTAACTGCGAGGCACAGGTAGTGGAACGCATGATCCATTTTGTAAGCAAAGATGCTATGGATATCCGCAGCCTTGGAGAAAGTAACGTACGTAAGTTCTACGGACTGCAGATCATACCCGATATTCCAGGCATTTACACTATAGACTATACGAAAATAGAAACGCTGGAAGGCTTCGGGAAGAAATCACTGACTAACCTGCAAACGGCTATTGAACAATCGAAAACACAACCTTTGCACCGCCTTATCTTTGGCCTGGGCATTCGCTATGTAGGTGAAACTACTGCAAAAACACTTGCCAATGCAGTACATCATTTGCTGGATCTCAGGGAATGGACGGAAGAACAGCTCCTGGAGCTGGAAGATATCGGTCCAAAAGTAGTTGGTAGTATCCGTCAGTTTTTCAGTAATGCCGATAACATCCACATGTTACAACGGCTGGAAGAATTAGGTGTCAACTTTAAAAGCACTAAATCAGATCATCATACAAGTGGAAACCTGGAAGGACAAACTTTCCTGTTCACTGGCACACTTAATAAACTGAAACGTAGTGATGCCGAAGCCATGGTAGAACAACAGGGAGGTAAAATTCTCAGTGGGGTAAGCAGTAAGCTGAATTACCTGGTGGTAGGGGATGATGCCGGTAGTAAACTGGAAAAAGCAAAGAAGATTAATACGGTCAGGATTCTAAGTGAAGATGACTTCATTAACCTGATCCAATAAATATTATGGACGATAAATACTATATGCAGCAGGCACTTCGTGAGGCACGCAATGCATTTGATGATGGAGAGGTTCCTGTAGGTGCTGTCGTGGTGCTGAACGATAAGATCATAGGAAGGGGCAGTAACCAGGTTGAAAAGCTAAACGATTGTACAGCCCATGCAGAAATGCTGGCGCTAACAGCTGCCTTCAATTACCTGGGGAGTAAATATCTCATGGAAGCTACATTGTACGTAACACTGGAGCCCTGTTTAATGTGCGCGGGAGCACTCTACTGGAGCAAAATAGGCCGTATCGTATATGCGGCACGTGATGAGAAGAACGGCTACAAAAGGATTACGGGAGAACAATCGCCCTTTCATCCCAAAACGAAGCTGGAACAGGGCCCCTTTGAATCAGAGAGCCTGCAACTTGTAAAAACATTTTTCGAACAAAGAAGATGATGTATCATAAATAAATGAAGAGGCCTGAGAATTGCGTGAACGACTAAATATTTCTATCAGGGATCTGAAAACAGGAAATTATATGAAGGGTTTCAGAGTCGCTTAGATAATGCATCACCTCCATTAGAAATCCAACAGCGTATCAAAAATAAATAATGGGCTTGACGATCGTTTAAACAGAGCATCATCTCCATCAGGGATTGAACAAAGAAGGGGGCAATACGCCCCCTTCTTTGTTCGAAAAATGTTCTACTATATAGGCTGGCAAAGGGTTTTCGATTAATTTCAGGATTGCTTACGCGATTCTGAGTGTATTCAAAAACTTTGTAGCCGGTTCATTTATTTATTACTTTTTCTCCATTAGTTTGTTCATACCCATCATCTGGTGCATGGTATGATCCATTCCTTCTGAAGAACCATCCAGGAAGATCACATTGCCTTTGGAGTTCTCTGCAAAATGCTTGATTGCTTCCGTCCACATAGAGAAAAGTATTACGGAAGTATCCAGGTTGGCCTGCTGCATTTCTTTGGCAGCCATAGACATACCCTTTGCCACCTCTTCACGGAACAGTGCCACACCCATACCACGCAGCTGCGCGGCCTGACGTTCTGCCTCTGCTGCAATTTTGATGGCATTACCATCTGCTTCTGCGGCTTTGGTTTTGGTGATCAGTAATGCCTGGCCTTCATTCTCAGCAGCAGCTTTCAGGTTGTTGGAAGCTACTACCTGCGCCATGGATTTCATGATTACCTCATCAAAGGTGATGTCGTTCATCTGAAGATCAAGCAGATGAAAGCCCCAGTCTTCCAGGGTTTTATCTATTTGTTCCTTCACATGTTCTGTAATGTCTTTGCGAAGTCCCAGTACTTCTGCCTGACGTTTGGTTGCCACGAAACCACGGATAGAGCCTTCAATGGTACGGACCAGCGCCTGCATAAAGCTGCGTTCATCCATGAACTTGAATGCTACATTCTTAATAGTTTCTTCATCCTGGTTCCAAACAGCATACAATAACATGGCTTTGAAATACACGTTGGCCTGATCAATTGTAATTGCCTGGAATTCAAGCTCTACAGAGCGGTTTTGAATAGAAATGCGTTTGAAGATCTTTTCAATCAGAGGAATTTTGAAATTAAGACCGGGGAACAATATGCGGTTATACTTCCCGAAAACAGTCGTAACCCCAATTGTACCCTGTTGTATTGTCACAAAACTGGAAAGTATTACCAGCGCTGCAAATACAATTAGTACAGTTAAGAATACAGTACCCATAAAAAAGGAGTTTTACAGTAAATATATGGTAAAATGTGACAATATGGAAATTACGTAAACTGAAGAGGTTAATGTTGGGATAGGAAGACAAACAATGGTGAAAGCCGAGCTAAAAACACAACGAATGAAAATAAATAGCTTAGTTATATCCTTTGTTTTCTTCTGAGATAAATATAAACATCGTCCAGTTCTATTTGCTTTAACTGGTACTCCAAGTGGATTTTTAAATCTCCTGTTTCATCCTTAATCCTTTTATACTGCCCCTTTAGTATCTCATACTGCGCAATTATCTCTTCTGCTGTGGCAGCATCATTCAATTGTAGGATGCTATATGCGCTTTCCTCATTTATCATAGCAATAGGGTTAGATCCTCGTCAAATCTTTTTCCGAAAATTGTTCTTCTAACGTTCAAAAGTGTGTACAGTAATGTTTCACTAATTTAGACGACTTTCGATTTTGAACAAATACCCAAGCTTGGGTATTTTTAGCAGAAAAGCGTTAAAAACTGTTAAATTATTGGTATCCGCCCTTTCTCGCCAGCGCGATCAGCTCTGTGGTATTACGCACCTTTAATTTCAGGCGTATATTCTTCCTGTGGGTTTCAACCGTATAGCGGCTCAGGTTAAGTTTATCTGCAATTTCTTTATTGTTTATGCCCTGTACTGTCAGTTTGAGGATCTCCAATTCGCGGGGAGTCAGTTTGCTCAGCAGGTCGTCATTATGACGGCGTAACACTTCCCTCATGGCTTCTGCCAGCTGGTCGTTGGTGTCCATGGCCATGGTCAGGTCAAGGAAGGCACAGATCACTTCTTTCACCATCCCGTCGTCATCGCGGGTAAAAGGAATGGCCATACCTACCAGCCAGCACCAATCCTGTGTATCCCGTTTACGGATACGTACTACACCACCAAAAATGTTTTTATTTTCTTTAAAGGATTGCTGGGCTATCACTGCCAGATCAAAATCTTCCGGATGCATTACCCGCTGAAAAAATTCGAGCCCAAGTTTGTTCATCTCAGCCATCGTATAGCCGGTGGCGTCTTCCATCTGGCGATTACACCAGTTTATGGTTTTAACGCTGTTCTCATGAGTGTAAAGCATGGCCGGCACGTTATTGAGTATGCTTTCCAGGCGTTCCACGCGCATCTTCAATAATTCGTTTTCCTTTTGCAAGGCGCTGAGGGAATAGTTCTGGCCCATGTCTGAGTCTGTCAACATACGTTAAGTTTTATACAAACAATAGTTGAAACTAATTGGAAGAATCATCTTCGAAAATCAGCGCAGGAAATTTCTGATAATGTAACCTTTAGGTGTATACGAATCACAATGCTCTACTAAAGTTGTTATAACAGTTAACGTAAATATAAAATAAAAAAGCATATATCCAACTCTTTTGGTACGTGAATTGGGCAGAAGTACCTATATGCGTTTTGATATTTCCCATATTAGGCAGTAAATTTGAACACTCTTTCACACTCATAATATTTAAAACAATAAAACATTAAGTTATGGCATTTACACTTCCGAGCTTACCCTACGCACACGATGCACTGGAGCCACATATCGATAAACAGACAATGGAAATTCACCATGGTAAACACCATCAGGCTTATGTAGATAACCTGAACAAGGCGGTTGCCGGTACAGAGAACGAAAGTAAATCACTGGAAGAACTCGTAGCAGCTGCTGGTAAAATAAGCCCTGCTGTAAGGAACAATGGTGGTGGTCACTGGAATCACAGTTTCTTCTGGCAGATCCTCGCTCCGAATGCAGGTGGCGAACCTAAAGGAAAGCTGGCTGATGCAATCAAGAGCACTTTCGGTTCTTTTGAAGAATTCAAAGAAAAACTGAACGCTGCAGGTACTACCCGCTTCGGTTCCGGTTGGGCGTGGCTGATTGTAAAAGATGGCAAACTGGAAGTTACTTCCACTCCTAATCAGGATAACCCACTGATGGACGTTGCTGAAGTAAAAGGCACTCCTATCTTAGGCGTAGACGTTTGGGAACATGCATACTATCTGAAATATCAGAACCGTCGTCCGGAATATCTGAAAGCATTCTGGAATGTTGTTAACTGGGATGCAGTTAGCAAACATTACGAAGCCGCTATATAATCATCTTCAACACAGGCATAAAAAAAGCATTCCGTCCTTATGACGGAATGCTTTTTTTATGCCTGTAACAACGGGGTATCCTAAAGTTGTTTGATCTTTATATTTTTAAACCATGCTTCACTACCGTGGTCCTGCAAATCCAGATGTCCTTTTTTTGTTGCTCCATACCCTTTGGCATCTTTCCATTTACCAGTTTCTTTTGCTTTCTTCCATTCAGCAGAACCAATTTCATACTCTGCTGTTTTCTGTTCATTCAGCCAGTGTTCCACATGCCCTTTATTCACAATAATTTTAGCATGATTCCACTCTCCGATTGGTTTGGCAGCAGCTACTAATGGTGCAGACATCGCATAGTTTGCTCCTGTTTTCTGCCAGCCTTCAAGTTTTTCAGGGAAGTTAATATCATCTATCAACTGGTATTCAGGTCCACTCAAATAAGCTGCATCAAACTCTTCAGATGCGAGGTAAATGATTCCGCTGTTACCCTTTGGTGCCAGCTTCCAATCAAGTTCTAATTCAAAATTATCAAAGGTATCGTTAGAGGTTAGATCTGCACGTTTATCACTCTTATCTTTTTCACTACCCAGGCAATGCAGTACACCATTTTCTACTACCCAGCCGCTTGACGTTTTGCCTTTATAGATATGCCATCCATCCAGGCTTGTTCCATTGAATAACAACTTCCATCCTGCTGCTTTTTCTGCGTCCGTTAAAGTATTCGCGGTTGTATCTGAAACAATCTCCGCAGCCTCTACAGAGTCTACCTTAACATCGGTAGAATCTGCATTACTGGCTGGAGTGCTGGAGTTACCACAAGACATTGTTACAGTATTTATTACTAATAGTGCCGGAACAAATAAATTCTTCATAATGATTCTTTTTATTTAGTAATCGTTTTCAGGTTTTTTGGGTCCCATTGTATAATACGGTTCTGGAAATAGCTGTCATTACATAACAATGCAGGTGCGGCTGCACGATAACCAAACAGGGCATCTTCATGCACCTTACCGCCTGTACGCATTGCATTAAAGAGATTATAGAAGTGATCAAAGTGTGCTCCCTTATAACCTTCTTCTGCTACATACTCCAGCTTCTCCGGAGGCAGCATGTCTTTCCTTTCATATACATATTGCTTGCCACTATCTACATCCTTTTTACTCTGTAATAAAGGATCGTCAGTAGCTGCATATGCCTTGTTACGGAACAACGTTACTTTATCCCATTCTACCGTCATCGACCCTTCGCTACCCACCATACGCAGGTAGTTGGTGCCTCCGGTACCATCCACAAAATTCACACGCAGGGATAAATTAAAAGCAGGATGTATTTCATTCTCCGGATAGTCAAACATTCCCAACATGATATCAGGTACTTCACGCCCGTCTTTCCAATAACGCAATCCGCCAGTAGCCATCACCTTTTCAGGACCGATAGAACCTGTTACAAAATGCAGGCTGGAGAACAGATGTACAAAAAGATCCCCGGATACACCGGTACCATAATCTTTGTAATTACGCCAGCGGAAAAAACGCAACGGATCAAATGCACGCTTGGGTGCATTCTTCAGGTATGCATCCCAGTCAACAGTTTGTGTAGATGCGTCTACAGGAATAGGATACTGCCACGCTCCAAATGGTGACATCCGTGCCCAGAAACCTTCTGCATAATTCAACTTGCCGATAGCTCCATCTTTCAGTAACTGCCTTGCCTTCTCATTCCCCAGGGAACTCATCCCCTGACTGCCCACCTGGTAAATCACCTTACTGTTTTTTTGCTGGGCTTCCACCACTGCCGGGCCTTCCGTAATATCATGTACCATCGGCTTCTCACAGTATACAGATTTACCTTTGTTCATGGCTGCCACTGAAATGTCTTTATGCCAGAAATCCGGTGTTGCGATGATTACCGCATCAATATCTTTCCGGTCAAGAATTTCCCGGTAATCGCGGGTGGTATAAATATCATTGCCCCACTTTTTCTTCGCATCTGCCAGCCGGCCGTCGTACAGATCACAGGCTGCTATCAGCTTTACGCCAGGTACAGTAATAGCGGTGTTGGCATCGGATGTTCCCATCCCTCCTGCCCCTATCAGCGCTATCTGGATCTGGTCATTGGCACTATATTTTTCTTTCACACGTGATAGTAAACTACGTTGCTTATCTGCTGCTGTAAGAATATTGGGCAACAAAGAGGCTCCTACTACTCCTTTGGCTAATTTCGTAATAAATCCCCTGCGGGAGTTCCGGTTAGAATTTTCGGGCATGATTTCTCTATTTAGGTTTACAATAACGTGTTGATGAGACTGAGAACTTTAATTTATAATTAAAATGCGGGAAATCATAATTTAAATAATAGTGAGTCTATATGTCCAGGGTATGAAGCAATTATAAACTCACCCCGAACACTCTCCGAAAACACTGGTAATTTGTACAAGTCTGGAATAACTATACTCTTTGTGACATAAAATGAGAGACCATTACATTCTGGCAAAAACATCATGCAAACCATTTCGTAAATAAACTGATTTACAACTATTTGTAACATACTTTCAAAAAAATAAAGCTGCAGTTCATAATGAACTACAGCTTTATTATCATGCATATCTTAGGGGTGAAAATTATTTCAGTAATTGCTGATAACGTTCGGGTTGATGTAATACAGCTACTGCTTCATTCACTTCATTATCTGTGGCGAGGGACTTTTCTATACGTCCTTTCTGCAGATAATAACGATTCACAATTTCTTCCTCAATCAGATGTTTGATCTCAGTTTTATTCTTCAGAAGATCCTGCTTCTTATCATGTTTCATTTTCTGTTGCAGTGCTTCAAATTCCTTTGCTACCGCATCGTAATATTTCTCTTTCCTTGCAGTGTTCTGAAAGCTTTCCAGTGCTTCTTCACTCCTGGTTTTGTAACTATAATTCCTTCCATCCAGGAAGTGCATAAAATCAGTAAAATCATCTTCACTCAAAGTAAAGTTACCTGCAGGAGCAATACTGGGATGTTGATAATAATATTGGGTAGCATAATCAAAGATGTATAGCTTACGAATAAGGGTGATCGCTACCTGGCTCAGCAAAGTAGGATCAACTGTATCATCGGGTTCTATTCCTCCACCATCTCTTACTTTGCGGCCTGCAAATGTGTTGAAGGACCGGCGCATCGAATCTGGTACTGCTTCTACTTCACCTTCGTCATTCCTGTGAGAATAATCAATAGCCTGAATACAGCGGCCGCTTGGCGTATAATATTTAGCTGTAGTCACTTTCAGTTTCGCATTATATGGCAATGGGCGGGTGGTTTGTACCAGCCCTTTACCAAAAGAACGCTGCCCTACAATCACACCACGGTCCAGGTCCTGTACGGCACCGGCCACGATTTCAGATGCAGAAGCAGAGGAACGGTTAGTGAGTACTACCAGTGGAACCTTCGCATCTATGGCCGGCTCTTCTGTTTTATAATCCCTGTCCCAATTCTTTACCTTTCCTTTTGTGCTTACAATGAGTTTGTTCTTATCTACAAAGATGTTAGCTACCAGCACTGCTTCATCCAGCAGGCCTCCGGGATTGCCACGCAGATCCAGAATCATACCTTTCATACCAGGATGATCTTTTTTCAGCCCTTCAAAAGCTTTTTGTACTGCCTCCGCACTATTTTCGGTGAACTGCGTCATTCTTATATAACCGATATCATTTCCTGTCATTCCTGCATAACTCACAGGACGTACATTAATTTCTTCCCTTACTATCTTCTTAGCGGTTTCTTCTCCGGTTACAGGGTTCCTTATCACCATATCCAAAGCTGTACCAGGTACGCCTTTTAACAGATGACTGATCTCATCCTGCTCCATTCCGTCTGCCTTTTTGCCGTCCAGAGATACAATAATATCTCCCGGGCGGGCACCGGCTTTATGCATGGGGCTGCCTTCATAAATGTCTGTGATAACGGTACGACCGCTGTCTGTATTTACAGAAACCCCCACTCCACCATATTTACCTGTTGCCATGAACTTCAGTTCATCCAGATTTTCTTCCGGGATAAAGTCCGTATAGGGATCTGTTTCTTCCAGCATGGCATCTATGCCTTTATGCATCAGCTTTTCCGGTGGCAGATCATCTACATAGTAAGTATTCAGCTCCCGGTAAAAGGCTGCGAAAATATCCAGGTTCTTCGCTATCTCAAAATATTTGTCCTTGTCACTATAGGCTTTGATACCTGTTACAGCTACTGTTAAGAGTAACAATAACAGCACAATCCTCCCTTTTCTTTGAAAAAATGCACGCATAGGTAAAAGTTGAGTTAAGCGCTTTTTAGCTAGTGTAAGCTACAAGATCTTTGAGAAACTGAAAAGTTAAAAAAGGGGGATTTTAAGGGGATCTGGTTTCCCAAAGGGAGGATAGAAGTAATGGACGAACCCGCTTTTACACGATTCATTTTAAGGAACCGGATCGTGCCCATGTCCACCCCAGGGGTGGCAGGAAAGAATCCTTTTGATGGTGAGGTAGCCTCCTTTAAATAACCCATATTTTTTAAGCGCTTCTACTCCATATTGAGAGCAGGTGGGGGTATATCGGCACTTGTTACCCAGCAGCGGGGAAAGCCCCCACTGGTAGATCCTGATAAGGAAGATGAAAGGGTAACTGAAAATCTTCATATTGAGTAATACTTGTTTATGGAGGTTCCAACGGTTTATAAAGCACTGCCGGGCGCCTCCAGTTTAAGCACTTCTTTTTCGAGCTTTTTCAAAATTACCGAAATTTTATCTTGCAGGGTGGCGAAGGGAGCTATCTTCTTATCTGTATAAATGAAGAATACGGCCAGCTGGCAGGAGTGTTGGGCCAGGTGGTCATAAAAGGACTGCTTTTGCAGGCGCCAGCATTCGCGGGTAAGGCGCTTTACACGGTTACGGTCTACTGCATGGGGAAACCGTTTGGTAGAAACAGTAAATCCTGCCTGTGCGGGATATTTACTGCCAGCCTGGTTTACCCGCATATAAAGTACACGGTATGGAAAAACAGAAAACGCTTTTCCTTCCCGAAAAAGCGTTTCAATGAGTTTTCTGCTTTTTAACCTTTCTTCTGTGTTAAAAGAATAAGTTTTTATGGCAAGTCTGATTTATCAACCCAATAGCGATACAATTCCATCTATCAAGATCCAGCCTCAAAGCCTGCCAGCACCGGGGCTATGCAGTAACGGGGCTGTTCTTATTTCAGCTTCCGCTCGTCAGAAACTGTTAATTTCTTACGTCCTTTAGCTCTACGGGAAGCTAATACTTTACGGCCGTTAGCAGTTTCCATTCTCTTTCTAAAACCATGAACGCTCTTTCTGCGTCTGTTGTGCGGTTGAAAAGTACGTTTCATTTTAATATTTTATTTTTACCTGTACTATACTAAACACTTTCCCGTTTTGCGGAAGCCTGTTTTTAAAACGGAAGGCAAAGGTATGGAAAAATCTGAAAAAGCAAAGGGTAATTTAAAAAAATTGCCCCGGGGCTTTTCCCGGGGCATCTTAAATATAATTATTTGCGGGATTTCCGGATTGTCAGATATCCGACTTCATCTTTATGATGCCAGCCAGATCGTCCCTGCAATGGGATTATCTTACTATTTGATACCCAGTTTGGTCTTCACCAATGGAGCCAGGTCATCAGCTGCAGGAGATACTAACAGTACGCCAGCAGAGCTGTCCAGTACATAAGCGTATCCTTTTTCCTTAGCTACATCTTCGATTGCTTTACGGGCTTTATCGTAGATTGGTTTCAGGATTTCCTGACGTTTAGCTTCGATCTTCTGCTGAGCAGATTCCTGGTAGTCCTGGATGTTTTTCTGTGCAGTCTGGATCTCTTTACCCTTGATTTCTTTCATATTTTCGGTCATACTGGCCGCTGCTCCGTCAAATTCCTTCAGTTTCTTCTGATACTCATCAATCAACCCTTTACCATCTTTATCCAGTTCTTCTGCGTAAGCCTGCAGAGATTTCTGCGCTGTTTGTGCTTCAGGCATTGTTTCTATCAGTGCCTGTGCATTAATATGTCCTACTTTGGACTGTGCCATTGCATTTACGCTGAACAATCCTGAAACTGTCACAAAAGCGATAATTACATACTTCTTCATGGTGTTGTCTGTGTTTAAAAAAATTTTAATACTAAAACTAAGATTTAAAATGGTATAAAGGTCTATTTCTTAACGCCCAGCGAACGTAATATATCATCGCTTTTATCCAGCTTGGGATCTGCAAAGATAACTGTCACTCCTCCTGATTTATCAAGTACAAAGTCATACATACGGGCGGCTGCCAGCTTCTGTACGGCATTGTATACTTTATCCTGTATTGGCTTGATTAACTCCTCACGCTTTTTAAACAGATCGCCTTCATACCCGAAACGCTTTTTCTGCAGATCTTTTGCTTCTTTTTCCTTTGCTATGATCTCTTCCTCCCGTTTATGCTTCAATTCATCTGTCAGCATCACCTGCTCTGCCTGATAAGATTTATACATCTTATCGATTTCCAGGAACTTAGCATCAATTTCCTTCTGCCACTGTTCTGCTATAGCATCCAGTTTTCCCTGTGCATCTTTATAATCAGGTACATTATCCAGAATATACTTGGTATCTATTACACAATAACGCTGTGCGTTGGCCGCAAAGGCCGAACAAAGAACAACAGCTAATATGAGACATAATTTTTTCATAATTCTCTGAGTTTAAATTATACTGCCAAACTTGAAAAACATTCGAATTTGCAATATATAATTTAAAATTAATTCTATCATTATTCTGGTTCAAAGCCCAGCATAAAGGTGAATTTAGCTGCATCCTTCAGCCCGCTGCCTTGTTTAAGACGGTCAAACCCGATACCATAGTCAAATCCAAGCAATCCAAACATAGGCAGGTAAAAACGCATACCCAAACCTGCTGAACGACGTAACCTGAACGGATTGTAATCCTGTACATCCCTGTAACCGTTAGCTGCTTCCAGGAATGCCAGACCGAAAATCGTAGAACTTGGATTCAGACTGAATGGATAACGTAACTCCATGATATACTTGTTGAAAATCGTGAAGCCCTGGTATCCAACCGGCTGACTGTTTTCTACGTTATTCTTGGGATCGGAAGTATAATATACCGGATAGCCTCTCTGGGAAATGATATCACGGTCATAGATCGCAAAGTTACTCAGACCATCACCTCCCAACTCAAAACGTCCAAACGGAGATAAGGTAGTACGATTATCATAACGGCCAATGTAACCAAATTTAGCAGCTACCTTCAATACAAACGTTTTATTGTCTGCTCCGCGAGGACGGCTCAATGGTACATACCATTCTGCATTAAAGCGGTATTTCTGATATTCTATAAAATTAAACTGGGTAGCTACTGATTCCAGTTTATAATCCTTACTTGGATTAAATACGGAATAAGGAGGTGTGAACTGTCCGGACAATAAGAAGTTCGAACCATTTCTTGGGAAGATCTGCTGATCTACTGAAGAACGGGAAAGTGTCAGTTTCAGATTCAGGTTATTGGAAGTACCGTTTGCAAAACCAATATTGAAGTAATCGTAGTTCTTCAGTTTGTACTGCTGATAGTTCACAGAGTAAATAAGGGTGAAATAGTCATCAGGCCATTTCAACTGCTTACCCAGGGAAACGGAAGCTCCCAATACTTTGAAATATGCATTGGAAGAACTGGCAGTACCATATAACTGAGCATAAGCATACGGGTTCTGGTAACTGTTATAGAAACTTACAGAGAACTGGTTTCTTTTTTTACCACCCAGCCACGGCTCAGTGAAAGAGAAGTTATAAGAACGGTATGCTTTACCATTGGAAGATACACGAACAGATAATTTCTGACCGTCTCCACTTGGTAATGGATCCCAGGTTTTCTTATTAAATATATTACGGAGCGAGAAGTTATTAAATGTTACCCCCAGGGTACCGGTTAAACCGATATAACCACCCCAACCGGCAGACAGTTCCAACTGGTCGTTCGCTTTTTCTTCTACTGTATAATCAATATCCACTGTACCATCCTGAACGTTAGGCACCGGGTTCATACCAATCTTCTCCGGGTTAAAGAAACCCAGATTGGCAATTTCACGGTTAGAACGAATCAGATCCGTACGGCTGAATTTTTCACCAGGTAATGTACGCAGCTCACGACGGATTACGTGTTCATTGGTTTTTTCATTTCCGGCAATACGTACTTCTTTAATAGTAGCCTGCGGTCCTTCAGAAATCCTCACCTCATAATCGATGGTATCTCCACGGATCCCGATTTCTACAGGGTCTGCACGGAAAAACAGGTAACCATAATCCATGTACAAACCACCTACGTCGCCACCTTCTGAAGACAGTAAACGTTTCTGTAGAATTTCCTGATTGTATACATCTCCCTTTTTGATTCCCAGTACACGACTAAGCAGGGAATCTGTATAACGGCTATTACCTTTCCAGGTAATATTACCAAAGTAGTATTTCTTACCCTCACTGATCTGCATACTTACATTCACACCACCATTGCGGGAATTGTAAGTAGTATCTCTTACCAGCACAGCATCACGGAAACCCTGTGTATTATAATAAGAGATCACCTTTTCTTTATCTTCTATATACTTGCCTTCATTGAACTTGGCAGATGTAAATAGTTTAAAACGGAAGTAAGGATCCAGTGCTTCTGCGGTACGGGAAGGATACAGGAAGCCAAAAGTAGACCAGTAATTAACCGGCTGGTCAAGAGAATCTACATACACCGGTTCTGAATCCGGGTAAATAGTAAAACGGGTACGTTCTTTTGTACCCTTCATTTTCTTCTTGATCTTCGAATCCCCGATACTCTGATTACCTACAATGTAGATATCATTCACTTTTACCTTGCCTCCTTTAGAGATAGTAAATACCACGTCAGCAGCATTTACCTGTGAGGTATCAGATCTTTCAGTGATTTTCACTGTTGCATTGCGATATCCCTTATCAGCATAATATTTGGTGATGATACTGGTAGCATTCTGTTTTAAACCTTCAGTTACTACAGTACCCTTACGCAGGGACGCTTTTTTGATCAGTTCTTCTGTTTCAGATTTTTTAACCCCTCTGAAAATGAAGTTGTTAAGACGTGGACGTTCTATCAGGTCTATTTCCAACCAGATTTTACCATCTTCTATCTTAAGTACATAAATGGCCACGTTTGCAAATAAATGCTGCCCCCAGAGTGCCTGGATAGCTTTTGCAAACTGATCTCCACCGGGGTATACCACCTTATCGCCTACATTCAGGCCAGATAGAGATATAAGCAATGATTTATCGAGGTACTGTGTACCTGACACCGTAATATCAGCTATTTCATACTGCTGCGGTTGTGCATTTCCCAATGGTAAATTCAGTCCCACCGGTTGGTCTGCTGCAGGTATCGTATCCCGCTCCTGCGCGGATACACGAATGCCGGCACTGCAACATAATACTATGGCCAGTAGGCTCTTAGGAAATAATTTCTTCATTCTGCTGTATTTGATCGCTTGTTTTACCAAAGCGCCGTTCTCTGGTCTGGTAGTTTAATATTGCTTCGTAAAGGTGTTCTTTGCGGAAATCCGGCCAGCGGGTATCTGTAAAGTATAGCTCCGCATAAGCCAACTGGTATAGTAAAAAGTTACTGATTCTGCATTCGCCGCTTGTTCTGATCATTAATTCAGGATCAGGCTGGGTAGTTGTACACAGGTATTTTTGCCACATCTCCGGCGTTACCGCCTCTGGTTCCAGCTTCCCGTCTTTCACATCCTGTGCAATGTTTTTTGCGGCATTCACTATTTCCCACCTGGCACTATAGCTGAGTGCCATTACCAGGTTCAGCCCTGTATTCTGACTGGTTAAGGCCATAGCCTCTTCCATCTCAGTTTTACATTGCCCGGGTAACATGTTCATGTCTCCGATTACATGCAATCTGATATTATTTTTTGATAACGTAGCAACTTCATTGCGGATAGTGTTCACCAGCAGCTCCATTATTCCGTTAACCTCATAAACAGGACGATCCCAGTTTTCTGTTGAAAATGCGTACAGTGTGAGATACTCTATACCCAATTCTGCACAAGCTTCCGTAATATTCCGGACACTTTCTACCCCCTCATGATGACCGAAAAGCCGGTCCTGGCCACGTTCTTTAGCCCAACGGCCATTCCCATCCATAATGATGGCAATATGTCGCGGTAACCGTTGTAAGTCTAATTTATCCTTCAAACTCATGTGTATCTGCGGCAAATTATATGTATCGAACCGATTTAAGTAAAAGTGTGCAAAGATACAAAAATAGATATATGGCTTTCCCTGCAAAGGGCGAAGGGGGGTTTTAACGTAGTTTTAACAGCGAAATCCTTTACTGTGGGCAGTTTCCTCCAAAAATAAAGTTTTATTTTTTTGATAAAATAGGCCAATTGCCCATAATATCCTGCCAACAGGCATCTATTACCTGCGAATCTAGAATTTACATCTGTAAGTAGTAAATAAAATGCTGATTGTGAGCTCAACGGTGGCAAACTGGTCCTTATCTCTGCTGTTACCCCGCTGGCGTCCCTGTGTTCCTATTGGGGTGCCGGTAGCATATGAACGATCCTGTAAAAGATAAGCTGCTGTGTTAGTGCCATTTGTATTTGGGGGAAATAAAGCAGACCCGGCATAAGTGGTGCTTACATCATCCAGGTAATCTGTATTTGTGAACCGGTATAATACCTCCAGTCCTACATTTACCTTCCTTGATAAATTATATTTGAATCCGCCTCCCACTAAATACGCAGTAGATACCAGGCTGTAAGGTTTCCGGGATGGGAACATGGCAGTGCCCTGTCCTTCAGTGCCTAATGGTTGTAAACTATATTTCTTACCATTCAGGTATGCGTAGGGGTTAAAGTAAAAGAGAGAAGCCCCTCCCGTAAAATATGGTGTAAACCGGTAACCCAGAGAACCTGGTTCAAACCGGAAGAAGTTAAAGTCGCCCTGAAGTCCCAGTTCCCATACATTGGTATTGAAACTCAGGTTACGCCGCCGCTGGAAGTCATTCTTATTATAAACATCAGAATAACCCAATTGCATAAAACGGCCATGAACCCTCACCCCTATATAATCATTCATGTATTTGCGGTAAAAGATCCCGATGGCCGGCTTGGCGGCATTAATAGCTCCACGGGTGTTAAGATCCCCAAAGTAATGTGCAGCTCCTACCGAAATACCTAATTCACCGGTATACGATAGCTCATTCTGAGCAAAAGCAGGCATCAGGAATAGGGATCCTACTGCGATGAGGCCAGAAGTGATAATTCGTTTGGAGTAAAAGAAAGCTTTGCCCATAAATCCGTTCTGCTTAAACGCGATGATTCCTTTAAACGCAATAATACCCGCTTTTGGTATTAAATAAAGTAATCAAATGTAATATTTTTTTCTAATATGCTAATTTTCAAATGTGCAGATGGCATTCCGCAATGCATTTCTTTTTGTCTCATTGGCAGGGATTTTCTAAAGAAGCATCCTATTTCAGCGTATTTCTTGCATCTACCCCCCATAACAACTTGTTCCGCAAGGTATGCAGAAAATTGCTATCATCGAGACGTAACAGGCTCAGACTGAAGCTTTCCTTTTTAATGGCCAGTTGTACCGTATTGTCAATTGTCTCCATCCTGGAATCCAGCGTGCATAAAAACTGGTCACTACGGCCTTCCACTTCGAATGAGATAATATTGTTATTAGGGACTATAATTGGTCGTACATTCAGATTATGAGGGGCTACCGGCGTAATAACAAAACTGCCGGCTTCCGGAAATACCACAGGCCCGCCACAACTAAGAGAATATCCGGTAGATCCGGTAGGGGTAGCAACAATCAGCCCATCTGCCCAGTAAGTATTCAGGAATTCCCCGTTCAGGTAAGTATGGATCTTAACCATTGCAGAAGTATCCTTCTTGTGAATAGTAAAGTCATTCAGCGCATAAGGCACTTCTCCAAACAGCCCTACATTGGAGTCCAGATGCAACAGGGAACGTTTATCTACTATATAAGTACGCTGTTTCAGTGCCTGCACAGCGGCATAAATTGCCCCTTTCCCTATACTGGCAAGGAACCCCAGTCGTCCGAAATTAATACCCAGCACCGGAATGTTCTTATCTCTTACATAACATACAGTATCCAGCAGTGTACCATCACCACCCAGGCTTACCAGAATATCCGCCTTACCATGCAGATCTTCTGCATGTGCAAAAGTACCTGGTACCTTCCCAAATTGGATATTCGGTTCCAGCGCTTGCCAGAACGGTTCATATACAATAGTGTCAATCTCCTCCCGTTGCAATTCATCCAGCAACAGTTGAATAATTGGTAAATCCTCTTTAACAAAACCCCGGCTATATATGGCAATTTGCATAATCTCTCGTTAACTCAGCTACATGTCTAATTTAGTGTGTAAAAATAGCCCTTTTTGCCCTAACTGGTTTATACTATACTCTATTCTCAGGCAGGAATCATAAAAGGAAACTATGTCGAAGCCTATACCTCCAGTATATAAAATACGATTGTTGAGCAATCCATAACGATACCGCTGACTATAAGCATACCCGGCATCCCCATAGATCTTGGCCATAACCCGGAATGGAAGCGCACTGAATTTCTTAGGCACAAGTGGCAGCTTCATCCTGAAATTCAGCATCTCTCTCCGTAAAGTAGATTTTACAATAAAATAACTGGTGCCATCCACTACATTATATTCCAATCCCCTCAGATAATCGTCCTGATAACCAATTGCTTTCTGATCTACATAGGGCTGATTGGCCGGGAACTTTACCTGCGACCTTAATCCCAGTGCTCCGTATGTTTTATAGAATAATTGCCAGTATCTGGCTACCCTTAGCCGTAATCGCACATGATCAATATCACTCAGTCCGCCTAATCCCATTTTCTCTGCCTCTGCCTGCAACATAATACCTTTTAAGGGATAAGTCCAACTGTCTGCCCGGGTATAACTTATCCGGTAAAGCAGGTTCAGATAGTGAACCATAGTTCGTCCTCCTCCAAAATAATTGGGATTATAGATTGCAACGGAATCATTAACCTTTTCATAATTATATGTAAGGAATACCTGGTGCCGTGTATTGATTGCCTTGCGGTAGCTGTAACTGACGCCCATAGTGTATACCCGGCGGATAAACTCATCCTGCCGGTAGAAGTGCTGCTTATTTTCAGCGGTACTGTCGTTGATTTCACGATTCCGGCTAAAAGAAAAGATAAAGCCTATCCCATGCCGGAAAGATTTATCAACATATGGCAAATCATAGGAAAGTGCCACCCGTTGGGTATAGCCGTACTGCAACTCGGCCCTTACTTCGTCATTACGCCCGGTGAGATTATCCTGGAACAACCGTACACCCACGTTTACCCTGTCCAGGCTACGCCCCTGTTCTACCCACCACTGGTTAAAATTACGATCTGCCAGTTTAAAGATGGGGATTGGAAAGGTGTACCATCGCTCCCATACCTCGAATACAATGTCTGCATTATTATCCTGCCAGTTCTTTACGTTTACGGT
This sequence comes from Chitinophaga sp. CF118, assembly GCF_900112615.1. Lineage (GTDB taxonomy): Bacteria > Bacteroidota > Bacteroidia > Chitinophagales > Chitinophagaceae > Chitinophaga. The sequence goes on along the minus strand of NZ_FOMK01000005.1, from coordinate 58,268 downwards.
AATATTCAGGAATAGGGAAGTATTTAACAGCTGTTTGCGTTTTTGTTCCAGGGTCTCTGCCAGATGACGGAGGTGGATGGTATCGCCGGGAGCAAGTCCCAGTTCACGCAGAATCACATTGGTCCTTGTTTTTTTATTCCCCAGGATCACCACATTCCTTACTATAATATAAGCAGTATCCGACACGGAAGAAATTCCCGCCGGTGGTGACTGGCGGGCAAATCCCTTACAAAAGAAAAGGGTGTATATGATGCAGAAGAGAAAGATTTGCTTTATAAGTCCCGTTTTATAAGCCATATGGGGCATTAAAATAACAAAAAAAGCTTAATGCAAAACGCGTATGGCGTACTGCATTAAGCTTTTTCGTTTATCTTTTATTGTTACATGCTGATGTAATTCATCAGCAGATCATAATTCTTTTTAACCAGGTCTTCCTCCTGTTCTTCTGTAACAGTGTATTTGATAGCGTAGTTGAAACGTTCAAAAGTAGCCAGCAATCCCTGTAACTCCTGTCTGTTTGTTTTCAGTAATACTTCCAGTCTGCCGGAAACCGGGTTAGTGATAGTATTTACGCTAAGCAATGTTACATCATTCGACTCCGCAATACGCGCAATTTCACTCAGGCTGTAATCCCTTGGATCCATATCCAGAGCCAGGATACCACCATGCTCTTTCACTCCATTATACTGTCCCAGTACACCCAGCAAGTTATCTTTTGTGAGCACTCCCAGGTATTCGTTCTCCTGAGTGATTACCGGAAGGGCAGATAATTTGAGAGTATTGAATAGTTTCAGCGCCTCATAAAAATGTGCATTCTCCATAATAGCTGGTTTAGAGCCATTATATTCCATATTCTCCAGGTGAATCTCAGCGTCGTCCAGGTCCATAATATCATCTTCTTCCACTAATGCCAGGTACTTATTTTCGAGTACCATAGGTAATTGGGTAAGATGATATTCGTTCATAAGGCGCAACGCTCTTGATCCTGAATCCAGTGGATGCAGAATAGGAACTACTGTTGATATGAGATCACGTGCGAGCATTTTTGATTGCGCTATTGTTATACAATAATAGGAAAAGTATCGCGAACAGTCAATTGAGAATTATGAATGGACATGCCGTTGTACTTATATACGTAACGTTAGGAATTAGTGGTTTGTTACATATAGGTACGGGCAGTAGTATAATAAATGCCAGACTGATCGATGGATTATCCCTATCTGCGGGCTATCACTATTTTTTCAGTTTATCCATGAAGGCATGCAGGATCTTATTAAACTCTTCTGGTTGTTCCATCATAGGAGCATGTCCACACTTATCAATGAAATGCAGTTCAGAATTAGGAATAAGTTTCTTAAACTCTTCACCTACCATTGGAGGAGTAACAGTATCATTCAATCCCCATACTAACAGGGTAGGTATGGTAATGTCCCTTAGTTCCTCTCCCAGGTTATGCCTGATAGCAGATTTAGCTAAGGTGATGATCTTGATAACTTTTAAACGGTTAGTAGTAATCTCAAACACTTCATCTACCAGTTCTTTGGTAGCCATTGCAGGATCATAAAAAGTAAGCTCGGTCTTTTTACGGATATAGTCATAATCTCCTCTTTTAGGATAAGTTTCTCCCATACCGTTTTCAAACAATCCGGAACTACCTGTTAATGTAAGAGACTTTACCGGTGCTTCAGGATGTTTTAGCAGGTATACCATTCCCACATGGCCACCCAATGAGTTGCCAAGTAAATGTATGTTGGTATATCCCTGAGACTCAATAAACTTGTGTACGTATTTGGCCAGGCCGGATACGGAAGTATCCAGGATATTCAGGTCAAACAATGGCAACATAGGTACCACTACCTTATTAAACTGACGAAAGTACTCTATCAATCCTCCAAAATTACTCAATGCACCAAATAATCCATGCAGTAATACTAACGGCTCCCCCTCTCCTTCCTCTACGTACTTAAACTTTCCCTGTGTTTTAATTTCGTAAACCATTGCCAAAGCTTGAAAGTCAATTTTGCGCTAAAATAATTCTTTTTCTTAATTCAAATAATCTTTGAATCTAGCTAAATAGCTTGCATTTCCTTTGCTGCATTATCAAAAAAGGATTGCAAACCGGCAAACATATCCTTAAAAATTGGAATTATTTTGCCTAAGCCATTCATCACGGCAGGCCCCAGGTGCTCTATGTAGGGATATACTACGGATTGCATCTTGGTTTCCGGGCTCAACCAATATAGTTGATTGGCGATCCACAATAGGACGCTATATGCAATGATAAATATAGCACTATATAATATAATTCCGCCTAATTTGTTTAACCAGCCCATCATAGCCAGCTCTACCAATGTTTGCACAAGTGTAGCCCCCAGCCTTACCAGCAGAACAACTCCTACAAAAAGACCAATAAAACAAATTACCGGTAACCAACGGGTATGAATCTGCCAGTGCTGTTGTGCATACAATACTGCGACTGTGGTAAGTTTTAATGCAGCTGCCATCCCTAAAGTAACTGCTACAAAAGAAAATACAGCTACAATAAGACCACGGCTGTATCCTTTATAGATAGCAAAGACCAGGATAATGGCAAAAACAATGTCGATTCCCATAGATATAAAAAAATTCTCTGCCTCTTTGCTTTACCAGTACTCTTTATGCTCTATTTGGCCAGCAGCTCTTTTACCACTGCAGAAATAGCTTTTCCATCAGCTTTACCTGCCAGTTGTTTGGAAGCTACGCCCATCACTTTACCCATATCAGCTGGAGAACTGGCTCCGGTAGATGCAATAATGGCGGTAATAGCTGTTCTTAATTCGCTTTCATCCATCTGCTTAGGCAGATACCTTTCTATTACTTCCAGTTCTTCCTCTTCTTTCTTTGCAAGGTCTTCCCTGTTCTGCTGACGGAAAATATCCAGAGAGTCTTTTCTTTGTTTAGCCAGCTTTTGGAGCAACTTGCTTTCATCTGCCTCTGTTAATTCTGCACCACCACCTTCTGATGTTTTAACAATCAGTATGGCTGCTTTAATAGCACGCAGTGCACGCAAATCTGCTTCGCTTTTTGCAAGCATAGCAGTTTTGATAGCTGCGTTAATATTCAGTTCTAATGACATAAGTGGTTGTTTTTCTTTCAATGTCTGTGAAGACTATTTTTGTTCTTCTTTCTGCTTTTCTTCAAATTTCTTGTAGAAATCTTTTGCAAAAGCACGCAGATCATCAGCCTGATCTTTGTATGGTGTAGCCCGCTGGTAAGTGTCTGCCATGGTCATCATCGTCTGGTAAAAGAAATCAGCCATTTCATCCACCATCATCTGTTTTGTCCACAGATCTATACGCAATGCAGTTTTATCAGCACCATCCCAGAAAGAGATCAGCATAGCCTTTGCCTGCTGGTAACGATCAGCTTCCGAACTGTCTGTTGCACGCCATTCTATCTTCTCCGGTACCCGGTCGTTGTCCAGTCCTACCTGGACCTGTATGGTAGATAATTTTGCCATAAATGTTGTTCCGATATTTTTGAAAACGCAAAGTTAGTATTAATTGATCAATGTTAGTCTACCGCAACTATAGGATATTCCCAATATCAGCTGATTAAAGGGCCTGTCTCAATACCCGGCAATGCCCTGGCAGCAATCCTGCTCAGCTGCCGGCTGCGTAATTGTTCATCTTTATATAACAGGCACATTTTATCTGCCAGGTCTCCCAGGCTATCCGGATCTGTATATAATACAGCATCTCCCCCGGCCTCCCTGGCGGCCAGTCCATCCAGAGCAATTACCGGCACCTGGCATTGCAGGGCCGCATACACTGGCATCGCCATTCCTTCAAAACGGGAAGTATAAATCAACGCATATGCACCTGCCACCAGCTTTGACATAGTTTCCTGATCTGTTTCTTCCAGCCACACCACATCATTTCTGTATTTATAACTGGCCAGCGATGCTGAAATATCAGCACCGGCAGGAGTAGCTGCACCTGCCAGGACCAGTTTCATATTTGAATGTAATCTTCTTTTCAGCGCAGAAAATGCTTTCAGCAAAGGCAACACATTATTACGGGGATGTAAACTACCCACTGCTATAAAATATTCTACTCCACCGGCAAATTCCCTTTTCACATCCTCTCTTTCATCCCATTCAAGTGGCTTATAGCTTTTATGAATGCCAGGTGATATCTTCTGTATACGGGATGCCGCTTCCGGAGCATAGGTTATCACATCTTCCTGTACTGTTTGCGATAATACCAGTATCCGCTGCGCTTTCCGGATATATTTCACCATATTTTTTTTAAGCGACCGCTGTATGGAAGGGCGCATACCTGCTACTCCATGCATAAAACCCATATCAGGAATATACAGATTTGCGGGAATAGTACTACGTAATGGCAAAAAACCATCCATCCCCAGAAACAATTCTATCCCCTGTGCTTTCATTGCCCGGGGCAATTTCCACTCCAGCCATAAATAACGTTGCCAGGCTTTGGAACCTTTTAAGGGCAATACCACCACGGAAACATTCTCTGGCAATTCCAGGGAAACCGGTTTTTTATCAAAGAAGAAAATAAATGTATGTTCCGGGTGTAACCGGCATAGCCCTGTTAAAAGTGTTGTAACTATATTGCCTGTATCCGCGGTCGTATCCAGGGACATAGGACTCGCATTCACTCCTATACGCATAATTTACCTGCTTATTCTGCTGCATGCAAAGCTAGGAAGAAATTCAGAAGAGATTTAGTCATCCTTCGTTCATCCTCCGTTTAAAAACGAAGGATGAACGAAGGATGACTAAATCTCTTCTGATATACAGCTGGCTGGCTGCTTAATAGATATATGTAAAATTTCTTATTGCGGTTCCTTATTCGTAATCCAGAATGACTTGGTAACCACATTGTTTGATTTGCCCGCAGAAGTAATCACCACTGTTACCTTCACAATCTGCAGGGGTTTCAGACCACTAAGATTGATAGATATGGTACCATCTGTGGTAGGGGCAATCAGGTTCTGGGGAATTACAATCCCTCCCGGGTCAGTAATTGCAGTTATATCTACAGTTACACCCTTTGAAGGCATGGCAGAAGTAACTTTAACCTGAAATGTGTAAGTAGAACCAGGAGCAGCTGTGTAAGCACCCTCAGTTACATTTTCAAGGGAAATCACCAGGCCCTCTTCCTGTGGAGCAGGATCACCATTTGAGTTTTTCTTCTTGCAGGCCGTAAATGTAAGTAACAAGGCCAGAACAGGTAAAAGATATGTTTTCAAGGGCATAATTGTAAATATAGGATCAAGTAAAATTAAGAGTTTTTTTAATGCGAAGCAAGCATTTACTGCCGCACATCCATTGCATCTCTCAATCCATTGCCTAACAGGTTAAAGGCCAGCACCATTAACATAATAGCCACACCAGGGGCAAGGGCCAATAATGGATTATGGGTGATGATGAAATTATAGTTCTCCTTGATCATCAGCCCCCAGGAAGGCTGTGGGGGCTGTACGCCTACTCCCAGGAAGCTGAGACCAGCTTCCACCACAATGGCTGTGGCAAAATTACCTGCCGCGACTACCATTACCGGTCCCATAATATTGGGTAAGATATGCTTTACAATAGTACGGATGTGACCAAAACCCAGTGCCCTCGTGGCTTCTATGAACGGTAACTCCCTCAGGCTCATTACCTGCCCCCTGATAATACGGGCTACATTCACCCACATAGTAAGTCCCACTGCTATAAATACCTGCCAGAAACCTTTGCCCAGGGCTAATGTGATGGCAAATACCAGCAATAAGGTAGGCACAGACCATATCACATTTACCAGCCACATTACCATATCATCCGTACGGCCACGGAAATAACCGGCTACAGCTCCCAGCACTACCCCAATACTTAACGATATAATAACAGCAATACAACCTACACTCAGGCTTACCCGGGTACCTATCAGCAACCGGCTGAGAATATCACGGCCAAATTTATCTGTGCCCAGCCAGCAGGTATGATGAATTATATGTTTTGCAATCAGTTCACGCGCATTTCCCCTGGCTCCCTTTATTATCCGGTTCAGGCTATATTGTTCCTCCAGCGTATTTTCCTCATCGATGTACCGTTCTATTACGATGTTATTTCCGGAAATATGCCAGCTGCGAAGGGGGATATAAGTAACATCATCTTCCTGCCCGTTCAGCAACCGCTGCCACAGACTTACTTTTACCACAGGCCGCTCTTTGGGCAATGCAAGCAGATCTATGCTGAAACCCGGGCGCTGCCCGCCTATTTCCAGCATCATCCTGTTCGCATATGGTGTGCCATCCGGCGATACCAGGTAAGCAATAATGCTTACTATCACAGCCACCCCTATTAACAGCATTCCGCCTGCTGCACCTTTATTACGCCGCAGCCTTTTCCATGCCTGGCGACTAAAAGAAGATCTGATCATGTGTTATTTTACTTTTCTTCCTTTCCACTGGTAAGAACCAAACTTTCCAAGCCACCCAGCTACTACAATGTAAGGAATATGAAATAACTGCCCGGGAATAAACCAGAATAACAGATTTGTTTTATGGAAAAACCGGGCCACCGGTATCAGAAAATAATATTCTACGGTTACTTTATACAACAGGAAGATCAGCAACCACGGACGATATGCAGGTAATACCAATGCCACAATTGTCATAAACAACAATGCTACATTCCAGAAATAAACCAATGCGAGCACCCAGGTAAGCCGTTTATCATCATACTTATCTGCTTTAGACGACCAGCGGATACGCTGATGCATGAATCCGTTAAAGGTATCTACTGGCAGTGTACGCACAATCACATCTTCATTTTTGAGGTATAATACTCCGTGAGGATATAATTTATAAATCTTAAACATCAGCAGCATATCATCTCCCGATGCTATATCATCTATCCCCTTAAATCCTCCTGCTTCATAAAATACTTCCCGCTCATAAGCCAGGTTAGCACCATTACACATAGTACCGGATTTCAATGCTGCCAGCGCACCAGTAATGCCCTGCATCGTCATAAAATCCAGCGATTGTAATTTCTTAAAGAAGTTATTTTCTTTGTAGAAACTTACCGGGGCTGCAATAAATTTAGGTCTGTATGCTTCATAATACTGTACCATTGTACTGATCCATAAAGGACCCATTACACAGTCAGCATCCGTAGTCATAATGAGATCTCCCGTTGCCTGTTCCACCGCCAATTCAATCGCCTTTTTCTTATAGGAATTTAGCCGCTGTTCTGCACTCAGGTAACGGCTCAGTTGCAGCAATTTTATATTAGATGCTGGAAAGTCAGTAACAACAGTGGCTGTATTATCGGCAGAAAAATCATCTATCACAATTACCTCAAACAGATGCGCCGGATAAGTCTGATCCTTCAATGCCTGTAGCAATACCGGCAGGTTATCTTCTTCATCTCTTGCAGGAATTATCACTGTTACTTTTGTATTACCACTTACCGGTATCACAGGTGTAAATGGTAACAGGTTTTTCCATCCGGAACCATAGCGCAGCATCAGTAATCCATAAACAACCCCGGGAATAAAAAGTATTATTAAAATAAAGTACATAGTTAATTTTTACAATCACGAATCAACATCATTCGTAATTATCAAGTATTGCTTCCCCCAATTCATCAGATAATAACTGGTGTCCTTTTTCCAGCACCAGCATTTTGCAGGGAAATGTATTGTCCATAAAACGTATTCCCAGTACAGGAGGTATTACACGATCATATTTACCAAATATCAGCAGCGTAGAAATTTTATGTTTCGCCAGCAATTGCCTGCAAAGCTTTTTATCCGGCATCATTTTACGCATGCAGGTCCATACAGTATAAACCAATTCTCTTTTCTCCAGCTTATTCATGCTGTTCAGCGCAAATTTATATATGCTTTCATTGAGAAATTTTAAACGGTGCCATGTATTCAGTAATCCGAAAAATAATTGCGGATGATATGTGACATGCTTAAATAACCTGTTCCCGATAGCGGTTTGCGTTACAAACATATGCCAGGGATTATTTTTAAGTCCGTCCGGTGCCAACAGGTAAAGATTTAAAATCTGCGGGGCCATATCTTCCAGCACGCATAATGCTACCCGTCCGCCCATGCTATACCCCATCAGTGAAAAGGATTTCTTTTGTTGCCTTTCCAGCACCAGCCGGATAATGGCCTGCATATCTTCCTTTGTAAATGGCCGTGGCTCATTCCAGGACGTTTGTCCATGCAGGGGCATGTCTAGTGCCACCAGTGTAAAGATACTCCCCAGCGTACGCGAAAGCCGCCCAAAACCGGTTACCTGTTCCCCGAAGCCATGCAGACAAATGAGCAATTCTTCTCCCTCACCTTCGCAGGTGCCGTGAAAAAGACTATTCTGATATGTCAGAAAGAATGAAGACATCTCTGCAAAAGTATCAACTTTTGCCATTTGGCCTAAACTAAGTAAATTACAATAAGACTAAAAATTTCACGATGGACGCAACCGTTGATAATAAACCCGCTTTGAAAGGCGCCGAATTTCTTGTTAAAGAAAGCGCTGCAAATGAGGTATTTACCCCTGAAGATTTTACAGAAGAGCAACTGATGATCAAGGAGATGGCAGAACAGTTCATTAACAAGGAAGTGACGCCTATACTTGAACGGATAGATAAGCTGGAAGAAGGTTTAATGCCCTCCCTGCTGGAAAAAGCCGGTGAACAGGGCCTCCTGGGGGCTGCATTTCCGGAAGAATACGGTGGGCTTGGCAAAGACTTCGTTACAGCAACCCTGATTAACGAATCTCTTGGAGCGGGGCACTCCTTTTCTGTAGCCATGGCTGCACATACCGGTATTGGTTCTCTTCCCATATTGTATTTCGGTACAGAAGCTCAAAAGCAAAAATATATCCCGGCCCTGGGCAGCGGAGAAATGAAAGGCGCTTACGCCCTCACCGAGCCCAACTCAGGATCAGATGCGCTGAGTGCTAAAACTACCGCCAAACTTTCTGCCGATGGTAAATACTACCTGCTCAACGGACAAAAATGCTGGATCACCAATTCCGGCTTTGCTGATGTATTCACTGTTTTTGCTAAAATTGATGGTGATAAATTCACTGCCTTTATAGTAGACAAGGGTACTCCCGGGTTTACACTCGGCCAGGAAGAGCACAAAATGGGGATCAAAGGATCTTCTACCAGGCAGATCTACTTCCAGGATGCACAGGTACCCGCAGAAAATGTACTGGGCGAAATAGGTAAAGGCCATCTGATAGCCTTTAACATCCTGAACATCGGCCGGTTGAAATTATGTGCGGCTGCATTGGGAGCTTCTAAAAAAGTAGCCAACATTGCAATCCAGTATGCCACTACCCGTGAACAGTTTAAACAACCCATCGCCAACTTTGGGGCTATCAAACATAAACTGGCAGAAATTGCCATCCGTACCTGGACATGCGAATCCTCTCTTTATCGTACTGCTCAGTTAATAGATGAAAAAGAAAAAGAACTGGTAGCTGCCGGTAAACCATTTAGCGAAGCGGTTCTCGGTGCTGCAGAAGAGTACGCAGTTGAATGTGCCATTCTGAAAGTAAACGGTTCTGAAGTGCTGGATTATGTGGTGGACGAAGGTGTACAGATCCACGGTGGTAATGGCTTCAGTGATGAATATGTTATTTCCAAAGCATATCGCGACAGCCGCATCAACCGCATCTTTGAAGGCACCAATGAGATTAACCGACTCCTTATACTGGACATGACCCTGAAACGTGCCATGAAAGGTAAACTGGACCTCATGGCGCCTGCCATGAATGTAATGAAGGAACTCATGAGCATTCCGGATTTTGGTAGTGACGATGAATCTCTTTTCAGCGAAGAGAAGAAACTGGTGAATAACCTGAAGAAAGCCATCCTGCTGGTAGCTGGTGCTGCCGTACAAAAGCTGATGACCAAACTGGATACCGAACAGGAATTGCTGATGAACATTGCCGACATGGCTATTGAAACATTTGTGGCCGAAAGCTCCTTACTTCGCCTGCTGAAAAGAACAGCACTTGAAGGTGAAAGCGCCAATGCATTGCAGGCAGACATAGTACGTGTTTATCTTGCCGATGCGGCAGACCGGATCAACAAATATGGTAAAGATGCCATCAACTCATTTGCAGAAGGTGATGAACAACGCATGATGCTTCTGGGGATCAAACGCTTTACAAAAACAGCTCCTTTTAATACTAAAGATGCCCGCAGACGTATTGCTGATAAATTGATCGCTGAGAATAAATATATCTGGTAAAATAATTTTCTATCCTGTTAAAAATGCCATCCCTATAACAACGGATGGCATTTTTTCGTTTATTTGCCTTAGGACAAGGATTATGAGGCGATCATTACTACTACTGTTACTAAGCATCTCTGCCGGAACACAGCTGCATGCACAGGCATTATTAAAAATGCACCAACCGGTAAAAACGGAAATCAATACCAGCAGCGCCAGGCAATACCTGGTAGGGCGTACCTGTCCGCGCTGCAAAGTGTTATTGAATAACGATAACATCTACGTATATCCCACAGGGGTATTTGCATTGAAGCGCGATCTTCAACCTGGAAACACCGCATTGACGCTGACTGTGACAGACCCAGCCGGAAAAAAAATCAGCCGCACCATCAATTATTATTTCAATCCCCCTCCACCTGTACAAGCGACCAATACTTTCAGAATAGAATACGCAACCATTACTCCTAAAGGCGACCTGCAAATGATTGCCGGCGATACACTGCGTATTAAAATGAAAGGATTCCCCGGCTGTCAGGCTACCTGGATCAACAATACTCCCCTAAAGGAATTACCAGTTTCCCAAAGCGGTGGAGTAGCGGGTTTCTATGAAGGCATTTATGTGATGAAGCCGACAGACTCCTTACTGAATGAAAAGCTGAACATCTTCCTGAAAGATAATACCGGCAACACTACTGTATTTCAATCGGCCAATCGTTATACTTCCCTGCTGAATCAAATGCTGACGGGGCGGACCATTGATAACCTGACCTATCTCACCGTTTCTCCGGAAGGAGATCGCCTGGGACCGGAAAAAGCAGGTTACCTGGATAAAGATATATTGCTGCACATTACCGGCAGACAAGACGATTATTATAAAGTAAAACTGAGCAGGGGGAATTACGCTTACATTCCCGAAGCATTTGTAGATACTGCAACACTGGCGGATGCCATCCCGCTAAGCATTGTGAATGAAGCTAAAGTATGGAGCGATCAGCAGTACGATTATGTATCTGTTGGCTTGTCCGAAAAGCTGCCTTATCTCACTACTCAACAAATAAATCCTGGTAAAATAGTTGTCGATATTCATGGGGCTTATTCAGATCCGTCTGCCTTTATCCCGGAAATGCAAAGTACACCGGAGATTAGTGGGGTAAACTGGCAACAGCTGCAGCCAGATATTTTCCGCATGATCATTTCTCTCTCTCACGGTCAACCCTGGGGTTATCAACTCTATTATGATAGCACCCGGCTCACCATCAGGATCAAACGCCCTCCTGCCAGCCTGCAACTGAAAGATCTTACCATAGGACTGGATGCCGGTCATGGCGGTACTAATGTAGGGGCTCTTGGGGCAATGGGCTTATATGAAAAACAATTAACCCTCTCCATTACACTCCTGCTCAAAGAAGCACTTGAAAAAGAAGGGGTACATGTGCTGACTACACGCACCGCGGATAAATTTGTAGCAAATGAAGATAGACTGGACTATTACCGGCAGGAAAATCCAGACTTATTGCTAAGCATTCACCTGAACTCATCCGTAAACCCTGTAGATGTAAAAGGCACTGCTAATTATTATAAATACCCTTTCTGCCAGCCACTCAATCACTTTATTCATCAACGCATGATGGAAACCGGTCTTGCTGATTTCGGAAACAATGCCAACTTCAACTTTATACTGAATCAGGCTACGGAATTTCCAAATGCGCTGATAGAAACTCTGTTTCTGAGTAATCCTGAAGATGAAATGCATGTGCTTGACGAAAACTTCCGGCAGCAGATGGTAGATAAAATCATTCTTGGATTGAAAGATTTCTTACAACAGGCAGGTAAATAACCCCCGATTCTTTTGGATGAAGCCATTAGGACATAAGGTACTTATGTCCCGGAAGCTTTTTGTTGTAGATACATAATAAACAGGTAGTAAACGGGACCTAAACAGGAGGTAAACAGGTATTTAGCGAACAAACACCTGTTTACCTCCTGTTTAGGTCCCGTTTACTACCTGTTTAGAGTGCTTGTTATAGCACACTTGTTCACACAATATTTCCTTATTGCGTAAAAAGATTTCCTGATACGATCCCAACTCTTTATTACTTAGTCTCAATTTTGCGGCACGCAAAAACAGAGCTCATGATAAGGAAAGATCTACGTCAATTTATGCAATCAGTAATTCTAATATTCAGTTTATTAATTTCTTTTTGCACTACAACTATAGCAAGAGACATAGACGAAGATAACAATGGTATTATCAAGGGTAAAGTAGTTACCTCTGATGGCAAACCCGCCGCAGATGTGGCTGTTATCTTACAGGGCACCTCACATGTCACTTCTACAGATGGTTCAGGTTCCTTTACTTTCCGCAATATCCAGCCGGGCAGTTATCAGATAGTAGTATCCTTAACAGGTTATAACGACGTGGTAAAAGATATTTTAGTAGAAAGTGCTAAAACGGTTAATGTAAGCTTCCAGCTGGATGTTTCCAGTAAACAGCTGAATGAGATTGTGGTAACAGGAAACCAGAACAAACTGGTAAAAAGATCCAGCCAGTATGTATCTAAATTGCCTTTACAGAACATGGAAAACCCACAGGTATATTCTACCATCACTAAAGACCTGATAGCACAGCAGATGATTTACTCTGTGGATGATGCCATGAGAAACGCGCCTGGTATTACCAAACTATGGGATGCAACCGGCCGTAGCGGTGATGGTGGTTCTTACTTCAGTTCCCGTGGTTTTACAGTACAGAGTCAGCTCCGCAATGGTGTGGCTGGTAATGTAACTTCCACAACAGATGCATCTAATATAGAAAGTATAGAAGTGATTAAAGGACCTTCTGCTACACTCTTTGGAAGCACCTTAACTTCTTATGGTGGATTGATTAACAGGATTACTAAAAAACCTTATGATCATCTTGGTGGTGAAATTTCTTATACAGGAGGTAGTTATTCTTACAACCGTTTCTCTGCGGATATCAATACCCCGCTGGATTCTGCAAAGACGTTGTTATTCCGTTTGAACACTGCTTATACTGACCAGGGTAGCTTCACTGATAATGGTTTTAGTAAAGCACTGGCCTTTTCTCCAAGCATTTCTTATAAAGCAACTGAGAGGTTATCATTCCAGTTTGATGCTGAGTTTTATTTCATTAAAGGAGCCGGATCACCATTTTTCTTCTTGCCTTTTTCAGGAAATATAAAGGATATATTGGGTACTGACAGAGCAGATGAACTAAAGCTTGATTATACCCGCTCTTACTTCAATAAAGATCTTACACAGGTATCCAGAAACATGAACTTCTTCGCTTCGATGAATTATAAAATTTCTGACCAGTGGACCTCCCAGACCGTAATGTCTAATACAAATAGTTTTTCTGACGGAGCAGGTGTCTACTTTTATCTGATGGCTGGTGATTCTCTGGCACGCCGGGATCAGTCAACCAATAACGGTACGATAAGCATACTGGAAGTGCAGCAGAATTTCATCGGAGATTTTAAATTAGGTAACATGAGAAACCGCTTTGTAGGCGGACTGGATCTGTTTTACCTGAACTCCGATCAGAACTTTAATGATGCTGGTTTTGATATGATCCCTTCTTACGGTACTATCCCAAATTACGAAGCTTTTAACCGCAGAAATTTAGATGCTGTATATGCATCAGGAGCCTATTCCAGCTATCCTTACGAATACAAAAGATATACTTACAGCGCCTATATTTCAGATGTGCTGAACATCACAGATAACCTGCTGGTACAGGCAGCCCTGCGTATCGATAATTTTGACAACAAGGGGAATTACAGCCCTACAACCGGGAAGTATTCCGGTGGTTATACGCAGACTGCATTTTCTCCAAAGTTTGGTATCGTATACCAGTTGCTGAAAGATAAACTGTCCCTGTTTGGTAACTACCAGAACGGTTTTACAAACAAAGATGGTTACAATTATGACAATGAAAGATTAAAACCAGAACAGGCTAATCAGATGGAAGGTGGTGTTAAAATGGATCTCTTTGAAGGAAGGCTGAGTAGTACCCTGAGTTATTATAACATTAAAGTAAAAGACATCGTTCGTGCTTACACCGGAGCAAATCCAAACCCTATCACTGCCAATAACCAGCTTCAGGATGGAACACAGGTAAGTAGTGGTTTTGAAGCACAGGTGATTGCCAATCCTTTTCAGGGGTTTAGTGTAGTAGCCGGGTTTGCTTACAATGATTCTAAATTAGAGAAATCTAATACAGACCAGGGACGTCGTCCATCCACAGCTAACTCTCCAATAGCAGCTAACCTTTGGTTAAGCTATCGTTTGTCACAGGGTGCATTGAAGGGGCTTACATTCGGTGCAGGTGGTAACTACGCCAGTGATAATAAGATAGCGAACAGCGATTTTGCAGGTGTATTTATTCTGCCTGCATTCACTGTTCTCAATGCAAGTATCTCTTACGATACGCCTAAATTCAGAATCGGTGCTAAACTGGATAACCTGACCAATAAGAAATATTGGGTAGGATGGTCTTCCATGATTCCACAGTCATTAAGAAGCTTTGCCGGTAGTGTTGCATTTAAATTCTAACCATAACCAACTAATAAAAAGAAAGAGAGTATCTCTTAAACAACAAAAGCGCCTCAAAGGGCGCTTTTGTTGTTTAAACCGTGGTTTAATGTTGTGCCCTTTTAAATAACACCGGCCATCACTTCTGGTTATGAGCAATAACCTGTAGTTATACGCAATACCCTAATCATATAATAATCAACACATTAATAAGCCAGCTTCTATATAACACTAATGTATAGTCTACCTAACGGGTAGATTGATTTATATTTGCAAAGGGTTTCATAGCTTTAAGGGGCGTAAAACACAGTAAAATGGCAGATGAGATAAAAGCATTTAATGATTACCGGGCTAAAATGAATGAGGTAATCCTGGGCCAGCAGAATAAGGTAATTAACCGGCTATTCAACCTGGATACAAATACTTATGCAGAAGGTGCATTAAGTACTAAAGTAAAGGAAATGTTAGGATTAGTATCCTCAATGGTATTACGTTGCGATGATTGTATCAAATACCACCTGGGTAAATGTCATGAACAGGGTATCAATACCGAAGAAATGTATGAGATCTTTGCTGTAGCTAACATTGTTGGTGGAACTATCGTTATTCCCCATACAAGAAGAGCAGCTGAATATTGGGAGGCATTACAGCAACAGGCATAAGTATTCCCGATTGCGTAACTACCAACACCATACAATTTCGTAACTTTGCATTCCGATTATAACTTATTTATTATAAAATAAACAAATGTCCACAACAACTATAACTCCGCAAACGCTAACAGCGAAGGATTTTGCGACAGACCAGGAAGTACGCTGGTGCCCGGGGTGCGGAGATTATTCTATCTTAAAACAGGTACAAACTATCATGCCCGGACTGGGCATTCCCAAGGAAAATATTGTGATAGTATCAGGTATAGGTTGTTCTTCACGTTTCCCTTACTATATGAACACATATGGTATGCACTCCATCCATGGCCGTGCTACCGCTATTGCTTCCGGACTCAAAGCCACCCGGCCTGAACTGAGCGTATGGGTAGTGACCGGTGATGGTGACGGGCTGTCAATTGGAGGTAACCATACCATCCACCTGCTGCGCCGTAACTTTGATCTTAACATCATGCTGTTCAATAACCAGATCTATGGTTTAACAAAAGGACAGTACTCTCCTACGTCGGAACAGAATAAAGTGACCAAGTCCACTCCATTTGGTAGTATAGATCATCCGTTTAATCCGCTGGCCCTTGCCCTCGGTGCAGACGCTACCTTTATTGCCCGCAGTATGGACCGCGATCCCAAACACCTGCAGGAACTGCTGAAACGCAGTCATGCACATAAAGGAGCTTCCTTCCTTGAAATATATCAGAACTGTAACATCTTTAATGATGGTGCTTTTGAAGTATTCACGGAAAAAGGTAGCAAACCTGAACAGGCCATCTTTGTAGAGCAGGGTCAGCCGCTAATTTTCGGTACTCAGAAGAACAAAGGTATTCGCCTGGATGGCTTAAGACCTGTGGTAGTTGAATTAGGTGGAGAATACAGTGCTGATGATCTCTGGATCCATGATGAGAACGACTTCTACAAAGCACAGTTACTTACCCGTCTGTTTGATGATCCTCGTATTGAAGGTCATCTGCCCCGTCCGTTCGGTGTATTCTACCAGGCATTCCGCCCTACCTATGAAGATCAGTTGAACTTCCAGGTAGCAGAAGCGACTGCACAGAAAGGTCCGGGTAACCTGGACAAACTGCTGGCTGGCAGAGAAACATGGACTATCAAATAGTAAATACAATCTTCTTATAAAGCAAAACGCTGAGCCTGTAATAGGACTCAGCGTTTTGCTTTATAAGAAGATTGTATTATTGATATTCTGCGGTTTGCTTTACAAAGAAGTTTTGAGGATGATCTCTTGAATTTTAAATATCTATCCTCCGGTTCTTTTTATAAAAAGTTTCGTTTGAGGATGGCCTCTTGAATGTCAAGTTTCTATTCAAAAGTTTGCCTTACAAAGAAGTTTCGTTTGCGGATGTTCTGTATTTCAAATCATACCACATGTTTAATGTCCCATATTCCCAACATCAAACAGCACTTTATATAATAAGATCACACCAAACAATATCATACTGGCCCCGGCTACGCGGTTCAGCCATACGACCGTTTTTAAAGTTAGTTTATGACGGATTCTGTCGGCTACAAATACTTTAAGCACATCAGTTGAGAGTACCCAAATAAGGCCAACGGTATAAGTAATGATCCGGTGCCCCATAGGAGTAGCACTGTTTGCTACAGATAAGCCAAGCCAGAAAAGAATTACACCCGGGTTTAAGGTGTTCATCAGAAAACCTCCCAGCCAGATTTTCAGGTAATCATGCGTACGGAACATTTCCGGCCGCTCATCACCGGTACTGATTTTTACTTTCTTAAATAAGAGACCATAAAGCCCCATTCCAATCAGTAATCCACCGCCACCTATACCAATATATTCCTTGTATTCTTCAAGTCCTGTAATAAAAGAAGTGGCCAGGATACCAGTCATTACAAACATGATATCACTGAAAGATACACCCAGCGCGAAACTGATACCGGCTTTAAATCCGTTATTAATGCTATATTTTATAATGGCGAAGATGACAGGGCCAACTGATACAGAAAGGAATAATCCTAACCCGAGACCCGCTAAGATTGCTGATATCATGCGATACTAAATTCCAGTATTGTCCACAGACAACCATCCAAAAACAAAGGGTAACTTAATTACTGAAGTTACCCCTCTTTTATATTAAAATCGTTAAAGACCTCTTAAACTGACTTTACGCTCAGGAATTTTTCCCAGTCTTTCAGCTTCTCCCCCTTCATCACCCTTGGAAATTTATTCATTGCGCCCTCTTTCCCCTGACCACGCAAATAATCGATAAACACTTCGTTAGGCAGCACTTCAACAAATACTTCCTTCAACGCCGCGGTTCTCTCAACAGCATAGTCATCGTTTACTTCACATAAAGCCTGATCTATAATCTCACGCACAAGTTTACTGTCTACATTCACATTATCTGTACCAATGTACCAGCGATGAGCAAACAGACCCTGATAAGAGAACCCGGCTACAGTAAACTCACGGATAGTAATACCCAGCTTCTTCTGCACCATATCAATGGCCGTGTTCATGTTATCGATACTCATGTGCTCCCCGCATAAGCTCAGGAACTGTTTGGTACGTCCTACAATCACGATCTCATGCTCTTTCACAGATGTAAACTTCACCACATCTCCAATCAGGTAACGCCAGGCTCCTGCACAGGTAGATAACATCACCGCATATTCCACATCTTCCACCACCTCATGGATCATGTAAGATTTAGGATTAGGCTTCACTTCACCCTCAGTATCGAAATTTTCCTCATTAAAAGGAATGAATTCAAAGAAGATGCCGGCATTCAACACCAGTTTGATACCTCTTACACCCGGCCTTGCCTGGAAACCGAAAGACCCTTCTGATGCCATATAGGTTTCGATAAAATTGATGGGCTTACCCAGCAATTTCTTGAAACTATCGCGGTAGGGTTCGAAAGAAACACCCCCGTGAATGTATACAGCCAGGTTAGGCCATATTTCATGAATATCTTTTACCCCGTGGTATTTGATGATCTCTGCCAATACAATTTGTACCCAGGCAGGTACGCCACATACGGTACCCACGTCCCACTGGGGTGCCTTACGTACAATCAGTTTGATGCGCTGTTCCCAGTCTGGTTTCCGGGAAATGTTTCCACCGGGTTTATAAAACCGCCTGAACCAACGGGGAATATTTTTGGCCTGTATGCCACTCATATCTCCCTCATAATAGTCGCCCTTCTCATATAAAGCAGTAGTACCCCCTAACATGAGGATACCTTTTGTAAAAGATTTAGGCGGCACATCAAAATTTGCCATTGAGTAAAGCTGCTTGATCCCCACCTTTTTCACTGTACGTAGCATATCCCGGGTAACCGGTATATGCTTACTGGCAGATTCGGAGGTACCAGAGCTTAGTGCAAAATATTTGATCTTTTCCGGCCAGCTAACATTCGCTTGTCCTTCCAGGGCTTTGTACCACCACTCTCCATGCATTTTGTTATAATTATGCACGGGAACCGTGGCCTTATACTGAGCCATCACACTTGGGCTATCTAGTATTTCCTGGAAGTTGTAATGTTGACCAAACTGCGTATCTTTTGCTTTAGCAAGCAGACGATGTAATACCTGAAGCTGGTATTGACGAGGCGTACCTAACTTGAATGTGAATTTCTTCCTGATGCGTAGCGACCTCGATATAAGATTACCTAAAATGGCCATTAATTTACCTTCTCATTTTATGATATGAACTGCAAAAATACGCCGAATTTTGGATTGCGGCGGCCAGAAATGTAAGGTTTCCTTTGTCCCGGATGGAAATCTCCCTGCAAACATATTACTAAAAACGATATGGGCAGAAAAAAAATTCCCGCGTACCTTTGCCAAATGTTAAAGGCAACCCTACTCAAGGCTACTTATGCAGGTGGTAAGATATTACAACAATACTTCAATGGCGCTTTTCAGATCAGCAGTAAAAGCACCATTAATGACCTGGTAACGGAAGCAGATAAACAGGCCGAGACTGCCATTTTCAGTGTGATAAGGGAAAACTTCCCCCAACACTTTATTTTAAGTGAAGAGTCCGGCGAGATTGTGACAGATTCAAACATCAAATGGATCATAGATCCACTGGATGGTACAGTTAATTTTGCACATGGCATACCCATTTGCTGTGTGTCCATAGGAGTAGAACAGGATGGGGAAATCATTATGGGGGCTGTATACAACCCTTTCATGAATGAATTCTTCTTTGCAGAAAAAGGAAAAGGTGCCACACTCAACGATAAAAGAATCCAGGTATCTCAAAAACCAGAACTGGCCAGCGCCTGCCTGGTGACAGGCTTCCCATATCAGTGGGAAGATTCTGCCAATAACCCCATCCGGATCTTTGAATACTTTATCAAAAAGGGACAACCCGTACGCCGCCTGGGCTCTGCTGCGATAGACCTTTGCTGGGTAGCCTGCGGACGTTTTGATGGATTTTACGAACACAGCCTTAATGCCTGGGATGCCGCTGCCGGATTCATTATAGTTGAAGAGGCCGGAGGAAAAGTAACCGACTTTAAAGGACAACGATATTCACCCTACCAGAAAACACTGATCGCCACAAATGGTATCATACACACCCCTCTGGTAGATGTAGTAAATGGAAAATTCTGATATAATAAGCATACACATGAATGAGATAAATGAGGAAAGAACTGAGATCAACTCCCTGGGAGAATTTGGCCTTATAGAACTACTTACAAAAAATATAGAAATCCAGCAAGCAAGCACCATCCTTGGCGTTGGCGATGATGCTGCTGTGATAGATCATTTTGGCAGACAGACAGTCATCTCCACAGATATGCTGGTAGAAGGCATCCACTTCGACCTGATGTATACCCCTCTGAAACACCTGGGTTATAAATCGGTGGTAGTAAACCTGTCTGATATTTATTCCATGAATGCCACTCCTACCCAGATCACAATGAGCATTGCTTTCAGCAACCGCTTTTCCGTAGAGGCGCTCAGCGAATTCTACGAAGGAGTGTATGCTGCCTGTGAAAAATATGGGGTAGACCTGATTGGCGGAGATACCACATCCTCCAAGAAAGGTTTTGTAATTAGCGTAACTGCGCTGGGAGAAGTCGCACCGGACAAGTTTGTAAAACGTTCTACCGCTCAGAAAGGTGACCTGTTATGTGTTTCCGGCGATCTTGGAGCTGCCTTCCTGGGCCTCACCCTGCTGGAAAGAGAAAAACAGATTTATCTGGAAAGTCCTCAGTTGCAGCCCGATCTGGAAAACCAGACCTATGTAATAGGCCGGCAGCTGAAACCAGAAGCCCGCAAGGATATCATTGAATTCCTGCAGAAACAGGAAATCCATCCCACCGCTATGATGGATATCAGCGACGGCCTCAGCTCAGAAATACTGCATATCTGTAAACAGAGCAACCTGGGCTGTGTATTATATGAAGAGAAAATTCCTATTGCCGGAGAAACAAAGGAAGCCGCTCTTAAATTCAGCATGGACCCTACGGCTTGTGCTTTAAGCGGAGGCGAAGATTATGAACTGCTCTTTACCATGAAACAGGAAGACTACGACAAAATAGTACTTTCAGAACAGATCAGTGTAATAGGTTACATGGCAGATATCAGTGAAGGCGCCCACATCATTACCAAAGGCGGCAATAAATATAAAATAGTGGCCCAGGGCTGGAACGCCTTTGAGCAATAATAACAATACTCTCAAAAGTTCCGGGATTACAAAACCTCTGAGCTTTGTTTACAAAACCTTAAATAAAAAGAGAAGCCTTAAAAGCCCTTACCGGGACTTTTAAGGCTTCTCTTTTTATAAATTATTTTTATTCCACTACTACTTTCACCGCCTGGCTATTATGCGTTGGTGGTAATACTCCAGCAAATACACAGAACTTCAATTGATAAGTACCTGGTTTATCCGGCATCACTACTTCCATTCTGATAATACGACGGTCAATTGCTTTACTGAGAACCAGATCTGACTTCACTGGAGACAATTGCTCATCTTTATCCGTAAATCCATAACCCAACACTGGTTGTTGTGCAGTATCTACCGGTACTTGTTGTCCATAGCCGTTCTTCAACTGCAGGATAAAGTTCATGTGTGCACCAGTTTTTGTTTTAACATTCTTCAGCGCAGGTATTAACTGAATCAGGGAATAAGAGTAATAAGGATCTTGTATAAAGTAATCCCACATCCCTTTAGGTGTGCGAACACTGTCTGTTACCGGGAAATTGTTTCCATGCTCCACCGCAATCATCACCGGTTTACCCCATAGCTGCTTTTCTGTATTCCAGTAATTATATTGATTACGTCTTGAATAACGGCTGTTAACACTATAAGAAAGCCCGCCATTACTATAAAACATATACTTGGAGGGAAGCTGGTAGCTGTTGAGAAATACCACTGGTTTATTTACGGCTTTCTGCTGCAAGGCCGTAGCCCATTCCCTGTTATTATGAATTTCAGGACGGATCTCTACTCCCGGAGCAAAATCCCATACTAAGTATACTCTTGCAATAATGACAATCAGTAAAGTAATAGGAGCCATCCACTTCAGCAATGTGAGAGCTCTTCTCTTCCGGAAGATGGACTGATGTGCCAGTACCAGTACTGGTGTAAAGAGCATTACTGTCCAGTTGGCCTCTACCCTTCCCTTGTAAGTACTGAGCAGGAAAAAGACCAGCACACCAATAAGAGAAACTTTCAAACTCCGTTCAAAAGCACTCTGTATGGGGCATACAAAAGCATAATAGAGAATCAGCCATCCCGCCAGCGGACCGAAGAGCAATAGCTGCCCGGCAACATAATCCGTTGTATAACTAATATCATAAGATGCTGCATTCCGCTCTACCAGGTGATATTGCAGCGACGGAAATCCATGCGCATACTGCCAGTAAAGATGTGGGAAGAATAAGATAGTTGTGATGGCAACAGCTATATAAAACTTAAATACCCGTAACAGGTTCAGGTTAGAGATCACTGTAAAACCTACCAGTAAAATACCATGATATTTACTGTAGAACATCAGAGCCATACTAAGTGCCAGCAGGAAAGTATTCTTCCAGCTCTGCTGCTCCAGGAAAGAACGGTAGACTAAGAAATACAGGGCCGCAAAAAATATCAAAGGCACATCTGGCACAGCCAGCATCCCACCTACCTGCATAGCACCCATTGTACATAATAACAGGTAAAAGACCCTGTTATCCCGGCGTGCAATCAGTTTATCTGTAATAATCAGTGTGAACAGGTTCAGGATCACCATGCATACACGAACACCCAGTTCATTAT
The DNA here is from genome assembly GCF_900112615.1 of Chitinophaga sp. CF118. Lineage (GTDB taxonomy): Bacteria > Bacteroidota > Bacteroidia > Chitinophagales > Chitinophagaceae > Chitinophaga. The sequence continues at coordinate 35,532 of NZ_FOMK01000005.1, read as the reverse complement.
GAAAAAGGGCATATCCTATCTTTATCAGCAATGCCACCATGGGCGGATGATCAAAGTATCCCCAGTCCAGATGTTGGGAGTATACCCAGTAATACGACTCATCATCCATCAGCTCGGTAAAATAAGCCTGGGCCAGTCCCAGAATTAACCAGGCCAGCAGGAAAAGACGTTTATATTGGTGTTTAGTGAAATAGCGTACTAGATCCATGAAATTACCGGTTGAAACTGCTAATATAACCCAATAAAAAATTATGCAACAGAATCGTATGCCCGGTATTGCTATATAATAGGTTATCAGCTGATTAAGATGTTGCCTGCCAATACAGGATTCATCTGTTTGTAAACATTTTTGTGGCTATAAAAAGAAGGACTTCCCTTCGCTATAGGATTCTCCTTTTTGTAAACGGCTATTAAAAGATGATCAATCTGTAAGGAATTACCGTCTATTCATTTATCAGTTGTTTTAGCTGCCACTGCTCATCCAGCACAATCATACTGGCGCGGTAACCGGGTTCAATATATCCCAGTTCCTTACCCAAACCGGCTACACGGGCAGGGTATGTGGCTCCCATACGGAGTGCTTCTTCGGGATCTATCCCTACTTTTGTAATGCAGTTCCTCACAGCCTGCAGCATAGTGAGGCGGGAACCTGCCAGTATTCCCTGTGCATTCACATAACGGTCTTCTTCCTCCACATAAATATAATCGCCTGTTTTTCCTTCTGCCACGGCATCGGTGATCAGGAATAAGCGGGAGCCCATTATTTTTTTACTTATCCGTACCGCATTAAAATCAACATGAATACCATCTACGACTATACTGGAATTTATTTCCGGATGATCATAAATGGCCCCTACAAAACCGGGAGCCCTGCTTTGCAACTGAGACATTGCATTGAACAGGTGTGTGCAGGTAGTGATCCCATTCTCAAATGCCTGGTAAGATTGTTCGTAAGTGCCGTTGCTATGTCCCGCAGAAATAAGGATGCCAGCATCCTGTAACATTTTCACTAATTCCGGATCGCAACATTCAGGTGCCAGTGTCATCATTTTGATAATACCTCTGCCATGTTCCAGTAACCAGTCGATATCTTCCTTTGTGGGTGATTTGATATACTGCGTTAAATGTGCCCCTTTCTTTTCAGGATTCATAAAAGGACCTTCAAGATGTAGTCCCAGCACGCCTTCTCCACCCTGTGCCCAGTATTGCTTTACCGCCTCTATAGATTGTAACATTACATCAAAAGACATGGTAGGAATAGTAGGCATAAAGAATGCCGCCCCCCCTGCTTTACAATAAGCATATATGGCTTCCAGTGTAGCTACATTGGGATGCAATGGAAACAGTCCGCCGTTACCTCCATAAATCTGCAGATCTATTAAAGCGGGCGCCAGGGTAGCCCCCTTCAAATCAGTAATCACGGCATGAGCAGGCACTTCCGCAACAGGTACTACGGATGTTATCAGGCCGTTCTCTGTTAGTACAGCATGTGCATGCAATATGGTTTTTCCGGTAAAGATTGTGGCATTTGTCCAGGCCTTGAGCATTGACAATGTTTTTGTGATGAGTAACAAATGATAAAGTCCTGGCCTTTATCCGCTCAGGACTAGTCTTTACAGTTCATATAATTCCAGCGGTAATCCATCCGGATCCGTAAAAAAGGTGAATCTCTTACCTGTATGAGGATCAATACGTATGGGTTCAGTAATTACTGAGTGGGTATGCAGTTTTGCCACGGCCTGTTCAATATCTGTGACCGAAAAGGCAAGATGCCGCAATCCCCGGGCTTCAGGACCACTGGATCGTGGTGGCGGATCTGGAAACGAGAAGAGTTCAATGATATATTGCCCGTTAAGCGACAGGTCCAGTTTATAAGACTGCCGCTCTAAGCGGTAAACCTCTCTGACAATTTCCAGCCCCAGTACCCTTGTATAAAATAACTTGCTACGCTCGTAATCTGAGCAGATGATAGCAATATGATGAATTTGCTTCAGCATCAAAATACCTGGAATTTATCAGCGTCCTTCAGGAAAGGAATATTCTTCCTGATCTCATCCAGTTTTGCGCGGTCTAATGTAGTAGTAAAAATATCTTCGTCATGTCCTTTGCGGTAAAGGATTTCACCCATCGGATCTATCAGGCTGCTATCTCCGCTATGGTAAATCTCATTACCATCATTCCCTACCCTGTTCACACCGATCGTGTAACACTGATTTTCAATAGCACGGGCCTGTATCAGTGTTTTCCAGGCAGTACTACGCCTTTCCGGCCAGTTGGCCACATTAATCAGGAGATCATAAGCAGGGGCACCTGTTTCGGGAACAATCACATTACGTGACCATACCGGGAAACGCAGGTCGTAACAAATGGTAAGGCATATTTTCCAACCCTTCACCTGAGCTATCAAACGGCGATCACCTGCATGGTAATGGTCATGTTCACCTGCATAAGCAAAAAGATGTCGTTTATCATAGGTTCCTGCAACTCCGTTTGGCTGCATCCAGATCAAACGGTTTAGATATTCTCCGTTTTCTTCAATGATCAGGCTGCCTGTGATGATAATATTCTTCTGGGCGGCCTTCTTCTTCATCCACTGTACAGCACTACCGTCCATTGTTTCTGCCAGTTTTTCAGGTTGCATACTGAATCCTGTGCTAAACATTTCCGGGAGTACCACTATTTCAGTACGTTCAGAAATAGCATCTATCTTCTCGTCGAACATACGCAGATTTGCCGCGATGTCTTCCCAGTGCAAGTTGGCCTGGATGAGTGTAACCTTAAGATCTGACATAAATATCTATCGATTAATAAAAAAGAAAGCCCATAAATTTACGACGACTTGGGTTAGAAACTTTTAAAATTATGATGCGTCTTTTGCGATTTGTTCAACTATTGGCTGTGCAAACTCATGTTCATACCCTTTTTGCAACAGGTACTGCACTACTTTATATTTCCTCTTAAAGGGTTCTTCCCCTCTCAGAGTCTCGTATTTTTTCTCTGCCAGTGTGGTCAATGTCTGATCATATGCGTCTTCATCAATTTCTTCCATCCCTTTCTTAATACAGTAGGAAGATACCTGCCGCTGCTTTAATTCTGCCAGGATCTTTTTACGTCCCCATTGTTTGGAACGGAACTTACCACCTGCAAAAGCTCTCGCAAAACGTTCTTCATTCAGGAAATTCTCAGATACCAGTTCCGCAATAGCCTCATCTACTTCTTCACCACGCAATCCCAGTTCCAGGCATTTATATTTCACTTCACTATGGCAGCGTTCCTGGTAGGCACAGTAATGTTGTAATTTTTGTATGGCAGAAGAATTACTCATAAAAATCCCTTCATTATTATTGGACTGGAGCTGGCTAAAAGTTAAATGAAGAACTCAAAAGGTGTGATAAAGTACGATTGCAAATGATCAATAAATACACCTTGTTTGCCATGATACTTAGGTAAAGCTTAATAAAGATCTAATCTAAAATCTTATCCCAAAGCTCAATTAAGAATCTAAACAGGCAGACACAGTGTATTTATGATCATTCGCAATCTATAAGGACCCTATTTTTTAACAATCATTAATCGTGCATAATTCAGCATGATCTTTTTCTCCCCGCCACCTTTAGGAAACACAACGGTAGCAATACGGTTATTGGGAGCTCCTTCCATTTGCATGATAGTACCAAAGCCGAATTTCTGGTGTTCTACCTGCATACCGGCTTCCATGAGGGCAGGATCATCTGGTGTAAAACCTGCCGAAGGTACATGGGTACTGGCGGGGCCTGCTCCTGCTGCCGGCTTCGGTGTTGGGCGGGCAGTTCCTGCCAAGGGTTGTGGGGTAGGCGTTTTTTTCTGCATGCGGTCAAACATGTTACCGGTTCCACCGCCACTATTGCCATTACCCCAGGCACCACCGCCGGGAGAGTTACGTACAGAACCACCACCGGCATAACTGCGGTCAACAAATTTCTCCGGCATTTCTTCCAGGAAACGGCTGGATTCATTATTTACCAACTGTCCGAAGCGGTAACGACTGTTGGCATATGTTAACCATAAGCGTGCTTTGGCACGGGTGATGGCTACATAAAACAAGCGGCGTTCCTCTTCCAGTTCTTCCCTGGTATTGATAGACATTCCGCTGGGGAACAGGCTTTCTTCCAGCCCGACGGTGAATACCACCGGGAACTCCAGTCCTTTTGCAGCGTGAATGGTCATCAAACATACCACATCGCTGTCTTCATTATTTCCCTTATCAGCATCTGTGAGCAGGGTAATCTGTTGCAGGTAGGTGCCCAGTGTTTTCTCCACCAGCTCGCCATCTTCAGTAGGTGTTTCCGTAAATTCCTTTATAGAGTTGAGCAGTTCCTGGATATTTTCATACCGGGCCAGCCCTTCTGTTGTTTTATCATTGAATAATTCCTTTACCAGGTTGGTAGATTTACCTACCTGTACAGCAATATCGTAAGCATTATGCTTACCCAGCATTGCATGGAAACTGCGGATCATCATCACAAAACTCTCTATCGCTTCCAGGGTACCAGCTTTAAAGCCGAACTCCTGTGCTCTTTCCAATACCTGCCAGAATGTGATGTTGTGATCATTGCTCAGTACAGTTACTTTCTCTACTGTAGTTTTACCAATACCACGTACGGGATAATTGATAATACGTTTCAGACTTTCTTCATCCTGTGTATTCATTGTGATACGCAGATAAGCTACAAAGTCTTTGATTTCTTTACGTTGGTAGAAAGATGTACCACCAAAAATGCGGTAAGGAATAGCTTTTCTGCGCAGGCTTTCTTCAAATGAGCGGCTCTGTGCATTTGTACGGTAAAGGATTGCGAAGTCACGGTTAGCATAGTGATTACGCAGGCGTTGTTCCGCAATGGTTTCTGCCACAAATTTCCCTTCCTCGTTATCCGTCATGGTGCGCACGAGTTTGATCTTTTCGCCTTCGCTGTTATCTGTCCACAGATTTTTCTCAATCTGGCCTTTGTTATTGCCGATCACTTCATTGGCAACATTCAGGATAGACTTTGTACTTCTGTAGTTTTGTTCCAGCTTTACCACCTTAGCATCATCATAGTCTTTTTCAAACTGCAGAATGTTTTCGATGGTAGCCCCGCGGAAGGAATAGATACTCTGTGCATCATCGCCCACCACGCAGATATTTTCATGGGCAGCACCAAGTAATTTGATGATCTCGTACTGTGCAGGATTGGTATCCTGGTACTCATCGATCATAATGTATTTGAACTTATGCTGGTATTTATGCAGTACTTCCGGAAAAGTTTTCAGCAGTACGTACATTTTGAACAACAGGTCGTCAAAATCCATCGCACCGTTTTTAAAACAGCGTTTGGCATACATGTCGTACAGCTTACCTACCATAGGTCTGTTGGCACGCATATCTTCCTGTTGTACACCATAGTCCACCTGATATTCTTCCGGCCCCATGAGGCTGTTTTTGGCAGCAGAAATGCGGTTATATACCAGGTTGGGTTTATAATGTTTATCGTCGAGATTCTGTTCATTGATGATTGTTCTCAAAACGCTCTTGGCATCATCCGAATCATAAATGGTAAAATCGTTCGGGTAACCGAGGCGATGAGCTTCTGCTCTGAGCAGGCGGGCAAAGACAGAGTGAAAGGTACCTATGTAGAGGTTACGGGCTTCGGAGCCACCGAGAATCTTCTCCACACGTTCTTTCATTTCACGGGCAGCCTTATTGGTAAAAGTAAGAGACAGAATATTAAAAGCATCCACTCCATTACGTAACAAGTGTGCAATTCTTGTAGTCAGCACTTTGGTTTTACCGGAACCGGCACCAGCTACGATCATCAGCGGTCCGTTAATATGCTCTACCGCCTGGCGTTGCCGCTCATTCAATTCATCTAAATAATTTGCCTTCATTATTATAATTAAATTCCTTACCTCCATCAGGAACTGATGGATAAAACTAAATTGGGAAGGCGTAAAAATACAAAAGATCGGTCAATATCTGGCAATCCGGGATTTCAACATCTTACGTGCAAAGTGGATACGACTCTTAACCGTACCCAGTGGCTCGTTCAACATGGCAGCTATTTCGAAGTATTTATATCCTTCAAAATAAAGCATAAAAGGCTGCTTGAAAATAACAGGCAGATTATATACTGCCATATGTACATCCTTGATGCGCAGATTTGTTTCCGCACCATTGCCAATAACTGGTTGCTGTTGGTGTAACAGGAATTCCCCCGCAGAATTATCCAGCAGGCGGAACTGTCGGTTACCACGCCGGTAATTGTTGATAAAGATATTACGCATGATGGTATATAACCATGCCCGGATATTAGTTCCAGCCAGGTATTTATCCCGGTTGGCCAATGCACGGAAAAGTGTTTCCTGGTATAAATCCTTTGCTGATTCGGAGTCCTTTGTAAGCGTAACTGCATACGGCCTCAGGAAATCAACGTTTCCCAGTAATAGTGTATTGAATTCTGTGGATGACATAACGAACAAAGTTTAAGCATCTGAAAAAAGTCTATTACTTCAGCTGATAAACCAATCTTTAAGGGAAACAATCAATTGACAGAATAAATGACGTGACAATCATATTTCAGGGTGTTATGAACATTCAAAAAGGGTATGCAAATAGAATTCATCACATATTCAGCAGCCACTATCAGTACGGGCTAAAAACTCTCGTATACGAATACACATGCAATAAATGTCACGTTACTTTATTCACTTTACTTTGAAATAACAGGCGAAGATTTCTTAAAGCATTATTTGACTTTTGAACTTGCCTACATACAGTTGTAGAAAGTATTTCCATTGTGGTTGAATTTTTTGGTTACTCAATGAAATGACCGGGGTAATAACTAAAACCTTTGTAATTCGCTTAAGTATCTGATCAATAATTCAACGATGATTTTTGATAGATTGTTATATGGTGTTTTTTTTGCTACAAAACATCAGGTACTTAAACACTCAATTCACAGACAAAGAAACATATCCAACTTAATGACTCTTAACACAATTTAGCAAAACAGATTGTATCCACCAAAAAAAGCTAGGGGTGAGACTTAAACTAAAAAGCTGATTGTCAGAGATATTCCAACAATCAGCTTTTCATTATATTAAGTTACTTTTTTATAAACAGGCTATCTTTCTGACTCTGCTTTCATGACGTCCTCCTTCAAAAGGAGTATCTATGAATACATCCACCATCTGTTTGGTAACGTTGTCATCTACAAAACGGGCGGGTACACACAATACATTTGCATTGTTATGTGAGCGCGCCAGTCTGGCCAGTTCTTCACCCCAGCAGATAGCTGCACGTATTCCCTGGTGTTTATTTGCTGTAATAGCTACCCCGTTTCCACTTCCGCATACCAGGATCCCAAAAGCAGCCTGTTCTCTTTCTACCAGTGTTGCCACAGGATGAGCAAAATCAGGATAGTCGGCAGAGTCTTTTGAATGTGCCCCTACATCTTTTACTTTCAGTCCTTTCCCTTCCAGGTAGGATATGATCTCTTCTTTATATTCGAACCCTGCATGATCGGAACCAATGGCCACCGGCAGCGTAAGATTAAATGATACTTGTGACATAACATTAATTTAAAAACGTGAAATTATCAGGACCACTCTTCTACTTCCGGCTCATTCTCTTTATCCTCCATACCTTTCAGTGCCCTCTTGGATACATAAATGCTGATTTCATACAGCAAATATAACGGAGTAAATACAATCAATTGATCTACAACATCAGGAGGAGTGATAACAGCAGCTAAAACCAGTATTACCACAATGGCATGACGACGGTAAGTGCGCAGGAACGCGGGTGTGATAAATCCAATCTTTGTGAGAAAAAATATCAGGATAGGCAATTCGAACAATATACCCATACCCAGCACTATCTGCGACATTAACCCGAAATAATCATCAATGAAGAACTGGTTAACGGCTTTATCCGTAATAGTATATCCTGCCAGGAAGTTGATGGTAAAAGGAGCCATCAGGAAATAGCTGAATGCAATACCCAGAAAGAACTGGAAAGAAACCCAGAAGATTACGCCACGTGCACCTCTTAATTCTCTTTCTTTCAATGCAGGCTTGATAAAGCTCCAGAATTCCCAGAAAATGTATGGGAATGCTACCACTATTCCGATAATGAAGGCCAGCTTAAACTGTAACATCACCTGCCCTACCAGCAAATGGTTCTGAAAAATGATGGGAACCGGTGTAATACAGAGTTTATCACCCATACCCACCAGGTGACTGATTTTACACAATAAAATATAAGAAGGGAATGTGGCATTGGTAGGCCCGAATATTACGTTATCCAGTATTTCCTTTGTATATATAAATCCAAAAATACTAACCACTATAATAGCGACAAACGAGCGAACAATATGCCAGCGCAGGTCTTCCAGGTGGTCAAAGAAAGACATCTCCGCTTTCTCTCCGTTATTTGCAAAAAGTTTCTTGAACATATCTGTTAGTCGGGCTGAGTTTAATTCATTATAAGGAGCACAAATATAGCGGAAGCATACAATAAATTACAGTGTATAACCGGATTAGTGCAAAGTTTAATGGAATTTAAAGGTTAGATGTGCTAGGAGGAAGTGGGAAGATTTGGGGGTATTAAACGATTTAGCTGCGAGAGAGGTAAAAAAAAGAGCCAGCCCGAGAAGAATCAAGAGCCGGCCTTTCATCCATTGTTTGTTAACCCCAAAAAAGTTGAATTCGAGAATGTCTTTGTTTCCAGATTCACTAGCTATCCGATTGATGGCAAGCTTTCAAAATAGTTCGTGTTTCTGGTTACTTTTAATTTTCTACCACAAAAATAGAAAGAATTATGTTATTATCAATGTTGTAACAATTTTTTTTACATCCTTTTAACAAAAATCAAACCATTGTGTTACAATAACTATAGCAAATGTATAAAATTCGTGTTAATTCCCTACTACTTTTTTTTAAATCGTTTTAGCAGTCGGATGCTTTTCAACACTGCAAATATATTAAAAAAAACTTAACAATATCAACAATTGATTTCTTTTCTTTTACAAGAATTAGTAAGTTCTCCTAAACAATTGAGATTTAAGCAAATAAAAATGCTGACTTCTCATGATTAAAACGTTAAATTCTCTGATTTTCCCTAACTAAGCACTTTCAGCTTCACCATTTCGATTCTCGTTTCTGTTACATTCAGCACATCAAACTCGTAATCATCGATAATAATACGCTCTTTTAACCGGGGAATCGTTTCATGATGATTAATAATATACCCGGATAATGTTTCACTTTCATCTTCAGGGAAATCAAATCCATACTTCTCATTCAAATAATCCAGCTCCAACCTTCCAGAAAAGATATATTCCTTCTCTGCTATCTGCTTCTCTACAAACTCTTCTACATCATGTTCATCTTTAATCTCCCCAAAAATCTCCTCCAACACATCTTCTATAGTTACAATACCCGCTGTTCCTCCAAATTCATCCACTACCCAGGCAATACTCTTTCTTTCCTTGTTAAACTTACTGAGCAGGTCTATTGCACTCATTGTTTCTGGCACTACCAGGATTGGATGTAAAATAACCTGTATATCTGCCGGACTCTTAAACATATCCAGCTGATGAATATATCCAAGAATATTATCTATTGTATTTTCATATATGATGATCTTGGACAATTTTGTTTCCATGAACTTAGTCTGTGCCATTGAAATAGGGCTCTGGATTTCCAGTGCTTCTATTTCCCTTCTCGGAATCAGACATCCCCTGATCTTTACATGAGCAAGCGATAAAGCGTTCTCAAAAAGCTCCGTATTTAACTCCTGGTTTTCGGTTACATGTTGTTGCGACTGCCGTATAAAATGTTCCACATCCACTCTTGGGAAAGTGGTGGCACTTTCTATGATCCTTACATTAAACAGATATTTCAGGATCCATTCAGATACTGATACCAGTAAACTCCCTACTACAAACAACGGCTTGGAAATAACGGAAACCGGCAAAGCAAAAAAGCTTAGCAACGCTTCCGGCCGTGAGCGGAAAATAGCACGGGGAATGAAAAATCCGAAAGAAAGGATGATCACTGTTGCCAGTAATACCTCCATAAACAACAATACAGGCTGATAATAGATGTTTTCCTGCGGAGACAGTACTCTATCCCACATGGGCTGAAAAAAGCCTACAAACAGAATCCCATATATTACTATTACGATTGTAAGTCCTAACAGACTGGTAGCCAGAAAGCGGGAGGGGTTATCATTGAAACTGGCCAGAATTTTACCTGTAGCACGGCCCTGTTTCTTTTTTAGTTCAATGCTTAACTTATTGACATTAGCAAATGCCGTTTCAAGACCGGCAAAAAAACCTGCCAGCAATACAAGTATAGCAAGGATAACGAGTGTATAAGTATCCATAAATAAATGACAAAAGTAAAGGAATTTCAAATCCACACAATAAGTTCCGCCAACCTTATGCAAAGATTGGTCCGAACCACTATATGTTACTTCAGAAACGCCTGCACAAGCGCTTTTACCTCCACGTATGCCCTTTCAAGTTCGTCGTTTACTACGATTTCGTCAAATTCATGGGAAAAAGACAGTTCGTAACGGGCTTTCCCCAAACGTTCTTCAAGAGAGGCCTGTGTTTCTGTTCCACGTTCGCTGAGGCGTACACGTAATGTATCTAAAGTGGGGGGGGCTATGAAAATGGCCAATGCGGCATCGTGATATTTCTCCTTGATGGACAATGCGCCTTTTACGTCAATATCAACCATTGGTACCTGGTTATTATCCCAGATACGTTGTAATTCAGTTTTCAGGGTTCCGTAATACTTATGGGCGTATACCATTTCGTATTCGGCAAAAGCGTTATTATCTATTTTCTGGTGAAAATCTTCTTGTGTAAGAAAGTAATAATCCTGCCCGTCTACCTCCGTATCTCTTGCAATCCGTGTAGTGGCAGAAATAGAAAAAGCGAGTTGCGGCATCTCTGCCAGCAACTTTTTAACAATAGTAGTTTTACCTGCTCCGGATGGTGCTGTAATAATAATAATCTTGTTCATACTGTAAATAGTTGCAGGCTACAAACCGGAAGAATCACTTAAACATTACTTCTGCAGTCCGTAGCCTGCGGCTATTAAACTATATTCTTTTAATATCGGCTCCCAGTTTCCTCAACCGTTCGTCGATATACTGATAACCGCGGTCTATCTGTTCAATATTCTGGATAGTGCTCTTCCCTTCTGCACTCAGCGCTGCTATCAGCAATGATACACCTGCACGTATATCCGGAGAAGACATGGTAATACCACGTAAAGAATGCTGACGCCCCATACCTATCACAACTGCACGGTGCGGATCGCACAAAACGATCTGTGCGCCCATATCAATCAGCTTGTCCACAAAGAATAAGCGGCTTTCAAACATTTTCTGATGGATCATCACACTGCCTCTTGCCTGCGTGGCCACTACCAGTACAATACTGAGCAGATCGGGTGTAAAGCCCGGCCACGGATGATCCGAAATAGTTAAGATAGAACCATCCAGGAAGGTCTGAATTTCGTAGAAATCCTGAGAAGGAATATAAATATCATTCCCTTTGATTTCCAGCTGAATTCCCAGCTGACGGAATTTCTCAGGTATAATACCCAGATGCTCCACACCAGCATTCTTGATGGTGATTTCGCTCTGCGTCATTGCTGCCAGCCCGATGAAAGATCCTATTTCGATCATATCAGGCAACATAGTATGACTGCATCCTTTTAAAGAACTAACTCCTTCAATGGTCAACAGGTTAGAACCTACTCCATTGATCTTTGCCCCCATACTGTTGAGCATCTTACACAACTGTTGCAGGTAAGGCTCACAGGCGGCATTGTATATTGTAGTAATACCTTCCGCCATTACAGCTGCCATTACTATATTGGCAGTGCCGGTAACAGATGGTTCATCCAGCAGCATATATGCTCCTTTCAGTCCTTTTGTTTCCAGCCGGAAGTAGTTATCGTCAGTATCATATACAAACTGTACACCCAGTTTCTCAAAACCGATAATGTGGGTATCCAGCCTGCGACGGCCGATTTTATCACCACCGGGCTTTGGGATATATGCTTTTCCAAAGCGCGCCAGTAATGGTCCGGCTATCATTACAGATCCTCTTAAACGACCTGATTTCTTTTTAAAGTCAGCACTTTCAATATAAGGAAGATCAATCTCATCTGCCTGGAACTCACAGATATCCCGGCTGATCCTCTTTATCTTAACACCCATATCTCCCAGCAGTTCTATCAGCAGGTTTACATCCAGAATATCCGGAATATTACTGATAGTCACCTTTTCCGGGGTTAGTAAAACAGCACTAACAATCTGTAAAGCTTCGTTTTTGGCTCCCTGGGGCACAATTTCTCCCTTAAGGCGGTTGCCTCCTCTTACTTCAAAAGCACTACTCACTTGTTCCTGTTTTTATTGTATTTGTTGTTATTGTTACTGCTGTGCTTATTGCTGTTACTCTTGCCGCTATTGCTCTTGAATTTATTCTGCTGGAAGCTTTTGCGTTTGGGAGTGCTGCTGCTTGCTGCACCGGTAAGGCGCTGGTACTCACTGTTTGTATTGAAGTTAGGACCAGGTACTTCTACCGCGAGACTTTTAGCGTGAGGATTATAGACAGGGTGAAATTCCAGTTGTCCGTTTGTAATAGAACTCAGTTCTGTTTTGATAGCATCGTCATGTACACTTTCCTTGTGCCAGTTGCTATAAGCCAGCTTCATGTAATTACCTACGCACTGGGTAAACCCTTCTTTTTTCTCAGGATTCTGCTCACTGATCGCTTTGTCTATCACCATTTCCAGGTTCTTGCCAAAGTGACGGTTACGTGGATATTTCTTAGGATAAGGCAGCTTATCCGGCTTAGCTCTTAATGTTTCAGCTGTAGGAATAGGATAAGGGGAATCCACATCCAGTTTAAAGTCGGATACTAAAAAAAGGTGATCCCATAGTTTATGTCTGAAGTCCTCCACATTGCGCAGGTGAGGATTCAGCGTACCCATCAGTTCTATCAGTGACATTGCATGACCCTGACGAACATCTCTATCCTCTATAGTCAGCACATATTCGATCATCTTCTGGATATTTCTTCCATACTCCTTCATGATCAGATGGTTACGGGTGGTATTGTATTCCATATCGCAATTTAAAAAAATAGTATTAATGTAATTTTGAAAGGTAAGTCATGCTCGCGCATTCACAAAGCAAAACAGCTAAAGAAGAACATCTATTGTATCTAGGGTAAGTTAATCTTAATATGTGAAAGCAACCGTTCCATGCAAACTTATGAAAAATAGTTTAATTATATAAATAGTTAAGCATCCCCAAAAGGAGTTTTCACAAAACTTTATAGCCTTTCCCAGCCTTATTTACAATACTTTACCTAAAATCCTTTCCGGCCTTACTCAAAAGCCATTTTGCCCCAGTTACTCATTTCTTCTTCCGTCCAGATTTCAGGGAAGAACACAATCCGTTTATGCTTTGGAGGAAGGTATTGCTGCCAGTTGGTACCACCGGTAGCCGCAATATCTTCAGGTTTCCTGTTCAGGTATCTCACGGCAGACTTATAATGCATTAACGGCCATCTCACATTGATATTCAGATCATACTCTTTCAGTAAAGGAATCAGTTCTTCCTGCTCTGCTGCCGGCAGCTGTTTGTAGCGCAACTGCATATTGCAGGGTTTGTAACGGGTAGCAAGTAACAGGAATTCGTCCATATACTTCTGTTCAAACTGCCGGAGGGTAAGTGTTTTCTTTCCTGTTGCCAGTTCGGTAGCTCCGCTGCGCCAGTAGATGTTTTCAAGTATTGTACCTGTTTCGGAACCCTTCAGTGCTTCCCGCTGTGATTCATATACCAGATTCACCAATTGGGTAGAGCAGATCTCTATTTTACGGAATTGTCCGCTCTGAAACCCACTGGCCGGTAATAAAGCCATCCGGAATTGCAGGAACTGATCTTTATCCATCCCATCTACCATGATCTCAAAAGAATTGATCAGGTTGCGGAAATAATTATTGATTCGCCTGATCTGCGTTTTAAAGATGGTGGCAGTTAGTTCGGGAGCAGAACAGATCTGGTCAATAGCCTGTAAAGTGAGCTTAAAGTAGAGTTCTGTGATCTGGTGATAAATGATAAAGATGTTCTCATCGGGAATAGGCGTACGGGGATGTTGCAGATTTAATAATACATCCAGTTGGATATAATCCCAGTAGGTAAGGAAATCAGCGTAGATAAGTCCGTCCAGGTAGGATGACATATCCTGACCCATAGCGGCATACTTTTCTTCCAGCCGCTTAATTTTCTCGGCAATTTCAGTTGTAACCATGCAGTAAATTAATGAATTGTCTACTTCCGGCATTCCTGGTTTGAGAAAAAACCGGGAATGCCAACAGCAGGTAAAAGATGGGTAACCTGTAATCCTTATTCTACAACATTAATAGTTCTGTAGAAACTTTCTTCCAGGGAAATCAGGGTTTCGGTTCTTTCAATACCTTTTATTTTCTGCAACTCATCATGCAGGATCCTCCTTAACTGGGTTATATCTTTACAAATAATCTCGGCAAACATACTGTAGCTGCCCGTGGTATAGTTAAGCCGGACCATTTCCGGAATTTTACGCAGTTCTTTAGCCACCGTATCGTACATAGAGCTCTTTTCGAGATAAATACCAATAAAGGCAATTACATCATAGCCGATCATTTTCAGATCTACATGTAATTTTGTACCTTTAACGATACCCAGCTCTTGTAGCTTCTTCATTCTAACGTGGATCGTACCACCGGAAACGAAAAGTTTCTTCCCGAGGTCAGCGTAGGAGATTTCTGCATTATGCATCATTTCACTGATGATCTGCAAATCTAGTTTGTCAATATTCAAATTGTGGCTCATTTTTACAATTTGTTTTTGAATGTATTAAAACTACATGCAAATATTTGAAAAATTTCGAAATTTCAAAAATTTTTCTTGAAAAATTTGCAAAAAAATAGTTATGTCTTTAGATTTGCATCATAATAGTTGTTCAAAAGGCGCTTTTATCTAAAGGAAACGGCACTGAATAACATGTTCTTTAAAATTGTGGGGTGATGGAACTGGCAGACATGCCCTCTTGTCTCGAGGGTGGGGAGTTCAGGATAAACATAGCATAATGGGTTGACCACTAATCTTATTTGTGCTACGGCTAACTGCCTCGTGAAGGTTCGACTCCTTCCCCTACAGCTTAATGAACAGCCTGTAAGTTAATAACTTACAGGCTGTTTTGTTTATATATCTTTTCAATCCCTCCTATTCTCCCTCTTTTTTTACTGTTTAATGATCTGTTCAGAGTACTGATACTCTCTGGTAAATGCTATGTTGTACGTGAAAAGTATAGCTAAAGTGTATATGAAGCATATACATTGCATATCTCTATAAGTATGGTTTATTTATGCTTTATATATGCTTCACATATGCTTTATATATGCTTTATCTCTCTGTATCTGAACATGGCAAAGACTTTCCACGGATTCATTTTTTCCGTTTTAAAGGTTTCCAGAGCTATAATGGAATACTTTTGCTTTTTTTCACCATCCACAGGAAATAAAGAAATAATTTACTTTTGCGCCAATGGGACATAAGAAATTAATACGATTCGCAGAGATTGAAACATTCCCGAATGTGCTCATCTACCCGGAAAACATGCCGGGACAATGGCCTGCATTCTTTAAAAACAACCATCCGCTTACGCTTGAACTGGCCTGCGGAAAGGGAGATTATACTGTAGGTCTTGCCCGCAGGTACCCTGAAAGAAACTTTCTTGGTGTAGACCTTAAAGGAAACCGTATATGGCGCGGAGCCAAAACGGCGCTGGACGAATCAATCAACAATGCTGCTTTTCTCCGTACACAGATAGATAAACTGAACAATTATTTTGCCCCGGGCGAAATAGCAGAGATCTGGATCACCTTCCCGGACCCCTTTCTGCGCAATTCAAAAGCAAAAAAAAGGCTTACACACCCTAAGTTTCTGCAATTATACCAGCCATTACTGGCACCTGGAGGAACTATCAACCTGAAAACGGACTCACCGGAACTGTATGAATTCACAAAAGAAGTGATCGAGGCTAGTGGTTGTACGCTGATAGAAAACATTCCGGATGTATATGCACTCACTGAAATACCACCCCTGCTACAGATAAAAACCTATTATGAAGGTATGCACCTGGAAGACGGACGTACCATCAGGTTTCTTAAATTTGCACTGCCAGGAACCCCGCTGGACTGGCGTACAATAAAATTACCATCTGATGAAGCAACCGTTGGTGGAGGGGATTGACTTCTATTATAATGAAGACGGATATGTGGTACTGACAGAAGTTTATCACCTTAAACGGGGCCATTGTTGCGGAAATGGCTGCAAACATTGTCCATACGCATATGAAAATGTACCAACACCCAAAAGAGAAGAACTCCTTGCCCGCCGGCAAAACAAAAAAGAGTAATGCAGCCAGGCAGCTCCCCAAAGGCAAGGTGATCACATATGGCGCTATTGCAGAAGCTGCCGGTATCATGCCCTTCCCGGGTGGTAGGCTGGGCAATGAACAGTGAGAAAATTACCGGAACAGGAAGGTATCAATGTAAAGGATGATAAAATATTAAATTTTAAAGACGTACTTTGGCTACCTGCCATTCCACGAAGTAAGACCACCAAAAAATAAGATAATATATGTCAGTACTAAAACTAAAGCTGGATCAGGATCAGTTGCTGGAAGATTTCTTTGAGTCTACATTCCTCATAGGCATTGTTTCTTCTGCTCGTGATTACCAGCTATGCTGGCAGATAAATAATCATATGCATTATAATTTCCGGGTTAATAATTCCCTGGAAATAAATTTGTCCAAACACCAGAGGGCCTTCTATTTCAGTGTATTTGAATATGAAGAACCTACCAAATCTGTAGCACATTACTTTTATAACAATCATTGTAAAGCAGAATTTCTGCTTCCGGAATTAAAGAATATAGATTATCTCTGGCTCATAAAAGGGGACTATTATCAGCAACAGGACGTAAAAACATTAATAGATCAATTGCGCCATGTAGAGCTGGTGCAATTAGTATCTTTATTGGATATCAAAGACATCAAGAATAAGATGAACCTCATCTTCTAAAGTGGGCCCGCGCTCAATCTTCCTCACCGAATCACGCTCATGAACAGTAACTTTTGTTTCATGTATAAATTCTTTTGTTATGTGGCAAGAAAAAAACAACCAATTACAACGCACTTTTGAGTTTATAGATTTTAAAGACGCATTTGCATTTATGACTAAAGTTGCGATGGTGGCAGAAAAAATGGATCATCATCCTTATTGGGTAAATGTTTACAATAAGGTGGAAATATATTTAAATACACATGATGCCGGTAATCAGGTCACTGAAAAAGATCATAAACTGGCAAGGGCAATAGATAGTTTGTTATAAAATTTTTATTCGTAAACAGTGATTCGTATCTACATACTATTACTGTTGTTTTGTTACTCCGTCAATATTTTTGGGGCAATACCGGCAAAAGATACATTAAGGGCAGATTTTGATAATCTTCCCTCCAGTATTGATTTACACCCGTATTTAATGAGCCTTGAAGATAAAGGAGGACATCTAACATTACAACAGGTATTATCATCATCATTTACCTACAACAGCCAACTTTTTCATACTCAGAAAAAGAACAACGGGAGAGTACATAACTGCTGGATGAAGCTGCATGTGCAAAATACCGGTACAAAAGATTCCATACTTACGCTTTTTGCGGGATGGCATGATTACATGTACTGGTATGCACAGGATGCCACCGGCAACTATCAGCTACTTATGGAAACCGGCCTTATGCTGGATAACAATAATGTGGAAAGATGGGAACACTACGGCTTTAAAGTGAAAGTCCTTCCGGGACAATCACGCAGCTTCCTGCTTCATATCACCAATAAATTCTATAACGAAAATCCACTGATGCCCGTATTATATAATGCACTGCAATACGGGCAATTCCGCAACAGCCAACTGGAATACTTCCGCAAAGAAACAGTGCTGATTCAGGTATTGCTTGGTATGTTGCTGGTATGTCTCTCCATTGCTATCATCAATTATATCCAATTACCGGATCGCTCCTACCTCTATTTTGCAGCCTATATGCTGGGGTTGATCCTGTTCTTTGCCCTCAGACTGGAAAGCAAACCCTACCAGCTATCTATATTTTATCGCTGGCCCATGCTTAAATATTACTGGGACATTCCGGCACTGCTGTTCTGCTTTTATCTCATATATCTCTCCTTTGGGAGTGCATATCTGAATTTACAGGAGCGGTATCCCTTCATGGACAAGCTATTTACCACAGTGGCTACTTTCATAGGCGGGATCATCATCGTCTGCTTTTACTGTATTGCCCGGGAACAATACCAGGTACCCGGTATGATTTACAGTTATGTATATCTTGCTACTTTGCTTCCGTTGCTGGCAGTATTTACAGCTCTGGCAAAACGTTCCCGCCACCATCCGCTGGTACGCTTTTTCCTCTTCGGCTCACTCTGTTTTTACATGGCCTGCCTTGGCTCCTTCCTGATGCTAATACGCCCTCTGGGCCTCATTAGCGCATTAGGAGAAATATCTGCCCCTTCACTGCTGGTTATATTGGGCGTATTACTGCAATCCATGTTCTTTCTTGCAGGACTGAGCTACCGGAATAAACTGGTACACCACGAAAGGACCCGCACCCAGGAGCTGCTTATAAAACAACTAAACAAAAACAAAGAACTACAGCATACATTGAATGAACAACTGGAAGAACTGGTAAAAGAACAGACCACGGAAATTCTGCGTAAAAAACAGGAACTGGACGAACAACGTAAAATACAGCTGGAAACCGAATATGATAAAAAACTGACGGAGATTGAACTGAAAGCCATCCGTGCGCAGATTAATCCTCACTTTATCTTTAATTGTCTTAATTCCATTCAGCTCTTCGTGATGCAACGGGATTTTGAATATGCACAGAAATACCTGTCAGATTTCTCTTATCTCATCCGCAAAACGCTGGACTTCTCCCGCCGCAACTTCATTTCCTTATCGGACGAAATTGCTTATCTCAGCACTTACCTGGGACTGGAAAAAATGCGTTTCGAGAATAAAATGGAATACGAAATAATTATAGATCCAGCTATTGCCACTGCTGAACTGGAAATCCCTGCAATGCTGCTACAACCTTATGTAGAAAATGCTGTAAAATACGGGATGACCAATACAGACCATCCTATCGGCAAACTGCTGATCCGTTTTAACCAGATAGAATCCGATATGCTGGAATGCCTGGTAGATGATAATGGAATAGGGATCAAGCGCTCCAAAACAATGCGTACTCTACCCAAACATCATCAGTCTTCCGGGATGGAAATCAGTTCCAACAGAGCAGAACTGCTCAATAAGATGTACAATACGGGGATTCATATAAACATCATAGATAAATCAGAAAATAATACTGGGGAAAGTGGTACTATTGTGAGGATTCTTATCCCCCAACTTTAAAGCGCCACCCCTACTCACTTTATATATGATAAAGGCCGTTATTATAGATGATGAACGCAACAGCAGGGATATCATTGCCCTGATGCTGGAGAAATATTGTCCGGAAGTACAGATAGCAGCAACTGCCAGCGACTGTGCGGATGGCATTGCCACCATCAAACAACATCAGCCCCAATTAGTTTTTCTTGATCTTGAAATGCCGGATGGAACAGGGTTCGATGTGTTAATGGGCACACAGGAAGAAACACCTTTTGAAGCTGTGTTTGTAACTGCTTTTGAAAAGAAATTCCTCCATACTATCCGTTTTAGTGAGGTAGAAATTATCCTGAAACCGATAGACAGGGAAAGCCTTACTTCTGCCGTTCATATCATTAAAACCCGCATCCAGACGCAGGCCAGTAAGAATCGCTATAAAGTATTGCTCAATAATTTCATCAATGGACTTAGTGTTTCCCTGAATATACTGGTACCATTGGTAAATGGAGAAGATTGCACTGTTCCTGTAAACGAGATCACTTACCTGGAAGCCGGTATAGAGAAATGTATCATTAATCTCGCAGATGGACAGCAGTTTCAAGCGGAAAGATCCTTCCGTTATTATGCAGACCTTTTTAGCTCATTACGTTTTTACCAGGTAAATAACCTGCAGATGGTACAGTTGTCGCAGATCAGCCAAATCATTCCCAATACAAATAAGCTGTTGTTAAAGAATGGGGAGAAACTGGAAATAGCGGAAAGGAGGAAGAAAGATTTAATAGCCAACTGGAAACAATACAAATAAAAAAACCGGCTTAGCCGGTTTTTTTATTTCTTTATCCATTCATCGAAATAAGGAATTCTTCATTATTCTTTGTGCCTCTCATGTGTTGCAACATAAAATGCATGGATTCTTCTGTATTCATATCTGCCAGGTGATTCCTGAGGATATGTAAACGTTTCAGAATATCTTTTTCAAGTAACAGATCATCACGACGGGTAGAAGAAGCTGACACATCGATAGCCGGGAATACACGTCTGTTGGCCAGTTTACGGTCAAGCTGTAATTCCATGTTACCGGTACCCTTGAACTCTTCAAAGATCACCTCATCCATTTTAGAACCGGTATCGATCAATGCAGTAGCAAGGATAGTGAGGGAACCACCGTTTTCAATTTTACGGGCAGCACCAAAGAATTGTTTTGGTTTCTGCATCGCATTAGCTTCCACACCACCACTCAATACTTTGCCGGATGCAGGAGCCACGGTATTATGCGCACGGGCAAGACGGGTAATGGAATCCAGCAGGATTACTACGTCATGACCGCATTCTACCAGGCGTTTTGCTTTCTGTAAAGCGATGGCAGATACTTTCACGTGTTTTTCTGCAGGTTCATCAAAGGTAGAAGCAATTACTTCGGCCTTTACACTACGCTCCATATCTGTTACCTCTTCCGGACGTTCATCTATCAGCACTACCATCAGGTATACTTCCGGATGGTTGGTAGCAATAGCATTAGCCACTTCTTTCAGCAACATGGTTTTACCAACCTTGGGCTGTGCTACTATCAATCCGCGCTGGCCTTTACCTATAGGGGTAAACATATCCATGATACGGGTAGAATAGTTATTGGAAGTTGTGGTTAATCTTAATTTCTCGAAGGGAAATAACGGTGTTAGATAATCAAAAGGCACACGGTCGCGAACTTCTTCCGGTGATTTATTATTGATTGTTTCTACTTTCAGCAGGGCAAAATATTTTTCCCCTTCTTTTGGAGGTCTTACGGAACCTTTAACAGTATCACCTGTTTTAAGGCCGAATAACTTGATCTGGGAAGGAGAAACATAAATATCGTCTGGGGAACTCAAATAGTTATAATCGGAGGAGCGCAGGAAACCGTAACCATCCGGCATCATTTCCAATACGCCTTCACTTATAATAATACCGTCAAATTCTATATTGAATGCTGGTTCTTTCTTCTGGAAACGCTGTTTCTGTACAGCTATAACAGGTTCTTCAAGTTCTGGCATCACAAAATCATCATCATCCTCTTCTTCCTCGTCGTCATCGTCCTGTGAAGGTAAAGATGTAATTACTTCTTCCTCTTCGTCGTTTTCATCTTCTGTGAACTGAGGAATGATCTCATCATCGTCATCATCAAATGTTAAAGAAGGAATGCTATCAAGATCTATATCGAATTCTTTTTTCTTTGCTTTAGGCTGTTCCTGCACTTTTTTCTCTTCCTGCTCTTCTTCCTTTGTTTTCACTCCGGCAGCTGGTTTTCTGCCACGTTTAGGTTTTTCGTCTGATGACGCGGCTTCTGCTACTGCTGCTGCTTCTTCCTTCGCTGATTTCCGTTTACGTGTCTTTTTTTCTTCTCCGTTGGCCGGGTTACTTTCTGAGGCCATTACTGCCTGCTTGTCGAGAATTTTGTAGATAAGATCCTGTTTGCTCAATTTTTTGGCGTTTGGCACATCCAGTTTCTCTGCAATATCAAGCAGCTCAGGAACGAGCATGTCGTTCAATTGTAAGATGTCGTACATCATCGTGTGTTGTCAAATTTTAGAAGTGTTGTGAGGTGGGTACCACTACATACCAACATACACCAATTACAAATAATTGTTTTTTGAGTCCAATAAATTTAATCTGGTTATTAAATCTGATAGGGAATGTTGAGTTTAGGACTGCTGATGAAGATGGAAATTAAAACTTAATCAGGCAGATTGTAACGCAAGATTAAAACAAGTTTCGCTATTATCCAAAAAAAAAGCACGCCCCCAGCCAGTTCTGCCCTAGTCCATAATAGCTATCATCTCCAATCCCATCGCATAAAACAGCCTCCCATAGCATCTTTCGGGTTCTCATCCCAAATCATACATCAACATTCCTGCCAATCAGGTGTTTGCAACCCGGTATTATTTAACATTTTCTTTAGAGCACGTCCTGCGTCTCCCATCGTTTTAATCCCTATGCAGTTTCCTCTATATCACTTAAATTTGCAGTCCAAAATTGAAACAGTTATGAGCCAAAGGGTGAAAGTCAGGCAAATATTGCTGGACGAAAACACAAACTATGATGTAGTAGTAAAAGGTTGGATCCGGTCTTTCCGCAACAACCAGTTTATAGCCCTGAACGATGGCTCTACTAATAATAACCTGCAAATTGTACTGGAACCGGGCTCTGTAACACCCGAAGTGCTGAAACGACTCACCACCGGCGCCGCTATCAGCGTGAGAGGTACCGTAATCCCTTCTCTGGGTAAAGGTCAGCGCGTAGAAGTAAAAGCGGTGGAACTTGAAATACTGGGAGACTGTGATCCGGAGAAATATCCGCTGCAGCTGAAAAACCGCCCCAGCCTGGAGTATCTGCGCGAAATAGCACATCTTCGCTTCCGTACCAACACCTTCGGTGCCATCTTCCGCATACGCCACACACTGGCCTTTGCCGTACATAAATTCTTTAATGAAAGAGGATTTGTATACCTCCATACTCCTATTATTACAGCTTCTGATGCAGAAGGTGCCGGCGAAATGTTCCGTGTAAGCACACTGGACCCTAAAAATCCGCCACTGACTGAAAACGGTGAAATAGACTATAAAGAAGACTTCTTTGGCAAAGCCACCAACCTTACCGTTTCCGGGCAACTGGAAGGAGAACTGGGAGCTATGGCATTTGGCGATGTTTATACTTTCGGCCCTACCTTCAGAGCGGAAAACTCCAATACAGCCCGCCACCTGGCTGAATTCTGGATGATTGAACCTGAAATGGCCTTCTACGATCTGGAAGATAATATGAACCTGGCTGAAGCCTTTATCAAATCCGTAATAGGTTATGCGCTGGAAAACAACCGGGAAGATCTCGAATTCCTCGCACAACGCCTGGAAGAAGAAGACAAACAGAAACCTCAGCAGGAACGCAGCGAATTAGGCCTGATCCAGAAACTGGAATTTGTACTGAATAATGAATTCATGCGCCTTACCTACACAGAGGCTATTGATATTCTGAAGAACAGCAAACCAAACAAAAGCAAGAAATTCGATTATATTATTGAAGAATGGGGTGCAGACCTCCAGAGTGAACACGAACGTTACCTTGTAGAAAAACATTTCAAAAAACCAGTCATTCTAACAGATTATCCCAAAGCGATCAAAGCCTTCTATATGAAGCAGAACGATGACGGAAAAACCGTACGCGCAATGGATATTCTCTTCCCTGGTATCGGTGAAATTGTAGGCGGCTCCCAGAGAGAAGAAAACTACGATAAACTGGTAACCCGTATGGAAGAAATGCACCTGCCTGTAAATGAAATGAGCTGGTACCTGGATACCCGCCGCTATGGCGCTTGTCCACATGCCGGTTTTGGTCTTGGATTTGAAAGACTGGTACTCTTCGTAACAGGAATGGGCAACATCCGCGATGTAATTCCTTTCCCACGCACACCAAAGAGCGCAGAATTCTAGAATCAAACCTGATTATATTATGGCTCCCCATAAGACTCCTCCGGGAACTTATGGGGAGTTTCGTTTATAGTGACTAACATATAAGAACCTCCCTTTTATGGAATAATTCTCCCCCTGCATCTATACTATTGAAAGCGCTTTCATTTCACTATCCATATTTCGTATATTTTAAACAGTTAGTTATGGCTGAAATGAATACCGGCACACAAAGTGGCCACAGGGGCGGCATCCGCTCTAAAAAGTTAAGTACCCGCGTAGATATGACACCTATGGTAGATCTGGGTTTTCTGCTCATTACCTTCTTTATGCTCACTACCACCTTATCACAGCCTAAAACAATGGATCTGATCATGCCTCGTAATGATGGCGATGCCTCCTCACTGGCTGATAGTAAAGCATTGACCATCCTTATCGGTGCTCATGATAAGATCACCTATTATGCCGGTATGGGCAACGATCTGCAACATCCTCCAAAGATCCTTCACACCAGTTATGCGAACACAAACGGCATTCGCGATGTGATCCTCTCAAAACGAAGCGAAGTATTTAAACGCTTTGGTAAAAATGACCTGATGGTACTTATCAAAGCAGACAATTCCGCTAATTACAAAAATATAGTGGACATCATGGATGAAATGCTGATCAATGATGTGGCCAGATATGCTATGGTGGATATTACGCCAGAAGAAAAGGCTTTCCTCAAATAAGATTTTCTTCTTTTTAATCTACCTTAGTAAAGTAAAACCTTTTACTATGGCAATAACTCATTCCATTCCAGTTGTGGACCTTGCCGCCTTTACCTCAGGCGACGCCACCAGCAAAGCTGCCTTTGTGCAGGCGCTGGGAAAAGCTTACGAAGAAGTAGGTTTTGTAGCGGTAAAAAATCATGGTATTCCGGATGAACTGATCGCAGATCTTTACAAGTATGTACAACTTTTCTTTACATTACCATCCGATGTAAAACGTACATATGAATTGCCTGAACTGGCCGGCCAGCGCGGATATACATCTTTTGGTAAAGAACATGCCAAAGGCTTTGATGCGCCTGACCTTAAAGAATTCTTCCAGTTTGGACAAACAGTTGAAGACAACGATCCTGTTAGTAGCGAATACCCGGATAATCTTGTAGTGAAAGAGATACCGCCATTCACGCCTACTTTCTTTAATGCCTACAAGGCTTTTGAAAAGTCAGGAACCTCCCTGCTACAGGCTATTGCATTATATCTGGGATTAGATGAGCATTTTTTTGATCCACAGGTACATAATGGTAATTCAATATTGAGAGCGATCCATTATCCGCCTATTACAAAGGAACCTGCTTCTGCCATTCGTGCGGAACAGCATGAAGATATTAACCTGATAACCTTGCTGGTAGGCGCTTCTGCAGATGGGTTGCAAATCCTGGATAAACAAAATAACTGGGTGCCAGTTACCTCCCTTCCGGAACAGATAGTGGTGAATGTAGGAGATATGTTGCAGCGCTTAACGAATAACCGGTTAAAATCCACTACCCATCGTGTAGTAAATCCTCCCCGCGAAATGTGGAATACCAGCCGTTATTCAATTCCGTTCTTCCTGCATCCGAGATCGGTTATGCCACTTGATTGCCTTGAGAGCTGTATCTCAGATACAAATCCCAAAGAATATGCGCCTATCACTGCCGGCGAATACCTTGACGAAAGGCTGAGGGAAATAGGACTAAAGAAATAACAAATGGGTTCCTGGTGGATGATAATTACATCAGGAGCCCATTCATTATAACCTTGTGGCCTAATTACTTATCAGTAAAGGCGATTTATCATCCTTCAGTTTTGCTGTATTTCCTGTAAATAAACTGCCAAAGTATTCCTTCATAGCGTCCGTCATCCTGTAGTCATTCTGGGGAAAGTTGAGAAAATAGCTATGTTGTCGCTCTCCCTGTCCGTGAAAATTAACATACGTCGCATTGGCAGCCCGCTGTCTTCTCACCTTTTCGCCCAGCTGGGCCTTGAAAGTAAGGATGTGTGCAGCTTTCAGTTGCCAGTCGGTCCGGTTATAATGTATATACACCTTACTGGCAAACTGAATATGTTCCACCCATTCTTTATGTTTTTTCTGTGGCACACAGGCCGCATTTATTACCAGGTTATCAATGAATGGCTGGCTGTTTAAATCCTGATAGGGCTGATGTTGCATCATTTCCATGAGGATAATGTTACCCATACTATGGTAAAAGGTAGAGATTTTTACATCCTGTACCCAGTCTTCTTTATCCAGGCGTGCCTTCTGTAAAGTTTTTAATAACTGGAAATAATCAGGAGCCGATAACCGGGCATTTTTCTTTGCAAAGTTGAAGTTCCTGGTAGGCTTGTAGGTAGTATTAATACTGGAATAATCGAACATTACTACGTTTACATGATACTGTGACCGCATCAGCAAGGCCCTTTCTACATTGGTAGTAAAGATCTTACCCATTCCTTCGGTATATACCACAATGTCTCTTTTTTCTGGTAACAGGAGCATGGCCTCCTTTAAGCTGGATGCCTGGTAAACATTCCATTTACCGGCACGTTTTCGTAAAAAGAAATATTTAAGACCAGTAGTATCCACATATTCATCCACAAAACGTAGATTATCCGGATGAAGGTGACGGTTACTTACAAATACCAGGCAGGTATCCGTAACAGAGGCTTCCACACAGGAGGTCTGCAGGCAGAAGTTAGACCAGTAAGCGTCACTATTGTAAAAAGATAACTGTGCATAAGCAACTGAAGATAAAGCCAGAAGCAGTAGAATCAATAATCTCTTCATATATTTTATAGTTTTGGAGTAATTCAGGCCGGAGGGGTCGCTTACACACGGCTTGCTGTATAAAACAATAATTACAAGTATTATGCCCGTATATTTGTTTTTTTATGAATGGAACAAAATCAAGCTGTTAGCATTCTAATACTTTGCTATCTTTAATTTTTTATTGAAATTCGGGCACCGAATAATCTCTCATCTGTGTTTCTACGTCATATTCCTTTTTTGAAAGCAGTCTTTATGCACAGCATAACGGCATATGGAGGCCCTCAGGGCCACCTGGCCATGATGTTGAAAACGTTTGTGCATCAGCGCAGGGATATAACGGAGCAGGAACTGATGGAATACAATGCCTTCTGCCAGTTGCTCCCCGGGGCATCCTCTTCCCAAACACTAACGCTGATTGGGTATAAACGTGGTGGTGTGCCGCTGGCTGTTGTTACACTGCTTATATGGATTTCACCTGCCTGCCTGTTAATGGGTTCATTAAGCTTCCTGTTACAATACTTTGATCAGAAAGCATTAAACACCGATATCTTTAAATACGTTCAACCTATGGCGGTAGGTTTCCTGGTATACGGCAGTATCCGCGCTTACCGCATCAGTGTACGCAGCAAGGCCACTACCGCAATTATGGTGGTAGCCCTCCTAGCAGCGTTTTTCCTGAAATCGCCCTGGACTTTCCCCGCATTGATCATATTGGGGGGAATTGTATCCAACTTCAGCGACAAGCGTATCCCGAATATTGCAGATAAGCCAAAAAAAATCCAGTGGACCAATATCTGGCTGTTTGCCCTGTTGTTTATACTCGCGGGTGTATTTTCTGAGGTAGCCCGTACTAATGACTGGATTACCCGTCGTCCCTTTAACCTGTTTGAGAACTTTTACCGTTTCGGTAGTCTCGTATTTGGAGGAGGAGATATTCTGATTGCAATGATGCTGGAACAATATGTAACCCGTGCAAAATCGCAGTTCATGAGTGCAGAAGAACTGCTTACCGGAGCAGGTATAATGAGAGCAATGCCCGGTCCAACATTTTCTATTACAGCTTATGCCGGAGGTATGGTAATGCGTAACCTGGGCACCGGCTATCAATTTCTGGGCTGCATACTGGCACCAATAGCCATTTTCTTACCCAGTCTGTTGCTGGTCTTATTCTTCTTCCCGATATGGCATAATCTGAAAAAATATGTAATCATTTATCGTGCATTGGAAGGAATCAATGCTGCTGTAGTAGGTGTTATGTGGGCAGCCACCATAATGCTCTTTATGGCAATACCTACCACATGGTACAATATTCTGATCATGTTGTCCACACTCACAGTACTCTGGTTCACGCGGCTGCCCTCTCCTTTTATTGTACTGGCCTGTCTTTTATTAGGCTGGCTGATTTAACATCAGCTACCGGGGTTTGTTGTTTTCTGGTTTCTCTTAAATACCATTGAGCTAATTAAAGAAGCCAGCACTCCCAATACAAATGGGACGAACAATACATTCCCCAATAATGAGATCCAGAAATTGGAGTCTTCTACTTTATCAGATACCAGCAGGTGAAATGCAATGGAGAATAATGAAATGATCACTACTGCCCATAAGGTAGTTCTGAATCCCATACTGAATAAAGCCAGCGCAGATGTTTTTTCATGATGCTGACTGTTATAATGAATAACAGAGAACAACACTCCCAGGAAAACCAGCAACGCAGCGAAGTAGCCTGTCCACAGGTTATCTGCAGTTTTCGTTACATTGAAAATTATGTTGAATACAATTGACATAACGGCAATGACAATACCATATCTTGGTGCGAGATTAACCATGCGATGAGCTGTTTCCATAACTTTCCGGTTTAAGACTAACAATACTTTATAGTGTGTAAAACGATTAAGATGCCCGTTTTTTATTGCCTCCCAGACTTGCTTTCAACTGACTGAAAAGGTCTGTGCTCTTGGTATGTGCTACTGTTAATTTCTTTACTGTACGACGCTTGCCGGAGGCCTTTGCTTTGATGATTTTCATCAGTTCCGCTGTATACTCATCTTTGAATGCAGTAATATCAAACTCAGTAGAATATTGTTCTACCAGTTGTGCTGCCATATCCAGTTCCTGTTTACTGATCTTTATGCCAGAGGGTAATGTAAGATCTTTAGGAGAGCGTATCTCCTGTTCAAACCGTAATTGATGCAATAGTAAATAATTATCCCGCGGACGAATCACAACAAGATGTTCACTTGTACGAAGAACAAAACGCCCAAGGCCTGCTTTCCCCGTTTTCTGCAATGTTTTCAGCAATAATTCATATGCTTTTTCACCCGCCTTTTGTGGTTCAATGTAGTAAGGAGATTCGAAATAGATATTATCTATCTCCGCCACTTTCACAAAGGATTCTATTGTGATAATTTTGTTTTTTTTCGGACTGGCTTCCTCAAAATCTTCGTCCTGCAGAATCACATATTCATCATTGTATAAATATCCTTTCACAATCTGTTCCCAGGGAACTTCTTTTCCCGTATCCTCATTTACCCGCTGAAATCTGATATGTGCATGATTTTTCTTATCAAGCATATCAAGGTCCAGTCTGCTGTCCTGCGAAGCACTGTATAGCTTTATGGGAATATTTACCAGACCGAATCCTATTGTTCCTGACCAAACTGCTCTCATAATAGTAGGATTTAATAATCAGTTGAATCCAAACTATATGCCATGGCATGGCTTTTGGACTTACGCTCTTACAAAAAACCTTCTTTTTATGGAAAAGCCAGGTGAAATGACAACCCTAAGCAGGGTATTAGAAAAATTGCATCTAAAAGGCCTTGATCACGAATTAAAAATGAGTGACCACGGCAGGATGCAGAATACTGAAAAGCAAAAGATTTACAATCCTGATGAGTTGAAAATTATTAAAACCTACCGGTTTGAAGGAGAGTCCGATCCGGGCGACATGTCCATATTATATCTCATGGAAGATAAAGATGGAGAAATAGGCTATGTCCTGGATGCCTATGGTATGTACAGCACCCATGAAGAGGCAGGATTTGATGAATTTATCCAGAAAATACCGGTAGAAGACAGAGAGGATCAGTTGATCTTTGCGTAATTAAATTATTATAATAGGCGGTGGCAATTTCTCCTGCCACCGCCTATTTATATTTACTCCTTTTGATTCTCAATCATGCTGTAATTCCCCAGTTTGTCCGCCACACCACTAACCGTACTGAACTGTAGAGGGGTATTTCAAAAAGAAGGCCTCATACACTTTTAAAATGCAGAGGCCCGGGGGTTCTCATAAGTAGTAATATTATTCTGCAGAAGCCTCTTCATTTACAGAAGACTCTGCTATCATTGTAAGCAGATTATCAGCTTCTTTTTCTTCGCTTAAACTCTCTGCCAAAAAATCTGCGGCTTCGGTATGTCCCATAACATTTGCGAGTGTACGCAGACTCCCATAAGCAGCAATTTGGTAATGTGCTATCTTCTGGGAACAGATGATAATAGCTACATCCCTTACAGCAGAATCTTCGTCTGTATCATCCACTACTTCCTGGCTTTCTGTGATCAATCCGGCCATTGCTTCACATTTCTTGGTTTTAGGTTCCTGGTCAATGCTTTCAAATACCTGCTCCAGTCTTGTAATCTGTTCTCTTGTAACTTCCTGGTGATCGCTGATTGCCTTTGTCAGTTCGTCAGATGTAGCAGCCTTTTGCATTTTACCTAATGTTTTTACCAGTGCTTTCGCAGCCCAGTAAATGTCTTTAAGTTCATCCACAAATAGTTTATGGAACCTGGAGTTGGGCATATCCTGTTTTTTACTGCCGGGCTTAGCCCTGGAAGCAGAACGGGTAACAACTACAGTATTCTTTGCAGCCACACTTTTTGGACTACCGTTTTGTTTGGTGGCTGTACCGTTTGTTCCGGTTTTTGCCTGGATTTTAGTCGCCATTTTTATTTGGAGTTTATAATTGGTAAATAATTTATTTATTCAAGAGATCAGGAGATCTTTCCTGTACATCTTCCCGGTCCTGTTCTGCTATCAGTGCATCATTCTCTGCATTGCTCTGTTTACCTGCTTTAGGATTCGGTGGTGTACGGTGGATATCATGATCCGGCACTTCGTTCGGTATCGGAGGTGGCGGGCCCTGCGGTGAAGGCGGAGGTGTTATTTCCGGCCCTGGATTTGGCGGTTGTTCTCTCACAGGAACCCCGATAGGTTCGGGCTTCCCTCCCGGTTTATCTCCCGCAGACATATTATAATATTGCATGATTATTCTTTTTGTGTGAGTAAACAAATCTTCTGTTTTGCTGCTATTTAGATCTGTATCATTCAGCATTCCCGTAATTGAAAAAACAAAGTTCATTCCAGCAAACAATCAGTAAGAATAAGGGCTAAGTATATTTCTCTGCAAACAACCTACAGTATGGGATCTGATCAATTAATAATTCACGTTTAGGACTATATGAAAACATGCAGCGATCACGACCTTTACGTGCTTTCATTGTGTAGAAATTGTTGCATACTTCATCAGTTATTCCCCACATATTCCAAGAGAAACAATTAATAATTTATGCTGATTATTAATAATATAGTAAATTCGAATGCTCAGTTATATACATAATAGTTCAGCCAAATGCACATTCCAGTACAGAAAAAAGTAAGGTTCGGCTTCTTTATAGCATGCACAGTTGTAATCGCCGCATCTATATGTTCCTACCTTGTCACAAAAAATCTGCTAGATAATGCCAAATGGCTGAATCATACTATTGAAGTTTCTAAAAGGCTTGAAGTGATAACCCGGCAGCTGAAAGATGCGGAAGCTGCCATTCGTGGTTATAATATCACAAAAGACGCCTCTTTCCTGCAACCAGATATGCAGCAACGCAGTATTAAAATTGCCGAAGAATATCTGATACTACGGCGGATAACTGCTGATAATCCACAACAGCAATTACACCTGGACACTCTTAAATTATTGCTTGATAATAAGTACCGGCAGCTAATGGAAGGAGAACAGCCCAAAACTTCACTCCAGAGGGATACCTCTGCAGTACAGCAGGGAGAGAAATCAATGTCTAAAATAGACCGGAAAGTGCAGGACATGATGCTGATAGAGGAAGCTCATTTGCATGAGAAATCCGAACTGTACAAATTCTTTTCTGCCATCTGGGTACCTGTAATATTCATTTCTTCGCTGGTGGCTATTCTTATCGGGATTTATTCCTATGTTACACTCACCAGGGAATTCCGTTTACAATTACATATAGAAACCCGGTTAAAATCTTACCAGCGCAATCTGCAGCAGAATATTATCCTGCTGAATAAATCGAACGAAGAACTGGAACAATTCGCCTATGTAGCTTCTCATGACCTGCAGGAGCCATTACGAAAAATATCCACTTTCAGTGATCGCCTCCAGATGAAATACGGAGAACAACTCCCGCCGGAAGCCAGCGAAATGATAAACCGGATGGTTGGTGCAGTATCCAGGATGCGGGTACTTATCAACGACCTTCTTCTTTTTTCCCGGGCAGGACGTATTACACCGGAAAGTATTACCAAAGTAGATATGAGCAGTCTGCTACAGGAAGTGACCAGTGATCTCGAAGTTAGTTTGCAGGAGCATAATGCCAGCATAACAGCTGGCCCCCTCCCGGTTATAGAAGGCAGTGCCACTTCCTTTCATCAACTTTTTCAGAACATGCTGGCCAATGCTATCAAATTTGCCCACCCCGACCGCCAGTTGGTGATTAATATTACCAACCAGGTATTGAAAGGAAAAGAAATTGATCTCATTATAGAAGAAAACCGGGCAGAAGACACTTTTTGCCGCATTTATATAGAAGATAATGGAATCGGGTTTGACCCAGTTCATGCTGAACGCATCTTCCAGCTGTTTCAAAGACTCCATGGCATGAGCGAATATTCGGGAACCGGAATAGGGCTTGCTATCTGCAAAAAGATAGTAGACAGTCATCATGGGCAGATCATGGCTTACGGCTACCCGGGTAAGGGGGCAACTTTTGTAGTTATACTACCTCTCATTCAAACCCATCAAAATGATTCCAATTAAAACTGCCGAAAAGATTAGCATCCTTATTGCAGATGATGATGCAGATGACAGGGAGCTAATTAAGGCAGCTTTTGATCAAAACAGTACACAGCACAACATCAGCTTTGTGGAAAACGGCGAAGAACTGTTGCATTACCTCAAACGCAACGGTCATTATGCGGATGAAACGCTACACCCGTTTCCACAGATTATCCTGCTGGATTTGAATATGCCTAAAAAAGACGGACGGGAAGCCTTACGCGAACTGAAAACCGACCTGATTCTAAAAAGTATTCCTGTTATTGTATTTACCACTTCAATGGAAGAAAAAGATGTTGTAAATAGCTATGAGCTGGGAGTAAACAGCTTTATCATTAAACCGGTTACTTATTCCGGACTGGTTGAATTTACCCGGATAGTGGGAAAATACTGGTTTGAAATTGCAGAACTGCCAAATGTATTAATGAAATGACGGATTTACCTGTTCACATCCTGATGATTGACGATGATGAGGATGATTTTTACCTGGTGAGCCAATTATTACAGGATATTTCACCAGGACAATATCTGCTCGACTGGGCTCCCACCTATTCAAAAGCACTGGAGGAAATAGACAGGAAAAAACATGATGTTTATCTCGTAGATTATCGCCTGGGACCCTATACGGGGATTGATATATTGCATCACTTCCAGCAATTACAATTTAATGCACCGGTAATTATGCTTACCGGTAAAGGTGATTATACTATAGATAAAGAGGCCATGCAGGCTGGAGCCTCCGATTACCTTGTAAAAGGAGAGATCAGCGCAGACCTGCTGGAACGTTCTATACGTTATGCACTGGACGAAGCACACCATCTACGTGTAATTGAAGAGAAAGAAAAGAAATACTTCAGCGTATTCGAAAAAGCACATGATCTCATCATCCTCGCAGACTGCCATAAGAATATAATAGATGCCAATCCTTCGGCTATCAGAACACTGCAGTATAGTAAAGAAGAGATCCTTCAGCTGAATCTGAAACAACTTTTTTTCTATGAAGAGCAAAGCAAATACTTCTTCGATCATATTTGCGGAGAAGATTCCAGCCTTCAAAAAGAATATAACTTCCTAACCAAAGAAGGCAAAAAGCTGGATGTATTGGTAAGTGCTGTAACATTGGATGAAGCAGAACAGGTGTTCCTTTGTGTGGTACAGGATATTACAGAAAGAAAGCGGGAGGAACTGGAAAAACAGCAACAGCAAAAGTTTGTAATCACCGGCCGTATAGCCCGTGTAATTGCACATGAGGTAAGAAATCCCCTGACGAACATCCTCCTGGCGGTAAGCCAGTTTAAAGGAGAACCAGTAAGTGTGGAAGAAAGTCAGGTATACGTTGATATCATTGAACGGAACTGTACCCGTATCAATCAGCTGATTACGGAACTACTGCATTCTACCCGGATGATAGAATTAAATATTCGTCCTCACGGTATCAACGAATTAACAGAAAAAGCATTGGTACTTGCTCAGGATCGTTTGCAGCTGAATGAGATAAAAGTTCAGAAGGAGTATATGAAACCAGATGTAATGGTTCCTGCAGATGATGAGAAAATTGTTATTGCGCTTTTGAACATTATCATTAATGGCATAGAGGCTATGACACCATCCAAAGGCTTATTAACCATACATACAGAACGCCTGAAAGACAAAGCGATCATTATGATATCTGACAACGGTCCCGGTATTCCTGAAGAAACGAGAGCCCGTCTCTTTGATCCGTTCTTTACTAATAAACCCAAAGGAACCGGGCTGGGACTTACCAGTACACAGAACATCATTATGAATCATAAAGGGACAGTGCATGCAGAAAGTCAGCTTAATAACGGGAGTACATTTACAATTGTATTACCTGTAAGCTTATCTTAGTAACACATATTTTGAAAACTCCTGACAATACCCTGTTTGCACAAAGCTGGTACCGTCAGGAGTTTTTTATTCAATATTAGTTCAATGGATTTGTTCCCTTTTTATCTTTTCTGTTTATTGGTTCCATGCTTAATTTCTGATCTGTATTATCAATCGCTTCTTCTATAGAATGGGATTCTTTCATATTGATCCTCTTCTTGGTTTCTTCGGCCAGTTTGGAATAATAATTATGTAATACATCTAATTCTTCTTCAGATAAATCCTCTACTACAATCAGACGATTACTCGCAAATTTGTTCGCAGCAATCAGTTCATTCAATTTCAGTTGCACCGATTTAGAATCCTTGTTCTGCGATTTCTGGATTACAAATAGCATCAGAAAAGTAATAATAGTGGTACCGGTATTAATAACAAGCTGCCAGGTATCTGAATAATTGAATATCGGGCCTGTTATACCCCATGCAATGATAGTAAACAATGCTATTATAAACGCTAAAGGAGAACCAGTGACATGACTTACTTTACTTGAAAAATGTTCGAATATATTTACTTTTCTATGTTCCTCTTTATGGTTGTTCTGACCTTTTTCGGCTTGCATAACGTTATGTATTTTATACCATAGGGAATACAAATTATATACCGGCAAAGAAAACCGACTATCTGTTTAGATCATGGATTGCCAAATCGAGTAGGAAGTGAGGGATTATTTCCCTCACTGTCCTCTCACACCACCGTACGTGCCGTTCGGCATACGGCGGTTTGTTAGAATAATTTCAT
>NZ_FOMK01000011.1 GCF_900112615.1 Chitinophaga sp. CF118 | reverse complement strand
CAAACAAAAGCGGCAACAAGCAAAAATAGCCTACCTGGAAAGGAAACTCCAACAGCTCAAAAAAGAGATTGCGTGAGATTAGTTATATGGAAGAGATATGCTTTATTTATGCTTCATACATACTTCGGCTATTATTTCAAACAGATATCATTGTATATCATCACTTTACATGAAAACATATTTCGTTGCTAACGAAAGCAAAGCTATTTATCAAGTAAAAAAGGGGATTGAGGATCACTTAAACGGGGTATCGATCCAAATAATAAGAAAATTCTGATAATTGCTAAGACGACAATGATCCCAAATAAAAACAGGCTGTATCATAATTACGATACAGCCTGATACTTTAAGAAACTATTATTGCTGATGTTGTTCTACATCCAGGGTAGTCATCCACCTTCTCCTATTGAACCAAAGGGCTTTTATTTAACCAGAATCCCATTATTTTCAATGATGCGATTGATAGTTTTCACAGAAGCGGCAGAGCGTAAGCCATCTTCCGGTGTATTCACTGCATAATCCATCAGTTTGGCGATAGTAGTAGTAGCCACATGCATACGGGTATCCGATGATGCATAATAGATATATACATTACCGTTATCATCGGCAATCCAGCCATTACTGAAAAGTACGTTGGATACATCTCCTACTCTTTCCTCTCCTTCCGGTGCCATGAAATAACCCGCGGGTTTGTGAATCACTTTGGTAACATCTGCCAGGTCTGTCACAAACATATATAATACATAACGCAAACCTGCAGCCGTATTACGCACGCCGTGGGCCAGATGTAACCAGCCTATGGATGTCTTGATCGGCGCAGGACCTAAACCGTTCTTTCCTTCATATACGGTATGATATACTTTAGGATTGATCACCTTTTCTTCATGAATTACTGCATTCTCCATATTATCTGCCAAACCGAAGCCAATACCACCACCATTGCCGGTACTGATAAAGCCATCCTGCGGACGGGTATAGAAAGCATATTTACCCTGTACAAATTCAGGATGTAACACCACATTCCGTTGTTGCGGAGAAGGTGTTTTCAGATCGGGCAATCGCTCCCACTGGAGCAGATCTTTTGTCCGCACAATACCACATTGTGCAACGGCGGCCGACTGATCACCGGGGGCAGCAGCGGGGTCCCGTCTTTCTGTACAAAAAAGACCGTATATCCAGCCATCTTCATGCTGTACCAAACGGATATCATATACATTCGTATCTGGTTCTGCTGTTTCAGGTAATTGCACCGGGACATCCCAGAAACGGAAATTATCAATACCATTATCACTTTCTGCTACTGCAAAGAATGACTTACGGTCTATCCCTTCCACCCTCGCTACCATTAAATATTTATCCTTGTATTTGATAGCTCCGGCGTTAAAAACACCATTAATTCCAAACCGTTCCATCAGGAAAGGATTGACAGATTCCCGCAGATCATACCGCCAGAATATAGGTGTATGTGCTGCCGTTAGTACAGGATACACATATCTGTCGTAAACACCGTTGCCCAACGGCTCCTTCCTGTTAGGTCTGGTTAACAGTTCTTCTAATGACTGTTCCAATGCTTCCAGTCGTTTTTTAAAACTCATATACTTACTTTTGTTGCCTCACGGCTGTTTAGATTTCTAATACCAGATACAGAATAATAATGGCAGCATTATAATTGGGAATACAAACTCAATGCTGCCGATTCTTTTTCAAACAATGTTTTATCGTGCTTATAAAATTCTATAAAGTCATTGGCGGATACCTGCCCGGCATATGGTACATAATAATGCATCCTTTTCATATACTCATTATACCCTGCATTACGCCATAACAGCACATAAGCAATCCTGTTATTCCCAATAGCTTCCAGTAGCGTCTTCGTCCACCAGTTAGCATATGGAATCTGCTCGTACCCTGTTTCTCCCAGGGCAGATATTTTATTCTTCTCTGTGGCTATACTATCCAGCAATGCAAGTTGTTTGCATGTATTTTTTACAAACCCATCGCTTTTTTGCGGATCATCATACTGGTAGGTATCAAGGCTGACTATGTCCACCATATCATCTCCAGGGTAGCGCAATAAGAACTCCTGTTTTGTAAATTCTCCCGCCGTATTATACACGTATAAAAGGTTATGCAGGTGTTTCTCCTGTTGCAGATAATAAATGGTGAATCTCCACAGGGTAATAAATTCCTGCTCGGAACACGCATTACGTCCCCACCAGAACCAGTTACCTGTCAGCTCATGAAAAGGGCGGAAAAGGATAGGAATAGGTTCTCCTTTGCGGCCTTTGAGTGACTGGATAAAAGTGGCTGCCTTATCGAGCCAGCCTTTGTATAATTCGTAGTTGATTCCACCGGGTAAAATGCTGGTAACAGTACCATGTGTAGTATCCCATGCCCCTTTAGGAGCTCCAGAAGGACTGACCATATGCCAGCTCAATGTGATAACGCCTCCTCTTTCATATCCCTGCTGTATATATTGCCGCATCTTTTTAAATGGCACACCATCAAGATCCACATCACGGTCCAATTCAATACCACTAAGATCCCAGCCATACAGCGCCGGATAATCGCCAGTCACCTCCTTCACATCACTGTTCCCTTCTTTATATTTCCAGTTAACACCATAAGCCAGATCGTCCTGATGCCCGAACAAAAATCCTTTTTCGGGCAATTTTTTCAGATGCCGGTACAGGTTTACAGTTTCTTTAGTAGCCTGCTTATCGGAAGGCAGCTCCTGTGCTGCTGCCGGAATACCGGCAGCAGTGAGTCCCAGGCCAATAATAATCCTATGAAAGGTTCTTATCATGCTTTTTCTTTTTAGAATAATCCGAGGTCGTCAATATAAATCAGGCTATTATTATTGCTGAATTCCTGAATAGTGATATTAGTGAGAGAGGAAGGACTTCCCAGTTGACTGAAAGGAATAGTATAATCCGTCCATGCCCCTTCTGATAAAGCCAGTAATACGCCAGTACCGGAAACCCCGTTAATGTATAGTTTTACCTGCATCCCTCTTGTACCACTGCCACCATATATAGAAACTTTGATACCCTGGTAACTGGTAACATCCAATGTACTCGCACATTGAAAACCACCATAACCACCGGTATACTGAACTTTGATAGAATTACTTCCTCTCTTCGCCTGTTCCGCACTACCAAGTGTCATATCAGAACTCCAGTTACCAAACCACCAGCTGGCATTAGCGGCATCATCATACAGCATATAACTGAATCCAAATGCATTGGCAGATTTCGTAGTGCCACCGGTAGCAGTTGTTACATAAATATATCCGGGCACAATGCTGGTGGGCACTGTTATCTGTATAGTCGTATCCGTGCTGGCAACGATGGTTGCTTCCAGGGTACCAATCTTTACACTTTGCAGATTCTGGAACCAGTTACCCGTGATAGTCACTGTTGCACCGGCATCACCAGTCCCAGGATCAAATGAAGAAATAATCGGAGCCGGTATCTGAACTGTGAAAGCGAAATCAGCCTGACCATATTTGGTGATCACGCTTACTTTACCGGTTACAGAATCTGCTATTGCTGCAGGTATCTGAACTGTAACTGTAGAGTCAGTAGCATAAAAATCAGTAGAAGCCACCGGGAGATTATTAAAGTATACTTTCTGTGCAGAAGCCAGGTGCGAACCTTTTATTTCCACCCATGCCGATAAGGCACCGGAAGTAATGCTGGTAGTACGATCGGTAGTGGTAGTAACAGCACTGATTAAAGGTGCACTGGTATCTACTGTTTCATCTTTTTTACAACTGGTAAAACAGAGTGTGATATAAAGCATCGCGAACAACCTTACAATAAGGTGATGACGGATGGAGATAAGTTGTTTCATTGAAAAAGATTTATGATCAACGATTGATGTTCATGCAATATATCCTGACCTTACCAGCCGGGATTGTTACTGGTGATAGCTGAATTGGCGCTTAATTCACTGGTAGGTATCGGTAACAACAGGTTTTTGTTTGTTCTTACCTTGGAGATGTTATTCTGTCCCAATGAAATTTTATTCATCACCTGTAAATAGATTCCCCAGCGTAACAGGTCGTATTTACGGATGTTTTCCAATGAGAATTCACGCCCACGTTCTTCCAGTACAAAACTGCGGAACTCATCCTGACTAAGACCGGTAGGCGCATTTGTTGCCTTAGATCTCTGCCGTACTTTATTCAAATACTGGTAAGCGTCTGCATCCGGACCAGCTACTTCATTTTCTGCTTCTGCATATAATAGCAGCACTTCAGAATAGCGCATCACAGGAAAAAAGGCATCGCTTGTAGTCACTTCAGGACTGCTAACATCGCTAAATTTGGTCACAAAAGCTTTGTCGTCTGTACCACCATTATTATAATAAGAATTACCAGCTGCATCGGTACTATATTTAGCCGACTTCCAGGAAGGATAATAGTAATTAGTACCTGCACTTACTGCACGATATGCAGTAAACTGATGTGTAACGCCATCAAGTACACGGGTATCAATATCTTCTTCATAATTTTTGTAATGATCGTTGGTCATCCATACCGCACCCAAACCAAAAGGATAAGAACCAGCTGTGAAATAAGCATGCAGATCATTAAGGAATGAAGAACCAGCCAGCGACTGTATTTCCCACATATGTTCTTTCTGGTTCCGGTTGGATTTAGACCATATATCAGCCCAGTTATCAAACAACGTATATTCGCCACTGTTTATCAGTTCCAGTGCTTTATCCCTGGCCAGTGTATAACATGCTTTACTATCTAATGAATCATATCCGGCCACAACATTTTTTGTATAAGGATAAAAAGCATTATCCTGACCACCACGAACTGTAATACTACCAGTTAACGCTCCGGAGCCCATAGTAGCATATACTTTGGCAAGGAACCCTTGTGCAACACCTTTATTTACACGGCCCGTTTCACCAGAACGGGAATCGCTCGCATAGAACAGATGAGACTCGGCACTTTTCAGATTACTGATAATCGTATCATATGTAGCCTTTACAGAAGACCGGGGAACATTCTGATTAGCATCTACAGACAGTGAATGCATGCGCAATGGCACTCCGCCGTATAGCTGTACCAGTTGGAAATAAGCCCAGCCGCGGAGAAAATAAGCTTCTCCCATCACCCT
Organism: Chitinophaga sp. CF118; assembly: GCF_900112615.1. Lineage (GTDB taxonomy): Bacteria > Bacteroidota > Bacteroidia > Chitinophagales > Chitinophagaceae > Chitinophaga. The sequence goes on along the minus strand of NZ_FOMK01000011.1, from coordinate 204,448 downwards.
GCTTCTCAGATCGTCCGTAATATTTGATTTAATACCCGGTACTTTTTCCAGTACAGTATTCGCACGGGCAATGATCAGGTAAAGCCCGGCCCATGGACGATCTATCCCCCAGTAAGATTGTGGGTTACCCGCGCCCGCAGCACCCAAGTACCAGTCAGCTCCCGAAACATGATCATCGTCCAGGAGTGTGAGGTTCCAGAATGGCTGCAGGTACAGGTCATAGGTATAGAGTTCGCTATAAATACCATTCACGGCCACTTTGGCATCGTCGCCACTGGTATAAAAATCATCAGGTGAAATAAAGCTGTAAGCCTTTTCTTCCAGTGCTTTTTTGCAGGAAGTGGCAAAAAGTAACCCGGCAGCAGCTATCAATAAAAAGGAATATTTTATATGAAGTCGTTTCATTTTAATAAGTTTTGCGTGTTTAGAAATTAGCACGAACACTGAAAGTGTAAGTTCTTGATCCAGGGTAACCACCCAGGTCTACTCCAAACAAAGCCGGATTATCGCCAAACCCGTTCACTTCCGGGTCATATCCTGTATATTTTGTGAACGTGTAGAGGTTATTAACGGCCAGAGATACACGCAATGAAGAAACACCTGTTACCTTTACCGGAACATTGTACCCCAGGTTCACATTCTTGATCTTCACAAAACTACCATCCTCAATATATCTGCGGGAGAAATACATGGTACGCCAGAACTGGTGAATAGCTTTAGGCCATGCAGCATTACTGTTGTCTTTTCCTTCCTGCCATCTGTTATCCCACATAGACTGAGTAATATTTTTATAGTCTCCTATGTTACCAAAGAAACGGTAGTTCATATTGATCACATCATTTCCCTGCACACCACTTATAAATATGCTGAAATCCCAGTTTTTATAACGGAAATTATTGGTGATACCGAAAGTATATTTAGGATTTACATTACCAATAAAAGTACGGTCAGTTGTAGTGATACCAGGAGTTCCGTCAATGTCTTTGTATTTTATTTCTCCAACAGTACGTTTCACAATAGCATCAGACTGTGAACTATAAGCAGGATCGCTTCTTACTTCCGCTTCATTATCATAATAACCATCTTCTTTATATCCATACAATGCACCAATAGGATGACCTACTTTCTGAATAAAAGGCGCATCTCCCGTAGAGATATTATCTGCAAACTGTTCCTTCACATCTCCTCCCAGGCTCAGGATCTTATTTCTGTTGAATGCGATATTCGCACTCACATTCCACTCAAAGTTTTTTGTTTTTACCGGATTACCATCCAATGCCACTTCCAAACCTTTATTCTCTACAGAACCAGAGTTGCGTAAGGCTTTACCGAAGCCAGTAGAACTCGGTGTAACAATATACTGGAGCAGATCATTTGTTTTCTTCTTATATGCATCCACATGCAGATTGATTCTGGTGAACAGCCCTAAATCCAATCCCACGTTATAAGCAGCTGTAGTTTCCCACTTCAGTTTATCATTAGCAGGTCCCGCATAATAATCGTCTGCCAGGCCGGTTTGTACACTTCCACCTAATATATAGTTGTATACAGCCAGCTTGGATAAAGATGCATAGGAACCAATACCCTGGTTACCTGTTTGTCCATAGCTACCACGTAGTTTCAGATCACTGATTGCCGGTACGCTTTTAATAAAAGACTCATTCACCAGCTTCCATGCTAATGCTACAGAAGGGAAGTTTGCCCACTTATTATCTTTACCGAATTTGCTGGATCCGTCTCTACGGAAAGACGCCGTTAAAAGGTATCTGTCATCGTAGTTATAGTTAGCACGTATCAGACCAGATACCAGTGTGGCGCTATACCTGTTATTAACAGGAGTAACCTGTATCTCTCCTGCGTACAGGTTTTCATTCTTCATGAGATCATTCGGGAATGTTTTAGCCTGGATATTTTTAGTCTGTCCATCTGTGCGCTCATAAGTAGCACCAGCAACCACATTGATGGAATGTTTGTTCAGTTGTTTCATGTAGGTGAGCAAACTTTCAGACACTACACTACTCCAGATATCATCCGCTTTCAGTCCCCAGCCTTTTACGCTTTGTCCTTCATACACCGATCTTGGATAATATTGGTCACGTAAGTTATAGGCATAGTTAAAACCAATATTCTGACGGAATTTCAGGTCTTTTGTAATAGCTGCTTCTGCGTAGTTGGATGTAAAAATGTTGATGCTTGATACTTTATTCAGCACATCCCTCGTATATACATAAGGGTTTGTAATAAAAAATATACTGGAGAAAGCACCGGTAGCAGGATCTATCAATCCTTGTGTAGAAGGGAATGACAAAGCAGATCTTACCACACCGGCAGATACATCGTCAATTTTGGTAGTACCTGTTTTCACACCGTTCATAATAGAGCGGCTCAGCATGGTACTTGTACCCATTTTAATATGTTTACCCAGGTTCCTGTTTAGGTTCAGGTTAACACTATAACGCTTGAAATTAGAGTTGACAATTGTACCGTCCTGATCCAGATAATTGAATGACAGGCTATGATTACCCGCATCACTACCACCGGAAATACTTACTGAATAATTCTGGAAAAGTGCGTGGCGAAAGATTTGATCCTGCCAGTCAGTCCCAGTACCATAATCATCTGGTCCGGGAGCATAATAGGTAGAATCCGGGTAACCTGAAACAGGCATATTCTTACCCGGATAAGGAAGATCGTAGGTAGTACCTTCTATATCGTTCTCCTTCTGGAAAGATTCGTTCTGGTACAGCGCATAATTATGTGCATTCAGCACTTTTATTCTGCGAAACACTTCAGACATTCCAACATTGATATTTAACTCCACTTTATCTTTTCCTGTACGGCCCCTGCGGGTAGTGATCAGCACAACTCCATTCGCACCACGGGAACCATAGATAGCGGTAGCAGACGCATCTTTCAACACTTCAATAGATTCAATATCGCTTGGATTTACAAAAGACATTGCATTGATAGTTTGTTTCTCATCATCGCCGATAGATGCCGGTGTAGAACCGCTGCTGCTATTATTAAAAGGCACACCGTCTATTACATATAATGGTTCTGTACCACCCAGGAATGAGTTAGAACCCCTGATTCTGATGCTCAGTCCGGCGCCGGGCGCACCATCATTTTGTGTAACATTTACACCCGCCAGTTTACCCTGCAGTGCTTCCAGCGCATTCGTAGGCGTATTTCTGATCAGGTCTTCCCGGCCAATCTTTTGAACAGAGCCGGTGAGGTCGGATTTTTTCACAGTACCATAACCGATCACGACCAGATCATTTAACGCTGTAGACTGTAAACTTAAAGTGATATCAAAAGTGCTTTTTTTACCCAGTTGAACTTCCTGAGACTGCATGCCGACAAAGGAAATAACCAGCGCTTTACTGCCATCTGGGACATTCAGTGAGAAATTGCCATTAAAATCTGTACTGGTCGCCACTTTAAGGCCCTTCACCAGTACTGTCGCCCCCGGAAGCAGAGTTCCCTTCTCATCTTTTACAGTACCAGTCACCTTCCTTTCCTGCGAAAAGGCGGTCAGATGAAAGAATACACATAAAAGAATGATTGGGAACTCCCTTAGTAGATACTTATTCATAACGTGTGTACTTATTTACAACAAAGATGCTCTTATTTAGAACTCATAAATAATACTTTTTTATCATTAACAGGTATTAATTCTGTCAAATTAAAAATCAATGGCTTGAAACTACAGTATAGCATAGCCTTATATAACTATTGGCATTATATTCAATTAATACTTTATTACACCATTACTATACTTTAATTGCCAAAAACTGGATATCTTGCACCCGTATAATATTTTATTTATGGGGGGAAAGCTGTTAAGGGAAATAACACCACTTACACAAAATGATTGTTTTACGCTCTTTGCAAGAGAGAAAACGGTGTTCGATTTTCCATTACATTATCACGAAGAGTTTGAGTTGAACTTTATCCAGCATGCTACGGGAGCCAAACGTATCATAGGAGATCATATGGAGGAGATTAATGACCTGGAACTGGTATTGGTAGGTCCAAACCTGCAACACGGCTGGTTTACCAACAAACACCAGGGCGGTATCGTAAAAGAGATCACTGTACAATTTCACCGCGACCTGTTTGATGATAAATTCTTACAGCGTAACCAGATGAGCTTTATCCGGAGTTTGCTTGAACGCTCTTTGAGGGGAATCCTCTTTTCGCGGGAAACAATCACTTCTATTCTGCCCAGACTGGTATTATTGCCACAAAAACAGGGGTTTGATTCCGTACTGGAACTGATGTCTATACTACATGATCTTTCCATCTCCCGTAATATCCGCATATTATCAGACGCCAGTTTCCGTAATACGGAAACGTTATCCTATAACAGTCGACGGATTGAGAAGATCATGAAATATCTGAATGATAACTTCGATAAAAATGTAAGTCTGAGTGAGGCAGCGAAAATTGCGGCTATGACAAATGTATCTTTTAGCCGTTTCTTCAAGCTGAAAATCGGCAAAACATTTGTGGATACACTCATTGAGATACGTCTGGGACATGCATCCCGGATGCTGATAGAAACCACTCACGGCATTAATGAGATAGCCTATAAATGCGGGTTCAATAACATCTCGAACTTTAACCGCATCTTCAGAAAAAAGAAAGATTGTACACCGAAAGAGTTTCGACTGGCATATACTTCTTCTTCAGGGGTAAGAACGTTTGTATAACGTTCCTATCCCTCATGTTTTATTATTTTATCCTGATAACCATATTCTTCTCCCTCTGCAAGCTCACGACCATTATATACCCCATATTTCAATACTGTATAAACCATCCATATCACAAGGATTGGTGAAAGTGTGAACATCAGAAAACCCAACCATTGTGTACGTTCAATTTGCAGCAGGAAACAATAAACCACCAGGTAAATAGTCACCGTAATTACCGAAAAAGTGGAATTCCTAAGCATAAAAACAGATTTAGTTATTATCCCACAAAATATACGCCAACGGAGTATTTGTAATTATTTTCCGGAGTATCAATTTGTCCCAAAACTTGGTTTTTAAAGAAAATTTGTACATTTGCGTAACTGGTTACGTAAATAGATACTTATATGGAGTTTTTTGATCAAATAGGAAAAATGGCTATTGGCAGCCGGCTTCGTCTCCTTACAGATAAAATAACAACCGACGCTGCTGATATCTACAAGCTTTACGAAATCGACTTACAGCCGAAGTGGTTTCCTGTTTTTCATATTCTCTCGAATGGAAATTTCACAATTACTGAAATCGCCCAGCAAATCGGCCATTCGCATCCTTCTGTTAGTAAGATCGTTACTGAAATGGCTAAAAAGGGTCTGATAATTGAGAAAAAGGACAAACAAGACGGTCGTAAAAATGTGGTAAGCCTGTCTAAAAAAGGCAAGGAATTGACGGAGAAGATTAAAGATCAATATACTGATGTAACGAACGCTGTGGAGGCAATACTGAGTAGTGCAAAGCATGACCTCTGGAAGGCTATTGAAGAGTGGGAGTTCCTGTTGAATCAAAAAAGTTTGTACCGGTATGTAATAGAACAGAAAAAGCAGCGTGAAAGTGCACTGGTAAATATAGTGCCCTACGAGCCTATATATGCTGAAGCATTTAAAAAACTTAATGAAGAATGGATCTCTACTTTTTTTAAGATGGAGGAAGCGGATTATAAAGCACTGGATCATCCGAAGGAGTATATCCTTGATAAAGGCGGTGAAATTTTCGTGGCACTATACAATGAAGAGCCGGTTGGTGTTTGCGCGCTTGTCAAGATGAACGATCCCCTTTATGATTATGAACTGGCTAAAATGGCTGTTTCTCCAAAAGCACAAGGCAAAAATATCGGCTGGCTTTTGGGGCAGGCGATCATTGATAAAGCTAAAGCTCTGGGTGCAAAAACCATCTATCTGGAAAGTAACACTGACCTGAAAGCCGCCATAAATCTTTATCAGAAGTTAGGGTTTAAGAAAGTTATCGGCCGGGCAACTCCTTATGAAAGATGCAACATCCAAATGGAGTTAAGATTTTGAACAATGCTTTACTTTTAAACATCAAGAATATGAAAAATGTAGTAAAAAAGGAGAACGCTACTCCAAGACAGTTTCTGGGAGTTGATTTTGTAGTTCTTTCTATTGGGAAAGATTCCATGGTAACCAAGATGTTATATAAACCAACAGATTCTGTTCCTTTTCATAAACACCCCAACGAACAGAGTGGTTATGTTGTATCCGGCAAATACAAATTGAAATTCGGTGGAGAAGAATTTTTATTAACTCCGGGAGATTCCTATTCCATTCCTGCCAACGTTGAACATTCTATTGAAATTATAGAAGCAGGCGAGGTTGTAGATGTGTTTACTCCAATAAGGCAGGACTATCTATAGGTTTATCCATCAAAAAATTTGACCACCATGTATGAAGCAATAAAAGAGAGTTTTGTTAAACAAGGCTTGATGCAAACTTTGAATGCTCAATTGATAGAGGTGGAAAAAGGGCAGGTCAAAATCACTTGCGAATTTTCAGAAGCCCTGACACAACAACACGGCTTTTTTCATGCTGGCGTAGCGACAAGTATCGTAGATACCGCTTGTGGCTATGCAGCACTCACAATGATGCCTGATAATTCAGAAGTTCTTACTGTTGAATTCAAAATCAATTTTCTGAAACCTGCTCATACGCCAGCACTCATTGCTATAGGAAAAGTTTTGCAATCCGGCAAAACTCTGACAATTTGCGAAGGATATGTCTTTGATAAGAACGAAGAGAAATTAATAGCCAGGATGACAGCAACAATGATTGCAGTACATGCCTGACACACAAAAAAGGCTGGATCAGAAACGATCCAGCCTCTTGACATTTTGTTGGAACCCTTAGTTTGTGATCTGACCTTTAGTTAAAACCCTGTTGTTATTGTCAAAGCACCTAACAAAAGAATTATATAGAAGTACAGGTATTACCGGATAGTGTAGCTCCGGCACCATTTGATGCCGTTACCGTAGATTTAACGCTGGAAGCACTTAGTATTGAAATACTGTAAGGCGGCGTAAAGGCTGTAACGCCATTACCAGCTGTGTTTCCGGTTACACTTGTGAACGTATTACCTGTAACCTGAACTGCGGTAGAAGTTTTGGACATTAAATCAATTGGAGTCTTAACATTTTCAAAAACGTTCGACGCTATTAACAGATTCGCCTCAAAACCGGCTTGAATACAATAACTACTTGCCGTACTATTAAAGTAACTGTTCACTATATGTACTTTACCAAATCTTACCCGTGGCATTCTGGCTACGCAGCCCTGCGCCCACCAGCAACGTGCAAACGTAATACGGAGGTGACCTCTGTCGGCTGTTGCGCCATCACTTGACCCGATTAAATTTGAGAAACGATGATCATCGGAGCCGCCAGAACCACCCGCTTTTGGTGGTTTTAAGTACGCGAATTTGCAATAGGAAACCGTAATATAATCAGCCGTGTTTTTGATATCGAAGTTGCCGTCAACCCCATCTCTGAACTCGCAATGGTCTACCCATACATTATTACTGGCATCTATAGTTGCGTTATCCCAACCATCAACGTCATATGCACCTGGTCCTTCAAAAGTAAGATTACGAATAATAATATTATTACATCGTTTCACGTAGATAATACCGGAGTTATCCTTGGTTTGATCTGCCGAAACCAGTTTCGCACCAGATGAACCAAAGATTGTTTTTCCTGTTTGATCCTGGAAGGAAATTCTTCCTCCTGAAGGTATTGTAATGGTGCCATTTACCTGTATTACTTTCACACTGGTATTTTGTATGGCAGCCTTTAAGGTGGCATAAGTTGTGACAACGGTAGCAGTGGCTGTACCCCCACCTGTTGTTCCTCCGTTTTGAGATGCCCATCCCTGTGCAGAACAAGCCGCAGCAGCTGCTTGTGCAGCTCCCATTGTGAGAGGTTTTAAATCGGTGTTTTCCCCCTGGCTCTTCTTGCAACTTAAGGAAATACAAGCCATCGCTATAATTATGGCTAAAGAACTAAAATAGGTTGTTTTCATTTTAATGTTTTTTTCACGTTATGGAATTCAGTTAACTAATGGGGCTTTAACTAGGTATCAGATACTCGACAGTGCTAAGCAATTTTTCTTATTCAAAGTATAAAACATAAATTAGAAAAAAGCTAAATCTGCTAAAAATATTAACGCAATCGATCCCGGTTACAATTAGGCTTAATACAGAGGAATGGCAATAATCTGATATGGTAGTTTACTTCATTGCATTGTTCACAGTTTGACTGTCAACGAATTGCTCAAAACTTATAATTTTTCCATCCTTCAATTTCCAAACATGAGCAACTCTTGCCTCAAAATACCTGCCCGAGGCTTTGTAGGTACCCGTGTAAGTACCATAGGCAACAACCTTATTTTCACTAGCAACATAGTCTTCCGGCGTAAATTTATAATCTATCCATTCACTACCTAATCGGCTAAATACATTCCTGGTAATACTTTCCAAACCAATATAAGTACCTGCATATGGAAAACCCCTGGCTTCAGTCCAGGTAATATTTTCCGCTACATGCTCAGCAAGATTCTTACCATTCTCTTCTGAAGTTTTCCCCTCGTAAGTGCTCCTTACTATCTCTAAATTTGTCATTTTGTTTTTATTTAAAGAACAGCCCGACAAAGCTATAAGCGTTGCCAGGCTGAAGATGATTGTTGATTTTACCATTTCATTTCACCTGTGTTTACTTTTGCACCTATTTGCAGAGCAGTTTCAAAAGTAAGGGTTGGGTATTTTGATTTCAATGTAGCTATCAGAGTTTCTGATGTTTTATTGGTTTTCAATGCCTGTTCGTAGAATTGGATATAACTTTTTGTATGCCTGACTGTTGTCAAATCAAATGCTGTTTCAGATTTACCATGAGCGGGAACTACAATCGCTGGTTGAAGTGATTCAATTTTGTCCAAAACTGATATCCATTGTTCACGGGCTTTAACTGTTGCTGCATCTGCCATCCAAAGGTGGAAACTAGTTCCGAAAACGTTTATTCCACCTACTGCTGCTTTTATGGAAGGTATCCAAACAAAAGTTGTAGTTGGAAATTCTTCTAAGCCAATGATTTCTAATTTCTGCCCTTCTAAATCAATACTGTTTCCTTTTAAAACCTGTGGTAAAACGACGTTTGATGTGATGTTTTTGCCAAGCCTTTCACCCCAAACCTCTAATTTTTTCTGAGCAGTAGCTTTGATATGGTCTACAGTTGCTGGCGAGGCATAAGCAGTTACTTCCGGAAAATACTTCTTGAATACCTCTAACCCGAAATAAAAATCGGGGTCACCGTGAGAAACATAAATTGCGGTCAGCTTTTTACCTGTTTTTTTAATTTCTTGCGCTACTGTTTCAGCGTCCGCCAATGTAAATTGCGCATCAATTAATACCGCATCGGTTTTCCCAGATATGATGACTGAGGCTACGCCAAAACTATTTTCCGATGCGTTGTAAACCTGCAGTTTTAATTTGTCAGTTTCAATAACCTTGAAACTTTGTGCCTGAACATCCATTTTGAATAAGATTAAAGTTGTTAATAATGCTATTGAAAGGACATGTTTCATCTGTATTGTTTTAAATGATGACGCAAAGATGCTATCATCCAATGCATAAAAACATTGAACAAGTTCAATAAATGAAAATCACATTATTTTTTGCCAGCTATCTTTTTTCTTATTTTACTCAGGAACTCGTGGCTGATACCTAAGTAAGCAGCTATTTGAAGATTAGAAAGTCGTTGATAAATCTTAGGATATTTTTCTATAAAATCAAGATAGCGCTGATCGGCAGTTTTGCTCAGATTATCTATCATTCTTCTTTGGAGAGCAACATGCGTTTTTTGAGTCATTACCCTGAATAACTTCTCAATTTCAGGCAAATTTGCGTATGCAAACTCTTTATCTTTTTTTGAAATTAAAAGCACCTCGCTATCTTCAAGCGCTTCAATAAAAAGTTGGGATGGTAAACCATTAGTAAAGCTATCAATATCAGTGATCCACCAATTTTCTATGGCAAAATAAAGTATTTGCTCAGCACCGCTTTTGTCAATATGATACACACGAAAGAGTCCTTTGGTAACAAAACCTTCAAACTTGCATATTTCACCCTCTTTTAATAAAAAACTCTTTTTCTTAATTAACTTCTGTTGGAATAAATTACAAAACACTTCTGTTGCTTTTTCAGAAAGAGAAATATGTTTGGCAATATTTTGTTTGAGAAGTTCTGTCATATTGTGAGGTCTATCAAAATTCCCACTAATATACCTTGTTTCCGTTAATTCGTATCTATCAAGTTCTTTTGTGTTTGTTTTCGTTTCAAAGAAGTTAAGTAAGATACCACGGTCGCAATTAGGTTAAGAACCTCACATTGGAGTATGCTTTTGGACTTAAGATTAGAGCAGGAATGAATTAGCCACAATATTTGCATGTGGCATCCTATAGAAAATGATACAAGAAATTGCAGCTTACATTTGTCTGCTTAGAGAAGATTCTTTTTATAGGAATAATAAAATAAAAGCTGGTCTAAAAAGGCCAGCCTTAAAGTTCTTTTAACTTTTTCCAAGAGGGCTTCTTTTTCAACATAGAATACACCCTCTTTTATTCGCAACCTGATGGAGACAGGTGTTGCTCAACCAATTCGGCATACTACATCCGTACAGGTGATCACACTGCATTCAACACCACAAGACACCTGACAAGTAGAGGCGTTGCTTGCAGCCGGTGTATCTGATGCTAATCTCACGTTATTAAGTCTGGAAATTTTAATGGGATTTAACTGTAGTTTTTTCTGTGCTTTTAACTTCTTCATAAGTGATAATATTTAAAATTATCCACCCTTGTCTTTAGCTGGGGGCAATGCCATAGGGTAGTTGTTCAGCATTTTTACCTTATAAGGTTAACGAACTTTATTTATGTTATTGAAATTAATAAAAATTATGTTAACGACGCCTCAGTCTTCAATGTTTTTTTTGTGAATAGGAGTTGTAGTTCGGGCTATAATGGCCCTCGGCGCCCAAAAAAACAGGACAAGAGGAAGAATTCCGTCTTGTCCTGTCTAGTGAACCGGACTGGGGAGTTTTCAAACCAACTAAAGCTGAGTGTGAAACAAGTATATGCGTTTAATCAATTGATAATGACTAAATTGCGTAAATAGAAGATATCTAAGTAGTTAGTTGATCACCAACCTGATAATTGAATAAACAACGCAATAAGCTTAAGTTATAGAATCATTATTATACTCCAAAAAAAATAAAGTTTATGATAGTGTTATCAAAACTAACCATCATCAAAATCATACATACAGTAATTTGGTTTTTTTTTAATGTTGTAATATTCTACTTATTTTACGCTGTTATCTCCAATAAAATTGACAAATTAGTTTGGATTGGTGTTGGTATTATCCTGATAGAAGGATGCATTTTACTTATCTTCAAAAACAAATGCCCTCTTACAATAATTGCGCGCAGATATTCCAATTCTACCAAAGACAACTTTGATATTTTTTTGCCCAACTGGTTAGCAAAGTATAACAAACTTATTTATACAATTATTTTTATACTCATCGTTATCCTGCTTATTTATAGAATAACAAACCGATAATTATGAAAATAGAAACACCACGAAATATTCTTCTCTTTTTATTATTATTTCTTGGAATAGGAGCGATCACAGGCGGTGGATCTTTGATTATTTCACCCTCCGGAAAATTGTTGCGAATACCTTTGTCGATGTTAGAAAAATCTCCCTTCATGTTAATTACTCTTTCAATACTTATTATTTTCATAATGGTGCTCATTATAGGGGAAATAAATTTGTCTCTCCGGTTTGACAAAGAGGTAAAGGAACTTTTTTCTCAATCGAAGAGTATTTCCAACGAAACATTCAGTTATAAACAATTATCTAATTTGCCTGAACCGGTACAACGCTATTTCAGGCATGTATTAAAAGAGGGACAACTTTATATAAATTATGCGAGGCTTACACATGATGGACTATTTAAAACCGGCCTGGATAAAAAATGGCTGAGCATAAAAGGGGAACAATATTTCACTACCGAAAATCCCGGCTTTATATGGAAGGGTAAAACTACTATGTTTACTGCCCGTGACATGTATATTGCAGGCAAAGGAAGACTTGTTGTTTCACTTTTTTCCCTATTTAATATTGTAAATGGACAAGGAGAGAAATTTAATCAGGGAGAGTTGCTTCGATGGCTTGCCGAAAGTGTTTGGTTTCCAACCAACTTATTACCCAGTCAAAAATTACAATGGACAACAATTGACAATCATACTGCAAAATTAACTTTCAAATACAATGGGCTATCAATATTTTACATAACTACTTTTAATGATACAGGAGAAATAATAGAGATCGAAACAAAACGATTTATGGGAAATGGAAATATGGAAACCTGGATTGGTAAATTAACTAATTACAAGGATTTGAACGGAATAAAAGTGCCAACTATTATTGAGGCTCTATGGAAATTAGAAGAAGGCGACTTCAGTTATGCCAGGTTTAATCTGAAAATGATAGAGTATAACAAACCGGAAAAATTCTGATATTCTCTGTGATAGATTTCTATGAAATGCATCGGGATTTCAGAAAAAGGTGCGATTACTCGCACCTTTCGTGAACCGGATTGGAGAGTTTTCAAACCAGTTAAGGGAAGACATGCGACTGTTTCACACGATTAAACGTGTGATTTAAACCCACTTATTATAATTCCCTGAGAAAATCAGTTGGAGGAACAGAACTATGTTGAGAAAGTGGTGGAACTATTAAAAGAGTGTGCTCAAAATTATTATTGTATCAGACGATAGTAAGTAATAAAACAAAAATAAGCGGCATGATTTCGGATTGTACCGGAATCATGCCGCTTAATAAATCATAAACGTCTTAGTATATCTATTAGTATATACCTGAATTATTTATCATCTCTGAATAAAGATTACCATTCGATGCATCGCTGAATTCAAATCGTCTTGGAGTTTGATCGGTCAGCAGTGCGATGTTATATATCACTTCCGGCGTGGAAGGAACGGTTGTGTTTTGCAGATGCAATTTGGTGTTATTATCTGTTAACGTCCATACGCCATATGTATACACCGAGGTGGTAGTGCCGGTTATCTGCGTATAAGTACCATCCGCTGCAAATCTATAGTAAAAGCCGAATTTGCTGGAACTGGCAGGTAATGCAGTCACCGGAGAAATTCTGTTCTCTCTGTAAGCCAGCGTGCATGGAACAGTAAGATAATTCTCGTAATAGTTTTTATACTTCCAGCCTCCGGCAGTTAACATAGCTGCTGTTGTGCTGGTACTATTGTTGCCGGGCACATTAGTAGAAGAATAAAACACAGAATAGCTGTTGGAGATTTCGTCGTACACCGTCAGATTATAAGAATCTACAACCTGCAGATCAAAAGTATGCTTAAGATTAGCAATGGTAGTAGAGGTCATGCTTACCACATGAAGTCCGCTGGTTGTTGTCAAACTCCATGTGCCCTGATCTACCACCGTTGTGCCGGCAGCATTTTTTACAGTATAGGTGCCTGTCTGGCTTAAAGTACCCGACTGTGTGAAGTTGAGTTGGGATTGTAAATTTGCAACCGTACTATTACTGGAACGGTTATACTTAAATACGACAGATGGTGTTCCGCTACTGTAACTGTTAAACTGCTCAAATAACACCCAGGTCTTGGCTGCTAAGAAAGTGGCGGCAGTTGCACCACTTACGGGTACACCATCTCCTTCAGCAGGTTTTACTACAATGGCTAATGATCTGTCAAATTTTAAAAGTGTAGTTTCTTGCTTTGAGCAGGAGGCTAATAGTACTAAGAGAGCAGATGCTGCTAAATTGGTTAACTTCATTGGTTAATGTGAGTTAAAAATGACTAAACGGTATATCAGAATAAAAATATCAATATTTATGGAATAAAAATATTTAAACAAATGCAATAAAATTGTTGATTTCGCGTGTATTCGCTCATGATAATAAGGTGTTATTATGCTGGTATTATTGCGCTGATTTCGCTGGCAAATTTTAAATGCTTCGTCTTAATTTGGACTGAGTCCTGTTTGTTTTTTTTGATAGTCTTTCGGTTCTTTGCCTCGCCAATTAAATAAATGTGTATAAGTTCGATAGCGGTTTTCCTGTTTCCTGTAATGAAAATAGCATCAAAAGTCCATCCATCAGCGCGGCAAGTGTTTGTGCTTTTTTTGTATTAATCAGTATACGAATTACCTGTATTTTTCTTTTGTAATAGGCTTTCCATCATGAACGTATTGAAGTAATGTTGCATGATCACTGTTTTTGTCATCTTCAATCAATTCATCCAGCAATGGTTCAGTCGTGTCAAAGTCTGCCCTCAATCCCTCTATCTTACCTGTACTGATCAGCAGCCCCTGCACATCTCCGCCAAACTTAAAATACTGGTCTTCTGAAAAAATGGTAGTAGCTGTTGTATTTCCTTCTACAGTTAGTTGCCCCTGGTTTAAAAAGCTATAGATGGTTTGTTCCACCATCAGGTTGCCTTTGATATAAAATTCGCCTCCACCTTTACTGATGCTTTTAGCTTGCAGATCTCCCATAACAAATAGTGTCTCTCCATAGTCCATTTCACATTCCAGCAATCCCCCTGTTATAGTTAGGTTTCCGTCAACAATAATTCCATAGGTATTGATAGCCCTGCAAAGTGTATTCAAGTCAACAAATCCTTCCATTACTACATTGCCTTCCAGCAATATGTACCTATATTCATCTCCCCAGAAAGTATCAATATAATCTGCCAACTGAAAACGTTCTTCTGCTTCTTTCTCCGTGATTGTAGTATAGGTGTATTGTGTTAGCCATGCATCAAAGGAGACTTTAAATGCATCCTGCGCATTTTGTATTATGGGTAGTGGGTTATCGATGGCACTGATGTTAAATTGTTCATTTACCCAATTTCTATAAGATGATGCATAAAGGCTTCCCGAATCTTTATACGATACGCCATTGTAAGAGACTGCAATTCGTTTGTCACAGGTCAGCAATTGCAATAATTCAACAATATGCTGAGCCATAACATAAACGCCACCTTCGTCTCCAAATACCACAACTGGCATTTCATTAACCGGTTTATTGTTACCATCATCCCAGCAGGCATACACTGCGCCATACTCATTGGCGTTTGCAAATGGTATCAGCCTCTTTAGAAAATCGTTTTCCTTTGACCAGCCAGCAATAATTGCTCCGCCCTTAATGGAAAGACTAAACCCTTTCGAATACATATAACGTCCATACTGTTGTTCAAATGTCAGCAGCATGGATAATTCATAAGGTACCTGTTTGTCTGGAAAGATCTGGGAAAATTCCTCTATTGTCATTGTTCAAAGATGATATTTTAATGTAATGAACATCATTATCATCCTACTACAAATGAGCTACACCGGTAGTTAATGGTATAAAAAAGAGGTCATCATAATTGATGACCTCTTTTTTTGTGAACCGGATTGGAATTTCTTCAAACTTGTTGAAAGAAGATTTGAGCCAATTATACAAGATTAAATCTTTTATTTTTTTAAATATTGCCTGATTGCTTTTGTATATTTTTAGGCAAGATATTTAATTAAGAAGTAGGGATGACCACCCTTACTATTTAAGCTCCAAACAAGATACGTTTGGAAGCTCCCAACGCCCTAAAGAGAGAGCACAGTCTGGCCAGGATCTTTGGTCGCAGATCGACATAAGCGCGGGATGGAAGGATACGTTGGAATCCGTTTGCAGGTGGCCAGGCCCCTCAGGCACTGAATTGTCGCAGGTGATGATCCGTATGCCGGTAAACGAACTGACCGATCTCCTCACGGGTCATCTTGCCAAAGAACCAGTGCACAAAATGGTCGACGGGCAAATTGTCGTATTGCATGATCAGGGCGATCCACTTCTCCTTTTCTTCTTCCAGCGATCCAACATTACCATCTACCAAGAATGCCGCCGGCGTGGGGGAATTCTTTCTCAGTCCAGGCTGCTCATCTTTCAACAGTCCTTTCAGCGCTAATTTGCCGATAACCCGTCCGAGGATTGATCGTTTTAAGTCAAACTTGCCCTGGTAGTATGCTTCACAAAGCGCGCAATGGCGGGCCATCTGTGCCACCGTCATCTTTCCCCACAAAGGCTGGCTGTTTGGATTGAGCGACCGGATCCGGGCGATGATCGCTTCTTTTACTTTTTTGTCAAATATCGTTGGCATCGCGTTTATTTTGGAAGTTCCGTTAAAGAGAACCAGTTTCCGGAATCATCGGCAAAAAGGGCTTCATAGCCATAGAATTCTTTGGTCGGCGGCTTTTTGAAGACGACGCCTTTTTCTTTTAGCTCCTCATACGTGGCAAGGATATCCTTACAACCAAGCACGGCTGGCCCGAAACGCCCCCCCTTTATCAGCTGGGTCATCGCTTTGACGGCATCCTTGTCGAATATTCCTCCTTCCGTTACCGGGAACAGGGTGATCTCCAGGTCGGGTTGTTCGGGTGGTGTAACGGTAAGCCAGCGGGTACCTTTACCCATCGGGACATCCGTGTGTACCTTAAAGCAGAGTTTGTTCACATAGAAGTCGTAGGCGCTGGCCTGATCGAGGACATAGACGCACATGTGTGTTACTTTTATTATCATTTGCGGAAGATTTCGAGGACAAAAATGATCTTTTACCGTGAGTTCGGCCTCTCCGAAATTGCTATTTTTAGGTTGATGCACCACTACTTTGATACATCCGATTCCTTTCCCTCAATAAATCCATGCGATTGAGCAAAACAATTGGGGATGGCTACAAGTGGATTGGCCGATATTTTCTCCGTTCGCAGCCGGTGGCGGGTCTGGAAGTCAGAGGGTGGCATCCCGACAATCTTTTTGAAGGCGGCGGTAAAGGAGGTAGGGCTGTCATAACCAACGAGGATGCTGACCTCGAGAATAGACTTGTCTGTTTTCAGCAGCTGCCTGGCGTACTCGATCCGGATGCCGGCCAGGTAGTGATGCGGCGTTTTGCCATAGGCGGCCTTGAATAGTCTTATAAAGTGGTATTTTGAAAAACAGGCTTCCTCGGAGCTATGGACAAGATCGATGTTTTCGGCATAGTGATTATCCATGAACAGCTTGGCCTGAACTATGCGCTTGTAGAGATACATTTTTTTATACTGTTCCATATATTGGCACCAACTGGTTAAAGTTAGTGCTTTATATATTGTCCGTCAACCAGAGAAGTTGGAAAGAAGTGTGTGGAATATTTCCGTGGAAGAAGCGGTTCCAATAAGCACAAGCGAGACGGATGTTCAATGCGTTTCAAGGGTTTACCAATTGAATAAACTATTGGTTTGAAATATTCTGGTGTGGGCGCCAGATTGGATTCAAACCAGAAACCTTCCCGACCTTGGTCGGGATGCTCTATTCAATTAAGCTACTTGCATAAAAAAAGCTCCACATTTTTGTGAAGCTTCTTTGTGAACCGGATTGGACAGCTTTCAAACCGGTTAAGGGAGGATCTGAAGCTGTGCATCTCTATTAAGCATTTGATTTATAATTAATTGTAGCAATCCCTTGAGGAGAAAAGTCATCCAGAGGAGCTGTCAACAAGCGAGGATCATTTACCGTAAGTTGTTTGTACTTTTGATGAACATATGATTGCAACCAGTATTTCAATGAAGTGTCAGGGACTAGCTTTTCTACCACGTCATCTGTCTTTATAATATAGCCTCTACATGAAGTATCGCGGATACCGGTAATAACAACATCAACAGGACTGTTCTACTTTGCCGGACCTTCAAGACAAGGTAGTTGAATCTTTTTCACTCCGTGTTCCTGTGCATACAGACTGGTAGTTAAACCTGACAGGAGAAGAACTCCTACCAGACTGGTTTTATAAAAAATATTTCTAATCATTTGCTTTTATTTTTTAAATAATTCCGGATGAGAATTCACTCATTGGCACTGTAATAAGTATTTCATTTTGAAGGTAGTGTTCAATTTTCTCTGCGTAGTATTTGTCTCTGAAATTTAATTTAGATTCAATTATACCATAGGCAATTAAACAGATATCTATTCTTAATTTTTCCTGATCAACAGTGTACCAATTAAGATTACTATTTAGATAATTTTCAAACACTTTTAACTGCCGATAACAATATAAGACCTCTGCTTCTGTGAGATAGTTTTTCCTTAGAACATTTCTGTAGATGAAATTCCTGAACTTCTGCCAACGGGTAGCCTCTTCAACTTTTACATCAACTGACAGCGCCGCAATATCTGTGATATTCAATGACAGGGTAGCTACTCTACCCGGTTCAATTCCCCTTCTGTAATACTCTTTCAGTTCATTCCAGGCAGTCCATCTGCTTCTATCCAGCGATAAGTCAGCCTGACGCAGATAAGCGTACAGAAAAAGAATAAACTCATACTTCAGAAATACTTTCTTCTTCATAAAAAACTATTAATGCATAAGCCATTTCCACTAGTCCCAGTGTACGATACACGAAACTGTCAGGCTGATTGACGAAGAGATGAATGATACAAGAAAAAGGTTGTCTAAAAGATGAGAGCTATTGCCTATAAACCCGTGAGGAATAATTCGGTTAATAGGATAATGGATTTCTGCCCGTATGTCGTAGGCGTACTATACGAATTTCATTAGGCATTATCCGGTAAGATACTCTGAAATGGTGTTTTTCAAAAGCACGCCATGTAGTATCATTAGCTAACTTATATTTATCGGGTGGATATTTTTTTGGATGCTTGGGTAAGTCAATGGTAATGTCAATGATTTCATCCCTCACTTTAGCGGCATTGAGTGGTGAATCCTGAAAAATATATTCGTAGGCCTTTTGTAGTTCCTCTTTAGCCTGTTTACTCCAGACAGTTACCATTTACTGGCTTCCTTTTTTAAATCTACAGCGTTAATAAAATCTCCTTTTTCAATTTCATCATTACCTGCATTCAGGTCCTGATTATATTCAGCAAGAGTTTGCGGCTTTTCAGAAGTATGATAGTCTATACCCATAATTTTTAGAGTACTTATCAACCATTCCTTTTTTGAAGCATCTTCAATGTTGTCAAAATCAATTATAAGTTCCATGAGCAGCATTTTTCTGTCTAAACCTTACTATCAATATACTTATTCTCGAGCGTTTTACAAAGTTAAAACTTTACGCAGGAATACTCCAAATTGTCAGGAGAATCTGAGAAATAAGCATTTATTCAAGATGTGTAAGGTTCCGGCGATAGTAAAAATGAAGAAAGCGCTGAAAATTCAGCGCTTTCCAATGTGGTGAACCGGATTGGATTCGAACCAATGACCTGCTGCTTAGAAGGCAGCTGCTCTATCCAGCTGAGCTACCGGTCCATTTTCCAAATTTCCTGTATATTTAACTTTTGATTTGGGAGTGCAAATCTATGTAAAATTCTATTAATTATTCAAAATTTCAGCCATTATTAAAATTAAAGACTTTTATGGACGTAAAAATTGAAGCTAGCTGGAAAGAAGCTTTAAAAGATGAATTCCACAAATCTTACTTTGATCAGATCGCGATGTTTCTCAAACATGAGAAAGCATTAAACCACCCTATATACCCCCCGGGGAACCTGATATTCAATGCATTCGACAAAACTCCCTTTGATAAGGTAAAGGTCGTATTACTTGGTCAGGACCCTTATCATGGTGACGGACAAGCACACGGATTATGCTTTTCTGTACAGGATGGCGTGAAACCCCCTCCTTCCCTGGTAAATATATTTAAAGAGCTCCGGGACGATCTTGGCCTGCCCATTTCGCCAAGCGGCAACCTGACCAAATGGGCGGAACATGGCGTATTGCTCCTGAATGCAATGCTCACCGTGAGGGCTAACGAACCGGCATCTCATAGTAAAATAGGCTGGGAGAACTTTACCGATGCCGTAATTAAAAAGGTCTCCGAAGCCAAACAAGATGTCGTATTTATGCTCTGGGGACGCTTTGCACAGGATAAACAGGTACTTATTGATGCTACCCGTCATCATATACTAAAAGCCGCACATCCCTCTCCTTTTAGCGCAGATAAAGGCTTTTTCGGCTGCCGGCACTTTTCAAAAGCGAATGCATTACTGGCAAAAGCAGGTATTGAACCAGTCGACTGGCAACTGTAACTAAAACTGGGACAAACTTATACATTATGAGCTGGCTAAAGAACCTCCTTGGCAGGTTATACGCTGCGTACGCACTTATTCTATTTATCAGCACCATGCTGATCATGTTATTACCAATGTGGCTGGTTTCCCTCCTTCCAGCCCCCTGGAATATCCGCTGTTTTATGACACTGGGCAGGGCATGGATGTGGATCTACATGCCTTTGATGTTTTGCCCTGTTTATAGAAAAGGAAAGAAATATTTCAAAAAAGGTCAGCCCTACATTATTGTATGTAACCATAACTCTATGGTGGATATTCCTGTAACAACCTATGCCATCCCAAGTGCCAGTAAAAGCCTTGCAAAGCAAAGTATGGCCAAAATACCCGTCTGGGGAATCATGTACAAAATAGGTAGTGTACTGGTGGACAGAGATGATCCGGAAAGCAGGAAACAGAGCTTTCTGGATATGAAAGAGGTCCTGGATATGGGCGTACATATGTTATTATACCCGGAAGGTACCCGCAACAAAACTGACGACCCACTTAAATCATTTTATGATGGAGCTTTTTCACTGGCAATAGATACCGGGAAGCCCATTATGCCAGCGGTACTGTTCAATACCCGCAAAATATTGCCTTCCGGTAAATCCTTCTTTGCATGGCCTCACAGAATAGATATTCATTTTCTGGAGCCTATAGAAACAGCAGGATTAACAGCAGATGATGTACCGGCATTAAAAGAGCAGGTATTCAAAATAATGTGGGAACATATCGAAAAAATGAAGGAGCCTGCTACATCTTAACAGGCTCCCTCACTATTTATCTTTTCAGCATAGCTACAAATCATAGAACGTTCGCGATCGGTTAATCTTAAGATCCCTTAAAATTCCAGATTTAGGACTGATTGTAATACTGAACTGCCGGTAAGTACCGATTGGTATTAAGTTGATAGACATCTGCCAGCAATGCAGATCGCGCGATATATAAATATTTGTATAAGCTAGTTGCCTGTTAATAAAATCAATACCGCTATTCACCCCTATCTTCCACTTTGGAGTAAGACTGAAATCTCCGTTAAAACTCAGGTACTGATTAAAACTGACTACCACACCTCCAGAATCAGGAATAATTTGCTTGCTGTAAGATAAGCTATAGGAAAGATCCAACTTCCAGGGAATATCAAAATCCACATACTCTCCCGGGTTCTTACGCACTGCTGCCAGCTGCCTTTGCTGGGCCTGGAATGCGGCATCCGTACTCTGCTCATTTTCTATGTCGCTGATTTCCTTTTCTTTCTCCTTACTCTTCTTATCGGAAGACTGGAAAGAAGTACTCATCGCAATTGTGGCATTCGTTAAACGTCCCAGGCTGATTTTACCTGCATTCCAAACATATTTATCCAGTTTTCTGCCACGGGCATTCACCTGATAAGGATCTATATTACCACTCGCCGTAATGTTCAATTTATCAAACAGGTTCGTTCGGGCGTAAATACTGAAGGTAGACAGCTTAAAACTATCTGCCAGCATATTATAAGATGTATTAATACCAAAACCATCCAGTAGCTTGATTTTCTTCTCATGATTGGCAGAGGTATCCTTTTTTGAATACACTTTCATTTCAAGGTTGTTATCCAACCCGAACGAGATAGACCCTGACCTGCCATCTGATGGTACGCCTACTGAAGAACTTGTAAAATAGGATTGTCTTATACTATCACCAGCCTTGTTATATTTCAGATAGTAATAGGCATCTTTTGCAAGATTCGGCTGATAACTGGCACTGATAGTAGGCCGCATTACATGCCGGATAGCCTTTATCTTGGATGTTTTGCTGAACTGGTACATACCATACAATGCTGTAGAGAGCGATATGCTGGCACTGGCTTGTCTGGCTGCAAAAAATTTGGATTCATATGTTGTATCAATACCTCCTACAGAGTCTACACTCACACGCTTGTCATCTTTCCACTCACGTTTTGTTTTCTTCGTATACCAGTATTCTGAATAACTGATCCCGGGAGAAAGCGTAAAATTCTTCAATACCGGAATAGAGAACGAAATAGGAATACTATGCTTCATCCCCGACTGTAACGCATCAAACATTTTAGACTTCCCGAACACAGAATCTTTAAATGTGACACTGTTATTCAATACAGTAGAGTAACCAATCCCTAACTTATAATACCATTTAGATGGCCCTACCATTTCTTTGGGCTGGAAAGGATACTGTGTATTTACGTTAAAGGTGGCAGATGGAAATGATATAGACACATCACGCGTACTCAGGTTCTGAGAGTGAGTGAGGCTGGAAGTAAAGTTATAAGGCTTACCCTGCCAGGTTTTGGAAAAGCTGATGGATGAACCGATATTATTATTTACACGGGTCGCATAATCGTATACGTTATACGTGTTGTAGCTGGAGGTACCAAAGTTCACATTCGCACCAAAGTTCACACCAGGACGAGCTTTACTGTCCATACTATGGTTCCAGGTTACACGGAAGTCACGCGAGCGGCTAAACTCAGTCTTCACAGAAGGATCCCCAAAACGCGTATTTGCAAAGCTCAGGGTCATCCCTCCATTATAATGGTATCGCTTTCTGTACGTAGGACTGGCAGTCAATGACCAGCTTCCATAAGAATAAATATCACCACGCATGGTAAGGTCAAAATTATCTCCCAACCCTAAATAATAACCACCGTTTTCAAGCCCCATCCCCTTTTGCGCATTCACGACATAACCCGGCATCAGAATCCCGGAACTCTGTCCCTGGGTAATAGGAAATATCGCAAATGGTATAAATAAAGGTGTGGGCACCCCTTCTATTTCAAGGTTGGCCGGACCGGATATCACCAGCTTATCCGGAATCACTTTGATCTTACGCGCCCTGAACTGGAAGTGAGGAGTATCCAGGTTACAGGTGGTATAACCATTTTTGAAACCGAAAATGCTATTGTCTGCCATGCGCTTTGTTTGCTGGCTGGCAACAAACCCCTCCCCGTACTGAGAACGGGTATTATAGATCTTAGCTCTTTGTGTATTAAAATTATAGCGTAAGGTATCCGAATCAAAGCTCTGGTCCTTATCCGTCATCTGCGGACGGCCATATGGTTTGCCACTGGTATCCAGCGCAGTAGTAGCCTCCAGAATACCAGTACTCTGATTAAAATTCATCCGTTCAGCACTGAGGTCTACTGTTTTATACTTCGTATTGGCAGTTCCATACAGATAAAAACGTTTGTCCGGTACCACTAATACAATGGAATCCTTTGCTTTATATGTTACAATAGCGTCCAGGCTGTCTTTAGATAGCTTAGGCATATCCAGACTATCTATACCCGTTGTATCGGTAACAGCATGCATACTATCTGTTATTGAAGGCACCGAAGTGTCTTTTTTTACTGATATTGCATCTTTTTTTCGGAACAACACCGTATCTTTTGCAATCGGCACGGTATCTGTGAAACTTTTGTTAAAGTAGTCAGGAAGATGTGGCGCGGGAGTTGCTATAGCATCTATAATAAAGGGAACGACAATTATTATACCGGCAAATACCAGGTATATCAGTCGCAAAAACTTTTTATAATTATTTTTGTAATTCAGGTGCATGTCTTAAACGGGCACAAACCTACAAGATTTTATACAAATTATTATCAATCGTAAAACGAAAAAGACTGTTGGAGCATATTTAACACCTCATGTATCGATGAAATAAGAATAAAGAATGACGGATCATATCGAATAAAGAAGCAGGATCTGTCGTTTATAACTATAACTAACTAACGCCCATTATATTAAAATAAAAATTGAGTCATGCGCTGGAACCGATTTTGGATTTTAGGATGTAGCACTTTACTAGGACTTTTTTTCATTTTTGCCAAAGATGCCCCCGGTGGCAAAAAAAGAAATCCCCCTATAAGAACAATTATTATAGATCCGGGACATAGTGCCCAAACGCCGGGTGCTCACGGTAAATTCTCGACAGAAGAAGGTGTTGTCCTGGATGTAGCCCTTAAACTAGGGAAACTGATAGAAGCCAATATGAAGGATGTACGTGTGGTATATACCCGAAAAACCAGTAACGCCCTGGCCTCTACCCTTAAAGCAGATCTTAACGAAAGAGCTATTATTGCCAACAGGGAAAAAGGAGACCTCTTCATTTCTATCCACTGTAATTCTGCAGGTCCTACCCGCAGGGTTACGGGGTATAAAACGGTGTATGTAAAGAAAGGCAAACGCAAAGTAGCCACCAAGCGTCCTATATATTCTACCTCCCCCAGTACCGCAGAAGGTACAGAAACCTATGTATGGGCCACCGGGAAGAACACTGCTAAAACAGAATCCCTGAGAGAAAGCCCGGTAATCATGCTCGATGCAAATTCTGAAGGTGCTAACCAGGTAATGGATATGTCTGATCCTGAAACCTTTATATTATTAAATACATTACGCAACACCTATTTTGATCAGAGCCTGCGCCTTTCTACATTAATAGAAGATGAATTTACTCATGTAGGAAGAATCAGCCGTGGAGCCAGACAACGTGATGAAAAAGGGATATGGGTACTGCAGGCCACCGCTATGCCGAGCGTACTTGTGGAATTAGGCTTTATCAGCAACCCGGAAGAAGAAAGGTATCTCAACTCTGAAGAGGGCCAGCAGGAAGCAGCCACCTGTATCTATAAAGCAATCCAACGCTATAAGGATGAACTGGGCCGTTATAGCACCCCTGATAATGAGGAGGCTCCCAGTATGCAGCCAACTCCTATCAGCTACAAAAAAGGTACTGGCCGTCAGCAGGTTACGGTAGCCAAGGGTAAAACGACGAAAGCCACTCCGGCTAAAACAATCGCTTCCAGAACCAGCATCGCCAAAAAGACAAGTACCAAAGAAAAAAACACTAAAGTGTTGGCTTCCAAAGGTTCTTCTAAGAATACATCAAAGGCTATAGCCTCCAGAAAAGTGGTTTTAAAGCCCTCCTTCGCGTATGATATCCAGTTAATGATAACAGATAAGAAGTATCGCTCCAACTCTACCATCTTTAATAAACTTGCCGGAAACATCCGGCAGGAACAGATAACGATCAATCATAAACGACTTAACAAATATATCTGGGGAAGTTTCAGATCGGAACCAGAAGCCAATACTGCTTTGCGTAAAGCAAAGCAGCTTGGCTTCTGGAATGCCTTTGTATTACCATTAAAAAACAATAATCGCCTGGCCAGCAGATAATTTCCTGCTATACACCACCATACCCCCAGTACTGTTAACAACCCCTATCCCCCGAAAATCCTTCTTTTTACACCTGATTGCCGCATAAATACCTGGAATTGAAAAGCCGGTATCAGATCTTGTATTGGTATTTCGATCCGACAATTGATTGCCCGCAACCTTTTTTGTTTATTTTTGCAGGAACGTATAACGTATTCTCATGCTTAAAGTATCTAATGAAACCAAAGTAGGAGTTCTTACTGCGGTGTCTATTGCATTACTGTTTTTGGGTTTTAATCTATTAAAAGGAAAGAGCCTTTTTTCATCTGGTAAAACTATTTATGCTGTATATACACAAGTGAACGGACTCCAGCCATCCAATACCGTACAGGTGAATGGCCTGGTAGTCGGGAATGTTGCTAATCTCGATGTATTGGACAATAATGCAGGTAAGATCCTGGTTACCATTAGAATCAAGAAGAAAATAAACATCCCTTATAATTCCGTTGCCCGTATTACAAGCGATCTTTTAGGCAGTAAAGCCGTTCAGATCGATTTTGGTAACGCTAATACATATCTGAAAGATGGAGATACCGTATATGCAGCCGTAGACGGCTCTATCACAGATGCCCTGAAGGAACAGTTAAGCCCCCTGGTTAAAAAGCTGGAAGTTACACTGGGATCTGTAGATTCCGTACTGCTCACTGTCAACTCCATTTTCGATACTACCACCAAAGGGAACCTGCGTGAAGCGATCGCTAACCTGAATACAACTATGGGTAACTTCAGCAAAACTTCAGCCTCCCTGAACAGGATGCTGGATCCTAAAACAGGCAGTCTGGCTATTACCCTTAATAACTTTCAGTCTATTTCCGGAAATCTGAAGAATAATAATGATAAAATAACAGGCATCCTTACCAATGCAGAAAAAACAACTTCTGCCCTGGCCAACGGAAATCTGGATAAAACACTTCTTGAGCTGCAGCAAATGGCTACACGCCTCAATGAGACGCTCGGAAAGCTGAACAGTACAGATGGATCACTGGGATTATTAATGAATGACAAAAAGGTCTATAACAACCTGCAGAATTCTCTGGGAAGCCTGAATAAACTGCTGGAAGACCTTAAAGCTAATCCTAAACGATACGTACATTTCTCTCTGTTCGGCAAGAAATCAAAAGTACAGCCCATACCATCAGATACCGCAAAGGCACTATGATCTTGAAGATGCAGCAATTAGCAAAATACGGGCTCATCCTGGCAGGGATTTGCCTGGGTAGGTTCTTTCCGGCGATGGCACAGCAACCGGCACAGGGCAATACGGATTCTACCAAGGTGATTCATATCATTCAGTCGGATAAACTGAATGTAATCACCAAAGACTCCCAACAGCTGAACCGCTTTATAGGAGATGCCATCTTTCGCCAGGGCAATACCCTCTTCTATTGCGATAGCGCGCTCATTAACAGGGCAGACAACGTACTGGATGCCTATGGACATATCCACATCAACCAGGCAGACAGTATCAATATCTATGGAGACTACCTTCATTATGAAGGAGATACCAAACTGGCTACCCTCCGCGATAATGCCAGACTTACCGATGGCAAAATCACCATTTCCGGCCCGGAACTGCAATATGATATGAATGCCCGTATAGGTACTTATGTACAGGGAGGAAAGCTGGTAAACGGTAAAAGTGTACTCACCAGCCAGGAAGGCTTCTACTATGCAGATACAAAAGACGTTTATTTTAAGAAAAATGTAGTGATGATAGATCCGGAGTATACCCTCACTACCGATACACTCCTTTATAATACAGAAACCAAAATAGCAACCATAGTGGCACCAACTACCATCAATGATGGTAAGACCATTATGTACGCTACTTCCGGTACTTATAATACAGAATCAGGCCAGGGAAACTTTGACAGCAGACCTACCATTGAAGATAGTACTGCTACCATTACTGCAGATAATATCACGATGGACAAAGCTACCGGCATGGCATATGCTACCGGTAACATGGTTTACCGCGATACTGCCCAGAAAATGACATTACTCTCCAACTATGGTACAGTAAACCAGAAGGAGAAAACGATCCTGGCTACCCAGCATCCGCTAATGATCATGGAACGCGAAAAAGATACCATGTTCGTTACCGCCGATACCCTGTTCTCCGGAATTATCAAAAAAGATACTACCAAACATATTAATCCGAAAGCAGGAAAGGATTCGGTATTGGTTCTCCGGAAGGATGTTGATTCATCCGGAACGGTAAAAGATTCGGCATTTATGAAGGGTTTGGCCCTTGCGATAAAAGACTCGACAGAAGCCGGACGGGATTCAGCATTAGTGATCACAAAGGCTGCAGATTCAATTCTGGTGATTAAGAAAGATACAGTGGAGATAGGTCCCAAACCTCAAACACTGGCATTAAAATCTGATACCACAAGCGAAAAGAAAGATACTTCCGAAACCCGTTATCTCATGGCATGGCATAATGTAAAGATCTTTTCGGATTCATTACAGGGCGTGGCAGACAGTTTATATTATTCTTCCAAAGATTCTATCTTCCGCTTTTATAAACAACCCGTATTGTGGGCAACTGGGACACAGCTAACCGGCGATACGATCTTCTTGTATATTAAAAACCAGACTGCAGATAAAATCCTCCTGGATCAGAATGGCCTTATTGTAAAAGAAGCAGGAAAGAATTTATATAACCAGATTAAAGGCAACCAGATCACCGGCTACTTTTCAGGACAAACACTTGACTGGATGCACGTTGACGGGAATGCTGAAAGTATCTATTACATTAAAGATGATGATGGTGGCTTTATCAGTGTAAATAAAACACTGAGTGGTATCATTAACATCTACTTCAGAAACAGCGAACTGCATCACGTTACATTTATTAAAGATCCGGAAGGAACCATGTATCCTTTCTCTCAACGCCCGCTGGACCAGCTGCTGCTGGAAAACTTCCACTGGGAAATAGACCGGAAACCCAAATCAAAATATGATCTGATAGGGACCATAAATATTAAAACAGCATCTGAAATAACAACGAAAAAAGAATAACCATGATCAAAAAATTCCTCTCTCCTATCTACCAGTTTTTACATGATAGCCGGGCAGTAGGAATTGTGCTGATCATATGTACTATTCTCTCCCTGTTCCTTGCCAATTCACCCTGGCAACAGGCTTATCTTGCATTGTGGGACACTGTAGTACATATTCCGGTTGGAAATTTCCCACATACTACATTACACTGGATCAATGACGGTTTAATGGTTCCTTTCTTCTTCCTGGTAGGAATGGAAATCAAGAGAGAACTGACCATTGGAGAATTATCGTCTATACGTAAATCCATGCTACCGGTAATAGCCGCCTTTGGAGGAATGGTCTGCCCGGCATTGATCTTTCTGCTTTTTAATGGAGGTACTGCTTACGCACATGGCTGGGGTATTCCGATGGCCACAGATATCGCCTTTTCACTCGGTGTATTATCCCTGCTGGGCAACCGGGTACCAGTTACCTTAAAGATTTTCCTGACAGCCCTGGCTATTATAGACGACCTGGGAGCAATCCTTACCATCGCTGTTTTTTATACTGCAAGTCTGCATACAGGCTATCTCCTTGGAGCTGCGGGCATTATGCTATTACTTATCATCCTGAACCTGTACAAGATCCAAAAACTGGTTTTCTATATTATACCGGGTATTATATTATGGTACTGTATCTATAACTCCGGAATCCATGCAACGATAGCGGGTGTGTTACTGGCCTGCTGTATGCCGCTTACGCGATTACCGGCTCTCATTATCCGCCTGCATGATCCTGTGAATTTCATCATTATGCCGGTTTTTGCGCTATCTAATACAGCTATCGTATTTCCTCCGGATATACTGCATACGTTCAATAATTCAATCAGTTATGGGATTCTGGCGGGGTTGGTCATTGGTAAACCACTGGGTATTTTCGGATTTTCTTACATTGCTGCCCGGCTCAAACTGGCAACCCTACCCCATCACACCCGTTGGTCGCAGGTGTTGGGAGTTGGTATTATTGCCGGCATAGGTTTTACCATGTCAATTTTTATTTCCACCCTGGCATTTACGGAAATTTCCCTGCAGATAACTTCAAAGATAGCCGTAATTGCGGCATCCCTGATATCCGGTATAGTTGGCTATTGTTACTTAAAGAAGCAATAATCGCCATACTGGCATCGTTATTGCAGAGCAATTCCAATTAACATGAAAAAAACGCTGTTCATAACGATGCTTCTGGGACTGGGTATCAACCATGCAAATGCGCAGTTGAAAGGTAACCCCCAGGTGGGCTTACGCCTTGGATTGCCATTTGGTGCTACAGCTCGATATTTTTTTGACGATGCAAATGCAGTAGAAGGTATAGCGGGGGCATATGCGCACACATTTACCATCACAGGATTATACGAAAGACATTTTGACCTGTCGGCATTAACTACAGATGGTTTTGGATGGTTTATAGGGGGAGGAGCACATATGGGGAGTCGTAAGGAAGAAGGTAATGTGAAGTTTATTGCAGGTGTAGATGGTATTGGCGGAATAGATTATACATTCCCCTCCTTACCAATCAATTTAAGCCTTGACTGGAAGCCTGCCATTCATTTCAACACATCCTCAGATCTGGCGGATTTTGCTATTTCAGTGAGGTATACATTCGGGAGATAAAAAATTGCGTATTCTTTAAAACCAGTTATATATGAAACAACTTGTGTTATTCTTTGGCCTGTTTGCAATGATCACTGTACAGGCAAGTGCACAAAAAAGAGGAGGCGATTCGCCCGCAAATTATTCGACAGCTATTGGTGTAAGGGTTAATCCTTATCTGGTTGGCTTTACTGTAAAACACTTCATTACCGGTCCACATGCAATTGAAGGCCTGGTTACGTCCAATGTAAGCAGAAACAGAAACGCTACGATTACTGGCCTGTATGAGTACAACTGGAACGTTTTCGGCAAGTCTGAATTCGTAATGTATGCAGGTGGTGGAGCACACGTAGGGTTCTATGACCGTTATGATTACGATTATGACAACTACTACCGCCACGGCGATGGTACATATGCAACAGCCGGTCTGGATGGCATTTTCGGTTTGGAATATACTTTCAGAAAGATTCCCCTGGTAGTAAGTGCTGACTTAAAACCATACTTCAATTTCAGTGGTGGAACACATCACATGGGTGAAGAAATTGGTGGTATATCAGCAAGGTATACTTTCAGATAATCTGTCTGTAAAAATTATTCAATGACGAATTGTGATGAAATTATTCATTCGCAATTCGTCATTGTCGTTTTAGGAATTATTATATTTATAAGCCATGCCCCTTAGGCAGGTTTATTATGAAAATATTCACCTCTCCACAAATACGCGAAGCTGATGCTTATACAATCAGGCACACTCCCATCAGCAGCCTGGAACTGATGGAAAAAGCCGCGCTTGCCAGTACTGACTGGCTCGTTAAACATCACATCGCACAATATCCTGTTTCCATCCTTTGTGGTATGGGGAATAATGGCGGAGACGGACTAGCTATCACCCGTTTACTTCGAAATCTGGGCTGCAACGCACAGGCTTACATCGTACATCACAGCAAACAATCATCTGCAGACCAACTGGCCAATTATGAAGCCCTGCAGCAACACTATCCTGGCAACCTTCATCATATTCACACACTAGCGGATTTACCTTCTTTTACGCCCGGCTCAGTTCTGATTGATGCCATATTGGGTACAGGACTCAGCAGACCCGCAGAAGGGCTGACAGCAGACCTCATCGATAGCGTAAACAAACTTTATGATGAGCATACAATAATAGCAATAGATATTCCGTCGGGATTAATGGCAGATACTTCCTCTATTAATCAGCCTTCAATACAGGCACATCATACCCTCAGTTTTGAGTTTTATAAACTAGCCTTCCTGCTACCCGAAAATGCGATGCGCGTAGGTGAAGTACATCTCTTATCCATCGGGCTGCATCCTGATTACATCGCCAATACCCCCGCACGTTTTGAGGTAACTGATGAAGCACAGATCCGTGCGATATACAAACCACGCAAGCCGTTTTCACATAAAGGCACTTTCGGCCATGTATTGCTGATAGCCGGGAGTCATGGTAAAATGGGAGCAGCTGTACTAAGCGCTAAATCCTGTCTGCAGGCAGGTGTGGGATTGCTCTCCTGTCATATTCCAAAATGCGGATATGAGATCATTCAGATCTCTGTGCCTTCGGCCATGTGTATTACAGATGAGCAATACGATCACAGTTCCAGCTTCCATAATAATATATCTACTGAGGAAGAAGCCAGGCGATACAAAGCTATTGGCATAGGTCCCGGACTGGGTACAGCTGCCGGAACCTGCTGGGCTTTGGATAAATTGCTGGAAAACTATCATCAGCCAATGGTACTGGATGCAGATGCATTAAATATCCTCTCCACAGCCCCTGGTATGATGGCTAAAGTCCCCGCCAATTCCATATTAACACCTCATCCCAAAGAATTTGAACGCTTATTCGGTAAAACAGCCAATGATATAGAACGACTGGAGTTACTGATACGAAAAGCCGTTGAAAAACAACTTCATATATTGCTGAAAGGCAGGTATACGGCCATGGCAAGTCCTGACGGCTCCCTTTATTTTAATGCAACGGGCAATCCCGGCATGGCTACCGGAGGTAGTGGAGATGTACTCACAGGCATTATCACTTCCCTGCTGGCACAAGGTTATACCCCTAAAGAAGCGATGCTGCTGGGGGTTTACATCCATGGCCTTGCCGGCGATTACGCCGCAGCCAGTCATTCACAGGAGGC
Source organism: Chitinophaga sp. CF118 (assembly GCF_900112615.1). Taxonomy (GTDB): domain Bacteria; phylum Bacteroidota; class Bacteroidia; order Chitinophagales; family Chitinophagaceae; genus Chitinophaga. The sequence continues at coordinate 172,199 of NZ_FOMK01000011.1, read as the reverse complement.
TATGACAGCCGAAGATATCAGTAGCTTTCTCGGCGCCACTTTTCTCAAGTTGCATAAAAATCGATAAATCCGGTTTACGGATATTCATTATCGTAATTGATAAAAGTTTATATTTATAGAATTGTAAAAATTCCCGATATGAATATTGTATATCTCGTTCCATGTTTTGGCGTAATAGCGTTACTATTTACAGCAATCCGAAGTTCCTGGGTATCCCGTCAGGATCCCGGTAATGAAAAAATGCAGGAAATAGCCCGGTACATTTCAGAAGGTGCAATGGCATTTCTTAAAGCTGAATATAAGATCCTCACTTATTTTGTGATCATAGCAGCTCTTTTACTTGCTTATATGGGAGCCTCTCACCATAATTCCGACTGGACCATTGCCCTGGCCTTTATTATGGGTGCGGTATTTTCTGCAACTGCCGGTTTTATTGGGATGAAGATAGCCACTAAAGCGAATGTACGTACCGCGCAGGCGGCACGCAGCAGCCTTGCAAAAGCTCTAAAAGTTTCTTTTACAGGAGGTTCTGTAATGGGAATGGGGGTAGCGGGTCTTGCTGTACTCGGACTGGGTTCCCTGTTCATTCTGCTGAAAGCATATTTTGGAGCAACTGCCAATACAGATGAGATGATCAAGACCATTGAGGTATTGACGGGTTTCTCCCTGGGCGCAGAAAGCATCGCACTGTTTGCCCGCGTTGGTGGCGGGATCTATACCAAAGCTGCAGATGTTGGCGCCGACCTGGTAGGGAAAGTGGAAGCTGGCATCCCCGAAGATGATCCCCGTAATCCTGCTACCATTGCAGATAACGTAGGTGATAACGTGGGAGACGTAGCCGGTATGGGCGCCGATCTTTTCGGTTCCTACGTGGCCACAGTACTTGCTACCATGGTATTGGGCAGCGAAATTATTTCTCATGACAATTTTGGCGGATTAGCCCCCATCATATTACCTATGCTGATTGCCGGCATGGGTATCGTATTCTCTATCATTGCCACTTTATTTGTTCGCATCTCTGATACTGCCGGTTTAAGCACAAGTGTAGTACAAAGAGCATTGAATATGGGTAACTGGGGATCTATCATACTCTCTGGTATTGCCAGTGCTGCACTGGTATATTATATTCTGCCAGCAGATGCGATCTATTTAAAACGCGACTTCATTCCAGGTACCGACCAGTTGAAAGAAGGTGCCAAAGCTATCACTCAAAACGGTGTGGTGGGTGCCATCGTAGTGGGTCTCACAGTAGGTACACTAATGAGCATGATCACAGAATATTACACCGCTATGGGCAAACGTCCGGTAATGTCAATCATCCGCCAGTCGTCCACAGGCCATGCAACAAACGTGATCGGTGGTTTGGCTGTAGGTATGGAATCTACCTTACTGCCTATCCTGGTACTTGCCTCAGGGATCTATGGTTCATTCTATTGTGCGGGTTTATATGGTGTGGCAATAGCGGCAGCAGGTATGATGGCCACTACCGCCATGCAGCTGGCCATCGATGCTTTTGGTCCTATTGCAGATAATGCAGGTGGAATTGCTGAAATGAGTGAACTGCCTAAAGATGTTCGTGAAAAAACAGATATCCTGGATGCAGTGGGTAACACAACAGCAGCTACCGGTAAAGGTTTTGCTATTGCCTCTGCAGCCCTCACCGCACTTGCACTATTTGCTGCATTTGTAGGAGTGGCAGGGATCAGCGGTATTGATATTTATAAAGCTGATGTACTCGCAGGTTTATTTGTAGGAGGTATGATCCCCTTCATTTTCTCTTCCCTTGCAATACGTGCAGTAGGTGAAGCGGCAATGAGTATGGTAGAAGAAGTGCGCCGGCAGTTTAAAGAGATTCCGGGAATCATGGAAGGTACAGGCAAGCCCGAATACGATAAATGCGTGGCTATCTCTACGCAGGCGTCTATCAGGAAGATGATGTTACCGGGTGCTATTGCGTTGCTGGCACCTATTATTATGGGTTTCATCTTCGGACCAGAAGTACTGGGTGGATTCCTGGCAGGTGCTACAGTAAGTGGTGTGCTTATGGGGATGTTCCAGAATAATGCTGGTGGTGCATGGGATAATGCAAAGAAATCATTTGAAAAAGGTGTTGAAATTAATGGCGTTACCTACTATAAAAAATCAGAACCACATAAGGCTTCCGTTACCGGAGATACTGTGGGAGATCCTTTTAAAGATACTTCCGGTCCATCTATGAACATCCTTATCAAATTAATGTCTATCGTATCACTGGTGATTGCCCCTACCCTTGCAGAACTATTTCATACAATCAAGGTAGTAGAAAAAACTACCGTGAAAACAGAACAGGTGATAGAGACTAAAGTAGTAACAGTAAAGAAATAAGTTTTCTTAGAATAAAACGGCCTGTATTCAATGTTGAAAACAAGCCTCAAGAAAAATTAAAGCTGGTCTAAAAAGACCAGCTTTAATTTTTTCTATAAAACATATGTATGGCGTGATTTAACAGGGATATCAAAAAAATCTATGCAAACACCTTCCTCATTATTTAAAATCCTGCCGAAATGAGGGAATGGCAAGGCTGTAACCCGCAAGCTCTTCATTTGTTTCTGATGGAACCTCATTTTATTTTCATAGAACTAATTGCAACCCGGAATGTTTATTGCTATAAGATAGTTCCATTCAGATCTTATCAAATTAAAAATAGATACACATGAAAGTTGCCATCATCGGAGCCTCCGGCTTCATCGGTTCAGCTATTTTGAAAGAAGCATTAGAAAGAGGCCATACCGTTACCGCTATTGTAAGACATCCTGAAAAAATAACAACAAAGCACCCCCAGTTGACGGTTAAAAAGGGCGATGTGACGAATGCACCGGAAGTTGCCGCCTTGGTTGCAGGAAATGATGCAGTAATAAGCGCTTTCAATTCATATGATCCAGCTACTTATGTGACAGCAATCCATGCAATTATCAATGGGGTAAAGCAGGCAGGTATCAAACGGTTACTGGCAGTAAGTGGTGCAGGGAGTCTGGAAATAGAACCCGGTGTACAGGTGCTGGATACACCAGAATTTCCGGCAGCATGGAAAGATGGAGCCTCTGCTACCCGTGATGCCTTCTATGTAATCAAACAGCAAAATGACCTGGATTGGACAGTGTTAAGTCCTGCAATCATGATAGAACCAGGTGAGCGTACGGGTAAATTCCGTTTAGGTAAAGACCAGGTAGTAGCAGATGAAAAAGGTGATAGTAAAATATCCACAGCAGATTATGCGGTAGCTATGATTGATGAACTGGAAAAACCAGCACACATCAGGGAAAGATTCACTTTAGCTTACTAATTCATCCTTTATATTTCAGGGGTTGTATCAAAGGATGGTACAACCTCTTCTTATTTGGAAAACAGCTACATCTCTTAAATGGATATAGTCCGCCATCACCACCTGAATAAAGCAAAAGCCATGGAAAGAAATGTATTAAAACATAAATCCTATCTCATTTTTCCGGGACTCACTCCATATTTTTTCCTGAAAGAATTGCTGAAATGCTGGATAGAAGAATATCCGAATGTATCTGCAATATCTGTCAGTGAGCGGCTTCCTTCCAGTACCAGTTGTCTTGCGTGCTCCATACGGTGATCATTCAGATAACCGAAAACAGTATTATCAAATACCTGTTTAAATCCTGATTTTAATTTGAATTCATTCAATCCTGCCAGCCTTGACAATTCCTGTAGAGAAGGTGGTTCCTGCAATTGTGCCAGTAAAATATCACGGGCGTAATAGATCTTTTCTTTATCTGTCGAAGAAATAGTATTACCTGCTGAAGAACGAAGCTCTGTAACACGCTCGTACTGCTCACATTGAAGAGCCAGCAGTTCCAGTATTTTCGATTGAAGATATAATTTCTTGAGTCCACCATTAAACTCGCATTTTTTTATTTCATCCAGGATCATAAGCATCCGGGAAGTAATTGGCTGATTATTTTTCTTATTCAGATAGATGGCTTTCCCTCCCGCCACTTTATCTGCCAAGCCATCCAGTACCCGGCCATTATTAACAGCCAGTTCCAGGAAACGTTCTTTGGAGAAACTCAACATCACCATCTCCAGGTCTTCCTGTTTGATCACATCTGCATTTTCAGCATCAAAAGGATTATAGATCAGGTTATGCTCCAATGTAGAGAAACGACGTTTGCCCGCAATTCCGAACATACCTTCTATATTTGTATCAACCTGCCCATGTACCATAAATAACAGGGATACAGCATCCATATTATCTGAAGAGAATATATGCAGGTTTTGATATACCTGCGCATCTCCTACTGCAATATGACACCCGTCAAAATACATTTCTCTGAAAGTAGCTTCCCCGAAATCACGCTTCAATTGCTGTGTTTCTTCTATCAGCAAAGGAGTAGACATTTTCTCTACATCGAATTGGAAAGTTTCCTGAAATAATAACTCATGTGAGTCACTCGTGATCTGAAAGCCCATAATAATCCGTTAAATATAAATTTTAATCCTTTTCGTGTAACAGTTTACCGGACGAAGTACTTCAAATTTGCACAAAAATATTCCTAAATATTTAATATTTCTTTTATGATTGGAATATTCTGTACGAATATTAGTACTATTCAAGATAAGAATACTGTAATTGAGGCCATTTTAACCTCTTTCAAAGTCATTGCCTGTAGTATTGATTTAGAGGATTGCGATAAGGTGTTGCGCATCGTTCCCCAACATCAGAGGATAGAAGAAACAATTATCATAGAGTTTATACAACATATGGGTTTTCAATGTACTGTATTAGAATAATCTGCATATCTTAAAAAATCTCTCTCTCCCTTATAGGGGTAATTATCTCCGCTTACGTCATATATGCGTAAACAGCTATTGCTATCTATCACCAGCTAGCTGCTATATAAAAACATTAAGACCCTTATATGAAAACAAGGTTAACAATGCTGCTGTTTCCTGTCCTGCTTCTATTGCAGGTACATTATGCAACGGCACAGCAACGGTACACAATCAGTGGTTATGTTAAGGACCAGCAAAATGGAGAAAGCCTCATTGGAATTTCTGTTTCAAAAGCAGGTACCGGCCTGGGTACCGTAACAAATGAATTTGGATTTTACTCTCTGACCCTGCCTGCAGGTGAGCATGAAGTACAATTCTCTTACGTGGGTTATACATCTATTAAGATGAATGTATCCCTCAAAGGCAATAAAACACTGGATATTAAACTGGAAAAGTCAAGTAGTCAGTTAAGTACCATTACTGTAAAAGGCACAAAACAGGAAAAAGCAGTGAATACGTTGAATACCAGTATCAACAGGCTGGATATTGCACAATTGAAAAAGATGCCCACCTTCATGGGTGAAGTAGACGTTCTGCGTTCCATCCAGACCTTACCCGGTGTAAATACAGTGGGAGAAGGTGCCAGCGGGTTCAATGTACGCGGTGGTGCTGCCGATGAGAACCTGATCTTACTGGACGATGCTCCTGTATACAACTCTACCCACATGCTGGGCTTCTTTTCTGTATTCAACCCTGATGCTGTTAAAAGCATCAACCTCATTAAAGGCGGTTTCCCTGCCGAATACGGCGGCCGAACTTCTTCAGTACTTGATATACGCATGAAAGATGGAAACAACCAGAATATGACCGTAAATGGCGGTATTGGCAATATCTTCAGCAGGCTATCAATCGAAGGTCCGCTTCAGAAGGACCAATCATCTTTCATTATCGCGGCACGCCGTTCTTATATCGACATCCTGATGAAACCTTTCCTGAAAGGTGACATGAAAGATACCAAGCTGAATTTCTACGACGTAACAGCGAAGGTCAACTTTAAATTGAACAAGAATAATACCCTGTTTGCCAGTGGATACCTCGGACGTGATGTATTCGGATTCGGTACACAGGTGAATATGAACTGGGGAAATAAAACAGCTACTGTACGCTGGAATCATGTATTCTCCAACCGTCTGTTCCTGAACGTAACTACCTTCTATAGCAATTATGATTACAGTCTGGACTTCAACAACGAAAGTCAGAAAGAAGCAGGGGAAGATAATCAGAGATACAAATGGACATCCAATATCATCAACTACGGCGTTAAACCTGCTCTCACATATTACATCAATGCACATAACAGTGTACACTTTGGTGTACAAGGACTCTACTATACTTTCAAACCTGGTACTGGTACCGGCGAAGAAGGTGAAACAAGTAGTGTAAAGGAATTAACGCAGCAACACGGACTGGAAGCAGCTGCTTATATCGATCACGAATGGAAACCAAGCAGCAGGTTTGGTGTACAATACGGAGTAAGATTCTCTGCTTATCAATACCTGGGTAAAGGCACTGTTTACTACTATAATGATACTACACCGGGTATACGTAAAACACTTATTGGTACAAAACAATATGGTGCCAATGAATTGATCAAAGCGTACAACTACCTGGAGCCAAGGATCACAGCACGATATGCATTGTCAGACAATCACGCGCTAAAAGCATCCTATAGCCGTACTACCCAGTACATGCATCAGCTATCGAACACAGCATCTCCTACCCCGCTGGATATATGGACACCAAGTACCAACAATGTACAGCCACAGGTAGCAGATCAATACACCCTGGGTTATGTATATGATGCGCCATCCAATGTATATGAAATATCGGCAGAAGTGTTTTATAAAAACATGGAACATCAGCTGGATTATATAGACAATGCTAATCTGCAACTTAACCAGCTGATAGAAGCAGACCTGCTGCCTTCACATAGCCGCTCCTACGGACTGGAACTGATGGCTAAAAAAGAAATAGGTGCCTCTACTGGCTGGATTAGTTATACCCTGTCACGCTCTGAAAGGCAAACAAATGGTATCAGTAAAAATGAATGGTTCCTGAACCGTTATGACAGAACTCATAACCTGAATATTGTATTCACACACGACTTTACTAAAAGGTCTACGTTTTCTGCCAACTGGGTATACGCTTCCGGTACACCTGGCACCTTTGCCGACAGCCGGCTGGAATTCCAGGACTGGGATATTCCATATAACAGTACTGGAAAACGCAATACCTACAGGCTTCCTGCCTTCCACAGACTGGACATATCTTATACACTCAAAGGCAAACAACTTCGTCGCTGGAAAGGAGAATGGGTATTTTCACTTTATAACGTATATGCACGAAGGAATGCTTATGCAATATACTTCCAGCAGAATAAAGATGATCAGTCCAAGAAAGAAGCAGTACGTCTGTCTATCATAGGCTCTATCATACCAGGGATTACTTACAATTTTAAATTTTAACCATCCTTCAAAAAACAGATATGAAAAAGTTACGACTCGGAATATTATTAGCGATGGTAGCAGGCTTCAGTGCCTGTGAAGATAAAATAGACCTTGACATAGCGAAGGGTACCTCCTACCCTGTGCTGGATGCATGGATCACAAATGAACCAGGTTTACAGGTTATCAGGTTTACGCAGTCTGTACAATCATATACAGATCAAACACCTGCTCCTGTTATTAAGGACGCAATCATTTCACTGATAGATGAAACAGCAGATATAACATATGCTTTCAATTTTACCGACACTGCATATACTTTTAATGCAGGGGATCATATATCCGTAGGTGTTACCGGCCATGCTTACCGGTTACGAGTGGTGTATAAAGGTGAAACATTTGAAGCAGTGGATACTATTAAAAGAAACACTCCCATAGATTCTATCACCTACAAATACAAAACTAAAGCTGAGAATGCGGTGGAGGAAGACGGATATTATGCCAAGTTCCATGCAAAGGATGTTGCCGGTGCGGTAGACTATTACTGGATCCGTTCCTACCGCAATAATATCTGGCATCGTGTAGGAGACGACTTCTCGGTAGATGGTTACTTTGATCAGAGTGTACAGGATGGCGCCTCCTTTGTACTTCCCATACAGGAAAGCATAACAGACGAAGAACATCCATACCAGAAGGGAGATAAAGTGATCGTTAAAATCCGCTCATTGACCAATCAGAGCCACTTCTTCCTTACACAGGTAAAAGAACAATTGAATAACGGTGGCCTGTTTGCCAAAGTATTGGAAAATGTGAAATGCAATGCAGTAAATGTCACAGCCGGAGGCGGTACACAAAAACTGCTTGGATGGTTTGGAACTTCAGCCGTAAGCAGCAGCGAGAAAGTAATTGAATAAGATTTTATATTATACAGCTGACTAAAAAGCAATGCTTTTTAGTCAGCTTCCTACCACATCAAACAACAAAAAATATTTCATGAAAAAAGTATTACTGGCATTGCTGGTACTGATTACAGTACAGCAGGCAAGGGCTCAGCATGCCCAAACTGAAACATTATTTTCCAGAAAAGGACAAGGGAAAACAAAAGTAGGTGCCTATGGCGCGCCTGCGACTAAATTTACATCCATTGATGGTAATTTTGGAGTACTGGTAGGTGGCTATGGCGGCGTACTGCTAAACAACAAAATAATGCTTGGAGCAGGTAGCTGGTCACTTGTTAACAACATACAAATGCCAACTGTAAATATCAATGGAAATAAAGAGTATCTAAGCTTATGGTATACCGGTTTTGTAGCAGAGTACGTTCATAATACAAATAAACTGATTCACTGGACTGCCGGTACGCTCATAGGTGGTGGCGGTGTATCCAGAAGAGAGAAATACAGATTCGATGACGGTGATAATCATAATTCGACTCACCATGATGGAAGCGGTTTTTTTGTAGTAGAACCCTTTGCCAATCTTGAACTGAACATTATAAAAAATCTCCGGTTTGACATAGGCGCTTCTTACAGACTGATCCGGGGATCCAGTACTCCAGGTATCACAGACAGTAAACTCAGTAATCCCACTATACATGCAGGCTTAAAGGCCGGGATTTTCTAATGGCACTCATCATTACTAAAAGCAGGATCTGCTAAAAACAACGAAACAGTCTGTCGCTTATCGTTCTTAATAGCACAGCCCTCATTTCATCAATAGTATATTACTTGCGCCAGGTATAGCTACCTCTTCTACTGAACGATTTCAGAACAGAAGGGTGGCATGCCTGTTTTTTATTATTTCAAACATAAATTTGGCAATTACGAAAAGTATCGTACATTTGATACGAAGATATTCGTACATCAATAATCATTGTAATTATGAGCACCGTTAAACAGACGAAACCTACAGAAAGTGAACTGGAAATATTGGGAATATTGTGGGATAAAGGTGCCAGCACAGTAAGGGAAGTACATGAAATCCTGGAAAAGACAAAGGATGCAGGATATACCACTACACTCAAGCTGATGCAAATCATGCATGAGAAGAATTTGCTTAAAAGAGATACCAGCAGTAAAACACACATATATGAAGCCGCTATTTCCCAGGAGAGTACACAACAACAGTTACTGAATAAAATGATAGATACTGTGTTCAATGGTTCTGCTTCACAACTGGTGCTCCAGGCATTAGGCAATCACCATTCTTCAAAGGAAGAACTGGAAAAGATCAAGCAATACCTTAATGAGATAGAAAATCAACAGAAAAAGTAACCTGCTGCGTTGCGGCACATAAAAACAAAACCATCATGACTGCGCAAATTCCTTTCACTGCAGATCTGATCCAGGCTTTTGGATGGGCCCTGCTCCACTCTTTCTGGCAGGCATTACTTGTATATGCCTGTTTACGGCTGGTACTGATGATATGGCCACAAGCCAGCGCCAGTATAAAATACAACCTGTCCTTTATTTCGCTGACAGGCATTTTCAGCTGGTTCATCATTACCCTCTGGCAACAACTGCAAACGATTCAACAGATTCACCAGGCTGCCCAACAAATGATAGATACCGGCGTCAGGCAAACAGCCCTTGAACTGCCTGCTATTTATCACAGTCAACAGGAATTGACAGGTGCCTTTCCCGGTCTGGAAGTCTTATTCCCACTGCTGACTGTCGTTTATGTGGCTGGCGTAGCAAGTATGACCATCAAACTAGTTATGGATCTCCTGCACCTGCGGCAGATCAGAAGAAAACAGGTATTACCCATAGATCCCGTTTGGGAAAAACATCTCGACAAACTGATGCTGCAGCTACAGCTGTCGAAAAAGGTAAAACTGCTTATTTCAGAACATATACAGGTACCTGTTATGATCGGCTTCCTGAAGCCACTGATCATACTCCCTGTAATCATGTTTAACAACTTAACAGCCGAACAGCTGGAAGCTATTCTGCTTCATGAGCTGGCACACATCAAACGCAATGATTATCTACTGAATATCTTCCAATCCATTGTTGAAACCATCCTGTTTTTTAATCCTTTCATATGGCTGATCTCAAAAAGTATCCGCATTGAAAGGGAACATTGTTGCGACGACCTGGTAATAGCAGGTAAAGTGCAACCACTGAATTATGCCAAAGCCCTGGTAGCATTGGAGGAATACCGGTTAACAGTCAATGCACTGGCGATGGCGGCAGCTGATAATAAACAACACTTATTTCACCGCATTAAACGCATCATGGAAATGAAAACTAAAAACATTAACTATACTCAAAAATTATTAGCAGTACTGATCATCGCAGTTGGCCTGATATCCATCGCCTGGCTCAATCCTTCAGGTGCAAAAGCTGAAGGCACAGTTCCTCCTGCGAAAATTACTGTAACAGCTCCAATCGCTCCTGGAATAGTGGCTCGCCCTATCCATTTTGCACGCTACATCAGCGATACCGTTCCCACAGAAAAACAAAATGCGGAAAAACAAGATGCAGAGAAGAAAGCGGTAGAAGAGAAGCAAATGGAAGCAAATCATGAAATGGATGCTGCCAATGCTCAAATGGATGCTGCTAAGGCAGGTATGGAAGCCGCAAAACTAGCAATGGAAAAGATAGACTGGAAACAGATGAATGCAGATGTAACCAGCGCGATGAAAAATGTAGACTGGGACAAGATTAACAAAGATGTGCAAACTGCTATGAAAAACATTGACTGGAAAAAGATCAATGAAGATATCAAAGCAGGCATGCAGGAAGCAAAGACAGCGGTAGATCCAAAAGTTATAGAAGAAAGTGTACGCATCGGGATGGAAAGCGCCAAAGCTGCTATGGCTAATTTCAACGTCGAAGAAATAAAAAAGAACATAGCCAATGCAAAGGAGGTGATGAATAGTGAGGAATACAAACAGGCGATGGCAAATGTAAAGCAAGAAATCGCTAAAGCACAGAAAGAAATAGTAAATGCGCAATCGCAAAGCAGGGTAACAGTCAATAGCAACAGTAATAGCATCACGAGCACGACTACTAGCACTAGCACTAGCAACAACAATAAAAATAAAACAACAAATACCTCTTCTGATAAAGACTTTAAATTATTAATAGAACAGATGACAGCAGACAAGCTGATAGATCCTAAAGCCGGATATACCATCAGTAAAAAGAATGGTGTATTAACAGTGAATGGAGTAGTGCAATCTTCAGCTGTAGAAAAGAAATACAGCAAACTGCTGAAGAATGTTAAAGGACTTTCCATTATTGGTAAAGAGGACAACTTAACGATCAATATATCCGAGGACTAACTCCTTTGTTGAACAATTATACCACGCTACTGCCGTTCATACAGCAGTAGCGTTTTTTTTTGATGGTTCCCCCTTATCTTTAGTTCCTAAACCTCAAACTTTATATGAAAGCTTATATAGGTATCCTGATAATCTTCTTTACAATAGGAGCACAGGCCCAGGATATAACTGTTATAAAGAATAACCCAGCTACACCTGTCAAGAACCAGTCTATGACGGGTACCTGCTGGTGTTTTTCCACTACCTCTCTGATAGAATCAGAATGCTTGCGTAAAGGACTACCCGCACTGGACTTATCCGAAATGTTCACCGTACGCAACATTTACATCGAAAAGGCGAAGAATTATATCCACCGTCAGGGATTTGCCCGTTTTGATGAAGGCGGGCTCGGGCATGATGTAATCCATGCAGCAGCGACTTATGGCATTATGCCGGAAAGTGTATATAGCGGACTTAAAGGAGGGCAAACACAGCATGACCATGGCGCGCTGGTAGCTGCTATGAAAAGTTACCTGGATAGCGTACTGAAGGTTAACAGACCCATTCCTGACAACTGGCAGGCACATCTGACAGCTATACTTGATCAGTACCTGGGTGCTCCCCCGGCAACGTTTATCTATAATGGCCGTACTTATACGCCACTCACCTTTGCGAAAGAAGTAGTAAAATTTAATCCGGATGATTTTGTAAATCTTACCTCTTTTTCCGATCATCCATTCTATAAATCTTTCATTGTAGAAGTACCGGATAATTTTTCAAATGGTGCTTATCTAAACATTCCCCTCAATGAGATGATCTCTATTGTCAAAACAGCGCTGGCAAAAGGTTATACCGTATTGTGGGATGCTGATGTCAGTAACAAAGGATGGATGACAGGTAAAGGATATGCCCTGTTTCCCACTATTGATACTATCGGAAGAAGCAGTTCTTTTAGTCCTGATACAGAAGAAAAACCATTTACACAAAACCGACGTCAGCAGTTGTATGAAGAATTAATTACCGAAGATGATCACCTGATGCATATTACCGGTATTGGCAAAAGCAAAGAGGGTAAGGACTTTTTCATTGTCAAGAACTCATGGGGTGAGAAATCGGGACCTTTCAGCGGATATATGAATGTATCAATTCCATATTTTGCGATTAATACAGTAACTATTATTGTGCCTAAAGCTGCATTGGATAAGGCTGTAAGCAGTAAACTCGCAGCGGATTAAAATATTTTGGAGCCATTTATTTAAATATTTTTCTACACAAACAACAGAGGTAAACGGATAATGCACCTTCTTTTTTTGAAAATCTATTCCCGAAAATTGTAAATCAATTGATTGGTAAAATAGCTTAAAAACAGGCTCCGTAAGTATTGCCCAAGCAGGTAATTCTTACGGAGTTACTTTATTAAAGCAGGCCCCCTCAGGAGCCACCTGTCCATAGGATAATTAATGCATTACTTTAAATCCTTCGTAATGTTGTAATGGACCTGCTGTAACTGTAACGTCCGTCACTTTTGCTAAAGGCGGGCCTTGCCAGCACCACGCTATAAATAATTCCATCGCGAGCGTCTCTCCTTCTGCCGCTATCCATACACTACCATCGGGCAGATTCTTCACCTCTCCCCGGATCCCTAAATGATCGGCGGTATGTTTAGTACTGGCTCTGAAAAAAACACCTTGTACCCTTCCTTTAACTGTAATTGTTGAATGTAGTTTTTGCATATGCATGCCTTCAGCAGTGACAGCATCAAAGCTACATAAACAGGTTAACTATTATCCGGGATTTAATGAACAATTGAGGGAAAAGCAAACAAAGGATGAAATAAACCGGGCATATTATGCTGCATAATTGAAAAGTGTTTTCTCTTTATGTACTTCATTGCCAAATATGAATTCCTTTACAGGTTCATAACTGCCGCCAGTAGCCGGTTTACGTAACAATGTAAAACTCCTGCACTGAAAACTACGGACGAATATCTGGTTATTAAAATGGTCGTATACCTTCCCGAATTCAGTAGTACTGATAGCTCTCGCTAATGTTATATGAGGTTTGTATGTAGTCGGTTTTATGTCAAATTCCTGCAGGATCTTTTTATGTAACTCGGCCATCGGTTTAGGATTAGCAACATTTACATAGATAGTATGCTTGTCATTCCCATGCTCAAAATGATCAAAACGGGAAGTATACAGGGTAAATCCTGATTGCTTCTTTGCAATATTGTCTAACAGGTAGATAAAATCATCCTGATATTTTACAGGAAACTCTGAACGGAACAGGTTGATATGTGCCTCAGAAACCCTGTTGCCATTCATGCCCAGCTCCTGGGCTATCAGCTTTTTCATGGCTTTTACATCATTGTTAATCTGAGTACCTGGTGTTACTATCAGTAGGTAATCGTACAATGTTTCCTGTTCGGATGCTATGTTGTTATTTGCTTGCATAACCAAATAAGTTTAGGACTTAAAGTGTATTGGTTATTTGAATATTGACATCACAAATATACAACTAATCTTCACATTTACTAATTTTCTTAGTATTTATTGCTAACTTTTTTATGATCCCAAGCTAACTGAAGAGAGGCCCCTCTCCCGGGATGAGACTCATGCCGGCATTCTTAACGATCTAATTCCCTTTTTAACAGGGCAGCCGGACTTCGGAACACCTCTGTATTCAAACAACGGGATTAACGTAAACGGAGCACTGCCCGCTATCTTGAACGTGAATTCGTGATACAGGTAACTGGTAGATTAACGCAAACGGGGCACTGCCCGCCATTGCGAACAGTGCCCCGTTATTATGTTCAGTATGATTAAGCCAGTTTCTGGATAATAGCAGTAAAGTCTGCAGCTACCAGGGATGCACCACCTATCAGGCCGCCATCCACATCCGGGCAGGAGAACAATTCTTCTGCATTGGAAGGCTTTGCACTACCACCATAAAGAATGCTCATATGCAATGCAGCTTCCCTGCCATATTTAGCAGCGATCTGAGAACGGATGAAAGCGTGCATATCCTGTGCCTGTGCTGCGCTGGCGGTAAGACCAGTACCAATAGCCCAGATAGGCTCATAAGCGATCACCACATCTTTCAATTGCTCTACAGTCAGGTGATACAAACTCTCTTCCAGCTGTTTAGCTACGTAATCGTTCTGTGTTTCAGCCTTCCTGATTTCCAGTGGCTCTCCACAACAGAAAATAGGCTTCAGACCATTAGCCAGTGTCTGGTCAATTTTCTTAGCCAATGCAGCATTACTTTCCTGGAAATATTCTCTTCTTTCAGAGTGACCAATGATCACGTAATCCACACCAACAGATTTCAGCATTTCTGCAGATACTTCGCCCGTATAAGCGCCGGATTTTTCAGATGCAACGTTTTGCGAAGCCAGGTAAAAACCCGGATTATTCTTCAACAATGCTTTCGCTTTCAGCAGATAAGGAAAAGGAGTAGCAACTACTACTTCCTGACCCTCTTTCAACTTCAGGCCGGTTTGCAAAATGTCATTGATCAGCTGTTCGCCCTGAGCTAATGTCAGGTTCATTTTCCAGTTGCCAGCTACAATTTTTTTTCTCATGTGTATCACTATATTAATTGAATAATTAATTATTGACTAATTCATATACAGCTTTTAACAGCCGCTCTTCAATTTCTCCCAGCTTCTGCCCTTTAAACTGCATCCAGGTAGCCGCATCTCTCAATGCTTCTCCGATCCGGTAAGGCTCCTGTTTCAAACCTCCCCAGGAAAAAGAAGGGATAAATTTAGGAGGAAAATCTCCTCCAAAAATATTACAGGAAACACCTGCCACCGTACCAGTATTGAACATGGTGCCTATCCCGCAACGACTGTAATCTCCCATCAGCAAACCACATTTACGACCTGCCGGCCAGGCTTCCTTTCGCGCTTCCAGCCATACATTCACAACACTTCCATTATTCTTCAGATTAGAACAGGTGGTATTACCTCCCAGGTTACACCATTCTCCCAGCACAGCATCTCCCAGGTAACCGTCATGTCCCTTATTGGAATAACCGAACATCACCACATTCTTAAGCTCTCCGCCGCCCACACAACCCGGCCCCAGTGTAGTGGCACCATAGATTTTAGTACCCATCTTCAACGTAGCTCCTTCTCCCATGGCAAATGCACCGCGGATCAGGCACCCTTCCATAATCTCTGCATTACGGCCAATATAAATCGGACCAGTTGTGGCATTCAGAATACTATGGCTGACAACTGCTCCCGGCTCCAGGAAAACGTGCTCCCGCCCGCTTACCTGGTTATTATCCGGTATGGGGGCAGAGGTCCTGTTTTTCGTCAGCAGTACAAAATCATTCCGTAAGGCCTGATCATTTAATAATGTAATATCCCAGGGCAGATAGATCCCTTGTACCTGACCTTTAAAAGAAACTCTTGTTTCAATTAAATCAAGACCTTCCTCTTTAGGAAGACCTGTAAAAAGAACTTTATTAGAGGAAATTCCCAGTTTATTCGTCTTAAAAGCCAACTGTATACAGCCCAGCTCATCTCCTGTTACAACTCTGGCCAGTATCTGGTTGTCCTGATATAACTCCTGCCCTGTTTCCAGGGAATGAATAGCATGTATTAAAGCTTCAGAGGGAAGAATATGTCCATTGATCAACACATTCACAGTTTTCTCATCTATCTGTTGCAGCGGATACTTTTCCTGCAAATATGGAACCGTCAAGTAGCTGGTACCCGTATTCAAACAGCGATCCCATTTCTCGCGGATAGTAAGAATACCCACGCGGCAAGCCGCAACCGGTCTTGTATGGGTAAAGGGGAATAACAAATCGCGTGCGGGTGTGTCGAAAAGAATGTAATTCCGCTCCATAAAGGCTAAAAATAAAAAATCCCATCGAAAAAGCCGATGGGATTTTATTAATTATTTAAAACGGGCCTGATTAGGCTTTCTTTGCGTAACGTTTGTTGAACTTGTCGATACGACCTGCTGTATCCAATAAAATGTTCTTTCCGGTATAAAACGGATGAGAAGTATTGGAGATTTCCAGCTTGATCACCGGGTACTCGTTACCATCTTCCCATTTCAACATTTCTTTTGAACTGGCAGTAGAACGACTTAAAAAAGCAGTACCGTTAGACATATCTTTGAATATTACAAATCTGTAATTTTCTGGATGGATTCCCTGTTTCATCTGAATAAAAATTTACTTTTTGTTACCGTATGCTACCCCTCACGATTGCCCATGCCTGGTTTCATACCAATATTATTATAATACAGGGTGCAAAGGTAATAATATTTTTTAAATCTAACACCTCTGTAACCGAATTATTTTTAACTCTTCATATTTACATACTGTAAAGGAATTCCCAGGCTGGCCTCCTTTATTTTCTGTATAACTTCCTGTAAATCATCTATTTTCTTACTGGTTACCCGAACAATATCATCCATAATGGCGGCTTGCACCTTTGTTCCGGAATCCTTAATCAACTTCACTATCTTCTTGGCATCTTCCTGTTTAATCCCGTTCCGTACAGGAATCTCTTTTTTATACACCTTCCCACTCTGGTAAGGTTCCTTGCTCAGATCATAAATAGTAGCATCCAGCCCATGGCGCATGGTCCGGCTGATCAAAACATCTATTACCTGGGTCAGCTTCATATCGCTCTCTACCTCTACATTCAAAGTCAGATCCTTCTTATTCAATTCCATCTCAACAGGGGAACCCTTGAAATCGAATCGTGTAGTGATCTCTTTCTTTACGGTATTTATAGCATTATCAAGCGTTTGCATATCTACTTTGCTAACAATATCAAAGGACGGCATAATTGAAAATAATTTTATTACAGTTATTCGCTTTTGGAACGACAAATATAACTGAATAGCACCGAAACAAAAACCCCGGGACGATTACCCGGGGTATGTTACCTTTTCAACCGGTAACATAGTCGCCTTGCAAGCGGCGACCAACAACTGATTCTTTAATCTTGTTTTGATACCTTAGACATGCCGGAAGACGACTGACTGAGGGATGCATTACCTTTATAACGTACATTTCCCATTCCGGAAACGCTGATGTCAAGCTTCTTTTCTGCAAACAGATCCAACTTTCCACTGCCCGAAACCTCTACCTTCACATTATCTGAATGCAGACCAAATGCATCTATATCACCAGAACCAGAAATACCATACTTGGTTTGTGGTACATTCCCCTTCAGGTTTACCTTACTGGACCCGGAAATCCTTACATCCAATACATTCGAATTAAGATCCATGTCTGCTATTGTACTACCACTGAAAGAAAATACCACCTTATTCCCCTTCAGGCTGCTTTTGCTGTAAAAGCCACCACTTCCGCTCGAGTTCAGCTCTTCCAGTTCTTCAACAGTTACATAGATATTCACCGTTTTAGTAGGTTTGATCTCATACCCTTTTTTGGTATTGATCTGTAATTCACTACCATTTACTGTAGTGACAATATAAGGAAGCAGGTTATCATCTGCCTCTATCTGGATATCACGCTTACTTCCCTGCTGGATGTATACATTGTAATTGCCGGAAGTACTGATACTTTTAAAAGGGTTCTGTGTGCGAACTTCCTGTTTGATGTTTCCGCTACCCTTTACTTTTTCGTTACGGATGTCAATTGTAAAAGCGGAAAGTACAAGCAAAGCGATCGCTAACGGCACATAGAAGTACCGGCCCAAATGTTGCATTTTCATAATTAGGATTTTAACGTTTTAAAGAAGATGTTGAATGATCAGTGACTGTCTAAATCGATGTCACTGTATACTCCCTGAATAGCCAGTAAAGGTGACTGATCGCCGGCTCCGGCAGTAGAACCAGTATAAGATAACTGGGAACTCTTTTTAATAGAAGTTACATTTTTAAATGAAAGATCGCCAGTATTCAGATCTCCGCTGGTAAGGTTTACCCTGATCTGAAAAGCAACGTTCTGCTGGAATCCCAGATTAATATCCGTATAGGTCAGGTGCATATCCCCTTTCTTAAATCCCTGTCCGATACTTTTTACAGACAGATCTCCGTACACCAGGTTCGCAGTTATTTCTGCCAGTACTTCACCAATCTTGAAATTTGTATAGGTACATCTGGAACTAATAACTCCTACTTTCGAAATAGTATATTCATCATAGTTACCTTTCACTTCCATCTTTCCTACCGATCCCAATGTATATTCACTGTAATTGGAACTCGCCATCAGGGAGCCGACAGACTCACTCCGGATATTTGAATAATTAGCCTTTACTATCAATGCATCTGCCTTTCCTACCTTCCCTTTCTGGCAATAATTCATATGCATTTCCAGTGATTTCTGCGCTTCCTTTATATCATAATTACAATAGTTCATATTGATGACCGCAGGAAAAGAAAGTACATCTGCAATCACATCTCCAAAATTGTTTTCGATAACTATTTTGGTAAGATCTTCAGGAACGTATAACTCATAATCAATGTTCACATAATCCTTGGAATCTTTCTTTCCACTCCCCCAGGAGAACCATTTGTTGCCCGATCCGGAAGGATTATACACTGTCTGAAAACTCGTCGTGTTACCATTAGTGTTAGTAGTAATATCTACCATACTGTTAACGTCCTTAGCCTCATCTACACTTTTACCGAAGCCTGTAATAACAACAGTCGATTTTATAACGTTTTTAGACCAGGTATGGATAATCACCTTTCCATATTTATTCGAAATCGTCAATGTAGTGTTACTGGCATTATTGATCTCTTTCACAATAGTTCTTCTGTATTCACTGTTTCCTTTTTCACCAAACGCCAGCACTGGTAATAACAGCAGTATCAGTATTTTAAATTTCTCTTTCATAGTTAGATTGCTTTTGTATAACAGGCTGCTTTTCTTTCAGCTCGTCCAATATTTTATCCAGCAGGTCCAGCTTTAACTGGTAATAATGTACCATAGCTGCTTTTATACGTTCGTTACCGGGATTTTGTATTAATTCTGCCTCGAGTACCTGGTAAGTTTCATTACGTAACTCCAGTTCTTTACGGGCCGAACTGTCCAGTCCTACCACAGATGCGGGATAGGCTTTAATATCCTGTAGCCGCTGTTCAATCTGAGAAGTGTAATACATCTTTGCGTCCTGCAACTCCGGCGATACATTTTCCAGATGTTGCGCCTTCTTCATCTGTAGGAACTGATAGATTACCACACTGTTTACAACAAGTACCAGAATAGCCGCCGCTTTTAACCAGTGACGGCCCAACTGCTGTATAATCGTTTCCTTTTTGGGGGGCCTCAGCTCTTTTTCAAGTTGTGCCCACACAC
This sequence comes from Chitinophaga sp. CF118, assembly GCF_900112615.1. GTDB lineage: Bacteria > Bacteroidota > Bacteroidia > Chitinophagales > Chitinophagaceae > Chitinophaga. Next base: position 152,348 of record NZ_FOMK01000011.1, on the reverse strand, counting down.
CGGGTCCGGGCCCATGCTCCTCAAAATCCGGACGGTGCTGCCTGATAAAATCCTCAAAACTCTTTTCTGGCATCAGCGAATTACATTTTTTTGTTTAACGATCTGCCTCACTTTATCCTTCGCCCTCATATACTGTGTTTTTACTGTAGACTCAGAAATATCCAGCATTGCGGCAATTTCCTTATGCGAATATTCCTCAAAGATATACAGGTTAAGTACAGTCCGGTAACCTTGCGGTAATATATGTATCGCATCTTTGATGGCGGCCACCGTCCAGGCAAAACTATCTTCATCTATTCCTCCCTGCTCTTCTACCAAGTCTATATTATCTACTTCTTCAAAATACACTTTCTTTTTTCGCAACCTGGAAAGGCAGTGGTTCACCACTATCCTCTTGATCCAGGCGGTTACACTGCTGGCACTTTCCAGACGTTCAATATTCTTGAATATCTGCATAAAAGCCTCCTGCAGAGTGTCTTCAGCATCTGCGGCATTTCCCGTCATACGCAGACAGATGTTGTACATAGCCGCCGAATAAGCGTTGTACAATTCCCGGAAAGCGTGCACGTCGCCTTTTTTGCACCTGTCAACCAGGTGGTCTGTTATCGTTGTCTGGTTCAAGTTGTTGGTAGATGCTTGCATTATAAAGACATTATTTTGAAAAAAGGTTGCACATGACAGGAAGATTTTTTGAGGATAATTTCCTGCTTCAGTCTATAAACCTTGATAACCAGTCTGTTGAGAGTTTTAAAAAGGACGCGATCTAACGAGAGATCACGTCCTATCCATCCTTATATGTACCTAAAACCTAGGTCGAACCTAATTATTACTCTTCACCCTGTTCTGCTCGTCTTCCAAACCTGTTCTACGGCTCCTTGCTTCCTTAATACTGGTACTTCCAAAACGGTAAGTGAAATTCAACCTCACCTGCTGGCTTTCCCATTTGCTCCTTACTGAGCTGTAGCGGCCGGCATTCTCAAAAGTTCCACGGAACACCTGGTTGTTGAAAACGTCATTCACACTCAGCTTCACAGAACCTTTCTTATTTAACACCTGTTTGGATATCCCAAAGTCCATTGCATACATCGGCTTCATCTTAAACAACCCTTCATCTGCTATCTGTGAGGACAGGTAAAAGAAACTCACCTCAGTAGAGATCCCTTTGGGGAGAGTAAATGAATGCTGTGTACGGGCCATAAATCCACCACCGTTAATACTCACATTCTGATTATTCACTATTGTCTGATATTTACTATAATTACCAGACAGGTAAGTAAAGCTGTTCCACCATTTGGTAATCGGTACCGGAAAAGAAATGTTCATTGTAAAGTTGTCCGACTTGGCCACATTCAGGTATTTATATCTTAAAACAGAGCTGTCGCCGGTCACAGGATCTTTTCCTGCTTCTATGATCTGCGTTATCAGATCTTTTGTATGCGTATAACCGATAGAGGTAGTTAAAAACTGTTTGAAAGTATGTGTCAGTTCTATACTGTTGGCATAAGAAGGACGCAGGTAAGGGTTACCGGACAAAAGAGTGTATCTGTCCAGATAAAACTCAAATGGATTCAGATCTTCGTAGCTGGGGCGCTGTAATCTTCTGCTGTAAGACAAACCTAACTGGTGGTTCTTCGATACCGCGTAACCTACGAATATACTTGGGAACAGGTTAAAATAGCTGGTATCCGTTTTACGGTTAATCGTTATAGAATTACCTTCTACCTGTGTAGCTTCTCCGCGAAGGCCCATCTGCAAACTCAGCTTCTTAATCTGCTTGTGAAAATTGATATAACCTGCCTGCACATTTTCCTTATAAATAAACTGGTTAGAACGGTTCACATCATATACCCAGTTATTACTGCGTAAAGAATCGAAACGGGCATTGTTATCAGTCTTTACGAAAGAAAACTTCAATCCTGCTTCAAACTTAGCCTCGTGTTTCAGCGGATTTACATAATCAATTTTGATCGTTTTAATATCTATTTTAGATGGTTGTAAACTGCGGGAAGTATCACCGTGCATAAAGTTCTTACCGCCAGCATCCCAGGTATTGGAAAAGATATCAGACGTTTTGGTTTCCTTATTCAGTGCATAATCCAGGTCAATATTCAATTCTTTACCCATTGTATCCAGCACACCTTTGTAGTTAACATTGTATGCCCAGCGGCTCCAGTGCGAACCATTCTCTGAATTTGTTTTCAATGTTGAATCAACGGATTCCCTTCCACCGATCAATGTAGTACCAAAAGCAGGTGAGTTTGAACTTCTGAAACCGGCATCTACCATCACACCTATTGTGTGATTTTTACTGATAAAGTAATCCATACCTACCTTGGCGCCATGGTATTCAGATGTATTGGTGATCTTGTTATGTTGATCAAATATGGTAAACTTTCCATTATCCGTACCCGTACGATATAACGCAAGGTTTTGTTCGTTTCCGCGGTGGTTATAATTATAAGAACCAAAGAGGTTGAACTTTTCATTGCGATGGTTCACGTTAAGGCCCGCACTGTATTTTGGAGTAAGTCCATAAGCACTGCCCACGTTCAAACTTCCGTTGGTACCTACTGTTTTATTCTTTTTCAGTTTGATGTTGATGATCCCGGCGTTGCCCGCTGCATCATATTTGGCGGAAGGATTGGTGATCAGTTCTATCTGGTCGATATTACTACCAGGCATACTTTTCAGCAGCTGGGCAACGTCCTGGGAACTCATATTGGTTAGCTTACCATCTATCATAATAACAACACCATTCTTTCCTTTCATGCTGATGTTATCATCTTTATCAATAGTTACACCGGGAGATTTTTCCAGAACTTCCATTGCAGAAGCACCTGCACCGATGATACTGTTTTCAACATTTACCACCATTTTGTCGGGATGCTGCTCAACAAAAGGTTTCTTCCCTGTTACATTTACCTCTTTCAGATTTTTGGCATCTGCGCTAAGAGAAAGCGTTGGTACTTTTACAGGAGTATTACCATTTATTTCAAAAGTCGGACTATACGCTTTTTTCATACCTACATAAGCAGCTGCTACCAGGTACTTGCCTGATTTTATCTGCTCAAACTCATACTGACCGTTGATATCAGCAATAGCACCTTTTACCAGGGATGAGTCTTTTGCTTTTAATAAGGTGATAGTGGCAAATTCAACGGGTTTATTACCGCTTTGCATTACCTGCCCGGACACTTTTGCCGGCTGGCTGGTTTGTGCGTAGGTCTTTTTTATACTACAGACCACGACACTAAGGGCTAAAAAGATGGCGATAGATTTCATATAAGGAGGATTATTATTTATAAAAAACTAATAGTTAAAGTATTATTATGTATAGTTCCTTTACTTCTACAGTTCCTTTCTTTATCAACTACAGTGTAAAGGTATGTACTGTGTATTGCATAATACTTAGTCTTACATAAACGGTCCTGGGAAAGGGATGAGTGGTAATTTTTTAATTAAAGACGCCCTGAGAGGAATTTAGTTACAGATTTTAGGGGGATTTTATTGATCTTCAATACTGTGAATATTACTCAGACTCATATCAGAAAGGAACTTAACAGGGAGTAAACAGGCTCATCCTACGTTCATCCTACGTTTTTAACGTAGGATGAACGTAGGATGAGCCTGTTTACTTTATATCTGATTCCCGTTTGTTACCAGTTCAGGGTATATCTTATATATATCATCGCAAATGAAAAGAGCCCCACAATTTAAAATTGCAGGGCTCTTATATAATAAGTCGTTGTTATTCCCAGTCAATCTTCTCAAGCACATCGGGCAATACTTCCTGGATTTTTTCAAAGAGAACCCTTTCTTCTGTCCGGATATGCTCCTCAAGGCTACGGGCCAGCAGGTCCATAGCAGCTATCATATCTGTATTTTCAGTCAGGGCACTGTACATCCTGGATATCCGCTGATGATCCAGTGTCAGTTCCCGGATCAGCACATCGATTTCTTCGTTTTTCCCCAGACAAACCTCAAAAAGATATTCTTCCTTCTGGATATGTGGCACCATTACTTCCTGGAATACTTTTACAATGTAGGCCAGTTTAGCATCTGTTTCAAGTGGAAACCCTTCATAGGGAGCCGCATCCTTTTTCAGATAGCGACATACGAACAGCAGGCGTTTATGCTCCTGCGATAAAGGAATTAAAGTAGAATGGCGTTGCATAATCAGGAACTCGTTTTAGCTGCTGTAAATACTTTACGGCTATACCAGATCAACACTGCTCCGCCTATTACCATTAAAGTAGAAATGATTTCGGCCTGTGTAGGATGAAATCCGAAAATATCATATTTAGTATTCACTCTTATCTTTTCTATAAAGAACCTTTCTGCACCGTTCATCATCAGGTAGATGCCGAATACCACACCCGGTACATTCACCTTTTTACGAATGCCCCATAATACCAGGAATAATAACAGGCAAACAATAATTTCATACAGGGCTGTAGGATAAACGGATACTGGTAATACACTGCAGTATTTACCTGAGCAACCAGCCATCTGCACTCCTTCATTAATTACATTATGCGGATATCCGTAAGCAAAAAACCAGTCAGGCAAAAAGCTCAGTGCATCCGGTTTCACAAAAGGTGCGTGCGGTATTTGTTCCAGACTGGCGTACTGCCGTGTAAAGAACTGCTCACTTCCTTTTACTACTTCCTGGAATTTTGAAGGATCTGCCTGGGTTATATGCCCGGTAGCATCTGTTATGTAACTACTGTTATAAATGCCCCAGTCACCATCTCCCGAGAAATGGCAGCCCATACGTCCTATGCCATAAGCAAGCATTAATGTAGGAGCAGAACTGTCTATGAGGTGTAAGATGTTGATATTTTTAGATTTAGCATAGCGGATGATCACTATAGCCGCTACAATAAGTCCCCCGTAAAAGGTCAATCCGCTGAAAGAGGTCAGGGCTCCTATCGGATCCTGTACAAAGTCATTCCAGTTTTCAAGATTGTGGAAGATCTTGGCGCCTATTAAACCGGCAATAGCCGCCTGCACTGTAATATCGGGTACCCGCTGATGAGGCATTACCATCATAGTACGCTCTTCCGGTTTAGTCAGTTCCTGTTTTTTGGCACTTCTGTACTTCATGAATGCGAAAACCGCTCCCAGGATAATACCTCCTAAAAAACTTCCTTTAGCAGATAATATATAGGACTGGAAATCCTGAGATGCTTCTGCCCAGTTAAAGACTACTCCTCCTATTTTAAATCCCAGTACAAAACCCAGGATGCAATGAAGCAATAATTCTGAAATACCCGCTGGCTTACCAATAATTATTTTCTCCTGAATACCATGTAACAATCCCATTTGCTCTTTCCTTTTCAATTCGCTGGATAAAATGTATGCTCCCGCGAGAAAAGCAATAGCCACGAAAAAGCCAAATGTCTGAAAGAGTTTGAGAAAAGGAAGATCAAGACCTAACAGGTCTTTGAATGCGTAATATAGATTAGGATACATAGCCAAAAAAAATTGGTGATCTGAAATTTCCCTATGAACAAAGCCGAATTAGTCTAAAGGAAAATCAAACCACCAAAGTAAGCTGGAAAAATTACAAATTCCAAATGATATTTATACTTAACGCGAAATGCTTAATACAAAAACTTAATCTGGGTTCTGTATTAAGCATCCCGTTATCCGTCAGCAACTAGCAGTATTGTTCAAAAGCATCTGCCAGGTTAGCTGCAATCATTTGTGCAGGGCGTCCTTCAATCATATGACGCTCAATGAAATGTACCAGTTCACCATCTTTAAATAAAGCGATAGCTGGTGAAGATGGAGGATAAGGTAACAGGTGAGTACGAATCTGCTGGATAGCAGCTATATCAAAACCTGCGAAGCTGGTAGTCAGCCTGTCTGGTTTCTTTTCACTGTGTGCTACAGCCAGCAGTACACCCGGACGGGCAGTACCTGCAGAGCAACCACATACTGAATTGATCATTACCAGTGTAGTGCCTTCTTTCTTTAATGTTTCATCAACCTTGTCAGATGTCAACAATTCTTCAAAACCGTTATCTGTTAACTCTGCCTTCATTGGCATTACTAATTCTGCTGGATACATATTAATGCAATTTTTTTTGTTCTTAAGTTTTTACAAAGTTAATCAATCGGGGGATAAATAGAAAAACTTGAATGAATATGACTTTTTGTCTACAATTGAAATCGAAACAAGACAAAAAGTCCGACTAAATTAGGCTTTACTAGCAAAATAGCAGGGTTTATTGGCATGGTATCCCATTTGCTTAGTAGTTAGTGTTGAAAATTTTTAAAACAAACTCTAAAATTTATAATTATGACATTCGTAAAATTCAACCACGCTCCCGTAGTAAAATCATTTGGTGGCATCGTAGATGAGATCTTTAATAATGCCAATCTTAACAAATTTATTAAGGATGATTTCAATACCGCCGATTTTTTTGGTGCTCATCCTCCGGTAAATATCTATGAAACCAAAGAAGCTTATTCCCTGGATGTGCTGGTACCAGGATTAAACAAGGAAGACTTCAAGATCAGTCTTGAAAACAAGGTATTAACCATTAGCGCAGAAAAAGAAGCCGAAACCAAGGACGAAAACCAGAAACAGATCCGTCGTGAATTCAGCTACCGCTCTTTCAAACGTTCCTTTACGTTAAATGAACAGGTAGACGCCACTAAAATTCAGGCGAAATACGAAAATGGTATTTTAAAGGTGACTTTATCAAAGAAAGAGAATATACAAGATCCGGTGAAAGCAATAGTTGTAGAGTAAAAGGTTAGTGATACGGTTGTATAAGGACAGGTCCCTTCCCGGTTTTTCCGGGAGGGACTTTTTATTTTCCCCCTTTTCTGCCCTATTTACATAATTCACACAAACGTTTAACAAGTATCCTGTTTTTATAGAATAATTTGCCATATAACCATAAGGCCTATGCCGCAATTATTTAACAGGATACGATCCCTGACAGTTAAAGTCTATTCCGCTACTGAAAATGTAGTGATAGGCAATGCTTTGCGGTCAATTACCGACAACCGTGAACACTGTAATTATAAGCTTATATTCGATTATCTCTTCTTCCATATCCTCCTTTTAATACCTAAAGCGCTAATTGGCCTATATAACCAAAATACCACAGATTTACTTTTAATGCCGGTTTTCCTGGTGCTTTTGCTCTTAGGCATGTTACTTCTTAAAAAGGGGGTACCTTACAAAACTGTTAGTACCTTTGCTGTTTTAAGTACGATGCTCGTCCCAATGGCTTCGTCTTTTTTAAATAATCAGGATACCTCCCCCCGGTATACTATGATATGGTTATTAAGTATTCTGTTCTGCTATATAACTACCAACCTGGCCACTACCCTTTTAATGGGCGCACTGCTGTGTGGTTATCTTGGGCTGGCAGTGTGGGTGAACGTAAATCAGCTGGCCGTATTTGCCACGCCGAATTATTCTGCGGAACAGAACATTATCAGCATGCCCATCCTGGCCGGATTATATATACTTTTTCTGATAAGGGTGCTGGGGGCACATTACCGGAACATATTTATTTTTGAGGAGGCGCTTAGCCTGCAGAAGCAAAAGCAACACTCTTCCCTGTTGAATCAGCACCTTACCAAACAGTTCATTATCCTGAAAGGATTATCCCGTTCCGGCAAATCCAAGTACCTGGATGGCAACAGAGAACTACTGGAAGCCTGCCTGGGAGAGATTGAAAAACAGTGTGAAAGCGCTATTGATTACCTGGATGCGGGCCGTCAACCGGAGAACTAACCCCTCACTACACGTCTGTGTGAGGGCACTCATGTATAACAGGGCTTAGTAATATGGTCTGTTACTACAAGTTTACAGGGATATGACCAGCTTAATGATGCCACTATATTACAAGCAGGATTAATAACATCATCCCAACTGTCAATATCACTATAGGAAAATTACAACTTTCGGGTATTTCTTAGTCCCCTGGGGCAGCCTATCTTTGTTCCATCAAAGTACAACTGTTTTATTTTCCTTATACCCCTCCGCCTTTCTTTGTCTTATATCCCTATACGCAACTATATTTATCCCTTTGTCTTATTTTCCTATATGCTTTTGATATAACCTATGCCGTGGAATGGGCTCTTCTGTAAATGCGGGGGAGCTCTTTTTTTTACTATAATTATGGGCAAAAAATAACCCCGCGAAAAGTCGCGGGGTATGTAAGTGGATTACTAACCCATTTTTTTAATAACCCAAAATCTTTAACATGCTCTGGGCGCTCTGTTCCTTAGCATACAGCCAATCTTTAAGCTGCCCATTCTTATCATATCCTACAATTACGTGTTTAGGTGATGGGATCAGGCAGTGTTTGATACCGCCATAACCGCTCAGTTGATCCTGGTAAGCACCTGTATGGAAAAATCCAATATACAGCGGCTCATCATTTCCCTGTTTTGGAAGGAACACTGCATTAATATGCTCTTCAGAAGTGTAGAAGTCATATCCGTCGCAGGTTAACCCTCCCAGGTGGACCTCCTGGTATTCCTGATCCCATTTATTAATGGGTAACATCAGGAATTTCTCTCCTATACCCCAGGTATCTGGCAAAGTAGTGATAAACGAACTGTCTATCATATACCAGATTTCCCTGTCATTCTGCATCTTTTCTCCTACCACACTATAAATTACCGCACCGCTTTCGCCAACGGTAAAGGACCCGAACTCTGTATAAATATCCGGTACAGGTACCTTATTCTTCTTACACATGCTTTTGATATTGGCTACAATCTCATTCACGATGTAATTGTAATCATAATCAAAACCGAGAGAATGCTTTATCGGGAAGCCACCGCCAACATTGATACTATCCAGTTCAGGACAGATCTTCTTTAGCTGGCAGTACAGGTTGATTACCCTGTTAAACTGGCTCCAGTAATAAATATCATCCTTGATACCTTTGTTCATGAAGAAGTGAAGCATTTTCAGCTCAAACTTCTCATTCCCTTTGATCTTGTCTACATAGAACTCCAGCACATCGCGGGAAGGCACTCCAAGACGGGAAGTATAAAAGTCAAAGCTAGGCTCTTCTTCTGCAGCAATGCGCAGCCCGAGTTTTACTTTATCTTTTGAACGGATGAACTTTTTATAGTCCTCCAGTTCCTCCCTGTTATCCAATACCGGTATTACATTCTTAAACCCGCTGTTGATCAATTTTGCAATTGCCCGGGTGTAAGGTTTTGTTTTATAACCGTTACAGATCACAAACGTCTCTTTATTGATCTTCTTACGCTCATATAACTTATTGATAATATCAATGTCATATGCAAAGGACGTTTCAATATGCACACCATGCTTTAGTGTCTCCTCCATTATAAAGGAGAAGTGTGAACTCTTGGTACAATAGCAGTAATAATAGTTACCATCGTACTTGTTCTTCTTAATCGCATCCTGGAACATCTTTTTGGCTTTATTTACCTGCATTCCTATTTTAGGAAGGTAAGTCAGCTTAAAAGGTGTCCCGTACTTATCAATCAAAGCCTTGATATTCAGGTCATTGAATTGAAGGTAGTTGTTCTTTACATCAAAACCTTCTTGTGGAAACTCAAAGGTTTGATTAACGAGATCTGTGTAGGTGCTGTTCATTTAAAACCCGGAAAAATTTTAGGATTAGAAAAAGCAATCACAACCCTCGCTGGAAAACTCCTGGTTTACACACCTACGTCAGTTCGAAACCCAGCAAAATTGGTTGCAAAGCTAAATATTTTGTCCAATTGACTAGACAAAAACTTGCACTTTTTTTTAAACGGTTAAATATTAGCTTAAATCATTCCATACCAATATATTAACCCCTTTTACACATATTAAATTTCTACTATCTTAATAACTCCAGACTACGTCTTCCTTCACAGAAAATGAGATCCAGGATGCTCATATTGGGAATGAATCCGGTCCTTTCCTGGAAAACCTGGGTATATACAGGAGTATCTTCCGGGGAAGCAACAGCTGAGGGAGACATCGTATCTCTCAGGTCGGTGATACCGGTACCCGGAGCATATTCCTTTTCATACTCATCCGTAAAGGATACCGGATGGGATAAACCGATCACATCATTAGCCCATTCAAAGCAAGCCATATTCCAGTCGAGCAGAAACTGCGCAGGCCGCTCATATAATTTCCCTAATGCCTCTTCATGATATTCGAACCAGGGAGACCGGCGGTAAGCTGATACTAAAGTTTTCCAATGTTGTCCCTGCCATTTTTCTTCATTGCTGATTTTTACATCCTTCATTACCGTCCGCTGATTTTTTCCACGGGCTAAAGGAACGCTTAAAAGGATGCTTCCATTTGGTCCGGCAATATAGCAACGATTCCGAAAACTCAGCTTCTGATAGTGTTCATATCTTTCTATCAATAATATATCGCTCTTAACTAAAGTTTTATAGTAGGAAAGATTCGGAAAGTATTGTGATTCAATTAGTAATGTCTCTTTTCCTGTATCAACTGCCATATAGTCAAAATTTAGTGGTTACTGTGTAAATACCTGTGTTTATACCTACTGAGCGACTTATCATTAACTACTTAACAATTAACTCTAAGTCTCTGAAAAACAATTCATAGAAAAGTTAAAAATATGCTATTGAATTTAGCAATTCGAACTTTAAAGTAAAAGGTCAGGCGGTTGCAAATTTACTAAACTATTTAGTAGCTTTTTTGTTCATTTTCAAGGAGTTTTATACTTAAAGTAAAATGTTAGGTAGAGGTGTGATTTACAGGAATCAGTAAGAAATGTGAGGTTAAAAGTTTCATAATTCCTCTATCCTTCTTTTGAGATGCGTTTACTTTCATGTAGGTTTGATGGAAATTACTTATCTCCATTTGTCATATTAATTACATCTTTTGTCATGAAATATATCAGACTGAGCATTTTCATTTTTGCAATATGGGGAATCGTAAGTTCCTGCGAAAAGGTCAAGGATCTCCAATTTGTGAGGGTAGCTGGTTTTAAAGTTGGCAACTTAGGGTTCCAGAAAAGCATTGTTGAAATGACATTATCTTATTACAATCCGAACAGCTTTAACCTGAAACTGAAAGATGCCAGTTTCGATCTGTTCTTTGATGATACCCAGGTGGGCCATTCCGTTCAGGATACCATGATCTATATTCCGGCAAAAGATACTTTTTACTTTCCGGTGAAACTGGAGATCAATATGGAAAATGTGTTCAAAAATGCCCTTGGCGCTCTCCTGAATAAGGAGGTAACGATCAAGGCAACGGGGAATTGTAAGGTGGGTAAAGGAGGCGTATTTTTGCCTTTTCCGATCAAATGTGAAACTAAGCAACCGCTTAATTTCTTTTAGTTAGAGTAAAAAATAGGGCTGAGAACCAATTGGTTTCTCAGCCCCCGAGCTATCGATTTCTTCTCATTACCATTTTGGCTTCCTCACATTACCATAACCGCCACCTGCTGGTCTGTCTTCAAAATGCAGATGTGGTCCGGTCACATTACCTGTAGCACCCACTTTACCTAATTGCTGTCCGGCTTTTACCGTAGCACCTTTACTTACAGAACGGGACGATAAATGACAGTAAATGTAATCACGACCGTTTGCACGCAGGCCAATCCAGTTGCCATAAGCTCCTCCATTGGAATTGGACCATACAATCTTACCAGCCAGTACAGCAACTACAGGTTTGCCACTTGGCGCAGCGTAATCATCACCTGTATGAAATCCCGCAGCATAGCGGGGATCTCTGATGCCATAAGCGTAGGTTACTTTGTAACCAGGTACAGGTGAGGCAATTTTTGCAGCAGCAGCAAGTTCAAGTGCTGCAATTTCCTCATCTGACTCGATTTTCTTTTCTGTTTCTGGCTCCTGTTTAGCAGCTAACTCAGTTTTTGAGCAGGATACCAGGGCAGTAAAACACACTGCCATTCCCAGAATGGGAATCAATTTGAATTGGATGTTCTTCATCAATACACGTTTATGGTTAAAAAAAAATCTTTCACAGGCGGCACAGCAATACCGCATCAAAAATGATGTAACATACCCACAGTGATATCGACAGGAAATATCAATCGGGTGTCTGAATAATTAATGTAAGTGGATAATACTTAGTGGAAACAATAAGCTCTTCTCTTATAAGATATAGGTTCTTTCATGGTTAAAACAGTTAATATGGTTATTCAATTGAGGGTTTAAAAAATAATATAGGTTGTTCAAATATCCCTCAGGGTTCCGTACAGGGTACAAAAATAATAAATAAGTATAATATTAAGTTAAAAATATATTACTTGATAAGATAGGTACAGGGCACAAAAAAAGTGTCCCGTGGTTACGGAACACTTTTCTTATAAGAAGCTTTAATTAGTGTTTTTCTTTTCCACCACCATCTTCCGGCTTTTTGCAGCAGGTAGGTAGCTTGGCATAAGATTCTTCATTTGCCGTTACATTGTCAGCATCATAACCCGCATTCGCAATAGCCGTTTTTACGTTCTCTATATTAGTGCGGTCACTGAAAAATTTCACGGTAGTGATACCATGTTTATAGTCCACTTTGGAAGAGGCAACGCCTTCTTCTCTCAGCAGGAACTTTTCAATACGGTTCTTGCATTGTTCGCATTGTACTGTTGGGGTAGCGATCTTTGCTGTTACCATTGTGCCCTTTTTTGCCTGGGCCATAGTAACACCTACACCCGCAAATAATAACACCATTACAAGTTTGATGATACGCATAATTTACTTTTTGTAATCCTAATATAATAAATAACCTTTAATTGATGACCCGCTTTTTGAAGAACGGTTATACTTTCTGCAACTGCCATTTGTCTGGCGCACTTCTCCAGGCTTCCAGCGTGGAAAGGTCGGCTTCAGACACCACTCCTTTTTCAACGGCCAGCTCTATAAGGGCGCTATAATTGCTAAGTGAGTAGAAAGGAACCCCTGCAGCTTCAAACGCTTTTACTGCTACATCAAATCCATAATTGAAGATAGATACCATTCCTACAACTTCTCCGCCTGCGGCCCTGATAGCAGCTACTGCTTCAAGACTGCTTTTCCCGGTAGAGATCAGATCTTCCACCACAACTACCGGCTGACCAGGCTGTAACACCCCTTCAATCAGGTTACCCATACCATGCTCTTTTGCTTTTGCACGTACATAGATAAATGGTAATTTCAGCTGATCGGCTACCAATGCTCCCAGGGGAATGCCTCCGGTGGCAACTCCTGCTATTACCGCAGCATCCGGAAAAGTTTCAAATACCACGTTACACAACTCCGATTTAACATAGTCACGCACATATGGGAATGACAATATTTTACGGTTGTCGCAGTAAATGGGCGACTTCCAGCCGGAAGCCCAGGTAAAAGGTTCTGCCGGACGCAGCTTTACGGCTTGTATCTGCAATAGCTTTTCCGCTACTTGTTTTTCGCTGATCTTACTCATAGAAAGCAAAAATAGTTAATTAGGAATTATTGACGAATGATTAAATCAACACTAATTTTGCAACATGGAAAAAGAGTCAATAATATATCTCAACGAAAGACCTCTGATCATCACTGCTACCCCTGAGGCAGTGCCTGAGAAGTACAAAGGTGCTGAATCATATAACCTGCCGGACCAGAAAATAATAGAGAGTACGTTACAGGCTCTCGAAACGGGCAAACTGCCGGCGGCCATTTTCATTAATCCGGATACTACCGGTTTACTGGATAAGGTAAAAAGCTATTTCAGCATTCTCGTTGCGGCGGGTGGACTGATCACCAATCCTGAAGAAGAAATTCTGTTGATGTTCCGTCGTGGAAGGTGGGATCTTCCTAAAGGCAAACAGGATGATGGCGAAGACCTGGAAACGTGTGCTTTACGGGAAGTGGAAGAGGAAACCGGCCTGCACAGTATTACCCTGGAGCATAAAATCTCGGAAACCCTTCATTTTTATACTTACAAGGAAAAGAAGATTCTGAAGCACACGCACTGGTATAAGATGCAGTTTACGGGAACGGAACTGACCATCCCGCAGATTGAAGAAGATATTCTGGATATCCAATGGGTAAAACCCGAGCATTTGAGCAAATACCTGAAGTTCTCTTATCAGAACATTGCAGATGTATTTGAAAAAGATGGATACCCGGTGTAAATAACAGGACGACGGAGATGGCAGATCTGTTATCTCCGTTATTCTTTTTTATCCCTGATAGCTACTGTGAGCCGGCTGATGCAAACCAGTTTGTTATGATCATCACAGATCCTGATATCCCAAACGTGGGTAGTAGCTCCTATATGTAATGGCCGGGCTATAGCATGTACATATCCGTCCCGTACACCTTTTATATGATTAGCGTTGATATCCAGTCCTACACAGATCTGCTTACTGTGATCTATGATCAGTGAAGAAGCCACACTCCCTACTGTTTCTGCCAATGCAGCTGAAGCACCTCCATGCAAAAGCCCATAAGGCTGCCGGGTAAGATGATTTACAGGCATCATTATCCGCAGGTAATCAGGACCGATTTCGGTAAACTCCATTCCAAGGTGTGCCGACATGGTATTTTTACCAGAATCATTAAGCTGATCGAGAGAAACATCTAAAGAGTACCAGATCGGTTTCATATAGCTGATTTGAGGGTGTGTAATACTTCTGCTGGCAATAACTGAGATGCATCACCTTTGTAACGTAGCACATCCCGAACCAGTGAAGAAGCAATAGTAGAATATTTCGGGGTACAACTTAAAAAAATTGTTTCAATACTACTGTCCATCATACGGTTCACATCTGCTATCGCTTTCTCATATTCAAAATCAGCGATACCCCTGATCCCCCTCAATATAAAATTTGCGTTGATCTGTTTGCAGAAGTTCGCGGTCAGTCCATCATAAGTAACCACCTTTACTTTAGGTGTATGACTATAGATCTCTTTGATCCACTGGATCCGTTGTTCCAGCGGGAACATAGGAACTTTTGTTGAATTGATCCCAATCCCTACGAACAGTTCATCGAAAAGATCGAGTGCGCGGTCTATCACATCGGTGTGACCTAACGTAATAGGATCAAATGTGCCGGGAAATAAACAGATACGTTCCATATTAATATGTTGTGCCTGGAATAACTACTTCTTCAGTTCTTCCCTGTTGATAAAAATAGAAAAGATAGTGGTGCCATAATTCCGCTCACTGCGATAATAAGAAAATTTCTTAAAGTCAAGGTTGCGGGTATGCTCCAGTACAAGCCATCCTTCCTTCTCTAACAGTTCCCTTTCAAAAATGATCTGTGGGAGCTTGTCAATGTTAGGCATGCCATATGGAGCATCTGCAAAAATGAAATTAAATTTTTCGGTACACTGTTCGAGGTATTTAAACACATCCATCCTATGTACCTTCAGAGAAATATCCAGTTCTGCGGCAGTTTTCGTTATAAATGCTGCCATCGTTGGGTCTTTCTCAACAGTAGTAAGATCGGTTACGCCCCGGGAAGCCAGTTCATAGCTGATACTACCGGTACCCCCGAATATGTCAAGTGTTTTAAGTGAAGTAAGGTCGAGATTATTCTCTATGATATTAAAAAGTCCTTCTTTAGCAAGATCTGTAGTAGGCCGCGTATGTGGCATATTGGCCGGTGGCTGAAAGTGTAATCCCCCTTTCTCTCCTCCTATTATACGCATAAAGCCAGTGCATATAGATTGTTGAAATAATAACCGGGAATTTCCTGCATTTTAGGAATGTATCCAAAACCGGGTAAGCGCTCCATCCATTCAAGTTTAGGAATGAACCTGTGTAATTCCTTATAGATCTGGGAATCTGCAGTAACGGCTCCGCCTACTTTTACTTTTGCATATTGTTCATCCAATCCGGTTTGCCGCAGGGCATTCACCAGGTGATATACTACATCCAATCCTGTCTGGCAGAGAATTTCCTGCTGAGATAACAGCTGTCCTAATTTATATACAGTGAGTGTAAATTTATGTTGCTGGATATCGATGAAGGCAACTCCGTTAATATCACGGAAACCATTATCAAAGGTGTATGATTTCAGCAAAGCGGAGTTTACATGCAGGGTATTATCTGTAGAGAATTCTTTGCGTAAATAGCCCAGCAGGTCTTTATCCACACCATAGATATTTACCAGATGCTGGTCTGGCAATATATCTGCCAGGATTACTTCCTGTGTTTTTTCAGGGTAGATCAGCTGCAGGTAGTCTTTTTTAAGAGAAGCATTGTAATGTTTTTCAGGCACCAGCGTACTATCTCCCCCATCGAAAGCCAGGTATACTGCACGGAAGCTGGTGAATAAGAGTTTGTCGGCATCGAACACCTGTTCTATCATTTCCAGGTCAGCCACAGCCCCACTTTTCTGTGAAAGAAAGGTATATGATTTCAGTGCCACAAATCTTTTGGAAGCCGGTTCATAGACTACATAACTAAAAATCCCCCTTCCTATAAGCACCAGCAGTTGGCAGGTAGTAAGATCTGTTTCCAGTAAAGAAGCATCATCGACTGCAAAAGCAGGATGTATGTTATATGTAACAGACATTATTAATACATTAAATATGGCACAATAATAACCAAAAATAGTGACTTTCGATTCAGTCCCTTGCAAATCAACTCTATTCCAGCCCTTCCAGCATCTTTTTACATTGAGATTTTGTATCGGCATCGTCCTGAATAACACTTCTCAGGGATACTGCTTTTTTAAGTATTTCTATAGCTTTGGCCTGCTCATCATTCTCCAGATAGGCCCGTGCCAGTTCAAGGTAATTCACTACAATAAAGGGATCCAGCTTACGGCATTTTTCATAATTATTAATGGCGGAGGATAGTGAGCCTTCCGGCAGGCCGCCAAATAACATTTTGGCAGCGGCTTTCTCAAAGGTGTTCAGGTTAGCCACTTCATAATTCCATTTGCCCAGCACATGATATGCTTTGGCGCATGAGGGGTTAAATTTGATGGCCAATTCTGCATATTTCTTCACTTCCTTGGAGGCGGCTACCTTCTCTTTCGCGCCGGCTATCATGGCTTTACGTCCCATAGCCACTGCCATTACATAGTTGGCATCAGCATTTTCCGGCGCCAGTTTTAAAGCCTGATCAGCATAATTCTTTGCATCATCATAGTTACGGATCTTTTCATCAGTGTCTTTCTGACGGTAACCTTCCCGGGAGCAAAGTTCGCTGGCACCTGTCAGCGCCTGGATATTGTCCGGCTGGACCTTGAGCGCATCTTTATACAAGGCAAGAGCAGCGCTCTCTTTCATTTGTTTTTCCTGCTGCAAGGCCTGTTCTACAAGCTCTTCAGCAGTCTGTGCATACAAAACACCGGAAAATAACAGTAGACAAGCGAAGGCCAATACGTTTTTTAACATAGGATGGAGTTATATACATATTAAAAATACTAATTTAATATCAACTATGATATACCGGCCATCACACCTTTAGTAATTTTTTTCAAGCGTGACCATTGAGTTACGTACGGAAGCACCCATTGGAGGATTCATTTTTCGTAAAGAAACATTTGATTTCTGAATTTCCGGATACTTTTGTTTGATGGCATCAGTAATGGCATAAACTACTTGTTCCAGTAATGGCTGTGGGATGGCCATGATCCGTTCTACTATTGTGAAGATCCCCTGGTAGTTAACGGTTTCTTTTATACTGTCTATTTGGTTAACACCGGGAATGGTAACAGATACATCGATGATGAAGTCGTTGCCAATGATGCGTTCTTCCGGGTAAAGACCGTGGAAGGCTCTGAAATGTACCTGCTCTAAGCCGATTGTTAACATACCTGGAGTTTGAATTTATTGAAACCTGCTAAAGGCGTTAAGAGCCCTGACGACGACTATAATCCGAATAAAAACAGGCTGTATCGTACTTATGATACAGCCTGTTACTTCTGGAAAATATTATTGTTGATGTTCTTTTGCTGATAAGTAACGTTCTGCATCCAGGGCTGCCATACAACCACTGCCGGCGGCTGTTACTGCCTGACGGTAGATTTTATCCTGTACATCGCCACAGGCAAATACTCCTTCCAGGCTGGTACGTGAAGAACCGGGAACGGTTTTGATATATCCCTGTTCGTCCAGTTCCAGTGCATCTTTGAAGATGTCTGAATTTGGCTGGTGACCGATAGCTACGAAAAATGCGCTTACCGGGATCTCTGTTTCTACCTGTGTTTTATTATTCAGGAGTTTTACGGCTTCCACCTTTTTATCTCCCAATACTTCCAGTGTCTCAGAATTCCAGTGTACCATGATGTTTGTGGTTTTCAGTACACGGTCCTGCATGATCATGGATGCGCGCATTTCATGGCGGCGTACTACCATGTGTACATTGGTACACATTTTAGACAGGTACAAAGCTTCTTCTGCTGCGGTATCGCCGGCACCTACGATCACAACGTCTTTACCACGGAAAAAGAATCCGTCGCACACGGCGCAGGCAGACACGCCACTGCCGTTCAGGCGTTGTTCGGATGGTAATCCGAGCCATTTGGCAGATGCACCGGTGGCAATGATTACTGCATCGGCGGTCATCACCTTTGATTCGTCTATTGTTATTTTATACGGCTGGCTACTGAAATCCACTGAAGTGGCAAGGCCAAAACGAATATCAGCGCCCATACGGGTAGCTTGTTTTTCGAAGTCCACCATCATTTCCGGCCCTTGAATTCCTTCGGGGTATCCGGGATAGTTTTCTACTTCTGTAGTAATGGTTAATTGTCCTCCTGGTTGAATTCCCTGGTAAAGCACCGGTTTCAGGTTAGCTCTGGCGGCATAAATGGCAGCGGTATAACCTGCCGGTCCGGAACCTATAATTAATAAATGTACATGCTCCTGCTGTTGGTTAGTCTCCATACTTCTTGCTATGTAATATTGTTAAGATCTATTTATGAATGTACGTACCCCATCGGTATAGTGCATGCAAAAATACATATCCCCATATAATAAAAAACACCGGCTATAAAATTTACAGCCGGTGCATTTATAGACATAATAGATTTTAGATGTAATGGCAGATGATCAGATCAGACAATGTATTATAACATTTCAAACAGCTCTGTTTTTTCTGCTTCGTCCAGGACCTATTATCCCAGGTAAGATTTTAATGCGCCGCTGTAGCGGGCTTTTTGTAGTCTTTTGATAGCGCGTTCTTTGATCTGACGGATTCTTTCCTTTGTGAGGTCATACTTCTGTCCGATTTGTTCGATTGTTGCGCCGTTTTCACCATCCAGACCAAAGTAAGCGTTTACTATTTCAGCTTCACGCGGGCTGAGGGATTTCAGTACCCGGCGGATCTCTTCACGGAGTGAATCCCGCATTACGTCATCATCAGTAATATCTCCACCTTCCAGTAAATCGCCCATAGCCACATCTTCGGCTTCATGTACTGGAGCATCCAGTGACATATGACGGGTATTGCTCTGAAAAATATTGTTAATTTCCGATTCAGACATCTCCAGGATTTCTGCTAACTCTTCGGTAGAAGGTTCTCTTTCATTCTCCTGCTCAAAAGCCATGTAAGCTTTATTAGCCTTATTGTAAGTGCCAATTTTATTTTGCGGCAGACGAACCAGACGGCCCTGTTCTGCTAAAGCCTGCAATATTGACTGACGAATCCACCAAACTGCATAAGAAATGAATTTGAAACCCTTTGTTTCATCGAAACGCTGCGCAGCTTTAATCAAACCTAAATTGCCCTCATTTATAAGGTCGCTGAGGCTAAGCCCCTGGTGCTGATATTGCTTTGCTACAGATACAACGAAACGTAAGTTACCGGTAGTTAAACGTTCAAGAGCCTTCTGGTCACCCATTTTAATACGTTGCGCCAATACGGTCTCTTCTTCAGGGGTTAACAAAGGGATCTTTGAAATCTCCTGCAGGTATTTTTCTACCGCCTGCGAATCACGGTTAGTGATCTGGGTGGCAATTTTAAGTTGCCTCATATTGAAAGTTTATTAGTTTATAAATTGAATAACATCGAAAGAATTATTTTGTTGAAATATTTAAAATATTTACCTTACAAACTATTCCCACTCTCCGATATCTTCGTTTTAACAAATTAGCCTGCAAAGATCGTGCTAATAGCCCGTACTGCCAAATATCTTCGCAAACCTTTTCATTCTAGTAACAAAGTACTCTATATAAACGAAATTTTATAGCCCTTTAGTCGCTAAATTAAAGGGTTTAAATAAATTTTAACAATTGATAAGTAATCACATTCAAATTAATAACTTCACTAATTTATTGTTCAATACATTGCAAATTTTTCAAGGATGACGATCGATTTCAGGAGTGATACTTTTACCCGCCCTACCCCCGGAATGATGCAGGCCATGGCCAATGCAACCACCGGTGATGACGTATTCGGGGAAGATCCAAGCGTAAACAGACTGGAAGCCATGATGGCAGATTATTTTGGCAAAGAGGCAGCCTTATACTGCCCTTCGGGCACTATGAGCAACCAGATTGCTATTAAAGTACACACCCAGCCTGGCGATGAGGTAATCTGCAGTAGTCTGGCGCATGTTTACATTTATGAAGGCGGCGGTATTGCCTTTAATGCGGGTGCCCAGGTACGCGCCATTGAAGGGGAACGCGGTATGATCACCGCTGCACAGGTGGCAGCTGCCATTAACCCGGACGATGTACATAAAGCGGCTACCTCCCTGGTATGCCTGGAAAATACATCAAACCGTGGCGGAGGCTGTTGTTATGACCTGGACGAAATAGCCCGCATCAAAACCGTTTGCCAGGAAAACAACCTGAAACTCCACCTGGATGGGGCAAGGCTCTTTAATGCGATGGTGGCGGGGGGACAAAACCCTAAATCCTATGGTCAGTTGTTTGACAGTATCTCCGTTTGCCTTAATAAAGGAATGGGATGCCCTATGGGATCTGTACTGCTTGGCAGTGCTGCGTTCATCAAAGCGGCCCGCCGCATCCGTAAAAAACTTGGTGGCGGATTACGACAGGCTGGCTTTATGGCAGCCACTGGCATATACGCAATGGAAAATCATATTGTCAGATTGGCAGAAGATCATTTTCATGCTAAACAGATCGCAAAGATATTACTCGAAAAATCTTTCGTCGGTCATATGTTACCGGTAGAAACCAACATCCTGATCTTTGATATAGTGGAAGGCTGGAATCCAAGATTCTTTACCGACTATCTGAAAAAATTTGAGGTCCTGGTAATGCCGATTTCTGATACACAGGTCAGAATGGTTACCCATCTGGATGTTACCCATGAAATGATCGAAAAAACCTGTGAGATCATTGCTGGTATGGAATAGATTGTTGTTGGTTTGAAATAGATTGTTAATGATTGTTGCTGGCAAGTTTTAGATTGTTAATGATCAATAAATACTCTGTATCTGCCTGTTTAGTGTCTTAATTTAGCTTTAGAATAAGATTTTAGATCAGATCTCTATTTTGCTTCACCTGGAATTCACGGCAGATAAGGCGTATTTATTGATCATTAACAATCGCGATTCATCAACACATTAATTTTCAGCTTCTAAAAATGGAAAAATAATTTGCTCCGGCGTAGATGGATATAACAACAGTTATGTACATGAAGAAAATAGCTTGCTCCGTTGGAAGTCCCCTGTTAACGGCAAACAGGGGACTTCTCTTGAAGCTTCTTCTGGGGTTAAATTATATGACAGATTAATCATGGTAGCTTTTGTGCTACCTATAATCATCGAAATCTATTCTCTTTATCCTTCCTGTATTTATTATTTATCCTTGTATCCTTGTCTGTAATAGACAGGTGATTCGGTTAATAACAAGGTTCTCAAATCCGGCATTAACATCAACCCAATAAAACTACTTCCCTTCCCCTGATTCTGCAACCGGTAATGCATTTCCGGCATATTTTCCTACATATCCGGTAGGTTTGACCGGAAAAGTGTTAATAAAGCCTGTTTTCTCGTTACTGGATAGATTCTATGTGATAAAATTTGACCAGAAAAGTGTCCATAATGCCCCTTCACCATAAAACGGTGGTCATTCTAATCGGTTATTCTCTTATTTTTGCAGACTTATTTAAATGTTATACCGCAAGCATGGAACTTTCTAAAAATTATACACCTGCTGCTATTGAAGGCAAATGGTATCAGTATTGGATGGATAATGGCTATTTCCGGAGCAAACCGGACAACCGTCCTCCGTTTACAGTTGTAATACCTCCGCCAAATGTTACGGGTGTGCTGCATATGGGACATACCCTGAATGAAACCGTGCAGGATATATTAGTGCGCCGGGCTCGTATGAGCGGCTTTAATGCCTGCTGGGTACCCGGATCGGACCATGCTTCCATTGCTACTGAGGCAAAAGTGGTAAACATGCTCAAAACCGAAAAAGGTATTGAGAAATCACAACTCACACGTGAGGAGTTCCTTAAATATGCCTTTGAGTGGAAAGATAAATATGGTAGCATTATCTACAACCAGATAAAAAAACTGGGTTGCTCCTGCGACTGGGACCGGGTTACCTTTACCATGGATGACCATTATTATAAGGCAGTTATCAAAGTTTTCAAAGACCTCTATGATAAAGGCCTCATCTATCGCGGTGCAAGGATGATCAACTGGGACCCCAAGGCTAAAACAGCCCTGAGCGATGAAGAAGTACTATATAAAGATATCCAGGGCAAACTCTATTACATTAAATATGCAATAGAAGATTCCGAAGGAATGCTTACCGGTGAGAGTATCACCATTGCTACTCAACGTCCTGAAACCATCATGGGTGATACCGCTATCTGCGTAAATCCTGATGATGAACGATACAAACACCTGGCCGGACATTTTGCTATTGTGCCACTGGTAAACCGCCGCATCCCTTTCATCTTCGATACTTATGTAGATAAAGAATTTGGTACCGGTGCTCTGAAAGTTACTCCTGCACACGATATCAATGACTATAACCTTGGATTGAAACACAACCTGGAAATCATAGATACGCTGAATGATGATGGTACCCTGAGTACTGCTGCTGGTGTATTTATCGGAGAAGACCGCTTCACTGCCCGTAAAAAGGTAATAGCTACCCTCCGTGATCAGGAACTGCTGGATAAAGAACAGGAATATACTACCCGCGTGGGATACAGTGAACGTAACCCGGATACTGTAGTAGAGCCACGGATCAGCACACAGTGGTTCGTGAAAATGGCTGAACTCACCAAACCGGCACTGGATGCAGTGGTAAATGGAGATGTGAGCATCCATCCCGGCGACCGCTTCCTGGCTACCTACAAATACTGGATGGAAAACGTGAAGGACTGGTGTATTTCCCGCCAGCTCTGGTGGGGACAACAGATTCCTTCTTACTATGCTCCGGATGGTACTTTTGAAGTGGCAGAAAGCATAGAACTGGCTGTTGCTCAATTCAAAGCTAAAGGAATGATTTTACAGGCATCAGATCTCCGTCAGGATGAAGATTGCCTGGATACCTGGTTCTCTTCCTGGTTATGGCCAATGGAGGTGTTTAACGGTATCTCCCAGCCTGATAATGAAGACATTAATTACTACTACCCTACTTCTGTACTGGTAACCGGACAGGATATCATTTTCTTCTGGGTGGCACGTATGATCATGGCAGGGCTGGAATACAAAGAAGTGAAGCCTTTCAGCGATGTATACTTTACCGGAATGGTACGTGATAAGCTGGGCCGTAAAATGAGTAAACAGCTGGGGAACTCGCCAGATCTGCTGGAACTGATAGAACGCTTTGGTGCTGATGCGGTACGTTTTGGTATCATGATCTCCTCTCCGGCGGGTAATGATCTGCTGTTTGATGATGCTTCCTGCGAGCAGGGACGTAACTTCTGTAACAAGATCTGGAATGCGCTGAAGCTGGTGAAGATGTGGGAAGAACGTGGTACTGCAGAAAATACCGCCGATGCCAATCACTTCGCTGTACAGTGGTTTGAAAGCAGGCTGAATGAAGTTCAACAGCAGGTGGCAGAACTGTTCAAAGACTTTAAACTGAGTGAAGCACTTAAAACAATATACAGCCTGGTATGGGATGATTTCTGTAGCTGGTACCTGGAATGGGTGAAGCCCGGATTTGAACAGCCCATTGATGCAGAGATCTATAAAAAGACGGTTTACTTCTTCGAACAGCTGATGCAGCTGCTACATCCGTTTATGCCGTTTGCTTCAGAAGAGATCTATCAGCTGCTGCAAACACGTACTGCTGGTGATGACCTGATTGTAAAACAATATGAAACACCTGCGAAGTCAGATTCAGGTATACTGGCTCAGGGATCATTAGCGAAACAGGTGATCAGCAGTATTCGTGATGCCCGTAACAAACATCAGATCAAACCAAAAGATCCGGTAGACGTGTTCATCGATACCCTCCAGAGAAATGTATTCAATGTAATTGAGGATACTCTTATCAAACAGGTAAACGCAAAATCCGTTGAATATACAAATGAACCTGTTGCTGATTGTATTTCACTGGTAGTACAAACAGACAAGTTTTATCTGAAAACAGAAACTGTACTGGATCCGGCTGCACAGAAGGAAGAATTATTGAAAGATCTCAAATATCTGGAGGGATTCCTGATATCGGTAGATAAAAAGCTTGGTAATGAACGGTTTGTGCAGAATGCCAAGCCGGAAGTGGTAGAAGCAGAGCAAAAAAAGAAAGCTGATGCTCAGGCGAAAATAGCCGCTATTACGGAAAGTTTAAAATCCTTATAATTTTCAGCATCGCCCGGACGTTAACTATTCCGGGCGATGTTTTTTATATCCCTTTTGTACTATGCGGAAATATTATCTACTGTCGGGACTTTTTGTTGTGATTACGAGTCTGCCAATATATGCACAATCCGGTAAGGCGAAGAAAGCAGCAAGCACCACGGCAAAAACAACTACTTTACGGTTTCGCAGCACCTGGGGTATTTTCCTCAGCGAAACACTGCCACGTCCGGAAATATTGAATCTGCTGGATTCTTCATTGGTAGTAAGAGATGAAAAGAATAATAAATATCCTGTAGTATCCTTCGATTTTACTTACGAAAAGAAGGAAACTTATTTGAACGATACGACCGGTAAACCCGGCGTTTACACTGAGTTTGTAGGAGATAAATTTGAAGGCGACAAACTTCCCTCCTTCTGGAGCAGCCGCATCAAAGAAACATTATCAAAAGGAGAAGTGCTCTATTTTGATAACATCATTATTAAGTATACAGGCGATAAATTATACCGCGTACCCAAGCTGCAATTCAAGGTGAATTAATAACTAAACAGCTGCTGGATAGGTATAATAAAGTCGATCCGCTGCTTCGCATTATCCGCTGGATCCTGATCCAATAAATGGCTGAAACGCACGCCAAAACTAAATGGCAGTACATTACCAAGCTTCGTATCAAAGAATACTTCTCCACCCACAGAGCTATAGCGGTTATTTACTTTATTGATGTAATCGTAGGCCCTGCTATAATCATAAAATACATTCCCTCTTATCCGCATAATATACATCAACTGGGCAAAGCCCCAATCAGGGTATGCAATTGGGAAATGATAGTTAGCTCCCAGTTTATAGACGTGAGAGTAGAAAGGTGTATTGTATCCTCTTGCATATACAAAGTTATCTGAGAAAGAATATCTCCGTGCAGTATCCCGCTGTTGATAGGCAGCATTTAATACAATACTGTGATTAGGCGAGAATCCGGGAAGATACAGATCCAGCCTGGTATAGAACTGCTCTGCAAATACGCTTGTCAGTGAATGGCTGTATTGTGCCAGGAAGTACTGACCAAAATGTGAAAAGATATTTTGCTGTCCTTTGATCCTGAAATTACTGAACAGGAGTGTATTCCCCAGGTATTGCAACTCCGGGGTAGAGAACTTGAAATTCCCTCTTGGATATCTGTCAAGATAATGATAGGTAGAAGTGAGTGAGAGATAACGGCTATATAATCCGGAAGAGATATTCAACGGTATAGTAATACCAGCATGTACATCTGTTTCATCCCAGTATAATCTACCCCTGTTTCTGAACAGATCCGAGCGATTGAATGTATACGATGTTCCTCCCTGTAAATAGGCGAACCAGCCTCCGTAAATAAGATTGGCACTCAGTTGAGAACTACCCTCATTACGGTTATAAGCATAGCCTATGCTGGTACTTGTTGTATTCAGGATATTATTTCCGTATAACGACAATGTATACACCGGATCATTAAAAGTAGGCAGCCAGCTATGAAATTTAAAGAATTGAAATGCCTGCGGATATTTCTTTACCGGGAAAAGATCATGCGGAGCTTTGTCCAAAATGCTTCCTCCCTCTTTGAAATCCGGTCGTAGCCAGGCACTGTGATAATTCTGACCTGTGTCAATAGACTGCCATGTAGTGGGCGTTAGCGGCGTTTCATACAATGCATATCCTTTAGTAGTGAAACCACTATATACGATCTGTTGTGATACAGGATCTATTGTTGCATGCAGCACTCCATTCGGATGTTTTGTTACCTGGCAAACTTTTTTGTCCGACGGCGTTATGGCGTATACGTTATCTACATCTTTATAGGAAGCTGTGTAATAAATGGTATCATGTTGTACCTCCGGAATGCCCAGCACTGTATATTTGAAGGGTGTAAGCTGTTCTGTTGTGCCGGTAGTGACTGACTGGCGGATCATGGCCATCTGTCCCTGCTGATTGCGTACATTACTGATGATAAACTGTTCATCTGCAGAGAACTTCGGAAAGGTATAATACCAGTTTTCCGGATTAGGCAAAGATGACAATACCTTACCTGTTTCTCCGTCCAGCAATTGCAATCCGAACTGCTGGGAAGGCAGAGTAACAACTGCTACTATCCTTTTCCCATCTGCGGTAATATCCGGAGAGAAATACCTTGTGCCATGTGTCAATGTTGAGGTACGACCGGTAGCCCGGTCATACAGCCTGATTACTGAATAATCCTTCCATGCCCAGCGTGGATGAAAGCGGGCTTCTGTCCAGATGATCCTGCCATTACGATAGCTAAAATAATCGTCGAAATTAATACCCGGGCGTGTAATCAGTTGTTGCTTTCCGGTACTGTCTATCAAAAAGAAGCCGGGTACATGGTTATACGCCGCTTTATATACAATCCACTGACCGGGTTTTACGGTGTAGATATATTTATAGTTGGTAACAGTTTTCGGTGTTTCCAGCACTGGTTTTCCCGGAGTGCTGTTTTCAGCTGCATAGTTGTTCCATATGGGTTGGTATTCCTGTAACATGGCGTGATAGAATTCTATCACGTTTTTCCCGGTGCGCCGTTTCAGGCTTTGGGAAAATGGATAGAACAGCCCACGGTAACGAACAGCGTCTATCGTCACATCTTTCCAGAAAGTACGTCCGTAATGTTCACGTCCGTAAACACTCATCAGATAGCCCAGGTTATAATGATTGGGCATATAATCAACAAAAGATCCGTTGCGGATCTTCATGTAATTGTAGTTTTTCTTTTCAAGGGAGAAAGCCCTGAAGCCATCAAAGAAGGATGGCAGTCTTCCCCTTCCCTGTGGACTTAATGCAGTTTCCATAGTTACCGCATCTCCTTCCCAGAACCAGTTGGGTACAGCTATATTGGTCACAGCAGCCTGGCCCATTTCGCCCAGCACATAGGATGCAACTTTAGATACCCCCTGCCGGAAGTTGCTATTCTGCAACACATGCCGGTATTCATGTACAGACAATTGTTCTTCCCAGTTCAGTGATCCCAGGTCTGTAGAAGACGGTGGTGGTGTGAGATAAAACTCTGAACGGAAGGGACCTAATTGTACGTAGCCGTTAGATTCGAGTGTCTGGTTCTGCAGAACGATGTTTACTTTCCTTTGCAGGCCGCCGATAGAAGGGCGTGTATAGCGATTGATATAATGTACAAGGTTGGCTACCCGTTGGCCTTGGGATTCCAGTCCGCGGGGAAAGATAATCCTTACCGTATCCGTATTGATCTGGTTCCACTTCATGGATGGTGGATTACCTCCAAACTGTTGTGCCAGCAGGGTTGCAGGAAAAAGGATCAGGAGGAGACACGTTAATGTTCTCATAGCTTTGCTGTAGGTATATTCGAACAATATACGGAAATAATGTAGAATGCTTCACGCAAACCGATGAGTTCCAGGAAGCATTCTGTGGACTGAATAAAAAAACTTTCAGGAATTGTTGCAGGAAGGTTCAGTGGATCGAAATAAATAACATTTAGCAGAGGCTCTCCGGAATATATGGATAGCATTCTGTGTACATATCAGATCAACACTCGGGAAGACTGATAGGGATATTTACAGCCAGCCCACCGTCGGACGTTTCTTTGTATTTACTATTCATATCCAGTGCGGTTTCCCACATGGTTTTCACGACTGCATCCAGAGATACTTTAGCCAGTTCCGGATTGCTTTGCAATGCCAGCTGGGATGCTGTAATCGCTTTGATAGCACCCATGGTATTCCTTTCTATGCAGGGTATCTGTACCAGTCCGCCAATAGGGTCGCAGGTTAGTCCGAGGTGGTGTTCCATCGCTATTTCTGCTGCCATCAGTACTTGCCGCTGTGAACCGCCCAGGCATTCTGTGAGGGCTGCCGCCGCCATAGCGGAAGACACGCCTATTTCCGCCTGACAGCCACCCATTGCGGCTGAAATAGTGGATCGCTTTTTAAAGATGCTGCCTATTTCAGAAGCGGTGAGCATGAACTGAATGATTTTATCCTCGCTGTAACCATCGCAGAAAATGGTGAAGTACTGCAATACCGCGGGAATCACACCAGCCGCCCCGTTTGTGGGTGCTGTAACAACTCTTCCAAAGGAAGCATTTTCTTCATTTACGGCAAGGGCAAAACAGCTTACCCAGTCCAGCGTATAGGCAAAGTGGTTACCACCTTGCCGGATAGCTGTAATCCAGGAATCATAATCTGTATAAGTATTGCCTTTTAATAATTTTTTATTGAGGGCAGCTGCACGACGGGCTACTTTTAATCCACCGGGTAATTCGCCGGTGGTATTCGACCCACGGAAAGTACATTCTTTCATCACCTGCCATATATCGAGGATACCTTTTCTTGTTGCTGCTTCAGAACGCCATGCGTGTTCGTTTTCCATCACCAGTTCTGAAATGGAATAGCCGGTTTTGATACAAAACTGTAACAGCTGCCGGGCAGTATCTATCGGGAAGGGCAGATCTACCTGTATGAGGCTTTTGCCTTTCTCCACACCTTCTTTCACTACAAAGCCACCACCAATAGAATAGTAGGTAGCTGCCTGTTGTGTACCATCGGTAAAAGTAACCAGGAATGTGAGTGCATTGGGATGAAAGGGCAGAGACTCTTCATACAGGAAAACGATATCTGTCAGAGGATCAAAAGGAACAGGATGAACACCGCCCAGTAACAGCGTTTTATTCCGGCGGATATCATCCGTCTTTTCATTGATTTTATTAACATCGAAGGTAACGGGGTCATCACCGCAGAGACCGAGCAGAACAGCGATGTCTGTACCGTGGCCGTGCCCGGTTTTGGCAAGTGAACCGTATAATAATGTACTTACAGACTCCACCTCAGACAACTGCCTTCCGGCATCCTGTAATTCCTGCAGAAACTGAAGGGAAGCCCTCCATGGGCCTAATGTGTGAGAACTGGAAGGACCTACGCCTATCTTAAAAATATCAAATACCGAAATACATTCGTGTGCCACGTGGTTGGGAATTTGAACAAATTTAGTGTATTCAATATTCGAAATAAAAAGAAACTCCCGGCTACATGATGCAACCGGGAGTTTCTTTTAACCATCAGCTTTTTCAGGATGATTCAATATTTTCATCTTTATTTTGGATCTGTAATGTCTGTCATTTCAACATGAAACACTAATATAGAGTTAGCAGGAATACCGTTCTGATCCACCATTCCGTAACCGTAGAAAGAAGGCAAATACACAGTAATTTTTCCTCCTTTGGTGATATGACGTACTGCAAACCTGAACCCGCGTATCAACTGGCCATATACAAAAGGACGTGGAGTAGTACCGGTAGAATCAAATGCAGCCGTATTCCCCATTATATTGCCACGGTACAATACAGTCACTGTTGTACCTTCATATCTCACACTGTCTACTCCATTTCCCGGGTTTTCTATTTTATAAAAAATACCTGAAGAATCCTTGACAGCTTCCAGGTTATTTGCTGCTAGAAATACCCCAATAGCAGCCGTGTCTTTTGCAAACTGTGGATAAGGATCAACATACACTGGTGCATCATCTTTCTTACAGGCAGTCATTAATAAAACGAATAATCCACTTAATAATAATAGATTCCTCATGCTTGTTCTTTTATTGATTATATAGGTTAATGAAATTATTGAAAGTCTACCAGCTCTACTTCACAAACGAGAATAGTATTAGCCGGAATAATATTGCCTACGGCTTCTTTACCAAAAGCCAGCGGAGAAGGGATGATCATCAGTATTTTGCCACCTTTTCCTATTTGTTGGAGACCGATCTGCCAGCCTACGATATGGTCTTTCAGTTTGCGGCCGTCAAAGTTGGTACTGCCGAAGGAAGCATCGAGCAGGCTATCCTGCAGGTTACTACGGGTATAAATGATGGTTGGAACAGAGTTTTCGGTCATACGAAGTGAATCTCCTGCCAGATAGATCTTGTAATACATACCTGTTGGATCCTTTTGCATGGTCAGGTTATGCGAACTGATGTATGCCTGGATCTGCACATCCTGTTTAGCGATTGTATCCACCACACCTTCATATGTTTCATTGGCGTATTCTTGTTTGGAACACCCCGTAAGCACTAGCAGAAATAACAGATAGTAGCGTAAAATTACGTTCATGACAGTATAACGGGTAAAATGGGCCAAAGTTACAGTTTTATAAATGGAAAAAGGGGGAAAGGCTTGCGCCATTTCCCCCTTTTCTATTATTTTCCTGTTGTACGATATTAGTAGTCCATACCCATACCGTGGCCACCTGGCATAGCAGGAGCTGCAGATTTAGGTTCTGGTCTGTCAGCTATCACACATTCAGTGGTCAGCAGCATACCAGCGATGGAAGCTGCATTTTCCAGAGCGATGCGGGTAACTTTGGTAGGGTCAATTACACCAGCTGCCAGGAGATTTTCGTAAATCTCTGTGCGGGCATTGAAACCGTAATCACCTTTACCTTCTTTCACTTTCTGAACTACGATAGAACCTTCGATACCTGCGTTGGCAGTGATCTGACGAAGAGGCTCTTCGATAGCACGTTTAACGATGGTAACACCAGTCTGTTCGTCTTTGTTTTCAACTACCAGAGTGTCCAGGCTAGCGATAGCACGGATATAAGCAACACCACCACCAGGAACGATACCTTCTTCAACGGCAGCACGTGTAGCGTGCAGAGCATCGTCTACGCGGTCTTTCTTCTCTTTCATTTCCACTTCTGTAGCGGCACCTACGTACAGTACAGCAACACCACCACTCAGTTTAGCAAGACGTTCCTGCAGTTTTTCGCGATCGTAGTCGGAAGTAGTTGATTCGATCTGGGATTTGATCTGGTTGATACGAGCCTGGATCGCTTCCTTTTCACCTTTACCACCAACAACGGTAGTATTGTCTTTATCGATAGTTACGGATTCTGCACGACCGAGATAGCTCAGGTCTGCATTTTCCAGTTTGTAACCTTGTTCTTCGCTGATAACGATACCACCTGTAAGGGTAGCAATGTCCTGCAGCATTTCTTTTCTTCTGTCGCCAAAGCCAGGAGCTTTCACAGCAGATACTTTCAGCTGACCACGCAGTTTGTTTACCACGAGAGTAGCCAGAGCTTCACCTTCCAGGTCTTCAGCGATGATCAGCAGTTGATGACCATTCTGAACGATTTTTTCCAGGATGTGCAGGATATCCTTCAGGGTGCTGATCTTCTTATCGTAGATCAGGATGTAAGGATTCTGCAGTTCAGCGTGCATTTTTTCGCTGTTGGTGATGAAGTAAGGAGACAGGTAACCACGGTCAAACTGCATACCTTCTACTACTTCTACAGTAGTTTCAGTACCCTTAGCTTCTTCTACAGTGATAACACCATCTTTGGTTACTTTATCCATTGCTTCAGCGATCAGTTTACCGATCGTTGCATCGTTATTAGCAGAGATAGCAGCAACCTGTTCGATTTTCTTGATATCGTTACCAACGCTTTCTGATTGTTTCTTCAGGTTTTCAACAACAACTTTAACAGCTTTGTCAATACCGCGTTTCAGATCCATTGGATTAGCACCGGCAGCAACGTTCTTCAGACCTTCGCTGATAATGGATTGAGCCAGAACGGTAGCGGTAGTAGTACCATCACCAGCAATATCTGCTGTTTTGGAAGCTACTTCTTTCACCATCTGTGCACCCATATTCTCGATAGGATCTTCCAGTTCGATTTCTTTAGCAACGGTAACACCATCCTTAGTTAAGCTGGGAGCACCGAATTTCTTCTCAATTACAACGTTACGACCTTTAGGGCCCAGGGTTACTTTAACGGCATCAGCCAGAATATCAACGCCCTTCTTCATTTTATTGCGGGCCTCAATGTTAAAGAATATTTGTTTTGCCATAATAGCTTGTGATTTTTTTAAATTTTAAGATTGTGATGTTCCTAGCGATGTTTCTTAAACAATTGCTAAAATGTCAGATTCACGCATGATTAAGTAATCACCACCTTCGATACTGATTTCAGTACCTGAGTATTTACCATATAATACAGTATCACCAACTTTAACGGTTACAGGTTCATCTTTTTTACCAGGACCAGCTGCAACTACAGTACCTCTCTGTGGTTTTTCTTTTGCAGTATCCGGGATGATGATACCACCGGCAGTTTTTTCTTCTGCTGCTGCGGGTTTCACTATCACCCTGTCAGCCAAGGGTTTAATACTTAAATCTTTTGCCATATAATTATACTTTTTAAAAAGGTAAGTTGAGTATTATGTTTCACAAGTCCACGATAATTGTGCCAAGGCTTTTTTCTGGTCAAATTTTCAGTTATCAAATATAGCTATCTTAAGGTCCCTGACAAAAATGCCATTTTTTCAGCCAAAACCTGACACGACCTGTTTAGCCTTTGTTAAAACAATCCTGAACAGATAGTGGAAAGTTTGCAGTTCAGTTTTTTTCCCTAGCTTTGCCGCCTCATACAGTTCTTGATTATAAGATGATTAGTAGAAGAAATATCCGGGTGAAGGTGATGCAAACTCTTTATGCCCTGGAAACAATGGAGCCAGGTACAATAAAGCCAGGTACGGCCACCAGCCTGTTAAGCGAGAAGCTGGACCAGACCAGTCAGATCTTTACCTATTTACTCTATAGCCTGACGCAGGTGGCTCAGTATGCTGAGACAGATTCCCAGGCAAGAGCATCCAAACACCTCCCTTCTGCAGCAGACCTGCGGGTGAATACAAAAATCGCAGGCAACGAATTTATTTTCCAGATTATTAATGATAAAGGCTTCCAGGTAAACCTGGAACAGTGGAAGCTGAAATACCTGCCAGAGGCGGATATGCTGCGCAAACTGTATAATGAGCTGGTGGCAACAGACACCTATCAGAACTATATCAAGGAACCTTCCCGCACTAAAACAGCAGAAAAGGAGATCATAGAATTCCTGTATAAGGAGGTAATGTCAAAAAGTGAACTGTTCATTCAGCACATGGAAGACAGTTTCCTGCACTGGGGTGATGATGAAGAGATGATGTCACTCCTGACTGCCAATTACATGCATAAGCCACACCTGTTCAACTTTTTACAGCTGATCAGCAAAGAAAAACTGGAATATGCTAAAGAATTGCTGCTGACGGTACTTGATAAGAAAGACTACTGCCTTGAACTGATCAAGCCAAAATTACAGAACTGGGATCCTGAACGTATTGCGGCTGTAGATATGCTGCTGATGGAAATGGGTGTATGTGAATTTCTTTACTTCCCTACCATCCCTACCAAAGTGACGATCAATGAATATATTGACCTGGCCAAAGCATACAGCACTCCACAGAGCGGGCAGTTTGTGAACGGTATCCTGGACAATATCCTGAAAGACCTTGATCAGTCTAACCAGATAAAGAAAATTGACCGTACAAAAAAATAGTTATTTTTGAGTGCAATCAATCTCAATATGAAAAAGCAACTCTTTATACTTGCCTGCGGCTGCCTTTTACTGGGAGCCTGCGGCAGTTCAGGTAACCGTAAAGGCGATGCGCAACACAATAGCGCAGATACCTCGAAAGGTGCACCTGTCATTACTTTTGATGAGATGGTGCATAACTTTGGCAATGTGATAGCAGGTGAAAAGGTGGAATATTCCTTTAAATTTACAAACACCGGCAATAAAGACCTGCTGATTACAGATGCCACCTCAAGCTGTGGCTGCACCGTACCAGACTGGCCAAAAGAACCTCTAAGACCTGGAAAAAGCGCCTATATGAAAGTGGTATTCAACAGTGCTGGCAAAGACGGATTCACCGAAAAGGAAATTACGATCAATGCCAATACCAATCCTCCGGTAGTACAAGGGCCTAAAATACAATGCGTTGTTGTAAAACAATAGAACGAAACAGAAGCTAAAAACAACAAATACAAACTAATACGATGTACATTAACATGCTGAACATTTTACTGATGTCTCCAACCGGAGGCGCACAAGGCGGTGGTTCTTCCATGGTGTCTTTATTATTCTTCGGGGGTATGATTGTGGTGATGTGGTTATTTATGATTCGTCCCCAGACTAAAAAGGCAAAACTGCAAAAAGATTTTATCAGCAATCTTCGTGAAGGCGACCCAATCGTAACGATTGCCGGTATTCACGGTAAAGTGAAAAAGATCTACGACGATAATACCATACAGATAGAAGTTAGTGCTGGAACATATCTTAAAATAGAACGTTCCGCTGTAAGCATGGAATATACTACAGCACAACAGAAAAATGCTGCTACTAAATAATTGCAGTTTACAAATTGCGCGTCCCAAATTCCCTTACGGAGTTTGGGATTTTTTTTTGAATTTGCACTTGTATGTTAAAAATAGGTATCACAGGAGGCATAGGCTCGGGTAAAAGCACGGTCAGCAGAATTTTTGAATTACTGGGCATCCCCGTATATTATGCAGATACTGCTGCTAAAGAGATCATGCACACGGACGAAGACCTGAAGCATAAGATCAAAGAACACTTTGGACAAAGTATTTATAATAGCGATGGAATACTGGACCGGGCTGCACTGGGAAAGATCGTTTTTAACGATAAAGATCAGCTGGAGTTACTAAACTCCCTGGTACATCCTGCTACCATCCGCCACAGCGACGAATGGGCCCAAAAGCAAACCAGCCCTTATGTGATCAAAGAGGCGGCTCTCCTGTTTGAAGCAGGATCAGCTCAATACCTCGATAAGATCATTGGCGTTTTTGCGCCATTGCCCATGCGCCTTCTCCGGGTAATGAAACGCGATAACGTAAGCCGGGAAGAAGTACTGGCCAGAATTAACAAACAAATAGACGAAAATATCAAGATGCGCTTATGTGATTATGTGATCCATAACGATGAGCAGCAGCTTGTTATACCCCAGGTGCTGTCATTGCATGAAACATTACTGCAACTAATTTAATATTATGGGTAAAACCATTTCACAGGGCAGCAACGGAAAGAACAAAGCCATACCGGTGCTACTCCTGGAATTACAGACAAACCATCCTACCCCGGTAAAGATAAGTGCCGGATTATTGAAAGAAGATGCTGGCGGACGTACCTGTCAGCGTATACCGCTGAATGATAAGAAGTCGCTTTCCATCTTCAATACGCTGCCCTCCAATGTGCAATACCTGCTACAACCCTGTACACAGGAAGCGATGGTATACAAAGAACTGCAGCTGAAAGAAAAGTTCCGCGATAATCCCATAAAATCGCAAACACTGCAGCAATACATCCATGAAGGAATGCAGTTATTCCTTTACAATACTTTACAGCAGCTGCGCTCATTAACACCTGTACTCCCCTGGTATACCATGATTACAGACGAAAGCATGCTACTGAAACATACACGGCCGGCCGTGGTCAATAATTTTCCACCCCAGCTCTCATTTGACCTGGTGCGGACAGACACCGGTACATTAAGACTCACCGCCACTATGACCGTGAACGGCCAGCCCTATCCCCTTTCCGAATTTGAACATTACGGCTTTCTGTTACGCAGCCGGGGAGAATTGTTCATTCTCCCGCCATCCACAGTAGAAATCCTGGGAAAATTACCCAATGGATTTATGGACATTCCTGCTGATCAGGAAGGTGATTTCCTCCAGCATATTATAGAACCATTGAGTGCACAATACCCGGTGAACAAAAGCATCCTGATGGAGAAGGTTGCTGTGGAAGCAGAACCTGTCTGCAATATCTGGCTGAGTGAACTGAACAAATCCTTCCTGGTACTAACACCTCAATGGCAATACGGTGCTTTCACCCTGGAAGCCGGAGGCCCACCTGTAGTACTTCGTACGGAAGGAAACATTCAATATGAAATAACAAGAGATACTGATACCGAAAAGGAATTCACCACATTTATCCGTTCCCTTCATGCCCGCTTTACACAGCAAAATAACGGTTACTTTTACCTGCCATTTGCAGATGCAGAAAAGAGCCAGTGGCTGGTGAAATGTTACCGCAAACTGACAGACCGTAACATTGGTGTATACGGGATGGATCAGTTGCAGCATTTCCGTTACAATACCCATGTGCCAGTGATGGACGTGCGCTGGCATGGTGATGATAAAGACTGGTTTGACCTTGAAATAAAAGTACATTACGGGGATGTACAAGTGCCGCTCACAGATATCCAAAAAGCATTACAGCACAAACAACCCCACCTCCTGTTAAAAGACGGTACCATTGGGGTGATACCTGAAGAATGGCTCCACAAATACGATCTGCTCTGGAAACTCGGTCAGATCCAGAAGGACAAACTGCGACTGTCAAGACTCCATTTCACTATTGCACAGGAAATGCTGGAAGCCCAGGATACTCCTGTGGTGGAAGATACCTTGAAAAAGCTCCAACAACTACAGGCTAAATCATCTCAGCATTTCCCTATCCCTCCTGCTATCCAGGCACAACTACGTAACTACCAGCAGGCCGGCTTTGAGTGGATGTGTTTACTCGATGCAATGCGCTGGGGCGGCTGTCTGGCTGATGATATGGGACTTGGTAAAACCTTACAGACCATTACTTTTCTGCAACATCTCACCGAAAAATATCCTGGTGAAACTCATCTCGTGATCTGCCCGACTTCTCTGATCTATAACTGGGAAAGTGAGCTTCAAAAATTCGCTCCCGGCCTGCGCTATTCCGTATATCACGGCAGCAGCCGCCAATATGATGCGGAAAACTGGCGCGGTCAGCAACTGATTATTACCAGTTATGGTACTGTCCGCAGTGATATCGAAACCTTCAGCAGCCACGTATTCGGCTATGTGGTGCTGGACGAAAGTCAGGTGATTAAGAATCCTTCCTCTCAGACTACCCGGGCCCTGCAGGATCTGCAAAGTCGCAACCGCCTGATTCTGAGCGGTACACCCATCCAGAATAATACCATGGACCTCTATGCCCAGATGAACTTTGCCAATCCTGGTCTGCTGGGAAACCAGGCGTTCTTCCGTTCAGAGTTTGCCATGCCGATAGATAAATATGCAGATGCGGGAAAAGCCGGTCAACTCCGCAGACTGATCTATCCCTTCCTGTTACGCCGTACCAAAGAGCAGATAGCCAAAGACCTCCCTGATAAAACGGAGATCATAATGTGGTGCGAAATGGGCGAAGAACAACGGCAGGCCTATAACAGGATCCGTGATTTTTACAAAGAGAAACTGCTCAACCATATCAAAGAAGATGGAATGGCTAAAAGCACCATCTACGTGCTGGAAGGCCTTACCCGCCTGCGGCAGGTATGTAATGCCCCCCAACTGATAGAGGCCGAAGCTAATGTTAAAAGCTCTGTGAAACTGGATGAACTGATGCGGGAAATCACCGAAAACACCGGTACTCATAAAGTGCTGGTCTTTTCGCAATTCACGGGAATGCTTCAACTGATCTCCAGATCTATGGAAACTACCGGCTTACCGTTTTTGTACCTGGATGGTGGTACCAAAGCCGAGAACCGGCAACAGCTGGTGAAGCAGTTCCAGGAAGATGAAACAGTAAGGGTATTCCTGATCAGCCTGAAAGCCGGCGGTGTAGGACTTACCCTAACTGCGGCAGATTATGTATACCTTGTTGATCCCTGGTGGAATCCGGCGGCAGAACAGCAAGCCATCGACCGTACCCATCGTATAGGACAACAAAATCCTGTTTTTGCCTATAAAATGATTTGTAAGGATAGTGTGGAAGAGAAAATACTGGCATTACAGCAGCGCAAGAAAATGATTGCAGATGACCTGATCAGTGAAGATACTGGTTTCGTGAAAAAGCTGACTGAGGAAGATGTTGCTTTCCTTTTCAGCTAACTTTTTTGGCCCCATTAACTAATTTTCGAATATTTGTATTATGCTATTGAGATCCATTTTTGTCATATTTTTTGCTATGGCTTTCATTACCGGAAAGGCGCAACAGCAAAAGCCGGAAGGATTCAATATCCAGCGTGGTGTGAACCTGAGCCATTGGCTATCCCAAACAGGCGGCCGCCGTGGCATCTCCCAATCAGAATATTTTACTGAAAAAGATATGGCCTTCATCGCTGAGAGTGGTTTTGATCATATCAGAATTCCTGTGGATGAATCCGAGTTATGGGACTATAAAGACGAGAAATATAAAGATGCCTTCACCCTGCTGCACAAAACTCTGGAATGGTGCAAACAATATCATTTACGGGCAATCGTAGATCTCCACATCCTCCGCAGCCACGATTTTAATGCAAAAGACCAGGCCCTATGGGACCAGGACGCTGCCCAGGAACGCTTCCTTCAGATCTGGCGGGAACTGAGTGCCGAGTTGAAGAAATACCCCGTGAGCCAGGTAGCCTATGAGCTCTTAAATGAACCCGTAGCCGACAGTGCTCAACAATGGAACGACCTGCTGGCAAAAGGAATACAACTGATCAGACAACTGGAACCTAACCGTGTGATTATAGCCGGAAGCAACCAGTTTGAATCCTATAGTACTTTCCCGCAGTTGAAAATACCTGCCGGGGAGAAGCGAACGATCCTCAGCTTCCACTACTCCAACCCTTTCTATTTCACTCATTATCAGGCCAGTGGTACCCGGCATAAGGATTACAGCGGTCCTGTACATTATCCTGGTCCTACCATTACACCTAATGAGCTGAATGAGCAACCTGCAACAATCAGGAATCTTTTGGCAGGTAGTACACAGGAATATAATGAAGATGTGATCCAGGAACAGATGGATGTTCCGCTGAAGTTTGCCAAGAAACAGAAGCTGACTTTATATTGTGGGGAATGGGGATGTATTAATACAGTTTCCAGGCGTGATCGTTTGCGGTGGTATAAGGATATGAGAAAAGTGTTAGAGAAGAATAATATTGCATGGGCGATATGGGATTATAAAGGGGCTTTTGGAATTGTGGATGATAACGGTGATCCGGATAAGAAGCTGATTAAGATATTGACAAAGGATTAATACTGAGAGTTCGGAGAGAGATCGTAGTGAGTCTATACGTAGAACACACCTTGAACAGACGTTGGACACACGTTGGACGCCCTTAGATCGCATATAAGTGTCCAACGTCTGTCCAACGTCTGTTCTACGTACGCCAGAACCAGTAACTCTCTCTGAACTTAATAGCAATATACTCTGGCAAAATACCACGCACAAAAAAGCCCCGGGAATTACCCGGGGCTTTTTCTATCAAACATTTAATTAATCCTTACTTTTTAGCTGGTGCTGGTTCTGATACAACTTTGGCAGCGATAGCATCACTTTCATTTGAAAGCTGATTCTTCTTGTCAAAGTCTACCAGTACCGGTGCTGCCACGAAGATGGAAGAGTAGGTACCGGTTACCACACCTATCAACATTGCGAAGGCAAACCCGCGGGTTACTTCACCACCGAAGATGAACAGGATCAGGATGGTCAGGAATACGGTCAGTGAAGTCATTACGGTACGGCTTAAGGTAGCGTTAATGGCTTTGTTGATCACGAAGTCCCTGCTTTCACCTTTGAATGTTCCATTACGGAAGTATTCACGGATACGGTCAAATACGATCACGGTATCATTCATCGAGAACCCTATCACCGTAAGTATGGCCGCAATAAAGTGCTGGTCAATTTCCAGTGAGAACGGTACGAAATCACGGCAGTAAGAGAATACCGCCAATGTAACCATCACGTCATGCAACAGAGAGAAGATGGTACCTATAGAATATTGCCATTTGCTGAAACGTAACAGGATGTACAGGAAGATTACCACCAGAGATAAGATGGTTGCTTTTACCGCACCGGCACGTAAGTCATCAGAGATGGTAGGTGATACTGTCTGAGATGCAACGATATAACGATTGGAAGAGAATATTTCATAAGTAACTGAAGGATCGTAGAATTTCTTCAGGCCCTGATACAGTTTCTCAGTTACTTCTTTATCCACAGCCAGGCTCTGTTCATCAATCTTATAGTTGGTAGTGATGTTCAGCTGGTTGGTGTTACCGATTGTTTTTACA
Source organism: Chitinophaga sp. CF118 (assembly GCF_900112615.1). GTDB lineage: Bacteria > Bacteroidota > Bacteroidia > Chitinophagales > Chitinophagaceae > Chitinophaga. The sequence continues at coordinate 111,718 of NZ_FOMK01000011.1, read as the reverse complement.
AACGGCTCGCTACCGAATGCCTTTTCCAGGTCTGCACGTACTTCTTCGGTTTTCACTGGTTGATCGAAGCGGACAGTGTAGTTACGACCACCATCGAAGTCAACACCGTGACGGAAACCATGGAAGAAGGAAGATGCACCTAACAGGATCATCACGGTAGAGATCACGTATGCATACTTTCTTTTTCCTACGAAGTCGAAAGAAGCATGTTTGAAGATCTTTTGTGAGATCGGTGTGAAGTATTGGAAGTGTCTTTTCTTGTTTGTCCAGAAGTCGGTAACGATACGGGAAACCATGATACCGCAGAACAGGGACAGCAGCAAACCAATGATCTGAGTGGTAGCGAAGCCCAGTACAGGACCAAGACCAAAGTAGAACAGGATACAAGCCGTCAACAGTGAGGTAACGTGACCATCCAGGATGGGCGCATAAGATTTCTTATAACCGTCTTCCACTGCCTGCTGGTAAGTTTTACCGCGGGCCAGTTCATCCTTTATACGTTCAAATATGATTACGTTCGTATCTACTGCCATACCGATGGTCAGAACCAGACCAGCGATACCTGGCATAGTCAGTGTTGCACCCAGAGATGCAAGGATACCAAAGGTGAACAGCAGGTTCAGTATGAGTGCGATGTTAGCCACCCAGCCTGCGCTGTTGTAGTACACCAGCATCAGTACAAAGATGACAACGAAAGAGATCATGAATGATTTAGCACCAGCGGCGATAGATTCAGCACCGAGGGTTGGTCCAACAACCATTTCCTGAACGATTTTGGCAGGAGCCGGCATTTTACCGGATTTCAGGATGTTGGCAAGGTCTTTCGCTTCTTCCAGGGTAAAGGAACCTGTGATAGAGGAACGGCCACCGGCTATTTCATTTAATATAGATGGTGCGGAATATACAATGCTATCCAGCACAACTGCTACGTAGCTAAAAGTTGCACGATCGTCAGGATTGGAAGGCGCCAGTTCACCTGTCAGCTTTTTCCATTCCCTTGCACCTACAGCGTCCATGGTCATGCTGATTTCAGGATTACCATTCTGGTCGAAGTCCTGTCTTGCATCTACCACGCTCTCACCGCCTACGCGGGGAGTTGGATTAGCCGGGTTGATTTTCAGTGCGTATACTTCCAGAGGACCATGACGGTCTTCTTTATTTTCAGGACCGTAAGCAAATACGATATCCTTAGGTAATATGTTTCTAACGGCTGGCAGTAGCAGGTAGCGTTTGAAAGTAGCTGTATCTGTAGGGTAGATAGAACCTACAACAGGACTTGGAACGATACGGCCATCCTGTGTGATGGAAGGATGGAAGATAGCGAACAGTGGATTTGCGGCGATTGCTTCGCGTTCCATGTCTGCTTTTGTTTTTGCAGAATCTACGCCTTTACCCTTACCGCTGTCTTTAGACAGGTAAGAAGCAAGGCTACCTTCTTTAGAAGTGTCCTCTGCAGCTTTGGCAGCTACAGTAGTGCTATCTGTAGTTTTAACAGAGTCTACTGCTTTTTTACCACTCAGTGAATTCTTTACAGCTTCGTTCATTGGTTGTAACACATTGGTTACAAACTCCTGGCCGTTTTTGTATACTTCACGGAATTCGAGATTGGCAGTTGCCTGCAGGTATCTTCTAACACGCTCAGGATTATCAACACCGGCCAGCTCTACAGAGATGATACCTTTGTTTTCGTCCAGACTGATGTTTGGAGAAGCTACCCCGAACTTATCTATACGTTTCTGCAGTACCAGGTAGGTATTTTTGATTGCGGCACCTGCCTCACGGCGGATAACATCCAATACCTGCTGATTGCTGCTGTTGAAATTAATATCCTTCTGGTAAGCATTTGCGAAGATGGTAGCCAAACGACCGTTTGCTGCTACTTCTTCGTATGCTTGTCCGAACAATGTTACAAAATCAGACTGGCTGCTCTTTTTACGTTGGGTAGCCAGGTCCAGTGCTTTGTTAAAAGCAGGATCTTTAGACTGCCCGCTCAGAGAACGGATCACATCTTCTACACTAACATCCAGTACTACGTTCATACCACCCTGGAGGTCAAGCCCCAGATTCAGTTCTCTTTCTTTAGCCTTGGTATAATTAACATACCATGGAAAACCCGCCATTTCTTTATTGCTGGTGCTATCTAACAGTCTCTGCCTTCTGAGTTTAATCATTTCAGTCAGCGAATCCTGGTAAAAAGCTTGCAGTTCCTTATTGCCGGGATACTTCTGTTCGGCACTGGGATATGCTTTACTGATGTCGCTCAAGGCTTGCGCATCTATCTTCTTCTCGTAGTTGCGGACCAAAAACGTGAAAGACAAATAATACACAGAGATAAGGATCAATGCACCGGCAAAAAATCTAACCAGTCCTTTAAGTTGCATATTGTTTCGGGTTTATAAAAAATTTTTAAGAGTTGCAAAGATAGAATTAAAATTGATATATTAAAGCCGTACTAACACAGAAAAGAAAAAAGGTAGAAATTACTGATAATCAATACTTAATCTTACTTTTCCTTTTATAATTAATCCTTTAGTTATGCGTTTTTGCCATTTTTTTTGGTTGATTCTATGCCTTGCAGCCTGCAATACTAATAAATTTATGCAAACCTCCAATTATCCTTCTGCAAACTCTTTTCTGGATACCCTTTTAAAGGCCCATTCAGAGGCATTGGGCCCCATATATAATGATCCCGGAAAATACAGACTACAGGTCATTTACACCAGGATAGACCGGGATGCCCAAAACCGCCCTCATTTCCAGGATTATTTTTTCCGGCTGGATACCAGTCAATATTTTTACCCGGCATCTACCGTAAAGCTGCCGGCAATTGCCCTGGCACTGGAAAAACTCAATGACCTGAACATCCCGGAACTGGATATGCACACGCCCATGTTTACGGACAGCCTCTCCGGAATTACCTCCGCAGTACTGGCAGACAGTTCTGCGGAAAACGGATTGCCGTCTGTAGCCCAATATATTAAAAAGATTCTACTTGTGAGTGATAACGACGCCTTTAACCGGTTGTATGAGTTTATAGGACAGCAATCCTTCAATGAAAGCCTGTGGGCAAAGGGGTATCCCAATACACAGATCCGCCACCGTGTGGGGATTAGTGGTGTGGATGCAGAAGAGAACAGGCATACCAATGCCATCACCTTCCGCCGCAACGGGCAGGTACTATATCAGCAACCGGCCCGCTATAGCAGTATAGTTTTCTCCCCCCGGCACGACCGGATGGGTAAGTCCTATTATAATGATCAACATGAACTTGTAAACAGTCCGATGGACGCATCCATGAAAAACAGGGTGCCCCTTTCTGACCTTCACAGCATGTTACGCAGTATAATTTTTCCGGAATCTGTAACAAAACAACAACGGTTCCGTTTAAATGAGAGCGACTATCGGTATTTATATCATTGTATGTCAGCACAACCGGAAGAATCAGTCTGGCCTTCCTATGACACAATAGAATATCACCATAACTACGTGAAATTCCTATTGTTCGGAGGAGAAAAGCAACATAGTGAGCCCAAAGATGTCCGTATATTCAACAAACCGGGTTGGGCTTATGGATTTTTAACCGATGTGGCATATATTGCTGATTTCAGCCACAAAGTGGAATTTATGTTATCAGCCACTGTATATGTAAATGACGATGGTATTCTTAGCGATGAACATTATCAGTTTGAAACAACCGGCGAACCTTTTATGAAAGCATTGGGTGCTATAATCTATCAATACGAACTACAACGTAAAAAACAATATCTGCCGGATCTTTCCCGGTTTATGATGGAATATGGTAGAAGTAGCAAATAATCGTACACAATCAAAATATCAAAATTTTAATTAAAGAGAGCGTAATGGCAACAAAAACAAATCGTTTATGGGCATTAAGTGCCCTGGTGGTAATGGGAACCAGCTTTACCGCGTGTCTGAAATCCGTTGATACAACACCTACAAGACCCGTTGCTGCATTTGCAGTTATTAATGGTATTGGAAGCAGCACAGCAATGGATTTTTATGACAATAGTACCAAGGTCCAGACTAACATGGCAATGGGTTTTGGAGGTATTAATTACCAGGCATATGGTGGTATTCATCAGTTTTATTTCGCCAAAACCGGCACTACAACACAAGTAGCAACATCCACTGCCTCGTACGATTCACTGAAGTACTATACACTGGTATCTTACGGAGATTCTGCCAATGCTCAGTTACAACCTATCCGGGATGATTTTAGTGGTGCATCCACTTCCAAACTGAATTTCCGGTTTTTCAATTTAAGTCAGAACTCTGCTCAGGTAGATCTGTATCTTGGAGATACAAAGGTAGACAGTAATCTTAGCTATGTAGGTAACACCAGTATCAGCACAGCATTTAAACCATTAGCTAACATCAGCTCTGCCAGCATCCTGCGGGTAAAAGTGGCTGGCACCACTACAGTACTTGCTGAAAATACTACTGCAAATCTGCAAAGCGGTTATATATATACTATTTACCTGACAGGTATGAAGGACAGTGTTGGTCCGCTTAAGCCTAAAGTAAGTTATATTCAGAGTTATTATTAAACTACACATCCTCCGGGATAACAACATAAAAGATAAGAGGCTGCTTCACATTTGAGGCAGCCTCTTATCTTTTATTCATACTTCCCGATGAAGTTTTTCCAGTTTAGCTTTCTTTAAATGTTTCCATTTCAATCCCAAATTTATTGTACGTTTGTTACCAGTTAATCCGGGTCCGCTGTTTATATCCGATAATAAGTTATTCCAGTTTATCAGTCTGTTCAACACCCTATTTTAATAATCAATATACCCATTCTATGTCCTTTAATTTACGCCCTCATTTTATTATAGTTATCACATTACTTATTTCTATTTATCCGGATGTCCTGAAAGCCCAGGTACCCCGTTATATTATTTCATTTAAAGACAAACAAAAAAATCCTTTTTCACTGTCTGAACCGCCAGCATTTTTATCTCAGCGTGCTATAGAAAGACGAAACCGCCAGCACATCAGCATCGATTCAGCAGATCTCCCTGTAACGCCTGCGTATATAGATAGTATAGCAAAGTCGGGAAATATTAAGATCCTCTATACTTCCCGATGGTTTAATTATGTTGCAATACAAACAAATGATGTACCTGCACTTGAAAAAATTCGACATTACTCATTTGTCAATAGTACAGATACAGCAGGAGTACGCCACAGTCCATTGAAAAATACCAGGAAGAAATTTATGCCGGATAGTTTGCCGGTATCTGTTATGGCAAAAGATGCAGACATTTCCATGTATGGCAAAGCTGCTGCACAAATCCATTTACATGAAGGTGAATTTTTACATAATAGCCGGTACAAAGGAGAGAATATATTAATCGCCTTACTGGATGCAGGATTCTCTACTGTAGATAAAAACAGGGCATTCTTGTATTTACGCGAAAACAACAGGATAGTGGGTACATATGACTTTGTAAATACCTCTGCAAACGTATATAAAAGTGATAATCATGGTACTGAATGCTTATCCATTTTAGCATCAATGTTACCCGGAGAAATGATAGGCACGGCTCCCGACGCGGAATATCTGCTGATGCGAACAGAAGATGAAACTTCTGAACAACCTATTGAAGAGAATAACTGGATAGCTGCTGTGGAGTATGCAGATAGCATGGGGGCAGATATTATTTCCTCTGCTCTTGGATATAATACATTTGACAGTCCTTATAATAATTATACCTATTCACAGCTTGACGGGCATACAACACAGGTTGCACGGGCAACTGAGATAGCCGTTTCCAAAGGGATGATCATTGTAAATGCAGCTGGTAATGAAGGGAACACTGACTGGAAATATATTCTTTCTCCTGCAGATGCGGATAATATATTAACTGTTGGAGCAATAGATATCCATGGAGCAGTTGCGGCTTTCAGTGGCAAGGGGCCAACATCAGATAATCGAATAAAACCGGATGTTGTTTCTCTTGGTATAGGAACACAGTTTATTGATACATCTGGTAATATCAAGAGCGGATTGGGAACTTCATATGCATGTCCCGTAATAACAGGACTTACAGCCTGTTTATGGCAGGCTTTCCCGGACTGTTCCAATTTAGAAATTCTTAAAGCAATAAAAGCAAGCAGTAGTCGATATACTACTCCCGACAATAAAAGCGGATATGGTGTTCCAAATTTTCATACCGCTTTTGATTTATTATTAAATAAACAATGGCAGGATAGTATTAAAATAAGAGAATCATTAGTCAATAGCTGGATAAAATCTTTCCCTAATCCCTTTACTGATAAGATAAAAGTATATCTCCATAATATCGATGGCAAGGCAATAAACCTGTTACTTTATAACAGTGCCGGACAACTTGTAAAACATACATCTTTTACAATAGGCAAAGGTTATATATATTATGAATGGCCGGAAGATCTTTCAAAATTATCATCAGGAATTTATTATTTACGAGCTAAAAAAGGCAATGATAAAGTAACGATCAAATTATTAAAGCTGTAATATTCCTAATCATTTTTGTCCATTTTAAATTCTTTAAAAGATAAACTAAAACTCGATTTTTAAATTATATTTACGCTACATTTTTGAACCCTTTAAACCCCCTATTTATGTTAACCAGGACACGTATGGCCATTGCCCGGCCTTTGTTTGCATTGTTTTTGTTTAGTTTCTTTGTTATTTCCTGTCGAAAAGAAAATCAGGTATCTGAAACTCCTCCCAAACAAACGGAAGATGTAGCAACATTGAGATCTTTTTTGAGCGAAGTTACAGGCGCTAAAACTGACAAGATTACCTTCGATGACGCGAAGAAAGAATTTACCATTGATGGTGATGTAATTATGTCACTGAAATCTGCCAGTGAACATTATGCCAAAGCTGCCGCGACCAGCAGCGAAGATGCAGGAGGCCGTACCACACAACGCCGCTACGACTTCATCATGAACACCACTGTGGCAGGTAGTGTTACAATTTATGCTGATGGAACAGTACCTACCGCCTGGCAAACCGCTATTGATCAGGCAATCAGTAACTGGAACGGTACGGATTGTTTAGTTAAACTATCACGTGTAACCAGTCCTTTTGAGGCAAGAATTGTTTTTAGTTCTTATACAGATGCCTCTACCACTACCATTGCATTTGCATCATTCCCGGATGTAACAGGTAACTGCGGTCCTACTGTAAACATTAATCTGTACTACAGTACATTAAGCGCCAGTCGGAAACAATTTGCCATTACACATGAATTAGGACACTGCTTAGGATTTATGCATACGAATCAGGCAAATGGTGTACTGATTCCGGAAACACCTAATGCGTCAGATCCCAATTCTCTTATGAATGCGGTAGTACTAGACTGGGCTGGATATACTTATTATGATATCATATCCTATGGTATTGTTTATCCAAACGCAGTAAATACAAAACGTCTGTTGCGTTATTACAATGGTAATACCCAGGATCATTTCTACACATTGAACAGCACAGAACTGAATGCTTCCGGGTCCTCTTACAATTTCGAAAAAGGAGAAGGGTATATGTATACTTCACAAGTATCAGGCAGTTCACCATTTTACCGTTACTATAACTCTGCTAACGGAGATCATTTTTATACTGCCAATTATGCTGAAATAGGTGCTGGTTCAGGCGGTTACAGCCTTGAAGGCGTTTCCGGTTATCTCTTCACCACGCAGGTAGCAGGAACCCGGCCTCTGTACCGCTATTTCAATCTTGCCAGAGCAGATCACTTCTATACTGTTAACTACAGCGAATTTGGTGCCGGTGCAAGTGGTTATACCCTTGAAGGGGTTGCCGGTTATGTATATTAATAGTTTCTACTGACTCACTCTAAAGGAACCGGCCATTTTGGCCGGCTCCTTTCCCTTAGGACCCCAAAGCTTGAATCGTAATCTCGTTCATCATTAATTTTCCCTATCTCCTAAGCAAAGTCCCCACAATTGTTTTTATTTCACTTCCAAAATTATTGTACGTTTGTTACCAGTTAACCCAATAAAACTTTTATTATGACGAAGCAATTGGAATTAGCAGAAAGGCTGTCAAGGATATCTGAGCCACAAACAATTAAAATGGCCAAATTAAGTCGTGAACTTAAGGCCCAGGGGATAGACATTGTTGATCTAAGTATAGGAGAACCTGACTTTGATACACCTGCCCATATCCGGGAGGCCGCTAAAAAAGCCATCGATGAAGGCTTTACTCATTATACACCAGTAGCCGGTATTGCCGACCTGCGACAGGCAATAGTAAAAAAGCTGCAACGTGATAATGGCCTGGAATATACGCCCGAACAGATCGTCGTATCTACCGGCGCCAAACAAAGTATTGCCAATACCGTATTGAGTGTGATTAATCCGGGCGATGAGGTAATTATTCCCACCCCCTACTGGGTTACTTATTCCGAATTAGTAAAACTGTGCCAGGGTGAGGTAAAATTCATTCCCTGCAGCATAGAAAATAAATATAAGATAACACCTGCCCAGCTGGAAGCTGCTATCACGCCTAAAACAAAACTGTTCATGTTCTCCTCTCCCTGCAATCCTACCGGATCTGTATACAGCAAGGATGAACTGAAAGCACTGGCAGATGTATTTGCCCGGTATCCAGGCATCTATATCATGGCAGATGAGATCTATGAATATATTAACTACGTTGGTAAACATGAAAGCATCGCCCAGTTTGAAGGGATGCAGGAACGTACCATCATTATCAATGGCCTTAGTAAAGGCTTTGCCATGACCGGCTGGCGACTTGGTTACCTTGCCGCTCCCAAAGCTGTTGCTAAAGCAGCTGAAAATATGCAAAGCCAGTTCACTTCAGCAACGTCCTCTATCACACAGAAGGCTGCTGTTACAGCCCTCACCGGCGACCTGAGTACAGCACATACAATGGTAGCTGAATTCAGAGAAAGACGTACGCTGGTGTATGATCTGCTGAGCAAGATCCCCGGATTAAAACTGATTGAACCGGATGGTGCCTTTTATATGTTCCCGGATGTAAGTGCATTTTTCGGTAAATCCTTTGAAGGAACTGTTGTTAATAATGCAGACGACCTTTGCATGTATCTTTTACATAAAGCGAATGTATCCCTGGTTACAGGTTCTGCATTTGAACAACCAGATTGTATCAGAATGTCATATGCTGCTTCCAGAGAGAAATTACAGGAAGGAATTAAAAGATTAGCGGCAGGCTTAGGACAACTGGCTTAGTTTCCTGTTTAATAAAATCAACTTTCTATAACGATGAAAGGCTCCTGGCGGAGCCTTTCATCGTTATAGAAAGTTGTAGTAACTGATGAGCTCTCCATTCGTTATACAGATAAGAAACTGAACTGCACCATATTAATTGATTTATATATATTTGCAGCTGTAAATAATTGAACTACATGATCTCTAATCAAACATTGCTTTACCTCGTATTGGCTATAGGCGTTATTGCAGTATTGTATATGACTGTAAAAGATATGTTCATCAAGCCTAAAAATGAACCCACTCCTCAGGTAGCAGCAAAGAGTACCGACAAATCTGTACTTCCTTTACAACTGCAAGCCTATGAACGCCTGGTATTACTGGTAGAGCGTATTAATCTGCAAAATCTTATAGGTCGTGTATTCCAACAGGGACTGACGGCGACAGACATGCAGATAGGACTTATACAAACTATCAAAGCCGAATATGATCATAATGTAGCTCAGCAAATTTATGTATCTCCTGTGGCCTGGGAAGCAGTTAAAACACTGAAAGAACAGACTATCACAATTATTAACCAGGTTGCCAGCCAGCTTCCGCAGGAAGCTACGGCTATGGATTTAAACAAACAGATCCTGGAAATATTCCTGCAAGCCGACAACTCTCCATCAGAATTAACTTCTCAAATATTGAATGCTGAGGCAAAACAGCTATTCTAATCATAAATTTGTTAAAATACAAAGGGAAGGTTCCGTGAGGAATCTTCCCTTTGTATTTTATAACAAACTAATCTTTTGTAGCTACCAGCGACTTAATTGAAAGCCCCTCTGAGGACTTAACATCTTCAGATACTAATGCTCAATCATCACAACCCTTTTTGGCCTTATCACCTCATATAACAAATATCCCTTGTGATTAAAGTGAATATAAAGTGGTGGTGACTGATACCAGGGTATACCCCGGGTTTTAACATGTGCCTGGATATGCAGGTGAGGTTCTGTACTGAATCCGGAATTACCTACACAACCAAGAGGCTGCCCATAAGTAACCATATCTCCCTGTTTCACAATTATGCTTCCCTTTTTCAGATGAGCCAGGAATACAAAGCTGGAATCAGTTTCAATCAGTACCTGGTTTGTGTTCTGCGGTCCACGGCTCATATCTGGCGGAATGTTATCCCGGTCACCACCGTATGCCTTTACCACACGACCGTTACAGGGGCTGTACAGTGTATCGCCAAAGATCTCATAATCTTCCAGGCGGCGGCTGAAAATGGCATTTGCCCTGCTACCATTAGGTCTTAATTTTACGATATCCATAGCATAAATTGCCCCACGCAGGCTATAATGAAACAGGTTTGTAGGTAAGCCCTTGCCTCCCTGTAAAACAAAATAACGGCCCGTTTTGAGTGGGAAGGATAATTCTATGGTTTTGGGTTTACCGGTGGTGCCGGTAAAATACAGCACACTTAATAAAATCAGCAGGGAGGAAAAAAACAGGTTGGTACCCATTTTCCAGATCCGGGGAACTTTTGCCTCAGTCTTTTTTCGGAAGAACAAAGTCAGTAAACAGATCAGCAGACAAATACCAAAACCATATTTGGCATGAATAGTAAGGTATATCCAGGTACCGTATAAATAAATGAATACCCCTAATGAAAGTGCCAGCAACAGGCGGCTCCAACTGTGCCGCAAGACGATCTTGCCAGCAGTGAATAACAGGAAAAGGCTGAACAAGGCCAGGGCGAAAGTGAGTAATAACAATCCGTAAATGAACATGGCTTCTCTAAAAGGTCTTCTGCAAATTATCAATTATTTTCCCGACACAGCAATAACGTAATAATTATGTAACATTGCTGCTACTTCATCATTCCACGAAGCGTCAAACTATGGAAAATATTATCAAAACAGATGCCGGTATCACAATAGAAGCTGTATATACCCAGCCTGTTCCCATGAATGAGCAGCCAGGGGAGTTTCCTTTTACCCGTGGCGTACATGCTTCCATGTACCGTGATAAATTGTGGACAATGCGGCAGTATGCCGGTTTCAGTACAGCAGAGGCATCCAATCAGCGGTATCATTACCTGCTGAGTCAGGGCGTAAGTGGACTAAGTGTAGCATTTGACCTGCCCACACAGATCGGTTATGATTCCGATCATCCCATGTCTGAAGGTGAAGTAGGTAAGGTAGGAGTTGCCATCGATTCTCTGGAAGATATGGAACGTTTATTTCAGGGTATTGACCTGGAAAAGATCACCACCTCGATGACCATCAATGCGACGGGTTTTATTCTGCTGGCCCTATATATCGCGCTGGCAAAAAGGCAGGGGGCAGACCTGAAAAAAATATCCGGTACTATCCAGAACGATATTCTGAAAGAATATGCAGCACGTGGCACCTTTATCTATCCTCCCAAGCCATCTATGCGGCTCATCACCGATATCTTTGATTATTGCAGCCATGAGGTACCTAAATGGAATACCATTTCCATATCTGGCTACCATATACGCGAAGCCGGGGCCAATGCAGTACAGGAACTAGCCTTTACACTTGCTAACGGGAAGGCCTACCTGGAAGCCGCACAGGCAAAAGGGCTGGATATTAATGTATTTGCACGCCGCCTTTCTTTCTTCTTCAATGCACACAACCATTTGTTTGAAGAAGTAGCCAAGTTCAGGGCTGCCCGCCGCATGTGGGCTCATATTACCACCTCACTGGGGGCTACTGATCCCAAGGCACAGATGATGCGTTTCCATACACAAACCGGCGGAAGTACTTTAACAGCCCAGCAACCACATAACAATATTGTGCGGGTAGCCTTACAAACGCTGGCAGCTACCCTGGGAGGTACACAGTCCCTCCATACCAATGGATATGACGAAGCCCTTTCCCTGCCCACGGAAGCGGCAGCCCGTATAGCACTACGTACGCAGCAGATTGTAGGCTACGAAAGCGGCATAGCAGATACGGTAGATCCCCTTGCAGGCTCCTATTATGTGGAAGCCCTTACCAATGAGGTAGAAAGTAAAGCATGGGAACTGATTAACCGGATAGATGCGATGGGTGGGGCGGTAAGCGCCATTGAACAGGGCTTTGTTCAGGATGAAATTGCCCGTAGTGCCTACCAGTACCAGCGGGATGTGGAAAACGGGAAAAAGGTCATTGTGGGCGTTAACAAGTTTACCGTAGAGGAGGAAGTAGCCCCTGAACTATTCCGGATAGATGATAGTATCCGCCAGATTCAGACAGAAAAACTACAATTATTAAAGAGCCGCCGGAATAATGAGTTGGTAATGTCGCTGTTACAGCGACTGGAAAATGCCGCACATACGACTGAAAATCTGATGCCTATAGTTGTTGAAGCTGTTGAAAATTATTGCACTCTGGGCGAGATTGCAGATACTTTGAGAAAAGTATGGGGGGAACACAGATAATAGAGATGTTGCTGGTATTAAAATTCGTATTATTTTTAGGCCATGTCTTTTATCTATCATAACACTTGCCCGATATGCGGGTCGAACAATATACACAAGGTACTGACTGCAAAGGATTATACTGTATCACTGGAATCCTTTGACATCTTTCATTGCGGACATTGCAGTGGACGATTTACACAAAACGTACCCGGCAGCCAGGAAATAGGACGTTATTATCAGTCGGCCGAATACATTTCGCATTCCGAAACACGCAAGGGACTTATTAACCGTTTATACCACAGCGTAAGAAAGATCACTTTACGTTCCAAACAAAACTGGGTAAAGGCCGGCACTGGTCTTAAACAGGGAAGTTTACTGGATATCGGGTGTGGAACAGGTGCCTTCCTTCATTATATGAAACAGGCCGGCTGGGAGATTACAGGATTAGAACCGGATGATAATGCGCGTCAGAATGCTAAAACATTATACAATATAGAACCGCTCCCCTCTTCGGAGCTATTCAAATTACCAACGCAACAATATGATGCCATTACCATGTGGCATGTACTTGAGCATGTGCATGGATTGAATGAATATCTGCAGCAAATCCGTATTTTATTAAAGCCGGAAGGAACATTGCTTATAGCAGTGCCTAACTATACATCACCAGATGCGGAACATTATGGCGCCTTCTGGGCTGCTTATGATGTACCCCGTCACCTCTATCACTTTTCTCCTAATTCGATGGAGCAATTACTGAAACAACACAAGATCCGTATTGTAAAAAAACACCCGATGGTGTTTGATGGTTTCTATGTAAGCCTGTTGAGCGAAAAGTACAAAACTGGCCGCAGTCGCCTTATTCCAGGCTTTCTTCATGGTCTGGCATCTTACAGGAAAGGATTGAAAGATGTAGACAGATGCAGCTCTGTGGTATATGAATGTAAAGCAGATTAATTCAATAATTTTTAATAAACAAAAGAGGTTGTATCAAGTATGGTACAACCTCTTTTCATTTGGTTACCTGGTGGAGAACCAGTGTTATACTTACTAATACAAATAATTCATCGCAACAATATCGTTGGCACTAAATGCACAGTTAATACTATTATAACATGCCAGCATGAAAGAGTTTGGGTCTCCAGTGGTGGGTGTACCGGGTATCAAAATACCACCTACACCCGCAGCACCTTCATTGATTACACTACCTCCACAGCTATATGCACGGTTGAGATAATCTGTGTGACGGAGACCAATACAATGGCCAATTTCATGCTGAATTACACAAGCAGCATGATTAGCATTCGGGAAAGTGCCCAAAGCAGCAGGATTTGTATTCATAAGGATAGTGCCGTAAGGATTACCGGAGCTGGTAGGAAAACCAGAAGTGGCTAAAATAATGGACCCATCAACAGCTGGTCCCTGGTTAAAACCAGAGATAGTGATATCTGCTGTACCACTGGTTATACGCTGAAATGTAAGCCTTATCCCCAGCGCATTATAACGTGAAATAGCAAGATCAGTACCAGATACAAAAGCCACACCAAGGCTGCTGGCTACTCGTACAGTAATAGTACGTGGCAGGCCGGTTATCAGTCTTGTTGTTCTGTACTGCTCAGTATTTGCCACACGCAGAATCGGACCGTTAAAGCCCCTGGAAAAATCTTCCGGAGTCAAACGGATATCTCCTTCAACTATATAATCTTCGCCAGATTTATGAACATTAGATGTACCGAATCCCAGACTGGCTATCTGGTTTAAAACTGTTTGTGAAATTGCAGAAGGTTGACCTTCTGTCTTAGCTACTTTTTCTTTTTGACAGGATACAAAAGTAACAATAGAGAAACCTGTAATCAGGCAAAACAAAATAGTGAATGTTTGTTTAAGCATATATTTAGATTTAGGGGTCTGAAAAATGAAGAGTTGAGGATATGAATTAAACGCTTATCAAAAAAGGCTGAAGAATGTAAACAGGTGCTGCTCTGCGGTGTATGAATGTAGAGTCAATTAATTTCAGATATAATAAAACAGATAGCCGATAGTCCGCAGACTATCGGCTTTTTTGCTCATGCATCAGCCAATAAGGGATCTTATCTACTAATACAAATAGTTCATCGCAATGATGTCGTTGGAATTAAACGTACGGTTACCGCCGTTAGAACATGCCAACATAAAGGAATTAGCGTTAGCAGTAGATGGTGTACCTGGAATCAGGATAGCACCTACTGATGAAGCGCCTTCATTTACAGCAGAACCGCCACAGCTATATGCGCGATTGTAGTAATCGGTGTGACGGAAACCAATGCAATGACCAATTTCATGCTGTATTACAGAACCAACATAATTTACATTAGGGTTGGTACCATAAGCTGCAGCATTTGTGTTCATCAGAATTGAATTGTAAGGATTACCAGTACTTGTTGGGAAACCGGAAGAACCTAAAGTGATAAAACCACCACTTGGACCTTCGTTAAAACCAGAGAGCGTGATAGATGCAGTACCACTGGTAATACGCTGGAAGGTAAGGCTTGTTCCCAGTGCATTATAACGTGAAATAGCAAGATCAGTACCGGATACAAAAGCTGCTCCAAGGCTGCTGGCTACTCTTACGGTAATAACACGTGGCAGGCCGGTTACAAGTCTTGTAGTTCTGTATTGTTCAGTATTTGCCACACGCAGAAACGGACCGCTAAAGCCCTTGGAAAGGTCTTCCGGAGTCAGACGGATATCACCTTCCACCAGGTAATCATTACCTGATTTATGTACATCAGATGTGCCGAATCCAAGGCTGCTGATCTGATTTAAAACTGCTTGTGGGATAGCAGTTGGTTGGTCTTCTGTCTTAGCTACTTTTTCTTTTTGACAGGCAACAAAAGTAATTGCAGAAATGCCTGCAACTACGCAAAACAAAATAGTGAATGTTTGTTTAAGCATACATTTTAGGTTTGGGTTTCAAGAAATGAGGATATTATTAGCTGATTAGCTGAAGATAAATGCAGCTACATACCGGTTATACCGACATATATTACATAGCTCATCAGTAAATACAGCTAACGCTGACAATTAATTGCTCATGATTTCATTTGTGCTCTATATGACATACGATAGTAGCGACAATACCGCGTCATTACAAGGATTTCAAAAGGTTTATTTTTTTTGATTGATGCTGGTTGGCTATGCCAGCTATAAGATTGCTCACCAGGTCAAATACTCTACGTTTAGATTTCAGTTGCTCTATTCAATATTACAACTTTCCCCGATAGCAAAAAAAAAATTGTAGATTTATTCAGCCGGTGAGAGCTAATTTATGTCAACCGAGAACCTTTATGAAAACAACCCTTATTTTGTTATCCATTTTATTATGGCAAAATATATCTGCAAGGCAACTGAAGCCATCAGACAGCGTTTCACTACGTTATGCAGTTACTGATACTGCAGTAAGATCCAGCAATAATCTGCGTTATTATCTGGTAAAATTCAACGTGAATCCCGGAAGTAATGTGCAACAATACGGCGTAGTAAAAACTATCAGCCCACTACATTATATTTTACGTGGAATAAATTTCGACTCCTCACTGCAACAGAAAGTTATTTACAGTTATCCGGCAAACAGCAACTGGAAAGCGAGTCTGCAATTATTACAACAACTTACAGCAACAGCACCTACAGATAGTATCACATTTCAGGCAGGTATCGGGACTGTCACTTCTCCCATAAATTACTGCAGTATCAGAAAACAATCCGGTACTGTATTGCGTGTAACAATACAACAAAAAGACTGGCAATCATTCATAACGCAACCGGTTATACTTTTTGCAGACCGTATCCGTAAACCAAAAGGAGAAATCCTTATCAATACGGCCGATCCTTCTGCTAATGCGGTGAATACGGCACAACAACAATATCCGCTGATAAAAGGCTATCACATTACCGTATCTCTGAAAGAAGATCTTTTCGATACAACAGATATTGATTTTACCGGCAGGTACCTGCCATCTGCTGCTGCTGCAACACAGGTTACTTCTCATGCAACCATCATGGCTACTACAATTGGCGGTGCTGGCAACACTGGTGCAAAAAGTCTGGGGGCCGCACCACAGGTCAAATTCGTTTCTGCAGATTTTAATACAACTCTCCTACCAGAAGATGCTGCTTATTTTCAGCAATATGATATTACGCTTCAGAATCATTCCTATGGTACAGGCATAGAAAATTATTATGGATTGGAAGCAGTAGCATATGATGAGCAGGTGTATACAACAGATACCATTCTGCATGTTTTCTCCTCCGGTAATATAGGCACAGAAGCTCCTGCTACCGGCACTTACCAGGGGTTAGCCGGTTATGCAAATCTGTCAGGCACTTTTAAACAGGCAAAGAATGTACTTGTAATTGGTGGTACAGATGATTCCCTGCATGCTATTTCACTGAGCTCTGGCGGGCCTGCTTACGATGGCCGTGTGAAACCTGAGATCGTTGCATTTGGTATAGACGGTACTTCCGGTGCGGCGGCTATTACTAGCGGTGTTGCGGCCCTTCTGCTGGATGCTTACCGGCAGCAATACGGCAAAGCTCCTTCTGCGGCGCTGGTGAAAGCGTTAATGATCAACAGTGCAGTTAAAGTGAATCATGTACCTCTGAGCCATAAAGGCGGCTATGGCAGTCTTCATGCATTGGCGGCCCTGAACACATTAAAGGCCGGACAATTTCTTACTGGGAAAGGCTCACAACATTTTACTGTGACAGTCCCTCCGGGCATGCAGCACCTGCGGGTTACTCTCTGCTGGAATGATCCGCCGGCCGTACTTAATACAGATAAAGCACTTGTGAATGATCTGGACCTGGTTGTTACCGATTCTCAGGGGCATACCTATGCACCCTGGATTTTAAGTGCAGGCCCTTCAGTGGATTCTCTTTCAGCCGCCGCACGTAGGGGGCGTGACAGTCTTAATAATGTGGAGCAGGTAACCATAGACAATCCTGCTGCGGGAACATTACAGATCCAGGTGAACAGCCCTGCTGCGGGACAATCTTTTTACGTGGTATACGACTGGACACCACAAAAATCTTTTATGTGGCTGAGTCCGGGACATAAAGAAGTACTTCTATCGGGAGAGACACTCCCTTTGCCCATACGCTGGCAAAGCAATATAACGGGCAAAGGAGACCTTTCATACAGCATTGACAGTGGTAGCACCTGGCAATCACTGAGCAAGCAATTATCTGCTGAACAGGGGCTTTATTACTGGTTTGTTCCCAATACCTTCAGTGCAGCATTGCTTAAATTCACAACCACAGATACTTCCTTCATCAGCGATACCTTTTATCTCTCTCCCAGGCTACCCCTTCAAACAGGGTATGATTGCGGTGACAGCGCCTTTATTTACTGGCCATCCCAGGATAATGCCACTGCTTATGAAGTATTCCAGCTGGGAGAACAATATCTTACACCTTATAAACTGGCAACCGATACCTTCCAGCTACTGACTACAGGCGGCTCTCCTTACTTTGCCGTAAACCCTATACATAAAGACGGCTGGGCCGGCCTGAAAAGTTATGGTACCAACTATAAATTACAGGGAACCGGCTGTTATTTTAAAAGCCTGCTGGCAGATGTAACCGCCAATAACGGAGTATTATTATCGCTTTCACTTGGCACCAGTTATCAATTGAAACATCTCTACTGGGAACGTTCATCCAGTAATGGTTATATCACCCTGTCGGATGAAGCCGTGACCGGAACAGAATTCACCCATCTTGATGAGACTCCTCCCCAGGGACTGGTATATTACCGGGCCAGATTACTTGCGGATAACGGGAAGGTGATTTATTCAGATCCTGCAGCGGTATATCTCCTGAATAATAGTGCTTACCTCTTCTTTCCTAACCCGGTACATAATACCCTGCAGATCTTAAGCAAAGAAACTGCTAATCTGGAATTGCACATGTATGATATGAGCGGGCGCCTGTTGCTGAAAAGGGCATTATATAGTCAGGTGGAGAGCATAACTGTCCAGGATCTGCCTGCCGGAGTATATAACTGTGTGTTATTTAGTAATGGCAAAAAGGTGTTGGTTAAGAAGATAGTGAAAGAATAACCCTGTATATAAAAAAAGAAGTCCCAGACAAACGCCCGGGACTTCTCATATCTAGCTAATAACTATTAAAGGTGGATGGCTTCTCCGTAAGCTACCTCTATGGCGTCTTTTACAGATTCGCTCATAGTTGGGTGCGGATGGATAGAGTCCAGTACTTCCTGGTAGGTAGTTTCCAGTTTGCGGGCGGTCACTGTCTGAGCAATGATTTCCGTAACATTCGCACCTATCATGTGTGTACCTAACCATTCGCCGTATTTCGCGTCGAAGATCACTTTTACAAAACCTTCTGTTGCACCTGCAGCAGAAGCCTTTCCTGAAGCAGAGAATGGGAATTTACCCACTTTCACTTCGTAACCAGCTTCTTTAGCAGCCTTTTCAGTATATCCTACAGAAGCTATTTCCGGTGCACAATAAGTACAACCAGGAATGTTCATGTAATCAATAGGTTCAGGCTTGTGTGCGTATTTCTTTTCGTTGTATCCCAGAGCTTCCACGCAAACAATTGCTTCTTTAGAAGCAACGTGTGCCAGTGCCTGACCAGGAACCATATCACCGATAGCGTATACGCCAGGAATATTTGTTTGATAGTATTTATCAACCAGAACTTTACCTTTATCGGTTTTGATACCTAAAGCTTCCAGTCCAAGGTTTTCGATATTTGCAGCGATACCTACAGCGCTCAGTACAACGTCTGCTTCCAGGGTAATTTCACCGGTAGCAGTTTTTACTTTCGCTTTAACACCGTCGCCATTTCCTTCTACGCTTTCTACAGAAGCATTCACCATTATTTCGATGCCTTTCTTCTTATAGATCTTTTCCAGTTCTTTAGAGATATCTTCATCTTCTACAGGAACGATGCGCGGCAGGAATTCAACGATTGTTACTTTAGTACCAAGGGTAGCATAGAAGTACGCGAATTCAACACCAATTGCACCAGAACCTACAACGATCATAGATTTTGGCTGCTTAGGCAATACCATTGCTTCGCGGTAACCAATCACTTTTTTACCGTCTATTTTCAGGTTAGGCAGTTCACGGGCACGGGCACCGGTAGCCAGGATAATAGATTTCGCTTCATGTAAAGCTACCTTACCATCCTTATCAGTTACCTCTACCTGTCCTTTGGATTTCAGTTTACCTGAACCCATCAGTACATCAATCTTGTTTTTCTTCATCAGGAACTGTACACCCTTGCTCATCTTATCAGCTACACCACGGCTGCGTTTTATTACAGCATCAAAATCAGCACTGCTTTCGCCAGCGTTAATACCATAAGTTTTGGCATGTTGTATATATTCCAATATCTGTGCAGACTTCAGTAATGCTTTAGTGGGAATACAACCCCAGTTCAAACAAATACCGCCCAGGCTCTCCCTTTCCACTATTGCCGTCTTAAATCCCAGCTGAGAAGCACGAATAGCAGCCACATATCCACCAGGGCCACTACCAATTACGATTACGTCGTATGCCATATTGCTTAATTTTAATTTAAACTTGCCAAAGGTAGTAAAAAAATGTGCTAATGTGCAAATGTAGTGAGTGAGCGAACATAACACATATAGAAAAAGCCCGACCAGATGGTCAGGCTTCTTTTGGAAGATTCGTCAATATTTTAGCGGAGGTCAACTACTTCCACACCAGGATACTTTTTAGGATCGAAGGTGAAGGTAGCATCGGTCAGATTTGTGTTAGGCGTAAAGCTGGTAATCTCGTAAGTGTAGTGATTCCCGTTCTTTTCAAATACTTTCATACGGGAAATGCTCTGATTCTTCTTATCTATAGATACCATTACCTTAAAGATATTCTTTGATTTATCTGTAGGAGTCATTTCTATATTCTGTAACACTTTACCTTTTTCGTTAGACTCTCCATCCAAGCGGTACAGATAATCCTTATCGTAAAAATTGGTAAACAGTTTAGCAGGTGTTAAAGCTGAGCTATTCTGATCTACATTATTAATTGTTACCTCATTAGCATCCTTTGCATATGTCCAGGAGGTTTTATTATCACTGATAATCTCCTGTCCGTCCAGGGTTACTTTATATTTAGCACCCTTCATGTATACTGTTCCTTTCTTGGTATCAGTTACGCTATTGTTAGCACCTTCTACCTTTAGTATAAAGTTGGCTACTACAGACTTTAATGTTGAAAATCTCTTGCTTACATTATCCAGGATAGACTTAGCCTTAGGGTCATTC
The DNA here is from genome assembly GCF_900112615.1 of Chitinophaga sp. CF118. Classification (GTDB taxonomy): domain Bacteria; phylum Bacteroidota; class Bacteroidia; order Chitinophagales; family Chitinophagaceae; genus Chitinophaga. The sequence goes on along the minus strand of NZ_FOMK01000011.1, from coordinate 90,782 downwards.
GCTCCCAGGGATCCTCTGGTTTGTGCCATGCCATTCATTACTACACTTCCAGTCAACATGGCCACTAATATAATTTTCTTCATCGTTGTTCTTTTTTGTTTACAGTTATTTAAGACAAATGTTATGCCGATACGATTATGCAATGTTAATATAAAGCCAAAAGGATGTAATCAACCTAAACTATCCAGGATCTCCTCCAGGTCGGATTCTGTTTTCACATGTACGTCCCTGGCCTTGCTACCCATGTTAGGGCCTACAATGCCTGCGGCTTCCAGCTGATCCATCAGCCGGCCGGCACGGTTATAGCCCAGTTTCATACGGCGCTGCAACAAAGAGGTAGACCCCTGCTGGTTCTGGACAATGATCCTGGCGGCCTCTTCAAACAGGGTATCCCTGTCCTGCAGGCTGATCTCTTTCCCTTCCATATCCTTATCATCCACATATTCCGGCAGCAGGAAGGCTTCCGGATATCCACGCTGCCTGCCTATGAACTCAGCTACCCTTTCCACCTCCGGTGTATCTACGAACGCGCATTGTAAACGAACCAGTTCCCCATTAAAGGAAACCAGCATATCCCCCTGCCCTATAAGTTGCTCAGAACCACCAATATCCAGGATGGTACGGGAATCTATTTTGGAAGATACCTTGAATGCTATACGGGCCGGGAAGTTCGCTTTGATGGTACCTGTAATAATGTTTACAGAAGGACGCTGCGTGGCAATAATCAGATGAATACCTATTGCACGGGCCAGCTGGGCCAGACGGGCAATCGGCATCTCCACTTCCTTACCGGCAGTCATGATCAGATCTGCAAACTCATCTATCACCAACACAATAAATGGCAGATAACGGTGTCCCTTTTCAGGGTTCAGACGGCGCTGGGTGAATTTCACATTATACTCACGGATATTACGGGTTCCTGCTTCTTTGAGAAGATCGTACCGGATATCCATTTCAATACACAATGCATTCAGAGTATGGATCACCTTTTTAATATCTGTGATGATCGCATCCTCTTCACCCGGTAATTTAGCCAGGAAATGCTTCTCTATCAATTTGTACAGGGATAACTCTACTTTTTTAGGATCTATCAGTACAAATTTGAGTTGAGACGGGTGTTTTTTATACAACAGGGATACCAATAAAGTATTGATACCCACAGATTTACCTTGCCCGGTAGCCCCTGCCATCAACAAGTGCGGCATTTTGGCCAGATCTGCTATAAAGTTCTCATTATCAATCTTTTTCCCAATAGCGATAGGCAGATCCATGGTACTTTGCTGGAACTTTTCAGATGCAAGCAGGTTTCTCAGGGATACTATGCTTTTTTTCACATTGGGCACCTCTATACCGATGGTTCCTTTACCGGGAATAGGGGCGATAATACGGATGCCCAGCGCAGAAAGGCTGAGTGCGATATCATCTTCCAGGTTCTTAATCCTTGAAATACGCACACCAGCTGCAGGTACTATCTCATATAAAGTAACTGTAGGACCGACAGTCGCACTGATCTTCTGAATAGAAATATCATAGTTTTTCAGCGTATCAATGATCTGGTTCTTGTTCCTTTCAAGTTCTGTAACATCCTGCACGATCTTTTCTGTACCATGATTATCAAGAAGTTCCAGCGTAGGATATTTATAATCCCTTAGATCGAGGATAGGATCATAAGGATCCAGTTGTACAGGACCGGTGGCCGGTTGTTCGTCTGGTGCAATATCATCTTCCGCTTCTTCCACCGGAGGTTTTAATTCAAAAGGCACGTCTTCCGGCAAACGGTTCTTTTTCCGGGAAGATGTCTGTTCAACAGTTTCTTCTATATATAATAATGGTCCAACTTCTTCCTCTTCTTCCTCCTCCTCTTCCAATTCTTCGTCCTCATCTACTACCGGTGGTACATATGCAGGAGGAACCACAGTGATCTTTTCGTTCTTTACAACCAGCTGCATTTCAGGTAATTCATCCGTTTCTGCTGCTGGAGGGATCACCACTACCCCATTATCTTTCAACCCATTTCTGCGTTTCCCGTCTTTAATATTTTCAACAGCTACTACTGCTTCAGCCACACCAGCAGGCACTAATATCTTCTTAGGCTTGCGTTCCATCAACCATTTAAAGTCCAGATTGTATTTCCAGATCACCCACGAAAATCCGGCTACTAAAAGTAGCAATGCGGCTCCTGCTGTACCCAGGAAGCCTGTGATCCATTTGCTCACTGCATCACCCAGTGCGCCTCCCCAGGGGAAACCAGCCATTCCTGTAACGAAGGCTGCAGCCGTACTGATAAACAGCAGGCCAAAAAGGATGTATTTAATATTACGCCATATCCGGAATACCCGGCGGCCTACGATAAAGTTTACTCCCAGTATAAAAAAGAGATAGCAGAAAAGATAAGCGGCCACACCAAATCCACCGTAAATGAACCAGTGTGAAACAAAAGCTCCCAAACGACCCAGCAGGTTCTCCACTTTCAAATCATCCATGAATAGTACGCTGGAAGCATAGCGGAAAACTTTATCCTGATCATCTTCCCAGGTGAACAGGTAAGAGGTGAAAGCAATAAAACAGTAGAGTGACAATAACAGGTATATTACACCCATGACCTTGTGGGTGCGCTCATCTTTGACCAGCTCCTTTACTTTTACCTCAGCTTCTTTCTCCTGTTTCAGTACATTGGGGTCATCTCCACGAGGTTTCTTGCTTTCCGGTTTCTCAGTTTTCAGTTTATTCCTAGACATAATTATAGCGATCCAAAATTAAGGCTGCCGGCTGACATATTAAGAATTTATTTTGGTGTTGTGGATATTGAGTGTGACAGACCCAAAACTACATTGCTACCAGCAAACGTCCCCCCACGAAGTCAGATTTTATACATCATTCTCTTTCATCCATTTAATATAACAACTGGATCCACCTGGTCATAAACTCCAATACAACAGGATTTATTGTTTCATCCAGGGAACCATACTCTTCCAGGGTACAGGAATTGCATCGTTGAAAAAGGTGATTGAGCCCCGGGAAGGTACGGAGTGTAACTGTTTCATTTCCACCCTTTACCAGTCCGCTTTCTATCCCTTTCAGGTTTTGTGAAGCATTTACTTCTATGTCCTTATCTCCGTTCATGGCCAGTACCGGACACTTAATTTTAGCGAGATAAACGGCAGGGTCGTATAACAAGGCGCTTAACACCTCTTTCCGGGTGTCGGCCTTATAACTGGCATCAAGAAGCCAGTCTGGGATTTCCTTCGTTGAATCACCAGTCTGCCTGAAAAGATTTGTTAGGCTGGCATATGCCTTTGCCTTCCGGACTACCGTATCTTTTTCGGTTACCAGTATATTCAGATAAGCTTTAATCGGATCTATATATTTCCGGACATCTGCGTCCTTTTCACCGGCAGAGATCCCCGCCTGTAAAGCCCTGGTCAGATAAATATCCCGGCCATTTATACCAGGAGCTGCTATTGTTATCAGGAATGCGATCTTATGGTCTCCGGAGGCTACTATTTGTCCTACTGCACCACCCATACTATTGCCTAACAAGCCAATAGCATTACTATCCACATCCTTCCGCTGCCGGAGAAAACTCACAGCAGCACGCACATCTTCTGCAAAATTATAGATATCTGAAGAATCGTAATTGCCGGTGCTGGTGCCTGTGCCGCGATCATCAAAACGCAATACAGCCATTCCATGTTTAGCAAAGTAATCTGCAATTACAGCAAACGGTTTGTGGCCAAACCGTTCCCCATCCCTATCCTGCGGTCCTTCTCCGGAGATCATGATGATTGCCGGGAAAGTACCTTTTATACCGGGTTTGGTAAAGGTGCCTGTTAACAGTACCTTATCTTTAGTATTAACGAATTTCACTTCTTCCACATCATAGGCAAATGGCGGCAGAGGTTCCTGAGGATGTTCTACAGGCAGTTCCCCTTCCTTGATTTCCCTTCTGGAAAAATTCAGTTCGGCCCGGTTACCCAGTTGTTCGAAGTAGCCTTCATAACGTCCGGTGCGGACGTTCCAACCACCGGTATATACAAGGCTGATTTTTTTTATAACGAACTTTAAGCTGTCATCTGTCGCATATACGGAGTCTATATCGATCAGATCTTCGGTCACATCCGGGCTTTTCATCTTCCCTTTCAGGATGGCTCCCTGCCTTTCAAACATCAATTGTAAACGCTGCCTGTTACCCTGTGGAGTTCTGAAGAACCCATACCAGTTACCTGTTGCATCATGGAGTGCCTGTGAAAATGCAGATCCTGCCAGGCAAAGGACCAGGCAGGTAATGACCATATATCTAAACATAATTCCCTGTAATTTAAGTTCTATGCTTTCTTCAGTACAGATAGCAACAGGCATACCCAGCCTGCAATAAAGAACAACCCGCCAAAGGGGGTAATAATTCCTACTCCTCTTAAGCCGACATTGCCGGTAGCTTTCAATATTGTTAACAGGTAAAGGGAACCGGAGAATAATATAACTCCTATAATGAAACAACGTCCCGCCCATTGTAACAGGGAACCGGGAAACTGTGCATATAATATGGCAATGGCCAGCAGGGCAAATACGTGATAAAACTGGTAGGTAACCCCTGTCTGAAAGGTGCTCACCGTTTCCGGTGGTACAAGTTCTTTTAATTTATGTGCACCAAATGCACCTAGTGTTACCGCCAATGCCCCCAACGCGGAAGCCCATACAAGAAAGCCTTTATGCATTATTATTGAGTCTTTGAGTGAATGTGTCTAAAGTAATGGTGTCAGATTCCGCAATGGTGATTTGTGCCTGTTGGTAGAAAGATTCCCTTTCTGCCAGTTTCTTTTCCACAAAAGCCAGCAGTTCCTCATCCGGCAGATCCTGGATGAGCGGGCGTTTGGACTTTTTGCGTTTCAGTCGCTCTACAATTACCGGTAACTCTGGATTGAGCCAGATGGTAGTCCCTCTTGCATTCATGATATCCATGTTATCCTGGAAGCAGGGTACACCACCGCCGCAGGAGATCACAAAATCATCGGATTCAGAGAGTTCCCTTAGCCAGAACCCTTCTTTTGCACGGAAATAGTCTTCCCCTTTGTTGGCAAAGATATCGCTGATAGACATAGATTCAGCCTCTACGATCACATCATCGAGATCGTAAAATGGCAACTCTAAGTGTTCTGCCAGCTGTTTTCCCCAGTAGGATTTGCCGGCTCCCATGAAACCGAGTAAAAAGATTTTCAAAATATCTGATTTTAAAATTAACTAATAATGGATGTAGCATTTGCACACATTAGGCCGTCCAAGTTAAACACAAATCATTTTCCAGCAAATATTGCAAATATAGCCGTGCATTTTTATCTGCTTTGTTAAAATTGCAGGTAAGCATGCCAGTGGACTGAAAGGTAAATGGTTCTATCGTCATATTCTCTTTAAAATCAACGCTTCCCAGTCCATACCATTTAAAAACAGCTTCTTTGGCGCTCCAGCAGATCGTTTTGTGTGGCAGAGAATGGACAGGATCAATAAAAGCCCTCTCTTCTGGAGAAAGGAATTTATGTGATACCTTCTCAATTTTTAGCTTTACTTCCTCTATATCAATCCCTACCGCCGCTTCTGTGCTCACTATCGCCGCTACATAATCCCCGCAATGTGAGATTGAAAAATGGAAAGTACCGCAAGCCAGGTAAGGCTTACGACTATCCATGATCAGGATATCCACTATCGGGAATTCCGGAAACAGTTCTACCAGCAGATAACGACCAGCAAAATGCTGCAGACGCTTGTGCGGATGATGAATGGCAGTTGAAATATTGACCTTTTCCATAAAAAAAGCCTCATCCTCTGTGATCTTCCACACTCCCAACCTACTATGGGGATTGATTTGTATGGTACGTATTAATGGCATATCTTGCCAAATTAAAGCAAAAAGCGGGACACTGCCAATGCTGGTTGCAACTATTAAACAACTAATACTAACTTACCCGATCTATGATCCTGTCAGACAAACGGATATTGGAGGAAATTGAAAAAGGAACTATCGTCATCGCTCCTTATGACCGGAAGTATCTAGGTACAAATTCTTACGACGTACACCTGGGCAAATACCTGGCTACCTACAAAGATAGAATCCTGGATGCCCGCGAACATAATGAGATTGAACATTTTGAAATTCCGGAAGAAGGATTTGTGCTGCAACCGGGTACATTATACCTTGGTGTAACAGAGGAATATACTGAAACACATGCACATGTACCTTTCCTGGAAGGGAAATCAAGCACAGGCCGCCTGGGTATCGATATTCATGCAACTGCCGGTAAAGGTGATGTAGGCTTCTGCAATACCTGGACACTGGAAATATCCTGCGCACAGCCGGTACGTGTATACGCAGGTATGCCTATTGGACAACTGATCTACTTTGTGGTAGAAGGTGAAGTGGAAACGCTTTATAATAATAAGAGTAATGCCAAATATAATGGCAGGACGGTGAAACCAGTGGAGAGTATGATGTGGAAGAATAAGTTTTAAAATAAATGAAAAGGGCGTCTCAAAAATAATTGAGACGCCCTTTTCAAATTTTGTTTTTATATTTTAAGGTAATTAGTCCAAAAAAAATAAGAGCAATAGCAATAAAAGAAAAAGTAAATTCAATAGCCGTAAAACCCCGATGTAAACCATATTCCTCATTGTAATAAATATAGGAATAAGTGTTCATGTATTTCTTCTCGATATCCCTGCTTTTATCTGTAATTTTTACTGTTTTATTCTTGTATTCAAACTGAAAAACAGGATAATCCAAATATCCAAGTTTTCTACTTTTAATAGACTCTACATTTACAATTTCTGCTTTTACTTTTGTTCCGTATAGTACAGGTAAAGAGGATTCGTATAAATTATATGCTAAAAAACCTCCTAATAAAATTAAAATGATACCAAAAATTCTCATCCCTGTCGTCTATTAGTTTATTTCAAGAATATCTAAAAATCATAACCCAGTTGTAAATAAAGGTTTTATAACTGGGTTATGATTTTTAATCTTTGATGTATATCTACCTCAAATTTATCTTAAAGAATTAATCCATGCAGCTATTTTCAGCGCATCATTACGAGGCACCTGTGGCATAGGAGGCATTTCAGTTGCATACTCCGGCCAGTTCTGTGGCTTTGGATTTGCCAGCAACTTCAGGATCTGCTCACTGGTATAGCGACGTTTCGCCACATCCGCATAAGAAGGACCTACCTGGCGCTTTTTAGCGTTATGACAAGCCAGACACGTATACTTTGCCAGTAAAGGCTTTACATCTTCGTAAGCAGGTGCTTTCGCTACTGCCGGTTTAACAGGGGCAGCAACTTTTGCAGGACCCGTCTTTACTTCAGGAACCGGTGCCGGTCCTGATTTTACTTTAGAAGAATTGTAAGTGCTGGTCTGACTCAGTGCCAGCTTATTGCCCTGTGGAATATGATGCAGCGTATAATATCCTGTAGGATGTATCAGTGAATAAGAATGATCCTTTTCACGTACGCCTTCGAGTGTGATATTATGAATATAATCCAATCGCAGGCTATCTACAATGATGCGGGCTTTCAATCCGTCTTCAGAAACCAGCACGCCTTTTACCGGGCATTTAGCTGTATTTACCGGAGGACTGCCATACACAGAGTGATATTTATACGTGAAACTTTCTACAGCATAAGAAGCAAGATCACTTGCAGATTTCTTGTCAACAGGTAATGTAAATTCAATTTCGAAACCGTCTGGCATTGCTTTTATATTACGCATTTCAAACGGCATCTTTTCATTCCATACCAGGCGTTGCAAACCTTCATTGGCTTCACCGGCAGAACCCCATCCACGATTGGTTTCTCCTACAAACAACGTAGAACCGTCTTTAGAAAATACCATGCGCAATACGCCAGACTGGAAGCCTTCACGGAAATCAAAAGATACACCCTGATACTCTCCTTCTACCTTTTCCAATATCACACGCATGATCTTACTCTGTCCCTGGTCTCCTATCAGTGTTTGCCCCGCAAAAGGGCCAAAACTGCCTTCAGGAATCATGATTGCTTCCGCGTTAGAAATACCCTGAATACCGTGTGGCAGGATAACTGCCGGTAAACGCAGGGAAGGGATCTTCTTCTTAACATCTGACAACGTTACGAACTGCTCGTTCACAATATTTTCAGGTTTGAGATAATGACCATCAACACCTTTCTCCCGACGATCATTCACCAGGGAATGGAAAGTTTTATCTGAAAGTTTTACCGGGGAATTGGGCAGCTCTGACCAGCGTAAGCCGGCAGGATGACCGATAAAGTCGCCTTTATCTACTTTCCAGATACCACCGGAACCTACCCAGTCTCCCTGATTCTCTGTATAAAACAATTCTCCGTTCAGCATACTGATACCACAGGGAGAGCGGAAGCCGGTTGCATAGGGTTCCATCCGGCCATCTTCCCAGATGTGCATCATCCATCCACGCCATGGCACGCGGCTTTCACCACGCCACCACTCTTCGTTACCGAAGGCAACGTTGGCGGATACAAAGAAAGAACCATCCGGTGCTATCTTAGGACCAAAGCTATATTCGTGATAGTGTCCGGAGAGCGGCCATGCATAAATTGTTTCATACACATCTGCCTTACCATCCATGTTGGTATCTGCCAGTCTGGTAAGTTCACCTCGCTGTGCGCAATACAACGCATCGTTTTTCCATTCCAGGCCTAATATTTCGTGCAGACCGGAAGCGAATTTTCTGAAGTAAGGTTTACGGCTGGTTGGATTCTCTACCACCCACACATCACCGCGACGGGTAGAAATTGCCAGATTACCATTAGGCAGCACCGTTAGTCCGCCTACTTCCAGCAGGGTACCTTCCGGTGAGGTTACCTTCATGATCTTAAAGAAATCTTCTTCCTTCGGCGTTTCCTGGGCATGCAGCGCAGTGGTAACGCCTGTTGCTGCTGTGAGCAACAGCGAGTACAACGTGGCCCTTTTAAAGAGTGCTTTATAAATATTTTTCATGTGCAAGAATCAAAAGATTAGAAAAGGATGGAATAACTCAGTTTACTGTGTACTGGTATGATCAGTTCTTTCAGTCCATCTGCATCGCGGATCAGGGGATTTTCACCACCGGCATCTTCAAGTTGCAGATAATAAGATTTTCCATCAATAATATACAGATCCTTTGAAAGCGATTCAATCGTACGACCTTGTGCCAGCTTAGCATACAGTCCATCCACCGGAGTAGCAACTGTCAATTCGCGATGCACGCCATGTCCTTCAGATAATACACGAACAGCATCTGTAACAGCAGCGCCATACAAGAAGTATTTGAAAGTAGGACGGTCTTTATCATCCAGTACATATCCTTTAGGACGGTACCCCGTACCAGTGGTATCTGTTAACCAGGCAGCCTGTGGAGAGGCCAGTTTTGATAATGTGAAAGCGGGCTTGCCGAGGTATTGTACTGCACCACGCGGGCGGGAACATCCGTTGCCTCTGTCGTGCCACATAGGTGTAGCATCCAGGAATCCGCCACGCCATACCTGTGCCAGCATTCCTCTATCCATGTCGTAAGTATAATGCACCTGTTCAGGACTACCCACAGAAACAGCATGTACAATGCGTGTACCTGGTACATCCATGAAGCTGCGCAGGATTGTATTCACAGACGCATCTACGAGGATAGGATCTGTTTCATCGCCACGGTTATTATTACCTTGTTGCTTATTGGATTGATTTGTTTTGTTGATAGTGATATTGCGGAAGGCAACAGCACCATGATCTCCCTGTAACCGTAAAGGACCTGTTGCTTTTTCCTCACTGGCAGAACCGCGGGTAGGTCCCATCAATTCCACATCTTCATGAATAGTTACACCATTCAGGTCTATTCGCAGCATTCTTGCATTAGTTATTTTCTTGCCACTGGCATCAAAACGTGGTGCCTGGAAAGAAACTTTCAGGTGTTGCCACAAACCTGGTGCACGGCTCACATTATAACGGGGTGCATGTCCGTCATATCCTTGCTGGCCGGCAGGACGGGCATCATCCCAACGTTCGTAGATACCACCATTGTCACCGGATTTAGGCACTGTTGTGCTCCAGCTATCCAGCAGTTGTATTTCATATCTGCCTTGTAGATAAACACCAGAATTGGCACCGGGAGCCATCATATAATCCAGTTCAAGATCCATATCTCCATATTCAACATTGGAAAAGAGATCCTGGCCGGGATGTTTCTTATCCGGCATATTCAGTAATACACCTGTACCACTACCTCCTTCTAAAATATGAGGTTTGTCTAATTGTGCGGCGGCATCGCCTGTAATGCTCCAGCTCTTTCCGGGATCATGAAATGAGGAAAGGTCCTGCAGGGGAACTGCGCCGGATTGACCTGCAGCGGGATTGACAATAGCCATTCCTATACTGCAGAAGCATAGGAAGCCCGTCAAAGACCGGCTTGCATGATTTTTCGATCTAAGTACCATAACGTTAAATAAATTAAGCCAAAAGAAAAATGAAAAGTTGAGACCCTTTTGACGCGATGCTAATATATAAATTGTTTATTCGCGGCACAAGTATATGTATTGAAGAATTGATGAACGGAAATTAAAAATCCTGCATGAATCTTAAATGAAATGTTAATGCAAAGCCTGATCTGCACATGGTTATAGGGGACAGCCTTCTTATTACGTACAGGCGTTCATATTATCAGGATCACAATGATGTTAAAGAGGTGAGATTATCGTTTGATATAACTTTTATAAAGGAAGTCTTCAGAAGCATCTACCAGCTGATAGCTGCTGGGTACTTCATCTCCCAGGCTGTGAAAGGTAACAAGCCGGGTACCGCTGGGGCGATTTTCCAGTGCTCTGTAGAGGTAACGTGAGTAGTATACATACAGGCTGGATGAATATTCGATCTCATGATCTATGCGATCTCCTTTATCAAGATTCTCAAAAAAGGAGTTATAAAAATAAAAGTTGTCGTATTCATCCAGGTCCAGTTTAGTAAAGTTCCCGTGAATGAATACAGCATTCTCTACCTTGATCACTTTTTTTGCGGCCAGGGCATGATGATATAATTCCTGTCGCTGTTCTACGCCATAGAATGTGGAATCAGGATAATAAATAGCCCCTACAAGGCAAAATTTACCCACTCCACTACCGATGTCCAGGATCTTTCTATTTCCTCCATGAGAGAGGAAATGGGCTGCTTTACGGGCAACTCCCAGCGGTGTCCAGTGCCGCCTTGACAAAAGTTGTATCCTTTCCGGATACAACCAGTCAAATGCAGCATCCGTGTTGTAGATAGTGGGTACTGGTAAATTTCTATGCATGCTTTTAGCCGGCTACCGGAACACGAATTAATTTCTGATAATCTTCTGGTTGGAGAAGACCTTCTCTATCCTGAAATTTTGAAGGAGTGATAAAAAATATCCATCCACGGTCCTGCGGGCTTTCCAGAATTAAATCCAGATTACCGTTCAATCTGATGTTAGGTCCGAGAAATTTGCATTTCACCGGAGCATTCACCGGGATAATCTCACTCCCTGAATAAAGGTTTGCAATCAAGGTACCCTTTTCGATGGACCCCTTGTTATTGAACCATTTAATACTATCAATCTTTTTTACTCCTGCTAATTTAAAGGCCGAAAGACCGATAAAACCAACAGTACCATTAAAGTCGATCCACTCATGATCTTTGGTAAAATGGATGCGTGGTCTGGAAATAGTTGACATATTCATTCTGCAAAGGTAACTTTAGTCTGGCAACTATGCGTTGAAACCTGTCAATCTAATAATTGATATATATCAATTCTGTTCGCTAATAAATTAATTATAATATGAGTTTAACCGGGCTTTTCCCTATCGATAAGTGGAATTTTAAGTCAGAATCGGTATTAAACGGGCTTCCTGCCGAAGAATTTGAGCATTTATGCGCCAATATGACAGAACAACGATACGAAAAAGGAGATGTTCTTTTCAGAGAAGGGGCTGTACCATCAGGCATTTTTTTTATAAAAAAAGGCAAAGTAAAGAAATATAAGGTAGATCATGAGAACAAAGAGCATATTGTTTACGTCGCAAATACAGGAGAATTGCTCGGATATCATGCAATTCTTTCAGAGGAAAGATATCCGGACTCTGCAGCTACTATAGAAGAAAGTGTGATCGCTTTTATCCCCAAAGAAGATTTTCTCGAAACACTTGAAATTTCTAAAGTACTTTCTCAAAGGTTGTTAAAGAATCTGAGCCATGAATTTGCAGTACTCACAAATAGTATTTCCGTTTTCGCCCAGCGCTCTGTCCGGGAACGACTGGCTATTATGCTGATTGTATTAAGAGAGAAATTTAAGGAAGAAACACTGGAAGGGGAAGACATCACCATCAATATTTCCCGGAGTGACCTGGCCAATATGGTAGGTACCGCGAAAGAAAATGTAGTAAGATTCCTGAAAGAATTCAAATTATCAGGAATTCTGCATACTCATGGGCGGAAGATTTTTGTAGAGGATGTGAAAAAGCTGATAGAAATCTCGAACTACGGGAGTAAATAATTTAGCGGCACAGGCTTTGTTTATATAGTCATGTTAAAAACAAGCAACATGATACAAGTCAGATTTTTGCCTGTGTTACTCGGAATGCTGTTATTAGGAGCTAATTGTGTACCTCCCCGTCATGGTCCTCCACGCCCACCCAGACCACACAGGCCGCCACATGGTGCTGTTCAGCTTAATATTCCGGATTCTTCTTTTCAAAGACCAGTAGTTGGGTTAAATTACTGAAGAAATCCGTTTTTTAGTGGCTGACTAAAAAGTTGTCAGCCACTAAAAAGTTATTTTTCTGCCTGTAATTTCTTTAGGATAGCATTCAGTTTCACAGGATCCTTCATGTAAGGAGAAAGATCAAACAGTGCTACTTTCCGGAAGTCTGTAGGATGACTTTCACTCTGCAGTGAAATGGTGCCTTCCTTTAGCAGCCGTCCATCCTGCAGCAGAGAAGGGTCTGCATTGGAAACACTGCCTCCGCCTACCTGAGGCTTTTCATATACCAGTACGGTATCTTTAAACACAATATGTTTAATCACGGAATCGCCTAATACAAGCGCAGATGCTTTTACCCACTGGTCGCCATGATATGTTTTTGAGGTAGAAGTAATACAATGCTCTGTGATCAGTTTACCATTAATCACTACGTTAGTTCCGGGAGTACAGAGATTACCTGTAGGCCGTTCATCTTTGCCATTCCCACCTAACAATTGTTCTTCCAGGGAAATAGGAAAATCCTGGTCTTTCCCCATACTGGCAGCAGATTGGCCATGCAACATGATTCCGTTATTTCGGATAGCCCATCCGGGACCACCCGGCACCTGCTCGCCCACAAAACGATACTCTACTACAATGAGGTATGCAGAGAACTTTTGTTTATAAAAGATGTGTCCGTATTTTTCATCAAAATTTTTATACCCATCGTATCTTACTTTCAACAACCCGTTCTCTACGCGGAAAGTATTGGCAAAATTATCATTGAGATCATGCCCTTTGATTTTGATATCCCAGTTCTTCAGGTCTTTGCCATTAAATAACTGAATCCAGCCTTTGGTTTTTGTTTCCTGTGCCTTGATTTTCTTTTCCTGTGCCATGCCAGTTAGCGCTGCCAGGAGAAAAACGCAGGTGAAGAGTTTTTTCATACGTCTAAAGTTTTATGGCTTTAAGATAGCGTTTGTATCTGAGATAGTTGGCATGTAATTGGGAACATTTAACTGATGTAACCTTAATGCTACAATCATGAGAATACTTATTACTTTTTTGATAGCTACCCTGACTGGATTTACTTCAATTGCCCAGGATATAACATCCAACTGGCAGCAATCGCTTAGAACGGAACTGCATAAACTGGATACATCAAAGAATTTTGGTATCTGGAAGCAAAGTATTGCCAAACTGGAAGACCTTACCAAAACCTACCCAAATGAATGGTTATTACAGTATTATACAGGATGGGCATACACACAGCCTTCTTTCCAGTTGCAGGAACAGGCAGAATCACTAACAGAAAATGCAGAACCATATGTAAAGAAAGCATTGCAGTTACAACCGGAAAACACAGAAACCCTGACACTGATGGCCTACTGGCTCTCTGCAAGAATTAATGCAAGTAAGGCGAGGGGAATAATGCTGGGATCCGAAAGCCGCAGTTATGCCGATAAAGCCATAGCAGCAGACAGTTCTAATCCCAGGGCTTACCTGATTAAAGCACTTGTAATTTTTTATACTCCAACTGTTTTTGGTGGTGGTAAGAAAAGGGCTGAACCTATTGTACAGGAAACGACGCAACGTTTTGCTGCTTTTAAGCCCAAAACACCGCTGGATCCACACTGGGGCAATGACATCTGCCAACAGTTAGCTAAAGAGTACAAATAAACTGTGCATTTTTATACACGAACATTTATAAACAAACATGTTATGAGTACATATAATGGCATCAATGGCTACGACGAACCCCGCGCTACCGCGCTATATGAAAATTCTGACCTCCTTAATGTGAGCAAACCGGGGCGTATTGCATCAATAGTAAGCGGAGCTATGTTAACCACTTCTGCTATTAATAACATCAACAAACATCCTTTCAGCAGCTTATTCAGGCTTGTGACGGGCGGTTATCTCTTATACAGGGGTATTTCCGGTAATTGTCCGATTTCTGCCGCAGCAGGTAAAAAAGCCGGAGATTCTCACTCCAGGGCTATTAACATCCGCAAAAAACTGGTAATTAACAAAACAAGGAATGAAATATACAGTTTCTGGAGAGACCTGGAAAACCTGCCCCTCTTTATGAAACATCTGGCCTCCGTGGAGCAACTGGATAACAATAATTCCCATTGGGTAGTAATTGGTCCCTCAGGGATAGGTAGTGTGGAATGGAATGCTGAAATTGTCAAAGATGAACCCGGTAGACTAATAGGATGGCGTTCTGCTTCTGGTTCTGAAATAGTAACAGCCGGTCGTGTTAACTTCAGGGAAGCTTTTGGCGGTGGTACTGAAATAGAAGTGAATATCACTTACCGTCCTCCTGCGGGATACGTTGGTACAGGGCTGGCATGGCTACTGAACAGTACTTTTGAAAGAATGGTTCAGAAGGATATTTTAAGCTTCAAACACTTTGTGGAAACAGGTGTAATTACTATTTAATATGGGCAGCCCGATCATACCGGCCTTAAAGTAAAGGCTATTCTGGCCTAATATTTGGAAAACATTAGAGATCCATATGGATCATTACTTTTTGTATAACCTTAAAAAACATTACTTATGAGCACGGCAAAAATATTATATGGAGCACTGGCAGGTGTTGCAACCGGATTGGCAATAGGTATTCTTACGGCACCGGATAGTGGAGAAGAAACAAGAAGAAAGATTAAGAGGGGTGCACACCGGTTTCAGGGCAACATTAATAAAATATTAGGGAAAGGTTCAGATGGATTAAGTGAGTTGAAATATATTTTTGAAAACGAAGCAAGCGGTTTAAAAAATGATGTTCGGGAGCGCATACTGACGTTGATTGATGAGAGCCTGGAATCTTATGGTAAGTTTAAAAAAGAAGTTACAAGTTGATCAATTTTCTGGTTAATTAATAACAGATTGCCAGGCTGGAATAAAAAGAGGCGGTAAAAATTTTACCGCCTCTTTTTATTCCGGAAAGACTATTTCAGAAAATTTTATCATTCTGTTTTCTGCCTGGATTTAAAGACTTTCATGCTCATTTTTGAAAGCTATGCATGTAAGTTTTATTTCTAATTCTCTGCAAGCAGTTCATCTACCAGTGTATTGAATTCCTTTTTAAAGTCTTCGTAATGCGTTCCTGTACCAGGTCCGGAGAAACCGGTATGTACTTCGCGCACATTCCCTTTTTTATCGATGAAGATAGTTGTCGGGAAACCTTTGATTCCTGTTAACTGAGGCAGACTTTTTTCAGCCTTCTGCGGGTCATTTGGTGTTACTCCTGTAATCAGTACGGGGTAGGGTACACTGAATCGTTTCAGAAATCCTTCCAGGCTTTTTTTCGACTTTTCAAAGTCGGTTGTACGCTCGTAGGACAGTCCGATCACTTCTACTCCCCTATCCTTATGTTGTTTATACCAGTCTACCAGGAAGCCTGTTTCATCCATACAGTTGGGGCACCATGACCCCATCAGGGTAATGATCACCACTTTATTTTCAAAACGCTTATCCTGGATGCTTACTTTCTTTCCTGAGAGATCCGGAAAGGAAAAATTGAGGCGGTTATTACCCGGTTTTACTGTCGCCAGTGTTCTTTCATCGGGCAACGCAGCATTTTCATCGTGGATGGCAGTCCATCCTTCTTTACCATCACCTATCCCGGCATAGAATACCCCATTTTCCAGGGTACCGTTGCTATTTACGAGAGCAGTGAAGTAATAGGCATGGGAGCCATCAAATGTAGAGAGCTTTAGCGTATCACCATCTACAATCCCTTCCAGAAAACGGTAATCACCGGTAGAAGTGAGGAAGGTACCATGTACCTTATTGCCCTGTTGCCTGAATTCACCTACTGCAAAGGAGGAATCCCTGCCCGGCGAGGCAAATTTTGTAGCCCAGCGCCCGGTTACATTGCTTTTTGCTGGTTGATACTGTTTAAAGCGTTCTTTTACATTATATACAGCCGTAAAAGGAATACTCACATCGTTATCTGCCAGATGGCGGATCCACACGCCACCTATCTCACCATTTGGTCTGAAAGCAGCCTTAAATTCAGAATCGAAGAAAGGCATTTTTATGAAGATGGAATCTGCCTGCACTTTTACATCATCAACCAACAGACGGTCCTCTGCATTTAATACATACATGATCTTTTTGCCGGCACTGTCTTTCACTTCAAAATTAAAGACAATATCTGCCCCATCTTTGCGATGCAGGCGGGCCTGCCATGTACCTTTTTGTAAATCCCACTTTTCCAATTGTGTGCTGAAAGCGAATACAGGAAAGGCTATCAGCAAAAGTAATATTCTATTTATCATATAACCTAGTAAATCAGTAGGGTAAAGATAATAAATACTTTTTAGAAAAGAAGACAAAACGGGTTTTATGATTCTCAGGCTTATAAGGAACGAACAAGCTACTAAAATGAATAAGGAACGAATTAGCTGGTTTACAACAAGCGAACAAACTGACAATTATAGCAACGGATCTGGGGCTAATAATAACAAACAAGCGAGTTTATAGCAAAAATTAGCGGGCTCCAAAGAGCATACTACCAATCCTGACCATCGTACTCCCCTCTTCCAGCGCAATGGTATAGTCACCACTCATTCCTACAGACAATTCATTAAAAGTATCCTGGCTGGCGAAGAAGCAGGCTTTCAGGCTCTGATGTAACGTCTTTAAGTGATGGAATTCTTTTCTTATCTGTTGCAGGTCTTCTGTATTGGTAGCCATGCCCATTAATCCGGCAATACGAATATTAGTGAGATTATTCTGTTGATCTCTCCATTGTTCCAGCAGTTGCTCCAATTCCTTTTCACTCAGCCCGAATTTGGTTTCTTCTTCTGCAATATGTACCTGTAAAAGACATTCAATGATACGGTCATGACGGGCCGCTTGTTTGTTGATCTCTTCCAGCAGCTTCATACTGTCTACTGCATGGATCATTGTAACAAAAGGTGCAATGTATTTTACTTTATTGCTTTGCAGGTGACCAATAAAATGCCATTGGATATCCGCAGGTAATAATGCCTGCTTTTCCTGTAATTCCTGTACATAGTTTTCACCGAAAATGCGTTGCCCGGCATTATACAATGCCTGGATATCTGCCGCAGGCTTTATTTTGGAAACAGCTACCAGTTTTGCCCCATAAGGTTTAAGCTGATCTTTGATCTTATTATAAGCAGATAAATTGACTGACATAGGGGCAAAAATAAGAAAAACCTAATTGAAGCGGATTACTAATAAATAAAGCGCTTCCGGATCACTTTAACAGTGCATTGTCTTCATCAGTGAACTGAATAAAAACAGGCTGTATCTCACTTATGATACAGCCTGAGTTATAAATATTATTTGTTTAATTGAAAACCGCGTAAAGTATGGCTTTCAATTAGGATAAAATCGATCTGCTGATCACTATTCGCTGCACTTCGCTGGTTCCTTCATAGATCTGGGTGATCTTGGCATCGCGCATCAGGCGTTCTACATGATATTCTTTTACATAACCGTAACCACCATGCACCTGTACCGCTTCTGTGGTTACCCACATAGCTGTTTCGGATGAAAATACTTTAGCCATAGATCCGCTGAGAGTATAATCTTTGTGCTGATCTTTGTCCATAGCCGCTTTAAAGCATAATAACCTGGAAGCTTCTATACGGGTAGCCATATCTGCCAGTTTAAACTGGATGGCCTGGTGCTGGCTGATTTCTTTGCCGAATGCTTTACGCTGTTTGGCGTATTTGAGTGCCAGTTCATAAGCACCACTGGCAATGCCCAATGCCTGCGAAGCTATGCCGATACGGCCACCACCTAATGTTTTCATGGCGAATTTAAATCCGAAGCCATCTTCTCCTATTCTGTTTGCTTTAGGCACTTTCACATCCTGGAACATGACACTATGTGTATCACTTCCACGGATACCCAATTTATTCTCTTTAGCGCCTATGGTGATACCGGGAGTATTCTTTTCTATTATCAGGGCATTAATGCCTTTACTACCTTTTTCAGGGTAGGTTTGTGCAATCACGATGTATACGCTGGCACTGTTACCGTTTGTGATCCAGTTTTTGGTACCATTCAGCAGGTAATAGTCTCCTTTATCTTCAGCCTGGGTGCGCTGGGAAGTAGCATCAGAACCGGCTTCTGGCTCACTAAGCAGGAATGCACCGGTGATCTCTCCTTTTGCCAGTGGTACCAGGTACTGCTGCTTTTGCTCTTCCGAGCCAAAGGTTTCCAGTCCCCAGCAAACCAGTGAATTATTCACGCTCATACATACGGAAGTAGAAGCATCTATCTTGGAGATCTCTTCCATCGCCAATACATAGGAGATTGTATCGAGGCCGGCACCTCCATATTTCGGATCGACCATCATCCCCAGAAATCCTAATTGTCCGAGTTTTTTGATCTGTTCTGCCGGATATTGTTGTTTTTCATCGCGCTCAATCACGCCGGGTAATAATTCAGTTACGGCAAAATCCCTGGCCGCTTTCTGGATCATGAGGTGTTCTTCTGTGAGTTGAAAGTCCATAAATTGTTTTTTGGTGCTATTAAACATGAGCCTCATGACGTGGCAAGGTCTCATTTATCTGAAATCAGATCTTTTAATCCCCTTAAATTAGCATTTCAGCAACTACTAAAAAAATACGTTGTATAAAATTGCATGTTATCCATCATTCTTACTGAAATATTAAAGATTATTTGAAGATACACCTTCCTTATTGCAATTGCTTTAGCGTTTATGCTAAGTGACTATACGCCTTAACATTAAGGCAACCAGGGCGTTCTGTTAAAATCCTGTAGATTGCTTATTCAGGAAGAACACCCTTTTATGAAGAACATCAAGATCATTGAGGTAAAATCGGAGATTGGGGCAGGTACACGTGGTGCCAGCCTGGGAGTAGAGGCTATCAAAATTGCGGCGCTTGATTTTATGAGCAACTTTTTTGTGCATTTCCCTACAGAAACAATAGAAACAGAGAATAAACTACTGTTTGAGCCGATTGAATCCCCTTATGCCAAAAGAATTAAAGGTACACTTACTTTATACGAAAGAATTAGTAAAAGTGTATCTGAAACAATCAAAGCTAATCTGTTCCCGGTAATCCTTTCCGGAGATCATAGCACCGCAGGTGCCACTATTGCTGGCTTAAAGATGGCCAGGCCTCAGGGGAAAATAGGTGCTATCTGGATAGATGCACATGCTGACCTCCATACCCCTTTTA
The DNA here is from genome assembly GCF_900112615.1 of Chitinophaga sp. CF118. Taxonomy (GTDB): domain Bacteria; phylum Bacteroidota; class Bacteroidia; order Chitinophagales; family Chitinophagaceae; genus Chitinophaga. The sequence goes on along the minus strand of NZ_FOMK01000011.1, from coordinate 70,864 downwards.
CAACCCCCTCCGGCAACATGCATGGCATGCCTGTAGCAGTTTCCATAGCAGAAGACAACCTGGATTGTAAGGTTCATGATGTAGATGATCAAACCCTGAAAGCCTGGGAAGCATTGAAGAATATTGGAGGGATTGCTCCCAAGATCCTGCCGGAAGATATTGTATTCATTTCCTTACGGGACTATGAAAAGGAAGAGGAGCACCTGATAAAAAAATACGGAATGAAGGTAATCACAACCAGTGAGGTACGCCGTAAAGGGCCAGAGCAGGTAGCCCGCTCTGTATTCCGTTACCTGAGTGATTGCGAATATATCTATGTTTCTTTTGATGTGGACAGCCTGGATGCTTCCATCTCCAAAGGGACAGGCACGCCTGTTACCAATGGATTACGGGAAAGAGAAGTGGAAGATCTCATCTCCAAATTTATGCAGCACCGTAAAATATGCTGCTTTGAAATCACGGAAGTGAATCCAACATTGGATAAAGAGAACCTTATGGCGGAAATAGCCTTCAATATATTACAACGAAGCGTAAACGTACTGCTACTGAACTGATCAGAGATTAACCCAGGGATTGACCAGAGATTAACCAGGAATTGATCAGGGATTATTTTTCATCTTAATCAGATTTGCAATAAGTCCTGTCCAGCCGGTTTGATGTGATGCGCCTATTCCTTTGCCGGTATCAGCATGAAAATATTCATGGAATAAGATCAGGTCAGCAAAATGCGGATCGGTATTATATTTTTCATTGTTACCAAATACTGCTCTTTTCCCATGCTCATCTTTAAGGAAGATTTTCAGCAAGCGATTTGCCAGTTCAGTGCCCACTTCCTTCAGCGATAGATAATTGCCGGAGGCAGTTGGATATTCTATTCTGAAATCGTCTGTATAAAAATAATGGAACTTACGCAGGCTTTCAATAAGAAGGAAGTTCATTTGCAGCCATACAGGCCCGCGCCAGTTGGAGTTGCCCCCATAAGTAAAGCTATCACTTTCTCCTGGTGCATATTTAACAACCAGTTCCATTCCATTTTCATTAATAGAGTATGGATGAGCCTCATATTTTCTGGATAGGGACCTTATTCCATATTCACTTAAGAATTCTGTTTCGTCCAGCATACGGCTTAACAGTCTTTTCATACGGTGTCCGCGAAGGAGGCTCAGTAAATGTTTATTCTCCTTCCCTTCTTCAAACCAGCGGGATACCAGCATAGCCAGATCGGGTCTGTGTCTTAAAAACCATGACATCCGTTTTGCGAACTCCGGGTTTTCTTCCAGTGTTTGCTTGTTGATCACCTCTACTGCAAAAAGAGGGATCAGTCCTACCATGCTTTTAAATTTCAGTTTTACAATGCGGTTGTCGGGCTTCCGTATCTGGTCGTAAAAGAATTCGTCTTCTTCATCCCATAGTCCGCTGTTTCCTTCCCCCATACTGGCCATCGCACCTGCTATATACATGAAATGCTCGAAGAATTTGGTGGCCATGCTGGTGTATACTTTATTGAAAGTAGCCAGTTCAAGGGCAATGTGCAACATATTCAACGCATACACAGCCATCCAGCTGGTAGCATCTGCCTGCTCCTCTCTCATGCCCGCCGGCAGTGGTAAACTCCGGTCAAATGCTCCGATGTTATCCAACCCTAAGAAGCCCCCTTCAAAGATATTACTCCCGCTGCTATCCTTCCTGTTCACCCACCATGTGAAGTTGATTACCAGCTTATGAAAAAGTGCCTCCAGGAAATAGTAATCTTTTTTTCCTTTAATGTTGGCATCCATTCTAAAAACACGGTATACGGCCCCTGCATGTACAGGGGGATTTACATCTCCCAAAGCCCATTCATAAGCAGGAAATTCTCCGGCAGGATTCATGTACCATTCTTCTGTAAGTAACAGCAGTTGCTGTTTGGCATAGTCAGGATCTACCATTGCCAGTGAAACACAGTGAAACGCCAGATCCCATGCGGCATACCATGGAAATTCCCATTTATCAGGTACGCAGATGATATCTTCATTATTGAGCTGTCGCCAGTTACGGTTACGTCCATTCCATCTTTCCTGTGGTGGCATGGGCATTGCCGGATCTCCTTCCAGCCACTGTTCTACTTTATAGCTGTAAAACTGTTTGTTCCACAGCATACCGGAAAGGGCCTGCCGTTGTATTAATTTCTCATCTTCACTTTGAATATTGCCATGTAGTTCGTTGTAAAAAGCATTGGCTTCATTTATACGTGACTGGAAAATACTATCGAAGTTTTCGAACGGGTTTTGCTGTTCTTTGTCGGTCAGACGTAAGGTGATTGTATGGGAACCGTGTGCCGGAACATTGATCTCATAATCAATCGCGGCCTTGGTTCCAGTCTTCTCAGGGTTTATCGTATTGCAGGCATGGATGATATAGTCGTTAATCCCATCCTTTGGATAAGCGGTGTTATTAGTGAAGTTGTAGAGACGGGTATTATTTGTTTCATTATCACAGAACAAAATTCTCCCTTTTCCCTGCTGGTACAGGTACTGTACTGCGAGTTTTTCATGCTGCAACCGGATGGTATTATCATTCACCTGCGACATGCCTGGTTTATAATCGTGCCGGCCCCATACCCATGTATTCCTGAACCATATTGTAGGCAATACATGCAGACTGGCATTTTCATCCGCCCTGTTATGGATTGTTATTTTTATGAGGATATCATCTGTATCTGCTTTCGCATATTCTACAAAGACATCGAAATATTTATTCTCATTGAATAACCCTGTATCCAGTAATTCAAATTCTTCCTGGTCTTTACCTCTCCGGGCATTTTCATCAATCAGCCATTGATAAGGATATTCGTGCTGCAGATATTTGTACAGCATTTTCATGTAGGAATGTGTAGGGGTAGCGTCGAGATAATAATATAACTCCTTTACATCTTCCCCGTGATTTCCTTGCTGGTTGGTAAGACCAAAGAAACGTTCTTTTAAGATGGGATCTCTTTTATTCCAGAGTGCTATTGAAAAGCAGAGTGTCTGTTTTTCATCACATATACCCGCAATACCTTCTTCCCCCCAGCGCCATGTTTTGCTACGGGCCATATCATGAGTGGTAAAATCCCATGAAGCACCATTGGCACTATAATCTTCCCGAACGGTTCCCCATTGCCTGTCACTCACATAAGAACCCCAATTTTTCCAGCCTGTTTGTCCTAAACGTTCTTGCTCTGCATTCATATCCCTGTATTTTATTTGATTCTGAAATAAGCAATCAGCCAGCCCACCACTTCGCTGTAGCTGCGGATCCCTTTTTCCTGTTTATTCGCCTTAAGGTACTGATCATAGATTATAGCGGTATAGTCATCCACCCGACCGCGATACTGGTCGTTGAAGGCCCTCAGGTAACGGAGATCCGCTTTTACTCCGGGTACCGTTCTCCGCCATAACTGGCCGGCCAGGGTTGTATCTTCCCTGCCCAGCTGGCGGATGCTGTACATAAACATCTCAAAGTTAGCTGCATAGCGGAAATGTTCGTTGGGGAAATTATTCGCCACCAGGTAGCCTACGAAATTAGCTTCTTCTTCCGGGGCGTATCCCACCTGGTGCGCCACTTCATGACAAATAGTAAACGGATGCAGGAAACCCGGGGTAGTAATATTTACCTGGGCTTCAGCGGTGAAAGGATTCAGATACCCTCCCACGTTCATATAGTTCAGCCATTTGCCATACAACGAAGGTTTGATACAGGGGTACTTATACGTTACACTGGGCCATTTAGCGGCCGCCAGTTGATAAGCAGCAACGGCCTGCTGGAACAATTGTGCACTGTCCGGGCCCGGATGAGTAACTGTCAGGGAATCGCCCAGGGCTATTTTGTGGTTGTTCACCCGTTGTAACAAAGTATCTGTGAGCCGGTATAACTGGTCTGTGTTATAATCAGTTACCTCCAATTTCATATCTGTTTCCAGAGATTGGCGGCTGTAGTTATATCCCCACAGGATCAGAAAAGCGAGATAAAGGCCCAGAATGGCAAGAATTCCTTTTAAAAGAAGAAATACAACTTTATACCATTTCGTTTTAAAGATATTATAACATAGTTTTAACAAAAAAATACCAGCAGTTATAATCCAGGCGACATAAATTACGTCACCAATGCTAAAAGGTATTTTTCCCAGTATCGTTCGGAAGCATATACTTATTGAAACATAAAACCTATGAAAATAGAAATCAGCGAATTGCTGACTCACCTCAAAGAGTACTTTAAACAACAGTATACACAATACGGTGATCAATATACGTACTCCTGTATTCCTGATTTTTGCTTTTGTTTCCATACTAATCCGCGAGAAGATGACAGATGAGATTTTACTGGGCGAACTTGCAACAGCAATTACCTATCAGTCGGGCATGAAAATACATATTAATTACGCAGAAAAAATGCCTGGAGGTGATATTAACGAAACTTATAAGCTTTCTACGGGGGAAGGGTTATTTTTTCTGAAGCTGAACAATGCAAAGTGTTATCCTGAAATGTTTACCCGGGAGTTTAACGGATTGTCTGCATTACGTGAATCGAACACCCTGAATGTTCCCACGCCCCTGTATCATGGCACCGTAGGTGAAAAGGCTTTTCTGCTTACTGAATTTATGGAAAAAGGTGGTGCTAATCCCGACTTTTGGGAGAATTTTGGTGCAGGTCTTTCCCGGATGCACCGGAATACGCAGCCGCACTTTGGTTTTTCTGAAACGAATTATATAGGTACCCTAAAGCAATATAACACGCTTTATAACAGCTGGTCCGTATTCTATGCCTTTAACCGTTTACAGCCGTTAACAAAGGCCGCATATGACAAACATCTGATAGACAAGGACATGGTGGCGAAAATGGAGAAGCTGTGGCGGCATTTGCCCAATATTTTCCCGGAAGAGCCACCGGCTTTACTGCATGGAGATTTGTGGTCAGGTAATTTTATGGTAGGCAAGGATGGCAAAGCCTGCATATTTGATCCGGCAGTGTATTACGGGCACCGTGAAATGGATCTGGCTATGGCCCGGTTATTCGGAGGCTTTGATACCCGGTTCTATTATACTTACCAGGCTATGTTTCCTCTGGCGCCGGAATGGCAGCAACGTATCAGTGTATGCCAGTTGTATCCATTGCTGGCACATCTGCTATTGTTTGGTGGAAACTATTATAATAATGTGAAGGAGATTCTGAATGCTTTTTAATTGAGGTTGCGGGTTTCCAGTTCTTTCATTCGTTCATATTCTTTTGCTATAATGGGGTAAAACTTTTCAAGGTCCCGTGATATGCCGGAAAAGAGTGCATCCACCCCTTCAGGAGCAGGTATCGTATTGGCATTCAGTGTATTTTCCAGTTGTTGCATATTATTGCTGATCCAGGTAAGCCCTACCATTGCAAAGTTGGGTTTCAGTTTATGCACCTGGAACTTCAATTGTTCCCAATCTCTGTCTACAACGAGCTTCTGGATCTTCACCATTTCTTCATTCACTGTTTTCAGAAAGATTTCAAACAGATCAGCTGCGTATGAGATATTATTCTCGTATAAAGTATTCAGGTACTTTACATCCAGTTCCTCATGAAATTCGAACCCGAAGGTATTCGTTGTTTCTTCCATTATTATTTCTGTTTCATCATCATTCAGATACTTATTCAGCACCTGTAATAACTGATCAGGTGTATAAGGTTTTGTCAGGATGTCTGTGATACCGGCCTGACGGGCCTGCGTGAATGTGCTTTCCATTGCCAGCGCGGTAGTGGCTACCAAAGGGGTTGCTACATTTGGTTTGTCCTCATCTTCGCGAATCTTTACCGCAAGTTCCAGGCCATTCAGGCCGGGAATCCGGATATCCAGCAATACCAGGTCGTATTGTCTTGAATCGAGAAAATAAAGCGCGTCAGGTCCATTGGTTGCCAGTTGGTGATTAACATTGTATTTTTCCAGCAGGCTGATAATGTACCTCAGGTTCATGGGATTGTCTTCTATAACCAGTACCCTTGCACCCGAGAAATTTGCTCTTTTACTCTGACTACCGGCTCCTACCATTGTTGAAGCGGATTTACGTGTTTTAATAAAAGGCAGGTTAAATGAAAAGCAGGTGCTGAATCCCGGCACGTCTATTACCTGAATTGTTCCTCCTTGTAATTCAACCAGTTGTTTGGATATGGCCAGTCCAAGTCCGGTTCCTCCATATTTTTCTCTTATTTCCTGTTCCGCCTGTTTATAGTTGCGGAAGATCAATTCCAGTCTGTCTTTCCGAATTCCTATCCCTGTATCGCATACCCGGAACTGGATCCAGAGTTTATCTTCCTGCCAGCTTTCGACAGTAACTTTAATTGTTATTTCCCCTTCTCTGGTGAATTTCTCTGCATTACTTAACAAATTCATCAGAATTTGGTTCAGTAACATATCATCGCCTACCAGGAGGGATTGCAGCTCATCATCTATTTCAGCAGAGATTTCTACCGGGCGCTGTCCCATTTTCAGTTCAAAGGTATGTCTGAGCAACTGTACCAGTTCTGCCAGGTTGAATTCACGTTGGTTCACCTGTAGTTCCCCTGCTTCGATTCTGGAGATATCCAGAATATCTGAGATGAGGCCTAACAGGATGCCGGAAGAGTGTTTAAGGATATTGATATAATCCTGTTGCTCGCCCCGCAGGTCGGTTTCCCCCAGCAGGTGTGTCATTCCTATAATGACATTGAGGGGTGTACGGATTTCGTGGCTCATGCTGGCCAGGAATTCCTTTTGTGCCCAGCGGGCCTCTTCAGCCTGGTGCCGGGCCTTTTCCAGGTAGGATTTCATCATTTTCTGCCTGGAAATGTCTACTATCTGCCAGATACTGCCGTTAAAGCGGCGTTTTTCCAGCAGGGGTATATAACTTATTTCATATATGCGATTATCTGTAAGGGTCAGTTCAAGTCCCTGGAAGGGCTTTTTTTTACGGCGGATGTCTTCCATTTTGGCTACAAACTCTTCCGGGTGGCGCATGAGCTGTCCCATGTGTATCATTACTTCGGTGAATGGTTTGCCTATAATGGCAGACGCATCTATACCGGCATCACGCAAAAATACCTGATTACACCATATAAACCGGTGCAGTGAGTCCGTTAGGAGGATTCCGGCATTACTATTTTGCAGGAAGGTGCTGATGGGAAGTGAGAAAATAGCATGCCCGCCAACTGTGGAATGGTTAGCCAGGAGGTGTTTCTGCGTACTTTTGATCTGGGATTTTGCCATTATTCAGTTACCAAAATAGGAAATGGGCAATTCTAATACATTTAATGATATATACGAGAATCGACAAATTTAGGAAATTTTTGCAATTGCAAATATTTAATTACCTTTGCATCCCTCTAAAAGTGAGGATTTTTTTATGAAACCACTCCGTGAATTTGAGATTGCCTTTGTGGGGCTAAAACCCGGAGAGCATACATTTCAGTACCAAATTACGGATAGTTTTTTTGAAAACTATGGTCCGCAGGATTTTACGAATTGTAATGCTACGGTAAAGCTGTTATTAGAAAAGAATAACAACTTTTTCCTGCTTAAATTTGAGATCGGCGGTACGGCAACTGTAAATTGTGATCGTTGCGGGCAACCATTTGAGTTACAATTGTGGGACGATTTCAACCAGGTAGTAAAGATGGTTGACAATCCAGAAGAGATGATAGATGATGAAGATGCTGATGTAGCGTACATCTCCAAGACAGAATCCCATTTAAATGTATCAGAATGGATTTATGAGTTCATCAACCTGAGTATTCCCATGCAGCGCATCCATCCGGTTGACAGTGAGGGAAAAAGTGGTTGTGACCCGAAAATACTTGAGATGCTGGACAATATGACTCAGCAATCTGAGGAAAAAGACAATCCAATCTGGAAAGATTTAGATAAGTTCCGTCAAAATTGATGGAATTAATTAATTTTGCGCTCCGTGAAGCTTGACATTGCCGTAAATGGCGGGCAAAACAGACCTAAGTATTTGAAATTAACACAGACAATTAAAATTAAATAAAATGCCAAATCCGAAACGCAGACATTCTCAGCAAAGATCAGCAAAGAGAAGGACGCATTACAAGGCCTTCGCTGATACTTTAAGCACAGATAGCGCAACCGGCGAAGTGCACCTGAGACATCGCGCTCACTGGGTTGAGAACAAACTGTACTACAGAGGAAAAGTAGTATTGGAAAAACAAAGCAGCACTAAATAATTTTACTATTTTTACCCCCGACGCAAACAGACAAATCTATCGTTCATGAGAATCGGGCTTGATATGATGGGTGGCGACTTCGCCCCTACGGAAGCAGTAAAAGGAGTAAAATTATTTTTAGAATCTGGTGCTACAGACGTACATCTGGTGTTGATTGGTGATGAGGTGGCTTTGGCTCCCTTATTAACTGAAGCACAGTTAGACCAATCAAAATATTCAGTTGTTCATTCATCCCAGGTAATCGGGATGGATGAACATCCTACCAAAGCACTGAAGGAAAAGCCACAGTCTTCGATTGGTATTGGCTTCTATCTTTTGCAGAATGGCAAAATTGATGCTTTTATCAGCGCAGGTAATACCGGCGCAATGATGGTAGGCACCTTCTATTCCATTAAAGCTATTGATGGCGTACAGCGCCCAACTATCTCCACCCTTGTTCCAAGAGATGGCAGTGGTTACGGACTGTTGCTGGATGTAGGTATTAATGCGGACTGCAAACCTGAGAACCTGGTACAATTTGCCGTGCTTGGATCCCTTTATTCCAAATACATCCTGAAAAACAGCAATCCTACTGTAGGCTTGCTAAATATCGGGGAAGAGGAAGGAAAGGGTAACCTGTTGGCACAGGCAACATACCCACTTCTGAAGGAACATCCGCAACTGAACTTTATAGGAAATGTGGAAGGACGGGATATTTTCACTAACAAAGCAGATGTGATTGTTTGTGAAGGATTTACCGGTAACGTGGTACTTAAAATGGCTGAGTCGATCCATGAAATGGCGGTAAGACGCAATATTGACGACGAATACATGCATAAGTTCGATCATGAAACCTTTGGCGGTACTCCTGTACTGGGAGTAAATAAACCAGTGATCATTGGTCACGGTATAGCTAGAAAAGTAGCCTTCAAAAACATGATTACCCTGGCGCAGCAGGTACATGAAGCCAAACTCGTGGATAAAATCCGTGAGAGCTTTGTGAAATAACTTACATCCTATTTAAACTAAAGGTATTCGATACCGGTTGACGAAAGTTAACCGGTATTTTTGTTTTTATCCCTTATGTAGCTCCGATTGAAGACAATATTGCTTTTATTGACGTTAGGGTCAACTGAAAAGAATCACCCCCAGGTAGAAGATGGCAGCAAAACCGCCTGGCCCAATCGTAACAGTTTGATGTTTAATCCCTTTCCTTTACCAGGGGAAGTTTTACGTAAAAGGTAGTCCCTACCGTTAATTGTGTTTCGAAACTGATCTCTCCGTGCGCCTGTTCCACAATATTCTTACACATAGCGAGTCCCAGTCCGGTACCGGAGTTCTTCGTAGTGAAATTGGGTACAAATATTTTAGATTGAATCTGTGGGGGAATACCTTCTCCATTATCTGACACACTGACCACAACCCAGCCTTGCTCTATCTCATTCATGCTGATATTCACCTCCCCTGCCTTCTCTTCCGGAATTGCCTGGATGGCATTCTGCAACAGGTTGGTAAACAATCGGTTCATTTGTGTTTTGTCTGCAAATACATAAAAGGCATGCCCAGGTGGGTTAAAGTGAATATTGCAGTTCTGGTGACTCTGATACAGATCTTTCAGGGAATGCAACACTTCATTCAACATGAGTACTTCACTATTCGCTTCATCTATCCGGGAAAATGCAGAGAAGTCTGATGCAATATTCGACAGGTGATCAATCTGTTCTACCAGTGTATGTGCCACACTATGAGAGAGTTCCTTCACATTAGGAGCATCGTTATTGATTGCCCGCTGCAGATATTGAATACTCAGCTTCATAGGCGTAAGCGGATTTTTGATCTCATGGGCTACCTGACGCGCCATTTCCCGCCAGGCACCTTCTCTTTCGCTTTTAGCCAGTCTGGCGGCACTCACTTCCAGTTTGTGCACCATCTTATTATATTCTTTTACCAGGGCACCTATTTCATCATCCTTGGCCCATTCAATTTCATCATTCTGCTGTCCCAGGCTCACATGTCGCAATTTTTCCGTTACCAGGGAAAACGACTTCGTGATAGAGTTCGTAATCAGTAAGGCAATCAATCCTGCTATCAAAAAAATGAACGCATTAAAATTGATCAGTGCCACCAGGAAATTGGAGATCTGCTGGTTCAATTCTGTTTGTGTAGCAAAATAAGGAACATTCAGATAGGCAAATATTTCCCCGTTGTTGCGTAGCGGTGCATACCCTGACAGGTAACGCATAGAGCCTATCTGTTCTTTCTGAATCCACTGGATTTTTTGTTCGCGGTAAAGATGCAGGTAAGCATCCGGATTTATCTTCCTGGATAATAATCCTTTCTCGGTGATCAGTGGTTGTGTGGTAATCTGCAGATTGCCATCCCGGTCGTATACGTTAATATCCAATGCACGGTCGTCAGCAATTTCACTGATTGAGGATGAAAGGCTGGCCTGAAAGATAGGATCATACAAACCTTCCAGATCATCGAACATACGCTGGGTGGAAAAGACTTTTTCCACGTCGTGAGATACTTCATTGATAGTATGACTCAGCCTTTCTTTATTTTCTCTTTCAGAGCGGTCTATAAAGAACAGGATGGTGGTCAATCCCAGTATGATAAAGGCGAACACTACGATGAAGATGATGGTACCATGTACCTTTCTGCGGATGCTGATATTGACCAGCGTTTTCAGATTACTGATACGCATACGCGCTTTTACCAGCAGGTCAAGCATGCGGTAGATCACAATGATCAGCAGGAAAAGACAGAACATGTAAGCAAACAGTGTGATGAACTCAACAAAACTTCTGTTCTCTTTTACGACGATCACCACCTTATCCCTGGATGCTTTATAAATCAGCTCAGAGAACCCTCCTTTAGAGTGGACTGCTATTTCTTCTTTAGGCAGATCTGCGGCATATAGCTTTACCTGGAATGCGTAATCATTATTGTTGATAACCAGTTGTCCCTTATCATAAATAGCATAAGAGTAAGGAACAGACGATTCCTTTTCAGGGTCGTAGATCTCCCCGTCTACCAGCAATTCCGGATAAAGACGTTGTGTGTTTACTACCGCTGGTGTCAGCTCATATACCAGGTAACCGGACTTGATCCCGTTCCGGTAAAAGTCTTTTCTTCCGATATAACTGAAATCATTAAAGCCGCGTTCATTGTAATAGAGATCATTGCCGATAAGTTCAGACTCTACCAGCATACGACGGCTCAGGTTAGAGAAGCTACTGGTATCTCCCCCATAGATAGGCATTCCATTTTCATCAAACGTATAAAATGAAACATTAAAGCGCCCGAGATAGCCTTTAAAATATTTTTGTTTTAGCTCATTCACCAACACCGACTGAGGCATGTTATTGGCATTATTCTGCTGAAAGAATAACTGCAATAATTCATCCTCTTCCATCTGTTTAGTTACATCCGTCAGCAACATTACCAGGTATGGATCCTTCTGCTTCGAGAGTTCTTCCGCCATTCTTTCACGGAGGCTCAGCTCTTTCTGGTCGTTATAATATACCAATACAGCAGAAGTGGTGATCGTTAAAAGAAACAGCCAGAAAAGGAAGGGGACAGTAGCAAGGCTATTCTCAAAACGGACGGATAAAAGATCAAGCAACACAACATAAAAAATCAGCCACAACACCATCACCACAGAGTAATAAATTTCATGGTTGTGGATCCTGAATAATAGCCAGATAACGCCAACCAGTACCAGGAACATATATTTTGTACGATGCCGGAAGTTCGTCAGTTCATTGAGCAGGTAGTTGATGATCTGAGAAAAGAACAAGAAACTGAATGCGATGAACCCCAGAATGATAGCTCCAATAACGCTGTATTCGTTCAGACTGAAAGGATTGGCTACATCAAAAGAGATCTTGGAGTCAATTACAAGGCTCCTGATCAGTTCTGACAGGAACTGGCCTACAATATACATCACCAGACTGCTAAGGATGATCACCAGTCTTTGTTGCCAGAGGTTCTTTACTACCGGTGGTTTGATCGTTTTCACATGTTCCCGGAAAAAGAGCAGCAACCAGAATGTAAGGAGTACATTCAGCAGCAGGTCTCCAAGTGACCGGAATATTTCATCTTTTGCATAAATGAGTGGTGTAAAGATATTGAGTTCACGCAGGTTAAAAGGAAAAGGATACAGATAACTGAGGATGCGGAAAATGAAGATCACTACAAACAGGAAAAGGAAACCGTAAAGCGGATTTTTCTGCCTGGCGATCATTGCCGCAAACAGGTTGATAAAAATCAGCACACAGATACAACCCAACACGCGAAGAATAACACTAAGCAGGTTTGGGGGGCCTTCAGCCATTGTACGGTCGTAGTGCAGATAGAAGAGTATTAGGTTATTACCGTTTAGTACCGGGATTCCAGGTGCCCGCATGTGAATGGAATATTCGTTGCCCAGGGCCGGTTTATCATAAAAGTGATCTACCAGGTAATTATTGTTGATACTATATTCCATCATAACGGGGATAGCCCCAATAAAATACCTGTCATGCCCTGGTTCCAGGGTACGCAGTTTTTTACAGATTACTTCGTAGTAACCATTTTTCATTTTCACGAAACTCGTACCGGGAATCAGTGGTGCCTGTCCTTCGGTAGGCTGCACAAGATTAGTACTCCAATACACCAGCCAGCGGCCGGCAGAACTGCTATCGTATGCAAATACGTAGAAGTCCTTATTGTCCATCAGCTTAACTTCATGGTTGTTATACTTTCGTGCAAAAAGGTCATTCAGTAATGCGGTATCTTTTGTCAGTTCAATAAATGACTGTTCCCGCTGGCGGATACTTTTTTCCAGGCTTCTCTTCACTCCCTGCGGGGAGGAATAGTATGACCAGTAATTACTGAAAAGGAAAGAAAAAGTAAATAGCCAGGCGGCAATAATCAACAGGTAGCCATGCCGGAGAATGAACAGTCTTATTTCTTTAATATCTAACAATAGATCTGAATTGAGCTGATTAAAAGGTTTCCGAAAAATTGACTTCGATTGATTTTATATCGTCATGAATTGTGATTGATCATAAATATACTGCGTCTGCCTGTTTAGCTCCCTGATTTAGCTTTAGAATATGATTTTAGATTAGATCATTATTATACTTCACCTGGTCATCACGGCAGACAAGGTATATTTATTGATCAATCACAATCACACTTTGCCAGTACTATACTGGATTATTGTTTCTCTGTTTTTTTAGCTTTATTCCAGAGTTCATCCATTTCTACCAACGACATTTCATCTAAAGATTTCCCCATCTCACCCGCCATCTTTTCTATATATTGAAAACGGCGGATGAATTTTTTATTGGTGCGTTCAAGTGCATTTTCTGCATCTACCTTCAGAAATCTGGAATAATTGATCAGGGAGAACATCACATCTCCGAATTCATCTTCTATATCCTTTTCCGTGCCACTTTCCACCATTTCCTGCAATTCCTCCATTTCTTCTTTTACTTTTTCCCATACCTGTTGAATGTTATCCCATTCAAAGCCTACCTGTTTGGCTTTATCCTGCAGGCGCATTGCCTTTACCAGGGCGGGTAAGGCAACAGGTACCCCACTGAGAACAGATGTTTTTCCTTCTTTCAGCTTCAGCTTTTCCCAGTTCTGTTTTACCTGTTCATCATTTTCCACTTTTACATCCCCATAAATATGCGGATGCCGGAAAATCAGTTTTTCGCAGACACCATTGATAACATCTTCTATGGTAAACTTTTGTTGTTCAGTACCGATTTTTGAATAGAAAACGATGTGCAGAAGCAGGTCGCCCAGCTCCTCTTTCATTGATTTCCAGTCCTCATCAGTAATGGCATCCACCAGTTCATATAATTCTTCTATTGTTTGTTGTCTTAATGTATGGATTGTTTGTTTTTTGTCCCAGGGGCACTTTTCCCTCAAATCATCCATAATATGTAACAATCTTTCAAAAGCCGTATTATTTTCCATTTGTCAAATATAAACAAGAAGAAGCATTTAACAGGGAGTCAAAGCGGTGTGGCCACATACGAATATGTTAATTTCTTTTTGTGGACGTAAGGTTCAATTTAGTTACATTTGCCGCCGGTTTTGATGAACCGTTAAACGACTAATTTTTAATTCATGAATACCAAACACATTGCGCTTATTTCAGCAGAGCTGAATATCGCAGCGCGACAAGCGGAGAACACCATGAATTTGCTGGCAGAAGGGTCTACGGTGCCCTTTATCAGCCGCTACCGTAAGGAAGTGACAGGTAGCCTGGATGAGGTACAGATAGGGCGTATTGAAGATCTTCAGAAACGCTACAAGGAGGTGGATGAACGTCGCGCATACATTATCAAAACCATTACAGAACAGAACAAAATGACACCGGAACTGCTGGATAAGCTGGAAAGTTCCTGGGTGCTCACAGAACTGGAGGATTTATACCTCCCATATAAACAAAAACGTAAAACCAGGGCTACAGTTGCTATTGAAAAAGGCCTGGAACCACTTGCCAAACTGATCTTTGAACAGCTGGAAAATGCACCGCAAAGTGTTGCGGAGCAATACCTTAATGAGCAGGTAGCTTCTACAGAGGAAGCTCTCAAAGGTGCCCGTGATATCATGGCAGAGTGGATCAATGAAAATGCTGAGCTGCGCGATAAAATGCGTAAACTGTTCACCCATACTTCCAAACTGACATCCAAAGTGATCGAGGGCAAGGAAGCAGAAGGTGATAAGTATAAGGATTACTTCGACTTCAGTGAAGAACTGAATGCGATTCCTTCTCACCGTGTAATGGCTATTTTACGCGGAGAAGCAGAAGGTTTCCTGTATGGCACTATCAATCCTGAGGAAGAAGATGCTACTGAAATTATGCACAAACAGTTCATTACCGGCCATAACGCCAGTAGCGAGCAGGTAACCAAAGCAATTGCGGATGCTTACAAAAGGTTGTTGCGTCCATCACTGGAAAATGAATTCAGGGCAGTAGCCAAAGAAAGAGCAGATGCCGAAGCGATAGAGGTATTTACAGAAAACCTGCGTCAGTTATTGCTGGCTGCTCCGCTGGGACCAAAAGCAGTAATTGCTGTGGATCCGGGTTACAGAACAGGTTGTAAAGTGGTAGCCCTTGATGATCAGGGAAATATGCTGGATAACGATGTTATTTATCCCCTGGAAAAGAATTATAAAAGAGATGATGCAGAAGCCCTGTTGAGAAAATGGGCTCAAAAATATAACACCGAAGCCATTGCCGTAGGTAATGGTACAGCAGGTCGTGAAACGGAAGAGTTTGTGAAGAAAATTGATTTTGGCAAGAAGATCAATGTGTTTATGGTGAATGAAAGCGGCGCTTCCGTTTACTCTGCCTCTGAAGTAGCAAGGGAAGAATTCCCTGAATTTGACGTAACTGTACGTGGAGCCATCTCTATCGGTCGCAGGCTGATAGATCCACTGGCAGAACTGGTGAAGATAGATCCGAAGGCAATTGGTGTGGGGCAGTATCAGCATGATGTGAACCAATCTAACCTGAAACAGAGCCTGGACAGAGTGGTGGTAAGTTGTGTGAATAACGTAGGTGTGAACCTGAACACGGCATCCAAGCACCTGCTGGCATATGTATCTGGTCTGGGTCCTTCCCTGGCGGAAAATATCGTAAAGTACCGCAAGGAGAATGGGGCTTTCAGTAACCGTTCACAGCTGAAAAAAGTAACCCGCCTGGGTGAGAAGGCCTTTGAACAGTGCGCAGGCTTCCTTCGTATTGAGAATGGCGATAATCCGCTGGATAATTCAGCAGTGCATCCTGAGCGTTACAACCTGATAGAATCTATGGCCAGTAAACAGGGAAGTACTATACAGGACCTGATGGCAAAAGAAGATCTCCGTAAGAAGATCAATCCAAAAGATTATGTGAGTGAGGAAGTGGGATTGCTTACACTGGAAGACATTCTGAAAGAACTGGATAAACCCAGCCGTGACCCACGCGATGAAATAGCAATCTTTGAATATGCAGAAGGGATCCGCACAATGGAAGACCTGAAAGTAGGGATGACATTGCCCGGTGTAGTGACCAACATTACCAATTTCGGTGCTTTTGTGGATGTGGGTGTTAAACAGGATGGTCTTGTACACATCTCCCACCTGAGTAATAAGTTCATTACCAATCCTAATGAAGCGGTGAAGCTGAATCAGAAAGTGACTGTAACAGTACTGGAAGTAGATGCTTCACGTAAAAGGATCTCTCTTTCCATGAAGGATAATGAGGTAGCAGCTAACAGTGGTGGCGGCGGTGGTGCACGGAGAGAAAACAAGGGTAATAAGCCGTCTTCCAAGCCGGCAGCTCCTGCTCCGCTGAATGACTTCCAGGCGAAACTGAATGAGTTAAGGAAAAAGTTTAATTAAAATTACTTATAATAGGGATGTACATAACCCGGTGGTCATACCATCGGGTTATTTTTTTGTTACTAACAATATGGTTATTTCCCGGGATTATTGTTTTTTAACCTGTGTAAAAAGATGGGTATTAATGTAGCCATTCCACCGGAGTATTATTTATTAACATTGAATACCCTCAATTCTGAGTAATTGATAAAAATCAATTTTTTAAGTGAAAAGATTTAACGGATTTAATGCCCAACTAAGGTACCTTTGCGGCGTCAGACATCTCAAGTCAGAGAATGCATCTTTATACATGAATCATGACAACAGACGAATACGCATCACAGATCGTTGAGCAATTAAAGACAGCAGAGAATTACACAGAGGTAGAAGCCATTATAGAGAAGAACGACTTTATTATCCAACGATGTTTAGCAAAATTGCAGAGCATTTTAGAGAATTTATCGCCACTTGCCTTTAACAGTACCGAATGGAGTAGCTTTCGTTATGCTATTATACATCTTCGCAGGCAATCACTGCTACAGGCAGTTACCAATTTATGAAGAACCCATCCTATATACCCAGTTTATTACTGAATAAGTGCCCACGTTGCAGACAGGGGGATCTGTTTAAGAACAAGAATCCTTATGTGCTGAAAAAGGTTTTTGATATGCATGACAATTGTCCTGTATGTGGACAAAAAACCGAACTGGAAATAGGCTTTTGGTATGGAACCGGGTATGTAAGTTATGTGGTTGCGGTGCTTTTTTCGCTATTCAATTTAGCCTGGTACTGGTTGATTTTTGGGATCAGCTGGAGAGATGACAGTGTTTTTCACTGGCTGATTGTGAATGGGATTCTGCTGGGATTGATCATGCCCGGGCTTATTCGCTGGTCAAGGACCCTTTATCTGAACTTTTTTGTGAGTTATGAACCAGGAAGGCTCCACAGGAAAGAGGCTGACCAAAAGCCTGTATAACATGATTTTGGTCAGCGCAATATTAGTTTAGTGGGAATTTCTGTTTCCACCTTAATAGTTTTTGCGGGTAAGTTGAGTCATGCTTTTCCCCATAGAGTTTTACGATTCCATTTACGGAAATACCAACGTACACCAGGTCGCGGTTCATATCTACTGCAATTGCAGCTTCATCTGTACCACAGTAATGGCGCCGGCAGCCCTGGTTATAGAGTATTGGGCCTTCAACTTCTACGGGTGGTGTCACATCAAACCGTTCTGTAAAAGCCACTTCTTCTTTTCCTAATAGTTGGCTGATACGTGTTTTAAGCGGTTCTTTCTCTAACATGCCGGTTTCAAGGGCATATTTACCATCAAATCGTTCAAATAGTTGCCAGGAAGCTATCTGAATTGGTTCTACAGTATCGCTGGCAGCTATCATTGTATCTGTTTCCGGAGGGACACACCGTTTTTTTTCTTCAATTTTAATTACCGTTGGTTGCTTACATCCTAAAATGCAAGCAGCCATTACATAAAGAGCAGCCAGTTGTCTATTAATCGTCATGGTTTCTTTGGTTCTATTAGGAATGACGAGTTACGGATAAAAAGCAGCTAAATCCGGATTATACTTCGTCTATTCACTTTCCTTTAAATACGGGTGTTCTTTTTTCAACAAAAGCCTGCATTCCCTCTTTTTGATCATCGGAGGCAAACAGCAGGTAAAAATTTTTACGTTCAAAATGCAATCCTTCCTCAAGAGAACTATCAAATGCTTTCAGTACAGATTCTTTTGCCATTTTTACGGCTAAGGGGCTTAGCGCTGCTATTTCGGTTGCCAGTTTAACGGCTTCCTGTAAGTATAGTTCTACAGGAACGATCCGGTTAATAAGTCCGGCCTTCAATGCTTCTTCAGCGGTAATATAACGGCCGGTTAAGACCATTTCCATCGCAAGGGCTTTTCCTATTGCTCTGGTTAACCGCTGAGTTCCCCCAGCACCGGGCATAACGCCAATTTTTATCTCTGGTTGTCCGAAGCGGGCCGTTTCACTGGCCACAATCATATCGCACAACATTACCAGTTCACAGCCACCGCCAAGTGCAAAACCGCTTACAGCAGCAATCAACGGCTTCTTAATTTTCTTTATTGTATCCCAGGTGCTGAACTGGTCAGTGTTAAACATATCCATAGCGCTTTTACCCGCCATCTGTTTAATATCTGCGCCTGCAGCAAAGGCTTTTTCGTTACCGCTAATTACGATAGCGCGTACACTGTCATCTGCATCCAGGATCTTTAATGCGTCTTTCAGTTCGGTCATGAGCTGTAAGTTTAACGCATTTAGCTCTTTGGGTCTGTTTAATTGTATATGCGCCACGTATGGGGCAACTTGCTGGTGTATGATAATATATTCCGGTTGCATATCCTAAGTTACGGAATTAATACTGCTACGATCGCTGTGAAATTTGCAAATATAAATTGTTTAGCTTGCTAATAATTAATTGACAATCAATATTTTTCAATTCTTTAAATCCGTGGTATAACCAAATGGTTGTATTTTTCAAAATAGTGGCGTATACAATATCTTTCCGGTAACTTCCGTTCAAAGTAGCACCTATTTCTAACTGTACAGTACGTTATAGGGGGTAAATATAAAATTATCTTATCAAAAATGAATCGAAGGATTATTTTTGCATCTAATATGTATATGAGAAAATTATTTTTGCTGATAGCTGTAGTATTTGGGCTGCAGGGAGTGACTAATGGCCAGTTTTATTACCAGGACATTTTCAATACTATACGTACGGAAAACAATCTGCAGGTATTAAAAGAAAATAAAGTGCTTACGCAGTGGGTAGAGAGTTTGGATGCGAATATGGAAAGCGATGATGATTTCAGGTGTCAGCGGGAAATACTGCAGAACTACCGGAAAATGAAGTCCAAAGTACAGTCCAGGGCTACCGGTTACTCCTCCATGATGTCTTACTTCTCCACAAATGGGAAGCTGACAAAAACGGTTGACAGTTCACAGAACAGTACCACTATCATCAATTATATCCGCGATACGGCTTACAAACTGACAGAGGTATACCTGGTGTCACAGGATCAGAAAAGTAAATATCAGTTTACAGAAACGAGAAGATATATTTATGATTCGCTGGGCCGTCCGCTAAAGATGATCCACTTTCATAATGACAGGATTCAGGATTCATCTACTGTTACTTTTACCTTGAATGAGAAGGGACAGGTAGCTGAAGAATTTGAGTCCGGCAATAATGTTTACAGTCAGCGGATATACTATAAATACAATGATAAAGGCTTGCTGACAGACATTGTACGCTACTCTCCTTCCCGTCAGAAAATGCTACCTGATTACATGTTCGAATACGATAATCTGAAAAGAATAACACAGATGACTACCGTGAACGGACAATCGGCGAACTATACTATATGGAAGTATACTTACAATATACAGGGCCTGCCGGATAAAGAGGAATGTTATGGTAAAAAGAATGAATTACTGGGGATAATCAAATACCGTTATTCTAAGTAATTATTAAAAATAAGGGGTAGGAATTTTGTTTTTTCAAAACAATTCCTATCTTTGCAATCCCAACGAAAAAACAACAGTTCTTTTAGCGGGTAAAGTTCTTAAAAACTATGCGGAAGTAGCTCATTTGGTAGAGCACGACCTTGCCAAGGTCGGGGTGGCCGGTTCGAGCCCGGTCTTCCGCTCCAGTAACAACACTTCCAAATTGCTTGCAGTTTGGATTTTTTGTTTCCAGGATACCCGGATGGTGGAATTGGTAGACACGCCGGACTTAAAATCCTGTTCTCCGCAAGGGGAGTGACGGTTCAACTCCGTTTCCGGGTACGTTTACCAGAGCAGAGGCTCTAAGAGATTAAAGGTCGTTCGAAAGAACGGCCTTTTTTGTTTGTACCGCTTTATTGCTTAAATTCAGTAGATATCCGGCATAAATTTATGAAGCCATTAGAATTGCAAATATTAACAGCAGATTTATTAAGCGGGTATATTTCAGTAACATCGGCTGAAATATTGACAACTGCCTATAGCCAGCTTTCTGATGCCCCATTATCTACCAAAGAATTCAGCTTTTATACATCTGTTGCATCTGTATATTCGAGCAAAATAGAAGGTGCTACTATTGAGCTTGATTCCTATGTTAAGCATAAAAGATTTGGAATAGAATTTGAACCTGATTATACCCGAAAAATTGATGATCTCTATCTCGCATATGAATTTGCCCAAAATCAAATTCCCAATAAAGCAACCATTTCACAAGCACATACGGTTCTGGCAAAACACATTGTAGCAAAAAACTGGCAGGGGAAATTCCGGAGCCAGAATATGTATGTTACAACCAATGATGGACGTATTGAATATATAGCTACTTCTCCTTTTGAAGTAGCTACAGAAATGAGTAAGTTTTATGCTGACCTTGAAATATTACTAGCAACAAATCTAACTATACAGGAAACATTTTTCTTTGCCAGTTTGATCCATCTGATATTTGTAAAAATACACCCCTGGAATGATGGTAATGGCAGAAGTGCGCGTTTATTGGAGAAATGGTTTCTGGCGCAAAAGTTAGGACCAGCAGCCTGGTTTATTCAATCAGAGAAATATTATTATATCAAGCACCAGGAATATTATAATCATATACGTCTTCTTGGAATTGAATATACCGAACTTGATTATTCCAAGGCATTACCTTTTCTGTTGATGTTACCACAGGCATTGGTGATGAAGGAGGAGAACTAATGTATAAATTCGTATCTATGCCTTTTGTGTTTTAAATATATCATATAGAAAATGGAAACATTGAATTTAATAACCCCACGACTCAATATAAGGCACCTTGTATCAACAGATCTCCCTGACTTTTATATTTATCGTTCGAACCCTGAAGTAACAAAATACCAGGGCTTTGATGTCATGACAATGGAACAGAGTGATGCTTTTATTAAAACAAATTCGGAGAAACATTATGGGAAAGCAGGAGAATGGGTACAATACGCAATTGAGAACAAAGAAACAGGAAAGCTAATTGGCGACTGCGCAATTAAACTTGATCAATACGATCTAAGAATTGCGGAAATAGGAATTACTATTTCACACCTTGAACAAAAGAAAGGTTATGCAAAGGAAGCCTTATTTACACTTTTGACTTTCCTGTTTGACACAAAAAATATTCATCGGGTTGTAGAAATCGTAGATGTCGAAAATACCGCCTCGATTAACTTGCTAAAAAGCATTAGCTTCCGACAAGAAGGACATTTTATTGAGAATATATTTTTTAAAGGAAAATGGGGAAGCGAATTTCAATATGCCATGTTGAAAAGGGAATGGGACAAAAGAAAAATATAACTATAAGTGAAATTCTTGTAATCGTAATTCATCAACGACAACCTTTAGCGCGCGGAAAAGTTCAGGGACAAGCTGCACTTCATCAATGATTAAAGTGTTTTTATAAGCAGACAGGATACTTTCCGGAGCTGATGATGCCGCCGCCATATGCGTAGGACGGTCAAATGATACATAAGAAGCAGCATCACTATTGCTGCCAATTTGTTCCCTGAGATTTTGTACGAGGGTACTTTTACCGGATTTGTCTAGCTCCATTCAGGAAAACAACAGGACTTACATTTAAAGCCTGTAGCAATCGTGAGGTAATATAACGGGGTAATGTTTCCATACCTTGCAAAACTAAAGACAACCTTTATAATTTCAAAAGTCAACCTTTATTTTTGCAAGAACAACGTACAATCTATTGACAATAAGGATCATGCCATCTATAAAATCTACAATCAGGTGATTTTAGGGATACACTTTAGTTTACCAGAAGGGATTGCAGCCACAGAAGCTTTGTTTATCAAATACTATTGTAAACTTCAAACAGGATTATCTAACAAATGTGTAAACCTATATTAGGACTATACCGATACTGGTTAGATTCATGGCTCCTTGTGCTATAAGCCCTATATAAGCCCTATACAACCCCTCTATAACCCCTCTATAAGCCCTCCTTATTTAAGGGGGACTTATAGAGGGGTTATAGAGGGCTTAATAACAGATTTTAAGTAAATCGTAGTACTTACACACTACAATATGGCCAGGCTTAAAGGAGCTATAGATTACACCGGGAAACCAGGAGGGTTTATCCGTCTATAAAAGAAGAGATATGGATGGTACATTTTCAGGATGTCAACCCCCTCTATTTTCTTTTCAATCATTATTTAAAATCAATCTCGTAATCAAATCCTTTAGATTGCAACTTATGGAGCCATTTTTTATATAAACTCCTTCCGGTTACAAGCTTACCTTCTTTCAAATATAGCGTCTCCCCTGTTATCTTACCACCACCCTCTTTTTACCTCGTTTCAGCCATCGGGCACTCACGGCATAAAGCAGGAAACCAGACATTACCGTAAACAGGCCAAAAATTGAGAAAGCACGTAACATGATGTTACCGATATTATCTCTGGACTGATAATCCATAGTGTGCAACATCCACAGGAAGTCGAAGATTCGCCATTTATTATTGCGAAACTTCTGAACAGTTCCCAGTTCTGTTGCTACATACACGGTAGTAGCAGTGGGATGCTCAAAGGTTACAGCATATGCCGGCAAGGCACTTTCCCGGTATTCATGGTGCCCGCCGGTGGCTGTTAAGTATTCTACCGATGCTATCTTCGGATTACCGTTAAACCGTGCCATAGCTACTTCTACAGCTTCCTGCCGGGAAAGCGCGGGCCTGATCCTGCTGGTAGTGGCATCAACGAGATAAACCTGGTGATGGCCGGAATGCTCATGCGACATGCCATTGCCTGCAACTCCTTTACTTCTTATCTGATAGTATGGTTTGCCCAGGATCTGTATTAACTGAATGGAAGATATTGAGTCTATCCCTGCTGTCTTTTTGATACTATCTAAAGCTACCGAAGGAGATACGAGTGGAAGGCCCGCCGATAACAACGGCTCCGGCTTTTTCTGGAAATCACCATGTACTTCGTCCATATTACTCCAGCTGAAATATAGACCTCCAATTGTCCAGAGCAGGAACTGAATGCCCAGGATAAGACCCAGATAACGATGTGACCTGCGAATGTAGTAATGCTTGCTTTTTGCCATGAAAATCTGAAAGTAAAATAATTGAAATGATTAAAAGCGAACCAATATTTCCGGATTGTATCTGAGATATTATTGAATCGTTTCTTTTACTTCTCCACAGGTCAGCATCTGATCTCCGAAATAAGGATTCTGTATTTCCTTATCACCGCTCAGCCAGTAAGCACCCTTGTTATTCATCGCCATAGGACAGAAATCAACATACAGCTGACCGCTATTCAGACCCGATTTTCTGGCCAGGGAAATGAAATCGTTACTTAATGCTGAAAACGCAATCCGTTGCTCCTCTATATCAGTTGTGGCAGTTATTTTTGAGGCATTTGAACTAATTGCTTCACCGCCTGCCACTTCTTTGGCTCCGGTTTCAATGGCATTACCTGCTAACCTGGCTTCTTTCACATCGCCTTTAATCAGCGCAGAAGTAAGGTGTATATAATGCTGATAAATTGCATTCAGCTTATCGTTCTTCAACTGAATTCCCGGTACGGAAGTAGTGCTTTGTGCTACAGCAACCTCCTGCTCATTGGTTGAGTCAATGGCCTTACTGTCTTTACTTACATTACTGTTGCCACATGAGGCCAGGAATATCAGGGCCAACAGATTAACCATTGCTACTTTCATGAATTGTTTCATTATTTTTTGATTTTTATAAATACGCAATTAGGTGTAAATGTTTAAATATCACATTCCAGACATACCAGCCATTGGATCTGATCCTTTTTTAAGAATATATTCAGAATACAATAAATAAGCGCCGGTAACTACCACCGTATCTCCTGCCTCTAATCCGTCTGTAATTTCAACAACATCGAAATTTTCCATACCTGTTTTTACCATACGGGGTTCAAATTTTCCACGTGCTTTTCCAATCCATACATGTGCTCCTTTACCATCTCTGATTACCGCGTTTACTGGCAGACTTAATACATCCCCCTTACTTTTAACCGGTAAAAAGATGTTTGCCTGCAAACCTGGTTGCCAGCGGTTATCAGGATTAGAAATACTTCCACGTACCTGCATCAATTGACTGCCACTTTGCAATGACGGATTGATAAACTGTACAGTCATGGTTTGTGGTTCATTTTCCCATCCGGCAATGATCACCTTTACTGATTGCCCCACATGAACAGCAGATGCTTCTGCGGGATACAAATCGGCTTCTACCCAAAGTTGATTATAACCTTCCAGACGCATAACGGCGCTACCCTCTCCTACATATTGTCCTTCCGAAACAATAAGTTCTGATACCACCCCGCTAACGGTTGCCGGGTAAATAACATAAGGGTTCACCTTTTGAGATTGTACCAACCTGCTGATCTCTGCATCTGATTGATCATACAGCACCAGCTTTTGCCGTGCGGCCTTCTCAATTTGCTGAAAACGGGCATCGTCCGGGAACTGTTTTATCTGTGCTGCTGCCATCAGGTACTCCTGTTGCAAGGATGCCAGCTGTTCTGAATATATTTTATACAAAGGCTGACCCTTGTTTACTTTTACACCTGTTTCTTTTATATAAAGCATCTCAATCCGGCCTGGCACCCTGCTTGAAATAACAGCAGATTTTTCGGGATCCGTTACCAGCCGGCCATTCAGTTGTTTGAAATTGGATAAAGTATCCGAACCTATAACCATTGTAGTGATGTTGCCCAGCGCTATCTGAGTTTCTCCCAATGTAAGTGAGCTTTCTTTATTATTCTTATCAAACGGCACCAGGTCCATACCGCATATAGGGCAGGTCCCAGGCTTATTCTGCACTATCTGCGGGTGCATGGGACAGGTGTAGGTTTGCTTCTTTTCATCAGCCTCCTGTTTTTTACCTGCATCTTTGCAGGCTGCCAGCAATAACACCGGCGCGAGTGAAACAAACACAACTGCTTTTAAAAAACTTTTCCTTTCCATGTCGTTATTGTTTCATTTAATTATTAGTTTTTATGAAGCTCTCACTATCCACCAAATAATAGGCATTGGAAGCTACCTTCCAGTCACCGATATCCGTAATCACCTGGATCATGTCTTTTACTTCCACTCCTGTTTCTATTTGAACCGGAACATATACATCCTTTTCTCTCCTGAAGACAATAGATTTATTACCCAAACGCCGCACTGCTTTTTTAGGCAGCCACCAACTGTCCGTATAAATTATAGGTACATTGGCAGTCAGCAACTGACCTACCTGCAAGTGATTGTCGCCCAGATACACCCGTGCCAGCGTAAAGTTCAGGCCATTGCGAAATACAGGTTCTATCAATCCAATATTACCGGATTGCATCGCGTTGTCGTCGCTGGTAGGGAAGAATAATAATTTCTGCCCACGTTTGATTCTTGCGGCTAATTGAGATGGAAAAGCAAATTCAGCTACAAGCGCTTTGGCCTGATAAATAGAAAAGAGCGACTGACCGGCACTTACATATTGCCCTTCACGTAATAATACAGGGGTGGCCGCTGGAGCCGTGGAGGGTGCAGGACCTGATGCTCCAGCCCCCATGCCGCCCATTCCGTCACCTGAAGCCACAGCTGAAGGAGCTGTGGCTGTGATGGCTGCAGGAACTGCTGCTGTTTTTTCAAGAATATATCCATCACTGTTACTATAAACAGGAATACGATAAAGGATATTACCGGTTTTAAGCACCTTGTCAATTTGCGAAGTTTGCATGCCCAGCAGCAATAAGCGTTGTTTTGCTCCGGCCAGCATTTCCTGGCTGTTACGGGCAACGTAGAGTAACTCCTGCTGTGCCGCTGCCAGATCAGGAGAATATATTTCCATAATAAGCTGACCTTTCTGTACTGGCTGATAATTATACTTTATCAGCAATCGCTCTACACGCCCGCCAACCCTGCTGGAAATACTGGTTTGGTTGCGGGTATCATAAGTAATAATCCCGTTTACTTCTGAGGCATAAATACGGGTGCCGCTTTCTCCCTGAATAACAGGAATAGTGGCAATCACCTGCGCATTAACGGGCCTGGTCAGCCTGGTAATACTACTATCCATTACCAGTTCCTTATTGTTATCCTTTAATACAAGGTCCATACCGCATATGGGGCATTTTCCCGGCTTATCACGGATTATCTGCGGATGCATAGAACAGGTATAAAGCTGACTGGTTTTATGTTCAGCATGAGCTGCCTTATCTGTCTTTCCTTTACAGGCTGCTAGCCCCAATAAGGCGACTGACAAAGGGAAGAATATTTTAACGATATAACTGTTTCTCATAATCCACTATCATTTCGTAGAGTTTTAATTTCTCATCCAGTACATTAGATTGCATCATGGTGAGCGCTTCCCAGGAGTCGATCACATTAGATAAAGCCAGTTTATTTTCCTGGTAATTCAGGAAATTGGCGTCCAATGTTTGCCGTAAGGCAGGAATGATTTTTTCTTCCATAGCTTCCACGCGTTTCTGCATCGACTGTATCTCATACTGCATACCGTAAAGCATCCCCTGCGTTTCCTGCAACATAGCAGCCCTCTCCTTTTCCATGGCCTGTACATTATACTGCATGGCTTTTACGCCCGACTTATACATTTTAGATGACCATGGTGCAATTGGAATGCTGATCATACCCATGGCGCTAAAGGCATTTGGCATCATACGGTTCAAAGGATACATATGGTCAAAACGTACCCTGAAATCGGGTTTCTTCTCCCGCTTCATACTTTCAATATTCAGCTGCATGGAACGGATGCTCTCATCCATTTTCACCACATCCTTCCTGGCAGTGGCAAGTGAGGCTGTGTCGTACGAAGGTGCCATCTCAAAAACGGGCTGGTAAGCGGTATCAATTTCAAACTCCTGGTTTCCCGGTGCATTCATCAGGCTATTAAGCCATGATCTTGCTTTTGCAATGATACCTTCCTGCATGCGGATCATGTTGTAATTCTCCTCAATCTTTGCTTTGGCTTTAAACACACCGCTGAGCTGGGATTGATTATACGGATACCGCACTTCCTCAATCTTCTTCATCGTTACCATGATCTTCTCATTCTCATGCAGTACGGCTATACGCTGTTGGGCAATGATCCAGTTAAAATAAAGACGCTTGGCCTGCGCTTTCATATCATTCAAGGTAATATCCCTGGTGGCGCGTTCTACATTTCCCTGGGAGGCAATATATTTCTTCTTTGCATTCAGCTTGGCTGGATTAGGAATGTCCTGTTCCACCTGAAGCATCAGGCTGCCTTTGTCCCTGTCGTCCATAATCACCTGGCCAGGGTAAGGTGTCATAAACGTTCCTATACCTACCATGGGGGCCATCCAGGCAGTGGAGGCATCTGCGCTATATTTATAGCTTTCTGCTTTCAGGCCATATGACTGTAACATTATATTATTCTTATCCACTCTCTGCAGAATGGTGTCCAACGGTAATACCTGGGCAACCAGTTTCAATGGCATCCAAAGCATTATTAATAGTATATATTTAGTGATGTACTTCATGAATATCTATTTTTCCATACTTGCGTAATTCGTATTCTTTCGACAATAAAAAGATCAAAGGTGTTACCAGCAGAATATGGGTGGATGAAGTAAGCACTCCACCAATCATAGGTAATACTATTGGCTTCATCACATCTGTGCCCACACTGGTAGCCCAAAGAACGGGAACCAAACCAAACAGCGATACACAAACCGTCATCAGCTTGGGGCGCAAACGTTTGGCTGCGCCGTGTATCACTGCCAGTCGCAGATCTTCCCTGGTAATTGTTCCGGAAGAATTGCCTTTCTCTTTCACCAGTTGCTGCATGGCATCGTTGAGGTAGATGACCATTACGATCCCCGTTTCTACTGCTATACCAAACAAAGCGATAAAACCTACTGCTACTGCAACGGACAAATTCACACCCCAGAAATAAATCATATAGGCACCCCCTATAAGTGCAAACGGTACCGTGATCAGGCTCAGAAAGGCTTCCCTGATAGAATTAAATGCGAAATACAGCGAGAAGAAAATGATCAGCAATACGATGGGAGCAATCCACAAAAGCGTTTTCTGACCACGGATAAGGTTTTCATACTGGCCGCTCCACTCCAGGTAATAGCCCTGTGGCAGAATGCCTTTGGCCTTACTCATTTTACTTATCGCCTCACTCACAGTACCGCCAAGATCCCGTCCGCGTACATTGAATAAAACGGCGCCGCGAAGCATCGCATTCTCAGAAGAAATCATCGGAGGCCCATCTTCAAACTTCACATCTGCTACAGAGGATAATGGAACTTCTCCAAAAGAAGCAGACATGATGGGGATACGTTTAATACGCTCCACGCTGTTGCGGTAATCCTGTGCCAATCGTACGCTGATAGAGAAACGTTGACGGCCTTCCACAGTATTACCGATTGGAGCACCTCCAAGGGCAGATTCCACTGTTTGATTTACATCATCTACGTTCAGGCCATAACGTGCCAGATCCTGCCGGCGAACATCAATGTTGAGGTATTTACCTCCGGTAACAGGTTCCACATAGAGGTCCATGATTCCAGGTGTACCTTCCAGGGCCATTTTCACACGCTCAGATACAGAGGCAATTGTATCCAGGTTCTGGCCGTATACTTTAACCCCTACGTCCGTACGAATACCTGTGGCGAGCATATTGATACGGTTAATAATTGGCTGTGTCCAGCCATTTACCACTCCGGGAATCTGCAACTTGCCATCCAGCTCATTGATAATATCTTTCTTGGTTATGCCTTTCCGCCATTGAGCTTTGGGTTTCAGCATAATGATGGTTTCTATCATACTGATAGGAGAATTGTCGGTAGCCGTACTGGCACGTCCGGCTTTTCCCAATACCTTATCTACTTCCGGAACAGATTTAATGATCTTGTCCTGCACCTGCAAAATACGCTTGGCCTCAGCATTGGATATGTCCGGCAGCGTTACGGGCATAAATAATATATTTTGTTCATCCAGTGGTGGCATAAACTCACTTCCCAGACTTTTAAGCAGGGGAATAGTAATAACCAGCGCTATTACATTAATAGCAATGGTAGTCTTACGCCACTTTAATACACCTTTTATAATAGGCTCGTAAATTCTCTCCAATATCCTGTTCACGGGGTTATCATGATCTGGTCTAAACTTTCCTTTCATAAAGAAAGAGATCAGCACTGGTGCCAGTGTTATTACCAGGAACGCATCTACGATCATGATAAAAGTCTTGGTATAAGCCAGCGGGTGAAACAGTTTACCCTCCTGACCGGTCAGCATGAATACTGGCAGAAACGAGGTAATGATAATGATGGTCGCAAAAAATACCCCACGGGATACCTGCTTGCTGGACTTCTCAATTATCTGAAGCCGCTCTTCTTCGGATATCCATTGCGGAGATTTTTTAAATATATTCTTCAGCCAGTTCATAATTACTTGTTTTTTTGTTCGTCCTGCCACTGCATGTACCGTTCTGCCAGGTGTTTATAGGCATTTTCGCTCATGATGATCCCATTATCCACAATGACCCCGATTGCCAGTGCAATGCCTGTTAACGACATGATGTTGGAAGAAATACCAAATGCATTCAGCAGGATAAAACTTGCCGCCAGGGTAACCGGGATCTGTATAATGATACTAAGGGCACTACGCCAGTGGAAAAGAAAAATGATCACTACAATAGACACTACTATCATCTCTTCAATAAGCGTATGCCTGATAGAATCTACTGATTCTTTAATGAGCTCACCTCTGTCATATACAATATCAAACTTTACTCCTTGTGGAAAGCCTTTGGCTACTTCCTGCATTTTTGCTTTCACCTTATCAATTACAGCAGCTGCATTCTCACTATAACGCATTACCACAATACCGCCTACACGTTCTCCCTGACCATCCTGGTCAAAGATGCCCAACCTGGTTTCTCCGGTCATCTGAACGGCGGCTATATCCGATACCCGGACAGGAATACTGTTCTGTGTTTTAACAGGAATATTCTCTATTTCAGCTATTGACTTTAAGTAGCCGGATGTTTTAATAATATAGCCAATATCACTAAGCTCAAATTTTCGTCCTCCCGATTCATTATTATTGGCCCGTACTGCATTGATAACTTCCGCTACTGAAAGTTTATAATAAAGTAGTTTGTTGGGATCAACTGTAATCTGGTATTGCTTTTGAAAACCGCCGAATGAGGCTATTTCACTAACGCCTTCTACATTTTGCAAGGCAAATTTTACGTACCAGTCCTGCAAAGCCCGTTGTTCTCCCAGGTCCATTTCCGGTGCATCCAATGTATACCATAGAATATGCCCTACACCGGTACCATCTGGTCCTAGCTGTGGGGTTACTCCTGTTGGTAATGTTCTGGAAATGGTACTCAATCTTTCCAGCACTCTTTCTCTTGCCCAGTAAATATCTACGTTATCGTTAAAGATGATATAGATAAAACTCATTCCGAACATAGAAGTACCACGTACATATTTTATTTTGGGTAATCCCTGCAAATTAGTCACCAGCGGATAGGTGATCTGGTCTTCGATCAGTTGCGGTCCGCGGCCCATCCATTCTGTAAATACAATCACCTGGTTTTCGGACAAATCCGGAATAGCATCAATGGGGTTCTTCTTTACCGCAAATATGCCCCAGGCAAACATTGCTGCCGCCATCACCAGTACAATAAACCGGTTGCGCAATGACCATTCTATAATACGATGTACCATATCTCTTCTTTTCTGTAAACCGATGCAGCAGGCATTCTGCCTCATCTGCCGTATAATGTTTTATTTGCCTGTCACCTGATGCATGCCCATGAGATAGCTGTTACTGACAGCAGCACAGAACAAGCCATTACAATCGCATGGCGTTGGCTCATAAATATGTAATTGATGGAAGTTGGGTTTGAGGCTATGCAGAAGTCATCGCATATGCCAGGGGGTATTCGTGGAATCAGATAAGAAAGGTGCAGTTTAATATATGGGGCGGTACTTTGCTACTTCGCGGTGGTGCATTACTGGTTGGATATTCTACGACCAAAGAAAGTGAATGAACCTGTGGCAGTTCAAAATAAGAAACGGGAGTTTCCAATGCTGCCATCTGAATGAAATGAAAAGCATTTTCAGCTGCCTTCTGGTCTTTCTCCAGTTTTACTGTTTTGTGCTCATCCCTGCAGCATTTCTTAGCAGTTACTTTACTTTGATCAGCCCCACACTTGTTGCATTTTTTAGCGTCTGCATGCCATAATCCTACTTCTACCAGCTTTCCCATGCAGTAATGCATGTGGAAAGTGGCTCCGATGGAGGAACCAACATACAGAAAAGCTAATATGAGCGCCAGGGCCTTTTTCATTTCATGACAAAAATAGACTAATTCTTAAATTATTTGTTATATAATTTGGGGCTTGTTTTATATTTAAGAGTTATACGGACAACCAGTGGCCGTCCGTATAATGATTGGGCTATCATACCAATGCTTCTGCCTTATATCCTGCTTTTTCTATAGCCTGTTGTATTTCTTTTTTGCCGGCTTTATCGGTCGAAACTGTTAACACCTTGTCCGGACTTTGAAGATCCACTTCCCAATTGTCCTGCCCTGCTAAGTCATTCAATACAGGTGTAACAGTAGCGATACAACCTGAACATTTGATATTTGTTTTAAACTGTACTGTTTCCATTGTTATTCCTTTTTAAAATTAGATTATAATGTAAAATTAAATGGTTTGATCCACGCCATTGTTATACAATCATTACTACGTTTTATATAATTATTGGCGTCTTTAAATTTTTGCTGCTTTCAAACGCAAACTGTTGCTGACAACACTCACAGAACTGAGCGCCATAGCAGCTCCTGCAATCATAGGATCTAATAAAAATCCGTTGACAGGAAATAAAATACCTGCTGCTACAGGGATACCAATTATGTTATAAATAAATGCCCAGAAAAGATTCTGTTTGATGGTGCTGACTGTTTTCCGGGAAAGCTTCAATGCTTTGGGAATACTATTCAGATCAGATGTGATCAGGGTCATTTTTGCTACATCCATTGCAATGTCAGAACCTTTGCCCATGGCAATGCTTACGTCTGCCTGGGCCAGAGCCTGAGAGTCATTGATGCCATCTCCTACCATTGCCACGATCTTGCCTGTCTGCTGTAATTCTTTTACGAATGCTGCTTTATGAGAAGGAAGCACTTCGGCCTTGTATTGTTTTATTCCTGTTTTCCTGGCGACTGCTGCAGCGGTGTGCGTATTATCACCAGTAAGCATATACACTTCAATACCATCCTTCTGCAATGATGCAATGGCCTCTCTGGATGTTTCCTTTATTTTATCTGCGATGGCAATTACTGCCAACAGTTTTTTGCCTGCTGCAAAATAGATTACTGTTTTGGCGTCTTCCTGCAGAGACGCTGCTTGCGTTGCCAGTTGTTTATCAACAGTAATACCATTTTCATCCATTAGTTTCCGGTTACCGGCCAGGTAAATCTGCTGTTCAAAAATAGCCTTTACTCCCTGACCAGTCAGGCTTTCAAAGCTATTCAGTTTAACAGGTTTTGCTCCACCATCATTCAGATATGTTACTACTGCTTCCGCCAGCGGATGTTCCGACATCTGTTCAAGGGAATACAACACTGATTCCTGCACTATTGGATTATTGATCTGTGCATTCCATATCATATCTGTTACTACTGGCTTACCTTCTGTAATTGTGCCGGTCTTATCCAGGATAATGGCATTCACTTTATGGGCCAGTTCCAGGCTTTCGGCATCTTTAATGAGAATATTGTTTTCAGCACCTTTACCAACGCCCACCATGATAGCGGTAGGAGTTGCCAGACCTAACGCACACGGACAAGCGATCACTAATACTGTTACAGAAGTAAGCAATGCATGAGTGAAGGCATTGTCCCCTCCTATCACCATCCAGATTAGAAATGTAAGAATAGCAATACCGATCACTACTGGTACAAAAATTCCGGCAATCTTGTCCACCAGCTTTTGTACCGGTGCTTTGCTGCCCTGGGCTTCCTGTACCATTTTAATAATTTGTGCCAGCAGTGTATCTGCGCCCACTTTCTCGGCCCTGAACCGGAAGCTGCCTTTCTGGTTAATGGTACCCGCAAAAACGGGATTCCCACTATTCTTTAATACTGGTACGGGCTCACCGGTTATCATGCTCTCATCTACATAAGAAGTTCCGTCTGCCACTTTACCGTCAACAGGAATCTTTTCTCCTGGTTTCACTAACAGCAGATCCTGCACTTTTACATTAGAGATGGGAATTTCCCGCGTATTGCCAGATTCATCTACCAGCAAAACTGTTTTAGGTTGAAGTCCGATGAGCTTTTTAATAGCTGAGGAAGTATTGGATTTGGCTTTTTCTTCCAGCAGTTTGCCCAGCGATATAAACGCAATTACCACAGCTGCTGCTTCAAAATAAACGTGTGCATGTAACCCGCGCTGATGCCAGAACTCCGGATATATTGTATTAAAGGCACTGAATAACCAGGCGATACCTGTACTCAGCGCCACTAATGTATCCATATTAGCTTTACGATGTTTTGCCTGTTTCCAGGCATTGATAAAGAAGTTACGACCCAGGAAAAAAACTACCGGGGTTGCCAGTGCCATCATGATCCAGTTGCCATAAGGCATATTCATAAAGAACATTCCAATAATCACTATGGGCAAGGATAATACAGAGGCCCAGATGGTGCGTTGTTTCACCTCCCGGTAATGGCGCTGCTGAGCTTCTTCCTTTACTTCATCCTGATTCTCTTTGTCGATCACCAGGTCATAACCAACGGAACGAACACTGCTTTGCAGCATTTCCGGGGTTACCAGTGTATGATTATATTGTACCCAGGCGGTTTGATTGGCAAAATTTACTCCGGCATCCTCTACACCGGGTACGGACTTTAACATTGATTCCACGCTTATGGCACAGGCTGCGCAGGTCATTTCCAGCACGGGAAAGGTATCTTTTGTGGTGCCTCCTTTGTGCTTCCTGTTTACTGCTGATTCCGGATGTAATGATATAGCTGATGACATAAAGTTCTTATTTTATACAAAGCTACTTTGTCCCCGGGGCTCCGGCGTTACACTATTCATTAGGAATTGTATATAATTTTAAGACTGGCTATCAGAAAAATCATTGAAAGTTATCCGGTCATGTAAGAATTGGTTAGATAATCGTCCTTTTTATGTACGTTTACCTGAAACAAACAAATGGCCCTTAGTTTGAAGTTTGTGTCAGGTTGACGACAAGTTCGTCGTGAGTCTATAATTGCTTCATAGATAGGACATACGTTGAACAATCTTTGAGCACTAATATGCGATCTAAGGGTGTCCAACGTATGTCCAAAGTATGTTCAACGTATGAAGCAACTATAGACTCACTATTAACTTGCTCTAATGTTACCCATATGTCAGGTACAAAAATTGTAGGATATTTACCCATATAAAAACCCTCTGTTATGAATTCACGTCGTGACTTTTTGCAAAAAATTACTGCTTCTGCGATAGCCTTTTCCGTATTTCCCCGATACGGACTGGCAGAAAATCCGGAGCTCTACGATGGCCCAGTGTTAAGAGTAGCTATTATGGGACTTGGAAGTTATGGTTCCCGGGTGGCAGAAGCCATGCAATTCTGTAAAAAAGCAAAACTGGTAGGACTGATCAGCGGTACTCCCTCCAAGGTCAAAGACTGGCAGCAGAAATATAACATTCCGGAAAAGAACTGTTATAACTACGAGAACTTCGACAAGATTAAAGACAACCCGGATATTGATGCCGTATATGTGATAACGCCAAATGCCCTGCATCGTCCGCAGGTTATAAGAGTAGCGCAAGCCGGCAAACATGCGATCTGTGAAAAGCCAATGGCAGTGAATGCGAAAGAGGCACAGGAGATGATAGACGCATGTAAAAAAGCCAATGTGAAATTACTGGTAGGTTATCGCATGCATTTTGAGCCACATACTTTAGAGGTTATCCGTATGAGGAAAGCCGGGGAATTGGGAAAGATCCTGTTTTTCCAGGGATTGTGTGGATTCAAAATAGGTGATCCTACCCAATGGCGGTTAAACAAGCAACTGGCAGGCGGTGGCTCTTTAATGGATATAGGCATTTATGCGCTGAATGGCGCACGTTATATGGTGGGTGAAGACCCAATATGGGTAACTGCCGAAGAGACGAAAACAGACCACGTAAAATTCAAAGAAGGGGTGGATGAAACCATCCAGTTCCAACTTGGATTCCCCAGCGGAGCTGTAGCCTCCTGCCTGTCCACGTACAACATGAACAATCTGGATAAGTTTTTCCTGAATGGCGAGAAGGGATTTGCAGAATTACAACCCTCTACCGGGTACGGGCCTATTAAAGGACGAACCAATAAAGGTGAACTGAATCAACCGGTGGTAGTACATCAAACTTTACAAATGGAAGAAATGTCTGCCATCATACTGGAAGGTAAACAACCGGTAGTTCCTGTGAACGGAGAAGAAGCATTGAAGGACCTGAAAGTTATGGATGCTATTTATGAGGCTGCGAAAACCGGCAAACGGATACCTTTGGTGTTGTAGAAGATTGTTCTCAGATGTTCAGGCTGCTCCTTTAATCAAAAAATTGGTGACCTTGCATTAAACAACTATCTATGGCATCTTACCCGGTAAAAATCATCTCGTTACAACAGGTAACCCATGATGTAAAACGTTTTCGTATAGAAAAACCTGCAGGCTATAAATATACTCCCGGCCAGGCGACTGATGTATCTGTCAATAAACCAGGATGGGAAAATGAAACCAGGCCCTTCACATTTACATCATTAAACAGTGATCAATGGCTGGAATTCACTATCAAAAGATATGCAGATCATGAAGGGGTCACCAACCTGCTGCATCAATTGGCAGAGGGAGACGAATTAACCATCCGTGACGTATGGGGAGCTATCGAATATAAGGGTCCTGGTTATTTTATAGCAGGTGGTGCCGGTCTTACCCCGTTTATTGCTATTCTCAGGGAATTACATCAACAAAATAAGCTGGATGACAATGTATTATTCTTCTCTAATAAAACGGCTGATGATATCATCTATCAGGAAGAATTAATAAAAATGTTAGGTAAAAACGCACATTTTATTCTTACCCGCGAGAAAAAAGAAGGTTATGAAAATGCACATCTCAACAAAGAATTCTTTCAGTCAAAAATAACTGACTTCAGCAAACACTTTTATGTATGTGGTCCGGATAAAATGATCCTGGATGTAAATGCGGCACTTGAACAATGCGGGGCTACCACCGAATCTTTAGTCTTTGAAAAGTAAACGTCCCCTTTCAAAAAATACTGACGCAAATCACCCCC
This sequence comes from Chitinophaga sp. CF118, assembly GCF_900112615.1. Classification (GTDB taxonomy): domain Bacteria; phylum Bacteroidota; class Bacteroidia; order Chitinophagales; family Chitinophagaceae; genus Chitinophaga. Next base: position 33,924 of record NZ_FOMK01000011.1, on the reverse strand, counting down.
TTTAATAATTCCCATCATAGGCCTTTTTTTTACATCCGGCTAATTTTGGGTGAAACAGTAGATGCAATTTGCGCAGAATAAATATTTGAAAATGGTAAACGGTAAACTTGAGGAATTATTAACGACACATGAGTCCTGGAAAAAAGGTTTAAAAGTTTTGGAAGATGAAAACATACATTTCAAAACCAGGCTGGCCCAGATCTTAAAAACAGAACCCAACAAAGAGCAGTTGGAAGTATTAGAATATTTTCAGAACAAGTTCCTCAAAACTGATGAACAAATAAGCCTTCTAAGGCATGAGATCAGGGAACAGCAATACTTCCTGCAACCCGCTTCGAATACAAATGGCCTGCAACTCAGGAAAAGTATAGATATGCAGAAAAGACTGGAAGTAAAAATCATCATCATCACAGAAAACTTTGACAACCTGCGAATATCGTTCAACGATTATCTGTCAGACAATTTTTCTTAACCCATAGTTTTCCTTCTTCTGGCAACGGATAAAAACAGGATTCCAATCCGTATGCCCATCTCCCACCCCTGCTGTGTGATATATAAAAAGGACGGCTGTAAGGCTTTGCCACAAAAACGTAATACAAACTGAAAATGAGCACTTTATCATTGATAAGCCTGGATTCCAGCATATAAGGCCGGATACCCACCGGTATAGAACCAGAAAGGTAACCGCCTTACCAGAATTATTGCATCGGGGAATTTCAGATTCATTTTCGACATAACAAATTGATAATGAACGTATTTATTTATAAACAACAGGTAATATATTGATTATCTACCTCTCATAATAATACTGTATATCTCAATTTATTCCTGATTGCGTAAGTTGTTTTCCCGATTTGATAAATGGCTTTCTCCGTTTAACATTTCCTTTGCACAAATATTCTCTGTCTGTGAAGCATTTCTACTTTTTCATTTTAGCATTAATATCCGTAAGCGTCTCTACTTTTGCCCAGAATGGGCATAAAGATACCACCAGCCAACTGGCTGAAGTAGTGGTAGATGGCAAAAGGAGCCTGAATAAAAAGGCTATTACTATAGGTAAATTGCCTGTAGCCTCGATAGATTTACCACAAAGCGTAACTGTTATCAACCAGGAAGTATTACGGGATCAGCAGGCACAACGCCTGAGTGATGTTGTGAAGAATATCAATGGAGTGTATATTTCTACCACCCGGGGTAGCACACAGGAAGCATTTTTTGCCCGTGGCTATTCATTTTCCAGCTTTAATATGTTTAAAAATGGCTCCCGTGTAAATTCAGGGGTAATGCCGGAAATGAGTTCGCTCGAAAGAGTGGAAGTATTAAAGGGAAGTGCTGCTATCTTATACGGGAATGTGGCTCCTGGTGGTATTCTGAACATGGTTAGCAAGCAACCTAAATTCGAAAGTGGTGGAGAAGTTTCCATCAGAACAGGTAGTTTTGATCTATTCAAGCCTGCCATAGATATTTATGGTCCTGTTTCTAAAAACATTGCCTATCGTGTAAATGGTACTTACGAAATGACTAACAGCTTTCGTAAAGAAGTTAGTTCGAAACGTTATTATATAAATCCTTCTATGTTGTTCAAACTGGGAGAACGTACCGAATTACTTGTGCAGGCAGATTATCTGAAACATGATTTTACTCCTGATTTTGGAATAGGTACATTAGGTAATACTATCATTCCGGATGTTCCCCGCTCCAGATTCATGGGTGTAAGCTGGCAGTATGCTCATACTCAACAGACTACATCTACTGTTACCTTGAAACACCAGTTAAATAACAACTGGTCTTTGAACGGAACAATCTCTTATCAGAATTATAACAGGGATTATTATTCCACCGAAAGAATACAGGCTTTGGCAGATGGCAAATTTAGACGCCCACTTGGAAGAACAAAGACTAATGAAGATTATTATATCGGGCAGATTGATCTGACAGGGAAATTTAAAACCGGAGTTTTCGAACATACCCTATTAGCAGGTGTGGATGCTGACAAGTATCTGACCGTGAACTATGCATATGATCAGCCTACAATGTATGATTCTATCAACATACTTGATTTAAATATGTACAAACAGCGTACAGATATTCCTGCTGCAAATATTACCAGAAGGGCAAATACATCTACCAACAGAGCAGGAGTATACGTACAGGATCTTATCCGCATCTCAAAGAAGTTTAATTTATTAGCCGGCATACGCTGGTCATATCTCGAAAATGGAGCTCCTGATACCTTCTATTTTAAAACAAATACACATATAATAGGAAAAGGTAAATATGATCAGGCATTCTCTCCCCGTTTTGGATTGGTATATAAACCATTGCCTGCTACTGCCATATTCATGAGTTATTCTAATTCATTCTTAGTGAACACAGGCGTAGGTGTAGATGGTGTACTGAACCCATCTATTATAGATCAATATGAACTTGGTGTAAAGAATGATTTCTATGAAGGATTACTTTCCACGAATGTGACACTATATCGTATAAAAAATAACAACTTTACTCAAACAGCTGCTTTCAAGGCTGATGGAACACAAAATTCCGATCCCAATCTCAAAGCTATGATTGGTGAAACGATAAGTGATGGGATTGAGGTAGATATCATGGGGCATCCGCTTCCGGGCCTTGACATTATAGCGGGTTACAGCTATAATAATATGCGTATCACAAAAACACCTGGTACAATTGGTAGTAATATTAAAGGTGAACGCCTGGTAGGTACTCCGGATCATACTGCTAATGCCAGTATTTTTTACACCTTTGCTACTACAAAATTAAAAGGCCTGAAAATAGGTGCTTCTGCTTATTATACTGGTCAGCGTTTTGGAGGATGGAATAATGTAGAGCCTGCAAAAAACACAACACCACCACCCTCCAGGCTGATCTCCGTAGCAGGTTTTGCAACAGCAGATCTTACTGCAGGGTATACTTATAATAAAATATCTCTCCTGGTGAAAGTATCTAATATTACCAATACAAAAAGTTATCTGGTGCATGAAAACTATAGTGTAAACCCTATTGCTCCAACAGCATTTGTGGCTACTATAGCATATAGATTTAAATAATCAGAATAATCTCATTCGGTAATCCCCCGGTTACTATAATACTGCAATACAATGCAGCATTATAATAACCGGGGGATTGTCCTTTTTATAAATATATTTCCTCTTTCGCCCTCTTTATACTTTCTCGAAATTGTACTTCCCTTTAATATGCCTGTTCAGAAATATACCTTTTGATTTCGCTGCTTTCATTCTGTTATAAACATACTCAGGCACATGCAGATAATCATATATCAGTCCTGATACAAAGGTTATCCGCAATATCTGTTTTACAGAATCATATTTCATATGTGCAACTACAGTAGAAGGCATTATAATATCTTCTATTGAAGAGACGCTACAATTATCATTCCCTTGTTGAGTGGCTTAATTATTACTATATGAATAAATATGATGTCTGGAAATCCTGACTTTAACGTGGTGCATCATTTTAGTCAGTTTAATGCGGAAAATGTCATAAAATATAGTGATCACCAATATACCCGCGGGCAAATAAAAAGTATAATATTTGAGGTGCAGAAAAGTATACCCACCAATTATTCCACCCATCAGGAAAAAGAATATGATCACCAGCCTGAGCATAATTTTCCTGCCAACAACAAATCTGTTTTTACGTGGTACAGAGATAACAGTATACAGATCAATTCCAAGATCAGTAAACATCCCCGTCAGATGTGTTGTTCGCACTACCGATCCGGATACAGTGGATACCAGTGCATTCTGCAATCCCATTGCAAATAAAAGGCTTCCCGCAAAATATTCTGTTTTGATAATAGACTGATCGTAGGTATATCCAAAAGTACCTATCAATATGAGGATCACTATTTCAATTATTATGGGTACTGTATGAGCATGCTTCCTGTTACGTCCTACTTTTCCAATACAAAAACTTGAGAAAAACGCACCGGCAAGGAATAATAACAACCATAATCCCACCATTCGTACAGATCGAAGATCGCCTGTGGCCAGCTTCTGTGCTAAAAGGGCCGCATGTCCCGTTACGTTTGTAGTAAGAACTGCAAATGCAAAAAAACCTGCTGCATTTACCATTCCCGCTGTTGAACATAAAAGTACAGCTATGCGTAAATTATGTTTATAATTTCTTCTTCTTCCTGTATGACGTAACATATTGTTTCAATCATTACCTTTTTACCCACATTTTTAATAGGAAATCTACTGTTGCATCCACAAGCTGGTAACTTGGAGGCACTTCATCTTCCAGACTATGATAGGTTACCAGGCGCGTACCACTTGGTCTATTGTCTAATGCCTTAAAAAGGTATCGTGAATAGTAGGTGTATAAACTGAAAGAATATTCTATCTGCTGATCAATATGATCTTCTTTGGCAAGGTTTTCAAAGAAGGCATTATAAAAGTAAAAACTATCATACGCATCAAGATCTACCTGCGTAAAATTTACGTTTATAAAATCCGCATTTCTTGTTTCCGTTAGTTCTTTTGCTGCAAGTGAATAATGGTATAACTCTTTCCGTTGCTCAATACCATGAAAAGATACGTCTGGAAAGAAATGGGCGCCAACAAGACAAAATTTACCTACTCCACTACCAATATCCAATACTTTTTTCTTTGGATCCTGCGCAAGGAACCGGGCAGCTTTCTTTGCTATTTCCAACGGTGTCCAATGTCGCTTCGATAACTTCTGTATTCTTTCAGGATATAACCAATCAAAGGCAGCATCATTTTCATACCATATTGGAATTGATACAATTTTCTCCATATTCTGACCAGGATATTTTTCTCCTGTGAAGGTAGTTCTACCTGCACTAAATTAAACTGATACTTTTCAATCAAAAAACTGAAAAAAATCAATTTTATCTCTGGTCATTTTCTCTATGAATTACAAATGAGGCATTTTATTTTTATACCACTCCCACCCAACACTCAGCAATGCAATTACTCCTAACACGAATAGCATCCACGGGGCATACTTTGTAATATTCTGTACCAGGTCAGTAACCAGGTTCGCCTTATCGGAGATCCGTTGCATCACCCATGCAGATGCTGCTATAGCGGCCAGAATTGCGCCCGCAATTCTCACATAGGGATAGACAGCTGTCCGACTTAACAAAATCAACCAGGGGGCTGTTAATACAATTACCAGTAACTGCATCAGTTCAATGCCTATATTAAAACCAAGAATACTTAGTCCCATACGGCCGGCATCCAGATCCAGATTTGCAAGTGTGCTGGCAAAAGCCATTCCGTGAATAAGTCCAAATCCCGCTGTTATCCAGGTTTCCCTACCGGAGAAGATAGGCCGTAATGCATGAATGGCAGATACCAGAATGGAAATAGCAATGAGAATTTCTACCGGTTGGCCGGGTAACCGTAGCCAGCCGCTTGCGCCTGCCAGCAAGGTAATAGAATGACCGATAGTGAAAGCTGTAACAACCTTCAACAGGCGGAGAGTACTATATTTTAAACCTCCAAAAGTACCCCAGCGTTTTTGTCTTACCAGCAAAGGGGCCGGCAATAGCAGTACCAGCAGGAAAAGCAGATGATCAGTACCTTCTGCAATATGTTGAATGCCTAATCCTACCATGCTTTTAAAGCCCCGCCAGAGGCTGCCGCCCGACTGGTTAATATGTAATGGCGGAATAGTCCAGTTAGGCACATCCAGCCGGATAACGCCTACTTCTGTTGGCTGTTCTCCATAATTACCATTTTCCCAATCCTGCCGGATAGATACCAGCGCTTTATGTGTTACCAGCTGATGAATGATCACATCATAATTCAGTGTGAAATCTTTGGTACTTGCACCCGCAGGAGGTTGCAACCAAAGATGCGCGGTGAGTTCCTGGTAAGGACCACTGGCGCTTTCTTCTACAGGTTGCACTTGCAGGTCGCGGACGGTTACTGTCCACCGGCGGCCATCCGGACTTACCGGATGAATATGTGCCAGAAGATATTCACGGAGTTGTGGTGAAAGCCGGGTAAGCAATGTATTGGTATGCTGATTCACATCATGCCCAAAGGCAAGTTGTAATTCGCTGAGCGGCAATTGCAATTCTGCGGTAACACCATCTGATTTAATATCAAGCAGCACAAATGAGTTAGGCATTGGATGCGCCAGAACTTTTCCGGGTAATATTATTAAAGCTGAAATCAGCCACCGGATAATAGTCCGGCGGCTGAAGTTGATTGAATATGGCATTGTTAAAATGTAAAACTGTTACCGTAATCTCTTGTATGATCACGCCAGATGCTGTGATAGTGTATCTGGCTTGGATATACCACCCCTGTCTGACAAACAAATTCAATCCATACACTTGGTCCGTCGATGCGTACATAATCTGCATTGGACGCAAGCGTGGCATTTCCAGAATAAGCAATATAAGTACTGCTTAATTCACTCTGGTAAGTAGCCAGCAGCGTTGCTGCCGTAGCATCATCAACATCCTGTACCCATGGTTTCATAGCCGCCAGTACAAGTAATTGTTGCGCACTGGTTAAAGAACTTACTGCAAGTCCAACTTTTGTAGAAGGAAACTGTCCGTCTTCGTTTGGCCCTAACAGTACGTCGCTAAAGGTGGTTGAAAGTTTTGCACTTGCAAGTTCCGTGGTACTTAAAGAAGCCAGCATAGCTGCCATAGTAGATTGTTCACTGGCAAGTGGTGCATAAGTAGTACCGCTGGTTGTCCAGCTTTTTGGTTCAATACCTTCAAATCTTGGTGTAGCGCCAACCACTGCTCCAGCTTTATACGTGATATTCACAGCCAGATGGTGACCACCAAATTGCAACTGCCAGGTACCTGTTGTAGAAGGAGTACCAAGGAATGCAATGAAATAAATACCGGATGAATATGAGCTGCCGCCACTGGCTGTTTTCAGCACATCATCTGCAGCCATAATCTGTGTAATTTCACTATATCCCTCATCGGTAACAGTACCGCTCGCAGCAGCTACAACGGCCAGTGCAGCAGTGATCTGAGCAGAAGTCAGATTTGTGAACTGCAAACCATTACGACAACTGGAACCACATGGAAGATTTGACCATTTGATAGCAGTAGTTTGCGAATACCCTGGTAATAATGTGGAAAGTTGAGAAGAAGAAAGTGTTGCTTCAAATGCTTCTGCCAGGCACACTACTTTAGCTGGAGTATTTGCGGCAGAACTACAATCCGCAGTAACTGCAGCAGAATCTACTGTCAGTGAAAGACTGCAACTTTGTCCGCCCAGGCTGATTGCAAATGCCGCCGTACCATATGAAGTGGGCGTACCAGCAATAGTGTAAGTCAGACTACCAGCTCCACTGGCCAAGGTGCCTGCTTGTAAAGTAGCTGTTAAACCTGTTACTCCTGTGGAAGAAATAGCAGAACCGGCTGAGTAAGTAGCTCCGTTTCCTCCAGTATAGGGAACAGTTGCGGTTCCACTATAAACAGTTCCATTTACGGCAGTAGTAGAAAAGGTAGCTCCGGAACAAGTGAGCGCTGTAATAACAACACTGGTACTGCTATCTGTACTGTCTTTTTTGCTACACGCAAAAAGTAATAAAATTACTAACGTGGAGATGGACATCCCACAAAAAATCGTTCGCTTTTTCATGCTATTGGTTTAAAGGATTCAATAAGGGTATATCATCATAAACCAGAATTTATGGTCGGGGTTTAATACCGGAGGTGCGGATTGGGGCGAATAAGGAATATTCGAGGGTGAATTCTGTAATTATTTTTCGGAGCTGGGATAACTATTTCCGGAACGACTGAAAAAACAGGTTTTCATAACTATTGCCAAGTGGTACTTTATGTCCTGCTACAAAGATGATCTTATTGCGTACATTATCAATATGCCTGAGCGAAACAATATAAGAGCGGTGTACGCGGATAAATAAGGTAGCGGGTAATTTTTCGAGCAATGCCTTCATTGTCATTCTTGAAACGACCGGATTCTGATCCTTTACATAAATTTTCAGGTAATTATCATATCCTTCTATTAAGAGGATATCGTTCATTGGTATTTGCATCAAACTATAATCAACGCGCAATACTAAGTTCTGCTCTTTGGGAATATTTAACTGCAAATGTTTTTCCGCTTTTGCTATAGCTTGTTGAAAACGCAGAAAAGTAAATGGCTTCAGAAGATAATCTACGGCATTCAATGTATAACTTTCTACGGCATATTCACTGTAGGAAGTTGTGAAGATGACCATTGCCTTTTGCGGAATAGATTTGTAAAACTTTATTCCTGACAATGAAGGCATATTGATATCGAGAAATAACAGGTCTACCGGAAATTGCTCCAGGTATTTCAAAGCTTCTATTGTTCCGGTAAATGTTTTTTCCAGGACGATGGTATCCAGTCTCCCGCAAAAAGTGCTGATTACTTCCAATGCAGGAGGTTCATCATCCAATGCTATTGCCTTTATCTGATAAGCCATCAGGGACAATATAGTAAATCTTTCCGGGGCAGTAATGAATATATTGATTTACCATTCATCTTAGCGCAAATTCTTGCCGGTATTTCCGGTATAATTCCTGTGCCACAGCAATACTTTTCCCCTTTGGATAAACAGGAAAAACTTTCTGTTCATTCACCCATTTCCATTCCCATCCACTGATCCTTTTGTTGAATCCGTTGAAGTCAGGAGGTGTTCCCGATCTCAGTGAAAGTTGCAGCATATGAAAGAACTGCTGCCAGCGCTGGCTGTAAAAATCATTCAGCAGGCCGCTCCATTGCCGGTTGGAATATTCATGTAATGGACTATTTGCATCTCCCCATAATGTGATAAGATCACGGGCATTGCGCTCATACAATGCCTTTTCTTCATTAGTATTTCCCCATTTCCTGGCATCTGATAACCACGGTCCCAGCATAAAATCCTTTCTTGTTGTTAGTAGCCTGTCCATATCACTGATCAGGGCAATAAACTGCCTGCTATATGTTAAAAATGCAATGCTGTCTCTGTTAAGGAAAGCATTTACCCATTTGCGTTGTAATGGCTGTGCGTAGTTGGCCAGTGCCTGTCTTGTTATATCAACTACGTCATACCGGAATCCGTCTGTCCCCTCCCCTTTGGCGGATGCTTTTATAAACAGATCCCATGCTGGTAAAAGTTCTTCCGGATTATAATTCAGCTTTGTACGCGTCCATTCAGTCGTTGAATCCAATGTGGGTCTGCCGGTGATGATGGACTCTGCTCCGTCCCTGATCAACTGTCCATTGTAAACAGTCCGCCTTAATATCTGCCATGCTTTTATGAGGTCTTTATCATTGCTCCCATAACGGTTAAGCACATATTTTGACAACCAATCATCCAGTAATATGGGATCCGGCTGCCAGGTATGCTGCATCATCAGTTCGTACATTACAGGATTCTGTTCTATGGCCTCCATAGTTAAGCCAATGCCACTCAAACGCTTTGATGCAGTGTCTTTTAATGCCAGTGCAGGATCAGCAGCTACTCCGTCCATTCGTCCAAACAGGTTTACATTTCCGCCAAAGTTGTTAAGCATATTCCAGATCCAGGGCTTACCATAAAAGGCGGCTGTTCTTTTCCATACAGGCTCGATTTCAGCTGCAAGATCCAGCAGGATCATCTTATCGTCTGGAACCGCATTCAACAGTGCAGCTATCTGCGGACTACCCCAGAACTTACGGTCACTATAAAATAACCATCCCTGCATTACCCAAACAGCGGCGGTATCTGCCTGCTTCATGCCATCATAAATTCTTGCACTCAGCTTTGATAAAAAAAGAGAATCATTTGATGGAGGTTCATTTTCATTAAAAGTATCGGCAGAATACAAATGGTCTGTACCATATAGTTTCGTCTGCACTTCCAGGAACTTCTTACCTATCAGTGCAAACTGAGGATCTTCTGAATCAAGAATATAAGTATCTGCAAAACCATTTTTCCAATTGGTTGCTTTTAATTTTGCAGCTGGAAACTTTTCTTTAAATGCGGGCGGTACATGTCCTGTAAATGCGGGCAATACTGGTTTCATTCCCAGGTCTCTTGCACGTTGCAGGATTTTTAACTGCAATGCTGCATGACTTTTTATCCAACTGAGGGGTAAGGGACCACCCCAGCCATCCAGATTTCCCATCCAGAACCAGGCAGTGTAAGCAGGGCCGCTGAAAAACCCCGCCAGTTCCTGATCGGTGAATCCCATTTCCTTATACACCAGATACCATGTATATTCCTCTCCTGTGATAGCCAGTGGCATATTGATGCCATGCAATGCCATCCAGTCAATCTCTTTTTCCCAACGTTCCCAATCCCACCAGCTCATGCTATAATTGAAGGTGCAGTAGTTGAGGTAATACCGGTATTCATACGGTGTTTTACGCTGTATCTTCTCTTTTACTACAGGCAGTTTTGCAGGCAAATGCAGGTTCGTACCGTTCCATGTAATCTGACAGTGGCAATATTCATCCAGGTAATAATACAATGCTGAAGCGATTGCTGTTCCGTTATTTCCACGCAGGATAATTTTATCATTCCTGCTCTCTATTTCAAAAATATCTTTCTGTTCCGGTAAAGCTTCTACTATAAACGATGTTTTCTTATCCGGTACTATCCTGCCTATAAGATCATATGCTGCGGTTGTTTTCAGCTGGGCATATGTATGAATACCTGAAAATATAAAAAGTATACAGAGTAATTTCTTCATCCTGATAATTATTAATTTCCGGAAACCTGAATAATGGTTCCATGTGATTAAGCCTTTGGTGCGTACAGCAGAATTTTATGTTTGAAAAGAATATGGCTTTGAGATGATGTGTAACTTTAAATTACAAAATCTCAAAGCCATGAATCTTAGAGTTCTATTATCAATATCCCGGATTCTGTATTAGTGCCGGGTTCAACTGCATAGCAGTAGTTGGAATAGGGAATATGCGATGACGGATATCAGCATCTGTTTTGAAACCCCATTTATCCTCAAATTTGCCAAAACGGATCATATCGTTCCTGTGCCAGCATTCCCAAACAAGTTCTCTGCATCTCTCAGAAAAAACATCATCCAGTGTAACGCTACCTAATGCAGCAGAAGTTGTTCTTTCCGCTCTTAATTCATTCACCAGAGAAAGTGCCGTTTGTCCCATAGTAGGCACACCACCCCGCAGTATTGCCTCTGCTTTCATGAGAAGAATATCTGAATAGCGAAGAAGAGGAATATCATTCTTCTGATTCCTGTTAAGTGAAGTAGCATCAGGATAGAATTTGATATTACGATATCCCATATTCCAGGCTATTTCATCATTTCCTGCATCAAACGATGCCACATCCTGGCGAAGCGTAACTTCCGGTTTTATATCAATCTGATAAGTATAAGGTTCAGCTCCATCAGCACCGGAATAAAACTGGTCGTATCCTTTTTTGGTAGTGGTAACAGTGGCTGGTGTAACACCGTCTGCAAGGAATTGTGGACCTGTAAGCCACTGGCCGTTGCGTACATCATTCGGATCGTTAAAGTTGGCGTAAAATTCCGGCAGCGTACATATAGCCGCATCCGGAGTAAACGGTAAACCAAATTTTTGAACCAGTCCGCGGGGCACATCATATCGTGCATGCAGGTTCTGCGCTCTATATACGAACGTACTTGTCCAGGAAGGATCAAAAGGTATAGCAAAAATGAATTCCTTCATTTGTGGTCCGTTATTGGGATAGAACATTTGCAGATAGGTACTGGCAGGTTCCAGTGAATATAAACCGGATTTTATAACATTATCGCAGGCGCTGATACAATCATCATTACGTTGTGTACCTGTATATACTTCGGCATTCAGATACATTTTAGCCAGTAAAGCATATGCCATCCATTTATTTGCCCGTCCATATGTAGATACACCACTTGCCGGATTAAGATCAGGGATGCAGGCTTTTATTTCATTTTCTATGAATGTAAATACCTGTGCTCTCGCAACATTGGGCTTAGCAGTAAAATCTCCGCTCACAGTATCAATTGGTACATTACCAAAATTATCCATCATCATAAAGTAAGCCAGTGCGCGGATCATTTTCAGTTCTGCCAGTGTGGTTTTCTTTGTAGCGCCTTCAGGCATATTACCCTGCAGAATTGAAACCGACTGGTTAACAGTACCTATAATTGTGGAGCACCAGTTCCATTGCTCATTCACTTTGGCATGATCTCTTGTCCAGGTATGATAATGTAACTGTTGAAATTCAGCTCCATTATACCAGTTACCACCTTTGGCTGGAAAGATGGCTTCATCTGTGGTTAATGTTTCAAGAAAAAAATATTCTACAGAAATATTCCCCCTTAATGCCACATAAGCCGGGCCTGCGGCTGAATTAAACTGTGCACTATCGTTCGGAAAAACATCCGATGTCAGTTCAGATTTGATTGGCACATCCAACTTATAACAGGCACTTAAAATACACAACAGCACCGGAACGTATATATATTGAGTTATCTTTTTCATACTGCTTTTTTTAAGAGATTCGATTAGAATGACACATTAACACCAAACAGGAACGTGCGCGTTTTAGGATAAAAGTTATTGTAATCAACTCCCGGTGCAATTCCGCCCTGGTTTACTTCAGGGTCTGTACCTTTAAAGCTGGTAATTACAAAAAGATTGTTCGCTGTTGCATACACCCTTACATTTTTAATGTACGGACCCAGATTCTTAAAATTGTATGCAAGCGTTGCATTATCAAATCTCACATAACTACCACTTTCAACAAAACGGGAGGAATACAGGTAAGCATTATAATCTGCTACACTTTCGCCTGCGGCATCTTTTAATATATTAGTATACTGCGCTGTGTTTGGCCGGAAAAGATCTGCCCGTGTGGCATTAAATATTTTGTTACCGAATACGCCTCTTAAGAAGATACTAAGATCAAAATTCTTATAGTGAAAACTGTTAGACCATCCCATTAATAATTTAGGCTGGGAATTACCGATATAGTGATAATCCGTACCAATGGCAGGTGTTGTTGTCAGTTTACCATCTCCCCCTATATATTGTGATACGCCGTTAGCATCTTTTCCTGCATAGATCAGTGAGAAGAATTGCCCTAAAGGCTTGCCTTCTTTTAAGATCTCTAAAGAATGACTTGACTGACCAAGACCTTCCGGGAATGCCAGCAGGATAGAGTCTCCTCCGGAGAACAATGGATTAGATAAACTTGTGATCTCATTCTTATTATGTGCGAGATTGATACTGCTGGTCCAACTGAAGTTTTTATTATCTATCACTGTAGCATTCAAACTCAATTCAATTCCTTTATTACTCATACTTCCTCCATTGGCAACAATAGTACCTGCGGGAACAAGAATAGGATCTACCTTATAGGAATAAATCATGCCGGTAGTTTTCTTATTATATACATCTACCGAACCACTTAGTTTACCTTTCAAAACAGTAAAGTCTACGCCTATATTAGCGGTGCTGGTTTTTTCCCATTGCAGATTTGGATTGGCAGCCTGAATAGGGCCACTGGCTGCAATAGCCGATCCATTATAATAGTATACACCCTGTGTACCTGAAATGAACCTTGCTGTGTATGCATTAAAACCTGTAGCATTACCGGTAACACCATAACTTGCTCTGAGTTTCAGATCGGTAAATACTGCCTGGTTCTTCATGAACTCTTCCTGAATAATTCTCCATGCTACCCCTACTGATGGGAAATAACCCCATTGGTGATTTTCTCCGAATACAGAACTCCCATCTCTTCTCAAAGATGCCTGCAAGAGATACTTTTCATTATAACCATAATTTAACCTGGCAAAATTGGAGATCAGCCTGTTTTCCTGGTAAACGCCATCTGGTCCAAATCCAATCTGGAATCCGGAAACTGCATATGGGTTACTTAATGCGAGGTTGGTATACCCTATGTTGTCAACGGGAAAGTTACTGGTAGTTACCTGGAAGCCTTCGCCTACTTTATTATTCTGCCATGAATATCCTAATACAAGATTTACAGCATGTAATTTGAAATTCCTGTTCCAGGTAAGAAAGGTTTCCAGGATCTTGCTGGTGTTCTGATAAGAATTTCTTGTTGCCTGTCCGTTTGCGCCAAAGGTTTGCGGATTATGAAATCCCAGTCCAGGATTGGGATTATCATACATGCTGTTATAATTGGTGGTGAAGTATTTATTGTAGAATTCACCATGCATTGAAGTAAAGCCGATATAAGATAAATTCAGGTCATAGGTAAGTCCGAATGGTAATTTTACCTGTGTATTAAAACTTCCAACCAGATTATTATATTTATCATTCATCTGGCTGTTATTGATCATCGATAAAGGATTATAATAACCTTGTGACGTAAAATTCTCAAAATAGCTGCCGTCTGCATTTTTAATTGGAGAAACCGGCAAGTGAAGTGCTGATTGCAGCAATACTACATTACGGTAAGGGATATCATTGGCATTGCTATTTGAGTTAGTTACATTCAAACCAAAGCGTACTTTATCATTCAACGCATATTGTTCTACACTAAGCCGGGCAATAACACGTTCCAGATCACTGTTTAAAAGGATACCTTCTTTTTTGGTATAATTCAAACTTGCGGCATAAGTACCATGATCGCCACCGCCACTGAAGGAAATATTGTGATTATGAGATATTGCCTGATTTCGCTGGATGGAACTCTGCCAGTTTGTATTTGCACTTTTATCATCAGCCGGAGAAAACGACTGGCCATTTTTAGTAAGGAAGTTTCTTAATTCACCGGCATCCATCATATCCAGCTTATTTGACACTTTTTCTATACCAACATAACCGCTGTAGGAAACCTGTGTTTGTCCCTTTTTCCCCTTTTTGGTTGTTACCATAATAACTCCATTGGCGGCACGGTTACCATATATGGCGGTAGCTGCGGCATCTTTCAGTACATCGATAGATGCAACATCATCTGGTGCTATGGCAGAAATGTCTACTCCCGGTACTCCATCGATCACATAAAACGGACCCTGGGAACTGTTGAGGGTGGAGGCTCCACGTAATACAACAGTAGCTACAGCATTAGGGTCGCCACTGGCTGAAATATTCAGTCCGGGTACTTTCCCCTGCAATAACTGCCCTACGTCAGTAATGGCGCCTTTATTAAGATCTTCTGCCTTTACCGTATTTACGGCACTGATCAAACTTTTGCGGGATTGTTTTCCATATCCAACCACTACCACATCACCTAATCCTATTGATGAGGATGTAAGTGTAACTGCTATGCTGTTCCGGCCATTTACCGGTAACTCCTTTGGCTGATAACCGAGATAGCTGAATATAAGTATTGCATTCTCATCTATTCCGGTTAGCTGATATTCTCCGTTTGCGTTAGTCTGCGCCCCTTTAGATGTTCCTTTTACCTGAACAGATACTCCGGGAAGGGGATTACCCTTCTCATCAGTTACCCTGCCGGAAACAGTCATATTCAGCACCGCTGCCTCCACTTTAATATCCGCATGTTGCCTGGCTGTAACAATGATCGTTTTATTTACGATCTGATAAGTAAAAGGCTGGTCTTTAAAGATGATATCCAGCACATAAGGCAGATCTGCATTATCTATCCGGATACTTACATTCTTTGCATTATTCAGTAAATCCAGTTTGTAAAAGAATTTGTAACCGGTCTTTACCTTTATCTCTTTCAGTACCTCCACCAGTGGCCGGTCTTTTAGAGATAAGCTCAGCTTTTGTGCATATCCCGCTGCATTTACCTGCAAACAGGCGATTGTGAGCAAAATGACAATCATTTTCATAATAAGGAGCGTTTTTCGTTGCCGGAAACGAAATGTTTCAATGAGATGGGCAACGCTGCCACATTTAATTCTGGTTGAATAAAGCCAATTTACAGGCATGGCTTTTACATCATCATGCAATTGCATAGATTTGCAGTGTTTGGGTGAGCGATAATTGATCTTCGGTAGATTTTTTTGTCACCTGCAAAACCCAGGCATTACAGGGGCGGCCTCAATCGCCCCTGTTTAATTACAGGTCATGCAGGTACACTGACTCATGGTGGTTCGTTTTCCATAATGCCCGATTTAATTTTGGTTGAATACTCTTATGTTGACTACGCGCGTACCAGTATTTTATGTCCCTCTACAGTAAACTTAACGCCACTTACTTCCAGTATCTTTAAAACAGTTGAAATATCTGCTGTCCTGTCTATTTCTCCACGGAAAAGTCCCTTGGGAATGCCATCAGGATAAACCACCTCTGCATCATACCAGCGGGCCAGCTGCTGCATTACTTCTTCTATCGTTACATCATTAAAACTAAATACACCATTCTTCCAGGCAACTACCTCATCTACATTCACAGCCAGTACATTCAATTCACCTGTATTCTTCATTTTTGCCTGCTGTCCGGGTTTGAGCAATACTTCTTTATTATTGCCGGCAACCTTTACCATTCCTTCCAGCAATGTTGTTTTAACAGCTGGTTCTTCTCCATATGCCATTACATTAAAGTGTGTACCTAATACCTTTACTTCCATATTATTATTGACACTGACAATAAATGGCTGATGGTCATTTGCGGCTACTTCAAAATATGCTTCTCCTTTCAATTTCACCGTACGGTCCTTTCCATTAAAAGCTGTGGGGAAAATAAGCGTGCTGGCTGCATTCATCCATACAACAGTGCCATCGGGCAGTGTTACCTGGTACTGCCCTCCACGTGGCGTAGAAAGAGTATTAAAGGATACCGGTTTCCCGGCATCCTTCCCCTGTCCATCCTTATAAGCCAGCTGTCCGTTGCCAAGTTTTATGATCTGTACAGTTCCCTGTTTTGTTAATGCTCCGTTTTTCTCATCTTCCAGTACTATCACATCTCCGTTTGCCAGGGTAAGTGTGGCTTTATTCCTACCGGGAACAATGCTGTTTTTAGCTTTAGACTGAGCGTCTGCTAATGGCCGATCCTGCTTCTCTTTAACTGCATACCGGTAAATTCCTCCTGTTATAATTAATGTGAGCATCACTGCTGCTGCCCAATACCATTTCCTTCCGGATATGCGATGAACCTTTTCATCTCTTATAGCATTGAGTATGGGAGATAACATCCGGCTTTGCAGCTCTTCCGCAGAATGCACATCTTCTTCCTTCCACTCAATTGCTTCGTCGGGAAAAGTATTATACCAGTTTTCAAACAATACCCTCTCTTCAGGACTAATAGTGCCTTTCAGCAATTTATTTGCTAATAAGGATATTTGCTCGGGAGTCAGATCACTCATTATAAAGCTGCTTTATTATATAGTCTTTACAACTGACCGGTTTCCCTTAGTCCTGTTAAAAAAAAATTAAAAAAGGAGAAAATAGAGATGTTTCAGGGAGGTGCGCAGGGTCTTTAGCGCCCTGCTTATATGGGCTTCTACAGTCTTAACAGAAATATTAAGCGTTTGTGCTATTTGTTTTTCACTAAGCCCGTTTTCACGGCTCAACCGGAATACCAGCCTGCATTTCTCAGGCAGCGCCGTTACAGTACTTTCCAGTTCATCCTGTAATTGCTGATAACTAAGCCATTGTTCTGTGCTCGTATCTGCTTCAGGCAGGTTAAGCATAGACTGCCGGTCTGTTTCGTTCTTTCGTTTGGCAAGAAAAGTGATGATCTTATACTTAAGTGCTGCAGATATATATGTATGGAAAGAATGGCGTAACTGTATAGTATCAGATCTTTTCCAGATATCCAGGAAAACCTCCTGTACTACTTCCTGTGCATCCATTGTGGACTGAAGACGAACATAGGCAAGGGTTACCAGTTTTTCCCAATAACGTTCATAAAGAGAAGTAAATGCAGCAGCATCACGCCGTTGCTGCAAAATTTGCAATAGTTCTTCATCACTGTTCTGATACTTATGCATAAATGAGTCCCTTAGCAGTAATTACATGGATAAACTGTTCCCCCCATAAATGTACTAAAACAAATTTATTAATTCGTCGCTTTGGATTCAGATGAACAATGGCGGACTGTACCCATCTGTTTTATGGCGCACAACTTAAAAGAGCTGCCCGCTACGGGCAGCTCTCCTCAGGATCCTCAATGATATGTAGCAATGGCTTGTTTATCTGGCCACTACCAGTTTTTTACTTTCTGAAACAACAGACAGATTAGGTTTGATGGTAACGATATAGATGCCATTCTTTAAGCTGCTGATGTCCAGTGTAAACTGGGTAACACCGTGTTGCAGCTGAACAGGTTTGCGCTGAAGTATCTTACCTGAATTATCAGATATAAGGACAATAGCAGGACGGGCACTTGCTGCTAAAGTGTATCTTACTCTTACCACATCGCCAGATGCTGGGTTAGGGAATATAGTAAGGTTAACTTTAGAAATTTCAACCATGCCGTCCTTCTCTTCAGTTTCAGGAGCTTCTGTTCTTGCCAGAGTGGCTGCAACAGTTGCTGGTACCTGTACGGTTACATTACCTGGGTTATAATAATGATTCAGGATCCAGGTGTAAGTCTTATCACTTGCCCAATAGCTGGAACCCCACTGGCACATACCTCTGCCATGACCGTTCTTAGCTTTACCGGCACAACGTGCATCGGAAATACAAGGCCAGCCTGAGCTGGTACCTGTACCACTGTAACCATTACCACAACCAGCGTTGTTATTCTCAGCAGAATATTCTGATCTGAAAATTGCACCACTCTTGATTAATACAACGCCAGCAGTAGCTTTAGCTGCATTAATGGTAGATGTAGCGGTTTCGCTACCCCATGCCTGATTACAAGTAGTAGAAGCAATATCGAAGTTCGATTTAACCGGATGTTTCACATAGTAAGCACCATAAGAACGGTAAGCAACTGCACCAGCTCTCAGAGAAGCTGCTTTCCAGCTGGAGATCCATTCGTTATCCAAACCAGACTGTACATAAGCTTCAAGGCTCATTACCTTTACGCTTGAACAGGTTGTGCATGAACAACTGGTACCTACACGGATACTCGTAGGTACAGATATAGCAGCAAGACTAACAGCAGATTCTGCATCCTTGTCGGCTAAACGCAGGTAC
The DNA here is from genome assembly GCF_900112615.1 of Chitinophaga sp. CF118. Lineage (GTDB taxonomy): Bacteria > Bacteroidota > Bacteroidia > Chitinophagales > Chitinophagaceae > Chitinophaga. Next base: position 14,906 of record NZ_FOMK01000011.1, on the reverse strand, counting down.
TCACTTGTTTGTTGTGCTTCATCAGCTTCTGTTCTGTCGAACATACCATGCGTGTAAGTTTCCACTTCTTCAGTGGCAGACTCAGTAGCAATTCTCTGATCATCACTTGCTGATGCCAAAGGTGTAAGTCCAACTTTTACAATGATTTTATCTGCTATTACACGGATGTTGTTCAGTACATAAGGTTTAAAACCAGTTTTGGTAACCCGCAGTGTAGTTATAACCGGAGCAACAGCTTCAGTAGCACTAACAGGAACTGGGATAGTTAATGTAAAGAAGCCACTCCTATTAGAAATAGTAGAACGACCACCAGCAGTTACTATTGCACCTGCAATCGGACCATTCGTTATAGCACTTCTAACATAACCTGAAAGTACCATGTTACTTGCAGCAACTACCTGACGTGTTGCTTCATCTTCTGATGCAATACTGCGCATAGAACTGATACGATCCATGCTAATATCAGCAGCAATTTTTGTTTCATTACCACCTTCAAAAGATGTTTCTATCTGATCATATCCTTTTGCGCTGAAAGAGAAAGTATATTTTCCTTTTTCGGCATCGAATGATGTCTGTCCGTTTTCATCTGTCTGCACCTGAGTGGTAGCACCATCAGGTCCGGTTACAGTTACGGCAGTATTGGCAACAGCAAAACCAGTTTCCTGATCTCTTACTGTAATAGCGATAGCGGTAGCTGCTGTTGTAGCAGGATTGATTAAAGCGGCATAACTTTTCCAGTTCCAGTTAATTCCCGGATCTGTATGTGAGTTGCCATCATAATGCTGATGTCCTTTAATGCGTACTGTTTTAGGCTGATAGTTTGTACCTGAAGTGGCAGCTCCTTTAAAGCAGGCAGCTTTACTGATTCCGTACTTGGTACATATGTTACGTACCAACGCAGCAGAAGATGCATACATTTTGGTAGTATACCATTTTTTATCGTCAACATAACCTTCATGTTCTATACCAATAGTATAGCCGTTGTGGTTCAACACATGATAGGCTTTGTCTTTTTCACGCACCATCTGTGTTACCTGTCCGTCGGAAGAACGGATCACATAGTGTGATGATACGATAGCAGTACTGTTCTTGAACCAGGAAATAGTACCTGCATAACTGCCCTGTGCAGTATGGATTGTTACATTGGTAACGGCTACGCCGCCACGACCTACAGTAAAGTTATTAGCATGGGCTGCGCTGAATATTGCCGGACCATAATCCGTACTTAATACAGAAACACCTTCAATTGCTGCGCTCTGATCCAGAACGTTATCAGGTGATATTACTTTATCTCTGGCATAATCTATCTGTACACCGGTGGCTTGTAATGCACGCAATGTTTTTGTTGGATAGATTTTTTCCAGCTGTACATTTGCAGGCGCTCTTGTAAGCGATGTTGCGGTAAAGCCTTTCTGCAAATTATCATACACATCATAAGTGTACAATGAGCGGGCGTATGCATTTACTGCACTACCATCATTAGGAATTTCAGAAATACTTTCCAGTACAGAAGCATAACTTTCAACGCCTGCAGTTGCGGCCAGTTTCCGGCTACCTGCTTCGCGACTTAAAAACTTTGCTGTGGCCAGGATCTGAAGCCTTACATCGTTTTTAAATTGTGAGGTGCTGATATTACTTAGTTTACTAACTTCTACAAGGTTATTTTTAAAGTAACCTTTTCCGTTTTCTACTAAACCAAATATGCCAAACCGCTGTGGCATGTCCATACAATTGGTATGGTCAGTACCTTCATTTGGTTGCAGGTTAGTCATATGTGTGGCGGAATAAGCCATCGCTTCAAGTATTCCTTTAGGGAGACCGGGATACTGACGATAAGCTTCATTGAAATAATTGTCCAGACGGGAATTTGTCGTCTGTTGTTGTGCTACCGATTGCATAAAGGGCAATAGGAGTAACACAGCCATTTTAAGCAGCAAATGAACTCGATTCATAGGTTTTTGTTTATGGTTAATCTTGGGCTAAATGAAGCCGGGTTATGCCACCTTTACAGGTACATAATTGCTACATTTTCATATTTGAGGGATCCTGAGTTTTAAGTGTTTTGAATTTAGGTTTCAATAATATAGGTTAAGAATATTGATTTGGTCGAATCAATCACATAGTTCCAAAAGCAGCTAATAAAATACTACAAGATAAGTATCAGTCTATCGGTCTTTCTTTATACAGAATAGGTTTTTCTGTATTCGTTTTCAAAACTAGTAAAACATATTCAGAATATAAAAAATAATTTATATAAAAGGTTGTGAGAACAACAATCAAGATAAGAACGTGATGCATAAACGCTGTATTCGAACACGAAAATAATTTGCTTTCGATTTGATTTGTTTTGCTTTGGATTGCTTGGGTTTTCTTGGGATTCAGGTGGAACAATTACGGACTGCACCCATTTGGTAGTAACGCTATTTAACGTTATCAAGCGTATGAGCTTTAGAATATTTATTAAACGATATCCATCGTGTGTCAAATGGCTAAGGTCCGTAATTGCCCACCTGAATCCCCCGCTACTCCTGCCCTTCCTCTTATTCTCAGTCTGCTTGTTATTGTTTTATTGAGCTTGCATTTTTACCATGCAAAAGTGGTTCCTGATATTTTTAAATACCTGTATATTCATTTGCGGTTGAAAGGTTGTGTGCAAACGAAAAACTAATTTCAGCATTTAAACCAGATGCAATTTTTAAAACCCTGTAACTATATTAGAAGAGTATTTATGATTACGAAGTACTGCGTGAATTTCTTTACGCATATCTTCACAAATAACTGGTCTTTGCACATTGTCTACTATTTTTATACATGCATAAATATGATGTAGTATTGTACCTCCAACAACATATTCGGGATCGCCCTGGTATATCTTATAATTTAATGGGTTATATTCCGGATCGGCTTCAATATGTGAGGGTATAAACTCAAACCACGCGCTGGGGCCGGAGCATGGACATATGCATGGACAAGGCATATAATAGTACTTTTGTAATGAAACTTAACTGCTTTCAATGCAAACTTCAGTACAATTATTTAGAATTAATTATGGAGAAGGGATCATAAAAGTATGGACATCATTAATATATTCTCTCACTATTTCTGTACAACTGTATTCAGTTATTGATCTAAATCAAGCGGGAAGCACCCGATGGATTGTCAGGCAAAATGCAAGCTCAATAAACAATTGAATAAAGACAAAATCAGCAAGCAGCCTGGAAAGAAGAAGAAATACCAGAATAGCGGGGGATTCAGGTGGGCAATTTCGGACCTTAGCCATTTGACACACGATTGATATCGTCCAATAAAAAAACTAAAGCCCATACGCTTGATAAAGCTAAACAGGATTAATACCAAATGGGTGCAGTCCGAAATTGTTCCACCTGAATCCAAAGCGATTAATATACCACTCCAACCCTCAAAGCTTTTAATCCGCTTAACCCCTGCAGGTCTTCCAGATCCAGCTCTTCGAGATCGTGCTGTAATACTTCCTTTTGCTGTAAATATTCGATGAACGGAAGGTAATCCCGTACATCAGATTTATCAAAATAAATAAGCACTATTTTATCCGGTTGGGTTAACCGTTCATCTGTATCGCGGATACGAACTTTATCAATCCTCTTTTTAATCATCTGATACCTGATACTGTATGCTCCATCCACATCAAACTTTCTTTCATCCGCACGGAAGCCAATATTAATAGTATGATTATGTACAAAGATCAACTGAGTAGTACTAAGAGCAGTAGGCATCTGCGGCAATAATTCATGCGTTATTTTTGCAATAGCTGCCATAGAGGAAAGCTGCCACAGCCGAAGATTTTTCAGATGAAATTGACTGAACGGTTTATCCGGTGCTATAGACTGACCGATATAAATATCATATTCTATTCCATCCGTTCTGAACTTTTCAAAATAACAGGGATAAGGTTGCTGTAATGTTTCCTTTTGAGATTCGTAATATTCAGAAACTGCACTGTTGATCATCTGCATGGCAACTTCAAGCGCCTGACGGTTACCATGTAAAGTACCATTGATTGTATTAAGATACTGCAGATAAGGATCAATTATGCTGCTTGTATCCTTTTCCTGACGGGATAAATAAATTAAGTAAGGAGTGATTTCTTCATTAAAGAAAATACTCAGATTGTTCTCATCTGCAGCATGTAACTGTTCCTGTTTGAGTATTTCTTCCTGCCACTTCCTGCTTTTAAAGATCAGTTCTTCCATGATTGCAGAACGATCATATTGTTGCAATGTGATCAACTTTTCCAGCAAGGTATTCAACTGAATATCCAGATCGGCGATGATAGCTTTATTTCGTTCAATAGTAGAGTTCCGGATATCTACAGCGCCATATAAAGGATATACATCGTTGAAATAAATAGGTGATGTTTTGGCAGGCAGTCCCTTCTTTTTATTATATAAATATTCCCATGCTGCTTCATTGAATTTCCATTGTACCGATGCCTGGATAGATGTGAATTGTTCTTTAATGATATTCTCGATCTCCATGTTGAATTCATCGATATATACCTGCGACACCTGTTCTATTGCCGATTTTGCGGGCTCCAGCAATGCCAGTACACTCTCATCAAAAGTAAGATCGCTCCAGGTATGCATACATAATACACCTACCAGATTATGATGATGAAAAACAGGTAGCAAGGCCAGTGACCGGACGCCCAGCTTCCTGAAGTATTCCAGGAATACTATCTCCTTTTCTTCGGGATTGGGTATATTTATATCCTGAGAAAAGAAGAAACGGGGATTAGCGGAATATCCTTTCACCTGACGCTGAAAATTTTCTAATGTTAACCGGTCTTCACCCCATACTGAAAACAATACACCCGTCCCTCCCTTTGCATAACCATATACCGGCTCATTATTCACTCTTACAAAAGGGAACAGGTCAAATTCAATCTTATTATTCCGTACCAGTGTTTTTAAAGATTGCATCACAAGCTTATAACTGGCATCTTCATTACCGGGATTGTTTGCCAGTCTTACCTGCTGAATATTTTCTATTGCTTTTAGAGGAGTAACGTCTGATACTGCAATTGTACCAATTCCACGGAAGCTGAAGAGGTTCAGGGGAAGTATATCTTCCAGGATCTCATATCCTGCTCCATCAGTCAGTTTTGAATACAGTTTTCTGAAATCAATTTCCGGCAATTCTCCCTTTACGGATACAGTAACAAAATCCATGTTAATATGCACCCAGTAATATTCTTCCAGGCCCGTAGCAACGTTCGTTGCGCCATGATATCTTTCTGCGTGAAGGGGTACCTGGAAATTATACAACCTCTTTAGTATCAGAGAATACAATAATTGTAAACGTTCCCGGTGCTGTGCTGCCACTATTTCCGGCGCTTCCACATCTTTCTCATGCCCCTTCTTGTTTTTTATTAGCTCATACAACATGCTGGTACCATAAAAAACAATAGGTTTCATAGGAAAACTAAGCGCCCAGGCCAATTCATGTTCACCCACCATCGGTGCTGAAAGACACAGGTACATCTGTTCCAGTAAATCCTCATACTGGTGAATATTTTCCAAAGAAATTTCCAGGTCGTACACATTACGACCCTTAAACAACTTCAGCGTATCTTTATAAAATGCTGCTTTAACAGTCTGTTCTTCTGCTATTCTTTTTTCCAGATGATCCATAAACGGTTTAAAGGAAATAGCTGCATCCACCTCCAGAATGTCAGCAATTCCACCGGTAAGGTCAAGTACGATCTTTTTCATGTTCTATAGTTCTTTTGCTGGCTTAAAGCCTTACAGGGCTGAATTTAGTAAATTTAACGGCTGTCTGAAAATATTTATATCTTAACTGTATGAAACGCCTGCTGACTTTTTCCCTCCTGATCTGCCTTACTACCATAAGTTTTGCGCAGTCCAAAGCCTATTTTCCTCCTCGCGGGGAATGGCAACACCGCTCTCCTGCTGCACTGGGACTGGATTCCGTTAAACTGGCGGCGGCTATTCAATTCGCGAAAGAGAATGAAACACAGGCCTCCCGGAGTATGGAAATATCGCAGTCTCTCAGCTTCGGAAAAGAACCTTTCAGCACAGGTATTGGCCCCTTTGCCGACCGGGGAGATCCTACCGGCGTTATCATTTACAAAGGATATATCGTGGCCGAATGGGGAAACCCTTTACGGGTAGATATGACACATAGCGTTACCAAAAGCTTTTTATCAACCGTCGTCGGACTGGCGGTCGATCGCGGCCTGATCCATAGTGTATATGATACAGTTGCTGGTTATATACCTCCTATAGAGGTTTATAATCCTGTGGCCGGCAATCCCGGTGCTGAACAATTGGGGCAACCTCAGCTACTCTTTCCATTTGCCAGTGCTCATAACCGTACCCTTACCTGGGATGTGATGCTCCGGCAAACGAGCGACTGGGAAGGTACATTATGGGGAAAACCGGATTGGGCAGATCGTCCGGAAGGCAACTCCGCCGAATGGATGACCCGTAAAAGAAATGCTCCGGGTACCGTCTGGAAATATAATGATGTCCGTGTAAACGCGCTGGCTCTGGCTGCTACCAGCGTATGGCGACAACCACTTCCGCAGGTTCTCAAATCATTGATCATGGATTCCATTGGTGCTTCTAATACCTGGCGATGGAATGGATACCGGAACTCATGGATCGTACTTGATGGTTTGCCGGTGCAATCTGTGAGCGGCGGTGGTCACTGGGGTGGTGGGATGTTCATCAATGCTTACGATATGGCTCGCTTTGGTTTACTTACCCTCCATAAAGGCAACTGGAATGGTAAACAACTCCTTTCGGCTCAATGGGTAAAACAGGCGTTAACACCTACTTCCGTAAAACCGGGATATGGTTACATGAACTGGTACCTGAATACAGACCGGCAGTTTCTTCCCAGCGCTCCGGCTAATGCTTTTATGCACGTGGGGAATGGTACCAATGTTATTTATGTGGATCCTCAGCATGACCTGGTGGCTGTGGTGAGATGGATAGAATATAAATCGCTTGATAAAATGATAGAACATATCCTGGCGGCCATTAAATAAAACGGATCAAATTTTGATGCTGTAAACACTTCAGAAACCAGCATCATGAAAACAAAAGAATTTACAGACACAGCAAAGGCCATGATGGCAGGCGATAAAGGCCTGCTGGCAATGGACGAAAGTACTCCTACCTGTAACAAACGTTTTGCGGCGGTGGGTATTCCCCAAACTGAAGAATATCGCAGGGCTTACCGCGATCTGATTGTAACCACACCTCGCCTGAATACATGTATCAGCGGTGCCATTCTCAGTGATGAAACAATCCGCCAGCAAACTATTGCAGGGATTCCTTTTGCGAAAGCCTTACATAACAACGGGATCATACCGGGCATCAAAGTAGATCTGGGTGCAAAAGATCTGGCGGGTTTTCCGGAAGAAAAGATAACTGAAGGACTGGATTTATTACGTGAAAGATTGACTGAGTATTATGCTTTGGGTGCCAGATTTGCTAAATGGCGGGCAGTGATCACCATAGGAAAAGATATCCCGACAAGCGGTTGTATGGAGGCGAATATGCATGCCCTTGCCCGGTATGCTGCTTTATGTCAGGAGGCCGGGATAGTTCCTATTGTAGAACCGGAAGTTCTGATGGATGGCTCCCATACATTAGAACAGTGCAAAAAGATAACTCAGGATGGACTATTAATGCTCTTCTCCCAGTTGCATAGTCAAAGGGTAGATCTTCACGGGGTAATATTGAAACCTAACATGATACTGCCAGGCAAGGATTCTCCGGTGCAGGTGGAGGATGATATCATTGCTCATGCTACTATTAAATGTCTGTTACGATGTGTTCCCGCATCTGTACCGGGTGTTGCTTTTTTATCAGGCGGGCAGTCGCCGGAACAGGCTTCTTCGCGTTTAAATGCAATTCATATTATAGTTCCTACTTTGCCCTGGGCGGTTACATTTTCTTATGCAAGGGCTATTCAACAACCGGCATTGGAATTATGGGCGGGGAAAGAAGAAAATGTAGCGGCTGCGCAAAAGGTTTTATTTCACCGGGCAGATTGTAACAGGTTAGCACGTAAAGGGAAATATAGTGAGGCGATGGAAAAGGTTTGATGCGTATAGTGGGAGGATGGGTATAGTTGGGGGATGGAAAAAGTTTGATGGGAATAGTGAGGTGATGGAAAGATCTGATGGGAATACCGGAGGATTCAGGTGGGATTGCGGGCTGCACCCATTTGGTTGGAATTCTATTTAACTTTATCAAGCGTATGGGCTTTAGTTATTTATTAGACGATATAAATCGTGTGTCAAATGGCTAAGGCCCGCAATTACCACCTGAATCCAACGCGGCAGATAACCTCTTTTGTGGGAATAAATATCAATATCGTTTAGGCTTTATAGAGGTATTTATTTGTAGCAAGAATATAGTATTATGCTCTGGTAAGAACTCCCTGTTTGTAGTAAATGATTTATACTACAAACAGGGAGTTCTTAATTTTTAAGGAACCAGATTGTTCACTGGTATATCTGTTTTATATTCTGGAATTACTTTTACTGACTGTAATGTTGAATTAACAGCGGCCTGTTTTGCGGCTGCATCATCAAAGTATATATGCGCAGGAGATAACAACGGCGTGATCTCTAATCGTAATGACGGTCCTTCCAACTGACCATCAAAACGATTCAACCCTGGTGGTAATCCTGCATATGTGCAAATTTTTTAGATATTACACTAAAGAATCGGGTCTCTGAAAAATGTTCCTTCTTTCTTTAATTTCGCTATCGCGGATTATAAGAAGGTTGATCTCATTGATAACATCTTTTTGTATCCCGCTTAATGAATATCGTAGTAAAGGATTTGTCACAAGTCCGTTTTTGATGGTTGACACCAGCGCTGTATCTCCGGCAAATGAGGAAGCCTTCAGCCAATGAGTATTATCCTCATATTCGTGATAATCTGTAGCCGGAGGTCCTATCACTATATAATGCAACATGGATGCTAAGGAAAAAACGTCTTCTTTGATAGTAGGTTTTTGTACCTGTAGTTGTTCCGGCGCCATAAAACCAGGTGTTCCAAAAATAAAGGGATGCGCCGGTTTATTAAGTTTCCAGTTGTACGATAATTCAAAATCCAGAAGATAGATCCTGTCTTTTTTATCTATAAGAAAGTTTACCGGTGTAATATTTCTGTGTACATAACCATGATTATGCAGGGAACTGATGATTGATAAAATATTCCTGAAATAAGTTAAGAGTGTAACCTTATCCCTTATACGTAAGTTTTTCCAGGTAGTATTATTCTTTACCCGGTTAATCACCTCTTTATAATCCAGGCTATCAATATACCGGGTAATATAATACACATCATGATCCTCTTCAAAGAAACCTAAAACTTTAGGTGTAAGAATACTTTTGGGTAATGATTGTTGCACTTCTCTATCCCATTCAAAACGGTCTTTTATATTTCTGCCATAAATATCCATCACGGCATTTTCTTTACCGTGTTTAATAAGGCAGGATTTAAAACCCAATGGGGTAATGGAGATTCCTTTGTAAATGCTACCTTTGAAACCATTCTTCAATAGCTTTGTAGGGATATAACGGTATCCGAATATTTTCTTTGTTCTCCGTACATAAGCAGAAGGGATTTTAAAGGGAATCTTTGCCGGTAAATTATATTCATACTTTATTTCACCTTTCTCGTCTTTTTCAACAGTCATATAATTTACAAAGAGTGTTTTGCCCAATCTGGTTGCAAATGGGATATCAATTGCTTTGTAGGTATTGGTTAATTTATAAAGTATAGCTACCAGTTCTTTTGCCTGTTGAAGGGATTGGGTGAATATAGATAATGACCGGCCGATTAGCTGATGCTGCATAACGCCACAATTCATCAGGTAATGGCTGCCTTCATTTTTTATAAGTTTAAATACCAGGTTCCTTTCGGTTAAAACGGGAAGTACATTGTCCAGCATAACTTCCATATCCTGTGGCAATACAGACAGTATCAGTACCCATCCTTCCTTCAGATCTTCTAAATTGCCTCCATATAAAAAGTTCTCATCTTCTTCAAAGGTGATGCCTTTAGAGGTGATTTTTTTCGCATAGTTTTTGAAAACATATTTTTCAGCTTCTTTCATATGTATGAGTTTTTACAACCACCTTTTTAAGAGATTACCTGCCAGGGATCCCTGTATATTCAGTTGGAAGTGGGTTAATCAACATTAGCATTATAAGAATTTCTTTTAGTCAACGTATTTGCGCTTATCTACCAGGGAGGTTGTAGCCATCTTTTTTGTGGGCCAGATCCAAAGTCATTGGTTAACAATCGCTATGGCATTAATTATAGGGTGCCATTGGTAAAGACAATTTTAATGAAAGATGCTGCTACTCGACAACAGTAATCAAATTTTTTTAAAATATTTTTCCTGGTCAGCTTATGGTTATTTTAATGATTGAATTAAAAAATTAAATACCTTTAAAATTGGATTAACCTTTAATTGCTTGTGCAGATCTGCTAGTCGTTAGACCCCTATCCTCAGCCATAAATGCATATGTCAATTATCAACTATTCCGTCTATTAAACAACGGACTGTTTGTACCCAACATTGTGTGGTTTAACCCATGTAACAGGGCAGACTGTATTAATTACTCAATAAGCTAATTTTTACACTAATGGAACTTACATTTTTCTGCAATAGTGAACAGGATAGCATTTCCTACCCTCTTCCTCAATCCATTACCAATGAGATACAGACCGGTTTGAACGGGGTACATAAATCAGGCTGTTTTGGAGAAGTTTTATTGCATGAAACATCCGGTGATTATGCGAGTACCTGGTTTAAACGATATGTTATCACCCAAAAAACGGCTTTACAATGCAAATCGGACCAACCGTTGTTAAGTCTGCAGATCAACCGGAATGTTCCCTATACGTTATCCATTAATGGCATGGGCAATGTATCGTTTCTCCAGGAGCAGTATAACATGCTTTACCTCCCGCAAACGGACATTACATCTGTGCTCAAGCAGGGAATATACACTACTGTAGAAATCCATTACGAATTAGGTTATCTCCAAAAATGGCATGAGCACATTCCCCTGCTGGACAAACTACTTACAAGCATAGAGAAAAATATACCTGCAAAGCTGACCAAAGAGAATTCCAATGCCACCCCCCAGATCCTCAATATTCTCCATGAAATGGAAAATTGTGCGTTTGTCAATGATCTCCGGATCATGTATATGGAAGCGAAAGCGTTGGAATTCTTATCGTTATGTCTTCACAGAGCTGGTAACCTGATTCAGACCGGGAGTATAGAAACACTAAAACCCCATCACATAGAGAAACTTCATCATGCAAAGACTTACCTGTCTCAGCATATAGACACTCCGGTTTCCATTAATGAGGTAGCCCGTAAGGTGGGTATGAACGACTATATGCTAAAGAGGGGGTTCAAGCAATTGTTCGGCATGGCCATGTATGATTACCTGATTGAAATAAGGATGAAAGAGGCCAGGCAGCTATTGCTCGATTCCGACCACCATATAGGTGAAATAGCCTATAAAATAGGATATAGCAGTATATCCAACTTCTCTACGGCATTTAAAAAGAAATACGGGTATCCCCCGAGTGCTATCAAACGGAAAGGATAAAAAAAACTCCGTTTAGCAGAAGTTTTTATCCCTATTTAAGAACTTTTTTCTATGGAGGGTAAGTAACTTCATAGTCAACACAAGAAGAACCTGTGCACTTATAGATAGATAATACGAGCTTGAACAATCCCGGTCAACATAAATTATGCTTTTTTCATAAGGAGGTGGTAACAGACTTGGCATCCGCCTTCTTATTTTTTTATCCACCATTTCCACGACTGGCTTTTATACATAATAATCCGTTAACTCTATAATTGCCAGGATAGATCCTATAATTGCAGTGTTCAATAACGTACTAAGGAATTTCTAACCCCCATAAATTGTTACCCATGCTCAACTTTCAATTTAATACAAACGGCGTTACAGAAACAATATCAAATCCGGAATCACAAATTCAACCTGGGGAAGAAATCATACATGAATCCGGCGATTATGGTAATGCTACATTTATCAATACAGTTGCAGGCAATGCGAACATCTGGTTCAGGGAATTAGATATAGCAGCCCCTACAACCCTGCATTGCCACTCAGGAGAACCATATCTATACATACATATAAATATTTCCAAACCAATGCGTTATTCCTGTCCGGGAATGCCAGACCTATTTTTCAGTGCGGATCAGTTTAATCTCCTGTTTGGTTCACAAATGGAATTAAGTACCCGTTTACAAAAAGGGAACTACCGGACAATGGAGGTTCATTATCCCCTTAGTTATTTACAGAATATGGCCAATCATATTCCTCATCTCCAAACATTTCTTAATCTCGTTAAAAAGGATGGTACAGGAACTATGTTTGATACAAATCTCAATGCCAGTCATGAGATATCCACTATCATCAAACATATCGTTTACTGTGCTTTTAACGGTGATATCAAAACAATTTTTATTGAAGGCAAAGCTCTTGAACTGCTAACTGTATGCCTCAATAAAGGGCTTAAAGTCTTCAACGATCCTATCATTTTAAATCAGCATGAAAAAGAAAAACTAACCGAGGTAAAACAATACCTGCAGGAAAATATCGATCAGCATCGCTCTACTGAAGAACTAACCCGTATCACAGGACTGAATGAATGGATCCTTTTCAAAGGATTCAGGCAGCTGTTCAATGTCCCCATTCATGAATACCTGTTTATTAAAAGGGTAAGAAAAGCAAAAGAGCAACTGCTCTCTTCGAACAATCACTCAGACTTCTCATCACTATCCTAGCTTATGCTTTGAATCTTTACTAAAGCAATCCTGTAACATTTAAACATTTGTTATACGGACCCGTATGCCTGTTTATTGGTAATACAATTTAAACATTAAAGAATTATGTACGCACTGAGCCCAAAGCAAGAGCTGGAGGATACGTATATCCCGGGCATTCCTCCTTCCCTTACACGTTATATGATATCCAATGCCGACAAAACATTTCATACAAGCGGAGATTATGGTTTACAACTGTTCCAGGTAATAAAATCTAAAAGTTTCGAAGCCTGGCAAATAGATTTTGAAATTAAAACTGATACCACTTTTACTACATCCGCAAAGGAACCCGACCTGGATATGCATATCGCAATACAGAATGATTTTAAATACACACTGAATGGGATTGGAGAAATAATTTTGCCACAACGCCGTTTTAATTTCACCTACTCCCCCCTCCCCGAAGGCAATACGAAATTTGAAAAAGACCGGCATTATCAGTACATAGAAATACATCCCAACTTAGAGGTATTAAAGGGATTAGTCAGCAGCTTCCCCATCCTGGATAAATTTCTGCACAACATCACCAAAGAGAAAGCTGTGATGCTTACAAGGCAGCATCCTTCTACTACTGGCGATATGCTGGCTATTATCTACCGCATTCTATATAATAGCTATGAAGGGCCTATAAAGGATTTATATCTTGAAACAAAACTATTCGAATTGCTGGTGCTTGGCTTACATCAATCTGAACAAACCACCACAAAACCCGATGCTGTTTCATTAAGCGATTACGAAAAAGAAAGGATCCAGGAAGCTAAAGATTACCTGATTACAAATATGGATAACCCTTGTTCCATTTCCTGGCTTGCCAAACACCTGAGGTTAAGTGAACGCAAACTTCGACTTGGATTTAAACAACAATACGGTACCACTCCATTCGATTTTATGCTGGAAGCGCGGTTAGAAAAAGCTATGGAGTTGTTGTTAACCACCCATACTCCTGTTCAGGAAATGGCTGCTATGACGGGGTATAGCTACGTACCTAATTTCATCGCAGCTTTTACAAAGAGGTTTGGCCAAACGCCGGGATCTTTTCTGAAGAAGAAAGCTTAGCCTGTCGCCAGGATTTTAGCGCTCCCTGCATTCTGTACTATGCTTATCTCATCGTTGGTAAATGGTACCCCCATTTCTATGCCTACTGATACCACCAGCGTTTGCGTTTCATCCGGTTTTCCGGGGAGGTTTAATTCAATTTGCCTCCCCGTATATGGGAGCTGCGCTATTTGCCAGTCGGTATAAACAACCTGCACTACCTTATCCGTGATTGCAGGATCAGGTTTGCGGGCATTGTCCGTTAGCTCACCAAGGGATATAATAAAGCGGTACATAGGCGATTTCCAGGGCAGGAACAGGTTTATCTGGGGGATAAGATCCGGGAGCTTCACTATTGCGCTATGCCTGTTCCTGTCGATCGTACACAGCAACGGATGCCTGATAATGCCATCAAATGGATACCTGTTGTTTAAACTGAACCCCTGCAGTAAATTGTGGTACTTCGAGAACAAAACTTCCTTTTGCCCTTTTATATTATTAGTGTCATACTTTTGAATCGTACTGTTGAGGGAATTCAACCGGGATAGGATCTTATGATCCGCCAGGTGCTTTACATACGTAAGCATCCACCTTACATTACTTGCCGCCGTTGACCTAATACTGAATTCACTTGAATTATCCCGTATAGGCTTGCAGGATTCTGATTTTTTTATCTTCTTTTTGGATCCCCCTCCTTTCATCCTCACATAAATATCATCCGATCCTTTTATCCTGTAGGCAGACATATTACCCACACTTCCGGTAAACCTTATACCGTCTACTAAAATGGCCATAATGAGTGTTTTAATACTCACCTAAAATAAAATAATTTCATAAAAAAAACAAAAATAAAGCATAGATAAAGCATATCTCTTCCATATAACTAATCTCACGCAATCTCTTTTTTGAGCTGTTGGAGTTTCCTTTCCAGGTAGGCTATTTTTGCTTGTTGCCGCTTTTGTTTG
>NZ_FOMK01000021.1 GCF_900112615.1 Chitinophaga sp. CF118 | reverse complement strand
AAGCTGCGTCCTAATCCTAGCAGTGGCCAGTTTTCGCTTGATATAACAGTGATGGAAGATGTGACGGTGAATTATCGTGTAATAAGTCTGTTGAATAATCAAACTTATTATTCAAAGAAATCAACTTTATTAAAAGGAGCCAAGAGAACAGAGGACTTTAATATACAAGGTTTAACGCAGGGGATCTATTTGCTGGTAGTGGAAGGGCCTAAAGATGTGAAGACGCTTAAACTGATGATTATATAAGCGTGTTATCTCAGGCCAATAGATGATGCGATATTAAATAGTGGTGGCAAAACCTGTTTTTTGTTATTATAAAAAATTACTTATTAGTACTTCCATCTTTTAACAAATAATGCAATGAAGAAAATATTACTCTTTTTAAGTTGCATACTTTTCTCTTTGGCTGGCGTGGCTCAGAAAGGCGCTCCATATGTGTTACGTGCTCATGCCAGGATCACTTTACCACCAGGTAATAACTATACTGTTATACTGTACAGAACGGATGTGTCAACTACCGCGAAAGTAAAGATCTTTGAAAAAGTGAATTTTTCAACCAGTACAACAATGGTAATTGATACCAATCTTTATTTGACATCACCTATTATACATATTTATTCGGATGTCAGCAGTAGCGGTTGTGGTAATAAAGAATATGATTTTCAAATTCCAGGAAACTCGGGTACCGCCAGATCATTTAATCTGGGGTGCGGTTCGAACCTGGTGAATTTCAATATTTATAATGCGGGGATTATCATGATTGAAAATGCCGATCGTACTGATCCGGCAGATAATATTTATACTGTTGACGAAACAATAAATTTTAGGAATTCTTATTGTGGTCATCAGGGGTGTCTTGGAAGATCCCAATTCAGTCTCGATGGGCAGGTTTTTGCTAATCTACCTAAATATACGGATCTGACCAATAACTATGCTGGTCGTTCTATAAAGGATATTTTTGATGCAGATTATGTTAATTTTATAGGTAAGCCTGTTTATTTCCGTTCAGCACCTTCGGTAAACTATTATAATGCGTCTACCGGAGAATCTGATAGTTCACATTACCCCACGATGGCTGGAGAAGGATCTAATGTGTTGGTATTATATTTTTATCCCACTACACCGAAACCTGTTGCCGTGACAGGAGCATCTCCATTGTGTTCTTATAGTAAAAGTAATTCTGTGACCGTCAGGTTTGACAGAGATATGGTTCCGGGTGAGGTGTTAAAACCTATCTCTATCTACAAATTTAATTCGCCAACAGACTCTATTATTGTTGATCAGACCAGTACTGATATTACCAGTCTGGATGCCAATAAAAGTGTAACGATCACAGGTTTGCGTGATATGCTTCCCGGGGATTATAGTCTTACTGTAGAAGGCAAGTATGGTAGTGTAGTGGAAGTAAACAGAACCTATTATCATTTTACTATCACAGCCCCGGCCCCTGTAACATTCTCCGTTCAACCGGTTGATGCTACCTGCTTCGGTGGTAATAATGGGTCTGTAACCGTTACAGCCGCGGGAGGTAATAGTACATATCAATATTCAAAAGATAATGGTACTAATTGGCAGGCGGGTAATGTATTTAATGGCCTGATAAAAGGTGATTATACTATTCTTGTAAAAGATGGCAATGGATGTTTAGCTGCTGCATCACAAGTAGCTACAGTTGGTCAGCCGCCTACCGGTATATCATCCAATATTTCTGTGGCGCTTGATCCCAAAGGTTATCATACTTATGATGGCAGCGCGGGCATCAGTGTGAGTGGTGGTGCATCTCCTTATACCTATGCCTGGAACAATGGAGAAAGTACTGCCACTATCAATGGACTGGGTGGTGGAACTTTTGATGTAGTGGCAACGGATTTGAATGGATGTACTACTTCTCAAAGCATTAGACTTGTAGAACCTGATTCACTGGTAGTAGGTTTCACAACTACTCCTATCAGTTGTAAGGGCGATGGTGATGGGGCATTACAGGCAGATGTGACAGGAGGAGTGGGGCCATACACTTATTTATGGAATACGAATAAAATTACCCGGAAAATCACCGGTTTAGTAACAGCGACTTATTCAGTAACGATTACTGATGCTAATAATAATCAAGCAATTGACAGTATTGATCTTGCAGAACCGGACTTACTGGTACTGGGACTTACGCCTACCAATGTCACCTGTTATGGCGTGGCAAATGGAATAGTGTTAAGTAATACTACCGGTGGTACTTTGCCTTATCAGTATACCTGGAGCAATGGAGCTACTACAGCTAATGTGAACAATCTTCCTCCGGGCGACTATTATCTTGATATTAAAGATGCACATGGGTGTGTAACAACTGCTGACACAACCATTACACAACCGGATGATTTAGCAGCCACCGGGGTTATTACCACACCAACACGTTATGGTTCTACAGATGGAGGTGTTGTTACTACTGTAGGAGGAGGTACATTGCCTTATCAGTATGCATGGAGTAATAGCACTGTTGCGCCAGATCTGAGTAACGTAGGTGATGGTAGTTATAATCTAACTATTACTGATGCTCATAATTGTAGTCTTGTGAGAACATTTGTGTTGCATGAACCGGACCCATTGGTGTTGGCATTACAACAACAGGCACCGGTACTTTGTCACGATAGTACACAAGGACAGGTATATGGTTATGTTACCGGAGGGGTGCGACCTTACGTATATGCGTGGTCTAATGGTGCTGCAGATTCAGTAGCAAAGAAGTTACTTGCAGGGACGTATCATTTGAAAGTTACAGATATGAGTGGTGTAATAGCAGAAGCTGATATTAAACTTACACAGCCACCGGCATTGAATACCACTTTTGTACTTCAGGAAGTGGGATGTAATGGTGAAGCAAATGGAGCTGCCACAGCTACAGTAAGTGGTGGAGTTGCGCCTTATCTGTATTCCTGGAGCAACGGTTCTGTTGATACCAGTATTAAAAATTTAGAGGCAGGTGATTATATTTTAAAAGTAACCGACGCCAATGGATGTATCTTAAATTCTACTGCGGCGGTTATAGCACCTGGTGCACTGGCCATAGGAGAATCCATAAAAGAACCTACCTGTACAGGTTTCCAGGATGCGGCTATTACTTTGCTACCATCCGGAGGGCGTTTACCATATTCATATCAATGGAGTACTGGAAGTACGAATAAGGATATACAGCAACTGGGTGCCGGTACTTATACTGTACAAATGAAAGATAGTACAGGGTGTTTGATAGGTCATACATATACCCTCATAGATCCACTGCCATTAACGGTTTCTCTGGGTGTTGACCGTACGCTCTGTAAAGGTCAGGTAGCAGTTACAGATGGTACTATTCCCAATGGAGCAGATTACAGCTGGAACAGTAATAACGGATATACTGCTCATACGGCTGTGGTAGGAATAAATGAGGCTGGCATTTATGATATAACAGCAACGGATATTGATGGTTGTGTGGCGCATGATACCGTAGTAATCAAAACGGTTGATAATGTAATCAGTGCGGAGTTCCTTGCCAGTACGCAGGCATTTACGGGTGATACAGTGATTGTGGCAAATGTTAGTTCTCCAGC
>NZ_FOMK01000004.1 GCF_900112615.1 Chitinophaga sp. CF118 | reverse complement strand
ATGAAATTATTCTAACAAACCGCCGTATGCCGAACGGCACGTACGGTGGTGTGAGAGGACAGTGAGGGAAATAATCCCTCACTTCCTACTCGATTATGCCCCACTAAAAAAATGAAGCGCGCTTCGTACTACAAAGAAATGTCTACTTTTTACCACAAAGAAGTTCTAAATAAGAAGATCATTCCGATATTTAATTAATCTTAATAAAACCCTCATTAACACCACATTAACTATTCGTGAAAGTCTAATCATTATATTTGTCAGGCTCACTATTGTATAGTGGGGGACCTCAATATATTTAACCTCACATCCGCGCAAGACCTACTATATAAATCAAAACAATATGTCTTTGCCTTTCAAGCAATTCCTTGAATTATTGGGACTCTTTGCTGTTTTACTTCCTGCAATAATATTCCTCACAGGCAAAAAAAGTCTGAGGAAAATCTCATGGATAGCAGCCATGTCGCCAAATAAGCAACGATGGATTATTGGCATTATATCCATTTTGATAGTGATAGTATGTATTGTTGCAGTAATATTTACATCAAAGGATAAAACCCAGGGTAATGAGTATCATTCTGTTAATGCTGATTTTTCTCAGCACCCTACTACCATTATAAATCACTCAGATCGTAAAGTCACTATTGTAAAAGAATCCCCTTCAATACCTAAAGAACCACTCCGTAATGTATTGAATACAGACGTTAAGGTAATTATGAGGATTGATAATGAAAGGAACGATGTATTCTCTGATTCATTAGCTGCTTTCTATAAAAAAAGAGGATATAAAGTCGCCATAGGAAATGCTCCGGGCCTGGTGGCAGGGAATTCTGTTATTGGAGACTTATCTGCATCTGTGATTGAAGAAGGGGTAATGGGCACCCGGCATTATACTAATTACAAAGTAAAATTAGCATTAAAGGTTTATAAAGGAGATGACGCAAACCCTTGTACTGATCGTATTTATGAGCAAAAAATGACCCTGATCGCAAATGGTTCAAAAGAAACGCTTATAGAACAGGGCTTTGGGGAATTACTAAGTAAGATAAAAGCAGAACCCACCACACCGGTTTGTCTATAAATTTATTAACTCCAAAATCAAACATTATGAGAAAATTGTTGCCATTGGCCTTTCTGTTTTTCTCCCAGGTACTGAATGCCCAGGATTTAAATGATACTAAAGTGGCGGGTATTGTCCCGTTTGCAGCTAATAGTTTTCAGGATTCAATAGCGGCAAAAGATATTTACGCTGCTGTTGCGAGGATAATGATACAGACAAAGAGATTCACTTTATTAGAGATTGAAAAATGGAAACTGGTGCAGGAAGAAATAAGGCGACAGAAGGGGAAGGCCTTCATGGAAAGTAAGATCATTGATGAGGGAAAGAGTTTAGGTGCGCAGATCCTGATTTTCGGGACAGTGAAAAATGCGGAAATTTATCAGGAGAAAAAACAATATATCGCCAGGGTAGATTATGAAGTGAAATGTATAGATGTGTTAACAGGAAAGAGTATCGCTGCGCAATCATTTACGGGGAATAGTGAGGATTACACAAATGTTAGTGCAGAGATTGCCAATGGCCTTAGAAATATGATTCCAGTAATCAGGCAAAGAAGAAGTGGCAGTGAAGAAAAAGTTGTACTAACAGAAACAGTATTTGAAACTTTGTCAGAGACAGATAAAGGAAGTATTAAAGGAAAAATGTTTGAGGCTATAGAAGAATCTATTGGTCGTGTTAATGGCTGGATTCGCAATACTTTCGGAATGTATTTACCTTTTTTAAGAGTAATGGATGAGGATAAAAGAAATGGAGCTGAGAATATATTGATAGAAGGAGGGGAGAATATTGCTATGAGGAAAGGATGTAAACTGAAAACAGTCCTGATAACACAGATAGAAAAAGACGGCAGGCAGATTCGGGATGAAGAACCTATTGCTGAACTTGAGGTGATTGAAGTACGTGCCCAAACATCAAAATGTAAAGTGGTGAAAGGCGGAAAGAGAATGGTGGAAGAGAAAGAAAGTAAAAACATACGCATTGTATTTCTTTAATCTGCTGTAGTATGAGAAGTATTATACTGATTTTCATTTTTTTTGCTGCCACTACCCAGGCACAGGATCGTTCACAACTAAGCCTGATGGTGATGCCCGATACTTCGGGAGTTGCAAGTATATTATCAAAAGTAGAAACTGATAATGCCTATAAATCTGCAATTACAGAAGTAAATAATGCATTGATTAATAGTGGATATAAGAATACGCTGGACTTTAAGACAAATGAAGAAAGAATCGCCCGTAATAGGGACCCCACCAAAGAAGAATCTAAAAGCGACTGGATAAGGCTTTGCATTGAAGCTGCACCGGTAGACGTTTTTATTGAAACATCTATCCATTGGCTGGGAACTGGAGACTCTCCGGACCGGCAGGTGCAATTATCCTTAAAAGCTGTAGATAAATATACCAGCGCTGTGTATGCAGATGCTGTTTTGTCGTCCCAACGACGAGAGTTCCCCAGTCTTGAAAAGGCAGTTAGTAATACTTTAAAGATCGATGCGCAGGAAGCTTTTGAGCAATTCCTGAAGCAGCTGGATTATTCATATAATAAGGTATTAAAAGAAGGCAGGCAGGCAAATATGCAGTTCGAAATTGACAAAGCCAGCAAGGTACTGATAACAGACAGAGTGAACAACCGTCGGATCTCAGATAGGATTGAGGAATATGTGGAGAAGAAGGCCTTTAAAGGACAATACAAGATCATTGGAGAGGGGCCAGCCTATATGGATATTGTTGTGCAGGTACCTGTTATTGATGATAAAGGAAATGCTGTAACCCCCAGTAGATTTTTAGGAAGAGGAATGGATGATTATTTCTATGAAATGGGATTTAACATTAAGTATGTTTCAAGTGGCAGATTGATGAAGTTCGTATTAAAGGAGAAATAGGGTTACCAGAACAGGTAACCCTATCCCACTAATTTGAAATACTTAATTTCTGATCCTTTCCCTCTCATCCTTTGCTCCCTCCCGTTTCTGCCTCACCTTACCCACACCACCAATGGTCCTGGAATAGGTGAGCTTTATAATAGGAAAGAAGCTGGATTCCGGGTTAACTCTTACATGATTCTTCCCCGAATAAACCTCTTGCGTAAGATGTCCGTAATAAGTATCAAAGTGCGATGTTCTTAGAATATCGGATACTGCTAATTGAAAATTTCCTTTTTTGATTCCTGCATTCATCACGCCCCGGCTATCTGTTTTTATCGTTCCATAATAACCCGCAGAACTGTACCACCCTGATAGTTCCAGGAAGAACTTCTTAGGTAATTTAAACGACTCGCTGAAGTTCAGGGAATAACTGAAATAGGTTTTTTCAACGGGCTGCGGCGTATAATCTATTTTAAATTGTCTCCATCCGCCTTCAAGACTATAGGTCATATCCCACCAGTCATTAATTTTGAAAGGAAGGCTGCTTTGAAAGGTTAAATTACGCTGCCAGCTAACATTCATAGGGATGATATAAGAAACGTTTTTGTCGGGCCCCTTAGCCAGTTGCGATTGTACAATAGGATTATCGTCTGTGCTGAGTAATACTGAAAATGAATAGGTGCGATAATTATAACCTAGTTTCAGGTTATTAGTGATTGTTGGTTGTAATAATGGGTTTCCGGCAAAAACGGAAAATGGATCGTTGTAAGATATATAAGATGCCAGGTCATTATAAGAAGGTCTGCTGATTCTTTTGGTATAAGATAATTGCAATTCCGATTTTTCATTCGGTTTTTTGGAATAGGAAATGTTGGGAAACAGCTTTCCCAGTTTCCGGTCAATGTCATTATTCATATGAGTATGGGAATATTCGTACCTGGCTCCGATAGACAAACCCTTTACGTTAATGGAAGTATACAAAGCCCCAATAGTTTCCGTCATTTTGATATCATTAGAAGCATTACTGACCCATTCACTATCTTCCAGGCTCTCTATCCGGGAAACACTCGTACTGCCCGTATAAGCCGCTTTTACACCTGTTTCAAGTTTCACAGCAGAACTTAACTGTTTTACATAATCAAGTTTAATTACGCCCACCTGTATAGATGTATTCGCGGTACCTTTATGATGGTTGGGAAACACTGCTCCCGTATTGTTACCTTTTTTATCAAAGAACATACTTAGTACATTAGTAGGATTGTAATTATTGTAGTTGAGATAGTCGATATCAACGTTGAACTGTTTCCCTTTTATGTAGGCAGATGTTGTCAGGTTCCTCCATCGGTCAACCCCTTTTATATCTGCATTCATTTGCAGCAGCGAATCCGATTCAAAGGTGTAATATCCAAGGTTAGCAATTTCACTATCATTATGTGTATTACTGTAATTAATACTGCCACCAATAGTTATCCGGGGATTTAATGTAGCATCAATGCCAATGGTTGCATTGTGATTATTAGAAACATATTTACCCAAATTCAGGAAATCGAATACCATTAATGCCCCCGTTGCGGGAGTATTCTGTACACCTTGTCCGGCGAAGCCGCTATAACTCCTGTCATGTGTGAAGGAGTAAGCACCATACAGATCTATTTTACCCGTGTTGCGGGCAATGTTGATGCTGCCGGAACCCTTTTCTCCTTTACCATACCCGGCAGACAAGGATAACGATCCATTCGTTCCGGCCTGCTTGTTTTTCTTTATTACAATATTGATCATACCTGCATTTCCTTCTGCATCGTATTTTGCCGGAGGTGTTGTGAGTAGTTCTATCTTTTCAATGTTATCTGCAGACATGCTGTTTAACAAAGTAAGCACCTGCTCTGCCGACATCCGCATGAGTTTACCATTCAACATTACCATCACGCCACTTTTCCCATTTAAGGAAATATTATAATTATGAGCATCTATCACCACCCCTGGCGATCGCTCTAAAACAGCCAATGCGGAACTCCCTTTTGTAAGAATGCTGTTTTCTACATTTACGATCATCCCATCGGGCTGCTGCTGGAATAATGGTTTCTCTGCCTTTACAACGATCTCACCTAATAACTTTGGATCTTCCTGCAGGGTATAAACACCGGAATCTCCCAGTTCGAATAAAGGGGAATTTAAAATCTGGTAGCCAATGCTGCTGAACCGGAGGTTATACTTTCCCGGTGTTATACCATCCATATGATATAACCCATTTTCATCCGTTAAAGTAGCTTTTACGATCGTACTGTCTTTGAGCAGAAGTACATTGGCAAATGGAATTGGCTGACCGGCAGCTGTAATAAGCTTTCCGGAAACCTGACCGAAGGTATTTTGCGAAAGGCAAAGGAAAAGTAATAAGATTCTCATGCAACAAAGGAATGTGTACAGGAGGAATTTGAAAAACCGGAATGACGACCTGTAGTAAATAATTGACGAAATGCAAATGGTCAATAATACCTTTCATGTATGCATAAATGCATCTCGTCAATTATCTGAGCAGATTCAAATAGGGAAATGGAAATTTATCTACCTTCAGGGAGAGGCGTTAAAATATTTTATAAATGGAGTATAGCAGGCCAAGAACACATTGGTTCTTCAAATATAAATTGTACCACATTCCTTTCTGGTTCCTGTACAATTATCTCTGGTGGGCTGTTTCAATCAATGGCCCATTGGAAGCAGCCTGGGCTATCTTCTTTACTCCCTTTGCTGCAAAGTTTGCATTTTACGTCATCTTTGAAACACTGGCCGTCTATTTCAACCTGTATTTCCTGATCCCGAAGTACCTGGAAAAAAGCAGGTTTGCAGTTTACATTACCTACCTGATCATCACCATATTATGTACGGCTTCCATTATCGTTTGCGGATATTATCTGGGCGCTTTTTTATCCGGAAAATCATTGGCGGATATGTATGGAAAGGAATCCTGCAGTTTTTATCACTTATTTATAGGAAGCCCATTGTCTTCCACAGTGGCCAGTATTACACTGGGAATGAGTATTAAGTTAGCGAAGAACTGGTTACAAACACAACGAAGACAACAACTGCTGGAAAAGGAAAAACTGGAAACAGAACTGAACTTCCTGAAGTACCAGTTTAATCCTCATTTCCTTTTTAATACCATCAACTCTATCTTTTTCCTGATCCATAAAAATCCTGATAAAGCCTCCGCTTCACTGGCTAAATTCTCCGATCTCCTGCGATATCAGTTGTACGAATGTAATGATACGCAGATCCGGTTAAGCCAGGAAATCACCTATATGGAGAATACAATTGAACTGGAAAAACTCCGGCAAAATGATAATGTGGAAGTGACTTTGGAGGTAGAGCAATTAAACACCGGGCATCTGGGCATAGCACCTTTTATACTGATGACCTTCGTTGAAAATGCCTTTAAACATGTTTCCAAACATACAAACCAACCGAATTGGATCAGGATTAATCTGCAACTGGATCAGCAGGAACTGTCTTTTTTTATATCCAACAGTAGTACGGATAGTAAATCCGGCGATTTAATCCATTATGGAGGGATCGGGCTGAAAAATGTACAACGAAGACTGGACCTCATTTACCCCGGACAGTATAACCTGGATATACAGAATAATAACAACAGCTTTGAAGTAAAACTGCAATTACATCTTTCAGAACTTGTAACACAAAAAATATGATCAACTGTGTAATCGTAGATGATGAACCACTGGCCAGGGAAGGCATAGCCAGTTATGTAAAAGAGGTCGACTTCCTGCATCTTGTAGCTACCTGTGAAAACCCGGTGGAACTCATCAAACTGTTGGATCAACACCAGGTAGACCTCATTTTCCTGGATATCCAGATGCCGAAAATGAACGGGATCGACTTCCTTAAAATAGTGAAGAATCCGCCAATGGTGATCATCACCACCGCTTTTCCCAGTTATGCACTGGAAGGTTTTCAGCTAAATGTACTCGACTACCTTTTAAAGCCGGTTACATTCGATAGGTTCGTAAAATCTGCCAGCAAAGCGAAAGACTATTACCAGCTCATCACAAAACCGAGCGACCATTGCTTTATAAAATGTGGGAGTAAATATGAAAAGATCCAGTTTGATGATATACTGTATGTAGAAGGAATGCAGAACTACATCAACATCTATACGCGGAAAGGCAAGTATATAACACTGCTTTATCTGAAAAATATGGAAGAGAACTTAGACAATAAATCGTTCATCAGAGTACATAAATCATACATCGTTTCTATAGATAAAATAGAAGGTATTGAAGGCAATGAGATCTTTATACAGTCTTACAGAATCCCCATAAGCAGGAATTACAGAGAGCAGGTGATTCAGCAGGTAGTCATGAATAAGTTATGGGACAAAATAAAGTTCTCCTAACTCTGTCCGTCGCTCCTGTACTTTCCCGGCGAAATTCCTGTAGCCTGTTTAAACACCCTGTTAAAATAAGATGGATCCGAATAACCCACCTCCAGCGCAATATCCGCAATAGAACCAGTAGATGCCAGCAGTAATAGTTTCGCTTTGATAATTCGCTGTTTCTGTACATACAACTGTATGGTAGTGCCCATTTTATGTTTGAATGCAGTTTCCAGTGAACGCTCCGTTAATCCCATAAGTTGCGCCTGTTCACCCACATTAAAAGTATCTTCCGGGTTCTCATCCACACGGGAGATTAACTGACCTACTTCCATATCATACAGTGACACTTTACCTTTCCGGTGTACATTTTCAAGATAGTTGATCACAATATCACTAATGCGATTATTGGAATAATGAGTGAGTGCCTGTCCTCCGAGAACGGAGGTTTTCATTTTTTCCAGTTCTGTACGCATAGTAGCACTAAAGCGTTCAAAAGGCAGCATAAGTGAGGTAGATGTATTTAAGAGTTTGAGCAGCAATGGAAACGTATCATGCAATCCTTCCAATAACTGCCGGGAAAGTTTTATATAAGCGGTGTGATATTGCTGACCAGCATGCAGCGTCACTTTATAGGGCTTATCAGGTAACATATATTGCATGCCAATTCTTCGCCCCTGCTGACTGGTACCTCCATCGGGATAAGTGAATTGCATCTCGTCCGAGAGAATGATCTGCATTATAATTGTTGGCTCGGTAGTGAAAAAATGCAGTTCCATATCCACCAGTGGAATAACATGTTGTTCGCTGTATAAGTGGTTTTCTATGGGTACCTGCTGATGAATCATCATTCCCCATACACCACTTACATATATTCCTTCTGTAGAAGGGAGGTTTAACATTAATTTGCGATAACGTTTTGGTATAACATGTGTTACGACAGCCTCCAGCTTCTCGGAAATCCTTATTAATATTGGCATACGTACTTTATTTAGTTAACAAGAGGAATACCCATTGCTATGAGGTATTTCTCAATAAAGGCAAATGTTTCAGCTCTTTTCATCCCCGAAATCTGCAGAAAGGAAAAAGGAAAGATAACCGTTTGGTAACAACCCTTACTTACAAGCACCCGCAGGTCTCTTTCACGAAATCCACCTCCCAGGTAACAATAATCTTTTTCATTGATGCCCATTCCGGTATCCTGGTGCAGGAAGATCATTTCCCCTGTATTCTGGATATTATAAAGCAGCAATTGATACAGCCCTTGCGGTAAAACTAACCTGATAAGCAGATCATCTTTACTCACATTCAGAATAAAATACCATAAAAGACGATTACCCAGGTACAACTCCTGCACTAATATCTTACAAAAAGAGGCAGTGTGTAATGTTGGCTTACTATTGGGTAACAGATGCTGCTGCCAAATAAAAGGAAGTGTAGTAGTAGATTTAAACTGCAAAAGAGGATTAGAATCTGGATCTGGATACATAATGCACTATTAAGCGGGCAAACAAACAATTATTGGGCTAATGGTAACTCTAAAACGGGCTGACCTTTCAATATCGGTTAAAGATCGGAATAGCCCGCTTAAAACAGTATGACAAATGCTCATGATTTTTGCAGAAGAAAGATTCCTTTTGTCCTAACTGCTGCGGTCATTAATGAGCATTTCTCCTATATTCATTAGGAGTTTTACCTGTAGCGCGCTTAAAAATCCTGGAAAAGTAGGAATGATCGGTATAGCCTACTTCGAGTGCTATTTCTGCAATAGGGGTATTAGTACTGGCTATGAGCTGTTTTGCTCTCAATAACCGCTGTTGCTGTACATATATAATTACGGTAGTACCTTTTCGTGTTTTAAAAGCATTTTCCAGTGCACGCGCAGTTAAACCTATCTGCTGCGCCTGCCGGTTTACGTTTATTGGCTTTTCCGGGTGTTGATCTATTTGCAGTATCAGGTTATCTACCAGCCGGGCAAGAGAGGAGCCGATCCTGTTGTCCTTATGAATGTCTTCCAGGTAGCTGATGATAAAATCGCTGATGCGGTTGTTGTAATAAATTGGGTTGGCTTGTCCGGAAGAAGCCCAGGTTTTCATTTTATCCAGTTCCTTGCGGGCATCTCCATTGAATTTTCTGTATGGTAATACCTGGTGAATGGAACTTTTACTACTCAAAAGTGATAATGGCTCCGCTAATTGCGGATAGTTAACAGCAAGTTCATTCAATAATGAAACAGCTGGTACCAGGTAAATGGAATGGTATTTTTGTCCGGCGATGATTGTAGCCGTATAATTGAAGTTTGCAGGAATATAATGTAGTGCTCTTCTTTTTGCCAGGGAGAAAATTCTTCCATCCGGATATTTTAGAAGCATGTTACCAATGACCATTCCATAGAGAACAAGTATTGGTTTGGTAACAGAGATATGTAACTCTATATCTTCAGAGGGTTCGAAGTATTGTTCAACATACAGATGATCGCCGATTACTGCCTGCTGATGAATGAATGTGCCGCAGGATCCACTGGTATATTCAACCAATGTATCCGTAAATGGTAATTGTAGTTTCCGGTACCTTAACGGCACATTATCGGTAGTTTCTACTTCCTGTTCCAACAAAGGGGGAAGTTTAAACGTCATAGGGACGCCTTTAGTTTTGTCAAACATTTAGTTTGGTTGCCGATTTAAAACAGCATCTGTAAGAGTTAAAAGAGTAAAGATCGTTGTAGTAGCACTAATACATTAGGGCAATGGAGATTTATTTTCACTGTTTGGTTTTCCCTTTTGTCCTAAAAGGGCGAAGTATTGTCTTTTCTATAGTCAGATGGAGTGCTGCCTGTTTCTCTTTTGAACAGTTTTGAAAAATAAGACTGATCAGCATACCCTACTTTGAAAGCCACGCCAGCTATAGTTTCGTCTGTTCCGCTCAGCAATTGTTTTGCAACGTTTAAACGTTGTTGTTGTACATATAATAATAGAGTAGTACCACGCTTTAGCTTAAACGCAGTTTCGAGGGTATGTTCACTTACACCGATCTGATATGCCAGTGCTGCAACAGGAAATAGTTCTTCGGGAGATGTTTCAATTCTTATCAGTAATGCATTAATCTCTTTTTCATATAAATCTACGAGGAATAAATCCCTTGAAACAGGCAGATCTAATTGTTCAAGGTAAAGAAGAATAATGTCGGAGATCCGGTTGTTATAATATGCAATACGCGCATTCCCCCTGAGCAAACAGGTTTTCATCTTACTCAGCTCACTATGCTCTGCTATACTTAATCGTTTCACTGGCAACATCTGATGAACAGGAGAGTGGGTATTTATAGCTTGAATGGATAATTGCAAAGGGATATAATCATTGGCAAACCCCTCAAGAAAATGTATGTCAGGTATGATATAAAAATAATGGTATTTTTCTCCCGCCAGTAATATCATGTAACAACTCCCGGTAGAAGGTATATAATGTAAACACTGCTTTCCTTCTTTCAGATCAATATCATCACCACATGCCTGTTTTATTTTTATATTACCGTTCAGCATACAATGAAGAGCGAGTAAAGGCTTGGAAATAATGATGGATACCTCCATATCTTCCAGTGGTTCAAAATATTGTTCTTCGTAGATATGCCCTTCTATATCTGCACACTGATTGATCATCACTCCCCAGGAGCCACTGCTGTAAGTAATATTTGTATTATCAAAAGGTAGCCTGATTTGATCATAGCTGTCAGGCAGAGTGATCAATGTAGTCGTCTGTTGTTGCAGAAAGGGCGATAACTGATAAGTAATCGTTGACATATATTTCCATGTTCACAAAGTGGGTTATACATCCAGGCTAAATTGTAAAATTAGTGCTTTAAAAACTGGTCTCAGAAATACTTTTAATCTGTTGAATATCAAATTATTACCAGTTATGAAATTTGCTGAATGCACTATTCTGCCGCCCTGTCTGGCAGGTAAGAACCATACTGGTTATAAAGTTTCTCCTGAAACTCTCTTCTTTAGTGCAATTTCTTCCGGCCCGCCAATTTTGTTATAAAGTTTCTCCTTAATCACTCTTTTTGTACAATTTCTTTCGTGTCAGGCCAATTTTGTTATAAAGTTTCTCCTTAATCACTCTTTTTGTACAATTTCTTTCGTGTCAGGTCAGTTTTGTCATAAAGTTTCTCCTGAAGCACTTTCTCTCTATTTCTTATTAATACTGTGATTTGTACCTAATTTCCTGTAATCCGGCCCATAGTCATTGCAGGAGATAGGCGTACTTTTGTGCAGATAGTCCTGCTTATTGATGTTGCAGGGCAATATTAAACTAAGCAGGTTAAATAAGTGATCTGTAAATT
Organism: Chitinophaga sp. CF118; assembly: GCF_900112615.1. Taxonomy (GTDB): domain Bacteria; phylum Bacteroidota; class Bacteroidia; order Chitinophagales; family Chitinophagaceae; genus Chitinophaga. The sequence goes on along the minus strand of NZ_FOMK01000004.1, from coordinate 984,949 downwards.
GTGCTAATATAAATATCATGGAACATTACGACATAGCGATAATAGGAGGTTCATCGGCAGGGCTCGCAGCAGCACAAACATCAGGTCGTTCGGTAAGACGAACCATCGTATTTGATACACAGGAACCCCGGAATAAGCCTGCGGCACATGCACATAACTTCTTTACCCGTGATGGCATGCCCCCCGCAGAATTATTGGCTATAGCCCGGGAGGAGATCAAAACGTACCCTTCAGTAGCGATCAGTTATGATAAAGTAATCAACGCCTCTAAACAAAAAGATCATTTCCTGCTGGAAACGGCTTCCGGTACCCAGGTAACAGCCCGTGGCATTATCCTTGCGACCGGTGTAAAGGATATCCTGCCCCCTATAGAGGGCGCAAAAGAACTTTGGGGAAGCAGGATCGTTCATTGTCCTTATTGCCACGGCTGGGAAATCAAGGATACGCCCGTTGCATTGATTGCCAGTGGAGAAGCAGCTTATGAGATGGCAATATTAATTTATCACCTGAATAAAGATCTTACCATCCTAACAAATGGTGGAGAGGCTTTACTTGCAGATATCAACAGTAAAGGAATTACTATTATAGATACACCAATTGAAAAAATAGCAGCAGCAGGAGAGGGGATTGTTATCACCTTTACAAATGGTACCGCTATCAGTAAAACAGCCGCTTACATGAAAGTAGAGAGCCTGGCATTTAATAGTGCATTAGCGGTACAGTTAGGTTGTGAATTAACAGAAGCAGGTTCCGTAAAAGTTGACGAGTATTATCAGACAACAATACCAGGAGTATGGGCAGCGGGAGACCTTTCTCACCCCGGTCTGCATCAGATATCTATTGCTGCTGCCGGGGGGCATCTGGCAGCGGTTATGTGCAGTAAACAGTTAAACAGGGAAGATTTTGAAAGGAGCGAATAAACAACCACTCGATATAAAGAATCCTGGAGATCTCCGTAATCTGTACCAGGATGAAAGTTGCAGTATGGAACCAGTAAAGCAGGAAAGTAATTACCTGGAGGTAACATACCTGGAGAAATTGCGTACTTCCTTAAAAGATATGTCATTGCCGGCAGGCAGAAGAAACTTCTTTACAGTTGTATTAATTACAGCAGGTACCGCTGTAGAAACTATTGGTTTCCGGCAATATGAATTTAAGCCGAATACGATTTACTTTATTCCGGAGAACCAGCTGCATGCAATAGAACATTGGAGCAAAGATATCAAAGGCTTTCATGTGATCTTTGATGCAGATTATTTCCTGTTGTGTTTACGTAACCAGATACGACTGCATTTCTATCCCTTCTTTCAGCCGGATAAATTACCATATCTGCAATTATCGGTAACAGAAGCAGATATTATGGCTACGCTTTTTAAAAAGATAGCACTGGAATATAACAACCGTCGTTCAGTAAATGATGATCTGCTGGTACGCCTTTATCTGAATGTACTGATCCTGGAAGTAGAGAAACTTTATCAGCATAAGATGGATAAAGCTGCCATAGATATCCCACGCAGGTATCAATTGGTAGTGAACTTCAAGAAGCTGGTAGAGAAACATTTCCTGGATAAAAAACCAGTAGCTGAATATGCTAACATGCTATATGTAACACCGCAATATCTTAATGATACTGTCAAGGAATTTACGGGAAGGCCCGCAAGTAGTTTCATATACGAACAGTTGATTACAGAAGCAAAATCTCAGTTGTTACAAACAGGAGAAACGATTACGCAAATCGCAAGTAATCTGCACTTTGCAGATCAATCTTATTTCTGCCGATTCTTCAGGAAACATGCAGGGATAGCAGCATCGGAGTTCAGATATAAGCATGCAACAAGCACATAGTATTTACTTTGGGGCTAACAGAATGGTAACGTATCCGCGATTGTTAATGATCAATAAATACACCTTATCTGCCGTGATGTTTAGGTGAAGTAAAATAAAGATCTAATCTAAAATCTTATTCCCAAGCCCAATTAAAAAACTAAACAGGCAGATGCAGTGTATTTATTGATCATTAACAATCTACGGACTCCCACTCATAACTTCCACAATCATAGCTCCCACTCATAACTTCCACTCATAACTCCCGCTCATACATCACTTATAACTCCCTTTCAAACTTCTCTTTCAAAATCTCTCCCAGCGGTTTCTTTTTCAACTTAGCCTCTATCCACGCAGAAAAGTCAAAGAGTTTCAGCTGCTGACGTTCGTACTTATCTATTCTGATCTTATCAAAACTGGCGCTGATCTTCTTCCATAATGTTAACCGGATAGCTGTAACAGCCGGTACTTCTCCACCACTCAGGAATTTAATCACCGTTCTTTCCAGCAGGTATGAGCGTTTACTATCCGGTTGCAGGTGCCTCCGGAAAGCGCGAGTTTCATAACGGATATATTCGTAGTTGCCCAGTTCATACTGGATGAGCAGATGTACGAGCCGGAAGGTACGGTAAACAGGCAGTGCACTGTAAAGATTACTTTGTTGTAATACCTGTTCAATACAGTTATGTGCATGATTGATATCCTCATTGCCAAGATATACCAGTGCCTGGTAAAGATAAATTTCTGCCTGTTTCCCAATATCCAGCAAGTACATATTTTTCTGTAAGATAGCAGCATATTGTTTTTGTAATATTAGTGCCGCAGAAAAATTGCCACTATCGATATAAATGCCCAGTTCATAAATGAAGAGTAACCGCTGTATCATTACTTCAAAGTAGGCCCCATCATTTTTAAAACGGCGTACTTTATCCAGGAAGGAATGTAATTCCTTATAGCGTTTTGCCGCACGCAGGCTATCAAGAATTCCTTCTATCACCAGCAGGTGATCCGCAGGAGTATCATCAAAGAGGTAAGTATGTGTTTCAAGCAAGGTTTCCAGATCATGAAATAATTGCAGCGCAGCGGTATAGTCGCCCGTAATCAGGGAATAATGTGCCTGGAACAGCAGGTGTACTTTACGAATAGCAGGAGCTGTTTCAGCAGCCAGTTTTGCCTCTTCAACTACTAATTCATCGAGTGCTTCCTGGTGCCGGGCAGTTCTGGCCATACCCTGAAATAGCAAGCGGTGCCTGAGTATTTCATAAAGGGATGTATGCTGATGATAATGCCGGAGCTGTTGTATTGTGGTATAGATATTTGATTGCTTATGCAGTAGTGCAGCTTCTGTGAGATCTGGAAAATTAAGCTGATTTAAGAGCTGGATTTCCTGTTGTTTTGCCCATAACAGTAAAACGTTGTTTTCTCTTTCTGTTGCCTGATTTTGCACTTTCTGTAATTGTTTAAATGCCTCTTCATGTAATGATCTCTCAAAAAGAATATCTGACTTCAGAATGCCAGCAGTGATGATGGCCGTTTCATCCCGCTGCAGGCGCAAATGCAGGAGGCAGTCCAGTAATATTTTATAAAGGTATTTACTGCATACTTCGTAACTGCTGCCCGCATGTTGGAGGAGGAATGCTTCTTTCACAGCAGCAGTGTTTTTGAATTCCTGCCTTTCCATCAGGTTAAACAGGTTTACGTAATCTTTGTTGCCCTGCTGTAATGCCGTGTATAAACGAAAGTATCTTTTCTCTGCTTTCGTAAGTGTGTTTATTAGCCTGCTAAGCATATCGGCTTTGGCCATAGGGCGTACGATTTAAAGTGTTTAAGGCACGGTTGATTCAATTGTTCATAATGGGTGTAATTAGGCTGCAACATTCCTGCAATAGAGAATGACACACTTATACGCTTACGTTTTCAAATTTATGCGCTGCTTACAATAACGTGATCATGGTTGAAACAAATTAAGTTAAAATAACAGATAGTTTTATCAAACACTGTCTTATAGTGTCCCTTCGGTTAAACTACCGCTAATATAAAAACAGACTTTAATCATTATACCTTCTTCTTTCCCTTTAGATTATCATTATTGTATAATTATTAAATGATATTTGATTGATTTAATTACTTAAATATCAGTGTTATGCAGAATAGGTGAACAAGCCAATATTTAAAATTATGCCAATTTGGGAATGTCTTTTATAAAAGAAAAATGGCAAAAAAGTTATGCCACAGGTCACTATATTTGATTCGACAAGTGTTCCCGTTATTGGCCCTCAAATGGTAAATGAAGAATCTTATCAATCAAAATTATTGTAGCAGAAACCTAAAGGCGAACGATTAACCGGTAACTTCCACAAAGCATCAACAGCAAAAACTAAAACAATTTATTTCTTAACCTAAATACATTTACTCTTTGATGAAAAATATACGCTAAATCGTTTTATAACCGCAATTCCGTAGTCTTTCATATTTCACGTTATTGGATTTTTACTCCTGGTCAAAGCACGGGCGGCGTTATTTCAATTTCTCTATTTATCGGGTGTAATCGATTACTGGTGCTTGCGGGCACTCGTGTAATCCCTATTTAAAATATTTCACTTATGCGTTCATTTGTACGGATCGTTATCTCGTGCCTGGCACTGCTGTGTCTTGCGATACCCGGATTGGGCAAAGGTGGACAGGATACCACTCTTCCGGCACCTGTAATAGTTGTCGTTCCAAAAGCAGATTCTATATCGCTACAAAGGGAAGACATCTATCCCTATGCTTCTTTGCAACAACTGTTGAAAGGAAATGCTGCGGGTGTAAATATCCAGGAGTCCAGCGGGGAACCAGGAAGCGTATCCGGCATTTTCCTTCGTGGTAATGCTATTCCTTTTATCAGCGGCAAAAACGTTTCTGAGGCACAGCCTACCGTCATCCTGGATGGTATTCCATTGATCATGGACCATCCCTTTACCTTCGATGTGCAGCTATATGATTACAACCATCTTGGTCCCGCATCCAACCTGCTGTCAGCAATTGATCTGAACAATATAGCCACAATAGAAGTAGTAAAAGATTTCGGCCGGGCTGCCATCTATGGTCCGCGTGCTGCCAATGGGGGCGTGATTCTCATCACTACCAAAGCTCCTGTTAGCGGCCGGCGCAGAATCACCTTTAATACGTATTTCGGAATAGTACAACGTCCTCATATCTATACCACGAACGCAAAGTTTGAGAATGATTTCCGCCAGCAATTCTACAATAAATATGCAACTGTAGAACAGCAACAAACATATCCGCTTTATCTGCGAGATTCTACCAATTCTGCTTATTATGGTCCTTCCAACTGGACAGACCTCTACTATAAAAACAAGCCTGTTTACGGTGTAAATGCAAGTCTGTCGAGCGGCACCGATCGCGCAAACTTCATGTTTGCCGCGGGCAATCAGCGCTCTTCCAATTCAGCTGATAATACCCGTATGGATCGCTATAACGCAATGTTTGAAATTAATATGATGCCACTGCAGGGCCTTATGGTGTCTTCTATGATCAACGCTACCCGCCTGGAACGTAGACGTAATACCTGGCTGCGCGATCGCTTTGCTGAAATGCAATATCTGCCGGATCTCAGCAACCCGCTGCCACCAAATAAATTATACTATGGGCAGTATCTGAATGAATTCACAAAATCATTCGATGATAATAAAACGAACGAAGTAAATGGCTACTTCAAACTGAACCTGGACTTTGCGAACAACTGGCGCATTACATCTAATTTCGGATTTGATTATAATGAAGGCATACGTGATCTGTTCTACCCCAGTACCCTCCTGGAAACAGTGAATTATCTCTCCAATTATTTCGGATATAACCAGCGCGTTTATTTCAATAACACACTGACTTTTCATCACAAATGGAAAGCAAAACACGACCTCACAATAGAAGCAGGAGAGATGTTCCAGTCGGATTACAACCGCTATTCTTATGCCTATGCTTACAAAGGCCCGAACGACCTGATCCGCATAAACCTTTTGAACTCCGATAATACAAAAGACAATTACCTGTCCCCTAAGTCATTCAATCATGGACTCATCTTTTCATTCCTGGATAAACAGCGGCATCGCTTATTATCTTTTTATGGAAGAATGGCATATAAATATAACGACCAGCTGGACTTCTCTGTTCTGATGCGCGCAGACGGTTCCTCCAGCGCACAACCGGACAACTGGTGGATGTATTCACCCACATTTACTGCCGGATTAAACCTTAAAAACACCTGGCTGCAGGACTATAAAAATATCAATAGCATGCGCCTGCACGCAAGCTGGGGAAGAGTAGGCAGACTGATGCCAGACGACCGGTTTGGGGAAGGGCCACAATACATGTCCGACCTTTCATTCAGCAACAACCCCGTTCGCTTTTCTTACAACGGTTTTCCCGGTATCAGCCGTGCCTACTCATCCGGATATATTGGCTATGGTATCACCTGGCCTTATACAGACCAGCTGGATCTGGGTCTGGATGCTGCTTTCCTGCAAAACAAAGTGAATGTATCGCTGGATGTATACAATAAAACAGATAATAACATGATACTGGGAGTGCCCTTCTCCGCTGAGTATGGATACACTACCCAATACAAGAACGGGCTGAAGGTACGCAATCAGGGTGTTGATCTCTCCGTACAGGCATCTGTGTTACCACGGGAAAATAAACTGCAATGGATTCCGGGTATTAACATTAACTACAACCGCAATACTTTATTGGAATTACCCGGTGGCTTGCAGGAGCTGGTAGTAGCTAATGGCTCCAAACTATTGAAAGTGGGCCATGCCATAGACCAATACTGGGTATTGCAGAATAATGGCATCTATAACAGGGATTCAGATATCCCCGTGGATCATACCACAGGAAAAAAACTGAACTACAAAGGTATTCCTCTTATTGCAGGTGATCCCAGGTGGAAAGATCTTAATGGAGATAATATAATTGATGATAAGGATAAAGAACTGAAAGGACATGTGTTGCCCGTAATATCCGGTGGGTTTTCCAACGATTTCTATTGGAAGGGCTTTTCATTAGAACTCTCCTTTTATTACGCACTCGGTCGCAAAATCATGAATGCGGAAATGGCTAACCATTTTGATTTTATCAACAGGGAAGGCAAAATAGATATGAGTGCAGTAAAGGAAATAACCTTCTGGAGTAAAGCAGGTAACTATGATAAATATCCCGTGTATAATCCCTGGAGTACAGTAGATGCTTACCGCACAGATCAGGATCTCTTCCTGGAAAATGGGTCTTTCCTGAAACTGCGTAACCTCTCCATGCAATATGATCTTACACAAGCCAAATGGTGGAAGAAGAAAGGAACCGTCACTAAACTCGCTGTATATATTACCGCCAGCAATCTCTTTACCATCACGCCATACACAGGAGGTGATCCGGAACTGACGGACTATAACGGCTTTGATACAGGCTACGGATTACCAATGCCCAAAACATATACTATCGGGTTAAAAATGGATTTATAATGAAGCACCTACTGATCTTTATACTCATCATGTTTACCAGCTGTAAAAAACTGCTGGATATCAATTCCTCTCATGCAGTGTCAGAGGAGAACTTCTGGAACACTCATGATGATACACGTACCGCCCTTATTAGCGTATACGGATTAATGCGTGCTGCAATGGCAGATAATAATGCCTGGTGGATGTATGGAGAATTGCGTGAAGGTGATTTCACAGCATTGCAACGCCAGGATATGAAAGCAATTATCCGGGGAGATCTGCGTGCTTCCTATCCATTGTTACAGTCATTGTCTAACTGGCGCCGCTTCTACGCAGTGATCAATGCTGCTAATATGTTCCTGGAACATGTAGGTGAGGTGAAAGAACGAGATCCCAAATACTCCGAACAAAACATGCGGGTAGATATTGCGCAGATGCGGTTTATGCGGGCATATGCCTATTTCTTTATGGTATGTGTATGGGGAGATGTACCGTTGATTACCTCTTCACACGATGGAGAATTTGAAGATAAACCGCGTGAGGATAAACAGATAGTACTGGCTTTTATAGAGAAAGAACTGGTGCAATCTGCGGCAGACCTGCCTTATAAATATAGTGTGGATGATCCTCAGCAATCCGGGAGCTATTATAATGAAAGCAGCTCCAGGTGGGCTGGCGTGCTGGCCCGCAAACTCACTGCCTATGCTATTCTTGCCCACGTGGCTGCATGGCAGGGTAAATATGTAGATGCTTCCGTATACGGACAGTTTGTTCTCGATAATTATTCTAAAGCAGGAAGTTATTATCTCAGCACAGAAGACCTGGTAAGATCAGGAGGTTTCTTTCATTGGAAACAGGACAACCATATTCTGGCTTTCAACTTTGACTGGGGCCATGTGGATGCTACCTTTTCCGGCCACCTGGAAGAAATGACCCTGGCAAAGCCGGTGATTAATAAAGCACTACCAGATATCTATGTACCAAAAGATACCATCCTCTCTGTATTCGATCAGCCACTGGACGAACGCTTTAGTCTGGATACTCTAACAGGAGCACCTTCTTCTACAAGATACTTTGCGAACTTCAACAGCCAGGTACCCATCTTCAATAAAGTGAAAGTAATCCAGGATGGAAATACCGCAGATCCAACATTCAGGATTTACTCCAGTACCATTATCATTACCCGTCTTGAAAATATAACACTTCTACAGGCTGAAGCACTGGCAGTAATCGGTCAGCAACAAAGAGCTATTGATCTACTCAATACCATCAGGGATCTGAGAAAGATCAAACGATTTGATCCCGTTAGAGAGGGCGACCTCATTGATGCTATTTTCCGTGAGCGCCGCAAAGAGCTGATGGGAGAGGGCTGGCGCTGGTTCGATCTTATCAGATATAATAAGATCAAACAAAACGATCCGGCCTTTATGCAGCTGATTGCAAGCGGTGGTATCTACTGGCCGGTGGCAGATGAGATCATCACACAAAATCCATTGATCACACAAAACCCTTACTGGCAATGATAAAAATGATAAGTCTTACACTGCTGGCAATGATGTTGTTCTATGCAGGATGTAAAAAAGATCAGGGATATTATGATTACCAGAACCAACTGAAAAAGTATGATGGTAATACCTACGATTTCCTGAAAGAACAGCAACAATATGATTCTTTCCTGCTGGCAGTAGATCGCGTACAATTATCAGATAGTCTGAAATCGGGTGCCTATACAGTTTTCGCGCCTTCTGATGCAAGCTTCAAACAGGCTATTGACAATATGAATACGCTGAGAACCATTCAGGGCCGGGCGCTGATGAATATTAGCACAGTACCCTACGAACAACTGGATTCCCTGGTATGCCGTTACATTGTACGTGGTAAAGTGATGGCAGATAGTATGCTATTGCAGGACGGACTAAATCTACCGGATGTACGATACGGATATACGATGCATGGTAAACTCAATCGTACAGATGCGGAAGGACATGTAAAAGGAGGTCCGGGTGTAATCACCTACAGCGATACAAAAGAAGTGATCTATATAGACCGTTGGAGCAATGCCACTACAATGGCAATAGATATTATTACCAACAATGGAGTGGTAAATATCCTGGAAAAGGATCACATGTTTGGCTTCGATGAATTCATTCCGCGTATGAACCCTACCTACTCTTCTCCCTGGAATAGCGATGCTTTCTTCATCCCGGGTGTCATTGGACTTGAACAGTTTAATCGTGGGGGTAACAGAGTAGCCTACCTGGATTTCTCCAGCGCTAATTACGGCGGACAATACCGCCCTGCTGAATCTGTAGATATTGCTAACTCAGAAGAGGGTGGTATGAAAGTGGGCTGGACAGAAACCAACGAATGGATGTTGTATACAGTACAAGTTACAGAAACCGGTAGTTATAACATGACTCTCCGTTATGGTAGTCCTAATGATAATGGTCGCGTACACCTTGAACTGGATGGTATTATTGTACATGGTAGTGCAATCTTTACGCCTGCAACGGGTGCTTACAGTACTTTTCGTGATGTAACTACCACAGTGCAACTTTCGGCAGGCAACCACCTGCTCAAACTTTTCTATGACTTTGCCAATTTTGACCTGCGCTTCCTGAAGTTTACTCCCATCGGCAGGCCATTGCCTATACCCGGTGTGATCAATCTCGAAGATTATGATGCAGGTGGAGAAGGTATCGGATACCATGATAATAATACCGGCAATAACGGCGGTAAATGGAGACCGGGAGAAGGTGTGGACATCGACTTCTCGAAGAATGAAAGTGGTGGTTACCAGGTAGGCTGGACTGAAGACGGTGAATGGATGAACTATACAGTGGATGTAAAGGAAACAGGTTTCTATACAGCAGCAACTTTGATGGGAAGTCCTAATAATGACAAGAAGTTTCACCTGGAATTTGACGGGCTGGATGTATCTGGTATCGTGAAAGTCCCTAATACAACAGACTATCACAAACGGCAGTACGTAACGGCAACTGTATACCTCACCAAAGGAATTCATGTGATGCGCTTCTTTGAGGATACGGGGGGGTATGATGTGAAGTCTGTCACCTTCAAACCATTGAATTAAAAAGAGACCAATGAAACTAAGAATAGCCATCTTATTACTGATAACAATCTTCGCTGCCTGCCGCAAATGGGCGCCGGACGATCAGGATTTTCTGAGTAAACGCGCAGTATATAATCAGAAGATTTTCGCGCCTACACTTGGTCGCACTACCCTGTATTCCCAGATCTTTAATACAGATAATTCGTCCGTACCTATTCATTTTAAAATAGTGAATGTGCGGTATAAAAAAGATGGACAACCTTCCACAGATCTTGACAAACCTTTAGAGGTACTGACGTGGAAAACAACTTATACAGGTGAAGAAAAATCACTGGAAGAGATAGCCGCCAAACGTGTGATTGAAACACATCCTGCATGGGAAATAAGACCGGAATCAGGAGATTTTGTGCTATGGGCAGAAGCAGATAGTTCCTTCTTCCGTCAACAACCGGATTCGGGTTACCTGTTTGATGTAGAGGCCACTAATTCCGGAGGTACCAACGTGTATAAAGACATGTCGCTGATGCCACTTCGGGAACAGCCTTATAGTCCTTCTGAATATGATCCCATCACAGGAAAGCAACGGGCGGATTATCCAAACCCTGCAGATTCTTCCACTTTCATATTACAGTATAATCATCCGGGAATTAATAACATCATCAATGACGAAACAAACCTGGCGCTTAAATCAGACAGTGTAAGAGTGTTGTTCAATAGAAAGGGCGACGGTAGTTCACTTACATTCAAATTCATGGATAAAGATTCTCTGCCCATTGATCCGGCAATGTTTAATCTCACTCCGTGGGATTCGCTGTTGCACGGATTTAATAAAGTGCTAACTACTACAGCAGTTACGTACCAGGTGGCCTATCCCATTCCACTGATGCGGTATAGAACAAGATATACAAGTGGGGATGGCTTACAGGCTTATGTAAAGTTCAGTTTCACGAGGATAGGTTACGGTAATATCCGGCAAACGTGCGTAGTGGATCTCTATTTTAGTATCTACCGGAAAGGAGATTGGGAGATCATTTTTTATTTCCGGAATAATCCACGGTTCAGAGATGAGTAAGCAGCTTTCATAAGCATCCAATCATTCTATAGCATCGTTAAAATATTTAATACTGCATATATGCAATCCGATAAAAGATTAAGTTTCCTTTTCCTGTTCTTATTCCTCGCCTTGGCATCACAGGCACAGGAAAAGGTGCTGGTAAAAGGTATTGTTAGGGATGCCCAGACGAACGAACCACTGGTAGGAGTGAGTATTATGGCTGGCACTCCTCCAAAAGCCGTGGGCGTTACCAATGCAAGTGGTGCATTCTCGGTATCCATACTACCGGATGCGGCGATAGTATTCCGTTATATTGGCTTCTCCGATTACAGGATGAAATTGAAAGATAAACGTGATCTGGTAATACGACTGGTGGTGACGGAGAACAAACTGAACGAAACAGTGGTGATCGGTTATCAGAAGAAAACAAGAGAAGTTACTACAGGGTCTGCTGTGATTATCAGCGGAAAGGACTTGCAGGATATCCCTGTATCCAATGTGGAACAACTGTTGCAGGGGCGCGTGGCAGGATTAAATATTCAGAACAATACCGGCACACCGGGGGGTAGAGGTATTGTGCAGATCAGGGGACTGTCTAACATGAATGTATCGGGCAACGGGAATGATGCATTCTTATCGCCTACCTCTCCTTTATACGTGATTGATGGAGTACCGGTAGAAGCAGATGCCAACTTTGAATATGGATACCAGTCGGCCGGGCCAGGGGTAAGTCCGCTGTCATTAATCCCTCCGGAAGATATCGAAAGCATTGAAGCATTGAAAGATTCTCAGGCAACCGCCTTATATGGTTCCCGTGGTGCTTACGGTGTAATGCTGATTACTACACGCAGAGGTAGTTCTCCGATCCCCCTTGTACGTTATACAGGTAATTTCTTTGTTAATACACCACCAAAATTGCGTAACACTATTGGAGGGGTAGCAGAAAGACGGTTACGTATCGCACAGATATACAACAGTGGTAACATAGACGATATCAATAAAATTTCTACCACTCCTTTCCTGGCAGACAGTCTCAACCCTTATTATAATAATTCTACCAACTGGCAGGGCGTGTTTTATCGCGCCACCTTTAACCAGTCGCACAACGTGAATATCAGTGGTGGTGATCCTAAGTTCAATTACAAAGTAGATCTGGGATATTATAAGGAGAACGGTGTGATTCGTAATACCGGATTTGACCGTTATTCTATCAACACCAATATGCAATATCAACCCAATCCTAAACTCAGAGTAATGACAAGTTTATCTACACAGGTAGGTAAAAGGAATAAGGGAGATGGGAATGGACTTACACAAAGCGGCGTATCGAAGAATGCAGCATCTTCTTCTTTACTGCCAGGCCCCTCTTACTATCAGAGTACAGCAGGTGTATTATCATCTTTACAAACAAAAAACGACAATAAAACGGCCAACCTCCGCACTAATCTGGACATCAGTTACCAGTTGCTGAAAGGCTTTAATGTTGGTTCCAGCATCAGCTACGAATATGCTTCCAACACAGAAGACAGGTTCACACCAGCAGAAGCGCATAACGACTTCTCTCAGGTATACGCTTATAACGATCGTAAGTATACTTTGTATAACCGTAACACCTTATCCTATTTTTATTCCATCAATAACAAGCACAACTTTTTTATATCCGCATTCAATGAATTCTATAACCGTGGTTTCCAGGCGCAGGCAATTCAATTGGAAAAAACACCGAATAACCAATACCAGGGTCCCCTGGGATATGATGGATGGGCCAGCCGGGGAGGAGGTTTGTTAGATAACTACTCCCGTCAGCATGTGGCTTCCTTTGCAGGAACATTCTCTTACAACTATAAGCAGAAGTATGTGCTGGATCTCAGCTACCGGATGGATGGTACTTCCAGCAGTGGCTTTGAAGATCCTTATTCAAAAAATCCTGCAATAGGTATCCGCTGGAACTTTAACAAAGAGAACTTCCTTACAGAAAGTAAATGGCTGTCGTATGGTTCATTCCGTGGCAGCTGGGGACAAAATATCGTTCCTACTGGTGATATCTTTTCGATCTATGGTACCTATGATCCCCGTGGCACTTATAATGCCAATCCAAGGCTGGGGATTAACTTCAACCAACTACCCAATACCTATCTCAAACCAACTACCACCACGCAATACAATTTCGGCTTTGAAGCCGGACTATTCGACAGCAGGGTAGAAGTGATCTTTGATGCCTATTATAAAACAGTGAAGAATCTATTACGTACAAAATCATTATCGAACATTACAGGCTTCAATGAGATTACTACAAACGAAACATCGCTGATCAATTACGGTTATGAGCTGACACTAACTTTCCGTTTACTGCCTAAAACAAGTGCCGTACAATGGACGGTTTCTCTGAATGGAGCTATCAACAAAGATATCCTTACCAGCTTGCCCAATGGAGCCAGGCAGATAGTACAATATGATACTGATACTCATCAGAACCTCCTTTTCAGGGTAGGGCGTAATACACTAACAAACTACCTGCTGAAAACAGAAGGTGTGTATGCCACCGATGCAGACGTGCCTGTAGATCCCGCCACCGGTCAGCGTTACCGTACCAGCAATGGAGTGTACTTCAAAGGTGGAGATCCTATTTTTAAAGATGTGGATGGTAACTATATCCTGGATGGCAATGACTATGTACCAGCAGGTAATTCACAGCCACTGATAGTGGGAGGGTTGCAGTCATTTCTCAACTGGAAGAACTTTTCGTTCAACATCAGCGGTTCTTTTACAATGATCAGGGATATACTCAACAATGCATTTGCAGAACGGATGCAGTATCTCGGTGATCCTTACAGTACAAAAGCAGTGGTAGATTTCAGCGATGTGGATTACTGGAAAGGCTCCGGCAGTAATGCGAAATACCCTAACCCTTTTGATTATACGAGATACAATGATATCAGGCCTTATCGCTATGACCAGACACTGATCCAGGAAGACGGTTCTTATTTTAAGATCAATACAGTTACACTGGCTTATCTGCTCAACAGGAAAATGACTAACCGCTACGGTGTTAATTCTGTCCGCATGTATATGTCCTGCAATAACCTGATTACGTTCTCTGGTTACAGTGGACCTAATCCTGAAAATGTCTCTGCGCTGGGGCGTGATCAGTCCAGTGGTTATCCGATTCCACGTACTTACAATTTTGGTATCAATGTAGAATTTTAATTTTTCTGGAAGTCCCTAAATAAATCGATTATGTATCGCAGGATTATTTACCTCACCGCACTCTTAACGCTCATTAGTCAGTATGGGTGCAAAAAATTCCTGAATGTACAACCCCTGGACCGGTTGTCTGGCAACGCATTCTTTAAAAGTGCCAAAGACGTAGAAGACAACATCTGGGATATCTACGGTCTGTTCAGAGATGTAACCGGTTCCTGTCCCATGTTCGCCGTTGCAGGAGAGGTAAGGGGAGGAATGCTTCCCTCATCACCACAGAAGAACGATGGCAGTGATCGTTCATTTGTAGATTATGTAGCACAGAATCAATTGCTTCCTGTAATATATACCCCCTCCGGGAAAGACTTCTGGAACATCTTTGACCTGCCTAACCTGGCAGATTGGAAGCCATTTTACCGTGTGATCCAGGCCTGTAATATTTTGCAATATGAAATTACCCGCCGGGATATTCCCGATCTCTCTGCAGATGCTATAAAGAAATACCAGGCAGAGGCTTCATTCATGCGCAGCATGTGTTACTTTATGATGGTACGCTTATGGGGAGATGTACCTTATTATACAGATGCCTATCACGAAGCGCCATTGCCAAGAGAAAAGATGGTGACGGTGATGAACAACTGTATCGCAGACCTCACAACAGCAATGGAAGCACTTCCCTGGACATTCAACGACCCTGCTTTCCGTGGCGCCCGTGCCAGTAAAGGAGCTGCTATCGCCTTACTCATGGAAATGAATATGTGGAATGCTGGTTTTGATAAAGGCAATGCGCAGAATTATTACACACAAACTGCGAAGCTGGGAGATGATCTCATAAAAAGTGGTGCGTACGAATTACTACCAATTGAACAGTCGTTCACCATTTTCAAAGGGCGTTCCAAAGAGAGCCTGTTTGATATTGTGATCAGTTCCAACTATGGAGAAACACTCGCCGAAAAATGGAATGACCTTTCTGAACTTGTAGTTCATTATCCTTATAAACGTCCTGCCAACGGTCATCAATACAGCTTTACCTATTTCCGTGCAGAATATCTGCGCCGGTTATATCCCATAGGCGTTCCCGATGCACGCACAGAAATGTGGTTCGATTCACAGATGTTCGCCAACGATGGAACTTTCCTCTTTCTGAAATATAACAGCGTATATGAACAGGGCAATGACGATGTAAACGTGGATAATAATCTCATCGTATTACGGTATGCCGGCGCAATTCTTTTAAGGGCAGAAGCGCTCGCGGAAATTGGGCAGGATGATGAAGCAGTCCGAATGATGAACCTCATCCGGGAACGCGCTAAAACAACCCTTTATCAGGGACCCGGAGGTATAGGTCTGAAAGAGGCCATCTTCACCGAAAGAGCAAAAGAGCTGATGATGGAAGGACATTACTACTTTGATCTGGTACGTACCGGCCGGGTAATGAACCAGCAATGGTGTTATTATCCGCTTACTCAGTCACAGTTTGATAATGGTGCATGGACCTGGCCAATCAGTACTTCCGCACTGGATAATAATCCTTATATGCAACTCAACAATTATTGGTTAAGATAAAATATTTCTTATGCAGCAGTTTAAATGTGTACTGATGGGAATATTGATCCTGGTAGCTGCCTGTAAAAAGGACAATTACTATAAGGATTCCGGCAGTCATGATCCGCATTTTAAAGGGAGTACACTCGATTATCTCGATTCTGTTCCTTTCTATTTTGATAGTGTGGCGGCAGTTGTACGGCTGGCCGGAATGGAAGAAGTATTTAAGAATGATACACTTACTTTTTTTGCCCCTACAGATAAAAGTATTCTGAACCTGGTGAAAGAATTGAACTATTCCCTGTACACCTTAGGATATGATACGGTGAAAGTACTGGCAGACGTTCCTTCAGATATCTGGCAGAAGTATCTGCAGATGTATATGTTTCATGGCGCCAGTCAGCTGAAGGATTATCCGCAGATAGATTATAACCTTAAAGCTGTTTATCCCGGGCAGGGGTATTTGTCCTGGAACGGAACACCTATGAATATCGGGGTAGTATATAATGATGATAACGGGGTGAAGTATGTAGGCTACCGTCAGTTAAGTATTGCTTACATCCCTGATCCGGCCCGGCCATTGGATAACTGGTATACAGAATTTATTGCTTCCAGCAATCTTGTAACTGATAACGGTGTAGTGCATACGTTAAATGTGAATCACCGGTACTTCGGGTTTAGTGTAAGCAGGTTCATTGCAGATATGCAAAACGCTATGCAAAACGGTGGTTGAAAATTAAAATTAGTCAGCAGATGAAAAAAATATTCTTACTTCTACTCCTGGTCATCGCCTGCAAAAAAGATGATAAAGTATATGATGATCCTTATGCGGGAGGCAAAAAGCCGCTGGGGGTAACCATGAGTACAGACCTGCCCACACCTTCGGAAGCAGCACCGGGTGTTACTATCCGCTTTAAAGGAAAGGGGATGTTAAAACATAAAGATTCCATCCATTTTAATTTCAATGGAGAGCCGGGAGAGATCCTGGCAATAGACAGTACGGGTGTTGAGGTGAAAGTACCCGAAACTGCCAGTACTGGTGTGACTTCTGTTACTATTGGCGATCAGATCTTTTTCGGTCCGGTATTCAAAGTAAAAGGGAATCTGGAGGTCGATAATAATTTTAAAGTAGTAATAGGTGCCAATGGTGCAGTGTTAGATGTACATCGTTTTTCTGATGGCCGCCTCTTAATGATTGGTCAGTTTTCCGATTATGAACACAAAGGTGTAGTCAAGCCAATCAACAGGATCGTTATGACCTCAAAAGATGGTGAGATTGACCGTACGTTGCTCTCCGGAAGAGGAGCCGATGGTGCGCTCGTAACAATGGATGCTTTACCAAATGGAAAGCTGGTGGCAGGAGGGAATTTTACTTCTTATGATATCCACCTTGCAGAGATCCATAACATTACAGTGCTGAACAGCAATGGGTCTATCGATTCCATGACGGTGAACACTTTCCTGAAAAAGGATACAGTGCCTGCATTTAACGGTGGTACAGATGGCACTGTCAACAAAGTATTCGTGCATAATAATATGATAACGGCAATCGGCAACTTTAACTATTATCTGCAGTATGTATATGGAGAATCAGACTTCCGGCATGAACGAGATTCACTAATTACAGATAGTGTGGTAGTCCGCCAGTTGATCCGATTCTACCCTAATGGATCGCTGGACTCTTCTTTTAACTATGACCTATCCAAACATAAGAGTTATGACGGGGCTAACGGACCTATTAACGATGCTTTCATGCAGGCCGATGGAAAGATTATTATTGTAGGGCGTTTTACCCGTTACAATGGTTTACCTGCATCCAATATAGCCCGCATTAATACAGATGGCAGCCTGGACCCTGGCTTTGGTGGCGCCGGTGCCGACAACGCTATTAATACAATCCGGTATAATGAAACTACACAGAAATTTATGCTGGCAGGATCGTTTACCAAATTTGACGGAGCCTCACATCACGGACTGGCTATGCTGAAAGCAGATGGAACAACCGATGAACAGTTCTCCTCTTTACAAATGGGTACCAATGAAGTTTTCTATTGTGCACAGCAACTGAGCAATGGATTAATCATTGTGACCGGCAATTTTAAAAGCTACGGTAATGTACACAGAAGCGGGCTGATGGTATTGGACAACAAAGGCGCCCTGGCAGCAGGGTACAACAATACCGGCGATCTGGAAGGCGGGGTAGCTAAGATCTTTGAAACAACCAACAGTTCCGGACAAACGCAGGCATTACTGTTAGGCTATTTCTACCGGTTCAATCAGATCGATGTAGGCAATATTACCCGCTTGTTATTTAAATAAAACAGAGCAGCACATGAACAAGAGCATACTTATAATAACGGCCGCCATGATATTCCTGTCATGCAACAAGGGATTTGACCGCCTGCTGGATAACAATAACTATGAAGATACCACAGGGGCAGTTGCCAAAGTTCCCAAGATATTATTCCTGGTGGTAGATGGTGCCCGCGGAGAAGCGGTGCGTAAAGCAAATGCCCCCAACCTTGAGGCCATGTCAGAGCATGCAATTTACTCCTGGAACAGTATCAGTGATACATTGTATCAGAATGCCACTGCCTGGGCAGATTTGCTCACCGGTGTGCATAAGGAAAAACATGGTGTGACCACCAGCGATTTCAGTAATAATCGTTTGTCCACTTATCCCGTATTCTTCAAACATATTAAAGCACGTATGCCTGCATTCAGGATTGCGACCTTTAGTGCTGCGGATTCACTGGGCACTATGCTGATCACAGATGCTGATGTTAATCAGACCTTCGGAAATAACGATGCTGCAGTAACGACAGCTTTGCTGGAAGAACTGAAAGTTGATTCAGCAGGACTGATCTTCGGTCAGTTTGGAGAGATTGCAGCCGCCGGTAAAACATATGGTTATGATGTAAACATACCTGAATATAAATCAGCGATCCTGCAGGTAGATACTTACATTGGTAATATTCTGACAGCTTTAAAACAGCGCAGCACTTATGCAAAGGAAGATTGGCTGGTGGTTATTACTTCCGGTAATGGCGGTCCGTTTACACTGGATCCTGCCGATGATGATGCAACTATCCTCAGTAATACCAAAGCAAACACATTTACTTTCTTCTATTCTCCCCGTTATGCCCCCAACTTTATAGACCGGCCGTATACGGGAAACCGTTATTCGGGTAAGTCTGTACGATTGTATGGCAACACCGCTGCTACAGCAGTGTATGCTACAATAGACAGCGGAAAAACAGATTATTACCTGGGCAGTACGCAGGAGGCTACCATAGAACTGAAAATTAAAAAGAACAAAACATCCTACGGCGATTATTCTTTTACTTACCCCTCTGTGATCGGTAATAATATGTCGCTCGACTGGTGGAACAATACCGGCTGGGCCATTTCCCTGGAAGCAAATGCCTGGGGGCTTCATTTCGGACAGGCAGGCGCTGGCTTTAATATGGCTACTGCCGGAAGCATTGCTGATGGCAGATGGCATGATATCGCCGCAGTATTTGTGAACAGAGATAACAAACGTTACCTGCGCCTGTTCACAGATGGTGGTTTTAATACAGAAGCTGATATCACTTCTTATGGCAACTTTGATACAGATGCCCCATTAACATTAGGGTTTATGCCGGGCAATGTAACAGACAATAACCGCTGGCTGAATGCCTATATCACAGAAGTAAAGTTCTGGAAAGCAGCGCTGCCGGATGCGGTGATCAGCCAGTATGTTTGTGTACCGGAACTTCCCTCATCCCATCCTTATAAAGATTACCTGGTAGGATACTGGCCATGTAAAGATGGTTTCGGTAATGTGTTTGAGGACCAGAGTGAATGGAATCATGATTTTCAGATTCATGGAAGTTATCAGTGGGACGATTTCAGTGATCTTATGTGTCCCACTTCTGCCAGTAACCTGGCACAGCTGGTACCTCAGCCGGTAGATGTAACCCGGCAGGTCCTGAATTGGTTACAGATAGCAGCCGATACCAGGTGGGATCTGGATGGCAGGGTATGGATAACCTCTTATGTTACTATCACAAAATAATCAGATCATATGCGCAACATATTTGTCTTACTCTTCGTGTTATTTGTCCTTTCCTGTAAAAAGGATAGTAAGTTTAAAGATGAGCAATTGGGCATTGTAAATGTATCTGTCAGCACAACTGAAAGATTTACAAAAACGGCAGATAATGTAACGATCCCTATTAACATTGTTTTATCTGCAGCTGCCCCTAAGATCTTCACGGTAAGTATTGGCGTGAATAATGATACGATCAATGAACTGATCAATAATCAGCAGTTAGCCGGAGCCATTTTACTGGACAACAGTTATTATCAGTTACCCAAAACGGCAGAGATCCGTTTCGGACTGGATACCTTTGCTATCCCTTTGCAGGTAAGCATGCAAGCCATTGAAAAGTATTATGGTAACAAACTGGCACTGGCAGTTACACTAAGTAATCCCGGTAAGAATAATACGCTGAATGCAGCCGCTAAAACTGCTATCGTGATTATCAATACAACGGATATCATCCGTCAGTCAGAGATCCACTATGTCTCTTTTACGGAAGCCGGAAAAATTTTGGAGCAACCATCCGGTACGGATCATATATTAGGCACTAAAGAAGTGATACTCCCGGTAAGCGTTTCTCTGGGTGGTGTTGCAGGAAGTGCATTTACTCTAAGTGTGAGTGCTGCACCAGACACTGCACAATCATTGATTGATGATGGTACGCTGGGAGGTTCTGTATTACTGAAGGAAGGAGATGATTATACATTGCCTGCTAGTATCAGTTTCCCAGCCAATACCAATGTTGCAAAGTTCAATGTAATAGTAAAGACGGATGCATTAAGAATGTATGAACTGAACAAACCCGCATTGGCTATTACGCTCGGCGAACCTACCAAACACCTGTTGGATTCAGTAAAACGTACGCTTGTAATGGTATTGGATCCATCCAGGCTGATCGAAACGGATATCACCAATACAAATATTAAATACACGGTGCAGTATGATAATGGAAATACAAATGAAAACTCACCTAAGCTGATTGATAACAATGTGAACACTAAATTTCTGTTAGGTAGTTTTACCTCCGCCTGGATGCAGCTGGAGTTTGCTACACCGCAAATAACCGGTGCTTACACCATTACTTCGGCCAACGATGCACCGGGTCGTGATCCCAAGAACTGGAAAATAGAAGGATCTAATGATGGTGTGGACTGGACAATATTGGATCAGCGTACAAACCAGACATTTGGTTCACGCTTCCTAACGGTGAAGTATACTTTTTCAAACCAGGATGCTTATAAATTCTATCGCTACACTGTTACTGCTGTAGGTAGTGGCAATTTGTGGCAGCAAGCGGAATGGCGATTGCTGAAACGTCCGTAACTGTTTACCCGCTCCCTTCAATATAACCCTTAAGCAGGGCTGGTCAATATTGGCTAGCCCTGTAGTTATTTAATTTATAATCTTGCTTTCACATTTGCCAAATATTCTTAACTTTTAGGCTTACAATATGAAATAATGCAAAAACAATTTGCCGACAAAGTAACCAGTTTTATTAAGAAAGACAGTGATGTTATAGGACTGGCAGTTGCCGGCTCCTGGCTCACTAATGAGATAGATGAATTCTCCGACCTTGACCTCATCCTGGTAACAAAAGAAAAGATCTCTGGTAGCAAAGAGAAAATGTTGGAATATGCTAATCAGTTTGGAACACTCTTAACCGCATTTACAGGTGAACATGTTGGTGAACCCAGGCTATTGATTTGTCTTTATGATAATCCGTTATTGCATGTTGATATCAAGTTTGTAACAATTGAGGAGTTCCAATCCCGTATAGAAACACCAACTATACTTTGGGATACAGATGGTCAATTACAACAGGTAATTGATCAAACAACGGCTACATTTCCTTATCCGGATTATCAGTGGATTGAAGACCGTTTCTGGGTGTGGATTCATTACGCATTGCTGAAAATAGGGAGAGGTGAATATTTTGAAGCGATGGATTTTTTCGGTTTTTTAAGAATGGTAGTATTAGGACCATTACTGCATATAAAAAACGGGAATTTACCAAGAGGTGTCCGGAAAGTAGAAAGTATGCTTCCTGATAATGACCTTGCAGCATTGAAATTAACAATGACAGAACATAATAGATTATCGTTGCTAAGTGCAATTGAGAATGCTATAACGCTTTATCGTAATCTTAGAAAAAGCTTGTTCGGCAAGGATATTGTATTACATACAGCCGCAGAGGAGAAGGTAATGATGTTTTTGGAGGAGATAGAAAAAATGTAGTTTATAGGTTAGTAGATTTGCGGCGATCATCGCCGGAAATCTGCTATATAATGCACGATATTTGTTATTCTGGTACTAACTTCAATCCATGACCACAAGAATAAAACTAATCCAGGGAGATATAACTCAATTAGCTGTTGATGCAATTGTCAATGCTGCCAATTCATCTTTGCTTGGCGGTGGGGGTGTAGATGGAGCTATCCACAGGGCAGGAGGCAAAGCTATCCTGGAAGAATGCCAGCTGATCCGTGCGCGCCAGGGAGGGTGTAAAACGGGGGAGGCTGTAATTACCACCGCTGGTAATCTGCCAGCTACTTATGTAATTCATACGGTTGGTCCTGTATGGAATAAAGGGAATGCTGAGGAAGAGCAGTTATTGAGAAATGCTTATCAGCACAGTTTGGAATTGGCGATAGAGAACGAGGTAAAGACAATTGCTTTCCCGAATATCAGTACGGGGATTTATCATTTCCCTAAAGAGAAAGCGGCCGCGATTGCTATTAAAACAGTCAGAGATTTTTTAGAAAAGAATGATAGTATTGAGGAGGTAGTATTTGTCTGTTTTGATACGGAGAACTATGAGATTTATAAGAGATTATTATAAACTTACGTCCAGATCTGCTCTTTTCTCCAATTCTCAGTGAATCCCATATGTTGATAATCCATATCAGGATTATTATCAATCAGTGTTAGCAGTTTATTCTTAAAATTAGATCCAGGCTGTATTTTATTGATAAGATATTGCATGCAACAGAGCGTCGCATAAAGGCTGCTTAAATCTATTTTACCAACTTCTTCTAAGAACCGGTGTTTAGATCGCGAAGGCAAGATAATAGTTTTAGCCATTGATCTGTAAACTATACAACTGTGATGTGCGCATCTGTTTCTCAATTGAGTTATACAGTGAAGCCAATTTACAAAAACATTGTCGGGCAAATTGTATTTCCAGCAGATAGCTAATTTTATAGTTCTATCTGATAAATGTTCGAATATTTTTGATATAGTACCAAAAGAAAGTGATTCGAAAATCATCCAGCATGGAGGTAGATGAGGTTCACTATAACGTTGTCTGTAGCGCTTAACGGCATATTCATCGGAATTTAATGTGTCCTTTTCTACTGAGGTTAAGAAATCATCAAAGTTAAATGAAGGTAAGAAATGCTGTCTTTCCATATACCAATGTGTACCATGAACATGAGCCATTGAGTTGGAAATTAATGTCTTTATTGCTACCTCAATTGTTTCTATAGCATCAAAAAGAACAAACTTTAAATCCCTATCAAAAAGATATAATTTAATAACCTGATCAAAGGTACTATTAGGTACAAAATTACCCGTCTGAGCATTCTTAAATTTATCTGCGTAGTTTTTAAGTCTGGAATAACTAACATGAGATAACCAGCGTTCCACATCATTTGCAGAATCTACCGTTAATCCTTTGGCCTTGAGAAGCTCTACTTGCTCAGGTATAGTAATTGAGGGAACTTGGTATGTTAACATTACAATGGTATAAAAAAAAAGAGCCTGCCAGATTTGCCCGTGTAAACAGAGGGGTGGCAGACTATGTCTCTACGAAGATAAGAAATATTATTTTGAATAGAAAAATTTTTCATAAAAAAATTACCAAAAATCCGATGAAGTAATAGCCATCTCAGTTCATAATTTTTATACTATTAGAATCTCTTCCGGTTCGCGGTAGTTCTGAGGTGCAGCAAAAACATCATCTCCGTAAAGCACCGGTTGAAATACTTCTAATACGATATAGCAGTAAAGACATTACCTTCTATTTTATTTGGTCAATTGTAAAAAATTAAGATATTTATATAAAATCAAAATGTAACCCATCTTCACCTTTTTCAGAAAATAATCTATTATGAGAACCAAATCGACGTATTGCCTGCTAATGGCGTGCTTCCTTTTTTCTGGCCTTGCCTGTAAAGCAGACCCAATTAAGATTATATGGGATACCTGGGGCGTACCTCATATTTACGCCAACACAGAAAAGGACTTATTCTATGCTCAGGGATGGGCGGAGATGCAACAACATGCTAATCTGCTCCTGGAGTTATATGGTCAGTCAAGGGGGCGTGGGGCGGAATACTGGGGGATAGAACACCTGCCCGAGGATAAGTTGATCAATGCCCTGGGATTCCCCGAACTGGCTAATTCCTGGCGGCAACAGCAGGATCCCCAGACGAAGATTATGCTGAATGCTTTCGTTGCTGGCATGAACGATTATATAAAAGCACATCCGGAAGTAGTAAAACCCGGAAACAAGGTGATATTGCCCATCACTACCGACGACATTAACCTGCACGCCATGTATGTTTTCTTTACCCGCTTTGTGGGTGGGGCAGATCTGGGAAGAACTACCCAGTGGAAAGACATGGGGTCGAACGGTTATGCTGTGGCACCTAAAAGATCAGCTTCCGGTCATGCAATGCTGGTACAGAACCCTCATTTGCCCTGGCTGAAAGAATTTACCTGGTTTGAATCGCAATTGAACATTGGCGATAAAAGCATTCACGGTGCTCACTTGTTGGGATTTCCTGGCTTTGGCATTGCATTTAATAAAGACCTGGGTTGGACACATACCAATAATACCCTCGATAATGCTGATACCTACGAGCTGACCTTGCAGGATAGCGGGTATATTCTGGATAACCATCGCAAAGATTTTACCCGCATTAAAAAAACGCTTAAAATCAAAGGAAAGGATGGAGCCATGAGTGAGCAGCAGATCGAGGTTCTGAGTAGTGAGTATGGGCCTGTGATCAGGAAAGGAGTGGGTAAGGCGCTGGCTATTCATATGGCAGGAACTGATCATCCCGATGCATTGCTGCAATGGTGGAAGATGGCAAACAGCCGGAACCTCACAGAGTTTGAATCGGCATTAAAGATGGCGCAGATTCCCTTCTGGAATGTGCTGTATGCAGACGTGCATGGAGATATTTTTTACATATTCAATGGATTGGTACCAGCCCGCAGTTATGGTGACTGGTACTATTGGAATAAGATCATTCCCAGCACCGCATCAAAGGACATCTGGAAAGCGGCCCTGCCTTATAGGGATCTGCCTAAATTAAAAAATCCCGTTACAGGATGGCTGCAAAATGCGAATGACCCGCCGTGGACCTGCACCGTGCCACAGGCATTGCACCAGGCTGATTATCCAGCGTATATGTCACCGGATTTTATGTCTATGCGTTCCCAGCGTTCGGCAAATATGTTACTGAGCGATAGTTCCATCACTTTCGATGAATTGGTTAGTTATAAACTATCTACACATTCAGGATTGGCAGACAGGGTACTGGATGATCTGTTCAAAGCGGTAGATGCTTCTTCCTCCGCCACTGCAAAAGAAGCAAAGGAGATATTGATGAAATGGGACCGGTCGGCCGATGTGGATAGTAAGGGTATGGTGTTGTTCTTTGCCTGGGCAATGAAATTTCATCCTGCCGATGAAGCAAACTATACCCATCACTGGGATACCAAACATCCTACTACAACGCCCTACGGACTGGCCAATCCGGCCAATGCAGTGCTTTTGCTGGAACAGGCTGCCAATGAAGTGAAAACTACCTTTGGAACGCTGGACGTGCCCTGGGGACAGTATTACAGGCTGAAACGCAATAATATTAATCTGCCTGCAAATGGTGCTGATGGTTCCCTGGGAATTTTTCGTGTAGCCTCCCCCGGTCAGGCTAATGGTAAGGAACTGTCTGTTGGGGCAGGTGATTCCTGGGTAGGCGTGGTGGAGTTTGGCAAAAGGATCAATGCCCGGGTTTTACTCAGTTATGGTAATTCTTCGGAAGTTTCTTCCCCTCATAATGGTGATCAGTTAACGTTGTTTTCGGAAAAGAAACTCAGAGACCCCTGGTTTTATCCGGAAGAACTGGAAAAACATACGGAAAGGGTAGAGGTATTGGAACGGAAAAATTAATAAAATGAGGAGCTGACTAAAAGCAAAAGGGTCTTATCTATCCGGGAAGACACCTTTTTCAGTCAGCCCCTTTACCCTCTTATCCACAGATTTTCCACAAAATGGCTTAAAATTGAAAATACAACTCATTGATAAACAATATTTATTAGGTTTTTTTGTGTTTTATGGAAATAGGTGAGTAAATTTGGACGCCCAATACCGATAAATTGCCCTTTTTTATAATGGGTTGATCTGGTATAAATTATACCCAAGAGCCGGCTTTTGCCGATTGTTCTATGTGGGAGGCAGCTATGAAATTATAGTCCTGATATACCTATGAAAAATACGAAACCTAAGATGAATGTATCTTCTCACGTCGCCATCCCGGCAAACGATCTTCTTTTCCATGTTTATGTAATCAGCACAGCTTCAGCCATTCTTTATCCGAGAACCTTTCCTTTTTTAGCAAACCCGTTACCGGTAATAGTTTCAGATTTCTAATTTGAAAATGACACCGATTAATAATGATAAAATTGTTCTCTGATTAAATTTTTTAAAATGAGTTTTAAGTTTACCAAGTTACTATTCCTGTTTAGTCTATCTGTTTTAAGTCTTACAGCATACTCTCAAAAGAAACAACCGGTAAAAACTGACCAAAAAAAGAAAGTTGCGTCTGCGAAACAGAAAGAAAAAGCAGTAATGCCTCCTAAAAAGCCATCTGTTTTCAAAGAGCCGGTAAAGAATTTCATGTCACATGATGTAACTGTTGCATCTTTTTATCTGAAAAAAGAACAAAAAGTTATCTTCTTTGAAGATACCATTAATGGAATGGAATGTACCACTTATTTAATGTCTGAAGTAGAGGTTATTAATAAAGTAGGAACACCTAAAAGAACGCCTGGATTTAAAAGATGGACACAGGATAAACCGGCTATTTCGGTGAATAATTCCCTGTTCATGTCAAGCCTGAGCATAAGGAATGCCGGTAGCCTGATCCCTGTATCAATAGCATATTTTAAGTTTTATGATGATGAATATATCATGATAAATATGCAGCTCTTTTCAGTAGTAGCCGGAGAATTCTGGAGCAATATATTACTGAAACTGGATAAGAAACATAAAGTGATTAAAGAGTACGTTATTGAATCTAATGAGAAGATGAACCGTAGGAAACTGGGAGATTATAACAATGACCATGACCTTGATTATTCTATATATAATAAAGAGATCAGTGCAGATGGAAAAAGTATGAAACGATCTATGGACATTTATTCCGTAGATGGAGATAAGAAAATACTGTAAAAATAGAGCGGAGATATAGTCATCCTACGTTCATCCTACGTTTTTAACGTAGGATGAACGTAGGATGACTATATCTCCGCTTTGTATGTTTAGGAAATCTTTGCCATTTATCCAATGTTCGGATACGTTCTATCAGCCCTGAAATTTAACTTAATTCCATAGCTAAGATATCTTCCAGTTGTTTGCAGAGTTCGCCAAAGCTGGAAGGTTTGGTAAGGAAATGAGCGGCACCCATACCCGCAGTTTCTATGGCGTCTTTTTCCCGTAGTGAGGTAGTGAAGATTATAACCGGGATATTGCTGAAAGCCTTATTCTGCTTGATTGCTGCGAGAAACTGTTTGCCATTCATCTTAGGCATATTCAGATCCAGGAATATCAGTTGACAACTGAATGCATTATCCTCAAACATGCGTAATCCTTCTTCTCCGTCAGATGCAAAATGACAGGTTACAGAGCTATCGACAATTGCCATAGCCTCTCCGAAAAGCTCCTGATCATCCATATCATCATCCACAAGTAAAATAACCCTGTTTGCCATATGTGTCGCAAAATTATGAATATTATAGATATTAACAGCCTGCTATTAATGTTGGTTTGTTAATGTACTTAATATAATTTATTTAAATATGAAATGATAGCATAGGACAGTTACTGTATGAAAGTTTTGTAATTCGCATTACTTAAGTATCATCAATTCCATATGAAAAACATCATATAGCCAGCCGGTCCGTTAACATTTTATATCCATAGCATAGCATAACGTGATGAGCGCTGCCTGATTTTTATCAGTGCAGCGCTTTATTTTTGTTAACTTAGCAATTATTTTTAACCATAATATCTTGGCGAGTTGAAGCGGGCATGAAAATATCCTACAGGGTTACACTATGACTAAACCTCAAAAAAAGTACTCTATTATTAGCCTGATCAGAGCAGGAACTGACGTATTGCAGGAAAATGGGAAGCGGACAATAGTTATTATTGTAAATGTAATGGCCGTTATTCCCTTATTGCTGGCGTTCATAATGGGCCCTATTCTGTATGCAGTGACACGTAACTGGGAAATGTGGGTTTACCCCTGGGTAGAGGTAGTAGTATTGTCAATGGTGGTAGTCCTCAATACAAAACATAAATTTAACGCCGCAGCATTACTCGTATTCTATACACATCTCTTCGGCATGTTCTTTTTTGGACTGATCATTGGTCCGGCAGCATGTATAGAAGGAATCTCTATATTTCTGGTAAGCCTGAGTTTTCTATTATTCTCCAAAAGATTATATCAGATCTTTAGTATTGCGGCATTGTTCATCGTCACCCTTTCCCTGGAAGTTAATTATTACTATGGAACAGTTGAGCACCTGCCTTATTCTGCAGATCAGGGAAGGATCATATCTGCCATGATCTTCTTTGCGGTGGTTATCCTTAATATTTTAGTGGTGAACTTCTATAGCACGGATTTCCTTAAATGGATTGGCCGGGTAGAAAAGAAGAACGACTCGAAAAGTGACTTTATTACTAAAACAAGCCATGACCTTAGAGGATCTATTAATGTAATAGAAAGTATCTTAAATGAATGCTTTGACCCTTCTGGCAATAACGAGGAGCAGGTGTTGGTAGAATCAAAGCATCTCCTGAATATGTACTTTGCCCTACAGGATGCTAAACTGGTAATGAATGATGTACTGAGCTTACGGAAAATGGAATCCGGAGTTTATGACGAGATTATAAAGTCTTCTATAGAAATAAGAGAATGGTTTGAAAAACGAGCTTCTGCCTACCAGATATTAGGAGATAGCAGGTCTATAAATATTGAGTGTAATATTTCTGATGAGATCCCGGAATACATTATAACAGATGCCGCAAAACTGCATAGAATTATTATCAACTTATTGACAAATGCGATCAAGTTCACACACAATAATTCAACAATACACATAAATGTATATGCCAGTCTCGGAATGGTATTTAATGTAGATGTAAAAGATGAAGGAGATGGTATTGAAGAAGCCTATATCGAAAAGATCTTTAATCCCTATGTTTCACAGGCCGGGCAGAGCACAGAAGCTACCGGGTTGGGACTTACCATTTCAAGGCATTTTGCAAACCTTCTTGGTGGAAGTATTATCGTGAAAAGCAAGATGGGTATGGGAAGTACATTCTCTCTTTCCATACCATTGGAACGAGGTGTTTCTGCACGGATCATAACATCACCGGAAAGAGAGAATAAGCTGTTGCCGATGAGTGTTCTGGTGATAGACGATGATCCTATGTGCAGGATGATAGCAGAGCGGATGCTGTTTAAAATGGTCAGCGAAGTAATGGTCGCAGATACCCTGGATAAAGCCTTATTGCTTTCGGAAGAAAAAACGCCGAATGTTATTCTGCTCGACTTAAATATGCCCGGCCTCACCGGAAAGGAAATGTTACAAAAAATCAAATCACATCAATTATTATCACATGTACCGGTAATCATCTGCTCCAGCGATGCTTATGAAGAAACAATCACAGAAATTAAAATATTGGGTGCAGACGGTTATATCATAAAACCTATATCATCATTCAACCAGTTATATAATGAAATCGTCAAGTTTAATTATCTTACATTTAGCTGATAAATTAATATAACTATTTATATATAATAACCCTACCATGTTGTAATACCCCTCCCTTTCTTTGGATGCATTTTTTCTATATTTCAAATGATAAAGACTTTTTTAACCTTCTAAATCATTTGTCATGTATTACTCATCTATTAGCATTCCAGAATTGTATTGTCCTTTCAACTCCCAGATCAGCCCGTACGCAGGCGCGGTCGAATCACATACTTCCAAATGGGTGGAAGAGTTCCGTATCCGCGATGATATCAAAGGTTACACAGAATCAAGATTTGCCTATATGACTTCGCGGTTTTATCCAACCGCAGAATATTCAAGGCTCTGTCTTGCCAATGACCTGCTCGTATTATTATTTTTGCTGGACGATGTTTTTGATAATAAAAACGAAGAAACCCAGAACCCGGAAACCCTGAAAAAACTCCTGTATTCCTGCCTCGAAATATTAAAAAACGACCGCAGTTATACATTGGAGTCAGGTGGTAATATCCTGGCAGCACTAACCGATGTATGGAAACGAATGAAGGATTGCACTTCTATTCAATACCAGGAGAAATTTGTACAGGATATGCTGAAATTATTCAGCGCAGTCGACTGGCAGAACAAAAATGTAAATGCTGCAAAAATACCGTCCATTGCAGATTATATCGAAAGCCGTCCCCTCATTGGCGGGGCTCATATTGCGGCTACGCTCATTGAACTCACGGAGCAGGTACACCTGCCGGCCAATATCATCAGTCATAAAAAAATAATAAACCTCACTATGCTTTGCGGCCACCTGGGTTGCTGGGCAAATGATCTGTATTCTTTGAATAAAGAAATGGAACATGGCGACATGCATAACCTGGTACTGGTAATGCAGGAAGAAAAAAACCTGAACATTGAAAATGCTATCAATGAAACAGTACGACTGCATAACCAGGAGATGATCCAGTTTGAAAGGATCTTCCATTCATTGCCCTCATTTAATGATGAGATAGACGAAGAAGTATATAAATATGCTTTTTGCCTGGCGATGATTGTAAGAGGAAATATTGACTGGAGCCTGCAGGATACATCCAGGTATGGTATGGTGGGACAGGCATAGTGGCCTGGTTTTTCCGCTCCTTCCCCAGGAAGCAAAATCGTATGCTTTCTGGGATTGGGGCGGATATCCGTAATTAAAATGTCCTTAAAATGTGCTCTGGCATTAACTCCATGGGGCTTTAATATCATAGTTTTGTTGCCGATTATGCGTGGGCTATAAATTTTTTAAGCCGGCTGCTTCCCTTACTTACAACTTAAAATATGGATGCTCATCATCATCATTTTAAAAAGATCACTACCGCTGGACTGTTAATAGCACTTGGAATTATCTATGGTGATATTGGAACCTCTCCACTATACACATTTCAAACCATCATGAATGAAGGTGGTGTTATTGATGAACAGCTGGTATTCGGCGCTATTTCCTGTATCTTCTGGACACTTACGCTGCAAACAACATTTAAATATGTAATTATTACCCTTAACGCAGATAACAAAGGGGAAGGAGGTGTATTCTCTTTATACGCCCTGGTGCGGCGGTTTGGACCAAAGCTTGTATTCCCTGCAATTATTGGTGCTGGTACTCTGCTTGCTGATGGAATCATTACGCCACCGATTACAGTCACCTCTGCAATTGAAGGGCTGAATATGGTAAAAGGACTGAACAATGTGATCGTCCCCGGTAATAGCCTGGTAGTGGAAATTGTACTTGTAATTATTTTGTTACTCTTTATTTTCCAGCGTTTTGGGACTAAAGTTGTTGGTGGTGCATTTGGACCAATCATGTTCCTCTGGTTCCTGATGCTGGGTGTTTTGGGTATCAGCCAGATCATTCATTATCCTTATATTTTCCATGCACTCAATCCTAAATATGGTCTTGCTCTGCTTATAGAACATCCTAAGGGATTCTGGTTATTGGGGGCCGTGTTCCTGTGTACTACCGGGGCAGAAGCATTATATTCAGACCTTGGACATTGTGGAAAGAAAAATATACAAATAAGCTGGATCTTTGTAAAAATTACACTCATTCTCAATTACCTCGGGCAGGGTGCCTGGACTCTGTTGCAAAATAAAAGCAGCCTCGGAGGAGCCAATCCATTTTTCGCGATTGTACCGCATTGGTTTCTGCTGCCTTCTATCTTTATCGCTACATGTGCTTCTATTATTGCCAGCCAGGCGTTGATAAGTGGTTCTTTTACCCTGATCAGTGAGGCGATTAGTTTAAATTTCTGGCCTAAGGTTACAGTGAAATTCCCTACTAATATCCGTGGTCAGATCTATATTCCAAGTATCAACTGGATTCTTTGTGCAGGTTGTTTCCTGGTGGTATTATACTTTCGCACCAGTGAATCAATGACGGCAGCTTATGGTTTTTCAATTACTATTGCCATGTTGATGACCACAGTACTTATGTTTTACTTCCTTCGTTATGTAAAACATTATCCATTGTGGGTGGTTTCATTGATCATGGTATTATTCATTGCTGTGGAATCTTCTTTCTTTGTAGCCAATGCTGTAAAGATTGTAAAACGCCTTTTCTTCCTGGTTTTTGAAGTAGGACTGATCTCTACTATGTACATCTGGTTTAATGCCCGTAAGATCACTAACCGTTTTCTGAGCTTCATTAATCTGGATAAACACTTACAGGAAATAAAAACATTGAGTAATGACAGGAGTGTGCCTAAAACAACTTCACACCTGATTTACCTTACGAAAGCTGATCTTCCCCATCAGATTGAAAAAAGAATACTGACCTCTATATTTCAGCACAGTCCTAAACGGGCAGATATTTATTGGCTCATTCATATTGAACGTACCGATGAACCATATACAATGGAATACGGAGTAGAAGAAATGAATGATGGAAATGTGATCCGGGTGGATTTTATGTTAGGCTTCCGGGTACAACCAAGAATCGGATTGATGTTCCGTAATGTGGTGAAAGATATGATCCAGAATAAGGAGCTGGATATACTAAGCCGTTTCCCTGCCCTTGCAGTTGAAAACCTGGGGAATTATAAGTTTGTTATTTTTGAGAATATGCTGTCATATGATAATGAATTCTCAGTTGGGGAAGGATTTATCCTCAATAGCTACTTTGCAATCAATAAACTGGCAACTTCTGATAGTAAGGCATTCGGATTGGATAGCAGCCAGACATTAGTAGAAAAAATACCATTAGTGGTAACGCCGAAATCCGGGATCCATCTTAAGCAGGCTTTTTATAAAAAACGGGAATAGTAATCCTGGCTTTTCTGAATATTACAACAAATCTGAACAAAAAAACAGGACAATGGGTAATTCTCATTGTCCTGTTTTTGTTATTAACGTTTCCTGCCGGTGTTACCAATCTGAAAGAAGACTAATTATATCCATCTTAAACTTTTCTAGTGCATTTCAATTAAGAGTTTGTTTCTGCAACACCAGGCTTCGCTTGGTATTTCAGAAACAAACTCTTTTAAATTTTCCGGCAACGATTGCGTAAATAATTATTCCCGGGTCTGAATTATTCTGTAGATTGAAAAATATTTTAGTGTCATATCGACACAACTAAGATTAAACAATTCCACTGTTGCAAGGTATATCAGCTGTAGATTGGCATGTTATTATACAAGTATTTTTGTTATCGTTAATTGAAAAATTGCTCAAAATTCCAGTATGAAAAAGTATGTATTCAACCATGTGCTAACTAATGATCTTCCAACCATTATCTTAAAGTTCAGGTCATAAGATTTTTTCCGCAGGTTATTAGCATGAATCAAAAACCCATGTTATATATCCCTCTATTTTGTATGCATTAAATCATTCAGGTAATGATTAAGAATTTATTTTCGGGGACACAACTCCTGATAGGGATGTTGTTTGTTAATACGACGGCTGTTGCGAGACAACTAACCGCGTATGTAAAACCAACGCTTACTGCCGACTCTATAACGCAGGCTAAAGAAATTATAATCAAGGGGAAAGTATTGTCAAGGGAGGATCGTACCGGTATACCGGGTGTTACCGTAAGAGTGAAAGTAGGTAACAAAGGGACCACTACTTTGGCAGACGGTAGCTATTCTTTGAAAGTACATGAAAACTCTACAATCATTTTTTCCCAAATGGGATATGTAACAAAGGAAATTCCTGTAAATGGTCGTACAGCCATAGATGTTGTATATCTGGAAAAAGATGTGAAATCACTTAATGAAACTGTAATCATAGGATATGGTGTTCAGAAAAGAGCGAATGTATTAGGTGCTGTTAGCGCTGTGAATGCATCCGAGATTGAAGATCTGCCAGTGGCCAACCTGGCCACTGCACTGCAGAATAAAGTACCTGGTGTATCTGTTTCTCAGGCATCGGGCCGGCCGGGAGCTACTACTTCACTCACTATAAGAAACCCTGTTACCTGGGCAGCTACCGGCTCCTCTACAGATCCACTTTTTGTAATTGACGGCTTCCAGCTTACCAAACAGGATTTCGATAACCTGGATGCTACACTTATTGAAAGTGTCACCTTCCTGAAAGATGCCGCCGCTTCTATCTATGGTGCAAGAGGTGCAAATGGCGTTATTCTGGTAAAAACAAAAATGGGACGTCCCGGAAAACCACGCATCAGTTATGCTGGCTCATATGGGATCTCTTCTGCTACCTACATTCCGGAAATGCTGACAGGCTATGACCATGCAGTATTGTTGAATAATAAATACACCAGCCTTAAAGATGTTGATGCAAACAAATATTATACACCAGATGAGCTAACATATCTTAAAACACATAATAACAACTGGATAGATGATGTATGGAAAAGCTCTCATCTAAGTCGTCATACCCTCAGTGTGAGCGGGG
Source organism: Chitinophaga sp. CF118 (assembly GCF_900112615.1). Taxonomy (GTDB): domain Bacteria; phylum Bacteroidota; class Bacteroidia; order Chitinophagales; family Chitinophagaceae; genus Chitinophaga. Next base: position 949,739 of record NZ_FOMK01000004.1, on the reverse strand, counting down.
GAACAGAGCGACTCACCTTTTTTGCCGGTGGAAACTATTACAAGGAAAACGGTAATGTGGGTGATCTGAATGTAACAAAATACGGGTTACGTATGGGTATCAATGCAAAGATCACCGATAATCTTACAACAACCATTTCCTTCTCTACCGATAATGCATTAACCAACAGACCTACACCTAAAACTGTACAATCAGGATTAACAGAACAGTCAGATCAGATGAGTGCTACAGTGAGTGCACTATTGCTTACTCCCGGATGGGTACCTATGTACATTGATGGTAGACCGGTATACTCTTCCGTGCCAGGCTGGCACCCCGGAGAGCTGGTGAAAACAGGTAGTTACAGCAAACTGAAATCTCAGGGACAAACCATCAATGCGAGTCTGGATTATAAGGTGCCTGCTATAGAAGGATTAACATTCCGCGTACAGTATGCCCGTAATGCCCGTAACAACTTTGGGAAGGAATATTATTTGCCTTACTCGCTCTACAACTTTGTGAAGGAAGGCACACATACTGGTACACAGAATGTGATTTTCACCAATCAGCTGACTACCGCCAATCCAAGTATTCTGATTAAGAACGGTAACCTGATGACGGAATCATATGGCGGTACTTCCAACTATCAGTTGAATGAGTCTGTGAACTACGGACGGAAATTCGGCAAACATGATGTTAACCTGATACTTGTAGCTGAACAGAGCGAAACACAGAGTGATAATTTTGATACCCGTCGTGAACAAGTGGTAATCCCTGGTATCGATCAGCTGTTTGCATTCAGCCAGGACAAATCCTTTTACGATAACTCCGGCTCAGCAGCTGAGGGTGGAAGAATGAGTTACCTGGGAAGACTTAACTATGCTTTCATGGATAAATTCCTGCTCGAAGCTACTTTCCGTGCAGATGCTTCCCCAAACTTCCCCAAAACATCGCAGTGGGGATATTTCCCATCTGTAGCAGTGGGTTGGAAATTGTCTGAAGAGAATTTCTTCAAAGAACATGTGAAGTTTATAAATGATTTTAAAATACGTTTCCAGGTAGGATTAACCGGTAATGATGCCGTTAAAAACTACCAATATAAAGAACGCTATACACAAACCACCGGTATGCTGTTTGGTAGCACATACACGAGCGGATTAAGCAACAATGATATTCCAAATCCTTCTATCACCTGGGAACGCGCATTATACAAGAATCTTGGATTTGATGGAACCGCGCTGAACCGCAGTCTTAATTTTTCGATCGATCTGTACCATCGTTATAATTACGATATGCTGATGCAACCCACCAGTACCGTGCCTACTACCTTTGGTGGTGGTATCTCCGATCAGAATTATGGCAGGTTAAAATCCTGGGGACTGGAAGCCATGCTGAACTATAATGGTTCCATTACGAAAGATCTTAAATTCTCTGCAGGTATCAACTTCGCCATCAGCGATAATAAGGTGATCCGCAAATTCTACGGAGCAGGAGATACCGCCTGGAAAAATCCTATTGGTCGCAGAACAGATAATGGTATGGAAGGGTATAAGTCTACCGGCATTTTGCGTACACAAAAGGAAGTAGATGCCTTCCTTTTGAAGAATCCTGGTTACACAATTGACGGGGCGACATTGATTCCCGGATACATGAACTTTGAGGATATTAACAAAGATGGTAAGATTGATGAAAATGATAAAACCCGTATTGCACCAAGAAGTGGAAGCGTTTATGGGGTAGGCTTTATTCTGGGAGCTTCCTGGAAAACCTTTAAACTGAGCGCCAATATTGGTCTGCAGGTAGGTGGATATGAGGCGTATGATAAAACTGCCAGAACACCGGCAACAGAGAATCAACGCTCACTGGCTATCTGGAAAGATTCATGGTCGCCCGAAAATCCTAATGCAAAGTATCCACTCATCAATTCACCACTCATCAAAGAAGTATCTGATTTCTGGGTACGCAGTGGTACAACTATGCGGGTAAATAATATGATGTTGTCTTATGGATTGCCTCAGGAACTGTCAGCAAAATGGAAGATTCCTGACCTTAGGTTCTTCGTTACCGGCACCAACTTATGGTCAATCATTAATAATCAACCTTACAAAGATCCGGCTACCAACCTGGCAATAGATTATCCTGCACTCCGTACCTATACGTTCGGTTTAAATCTGAGTTTATGAGAAAGTTATTGATATGTATTTCAATTTTGGCAGGACTTAGTGCCTGCTCAAAAATCCTGGATAAAACAGATCTCTCGGGAATAGATGAACGTACCTGGGATGCTGAATCTACTGCTACGCTTTACCTGAACAGGCTCTATGATATTTCCATGCCCACATGGCCTAACCTGGCTGGTTCCGCTGCATTGCCTACTGCTATTCATGATCTGGCAGATGATTATAACGGAGGCGAACAAAAGGTGTGGTACGGACAACTATCAGTAGATAATGTGACTGACTTTTTCGGTGGTAATGCATCAAATAATGCCTGGGCTTACATCCGTAAAATTAATATTCTGCTTACGGAAATAGAACAGGGCGCATTACCGCTGGATGTGAAAACTAAAATAAAAGCACAGGCCTATTTTTTAAGAGGATGGGTCTATTTTCAGCTGGTAAAACTTTACGGCGGTGTGCCATATATTAGTTATCCGCAAGACTGGGTAACAGATAACCTCCAGGTAAAACGCAATAAAACATCTGAATGTATAGACTCTATTGCGCGTGACTTTGATATGGCTACTTCATTGCCCGCTAGCTGGGGAAGTGCAGATCGTGGTCGTATTACAAGAGGTGCAGCATTAGGTATAAAAGGCCGTATGCTGCTGTTCTGGGCCAGTCCGCAGTTTAATCCCACTAATGATCCGGCGCGCTGGGAACGTGCCTATAAAGCCAACAGAGCGGCTTATGATACATTGCTCATTGATGGCTATGCATTGTTTGCCAGTTTTGCCAATGTATGGCTGGATGAAGGCACCGGAAATAAAGAAGTGATTATGCTGAGATCTTTTGACGGAGCAAACAAGGCCAGTACTTTTGAAGATGCAGCCCGTCCTAACTCCGAATCCAATGGCGGTGGTGGTTCCTATCAGCCTACCCTGGATCTGGTCAGAGCTTTTCCTATGAAAAACGGAGCGGCAATCACAGATGCAACCTCCGGTTATGATTCAGTATATTATTGGAAGGGTCGCGATCCCCGTTTTGATGCTACTATTGCTTACAATGGTTGTATCTGGCCACTGAGTAATAAAACGGGACGTAAACAATGGTTATACACTGGTATTACAGACGATAAGAATAAACCTTCGGTAACTGGTTTCTACTGTCGTAAAGGACTCAATACATCTACCATTAAGGATAATACTAAACTAGGAAAAACAGACTGGATAGAACTGCGATTAGCAGAAGTAATGCTAAACCTGGCAGAATGCGCAAATGCTACAGGACGTACACAGGAAGCTTATGACCTGCTGATTGCTATCCGGAAAAGAGCTGGTATTGAAGCAGGTGGAACTGGCTTGTATGGATTAAAGACTGGCATGACACAAACAGAAATGTTTAGCGCTATCATGCTGGAACGTAGAATAGAACTGGCTTTTGAAGGAAAAAGATATGATGATCTGCGTCGTAATAAATTATTTGATCAGCTGAATGGCACCCGTAGACACATTCTGAAGATAGCTGTGAAAGCACCATTTACTGTAAAAGATCTGGAAAAACCAGATGCTGCTGGTATTATGTTGCGTGATCGCATTGATATCAACGGAGCAGATTACACTACTTACTTTACCACTACAGTGGATATACTTGATACACAGAATCCAATTAAATTTTTACCGGAATATTATTTCTATGCGATTCCTACATCAAATATTCTCAGGAATCCTGCACTGGAACAGACCTCCGGATGGGGTAGTGGTACGTTCAATCCGCTGGAATAATATTTAATGATTTGTTCAATAGAGAATGCTAATTCAGAATAATCAATTCGTAATTTAATAGAGATGAAAGTATATTTCTTTTTAGCTGCATGTTTCATCGCGCAGCAAGCACAGGCTCAATATCCAAAAATTCCTAAGGATGTACAGGAAGTAAGTGACAAACTGCTGGACAGCGCCAAAAAACATGCAGACGAAGCATGGCAGAAGGCCCTACCCATTGTTCAGCAGGAAGCAAGACATGGTAAACCGTATGTTCCGTTTGCCGCCCGTCCTACAGATCTTCCACAGGCAGATATACTTGCTTTCCCGGGAGCAGAAGGTGGTGGCGCTTATACTTTTGGTGGACGCGGGGGTAAAGTATTTGTAATTACCAGCCTGGAAGATAATGGTCCGGGTACCTTACGTGAAGCCTGCGAGTCTGGTGGGGCACGTACCATCGTATTTAATGTGGCGGGTATTATTCATCTGAAAACGCCTATCATGCTTCGGGCTCCGTATGTAACCATTGCAGGACAAACAGCTCCTGGTAATGGGGTATGTATTGCAGGTGAAAGCTTCTGGATAGATACTCATGATGTAGTGATCCGTTATCTGCGGTTCCGCCGTGGAGAAACCAATGTAGGGCGCAGAGACGATGCATTAGGCGGCAATCCCATAGGTAACATCATTATAGATCATTGTTCTGCCAGCTGGGGACTGGATGAAAATATTTCTCTCTACCGGCACATGTACAATCCGGGTGAAGGATACCAGGAAGAGAAACTGCCAACAATAAATATTACTATTCAGAACTGTATTTCCTCAGAAGCTCTTGATACCTATAACCATGCTTTTGGTAGTACACTGGGTGGTGAAAACTGCTCTTTTATCCGCAACCTCTGGGCGTGTAATGCCGGACGTAACCCTTCAGTAGGCTGGTTCAGCGTATTCAATTTTGTTAATAACGTAGTTTTTAACTGGAAGCATCGTACAGTCGATGGAGGTGATTACCGCTCACAGTTCAATATCATCAATAACTATTTTAAACCAGGTCCTATTACTCCTACTGACGATCCTGTTGGTCATCGTTTGCTGAAGCCTGAATCCGGCCGCAGCAAGTTGAAATACCAGCAATACGGCAGGGCATATGTAAGCGGGAATATCATGGAAGGAAATGATAAAGTGACAAGAGATAACTGGGATGGTGGTGTACAGGTGGAAGATCTGTCGGATGCAGGCAAGTATAAAGAAGATATGAAGTCTGATAAGCCGATGCCAATGCCTCACTTCACAATCATGCCGACTAAAGACGCCTATCAGTACGTATTGGATAATGCAGGTGCTACCTTACCTGAAAGAGATCCGGTAGATGCCCGCGTAATTGAGCAGGTAAGAACAGGAAAGATCCTTTATAAGGAGAATATGTCTTCCACCCTGGGGCATGAATATATCACCCGTCGTTTGGGAGCAGACTCTTATAAACAGGGGATAATTTATGACATCAGACAGGTAGGCGGATATCCTGAGTATAAAGGGAAACCCTATAAGGATACTGATGGAGATGGTATGCCGGACGAATGGGAAATTCGTCATAAACTGAATCCGAAAGATGCTTCAGATGCCATAAAGGTTGGTAACGGAGACGGGTATACAAACATTGAAAACTTCCTGAATGATATTAAAGGAGATAAGAAAAGCTATACCGTTGTTGCAACAGAACGTGCAGATAAAATAGTGGCCGCACTGGGTATAAGAAATGTACAGCAGTCAGCAACAGTACGTGATATTATTGCACAACAGTATATAGATATTAAGGATACTGAAAAAGATACAGCAGCATTACATCAACTGCATGTACGTTATCTATCTAAGTTATCTTCAGTGTTAACTACTGAACAGGTAACAAAAGTAAAAGATGGTATGACCTATGGTGTCTTACCGGTTACCTATAGTGCTTATCTCGATATGCTGCCGCAGCTCACTTCCCAGCAGCAGCGACAGATTATGTCCTGGCTGGTAGAAGCGCGTGAATATGCTATGGATGCAGGCACTTCAGAAAAGAAACATGCATGGTTTGGTAAATATAAAGGTCGCATCAATAATTATTTGTCTGCTGCCGGTATTGATATGAAAAAGGCGGAAGCCGAATGGAAGAAACGAAGGGATGAAAAATAACTTATTCATTATACTATTGGTCTGTTGCATCCCCCGTATGATGTATGCACAGAAAAAGACTGCTCCTGTCCCGCCGGTTTCGGTAGGACAGGATGGTCGTTTAATATACACAGCTGATTCATTGGGCAATCGCATTCCCGATTTTTCTTATTGCGGATATATGGCGGGAGAAGTTCCCATTCCGGATGTGCCGGTACGTGTGCGTGTACCTGTAATGAATGGCGATGCTACAGTACGAATCCAGGCGGCCATTGACTACGTTTCTTCATTACCGGTAGGTGGTGCTGTACTGCTGGACAAAGGTATATATGAAGTTGCTGGTAGCCTGCATATCAGAACTTCAGGAGTTGTACTCCGGGGTAGCGGCCGGGAAACGCTGTTATTGGCTACTGGTCACAGTAGGGAAACGCTGATCACCATCGCCGGACAGGATAACAAAATATTATCTCCTGTAGTGCAGATCATAGATGCATATGTACCGGTGAATGCACGTAAAATAAGAGTTCGTAATCCACAGGGAATAAAAACAAACGATCTTGTTCAAATAACAAGACCCTGCACAAAAACATGGCTCCTGCAACTGGGAACTGAACATTTTGGTGGAGGTATTACTTCACTGGGCTGGAAGCCAGGCGAAAGGGAAATTCACTGGGATAGAAAGATTACCGCTATCGCGGGCGATATACTCACACTGGATGCTCCGCTTACAACAGCCCTGGACACAACTTATGGCGGTGGTACCATCAGCGTATATCACTGGCCCGGATGCATTTCACAATCAGGAGTTGAAAACCTGCGATGCCGTTCAACATATGATACAACAAATGTAAAAGATGAAGACCATCGCTGGATGGCGATCACTTTTGAAAATACAACAGATGCCTGGGTACGGCAGGTAGTGTTTGAACACTTTGCCGGATCTGCTGTCGCCGTACTTGAAACTGGCAGACGCATCACCGTAGAAGATTGCATTTCTCTTGCACCAGTTTCCGAAATTGGAGGACAACGCAGAAACACTTTTTTTACAGCCGGACAGCAAACTCTTTTTCAACGCAACTATGCAGAATATGGTTATCATGATTTTGCAACAGGTTTTTGTGCTGCTGGTCCAAACGCTTTTGTACAATGTGAATCATACATGCCTTTCAGTTATAGCGGTGCTATTGATAGCTGGGCATCGGGTTTATTACTTGACAATGTGCAGGTAGACGGACAGGCACTCGGTTTTCCTAACCGTGGACAGGATGGGCAGGGAGCAGGATGGAGTGCAGCAAACAGCATGTTATGGCAATGTGTAGCAGCAAGGATAGACTGTTATCGCCCGTCGGGAGCAGATAACTGGTCATTTGGCTCCTGGGCACAATTTGCCGGCGATGGATACTGGAATAGTTCAAATGAGTATATTCAGCCCCGTAGTTTGTATTACGCGCAACTGAGTGATAGGATCGGAGAGAAATCAAGGGCACAATTACTGCCTGTAACGTCCGAAGCATCCAGTAGTCCTACAGTAGCACAAACGGAAGCGCTGATCAAACAATCAGAGCAGCCAGCATTGACACTATATGACTGGATTCTTCAATCAGCACAAAGGAATCCAATTTCTGTTAATGCCGCAGGTGTAAATACGATTGACAATATCGGATATAAGAAGCCTTCTGCAGATAGACCATTGCCACCCATGCATATCAGCAATGGTTGGCTGATACGTGATGGTGCGGTATTAACTGGTGGGCGAAGGGATGTGCCCTGGTGGCGCGGAAGTATAAAACCTTATGATGTAAAAGAAGCAGGACCTCATATCACCCGCTTTGTACCCGGACGCACAGGCACCGGTTTTACAGACGATCTGGATAGTGTAACCGCACGAATGCAGAGAAAACATGTAACCACTATTGAGCATAACTATGGTTTGTGGTATGATCGTCGTCGTGATGATCATGAGCGGGTAATGCGTATAGACGGAGACGTATGGCCACCCTTCTACGAGCAACCCTTTGCCCGCAGCGGACAAGGAACTGCCTGGGATGGACTGAGCAGGTATGATCTTACCAAATACAATCACTGGTACTGGGATCGCCTGAAAAGATTTGCCACCCTGGCCGATAGTAAGGGATTGGTATTAATACACCAACAATATTTTCAGCATAATATCATAGAAGCGGGGGCACATTATGCAGACTTCCCCTGGCGGCCTGCCAATAACATCAATGCAACGGGATTCCCTGAACCACCACCTTATGCAGGTGGTAAACGCATATTTATGTCAGCGCAATTTTATGATACCACATATGCTGTTAGGCGTAATCTGCACAAGGCTTATATCCGCCAATGTCTGAACAATTTTTCTGGCACCTCCAGTGTGATTCAGTTACTGGGAGCGGAATTTACAGGTCCGCTTCACTTCGTACAATTCTGGACGGATGAAGTGGCTGCCTGGAAAAGAGAAACGGGCCAGCAGGCAATCATTGGATTAAGCACTACCAAAGATGTGCAGGATGCTATTTTAGAAGATCAGAAAAGATTAGCAGCAATAGATCTCATCGATATCCGCTACTGGTATTATCAGCAGAATGGGAGCGCATATGCACCGCAAGGCGGTCAGCACCTGGCTCCGCGCCAGCATGCAAGACTGCTGAAACCTAAGAAAAGCAGTGCAGAGCAGGTATATCACGCAGTAAGAGAATACCGCAGTAAATATCCGGGTAAAGCAGTGTTGTATTCAGCAGATGGATATGATGCTTTTGGCTGGCCTGTATTTATGGCGGGTGGTTCACTGGCTAACATTCCTGTGATCGGTGCATCGGGATTTCTATCTGCTGCAGCAACGATGTTACCAGTTGATCTGCCTGATTCCACACAGTTTGCATTGCGTAACGATCGTGATGAGTATATTGTTTACAGCACATCTTCCACTATTCAACTGAATCTTCCTAAAGGCTCATTTAACGCCTGCTGGATAGATGTAAAAGACGGGCATGTATTGCAGACAGATAAACATGTAAAAGATAACAATTTTAAAAACCCGGTGACCGGACCTGTAGTACTATGGCTGCGCCGGATATAAACGCATACAGAAAGGCCGATGAGGCTCGATTGTTAATGATCATAAATACACCTTGTGTGCCGTGATGCTTAGGTGAAGTATAATAAAGATCTAATCTTAAATCTTATACTAAAGCCCAATTAAGAAATAAAACAGGCAAACGCAGTGTATTTATGATCATTAACAATCTATACAGGTTTCTCTAATAGTAATCAATACCAGGTCTCTCAAATACTAAACCATATGCTGAACAAAATAATCGCCATTGCATTTATAATATTCTTTTCACTCAATGCGCATAGTCAGCAGGCATTAAGTGTATCTAAAAATAACCATTACCTGCAAACCTCTGACGGTAAACCCTTCTTTTGGCTGGGAGACACAGGCTGGCTGTTATTTACCAAGCTGACTACGAAACAAGCAGATCAATATCTGAAAGACCGTCAGCAGAAAGGATTTAATGTGATCCAGGTAATGATCTTACCTGCACTGACTGCAAAGGATGTATATGGAGACAGTGCATTAATAAACATGAATGTGGCGCATCAATCATCAACCGGTTATTGGAATCATGTAGATACAGTTATTGATATGGCAGCTGCCAGAGGTTTATATATGGCCTTAGTACCTGTATGGGGCGGCAATGTAAAAAGTGGATTGGTGAGTGAAAAGGATGCTGTTACATATGCCGCTTTCCTGGCAAAGAGATATGCGGGAAAACCGAATATCATCTGGCTGAACGGTGGTGATATAAAAGGAAGTGATTCTATTGCAGTATGGAAAGCAATAGGTAGTACTTTATACAAAGAAGATAAACATCACCTTATTACTTTTCACCCGCGGGGTCGTATGCAATCATCAGACTGGTTCCATAAAGATGCATGGCTGGCATTTAACATGTTCCAGTCGGGCCATCAAACGTATGCGCAGGACACAACACAGAAATCTTATGGTGAAGATAACTGGAAATATGTAATGGCAGATTATCGTCGCATACCTGTTAAACCGGTAATTGACGGTGAACCTTCTTACGAAGGTATCCCGCACGGATTGCACGATACGCTGGCTCCACGATGGACAGCAGACGATGTTCGCCGCTATGGTTATTGGTCTGTTTTTGCAGGTGCTTTCGGTTATACTTACGGCAATAATTCCGTGATGCAGATGCATCGCCCGGAAGATGGCCGCGGTGTGTATGGTGTAAAAGAATATTGGTCAGATGCTATTCAAGCACCCGGAGCGGCACAGATGTTATATCTGAAAAAACTCATGCTCTCTCATTCTTATTTTGACCGGATTCCAGATCAGTCACTGATAGCAGCAGGAGAGGGAAAACAATATGAGCGGCTGCTGGCCACCAGGGGTAAAGATTATGCTTTTATCTACACATATACTGGTCGCAATATCTCTGTGAATATGGGACACATTTCCGGAAAAAACGTAAAGGCCAGCTGGTATAACCCACGGGATGGCAGCAGTAAAGAAATAGGCACTTACAGCAATAAAGGTGTGATGGTATTTGATCCTCCCGGTGAGCAACAGAATGGAAATGATTGGGTACTGGTAATTGATAAGATCTGAGGCATGAAAAAACACTGGTTATATATCCTACTGCTTTTTTCCTGCCGTCCGGCAAAGGAAGTATATATGTTCACTTCTTTCAGGGAACCTGCTACTGATGGATTACATCTGTTATACAGTTATGATGGTTACAAGTGGACGGATCTGAAAAACACTTTCTTACAACCTTTACCAGGGAAAGTATTACGCGATCCTTCCATTGTAAAAGGTCCGGATAATATTTATCACCTGGTATGGACCATCAGCTGGAAAGGAAATGAAGGATTTGGATATGCAGAATCAAAAGATCTGATCCACTGGTCAGATCAGCGTGTTATTAATGTAATGGAACATGAACCCACTACGGTAAACGTATGGGCTCCTGAAATCTTTTATGATGATGAAGAACAGCAGTACCTGATCATTTGGGCCAGTACTATTCCGCAACGGTTTCCCCGTGGAGTAGAAGCAGAAGATAATAATCACCGGATGTATTATACTACTACGAAGAACTTCATCACTTTCTCTAAAGCAACACTTTTTTATGATCCCGGTTTCAGTGTAATAGACGCAGTGATTGTAAAAATAGAGAAAAGTAAGTATGCACTCGTTCTGAAAGATAACACCCGGCCGGAACGTGATCTGAAAGTAGCGTTTGCAAATAAAGCAACAGGGCCTTACATAGATTGTTCCGCACCTTTCACCGGACATTTGACTGAAGGCCCCACTGCTGTAAAGATCAACAATGAATGGCTGATTTATTTTGATGCCTATGGAGAGAAGAAATACCGTGCCATTAAAACAAAAAACTTTAGAGCATTTACGGATATATCACAACAGGTCAGTTTACCCGCTGGCCATAAACATGGAACCATTTTTAAAACTACACGCAAAACATTACAGCAAATAATTAAACAATAATAATTTTATGGTTATAAGAACAACTATTTTATTAACCCTGTTCTGTATAACAGCCTATGCTCAAGACACTATCCACAAACCGGATACTATGAAGGTTCGCGACCTTAATGAAACTGTTGTAATTGGTTACGGTGTGATAAAGAAACGAGATCTGACAGGTGCTGTTTTTAGTGTAAAACCCGATGTGATCATGCAGGCACCCACTTATAATGCGCTGGAAGCATTACAGGGAAGAGTACCGGGTATGGATATTACCCGCACAGCAGGTAATCCTGGTGCAGGCACTGATGTGCAGATCAGGGGAACAAGATCTATCAGTGGCAGCAACACCCCTTTGTATATCATAGATGGAATGCAGGGAGGTAATATCAGCAATCTGAATCCCGGAGATATAGCATCTATTGAAGTATTAAAAGATGCTTCGGCAACTGCCATCTATGGTTCACAAGGCGCAAATGGGGTGGTGATAGTTACCACTAAAAAAGGAACAGAAGGGAAAACGAAAGTATCCTACAGTGGCTTCTACGGGATCAATGGATTTACACAATATCCCAAACCAAGATTAGGGGAAGATTATATTAAACTAAGAAGAGAAGCATACCGTGCTTCATTAGCCCCCGGAGATCCCATGCCGGATGATGCTGCATTGTTTGCCAATGAAGGCGAATATAAAGCGATCCAGGAAGGACAATGGGTAAACTGGTTAGATCTGCTCACTCACAATGGTACGGAGCAACAACACAGCGTATCTGTAAGTGGCGGTACGGACAAAACTAAAGCCTACTTTTCAGCAGGTTATTTTAAAGAGGAAGGGGTGTTAAAGAACAATGATATGACGCGCTATACGGTGCGACTAAGCATTGATCAGAAAATAAATGACAGGGTCAAGGCTGGCATCCAGAGTCAGTTGAATTATCAGAAGGTTAACAACAGAAAAGATCCGCTTAGCGTTGCATTAACCACTACGCCACTCGGTGTTCCTTATGATAAAGCCGGTAATGTCAACCTCTATCCTGTAGCAGGTAACACTACTTCGATCAGCCCTTTGACAGATGACCGCGGAGAACTGATATCCAAAGATGAGGCACTCAGGACTGTTACTTCTCTCAATGGTTATGCGGAGGTTAAACTGGCAGAAGGATGGACATTCCGTTCTAACTTCGGAACTACGCTCACCTTCACCAGGAGAGGGACTTTTTTTGAAGGAACATCTCTGCAGCAGAAAGATGCAGGCACCTCAGTAGCCGGTATTGGAAGCAGTAATAACCGCTTTTATAACTGGGATAATATCATGACCTATTCCCGGCGGATATCAGATCATTCATTCACGGTAACATTGCTGAGCAGCTATACCCGCCGCGATTATGATACGTTATACGCAGGGGGATATAATCAGGCACTGGCTTCGCAACTGTTCTATAACCTGGGTGCTACAGATGCTACCAGCAGAGGTCTTGTGTCTGCTTATATCGGTTCTAAATCGATGTCTTATGCAATGCGGGTCAACTACAGCTATAAAGGCAAATATTTACTAACCTTGTCCGAGCGTATTGATGGTGCTTCGAGATTGGCTCCCGGTCATAAGTATGCAGCTTTTCCTTCTATCGCTGCCGGATGGCGGATTATAGATGCAGTGAAACTAAGAGCCAGTTATGGTATAGCAGGTAACTCAGGTATCGCTGAATACGGTACGCAAACAGGGATATCTGCATATCCTATGTCTTTTGGGAATGTGGCTGCACCGGGATATATATTCAGCGATCTTGCCAGTAATCCTGATCTGGGTTGGGAACTGTCTGCCACTACCAATGTGGGACTTGATCTTGACTTCTTTAATGGCCGGTTAAATGCCACTATTGATGCTTATAACACAAAGACAACAAATCTGTTACAGGTCAGGACATTGCCACAATCCTCAGGTATTGTAAAAGTATACCAGAATATCGGGGCAACTAATAACAAAGGCATTGAAATAGCACTGAATACTGTAAACATTCAGGAGGATCATTTCAAATGGACAACAGCGCTTACTTTTACTACCAACAAGGAAAAGATCACATCCCTGATTGATAATACAAATGTGATCGGTACTAATGCTGAAACAAATTCATTATTACTGGATCGCCCTATCAAATCTTTTTATACCTACAGGAAAGAAGGCATCTGGCAAACTAAAGACGCAGCAACTGCAGCAACATATTCCTTTGGAGGTACTCCTTTCAAGCCCGGAGATATTAAACTACAGGACGAAAACGGAGATCACATAATTTCTGCGAGTGATGACAGGATGTACATTGGCGCTGCTGTACCCCGCTGGACGGTAGGTTTGCAGAATAGTTTTACATACCGCGCTTTCGATCTTGGAATTTTCCTTTTTGCCCGTTGGGGACAGATGCTGAATGCAGAATTTCTCGGTAGATATAATCCGTCAGGAGAAGGTGGTGGGCCTGCTATGATCAATTACTGGACGCCTGAAAATCCAACCAATGATTTTCCCCGTCCTTTGAGAGGAGGTAAAATCAGTAGTTACGCGGGTTATCAGGCGCTCAACTTTATAGACGGATCTTACGTAAAGCTGAAGAATGTTACGCTGGGTTATACATTACCGGCACACTTGGCACAACACCTGAACATCCAACGTTTACGACTGTATGCTACGGGATCTAACATCTTTACAAAGGCACGTAGTCATCTGGTGAAATACTATGATCCTGAAAGAGGTGGAGCGGAATCCACACCGCTGAATAAGCAATTTGTTTTTGGATTAAATGTGGACTTCTAAATACTATACGTTATGAAAAAGATATACTTTATCATGATTTTCCTGGTTGCCTGCAACCTCGATGAATATAATCCTTCCGGTGCTACCGCCGGTGCCGTATGGACTACACCACAAGGTTTTATTACACTGGTAAATGCTGCGTATAGCGAACAGCGTGCCTGGTATGGAAAAGAAGATGGTTTGTTTATGGGAGAATCCGGTACAGACCTGTGGTTCAATTCCAATAAGGATAACTATGCGGTTGAAACGATGCGTTATGAAAACTTCACACCCTCTACCAGTAATCCTAACAAAGCAGGGTGGAAGTTGCTGTATAAAGCGATTAACCTGTGTAATGCAGGGATCGGCAGGATAGGTAGTGCGGGGTTTACTGATACGGTAGAGCGCAACGGCAGGGAAGGAGAACTACATTTTCTGCGTGCCTTTTATTACTGGCATGTAGTGGAAACATATGGTGGCGTAATGTTATTAACAAAGGAAACAGTTGGCGTAACGCTCACTGCCACCAGGAGCCCTGTAAAAGATTTTTATCAACTAATTACCAGCGATCTTGAATATGCAGTGAAATATCTGCCTGTCAGCAGAGGGACTGATTACAGTCGTGCTACCAGGAAGTCTGCATTAGGGTTACTTGCCCGGGTGTATTTATCAGGTGCTTACTATTATTCAGGTGCAGAAGCGCAATCATGGTTTAAAAAAGCACAGGAAACAGCAAACGAAGTCATTAACAGGAAAGCAGAATTTGGTGTAGACCTTTGGACTAATTATGCAGACCTCTGGAAACCGCAGAATAATAAACAGAATAAAGAAGCTTTGTATATCATCAGTAATTCTACCAATGTTGCATTGAATTACGATGGTAATGCCAATCGTCTGCATCTTTGGTTCCTTACTACTTATAGTTCCAAACCAGGTATGCAGTTAAGTCTGGAATATGGAAAAGATAACAACCGGCGATTTATGCCTACGCGGGCTTTGCTGGATTTTTATGATGAAAGTAAGGATGCCCGATATAATAGTTCCTTTCAGGAAGCATGGATTTGTAACAAAGCATACACATGGACGGCAGCAGATGTAGCCAGTTATAAAAAAGATCCTTCCCTGATAGGGAAAAAGATGATTCCCGGCAGTGATACAATGTTATACGTTACTAAAAAAAGCATTCCGGATAAGGCATTGCTACCTTATATCGTAATAGACCGCGATAGTACTTATCATGCAAACGGCTCTATTTACGGCGCTAATGATTTTGTACAATTGAAAAAATTCATGGATCCCATCACACGGGTTAATGCAAATTCCTATCCGGGCTACCTGGATATCTTCGTGATAAGATTGGCAGAGATGTACCTGATAGCAGCTGAATCAGCCTTCCAGCAGGGAGACAACAATGCAGCAGCAGTAAATATTAATGTGCTGAGAACAAGAGCCGCTATTAAAGCTCCCGTTGATCATACTGCAGATATGCAGATTACTGCAGCAGACATCAATCTTGATTTTATATTGGATGAAAGAGCAAGAGAACTGGCAGGAGAGCATCTTCGCTGGTTTGATCTAAAACGTACCGGTAAACTGGTAGACCGTATTCATCAGTATAACCTGGATGTTACACAGATACAATCATTTCATATGCTCAGACCAGTACCACAGGTAGAACTGGATGCATTAACAAACGGTCAGGAATTCGGACAGAATGAAGGTTATAAATAATTGTATGATCAGGAAAGCAGGTTTATTTTTCGTGCTATTATTATCCACTTCTGCTTTTGCACAGGAGGGTGTCCATTACACGGGTAATACATTAGTGAATGTAGATTATCATCATGGCCAGTTACGGCCTGTAATGGGTGTACATAATATCCAGGTGATGCGGGCTAACCGTGAAATCTCTCATGGCTGGACTTACAACCATGCACCTATGCTGGCTTACTGGCATAACAGGTTCTACGTTGAATACCTGAGTGATGAAACGGGGGAAAGTATTCCACCAGGACAAACATTATTACTTACCTCTGCGGATGGTGTTACATGGTCATCACCGGAAGTTATTTTTCCTCCTTATAAAATTCCTGACGGTCCGGTAAAAGATGGTATTGCGCATAACCTGTATGCTGTGATGCATCAGCGAATGGGATTTTATGTTTCTAAAAGTAATCACCTGCTGGCCTTAGGTTATTATGGTATATGCCTGAATGCAAAAGATGATCCGAATGATGGTAATGGTATTGGGCGTGTAGTAAGAGAAATTTTACCCGATGGGAAATATGGTCCTGTTTATTTTCTCCGCTATAATAAAGCCTGGAATACAAGTAATACTTCATTCCCTTTTTATACCAGTAGTAAGAATAAAGATTTTATAGCAGCCTGTAATGAATTACTGGCCACGCCATTAATGATGCAGCAATGGAATGAAGAAGCAGACAGAGATGATCCTCTTATTCCTTTGCAAAAGCAATACAAAGCTTTCTGTTATTATCATCTGCCGGATAAAAGGGTGGTAGGGTTATGGAAGAATGCACTCACCGCTTTAAGCAGCGATGAAGGCAGAACATGGTCTACAGTTGCACGTGCACCAGGATTTGTGAACAGTACTGCAAAGATCTGGGGCCAAAAAATGGCGGATGGCCGTTTCGCTACTGTATACAATCCCTCGGAATACAGATGGCCGCTGGCATTGTCGGTAAGTGATAACGGACTTGAATATACTAACCTGCTCCTTGTGAATGGTGAAGTACCTCCAATGCGTTATGGAGGGAATTATAAATCTTACGGACCGCAATATGTAAGAGGAATAGAAGAAGGAAACGGCACTCCGCCAGATAGTAATCTATGGGTTACATATAGCATGAATAAAGAAGATATCTGGGTGGCAAAGATACCAGTGCCAGTAAAAGATACATGTAATTCACACCTCAATGGAAATATTACTGACCTGGAAACATGGAATATTTATAGTCCGCTTTGGGCGCCTGTAAGTATTACAGACAAAGGTCTTACCCTACAGGATAAAGATCCTTATGATTATGCAAAAGCTGAACATTTAATTCCTGCTACAAAAAAACTGCTTGTTGAATTTTCAGTAGTACCGGATGATCATGGACAATTACAGATAGAATTACAGGATGGAAAAGGAACAGCTGGCCTCCGTCTTATTTTTGATGCAGACACTACACTGAAAGCAAAAGCTGGCGCCCGCTATAAGAATTTCATGCGTTATAAAACAGATAGTCTTTATCGAATCCGTATCACTTTAAATACAACTACACGTTTTTATACCATCAATGTAAATGGCAAAGATGCGCTGACCAGCCTCCTGTTTGCACCACTGGATGTGGTAGAGCGGATTGTATTCCGCACTGGAGAGCCCCGGCATTTCCCTAATGCCGATACCCCGGCAGATCAGGACTATGATTTGCCAGTGTTACCGATAGCTAAGAATGCTGTGTATTATATCCGTTCACTTAAAACAGCAGCTTTATGATCAGGGGATTGATGACTATGTTATTAATGATGGTTGGTTTTCATGCACCGGTATCAGTTTCCACTTTACGTTGTGAAATGCTGACGGATCCGGAAGGTATGGATGTGCTTACACCCCGTTTATCCTGGGAAATAAATGGTAGTGAGAAGAATATTAAACAAACAGCTTACCAGTTGCTGGTAGCGTCTTCTATAGAGAAACTGGAAAAAGGGGAAGGTGATGTATGGAACTCCGGTAAAGTATTATCAGATCAATCTATTCATGTAGTGTATGCCGGTAAACAATTGCAAAGTCAGGCAGACTGTTACTGGAAAGTAAAAGTCTGGACTACCCGGGGAGAGAGTGATTGGAGCAAATATGCGCATTGGAGTATGGGGCTGTTCAACTGGAAGGCTAAATGGATAGGATTGGATAGTGCTTTTGCATGGGATAGTGCACAAAGTAAATTCTCCCGGCTCTCCGCGCGCTATGCTCGTAAATCATTCGAAGTAAAATCCCCTGTTAAAAAGGCAAAGGTGTATATCGCCGGTCCCGGTCATTATGAGTTATACATAAACGGAGCACGTACCGGTACAGATGTACTTACACAGGCTCCTACTGATTATACTAAAAGTATTAAATACAATACCTATGATGTAACCAATGCATTAAAAAAGGGCAACAATACCCTCGGTGCTGTATTGGGCAATGGGCGTTACTTTACTATGCGACAAGCATATAAGCCCAAAAAGATCAGAACTTTCGGTTATCCTAAATTATTACTGCAACTGGAAATTGAATATGAGAATGGAATACACCAGACTATCATCAGCGATGATTCATGGAAGATGACTGCAGATGGTCCTATCCGTACCAATAACGAATATGATGGGGAGGAATATGATGCAACTAAAGAAATGCCGGGATGGAATAATACTGCTTTCAATGACAGTCATTGGATGAAGGCTTCACTGGTGCAATCTCCCGGTGGGCGATTGGAAGCACAGATGAATGAGCCGATTAGGGTGATGGAGAGAATCAAACCTGTTACTATCCGTGAAATTACACCAGGCGTGTATATCATGGATATGGGTCAGAATATGGTGGGGTGGTTACAGTTGAAAGTAAAAGGAAGCAAAGGACAACAGGTGAGTATCCGTTTTGCAGAAACAGTAAAGAAGGATGGTACATTGTACATGGATAATCTGCGTGATGCAAAAGTAACAGATAAGTATACACTGAAAGGTGGAGCAGAAGAAACCTGGGCACCTTCTTTTGTTTATCATGGCTTTCGCTATGTAGAAATCACCGGGTATACCCCAAAATTAACCGACTTTGAAGGACAGGTAATCTATGATAATCTGCAAACTACCGGACAATTCGAAACATCCGATCCTACTCTCAATCAGATTTATAAAAATGCTTACTGGGGTATTAGAGGAAACTACAAAGGTATGCCGGTAGATTGTCCGCAACGTAATGAACGCATGCCCTGGCTGGGCGACAGAGCCACCGGTGCACACGGAGAGAGCTTTATATTCGATAACGCAAAACTGTACGCCAAATGGCTGGATGATATTGAGGATGCGCAAACAGCCGAAGGCGCTATTCCCGATGTAGCTCCTGCTTACTGGAACTACTATTCGGACAATGTCACATGGCCGGGTAGCTATCTGTTAATAGCAAATACTTTGTATGAACAGTTTGGTGATCAGCAGCCCATCATCAAACATTATCCTTCTATGAAAAAGTGGATGGAATATATGCATGGTAAATATCTGGTGAATGGGATTATGACCAAAGATAAATATGGCGACTGGTGCGTACCACCGGAATCGAAAGAGCTGATCCATGCAAAAGATAGTACGCGGTTAACTAACGGTGCTTTAATCGCAACAGCCTCCTATTATCATCTGCTCACTTTAATGCAGCATTTTGCCGGAATGGTCCATCAGGAAAAGGATGTAAAAACATTCGCCGCATTATCTGAAACGGTAAAGTCGGCTTTTAATCAGCGCTTCTTCAACAAAGAGAAATTACAATACGATAATAATACTGTAACAGCAGATCTGTTGCCCCTGACCTTTGGTATGGTCCCTGCTGCTTATCATAAGCAGGTATTTGAAAAGATCACAGACAATATTATCAATAAATACGACGGACATATCAGCACAGGCGTAATAGGTACACAGTGGCTTATGCGCGGATTAACAGAGAATGGCAGGCCTGATCTTGCTTACGGAATAGCAGCAGACAGAGACTATCCGGGATGGGGATACATGGTAGCCAATGGAGCTACTACTATCTGGGAATTATGGAATGGTAATACCGCCAATCCAGCTATGAACTCTCATAATCATGTGATGTTGCTGGGTGATCTACTTATCTGGTATTATGAAAACCTGGCGGGCATCAAAAGTAATACTGCTTTCAAAGAAATCATCATGCAGCCTACCCCTGTAAAAGGACTGGATGAAGTGAATGCGTCCTTTCATTCTATGTATGGATTGATTCGCAGTCACTGGAAGAAGGAACCTGGCCGCTTTATCTGGAATATTACCATTCCTGCAAATACTACGGCTACCGTATATATTCCTGCACATGTTCAGAATGATGTAAAGAGTGAAGGAACCTTTTTACGCATGCAGCATGATACAGCGGTGTTTAAAATAGGTTCGGGCGATTACACTTTTACATCTCAGCTGGAAACAAAGAAAGGGATGATCACAGACGAATTTATTTTTGATGATGCACCCTTCCCTGAAAGTCATGCTGCCACAATTGCAGAAACGCCAAAAGGTTTAATCACGGCCTGGTTCGGCGGAACAAAAGAAAGGAATCCGGATGTGGGCATCTGGATTAGCCGGCAGGTAAATGATAAATGGACAGCTCCGGTTGAAGTAGCAAACGGAATCGTATCAGACAGTGTGCGGTATGCCTGCTGGAATCCGGTATTATACCAGGTACCAGGAGGTGATTTGTTATTGTTCTATAAAATTGGACCTAAAGTATCAGGCTGGAAAGGATGGCTGAAAACATCTTCAGATGGAGGGATCTCCTGGTCTGCGCCAAAGGCATTGCCTGATGGTTTTTTAGGCCCTATAAAAAACAAACCGGTATTGCTGGATAACGGAGTGTTGCTATGTCCCTCAAGTACCGAAGAAGGCGGCTGGAAAGTGCATTTTGAAGCAACGCCTGATTTCGGTAAAACATGGAGTATGATAGGCCCGATTAATGAAACGAATAATGCAATTCAGCCCAGTATTCTCTCTTATGGTAAGGGGAAATTACAGATCCTTTGTCGCAGTAAGGAGCGCGTAATAGAGCAGGCATGGTCTGAAGATAATGGCCGTACCTGGTCGCCCATCACAGCTACTTTACTTCCAAATAATAATTCCGGTACAGATGCTGTAACGCTGGCAGATGGCCGGCAGTTATTGGTTTACAACCATGTTAAAACACCGGAAGGAGCCTCCAAGGGAGCGCGTACACCGTTGAATGTTGCGGTCTCTAAAGATGGTATCAACTGGGATGCTGCACTAGTGCTGGAAGATTCGCCTATTAGTCAGTACTCTTATCCTTCCGTGATTCAAACGGCTGATGGATATGTACATATTGTATACACCTGGCGGCGGCAACGTATAAGGCATGTGAAAATAGATCCACGTCAGCTTGAATTAAAACCGATAAAAAACGAACAATGGCCATGATAAACAGACGACAGTTCATCAACAACGCTGCCATAATATCAGCAGCCATGCTATTGCCAAAGTATTTGCTGGCTGCTGCAAAGGAACCCCGTTACAAGATAGCGGTATGTGACTGGATGATTCTGAAACGGCAAAAGCTGAGTGCTTTTCAGCTCACTAAAGATATTGGAGCTGATGGGTTAGAGGTGGATATGGGAGGATTAGGTAACCGCCCGACTTTCGATAGTAAACTCGGAGATCCGGCCGTTCGGCAGCAGTTCCTTGATAAAGCAGCAGAATTGAATGTGGCAATTAGTTCTATTGCTATGTCTGGTTTTTATGCACAGTCTTTTGCTGAAAGGGCTGGTGTGGATGTGATGGTACAGGATTGTATCAATACGATGGTACAGATGAAAGTGAAGATAGCTTTTCTTCCATTAGGGGTAGAAGGGGACTTAATAAAACACCCGGAATTACGTCCTGTTATTGTAGAACGATTGAAAGCGGTGGCGGTAAAAGCAACCGCTGCGGATGTGATCATCGGTATTGAAACAGCGCTGCCCGCAGCAGAAGAAGTAAAACTATTAGATGAAATTGGTTCTCCCGCCATCCGCAGTTATTTCAATTTCTCCAATGCAATACAAGCGGGCCGTGATTTGTATGAAGAACTACGTACACTTGGTAAACACAGGATCTGCCAGATTCATTGTACAGATACTGATGGGGTATTGTTACAGCATGATCCGCATATAGATATGAAAAAAGTAAAACGCACGCTCGATAAAATGGGCTGGCGTGGCTGGCTTGTGATAGAAAGATCCCGTGATGCAAATGATGTGAAGAATGTGAAAGGGAATTTTAGTGCAAACACAGCTTACCTGAAATCAATTTTTCAATAAGTAATTAAGCTTACTGGAAGTATGATTTCAGCCGTAGTGTTGAACAAATCAAACCGTAGAAATATTTATAATAATCAGTAGTGTCCTGTTATAACTCATGAAACGACTTTTTTTCATAACGGTTTTCTTATTCTGCGCAACCAGTTTGTTTGCGCAGAAATCGCTCGATCCCCTTTTCCTGCATCCGCCAAAATCAGCTAAACCCTGGGTGTTCTGGTACTGGATGTATGCTGATGTATCACGTGAAGGTATTAAAGCCGACCTGCAATCTATGAAAGAAGCTGGTATTGGCGGCGCTTACCTGATGACTATCAAAGGAAAGACAGATTCAGCTTCAGTGAATATAGCAGAACAACTGACCCCCAGATGGTGGGATATGGTAGGATATGCCATGAAGCAGGCAGACAGCCTGGGATTACAGATAGGTATGCACGTTAGTGATGGTTTTGCTTTAGCTGGTGGCCCCTGGATCACCCCGGAATTATCAATGCAAAAAGTAGTATGGACTATTTCATCTCCCAGGGATACTTTACCACAACCTGAAACAAACGAAGGCTATTACCGGGATATTGCAGTGTTAGCTTATCCTTCTCCGGTATACAATTCTTCAACACCAGTGGTCACTACCAGTGGAGCAGCAGCTCAATTCCTGGCAGTTTCTGGTAATAAAGAAGTCTTTAAAAGCAAAGAATCCTGCTGGATTCAGTATGCATATGAGCAGCCTTTCACTTGCCGGTCTGTAATCATCCGTACAAAAGGTAATAACTATCAGGCTCATCGTTTATTGATAACTGTGAGTGATGATGGAACGACTTTTCGTCCTGCATATAAAATGGAATCTCCCCGTCATGGCTGGCAGGATACAGATGCAGATGTTACCTATTCTATCCCGGCTATCACGAGTCGTTATTTCCGTTTTGTGTACGATCCTGCAGGATCGGAACCCGGCGCGGAAGATCTGGATGCCGCTAAATGGTCGCAAAGCCTGAAAATATGCGGTATTGAATTATCACCTTTGCCCCGTATTCATCAGTATGAAGGAAAGACAGGAGCAGTATGGCGGATAAGTCCATCAACCCAATTGCCGGATTCTCTTTGCATTGCTCCTGATAAAATCATTGACCTTACAGATAAGATGGATGCAAACGGATGTTTGCATTGGAAGGCACCGGCGGGCAACTGGACTGTGTTAAGAATTGGTCATACCTCCACCGGGCACACGAATGCAACTGGCGGGGCAGGCAAGGGCCTGGAATGTGACAAGTTTAACCCTGTGGCTGTCCGAACACAGTTTGAACATTGGTATGGAGAAGCATTAGGCAGAACAGGGCCCGCATTGAAAATGTTCCATGTAGATAGCTGGGAATGTGGCAGCCAGAACTGGTCGCCGGTATTCAGGACAGCTTTCCGCAAACAACAAGGCTATGATCTGCTGCGTTACCTTCCGGCAATGGCAGGAATACCGGTAGAAAGTGCTGCGAAATCAGAAGCGTTTCTGCATGATGTAAGAGAAACAATCACCTCACTTGTGCAACAGAATTTCTACGATACACTGGCATCACTGGCACATGCAAAAGGATGCACTTTCAGTGCTGAAAGTATGGCCCCCACAATGACTGGCGACGGTATGCTGCATTATAGTGCGGTAGATATCCCGATGGGAGAATTCTGGTTACGTAGTCCTACACACGATAAACCAAATGATATGCTGGATGCAATATCCGGTGCGCATATCTATGGGAAAAAAATTATCCAGGCGGAAGCTTTCACCTCGTTACGTATTAAATGGGATGAACACCCCGGTATGCTGAAAACATTGCAGGACCGCAACTATGCACTGGGCATCAACCGGTTGGTATACCATGTATTTATTCATCACTCCTCTGAAGGCGATGGCCCTGGTAAAACAATGGATGGGATAGGTCTTTTCTTTCAACGCAGTCAAACCTGGTGGAAGCCGGGGGCTGCCTGGGTTACTTATGCACAACGTTGTCAGGCTTTATTGCAGCAGGGCCGTCCTGTAGCAGATGTTGCTGTATTTACCGGTACAGAAATTCCCCGGCGTGCCGTATTGCCGGACAGGTTAGTACCTGTATTACCAGGTATTTTCGGAGATAGTATTGTGAAAAGTGAGCAACAACGTTTAGCTAATAAAGACTTACCGGTAAGGGAAATGCCTGCGGGTGTAACGTCTGGTGCCAATATCGGCAATCCGGAAGATTGGGTAGATCCATTGCATGGGTATGCCTACGATTCTTTCAATCCTGATGCATTGATGCGGCTGGCTAAAGTAAACAATGGACGTATTGATCTTCCTGGTGGTGCCTCTTACAAACTATTGATATTACCGGGTGTTACTGCCATGTCTCCCCAGGGGAATGTATTATCTCCTGAAATATTAACCCGCTTATACCAGCTGGTAAATGAGGGCGCGACGGTATTGATCAGTGGTCCGCTGAATGGCGATACTACTTTTAAAACTGGCAGGTTGGGAAAAGGGTTAATAGTAAAAGGTCCCTGGCAACAATCTTCCTTTGCATCACTGGATCTGCATCAGGATCTGTTAGTGCCAAAAGGAACCGCCTGGACGCACCGTACCTCAAAAGATTTTGATCTCTATTTTATTTCCAATCAACAGAACAGCGAACGTATTATAGATTGTTCTTTTCGTATCAGCGGTTTTATTCCGGAATTATTTGACCCTGTTACAGGAGAACGGTATGCATTAAGCAACTGGCAATCGATAAACGGACGTACTATATTGTCATTACAGTTGCCCGCCAATGGCTCTGTGTTTGTGATATTCAGGAAGCATACTGTTGTGAAAGAAGAACATACAGGCAATAACTGGCGTACACTAACAGCTTTGCAGGTATTAGATAGTACGTGGAAAGTAACATTTGGGAAATCTGCTCCTGTTACTTTTGAGAAGCTGGCAGACTGGAGTACATATGAAACCGACAAGAACATTAAATACTTTTCCGGTACAGCGAATTATACACAAACGTTTTACTGGAATGGAAATAATGGTCGTAATATAAAGTTAAACCTGGGAGAGGTATATAACCTTGCCGAAGTAAAAGTTAATGGTATCTCCTGTGGAATAGCATGGACACCACCTTATAGTGTTGATGTTACAAAGGCATTAAAGAAAGGACAGAATAAGATTGAAATAGAAGTGACCAACACCTGGTATAACAGTGTCTCTCGGAAAGAACCGCTGCTGAAAGCCGGGTTGCTGGGTCCTGTACAGTTGCAGTCAGATCTTCCTGATAGTATGACTATGAAAAAGATCTATTCAAAAATTAAAACGCCATATAAATATGGATTAGTTCTCACTCCTTCAGATAGTTTAAAAAAGATGGATTGTCCAAGTATCTTCAGGAAAGATGGTAAATGGTATATGGTCTATATTGTTTTTGATGGAAAAGGATATGAAACGTGGTTAGCTAAAAGTAATGACCTGCTTCATTGGGAAACGAAGGGAAAGATGATGTCTTTTTCAGACAGCACCACCTGGGATGCTACACAAAAAGCGGGATATATTTCATTGCAGGATTACAAATGGGGAGGTAGTTATGAATGGGCATCATACAATGGAAAACACTGGATGTCTTACATAGGAGGCGCAGAACACGGATATGAGCAAGGGCTGCTTTCGATAGGAATTGCTCACACAACTAAAAGTATTACCACCCCGCACGAATGGCAGCGTTTGGAAAAACCGGTGTTAAAAGCGACCGATAGTAATGCCGGATGGTGGGAGAATAATACCATTTAC
The DNA here is from genome assembly GCF_900112615.1 of Chitinophaga sp. CF118. Lineage (GTDB taxonomy): Bacteria > Bacteroidota > Bacteroidia > Chitinophagales > Chitinophagaceae > Chitinophaga. Next base: position 923,528 of record NZ_FOMK01000004.1, on the reverse strand, counting down.
AAAAGTTCCATTATTTACGACAAGGATAAAACAACCGGTTATCCTTTTGTGATGTATTACAATGCCAAAGGAGATAGTCTTCGTCCCAAGAGAGGGAAGGAACGGATAGGGATGGCCGTTTCCAATGATATGGAACATTGGATCCGCTATAAAAAAGATCCTGTCCTGGATCATTTTACCGGTATTACCGGCGATGCTGTGATCCAGAAAATTGACAATATCTGGGTAATGTTCTACTTTGGGGCTTTCTGGAAAAACAGACCCAATGCATTTAACCGCTTTGCCTGTTCTTATGACCTTGTTCACTGGACAGACTGGACGGGAGAAGACCTGATCACCTCTTCAGAAAGTTATGATGAACGATTTGCCCATAAATCTTTTGTGATAAACTATAAGGGTGTAGTTTACCATTTTTATTGTGCTGTAAATAACGCAGATCAGCGCGGTATTGCCGTGGCTACCTCTGTTGATATGGGGAAGAGTAAACTTACATTCACAAAGAAATAGAACGTTATGAGAATACTTACCATCTTACTTTGTTTTGTTATCTCATCTGCACATGCACAACAGCAATTGTTTGATGAGAGCTGGCTTTTTCATCGCGGTGCCGCACTCGGCGCAGAAGATATTACATTCAACGATACTTCCTGGCGAATGCTGGATCTGCCGCATGACTGGAGCATTGAAGATCTTCCCGGTACAACATCTCCTTTTAATGCCGGTGCATTGAGCCAGGTAAATGGAGGATTCACAATCAGTGGAACAGGATGGTATCGCAAACACTTTACGATACCAGCTGTACAAAAAGGTAAACAGTTTACTCTGCAGTTTGATGGTGTATATATGAATGCAGAAGTGTGGCTGAATGGTAAGAAATTAGGCAAACATCCTTATGGTTATACCTCTTTCTGGTATGATATTACACCCTATATCCGTTTCGGCGAACAGAATATTCTTGCTGTGAAAGTTAGAAATGAAGGAGAAAACAGCCGCTGGTATGCTGGCTCTGGTATCTACCGGCATGTATGGCTGAAAACACTGGACCCGGTGCATATAGCACAATGGGGTACCTGGATTACCACACCAAAAATAAGTACTACAAGTGCTACTGTGAGAGTGGAAACCAGGCTGCAAAAAGATACTGCTATGGTAACAGTCGTTACCCGGTTGCTGGATGCTACAGGCAAACAGGTTGCCTCGAAAAAAGATGTTCTCTCTCATGGAGTGCTGCAACAGGAAATACTGGTGCCATCGCCAGTACTGTGGTCTGTAACATCGCCCATATTATACAAAGCAATAACAACAATCTCTATTAATGATCGTGTAACCGACAGTGTGACTACCAACTTTGGTATCCGTTCTATTGCTTTTGATGCGGTGAATGGCTTCCGGCTCAATGGACAGCCATTAAAATTGAAAGGCGGTTGTGTACATCATGATAATGGTCCGTTGGGAGCAAAGGCATATGACAGGGCTGAGGAACGCAAGGTAGAATTGTTAAAGGCCAGCGGATACAATGCGATCCGCTGCGCACACAATCCTCCTTCGCCGGCATTCCTGGATGCCTGCGACAGGTTGGGGATGCTGGTGATTGATGAGGCTTTTGATACCTGGCAGGATAAAAAGAATCCGGAAGATTATCACCTGTACTTTAAAGACTGGTGGCAGCGGGATATAGAAAGTATGATGTACCGTGACCGTAATCACCCTTCTATTATCATGTGGAGCATAGGTAATGAAATTCCGCACAGAGAGAAACCAGAAGTGGCAGCGGTAGCCGTCACGCTAAGCAAATTTGTAAAGAGTATAGATACTACCCGCCCCGTTACCTGTGGAGTGAATGGCATAGCAGAGGATAAAGATCCTTTCCTTGCAGCGCTGGATATTGCGGGCTACAATTATGCACCCGATAAATATGTAACGGATCATGCCCGTGTGCCGCAAAGAGTAATGATGGCAACAGAATCTTATGCACTGGATATGTACGATTACTGGAAAGCAGTGGAAGATCATTCCTGGGTGATAGGAGACTTTGTATGGACAGCCTTTGACTACATAGGAGAAGCTAGCATCGGATGGCTGGGATATATACAAAAGCAGAGCTTTTATCCCTGGAACCTGGCTTACTGCGGAGATATTGATATCTGCGGATGGAAACGTCCGCAGTCATACTACAGGGATGTGCTCTGGCAAACCGGACAACAACTGTCATTATTTGTACAACCACCTCAGCCTTCTTTTACAACGAACCCTGATAAAATTGCCTGGAGCCGTTGGGAATGGCATGATGTAACCGATAGCTGGAACTGGAAAGGAAAAGAACCTTTGAAAGTAGTTGCTTATACATCTTCTGAAGAGGTAGAGTTATTTCTGAATAACCGTTCTCTTGGTAAGAAAAATGCAGTGAAGCATACCGCTGAATGGGAAGTCCCTTATGAAGCGGGAACTTTAACCGCAGTAGCTGGCAAAAAGAAAGTGACACTTACTACTGCTGCTGAACCTGCACAGATCCACCTGGTAGCGGACAAAACCACCATCACTGCTGATGGACAGGACCTGAGTTATATCACCGTAAACCTGACCGATGCAAAGGGTATTCGTAATCCGTTGGCAGAAAACCTGGTACAATTTGAAGTAGAAGGCCCTGGTACTATCGTCGGTGTTGGAAATGCAAATCCGGTTAGCCTTGAAAGTTACCAGTTGCCTCAGCGGAAGGTATGGCATGGCAGATGCCTGGTAGTGTTGAAATCAGGAAAAGAGGCCGGTGAAATCACACTCAGGGCAAAAGCAGTGGGATTGCCGGATGCAGCGATTACAGTCTCTTCTAAGTAAGCATAAGATAGTTTGAAGAGAGAAATTACTTATTTAGCAACCAGTTAGTATTTGATATCAGCTGCAGGATTGAGTAAGTAACTATTTGTCGCGCATTTTCCTGAACTTAAAGACTTTCATCCTGGCTTGTAGACTCCATTGATATAGGTTTTATTGTCTCAACTTTTTATTGATGATAAGAATATTTCTTTCCACGTTATTCGTTTTGCTTAGTTGTTTTTGTATTGCACAAAAGATAAAGACTGAAGTAACAAATTTGTTATGTGAACACAAAGTATCACCCAATGGGGTGAATGCTTCCGCCCCATCATTCAGCTGGCAGATCGTTACCACACAAAGAGGATATTTGCAGTCAGCCTACCAGTTGCAGATAGCAGATGATTCCGCATTACTCTCAAAACAAACTGCTGGTATCATCAAAAGCACACAACCTGTTCATACGGGAAAAAAGCTTTTGCCTGCACATCGGTATTACTGGCGTGTACAGGTATGGGATCAACAGAACCATGCTTCCGGTTGGAGTGATGTTACTTCTTTTACTACGGGTCTTTTTACTCCTGCCGACTGGAGCAATGCGAAATGGATAGGTTACGAAGAACTGCCAGATTCCATGATCCAGGTGCCTGGTGTACATAGCGGGGAAGACAAAAAAAGTAATAAAGCAAAACAACGTCCCGTAGTTCCTCTGTTCCGTAAAATCTTTAAAACAGACCGTGCTGTAAAAAGTGCGCTGGTATTTATGAGTGGACTAGGACAATATGAACTGACAATTAATGGTAACAGGGCGGGTGATAATTTCCTTGCACCCGGTTGGACTTTCTACGATAAACGTGTACTGTACAATACTTACGATGTAACTGATCTCTTGAATAAAGGAAACAACGTTATTGGTGTAATAGTAGGTAATGGATTTTATAATATCAATAAGGAACGGTATCGCAAATTATCTATCGCTTTTGGTATGCCTAAAATGATTTGCAAATTGCTTATCACATATAATGATGGTACTACCGCTACTATAGTATCTGGCAGTGACTGGAAAACTGCGCCATCTCCCATCACCTTCGCAAGTATTTATGGTGGTGAAGATTATAATGCAACACTCGAACAAAAGGATTGGGATCAGCCTTCTTTTCAGGATACTGCATGGGAAAATGCATTGCTGGTAAAAGCCCCGAAAGGTTTGCTGGAAGCAGAAAAAGACTATCCTGTAAAGGTGACGGATATCTTACATGTGAAATCAGTATCCAGGCCTGTTGACAGTATTTATATGTATGACTTTGGTCAGAATGCCTCAGGGATCGTTGAACTGAAAGTGAAGGGACATAAAGGACAAACAATCAAACTCACGCCTGCAGAACTGATCAATGATCAAAAGCTGGCTAATCAGAAAGCTACCGGTAAGCCCTATTATTTTTCTTACACATTAAAAGGTGATGGTGTGGAAACATGGCGGCCACGATTTACTTATTACGGGTTTCGTTATGTACAGGTACAAGGGGCAGTTCCTGATACTGCTACCAATCCGGAAGGACTACCACAGATCACAGCATTGGACTTTCTGCATACCCGTAATTCAACCCCATCAGCTGGAACTTTTGAATGTTCCAATGCACTGTTTAACCAGATCAATGAACTGATTCTGTGGGCTATTAAGAGTAATATTCAGAGTGTAATGACTGATTGTCCGCATCGTGAAAAACTAAGCTGGCTGGAACAGGATTACCTGATGGGAGCATCTATCCAGCATAACTTCGATATCTATCAGTTATATAAAAAGTTAGTTTATGATATGATGGATGCACAAACCAAAGAAGGACTGATACCTGACATTGCACCTGAATTTGTGTTCTTTGATGATAAGGGTTTTGGCTTTAGGGATTCGCCTGAATGGGGCAGTGCTTCGGTTATATTGCCCTGGCTTATTTACAAGTGGTATGGTGATAAAGAAGTGATGCGTACCGCATATCCGATGATGAAAAAATATGTAGAGTATCTGCAAAGCAGAGCTGAAGGGAATATCTTATCCTATGGATTGGGCGACTGGTTTGATTATGGTCCTGCAAGGCCGGGAGTAGCACAGTTAACACCTAAAAGCCTTACTGCCACCGCTATTTATTATTACGATATCAATCTGTTATCGCAAATGGCAGCATTGCTGAACAATAAACAGGATGCAGTTAAATGGACACAATTGGCTGCTGTTGTAAAAGATACTTTCAATAATCAGTTCTTTAATGCACAGTCGAAAGTTTATGCAACCGGCAGCCAGACGGCTATGGCTATGCCACTTTGTACAGGATTGGTAGATGAGAAGTACCGTAAAGAAGTATTTAAGAATCTGGTGGATTCTATTACGCATGATGGCAAAAAACTAACAGCAGGAGATATCGGTTTTCACTTCCTTATAGAAGCATTGCAGGAAGGAGGAGCCTCTCAATTGATCTATGATATGAATTACCGCAGCGATGTACCAGGATATGGTTTTCAGCTGGCTAAAGGAGCAACTGCATTAACTGAGTCGTGGCCTGCATTGGAAAATGTCTCTAATAATCATCTGATGCTGGGGCATATCATGGAATGGTTTTACAATGGACTGGCAGGTATTAATCAATCAGCAGAATCGGTAGCTTATAAAGATATTATTATTCGTCCGGAAGTAGTAGGAGATATTTCTTATGTGAAAGGATCTTATAATGCGCAGTATGGCACTATCCGTAGTGAATGGAAAAAAGAAGGTGGCGTATTTTATCTCTATGTACAGATCCCGGCAAATACAACTGCAACCATCTATCTGCCAGCAAAAGCTACACAGTCTGTTAAAGAAAGTGATCTGCCTCTGGCACGGCAGAAAGATGTAAAATTGTTGGGGTATAAAGATGGTAAGGCGATGATTAGAACAGGATCAGGTGAGTATCATTTTGTTGTAAAATAAAAAGGTTCATTTACACAGATCCAGGTTCCGGATAGTCTGATCTGCAATTTCCTGGAGGGCTTCTTTTGTTAAGTAAGCCTGGTGTGGAGTGACCAATACATTTGAGTACTTCATCAGGTATTGTAGCAGAGAATCTTTCACCAGGTCATTTTCATGATCTTCAAAGAATAAACCTTTCTCATATTCGTACACATCAAGTCCAAGGTAACCTATCTTGCCGGTTTTTAAAGCCTCTATTACATCTATCGTTTTAAGCAGTGCTCCTCTGGAGGTATTAATAAGCATTACGCCATCTTTCATCTGATCAAGTGTATTTTTATTGATAAGATATCTGGTAGATGGTGTAAGTGGCAGATGCAATGATATAACATCCGAAGAGGCCAGTAATGTTTCCAGTGTTACCGGTTGAATATGCAGATCATTTTCTGGAAAAGAGAGGTCGAATCCTATGACTTTGCATCCCAGACCATTGTATATACGGGCCACTGCAAGGCCGGTATTCCCTAAGCCAATCAATCCTACCGTTTTTCCTGAAAAATTAAATCCAATCAATTCATCATTTCTGAAATCAAAACGATGACTGTGTTGATCTGATTTAATCAATTTCCGGTTCAATGCAAATGCAAGTGCAACAGCGTGCTCTGCTATGGCCTGTGGGGAATAAGAAGGAACATTGAAAAGTTTAATTCCGTGTTTATCAGCGGCCTCCTTACAGATATGATCAGTACCTGTAGAACGTGTAATGATGTACTTAATTCCCAATGCAGCCAGTTTGTCTATTACATTAGCAGAAACATCGTCATTAGTGAATACGATAACAGCTTCTTTGTCTTTAGCATGAATAGCAGTACCAGACCCAAGCGTATCTGTTGTCAGTGTAATATCATGTTTCTTTTGATTAGCTTTGTCCAGGAATGCCTTTTCAAAAGATTTTATACTGTAGGCAACTGCCTTCATGTGCGATAGTTTTTGTAATGCAATACTAACACTAAAGCAGCTATCATAGTTAAGGGCTTCTGAGATACATGTATGTTTTGTTGTGATCTGTATCACCTACCCTGTAATAAATTGTAAACCCATATAATATATAATTAATGTTGCCATTCTATCAGCTACGCGAAGAAGAAGTCTTACATCATCTCAAAACATCCTCTTTGGGTCTGAATAACGAGTTGGTTCCGGTGCTGCAGGAGGAATTTGGAAAGAATGTTTTGCAGGAAACAATGCAAAAAAGCAGGTTGTCAATACTTATTGCACAGTTTACCGATGTAACCATTCTTATATTAATTATAGCTGCTATAATTTCATTTCTTGTAGGAGAACATACTGATGCTTTTGTAATTCTTGCCATCATTATTGGAAATGCATGGATGGGATATTCCCAGGAATATAACGCAGAAGAATCGATTGGGATGCTGCGAAAAATGGCGGCTCAGTATGCGTTGGTTCTCCGCGATAATAACCCTGTTAAAATTGAAGCTGATAAGCTTGTACCAGGTGATATAATCCTGTTGGATACAGGAGATATTGTTCCAGCCGATGCAAGACTAATTGAAGTAAGTTCTTTTAAAACGGATGAAGCATCATTAACAGGAGAAAGCCAGTCTGTAGAAAAGATAACAGAAGTGATAGATGAGCAAAACCTTGTGCCGGGAGATCAGCATAATATGATATTCAAAGGAACAATTGTTAGTAATGGATCTGCGAAGGCTGTGGTAACTGCTATTGGAATGAATACAGAGATTGGCAAAATTGCCGGAATGCTGGACATTGGCACTCCAAAAACGCCACTTCAAAAAAGGCTGACAGTATTTAGTAAGCAGCTGGCATTTATTGTTATAGTAATTTGCCTGGTTGTATTTGGTTTCGGATTGTGGCGTGGTGAACCTCCTTTCAATATGTTCCTCACTGCACTGTCGCTTGCTGTTGCTGCTTTGCCTGAAGCGCTTCCTGCGGTAATAACAATTGCGCTGGCTCAGGGTGCAGCGAGAATGGTAAAGCAAAAGGCCTTAATAAGAAAACTGCCTGCCGTGGAAACATTAGGTTCTGTTACCTATATCTGTAGTGATAAAACCGGAACACTTACACAAAATGTTATGGTAGTAGAAAAGATCCAGGCAGTACCCGGAAAGGAAGAATTGCTGAGGTCTGCTATGGTCCTGAACAATGAAGTGAGATTTCCACAGGATGGTGTGTTGCTGGGCGATTCTACAGAAATAGCACTAGTGAATCATGCACAGAAAAATGGTCTTTCAAAAGCAGATGCTGATAATGCTTTCCCTTTTCAGACAAAGTTACCTTTCGATTCGGTAAGAATGAGGATGAGTACTTTGCATAAATACCAGGATAAATGGATCTTATTTGTAAAGGGAGCTCCTGTAAAAATGGTTGAAGTATTATCTGCAAAATATAAAGAGCAGACATCAGCATGGCTGGATTTAAATCGTATATGGGCGGCAGATGGGTTACGCGTTTTATTCTTTGCTTATAAGATCTTTGACCATGTACCATCTGAAGTAAATATGGATCTTGAAAATGATCTTGATTTCCTGGGGATGGTGGCAATGATAGATCCTCCCAGGGAAGAAGTTGTGGAGGCCATCCGTCAATGCAGAACAGCAGGAATTAAAACAGTTATGATAACCGGCGATCAGCCTCTTACAGCCCATGCAATTGCCGAGCGTTTGGGGATGACTGGTAAGACTTCTATGGAAGTTAGAACGGGTGCGGATCTGGATAAATTAACAGAGGATGAGTTCAAACATGAGGTGAAAAATATTTCCGTTTATGCACGCGTATCTCCGGAGCAAAAATTGAATTTTGTAAAAGCATTGCAAAGTAATGGACAATTCGTTTCCATGACAGGAGATGGGGTGAATGATGCTCCATCATTAAAACAGGCGGATATTGGGGTGGCAATGGGAATAACAGGTACGGACGTAACAAAAGAAGCGGCAGATATGATTCTGCTCGATGATAATTTTGCGACTATTGTTAAGGCTGTACGCGAAGGAAGAAGGATTTATGAGAATATCAGGAAATTTATCCTGTATGTGCTTTCCTGTAACCTGGGAGAAATATTAACTATTTTCCTTGCACCCATTCTTGGATTCGCTGTTCCTTTACTTCCTATTCACATTCTATGGATTAATCTTGTAACGGATGGGCTACCCGGACTGGCACTTGTAGGAGAGCCTGCCGAAAAAGATATTATGAAACGTCCTCCACGTCCTCCGAAAGAAAATTTATTCGCGGGAGGTTTAATCTCAAGGATCTTACTTACCGGAATCATATTAACTGTGGCAGCAATCTTTGTTCAATGGTGGGCAGTGAAACAGGGGTATGACCTGAAAATGCAACAAACAATGGTGTTTACAACGCTGTGTTTTGTACAGTTGGGTAATGCAATTTCGGCCAGATCTACTTATCACACAATGATATCTTCAAGGATATTTACTAACCGTAATATGTGGGGAGCGATTATACTGACAATTATATTGCAGTCATTATTAGTGTATGTACCGTTTTTACAATCTGTTTTTAAAACAACATATTTAAGAATGGATGCTATGCTAATCATTCTTGGTGCCACTCTTGTTTCTTTTCTGTGTATTGAGTCTTTGAAATATCTTTCATCATTAAGTTCTGGTAACGATTGCGTAAATAAAAACTAATTAATTCAAAGATTTTTATAGCTTGTACCCTATCCTGAAAAATTCCATTTTAAATGAAAAGCTGGTCTTTCCTGAAAACATTCTTTTTTGCTTTGTTATTCATCGCTCAATCAGCATTGGCTGAAGATCGTAAGTATATTGTAGTCGCCAAAGATAGCAGTGGTGATTTCACGACAATACAGGAAGCGGTGAATGCTGTACGTGATTTCTCTTACTTCCCTGTAAAGATCTTTATCAAAAAAGGGGTGTATAATGAAAAGCTCATCATCCCATCCTGGAAAACAGGAATCACTTTACAGGGAGAAGACAGGGATAGCACGATTATTACAAACGCAGATTATAACGGGAAGTTATTCCCCGGAGGTAAAGATCCCGCTGGAAAAGATAAGTTTGGCACCTTCAATTCTCACACGGTTTTAATTGAGGGTGATGATATTACCGCAGAGAATCTCACCTTCGAAAATACAGCAGGTAATGTAGGACAGGCAGTAGCATTACATGTAGAAGGAGACCGGTGTATCATTCGCAATTGCCGCCTGTTGGGTAACCAGGATACTCTTTATGCCGGAAGGGATGGCTGCCGTCAGTATTATTATAAGTGTTATATTGAAGGAACCGTCGATTTCATCTTCGGAGCCGCTACTGCAATGTTCCAGGACTGTACTATCTACAGCAAAAGAAATTCATACATCACAGCAGCATCTACTACAAAATATCAGCAATACGGATTTGTTTTCATCAATTGCAAACTGACTGCTGATGAAACTACTGTTAATAAAATGTATCTCGGTCGTCCCTGGCGTCCTTATTCTGCCACTATCTTTATGAACTGTTTCCTTGATGCACATATCCTCCCGGAAGGCTGGCATAACTGGGATAAAGTAACTAATGAACAGACTGCCCGTTATGCAGAATATAAAAATACCGGTCCGGGAGCTGCCACCGGCAAACGAGTAGCATGGTCGCGCCAACTGACAGATAAAGAGGCAAAAATCATTACTGTGACTAAAGTATTCAAAGGATGGGATCCATCAAAGCAAAATTACTAGCTTGTTTATTGTTCCCGCTGAGTGCTATGGCACAGCAGGAAACAGGCAAGCTACTACACTACGTTACCCGTTTTAATCAGCAGGATCAGGAGAATGTAAAAAACTATGTTGATAATGCACACGCTTATGAATGGCTGGAAGCTAATATCCCCTTGTTGGACTGCCCGGACAGTACTATTGAGCAAACGTATTACTATCGTTGGTGGACCTTTCGCAAACATCTCAAGCAAACACCGGACGGATTTATATTCACAGAGTTTATCACCCAGGTAAAACATGCAGGTAGATTTAACGCATTAAGTTGTGCGTTTGGGCATCATGTATATGAAGGCCGCTGGTTGCGCGATCCGCAGTATCTTGATCAGTATATCCGTTACTGGTATCTGAAGGATGCACAACAACCGGCTCCCCGTTTCCATCAGTTCAGCAGCTGGGCAGAAGATGCCGTTTATAATCGTTTCCTGGTTGATGCAGACAGCAGTTTTATCGTCAGCCTGTTACAACCCATGGATGCAGATTACCGCCTTTGGGAAAAGGAGAAGCGCTTACCCGGAGGACTCTTCTGGCAGTTTGATGTAAAAGATGGCATGGAAGAATCCATAACTGGTTCCCGCAAGGAAAAGAATACCCGGCCAAGCATCAGCAGTTATATGTATGGCAATGCCAATGCATTGGCAAAGGTAGCTGTCATGGCAGGTAATGATACGCTGATTCAAAGATATGAGCAGGATGCTGCAAAAATAAAAACACTGGTTCAGCAGGAATTGTGGGATGATACAGCCCGCTTTTATAAAGTGCGGTTAGCAAAAGGTCCGTTCTCAGATGCACGGGAAGAAATAGGCTTTATCCCCTGGTATTTTAATCTGCCAGACGATAAATCCTCTTACGCCAAAGCCTGGGGCCAGCTAACCGATACCTTGGGTTTTAATGCCCCCTGGGGAATTACAACAGCAGAAAGAAGGCATCCTGCTTTCCGTTCACATGGTACCGGTGGCTGCGAATGGGATGGCGCTATCTGGCCGTTTGCTTCCACCCAGACATTGAAAGGGCTGGCGAACCTGCTTACTCATTACAAACATCATGAGCATATGACGCCGGCGGTGTATTACCGCGCTTTGCAGGTATATGCCCGCTCTCATCAAAAGAATGGGATCTCTTATATTGGTGAATACCAGGATGAGCGTACCGGCTACTGGTTGAAGGGAGATGACCCACGTAGCAGTTATTACAACCATTCCGGCTTTTGCGATCTTGTGATCAGTGATCTCATTGGCTTAAAACCGGGCACCGGAAATATGGTTGAACTGAATCCGTTACTCCCTAAAGGTCAGTGGGATTGGTTTTGTCTGGAGCGGGTACCTTATCATGGGCGTTTGCTTACTATCCGTTGGGATAAGACCGGTAAAAAATATGGGAAAGGGAAGGGGTTACGGATTCTGGCTGATGGAAAAGAGATCTATCAGGGAAGAAGTCTGCAACAAGTGATATCGTCTTTATAATATTGATTTGCAGTAATTTGTAAAAGAAAATTATCAAAGGATTTGTTCACTAATATCACATTTTCACTGTCTGTAAAAATGTGATATTAGTGAACAAATCCTTTGTTTTTCATGTTTCCTCAAAACATGAACATAATAACTTCCAATAGATCCGATCTTGTCTGAAACCTAAGATTCTGACCCTTATAACTTATTGAAGAGAAAAAAGTATAAGTAATGGGTAAAATTAAGCAAGTGGTACAACGGGTTTTATTAATGCCTTTTGTCTAACTTTAAAACAGTTTCCACGTGAAGATAGAATACCAAGCTAAAATCATAATGAATAATTGACTGTACCCAGGCCCTAAGCGTTAGATTATCTTCTTTTCATAGATCCAATTATTAGTATCAGGCTTAAGATTCAATAACAGTCAACTTTTCATTGTAATAAATGCAATCGTTTGCATAATTCAAGTTCCCTCCATATTCATTTGTTTAAATCAAATGGAATGGGGATTTTATTGCCTTATTTATGCAATCGTTTGCATTAAAATGAAATTCCCTATTAGACCAGACTGTTTGTATTAAAAATTAAATCACACGTTATGAAAAATGTATGTAAAGCGAGAGGCATTTGGGCCATTATAATGTTGTATTGTTTGTTTTTTTGCTCAAACAATTTACATGCCCGGCAATCAGTAAATGAAGCTACTGTAGTTATTAAGGGAATTGTTACCAATGAGGAAGGTACACCACTTCCCGGTGCTGTAGTGATGGTGAAAGGAACAACGAAAGGAGCTACTACACAAATTGATGGTAAATTCACTATCACTGTTCCTCAGCACAGCACACTCCGGATTTCTTTTACAGGATATCTGCGAAAGGAGATCGTTATTGGAAATGAAAATCAATCGGCGCTTTCTATTCCATTAGTATTAGATAAAAAAAGCCTGAATGAAGTGATAGTGGTGGGATATGGAACACAAAAGAGATCTGATGTAACAGGCTCTATTGTATCTATAAAGGAACAGGCGCTAAGAGATGTTCCTGTGGCTAATTTAAGCCAGGCATTACAGGGCCGGGGAGCAGGTATAGATGTCCAAAAGAGCGGAGGTAACAGCAAGCCAGGTGCAAAGCCTAAAATACTGGTAAGAGGTACGAGGTCTGTTAATGCGGCCAATGATCCATTGTTTATTGTAGATGGGCTTCCTTTTAACGGGGATATTAATGACCTTAACCCGGATGATGTAGTGTCTGTAGAAGTATTAAAGGATGCTTCCGCTACTGCTATATATGGCTCAAGAGGTGCCAATGGGGTGATCCTTATAAGTACCAGGAGGGGGCGGATGGGTAAACCGGTAATCACCTATAGTGCCTATGCAGGGTTTGTCAAAAATATGGGACAATATGATGTGATGAATGGACAGCAATTCACCACGTTTAAGAAATGGGCACTTATTAATGAAACTCCCGGGAAATATACAGGACTGGATGATCCTGCTTTTTATACCAATGGCAGTTTTAGCCAGGAAGAAGTACAGGGGATTAAAATGGGGCGTAATACAGACTGGCAAAAGCTGATCTATAAAACGGGGCTGACAACTAACCATCAGCTGGGAGTGGCCGGTGGCTCTGAAACTACGCAGTACGCAGTATCCGGAGGATATTATAAGGAAACAGGTATTTATTCCGGACAATCTTTTGAACGGTTTTCATTGAAGGCCAGCCTTGACCAGCAACTAGGGAAATCTGTTAGAATAGGTGTTAATTCATTGAATACTTATTCTCTCACGAATGGAGAAAATGCAAATCCGATGGGTCAGGTATTACGTGCAAATCCACTGGTATCTCCCTATGATAGTTCCGGAGCATTGATGAATGCATATGTTCCTGGTACAGCCAGCCAGGTATGGAATCCATTAGCAGATCTTTTACCCGGTGCGGCTGTAGAAACACGTAAAAGATTTGGCACCTTCACTACTTTATATACAGAAATTAACCTGGCTAAAGGATTAAAATACAGATTGAATGCAGGTGCAGAAATAAGAAGTGATGTGTATGGCAATTTTTATGCGAGTAAAACAACATACAATCAGGGTACTTTAAATACGTCCAGCAATAAAACAGCATTTTCAGTCAATTATACACTCGAAAATTTGCTGATGTACGAGAAGACCATTGCAGAAAAGCATAAGATCAACTTCACAGGATTGTATAGTTTGCAGGAGTCACAATTTCAATCCAATGAGTTTAATAATAATACTATCCTTGCAGATTTCCTCCAGTATTATAATCCGCAGTATTCATCAAATCTTAGCGGTCAGGGTAAGTACGAAAAATGGGATATCCTTTCTTATATGGCCAGGATTAACTATAATTATAATGAAAGATATTTACTTACACTAACTCTGCGTGCTGACGGTTCTTCCCGTCTCGCACCTGGAAATAAATACCATGTGTTCCCATCCGTGGCTGCTGCATGGAACCTCTACAAAGAACCTTTCCTGAAATCCGCCCGTTCAATTTCAGATTTGAAATTAAGAGCCGGATATGGTACCGTTGGTAATACTGCTATCTCCCCTTATCAGACACTAGGCGCTTTATCACCCATTACCTATAATTACGGTTCTACAAATGTTACCGGAGCATATCCTACAAATGTGCCTAATCCTGCACTTACCTGGGAGTATACTTCTACTCTGAATGCAGGAATCGACTTTGGTTTATGGGAGAATCGTATTAAGGGATCTGTAGATGTTTATCAACAGTATACAAGATCTTTGTTATTACCGCAAACATTGCCGCCTACATCCGGTATCCCCAATGCGATAGTGACCAACGTGGGAAAGACATCGAACAAAGGCATAGAGTTACAATTGAGCACTATAAATGTTCAACCTAAAGGAAATGGATTTGGCTGGACCACTGATCTGAACATTTTTATTAACCGCGGAAAAATAACTCAGCTGGCGAATAATGTTAAACGCGATATCACTAACAACTGGTTTGTAGGACAACCTATAGGCGCCATCTTCGATTATAAAAAGCAAGGTATCTGGCAAAATACAAAAGGCGATTCTTTACTGGCTAAAAGATATGGATTAACAGTCGCTGGTTCCGGCTCCGTTATTGGCCAGATCAGGCAGGCAGATACCAATGGAGATTCCATTATTAATGCAGATGACAGGGTAATTCTGGGATCCAACCAACCGAAATGGGAGGGAGGTATCACTAACCGGTTTACTTTTAAAGGATTTGATTTGACGATAGTAGCATTTGCAAGAGTAGGAGGAACTATTGTGAGCAGAATGCATCAGAGCAGCAGTTTTATCAACACTTATCAAAGCAATTATAATAACCTGGATGTGGATTACTGGACGCCTGGAAGTGGTCAGAATTTCTATCCTAAACCTAACCATGCAAATACCAATACACCAAACAGTGCCCTGCTAAGTTATTTTGACGGCAGTTATCTGAAGATCCGGAGTATAGGCCTGGGTTACAATCTGGAGCCTGCAACCGTGAAACGGTTAGGAATTGGCTCTTTGAGAGTATATGCTACTGCACAGAATCCGTTCATCCTTTTTTCACCATATAGGAACAAGTATAAAGGGATAGATCCTGAAACAGCCATGGGATCTGGTTCTGGTACTAGTAACCAGGGGTACCTGAATGTGGATACTCCCGGTACCTGGTCTATGATATTCGGTATCAACATGTCTTTATAATATGAATGATTAAACATCGCGTTATGAAAAAAATAGTCATTTTCCTGTTTGTAACAGGGTTGTTTTCCGGTTGTGAGAAAAAATTAATTGAGAATCCGACTTCCATTCTTACTCCGGAATTTTTCAGGACAGCGCAGGGTTTTGAGGCCGGTTTGAATGCTGCCTATGCAGGTAACCGCTGGCTCTGGGGCCCTCAGGATTTTTATACCCTGACAGTGGCCGGAACTGATGAATTTAAAAAGGGAGTTGACGGTAACTCTGAACTGAATAGTTATTCCAGCAATTATACACCTGCAACCGGCAATGTAGGTAACGTCTGGAAATATTGTTATACCTATATTAATACCTGTAATGGTTTGGTGGATAATGCGTCAGTAATAACCGGCATGGATTCACTAATCAAAAAGAGGATGGTGGGGGAAGCAAAGTTTCTGCGTGCGAATTATTATTTTATACTCGTACAGTTCTGGGGGGATGTTACATTAAATAAAAACTTTCAGAATACTCCCACTACATCTGCTACCCGCGCTCCGATGGCCGATGTGTATGATTTTATTATTGAAGACCTGAATGCCGCTATTGCGGTTCTTCCGGCAAGTCCTTTCACTGCCGGTGTGCTGCCAGGCAAAGCTACTGCAGCGGCAGCCATGCATCTGCTGGCAAAGGTGTACCTGACAAGGGCAGGTTCCCTTGCAAAAAAAACAGATGATTATAAGAATGCTTATGCCACAGCCACAGCACTGATCAATAGCAGTGCCTCAACAGGACTAGGTCTGTTGCCCGATTTTGGAAAAGTATTCCAGGAAGGTAATGAGGCAAACATGGAAATATTATGGAGTATACAGCATACATCGAACCTGGCATATAATGGTTCTCCCAAGCAGGATAACCGGGATATGGATAACCTGTTATGTCATTTATGGGCACCGCAATACGAGAACCAGCCTGGTATGCAGCGGAGTGTTTTATATGGGCGCCCTTATATACGGGTTATTCCTACCCGTTGGTTAACAGATACTGCATTTGCAGAAAGAGTAAATGATACACGATATAATAAAACCTTTCAAACCACATGGATCTGTAATGCTCAGAAGTTAATTCCCACCTGGTCAAATCCATTGCCGCCGGGTGCTCCGGCCAGTGCACAACCGGGCCAGCCAAAATTTAAGCCGGGAGATACTGCCATATTTATGCCTGGTTATGAAATGGCCGATGCACAAATAAAAGCTACGCCTTACCAGGTAATTACTCCCAGCAAATATGTACCCGCATTAGCGCCAACATTAATCAAGTATTTTGATACGAAACGTTCCGATATGAACGCACCTTCTATCAGACCAATCATTGTTTACCGGTTGGCAGATACATATCTGATAGCAGCGGAAGCTGCGTTTATGGATGGCCGGCCAGCAGATGCAGTGCCTTATATCAATGCCGTCCGGAGAAGAGCGGCGTATCCGTCCGGCGACCCGCAGGCTATGGAAATACAGGCATCTGACCTCACCCTGGATTTTATTCTGGATGAACGTTCCCGGGAGTTATGCGGGGAATTAGTGAGATGGCTGGACCTGGTAAGAACAGGGCAGTTACTCAGACGGGTAAGACTACATAATACGGATGCGCAAGCCAATATACAAGACAAACATATACTCCGGCCTATCCCGCAGACGCAGATAGATGCAACGACTACCGGACCCGTATATCCACAGAACTTATTTTGGTAAATAATCAATAACCCATTAAAACAATAGTATGAAAAGCCTGATGATGTTTATGATGATTTTCGCTTACGGTATTGTCAATGCGCAAACCGGTACACTAAAGCATTTTCCAAAAGGTTCTTCGCCGGAAGAGATTGGAAAACGGGTGGCTGACCGTTTCCTTGCCTCTCCGCATCCCAACTTTGGCCGGACAAAGCCGCCTTCCGTTATTACATATCCGGAAGTGTGTGCGTGGTATGGTGCGCTGTCATTTGCCAAGGCGAGCCATGATAAAGTCCTTACAGGCAAACTGGCCAAACGTTTTGACCCGCTTTTTGGTGAAGAAGCAGCTTTGGTACCACCTTCAGATCACGTAGACCATGCCGTTTTCGGAGCAGTTCCTTTAGAGCTGTATCAACAATTGAAAGAACCACGCTACCTGGATATGGGAAAGGCAATTGCTGACAAACAATGGGGCACACCCGAAGGGCCACACGTAAAACCGGAATCTATTGTTTATGCTAACCAGGGGCTTACATGGCAAACCCGCTTGTGGATAGATGATATGTTTATGATCACGGCAGTACAGGCGCAAGCCTATCGCGCTACCGGCAACCGGCTATACATTGATCGTGCTGCAAAGGAAATGGTGGTTTACCTGGATTCATTACAACAACCTAATGGACTGTTTTATCATGCACCTGATGTACCCTTTTTCTGGGGAAGGGGTGATGGCTGGATGGCTGCAGGTATGAGTGAATTGTTACGTTCATTGCCATCAGATAATCCTAACCGGCCCCGCATTATGCAGGGATACAAAAAGATGATGGCCACACTGCTTAAGCATCAGGCAGAGGATGGCATGTGGCGGCAACTGATTGATGATCCTGCTTCATGGCAGGAAACTTCCTGCACAGGCATGTTCACATTTGCCATGATCACCGGGGTAAAAGAAGGATGGCTTGATGCTGCTACCTATGGGCCTGCGGCACGTAAGGCCTGGCTGGCTCTTATAACCTACATTGATGAGAATGGAGATATCCGGGAAGTATGTGAGGGTACAAATAAGAAAAATGACAGGCAGTATTACCTGGACCGTAAACGCATTACCGGGGATATGCATGGACAGGCGCCAGTGCTGTGGTGCGCTGCAGCGTTATTACGGTAAAATATCACATGGAATTAACTATTAGAAACTCTTATGAAAAAGCAATTATTCCTTTGCATTATATTAGCTGGTTCCTTCTTTATATCAAAAGCTTTTGCTGCCGATACTACGGTTGTTACTAGTCCGGACGGACAAATCCGGTTCAGATTATTTGTCAGCAACCACCAACTGCAGTATACAGTTATTTACAAGAATATACCTGTTGTTGAAGTTTCACCAATAATTTTCTCGGTTGATAACAAAACACTCACAGCTGATGTAAAAACTGGTACGGTTAAACGTTATAGGATCAACGAACGTTATCCCTGGCTGGGAGTACATGCATTTGCCATCAATAACTATGAAGGTGCCAGCATCGCCCTGCAGCAATCATCTGTAAATTATACACTGGATGTGCGTGTGTTCAATGACGGTATTGCCTTCCGGACAATACTTCCGGGTGATGAAAAGGCGGTCCGTGTTCCCGATGAAGCAACAGTATTTAATATTCCCACGGGCAGCGAGATATGGTATCATGACCTGGTAATGCACTACGAAAGTGTGCATACAAAAAAGGTTATTTCAGCATTGCAGGCAGGAGAATGGGTGGCACCACCGGCTACTTTAAAATTACCACAGGGTATTTATGTTGCTATTACGGAAGCGAACCTGGTGAACTACAGCGGTATGGCATTGGAGGCAAATGGGAATCGCGGACTGGTACTTCGCCTTGCACATCATCAACCGGTTTCTTATCCTTACAAGTTGCGTTACAGCGAAGAAGATGTTAACCGTTTGTCCAAACCAGCAGCCGTTAGTGGTACTATTACCACTCCCTGGCGGGTAGTGATGATTGGTGCAGACCTGAATCAAATGGTGAACAATGATATGGTTCATAATCTTTGTCCGCCTCCCGATCCCAAGCTCTTTCCAAACGGAATACAAACAGACTGGATCAGGCCCGGCCGTGCAGTATGGAAGTATCTGGACGGCGGTGGAGAAGGCACGCCTGAGGTAATGAAAGCTTTTTCGGCTAAGGCAGCTGCTTTAGGTTTTGAGCACAATATCCTTGAAGGTTTTTGGGAAAAGTGGAGTGATGATCAGATCCGGGATGTGGTGAATGATGCTAAAAAACAGCATGTGGGTATTTGGGTATGGAAGCATTCTAAAAACCTGCGGGATAAAAATGAACGTCTCGCTTTTTTCAAACGATGCCATGATCTGGGTATAACAGGAGTAAAGATCGATTTTTTTGATCATGAGGCTAAAGAGGTGGTGGACCTATATACGGCTATCCTGAACGAAACGGCAGAATATCATTTGTTAACGGATTTTCATGGAGCTAATAAGCCCACTGGTCTGGCCAGGACCTGGCCGAATGAACTAACACGGGAAGCAGTAAAAGGCATGGAAGC
Source organism: Chitinophaga sp. CF118 (assembly GCF_900112615.1). Taxonomy (GTDB): domain Bacteria; phylum Bacteroidota; class Bacteroidia; order Chitinophagales; family Chitinophagaceae; genus Chitinophaga. Next base: position 903,570 of record NZ_FOMK01000004.1, on the reverse strand, counting down.
CAGCAAACTGGTCGATAGGGCTACACATGAAACAACCATTCCCTTTACGCGTTTCCTGGCTGGTCCTGCTGAATACACTGTGGTCCATTTTGGAGAACGCAGGAAAAATACTACCTGGGCTCATCAGATAGCAAGCGCAGCTATCCTGAGTGCGCCTTTACTGACCTATGCTACCCTGCCTCAGCATCTCCTTGACAACCCGGCGGCAGACCTGATAAAGGATATTCCTGCCACCTGGGATGAAACGATTGTATTACCGCAATCAGGAATAGGGCAATTAGCGGCTTATGCCCGGCGTAAAGGTAATACCTGGTTTCTGGCCATTATGAATGGCAATCAGCCGGTAAAGTTAAGTATCCCTCTCAGTTTCCTGCAAGCGTCCAGTTATAAGGCGTCTATTGTAAAAGATGTTCTGGACAGCTCAGGAGCAGTGAAAATGGAAAATACTTCCTCTGCGCCACACGATGTTATTTCCCTGGAACTAGTACCGGGTGGTGGGTACGTGGCAAGGTATACCACTAAATAAATCTTTATAATAATAATGGTGCCGGGATAAATTATTTTATTCCCGGCACCATTATTATGTATTTACATTCCCGTCCAACTACCTCAACGTACATATTTTCCATGCTTTAAATTCTTTAATCGTTATTGCAAAACTATACCCAAATAGATTACTTTTAATATCTGTAATCTGAAGGTTATTAACTTGGAAGAAATAAATAAAGCATGAAGTTTACTAAGATTGACAATATTCCTTCTCCAACTCATCCTAATAATTATTCTGTAACGAATAAGGAGAATCATATTGAATTTAAGTTAATTGACTGGACAGACCCGGATCAGGGGCCTATGATGCATATTGTTCAGTTCATCATTAACGGTGTAGATAGAACAGCAGATTATTTGAGAGATGGAAACAAAGTCATTTTCGGACTAACTAAATATCAGTTCTCGGACCCTGCTGGCAGGTTCTGTTTTATTCCGGCATCATCATCATTAATGTTGGTAGATACGGATACACTGAATAAAATGAATTTCGGAAAGGCCGACTTTGATTTTGTTGGAAATATATTTTATGGGGATAAACATCTGGTAGTTTGTAATGATCACTTAATAGTCACTGACCTTCATACGCTCAAGTCTACCAAGTTTCCATTTGAAGGTGAACCATCTATTGAGTGGGCATACTTTGTCAATCCGGATCTTATCCGTATCATTCATTATCATTCCAATGAGTGTTCTTTATTTGATTTAAATACCGGTCGTATCATTGAAACGCGCAGCATAGCAAGAGAAGGTGCATCCGCATGGATTGTCCGGAGTTATAAACTAGAGGGTCAGAAGAATATCCTGGAGATGATATGGACAGGAGGAGATCCTACACATACTGCAAAATTCCTGGTAGAAGAATAAAGATCTGATACAGAAAATTGAATGTTTGACGTATGTGGAATTTCCAAAAGAATCCAGTATGAAATTTACCAAATCTGATTATGTACCATATACTGAACCTTATTCCTTAATAAATAATGGGAATCATATAACATTGAATCTGGGAGATTATAAAGAGCCCAATAATGGCCGTGACCTACTTGTTGCGGAGCTCATTATTAATGGGGAGGATCGGACAACAGATTACTTTGGAAGTTGGAATCTGACATCTACAAAGCTGGATAAATATCAGTTCTCAGATCCTGATAACAGGTTCTGTTTTATTCCCAAAGAAAGTCCGTCTTTTTTAATAGATACATTGACCCTGGATAAGTTCGAATTTGGTAGAGCTGATAGAGACTTTGTTGGAAATATGTTTTATGGTGACAAGCACCTGATCATTGATAGAAATTTTTTAGTAGTTACTGACCTTAATACACGGAAGTCTGTTGAGTTTCCATTTGCAGGTAATCGATCTATTGAATGGGCTTCCTTTATTAATCATGATCTGATCCGGATCATTTACAATAAGTCTGATGATTCCTCTTTATTTGATTTAAAAACAGGGCGTATCAAATCGCCAGGGAATATATTGTCAAATGATGTTCCGGATATGCAAAAATAGCATAGGAAGAAAAGAATTTCTGTTGTAAAAAAATGCATAATTATGTCTTACAATGAACAATTAGCTGATCGCGTAAGAGAAGCCGTTGCTGGTGCCGGAGATATTGAAGAGAAGAAGATGTTTGGGGGTATGTGCTTTATGGTGAATGGTAAAATGTGCATTTGTGTAAGGGATGAGGAAATCATGTGTCGTATAAGTCCTGAAGACTATGCTGCCTCAATTGAGAAAACCGGATGCCGGCCTATGATACATGGTGGTAAAACAATGATAGGTTATATTTATGTGAATGAAGATGCTATCAGGACTAAGAAGGAGTTTGATTACTGGGTAAAAACTTCACTGGCATTTAATAAGGATGCAAAGGCTGCTAAACCTAAAAAGAAGAAAAATTGATCATAGTTGTTAAATTATGATGGGATAATCGGAAATTGACCGTTTATCTTATTATAATTTAGCATTCTTACATTATATAATTGGGGTATGAATATTAATGAAGCCATACAATTCTATTCTTCACAACCTTTAACTCATCAGGTCGTATTATCACTTCTAAAAGATTACAAAAGACCTAATGATAAAGTGTATGAATTACTTCAAAAAGGTATATTAGAATCTGTTAAAAAGGGATTATATATTGCTGGTCCCGCTATAAAAGCTAATAGACCAGAGCCCTTTTTATTAGCTAACCATATATTTGGCCCAAGTTATGTTTCTCTTGATAGGGCACTTTCATACTATGGATTAATTCCTGAACGAGTATATGAAATCTCATCTGTAACTGTTAAAGCATCACAGAATTTCATAACTCCTATAGGCTTATTTAGTTACAATCATCTCCCATTGCCTTATTATTCTTTTGGAATCCGACGGATGAAGTTATCGGATGAACAGTATGCATTAGTAGCCTCACCTGAAAAAGCCCTATTTGATAAGGCCGTTACTACTTCAGGTGTAATACTGAGAAGTCAGAAAAATGCAATAAATTATTTACTGGAGGACTTGAGAATGAATGAAGAATATTTAAAGGAATTTGACACTAAATCTATGTTGGAGTGGCTTTCAGATTCTCCCAAAAAAAATAGTTTATTAATGATTATTAAAGCAATAAACAGCTTATGACGGAGAAATAACTGGTGTCAAAACCAGTTTCATCATAATATCAATTTGTTCATCATCACCTACAAGGAAAGCATGCGCTCCAAACTGAACAAATCCATTCTTAGTATAGAACGCTATTGCTTTTAGGTTTTTCTCCCAAACTCCCAACCATATATATTCAGCGTTTCTATCCCTGGCAATTTGAATTGCTTTATCAAAAAGTAGCTGTCCTACTTTCTGACCCTGGAAATCCTTTAATACATAGATCCGTTCTACTTCTACTCCGTTATTTTCCTTTAATTCTGTTTGTGCGGGTCCGAAGTTTAGTTTTAAATGACCTATGGGTTGATTATCCAACATTGCAAAATAAAATGCAGAATTGGGGTTATTAATTTCTTCAGTCAGTTTCTCCTCATTAAAACTTTTGTCCAGGTAATACTGCATATTTTCTGCTGTGTTATCGCTGGCAAAAGTTTCAATGAAGGTTTGTCTGGAAAGATTCTTTAAGGTTGTAACGTCCGACTTATTTACCCGGATAAGTTTGATAGCCATCATTTATAGAATGTGTGCTACCAAATTTAATCTAATTCAGCTTAAATTATAAATTCCCCTGAGCCTTTTGTAAATTAATCTTTGCCAGCAGGCAATCATATACCGCCCTGATATAGTTCTGTTCTGCGGTAGCAAGGGATTTCTCTGTATCTAACAAATTGCTGTACTCAAATGATCCTGCAGTGAATTGTTGTTGTTGATTCCTGTAAATAATGTTGGATAGCTCATAGTTTCTTTTTGTTGTCTCTACATTCTGGAGTGCATTGTTAAGTGATGTTTGAGCAGTCCGGATATCATTCTCCACATCCGCAGTCTTTTGTTTTAGTTCCCAATCCGTCCGACTGATTCTGTATTGATATTCCCTGATGGTGCTCTTATTTTTGAAATGAGCAGAAATGGGTACGTTTAATTTCAGTCCCACATAACTGAATGGTGCCCACCATTCACTTTTTGTATAATTAAAATTATCGTAGAGAAACTGTTGGGAATAGTTTGCTGTAAATGCCAGGGTAGGTAATACACTCTGACGGATCTTCTGCAACTGCAATGTATTGTTCTGTTGTTCCAGCATTAACTGCCTGATCTCTGTTCTTTCTCCAGGAGCAGGATTGTTTAATACATTCTGTGAGTTTAATGAATCGGTAAGTAAAAGGATGGTGTTTACAGGAACATTCAGCTGGTATTTGAGGTTATCAATTGCCAGGTCATTATTCTGCTTTGCTGTGGTACTTTGCAACCTGGCATTCTCATAATCCAGTTTTGCATGCAGGAAATCATTTTCAATCAATGCTCCCTGGTTGTATTTACCTTCTGCCAGCTGAAAGTATTCTTTATACCGGTTTTCATCATCAGTAGCTATTTTATATTGCAGTTGTTTCAGCAATACATTCAGATAAGCTTCACTCACCTGTGTTTTGATTGTTATTTCGTCTGCGCGGTTTTTCTCCTGCTGTAATGCCAGATTGTTTTTAGCAATCTTTATATCATTGCTGATACCGGGATTGTAGATGTTCTGATGGAGATCAAGACCGAAGACGGTAACATTCTTTGGTGCCAGTGCAAGTAGAGAAGGTTTATCTGAACCTCCAAAACCTGCAGGGATATATGTCGCCTGAAACTGAATATTATAGCGGATATCGCCTGAACCATTGATATCAGGTAACCATTCTTTTTTATTTTTACTGATCTCGTTACCTGATATCAGGATATTATATTGATTCGCATGGATATCATACCTGTTTTTCAAACTCATATCCATCGCCTGTTGCAGGGAGATAGGCAATTGTGCATAAGAGAGAAACGGAAGTGTGATGAATAATATGAAAAGGATCTTTTTCATTATGATGATTATATAATCTGATTAATGAGCCATATCAGATTTTGCTGAATGCTGGCCTTTTTTATAGCGGATAAGCAGTACGAGAGGAATACAGAGTAGTATTGCTATTGCAGCTGTCATGAAGCTTTGATTATAGCTCACGAGTAATTGCTGTTTGGTAAGTGCACTGTCTACCAACTGGTATGCTATGTTTCCTGCCTCATCGGGACTGAATCCTCCAGATTGGAAGCTTTGAGTATAAGACGATATTGCATCAGTACTTAAAGGATTGTAGTCACTGATATTACCAACCATGTTACTACGTACAAAGGCATTATTATGATTGACATAAATGCCCATCAGTGCTACTCCCAATGCAGCACCTAACTGACGGAACATGTTAGACAAACCAATTGCCTGTGCCAGGTTTTTACCTGTTAAACCAGCCGTTGCCAGCCCCAGTACCGGTAAGACCATAAACAATGCTCCAAAGCCGCGCATAATGAATGGCCAGAAGAAATTGCTGCTGTTGGAATCCGGAGATGAAAAAGAGATAAAAAAGAGTGGAATTGCAGTCATTATCATCCCAATCATAATGATGAACTTTGGATTCCATCCTTTATTATCTGTAAGTACTTTTATGGTAATCATGGCAGGTATGGCCACCAATGAACCGGGGATCATAAATGCTCCTGTTTGAGTAGCAGTCCAGCCAAGTGAAAGCTGCACAAACAGGGGGAAGGCATACAACGTTCCGTTGAAGATGATCCCGGTCATTAAATTCATTCCGTTACCTAATGCGAGATTGAAGTTCTTATACAGGCGAAGGTTTACAGCAGGATAATCAATGCTGAGTTCCCGGATCACGAATGCTGTCATAAAGATCAGTGCAGTTATTGCAAGCCAGGTAATTTCAGTGCTTTCAAACCAGTCTTTCGAGGAGCCTTCTTCAAGTACATATTGGAGGGAGCCAATGCCTATTACCAGGAAGAAGATGCCGAGCCAGTCGATGGTTGGTTTCTCCGCATTTTCCAGGTTTGGAACAAACCGCCAGGAGAGGAATGCAGCCGCTATACCGATAGGAATATTGAGGAAGAAGATCCAATGCCAGGAGAAGTTATCTGTAATGTAGCCACCGAGTGCCGGCCCGAAGGAAGGTCCTAAAATAACGCCAAGACCGAAGATCATTAAGCCGGTAGTTCTTTTCTCCGGAGGGAAGGCATCCATGATAATGCTTTGGGCAGTAGAGAGTAATCCACCACCGCCCAGTCCCTGAATGAAACGCCAGAATACGAGAACCCATAAGTTTGCAGAGAGTCCGCACATTAAAGAGGCGAATGTGAAGATGGCAACAGAGCTTGTAAAGTAGTTTTTACGGCCAAAGAAGTTAGAGAACATTCCGGATAAGGGAATCACAATCACGTTGGCAATGCTGTAGGCCGTGATTACCCAGGCAATTTCGGTGGTAGTAGCCCCAATGCTGCCACTTATTTCACGGAGGGATACGTTTACCACAGTGGTATCTATCAGTTCCAGTATCGCACAGGAAATGGCTGTAGCTACGAGTATGGCCTTTGTAGCACCCGTAGGATACTTCGGAGCAGTCATCTTAGTCAATTTTAATTTTTAAGAAGGCACTTAATCCAGGAAACAGAACGGTTGGTTTGTTTTCGGACCCAAAAAAAGGATCGATACTTACGCGGATAGGAAAACGCTGGGTGATCTTGATAAAGTTGCCGGTAGCGTTATCTGGAGGTAATAGTGAGAATTTAGAGCCGGTAGCACCTGCGTAGGAAGCCACTTTACCTGTTAACTTCAGATCGGGATATGCATCAATTTTGATATCAACGGATTGTCCGGGTTTGATTTTTGACAGCTGTGTTTCTTTGATATTGGCAGAAACCCAGAGATGTTTATTATCAATCAGCGCACAGAGGGTTTGTCCTGCAGAGATGTACTGTCCCTCCTGAACCGAGCGTTTGGTCACAATTCCATCCAGCGGAGCTATAATGTAGGCATGGCTCAGATCTTCCTCTGCCAATACCAGTTCTGCTTCTTTTTGTTTTACGATAGATTGTGCAGCTGTAATCTGGCCTTTTTCTGCCTTCGCATTTGTTGTTAATCCCTGCGATGTAGATACGGAAGATTGTTGCCTGCTGATAGCCTGGGCATAGTCTGCTTTGCTGGTTTGCAGCCGGTTTAAGACCGTTTCATATTGTTCCTGGGTAGCAGCTTTGATTTTCAACAGATTGCTTACACGGGCCAGGTCCAGCTCCGCCTTATCCAGATTTGCTTTCGCAGCAAGGATATTTTGCTGGTTGGATTCAGCTGTTAGCATAGAAGCATGTGCATTTTCCAAACTTGCCAGTGCTTTGATATCCGATATACTAAGACTGGCTTTCGCATTTTCAAGAGCCGCTGTTGCCTGTTTCACTTTTGCCTCCAGAGCAGTTGTGTTAAATACAATCAACGTATCGCCCTTTTTGATTTCCTGGTTATCCTGGAAACGAATGCTGGTTATATAAGCTGTTACGCTCGACCTGACAGGCTCAATGTTCCCGTCCAGCTGAGCATTGTCTGTTGTTTCATAGGCAGCACTTTTTATCCAGTAGTAAATGCCTGCCCCGGCGATAATTACCGCCACCAATAGTACTATTAGAAGTGTTTTTGGATTTTTCTTTTTTTGTTCCATGTTATAAGTTTAAAAACCGACCATTTGGTATGTAAAAGTATTAAGATTATTTATACTCCCAAAATTTTTAAGGGAATAAGAGAGAATCATAGTTGCAAAAAGAACGGAACCCCTGTCATTTAAACGCATGATAAGGCAGAGCTGTACCTGCCCTAAGAGTAAGGAGACTTATCTAAAAGAGTAATTTTAAAGATATTTAAGCTGATATCTGATCTTATATAAGCCATATCTTTATAGATATGGCTTATATAAGACTAAAATAAGACTAGGATATGGCTTATATAAGGCTTATACTACTGCAAAGGTACTACTACAGCAGACTTAGATCACTTTTAACGTACTAATAGCATCACTGCGTTGGTGATTTAATATTGGTTTCTATGTTATTATGTAGTATGATAATTTTAATGTGAAATTATTAGCTGTGAACACCTGCGATTAATTTGTTTTCCTGAAATCATGAGAAGGTGGACCTGAAGTTTATCTCTGCATACCCAGGTGCTGGAACTTTCCACTCATAATTTGTGTTTTACTTTTCAGATGTTATCTTTTAATTAATTCAATCCACTAGCTTTGTAGACTAATAAAACAGTGTTCATGAGAAAAAATATGCAAAAAGTTCTTGGTATCATATTATTCCTCCTGGTTAGCAGCCAGTCCTTCTCCCAAAATAAGATTGTCGTTTTTCAATCAGACTTCGGTTTAAAAGATGGTGCTGTTTCAGCCATGAAAGGCGTAGCATCAGGCGTTTCTGCCGATCTTAAACTATACGACCTTACCCATGAAATCCCGGCCTATAACATCTGGGAAGCGGCTTACCGCCTCCAGCAAACCGTTCCCTACTGGCCTGCTGGTACAGTATTCGTATCCGTAGTAGACCCGGGTGTAGGTACTACCAGGAAATCAGTGGTACTGAAAACAAACACGGGACAGTTCATCGTTACGCCAGATAATGGTACACTTACCCTGATAGCGGAATCATTAGGGATTGCTGAAATACGTGAAATAGATGAAGCGGTAAACCGTCGTAAAGACTCTCAGAAGTCCTACACTTTTCATGGCAGGGATGTATATGCGTACACCGGTGCCCGGCTGGCTGCGGGTGCTATCACTTATGAGCAGGTAGGTCCTGCACTGCCTAAAGAAGTGGTTAAAATCCCTTATCAGCAGGCTACCCTGGCAGGAGCTAAGCTGAAAGGTAATATCTCCATTTTGGACGTTCAATATGGCAATATCTGGACTAACATCAACGGTGATCTCTTAAACCAATTGCACCCACAATACGGCGATATCCTGCATGTAATTATTTTCCATTCCGGTAAGAAAGTATATGAAGGCGATGCGCCTTACAGTCAGACGTTTGGGGCAGTACCAAAAGGTAAACCACTAAGTTACCTGAATAGCTTGCTGCAGTTATCATTTGCTCTCAACCAGGGTAGCTTTGCGGATATTTATCATATTGGCAGCGGCAGCGAATGGAGTGTAGAAGTAACCCTGAAACCTAAAAAATAAACTCAATGATCAGATATTTAATCCTTTTCCTTTTACTGATAACAGGATCTGCAAGCGCTCAGCGTATAACCGGGAAGGTACTTGATAGCAATAATAAACCGGTTGCAGGTGCAAGTATCGTGGCTTCCCCTTCAGGTAACGGTGCTACAAGTAAAGAAGATGGTACTTTTGAACTGACCCTTGCTGATCAGGATAAACACTTCATCGTTAGTTCTATAGGATTTGAAACCTATACGCAACTACGAAAAACCAGTGGAGATTATAACATCATCCTGCAATCATCATTACATAACCTGAATGAGGTAGTACTCGTAGGTTCACGCAGCAGTGGCCGTACCAGACTGAATACTGTTGCTCCCATAGATGTTTTTAACATCTCAAGCCTGCAAACGCAATCTCCCCAGAATGACCTGAACCAGTTATTACAATACGTTTCCCCTTCATTCAATTCAAACAGGCAATCTTCTTCTGATGGTAGTGAACATATTGATCCTGCCAGCATCAGGGGATTAGGTCCCGATCAGTTGCTTGTACTTGTGAATGGTAAACGCAGGCATACCACTTCGCTGGTGAATAACCAGGGTACAGTAGGTAACGGTTCTGTAGGAACAGACCTGAACGCCATCCCGGCATCTGCAATTAAACGTATAGAAGTACTGCGCGATGGTGCTTCTGCACAATATGGCTCTGATGCTATTGCCGGTGTAATCAATATTGTACTGAAGCAGAATACCCATCAGCTTTTTGTATCTGCTACAGGTGGCGCTACTTCCCGTGGCGATGGGGGATTAGGACAACTCAACCTGAATTACGGTACCGGTTTAGGTAAACAGGGTGGTTATCTGAACATCACTGCTGAAGGTTCTTACCGCGATAAAACAACGCGGGCACAAAATAACAACCTGATCATCTTTGACCAGTCATCTCTCAATAACTATTTCGCATACGATTTTACAGATGATCCGGCAGCTTCCCGTAAATATGATGATGATATGCTGAAGCAGAAAGGACTGAAAAGAAATGATTTCAATTTCCAGATAGGAGATGCAAAAATAAAAAACGGGAGTACTTTTTTTAACCTGTCATTGCCGTTTAAAAATGGTAAGAGCGAATTTTATTCTTTCGGAGGATATAACTACCGGCAGGGAGAAGGCTTCGGCTTTCGCCGGTTACCCAGCGATGCTACCGTAAATGTATATAGTATTTATCCTGATGGTTTTCAGCCTACGACAGACTCACGGATTCATGACCGCTCCATTGTTGTAGGCCTAAAGCAAAAGCTGGGCAGGTGGAATGCTGATCTGAGCAATACCCTGGGTGACAACCGTTTCGATTATCAGGTAGATCATACCGTGAACGCTTCCTTACAGGATGCTTCTCCTACTCACTTCAAGGCGGGTGGACATGAGTTCTTACAGAACACGACTAATTTCGATGTAAGCCGGTATTTCGATAATGTAGCTGCTGGTTTGAACCTGGCTTTCGGTGCGGAGTTCAGGTTGGACGATTACCGCATCCGTGCGGGTGAAGAGGCTTCCTGGAAAAACTATGCACTGGTAGACAATGGTGATGGTACTTTTTCCAATCCTTCCGGTCTGGCGGGTGGCTCACAATCCTTTCCGGGATTTTCTCCGGATAACGCCATTCATAAGAGCAGGAGCAATACCGGTATCTATGCTGATGCTGAACTGGATGTGACTTCCAAATGGCTGATCAGCGGAGCTACCCGTCTGGAAAATTACAGTGATTTCGGAACAGCCTTCAGTGGTAAACTGGCTACCCGCTATAAGATATCCCATATCTTCAATGTAAGGGGTGCTTTCAGTAATGGCTTCCGGGCACCTTCTTTGCATCAGCAGTATTTCAGCTATATCAGTACGGATATACTGCCAGACAATACCCTTGGACAATCTGGCTTTTTTACCAATGGAAGCCCGGTGGCCAAAGCGCTGGGCATACCTGAACTTAAACAGGAAACCTCATTAAATTATAGCCTGGGATTTACAGCACAACCTGCAAAGAACTTTAATGTTTCTGTAGATGGTTATCTCACAGAAATTAAAAACAGAATCGTATTAACCGGTAGCTTCGGTTATGATCCTGAGGGAAATCCGGTTGATGCTATTCAAAATATTATCAATCCGCTGGGTGCAAATTCTGCCCGCTTTTTCAGTAATGGCGTAGATACCAGAACGGTAGGAATAGATGTAGTGGCAGACTATAACATTCAATCCGGTGCACATGGTTTTGATGCTTCGCTGGGACTGAATTACAATAAGAATACCATCACCGGTACGCATGTACCTGCTGCATTGAAAGGGCAGGAACAGATCTTCTTTTCTCCAAACGATAGTATACTGATTACTGAAGGTACGCCCAGGATCAAAGCTAATTTATCACTGACCTACAGTTACAAAAAATTCAGTGTGTTATTGCGCAATGTATATTTCGGAGAAGTATCCCGTAACAGTTTCCCTTTTGGTGAAGTACAGATCCATAAAGGAAAAGTAGTGACAGACCTTTCGCTGAGTTATAATATAAAGCCGGTTACATTTACCATCGGTGCTAATAATCTGCTGGATGTATTCCCGGATAAACAGGTTTATGACAACAGCTATTTCGGTGTGTTTAAATATGCCTCTGTACAAATGGGTACACTGGGTTCTTTCTATTTTGCACGTGTAACATTGAATTTACCAACGAGATAAAATATCTTTTACAGATAGAAAAGCCTGGAAGTAATTCCGGGCTTTTCTATCTGTATTCTTAACCTTCCCAAGCATCCCTGCTATCTATAACTGGACATAAAATCTACTACTTTCTACTTAAAGCAATTGAGTATTGCAGAAAACGTATTTAAATCATTTATAATGGGTTGTGAAATATATCTGCAAAAATGGCATCTCATTTAGTGAGTAGATGCTTTTATTTTAAATAAGAACCCATACATTAGCCTTGACACAAGCTAGAATTTAAGACCTATGACCTTAGAAAACCCATATCTCTGTACAATTTTACACTGATACTTTTTCTTTGGCGGTATATGTGTGGCAAGTAAGCATACGGATCATTTTATTGTTGAGGTAGTCTTTCAGATATGCTGCAACTTTTATGCGTCATGTAAGTCCTGTTCCCTATGAAATCAATTCTCAAAAGTTTCCTGTTAGCAGGGTTTTTGATGCTGCTGTTCCTGTTGGCAGGAAGTCAGTCATTGCTGGCTAACTTAATAACCCGCTGGGATTTTACATCCGGCAATTTTCTTAAGCAGCTGGAATTATCTGCAGGTAAGCGTTTTGCTGATCCCGAAGTAACAATCGGGTCTCCTGTTAATGGTGCCGAAAGTGCTAGTCCTGCTAATGGCAGTTTTACTGTTTTCCTGAATAGTACTATACCTGTAACTGAGGACGTTACTGTAACGTACACGGTATCCGGAACAGCAACAGATGGTGCAGATTATACCATCCAGACCAGTGTAAATATTCCTGCAGGGACTCCAAGTGCCCCACTGCCGGTAAGTGTGCTGGATGATATGATCCTTGAACCTAATGAAACAGTTACCGTTACATTATTATCAGCAACTACAACGACCTCAGGCACTGTTATCCCTGTGTCCGGAAGTTCGACGTTGATAATTACTGATGATGATTATAATACCGTTAGCCGGAATATATTTTTGGAAGACCCGGTAAATGGTGAAGAAGGAGGGACGAATGGCGCCATTAAGATGTCTCTTCCCAGTGGATATATTGCCGGAGAAGATATTACAGTGTATTATAAGGTTACAGGAAGTTTACCTCCTGCCAAGCCAGCAGATTCAGATGACTATAGCTCTTTCGGTCTTACAGCTGTTATTAAAAAAGGCATGTCTTCTGCAACGGTAAATATCCCAATCGTAGATGATGCAAAGATAGAAGGAGAAGAATCGTTTGAAGTGGAACTGCTTAGTGCTACAGGAGCTACGGGGAGTCTTCTCTATGGAGTCGGCCCTAATATTGGTGTGACAGTAGCTATAATTGATAATGATAACACGGTTGCTATTACCAGTATCACTGATGGTGAAGAAGATCCTTCAAATACTAAAAATGCTGCATTCTATCTCAGTCTGCCGGCAGGGATTGTTGCTACAGAAGATGTTAGAATTACCTACACTCTCGAAGGGGATGCTGAAAACGGAATCGATTATACTACTTTAAGTGGATCATTTATAATACCCGTGGGTAACTCCGGAGCATCATTGCAGATTCCTATAACAGATGATAAAGTAATAGAAAATAAGGAAGATATAAGACTCAAATTGGTGAGTGGTACCGGGGTAACGAGCGGTATGGCTTTTACATTTATTACTGCTGACAATGTTGCTTATATCACGGATAATGACAATATTCCTGCGAATCGCGTTCTGACTATCACTAATATAACGGACGGCGCAGAACCTAATATAAACGGGAGTTTTAGGATCAGCTTACCGGCTGGTTACACCTGTTCGGAAGGAATTGCTCTAATTTATACCATATCAGGTAGCGCCACTAATATCGTCGATTATAAAAGGTTAATTGGTACTGCCACTTTAATACCAGCAGGCCAAAATAGTACCGATCCTATACTTGTGGAGGTCATAAATGATCTTATTATTGAAGGAGATGAGAAGGCGATTTTCACTATCTCTTCCGGTCGTACGCTTTCAGCTACCCCCGTCCTGTTTACACCGGGTACCCCTGCTGTGGGTACTGTTACAATTGCAGACGATGATAATACAGATATGGGGATCACTGTTGCCGCTACCGACCCCAATGCTGCGGAACCTAACGATAATGGTACATTCACAATTACACTGCCTGGCGGGAAAGTAGCTAGTGTGCCCGTTACAGTGAATTACACTATTACCGGAACTGCTACTAATGGAACGGATTATACAACTATACCGCTTTCTGTTATCATTCCGGCTGGGGCCTCTTCAATACCTGTTCCAGTTACGGTACAGAATGATAACCTGATAGAAGGAAATGAAACAGTAATCTTAACAATCACCAGTGCTACCTCTGCTATTACCAGTCCGTCGGGATTCGTACCAGGTACTCCAGCTGTTGCTACTGTTAATATTGTTGATGACGATAATGCAGATATGAATGTAGTGGCTACAGCTAGTGATCCCAATGCTGCAGAACCTTCCGATAATGGTGCATTCAATATCAGCATTGCACCGGGAAAACTAACGGGTGTTCCCATTACAGTTACTTATACTATTACAGGAACTGCCGAAGGAGGGAAAGATTATACCAGTCCCCCGCTAACAGCTCTTATTCCGCTTAACGGCAGCAGTGTTTCGATCCCGGTATCTGTTATAGATGATAACCTGATAGAGGGCGCTGAAACAGTGATCTTAACAATCACGGGTGTAACTTCTACTCCTGCAATTACTCCGTTGCCATTTACATATGATCCGGCTAAAACAGCTACTGTAACAATTGCTGATGATGACAATACAGACATGAACATTGTGGCTACTGCCAGCGATGCCAGTGCTAAAGAACCATCGGATAACGGTGAGTTCAAACTCAGCATTGCTCCCGGCAAATTAGCCAGTGTTCCTATTGTGATTACTTATACCATTACAGGTACTGCTACTAATGGAACGGATTATACAACTATACCGCTTACTGCTACCATTCCTGCGGGAGCAAACAGTGTACCTGTCTCTGTACCGGTATTGAATGATGAGCTGGTAGAAGGAGATGAGAATGTGATCTTAACAATCACTGCTGTAGATGCGCCATTTACATTTAACACTACAAATACCGCGACTGTCATTATCGCTGATGATGATAATACAACAGTGGATATTGGTGATCAGGATGGAGATGCCTCCAATGGTATTAATGGTATTAATGCAGCAGAACCGAATACCAATGGTAGTTTTACCCTTAGCCTGGCTCCGGGAAAAATTACCACAATGCCGGTAGTTATTACTTACACTATCTCAGGCACAGCTGCAAACGGTACTGATTATACAACCCTGCCACTTACCGCGACTATTAATCCTGGGGATAACAAAGTTGATGTCCTGGTAAATGTGATCGACGATGATCTGATAGAAGGCGATGAAACAGTGATCCTGACAATAGATAAGATCACTACTACTCTTCCAATTACAACAGGTACGCAAAAAACGGCATCGATCATAATAAAAGATGATGATGACTCCGATATGAATGTAGGCATTGGTGATAATGATGGAGATCCTTCTAATGGTATCAATGGCGTGAATGCTGCTGAACCTAATAAAAATGGCGGGTTTACAGTCGGCATAGCACCGGGTAAGAAAACCAGTGTGCCTATTGTAATTACTTATACTATCACAGGTACTGCCATCAATGGCACGGACTATGTGAATGCTTCCGGGACTGTTACAATTAATGCAGGTAGCAACAGCGCTGAGATTCCTGTTACAGTGATCGATGATAATCTGATAGAGGGAGACGAAACAGTGACAGTCAAAATTACCGGTATTAGCAGTCCACCACTTCCTTTTGTAATAGGAACACAAAATACAGCAGGGATAATTATAGAGGATGATGATGATAATGCAGATATGGATGTAGTGGCTACTGCCAGTGATCCTGATGCTGCAGAACCTTCCAATAACGGTGAATTCAAGATCAGCATTGCGCCGGGTAAACTCACAGGGGTACCCATTACCGTTACTTATACTATCACAGGAACTGCTGAAGATGGGAAAGATTATACCAGTATCCCATTAACGGCCATTATTCCGGTTAATGGCGACAGTTATTCTATTCCTGTAACCGTAATTGATGACATCCTGATAGAGAGCCCTGAAACAGTGATCTTAACTATCACAGGTGTAAGTTCCGTTCCTTCTCTGCCATTTACATATAATGCGACCAGTACAGCTATTGTAACGATAAAAGATAATGATAATACCGACTTGAACATTATGGCTACTGCCAGTGATGCCAGTGCTGCAGAACCGTCGAATAACGGTGAGTTCAAACTTAGCATGGCTCCGGGCAAACTGGCCAGTGTGCCTATTGTGATTACTTATACCATCACCGGTACTGCAAAAGATGGATTAGATTATACCAGTATTCCGCTTACTGCCACCATTCCTGTGGGAGAGAATAGTGTGCCTGTCTCTGTACCGGTATTGGATGATAACCTGATAGAAGGGGATGAGAAAGTGATCTTAACGATCACCGCTGTAGATGCACCATTTACATTTACTGCTACTACAAATACTGCTACAGTCACTATCGCTGATGATGATATTACAACAGTGGACATTGGTGATCAGGATGGAGATGCCTCCAATGGTATCAATGGTATTAATGCAGCAGAACCGAATACGAATGGTAGTTTTACCCTTAGCTTTGCTCCGGGAAAAATTACTACGTTGCCGGTAGTTATTACTTACACTATCTCAGGTACAGCCGCAAACGGTACTGATTATACGTCTCTTCCTCTTACAACTACGATTGCTGCAGGAGAAAACAGTGTGCCCGTCCCGGTAACAGTGATCGATGATGATCTGATAGAAGGCACAGAAACGGTGATCCTGACAATAGATAAGATCACTACCACTCTTCCAATTACAATGGGTACACAGAAAACGGCATCAATCATAATAAAAGATGATGATGATACCGATATGAATGTGGGCATTGGTGATAATGATGGTGATGCTTCTAATGGTATCAATGGTGTGAATGCCGCTGAACCTAATAAAAATGGCGGATTTACGGTAAGTGTTGCTCCAGGTAAGAAAACCAGTGTACCTATTAATATTACTTATACCATTACAGGTACTGCTTTGAATGGTACGGATTATAGATCGGTTTCTGGTACAGTGAGGATAGAAGCTGGTAACAACGGGGCTGAAATTCCTGTTACAGTGATCGATGATAACCTGATAGAGGGAGATGAAACAGTGACAGTCGCTATCACCGGAATTAGCAGTCCACCGCTTCCTTTTGTAATAGGTACAAGAAATACAGCCGGAATAATTATAGACGATGATGATGATACCGATATGAGTGTAGGTCCGGAGGATAATGATGGAGATGCATCTAATGGTATTAACGGTATGGGTGCTGCCGAACCGGATAAGAATGGCGGATTTAAAGTGAGAGTAGCACCTGGTAAATTGACCAGTGTTCCCATTACCATCTCTTACACACTTTCCGGTACGGCAACCAGCGGAGAGGATTATGAAACACCACCGGCAGAAGTGACCATTGCTGCTGGTGAAGGTGATGTTGCTATCCCTGTTAAAGTGATAGATGATAAGCTGGTAGAGGGAGATGAAAACGTAATACTGACCATCACAGGTGTAAATGGTAGTCCATTACCATTTATGGTGGGTACAAACAATACAGCTTCGGTTAATGTGGTTGATAATGACCAGCCGAAGGTAGATCTGGTGGTGACCAAGACAGTTGTTCAGCCTGCACCATACATTATAGGTCAGGATATTACTTATCGTATAACCGTCACCAATAATGGTAATGTACCAGCTACTGAAGTTGTAATGACAGATAACCTGCCAGGTGCTATAGAACTCAATCCGGTTACCGCGACTTTAAAAGGTTTGGTGAACCAGAATGGCAGCATAGTTACATGGGAGATAGGGCAGCTGGAGATCGGTGAAACAGTTGAAATGACAATGGTTTGTCATGCTACGGATGGAGGCTCTCTTGTGAATACAGCCAGCGCTGTTGCAAAAGAGAACGAAGATAAACCTGAAGATAACAAGGCCGTTGCCACAATCAGCGTTGAAGGCGATGTTTTGATTATCCCGAATGTGTTTACACCTAACGGAGATGGAAAGAATGAAATGTTTGATATCGGGGGATTGAAAAAGTACCCTTCTGCCAGTCTGTATGTTTACAATCGTTGGGGAGCAATGGTATATCAGTCAAAGGATTATCAGAATAACTGGAGCGGCACAGGATTAAATGCGGGCAGTTATTTTTATACACTGGAAGTGAAAAAAGCGGATGGCACGAAGATTTACAAAGGGTGGGTGGAAATATTACGATAATGAATTTTAAAAAGCATTGGGCGGACAACGGTTCTTGTGTACGGGGCAGGTAGAAATATTACGATATGAGCTTAAAATTTGCAAGCATGCGGAAGGTGATCCTTCTCCTGTTGATAACAGCAGGACAGGTAAAGGCCCAGCAAACAGTGCAATTCAGCCAGTATGTATTTAACGGGTTGAGTGTAAATCCTGCTTATGCAGGTTATAAGGAACATTTGTATATAAACATGGCGTACCGGCACCAGTGGACAGGGATTCCCGGAGCGCCACGTACTGGTGGGATATCCATTGATGGCCCCCGTGGAGCCGGGAATAAAGTAGGACTTGGCTTACAGGCTATGGTAGATTTTATGGGGCCGCAACAGGCATTTTCTTTGTATGGTTCTTATGCATACCGTATTCCTTTAGACCAGGATGGTACAAAACGATTCGCCCTCGGTATAGGTATCGGGGTTACTCAATACTCTCTGGATGGAAGTGCCTTGATAGCACGGGAAAGCGGTGACCCTACCGTGCCAACGGGCAAGGTGAATACACTGGCGCCTGATGCGCGGTTCGGTATCTATTACTCTACGCCCGCATTTTATATGGGTATATCTGTTATGGACCTTTTTTCGTTATATACGGAAAATGGCTATTTTTGGAAGGGATATAATTTTAAGACTATCCGCAAATCACAGCATATTTACCTCACCACGGGCTGTATGTTGTATTTGTCGGAACATCTTCGTTTGAAGCCTTCACTGATGATTAAAGAGGATTTTAAAGGTCCTACGGGGGTAGATATAAACGCTTTTTTGCAGATAGATCATCTTTTATGGATAGGAGGTTCTTTCAGGATGAATCCTAAACTATGGAAAAAGGAATTGCCTGATCAGTTGCAGATCACTAATGCAGCCAGTGCTATGGTAGAATATTATGTATCTGAGAAACTACGGATCGGCTATTCGTACGATTTGAATATTAACAAGCTGGCAGGTTACCAGGGAGGATCGCATGAAATCTCTGTCGGGATTTCATTCCCTTCAAAGAAATCGACGGTAATAAACCCACGCTATTTCTAATTATGATGATACGGTTTTTTGTAATAGTAATTCTTCTATCCTGCCAGGTGGCATACGGTCAGGAGCAAAGAAGTGCCAGGGAATTGGCAGATGAAGCATACGCAGTAAAAGAGTATGCAAAAGCTGCTAATTTATATAATAACCTGATAGAGAAGCAAAAGAATCCCTCATTGGAATTGATGGGCAAACTGGCTAATTGTTATCGTGAAATGGGCGTAGTGCCTGCAGCTACTTTCTGGTATGAGAATATGCTGAAACGGCCTGAATGCAGTGATAGCATACGGTTGATCTTTGTTGAAATGCTGAAACGTACGGAAGATTACAAAAGAGCGAAAGAAGAACTAGCCCTTTACCATCCTTCGAAAGCAGATGGTATCCGGTTGAAAGACCAGATGCTGGCGGGCTGTGACAGTGCAGTAGTATGGAAATCCCTGCCTCCGGATTATGCACTGGAAAACATCAAAGACATTTGTACTCAGGGTGATGAATGGATCAGTGGAGCCACAAAACAGGGGCTGCTAATAGAAGGTAACGGTTACCGAAAAATGCAGATCAATGGAAAAGGTGAATCTCATCCACAGTTAGATAGCCGCCTTAATCAGCCATTCTTTAAATCTTATATGCTAAAGCAGTATACTGCCGGAAATGCCAACAATATGCTGGAAGAAGTACTGCCGGAGCTGTTAGGGAAATTCTCGCATAATATTGGTCCGATATGTTTTAATGCAAGAGAGGATACAGCATATATCACGATGAACCTGCCCTCAAAACCGAATGAAAAGAGTATCCTTAAACAGGTATGGTTATTATGGTTGTTCCGTTCTGTAAAGAAAGACTATAAATGGACATGGCTGGACTCTACCGCTATGAGAGAATTAAACTATGCAGGAAGTTCATCCAGTCATGTTGTGCTTAGCCATGATGGCTCTCTGTTATATTTTGTGTCAGACAGGCCAGGTGGATTCGGGAAAACGGATATCTGGTATAGTGAACGGCAACGAGGCGGACGTTGGGGAGCACCTAAGAACTGTGGGCCAATGATCAATACACCTCAGGAAGAAGCCTGCCCAATTATTAATGAAAACGGATATCTCTATTTTTCGAGTAGAGGCCATGCCGGTATGGGAGGATATGATATTTACCGTGCTCAGGGAAACAGGGAAGACTGGCAGGGAGTACAAAACTTACGGTCGCCGATTAATTCAGGAGGGGATGATCTGGGCTTTGTTCTGAGAGGGAATACTTTTGAAGGTTATTTCTCGTCCAATAGATTGGGTGGCATGGGAGGAGACGATGTTTATCATTTCATGGATGCGCACCTTACCGAAAAACTGAATAAACCTGATACGGTAGTTAGCAAACAACCTGAAATAGCGGAGGTCAAACAACCTGTGCCTGATAAGCCTGTGGTTGCTGTTAAGCCGCCTGTGGATACACTCACAGATCCGGATAAAACGGCAATTGGCCGCATGGAGAAACTTAAATTCCTGTATGATTATAATAGTGCCGTATTGCTGGATGAGTCTAAGAGAGTGCTGGATAATGTGGCTCTTGTGCTGAAAGAACGGCCTAACTGGAAACTGATCATCCGTTCCTATGCAGATAACCGCGGTACGGACAGCTACAACCTTAATTTAACAGCACAGCGTTGCTATGCGGTAATAGCTTACCTGGCCCGGAAGGGAATTTCTCCTAAACGGTTTTTCTACCATAATATGGGAGAGAAAGATCCTGTTAATCCTTGTAACGAAGGTACTCCCTGCACGGAGAGCCAGCATCAGGAGAACAGAAGGACTGAGTTAACGGTGTTGCGATAGAAACGTAGTTTTATAATAAAACAGGAAAGCAGTTTAGATCATTTGACCTAAACTGCTTTCCTGTTTTAAGTCATTGTTAACCAAATCAGTAAGTTTAATTTAACCGCCCCTTTTAATTATACAAATTGTAGTGTTATTTCATTTAGATTATACAATTTGTATAATTATTTGTATATTTGTGTTGCGTTAGCTCGATCCCCCTTTTTTAATCTTTTTATATATGAATGTAAAAATATTGAAGGTGTCGACGGATAAGTTAGTTGGCGCAACTATTAGAAAGGGAGAACGAATAGAGCTCCCTTCAATTCAGACTGGTTGGCGGTTTAACTTCGGCAGCCGCTTAATGAAGCTATCATATGCTACGGCTTATGTACTAGTAGATCAGGATACTCCAGACTTGATCGAAGGGACTTTGATTTTTCAGATGCAGGATAAAACCATCCCGTATATGGCTTATGTAGAGGTCGCTCCCCATAATAGGACAGATTTAAAGAAATATGATTACGTAGCTGGTTGCCTGATTGCATTTGCGTGTAAGCAAAGTTTTATTAGAGGAAAAGGTGATTATCAGGGGTGGCTGACATTTGATGTGTGTGAAGAGAATGAGAAAGATCAGATCAGACTGATGACGCATTATTGTACAAAATATAAAGCGCAAAGATTTGCTGATACAACCACTATGATAATAGATCCGGAGAATGGACGCAATTTAATTGAAGAATATCTGGAACGAAAGGCATAATATTCCAGATCCGGAATAATTGCTAAAATTATAAAAGCAAATTGTATGGCTACAATTCATCAAAGCAAAGAGATCAATCACAAGGTTGAAATTGGCTTGGCTGAAGGTAAAGAGTGGTCAGTAAGCCACTTAACAGAAGTTAAAAGCTTCATAAAAAAAGAAGCTCAGAAGCGTTCTCCGGAACAGCAACTTATTACACAGTTATATGGTATCAAATATAGAATGGAAGAATATCTTGAAAGCAATGATATTAATATCAAGGATATTCGTTCAATAGAATTTTTTTTAGCTGATTATCTGAAAGTATTGAATCTTTCATTTAAGAAGTTTGCAATTAGTATTGATACAACTGATGGAAATCTTAAAAAATATCTTTCTGGAGAAAGGAAATTTAATACAGATTTGGCAATGAAATTTGGTTGTTTTTTCCATACCTCTCCCGATTTATGGATGAGCATTTGTACGAAGAATGAATTTTTACTTCTTCAAAAAGGGAAGGCCTACGTAAGTAAATACAAAAAGTATGATTATAAAAACGTAGTAAATTTGAAGAATGCCTCATGAAAAAGAAGATAGATGGATGTGGTGTGCAATGAATTATAATTAATCATCATTAGTATTTCAGCCGGATCATATATTTTAAAGACGATAATAATAACAGATATTCCAGATATCTATCTAAAAAAATTAGTTTTATTTTAAAAAATACTTATTAACTTCGCACCGTTATTCAAATTATGAACATTAACACACATACACATCATCACCATCATTTCTTACCAAGCAGGTAGGCTGGGATGATTGTATGTACTATATAAGATATTAGAACATCATCAGGGGCTTACCACACGGTAAGCCCCTTTTTGTTTTTCACGGAACACTAGTAACATTATGAAACTGAGAATTGCCATTCAGAAATCAGGACGTTTGCACGAAGATTCTATTAAGCTCTTAAAGGAGTGTGGAATCGATATTAACAACGGCGTAAATAAGCTGAAAACAGAAGCCAGTAACTTTCCCCTGGAAGTGTTTTTCCTGCGCGACGATGATATTCCGCAATATGTAGAAGACGGCGTAGCAGATATTGGAATGGTGGGAGAGAATGTGGTACTTGAAAAGAACCGTTCCGTAAAGGTAGCTACCAAACTGGGTTTTGGTAAATGCCGCTTGTCACTCGCCGTACCAAGATCAGTAGAATACAATGGTGTGAAGGACATGGATAAGCTGCGTATTGCTACCAGCTACCCCGTAATCCTGGAAAACTTCCTGAAAGAGAATGGCATTACAGCAGATATTCATGAGATCAGCGGATCTGTGGAAATAGCCCCTGGTATTGGCCTTGCAGATGCTATCTGTGACCTTGTAAGCAGTGGTTCCACCCTGTTCATGAATGGTTTGAAGGAAGTGGAAGTGATCCTGAAATCAGAGTCAGTCCTCATCACTAACAATTCCCTGAACGCAGAACAGCAACAATTACTGGAAAAGCTGTTATTCCGCATTCAGGCGGTGAAGAAAGCAAAGAACAATAAATATGTATTGCTGAACGCACCGAATGATAATCTGCAAAAGATCATCAGCCTGTTGCCGGGAATGAAAAGCCCTACTGTACTGCCATTGGCAGAAGCAGGCTGGAGTTCCGTACATTCCGTTCTGAACGAAAATGATTTCTGGGATATCATCGAAAGCCTCAAAGCTGCCGGTGCACAAGGTATCCTGGTAGTACCCATTGAAAAGATGATCATTTAATATGTTAGTATATAAATACCCTGAGAGAGCATCCTGGCCATCATTACTGCAACGTCCAGTAATGGATACGGCAGCACTGGAAACCAATGTTGGGAATATCCTGGCAGATGTAAAGCTAAATGGTGATGCTGCCGTACGCAAGTATGCAAAGCAGTTTGATAAAGTAGAATTGCAGGCGCTGGAAGTAACACCGGCAGAATTTGCACATGCTTCCGCAGTACTGGATGCAGATCTGAAAAAGGCTATCCTTCAGGCAAAACACAACATAGAACTGTTCCATAAAGCACAGCAGGAAGCAGGTAAGATCATTGAAACCATGCCCGGTGTACAATGCTGGCGCAAACCGGTAGCCATCGAAAAGGTGGGATTGTATATTCCGGGAGGATCTGCCCCTCTTTTCTCTACTATATTAATGCTGGGTATACCCGCTATGATAGCTGGTTGCAGGGAGATCGTACTTTGTACGCCATCCAATGCTGCCGGTGAAGTACATCCCGCGGTATTATACGCAGCTGAACAGGTGGGACTGGATCGCGTATTCAAAATAGGCGGTGTGCAGGCTATTGCAGCCATGGCCTATGGTACGGACAGTGTTCCGAAAGTACATAAGATCTTCGGCCCGGGTAATCAGTATGTAACCTGCGCCAAACAGCTGGTCAACAAAGGAGGCATTGCAATAGATATGCCTGCTGGTCCTTCTGAAGTGGCTGTACTGGCAGATAATACCTGCGTACCTTCTTTCGTGGCAGCCGACCTGCTCTCACAGGCAGAGCACGGTCCTGATAGCCAGGTATTGCTGGTCACTACTGCTGCTGAGATTATTGAAGAAGTGCAGAAAGAAGTAGCAGCGCAGCTGGCAGTATTACCCCGTAAAGATATTGCAGCTCTTGCACTGGAAAACAGCCGGATCATTTTAGTAAAGGATACTGAAGAGGCGATGGAACTGCTGAATGCCTATGCACCTGAACACCTGATAGTAGCCTGTAAGGATGATATCGGGATAGCAGATGCTGTGATCAATGCAGGCTCTGTATTCCTGGGTAACTACTCCCCGGAAAGTGCGGGCGATTATGCCTCCGGTACTAATCATACGTTGCCTACTAATGGTTATGCTACTGCCTACAGTGGGGTATCGCTGGATAGCTTTGTAAAGAAAATCACCTTCCAGCGTCTTACAAAAGAAGGACTGCAGGGGATAGGAGCTACCATCGAAACAATGGCTGCAGCAGAAGGACTGGATGCGCATAAAAATGCGGTGACAGTCAGGTTAAAATACAAAGGGAAATAATAAACTTATCACGATGTTCGATCTCAATAGCTTATTACGCGATAATATTAAAAGGCTGGTACCTTACTCTACTGCGAGAGATGAATTCAAAGGAGAAGCAGCCATCTTTCTCGATGCAAATGAAAACAGTTATGGTTCTCCTTTACCGGTAGCATACAACCGTTACCCGGACCCAATGCAATGGAAGGTGAAATACAGACTGGCAGATATCAAAGGGGTGCCTCCACAGAATATCTTCCTCGGCAATGGCAGTGATGAAGTAATTGATGTGTTGTACCGTTCTTTTTGTCGCCCGGGTATAGATAACGTGGTATTATTTCCACCTACCTATGGTATGTATGAAGTGAGTGCTAACATCAATGATGTGATTGTGCGTAAAGTATCGCTTACACCTGATACTTACCAGATAGATATGGCCGCATTACAACAGGCAGTAGATGAGAACACCAAACTCATATTCATCTGTTCTCCCAATAATCCTACAGGTAATTCCATCAATCGCGCAGACATTGAGATGGTGCTGAATAACTTCGATGGTATCGTTGTGATAGATGAAGCCTATATCAACTATGCTCGTCAGAAAACTTTTATCCCAGAACTCACAGAATATCCGAACCTGGTGATAATGCAGACGTTATCAAAGGCATGGGGACTTGCAGCATTACGCGTAGGAATGGCTTTTGCAGGTGAAGAGATCATTAATGTGCTTAATAAAGTAAAACCTCCCTACAACATCAACAGGGCTGCACAGGATCTTGTATTACAGGCGCTGGATAATATAGGTGAAGTGAATGAATGGATCCGGGATACGGTGATAGAAAGAGATAAATTATCAGCATCACTGGACGCCTTACCACAAATCCTGGAAGTATATCCCAGCGATGCCAATTTTATACTCGCTAAAACAGTCGATGCAAAAGGCATTTACAACTATCTTGTTGAACAAGGAATCATTGTACGTGACCGTTCAAAAGTAGAATTATGTAATGGCTGCCTGCGCATTACTGTAGGTACAGCGGACGAAAACATCACACTGATAAACGCGATTAAATCAGTTCAATTATGAAAAGAGTACTCTTCATAGACAGGGATGGAACTATCATCAAAGAAGTGCCGCCTACGTATCAGATAGATAGTCTGGATAAAGTAGAATTTTATCCTAAAGTATTTACCTACCTGACAAAGATTGCAGCAGAACTTGATTTTGAGCTGGTAATGGTCACAAACCAGGATGGACTTGGTACTGCCAGTTTTCCGGAAGCAGATTTCTGGCCGGCACAGAATTTTATTACCCGCACTTTTGCCAATGAGGGTGTCATTTTCAAAGAAGCATTTATAGACCGTTCCTTTCCGCATGAGAATGCACCCACGCGCAAACCGGGCACCGGCATGCTCACGAAGTATTTCTCCGCAGACTACGATCTGGCTAATTCCTTTGTTATCGGTGACCGTATCACAGATGTACAACTGGCCAAAAATTTAGGCGCAAAAGCGATCTTCCTGAATGAAGGCACGGGCTTGGGTAATGCAGAAATCAGCGATGATCTGCAGGCCCTGCAATCAGTGATCCTGCTGGAATCTACTGACTGGCAAAAGATCTACGAATTTTTAAAACTCGGTCTGCGTACCGTTACACATACACGTACTACCAAAGAAACAGACATCACTGTTTCTCTTAACCTGGATGGTACCGGCAAAGCAGATATCAGTACCGGACTGGGATTCTTTGATCACATGCTGGATCAGATTGCCCGTCATGGTAGTATCGACCTGACAGTAAAAGCAAAAGGAGATCTTCACATCGATGAACATCACACTATTGAAGATGTTGGATTGGCATTAGGAGAAGCGATGGCGATGGGTTTAGCAGATAAACGCGGTATAGAACGTTATGGTTTCTGTCTTCCAATGGATGATTGCCTCGCACAGGCAGCGATCGATTTCGGTGGCCGTAACTGGTTAGTGTGGGATGCTAAATTTAACAGGGAGAAAATAGGAGAGATGCCTACAGAGATGTTCTTCCACTTCTTTAAGTCGTTCTCAGATGCAGCTAAGTGTAATCTGAATATTAAAGCAGAAGGAGAAAATGAACATCATAAAATAGAAGCGATCTTTAAGGTGTTTGCAAAAGCGATTAAGATGGCAGTGAAGCGTAATCCTTCGAATATGCAGTTGCCTAGTACGAAGGGAGTGTTGTAGGATTTGATAAAGATTTTGAGGAGCGGGATGTGTTTCACATTCCGCTTTTTTATTTATACTGATTAGTGCATAATGATAATGTCATTTCATTCATTTTTATTTGTGTTTGTTCATTTTGTTCAACCTCAATTATTATCTTTTCTTGAGATATTTTTGCGGTCCTATGTCAAATACAAACCATTATTTAGTTGACTCAAAATTTGAGGAAGGAAAATTGAAATATCATTTTGAAAGTGTGGGTAAGACTAAAGTTATTAAGGTGATAGACTATTCTCCTTTAAATATAGAGTATACAAAACCAGTATATAATTTAGGTTTTGCAGATTACGATAATGAAAGGGGGGAATTAAGTGATAAAAGTGTTAGTAATAATGGAGATACTTATAAAGTATTTAATACGGTTTTGACTACAATTCCGTTATTTTTTGAAGAAAAACCTGATGGTGTTATTCTTGTTCAGGGCAGTGATAGTGATTCGGCTTATTTTGATGTGTGTATGCTTTCCTGTCAAAGAAAATGTACTGATAAATGCAGGAAAGTTGGGCGTAGAATAAAACTATATTGCCGGTTTATAAATAAGTATTATTCCATTTTAAACAATGATTATGTTTTCAAAGGTGGCGTTCAAAATAATGAAGGTGAAATGGTTATGGAAGATTATCAGATTGGAAGGTTTTATAGTTCAATTTTTGTTTACAAAAGAAAATAATTAACTTTAAAATATGAAAAAATACAATCTCGTAGCAAGACTAAAAGCTACAAATATTGCTGAGGGAAAACGGGAGTTTAAAAGGATAGTTTTGTATATTTCTGAAAAGTATAGGGGGAAGGAAATGTTTCCTGAAAAGATGGCATGGGCAAGAGACACAGTGAGCAGAATTAAAGATTGGTCATTTTTAGAAGCCTGATAATCGAATACGTAGCTGCCTAGTACGAAGGGGGTAGAGTTTAATAAATATTTTGAGGATCGGGATGTGTTTTACATTCCGCTTTTTTATTTTAGGCAATTCACGATTTATAAATCGTAATCGGTGCATAATGATAATAGGGTTCTGATAAGGTTATTTGTTTTGTCTGAGCCTTACCTGTATCATATTTTGAGGTATTTTCGCTGCCTTGAAATTCAGATCATTCTATATACGCAGTATGAAAAACTATAATTTCATAATAAGATTGAAAGTTTCGACTTTCTCTTCTAAAGAACGAGTATTTAGGAAATTAGTGAAAAAGGTTTCTGCAAGATTAAAAGGGAAGGAACTTTTCCCGGAACAGATGAGAATGGCGAGAAAGATCGTGAGTGGGATTAAGGACTGGTCGTTTTTAAATGCGTAGATAATATTTTAAATGGATAAATGATTTGTATGGATGATTATTCGTAGACTAGAAATCAGAGTAAAACAAGTTTTGCAACGGAGCTCTTCTGTTTTATTGATGGGACCGCGTCAGGTAGGTAAAACTACTATTGCATTAAATATCTCTGAAACTGTTCCTGCAGTTTATCTTGATCTGGAAAACAGGCTTGATCTTGAAAAGGTTCGGGATATTGCCACCTTTCATGCTGAGAACACTGAAAAGCTTATTATTCTGGATGAAGTGCAACGTATACCTGAAGTATTTGCTCCATTACGAGGAATAATTGATAAAGAACGACGAAAGGGTAATAAGGCAGGGCAATTTTTATTCTTGGGGCCCACATCGATCCATCTCTTACAACAATCAAGCGAATCACTTGCGGGAAGAATTTCTTATATAGAACTTCATGGAATTGATGTACTGGAATATGCTGGTCAGAATCTGGAATTGATCAATACTCTTTGGCTGCGTGGAGGTTTTCCTAATAGTCTTCTGGCAGCTTCCGATAATGATAGCGTGGATTGGCGACGCGAT
Source organism: Chitinophaga sp. CF118 (assembly GCF_900112615.1). Taxonomy (GTDB): domain Bacteria; phylum Bacteroidota; class Bacteroidia; order Chitinophagales; family Chitinophagaceae; genus Chitinophaga. The sequence continues at coordinate 874,538 of NZ_FOMK01000004.1, read as the reverse complement.
TTCATTAAGACATATCTCGAACGTGATATTCCCCAGTTAGGACCCCGTATTCCTGCTCAAACGCTTGAACGTTTCTGGACAATGCTGGCTCATAATCAGGGGGGAATTATAAATACTTCTAACTTGGCAAGAAGTTTAGAGGTTTCAAGTGTAACAGTTGGTCGTTATCTGGATCTGATGGTTGATCTTTTGCTGGTTAGACGTTTGCAACCCTGGACCTTTAATGTTGGAAAACGTCTTGTACGTACTCCGAAAGTATATGTCAGAGATAGTGGTATTACACATGCATTATTAAATATTTCCACTTACAATGATTTGCTTGGCCACCCTGTTGTGGGTGGGAGCTGGGAAGGGTTTGTTATCGAAAATATTATGTCTGTTGTTCCTGCAAGAGCTTTACCTTTTTATTATCGCACATCTAATGGCGCGGAAATAGATCTTATCCTTGAATTTTCAGGAAAAGAAAAATGGGCTATCGAAGTAAAGCGCAGTTCTTCCCCGGCTTTATCAAAAGGCTTTCATATTGCATGTGATGATATAAAAGCTGATAAGAGATACGTTGTTTATTCGGGGAAAGATAGGTTCTCCCTTGGAGAAGGGGTAACTGCTATTCCATTAGCTGATCTTATGCAGGAGCTTTTAAATTATGGACAATAGACATAATGCTTCAGTTCGCAAAAAAAATTTGCATTTTTTCAAAAAACACCAGATATTTGTCCCGCAATGAACATTAACATGACATACAAACATTGGCGTTGGCATACTATCAGTTCCTGATAAGGTGTTACAGTGCCATGTTTCGTAGTGAAATATAATTGGAAGGCTCGCTGTTACACAGCGGGCCTTCTTCGTTTTTGACGGTCACCCAATCAAATTAATCAACAAACCAATGGGTAGTATTCAAGTAAAATCAAGATCAAAGCAAATGCTGGCAGACATATTTACTCCTGTCGGCATCTACCTGCGGCTCCGCGACAGATTCCCCGGTTCCGTATTGCTGGAAAGTACCGATTACCGCGCCAGTGAGAACAGCTTTTCTTTTATTTGTATCAAGCCGATAGCGGGCATGGAAGTCACTTCCATAAAGGATTTCGAATTTAAATATCCGAACCTCCCGCCAGAAAGAAAACAGCTGAAAAGCCCACAGAATGTGCTGGACGAACTGCAGAAATTCCTTAGTAAATTCTCCTTCGTTAATAAACCAGTGTTGCCTGTAGTACAAAGCTTATTCGGTTACAGCACTTTTGATTCAGTACAGTTCTTCGAAACAATAGAATTTAATAAGAATAAACAGAGCGAGAGTACCATCCCACTGATGCGTTATCGTTTTTACCAGTATGTTATTGTAATCAATCATTTCAAAGACGAGCTCTACCTCTGTGAAAACCAGGTAGAAGGGCTCGACAGCGAGTTTGAACTGATTGAATCCCTTATCCGGCAGAAAGACGTTCCAAACTATAAGTTTACTGCAGAAGGAGAGGAGAAAAGCAATATGACCAATGAGCAGTATATAGAGATGGTGGAAAAAGGAAAGCAACACTGCTTCCGCGGAGATGTTTTCCAGGTGGTATTATCGCGAGCCTTCCACCAGCAGTTCAAAGGTGATGAATTCAATGTATACCGTGCCCTCCGCTCTATCAACCCTTCCCCTTATCTTTTCTTCTTCGATTACGGCGACTATAAACTGATGGGTTCTTCCCCTGAAGCACAATTGGTTATAAAAGACAATAAGGCTACCATTCACCCGATTGCAGGCACTTTCCGCCGCACCGGCAATGATGAACAGGATCGGGAACTGGCGGCACAACTGCTGGAAGATCCGAAGGAAAATGCGGAACATGTGATGCTGGTAGACCTTGCCCGTAACGATTTAAGCCGATTGGCTACAAACGTAGAAGTAGAATCATACCGCAAAATCCAATACTATTCACACGTGATCCACCTGGTAAGCGAAGTGACAGGTAAGATCCAGTCCGGACTAAATCCGTTCTCCCTGCTGGCAGCTACTTTCCCTGCTGGTACATTGTCGGGCGCACCGAAATACAGGGCCATGCAGATCATTGATCAGTATGAACCTACCGCCCGCGGATTTTATGGAGGATGTATAGGTGCGGTGAGTTTCAACGGAGACTTTAACCATGCTATCATGATCCGTTCTATCCTCAGCAAATCCAATACTTTGTACTACCAGGCAGGTGCCGGTGTAGTGGCTAAGTCAGTCGCCACCTCAGAACTGGAAGAAGTGAATAATAAACTGAACGCATTAAAACAGGCCATTCTGCTGGCGCAAAATATCTGACATGAACATTCTGGTGTTTGATAATTACGATTCTTTTACCTACAACCTGGTACACCTGGTAGAAAAGATTATTAATGGTAAAGTGACTGTAGTCCGCAATGATGAAATTCCCCTGGAAAAAGTGAAAGCGTATGATAAAATCATCCTTTCTCCCGGCCCTGGTATTCCTGAAGAAGCAGGCCTGTTATTACCACTTATAAAAGAATATGCAGCCACCAAGTCCATCTTTGGTGTATGCCTTGGTCAGCAGGCAATTGCTGAAGCATTTGGTGCCAGTCTTACGAATCTCAAAGATGTATATCACGGTGTGGCTACTAATGTAAATATAATCTCAAGAGCAGGGAGGATCTTTAACGGACTACCAGATCAGCTGGAAGTAGGCCGTTACCATTCATGGGTAGTAGATGAAAAAACATTACCGTCATCTTTTACTATCACAGCAAAAGATGACAACGGATATATCATGGCACTGCAACATCAGCAATATGATGTAAGTGGTGTACAGTTCCACCCGGAAAGCGTGCTTACGCCGGATGGAGAAAAAATCATGCGTAACTGGTTGAATGCATAAATCATGAAAAAGATACTGAACTACCTCTTTGAACATAAAACCTTTACCCGCAATGCGGCAAAAGATATATTGATCAGCATTTCCAAAGGAATGTACAATGACAGCGAACTCGCTGCTTTTATGACAGTATTCTTAATGCGCAGCATTACAGTGGACGAACTGCTGGGCTTCCGCGATGCCCTGCTGGAGCTATGTATACCGGTGAACCTGAATGGTTATGATGTGCTGGATATTGTAGGTACTGGTGGTGATGAAAAGAACACTTTCAACATTTCTACACTGTCTTGCTTTATCGTGGCAGGTGCTGGTGGAAAAGTGGCCAAACATGGCAACTACGGTGTATCTTCTATCAGTGGTGCTTCCAACCTTATGGAATCTGCGGGCTATAAGTTTAAGAATGATGATGCCAAACTACGGCAGGAACTGGAAGAAGCAGGTGTTTGTTTCCTGCATGCTCCGCTGTTTCATCCTGCTTTGAAAAATGTAGCAGGCATCCGCAGACAGTTGGGTATCCGCACTTTCTTTAACATGCTGGGCCCGCTTGTAAATCCTGCTTTTGCCCAACATCAGCTGATAGGCGTATACAGCCTGGAACTGGCAAGAGTATACAACTATCTTTTCCAGCAAACTGATAAACGTTACGTGATCGTACATAGCCTGGATGGATATGATGAGATCTCCCTCACTGCCGATACACGTGTGATCACTAATCTGGGAGAGAAAGACTGGACCCCGGAACAGCTGGGTAAACGCAAGGTATATCCTGAAGATATTTCCGGCGGAAACTCAGTAGAAGCTGCTTCCAAAATATTTATAAAAATATTGAAGGGAGAAGGCACCTGGGCACAGAACTCTGTTGTAATGGCTAATGCGGCTATGGGCTTGTATTGTATGGAGAAATATAGTAATTACGCAGATTGTTTCCAGGCAGCAGTGGAATCCCTGGAATCAGGCTCGGCATATAATTCATTTAAAAAGCTGATAAGTTTGCAGTAATCAAGCAAAAAAGCGCCACATTTTAATACGAACAAATGAAAAATATACTCACAGAAATTGTCGCACATAAACATATAGAAGTGGCGGCCCGCAAGGAACAGCGGAGTGTGGCTGAACTGGAACAGGTTTCCTGGTTCAAACGTACACCTCTATCGCTGGCACACTTCCTGCAAGATCCTGCTAAAACAGGGATTATTGCAGAGTTTAAGCGGCGTTCTCCTTCTAAGGGTATTATCAACGGAGAGGTAACCGTTCAGGATGTTACGATGGCTTATACCCGCTATGGTGCTTCCGGCCTGTCTGTACTTACAGATGAAAAGTTTTTCGGTGGCTCGTCTGACGATCTGCAGCAGGCGCGTGCAGTGAATAGCAATACGCCTATCCTCCGGAAGGATTTTATTATTGATGAATACCAGATCCTGGAAGCAAAGGCGATAGGCGCAGATGTGATCCTGCTGATAGCAGAATGCCTCACAAAAGAAGAGGTGGCCTACCTGGCATCCTTTGCCCATAACTTAGGACTGGAAGTATTGCTGGAAGTGCACAGCGGTGATCAGCTTGATAAGGTAACAGATCATATTCAGCTGGTAGGGGTGAACAACCGGGATCTCACCACTTTTAAAGTAGACTTCAACCGCTCCTGTGAACTGGCAGCCCAGATCCCTGCCGGCAAATGTAAAGTGGCGGAAAGTGGTATCAGCAATACAGATGCAATCATTACCCTGAAACAGGCTGGCTTTAATGGCTTCCTGATAGGGGAGTTCTTTATGAAACAGGAAAATCCACCCAGAGCATTTGAAAACTTTGTGACGGAACTGGCAGATAAACTAACGAAATGAAAATAAAAGTTTGCGGAATCACCAGGAGAGAAGATCTGCAAAAGCTGGTTGAATACCAGGTGAATTATGCCGGCTTTATCTTTTATGAGAAATCCCCCCGCTTTGCAGGTAGTAAATTAGATTCGCGTACCATCCGTGAAACGAAAGGAATCCGGAAAGTTGGTGTATTCGTAAACGCACCACTGGAACAGGTGAAACGTATCGTAGCCGACTGCGGACTGGACCTTGTACAGCTTCACGGTGATGAAGATCCTGCATACTGCGCGGCTTTACGTGAAATATTGCCGGTGATCAAAGCATTTCGTGTTGGAGAAAATGTGCAATGGAAAACATTGCTGGAACCTTATCTGGAAGTAACGGATTATTTCCTGTTTGATACAGAAGCAGGTAAGGCTTACGGCGGTACCGGTAAACGTTTTAACTGGGAGCTGTTACACAGTTATCCATATACACATCCATTTTTCCTGAGTGGCGGAATAGGACCGGAACAACTGCCGGAACTGCTGTTGCTGGATCTTCCGGCACTGGTGGCGGTAGATGTGAACAGCAAATTTGAAATACAACCGGGTATAAAAGATATGGAAAAAGTGAAGCCCTTTACAGAACAGATTCAATCAACTTTTTTAAAATAATCATAACATGAAGATTGCGGAAAATACGTTCGGCTCTAAGTATCATGTGGATGAGAAAGGCTTTTACGGCAGGTTTGGCGGTGCTTACGTACCAGAAATGTTGTATCCAAACGTAAAAGAACTGCAGGATAACTACCTGAAGATCCTCCGTGACCCGGCTTTTCAGCAGGAGTTCGAACAACTGCTGCGCGACTATGTGGGCCGTCCTTCTCCCTTGTATCTTGCCAAACGCCTGTCCGAAAAGTATAAGGCGAATATCTACCTGAAAAGGGAAGATCTGAACCATACAGGTGCACATAAAATAAACAATACCGTAGGACAGATCCTGCTGGCACAACGACTGGGTAAAACGCGCATCATTGCGGAAACAGGTGCCGGACAGCATGGTGTGGCTACGGCTACAGTGTGCGCCCTGATGAATATGGAATGCGTAATCTATATGGGTAGCGTGGATATTCAGCGGCAGGCACCAAATGTAGCACGTATGAAGATGCTGGGTGCTACTGTTGTGGCAGCTACCAGCGGAAGTCAGACGTTAAAAGATGCGACCAATGAAGCAATCCGTGACTGGATCAACAATCCGGTAAATACGCATTATATCCTGGGTACGGCAGCAGGCCCACATCCTTATCCGGATATGGTATCCCGCTTCCAGTCTGTGATTAGTGAAGAGATTAAAGTGCAACTACTGGAAAAAACAGGCAAGGCAAATCCTGATTATGTAGTAGCCTGTATCGGTGGAGGAAGTAATGCTGCCGGTGCGTATTATCATTTCCTGAATGAGCCGGATGTGAAGCTGGTAGCGGTAGAGGCAGGTGGTAAAGGGGTAAATTCCGGTTTCTCTGCAGCAACAACGCAACTGGGAAAACTGGGTATCATCCATGCCAGTAAAACATTACTGATGCAAACAGAAGACGGCCAGATTACAGAGCCACACTCTATTTCCGCCGGACTGGATTATCCTGGTATAGGTCCGTTACATGCACATCTGTATGAAACCGGGCGTGCTACCTTCCTGAATGCTACTGATGATGAAGCATTACAGGCAGCTTATGAGCTGACCCGGCTGGAAGGGATCATTCCAGCACTGGAATCATCACATGCACTGGCAAAACTGGGACAGATCCCTTTTAAACCAAATGATGTAGTAGTGCTTTGCCTGAGTGGCCGTGGAGATAAGGATATGGAAACATACATTCGTAACCTGCCCAATAAAATATCATGAGTAATCGTATAGATCAGTTATTTGCCAGTAAAAAAACAGGCATCCTCAACATATACTGCACTGCAGGTTTTCCGGAACTCAATGATACCTTACCCGTGATGACTGCCCTGCAGCAAAATGGAGCAGACCTTATAGAGCTGGGTATGCCCTTCTCCGATCCCCTGGCCGATGGCCCGGTAATCCAGGAGAGCAGCACCCGTGCTATCAAAAACGGGATGAGCGTCCGGAAGTTGTTTGAACAACTGAAAGATTTCCGTTTAAATATACACGTACCCGTTATCCTGATGGGATACCTGAATCCTGTATTGTTATACGGTATCGAGAACTTCTGCAAGAAGTGTGCTGAAGTAGGCGTGGATGGCGTTATTCTGCCGGATCTGCCGATGGATGAATATGAATCAGACTATAAAGCAATTTTTGAACAATACGGATTACACCTGATTTTCCTGGTTACTCCGGAAACCAGCGATGAACGTATCCGTAAGATCGATAGTCTTAGCAAAGGATTTGTATACGCAGTATCTTCTTCCTCTACTACTGGTAAGGATAAAGACATGGGTAACCAGCAGGCTTATTTTGAAAAGCTGAAGCAGTTACAGCTGAAGAACCCAGTGCTGATAGGCTTTGGTATCAAAGATAAAGCTACCTTTGATGCTGCCTGTGCATACAGCAATGGAGCTATCATAGGTACTGCCTTTATCCGCGCCATTGAAAATACGACTAACCTCCCCGCTGCTATAAAAGATTTTATTGCAGGCGTGAAATAGAAAGTATATGAAAACAGTCATCATAAAATACAATGCCGGCAATATCTGCTCTGTATCATTCGCACTGGATCGTTTAGGTGTGAACGCAGTGGTGACAGATGATCCGGAGGAAATCAGGGCTGCCGATAAGGTGATCTTTCCTGGTGTGGGAGAGGCCAGCTCGGCTATGCGTTACCTGAGAGAAAGGAAACTGGATCAGTTGATTATTGGTTTGAAGCAACCAGTATTAGGTATTTGTGTGGGCATGCAGCTGATGTGCAAACATTCCGAAGAAAATGATGCAACCTGCATGGGCATTTTTGATGTGAATGTGAAACGTTTCCAGTCGCCCGTAGATAACGGACTGAAGATCCCGCAGATAGGATGGAACAACATTACAGGGCTTTACAGTACCCTGTTTGAGCATGTACCGGAAAACTCGTACATGTACTTTGTACATAGCTATTATGCGGAACTTGGGTCTGATACAGTCGCTACTACTAACTATGTCATCAATTACAGTGCTGCACTTCAGAAAGATAATTTCTATGCAGTACAGTTTCACACGGAGAAATCTGCCACAGAAGGACAGAAGATCCTGGAAAATTTCCTGAAGTTATAAGTATGCAGATAAGAAGGATCACGACAGAAGATACGCTGCCATTGCGCCGGGATGTGTTGTATCCGCAGGAAACGCTGGATGCTGTACGTGTACCGGGAGATGAAGACGGATTACATTTTGGCTTGTTTGAAGAAGCGGAGATAGTGGGTGTTGTATCGCTTTTTATGCGTCGTACAGATGCACAGTTCCGTAAGCTGGCAGTTCATCCGGCCTGTCAGGGCAGGGGATACGGCCGTTTACTCATACAGCATCTGATCGAATTATGTACAAAGGAACATGTTCCGCTGTTATGGTGTAATGCGCGTGATACAGCAGAGAGTTTCTATACACAGTTTGGTTTTACATTTGAAGGAGCACATTTTAAAAAAGGGAATCTTACTTTTTGCAGGATGGAATTACAACTGGATAAAACAGCAGGTGAGACATTTTCGATCATCCCTGCGATTGACATTATAGATGGTAAGTGTGTACGACTTACACAAGGCGATTATGCACAAAAGAAAGTATATAACGAGCATCCGCTGGAAGTAGCTAAAGCCTTTGAAAGCATAGGGGTACGCCGCCTGCATCTTGTAGATCTTGATGGTGCTAAGAAAGGAGAAGTGGTGAACTGGAAAGTGCTGGAAGCAATTGCCGGTAAAACAAACCTTGTTGTTGATTTTGGCGGGGGTATCAAAAAGGAAGAGGATCTCCGGATCGTATATGAGAACGGAGCAGCTATGGCAACTATCGGCAGTATTGCTGTAAAGGACCCTGCACTGTTCTTTGGTTGGGTAAAGACATATGGTGCTGAAAAGATCTTCCTGGGAGCGGATGTAAAAGAAGAAAAAATTGCCGTTGGCGGATGGCTGGAAACTACGGAACTCTCTGTATTTGATTTTCTGGAATCCAACATTCAGCAGGGCGTATATAATATTTTCTGTACAGATATCGCGAAAGATGGTCTGCTACAGGGGCCTTCCATCTCCCTCTATAAAAAGATCCTGGAACGTTTTCCAAAGATCTCATTTATAGCGAGCGGAGGTGTAAGTGCAATGGAAGATGTGCATGCCCTGGAAGAAGCGGGTTGCAGTGGTGTAATAGTAGGCAAGGCGATCTATGAGGATAAGATCACCATGAAAGAACTGGAAGCATACTTAAAAAAATAAGGATCATGTTAACAAAACGTATCATTCCATGCCTGGACATTAAAGATGGTCGTACGGTAAAAGGTGTGAACTTTGAAAATATACGGGATGCAGGTGATCCTATTGAATTAGGTGCCTTTTATGCAGAGCAGGGTGCCGATGAACTGGTATTCCTGGATATTACCGCTACCAATGAACGCCGGAAAACACTGGCAGAACTGGTAACCCGGATTGCAAGGAATGTAAATATTCCTTTCACTGTTGGAGGAGGAATCTCATCTGTAGAGGATGTGAGTGTGTTACTTAATTCCGGTGCAGATAAGATCTCTGTAAATACGTCTGCCTTCAAAAGGCCGGAACTGGTGGATGAGCTGGCAGGTGAATTTGGTAGTCAGTGTGTAGTGCTTGCCATTGATACCCGGTTTGAAAATGGCGACTGGTACGTATATCTAAATGGGGGCCGTATAAAAACGGAGATAAAGGCATTCGACTGGGCAAAAGAGGCTGTACAGCGTGGCGCAGGGGAGATTCTGCTGACATCCATGAACAATGATGGTACTAAACAGGGATTCGCCCTGGATATTACGGCTCAGCTGTCACAGAATCTGAATGTTCCGGTAATCGCCTCCGGCGGAGCGGGTACAATGGAACATTTCAAGGACGTATTCGAGATAGCGCAGGCAGATGCAGCCCTGGCTGCCACCATTTTTCATTACAAAGAGATTGAGATTCAGGCATTGAAAACTTACCTGTATAAGGAAGGAGTCAATATGAGATTCTGATAAAATATTACTTTTGAGCAAAATCCGCAACCGCATGTACAATAATAAACAGGTAGACTTTCAGAAATCAGCAGATGGTCTTGTGCCAGCAATCGTACAGGATGCGGCTACTTCCAGGGTACTTATGCTGGGTTATATGAACCAGGAGGCACTGGATAAAACACTGGAAGAAGGGAAAGTGACCTTTTTCAGTCGTTCCAAACAACGACTGTGGACCAAAGGAGAAGAAAGTGGCAATTTTCTTTATTTACAGGAAATAAGGGTGGATTGTGATAATGATACTCTGCTGATCAAAGCAAACCCTGTTGGCGTAGTATGCCATACCGGTGCTGATACCTGCTGGGATGAGAAGAATGTCAGCAATGACTTTCTCGCAAAACTGGAAAGTATCATTACTGAACGTAAGAATAACCCGTCCGATAATTCATATACCTCCAATCTCTTCGCCAAAGGCATCAATAAGATAGCTCAGAAAGTAGGGGAAGAGGCTGTAGAAGTAGTAATAGAAGCAAAGGATGATGATGAAGGGCTGTTCCTGAACGAATCTGCCGACCTGCTTTTTCATTATCTTGTACTGCTTAGTGCAAAAGGCTACCAACTGGCTGACGTACTGTCAATACTCCAGCAAAGACACAATAAATAGTACTTATTTCTTATATTAGAGGAGTGAAACAACTTATAATATGCACCATTGGAGTGCTCTTTTCATGGACAATCTCTGCACAGCAGGTAATAACAGGCACCCTGAAGGGAGCCGATGGTAAAACCCTGTTCCTGTACAGCGATGAAGACAATAATCCGAAGGATTCATTAATACTGAAAGGCGGAAAGTTCTCCTTTAATATGCCTCCGGCCGCCAGTACTGGCATTTATGCACTGATCCTGCAGGGGGTAGATTACCCTTTCCTGTTTGTACCGGCTAAAGAACCGGTAAAGGTGGTGTTGGATGTGGCTAGTTTCCCGGTAGCAGAATCTGTAAAGGGCGGAGATGAGAATAATGCCATGCAGGCTTATCAGCAGGCTTTTCGTCCGCTGATTCAGCGTGCACAGGCTTTGAATAAAGAAGCGGCAGCTATTGCAGAAGATGATGAAGCCGGTAAAACTGCTTTCCGTGCTAAAGCGGCGACTTTCAACGAGGATGTATTATCTACAGGCAAAAAGTTCATCAAAGACCATCCAAAGCAACTGGCCAGTATGTGGGTATTGCTGAATGAACTGCGTAATCGCCTGGAACCCGGAGAGTTTGAACAGGTGTATAATTCCCTTGATAAATCACTACAGGACACCAAATATGGCAGATCTGCTGCCAAGTACCTGGCTAGTGTGAAAGTGAAGGAAGAAAGAGCAAGTGGAATGGCGATGGATTTTACCCAGGAAGATCTGAATGGGAACCAGGTAAAACTGTCTTCTTTCCGTGGTAAATATGTACTGATAGATTTCTGGGCCAGTTGGTGCGGCCCTTGTCGTCAGGAAAATCCTAATGTAGTAAAGGCTTTCGAACGTTTTAAAGATAAAAACTTTACTATCCTGGGTATTTCCCTGGATAATAACCGTGATCGCTGGATTGGAGCTGTTAAACAGGATGGGCTTAACTGGACACAGGTATCCGACCTGAAAGGCTGGAGCAACCAGGTAGCACAACAGTATCAGGTCAATTCCATTCCTGCAAATTTCCTGGTAGATCCCCAGGGACGCATTATAGCCAGGGACCTTCGTGGACGCGCGTTGGAAACTAAGTTGGAACAGGTATTGAAATAAATTCAGCTTAAAATATTATTACAGAAGGCTCCTTTAAGGGGCCTTTTTTTGTTATGCTGATGTAATGACTTCACTCACTGTTTGCGAATTTTAGTCATGTAGGTTCTCTCTGATGTGGATATGCAGTTCTCAGGCCCTTTATTTACCATTTTCTTATCATAACCTTTGAGCCGATCTTTTCTGTCACAATGTTTATAACTATATATGACTAGTATAACTTGCCAGTGTCTTCCCGGAGAGTTGAGAGCAAGTTGCTAGTGTCTCCCAGGGTTGGTAGGTAATTGGTAGGTGATTGGTAGGGGTTTGATAGGGGTTTGTTCGGTCATGACCAAACAAACCCCTATCAACCCCCTACCAAACCCCGGCTTAAAGTGCTACTCACCAGGAACTCTCCCGCACAACTATAGCTTATATTCTGCATCAGGATAAGACATCAGAAGCATGTTACTATGATGTTTTTCCTGAAAGACAGTTTCAAATAGTTGTAAATCAATTGATTTATGGAATATTCTACTAAATAGCGGCTGAAACCTGACAGGATGATCAGGATAAGTAGGATATTTGGTTTCATATCAACGGTCTTTCACCGTTTATCACAATCAGTTTGATTTTCCTTTTCGGATGTGGGAAATTTGTTGCTATTAAATTAGAAATCAATGAAGGCAGTATTGATGATCGCAGCGTTCTTTGGGCCTGCGGTTTTGTTTGCGCAGGACAACAAGAATAAAAATGAACAGTCTTTTACCATACAGGGATCTCTGACACAGCTCCAAAAGCCGGCCAAAGTATATTTAAGTATGCGGAGTAAGGACGGGAATAAACTCGACAGTACGGATGTGAAGGATGGTAAATTTGTCATAGCCGGTACACTTGCTGAGCCATCTATGGCTCTCCTGGTACTGAAAGTACAGGACTCCAGCCTGCAGGTGGAAAACCCAAAGGAGAGAAAACGTGATGTACTAACTGTTTTCATAGAGAAAGGAACCATCAATGTTACAGCTCAGGATTCTATCAGTAAAGCAACCGTAACTGGTTCACCATCAAATGATGACTTTGCAAAACTGAATGAGCTGTTAAAAGATATAACCAGCCAGCTGAATGAGTTGCAACAGCAATACCGCCAGTTATACATGGCAAAGGATGAAGAGGGTATGAAGAAGCTGGAACCTCGCTTTGATGAGCTGGAGGCTGTCCAGAAGAAGATCCTGGGTGATTATCTGAAGAATAATACCGGTTCTCCTATTGCCTTATTCGTATTAGGTCAGTACGCCGGTTATGAGATCAATCCTGCGGAAATAGAGCCTATTTATAACAAGCTCAATAAGAACCTTCGTAATACACCGTCAGGAAAGGAATTTTCCGAAAGACTGGCAGCTGCCAAGAAAACAGCCGTGGGGCAACCGGTAATGGACTTTACCCAGCCTGATGCAGAGGGGAAAAATATTAGCCTGACTTCCTTTAAAGGGAAATATGTACTGGTCGACTTCTGGGCTAGCTGGTGCGGCCCCTGCAGGGCAGAGAACCCGAATGTGGTAAAGGCATACAGCAAGTTTAAAGACAAAGGCTTTGATATCCTTGGAGTTTCCCTGGATGATAAGAAAGATAAATGGCTGGCAGCTGTGCAGGCCGATAATTTGCTCTGGACACATGTTTCAGACCTGAAAGGCTGGAATAACGCTGCTGCAGAAATGTATGGCATTCGTGCCATTCCACAGAACCTGCTGATAGATCCGCAAGGTAAAATAGTAGCAAAGAACCTTCGGGGGGATGCGCTGGAGAAGAAACTGGAAGAAGTTCTGAAATAAAATAAGCAATAGTCATAACAAAATGCCCAAAGTGTGAATGCACTTTGGGCATTTTCTGTTAAAATCTGTTAAAAGATAAAAATAAGTTTGCTCTGTTACGAATAGTTCGTAGATTTACGAAACGATCGTAATAGCAATTAAATCTGTACACATGGAAAAGTTAACGCAACAGGAGGAAATAGCCATGCTGGCTGTATGGAAGACGGGTCAGGGATTCGTAAAGGATTTCCTGGAAGCTCATATAGTGCCGCAGCCTCCTTATACTACGCTGGCTTCCACCATTAAAAATCTCGAGAAGAAGGGATACCTGCAGAGTCGGAAAATAGGGAATGTATATGAGTATACACCTCTCATCGCAGAAGATGAATACAAGCAGAAATTCATGAATGGTTTTGTGAAAGATTATTTCGAAGATTCTTATAAAGCACTGGTGACTTTCTTTGCAAAAGAGAAGAAAATAACTCCGGAAGAACTGAAGGAAATCTTAAAGATGATTGAAAAAAACTGATTGTTTATGCTGATTTATCTATTGAAAGCTAATATCGCACTTACTTTATTTTACCTGGCATATCGTTTCGGATTACGACGTTTAACGTTCTATACACTGAACCGCTTTTTTCTGCTGGGAGGTATTATTTGTTCGGCATTGTGCCCCTTCATTGATGCCAGTATATTCTTCCGGCAACATGAGCCGTTAAATAATGCAGTAGGTACATATGTACTGGACCTTGCAGCCTTGAATGCACGTCCTTCCATACCGCTTATTAATGTCGTGTTGTTGTATGTTTTCTGGACGGGAGTGATTGTAATGGCAATACGTTTCATGATCCAGTTATTCTCTCTCTGGAAATTACACAGTAAAACGACGATCGCTTCAATAGATCATAATAGTATAAGAGTGACGCAAAGAAAGGTAACGCCCTTTTCTTTTTTATCCAATATTTATATCAATCCATCTCTGCATACACCGGTAGAACAACTGGCTATTATACGCCATGAGCAGATCCATGTTAAACAATGGCATTCTCTGGACATTATACTCGGAGAACTGAACCGCATCTTTTACTGGTTTAATCCCGGTGCGTGGTTAATGAGTACCGCTATCCGCGAGAATCTCGAATTCATTACCGACAGGTGTGTATTACAGCAGGGGATGGATGCAAAAACGTATCAATACAGTTTGATAAAAGTAAGTGGGATCCCATATGCGACGGCCATCGCAAACAATTTCAATTTCTCACACTTAAAACAAAGGATCATGATGATGAATAAAAAGAAATCATCGCACTATCACCTTTTCCGTTATCTCATATTGGGTGGTCTTGTAGGTATTATATTGCTTTCACTGAATGTTAGTCGTGCGAATAACAGACAGAGTATAGCCGTAAAGTTGCATCTGGCAACTGATACGCTTCCTGTACCACCTGCACCTCCTGTGGCACCGGTACCACCACCTCCTCCTCCACTACCTGCAAAGGGTGTAAAGGCAGTGCCAGTGCCAGCGCCACCGGCACCTCCCGCAAAGGTGGCTCCGGTAGCAGCGCCAGCACCATCTGCAGCACCTGTGGTAACATCAGTTGTTTCATTATCTCCACTAGGTCCACAGAAAATAACCATTACAGATGTAACAGCAGGGAAACTGGAAACAGTGGATAATCCTGCGGGGAAAGGCCTTAGCTTCAGACGTAATGCTGTCAATGCTGATGGTACTCCCGTTAGTGGTAGTCCGGTATATATAGTGGATGATGTATCATCGGGACATAGTGCTCCAAACATCAAAGCTGAGGATATTGACAGGATATCGGTATTAAAGGATGTTGATGCTGCACAACAATATGGAGAGGATGCCAAAAATGGTGTAATATTTATCTATTCTAAGGAATACATGAATAAACAGAACACAGAGGGCACAAAGATTATAGTGAAAGATCCAAAGAAAGGAGGGACTCCGCTGTATTATATTGACGGGAAGCCTGCAACCAGTATTGATCAGATTTCTCCCAATGATATTGAATCTGTCACTGTTTTCAAAGGAGATGATGCGATTGCTAAATATGGTAGTGCTGCCGTTAATGGCGTTGTAGAAGTGAAATTGAAAGTAAAATAATTGAATTAAAATCCCGGGAAATTTCCCGGGATTTTAATTTATACTATTTAATATTTTTCACACATCTGAATCCAAGATTCTGTAATCCGGATTCTGCTGTTGTTTTCATTCTTGCTGTAACGCGATATCCTGAACAATATTCATCTGTACACATATAAGATCCTCCCCTGATTACCCGCTTTGGATTTGCCGGATCTTCGGGATCATAGGCAGTATCAGGTCCTTTAGGATTATGTGTATTCGCAGACTGTTGATAGTAAGTATTGTTATACAGATCCTCACACCATTCCCATACATTCCCGGACATATCATACAAGCCGTAAGCGTTAGGTGAATAAGACTTAACAGGAGCTGCATTTAAAAAACCATCCGTTTGGGTATTCTGATAAGGAAAATGTCCATTCCAGGTATTCGCTTTGGCTTTACCGGTAGTCAGCGCTTCTGAGCCCCACGGAAACGGCTGATCTTTCAGTCCCCCGCGGGCTGCGTATTCCCACTCCGCTTCTGTAGGCAGGCGTTTTCCGGCCCATTTGGCATATGCCTGTGCATCTTTCCAGGAGATGTGTATTACCGGGTATTTTTCTTTTCCTTTCAGATCGCTGTCCGGGCCATCCGGATGCCGCCAGCTGGCCCCCGTCACAAATGACCACCATTGGGAAACATCATCCAGTGGCACAGCGTGGGAGGGGGGCGTAAATACAAGAGATCCGGGTAATAATGCACTGCTATCCGGTTCCGGAGAACCTGCTGGTAATTGCTGCATCAGTTCTTCTTTACTGATAGGCTTTTCTGCAGTAGTAATATAGCCGGTAGCCTTTGTAAATGCTGTGAATTCAGCATTGGTCACCTCATGTTCGTCCATCAGGAAACTGTCTACTGTAACAGTATGCCGGGGTTGTTCATCGGGACGGGCTTCTGCATCATCAGCACCCATTGTGAATGAGCCTCCGGGGATTAGTACCATATGATTCAAAGAATCTGCCGCGGCAACCGGCGGCCTGACGTTCTGATGGCATGCTCCCAGCAGAAAGGCTCCTGCAAGCAGGCAGATAGATATATTGTTCATAAGCATATCTCCAAGTTCGGAATTATAGACGTGAAATTTATGAGCAGCATTATTAAAATTCATGATTCTTAACAATTAAATAATTAGCTATGCAAATAAAGTATTGTAAACTGCACCCTGTATTTGTATATGGAACCATTCACCGCACCTTTTAGCAGGCAGGACTTTGGAGATGATTTTTTATGGGGAGTTACTATTTCGGCCTTCCAGAATGAGGGAGCTTCTGATCATGATGGCAAGGGGCGTTCTATCTGGGATGTTTTTACTGCCCGTAAAGGCAAAATCAAAGATGGCACTCATGCCCATGTAACAACGGATTTCTACAACCGTTATTATGATGATCTGCTGTTAACCAGACAGATGGGATTTAAAATATTCCGCTTCTCTATTGCCTGGTCCCGCATCCTGCCCCTGGGAACCGGCGAAGTGAATCCGGCAGGGATCGCTTTTTATCATCGGTTAATAGATGCCTGCCTTGAACTTGGGCTGCAACCTTATATTACACTTTATCATTGGGATCTCCCACATGCATTGGAAATGAAAGGCGGCTGGTGCCACAGGGGAGTGGTCTTCGCCTTTGAAGAATATGTACGTATCTGTATCCAGGCATATGGGCACAAAGTAAAACACTGGATTGTGATGAATGAACCCTTTGGCTTTACTTCTCTGGGGTATATGCTGGGGGTACATGCTCCCGGAAAATTCGGACTATCCTATTTCTTCCCGGCCGTACATCATGCACTGCTGGCACAAGCATCTGCCGCAAAAGTAATCCGGCAGGAAGTGGAAGGGGCTGTAATAGGTACGGCACTTTCTTGTTCACATATTCTACCTTACTCACAAACCGAACCTGATATACTCGCTGCAAAAAAGGCCGACGCACTGTTTAATCGCTTGTTCCTGGAGCCCGTATTGGGATTGGGATATCCTGTAGCCGATTTTCCATTACTGCGCAAAATAGAGCGCCGTTATGCCCTCTGGCGCGATTGGGACCAACTTGCTTTTGATTTCGACTTCTTTGGTGTACAGAATTACTTTCCCCTGGTAATACGCCGGAATGCGTTCATGCCGGTAGTAGGTGTTTCTGAAGTAAAAGCCCGGGCGCGTAAAGTACCTGTTACGGCGTTGGGTTGGGAAATAAGTGGTGATGGGATGTACGGGATATTGAAGCAATTTGCGGCTTACAGTGGTGTACGTCGGCTGATAGTAACGGAAAATGGAGCAGCCTTTAATGATATACTAACAGAAGGGCGTGTACACGATACTAATCGCATTAAATATTTCGAAGAATACCTTGGAGCTGTACTGCGGGCTAAACGAGAAGGAATACCTGTTGATGGATATTTTGCATGGACACTTACCGATAATTTTGAATGGGCAGAAGGTTATCGCGCCCGCTTTGGCCTTGTCCATGTAGATATGGAAACACAACAGCGCACCATGAAAGATTCCGGGTTATGGTTTAGAGAGCTATTAACAGGCGATTAAACAGAGGATATTCCTACCATAATGAGTGCTCTCATTACATGAATAGTGAAGGATTAATTTTAAGTTGGCTGCCGTACAATTAAGTAATATTATCCACGTTACTATGATACATTAAAAGAAATTTATCATGTTGAATTGGACGTTTAACTCTATTTAACACAATTAATTTTGTAAGTATATTTTACTATTGTAATTTAGTTTCAACGAAAGCAAAACCCGTAATTATTATACCATTATTTAAACCCGTCATCCCATATGAAAATGAGGAGGATAACTCACTTGGTCTCTGGCAGAGGTTCGTAATTTTTATTTTTTATTGCCAACATTGGAGCCATTTTTATTCATTTTTTTTTATGTATTCATTTACTTCTTTATGGCATATTAGGAATTAATTTTCATAATAAAGTTAACCTAGTCTTCTATATACTTATACTATATACGAAGAATCCATGTCTGCATAGAGGTATTACTATTTTACATTTTTAGTTCACATGCTAAAGGCATGTGGAGGTGTGTTTTTTTTCATGTCAACAACATGAAAAGGGAAACTGTGCCTGTTCCGTAACAAGGTTTAATTCGTAATCCAATTAGCATGTAAATGACATGCGTAAATGACTCTGTTCATGTATATAGCATGAAGAGGAAAGCTATGTCATGTATAACAGCATGTGTAAGGATATCTGATTGTTTTTGGATGAAAAAATAATGAGCTTAATCATTTTGCATAGATCATCCAGTTATTCTGGCAATTTCAGATTCACCAACTATTCATCTGTTATCACAATAAATTAATTGTTCACTTAAAAAACAATAAACAAAATGAAAAAACTGTTTTTCACCCTTGCAATTGCTTTAGCAGCAGTATTTAATTTCAGTGCGAAAGCCCAAAGCCTCTTTTTTTATGTAAATAAGCCTAATGGTTCAGGATGGTGTTATATATCAAGCACCACCATTGGTATTACAACTACTCAGAAAACTACAATAGGAGGTCCGGACAACACATTGACAATAACACCTACAGGGGGATACTATACAAATCCTACTGGCAATTTTGCCTATGGTGCATACTGGATGGCTCCTTCTATCATTTTTCCGTTGAAAGTAAGTGTCAGTGCTGGTTACACGGCTACAATAACCAATCCTAATACTGTTTCACGCAAGGTGTTTTTAAGGGTTGAATTCCGCGATGTTAGTGGTACATTCGGCACAGGTTATAACTCAGCCACTTACACAGTGCCGGCCAATGGAAATATCACTATCCCAGTTCCTGCATGTGCAATAGATTATACAACCTGGCCGGTTGCGTCAGGAACTACTAATCCGGTGATGGTAAATTTTATACTTGCGGATGCAGTGTAATCCATGTGTTATAAAATCTGATCTAAAAAAATCATTCCTGCTTTAGTAGCAGGAATGATTTTAAGCAAAATGAAGTTATTAAAAAACATTAGTTCTCTCTTTTTCCTGCTGCTGACAGCCTTATTGGCTGCAGGACAGCAGACAGGAGTGGTATATGGTACCCTTTCTGATACATCTGCTTCTTTACAATTAAAGGAAGCCTATATTTCTTTACACCGTTCCAGTGACAGCAGCATGCAAAGAAGCTTTTTCTCCGGGGAGAATGGTGCATTTTCAAGCGGGCAAATTTCTTTGGGACATTACTATATCCGGATCTCCTACCAGGGTTATCAAACATTAAAAGTTCCTTTCATCCTGGATAAAGAACAAAATCTGAACCTGGGCACTATTTATATGTCTGCAAAAGTAATGGTACTGGATACTATTGTTGTTCAGGAAGCGGCCATCATACAGAATAAAGATACACTTGAATACAATGCAAGCCGTTTCAAAACACGCGATTATGCTGTACTGTCGGAGCTATTGAAATTGCTGCCAGGTATACAATTGAATAATGATGGTTCTATAACCATCAATGGTCAGATCATTGATCAGCTCATGGTAGATGGTAAGCCCTTTTTTGATGGTACTCCGGCAATGGCACTTACCCATTTGCCTGCAGACATTGTCAAAAAGATCCAGGTATTTGCCAGCAATAATATTACTAATTCTGGTATTCCTGCTCCACCAGGATTTTTTGGAAATAAAACACTCAATGTTGTACTAAAAGCCAACAAAAGAAAAGGAAACTTTGGCAAAGTTATGGCTGGTGCAGGGTCCGGTGGAGCCTACACCGGGAGTGCAGACCTGAACCATATGAACGGAGACCAGCAAACCACTTTAATAGGTGATGCGGGGAATGCAGATAATGATAAAAGCACAGATTTTATCAGCACGAATAATGGTATCCATCGCAAAATAAATGGAGCGCTTAACTATCGGGATAGCAGAAACGAAAAGATCAGCATCAACGGTAGCATCATAGCTAATGACCTCTATAATAAAACTATAGAACGCTCTCATGTGATCAATATTTTCCCTGGTGATTCGTCCACCATTCTGGATCAAAATTCAGAAGGAGAAATGCATACATATATGCAGCACATTAACATGAATTTGGAACATAAGCCAGATGCTTATAACACATTTACATTTCAGCCAAGGATTTTGTTGCAACATACAAATAACAATAATGTCCAGCAAAGCATTCAGCGCTACGAAAACTCAGGTGATACCATATACCGTTCTAACGGCACTAATACCAGCAGCGGAAGTAATACGATGATTTCATCACTCCTTCAATATACCCACAGCTGGCAACAGTCTGTAAAAAAAATATCATTGGGAGTGAATTTTTCCGGTAATAATGATAAACATAATACCACCGGTCATACTGAAACAGAGGCCATTAATCTCGATCAGCATAGCATCAGTAAAAACAATGGATTGAATATAGCCCCCTACCTGACCTTTATTACACCTGTCGGGGACAAGAGCATACTCAATATACAAGGTAATTATTCCTACAACAGGAATGCAATGTCATATAGGGTATTCCGGCTCAATGAAAGCAACCAGCACTTTGATGAACTGGACTCCTCTCAAAGCAATGATTTTAACAGCACTTATAATACTACTGCCATACAATTCAGCTTAAGGAGGCAATTGAAAAATTCTACTGTCACAGTAGGATCGGGTATAGAATCGGACTGGATCGCAGGCCAAAACCTGACTAATCATACCCATATCAGCAGGCGTTTTGTCAATGTACTTCCTTCTGCTATGTTCACACTCAATATGAGAGGCCGTAATAATCTGACGGTTAGCTATAACGGAAAACCTATGACCGTGTCTGTTCAGCAGCTTCAGCCAGTATCCATCACTGCTGATTCTCTTTTTATAACGGAAGGTAATCCTGACCTGCAACAACCTTATATCCATTCAATGAACCTGGGCTATACTTCACTTATTGGAAGTAATAACCGGTTCTTCTCTGCTACCTTAACCAGTAGCATTACCATGCATTCTATCCAGCAATCCATTACATTGCTGGATAATGGCGTTCAGGTAAGTAAGCCTGTGAACCTGGAAGGCGCCCGGGATGTTTCCCTTATCATAAATTATGGTATCCCCGCAATTAAAAGCAAATCCAGCTTCAACTTTGCAGTTAATGCTACTTATTCAAAAAATCCTGTGCTGAGCAATGGGACGAGGAATGATAGCCGTATATTGTTCTACTCAGGTACCATTGTCTGGAACTATCGTCCGGCTAATGGCTTTGACCTTAACTTAAGTACCACTCCAGGGTATAACTCCTTACAAACAGGATTAGGTCAGCATGAGAGTTTCTTTACTACTGCTATAGGAGCTAAAGTCAGTTATATAAAGGGTGACTGGGACGCAGCTTTATCTGCCTATTATAACTATAATAGCAGCCTGCCTTCAAATTATAAAACCAAATATCCGGTTACCATACCTGCGGTTGGTTACCGTTTTTTAAAGCATAAAGAAGGGGAAATCAGGCTATCAGTAATGGACCTGTTTAATCAGCAGTCAGGGGCTTCCAGAAGTATTTCCTCATCCTCTGTATCAGATACACGGTCAGAGACCAGAGGGCGATATATACTTGCAACATTTACATATAATTTCAGAAAGTTCGGGGGTAAAGAATAAAGCTATAAAATCAAAAGAGGTGTACTTCGCGGGAAGTACACCTCTTTTGATTTTATAGTTAGTAGCTACTATTCGTATGTTCTGCGGATAAACCAGATATCTCTCAGGGAGAAGTGGAGTACACCATTCACATAGGTTTCTTTGATCAGTCCACCGCTGGTTGTACCACGTTGTCCTACTTCAATACCTATGTAATAACGTAGAGCACCACTACGGCTGGGGATAGAAACTCCGGCTGTTCCTGATACATCTCTGATCTGGTTATTTTTTATTACCAGGTTGGAATTATAATAGGAGAAACCAGCTTGCGCCACGATACCTTCTATCTGCTGATTATAGTAAGTACGGTGGAAGGTATATTCCAGGCCGGTTGAATAGCGGTCTGAATTAACCAGATTATAATTGGTTGTTTGATTACCTGCTGAACCCCATTTCTCAGTACGATAGTCGGCCAGCCAGGTAAGGGTTCCATTACCCAGGGAAAAACCAGCACCGATTTGTTCCGGTAAGTAAACTTTAGTTCTGGCCAGGTCGGGATCCGTATAAAGGGTAGTAGAACTACTGTTCACTATATACAGTTTATTCTCATAGTTCATAGTTGTTTTAAAGCGGTAAGTACCGCCAATGCCCAACTGCCAGTTCTTGCCGATTTTACCAGTATACTGGATACCTGTATTAAAGTTCAGGTTAAAGGCATAACGTTCCATCCTGGTAGATACTGTATCCCCACCTACATTTTGGGTGTTATTGTTAGGACCGAACAGGAAATTACTGGATACACCTACTGAAAAGTTCTTTGTTAATTTTACTGCATTAGAGATATATGCTTTATTGATACCACCGGTACCTTCTGTGGTAGTTACCAGTTGAGATCCATCTAAATCTGTAGTAGAAAGAAGTTTATAATTAACCGTGCTGTAGGATGCAAATCCTGCACTGATTCCCCAGCGGTTATTTGCTTTAAAGCCTAATGCAAGCCTTTTGATATTTACATCACCAGCCTGTTGGTTAAGGGTGTTTGCATCTTTATAATTAATAGATTGTGCCCGCAGAGCCACATCAAACATAAAATGCTGTCTTGGTATGGCGGAGTAGGAGGCCGGGTTCAACTCGTTCAGAAAATAATCTGAACGGCGGGCAATCCCTGTACTTGACACACCAAAGTTACGGCTGTAATCACGTTGCTCTATGTCGCCAATACTATAAGCAGAGTAAAGAGAGTTGATCCCTTTTTGTGCCACAGCATTTCTGCCCGATAATAATATCAGGCCGCCTACGCATAAGCCAGTTGTATATTGTTTTATTCGCTTCATGTAATCAGTAACTTGATTGCAATTATTTATACTGCAGGTAATAGATCTTAATCTCAAGCTTGTTATACTTACTATTTCTATCACCTAATATAACACGGCCAAAATTCGTAAGTCCTGTATTTCTGGGTACTACAAGAGCCAGACCGCGGGAATTATCTGTTGAAGCTGCTATTTCAGCAATGCAATAATTTGTAATATCGTAAGTGTAAGCGGTACTTATATTACTTGAATAATCAATGACAAGATTTCCGGTTTGTACACCTCCTGTACTTGGAGAAACCAGTGAATCAGTAATGGCATTGCTGGTATTAACTTCACAAAGTGTCAGTTTCTGAGGAAGCAAATATGGATATTGGTAAGTGGCTTGTTCCGGTCTTACCGTTAATGTTGCACGCATTACTTTAAAAAACTTGTGTAATTGTGACAGATTCTTTAGATAAGGAATATCAATACGGGTCATTACCTGTGTAAGCGGTTGTATATATGCTTTATTATCAGCAGCAGTGGAAAGCAGTTTATCATTTGCTTTAGTGAGTGATTCCAATGGAGAGCCAGGTACACGTACATAATCTATATGATTGAACTGCATTTGTGCATTATAAAGTGCAAAATCAATACTTGTTGTCGTTTGATCATTTGCACTTGCATGATAATACAAACGCATCACAAGGGAGTCATCTGCACGGAAGGAGTGAATCAGTTGACTGTTTGCACCCGGTTTAAGTGCGAGTCCCTTAAAATATTGAGAAAATTGTGTTTGATCTTTGATAGTCTGAACACCAGTTTTGCTTTTTAGAAAGAAATCATTGCCCAGCGCATCGTCCAGCTTAATTCTAATTACAGTGTCATAGGTTGGCCTAATGGTAAACTGTTTGCTTCCCAATGGAGTACTTTCTGTAGCAAAGCTGTAATTACTATATAAATAAGTATTAGTAAGAGGTTTTTTGATATTTTCGGTTACCCTGTAAACCCCAAGGTCCTGCAGCTTCGATGTATCTCCATATGTTGTTTTATTAGGACGCATCACCAGAACCATGGAATCATAAACTGCCAGATTTGGAATGGTTGTGCCGCTGAAAGCCTTTACCTGCCAGTATGAACTGGCGGATACTGTTCCGAATACGGGATCGTTGTGAATACCACAAAGAGCAATATTCTGGTCGGAAGTTGGAATTGAATCGATATATACAGTACTCATATACATCGTTGATGAATCAATAACGATGTATTCAGTTGCGCCATTGTCGACTATATTGTCATAAGCAAAACCTGTCTTGTCACAGGCCGAGGCGCCTGTAATTAACAACGCACAAATCAGATATTTACAAGCCTCTTTGGCACGGATACTTTTATTCATGGAGCGCAATTTTAGACAGGATGCCTAGTTCCTGCTTATTTAATATGCCAATTGGCTTATTTTATCGACGAATACCCATTACAGCGCCTTATGCAACTGCCGGGGTAGTAACATAGTTAATAAGGTAAACAAACCGATTGGCAGATATAAAAGCGTCTTTTATCATGTAAATATAGTGATATGTCTATTTTGTGATTGCACTACAACAAGGGCGGATAATTTTGGCAGCTATAAAAAAATAAAAGTAAAAATAACTTATGCGTTATCTAAAAGTATATTTTCTGGCATTAACAGTGATTACCCTGGCATCCTGTACCTCAAGTGATGATGATGAAAAGCTGGGTAACTGGATAAGGAAGGCCGAGTACAATGGAAATGCCAGACGTAAAGCTGCCTGTTTTGTGATTGGCGATACAGCATATGTTGGGACAGGACAAGGAACAGGTAGCGATAACACACCACACGGACTAAATGACTTTTGGAAATATGATCCGGTAAAGGATACCTGGACTACAATAGCAGCTTTAGGCCCGAATGGCGTTGATGTTAATGGTATTCAAAATATTTATTCCCGTTTTGGTGCATCTGGTTTTACAGTTGGTTCCAAAGGATATATAACAACGGGTTATTCCAATACTAATAATAATGTTTTTGCCCCTTTGAAAGATACCTGGGAATATGATCCTGCTAGTAACAGCTGGGCACAAAAGGCAGATTTCCCTGGTAATGCACGTTTAAGTGCTGTTGGGTTTGGTCTGGGCGATTATGGTTATGTAGGCACTGGTACAGCTGCTGAGGGTAGTGGAACTAACTACGCTGATTTTTACAAATTTTCCCCTGGTGCTGCAGGTACACCAGGTACCTGGTCAATAGCTGACGGATTGAAAGACAAGAGAACAGATGCAGTTGCATTTGTTATCAAGGATAGCGCTTATGTAGTTACAGGTTCCGGTAGTGGCACATCATCTATCTCCCGCATGTATGTGTATGATGCCAATAATGACCAGTGGCTTGAGAGATGGCAGATCACCAATTCTACTGACGGTTCATTTGACGATGATTATACTACCATTGTACGTTCAGGCGCTGTTGCTTTCGTAATCAATAACAAAGCATATTTAGCTACAGGTACCAGCAGCAACACATGGGAATATAATCCGATCACTGGTTATTGGACAGAAAAAACTGCTTTTGATGCCCTCAGTCGCAACGGTGCTGTTGGTTTTAGTGTAAAAGGCAGAGGTTTTGTAGCTCTTGGATACAGTGGCAGTACTTTCCTGGACGATCTGCATGAGTTTGATCCTACTGTGGAAAATAGCACGAATGACAACTAAGAAAAAATCATTTTTTGCCGGTAGTTGCATACTGACATTGTTAATACTTTGTTCAGCCTGCCAGCAGAAACAGATAAAAAATACTGAAATTACCGCAGGGCAGGATAGCCTTGCGGTAGTTCCTTTTCAACTGGAACATGGAGGTTGGGGTTACAAAATCAACATTGGAGCTAAAACCCGCATCTACCAGGATATCATTCCTACCATTCAGGGCAGACATGTTTTCCAGACAAAGGAAGATGCACAAAAGGTAGGGGATGTGTTAGTTAAGAAAATGAGACAAACCGGCACCGGATTTCCGGTTATTAGCAGACAAGAGATGTTGGATTTGAAAATTGCCGGCGTAGAGTAGCTAAATAGCGATCTGAAGAGACATATTGTATAATTTATAATACTGGCCACAGTACTGCATCCGGCCTCATGGGAGAGTTATTCCCCTAAAAATTTAACATTCCTTTTACCATACTTAACAAATTTTAACAACCCCTTTACCGGAATTGAGTGTAAGTTTATCGCGCTTTTAGCCACATGATAAATTTAAAACTACTCTATAAAAGCCGGTTATTTAATGTTGGACTGCATATTGTAGTTTGGACCTGCTTCCTGTTTTTTCCTTTTTTCATCTACCGGATCAAAATTCAACACCCCTGGTTTTTTGCGCGTGAAATTGTGGATAACCTCTTCCTTATTGGCGTTTTCTACCTTAACTTCTACGTACTCATCCCCCGGTATTTTACCTTAAAAAAGATCGTTTACTATCTGAGTTGTGTGATTTTCATGCTGGTTTTCATCATTATGCAGCAGGCACTGACAGATTATCTATTCTGGAAAACCTATTCTGCACAGGAAACCTCCATCGGTACGCCGGAAGATCGCAACAGGGATGTTGGCTTTCCTCCTCCGCCACCCTTCAGCCGCTATCACGAACCGGAAAATGAAGTAATTCGGCAGAACAGAGGTGTCCATTTCAGGGAAAAACTACCAATTGCTTTCGATGAGGCAGTAGTACACGACACTTTTACGTCTGCTACAGGAGGAATTCCTCTTGAATTGAGGGAGAGCGGAACGCCCTCTTTCCTGGACTATATCCTGTTCCCGGAAATATTGCGAAAATCGGTGTTTGCTGCGCTGCTCATGCTTTTCATGAGCGGATTTATCAAGATTGCACAAGAATGGTTCAAGAGCGAACAACAACGGGAAGCACTGAAAGTGGAGAACCTGAACGCTGAATTAAAATTTTTAAAGTCACAGATTAATCCTCACTTCCTTTTTAACTGTCTAAACACTATCTATTCACTTGCACATAAACATTCGGCACAAACGGAACATGCTATTGTAAAGCTGTCTACCATCATGCGGTATATGATTTATGATTCGAATGAAGACAAAGTGCAATTGCAACAGGAACTCCAATACCTGGAAGATTACATTGATATTCAACGCTTAAGGATGCCTGAAGATATCGTGGTTGATTATGCGGTACAGGGAAATCCGGCCGGACTGAGGATAGAGCCCATGCTCCTGGTACCCTTTGTGGAAAATGCATTTAAGCATGGTATCAGTTATGCGGAGCCTTCCTTTATCGCCATAGCAGTGGCTATAGAGAAAAATCAGGTACGGCTGGTAGTGGAAAACAGCGTTTTCCGGAAAAGGGTAGCCGAAAAAGGAGGAATAGGTTTACAGAATGTTCGCAAAAGACTGGAACTATTGTATACCGAAGACCACGAACTGGAAATAACAGAAGCAGAAAACCAATTTATTGTTGATCTTAAAATAGTGTTGAAAAATGATCAGGTGTATAGCAGTGGACGATGAACCACTAGCGTTGGAAATAATCACTGACTTTGCGAAGAAGGTTCCCTTCCTTTCGCTTATAGGTACGTTTGAAAACGCAGCGGAAGCATTGCGTTTTTTGCAGGAAGAGAAGGTAGACCTGCTGTTCCTGGATATTAAGATGCCTGATATTACCGGTATTCAGTTCATGAAATCGCTCAAATATCCTCCCATGGTGGTGTTTACAACCGCCTATGGAGAGTATGCGCTGGAAGGATTTGATCTGGAAGTTGTAGATTATCTGCTGAAACCAGTACCTTTTGAACGTTTTCTCCGGGCTGCTACCAAAGCCCTGGAACTGCGGACTATGTCCCAGCAGAAAAATGGCGACAGCAGCAACAACCATGTAAACGACTACATCTTCATCAAAACAGAATATAAGATTATTAAGATCAATCTTGAAGATATCCTTTTCATCGAAGCACTAAAAGATTATACAAAGATCTATACACCTTATCAACCGGTACTTACCCTGCGCAGCCTGAAATCATTTGAAACCAGGCTACCTTCAGATAAGTTTATCCGGGTACACCGCTCTTATGTAGTATCTCTTAACAAGATTAATTCTGTAGAGAAGAATACCGTAATGATTGCTAATCAGTCTATTCCTATTAGTGATGGATATAGGGAGAAGTTTTATGATGTGATTAACAGGAATTCATAAGCATTTTTTATACAAAGAGAGAAGGAGATAAGGTTTTGCCTTATCTCCTTCTCTCTTTGTGGGATGATGCCATAACATATAAAAGAAAAAGCTCCATATGGAGCTTCTTCTTTTATATAATGTCTTTCAACTTCTTCACCACTTCATCAACTTCCTCTTTCGTATTATCCTTACTGAAGGAGAATCTTACCGCTATGTGGTTAGGATTGCTGCTAATAGCGCGGATCACATGAGAACCCAGATCAGCGCCGGAGGTACAGGCACTTCCGCCGGAAGCACAGATACCATTGATATCCAGGTTGAACAGCAGCATCTCGCTTTTCTCTGTTTTAGGGAAAGATACATTTAATACAGTGTAAAGGCTGCGGCCATAAAGATCACCGTTAAAGCTAATACCAGGAATATGCTGCTGCAGCTGTTCGGCCATATACATACGCAGGTCATTAATATACTTACTATGCTCTTCGTAATGGATAGTGGCCAGTTCCAGTGCTTTTGCCAGTCCTACAATGCCGTAGAGATTTTCTGTACCCGCACGCATATTACGTTCTTGTGACCCTCCCTGTAAAAGAGGAGTTATTTTCACGTTCTCATTTACATACAGAATGCCCACACCTTTAGGACCATGAAATTTATGACCTGCCCCATTAATGAAATGGACAGGTGTATTACGCAGGTCGAAAGGGTAGTGGCCTACTGTCTGTACTGTATCTGAATGGAAGATAGCATCAAATTCTTTGCACAGGTTACCTACAGCATGTATATCCAGCAGGTTGCCTATTTCGTTGTTCGCATGCATAAGCGTAACCAGGCATCTCTCCTTAGAGCCAGCCAGTAACTCACGCAGGTGATTAAGGTCCACATGCCCGTTCGGAAGCAGCTTTACATTGCTAAGTTTTACTTTTTCCCTGGAATGCAGATGTTCTACTGAATGGAGGGTAGCGTGGTGCTCTATCTCAGAAGAGATAATGTGCCGGCAACCCAGGTTATGAATCGCTGCATTGATAGCAGTATTGCTGCTTTCAGTCCCCCCGGAGGTAAAGAATATCTCTCCCGGGTTCGCATTCAGGATCTTAGCTACTGATTTACGTGCAGTTTCGATAGCCAGCCTTGATTCACGACCATAAGAATAAATGGAAGACGGATTGCCGAATTTTTCGGTCATATAAGGCAGCATCACATCCAGGACCTCTTTATCCAGCGGCGTGGTAGCTGCATTGTCAAAGTATATTCTTTTCAAGTTGGTTGGTGGTTTTTGATATAAAATAACTGCCCCGTTGGGGTATGCAAATGTCTGACTTTTTTTGAAAATAAAAGGGGCTATACTTTTAGTATAGCCCCTTTTAAATAATATTTAATTGATAATCAATGCATAAACTCGCGAATGTCCTGCATGATCCTTTTGGCGATATTATCTGCAGTGGTTTCATTCTGGCTTTCAGCATAGATCCTGATGATAGGTTCAGTATTGGAAGTACGTAAGTGTACCCAATCCTTTTCGAATTCTATTTTCAGGCCATCTTCTATGTTCAGCGGTTGATTTTTGTATTTTCCTTTGATCTTTTCAAAGATGTCTTTCACATCCACACCTTTGTCCAGTTCTATTTTATTCTTTGAAATGAAATAATCGGGATAGCTGTTACGTAAGGCTTTCAGGTTCTTTTTGCTGTGTGCCAGATGGCTCAGGAACAATCCAATACCGATCAGCGCATCACGACCATAATGCAGATCCGGAACAATGATACCGCCGTTACCCTCACCACCTATTACTGCGTTCACCTCTTTCATTTTGCGCACCACATTTACTTCTCCTACAGGAGACGGATGGTATTCTCCCCCGTTTTTCAGGGTAATATCTTTCAGTGCCTGGGTAGACGACAGGTTGGAAACGGTATTTCCTTTCCTGGTCTTTAATATATAGTCTGCCACTGCCACCAGGGTATATTCCTCGCCGAACATGCTGCCATCTTCACATACGAAGCAAAGACGGTCTACATCAGGATCTACGGCTATTCCCAGGTCTGCATTTGATTTATTTACTTCATTGCTGAGAGCGGTCAGGTTTTCTGGCAATGGTTCAGGATTATGACTGAACTTACCATTTACCTCATCAAATAATACAGTCACATCATCCACACCCAGTGCTTTGAGCAGGGCCGGAATATAGATAGCTCCGGTAGAGTTTACTGCATCCAGTACCACTTTGAAGTTGCGGGCTTTTATAGCCGGAACATCTACCAGGGGGTAATTTAAAACGAGATCAATATGTTTCTGCAGATAGCTGTCATCCTTGGTATAGGTGCCCAGTTTGCTCACATCGGCGAAAACAAACTCTTCCCGTTCAGCAATACCCAGTAAAAGGGCTCCTTCTTCTCCGGAAATGAATTCGCCCTCACTATTGAGCAGTTTCAGAGCATTCCATTCTTTTGGATTGTGACTGGCTGTGAGGATAATACCACCTGCGGCATTTTCCATCTTCACTGCTATTTCCACGGTAGGAGTGGTAGAAAGGTCCAGATCTACGACATCCAGTCCCAGGCCGTTGAGTGTTGCCACTACCAGTTGCTTTACCATTTCACCGGAAATACGTCCGTCACGTCCGATAACTACTTTCTTATTATCAGATTGTTGTGTTAGCCAGGTGCCGTAAGCAGCTGTAAACTTGACTACATCAAGAGGGGAAAGTCCTTCGCCGGGCTTGCCTCCGATAGTTCCGCGAATACCGGAAATTGATTTGATCAGTGCCACGAGTTTCAATTTTAAAGGAAGGGCAAATATAAAGTGACTATTCCCAAAAGAAAAAACATATTTGCTCCCCGGTTTCTATATGCCCGGAAAGTGCCTGCCAGATAAAATCCAATGGTATATATATGTTTTTAAGTTGATTTTAAGTGTTATGCATCATATGATAGATGTATAATTTGGTATATTTGCATCCGCGTTTAAATTTTTGTGGTGTTTTGAGCGTAATTCAATTAAAACAGTTGTTCTTTACATGAAATATTCCTGGAAAAATATACCCCGGTATATTCGTTACGTTATTCTGCAGGCTTCATTCTTATTCATTTTCTCGGTACTATTCCGCCTGGTATTTTATTTATTTTTCTTTAAAACTACTGTAACCGGAAGTGAACCAGTTATAAAAGCCTGGAACCTTGGGCTGAAGTTCGACCTGCGGTTGACCCTGGTCCTGATGGTGCCGGTTCTGCTGATTGCCCTTATCTGGCGGAATGGCTTTTTCACCAAACCGTTCCTTCGGTGGATTGTATTTACTTATCTGTTCATCGTTTACTTTGTATTAGTACTATTATATGTATTGGATCTGGGGCACTATGCTTATCTCAGTCTCCGGATAGATCCTAACATTTCCCGCTTTATGCTAAGTGGAGAAAGGGCAGACAATGCAAAGATGTTATGGGAAAGTTACCCTGTAGTGCGTGCCTTTATTGGCCTGGTGTTGTTTCTTTTCCTTGTTATCAGATTACTCATTGTTCCTTTCCGCAAACTGGCAACGCAAGCTGCTGTTAAGATTTCCCGCTGGCGTTTTACGGCCTGGGTTAGTGTAATGGTATTGTTTTTTGCTGCCGGCATTTACGGGAATGTGGCTTATTTCCCATTACGCTGGAGCCAGGCTATGTTTAACCGGGACAACGGTATTACCAGTCTTGCACTCAATCCTATTCTATACCTCGTATCTAACCTGTCTGTTAAAAGTGATACCTACGATCTGAAAAAGACACAGGAATATTATCCCATTATGGCTAACTATCTGCGGGTAGATCAGCCGGATGTGCAGAAACTTAAGTTTGTACGTGAGTTGCCTTCGGTACCTGAAAAACCTAAGATGAATGTGGTGCTGGTGATGCTGGAATCTACAGGTGCCTGTGTGACCAGTATGTTTAACAACCCGATGCAGGCTACGCCTAATATGCAACGTCTATCTGATAGCGGCATTCTGTTCCGGCGGTTTTTTGTTCCGGCAATAAGTACAGCCAGAACAGTTTATGGTGTTACAACCGGTTTGCCGGATATCGCTATGGCCAATACTGCTTCCCGTCATCCCAATATGGTTGATCAGCGTGTGATTATGGATCAGTTCACAGGATATGAAAAATATTACCTGCTGGGAGGCAATACTAACTGGGCAAACATTCGCGCTGTATTCACAAACAATGTGGAAGGGGTGAAAATTTATGAGGAAGGGATGTATAAAGCACCCAAATCAGATGTATGGGGAATCTCTGACTATGATCTTGTTACAGAAGCTGATGAGGTATTCCGGAATGCCAGCCAGCGGAAACAGCCTTTCGTCGCTTTTCTGCAATTGGCTGATAATCATCCTCCTTTTACCACAACTGAGGGGGCGGGAGACTTTAAAAAGCTGACAGAGAAGGATATAGATAAGGATAAGTTCCAGAAAGCCGGGTTTATTTCTATCGATCAGTTCAATGCATTACGTTATGAAGATTATAACGTTGGTCACCTGATAGACCTGGCAAAAAAAGGGGGGTATCTGGAGAATACCATATTTATAATGTTTGGAGATCATAACTGCTCTCTGAACCCATATCATTTCATGCCTACGCCTGAATATGAGCTGGCTAGTGGAGGCGTACATGCCACCTGCTTCATTTATAGTCCCGGAAATGTAAAACCACAGGTAATAAACCATACGGTAAGCCTGGTAGATGTATACCCTACAATGGCCACCATGGTTGGTATGCCCGTTAAGAACTATACACTCGGACAGGATATGCTGGATTCTTCTCACACAGGTCGCTATGCTTTTAGTACTTTTGTGAAGAATTTGCAAACATGCATTGCTGTGATAGGAGACCGGTACCAGTACGAAATCAATGTGCAGACACAGGAAACTGCCCTGTATGATCTCCAGGGCGACCCTTTGAAGAATGTGAAGCAACAGCAACCGGATACTGCAAAGGCACTTGATAATTTAACACGTGCTTTTTATGAAAGCACCCGATATTTGATGTTTAATAATAAGAAATAGCGAGTATTTGCAATAAAGCATGGAAGTTTATAACGAGATTGACGTGGAAGTACAAAAACAATGGTTTAAAGACTGGTTTAATTCTCCTTATTACCACTTGTTATATAATAACCGGGATAATAAGGAAGCAGCATCTTTCATAGATCAATTGCTGGAGTACCTGCACCCTTCTGCAGATGCTACCATGTTGGACGTGGCCTGTGGCCGTGGCCGTCATTCAAAATACCTGGCAGATAAAGGGTATACTGTTACCGGTATAGATCTGTCCATCCAGAGTATTAATATTGCCAAAAAACTGGAAAATGAGCACCTAAGCTTTTTTCAGCATGATATGCGCCTCCCTTTCCGGGTGAATTACTTTGATTTTGTCTTCAACTTCTTTACGAGTTTCGGCTATTTTGATACGCAGCGCGAAAACGAGAATGCCTTGCGCACGCTCAAAAATGCCCTGAAAACAGGGGGGATGCTGGTACTGGATTATCTTAACAGTCCATATGTAGCTTCGCACCTGGTATGTGAGGAAAAAAAGGAGAAGGAGAATGTGGTATTCGATATTCAGCGGGAGATCTGTGACCATAAATTCCTTAAGCAGATAGATATCCTTGACCGCTCCAGAATGCAGCATTCATCCTATACTGAGAGCGTAAGTGCTTATACGAAGGCCGATTTTGAAGGGATGTTTGCCCGCCAGGGATTACAGATAACAGATATCTTTGGAGACTATTATTTTAATAGCTATGATGAGCAACAGTCTCCAAGACTGATCATTATAGCGACAAAACCTTAGCCATGCTGGAGAAGCTGCTTCGTCTGGATCTTAAACTTTTTTTCCGCATTAATAACCAATGGCAGCACCCTGTGCTGGATGCTATTGTTCCCTGGTTAAGGGAGCCTTTTGTATGGGCGCCCCTATACTTATTCTTAGGGCTGTTTGTAACAATCAATTACAAATGGAGAGGATTCTGGTGGATCGCTTTTTTTCTGATCACTTTTGGGCTGGGAGATCAGATCAGTCTATATATCAAAGAAGCGGTTGGTCGTATAAGGCCCTGCCGTGATCCTTTGTTACAGCATTATGTAAGGGTGCTGGTGGTATATTGTCCGGGAAGTGGCAGTTTTACCTCCTCTCATGCTACCAATCATTTTGCACTAGGTACTTTTTGTTTTTTAACTTTCAGGCATATCTCCAAATGGTATGCTTCATTATTTTTTATCTGGGCTTTTATGATCAGCTATGCCCAGGTATATGTTGGTGTACATTATCCGCTGGACGTTGCCGGCGGTGCAGTACTCGGCATATTTATCGGGTTGCTGAGCGGCGGGTTCTTTCAGCGCCGTATCAGGCTGGAACATGAACTAACACCATGAATTGGATCTTCTTATTAATTATATTTCTTGCCACCCTTGGAGGTGGTATTATTCCAATGGTGGTCAGGAAGGTACATCCCAACCTGCCCATTTACCTGCTGGCATTTACCGGCGCCTGTCTTTTCGGAATTACTATCATGCACCTGTTGCCGGAAGTGTTTCATGAGCTGGGGAACAGCGCCGGGATCTATATTGTAATAGGTTTTTTTGTACAGGTAGCGTTGCAGCAGTTGTCGCACGGAACTGAACACGGGCATACACATGTACCCACGGATCATCACCATCATGTACCTATAGCCCCGCTCTTGCTAGGGTTGTCTATTCATGCTTTTATGGAAGGGATTCCACTGGGCTTTAATTTTAATGATAATGTTGCTATGCCTTCCCTGGTAATAGGGATAGCAGCCCATAAACTGCCCGAAGCACTGACGCTGATGACAGTAATGATTCATTCCCATCACCGTGGAACGAAATTATGGCGTATTTTACTGATCTTTTCACTTGTAACACCGCTGGCTGCCATCCTCGCCGCCGAATTAGGGAGCCATTCGGCATATATGACACATATTATTACATATGTGGTAGCATTGGTTATCGGAGCCTTTCTGCATATATCCACCACTATCTTTTATGAAAGCGGCACCAAACACCATGAATTAAGCTACCGCAAGGTAATTGCTATTTCAGCAGGACTGCTTTTAGCATTTCTTACCTTAATATTTGAATAATTCTTTATTTTAGCTTTTATATCATGGAAGTCGTCGTCATTATCCTCATCCTTATTTTATTAAATGGCTTATTCTCAATGTCTGAGGTAGCTATGGAGTATGCCCGTAAAGCGCGGCTGGAATATCTGGCAAATAAAGGTGATGAAAAAGCAAAGGCCGCACTGAAACTGGCCAATAATCCTGACAGGTTCTTATCCACTGTTCAGATAGGCATTACACTTATTAGTATTTTAATAGGGATCTACTCCGGTGCTACACTGAGAATGGACCTGATAGATATTGTAGCCTGTGTGGAGTTCCTTGCTCCTTATAGCCACGGCATTGCCACAGCACTCATTGTACTGGTGGTTACTTATTTCACCATCGTGCTGGGTGAACTGGTGCCCAAACGTTTGGGAGTAGCCCGTCCGGAAGCCATTGCCAAGCAGGTAGCGGCCCCTATGCTCTGGTTATCCAGGATCACATCACCATTTATCTGGTTGCTCACTATCTCCACCAATTTACTGATAAAGCTGTTTCAGCTGCAGCCTTCAGATAATAATGTGACGGAAGAAGATATCAAATCGATGATTAACGAAGGCACTAGTTCTGGTGCTATTGAAGAAACTGAGCAGGAGATCATTGAGCGGGTTTTTCATCTGGGAGACCGTAA
This sequence comes from Chitinophaga sp. CF118, assembly GCF_900112615.1. Taxonomy (GTDB): domain Bacteria; phylum Bacteroidota; class Bacteroidia; order Chitinophagales; family Chitinophagaceae; genus Chitinophaga. The sequence goes on along the minus strand of NZ_FOMK01000004.1, from coordinate 838,144 downwards.
TATCACTTCCCTTATGACCCACCGCACGGATATTATGTGGCTGGATATTACCGATCAGAAAGATGTATTGAGAGATAAAATATTTGAAAGTGTACACTCTGTTTACCCTGTATGTGAAGGTCAGATAGATAAAATCCTTGGAATCGTATCCATAAAGGATCTTTACCTGGCAGCTGCAAGCAACAATTATACACTTGAACCCATCATTAAAAAACCGTTATTCATCCCTGAGAATAATTCTGCTTACCAGGTGTTGGAGAAATTCAAGGAAACCCAAAGTCATGCTGCATTTATAGTAGACGAATATGGTACTTTCCTTGGAATGATTACACTGAATGATATCCTGGAAGCTATTGTGGGAGATATGCCGGAAACCGGTCAGGATGATGACTACGAGATTGTTCGCAGAGAAGATGGATCTTATCTGGTGGATGGTCAGATTCCTTTTTACGACTTCCTCAGTAAGTTTGATAAGGAGGACTGGATGGCTGAATTTGAGCAGGAATTTGATACGATGGCAGGGTTTATCCTCCACCATCAGGAACATATACCAAAAATAGGGGAGAAATTTGAATGGAGGGGATTTACATTTGAAATAGTCGATATGGATGCCCACCGTATAGACAAAGTATTGGTAGAGGCACCAGACCCGGGAATAGAAGAGGGATAATCAAATAAACGTTGGATTTTTATTCTGTACATCATTAAACCTATGGTTCTTAATTAGAATTTGCTAATTTTGAATACTTTTTCATATATCTAAATATCATAATTTAAAAATAATGGTCGTTTTAGGAAGTAAGGTACTTTCACTGGAAGAAGTGTACAGAGTATTATTTGGGGGAGAAGAGTTAATCCTGGATGAAGCAGCTCTGCAACAGGTGCAGGAAAATTTTCTATTTCTGCAGAAATTCTCAGCAAAGAAGCTGATTTATGGAATCAATACAGGTTTCGGGCCAATGGCACAATACCGGATCAGTGAAGATGACACACATCAGTTACAATATAACCTAATCCGCAGTCATAGCTCCGGTTCCGGTAAATATATGACACCGGTTTTGACCAAAGCGTTAATGATTGCCCGTTTGAGCAGCTTTATGCAAGGCCATTCCGGTGTGCACCTGGAAGCGGTAAACTTACTCAGAGACCTTATTAATAAGAATGTATATCCTTGTATATATGAGCACGGTGGAGTAGGTGCCAGTGGCGACCTGGTACAGCTGGCACATCTGGGGCTGGTACTGATAGGAGAAGGAGAAGTGGTATATGAAGATACACTGCGTCCTACTGCAGAAGTATATGCGCAACTGGGTATCAAACCTATGAGTGTGCATGTGCGTGAAGGGCTGGCCGTAATTAATGGTACTTCTGCTATGACTGGTATTGGTCTGGTAAATATTATCAATGCCAAAAAACTGCTGGACTGGAGCACTATCCTTTCTTCCATGATCAATGAAGTAGTGGAGGCATTTGATGATCATTTGTCGCACGAGCTGAACATTGTGAAACTGCACGAAGGACAGAACAAGGTAGCAGCGGCTATGCGTCATGTGGTGAAAGACAGTAAAATGATCCGTCACCGTCCAGACCATTTCTATAAAGAACTGGAAGATGAGATTTTTAAAGATAAAGTACAGGAATATTATTCCCTGCGTTGTGTACCACAGGTTTTAGGCCCGGTGTATGATACACTGATGCAGGCAGAAAAAATTGTTGTACAGGAGCTGAATTCTGTAAGTGATAACCCTATAGTGGATCATCACAAGCAGAATGTTTTTCACGGAGGTAATTTCCATGGTGATTATATCTCCCTGGAGATGGATAAGATCAAAATTGCTGTTACCAAGCTGTCTATGTTGTCTGAAAGACAACTGAACTACCTCATGAATGACAAGCTGAATCATAAGTTCCCGCCATTCATGAACCTTGGTAAGCTAGGCTTTAACTTTGGTATGCAGGGTATTCAGTTCACCGCAACATCTACAGTAGCAGAGAACCAGACTTTGTCTTTCCCAATGTACCTACATAGTATTCCGAACAACAATGATAACCAGGATATTGTGAGCATGGGATGTAATGCTGCATTGATGACCAACCGGGTAATCGATAATACTTTTGAGGTACTGGCTATACAAATAATGACTTTGCTGCAGGCAGTAGATTATCTCAACTGCCAGGACAGACTGTCTACTTTCTCGCATAAGATATATACAGAAGCAAGAGCTATTTTCCCTAAATTTATTGAAGATAGTCCTAAGTATAAGGATGCGAAAAAGGTAAAAGAATATTTGCAGGCGCATGAACCTGAAACTGTATTTATATGAAATGTGCTTTAATAACTGGTGGTTCCCGCGGTATTGGCCGGGCAATATGTGTGAAGCTGGCAGAGCAGGGTTATTATGTGATCATTAACTATAAAGGGAATGAAGCAGCGGCCATTGAAACACTGGAAGCTGTACGTGCAAAGGGAAGTGACGGGGAAGTGATGAAATTTGACGTAGGAAATGAAGCAGAAGTACAGGCCGTTTTAGGTACCTGGGTAGAACAGAATAAAGAGAAGCAGGTAGAGGTGCTGGTAAATAATGCAGGAATCCGTGAGGATAATCTGATGTTCTGGATGAATACTGCGCAGTGGACAAATGTGGTGAACACCAGTCTGAATGGTTGGTTTTATGTAACCAAGCAGATCCTGAATAATATGCTGATGAAGCGTTACGGGCGGATTATTAACATTGTATCCTTATCCGGTATAAAGGGGATGCCCGGACAGACCAATTATTCTGCCGCCAAGGCAGGTATAATTGGTGCTACCAAGGCATTAGCACAGGAAGTAGCGAAACGTGGAGTGACTGTGAATGCCATTGCCCCGGGTTTTATTTCTACAGATATGACAGCAGAACTGAATGAAAAAGAACTTGCAGCTATGGTTCCTATGAATCGTTTTGGTAAACCAGAAGAAGTAGCAGAAGCAGTTGCATTTTTTGCATCAAAAGGTTCGAGTTATATTACTGGTGAAGTATTATCGATCAACGGAGGGTTATATACCTGATAATTGAGTTTGCCATGAATAGAGTAGTGATAACTGGCTTAGGAATCTATTCCTGTATTGGTAAAAACCAGGAGGAAGTAAGGGATTCATTATATAAAGGAAAATCCGGGATTATCCTGGATCCGGCCCGGAAGGAATTTGGTTACCGTTCCGGGTTAACCGGTTATGTGGAGCGACCGGATCTTAAAGGGCAACTGGACCGCCGTGCAAGGCTGATGATGCCGGAGCAGGCGGAATTTGCCTACATGAGTACCCGTGAAGCACTGGCCCAGGCAGCAATTGATGCTGATTATATTGATAAAACAGAAGTAGGAATCCTGTTCGGAAACGATAGTTCGTCCAAACCCGTGGTGGAAGCACATGATATTATGCGGGAAAAGAAGGATACCATGTTGGTAGGGTCTGGTTCTGTATTCCAGACAATGAACTCTACTGTGAATATGAACCTGGCAACCATCTTTAAACTACGTGGCATTAATTTCAGTGTAAGTGCCGCCTGTGCAAGTGGCTCCCATGCTATTGGTCTGGGATATACCTTTATCCGCAATGGCATGCAGGACTGTGTAGTTTGCGGTGGGGCGCAGGAAGTGAACATTTATTCGATGGGCAACTTTGACGCCATTGCTGCCTTTTCTGTAAGGGAATCGGAGCCCACAAAAGCCAGCCGTCCCTTTGATCGTGATCGTGATGGCCTGGTGCCCAGCGGTGGTGCTGCCACAGTAATTCTTGAAAGCCTGGAATCTGCACAGCGCAGGGGAGCGAATATACTGGCAGAGGTAATCGGTTATGGTTTCTCCTCCAACGGCGCACATATTTCCAACCCAACTATAGACGGGCCTGTACGCTCTCTGCAAATAGCCCTGCAGGATGCCGGTTTACAGGCAAAGGACATTGAATATATCAATGCACATGCTACGAGCACACCGGCAGGAGATGCCAGTGAGGCTGCTGCGCTGGACCTGGTATTCGGAGAATCAAAACCTTACATCAGTTCAACCAAATCTATGACCGGCCATGAGTGCTGGATGGCAGGTGCCAGTGAGATCGTTTATTCCATGTTAATGATGCAAAATGGATTCATTGCCCCTAATATTAATCTGGAGAATCCTGAGGGAGCTGCAGCAAGATTAAATATTACAAATAATACTATTAATAAAGATTTTAATATATTTTTGTCTAACTCTTTTGGCTTTGGGGGAACTAACTCTTCTCTTGTAGTTCGAAAATGGGGTAATAAGTAATTAACTGTCAATACTTTAAGGTGTTTTAGCCACAACTAACCTCAACATTGTTTTCCGGGAAGCATTCATGCATATAACTGCCGGGATATTTATTAACTTTGAGCAGGCAAATACATCGCAACGTATTGAAAAAGCGGGCACTAGACGAACGAACGATCATTCGGAGGGACTAACAATAGACAGGGTACATTATAACCGGATTTTAGATTTAAAGCGAACCTAATTATTTTAATAAAATTATTTTTGTTTCAACCTATATCTCAGAGTCACACTTAATTATGGAGAAGATAGAGATAATACAGACCACAAATGCGTTCCTTATAGAGGAATTTGAGGCGAATCCTGAAAGTATTTCACCTGATGCTAATCTTAAAATAGCATTGGACCTGGATAGCCTTGACTACATAGATCTGGTAGTTGTAATTGAGAACAACTTTGGATTCAAAGTTAACCCGGAAGATTTCCAGTCAATTATCACTTTTCAGGACTTCTATGACTATGTAGGTGTTCGTGTTAAACAAAAAGAACTGGTCTGATGCCTTCATGGGAGGGGAAATCCAAAGGAAGTAAACTGGGGTATGGTATTTTTGTTGTGACGTTACGTTATGGAGGGGTAATGCCGGCGTATGCTGTATTAAGAATTGCAGCAGCTTATTACTTCTTTTTTTCTTATAGTTCATCACGCCCTAGTTTTAAGTACTTCCACAAAAGAATAGGTTTCGGGCGATGGAAATCGCTTATCAGCGTTTACAAAAACTATTACATATTTGGACAGGCACTGATAGATAAGGTTGTTGTAATGTCGGGCATTCCGAATAAGTTCACATTTGAATTTGAGGGGGAGAGTTATCTGCGTGAGATAACAGCAGCGGGAAAAGGCGGCATCATGCTGAGTGCGCACCTGGGCAACTGGGAAGTAGCCGGTCACCTGTTTCAGCGACTGGAAACGCGTATTAACGTAGTGATGTATGACGGGGAGCATGAGCATATCAAGCAGTATCTGTCATCTATAACAGGAGAACGCAATGTGAATATTATTGTTATTAAGGATGATTTATCGCACATTTACGCCATTAACGATGCTCTTGGTAAACAGGAACTGGTGTGCATGCATGCAGATCGTTTCCTGGAAGGCAATAAAACAGTAAAGGTACCTTTCCTGGGAGCAGACGCTCATTTCCCGGTTGGGCCGTTTCTGCTGTCTACCACTTTTCGCGTACCGGTATGCATGGTGTTTGCCTGTAAAGAATCAAACACGCATTACCACCTGTATGCAACGAAGCCAAAGGAATATCATACCCATCGGCGGGCAGGAGTTAATCTTGCCATGAATGATTTTGTGCAGCAACTGGAAACTATGGTTAGAAAATACCCTGAGCAGTGGTTTAATTATTACGATTTCTGGGAATCACCATCCAAATAAACTGATTTATGTTCATCCACACCAGCGACATTACAGAATATATCCCTCAACGTCCGCCCGTTGTAATGATTGGCGGATTGCTCGAAGTGAAAGATAATATTACCCGCACCGGTTTGCAAATTGCAGCCGATAACCTCTTTGTAGAAAATGGTAAGCTGATGCCTCCCGGCTTATTGGAGAATATGGCGCAGACAGCTGCTGCCAGAGTTGGGTATGTTGCCCAGCAGGAGAATACCCCTGTACCTATAGGCTTTATCGGAGCCGTGAAAGATTTTGAAGTATTTGACCTGCCTCCCGCCGGATCATTCATCGAAACCATTACTGAAATACAAAGCCAGGTATTTAATGCAACTATGGTAGCTGGAAAGGTAATGTTGAATGGAAAGGTAATGGCTCAATGCGAACTTAAGATTTTCATAAACCCATAAACCCCCGATTTTTATGATCATTCGTAAAAGGTACATGTATGCTTGTTTGTCACTGCTGTTATTATGTTTGCTGAATGCAAACAGTTACGGACAAACCCTGAAGGAATTCTTTAACAACAAAACTATCCCGCTTACCTACCTGGGAGTTGATTTTACATTAGCTAAGGTACAGGGCGAAGTGGCAAGTGCCAACGAAATCCGTGACAAGTTTGAAGCAATTAACACGGTCATTGCAACGGAAGTGAAAAAGTATGATGTAGCAGGTGCTTTCCAAAGAAGTACTTCTACGAATGAGCTTTCTATGATCAATAAGCTGAACGAAAGCGCGAGCACTGAGAAAATGAAAACAGACAATCTCAGTGATCTTGAAAAAAACGTTAAGCCGGAAGATGTTAACAAGCATGTGAAAGCGTATGATCTGAGCGGAAAAAAAGGTATTGGCCTTGTCTTCATTATAGATGGCATGAGCAAAACCAATAAGGAAGCAACGATGTATGTAACACTGATTGATCTTGCTTCAAAAAAAGTGCTGATGGCAGAACGTATGACCGGTAAGGCACAGGGATTTGGCCTGCGTAATTACTGGGCTTACACAGTATACAAAGTGCTGAATGATATTGATAAGCACAAGTATAGTGATTGGGCCGATGCTGCAGCTAAGGCACCTGAAGTGAAGGAAGAAGTAGTGGAAGAACCTAAGAAGGGAACATCTGCAGCAAAAGAGCCAAAGGCTAAGAAAGGTAAAAAGGCATAATTCACAGTGCGTATAGTGGTAGATAAATTAAACGTCGTTTTACCGCTATACGCAACTGATTAAAATAGAAACATGGGTCCTGGATTAACTGAGAGCGTGAAGGTATTGGTAAGATTTAATGAAGCGGACCCGCTGGGAATAGTCTGGCATGGTCACTATGTACGTTATTTTGAAGACGGGAGAGAAGCTTTCGGTGAAAAATATGGCTTGCGTTATCTTGATATTTATGAGTACGGTTATACTGTACCGGTTGTAAATGTAGTGTGTAATTACAGAAAGCCGTTAAGATACGGCGACAGTGTGAGAATAGAAACAACATACATCAATACTGCGGCTGCAAAGGTGAGATTTGAGTATAAACTGTTCAATGCAGCAACAGGAGAACTGGTAGCAGATGGAAGTTCATTACAGGTATTCCTGGATATTGCTACTTCTACACTACAGTTAACAATGCCACCATTTTTTGAAAAGTGGAAACAAACACAGGGATTGTTATCACCTTCAAATAAAGAGAAAAAATGAAGAGTGTGTATGTAGTTGCGGATAATATATTATCGCCGCTGGGCAGAACAACTGAAGAGAATTTTTCAATCGTTTCCAGGGGACAAAGTGGCATACAGCTGCATGAAAACAGGGCACTTTCAGTACATCCTTTTTACGCAGCCATGTTGCCACCAGGACAATTGGAAAGATACTGGAGTGAGGATAGCCTGGATACCTATACGAAATTTGAACAACTGCTGATCCTGTCTGTGCAGAATGCACTGGACAGAACAACAATAGATATTACAGACGGACGTACGGCTTTCATTGTATCTACCACAAAGGGAAACATTGAATTGCTGGAACAACAGTCCGATCCTGCAAATGCGCCATTGAAAGAAATGGAGTTATTTAATACGGCGAAGAAAGTAGCCGCATACTTTAATTATAACCAGGATCCCATCGTGATCAGTAACGCATGCATATCCGGACTGCTGGCAATATTAACTGCCAGAAGACTGATACTCTCCGGGCGTTATGATCATGCGGTGGTAACAGGTGCCGATGTGGTTACCCAGTTTGTATTGTCGGGGTTTCAATCATTCCAGGCAGTGAGTAGTGAGCCTTGTCGTCCGTTTGATGCAGAGAGGAAAGGAGTAACGCTTGGTGAAGGAGCTGCCACGGTGATATTAACAAGTAAAGAAGCGTATATACCAGCAAATGCGATAAAAGTAGGTGCGGGGGCGGTAAGTAATGATGCAAACCATATTTCCGGCCCCTCACGCACAGGCATGGAACTGAGCAATGCAATTCAACTGGCAATAAAAGGCAGTGGACTGACGCAGACCGATATCGGATTTGTATCTGCCCACGGAACTGCCACCCTATATAATGACGAAATGGAATCAAAAGCGATGCAACTGGCAGGTTTGCTGGATGTACCCGTAAATAGCTTTAAAGGTTATTACGGACATACATTGGGAGCCGCCGGGTTAATAGAAGCCATTATTGGTATGCATGCTCTACAGCAGAATCTGGTGATTCCTACCCTGGGCTTTGAAACCCTGGGGGTAAGTCAGCCTGTGAAGGTGAACCGTGAGATAGAACAAAAAGACATGCAACATTTTTTGAAAACAGTGTCAGGCTTTGGGGGATGTAATGCAGCAATGATATTTTCTAAATAAATCGTCGTGTTTCTCTTCCGGGATCGGGGTAACTCCTGATTGCCAGCGGAACCTGATAATTGTAATTTAAATTCAGAAATGGAGCTTTTTACCAAAGAAACAAAAACAGCATTACAGGCACAGGAAGCAGCTTTAAGGCTCGCCTTTGCTCCTATCGCATTCCAGGCTACGCGCGCATTGCGCGATTTCGGCATACTGCAGGTTATTAGTGAAAGTGGTCCAAATGGTTTAACTATTGAAGAGGTCCTGGAGAAGGTAAAAGTAACCCGTTATGCTGCCCGTGTATTGATGGAAGCAGGATTGGGTATGGAATTGCTGATAGTAAATGACAAAAGGTATTCTCTTACCAAAACAGGCTATTTCATTCAGCATGATAAGCTGACCCGTATTAATATGGACTTTTCGCAGGATATCTGCTACAGGGGGATGGACCACCTGCAGGAGAGCCTGCTGGAAGGCAGACCTGCCGGTTTAAAAGAACTGGGTCCCTGGGATACTATTTATCCAGGCTTGCCATTATTACCTCCCAAGATTGGAAAAAGCTGGTATGACTTTGATCATTACTATTCAGATCTGGCTTTCCCACAAGCATTATCAATCGTATTTGAAAACAAACCCCGCAAACTGCTGGACATTGGTGGAAACACCGGTAAATGGACACTGGCATGTACAGCACACGATAAAGATGTACAGGTAACCATGTTCGACCTGCCGGGAGAAATTGAGATTGCTTCACAAAGAGTAAAAGAGGCAGGAGTTGCAGACCGTGTATCTTTCCATGAAGCCAATATACTGGATGAAAGCCTGCCTTTCCCTTCAGGTTTTGATGCCATCTGGATGAGCCAGTTCCTGGACTGCTTCTCTGAAGAACAGATCGTTTCTATTCTGAAACGTTGCGGACAGGCACTTACAGATACTGGTACTATTTATATCCTTGAACCTTTCTGGGACAGACAACCATTTAAATCAGCAGCTTTCTGTTTGCAGCAAACATCCCTTTACTTTACTGCAATGGCAAACGGTAATAGCCAGATGTACCATACAGATGACTTCTTCCAATGTATAGATGATGCAGGATTGAAGGTTGTGGAAGAAAACAACCAGATGGGCCTCAGTTATACATTGCTGAAATGCAAAAGAAAATAAGGATCCGCTTTTCATTTAAACCCTACAATATATGACTACAGAAAAAGTGGATGTTCTGGTTATCGGTGCAGGTCCTGCCGGAACTGTAGCCGCATCCATCATTCATCAGGCAGGTTACACTGTTAAAATTGTTGAGAAACTAAAATTCCCACGCTTTGTTATCGGAGAAAGCCTGTTACCCCGCAGCATGGAAGCTCTGAATGAAGCAGGATTTATTGATGCTATCAAGGAGAAAGGCTTCCAGGAAAAGTTTGGGGCAAAATTCGTAAAAGGTAATTCCGTATGTGATTTCACCTTTAAAGAACAACATACACCAGGATGGGACTGGACGTGGCAGGTAACCCGTGCAGACTTTGACAAAACCCTGGCCGATACCGTAGAGAAAATGGGTGTTCCCGTATCCTATGAAACAACAGTTACAGACATCCGGTTTAACGGCTCCGATTCAGTAACCACTGTAGAAGATCTGCAGGGTAACAAATCTGAAATAGAGGCCCGCTTTATTGTAGATGGAAGTGGTTATGGCAGGGTGATACCACGCCTGTTTAACCTGGAACGTAATTCCAACCTGCAGCCACGTAAAGCATTATTTGCCCATACAGTAGATATTCGCCGTTCCATGGCTGATGAACCTAACCGTATTACGGCTGTTGTACATAAACCAGGTGTATGGATCTGGATTATTCCTTTCTCCAATGGCAATACTTCAGTTGGTTTTGTGGGTAATCCCGAATTCTTTGACTCATATCCCGGTACGCCAGAAGAACAGTTCCGTGCAATGCTGGAAGATGAGCCTTATACCCGTGAGCGTTTCCGTGGTGTAGAAATGGTATTTGAACCACGTATTCTACAGTCCTGGTCTGCTACCACAGATAAGTTTTATGGTGATGGATTTGTACTTACCGGTAACGTAACGGAATTTTTAGATCCTATCTTCTCATCTGGTGTAACTTTGGCATGTGTATCTGCGCAGACTGCCTCAAAACTGGTGATCCGCAAACTGAAAGGTGAAGATGTAGACTGGGAGAAAGAATATATGGAACCAACCATGCAGGGGGTGAATACTTTCCGCTCCTATGTAATGGCGTGGTACGAAGGTACGCTGGATACTATCTTTTTCTCTAAGCAGCAGGAGCCTGAAATCAAAGGACAAATCTGTTCTGTTCTGGCAGGTTATGTATGGGATGAGAGCAACCATTTCGTGAAGAATCACGATACCGCACTGAAGAGACTGGCACGTACCATTGAATTAACAGACAAGATCTTTAAACAAGAATAACAAGTTTTGGAGAAAGGGGAGTTATATATCACAACAAGTTGCGTGATCCGGGATAACCAGATTACCAGGAATGGTGCATTGCTCTGGGAAACTTCACCGGAAATGGAGCTACCTGATTTTCTGCGGGCGGCATACGATCATTTTTCCGGTCAGTATCCGAAATTTCATAAGATGGATAACCTGTGCAAGCTGGGTTGGCTTGCAACAGAAGTACTGTTGCAGGATAAACCACTTGCCGGTTACGCACCGGAAGAGACCGGATTGATCCTGACCAACAGGAGTGCCAGTCTGGATACAGACCTGAAGTACTACTCAACAGTAAAGGAATTTCCGAGCCCTGCATTATTTGTGTATACACTCCCCAATATTGTAATGGGAGAAATCAGTATTCGTCATGGTTTTAAAGGAGAAAATATCTTCTTTACAACAGACCATTTTGATATGGAATTGATAACTGCTTATGCAGAGCAGCTTTTTAGCGAAAATGCAGTGTCTGCCTGTATTTGTGGATGGATCGAGGTCATGAACCAGCAATATGAAGTAATTTTACATTTGGTTGAAAAGGATAAACAAACCTATAATTAGACATGGAAAAATTGATGGCGGCGCTGAAAGCCCAGATCATAGAGCAGTTGAACCTGCAGGAAGTAAAACCCGAAGAGATCGGAGACGATCAGCCTTTATTTAAAGACGGTCTGGGACTGGATTCAATTGATGCATTGGAGCTGATAGTACTGTTGCAGCAGAATTACAATATCCGCATTGCAAATCCTGAACAGGGACCCGAAATATTCCGTTCTGTGCGTACCATTGCAGAATTTATTACGGCCCATCAAAATAAGAATTAATGGGTAGTGACGTATGGATAGGCGGTGGTGGCGTTATCTGCGGGATAGGAGATAATCTGCCTGAATGTATAGATGCATTCAGAAGAATGTCAACCGGTGCAGGTGTGATGGAAAATCTGTCGTCTGCCCTGCGTAGTTCTTTTCCTGTAGTAGAAGTGAAAGCTGATAATTTCACCCTGGCCGCCCGTGCAGGTTTACCTTCGCATATCAGCAGAACAGCTTTGCTGAGCCTGATAGCAGCACGGGAAGCATGGGAGAGCACCGGATTGGGAGACATCCGGAACTACCGTGTTGGCTTCGTTTCTGCCAATACAGTAGGGGGGATGGATAAAACGGAAGATTTCTTTGCTGAATACATGAAAGATCCGCAGCAGGGACATTTACACCAGGTAGTGAATCATGAGTGTGGGAGTATTACAGAACTGGTGGCCGATGCTTTAGGCATCCGTCATCATGTTACCACTATCAGTACTGCCTGTTCTTCAGGTGCCAATGCCCTGATGTATGGTTCCCGGCTGATCAGGAATAATATGGTAGATGTGGTGATTGCCGGAGGTACCGATGCGCTCACCCGTTTTACATTGAATGGATTTAATACTTTAATGATCCTGGATACGGAATCCAGCCGTCCTTTTGATGATACCCGTAAAGGGTTGAACCTGGGAGAGGGTGCGGGTTATGTAGTACTGGTAAAAGATGAACTGTCAGAGGTATTGCGGCGTGGTCCCTGGTGCAGGCTCAGCGGCTTTGCAAATGCCAATGATGCTTATCATCAGACAGCTTCTTCCCCTGATGGTACAGGGAATTACCTGGCTATGAAAGGCGCACTGGAAATGAGCGGACTGAAGCCGGAACAGATCGATTATATCAATCTGCATGGCACAGGTACCCAGAATAATGATTCGGCAGAAGGACTGGCCATTGACCGCCTCTTTGCACCACATTATCCGCAGGTGAGCAGTACGAAATCATTTACCGGTCATACATTGGGTGCCAGTGGAGGGATAGAAGCTGTATTTTCAGCCATGGCAGTAAGAGAGGGATACATTTATCCGAATGCTAACTTTACTACCCGGATGAAAGAAGTACCTTTTTCGCCGGTAACCGGATTTTCAGAAGGTAACAAGATCCAGCATGTAATGTCCAATTCATTTGGCTTTGGCGGAAATTGTTCCAGCCTTATATTTTCAATGAGCACGGAAGGTTAAAATTATGAATATCTATATACAGGGAACAGGTTGTGTGTCGCCGCTGGAAACAGCTGCCGAGGGACCTTTTCCGGTTGTTGTTAACCCATCGTATGAGGGTGCACGCCTGAAAGTAAGTGACCCGGACTACAAACAATGGATAGACATCAAACAGATCCGGCGCATGAGCCGCATCATAAAAATGGGAGTTGCCGCTGCTAAACTCAGCCTGGCAGAAGCCTCTGTGGAAATGCCGGATGCCATTATTACCGGTACAGCCTATGGCTGCCTGGATGATACCGGTGTATTCCTTACCAAGATGATCAGCCAGAACGAAGAAATGCTCACGCCTACTTCGTTTATACAATCCACACACAATACTGTAGCCGGACAGATAGCTCTGATGCTGAACTGCCATGCCTACAACAATACTTTCGTACATAAAGGATTCTCTTTTGAAAGTGCACTGCTGGATAGTATTATGATCCTGAAAGAAGGGAACTCCAGACACATCCTGATGGGTGCAATGGATGAACTGACCAATCATAGTTTTAATATCATTTCCCGTTTTAACCGGTTCAAAAAAGAACCTGTAACCCATACTGAACTCCTGCAAAGCACTACCCATGGTACAGTTGCCGGAGAGGGGGCAGCCTGTTTTGTATTGGGAACAGAAAAGAGTGATAGTGCTATGGCAAGGCTGACGGGACTAACCACTTCCTACAAGCCAGGTAGTACAGCAGAAATTGCAGCAGATATTATTGCTTTCCTGGCTGTGCATGAAATAGCACAGGAAGATATTGACCTGCTGATTACCGGTCGTAATGGCGATGTGGAAGGGGATACATGGTATGATCATGTGGAAAGAACACTGTTTCCTAATCAGGCAGTAGGCTGTTTTAAACACCTTTGCGGAGAATATCCTACGGCAGCTTCTTTTGGTATGTGGGCAGGATGCAAAGTACTGTCTTCCGGACAGGTGCCTGCAGATGTACTCTTTAAAGGGAAGGCGCCTGAAAAAATAAAGAAAATCCTGATTTATAATCATTACAAGGAAACACATCATTCCTTAATACTTTTAACCGGATGCTAACACACCGTAACGCCAATATCGCTTTGTTTGTGATCCTGGGTACTTTGCTGCTGGTTCAGTATCAGTGGCATTCTATACCCTGGTGGTTGTTTGTGTTATTACCGCTCCCTTATGTTTCCCTGGTAGCATGGGGGGCATGTACAATTGAATCGAACTTTTTTATGCCGGTGGTATGTGCTGCTGATACGACAGAGAAAGTAGTAGCTATTACTTTTGATGATGGTCCACAGTTAAAGCATACACCGCAGATCCTGGATATATTACAGCAGCAGCAGGTACCTGCTGCCTTCTTCTGTATAGGTAAAAATATTCCCGATAATGAAGTGCTGCTCCAGCGAATACATGAGGATGGACATGTGATAGGTAATCACAGTTATTCTCACCATTTCTGGTTTGATATGTTTGGAGCAAAACAGATGCTGGCTGAATTAAAATCAGTGGATGATACGGTGGAGAATGTGATCGGGAAAAGACCGCGTTTGTTCCGCCCGCCATATGGTGTTACCAATCCAAACCTGCGCAGAGCTGTGCAGCGTGGAAAATATATACCTGTAGGCTGGAATATCCGTTCTCTTGATACTATTGCTAAACAACCTGAAGAAGTATTGCAACGGATCACACCCTTTATCAAACCGGGTGCTGTGATTTTACTGCATGATTCTATGGAGGTGACACTGCAGGCATTGCCTGCACTGATTGCTCACATCCGGAAAGAAGGATACCGGATTGAAAGGATTGATAAGTTATTAAATATACCCGCTTATGCGTAGATGGATCATGTTGTTGAGTTGTATTGTTTGTGCAACCGTTACACAGGCACAGGTGGCCGGTTATAAAGCCGTAGCCGATGTGGCTGCTTTTAAACAGCAATTTGCAAAAGCATCACAGGCTACACAATCAATTCAGTCAGACTTTGTGCAGGAGAAAAACCTGAGCATGCTGAGTGATAAAATTGTTTCCAAAGGAAAATTCTGGTTTAAGAAAGATAATAAGGTACGTATGGAATATATGCAACCATCTTATTATCTGCTGGTGATGAATGGGAAGGATATCAAAACAAAAGATGGTCAGAAAGAAAGTCATGTCTCCGCCAAAGGAAACAAGATGTTTGAGCAAATCAATAAGATCACCGTGGATTGTGTACAGGGGAATGTATTAGGTAATGCAGACTTTACTACAAAAATCCTTGAAAATGCACAGTCTTATTTATTGGAATTAACACCAGTAAATAAAACACTATCACAGTATTTTAAATCCATTCATCTGCTGGTAGACAAGAAAGATTATTCTGTATCAACCATTCAGATGTATGAAGCCGGAGGTGATGATACCAGCATCAACTTTGTACATAAACAATTGAATGTAAATATTCCAGATGCGATCTTTGCTGTTAAATAGTGTTTTGTTTGTGCTGCTACTGACCACTGGTTGTACATCTGTTTATAAGGGGTTACAGAAAACAACGGGAGATGTGAATTGTATCTCACAGTTCCGTCCGCAGTTCGCCAATACACTGTACAGTACACAGGTAGACGTGACAACGCATCATTTGAGCGGATTGCTCTTCTTTAAGCAGATGCCCGATAGTAGTTTGCGTGTGGTATTTGCGAATGAGATGGGCTTTAAATTCTTTGATTTTGAATTTACAAAGGATGGTGGTTTTATTAAACATTACATATTGCCGAAGATGGATAAGAAAAGTGTGGTAAAGACTTTACGTGGAGATTTTGAACTGGCATTATTGCGGCCGGACCTGCAGCATGCGCAGGTAAAGCGCGACAGTAATTACCAGTATATAGTAGTACCTACCGCGAAAGGCAATAACTATTATATAACAGACACTACATGCAGCCGGTTGGTACGTCTTGAAAAATCATCCCGTCGCAGACCAGTGGTAAAAGCATGGCTGAGTAATTATAAGGATGGGGTGCCGGATAGTATATTGATCAGGCATCAGCAGTTTAAATTTAATATTTCACTACAACGCGTTCAGAAATAATGCTAGCAGGAAAATTATATACACTTGAACAAGAGCAACCGGGAGAAGGTACCGGTACTTACAACATCTTATGGAATGCCGGGCATCCTGTATTTGAAGGACACTTTCCAGGAAGACCGGTAGTGCCCGGTGTTTGCATGATGCAAACTATACAGGAACTGTTGGAAAGATTACTCCAGAAGAAGATGACGCTGAAAAAGGCTGCCAATATGAAGTTCCTGAACATGATAGATCCAACCGCCAATCCACAGGTAGAAATCACCCTGCAACATAAATTACAGGAGGATGAACTGAAGGTGACTGCAACCATTAAATATGAAGCACTCACTTTTATGAAATTCCAGGGAACATTCGTTTAAGCATATAGCCTAATGACAACCTACACTACTACACATAACGACCAGTTTACCGCACTCAATGTAGCGGTACTTATCCCTACCTACAATAATGCGACAACCATCGGTGCCGTATTGAAAGATGTATTATCCTACACCACCCATGTGATTGTTGTGAACGATGGCAGTACAGACAATACCAGTGAAATACTGGATGCTTTCCCGCAGATCCAGAGGGTGGAATATATCCACAACAGAGGTAAAGGTGTGGCACTGCGCAGAGGATTTAAATTTGCCGTTCGGCAGGGATACGACTATGTAATCACCATAGATTCAGATGGCCAGCATTTTGCCTCAGATCTGCCTGTTTTCCTGAATAAACTGGAAACAGAGAAGAGAGCAATCATTATTGGTGCACGTAACCTGCACCAGGAGAATATGCCTGGCAAGAGTACTTCTGCCAACAAAGTATCCAACTTCTGGTTTTATGTAACTACAGCATTGAAAGGCCCTGATACGCAGTCCGGATACCGTTTGTACCCCGTGTACCTGCTGAAAAAGATGTTCTTTCTGTGTACCAAATATGAGTTTGAAATAGAAGTTCTGGTACGTAGCTCCTGGAGGGGTATTAAAGTAGACTGGGCACCAGTGGGTGTATATTACCCACCACCGGAAGAAAGGGTATCGCACTTCCGTCCTGTATGGGATGTTACACGCATCACACTATTAAATATTGTGCTGGTATTAACGGCATTCTTTTATATCAAGCCTCGTGATTTTATCCGGTCCCTGTTTAAAAAAAAAACGTGGAGTACAATCTGGACAGATCATTTTCTGAATAGGAATGAGTCAAACGGCAGAAAATCTATCGCTATAGGCTTTGGTGTTTTCATGGGGATTGTTCCTATCTGGGGATTACAATTGTTAACAGCTGTTGCCCTGGCAACGTTGTTCCGGCTTAATAAAGCATTGGTACTGCTTGCCTGTAATATCAGCTTCCCACCGCTGATTCCATTTTTTATTTATGCGAGTTTTGTTACAGGGCGTTTAATAGTAAAAGATAACGGTTCGGGGTCTGTTTTAAGTGAGCATGTTTCTGTTGAAACCCTTAAGCAAAGCATGATACAGTATATGTCAGGAGAAGGTGGTGCTGCATTAAGACATGATGTGATCATGTATTTTATGGGCGGCCTGACACTGGCAATCACGTTAGGCTTACTTGCATTTATCATTGCATTCGTGTCACTGACAATATTCCGTCCTGCCACTTCCCCTGTTGTAAAACAGGAAGTAATTTAAATAATCTAAACTTTGTATGGGCAGTTTCTTCGTTAGTATCTATAATTTTTTTGCACAACATAAGAGCTGGTTATGGACTTGTACCATTATCAGCTTTTTACTGGCAGGTTACTTTGCCTCTCGTATTCAGCTTGAAGAAGATATTACCCGGATATTACCTCAGGATAAAACCCTCGATAAATTACAACAGGTATTTAATGATTCCCGGTTTGCAGACAAACTGGTGATCACTATTTCACAAAAAGATACTACTCTTGCGGCACAGCCAGATACATTGACTGCTTTTGCAAGTGAACTGAGAGACAGTGTTACTGCTAACCTGGCACCTTACATTAAACAAATGCAGGCGCAGGTGGAAGATGCTTCTGTACTGGACCTGATGCAGGTAATACAACAGCATCTACCTGTATTTCTCGAAGCCCATGATTATAATACGATCGATTCGCTGATCATGCCGCAAAGGCTGCAGCAGACCCTTGAAAATAATTACCGTACACTGATCTCACCTACCGGACTGGTAGTGAAAAAAGTAATTGCTGCAGATCCTGTAGGGATGTCCTGGCTGGGCATCAAAAAGCTACAACATCTGCAGTATGATGAGCAGTTTGAATTATACGACGGGTTTATAATGACCCGTAATCATCAGCATCTGATGATGTTCATTACACCTGCTAATGCTCCAAGTGCCACTGGTAAAAATGCAGTTTTCCTGAAGCAATTACAGGCACAGCTGGATACGCTGCATAAGCGTTATCCACAGGTGGATGCTTCCTTTTTCGGAGGCACTGCTGTTTCGGCAGGTAATGCACAGCAGTTAAGACAGGATACTATATTAACACAGGGGATCACCGTTGTATTGCTGGTAGTGTTGATCGGATTGTTTTTCCGTAAAAAACGTGCACCATTGCTGGTGATGTTACCAGTTGTATTTGGAGCATTGTTCTCACTGGCATGTGTGTGGCTGATACAAACAAGTATCTCTGTGATAGCATTGGGAGCAGGTGCCGTGGTATTAGGTATTGCAGTGAACTATTCCCTGCATGTCTTTAATCACTACCGGCATTTACCGGATATCCGTGAAGTGATTAAAGACCTGTCAACACCAATGACATTGGGTAGTTTTACAACCATCGGCGGGTTTCTCTGCCTGCAACTGGTAGAATCACCTATTCTGAAAGATGTAGGATTGTTTGCTGCACTAAGCCTTGTAGGTGCTGCACTGTTCTCCCTGATATTTTTACCACACTGGATAGTACTGGGTAAACAGCCAGAACATCCTCCTGTGCATTCACACAACTGGCTGGATAAAATAGCAGCGTATAAACCTGAAAAGAATAAATACCTGGTAGGTGTTATCCTCATATTAACTATTGTATTCTTTTTTACCGCCAGAAAAGTGGGTTTTGAAAGTGATATGATGCGCATGAATTTCATGCGGCCGGAGCTGAAAGAGTCTGAAAGAAAACTTAATAATGTTAATGCTTATACTGCACAGGCCATCTATCTTGTTACAGATGGTAATAACCTGGAAGTAGCATTGCAGAATAGCGAACAGATACAGCCGGTGATCCGGCGGTTACAGCAGCAGGGAATTATTAAGAAAGCTGCCGGCGTAAATGCCTTGCTGATATCGGAGAAAGAGCAACATGTGAGGATTGAAAGATGGAAGCAATACTGGACAGCAACAAAGCAACAGCAACTGATAGATTACCTCCGGCAGCATGGGCCGGCAGCAGGATATAAAGCCTCCGCCTTTGATCCTTTTGCAGAATGGCTACGGCAGGATTTTACAGTAGTACCGGATGATGCATTGCAGACATTACAAAAAGGCCCGCTAGGTGATTTCATTACAGAAAAGAAAAAGCAGGTATCTGTTATCACGTTACTGAAAATAGATCCCAAACAAAAAGCGGCAGTATATGAAGCCTTACAGCATGAAGCCAATACAACCGTTCTCGATAAACAATATGTCGCTAACAGGCTGGTGCAGGTGATGCAGAATGAATTTAACAGTATTGCCTGGATGACTTCCCTGCTGGTATTCTTTGCACTGCTATTGTCTTATGGGCGTATAGAACTGGCGCTGATCACTTTTATACCTATGCTGGTAAGCTGGGTATGGATCCTGGGAATAATGGGGCTGTTCGGCATTAAGTTCAATATTGTCAATATCATCCTCAGTACTTTTATATTTGGTCTGGGTGATGATTACAGCATCTTTACGATGGATGGATTATTGCAGCAGTATAAGTCTGGTAAGGAAGATAACCTGTCTTCTTTCCGCTCTTCTATCTTCCTGTCTGCCATTACTACCATGCTGGGGTTGGGGGTGATGATCTTTGCGAAGCATCCGTCATTACAATCTATCGCACTGATTTCTATTATCGGTATCGGTTGTGTGGTGCTGATCTCACAGGTACTGATTCCGTTCCTTTTCAATTGGTTGATTACAAACAGAACTACTAAAGGGAAAGCTCCGTGGACATTACACGGCTGGGTAACATCTGTATTTGCCTTCTTTTATTTTGCTTCTGGCAGCCTGCTGCTGACTGTAATAGGATGGTTTTTAATCAGACTGAATCCATTTAATAAAGAGAAAGGAAAAGTACTTTATCATAAAGTACTATCTGCATATACATGGTCAGTGATGTATATCATGGGTAATTTCAGGAAACATATTATCAATCCGTTGGATGAGCAACTGAAAACACCTGCTGTGATCATCAGTAATCATCAGTCTTTCCTCGATATTCTTGTATCCACTATGTTGCATCCCAAGGTAATCCTGCTCACCAATAAATGGGTATGGAATTCGCCGGTGTTTGGTGCGGTTGTGCGCCTGGGTGATTATTACCCCGTAGCTGAAGGCATAGAGGGAAGTGTAGAAAAACTGAGAGAGAGAGTGCAGCAGGGATATTCTATTGTAGTATATCCTGAAGGAACCCGTTCTCCTGATACTACCATTAAAAGATTTCATAAAGGTGCTTTTTACCTTGCAGAACAACTAGGACTTGATATTCTACCTATCATCATTCACGGCACTGCTTACACGATGAGCAAGAGCGATTTTCTATTGAAGAACGGGCCAGTTACTGTAAAGTATTTACCAAGAATAAAAGTGGGTGATGCAGCATGGGGCGCAAATTATTCTGAACGCACTAAACTGGTGAGCCGCTATTTCAGAAGTGAATATGAAGTGTTACGTGCAGCAACAGAAGTACCTGTTTATTTCCGTGAGCAACTGATGTATAATTACATCTATAAAGGACCTGTACTGGAATGGTACATGCGTATTAAAACAAAGATGGAAAACAACTACGCCTTATTTCATGAGTTGTTGCCGGAAAAAGGCCGCATCCTGGATATTGGTTGTGGTTATGGTTTCATGAGTTATATGCTGCATTTCTTATCACCAGCCAGACAGATTAAAGGGCTGGATTATGATGAAGATAAAATCATTACCGCACAGCATGGTTATCAGAAAGGAGCACAACTGGATTTTGAATGTGTAGATATTACCAAACATAGATTCGATAAGTACGATGCTTTTTTAATCAGTGATGTACTGCATTATCTTGAACCTGTACAACAGGAACATGTATTGGCAGAATGTATCCGTCAGCTGAATCCCGGCGGTGTGATTGTTGTCCGTGATGGAGATCTTGACCTGGAAAAACGGCATGAGAGAACCCGGTTAACGGAATTCTTTTCTACAAAAGTGATTGGCTTCAATAAAACACAAAACAGACTAACGTTTTTCTCCAGTGCAAGGATGAAAGAAATTGTTACGCAATATGGTGCAACGATGGAGCAGATCGATAACAAGCGGTATTTATCAAATGTAATTTTCATCATAAAAAAAGCTGCACCTGCCAATGAAGCAATATGATGTAATAATTATCGGCAGTGGCCTGGGTAGCCTTGTATGCGGCGCTATCCTGGGGAAGCATGGATATAGTGTATGCCTGTATGAAAAGAACCGCCAGATTGGTGGTTGTATGCAGACATATGCCCGTGATAAGGCCATTATCGATTCTGGTGTACATTATATTGGCAGTCTGGATGAAGGGCAGGTACTAAATAAAATTTTCAGTTATCTCGGTATTATGGATTCGCTGCATTTACAGCGAATGGATGTGGATGGTTTTGATTATATCCATTTCAATAAGGAGAAAAAGCATTATCAACTTGCACAGGGATATGATCGTTTCATAGAACAGCTGTTGATAGATTTTCCGCAGGAAAGGGATGCATTACATGCTTATTGCGATGCTGTTAAAGATGTTTGCAGCCGGTTTCCGTTGTTTAATCTACGTACAGGAGATGCGAGTGAAAAGGAAAAGGTGCTGGGAATAGATGCAGCCGGTTTTATCCGCAGCATTACAGATAACCAACGTTTACAACAGGTGCTGGCAGGTAATAATCTGTTGTATGCAGGAGTAGAAAATAAGACACCCTTTTATGTGCATGCTTTAGTACAGAACAGCTATATAGAAAGCTCCTGGAAATGTATGGATGGAGGTTCTCAGATAGCGAGAGCGCTACAGAAAGTGATCAAGCAATATGGAGGTGATATTGTACGTAATACAGAAGTAAAAAAGATTGTAGGAAAGGATGGTGTGGTAGATCATATTACACTGGCAGATGGTAGGGAAATAAGCGGGAAATATTTTATTTCAGGATTACATCCTGCCAGAACAATTGCTATGACGGAGCACGATAGTTTCCGTGGAGCATACCGTTCACGGATAACCAGTCTGGAAAATTCTCCTGGTACTTTTATGATCAATGCGGTGCTGAAACCAGGCACTTTTCCTTATCTCAATTACAACTACTACCATCATGCTACAGACAGTGCCTGGAACGGCATTCATTATACTGCGGATAACTGGCCACAGACCTATGGATTGTTTGTATCTGCCGGAGAAGGTAAACTGCAATATGCTGATAACCTGAGTGTGATGACCTATATGCGCTATGAAGAAGTGGCGGACTGGCAGCATACTTTTAGCACCGATACTTATCCTGATACACGTGGAGCTGACTATCAGGCGTTTAAAAAAGAGAGGGCAGAAAAGCTGTTGAATGTGGTGGAAGAACAGTTCCCGGGGCTGCGCGATTGTATCCATACTTATTATGTAGCTACACCGCTTACCTACCGTGATTACCTGGCAATGCCCGAGGGCAGCATGTATGGGGTAGCAAAGGATGCTAATGATCCGTTAAAAACCTTTATTTCACCTGCTACCCGTTTGAGCAATTTGTATCTTACGGGACAGAACATGAATTTACATGGGATATTGGGGGTTACTATGAGTTCAATTGTTACCTGTGCAGAACTGGTTGGGATGGAACAGTTGGTGAACGAGATTATTGAAACTAATAAATAGACTAAGAATGTCACAAAGAATGGGAAAAAAAAGGAGTGGATGGCGTAAACTGGGACGTGTTCTGCTGTATTTTATTGCAAGCATTATAGTGATACTGGTGGTATTCATCATTTTTGTATTAAGCGTATCTCATATTGATCCGCCAGAGATCGGAGATAAAAGTGCTTTACAATGGGAACGCCAACAGCTTGATTCAACTTCTTATACACTAGGCAATAACTGGTTCCGTAAAAGTAACAGTGGGTTGTATGAATTGTATGTAGAGGGAAAACCTTTCGAAAGGGGGGTAGTGAATGGTAAACTGACGAAAGAACTGGTACAGCGGCAGGAAGATCATTTCACCGCTCAGTTGAGAAAGATGGTGCCTTCAGAAACTTACATCAAGTTCCTGAAATACTTTGTACGCTTTTTCAACCGTCATTTATCCGAAAATGTTGCGGAAGAGAATAAGGAGGAAATTTATGGTATCTCTTTCTCTGCATCAGAAAAATATGATTTCATCGGTACCAATTATGAACGCATACTGAACTATCATGCGGCACATGATATCGGGCATGCATTGCAGAATATGGCGCTGGTAGGTTGTACTTCTTTCGGTACCTGGAATGATGCATCTGATGATAGTACATTGATCATAGGTCGTAACTTTGATTTTTATGTAGGAGATAAATTTGCTGAAGATAAGATCGTTGCATTTTATCATCCAGAGAAAGGATATAATTTTATGATAGTGACCTGGGGTGGCTTTACAGGAGCAGCTTCCGGTATGAATGATAAAGGGTTGACTGTTACGATCAATGCAGATAAGAGTGCAATTCCAACGGCCTCTGCTACTCCGGTATCACTGGTAGCGCGTGAAATATTGCAATATGCCACTACCATCGATGAAGCCTGGAAGATTGCACAGAAACATAAAATGTTTGTCTCGGAATCTTTCCTCGTTGGTTCTGCTATAGATAACCGTGCAGCGCTTATTGAGAAAAGGCCCGAAGGAATGGATATATACGATCCTAAAAAGAACTTCATTACCTGTACGAATCATTTCCAGGGTACGAAGTTTAGTAAAGCACAGGAAAATATAATACAACGTGATGAGACTGCTTCCGGTTACCGCTTTGAAAGACTAACAGAACTAATGAAGGAAAAGGGACCGAATACTGTACAGAAAACAGTAGATATTCTTCGTGACCGTTTCGGCATGCACGGACAAAATATAGGAGTAGGAAATGAAAAGGCGATTAACCAGTTCATTGCGCATCACTCCGTTGTGTTTGAACCAAAGAAGAAAATGGTATGGGTATCTACTTCTCCGTGGCAACTGGGCGAATATGTAGCTTATAACCTGGATTCAATATTCAGCATGCATGGTTTGAAAACAGATCATGAAGTACGTGATACTACTCAAACTATTGCTGCAGACCCTTTTCTGAAAACGAAAGATTTTGCTTCATTTGTCGCTTTCCGTGCTATGAGAGCCGATATCCTGGATGGGAAAGAGGTGGATGTACAGGCAATGATTGCGCTGGATCCTGAATATTTCTATGTTTATATTCTGGCAGGTGATTATGAATTCAAGCATAAGCATTATGACGTTGCATTGAATTATTACAATACAGCACTTACAAAAGTAATTGCTAATAAGAATGAAGAGATGCATGTACGCAAACAAATAGAAAAATGTAAAAAGCCATCATGATCTACGGAATAGGCACCGACATAGTTGAGGTAGACCGTATAGTAGCAAAACTACAGAAAGGCTCTGGATTCCGGGACCTGGTATTTACGCCACGTGAGATTGAATATTGTGAGAAGCAGGTGAATGCTGGTGAAAGTTATGCTGCCCGTTTTGCTGGTAAGGAAGCATTACTGAAAGCATTGGGAACGGGATTTGGGAATGGAGGTGTCCATTTTAATGAGATTGAAATAACAAATGATGCAGCCGGTAAACCAGTATTGCAACTAATAGGAGCAGCGGCGAGCCGGTATGAATTATTACAGATCAAACAGATCCTGATTTCATTATCACATATCAAAACAACCGCTATCGCAACAGTGATTATAGAGGTTTGAAAATAGCTGACAATGTATATACCCAACATAGAGTTGCAGTCAAAAGCAACTATCAGAGAATTCCAGGAGAAAGAAGTAATGCACCTGCTTGGTTATCTGCGTGAGTTTTCGCCTTTTTACAGGGAGTGGTTCGCACAGCATGGTGTACAGGCATCTGCTATAAAATCATTGAATGATCTTCACCTTATACCACCGGTGAACAAAGAGCATTTGCAGGAAAAGAACTGGGATTTCCTATGTGTTGATAAGAGTAAGATAGCGGAATATACAACTACTTCCGGCACACTGGGAAAGCCGGTAATCATTGCTTTAACAGAGAAAGATCAAACCCGTCTCACATATAACGAATACATTTCCTTCTGCTGTGCAGATGGTACTGAAAATGATATCTTCCAGCTGATGCTTACGCTGGACCGTCAGTTCATGGCAGGTATGGCTTACTACAATGGTATTCGTAAATTAGGCGCCGGTGTATTACGTGTAGGCCCGGGTGTTCCTTCCCTGCAATGGGAAAATATTGCCCGGATAGAACCGACTACTATTGTGGCAGTACCATCCTTTATTGTGAAGCTGATTGCATTTGCACAGGAGCATAATATCGATATCAATGCTTCTTCTGTAAAGAAAGCGGTGTGTATCGGAGAGAACATCCGCAATGCAGATTTCTCCCTGAATGTGCTTGGGAAAAAGATCACGGAGCAATGGAATATCAAGCTATATTCTACTTATGCTTCTACAGAAATGCAGACTGCATTTACGGAGTGCAGTGCAGGTATAGGAGGTCATCATCACCCGGAACTTTTATATATTGAATTACTGGATGATAATAATCAGCCGGTGGCTCCCGGACAGGATGGGGAAGTGACAATTACCACTTTGGGGGTAGAGGGTATGCCATTGCTGCGATACAAAACGGGAGACATCTGCCGGTACTATGAAGAAGCTTGTTCCTGTGGCCGCCATACTATGCGTTTATCGCCGGTAATAGGCCGTCGTAAGCAGATGATCAAGTACAAGGGTACTACGTTGTATCCACCTGCGTTGTTCGATCTGCTCAATGATATGGAAGAAGTGAAAGAGTTTGTGGTAGAAGTGTTCTCCAATGAAATAGGCACAGATGAAATATTACT
This sequence comes from Chitinophaga sp. CF118, assembly GCF_900112615.1. Classification (GTDB taxonomy): domain Bacteria; phylum Bacteroidota; class Bacteroidia; order Chitinophagales; family Chitinophagaceae; genus Chitinophaga. The sequence continues at coordinate 811,806 of NZ_FOMK01000004.1, read as the reverse complement.
TCATCTCTGGCCTGTATCAGAATCTGAAGATACAGACCGTAAAATCCGTTCCTACCTTCAGGCTAAGCTGCGTGTAATACCCCAGGTGCATTACTGTACACAAGGTGAAATCATGAAAATGCTTATGCCAGAGGGTGTTCGTAAGCCTATCAAATTTATGGATAACAGGACGCCGATGGCTTAGAATTGTATATCTGCATCGGCCTTAGGATTGTCCAGTTTCGTGCTTTTACGTACATCATCTTGTGAAATCACATGGATCATATTGATTTGATTGGCATGCTCGGTGTACAGGATATCATTCTTTACATGGATTTGCTTAAAGGTTTTGATGTTTTCTGCTTCCAGGAAACACCAGGCTGCTTCTTCTTCAATCTTATAGCCGAGGTAATTCAGTTTCACAACTTTGCCGTCTATCCTGATTACCAGGTGCTTGTTTATATAGCCAGATATCAGGCTGTCTGTCTGGGTCCTGTTCGATGGGTGGATAATATCTACCGGCTGTTTATTTTGTTTTTTCAGCACATTTTCCAGGTCATCTGCAAAGATGCGGCAGCTAACCTGCACTTCATTGCTGGTGGCATTATGCCTGATCTCTGTTACACTGACATAGAAGGGATGCCAGATAGTCCATGCGACAAATAACCATTTATATAATAATATTCCCACTTGCCTAAAAAATTTTAATTATTTGGAGAGCCTTTGTATAAATTACCAAAATAAGCACAAATATAGGTAATGGAGGATTTTGTGATGTATTTTCAGATGGGGTGGCAGCATATCATAGCCTGGGATGGATATGATCATATCCTTTTTATCGTCGCTCTTTGTGCCATTTATATGCTGCAGGACTGGAGAAAAGTATTGGTGCTGATCACAGCTTTCACTATAGGACACTCTGTTACCCTGGCGCTCAGTGTAACAAATGTTATCAGTATACCGACTAAATTCATTGAATTCCTGATTCCGGTTACGATATTTGTCACGGCTTTTTCCAATGTGGTGAGGAAACAGGCAATGCCGGAGAAGATTCAGCTTAACTATTTTTTCGCATTGTTCTTTGGACTGATACATGGACTTGGCTTTTCCAGTTACCTAAAGAGTATGCTGGGAACGCAAACTAATATTCTGGCCCCTTTGCTGGCCTTTAATTTGGGACTTGAATTCGGACAGCTACTGGTGGTAGTAGGAATCCTTTTGCTTTCAGCCATTATGATAAATGTAACAGGCGTAAAACGCAGAGAATGGAATATATTCCTTTCTGCGGCTATTTTTGGAATCGCTGTTATGCTGTCAATAGAAAGATTAAAAGACTTAGTGGACAATTAGCCATCACAACCAATGGCTGTTTTTACCTTTGAAATACAAATTTGTTTATGAGAAAAAGAAGCTTGAAACTAGCGCTTGGCCTTTGTTGTATTACCGCAATGGCTCATGCGCAAAATTCCGGATCTAATCATGGTAACCGTTTTGAACAACTGGGTACCATGCTGCAGGATCCCAACATGTACCGTTCAGCATCCGGTGCACCGGGTCCTAAATACTGGCAGCAACGGGCGGATTACGACATCACTGCTACCCTGGATGATGAAAAACAGAAGCTGACAGGGGCAGAAACCATCACTTACTTCAATAATTCTCCCGATCCTCTTACATACCTGTGGTTACAGCTGGATGAGAATGAGCATGATGCCAAAAGCGATAACAACAGCTTTGAAACCAGCACCATGTCTGATAAAATGACTATGCGTGGTATCAACGGGATCCTTGGACCCAGGAAGGACTTCGGTATCAACATCGTTAAACTGACGGATGAAAGTGGCAAAGAGCTGCCTTATACCATCAATCAGACCATGATGCGGATAGACCTGCCACAAGCCCTGCAACCAGGCCAGAAACTACGTTTTAAAGTGGAATGGTGGTATAATATCTCCGATCGTATGATAGAAGGCGGTCGTGGCGGTTACGAATATTTCCCGGAAGATAAGAACTACCTGTACACTATTACTCAATGGTATCCCCGCCTGGCAGTTTATTCCGATTTCCAGGGCTGGCAGAATAAGCAGTTTACCGGTCGTGGTGAGTTTGCCTTAACATTCGGCAACTTTCATGTGAGCATGAATGTACCTGCCGATCATATATTGGGTGCTACCGGCGAATGCCAGAACTATAAAGATGTACTGACCCCTGCGCAATTTCAGCGCTGGCAGCAGGCACAGACGGCTAAACAGCCTATAGAGGTGGTAACACTGGATGAAGCAAAAAAATCACTGGCTGGTCATGCTACTGCCCGTAAAACATGGGTATATGAAGCCCAGAATGTACGTGACTTTGGTATGGTGGCTTCCCGCCGCCTGGTATGGGATGCTATGGCAACTAATGTTGAGGGCAAAAAGGTAATGGCCATGTCTTATTATGGTCCTGAAGCTTATCCACTGTACAATCGATATTCTACCAAGGTAGTAGCGCATACATTAAAGTCATATTCCAAGCATACCATTCCATACCCTTACCCGGTAGCGATTTCTGTAGAAGCTGCCAATGGGATGGAATACCCGATGATCTGCTTTAACTATGGACGTACTGAAAAGGATGGTACATATTCAGAAGCTACCAAAAATGGGATGATAGGAGTGATTATTCACGAAGTAGGACATAACTTCTTCCCGATGATCGTAAACTCCGATGAGCGTCAGTGGACATGGATGGATGAAGGTCTGAATACCTTCTGCCAGTTCCTCGCAGAACAGGAATGGGATAACAACTTCCCTTCCAATCGTGGTCCTGCATATAAGATTGCTGATTATATGAAGATGCCGAAAGATCAGTTGGAACCTATCATGACCAATTCAGAAAACATAGTGCAGTTTGGCCCTAATGCTTATGCTAAGCCTGCCACGGCACTGAATATTCTGCGTGAAACAGTAATGGGCAGGGACCTGTTCGACTTCGCTTTCCGTGAATACGCGCGTCGCTGGGCTTTTAAACATCCCACACCGGCAGACTTCTTCCGTACGATGGAAGATGCTTCTGCGGTAGACCTGGATTGGTTCTGGCGTGGTTGGTTCTATGGTATAGAACCGGTGGATATCTCTATAGACAGTGTGAGATGGTTCCGTTTAGACACCAAAGATCCGCAGATCAGTCATACAGAAGCGCAGGCTAAATACGATCATAATGCAGATCATATTTCCCGTTCAAGGAACCGTGCAGAAGGTGTGAAATTTGCCGTAGATCAGGATACCAGCCTGCAGGATTTCTATAGCAAATGGAACCGTTTTGAAGTTACATCAGAAGACAAAACTGCTTACGATAATATGTATAGTGCGCTTAGTCCGGAAGAAAAACGTCTATACGACAGTAAGAAGAATTTCTACGAAATATCTTTCTCCAATGTGGGCGGGCTGGTAATGCCGCTGATCATTGAATGGACTTATGCAGATGGCACAAAGGAAACAGACCATATCTCTGCTTATATCTGGAGAAAGAATGAGAACAAAATATCAAAGGTATTTGCAAAAGATAAGGAAGTGGTAGCGGTCAGGCTGGATCCGCAACGCGAAACAGCAGATATTGATGAAGGAAATAACAGCTGGCCACGCGTGGCAGCGCCAACGCGCTTTGAGTTGTTCCGTCAGCAACAAACAATGCGTGGTGCATCTGTAGGAGGTAATCCGATGCAGAAGGCAAAGAAATAAGAATCCTTTTATATAGGAACAAAAATAGCCTGTATCATAAATTTGATACAGGCTATTTTATTTCGGGTCCCTGATGGAGATATGCAGTTGTTTAAGCAATTCTTTGGCCGCCAATCAAAGTATAGAACCAGCTCTTTCCCAATAGAGATAAAGTCATCCTTCGTTCATCCTTCGTTTTTGAACGGAGGATGAACGAAGGATGACTTTATCTCTATACTATCTTATTTCTTTTCCGGCTTATCAGGTTTCTCTTTTTTACCCATTCTTCCAGCCTCTTTTAATGCACGGTTAATCAGCCATTCCATCTGGCCGTTCACGCTCCTGAATTCATCTTCTGCCCATTTTTCAATGGCATCATATGTCTGGGCATCTATCCTTACTACAAATGTTTTCTTATCTGCCATATACCATGTTCTAATGGGTATGTATTACTGATGCAGGGTCCCGGTATTTACCACAGGTGTTACTTTGGAATCACCGCAAAGTACTACCAGCAAATTGGATACCATTGCAGCTTTACGCTCTTCGTCCAGTATAATGATATTCTTTTCAGATAATTTTTCCAGTGCCATTTCTACCATTCCTACGGCACCTTCCACAATTTTAGCACGTGCAGATACAATAGCTGTAGCCTGCTGGCGCTGTAACATTGCACCTGCAATTTCAGGAGCGTATGCCAGGTGACTGATACGAGCCTCCAGTACTATGATACCGGCAGGAGCGAGGCGCTCATTCAATTCCTGTTCCAGCATTTCATTTACTTTATCCCCGCCGCCGCGCAGGGTGATACCTTCTACTGAATCATCATCCATGTGGTCATAAGGGTAGCTTACTGCCAGGTGACGAACAGCAGCTTCGCTCTGGATGTTCACGTATTGCTGAAAGTTTACTACCTCAAATGAGGCCTTGTAGGTATCACTAACCCGCCAAACGATTACAGCGGCAATTTCGATGGGGTTACCCAGTTTATCATTCACTTTTAGCTGCTGTCCATTGAGGTTTTGTGACCTTAATGAAAGGTTGGCCGACTTGTACAGGGGATTTATCCATAACAGGCCATTTTCTTTCACTGTGCCGGTGTATTTACCAAAGAAGGTGAGTACCCGGGAGTGGTTGGGGTTTACAATCATTAATCCTTTGGTAAGAAGCACAAAGGAAATAAAGCACAGTATAGCAACCCATAGAAAGAAGAGGGAGCCTGTTTGTGCCATTAATGCAAACATGAAAACAGATAAAGGAAGGGCAATTACGGCTAAAATAAAAGCCAGGAAGCCTGAGAAGGGTTTGATGATCTTTTCCATAAAAAGGTTTGTTTTGATATCATTTCGATATCAAAAGTAATCAAATTTATGAAATAAAAAAAAGCCGGACCTGGAAAGGTCCGGCTTGTCATTTGCTGCTTTTTATAGCGGTATTGATGGCTATATAAATTTTACTGCTTATCCCACCATACTGGTGTCATGAAAGCATTAGTTCCTTGTCTTGTAATAGCTTCCTGGTAATGGGTGCTGTTGGATGCTGCTTCTGAAGAAGGATACAGCATTCTGCGGGGAATTTGTCCGCCGGTGGCATTCCCTGAATAATTAACAGGTACCAGCTGCGGATAGCCACTTCTGCGCCAGTTTGCCCATACTTCATACCAGTCGAGAATACAAGCAGCCCAATATTGGGTATTAATTAAGTTGTAACCGTCAGCATCAACATATGGATGTGCTGTAAGATAAAGTTGTATATCTGCGCCGCTGATAGTAGCGCTGGCATCGTACTGTGATAATTGTTGCATGGCGGCAGTCACACCATTTCCATAGTGTGTAGCGGCATCACCTACATTCCATCCTCTTTTGGCAGCTTCTGCGAGTAACAGTTCTACCTGTGCATAGGTGACCAGGAAAGTAGGACCATTCAGTTTCAGCAGGTTCTGTTTATTGATAACAGAATACCGTTTAAGATCGCCGGGGTATCCTGGTTCTTTGCTGATATCTGTAGGACTGTTTTCACCATTGGCATCATAACCGTTTGGCATTCCCAGCTGATCCAGTGGCAGTGTACTGCCTGTGGCAGGTATCTGCGCTATATAGCTCAGCCTTGGGTCGTTATTGGTTTGCAGGAAATCAACAAACGTTTTGCTCAGGCTTGCCTCGCCTCCATTGTTAATAGCATTCCACTCTCCGGAAAGGATGTTGCTTACTCTGTTCACCGTTGTTCTTCCTCCGGTAGCATCGTGCAGAATGTAGGCATTGTCATCATTAGAGGTAAACACACCACCCTGATAGGCTTTTTCTACCCACATTTGTGCCGTAGAAGGATCTACTTTAGTCAGGCGCATGCCTAAACGCAACATCAGGGAATAAGCGAGTTTTTTCCAGTGGTCCACTACCTGTACAGCAGGAATGGAACCACCTTTGTTATAGATAAGGTCTCCTGCTCCGGGTACTGTTTTTGTACCATCCAATGCCTTCGCTGCCTCATCCAGTTCTTTCATCATGTCCAGATAAATCGCTTGTTGTGCATCGTATTTAGGTGTAAAGTTGCTCTGGCTATAACCCAGTCCAGCTTCAGAATAAGGGATATCTCCATAGATATCAGAGATGCGATGGAAGATCATTACACGTGCAATACGACTGATATGATAAAGATTTGTCAGATACGGATTGCCTCTGGTAACACGTTCCACGTCAGTGATATATTTTACCTGATCGGGGTAGGCACGTTCAAAATAAGAACTGGCCCAACCGTCATTCTGCATGTACTTATCACCCGCATACCATGAAATATTAGACAACTGTTGCATCATCATGGCACAGTAAATGATATTTACCCGCCATGTTTCATAACTAAAGTCGCTGTTGCCTGTATATTCAAGCAGTGCACGGGAAAGATTATATTCAGGTACACCACTCGCTTCATTGCTTTTACTAGGATCTGTATTAATACTATCAAAATTCTTTGTACATGCTGATAAGGCTATCAGCGACAAAGCGAGTATTATTTTATGCAGAGATTTCATGTTGTTAGATTTAGAATGATCAGAATGTAACGTTCAGGTTAATACCAAAAGATTTGCTGGTGGGCAAACCGGCGTATTCCAGTCCCTGCGCATTGCTATTGCTGTAGTTGGATTCAGGATCAATGTTAGGCGTGGATTTCTTTATGTAGAACAGGTTCCGTCCTACCAGCGACAGGCTTATACCCCGTATTCTGTTATTGAACGCGGTGCTGTTGAAATCGTACGTCAGACTAACTGATCTGAACTTGATGAAATCTGTTTTATATACATGCAGTGAAGAGATGGTAGCCAGTTTTGAATAATAGGTTTGTGCATCTATTGTTTTAGTTGCTGTAGCGCCACCTTCTGTTACACCGGTTACTACTACACCACCTTCACGTCCCTGTAATGTTTCTTTCTGCAGGCCGTATCCGTATGCATTTGCATTGGTACCTGAATATATATTACCTCCTGATTTAAAGTCTATGAGAAAAGAGAGATGCAAATTCCTGTAGGAAACATCATTGTTCCATCCACCTGTCAAAGGAGCTACGCCTGATCCTTTTGCCACCAGTGCATCTGTACGTTGTGGTAATCCTGAAGCATCCACTACCAGGTTTCCTTTAGCATCACGTTTGAAATCATATACCATGATTTGCCCGAAAGGCAATCCTACCACCTGTTGGATGTAAGCAGCTTCTGTACGGGAATCTCCGTTTGTTACCAGCATGGATGTTTGTCCTTCGGCAAGCTGGATTACTTTATTTTTATTGTTGGCAAGGTTCAGACTGGTGGTCCACTTTACATTAGCTGTTTGCACAGGTACACCACCTATCAGTAATTCAATCCCTTTATTTTCCAGTTTACCCACATTCACGATAGCTGTGGTGTAACCGGAACCAAGTGATACAGTAGCAGCAACGATATCATTTGATATCTGCTTATTATACCAGCTAAAGTCTGCGAACAGGCGGTTTTTAAAGAGCTTCAGTTCAATACCTGCTTCCAGTTCTTTAGCTTTTAATGGTTTGAGGTTCCTATTGGGAATTTCACTGCTGATATCACCGATATATACGCCATTGATGGTACTGCCAAGTGTACTGTAATACAATTTGGTTTTATATTCATCAGCATCTCCACCTACCTGTGAATAACCAGCTCTTATTTTACCGAAGTACAACCAGTTATTCTTCAGCGTTTCAGAAAACACATAAGAGAGATTTACAGAAGGATAATTATATGAATTATTCAGTTCCGGTAAAGTAGTGCTCCAGTCGTTACGATCTGTCATGTTCAGGTATAGGGTGTTTTTCCATCCTAATTCAAGTGAACCATATACAGAATGTATTTCTTTTCTCACATTTGTGATTGTACCGCTCTTTGTAGCTGCTGTAGCAGGGTTGTATACAAAGGGGAATGCGAAATTAGATGCCGTAAGATCATTCGTCTTGTCTGTTTTTTTCAACAGGTTGGCACCTGCATTCACGTTCAATTGAAATGTTTTGCTCAGTGATTTATTAATGCTTAATAAGATGTCGGCATTTGTTTCGTTGAACTGGCGATTGCGTTCCAGATCAAGACTGCCTTTGGGGCGGTAAGCAGTACCGGTAGGGGTAATAGAGGTGGCATTAAATCCAAAATAATCATTGGCAACCCGGGCCTGAACATAAAACCAGGAAAGTGGTGTATAGCGCAGGCTGGTAACCCCCAGCACACGGTCTTTTCCTGTATTGTTCATAAAACAATAAGCTGCAAAGTATGGATTGGTACTAAACTGGTCACTGCTATATGGGGTCTCATTTCCTTGTCCGTCATAACCCGGAGCCAGGTAAGAGCCCTTTACATTGGAAGGCAGGAATGCAATACCATAGTTACCATTGCCTGGAGCATCGCTCAGGTTGGAACGATTATTTGTGATCTCTTTAATGTAGGTAATATTGGTTTGACCACTCCACTGAGGTGATAATTTATAGTTGAGATCAAGGTTCAGATTATCGCGGAAATATCTTGTATTGGGATAAATACCATTGGCACGCAGATCCCCCACAGCAAAGCGATAGGTCGTTTTGTCGCTACCTCCTGCTACAGACAATGTATTGCTGAAAGTAGCACCTGTTTTATAGAAGTCTTTCAGGTGGCTGCTTTGTTTGGAATAAGGATGTTGCTGTCCGTCAAATAAGATGATAGGAGCACCATCCAGTTTTTCTCCCCAGCTTTGTAATCCGGTGCTGAGTGCAGACGTTTTGTCTGTAGGTCTTGTACCTTTTACTCCTTGTCCGTATACATCCTGGAAGTCCAGGAAATCGTTCACTTTATCTATTGTAACATTGCTGTTCAATTCTATGTTTAGTTGTCCGGCCTTTCCTGATTTGGTGGTAATGAGGATCACACCATTGATGCCACGCTGGCCATATAATGCAGATGCTGCACCTCCTTTCAGTACGGTCATCTCATCAATATCGTCGGGGTTAATGCTGGAGATTCCATCACCAAGGTCTGTACCACCATATTTAGCTGCGGCTCCCAGGTTATCATTATTCATCGGGATTCCGTTTACAACGAATAGGGGCTGGTTATTACGGTTCAGAGAGGAGTTACCCCTGATTGTAATACGTGAAGAACCACCCGGGCCGGTAGCGGGAGGGGTACTGTTAACGCCGGCTACACGTCCTTCCAGGGAATTAGCCACACTAATTTCTCTTGCTTTTGTAAGGTCTGCTCCTTCTACAATTGATACGGCATAACCGGTACTACGTATTCCTTTACGTATACCCAGTGCTGTTACTACCAGTTCATCCAGTCCTTTAATGTTCTCTTCCAGTGTGGTGCTGATAGTCACTTTTATACCTACAGTAATTTCCTGAAGGGTATGCCCAATGTAACTGAATACCAATACGTCTTCGGGGTTGGCGGCGATACGGTAAAATCCGTTTACATCTGTTTTTGTACCCTTGTTACTTCCTTTCAATGCTACTGTAACGCCGGGCAGTGGATTGCCTTTTGAATCTCGTACAGTACCGGTAATATCTCTTTGTTGCCTCACGTTATATGATAACGGAGATGTTGGCACCATGGCCGTCAATGTGCCATTAGCCAGCAGCAATACCAGCATGATACCTGCTGCGCCGCCTGCTTTTTTAAAACGTAGTGTACGTTTCATAGATACTGCTTTTTGAGAGTTAGAAGATGGTTGAACCATAGGTATTACAGTTGGATATTTTCGGATATCCATTAATTCCCGGGAAGAGTTGTTGTTTTTGTTAGTCGATAATTTTTTCTTTTAGTTAATAAGCAGCATGTAATCACAATGGACAATAGAACCCCCTACGTGCTCAATATTTGATACACTGTTTTGTCCCTTTGTGTCTTAGCAAGTATTTCTTCAATACGCATAATGAGGTGTCGTACCGAAATTAAAAAAGTACCATGCTGAGAGAAAAATAAATCAGGGTTTATCCCACCATAATCTTGTACCCCCGTTATCGGGTCCATTTAAATTGAGTAAAGCTCTGCTAACACCGGCTGCATTAGTGGCATATTCGAACTGAATAAAGGGGATCCGGCGGATAAAAGTTTCTGTGGGGATCTTGCCGCCGCTGTGATTAATAACTACCGGGAATAACTTAGGATAACCGGTGCGGCGGAATTCTGACCATGCTTCCTGACCGTCGGGGAATATTGCGATCCACTTTTGCATAATGATTCGTTCCAGTTTTTCTTCTGTTGTGGCAGACGATTCCCATCGGATAGTAGTAGTGCTTAGATGGGGATCACCTTTGTATACATTGTTGACGGAATTCTGTGGATCTATATAAGGACTGGCTGTAAAAGAATTGTTATGAATATAATTATTGTAACCGGAAGTAACATGATATTGTTGGAAGGAGGTATAAATTCCTTGCTCATAGTTGATTTGTGCATCACCTGCTCCTCGCCATCCGTAGAGTGCTGCTTCAGCTTTCAGGAACCAGGCTTCTGCTGCAGTGAGCAGCTGGATTGAAGAGGGAAGTAATGCGAGCCTGGAAAAGCCTGAATACATATCTTTCCCGGTAATCATAATGCCGTTACGGATCCCGCGATACACAGTATCTTTCATATCGGCAGGCAGGAAATAGTATGGTAGCCGTGGATCATGATAACCGGTTAGTATAGACTCCATTGGTGCTCCCATACGGATATCATTCCAGGAGTTGCAGATCACATTCAGGGGATGAGTTGCAGGGCTGATATTAATGTTGAAGTTATCTTCTTTTGAACTTAATATTCCTAAACGCTGATTCAATGCGGCTTCTCCTTCAATCCTTGCTTTATCCGGGTCTATCCTGGAGATGCGGATAGCCAGCCTTAGGCGGAGCGTATTGGCAAGTTTTACCCATTTGGCATAATCTCCGTTATAGGAAAGATCAAAGCTGGAAAAGTGAATTTTTATGGAATTTACTGCGTACGCATTGAGCGTATTGATAGCGGTGTCCAGGTCATTGAAGAATGCGTAATATGCCTCCCGTTGTGAATCATAATCAATACTGTGGTCGGGGTTGATTATGGCATAATGTGTATAAATAATGGGTCCGTAAATATCACTTATCCGGTGCATGGCCAATACTCTGATTAACTGTGCCCATGCATAAAAGTCGGGGTATTTATCCCTGGAGCGGTCCATCACAAATTTACAGTTGGGCATTATGTTTCCATAAGCAGTAATCCAGGCGTCATCATTCCAGTTATCGAGAAGATCGTATGTAATATTATTGTGGTTATCCTGAAAAGGATTGGGTGTCATCATATAACCGGAAAATACATCCCCCATCAGGTTCTGCTGTAATTGTGCCACAGACACATCGTTGGCCGAAAGAATATTCAGCATTGCTTGTACAAGTGGATCTCCCAATAGTTTGAAATCAGGCTGTAACTCACCATCATAAAGATCATAAGGATTGGTATTGATGTGCTCAAAGTTACGCGTACAGCCAGGCAGCATCGTAATAACAATGCACATAATAATTATGTTACGCATAATGGTTGAATTCATAAGCTGATACTCTTCCTAAAATATTACTCTTACATTGGCTCCTATACTCCTTGTAGCAGATACACCAAATACATCTATACCCTGCAGTCCGTTACCACTACTCATTGATACTTCAGGATCGAACGGTGCAGAGAGTTTAAAGAAACAAATATTTTTTGCGATCATTCCTACCTGTATGCGGTTGATAAATTTCGACTTTACCGGTAACTGGCAGGTAAGTGATAATTCACGCAGGCGGATGTTAGTGGCATCATACAAATACATTTCTCCACTGCCTGCACGGCCACCAATAGCTGTGTAATATTTTCGTGCGTCATATTTCCCGGTAAACGGGGAACCATCCTGGTAAACAGCATTAAGATCCACACCACCATTGTCCCTGGCATTAGCACTTGTTTCACTCACCCCATAGTTATCCAGCACTGAATTGGTTACACTCATTACTTCTCCTCCAAAGCGGCCATCTATCAGGCAACTGAGGGAATATTGTTTATAGCTGATGGTATTGTTCCAGCCCAGCATCAGCTTGGGATTGGGATTACCTACTTTCTTAAATACATTCCTGGTAACGAGATTATCCTGATCATCCAGTACATATTGTCCTTTCTCATTTTTATAGAGTTCCTTATTGGTATAGATATCTCCCCATGCGCCACCTTCTTTGATAAAAGAACCGTACATGTTGGTAAGAAAATCAGTGAGGATATAGTAGTTGTCGGGGCCTGCACCGGGTATATTATTGCTGCTCAGTTTTACTACGCTATTTCTGTTGATAGTAGCGTTAATGGTAGCAACCCACCTGAACTGTTTATTTTGCACAGGTGATCCGGAGAGCGATAATTCAATTCCTTTATTCTGGATGTTACCGAGATTCAGGTAGTAATAGAGATAGCCGGATCCTGAAGGTGCGCGTACCTCCATGTACTGCTGGTAGTTGTTATTTTTATACCAGGTAAAGTCTATACTGATTCTGTCTTTCAGCAAACGGATCTCCGTACCTGCTTCCAGTGAGCGGTTATCTTCCGGTTTCAGATAGATACCCGGATAGGGTGCTTTGGTATTAAAGTTTACTCTTGTTACGCCGCCAATAGTTTGCAGATTAAAACGTGCCGGCCTGGATACGTATGCCGCAATATCATTACCTGCTCTTGCGTACGAAATCCGTGCTTTGGCAAAGCTGATGGTAGAAGGCATTTTGATTAAGTCGCTAAGGATGGTGCTTAACCCGGTAGAATAATAAAAGTATCCTTTACTCCTGATAGGAGTGAAGGCAAATGTACTGGACCAGTCGTTCCTGCCGGTAAGATCCAGGAAGATGCTGTTATGCAAACTTAGTTGTGCACTACCGAAGAGAGCCTGCAATTGTTTATGTTCAATATTCTGTTGTGCATCCAGTGCGTTTCCCGAAATATTTTCTACAGTGAATTTATTGCTGTAGATCAATCCCGCAGTAGCTGTAGGATTTGTGCTGATGAGTGACCTGTCATGTGCTTTTACGTCTGTGATATTGGCGCCCAGCATTGTCTGCAAATGGAACTGGTTACTCAGCTTTCTGTAGACGGTGAGGATCATATCAGTATATAACTGGGTATTCGTTTCTTTCTCGAGTGTATATCTTCCATTAGGCGGAGAAAGTACCTGTTGTGTACCTGCATATGCTTTCAGTTCGTATTGGTCGTAACTCTTATCGAAGTTCCAGCGCATTTGTAATGATACCCAGTCGCGGATCTGGTATTTCAATGCCAGAGAAGCCATGCTCCGGTAGCGGCTTTCTTCCCGTTGATCCCGTTGTAATACCCAGTAGGGATTTTGTTGATCATCCTGCCCGGTCCATCCGAGATCACGATGGATGTTCCACCAGTTCTGTAATGGCATATTCCGTGTCTGATCGAAATATTCATATTGTTTATAGCTGTTGAAATCCAGTCCCCTGGGGAAGGTGTACAAGCCGGTAAGCGCGTTATAGTACAACCCTGAAGAGGGGCGGTTTAAAATGTTCTGTGCCAGGAAAGATATGTTGGCATCTAAAGACAGTCTGTTATTTAACATATTACTTGTGATCCGGGCATTAAAGGTATGTCTGTCCAGTTTATTGATCGGTAAGATTCCTTTATTTCGGGTATTGGAGTAAGAGAGATAGAACTGTGTTTTGTCTGCCCCGCCGCTGAAAGACAATGCGTTGGTAAGGGTAGTACCGGTATTGAAAAATCCTTTCACATGGTCCGGGCTTTTCAACGGATTGCCCCAACTGTCTGGTGATCCGGGTTGCGGTGAATCCTCATCATCTTTGTAGGGCATAATGGTTTGTGCATAGCGGTATTGCAGTTTGGGCAGCAGGAGTGGTTTCTCTATGGTAAAGTCCGACGAGAAGCTGATATGTCCTTTACCTGCACTGCCTTTCCTTGTGGTGATCATAATTACCCCGTTTGCTGCCTGGCTACCATATAATGCAGCCGCAGAGGCCCCTTTGAGTATGCTGATGCTGGCAATATCGTCCGGATTAATATTGGAGATGCCATCACCGCCGTCTCTTCCCCCGCTACCTACGATACCGGATGATTGTCCCCATATATCCGTAGGTTGTGAAGGGGTGAAGTTGGCCATTGGCACCCCGTCAATGATGTACAGTGGTTGATTTTCACGGGTAGATTTATTACCTCTTAAAATCACACGTGCAGATCCACCAATACCTGAAGCGCTTCTGTTGATCATTACACCGGCAACCTTACCGGATAAGCTGTTGATCACGTTGGCATCTTTTATGGTCGAGAAGTTTTCAGAACCCAGTTGTCCGGTAGCGTAGGAGAGCTCCCTGGTGCTTTTGGTGAAGCCCAATGCTGTTACAACCAGTTCATTCAGCTCTTTAACATTTTCCTGGAGGGTAACATCAATAATCCTGCTACTGGCAGGGATTTCCCTGCTAAGAAAACCCACGGACCGGAAAACGAGTATTTCGCCTTCTGCTGCCTCAATGGTGAAAGATCCTGTTTCATTGCTTTGTGCACCCTTGGAGGTATTCTTGATGAGGATGGTTACTCCGGGAATAGGGCGGCCCCTGGAGTCCATTATCTGGCCGGAGATCTCTTTCGGAAAACCAGCATCGTTGTATTGTTGGTCCTCTTCAGAACTGGCCACGCTACCAGGAAGGCCTACAATAATTTTATCATCCCGCAGCAGAAAGTCGAATCCTGTCTGGGCAGACAGCATGTTCAGTAATTTGTTGATAGGAACATTATCGCAATGCAGGGTTACTTTTTTGGTAGGGTCTATTGTAGCCTTATCGTAGTGGAAGTTGAGATTACTTTTAGCGGCAATTTCAACCATTACATCCACAATATTCTTATTCTTAACGTTGATGGAGATATTGTCGGTTCCAGAGGGCAGTGTAACCTGGGCAAACAAAGCCTCTTCACCTGTTAATAATGACATTATCAGGAAGCTCGCAGCAATACATACTTTACCGAAGTATGATTTTCCCTTCATATAGCCCCGGTTAGTTTAAAGTTTCAAAGCAGCATTATTCTTTCGTTAGGGATTACTTCTTGTTTTTCAGCAATACAGTATCCTTTTTAATGGTAAATGACAGTGATTCAGTCAGGCATATGGTTTCCATCACATTTCGTAAGCTTTCCTTTCTGAAATTACCGGTATAAGTCCATGTTTTTTTATCGCTTTGGTTGATGATTGTAACATTATACATGTTTTCTATTCCAGCGCGTACCTCATCATAGGTAGCATCTTTAAAAATGAGGGTTCCCTGTTGCCATCCGATGGGGTCCTCTTGTTCAAAGGTTGTTTTTACAAGTTCCAGTGATTTACAGTCGTACCGGACTTGTTCGCTAGACGACAATATCAGGGGTTCCTGTTTTTGTTGTGCTGTTATTACTTTCGCCTTACCGGTCAGTAATGCCACGGTGATCTTTTGCTCATGGGTATAGGCGCGGATGTTAAAGGAGGTGCCTAGTGCCGTAGTGCTGGTATTGCCTGCATGTACGGTAAAGATGCTGCCTGGCTGAGGAGCTACATTAAAGAAGGCTTCTCCCTCTTCCAGGTAGAGATCGCGGTGCCCACCGGTAAAATGTACAGGGTAGCGGAGTTTGCTGGCAGCGTTGAGGATGACGGTACTACCATCTTCGAGTGTAAGATGGGCGGTATCTCCTTTTGCTATGGTCACGATCATGTATCCATTAGAGATGACTTTGCTATTCTTCAGTGCCATCAGTTGTAGTTCCTGGTCACCTGTATGGGCAGCCGGTCTGTTACGTAACAGGAGGAATGAAGCACCGGCAGCAACCAGCATGGCCACTGCAGCGGCCATGTAGTACCATGGGCGCAAAGTGCGTTTTTGTGAGCGTTGTATATGGTTGGTCAGTTGCTGTCCGATGTCGGTCAGCTCTGTAAGCAACTCATTTTCATTTATTTGCGTAGTATGTTGCTGGTTAATGCCTTCAAACCACTGTTCTATTAGCCTGGATTCTTCCGAAGTGCATTTTCCTTCGTTGTAACGCTCCAATATTTTCTTAATCTGTTCTAGCTCCACCGCTTAGCAATTTAGATGATGTCCTAATGTTGATTCTGTCCCAGTTAGATGTCGTCCCGCATTGTTAGTAGTACTATTAGTTGGCAAAAAAAGTATACATACTGGCTGTGGTGAGCAGTAGCAGGACAATATCTGTTTTAGCGTGGTTTGTGCGCAAAATCTTTAATGCTTTGGTAATCTGGTTCTTAACGGTTTGCTGAGAAAGCCCCAGGCGTAATGCTATTTGTTCTACTGTCTGGTGTTCTACCCGGCTGAGCATAAAGATCTCTTTCATACGTTCCGGGAAATGGTTGATTGTTTCAAATACGTCCTGTGTTCTGGCTTTGGTATCGACCAGTTCTGCAATACCGCCTGGCTGCACATCAAAATGTTCAATGAGCTGCTGCAGGTATTTGCGGTAGGTACTGTTTTTCCTGTAAATATCGATGATTTTGTGTCTGGCAGACTGATAGAGGTAAGATTTGAGGGATTCATGTACACTCAGGGAATTTCTTCTCTCCCATAGAGAGGTGAACAGATCCTGTAATACATCTTTACTGGCATCCCCTGCATCCATCTTACTCAGGATATAGAGGTACAAAGGTTGACTATAGCGGGCATAGATAACATTAAATGCCTTCACACTGTCCTTCTGCAGCAGCAATAGTAATTCTTGATCGGTATAATTACTATACATGGATTACAGGGTAATAAATTTTGGTTGACAAAAGGGTTTGTTCCAGCGGATAATACTCCATCTGTATGGCTTTTCGTAAAGAATATGTTAACGAAAATTAACACATTTTAATCAATTCCCAAACAATTTACGGAGTATACTTCTTAAATAATGAAGATCAAAGCCGAGATGGGCTTTGATCTTCATGTATCATAAAAGCGTATATTTTACGCTTCTTTCAATCTCAGTTCGTTCTTGTATTCTTTAGGTGTTTTGCCTACGATCTCTTTGAAGAAGCGGTTAAAATTGGAAAGGTTTTTAAACCCGCAGGAGTAAGCTATTTCTGCAATGGACCAGTCTTCTTCCGTCAGCCTTTTACAGGCGTGACCTATGCGTACTTCGTTCAGGAACTGTACAAATGATTTCTTAGTACGGTTCTTGAAAAAGCGGCAGAAGGATTGAGGAGAAAGATTGGTGATGCTGGCAACATCGTGCAGGGAAATCTCTTTGGAGAAATTGCTCATCACATATTTGAACACCTCATCAATCTTATGGTTGTCTTTGGCATTGAAAGCGTGGGAATAGCCTGTGCTGGCCAGGTAATGGACATCTTTGGTTTCTGCGAGTACTTTGAGAATGCCCAGGAGGGAGATGATTCTTTCCAGTCCTTCTTTTCTGGGAAGGGTAAGGATCTCATCTTTCAGCAGATCGTAGGTAGGACCTTCGATTTTCATGCCGCGTTGTGCCCTGTGGAACAGATCTGTGAGTGCTTTCGTTTCCGGCAGGCCATAGAACTTATCTCCGAAAATGTCTTTCGGGAAGTAGATGACTACGGAACGTGCTTTCAGTTGTTCATTATTCTGATAGTAGCTTTCGTCGTTATACCATACATGCGGGATGTGTGGTCCCAGGAATACCATGTCACCTACATCAAAACTCTCAATGCTGTCACCAACAATTCTTTTACCATTGCTTTCTGTCACAAAAACCAGTTCACATTCCGGATGGAAGTGGAAAGGTGTGTTAAAATAAGGATCACATCGCTCAATGATTGTGATCTGATTGTCGGCAAATGCCCCCACTTTAATAAGAATGGGTTTCATGTATTTATAAGTTTAAGCATCCTTTAATCCGGCAGGTGGCTCTTGACGGCCATTTACAGTAATTCAGCATGACCAGGCGTAAACTAAATGCCGTCAACAATTTGATATCCCCCCTAACGGAACTTTTCCAGTGAATGTGCCAAATTATCAAAAATCGGTTAAAAAAATATCATTTTTCAATAAATCTCATTTATAAATTTGAAAACCCGGTTATTAATTTATTTGGCGCTTTGCTGTTAAGATTATAATTTTCTAATAATATCAAACCAAATCTAAATTTCGTGAAAGGAATATCCATTAAAGATATAGCCCAACAGGCGGGCGTTTCACCTACAACAGTCTCTTTTGTATTAAACGGTAAAGGCAAGGAAAAGAGGATCAGCGATCAGGTAAGCAAGCGAATTCTGAAAATAGCAGCTAAACTTAAATACAAACCCAATCAGCTAGCACGGGGATTGCGTACTGGCAAAACCAAAACTATCGGGCTCATTGTAGAAGATATTGCCAATAGTTTTTTTGCGAACGTGGCCAAGGTGGTGGAGGACGAAGCAGACAAGCACGGGTATAAGGTGCTGTTTGGAAGTACAGAGGATAATGAAGAAAAGGCCAGGGGATTACTGGAAGTGCTCCGTTACAGGCAGGTGGACGGGTATATTATTACGCCTACCCTGAACCTGGACAAGGAGATTGCTTTGTTGCAGAAGCCGGTAGTGCTGATGGACCGTTACTTTCCAAATGTAAAAGATTTTAACTATGTAGTTGTTGATAACTTCCAGGGAGCCTATGTGGCCGTTAGTCATCTGGTGGAGCAGGGGTATAGAAAAATAGCCATTATTACAACTACCTCTTCCCAGGTACAGATGCAACAGCGTTTGGATGGATTTGTAGATGCATTAAAGAAGCATGACCTGCCCGCTGGAAAGAATATGATCAAGCGTTTACCTTTTGATCTGGACCGGCCCGGTTTTACACAGGAGATTACCAAATACCTGCAAAACAATAAAGACCTGGATGCGGTATTTTTTGCCACGAATTACCTTGGCATTTGTGGAATTGAAAGTATCCGTTCATTAGGATTGCAGATAGGATCAGATCTTGGCATGGTGAGTTTTGATGACCATGATATCTTCAGATTGCTGAATCCTTCTATTACCTGTGTGGCACAACCTATTGAAGAAATAGGCCGCAGGCTGATACAACTGCTGATAGAAGAAATGGATAACAATTCGGAAACAACAAGGCAGATAGTATTACCATTGGAACTACGTAAAAGAGAATCCACGATTATGAAAGAAATGGTTAAATTATCCTGATATATTTCCTGTTATGAACATTGTGTTAATTCGATCTTACGTTCATGGAATATATTTGCGAACTAAGAATTTTTTGCATAAGTTTGAGAACACAACGTTTAACGAATAAACGTAGTTGGAAAAAGAGTGATAACTCATTTTTTGCCTTATGAAAACTAATGATAACCCGAAGTCAACTATGCGAGTGTGATGTGACCTGACTGTTATTATTTCTCAATAAAAAATTATAACCACTTTATTGATTTAAACCCAAATAATAAGAGATACAATATTTCTGTAGCTAAACTGTAATTGTAGCAATACGAATAATTGGTCTGCAGGATTTGTATGTTTGATCCAAACCCATTCTCATACTGAAAAAAAGTAACACAGAAAAAAAATCGGACAAATTATCTGATGCTTTCTTGCTAAAACGTAGTACAAAATTGCTAATATGCTAAATTAGTTTACTATCTAAAAAGAGATAAAGTGCTTATAATCAATATTTACAACGAAGGTGTTATTGTAATATTGAATCATTTTAGCAGGCTTGTTTTTAGTTAAAGTTTTGCAAAAAATATTTGCGAAGTAGAAAAACTTTATATAAGTTTGAAGCCACAATGAGGCTAGGGACAGGCTGTAGAGAAATGCAAATTTTTTCTTTTTTTAATAGTAGATTGCTAAAACGTTAAAGTATTGTGATAAACTTAACAGTAGCATGAAATCAGTAGCAGGAATGGTAGCGAAACAGGGAACAATGGAAAGGGTACTTTCACGTAGTAAAACTTTCAGTATGCGAACATTATTATTACAATGTAGCATCAACCAAATGGACAATAAACAATAAAGTAAACGATAAGGGTAAAAGAATGACCAGTTCAAAATAATTCATTATCGATATATTCATTTTCACTTGTCAATTTCCTATGCTTAATAGATCCACAAAATCACGGATAAGGATGCAATTGTCAGTATAACGAAAGGACTTATTTAGTGCATGCTGTTTTTTAAATGCTATCAGCGATAGTGTATGTTGGAATGCTATGCCCGTAACTTAAAATATTACAACCTTGTATATAAAGTTTATCCTTAAACACACCACAGTATCAATTTAAAAAAATAAAAATGAAGAGATCGCTTTTCTTATTTGCGGTTCTTTCTGTTTTGTGCATTCAGTTTGCCTGGGCGCAGCAGAAAATAACCATCACCGGCGTAGTAAAAGACTCGAAAGGCTCTGCGCTCCCCGGCGTAAGTGTTTCTGAGAAAGGTACCACTAATGGTACTACTACCGACGGAAACGGAGGCTTTAAATTAAGCGCCAATCCTGAAGGTACCCTTGTATTTTCCTATATGGGATTTCTTAAGCAGGAAGTGCCCGTAGGTAATAACACTAACCTGAATGTTGGGCTGGTGGATGATCCTAAAGGATTACAGGAAGTAGTGGTAACAGCTATGGGTATTAAAAGAGAAACCCGTGCATTAGGTTACGCTGTTAGTACTGTATCATCTAAAGAACTTACCCAGACAGGTAGCACTAACTTCGCATCTGCTTTATATGGTAAAGCTGCTGGTGTGAAGATTGTTTCTGCTCCGGGTGGTGCTTCTTCTGCTGTTGCTGTACAGATCAGAGGCGTATCTTCTTACAATGGAAGCACTCAGCCTTTATATGTAGTTGATGGTGTTCCCATCAGAAACTTTAGTGCACTTACACAATCGTCTTTCAATACTTCCAATAACAGGATAGATGGTAACGGTGCGCTGGATATTAATCCGGAAGATATCGAAAGCCTTTCTGTACTGAAAGGTGCAAGTGCAACAGCGCTGTATGGCTCTGAAGCAACCAATGGTGTAGTTGTAATCACTACCAAGAAAGGTACTAAAGGCGCTCATGGAATGAACGTTGACCTGAACTATACTATCAACCAGGAAAAAGTGGCTTCTACTCCTGATTTCCAGGAAGTATATGGTCCTGGTTATGATGCACAGACTAACCTCACTATTCCAGCTTCATGGGATGGCTGGGTAACTGAAGCCGATGGTTCTAAACACCCTTTTTATAGAGCGTACGCACAGTTCGGTCCTAAGTATGATGGCCGCGATGTTATCTACTGGGATGGTACTACTAAAAAGTATTCTCCTGTAAAGAATAATTACAAGGATTTTTATCAGACAGGATATAACTCTGCACTGAACGTTGCAATGTCTAATGCAAGCGAAGCTGGTAACTACCGTTTTTCTTATACCCGTACTGACTACAAGAGCATCATGCCAGGTAGCAAACTGAATAAGAATAACTTCAACTTCAATGGTACACTGAACCTCAGCAAGAAAGTATCTGTAGACATCGTATCTACTTACAATAACAACTTCACACACAATCGTCCGGAAGCAATGGGTAACCTGTTTGGTTCTTACAATGGTTTCGCGAGCCGTATGGATGATATGAATACTTATAAAGACAGGTATCAGACTACTAACGGTTACAAATACGTGTTGTTCAATAACTTCAACTACGATCAGGACCAGCGTTTTGCATACAATATGAGAGCAACTAATCTGCTTGATTATCTGTGGAACAACCTGCGTAATAATTACGACGAAACCCAGAACCGTTTTATTAACAGTGTTACTTTAAATGTTAGCATTCTTGATAACCTGCGTTTCAGAGCAAGAGCTGGTGGTGATTTCACTACGCTGAATATTGTAGATGAGGAGCATAATGAAAAACCCAATTCTTTAGGTTATAGCGGAAGATACTGGCTGCAGACAAGGATTAATAATGTTGTCTACGGAGATGCGTTATTAATATATAGCCCAAAACTGACTAAAGACCTCGGTCTTTCTGTAACAGCTGGTGCTACCGGTCGTAAACAGAATTATACTTATGAGTCTACTTCAACAGATGGTGGTCTTGTAAACGAAAATTGGTTCAGTCTGAGCAGTTCTGCAAATGCTATAAGTACTCAGACTGCACGTGCTACACAGGTAGACGTAGCAACCTTTGGTATCTTAAACCTGAACTACAAGAGCTTCCTGTATGTAGAAGGAACTGCCCGTTATGAAGGTACTTCTACACTGGCTAAGGGGCTGAACACTTATTTCTACCCTTCATTCAACGCAGGTTTTGTATTCTCTGATGTAGTGAAACTGCCTTCTTTCTTTAACTACGGTAAAGTAAGAGCGTCTTTTGGTCTGGTGGGTAACCATCCTTCCATTTATCAGACTAACATCGCTTACAACCAGTACGGTGTTCTGTATAACGCAGCAAACGTAATCTATCAGCAGCCTAATGCTAACCAGTTTGGTAATAAAGATCTGCAGTCTGAACAGAAAACAGAATCTGAGTTTGGTTTAGAAACCAAGTTCCTGGGGGGAAAACTGGGTGTTGATGTGAGTTACTACAATAACAAAGTAAAACGTCAGATCCTGTTTGCAACTTCTCCATCTTCTTCAGGAGGTACATCTCAGCTGGTTAATGCTGGTACACTGCAAAACTCCGGTTTTGAAGCAGCTATCAATGCTACTCCATATACTAGCAAGAATTTCCGTTGGACTACCCGTTTCAACATGGCTATCAACAAAAACAAACTGCTTGAGCTGAGCAATGGTCTTACCAACTTAACTGAAAACTTTGAAGGTGGTGGTTATGCAATCGCAAGATCACAGGTAGGTGACCCACTGGGTAACATCTATGTACACCCAATGTTAACTGACGCTAAGGGTAACCGTGTTGTTGGTACTAATGGCCTGTACTCCGTAAATACAGCAGATTATATGTTGGCTGGTAACATCATGCCTAAAGTAGTAGGTGGTTTCTCCAATACTTTCTCTTACAAAAGTTTCTCTTTAGATGTAACTATGGACTACCGTTATGGTGGTGTACTGACATCTATCCCTACTTATTATCAGTTGGGTGGAGGTATGTATAAGAGCACACTACAGTACAGAGATGCCGCTCATGGTGGTATTGCTTACAACGTAACTGACGAAGCGAATGCTGTGTATGTTGCAGCTGCAGGTGGTTCACGTAATGATGGTGTAATCCTGCCAGGTGTTAAAGCTGATGGAACTGCAAATGATAAAGTTGTTTCTGCTGCTAATTACTACCTGAGCAATTACAACTGGAGAGATGGTGATTATTCTGCTGCAGTAATGAAGAACAGTTATATCAAAGTTCGTGAAGTAGCGTTGACTTACAACATGCCTAAGAGCATTGTTGAGAAAGTGCACTTCCAGGGCATACAACTGTCTCTGATAGGACGTAACCTGTTCTACATTTATAAATCACTTCCTTATGGTTTAGATCCTGAAGTAGCTACAGGTTCAAGATGGCTGGATCAGGGTATTGATAATGGTGGTGCTGGTCCTACAAGAAGCCTGGGTGCTAGTCTGCGCGCACGTTTCTAGTTTACTGATTTTCTAAACGATTTTTAAAAAGACAATAATGAAAAAACTTTTGATAAATGCAGCCCTCCTGATGTTGCTGGTAGGTACATTCAGTTCCTGCAAGAAAAAACTGGAGGATAATTATCTGAACCCGGAATTAACAGCTGACGGTTCTTTGGGCAAACTGTTTTCAGGTATGTTCATGAATAAGAGAATCCATCCTTCTTACTGGGATTACTATACATTCATCATGCCTACTACTGCAGCTTTCTCTCAGCTGTCATCATTATCACCAGGCAACCAGATGTATGTACCCAATACTTCTTATACAGAAGGTCGCTGGACAGATTTTTACAACGGCAGCTTAGGTACTGACTATAACTATAGCGGTCCTGGTATACTGAACAACTACAGGGAAATGCAGCTGTCTATCGGTTCATTGACTCCTACAGAACAGCAACAACAGAAAGCGTATCTGAAATGTGCACAGGTACTGGTATATGATCAGGCTTCACAAATGATTGACCTCTGGGGTGATATTCCTTTCACCAAGGCAAGTTCCCTGAACACAGCTGACCGTACCGTTAAACCTGCTCCATTTGACGATGCTGCAGCGCTGTATGATACACTGATTACAGGACTGAAAGAGCTGAACACTTATTTTGATACTGCTACCTTAGCGCCAACCACTGCATCAGGACTGGCAAAAGCGGATCTGATGTACTTTGGAGATCTTTCCAAATGGCAACGTTATGCCAACTCACTACGTCTGCGTTTATTAATGAGAATCTCTAATGTGAGTGAATCTAAAGCGCAAACAGAAATTACGGCTATGCTTGCAGATGCTGCTACCTATCCTTTGATAGAAGATAACAGCCAGAATGCACTCTTCAAAATGAGCCCAACTGCTGTAAGAAGTGATCTGTATGATGTATTCAGAGACTTCGGTTATGCGCCCGCTTACCTGATGGATACCCTGATGGTACAGAATAGTGATCCACGTACAGCAGTATACTGGGATGCTGATGCCAACAATGGTTATAAAGGTGTTCCTTACAACGTAACCAGCACTGAGTATGGAGCTGGTGGATTTGCTACTTACGATTCTGCTACTTTCTACTATAACAACAATATCCCGGATGTAATCTTTACTGCATCTGAGGTAAGTTTCCTGAAAGCAGAAGCTGGTGAAAGATGGGGTGTTGGAAGTGCCCAGTCATCATATGAAAATGCTATTTACCAATCAGTAGCATTTTACTATGGTATTAACCAATCAAAAATAGCTAGAGACAATCCTCCAACAAAATGGGATACATTACATGTACCATCTAGTGCTACGATTGCTGCTTTCCTGTTAAAAACACCTATTGCTTACAGCGGTACTTCTACAGAAAAACTAGCAAAGATCTACACGCAGAAATGGGTACATTTCGGTATTCTGGAAACAGGTCAGGCATGGGCTGAGTTAAGAAGAACTGATTATCCTGTTTTGCAATTCGCAACTTCCAGTAACGGTAATGCATCAGCGCCTCCTGTACGTTTACTGTATCCTTCTACAGAAACCCTGTACAATACAGTTAACTACAATGCTGTAGCCGCAAAAGATAAAAGAGATACCAAGATCTTCTGGGACGTGAAGTAATTCATGCACTGAAATCTTATATGCAGATGGCTCGCTTTTAGCGGGCCATCTGCTTTTTTTGTATACCTTATTAACTCCAATTCCCCCAATTCTTCTTAAAACAGATTAATTTTCAATATATAGGAATATTTATATAGTTAATGTGTATATTGTATCAGAGAGCAAATCCACGGCTCTCATTTAGAGCTATATCAACCAGAATACTTGTGCCATGATAAATGTTATGATAAACAAATCGTTATGTCGAAGCTGTTTTTATTAGTGCTTTTAGGATGGCTGTTAATTTCACAGCCTCTCAGTGCACAGTTAATTGCTGGTGTTAAAATAGCATCAGCTACGAGGCTAAAAGATTTTAAAGGAAAAACGTTCGCGGTGAAACCCGTTGGCAAATCAGTGGCGTATATATTCCTGTCAACAGAGTGTCCGTTATGCCGGAATTATGCACCTGTGCTTGAAGCACTGCAGAATAAGCACCCTGATGTACAATTCTATGGCATCATCAGCGGGGCCACTTTTGCAAGAAGTGAAGTGGCAACTTTTACCAAAGACTATGGCATAACTTTCCCGGTACTGATGGATCCTGCCAAGCACCTCTCCACCTCACTGCATGCAACCGTTACGCCGGAAGTAATCCTGATAGGCAGTAACGGGAAAGAACATTACAGGGGATTGATTGACGACTGGGTGGTAGGATTAGGGAAAACAAGAAAAGTAGCCTCGAAAAAATATCTTGAACAGGCTATAAATAACTTAGAAACAGGAGGGGAGCCCCTTGCTGCTACTAAACCGATAGGTTGCCTTATCAGTAATTTCTGATTGTTATAGAAGTGGTTTGTATGAAATGTGTTACGTTGTCCGTATTCCTGGTTCTTTTCTTTCATATAGCTGATGCCCAGCGCATTACATGGTATCAGCACATTGCACCAATTATACATAATCATTGTACTCCCTGTCACCATGATGGTGATGCTGCTCCATTCCAGCTTAATACCTATGAAGATGTTGCCAAAAGAGCTGCTTTCATTAAGAAGGTAACGCAGAACCGGTACATGCCTCCCTGGAAACCTGATCCTCATTATGTATCCTTTATCAATGAGCGGAAACTGACAGATGAGCAAATTACCATGATTGCTGACTGGGCAGATCATAACATGCCTAAAGGGAAACCTGTAGCTGGTAAAGATGATACTTCTTTTATTTCAGGTACACATTATGGTCGTAAACCAGACCTGGTGCTTACCATGAAAAAGGCTTTTGTGGTGAAAGGAAATAATACGGAAAGGTTTATTGTGTATAAAATCCCTTTTGAACTACCAGATTCCATGAACGTGGAGGCTATCGAATTCACCTCTACCAATAAGCGGATTATACACCACGCCAATTATGAAATAGATGACGTTCCTGCGAACCTGGATCTCTATAATACCCTTGATTACATCAACCTTACAGAAGGATCCCGCCTTGACTATGAACAATACGTTCCTTACAGGAAAAAGATGATTTATTACGGAGGATGGATTCCCGGCACTTCTTATGAATCCTATCCGAAAGATATTGGCTGGATCATGCCTAAACGCGGTGTTATCCTTCTTACATTACATTATGCACCAGTGGGTAAAGATGAAGAAAATGTAAGCGGCATCCAGCTGTTCTTTACCAAAACACCGGTAAAGAGACAGATCCAGGCAGTAAGCATCGGCTCCGGTGGAGTAGGAGAGAAAGATATCGACCCTTATTTTTATATCCCGGCCAATGTGGTTAAGAGCTTTAAGTTAAAGGTAACCGCTCCGGAAGATCAGTCTTTCCTGTATGTATGGCCACATATGCATTATCTCGGAAAGTCATTCAAGGCATATGGGATCACTCCTGCAAATGATACTATCAGGTTTGTATCTATCCCGGATTGGGATTTTAAATGGCAGGAGCCTTACTGGTTCCCGAAATTACAGAAGATCCCTAAAGGGACTGTATTGACCGTAGAAGCGACTTACGATAATACCGTGAATAATCCCTCTAATCCGTATAATCCGCCGCGGCTTACTTATTCCAGTGGGGATATGAAAACAACAGACGAGATGCTCACATTAGTGATGATCTTTTTGCCCTACGAGAAAGGAGATGAGAATATAAAGATGAAGGAATAAACGACATATGAATAATGCTTTATTTAACACCTAATTATTAGTGAATGAGTATGAGAGGCGGCATTATCGTCCTGTTATTATTATC
Source organism: Chitinophaga sp. CF118 (assembly GCF_900112615.1). Taxonomy (GTDB): domain Bacteria; phylum Bacteroidota; class Bacteroidia; order Chitinophagales; family Chitinophagaceae; genus Chitinophaga. The sequence continues at coordinate 784,246 of NZ_FOMK01000004.1, read as the reverse complement.
TTTTTTCACCTTCTTCTGCAAAGAATCTACTGCGCAGAAAATTACCTGGTCCGAGCATATAGCACCAGTTATACATAGTAACTGTACTCCCTGTCACCGGCAGGGCGAAGGTGCCCCATTTTCCCTGGTCACATATGAAGATGTTGCCAAGAGAGCTTCCTTTATAAAGAAAGTCACACAGACACGGTATATGCCACCGTGGATGCCCGATCCGCACTATGTATCATTTACCAATGAGAGAAAACTGACAGATGAACAGATTGCAATGATTGCTGATTGGGCAGATCATAAAATGCCGAAGGGCAAATCCACCGGAAATGATGAGAATAATTATGTTGCAGGAACGCGTTATAATCGTAAGCCGGATCTTGTATTATCGATGAAAACTGCATTTCATGTGGAGGGAGATAATACGGAAAGATTTGTGGTATATAAGATACCTTTTGAGCTGCCGGATTCTACCAATGTAGAAGCGATTGAATTTATTACCAATAACAGGAAGGTAGTACATCACGCCAACTTTGAAGTGGACGCTGTACCTGAACTGGATATTTACCATACGGCAGATTATATGGAAGATGCACAGTCGCATGTGGAATATTATGAACAGTATGTACCATACAGGACGAACATGATCTATTTCGGGGGATGGGTTCCCGGTAGTTCTTACGAGTCTTATCCTGCAAATATGGGCTGGATCATGCCTAAGCGGGGTGTCGTGTTACTGACAGTACATTATGCTCCTTTGGCGAAACCCGAAGATGTAATCAACGGAGTACAATTCTTTTTTACCAAAACACCTGTGAAACGGCATATCCAATCCATCTCATTTGGTTCCGGTGGTGTTGGCGAAAAACAGATCGATCCTTATTTTTATATTCCTCCCGGTGTTGTTAAAAGTTTCAAGGTAAAAGTAGCGACTCCTACCGATCAGTCATTACTTTATGTATGGCCACATATGCACTATTTAGGGAAGATCTTCAAGGCTTATGCAGTTACACCTTCCGGAGATACTATCCGGCTGGTATCTATTCCGGATTGGAATTTTAACTGGCAGGAGATTTACTGGTTTCCCAAATTGATGAAGATTCCCGCAGGAACAGTTGTAACAATAGAAGGTACTTATGATAATACGGCAGATAACCCGATGAATCAATCCAGTCCGCCGGCAACGGTATATGGTGCTATGCGTTCAAAGGATGAAATGCTGACACTTGTAGTTGTGAGCTTGCCTTATGAGGATGGAGATGAAGAAATTAATGTAGGGTTAAAAAAGTAGTAAAATTACGGTATCAGGATCTTATAAATGTTAATACTGAAATCCGGATGATGTAATTGCATCATCCGGATTTTTAGTATGTAGTTATATAAGATTTTTAATCTCACTTAATTTCAGCAACGCTTCCACAGGGGTAAGGCGGTTAATATCCACATTATCCAGCATTTCCCTGATCTGTTTAAATGTATCGCTGTGTGTATCAAATATGCTCAGCTGTACTTTGGGAGCTGGTGAGGCCATATTTTTCACGTGTTTGTCCAGTGGAGCATCGATATGTTTTTCTTCCAGGTGAGCCAGTACTTCATTTGCTCTCTGTAACAACTCCGGAGGCATACCTGCCATACGGGCAACGTGAATACCGAAGCTATGCCGGCTTCCGCCAGGCGCCAGTTTGCGGAGGAAGATGATCTTATTACCTGATTCCTTATTGGTAATATGGTAGTTTTTAACACGACCATGCTTGTTCTCTAATTCATTGAGCTCATGATAGTGTGTAGCAAACAGCGTTTTAGGCCTATGGTCCGTCATATCATGCAGGAAGTCCACGATGCTCCATGCAATGGAAATACCATCGTATGTACTGGTGCCACGACCTATTTCATCGAGAATTACCAGGCTGCGGGCCGTAATATTATTGATGATGCTGGCGGTTTCGTTCATTTCAACCATGAAGGTAGACTCGCCACCACTCAGGTTATCGGACGCTCCTACGCGAGTAAAGATCTTATCTGTTAATCCTATCTCAGCACTGGCAGCAGGTACAAAGCTGCCCATATGTGCCATGAGTGTGATCAAGGCCGTTTGCCGCAGCAGTGCCGATTTACCACTCATGTTAGGACCAGTGAGAATAATGATCTGTTGTTGTTCTTTATCAAGAATGATATCGTTGGCCACATACAAATCTCCCGGAGGTAATCCGCGTTCAATCACCGGATGGCGGCCTTCTTTAATATCAAGATTGAAACCTTCTGTGATAGTGGGGCGACGATATTTAAACTGGATAGCATTGGTGGCAAAGCTAAGCAGGCAGTCTATATGTCCCAGTATTTGTGCATTCTGCTGGATGGGCTGAATGTACGGTTGTAAAGCCAGCAACAGATCATCGAAAAGTTGTACTTCCAGTGAAAGGATCTTTTCTTCAGCGCCGATGATTTTTTCCTCATACTCTTTCAGCTCCGGTGTAATATAGCGTTCGGCATTAGCCAGTGTCTGTTTACGGATCCAGGTATCAGGTACTTTGTCTTTATGCGAATTGGTTACTTCGAGATAATAACCGAATACGTTGTTAAAGGCCACTTTCAGACTCGATATGTTTGTTGCCTCTGATTCCTTTTGCTGAATCTTCAGCAGATAGTCTTTTCCTGAAGTGGATATCATACGAAGTTTATCCAGTTCTTCGTTGATCCCTGATTGGATCACGCCTCCTTTGCTTACAAGTACAGGCGGTGTTTCCACTATCTGTTCGAGAATCCTTTGTAAGATATCAGGGCAGGGATCCATCTTGTGGCTGAGATCACGTAAGTAGGTGTTTTCTGAGTTTGCCAGCAATGTCTTCACACCTTCTACCTGTTGCAGGGCTTTAGCCAACTGCATAACTTCTCTGGGGTTTATTTTCCGGAGCGGTATTTTTGATACTACTCTTTCAAGATCGCCGGTTTGTTTCAGGTGATGATGCAGTGCTTTTGAGAGGTCTGTTTCTTTGATGAAATATTCTACAACATCCAGCCTTTCGTTGATTTTGGTAATGTCCCGCAGGGGAAATACCAGCCAGCGTCTCAGCAGGCGTGCGCCCATGGGACTTACGGTGCTGTCCAATGTATTGAGAAGGGTGTGCCCGTTCTCTACGCCACTGTTCAGGAGTTCCAGGTTGCGGATAGTGAAACGGTCCATCCAGAGGAAGTCATTCTGTTCTATCCGCTGGATGCTGGTGATGTGTTGTAGATGCGGATGTTCAGTATCCCGCAGGTAGTGCAGGGCAGCACCCGCGGCAATGATGGCATCCGGCAGCTCGTCTATACCAAAGCCTTTCAGGCTATGTGTTTCAAATTGTTTTAAGAGAATTTCCTGCGCATAGTTGGTGGTAAAGATCCATTCCTCCATGGTGTAGACATAGAACTTTGTACCAAAGTGCTGCCGGAAAGTTTTCTGTTGCTGTTTGGCATAGAGTACTTCTGCTGGTTTAAAGCTCTGCAGAAGTTTATCCGCATATTCAACGCTTCCCTGTGCCGCAAAGAATTCGCCGGTAGAAATATCGAGGAATGCTAATCCGATATTGTCATTACCAATATGGACTGCTGCCAGGAAGTTATTGCTGGCGTTCTCCAATATTTTATCGTTCACAGCCACACCCGGAGTTACCATTTCCGTAACGCCACGTTTCACAATGCCTTTTACTGATTTGGGATCTTCCAGCTGGTCACATACGGCCACACGATGGCCGGCCTTTACCAGTTTATGCAGGTAGGTATCCAGTGAGTGATGGGGGAAACCTGCCAGGTCCACGTAAGACGCGGAGCCATTTGCTCTTTTGGTGAGTACAATGCCCAGAACTTTGGACGCAATAACTGCATCCTCATTAAAAGTTTCATAAAAATCTCCTACACGAAACAAAAGCACGGCATCCGGGTAACGGGTTTTAATTGCCTTATGCTGTTGCATCAGTGGGGTTTCTTCCGATTTGCTTTTAGCCATGCCGCAAATATATAGAAATGTAAGGACGTGCCGTTGACCTGCTAAAATCACTGTCATTATCTTACTTTTGCAAAATGCGTAAACTGAGCATGGATGAACTGGGCCGTAAAACGGTGGAGCAGTTCAAAGCGGCCGATAAAACACCATTGGTGCTGGTACTGGATAATGTGCGTAGCATGCACAATGTGGGATCTGTATTCCGTACAGCAGACGGATTTCTGCTTCAGGGCATTGTATTATGCGGGTATACCCCTGTTCCGCCACACCGGGATATCCAGAAAACAGCACTGGGTGCTACCGAAACAGTTGAGTGGCAATACTTTCCAACTACAAAAGAAGCTGTAACGGCATTGCAGGAGGCGGGTTATATTGTGATGGCGATTGAACAGGCTGAACAAAGTACAATGCTGGATGCCTTTATGCCGGATGGGGGGAAACCGCTGGCACTGGTATTTGGGAATGAAGTTTCCGGTGTAGATGCGGAAGTTATGAAGATGGTGTCTGGCTGTATAGAAATACCGCAATCGGGCGTAAAGCACTCCCTTAATATATCTGTTAGCACAGGTATCGTAGTTTGGGATATCTTTGTAAAGTTGAAAAAAGAGAAAGCAATATGATCAGTACAGTTAACAAGTACCTATCACTTGTAAAATTTAGTCATACTATTTTTGCTATGCCATTTGCCCTGACGGGCTTCTTTATAGCTACAGTAAAAGCGGAGCAGTCATTCAGCTGGCAGTTGTTCCTGTTAGTGGTATTATGTATGGTGTTTGCCCGTAGTGCTGCGATGGCTTTTAACCGTTGGCTGGATGCAGATATAGATAAGAAGAACCCTCGTACGGCGCAGCGCGAAATCCCCAGGGGAGTGATCACAGAAGGGAATGCATTGTTGTTTGTGATTGCGAACTGTGTATTGTTCATGACGACTACCTGGTTCATTAATCCTTTGTGTTTTTACCTGTCGCCGGTAGCATTGCTGGTGGTGCTGGGTTATAGTTATACCAAGCGTTTTACTGCCTTCTGTCACCTGGTACTGGGGTTAGGATTATCACTGGCTCCTGTGGGCGCATACCTGGCTGTGGCAGGACATTTTGCCCTGTTACCGGTATTGTTATCGTTGCTGGTACTTTGCTGGGTATCCGGATTTGATATCATCTATTCTTTGCAGGATGAGGATTTTGACCGTTCCCTGTCGCTGAATTCTATTCCAGCCTGGCTTGGCAAAGCAGGAGCGCTGCATTTCTCTGAAGGACTGCATCTGGTAGCAGGTATTCTGGCTATTATCATCGGGATTGACGGACAGTTTCACTGGTTGTACGTAATAGGAGCGGCGGTATTTGTGCTGATGCTCATTTCACAGCACCTGCTGGTAAAACCGAATGATCTTAGTCGTGTGAATCTTGCTTTTATGACCACCAATGGTATAGCGAGTGTGGTATTTGCCGTATTTGCCATTGCAGATATGTTATTAATAGGATAAGGAGTATTATGGCACGTATAATGGCAATTGATTATGGAAAGAAGCGGACAGGGCTGGCAGTGACCGATCCTTTGCAGCTGATAGCAAGTGGACTGATAACAGTGCTGACACACGAGCTGATTCCTTACCTGAGAAAATATATGGCGGAAGAGCCGGTAGAGCTGATGTTGATAGGAGAGCCTAAAAACCTTGATGGCAGCAGTACAGATGCAACCTCGCTGGTAACGGAGTGTATCCGGATTCTGCAAAAAAACTTCCCTGAACTCCCTGTTAAAAAAATAGACGAACGCTTTACTTCAAAAATGGCATTTCAGACGATGATTGATAGTGGACTGAAAAAGAAGGACCGCCGGAATAAAGCCCTGGTAGATGAGATTAGTGCAACCATCATTCTCCAGGAATATCTTCGCAGCCGATAATTACCGGTTACTGCAGTATTTAATTCGTCATTGATCTTTACATTTGCACTTCTGAAAAATATTTGAACTGATGATTTTACCTATAGTTGCTTACGGACACCCGGTTTTACGCAAAATGTGCGAAGATATAACACCTGAATATCCAAAATTGCAGGAACTGCTCGCCAACATGTGGGAAACCATGTATGCTTCAAGTGGCGTAGGACTGGCTGCACCACAGATAAACAGACCTATCCGCCTGTTTGTAGTAGATAGTGAACAGATCATTAATAGCCTGGATGAAGAGGAACGTGCAGAATATCCAGGTGATAATGGTGTAAAACAGGTTTTCATTAATGCACATATAGTTGAAACCGCAGGTGATGAATGGGCTTATAATGAAGGATGCCTGAGTATACCTAAGGTGAGGGAAGACGTATATCGTCCGGAATCCTTACGCCTGCGCTATGTAGATGAGAACTTCCAACCCCGGGAACAGACTTTTACCGGTATTACCGCCCGTGTTATCTTCCACGAATACGATCATATTGATGGAAAACTTTTCATAGATCATCTGAAGCCACTCAAGCGCAGAATGATTAAAGGCAAATTAGAGGATATTGTAAAAGGTAAGGTGAGTGTAGATTACAAGATGGTATTCCATAAATAAAATAGATAAATATTTTGTAATGTTAAAAAACCCTGTTATTTTAGTGCCTGCAAACTAAGCAAATACATTGGGTACAGCACTAACATATACAGAGGCCGAACTTGTTCTTGGATTAAAATCCCGGAGCGAGAAACATTTCGGTTACTTATATGATCATTATTCACCGGCATTATTTGGTGTAGCGCTCAAAGTTATCAATGATGAAACTATTGCCGGAGATGTGCTTCAGGAAATCTTTCTCAAAATCTGGCGTAGTATAGAACGCTATGATATTGATAAGGGACGTTTGTTTACCTGGATGGTGAATATAGCCCGTAATACTGCAATAGATACTTTACGTTCAAAAGCATATAAACAGGGACTTAAGATCCAGGAGCTGGGTAGCGCTATTGCTATGGAGCAATTTGTAGTGCACCTGGCTGTAGATCACCTGGGATTGACGAAAGTAATAGAACAGTTGAACAAGGAACAACGCATTATTATCGACCTGGCCTATTATAAAGGATGTACACAGGAGGAGATTTCAAAGATTCTTGATATTCCTTTAGGTACTGTAAAGACCAGGATGCGTAATGCGATCATACAATTACGAACCATTTTAAAACAATTGTAAGTAAGGTGGATGTTCAACGTTACATATCGTCAGGCATAATAGAAAGCCATGCTGCAGGGCTGGTCTCCGAATCGGAGGCCCGCGAAGTGGAAGCTGCCATTATGCAATATCCCGAAGTAAAGGCTGCGGCAGATGCTGTTCGCGTAGATATGGAACGTTATGTTCAGATCTGGGCAGTAAAGCCACCCGCAGGTTTGAGGAAGCAGTTGATGGAAAGGCTGAATGAGAAAGAGGAAGAGGTCACTGTTCCTGTACAGGAAGAAGCAGTAGAGGAAGAGGAAGAACCCCGTTCTCTAATGCCTCAGATTCCTGTGCTGAAAATGTGGCAATATGGAGCAGCAGCAGCTATTCTGTTATTAATCATCAGCAGTATCATGAACTTTGTTTTTGTGAGCCGCATTGATGAATATAAAAATAAGAACACAAAATTATCAGAAGAACAGGAAGCATTATCTGTAGAGAAAAATGCTTTTTCAGAAAGATATCAGCAGGCACAGAAAGAGATGGATATGATGAAGGACCCTGCTTTTAAATGGGTAAAGATGCAAGGTGTTAATAAACATACCGGTATCGTTGCAACAGTTTGCTGGAACCCTCAATCAAAAGAAACTTTTATACTCGCACAGGAATTACCCGCCACCTCAGAAGATAAACAATACCAGTTATGGGCTATTGTAAACGGACATCCCATTGATGCAGGTGTTTTCGAACTGGGCAATATGACTAAATCCTTACAGAAAGTAAAACCCGTAGTGAACGCGCAGGTATTTGTTGTTACCCTTGAAAAGAAAGGTGGAAGTATTACTCCCTCCCTGGATCAGATGTTTGTTGCCGGCAAAGTAGCCAGCTGATCTCTCCCTTAATCTTCTCTTATCGCCTCATTATCAATTATTCCTTAATAATTGCTATATTTCCTTTATAATTGCATTCCCATTAACTATTAGTCAGAACTTACATTGAGAGCAAACATACAGCTGTACCGGTAAACGGGTATCTTTCTTGTAACGTATACGGCTGAAGTGATATTTTGCATTAATCGTTGAGCAGCATCGAAACGTTATTTTTAACAAAATTTATTAATTGTTTTGGAATCCGCGTTCACATATACGGAATCTGAGCTGGTGCAGGGGCTGAAAGCCAAAGACCAGAAGGTATTCGGCTACCTGTACGACCGTTATTCACCTGCTTTGTATGGTGTGGCAATGAAAGTGTTGAATGAAGAAAGCAATGCCGGTGATGTCTTACAGGAAGTTTTCCTTAAGATATGGCGTAATATTGACCGGTATGATGAAAGCAAGGGACGTTTGTTTACCTGGATGCTTAACATTACCCGCAATACCGCCATTGATACTCTGCGCTCGAAAGCTCATAAAATGGAACAGAAAATCCAAGTGTTAGGAGATGACGTACATTTATATACAACTAATTTAACCGTACACCCATCAGTTGACCATCTGGGACTTTCAAAGGTTCTTGAAAAACTAACTAAAGAACAACGAGTTATTATTGATCTGGCATACTATAAAGGCTGCACACAGGAAGAGATTTCAAAGGTGCTTGAGATCCCTTTGGGTACTGTGAAAACAAGGATGAGGAACGCAATTATTCAATTACGAAACTTGTTAAAAATATCATAAGAAGTGGGCGCATCAAGTTACATATCGTCCGGATTAATTGAAGCCTATATAAGCGGGCTGGCTGCTCCACAAGAGTTGCAGGAACTGGAAACCGCTATAGTTCAATATCCGGAAGTGGCTTCAGCAGTAGAAAACTGCCGCCTGGGTATGGAGCATTATATAATGTTACATTCTGTTCCACCACCACCCGTTGTAAAGCAAAATCTTATCAGGATTATTGCAGATGAAGAAGCAGGAAGATTGAACAGAATTGAAACGGAAGAAACGCAAATTATAGAACATAACCCTGTCAGAAAAGTGTTTGTAAGCAGTTCCTGGCGCTGGGCTGCCGTAGCCGCAAGTCTGTTATTACTGGGAAGTGTTTTACTTAACTATATCTACTTCACCAAAGAGAGTGAATATAAGGCGAGATACAATACATTATTAACTACAAACAATTCCCTGACATCAGAAGAAAATAGTTATCGTTCACGTCTGGAACAAATAAAACACTCACTGGACATAGTGAGAAATCCTTCCATGAAAACGGTTAAGATGCCCGGTACCAAGCCTTTCCCAACTGCAATGGCTACCGTGTACTGGAATCAGACGTCAAAAGAAGTATTCCTGTTACCAAACAACCTGCCAACACCGGCTCCCGATAAACAATACCAGTTATGGGCTATCGTAGATGGAAAACCTGTAGACATGGGTGTGTTTAGTTTAACCTCCAATGCAGAAGAACTACTCCAGAAAATGAAATCAATTGACAATGCCCAAATGTTTGCTATCACATTGGAAAACAAAGGTGGTAGTCCCGTTCCAACAATGGAGCAAATGTATGTAGCAGGAAAAGCTAGCTGAAACCGGTAAAATCCATAATTTCGCATATGCGAAAACTCTGGATGTACTTTGTGATATTATTCCTTTCCAATTACTCTTACGCACAGGATACTTCTGTTGTATACAAAGGAATGACAGTGACTCTTGATGAGGTCACGGTACAGGCAAAGCGTATAGGCTTTGATGTCAATAGTTTTATCAAAAGGGTAGAAGATGATACTACCTTTTACAGGGCCTTTAAGAACCTCCGTCTGCTAGGCTATATTTCCGATAATGATATCCGTATTTACAATAAAAAAGGACAGATCCAGGCATTCCTGAAAAGCCAGATCCAGCAAAATATGCAGGGACGCTGCCATACCATGAAAGTGCTGGAAGAAAATGTGGGCGGCGACTTCTATACCTCCAAAGGAGAATATAACTACTACACCGCAGAATTATATGCCAACCTCTTTTTTACTAAAGGAACCGTGTGCGCTGATGCCAGTGGGGAAATACCCGAAAAATCAGGGGGCAGCATGGCAAAACACAAAACACAATTAAAGAAACTCATCTTTAATCCGGGGAAACCAGTAAAAGGAGTGCCTATCGTAGGTGGCAAAGTGGCAATATTTGATCCGGAAGTAAGGCGCTTCTATGATTTCTCCATTAAATCAGAAGATTACCTGAATGTTTCCTGTTATGTATTCTCTGCCATTGCTAAAAAGAATCTTAATATCATTGACAGGGGAGATGTGGTGATTAATGAACTGATCACTTACTTCAATAAAGAAAACTTCGAAATTGTAGGACGCAAATATTCACTCTCTTATAAAACGCTGCTGTTCGACTTTAATGTGCGGATGAATGTACAGATGACGAAACAGCAGGGCTTACTCATTCCTGCTCTTGTTACTTATGATGGTACCTGGGACGTTCCCTTCAAAAAGAGGGAGACTGCTGTATTCATCGCTAAATTCCATGATTTTAAAGGGGAATAGATAAATTATCTCTCCATTTCTGTAGTTCAGGATTACAAGGGGGCAACTGTCCTCTCTGGAATATGTCAAGTCTTAGTATAGGTTTACAATGGCAGGTTTCAGCCAGACATAATACAAACTAAAATACGAATGGCCTGCAAGTGCAGGCCATTCGTATTTTATGTAAATTCTTCTTATTAATATACAATCGTTATTGTTCCGTTCTTTTTTACCTTTTGATTGGTATCTCCGCTGGTATATTCCATTACCCATATATAAGTGCCGGTTGGTAAGGATTTTCCCTGCTTTGTTCCTGTCCATCCTACCTGGGGATCTGTGGTATAATAGACTCTTTCGCCCCATCTGTCCCACACACTCATCTGGAAGTTGGTAATTACACCTCTGTATTTCGGCCGCCAATAGTCGTTCAGCCCGTCTCCATTCGGACTAAATGCAGAGGGGATATATACCTGTGAAGAACAATCCTTGAAGTCTATTTCGATAGAATCAACTGTTTGGCCGCAGGTATTACTGCTCACCAAGGCATATATTCCGGGTGTGGTTACTGAGTATACAGGTACAAAGCTACTATCCTGCCATTTGTATTGCCAACCGGCCCCTGCAGGATAGAGTTTGAATACTTCCCCGTTACAGAGAGTGGTATCGGGTCCGAGTCTTACATGTAGTGTATCATCAAATAGTACGCGTACGGTATCGCTTGATACACAACGGCCTATTACTGCTCTCACATAATAATAACCGGGTTCGCGTACATAATAAGTAGCCTGTTTGGATGTGTCCTGCCAGCGATAGGTACCATTTCCGAAATCGGCAGTGAGTACAAGTGTTTCTCCTTTACAGACTACGGTATCTCCTCCAAGATTAACATCGCCGAGGGCATAAAACCTAACTTTCACGGTATCCAGCACATCACATACACCATTAATGGTTACAAACACGTGCAGATCCCAGCGACTTCTGACAGTGGCCGTTACGATACGTGAACCATTGCTCCAGCGATATGCAGTAGCTCCTGGTGTTTCAGCGGAGAAAGTCACAGATTCTCCGGGGCAGAGCAGGGTATCTGGTCCCAGTGAAAAAGGGTGTGGTGCACCTGCAAAGGTAATATTGATCGTATCCTTATAAATTCCACAGCCTTGTGCGTCTGCAGTTACGATATAAGGAATCGTGGGAGTGGCCACATCACTGTGAACAATAATATCGGGAGTGGTAGCACCTGTGCTCCATAAGAAGGTACAGTTCTGTGCAGTAGCATCCAGTTGCAGGGTTTCTCCCAGGCAAAGGATCACATCTTCGCCCAGGTCTAGCTCCGGAATGGGTGTAAAGTACACATTCACAGAGTCTTGTATCAAACATCCGTTGATCTTCACCTTATAGGTAGCAGTTGTGTCGGCAATGATACTTTGTCCTGTGGAGCTATCCTGCCACTCGTAGGTAGCACCGGCTACGGTTGGAGCGGTCAGGGTGAGGGTAGCACCGTCGCAGATGGTCTGGTCCTGAGGACCAAAATCATAAACGACAGGTGTTACAATGGTAATATCCATTGTAGTAAGGTCCTGGACACCACTTCTGAAGACTACCAGCGTAACAGTATAAGTACTGGCTACAGTATATATATGTGCGCCCTGCATGGCTGAGGATGTATCCTTTATGCCGGAAGCCATATCGCCATAATTCCATTTCAGGGAATCTATGCCGGTCTGGTCAGCCATGGCAATGTTAAATTTTACATTATCATTCAGGCAGGTAGTCGTGAAGGTAAAGGGTGTAGCAGCCCTGGCCGTGGTGGAGCCAAGTACAAATACAATAACCACTATAAGAAGATATAGGTTTCTCATGTAGGGACATGGGTAAGGCACTAAATTAAAAGAATTTTGTGATATGTTTAATTTTTTTAATGGAATTAACCAAAAAGTTTATTTGTTAACATCGGGTTAGCATCCCTAACCATATGAATGTCCTATTTTTACCCAGAGAGAAGTAAAGCAGCTTAAAGCTGTTTTCAGGCACCCTGCTTGCAGGGTGCCTTTCTTTTAGCTGTGTTATTTACTCTTCAGTAAGTGGTCTTGCAGATACATAAGTTCTCCATCTGTCCAGCACTGCCGTAAAATCCGGTGGCAGCGGACTTTCAAAATGAATAGGCTGACGGGTGCGGGGATGGACAAAGCCCAGTGTTTGCGCATGCAGGGCATGACGGGGCATGAGTTCGAAGCAGTTTTCTACAAATTGTTTGTATTTGGCAAAGATGGTTCCTTTCCTGATGCGGTTCCCTCCATACGTTTCATCATTGAACAGGGAATGACCAATATGCTGCATATGTACCCTTATCTGGTGAGTACGGCCCGTTTCCAGCCGGCATTCGATCAGGGTTACATAATTAAAACGCTCCAATACTTTGTAGTGTGTGATTGCTTCTTTACCATATTCTCCATCCGGATAGGCATCCATTATCTTACGGAACCGCTGGTGACGGCCTACATGGGCTACCACAGTGCCTTCATCCTCTTCAAAATCACCCCATACCAGTGCCAGGTAACGGCGATGTACGGTGTGATCAAAGAACTGTTTGGCCAGGTCATTCATCGCTTTGTCCGACTTGGCAATAACCAGCAGTCCACTTGTATTCTTATCTATACGATGTACCAGCCCGAAACGGGGGAGGGCCGGTTCGGCAACGGTATGATCTCCGAGATACCATGCCAGTCCGTTTACCAGTGTACCGGTATAGTTGCCACAGCCGGGATGTACTACCATGCCCGGGTGCTTGTTAATCAGCATAATATCTTCATCCTCAAATACAATGTCCAGCGGCATCTCTTCAGGTATCACTTCTGTATTCTCGGGATTCTTACTGGTAAATACGATGATATGATCATGCGCTTTTACCTTGTAATTGGACTTTACGGGCTTATCATTCACCACTACCATCCCATCTTCACAGGCCTGCTGGATTTTGTTTCGGGTAGCACCTTCCACCCTGTTCATCAGGAACTTATCTATTCTAAGAGGCTCCTGCCCCTTATCAGCTATAATATTTACCCTTTCGAACAGCTCACTGCTGCCTTCTTCATTATCCAGTTCATCGTCCAATTCAAGCAATTCTTCCACCATGAGGATTTTTAAATTTTTGCAAAGGTAAGAATTGTTTATCTACTGCCCTATGTATCCAAACTTCGTAACTTTGCGGCTGCCATATGAACAAAGAGATTCACACAGCCGATTTAGGAAGAATAGATTATCAGGAAGCCTGGGATTACCAGGAAAAGCTCCTGCAGGAGAACGTACGCATCAAGCTGGCCAGGGGAAAGGGAACGGGTGAAGAAGATACCACAAACTATCTGCTGTTCTGCGAACATCCGCCTGTATATACATTAGGTAAAAGCGGGCATATAGAAAACCTGCTGATCAGCGAACAGCAGATGCAGGAGCAGGGCATCCACTTTTTCCCTACTAACCGCGGAGGGGATATTACTTATCATGGCCCTGGGCAGGTAGTAGCGTATCCTATTCTGGACCTGGAGAATTTCTTCACAGATATCGGGAAATATCTCCGTTTTCTGGAGGATGTGGTGATCCGGACATTGGCAGAATATGGGATCACCGGTAGCCGGTCTCCCGGAGAAACCGGTGTTTGGCTGGATCCGGAAGATAAAACAAGAGCCCGTAAGATCTGCGCTATGGGAGTGCGGTGCAGTCGCTGGGTAACCATGCATGGGCTGGCCCTGAATGTGAATACTGACCTGCGATATTTTAACAATATTATTCCCTGCGGGATTACTGATAAGAAAGTGGCATCCCTGAATGAAGAGCTGGGCCGGGAAATACCGGTAGCAGAGGTTAAAGCAAAGATGCAGCAACACTTTGCAGATGTATTTGGAGGAACGATAATAGTTAAATGATTCCTTTCGGATCCATCTGTGTTTAGCCTGTTTACATATTGATTATGAATCAACAAAATATCTGTTATCCTTTAAGATAATTAGAGATCAACAGGATGAGAATCAGTACAGTTTAGTTCTTGTAGTTCAATGGAATGAAGAGGTTCCATTTCTCATATGATTTATTACCCTCAAAAATCTCAAAGTTGAACCAACCGGAATGGAGGAATATTGCTTTTTCCAGGATGAGGAAAGGTTCTTTTACCTCTTTGATTTCGAAAAGGAAAGAGCCATCGGGTTCAAAGAATTTAACCGAATAGCGCTTATTGGCAGCATCTGGTAGTTTGATATTAATATTGCCGTCTACAGTAGTATATACATAGTTAGAAGGATGCCACACTACTACCTTTACTTCCTCTTTTTTTGGTTCCTCTTTAACCCCTGTAGTGGGGTTGGTAGTATTTTGTTTGGCTGCCGCAGCAGCAGCTGCTACAGCTTCCTTCACATCTGACAGCTGCAATTTCCGTCCGGCATCAATGGTACTGTCGGCCACAGCGAGCATTATTTTGGTATAGAGGTATTTACCTGAGTTAAAAGTTACCAGCAGGCGATAATAGTTAGAGCCTGGTAATGGTTTAGCATCTGAAAAGGTGTTCCTGTAATCATTAGGGGAAGACACATATCCAATTGTATAAAAGTACTGCACACTGTCGAGCGAGCGCTGTACACCTATCTGGGCTACATCTCTGAAACCGGAAATGAAATCCAGCTGGATCTTACCTGTTTTAATAAGAGCAGAGAACTCCGGCAGAACCGGAGGAATTCCATTTTGTGCCTGAACTTCAAATGCTGATATTATAGTAATAATTACCGCTACAATAAAAAAACGCGTCAACTGCTTCATATTAACTTATTCCGATCCAAGTTGGCAAAAATACAACTATGTCCAAATATAGTAAACGACTTTTTAAAAGTTTAAAACATCCGGAGATAAAGAAAGATTTCCCTGAAGACCTCCGGTATGAATGAGTAATATCTTACTGCCTGCCGGGAAGGCAGACTGGCTAAAGCCCCATACCAGTTTGCCGGTATATACCACATCCAGCGGAATCCGGGTTTCCTGGTAAAAATGATTGATAAAACTGATAAGACCGGAGGAGGTTTTTGCATATCCTCCGCCGTGGAAATCATGAATCAGTGTCCAGGGGGCAGCATGGAAAACAGATCCTTGCAGATCGGCGATCCCTCTAAGTAATGCTGCTACTTCTTCCTGTAAATAGGTAGCCCCTTTCAATACTACGTAACCCTGTACTAACTGATGAGGCTGCGCACTGCTGATAAGACCAGCTAACGTTGTACCGGTACCTACCGCGCAGAGAATATGGGTGAAAGCACTTGTATCTGCAAGCGAGAGAATCTCCTGGCACCCTCTGGCACCGGCAACATTGTTTCCTCCTTCAGGAATTATATATGCATCCGGGAAAAGGGGAGTCCAGTTTGTGCTGTCTTTGTGGCGGTAAACTTCCCGGCTCACAAATTCAAGTTGCATACCTTTTTCAACAGCTAACTGAAGGGTATGGCTGAGCTGAAGTGGCCTTTCTCCCCTGATAATGCCGATACAGGGTAATCCCGCAAGTTCACAAGCAGCAGCTGTGGCCGCAATATGATTGGAATATGCACCACCAAATGTGAGAATACGGCGTTTGCCGGCAGCTTCCAGGTTATATTTCAGTTTAAACCATTTATTACCCGATATTTCAGGATGCAACAGGTCTAAACGCAACATGGCTGCCTGGATGTTATCAGGCAGCCATGAAGGAGTAATATTTTGCAGTATAATATTCCTGTAATCAACCTCCATGTTATTCAAATCTACTGGTCTCCGTTTGTTCTTTTAATGAACGTCTATGTTAGTAAACAAGTATTTATTTAAATCTATTTTTTCACCGTTTTTAAACATGAATACGTCCAGCCACATGTTACCACCTGCATTGAAGTACTGTACTTTTATTTTGTGGAAACCTTTACGTAATGCACTGAAAGCTGTTTTATCTGTAAGGGTATGTGTGCCGTCATTATCTACCAGCGGTTTATCGTCTATGTATAAAACGGCTCCGTCATCTGCATTCACATGGAACTCGTATAATCCGTCAGTATCTATTTTTACATATCCTTCCCAGGTTACACTGTAGTTGGTTTTTCCCTGGTCGAGGAACGTTCTGATCTGAATGCCGGATATGATACCTGTGCTGTCTGCTTTTGCAGGGATCTGTTTCGTTTGACTGAGGGTGATATTGTTATTGAGAGAGAAATGGATTCCTTCTTTTTCAGGTTTTATATCGGCTGCAGGCTGATACACACTGTTTATATAAGTAGCACTATACAAGGGACTTTTACGACCGGAAGGTGTAACTACAATACATTGCAGCTTTACCGATCCGTTTGCAGGCACCTGCAAATGAATTGGCTGTGTATAGCGATTGCTGTTAATGCCTGGCTGATTACCATCTGTGGTGTAATAAATAGCAGCTCCTTTTACAGGAGGGGTAAGTTTAACGATGGCAGCAGGTGCTATAACAAGTTTGCTTTCCAGCCCGGCAGGTTCGGGGATCCGGAAATTGATATTTTCTTTTTCCATCCGGGCCAGTTCTGCAGGCATTTTTTTCAGGAAACGATTATAATTCTTTTTACTGGCGGGCGACCATGCAGTTTCTGATAATGCCAGTGCACGGGGCCATACCATGTAATCTGCCATCAGATTATCCGGAATGAATTCTGTCCAGATATTAGCCTGTACACCTTTGATATATTTTTGTTCTTCTGCATTCAGAGAAGGCGGTAGTGGTTCATATTTGTATATAGTAGATAAAGGAAGATAACCACCTGCATTCAGAGGTTCAGTAGCCGGATGCCCCTGGTAATAATCAAGGTATAGATAAGTATTGGGCGTCATGATTACATCATGTTTTTCTTTCGCCGCAGCAATACCACCTTCTTCGCCGCGCCAGCTCATCACTGTAGCATTTGGTGCCAGTCCGCCTTCCAGGATCTCATCCCAGCCTATGATATTACGTCCTTTGCTGTTTACGAATTTCTCAATGCGCTGAATGAAGTAACTCTGTAATGCATGTTCATCTTTTAAGCCGAGTTTCTTTATCAGTTCCTGCACCTGTGGAGATTCTTTCCATCTGTCTTTCAAACATTCGTCCCCACCTATATGGATATACTTAGCTGGAAAAAGATCCATTACTTCAATGAGTACATCTTCCAGGAAAGTGAACACAGAATCGTTTACTGGATTAAGTATATCTTTAGAGATGCCCCATGTGGAGCGTACCTCGTAAGGCCCGCCGGTATTGCCGAAGCTGGGATATGCAGTCAGCACTGCCTGTGAATGCCCCGGCATTTCAATTTCCGGAATGATGGTAATATGCCTTTCGGCAGCATACTTCACAATATCACGTACTTCATCCTGAGTATAATATCCTCCGTAAGGTTTTCCATCAAACCCGTTGCTATAGCGGTGATGGCCTACGATTGTTTCTTTTCTCTGAGAAGCGATTTCCTGTAAGCGTGGATATTTTTTTATCTCTATACGCCATCCCTGATCGTCTGTAAGGTGCCAGTGGAAACGGTTAAACTTATATTGTGCCATTACATCAATAAACTGTTTGATGTAGGAAGGAGGGAAGAAATGACGGCTTACATCGAGCATCAGACCGCGGTAGGCGAAGCGAGGTTTGTCAATGATTTGCACTCCAGGTATATGAATGGTTGTACTTTTTTCTAAAGGCAACAGTTGCTGTAATGTTTGTAATCCGTAGAAAAGTCCGGCAGCATCGCCTTTGAGGGAAACTGTACCTGCATTCACATCCAGTTCATATCTTTCAGGATAGATCATAGAATTTGTTTCAGGGTTATTCCCTGAAACATCTACGAAATTGATAACAGGCTGCTGGGGCATTTTTGGTAATGGTGCATTGCTGATCTGCAGCTCAATATTGTAATTGGCTTTCAGAAAGGCTTGCAGCAGATCTGCTGTTGTTTTCCCTGCCTGCCCTGTATAGTGGATCAATGTGTGGTCATTCAACACAAAACTTCCCGGCAGTGGTTTAAGATATTCCGGCTCCGGAATAATGGTAATATCTCCCGTTTTTAATTGTGCCATACCCCAGAAGCAGTATAACATTGCTAATGCAGACAACAGTAATTTCTTCATAAGATATGCGTTATTGTTATTTTTACTTGGTACGGAGTTTGCAGACATCTGGCCCCGGGCGTCGTATTACATGCTACTTTAATAAAACATTAAAAGAAGCTATGATAAGCAAAAAGAAAGTGTGAAAATACTTTTAATCATTAAATTTAGCCCCTGGAAATTTCGCTAACACAGTGATCACAATTTAAAACAAGTTCAAAAAAATGCAACCTACTTTATTGATTTTAGCAGCCGGCATGGCTAGCCGTTACGGTAGTTTAAAGCAGATACAGCAGTTTGGCCCGAGCGGAGAAACCATTATCGACTACTCTATCTATGATGCAATCAGGGCTGGTTTCGGCAAGATTGTGTTTATTATCCGTAAAGACTTTGAAGCTGAATTTCGCGAAATTTTCGAACCCAAGCTAAAAGGCAGGGTAGCAGTTGATTATGTTTATCAGGAAATGGATGCTTATCTGAACGGATATCCTGTACCCGCAGACCGTTCCAAGCCGTGGGGTACTGCTCATGCTGTATTATGTGCAAAGGATGCAATTAATGAGCCTTTTGCTGTAATTAATGGCGATGACTTCTATGGCCGTGATTCCTTTGAAAAGATGGCTACTTTCCTGCAGAATGCCTGTAAACCAGATGTATACAGTGTAGTAGGGTATGAACTTGGCAAAACCATCAGTGAGCATGGTTCTGTTTCCCGTGGTGTGTGTGCAGCAGATGAGAAGGGTAATCTGGCAGCCATAAACGAAAGAACAAAAGTGTATAAAGATGGTAATCAGATAGTATATGAAGATGCAGATGGCAGCAAGCATCCACTGGCGGCCGATACACCTGTATCCATGAACTTCTGGGGTTTCCATCCTTCTGTATTTACATTAAGTCAGCAACTGTTTAAAGACTTCCTGGCAAAGGATGGAGACAAGCCGAAGTCCGAATTCTTTATTCCGATTGTGGTAGATCACTTTATTAAGAATAAACTGGGTGTTGTAAATGTATTGCCTTGTGCAGCACAATGGTTCGGTGTAACTTATAAAGAGGATGCTCCGGGGGTACAAACCAGCCTCTCTGCCCTGGTAGAAAGTGGGGAATATCCAGACAATCTGTGGAAATAGGGCCGGATTATGTATAATAAATCGGGTGACAAACCAGATTTGATCTAAAGAATGGCACTTATATTTTAATATTTTCAAAAAGTGAACATTTGTTTGCGAATTGACTAAATTTTAAAATTGTATTGGTTTTTACTTTCATGACCAATACTTTTGTAGAAGCAAAAACGAAACACCTCCATGTGGGTAAATAAAGACAACAACAAGATCAGTCAAATCGTACCAGAGCTCAATTGGGCTATCACACTGGTCGTGATTGTCGTTGTCATTATTAGCCACCAAGTTGGAGGATAGGTAACTGTGTATAATCACTAAACGATAACAAATCGCCTTCCTCCACAAAAGGAAGGCGATTTTTTTATGCCTGTATAAACACGATTTCTTAATATCTGAATTATATGTATAGCTATTACAACGAGAACACCATTCTTTACATTGACGGAGAGTTCAAAAAAGCCACCGCGGCTACAACTGACCTGTATGGTCAATCTTTACATTACGGTTACGCTGTGTTTGAAGGCATTCGTGCTTACAAGACTGCTAGTGGGGAAGTAAAGATCTTTAAGGCAAAGGAACATTTTGACCGATTTAAGCGTTCATGTGAATTGATCCACATTCCTTACAATTTTGACAATGAGGCGTTAATTGCGGCCTGTTACAAAGTGCTGGAACTGAACAACCTTGAAGAAGCTTATATCCGCCCGCTTGCTTTTTGTCCACCAAACATGACATTAAAAGCTGCTTCTCAAACACATGTATTAATCTGTGCATGGGACTGGGGTGCTTATCTTGGTGAGAAATTGCTGCGTGTGCTGACGTCCTCTTATCAACGTCCGAACCCTAAAGCATTTAAAATAGAATCTAAATCTGCCGGTTTGTATGTAAACTCTATCCTCGCTTCGCAGGAAGCAAAGGAAAAAGGTTTCGATGAAGCATTGCTGCTGGATATGAACGGTTTTGTGGCTGAAGGTCCGGGAGCTAATCTTTTCTTCGAAAAAGACGGTAAGATCTTCACTCCTCCTCCGGGAAACATTCTGCCTGGTATTACCCGTGCTACTGTAATTGAACTGTGCAAGGAACTGGATATTCCTCTGGAAGAAAAACTGTTTACTATAGAAGAGCTGAAAACAGCTGATGCTGCATTCTTCTGTGGTACTGCTGCCGAAGTGATAGGCTTTGAATCCCTGGATAACCAAAAGTTTGGTAAACCATGGGCAGAATCATTGGGTAAAGTATTGCAACAGGCATACAAAGCCAAAGTACTGGGAAAAGAATTTAAACGTGAAGCGGCTAAAGTAGCGTAAACTACTGGTGTTCAGTACATAAATGTTGCCATATTCCGGGTGAAACCCGGAACGGGGGCAGTATTTGTATATAATTTAGATAAGAATAGATACCTGCGGGTGGTCAGACGGCTTCCGGCCGTCCGATCACTTTTCCGCAGGAATGACAAAAACAGCCCTTAAAATGTCTTAAATAAACAGGCTAAGGAAGCTCTTCTGAACTTTTGGATTTTGGATTTTTAAGATCACGTTATGCAATGCCAGTAAGGATTTGGGCGTAAATTTAACAGATTTGAAGACCGGCTAACCGGTAATTGTTGGTTTGGAACTTGCCTCATTTCACAGCTATTTTGCATCCTACTTAATATGATTAACCATACCGATGCAACAAGCAACCGGTATATGGAAATAGCAACTAAGGAAATATAACAACAGATGGAACTGAACAAATACAGTAAAACGCTCACCCAGGATCCCACCCAACCGGCCGCACAGGCACAGTTATACGGGATAGGTTTAACGGAAGAAGACCTGAAAAAAGCACAGGTAGGCGTTGCCAGTATGGGCTACGACGGTAATACCTGTAATATGCACCTCAATGACCTGGCTCAACAGGTCAAAAAAGGCGTATGGGCAAATGACCTGGTCGGACTTACTTTCCATACCATAGGCGTCAGCGATGGTATGAGTAATGGTACACCCGGTATGCGCTATTCCCTGGTCAGCCGTGATCTGATTGCTGATTCCATCGAAACTGTATGTGGTGCACAATATTATGATGCACTGATCACCGTTCCGGGCTGTGATAAAAACATGCCGGGCTCCCTGATGGCAATGGGCCGCTTAAACCGCCCTTCTATCATGGTATACGGGGGCACTATTGCACCCGGTAAATACAAAGGACAAGACTTAAACATCATCTCAGCGTTTGAAGCACTGGGCCAGAAAATGGCCGGTAACCTGGATGAGGAAGATTATAAAGGTATTATCATGCATTCCTGTCCTGGCGCCGGCGCCTGCGGGGGTATGTATACCGCTAATACAATGTCCTCTGCGATAGAAGCGCTGGGAATGAGCTTACCTTACAGCTCTTCCAGCCCTGCTTTGAGCAAGGAAAAACAACAGGAATGTGCTGAGGCAGGTAAATATATCCGCCTGCTGCTTGAAAGAGATATCAAGCCTTCGGATATCATGACTTACGAGGCATTTGAAAACGCTGCTACAGTGATCATTGCACTGGGAGGTAGTACCAATGCCGTACTGCATTTCATTGCCATCGCAAAATCTGTGGGATTGAAATTCGGTTTAGAAGATTTTCAGCGTATCAGTGATAAAACACCGCTGATAGCCGATCTGAAACCAAGCGGTAAATACCTGATGGAAGACCTTCACAATATCGGTGGTGTTCCTTTGGTAATGAAATATCTGCTGAAGAAAGGTTTCCTGCATGGTAACTGCCTGACAGTAACAGGTAAAACGATAGCAGAGAACCTGGAAAGTGTACCAGATCTTGAATTTGAAACACAGGATATCATCAGGGCGCTGGAAACACCACTGAAAGAAACCGGTCACATACAAATGCTGTATGGTAATATCGCTGAACTGGGTTCTGTTGCCAAGATCACCGGTAAAGAAGGGGAACGTTTCACAGGACCTGCACGTGTGTTTGATGGTGAGTTTGAACTGATTGCAGGTATCACCAGCGGACGTGTGAAAGCAGGTGATGTAGTGGTAATCAGGCAGGTAGGCCCTAAAGGGGCTCCCGGTATGCCCGAAATGCTGAAACCTACTTCCGCAATCATGGGTGTGGGCTTAGGTAAAAGCGTAGCGCTGATTACAGATGGCCGTTTCTCTGGTGGTACACATGGTTTTGTGGTAGGGCATATTACGCCTGAAGCACAGGAAGGTGGTAACATCGGGCTGATACAGGACAACGACATAATAGAAATAGATGCAGTGAGTAATAAGATTAACGTGCAGCTGAGCAATGAAGAACTGGCATCCCGCAGGGCAAAATGGATCAAGCCCGCTTTGAAAGCTACCAATGGAATCCTATTTAAGTACGCAAAACTCGTTAAAAATGCAACAGAAGGATGTGTTACCGATGAAGACTAAGCCAACTGAGAAGTTTGAGCTAACTGCGGACACACTGAATATCTCAGGCTCTGAAGCCGTGATCCGCTCGCTGATTGCAGAAGGTGTCGAAACTATTTTCGGCTATCCCGGAGGCGCAATTATGCCTATTTACGATGCCCTGTACGATTTCCAGGACAAAGTCCATCATATATTGGTCCGCCATGAACAGGGTGCTACACATGCTGCCCAGGGATATGCGCGTACTTCTGGTAAGGTAGGGGTGGTATTTGCCACTTCCGGCCCGGGTGCTACCAACCTGGTAACAGGTTTGGCAGATGCTTATATGGATTCAACTCCTATGGTATGTATCACTGGCCAGGTAGCAGCTGCACTATTAGGTACAGATGCTTTCCAGGAAACGGATGTAATAGGTATTACAATGCCTATCACTAAGTGGAACATCCAGGTAACTCGTCCCGAAGATATTCCAGGCGCTATTGCTAAAGCATTCTACATAGCTGCCAGCGGCCGTCCCGGTCCTGTACTGGTAGATATTACCAAGAATGCACAGGCTGCCAAATTTGATTACGAATATAAAAAGTGTGATTATATCCGCAGTTACCGCCCGGTTCCCGAACTGGACCCTGCTGCGATAGATGCGGCTGCTGCACTCATCAACAGTGCAAAAAAACCGTATATACTTTGTGGTCACGGTGTACTGATCTCCGGTGCTGAAAAGGAACTGATTGCTTTTGCTGAAAAGGCACAGATTCCTATCGCTTCTACTTTATTAGGATTGTCTGCTGTTCCGGTAGATCATCCTTTATATGTAGGATATCTGGGGATGCATGGCAACTATGCGCCTAACATCATGACAAATGAATGTGATGTGGTGATTGCTGTAGGGATGCGCTTTGACGACCGTATCACTGGTGATGTAACGCATTATATCAAGCAGGCGAAAGTAGTCCATATTGAAATAGATGCGGCAGAGATTCATAAGATCATCAAAGCAGATGTGCCTGTACATGCAGATGCTAAAACGGCTCTGAAGGCTTTGATTGGAAAAGTAAATGCAACGAAACACGACGAATGGTTGCAGGAGTTTAAAGAAGCAGATAAGAAGGAGCATGAGAAGGTTATTCAACCTGAATTATATCCTGAAGGTGATCAGCTGAAGATGGCGGAAGTTATCCGCAGGATATCTGAAAAAACAGGTGGTCATGCAGTACTGGTAACAGATGTTGGTCAGCACCAGATGATTGCTTCCCGTTATTATCGTTTTAAAGATCCGAATACCAATATCACTTCTGGTGGTATGGGTACGATGGGTTTTGCTTTACCGGCAGCAATGGGAGCCAAGGTAGGTGTACCTGAAAAGGAAGTGGTAGCGATCATCGGAGACGGTTGTTTCCAGATGACTTTACAGGAGCTGGGTACTATTTATCAGTCTGAAATAGGCGTGAAAATAGTGATCCTCAACAATAACTTCCTGGGTATGGTGCGTCAGTGGCAACAGTTGTTCCATGATAAGCGTTATTCTTCTACAGAGATGATAAATCCTGATTTTGTGCAGATTGCCAAAGGGTTTTATATCCCAGGCAAGAAGGTAAGCACCCGTGGAGAAATTGATGCTGCTATTGACGAAATGCTGGCGCACAAAGGTGCATATCTGCTGGAAGTAGTAGTAGAACAGGAAGGTAATGTATTCCCAATGGTACCTGCGGGCGCCCCGATAGCTAATATCAGGCTCGATTAAACAAGAACACTATGGAAAAAGAATATACAGTAACGGTATATACGGAAGACAGGATCGGTATCACGAACCGTATCACTGTTATCTTTACACGCCGCCGTATCAACATCACCAGCCTTACTACGGCTGAAACAGAGATACCCGGTGTATACAAATTTATCATCACAGTACTTTCCGAAAGGTCTAAGCTGGAAAAGATAGTTGGCCAGATAGAAAGGCTGATAGAAATACACCGTGCCTTTGTACATGACGAAGATGAAGTAGTATACCAGGAACTGGCGCTCTATAAGATCTCTACAAAATCATTACAGAACGGGAATATCGAAAAGCTGATTCGTGAGAACCAGGCAAGAATACTCACTATTACGGATGAATATTTTGTAATTGAGAAGACCGGCCACCAGCATGAACTGATATCATTACAGCAGAAGCTGGCACCTTATGGTTTGATTGAATATTCAAAAAGCGGCAGAGTAGCTATTGTAAAATGGAGCCGCCGTTTTCATGATCATCTGAAAGAGCTGGCCGGACTGCATACTGATAATCTGCCACCGGCTGATTATAGCAGTACATCCACGATAACAGCAGCAGAAGAAAGTATCTGATCAAAAATAATTTAATAACAAAAAGCTGGCGGCTAAGGGCTTGCGGCACAAAAACAACAAAAAACACTATCAAAACATGGCAACCATCAATTTTGGCGGGGTACTGGAAGACGTAGTAACCAGAGAAGAATTCCCCATGGAAAAGGCTAGAGAAGTGCTGAAGAATGAAGTGATAGCAGTAATTGGTTATGGCGTACAAGGTCCGGGCCAGGCACTGAACCTGAAAGACAATGGCTTTAACGTGATTGTAGGACAGCGTAAAGGATCTAAAACCTGGGATAAAGCCGTTGCTGATGGCTGGGTACCTGGTCAAACACTGTTTGAAATCGAAGAAGCTGCCAAGAAAGGTACTATCATTCAGTTCCTGTTGAGCGATGCTGGTCAGATCACTTTGTGGCCTACTTTAAAACCACATCTGACTGCAGGTAAAGCACTGTATTTCTCCCATGGTTTTGGTATCACTTATAAAGATCAAACTGGTATTATACCTCCGGCTGATGTGGATGTGATCCTGGTTGCCCCTAAAGGCTCCGGTACCTCTCTGCGCAGACTGTTCCTGGCTGGTCAGGGTCTGAACTCCAGCTTCGCTATTTTCCAGGATGCTACCGGCCGTGGCCGTGAGCGTGCAATCGCTTTAGGTATTGGCGTTGGTTCCGGTTACCTGTTCGAAACTGACTTCCTGAAAGAAGTTACTTCCGACCTTACCGGCGAACGTGGTACTCTGATGGGTGCTATCCAGGGTATCTTCGCTGCTCAGTACGAAGTACTGCGTAAGAATGGTCACTCTCCATCAGAAGCATTCAACGAAACAGTTGAAGAGCTGACACAGTCTCTGATGCCACTGGTAGCAGAAAATGGTATGGACTGGATGTATGCTAACTGTTCTACTACTGCTCAGCGTGGTGCGCTCGACTGGTGGAAGAAATTTAAAGCAGCCAGCCAGCCAGTATTTGAAGAATTATATGCCAGCGTAAAAGCAGGTAAAGAAGCTGCCCGTTCTATCGCTTCCAACAGTACGCCTGATTACCGTGCTAAACTGGATGAAGAACTGAAAGAACTCCGCGAAAGCGAAATGTGGCAGGCAGGTGCGGCTGTAAGAAAGCTGCGTCCAAACGCATAATAAAACTCATAACGATAATGATCAATTGCGGACGGGGGATACATTATTCCTTATCCGTAATTGATCATTTTAATTTAGTAAAATGTCTCAGGTAATTACAAGTGTAGATCCTCTCAATATACTCGATGCAGCGGCGAAGTTAAAGTCGGTGGTAACCCGCACTCCTCTCTCTTATAGTGCTACCTTATCCCGCCGGTATAATGCAGATATTTATCTGAAAAGAGAAGATATGCAAATTGTACGCTCCTATAAATTGCGCGGGGCCTACAACATGATCAGCAGCCTGGATAAAGAAATACTTTCCAAAGGGGTTACCTGCGCCAGCGCAGGCAATCATGCACAGGGCTTTGCCTATGCCTGCAGACAAATGGATATACATGGCGTGGTATTCATGCCTATCGTTACACCAAGACAGAAAGTGACCCAGGTAACCATGTTTGGTGGTGATAACATACAGATAAAACTGGTTGGAGATACATTTGATGATTGCTCTGCCGAAGCACAGGCATATACCAAAACACATGGCATGACTTTTATTCCTCCTTTCGATGATCCGAAAATCATTGAAGGACAGGGTACCGTAGCAGTTGAAATACTGGAAGACCTGACTAACATAGATTATCTCTTTGTTCCTATTGGTGGTGGCGGGCTGGCTGCTGGTGTGGGAACTTATTTTAAGGCGTATAGTCCTGATACTAAAATTATTGGTGTAGAACCGGAAGGGGCTCCTTCTATGTTGCGTGCACTGGAAAATGGGGGCCCTATTACTCTTCCCGAAATAGAACGTTTTGTGGATGGTGCTGCTGTAAAAAGAGTGGGCAATCTCACCTACGAAATATGCAAAGATGTATTGTCTAAGATGCACCTGGTTCCGGAAGGAAGGGTGTGTTCCACTATATTAAGACTGTATAACGAAGATGCTATTGTGGTAGAACCCGCCGGTGCTTTGTCTATGGCTGCACTGGAAGATTTTGCTAAAGAAATAGAAGGCAAAACAGTAGTGTGTGTGGTGAGCGGTAGCAATAATGATATTGACCGCATGCAGGAAATAAAAGAACGGTCACTGTTATACGAAGGATTAAAACACTATTTCATTATCCGCTTCATACAACGTCCGGGAGCATTGAAAGAATTCGTAAATCATGTATTAGGCCCTACGGATGATATTACCCGTTTTGAATTTATTCAGAAGCATAACAAGGAGATGGGACCTGCGCTGATAGGTGTAGAACTGAAGAACAAAGAGGATTATGATATCCTTATTGCAAACTTTAATAAATACAATATTCACTATACAGAACTTAATAAAGATGATAATCTTTTTGGGTATTTAGTGTAGATGTTATACTTAGTTTTTAAACGGCTTCATTCTGGTAATGGAGCCGTTTTTTTATGCGATGACTTCAGGGGTAGTATATGGATATCTTATATGTGACATGCATTATAAACAGGAGGTAAGCAGGAGGTAAACAGGGGTTAAACAGGTGTTAGTTCGCTTAAAACCTGTTTAACCCCTGTTTACCTCCTGCTTATCTCCTGTTTAAAGTACTAGGCTTGGCAAAGAAATTACACAGGCTATCCATTATTATCGTGTTATAAAACAGTAAATACTTTTAACTTCAATGCTGCATATTATAATAATCAGGTACATTGAATAAAATATGTAGACATGAGTAATTTGATGGAGGCTGCTGTGCTACCGGCATTTGGAGCCGCTAGCGTCTTCAGGATAGAAAGAGTGCCCGTGCCTTTACCTGCAGCAGAGCAGGTACTGGTGAAAGTAAGAGCGGCAGGATTAAACCCTGTGGATTATAAGACCCGCATGGGTAAAGGATATGCCGCAGGTATCTCCCTGCCTGCCATTTTAGGTTGGGATATTGCGGGAGAAGTGGTGAGCCTGGGAGATGGTGTGAGTAAGTTTGATACCGGCGACCGGATCTTTGGGTTAAGTAATTTTCCTCAACTGGGCTGTGCCTATGCGGAATATGCTGTAGTGCAGGAAAACGAGTTTGCGATTATCCCTAAAAATGTTTCTTCTATAGACGCAGCAGCCACACCATTGGCTACATTAACGGCCTGGGCCGCATTATTCGATCATGCAGAAGCAACAGCAGGACAGCGGGTGCTGATCCATGCGGCAGCAGGTGGTGTAGGACATATAGCTGTTCAACTGGCAAAATGGAAAGGTTGTTTTGTAGCAGGCACCGCCTCTGAAAATAACCATGCCTTTTTAAGGGAACTGGGTATCGACGCTGTGATCGATTATAAAGCACAACCCTTTGAAAGCGCTATAGAACCGGTAGATGTAGTAATAGATGGTATGGGTGGAGAAATAGCCCTGCGCTCCCTGGATATACTTAAGCCTGGAGGAATCCTGGTATCTCTTCCCAGTATGTATAAAGATGATCCCGCTATTATAGCAAAAGCCCGTGAAAAGGGGGTGCAGGTAAAATGGATGTCTGTAAGACCAGATGGTGAGCGGATGGATCAAATAGCTGCATTGCTGGCAGGTGGGCAACTAAAAATAAAAGTAGCTGCTACCTTTCCTTTAATGGATGTAACAAAGGCCCATCAACTGCTGGAATCACATCATGTAACAGGAAAAGTGGTGTTAACCCTTTAACGCTTTCTCATGCTTAGTTTTTGGGAAAAACAACATCTTTTACAATATGATTATATAATTGCCGGTAGCGGCATAGTAGGATTGTCTGCCGCTATCAGTCTGAAGGAACTGCAACCACACGCCAGGGTACTGGTTCTGGAGAAAGAAATCTTACCCACAGGAGCAAGCACCAAAAATGCCGGTTTTGCCTGTATCGGTAGCCTTACCGAATTGCTGGCCGATCTGAAATTGATGCCAGCTACAGAGGTAGTGGCTTTATTACAGTTACGTCGTAATGGTCTGCAATTGTTACGGCAACGGATTGGGGATGCCAATATGGATTATCGGGAACGGGGCAGTTATGAACTGATCAGCGATGCGGAAGAACCTGCACTGAAGCGGATGGAGGAGGTAAATAGCCTTCTGCAGCCTGTACTTGGTGGCCCGGCATTTAAGCAGATAAATAACCGTTTTGGCTTTAATCCCCAATACGTGAAGACGCTGGTGCAGAACAATTACGAAGGAGAGCTGAACACCGGCAAAATGATGCGCTGCCTCATAGATATTGCGATTAGTAAGGGGGTAGAGATAAAAACCGGCTGCCCTATTAACAATATAGAAGATACAGGTGTCGGGGTACACGTAACGGTGAAGGATATCACCTTTCATTGCCGGGGACTGGCCATATGTACCAACGCATTTACCCGTGAGCTACTGCCGGATGTACCCCTGCAACCGGGCAGGGGGCAAGTACTAATGACAAGCGTAATCCCCAACCTGCCCTTTCGCGGCATATTCCACATGGAAGAAGGCTACTATTACTTTCGCGAGCTGCAGGGGAGGGTATTATTCGGCGGCGGACGAAATCTTGACTTTGCCACAGAGGCTACCACGGAGTTTGACCTTAACCAACAGATCCAACAACAATTGGAAAACCGGCTTCACAATATTATATTGCCTGCACATTCTTTTACTATTACTGAACGGTGGACAGGAATTATGGCTTTTGGAGACACACGAAAGCCACTAATCCGGAAATATTCTCCGAATATCGCACTCGGAGTACGGATGGGGGGGATGGGAGTGGCTATCGGTTCCATAGTTGGAGAACAATTGGCTAATTTATTACTACAATAAGATGAAAAATAATTAGCTATTACACAAACTGTTTTATAATTTTAAATGTAAATTTTACATTTAATTAAAATGTTGCTATATTGATTGCTTATTAATTTCTTTTTACCACGTTGATTTTATGCAAAAGAGCTTACAATTCCTCGATTATGTTGTTTTCTTAGTGTATTTTCTGATTGTTGCCGGTTACGGTTTCTATATCTACCAGAAAAAAAAGAAAAAAACTACCGATTCAAAAGACTTTTTCCTGGCGGAAGGATCTCTTACCTGGTGGGCTATCGGAGCCTCATTGATTGCCTCTAATATTTCTGCGGAGCAATTCATTGGTATGTCTGGTTCCGGTTTCGCAATTGGTTTGGCTATTTCCACCTATGAATGGATGGCAGCGGCTACTTTGATAGTAGTAGCTGTATTTTTTCTTCCCATCTATCTCAAAAACAAGATTTATACAATGCCGCAGTTCCTGCTAACGCGGTATAATAAAACAGTGAGCACCATCATGGCGGTGTTCTGGCTGTTGTTGTATGTGATAGTGAACCTGACCTCTATCCTTTATCTTGGAGCGCTGGCTATCAACACTATTTCCGGCATTAATTTCTATCTCTGTATGAGTTTACTGGCAATATTTGCTGTATTCATTACACTGGGAGGGATGAAAGTGATCGGTTATACGGATGTAATCCAGGTGTTTTTCCTGATCCTGGGAGGATTGGCTACTACTTACCTGGCACTCAGCCTGGTATCCGAACATTTTGGTGAAACCGGTGTTATTAAAGGGTTCCACCTGTTAACGCAGCACGCAGATGATCATTTCCATATGATCTTAAAGAAGGATGACCCGCATTATCTGGATTTACCTGGATTATCGATCCTGGTAGGTGGTATGTGGATTGTGAACCTGAACTATTGGGGATGTAACCAGTATATCACGCAACGCGCATTGGGAGCGGATCTTAAAACTGCACGCAGCGGTCTGCTGTTTGCCGGTTTCCTGAAACTCCTCATGCCTGTGATTGTAGTATTACCTGGTATTGCAGCTTATGTACTGCATCAACAGGGAATGTTCCAGACTGAAATGCTTAAAGAAGGAGTAGTGAACCAGGATAATGCTTATCCTGTATTAATGAACCTGTTGCCGATAGGTATGAAGGGACTGGCTTTTGCTGCATTAACTGCTGCGATTGTGGCTTCCCTTGCAGGTAAAGCAAACAGTATCTCTACGATCTTCTCACTGGATATCTATAAAGAGATCTTTAATAGAAAAGCCAATGAAAAGGAAATTGTAAACGTTGGTCGCTGGGTTGTTGTTATCGCAATGATACTAGCTATCGTGATCTCTCCTTTCCTTGGTATAGAAAAAGGTGGATTCAAGTTTATTCAGGAATATACCGGTTTCGTTTCTCCGGGTATCTTTGCCATGTTTGTACTGGGCTTCTTCTGGAAGCGGGCTACTCCATCTGCAGCATTGTTTGCGATGATTGGAGGGGTTGTTCTTTCCTTCGTGCTGAAGTTCCTGCCTGATGCGGTAGATCTTTCTTTCCTTAGCGGCATCGGATTTGCAGCACCTAATGCTGCAGGTGTATATGAAATACCATTCCTTGACCGTATGGGTATTGTATTCATATTCTGTGTGGTTGGTATGATCCTGATTTCACTGATAGCTCCTAAACGGGTTGTGGCTGCAGATGGACCTAAAGGACTGGAAGTAGATTCTTCTATGTTCAGAACATCTACATCTTTCACCGTTATCGCTATTCTGGTTTGCGGTATCCTGATTGCATTATACGCGGCATACTGGTAGGCTACAAACTTTGTACTTCCAGCAGTGTCTAAAAAGTTATTAATAATCTTTTGTTACAAACACGAGACGACTCCTGACAGAGTTTGAAATCAGGGGCTGACTAAAAAGTAAAATGAAGGCGTTAAGAATCGCGTAAAAGCAATTTAGTCTCCATCATCTTACCCGAGAGGGGGGATCCTTTTTAGTCAGCTCTCCGTGTTTATAGTGCTGTTATAGATTTATCCAAATATTAAATGCCGGGGAAACCAGGCATTCTGGCTTTATAATATGAAATATACGATTGGTTATGATTTAGGCTCTTCTTCTGTGAAGGCGGCCTTGATGGAGATTGAAACAGGTAAATGCCTGGCAACTGCGGTAAGTCCTGCACAGGAAATGCCTATGCAAGCGCCAGTAGCTGGCTGGGCCGAGCAGGACCCTGAATTGTGGTGGCAGGAAGTACAAAACGCTACACATATCTTACAACGTCAGCATCCTTTTGATGGAGCGCTGGTAGCAGGTATTGGTATTGCATACCAGATGCATGGCCTTGTATGTGTAGATAAAGAGCAGCGCGTGCTGCGTCCTTCTATCATCTGGTGTGATAGTCGTGCTGTGGAAATAGGGAATGAGGCTTTTGAAACATTGGGCCATAACTGGAGTCTGCAATATCTCTTAAATTCTCCTGGCAACTTTACCGCCTCTAAGCTGCGCTGGGTACAGCAATACGAACCTGAGATTTATGCACGCATTCATAAAATAATGCTGCCGGGCGATTTTATTGCGATGCGTCTTACAGGTGAAGCTGCAACAACTATCTCCGGATTATCTGAAGGGATCTTCTGGGATTTTAGTGGCAGACAGGCATCCCAGGTATTACTGAAACATTATAATATCAATCAATCCCTGTTGTCTGATATTGTTCCCACCTTCGGGATTCAGGGAAAGGTAACTGCGGCAGCAGCTGCATTACTTGGACTGGCAGCAGGTACACCTGTTACTTACAGGGCAGGAGATCAACCTAACAACGCATTTTCGCTAAATGTGCTGAAGCCAGGTGAAGCCGCTACTACAGCCGGCACATCGGGTGTAGTATATGCAGTGCATGATCATATTGCTTTTGACAATGAAAGCCGTGTGAACACTTTTGTACACGTGAATGATACAGAGAAAGCTCCCCGTAATGGTGTGCTGATGTGTTTGAATGGTACAGGCATCCTTAATAGCTGGCTGCGGCAGATGACCGGCAACCTGGCTTATGATGAGATGAACTCCCTGGCAGGTAAAGCACCAGCCGGCGCCCGTGGATTAAAAATCTATCCTTTCGGGAATGGTGCTGAGCGTATCCTTGCAAATAAAGATACCGGTGCTGTTTTTAATAATCTGAACTTTAATATCCACAGTCGCGAGCACCTTTTGCGTGCAGGCCAGGAAGGAATTGTATTCGCCCTGAAATACGGGATGGATATCATGACAGATATGGGATTGCAGATTCATCGCGTAAGAGCAGGACGGGCTAATATGTTCCTGAGCCCTCTTTTCCGTGAGGTATTTGCGAATACAGCGAATGTGGTGATTGAATTATATAATACGGATGGCGCACAGGGAGCTGCCCGTGCTGCCGGAATAGGTGCAGGTTGTTATAAGGAAGAAGAGGCGTTCAAGGGAATGGAATGCCTGGCTACAATAGAGCCGGATGCAAAGCTGCAAACGCAATATGCAGAAATATACCAGCAATGGCTGGAAGGATTGAAGCACATTATTAATAGCTGACACATTACAGCTACACACATATACACGTTGGATCAAAAAAACGAATTACAATGAGCATTACACTAGGGAATCAGGAGTACTTCAAAGGCATAGGTAAAATTGCTTATGAAGGTCCTCAATCGAACAATCCATTTGCGTACAAATGGTATGATGAGAACAGAAAAATTGGTGGTAAAACCATGAAGGAATTATTCCGCTTTGCGGTGTCTTACTGGCATACGTTCTGCGGAACCGGTGGAGATCCTTTTGGTCCGGGTACCAAAGAATTTCCCTGGTTAGCGGCACCTGATGCCGTACAGAGTGCAAAGGATAAAATGGATGCTGCTTTTGAGTTTATTACCAAACTGGGTGTGCCATATTATTGCTTTCATGATATAGATCTCGTAGATGAAGGTGCTACTATCAAAGAGTACGAAAGCCGTATGCAACAGGTGGTAGATTATGCAAAAGAAAAACAGAAAGCCAGTGGTGTGAAGCTGCTGTGGGGAACTGCCAATGTATTCAGCAATCCGCGTTACATGAACGGTGCTTCTACCAATCCTGATTTTTCTGTGCTGGCATATGCTGGTACGCAGGTGAAGAATTCACTGGATGCTACCATCGCTTTAGGTGGTGAGAACTATGTATTCTGGGGTGGCCGTGAAGGTTATATGACGCTGCTCAATACGAACATGAAACGCGAACAGGAACATCTGGCGAAATTTCTGACTGTTGCACGTGATTACGCCCGTAAACAAGGCTTCAAAGGCACCTTCTTTATTGAACCTAAACCTTGCGAACCTACCAAACATCAGTATGACTATGACAGTGCAACTGTAATTGGTTTCCTGCGTCATTTCGGATTGGACAAAGACTTTAAACTGAATATTGAAGTGAACCATGCAACATTGGCTGGTCATACTTTCCAGCATGAGCTGCAGGTAGCTGCAGATAATGGTTTCCTCGGCAGCATCGATGCTAACCGTGGTGATCAGCAGAATGGCTGGGATACTGATCAGTTCCCGATGAACCTGAATGATATGGTAGAAGCCATGCTGGTAATCCTGGAAGCAGGTGGCTTCAGCGGTGGTGGTGTTAATTTTGATGCTAAAACACGCCGTAATTCTACCGACCTGGAAGATATTTTCCACGCACATATCGGTGGTATTGATTCCTTTGCACGCTCTGCTATCATAGCTGAAAAAATACTGGCAGAATCTCCTTATAAAAAATTCCGTACAGACCGTTATGCTTCTTTCGACAGCGGTAAGGGTAAGGAATTTGAAGAAGGCAAACTGACGCTGGAAGACTTGCGCAATTTTGCGATAAGCAATGGCGAACCCAAACATATCAGTGGTAAACAGGAATGGCTGGAGAATATTATCAATCAATATATCTGATAAGAAATCTCATTTGTTGAGTTGATATAAGAAAAGAAAGCTGCCGTAAAAAGCAGCTTTCTTTTTGCCTTGTCATATTATAAAAGAGTTTAATTACTATCTTTACGCAGTTAAAAAAAACCATATTTACTATGAAAATTTCAGCTATCCTCATCCCTACATTAGTTGTAGCCTTATCTTCCCTTACAGTAAATGCACAGGATCATCCAAAACGTGATACTGCAGGTGTACATCATGATCATAAAGACATGAAAGGACCAGGTAAAGATGGTAAGAACAAGGACAAAAAAGATGCTCCTAAAGACAAACCAGCACCCGGAAAAGACGGTAAACCAGGAGAACATTTAGGTAAAGACGGCAACCCTGGAGAACACCTGGGTAAAGATGGTAAACCAGGAGAAAAACCAGGTAAAGACGGTAAACCAGGTAAAGATGGTAAACCTCATGAGCATAAGGATGCTGCGAAAAAAGAAGGAGCAGACAAACAATAGTTGACTGCTATGAAATTATTTTGAAAGCGGGAGCTGTATCAGAAAACGATACAGCTCCTTTTTTTTATTTGATTCCTTTTGATGGAGACATCTAATCATTTAAACGACCGTCAGACACTTTTTAAATACCAGCTTTTAAAAGGCCTTGGAAGGTACTGGTGACAAACAATTCGCCTCTTCCTGATTGATCCCGGAAGGCAATGTTTAAGCAAAATTTCTGATACTGCTGTTGATTTGAAAGCTCGCTAAAAAGAATGTTTTCAGCCTGGATTTTAAGATTTTTATACTCATTTATGAACTTCGTTCCTGCAGATTATTCTGATTCTGAAGAGTCGTTTATGTGATCCTCAATCCCTGATTTTACCATTGAGTTCTCCTTCTTCTTATAGAGTAGCATGCTGTTCATTTAATACATTTTCTCTTACTTTAACCTAAGAGGGTGCTTCATTTCCGGGGTATTTTATTTCTTTCATATACCTCTTCTTTTTTGTAATTTACATACATGTTCTCCATCGATATTTTTCATCAGGCGGGTTTTGAAATCATTGCTCTCACTGATAATAAAAGTGGCACACAGGTAGAGATTATTCCTGCTTGCGGAGCCTTACTGCATGCTTTCCGGGTCCCACAGGATGGGGGACTGCTGAATATCATAGACAGCTACAGTAGTTTGCAGGATTATCAGAATAATTTGTCTGAATACTTCAGGAGTGCGAAGCTGAGTCCTTTTGCCTGCCGTATTCCTGACGGTAAATATGAATGGCAGCAAAAAGAATATACGATTGAAAAATCGGTATCTCCCGGTAAAGTTATTCACGGATTGCTTTATGATGTACCCTTTAATGTGACTGCACAGGTAGCAGATAAAAATAGTGCTGTATTAACTATGTATCATGAATACAACGGAGATGATGCAGGATATCCGTTCCCTTATCTTTGCGAAGTACAATACAGCTTGCTACGAGGGTCTCAGCTGAATATTACTACTATTATCAGAAATCTTTCCGGAACCGCTATTCCGCTTATGGATGGCTGGCATCCCTATTTTAGTACCGGCACGCCGGTAGATGAAATGGAGTTACAGTTTGCTTCAACACAAATAGTGGAATTTAATGCGCAACTGGTTCCTACGGGTAAGTTATTGCCTAATAACAAGTTTTCCAAACTCACCAGTTTATCTGATGAGTTGCTTGATAACTCATTCATGCTGGATTTTACGAAGGGGGCACCTTTGTGTCTGCTGCGTGACCCGAAAAAGCAGGTGGATATCACCTTTTACCCCGGAACCTGTTATCCTGTATTGCAGATCTATATTCCACCTCACCGTGATAGTATTGCCATAGAAAACCTCACCGGGGCACCAAATGCATTTAATAACGGAATAGGACTACTAACGGTGCCAGCAGGAGAAAGCAGGGAGTTCAGCACCACTCTTATTGCTGCTGCATGGTAAGTGCAGGGTATCCGGCATAGTCTTTGGAACTTTAATAGGGTAAAGATTATTAGTTCACCCAAAAAAGTTACGTTATGGATACCTTACAAATCAAAGGCACATGGAATGAGTTAAAGGGAAAGATCAAGCAGAAATATGCAGATCTTACTGATGACGATTTGTTATATGAAGAAGGTCAGGAAGATCGTCTTATTGGAAAAATCCAGCAGAAGCTCGGTAAGTCAAGAGATGAAGTTATTAAACTCATAAAATCGGCTTAAAATGGGAAATCTATTATATCTTATTGCAGTAATACTTATCATTGGCTGGTTATTGGGTGTATTTGTATATTCGGCAGGTAGCCTGATACATGTGTTGCTTGTAATAGCCATTATAGCCATTATTCTGCAGGTAATAAGAGGTTCAAGGTAAATATTACCTTATATAAATTATGGTTAATATTTTCATAAATCCTCCTGTTACCCAGGAGGATTTTTTTGTAAAGCGAAGGGCATTTTCTACCTTGACTGTAAATCACCCGAATTAAGGCTCAAACTATGCAGACAATCAGACCTGTAAGAAGGCTCATCACATTTTTTCTAGTTAGCTGTTGTAGTATACTCATGCTGGCAGTACGGACACAGGCACAGCAGGTAACGGTAACTGGTAGTATCGTAGATAAGGACAACAGGCTGGTATTGCCTTATGCAAGCGTATTCAACAAGAGCACTGGTAAGAGGGCGTATTCTGATAAAGGAGGGTTTTATAAGATCTCTGCTAATCCAAAAGATCTGATTATATTCTCTTTTATAGGTTACAAGCCGGATAGTATTGTTGTTTCACAGGCTATTGGAACAGAAACCAGAGAGATAGGGTTGGTGGTAGAGTCGAAGCAACTGCGTAGTGTTGAAGTAAGTTCCCGGTTGACGCCTTACCAGATAGATTCGCTTGAACGGCGGGAGAAGTTTGGTTATATCCTGGATCTTCCTAATCACAGGTTGGCAGGCGATAATACACCTCAGGGGGCAGGTATTGTATTTAGTCCGTTTACGCGTTATTCCAGGAAGGAAAAACAGAAAAGAGAGTTTAAGAAGATTTATGCAAAAGCCGAAATGCAGAAATATATTGATTCAAGATTTACTCCGTTATTTGTTAGTCGTGTAACCAGTTTGAAAGGCGATTCCCTCCTGCATTTTATGCAGGATAATTATCCTGATTATAACACAATACGTTCGTTGAACCAGGAAGATTTTATTTACTGGGTAACGGATAAGTATAAAGCATGGATGAAGAAATAAGCTATTTAATATAAAAAGCAACGGCCACCCTGTTTCCAGCGTGGCCGTTAGCATGCAGAGGCCAATAGAAAGAAATATTTTATGATCAGTTGTATACCTTCACCAGGTATACGAAGTCTTCCATTTTCTTAATTTGTTCCGTACGGGTTAAACCTTCCATACGACTTTTACGATTCCATTCCTTTTTAGGCAGTTTATCTTTCATTTCGTCCAGCAAACGTTTCAGGTTAGCTGTTTTTACTGCGAAAGCAATACCGTCTGAAGTGGTTTGTTTCCCGGTAACAATACCTACAACATTACCTTTGTTGTCCATCAGCGGAGCACCGCTGTTCCCCGGATTTACAGGAATAGAAACCTGGTAGGCAGTGGTATCACCGTTAAAGCCGGTTTGTGCACTTATATATCCTTCTCCATAAACAACTTCATCACGGGGAAAGCCTAACGTGTACACATACTCACCGCGGGGAATAGCCTGTGGTTTTAAAGTGTAAGGAATAGGTTGTCCCTTGTAAGAGCTGTCAGTGATTTTCAGAATTGCCAGATCGCTGGAAATATCTTCGAATACGCTGGTAGCTTTATATGTTTCACCTTTTGTGCTCTGGATATAAATAGAATCTGCGCCAGCTACAACGTGATAGTTGGTTACGAGATAGCCATTATTGGAAATAGCAAAGCCGGTGCCACCGTAAGTCCCGGGATTAGCAGGAGCACTCTTTTTACTGTTGAAATCATTGATCAGCGCATTCTGTGAACGCTGGATATTATTCAGAACACGTCTTACATCTTCGTATTGCGCGGTAGTTTTCTGCCTGGTAGCCTTTTGCATCAGGGCAATAGTCGATAGAGATGTAATTAAAGCGATACATGCAGCAGCAGCGAGATTGGTTAACATCCTTCTGCTGATAAATCCTACTTTTGGTGAAGCCGGTGAAGAGGCAGCTCTTACAGCATTCATATCGAGAGAAGCATGGATTTGATCCAGTTTATCTTTTAATGCTACGCGGCGGCCATAACCTTCCAACTGCTGGATCAACTGCTGATGGGCAAGTACCTGCTCGTTTACTAACGGA
Organism: Chitinophaga sp. CF118; assembly: GCF_900112615.1. Classification (GTDB taxonomy): domain Bacteria; phylum Bacteroidota; class Bacteroidia; order Chitinophagales; family Chitinophagaceae; genus Chitinophaga. The sequence continues at coordinate 744,677 of NZ_FOMK01000004.1, read as the reverse complement.
TTAGACTGGCGCAGCGCTTCGAATGCAGCTTTTTCCTGCATACTCATATCGCCTTCCATGTAGCGTTCTATATCACGTATTAATGTCATATCATTCATCGCCTGTAACCTCATTTAAAGATCTGATCTGCCAGATCTTAAGATTTATATTGATCAAAAAATAGTTTCTTTAAACGCATCAGACATTTGTATTTCTGATTCTTGGCGTTTTCTGCATTAGTATACCCGAATTTTTCAGAAATGTCCTGCATGGACATTTTCCTTATATAATAATCTTCGAGTATAGTTTTGCAAGGTTCACCCATACCTGACATTGCCTGTTCCATGATCCTGAACTGCTCGTCCTTTTTCACGTGTTCTTCTATAGTATCTTCCACAGGCAGCATTTCTTCCAGTTCGTCCGGCATGGCAAGTGACATATTACCCGTTTGCAGCTTTTTGAGCCACAGATGCCGGCAGATGGAATACAGAAAAGTCTTTAACTTACTGTAGAGATCAAACTCACCCTGCTGCACTTTCTCGTATAATACGATCATTGCCTCCTGGAAAAGATCTTTCGCATCATCTTCTGAGCCTCTGTACTGTAGAACCATTCTTAAAACGGAGGGAAAATTCTCCTTATAAATGGTTGACAGCGCCTTGTCATCATTACGGGCTAACCCCAGTAATAATTCCTTATCTCTTTCTATGTTCAGATTATGCTTCACTTATTAATACTATTATTTGGCTTTGGTAACCCAAAGTAGCAGAAAATAATTCCAAATCCCAAATCAATATAACTGTTTCGATCTGGCTCACCCTGCTATGTTTAGAAATTCTATCCTTGTTATGTGAGGAACAATGAAAAATTATTCTATTGATTATGAATTAGTTAATGCGAAGGGGTAAGCAGAGATTCAATTATCCTATAAGGCTGACTTCCCTATTGTGCTGATACCGCGCGATTGGTAATGGTCAATAAATACACCTTTGTTTGCCGTGATGTTTAGGTGAAGTATAATAAAGGTCTAATCTATAATCTTATTCCAAAGCCAGATTAAAAAACTAAACAGGCAGACGCAGTGTATCATTGACCATTACCAATCTACAAGACTGAATCCCGTTATATTCTTCCAAATGATAATTTATTCAGGTTTGAAAAAAAATGTGGAAATAGGAGTTTTGGGACCTAAAAATGTGACCAGTAGCCGTTTAAAGATGCTCTTCTACCAGGGATATACCCTAAAAAAAGGGGCATTTGAAAAATATTTTTAAAATCCTGGGTTACCTTTTTCCAATCCCGGTATAAAGAGTTAAATAATATTTCAAACCTAAAAATTAATAAAATGAAGAACTTACTGAAAATCGGTTTCCTGGCATTAGCTATTGGTGTATTTGCAACTTCTTGCGGTGGCGGTGCTGGTACAGGTACTGATTCAACTGCAGCTGCTGCAACTGAGTCTATCGATTCATCTAAAGCTGTTGCTGATTCAGCATTGAGCGCTGTTGCAGATACTGCTAAAGCTACTGTTGATTCAGTTGCTAAAGCTGCTACTGATTCTATCAAGAAATAATTCTATTGGTAAGCAATTAACGGCTTTTATATACCGTCCCGGGCTAATGCTTTGGGACGGTTTTTTTTGTTTAAGCTTGTTTAGTTCGCTGTTTTTGAATAAAATATCGAATTAAAGCTCTTTTATTAGATAGAATGTAATTTTTGATTAAAGGGGTTGGACAATTCAAATCCTGATGTATTTTTGTACGGAATTAAGCAAATATGATACAGCAAACGACCTTTGGTTACTTTTATGGTTTTTACTTTTTCTGGTACCAGAAATAAGGAGGTCGTTTGTAAGTACTTAACAATATAAAGAAACTAGCAAAAGGCCTCCTGAAAGGGAGGCCTTTTTTATTTATACCTTATTCAAAGCAATATGTTACAACGTTTCAGCCTTTCTTACTTTTATTTTTTCTTTTACTTCTTTTACGTCGTAAAGGCCGGGACTCTTTTGTAATAACTGCAGAAATGAAATAGTTGCAAATTAAAAGGGTCCCGGCTCCACCGGGGCCCTTTTTCATTTTATATACTAGTTGCTACAGCAACTAACAAATTCAAATCAAACAAATAAAAATGCGTGTCGCGATCCAGGGTTTTGAAGGATGTTTCCACCAGATAGCTGCTCAGGGGTACTATGGTAAGAATATTGAAATTGAGTGTTGCGCTTCTTTTCCAGAGCTGGTGAAAAAAACGAAACAACAGCAGGTGGCAGATGTAGGAGTGATGGCGATTGAAAATTCTATTGCCGGTAGTATTCTCCCTAACTACAGCCTGTTGAAAAACTCTGGTCTGCATGTAGTAGGAGAAGTATATCTGCAAATCAAGCAGCACCTGATGGTACTGCCCGGTCAGACACTGGAAGATGTCAGAGAAGTACACTCGCATTATATGGCGTTGTTACAATGCTCAGACTTCCTGGAGAAATATCCGCATATGAAACTGGTAGAAACTGAAGATACGGCCCTCAGTGCGAAACATGTGGCACAGAAAAAACTGAAGAGCACAGCGGCTATTGCTGGTAAGCTGGCTGCAGACATCTATGGCCTTGAAATCATTGCGCCGAACATTCATACCATCAAAAATAATTATACCCGCTTCCTCGTGATTTCTCCTAATGGAGTAACACCACAGGAAGACGCTAATAAAGCATCCGTTTATTTTCAAACATCGAATGACAGAGGGAGCCTTGCAAAGGTATTGACGCAAGTGGCTGATGCCGGGATCAACCTGAGCAAAATCCAATCCTTTCCGATGCCAACAAAAGAATGGAACTATTATTTTCATGCGGACTTTGAATTTGATGACCTGCAACATTTTCAGAGTGCAGTGAACAAAATAGAATCACTGACCGAACATTTGAAAGTATTGGGTATTTACAAGAAAGGAAATACGCACTAAGCGCTTAGCAAAAAAAGTATTTATGAACTTACAGGTAGCAAAACGGTTGCAACAAACGGAAGAATATTATTTCTCCAAAAAACTCAGGGAAATAGATGAAATGAACAAGGCAGGTGCTAAGGTAATCAGCCTGGGCATTGGCAGCCCTGATCTTCCTCCTCATCCTTCCGTGATAGCGGCTTTGAATGAGTATGCACAAAAACCTGATACCCACGCTTACCAAAGCTATAAAGGTATTCCTGCCCTGCGCCAGGCTATGGCGGCATGGTATAAGCGCTACTACCATGTTGAACTGGATGCTGAAAAAGAAATACTGCCACTCATAGGTTCCAAAGAGGGAATCATGCACATTTGTATGACCTACCTGCAGGAAGGGGATGAGGCACTGGTACCGAACCCGGGATATCCTACTTACCGTTCTGCTGTGAACCTGAGCGGAGCTACTGTAGTGGATTACGATCTTGAAGAAAAGAATGGCTGGCTGCCCGACCTGGATGCACTGGCTAAAAAAGATCTGAGTAAAGTAAAACTGATGTGGGTGAACTATCCACACATGCCTACAGGTGCCCGCTTTAATGCCGCATTTGCAGAGAAGTTGGTAAAATTCGGATTGCAACATAATATCCTGATCTGTCATGATAATCCGTATAGCTTTATCCTGAACAAAGAGCCGCAAAGTCTGCTGCAAACTCCAGGTGCAAAAGAAGTAGTGCTGGAACTGAATTCTCTCAGTAAATCTTCCAATATGGCGGGATGGCGTGTGGGAATGATGGTAGGCAAGCAGGAATGGATCAACGAAGTATTGCGCTTTAAAAGTAATATGGATTCCGGTATGTTCCAGCCGTTGCAGATGGCTGCAGTGAAAGCACTGGAACTGGGTCCTGAATGGTATACTGAACTGAATAAAATATATGAAGGACGCCGTAAAAAAGTGTTCCGGTTGTTACAGTTGCTTAACTGTACTTTTGATACTGACCAGGTAGGGCTATTTGTATGGGCGAAGATACCAGCTACTTCAAAAGATGGTTTTGAACTAACAGATGAGATCCTGCAGAAGGCACAGGTATTTATTACTCCCGGTGGTATTTTCGGTAGTAACGGTAACGGTTATATAAGAGTAAGTCTCTGTAGAGATGAGAAAGCGCTGGATGAAGTATTAGAGAGGATCCAATCAAAATTTAAATCATGATTGCAACTGTAGTAGGAACAGGTTTAATAGGAGGCTCGCTGGCTATAAGTCTGAAAGAAAAGGGTGTGGCCAACTGGATTATCGGCGTAGATCAGAATGAAAGCAATCTGCAGAAAGCAAAAGAATTGCAGATCATTGATGAGAGTGCTACCCTGCAGGATGCTATGCAACGTTCAGAGCTGATTATACTGGCAATACCAGTAGATGCGCTGTTGCAAATCATGCCTTCCATATTGGATAATGCAGCATCGAACCATGTAATTATGGACGTGGGTTCTACAAAAGAAAAAATATTACAACTCGTTGCCGGTCACGCCAAAAGAGGGCGCTTTGTAGCAGCCCATCCGATGGCCGGTACAGAGTATTCCGGCCCGGAAGCTGCTGTAAGAAATCTCTTCGCACAAAAAACAATGGTGCTTTGTGATGTGAAGAACAGTGATGAAGATGCACTGGAAGTAATTGAGAATATGGTAGACAAACTGCAGATGCGGCTTGTATACATGAATGCGATAGAGCATGATCTGCACACAGCCTATGTGTCACACATCTCTCATATCACTTCTTTTGCATTGGCATTGACGGTACTGGAAAAAGAGAAAGAGCAGGGACGCATCTTTGAACTGGCAAGCGGTGGTTTTGAATCTACTGTACGTCTGGCTAAAAGTTCTCCCGATATGTGGGTGCCTATCTTCAAGCATAACCGTCATAATGTACTGGACGTGCTGGAAGAACATATTCACCAGTTACAGCAAATGAAACAACTGCTGGAAGATGAAGATTACGATACATTTTACAAACTCATACAGAAGTCAAATAAGATAAAAAAGATCCTGAAATAATAAAACTACTACAATGGAACAGATACTCTCAAAAACAAAATTCTCAGATCCGGCTTCAGATAAGAAACCGCTGATCGTTTCCGGTCCATGCAGCGCAGAAACCGAAGAACAGGTATTGGAAACAGCTCAGAGGCTGGCTAAAACCGGTAAAGTGGATGTACTCCGCGCCGGCATATGGAAACCCCGTACCCGTCCCGGTTCTTTCGAAGGTATCGGTGTGAAAGGTTTACCCTGGTTGCAGAAAGCAAAAGCACTGACAGGTTTACCTGTGGCTGTGGAAGTAGCTACTGCGAAACAAGTGGAAGAAGCACTGGCGCATGATGTTGATATCCTCTGGATCGGTGCCCGTACTACCGTGAACCCTTTCTCTGTGCAGGAAGTAGCTGATGCCCTGAGAGGTGTTGATACCACTGTACTGATCAAGAACCCTATCAATCCTGATCTCGAATTGTGGATTGGTGCTGTGGAACGTGTACGCAACTCGGGTATCACCAAATTAGGACTGATCCACCGCGGGTTCTCCAGCTATGGTAATACTGAATACCGTAATGCTCCTATGTGGCATCTGCCTATCGAAATGAAACGCCGTATGCCAGAACTGCCTATGATCTGCGATCCAAGTCATATCAGCGGCCGTCGTGATATTCTGCAGGAAGTATCCCAGGAAGCAGTAGATCTGGACTACGATGGTTTGATGATCGAATCACATATTGATCCGGATAACGCATGGAGTGATGCTAAGCAGCAGATCACACCGGAAAGACTGGCAGAATTGTTGGATGGTATCGTATGGCGTCATGAGCGCACAGATAAAAAAGATTTCAACTCTGCGCTGGATAAATTACGTGGTCAGATCAACCAGATAGATGATGAGATTCTGCTGTTACTGGGTAACCGTATGAAGATTGCTGAGAAAATTGGTTTGTACAAGAAGGAAAACAACGTTACCATCTTACAGACTAACCGCTGGAACGAGATTCTGGAACGTGGTATTGCCAAAGGTGATAAACTGGGACTGACAAAAGATTTCATCCTGAAATACTTCGATGCAGTTCACCTGGAATCTATCAACAGGCAGAACAGAGTGATGAACGAAGACAAATAGACCTAACTAATATATGAGAACGTTATCTTACCGGTTCCAGCATAGTAATACAAAATATTACATGGGAGAAAGCCTGCTACAGTTAGGCAATTATGCAGATCCTGCCAGGTCCGTCCTGGTACTGGATGAGAATGTGGACAAACACCACGGGCATAAATTGCCAGGCTGGAAAAAGCTGGTGATCCCTGATGGCGAAGAAAACAAAAGCGAGGATGTGCTGGAGCAGATCATCAACGGGTTAATAGAACTGGAAGCAGACCGAAAAACAATGCTGATAGGTATTGGAGGTGGTATGACTACAGATCTTACCGGTTATGCATCCAGTATTTATATGCGTGGTATGCCTGTAGGATTTGTACCTACAACTTTGCTGGCACAGGTAGATGCGTCCATAGGAGGAAAGAATGGGATCAATCATGGTAAGCATAAGAACCTGCTGGGTACTATCCGTCAACCGGAGTTCATTCTTTTTGATTATTCCTTACCGTTAACAATGCCCGATGATGAGTGGCACAACGGTTTTGCGGAGATCATCAAGTATGCCTGTATCATGGATGCCGCCCTGTTCACTTACCTGGAAGATAACCGCGATAAAGCGATGCAACGCGATGTGGCTATATTGGAGTACCTGGTAGAACGTTCTGTGGAACTGAAAACAAAAGTAGTTCTGGAAGATGAGTTCGAGAATGGCCCGCGCCGCTGGCTCAACTTCGGTCACACGCTGGGGCATGCGGTAGAGAAACTGGAAAATATAGCACATGGTAAAGCAGTGGCAATCGGGATGGTGGCAGCAGCCAAAATATCAGAAAAGCTGAAAGGCCTGCCCGTAGAGCAAACCAACAGGCTAATCCGCCTCATTAATGACTACCAGTTACCTGTTACGCTTGCATCCAATAAAGAAGAAGTATATAACATCTTCAAAATGGATAAGAAGAGGGAAGGAGATGCTATTCATTTTGTATTGCTGGAAGAGATAGGGAAAGCACTTACACAGGCTGTGCCTATTTCAGAACTGAAGCAACTGCTGGACGAACTATAAAATAAGAAAACATGCAAGTAACAATTTTACCCGGCATTATAAAAGGCACTGTTACCGCCAACCCATCCAAAAGCGCGATGCAGCGTGCAGTGGCAGCAGCGTTGCTGAGCAATGGAAAAAGTATTATCCGTAATCCCGGCCTTAGCGATGACTGCCTGGCAGCATTGGATGTGGCACAGAAACTGGGTGCTGAAATAACAAGAACAGAAGATTATATAGAAATCTCCAGTAATGGTGTAAATCCCCGTTCAAAAGAGATCAACTGCGGAGAATCCGGACTGGGCATCCGTATGTTTACACCAATAGCTTCCCTGTCAGCACAGCCTATTACGATCAATGGTCACGGGAGTTTAACTACCCGCCCAATGAACTTCTTTGAAGAAGTATTACCTCAGCTGGATGTGAAATGCAGCACCTTCGAAGGTAAGCTGCCATTAAAGATCCAGGGACCGCTGAAAGCGAAAAATATTACTATAGACGGCTCTCTCAGCTCACAGTTCCTCACCGGCCTCTTAATGGCATACGGTGCTGTGGCAGAAGATGTAACGATCACGGTAAAAGATCTGAAAAGCAAACCATATATTGCCTTAACACTGCAACTCATGGAGCAGTTTGGTGTTAAAGTAACGGAAGCGCAATTCGAGAAATTCCATTTTGGTAAGCAACAAAAATATCAGGCTGGTGAATATACGGTAGAAGGTGACTGGAGTGGTGCTGCGTTCCTGCTCGTAGCTGCGGCTGTAGCGGGTAAGGTAGAAGTACATCATCTCAATACACATTCTGCACAATCGGATAAAGCCATCCTGGAAGCGCTGGAAAAAGCAGGCGCTCATCTGCTGCCCGGTGTCTTCACTATGATAGTGGAAAAGAACGAACTGAATGCATTTGATTTTGATGCGACAGATTGCCCTGATCTGTTTCCTCCGCTGGTAGCACTGGCGGCGAACTGCAACGGTACTTCCAAGATCTTAGGTGTGAGCAGGCTGGCACATAAAGAAAGTGACCGTGGTAAAACACTGCAGGAAGAATTTGGTAAGCTGGGTATCGTCATCGATCTGCATGGAGATGAAATGCTGGTACATGGCGGTACAGGCATCAAAGGTGGGCTGGTACATTCTCACGCTGATCACCGTATTGCAATGGCCTGTGCAGTTGCTGCACTTACTGCAAGCGGACCAGTGACCATAGAAAAAGCAGAAGCGATCAACAAATCCTATCCTGAGTTCTATGATCATCTGCAAAAGATAGGCGGCGTAGTGAAACAGGAGACGGCAATCATTTAAGTACAAACAAACAGTATGAACAGTTTCGGTAGAATTTTCCGGGTGAATGTTTTTGGTGAATCTCATGGAGCCAGTGTAGGCGTTAATATTGATGGTATACCGGCAGGTATCCCGCTTACACAGGAAGACTTTATGCCTGATCTCGACCGTCGTAAAGCTGGTGCAAAAGGTACTACTCCCCGTAAGGAAGATGATCTGCCTCATATAAAATCAGGCGTATTCAACGATCATACCACTGGTGCACCGATCACTATATTATTTGAGAACAACAATACCCGCAGCACGGATTATGAAAAGCTGCGTGAATTTCCCCGCCCTGGTCATGCCGACTTTGTAGCTACCAGTAAATTCGGTGGCTTTGAGGATTACCGCGGCGGCGGACATTTTAGTGGAAGGCTTACATTAAACCTGGTAGCCGCGGGTGTAATAGCTAAGAAGATCTTAGGTGCAGGCATCTCCGTAAAAGCTACACTGCTTGAAGTAGGTGGCTTACCGGATGCTGAAAAGGGACTGGAAGCTGCTATTGCTGCCAAAGATTCTGTAGGCGGTATCGTAGAGTGTGTGGTAGAAGGATTGCCTATTGGTTTAGGTGAACCATTCTTTGACTCTGTAGAGTCTACCATCGCACATGCTGTATTTGCCATTCCGGCTATTAAAGGTATCGAATTCGGCTCCGGTTTTGCTGCTGCAAAGATGAAAGGTGTTGAGCACAATGATGCTATCCTGGATGCTACCGGTAAAACTGCTACTAATCACGCAGGTGGCGTGGTTGGCGGTATTACCAATGGAAACCCGCTAGTGTTTCGAGTAGCGGTAAAACCTACATCCAGTACACCTAAAGAACAGCATACGCTGAATATAAAGAGTGGAGAGGTGGAATCATTTAGTGTGAAGGGCCGCCATGATCTTTGTATCGCATTGAGAGTTCCGGTTGTGCTGGAAGCCGTGGCTGCTATGGCACTCGCGGACTTTATGCTGCTGGAACAACGAACGAACAGAATATGGAAATAAGGCTATAGGAAGTAATTAAAGGGACTGACCTTTTGGGTCAGTCCCTTTAATTTTTATATTAGTTTACGTTGACTATTTTATCCTTAGGATACTTAACACTATAACTTAATTTATACTTCTTACTTTCTCCCGGTGCCAGTTCTATGTTCCAGTTCAGGATGCCGAGATCTTTATTTATATCTGCCCCACTTGTTTCCAGCACTTCTACCTCTATGTCCTTATTGGTGGACAAAGGGTATTGATCCTTCAGCAGCATGGAGATCTTTTCTTTCTTATTGTTCTTTACGGTGATCTCATAACTGAACACCTGCTTCTTGTTGGAACCCAGGAATTTAACGCTGCTGATATCTACCAGTTTGTCTCTTTTAATCACTACTCTTTTGTCCCTGCCCAACGTAAGCGTAAGTGTATCTTTAGTGCTGTTGGGGTCTATCATTGTTTTGCCTACATAGGTACCTTCAAAAATAATATTGGCCTCTCCGGGAATAAGATTGAGCTGTTCCCAATCGGCAACATTTGCCAGCAGGTAGGCTTCTTTATCCAGTTTGGGAGCTGCATAGAACTTATAGGTTGAAGCTACGCTGCTTTCTTTTAACTGCACACTTTGTTCTTTACCGCTACTTTCCATATCGTAGGGCAGGTCTATGTTATAGACCATATTAAGCTCGTTATCGGTTACGGATACATAATCACTCATGTTATCCTTAAGAGCAACAACAATAGCTCCGTTGGCCGCCCTACTGCCGTATATTGCAGTAGCTGCAGCATCTTTTAATACGTTCATGCTTGCAATTGACTGCGGAGCTATCCTTTCAAAATCAGCCTTACTAATAATGTTTCCATTTACCACATAAACCGGAGTATCATCGGCTTCGGTCTCTTTATTCTGTTTCATTTGGGAACCGTAACCAGCAACAACCACTTCCTGAAGGCTTAAACCTGCCACCTTTCCACTCAGCGAGTTGGCGAACGAACTGGCACCCCTTATCTGAAGCCTGGAACTAATGGGATTAATATATCCCAGGAACCATCCATTAAATATAGGCGCTGTATTTTGCTGATTGGGCGTAGACGTAGATAAACTCAACTTCACCTGCTGCCAATCGATCCCTGTGGATTGAGCAACCTTCGCTCTGTAAACCAGCCGTACGGGCTTATTCACAGACTCCACAAATAGATCGTAGTAAGGATTCCAGGAGGCATTTTTGGTAATGTATGAGATGGTGAAATTAAAACTGCCACTCATGGGACTAAACAGCTGTAGGATCAGGCTTCCGGTTGTTTTAGTATTCTTGTTTTTCTCTTCATTCAATTGATTATTCAGTTTAGCGATCAATTCCGCTAATTTGGCAGCGCGTTCGTTATAATCCGTAATCTCATTCTGCAGTTCGAGTGTTTTGGTTTTGTAATATTCCATCATTTTCATCAATTCCGCCACACTAAGTCCTGTTTGAGTGCCCCGGATCTCTTTATTGGCGTTCAGGAGGTCCAGCATATCCTTGTCGGTCTTCAGTATCACCTGCAGCCTGGAAAGTGCCCTGGTCACTGTTTCAACAGAATCTTCCAGCTTTTTTACAAACGCCGGTTTTACAGCTGATTTAAGATGGTTGGTGGCGAATTCCACCGACATTACTGTTACTCCTCCATCGGAACCAAACTGAAGACTATTAAGATCAACATCATTACTAACACCTTCAATAACAACGTCATTATTCCCCTTTTCAAGGGTAGCTTTGGCTGTGTGATGCAATTCTGCGCCGGACCGGTATACAATCGCAGATTGTAATACAGCAGGAATTATGGTCTTATCGTTGTTGACATATGCAAAACTGGGCAACAGAATAATCATTGAGCATAGCAGGCAAATAAGTTTCATATTTAAGACGGTTTATTGATGGATGCAATAATAAACCGTTTTCCATAAATGCTTTATAAAAGCCCTGATATTCAAAAATGCAGATTATTCAGCCCCCATGTTACATCCATTAACATTGTTATGCTTAAATAATGTCTGGATATACATCAGTTTTTGTTGAATAAATAGAGATATAAGTGAAGAAGGCTGGCCATTTGGCCAGCCTTCTTCACTTATATCTGCAATAAACTATTTCTCTATATCCAGCAATTCAACTTCAAATACCAGCGCACTACCAGGACCGATCTTTGGACCAGCCTGACGATCGCCATAAGCCAGTTCTGAAGGAATGAACAGTTTCCATTTAGAACCTACAGGCATCAATTGTAATGCTTCTGTCCAGCCTTTAATAACACCACTCACAGGGAAGGAAATGGGTTCTCCTCTATCTACCGAACTATCGAATACAGTACCATCTATTAAAGTACCATGATAATGAGTTTTTACTTTGTCATTGATGGTTGGTTTTGGACCGGTACCTTCTTTCAGGATGGTGTATTGTAAGCCGCTTGGTAGGGTAACTACACCAGCTTTTGCTTTATTCTGGGCCAGGAACTTTTCTCCGGCAACCTTATTTTGAGACATTTTCTCTGCTTTTATTTTTTGTAGATAATCACTAATGCTCGCATTACACTGCTCTTTAGTTACTAATGGGGTGCTACCTTTTGCAGCATCCTTTATAGCCTTTATGAGCAAATCATAATTCAGACTGTCAAGGCCTTGTGTTTTTAATGTATTGCCAATATCCTGACCTATGCCATAGCTGACAGTATCAAGTTTTGTTCTGATCAAAGGATTGACCATAACGGTGCCTTTGCCTTTTTTAGCAGGTTTTTTTTGTGCAACAGCGGGCAGGGAAAGTAAGCCAAGTGCTCCGATTAAGAGGGCGTTTTTATTCATAAAATAGTTCATTATCAATTGTAATGGTATAATTTAACAGGTTGCAAGTTAGTGACTATTTGATTACCGGCAATTCGACCAGGGAAGGATGCTGTGCATCGTGATAAATATGAATGGTCGCCTTCCTGAAATCTTTATCATCGCAATGATAGATATCCGTGAATACCTGAGGATTGCGATCTACCAGTGGGAACCAACTGCTTTGTACCTGCACCATGATCTTATGCCCCTTTTTGAATGTATGGGCAATGTCCGGAATACTGAAAGATACGTTTGTAGGTTCATTGGGCGTAAAGGGAACAGGCTTTTCAAAGCTGTTACGGAATTTTCCGCGCATGATTTCCCCACGTACCAGCATCTGATATCCACCCATAGGATAGGTCGCAGAAGGAATCCGGTGGTGCTCGCTAGGTGCATTGTCTGCATATTTGAAATCGTCGGGGAACTCATCTACAAGTTTCACAACGAAGTCTGCATCTGTAGTGCTGGTGCTTACCACCAGTTTGGCCAGGAGTGGTCCGGCCAGTGTAAGGTCTTCCGTTAAAGTGGCTGTTTCAAATACTGCTACATCCGGACGACGGGCAGCAAAGCGCTGATCATCTGTCATGTAGCTGATGGTGCGCATGAAATGTACATCTTCTGTATATGGAACAGGCTTGGCAGGATCACTTACGTATTCGTTGAAGCTGGCGGTAGTTACTGGTTTGGTGAAGTCCAGCTTACCATCGGGCTGCAGGTATAAAGGTGTTGGCTGCATGTTGGCAGGAGGCCATTTAGGAAGTTGTCTCCATTTGTTTTCACCGGAAAAGAAGATGGTAGCTTCTGCGATATCAGGAGCAGTACCTTTGCCTTTCAGGTAATAGTTAAAGAAAGGAATTTCCACGTGTTGCTCATACCATTCGGCGGTATTACTATCGAATTGTACATTGCCCAGGTGGGTACCATCTTTGGAGGCCCATTGACCATGATACCAGGGGCCCATAACCAGGCGGTTATTGGTTTGTGCACTCTGCTGTTCTATTGCCTTATAGATATTCCATGCACCGAAGCAGTCTTCAGCATCAAACAGTCCACCTACTTCCAGCATCGCGGGTTGTACGTTTTTCAGATGGGGGCGTACGTTACGCGCTTTCCACCAGTTGTCAAGGTCTGGATGTGAAGTCAGATCTTTCCAGAAGGCGATACTGTCTCCCATGAGACGTGAGAAGTTTTTCACAGCACCTGTTTTCAGATACCATGCATAGCTGTCATGGGAGTTGAAGTCAAAGTCTTTTGGACCCACGGTAGTAGGCTGGGGGCGGGGTTGCCCGAAGCTGGTATAAAAAGAGAATGCATCAACTATAAAGAATGCACCGTTATGGTGAAAGTCGTCTCCCATGAACCAATCGGTAACGGGAGCCTGCGGGCTCACAGCCTTTAATGCCGGATGTCCGCTTAACGCGGCCATAGTAGAGTAGAAGCCCGGATAGGAGATTCCGAATACACCTACATTTCCGTTATTGTTAGCCAGGTTTTTCACTAGCCAGTCTATAGTATCGTAAGTATCACTGGCTTCATCAATATCCTGTTTGGTTTTTTTATTGGGGTTAAAAGGACGTACATCCACAAAAGTACCTTCACTCATCCAGCGACCTCTTACATCCTGTAGCACTATGATATAACCTTCCTGCAGGTAGTTAGTAAGGTAGGTATTATAATAAGGACGAAACTTTTCCCCATAAGGCGCGCAGGAATAAGGCGTGCGGGTCATTAACATTGGGTGTTTTTCCGTATTATCTTTTGGGAGGTAGATGGAAGTGAATAATTTAACTCCGTCCCGCATAGGTATGTACACTTCTTTTTTTGTGTAGTGTTCATACATCCATAGTGAATCTTTGTTTTCAGCCTTTGTGCAGGCGGTATGCATAAACATACCAGCCACTATCAGGCAAAGCAGTTTTCTCATAAGCTTTTAATGGATTTGATTATTATGATGTCAGGCTTTCCCTGTCTTTTTTAGGCAATGATTTTACAACGAGATCGTACGAATCTTTGATCCATTCGTATAGTAATTTGTTGGGTATATTGGAATGTACATCTACTGTGTTCCAATGTTTTTTATTCATGTGATAACCGGGAGTAACGCCGTCGTAGCGCTCGCGCAGTTCAACAGCAATTTCCGGATCACATTTCAGGTTAATGCTTGCAAAGCTATCCACGTCTGTAAGGACGAATATTTTGCCCATTACTTTATATACAAGGATTTGTTCTCCGAAGGGAAACTCTTCTGTTACACCGGGCAATGAAATACAGTATTCACAAAATTGCTCAATATTCATAAGGATGAAGATAATAATCTCGTCGAAATTAAGCATCATTTACTAAAAAGACCGGGGCCACCTAAGCAAGATGCTTTTGGTAGCCCCGGTCAAATATTTGAAGTTAAGAATTACTACGATACGGAGATATGGTTGGTTTTGTTTTATCCTACTTTACTGATAGCGAGTATTACGCGTGAATAGCGACCGTATACGATCTCTACTTCCTGACCGGACCTGAAATCATCCAGGCGGCCGCGCATCCAGTAAAAGAGGCGTTTTCTCTTTTTAAGTCCATCTTGTTTTACGATGAAGCTGGTCTGCATATCATCGTTACTCTGATATACCATTTCAAGAGGTACCTTTATCTGGCCCTTTTGTAATCTTGTAAGATCTTTCTTGATAGTGTAGTAACGAACGTCTGTTACTTTTATAAGTGCAAAAATGAGCACTAAAACAAAAGAGAGCAACCATGTCCAGAACCATGCATTTTTGTATGAGAAAACAGATTCATCTATTTCATCCTGTGAAAGACGTTGTTTAAGAAATAGCTGTGGCACGAAGGCGGCAATAAGTACTAAAGTGAGGCCAATCAAAATGAATTTGAAAATCTGCCTTTTGTTCTTTTTCAACGCATCCTGTAGGAGAAATATTTCCTCAGTGGTCATAAAAGAGTAATCCTGCATATGTATAATGGTTTTTCTTGATACTAATATATATAATTTGCTGTTAAATTGTTTTATTTATAATATGTTTTTGGGAAAAATTTAGTATATAAGGGGTAAGATCCTGATAGTCAGGTTATCTTTTTATAATAAAAAACCCCGGACGAAGTAGTCCGGGGTGTAAAATATTAGTATTTTCAGCTTTTGAGCTTTAATTAGGCCAGTATGGCTGAGAAAAAATACTCAGTCATTTTCAGCGTTTGGTAAAATCTGCTTAATGGCCTTAAGCTTCTGCTTCTGCATAAGCACTCACTGGCTCGCAGGTACAGATCAGATTACGGTCGCCATGTGTATTATTCACACGACTAATAGAAGGCCAGAACTTGTTCAGTTTTACATAATCCAGCGGGTAAGCGGCTGTTTGACGGCTGTAAGGACGTTTCCACTCATCTGCAGTTATTACAAACTGAGTGTGTGGCGCATATTTCAATACGTTCTGCTGTTTGTCTGCCCTACCTTCTTCGATAGCACTGATTTCTTCACGGATAGAAAGTAAAGCATCGCAGAAGCGATCCAGTTCACCCAGATCTTCGCTTTCCGTAGGCTCGATCATGATAGTACCCGGTACAGGGAAACTTAGTGTAGGCGCATGGAATCCATAATCCATCAGGCGTTTTGCAACGTCTTCTGCTTCTACTCCGGCAGTACCTTTGAATGGACGAAGGTCTACAATGAATTCATGTGCACAGGTACCATTTACTCCATTGTAAAGGATATCATATGCTTTTTCCAGACGGGCCTTCATGTAGTTGGCATTCAGGATAGCGAATTCAGAAGCGTTTTTAATTCCTTCAGCACCCAGTAAGCGGATATAAGCATAAGAGATGAGCAGTATGCTGGCAGAACCGTATGGTGCGGCAGATACAGCCTGTGTTTTAGCCTTATTTTCCAGGTTTACATGTCCGGGTAAGAAAGGAGCAAGGTGTTTACCAACGCAGATAGGACCCATACCAGGACCACCACCACCATGAGGGATAGCGAATGTTTTGTGCAGGTTCAGGTGACATACATCAGCACCGATGAGTCCGGGAGCTGTTAAGCCTACCTGTGCATTCATATTGGCACCATCCATGTATACCTGTCCTCCATACTGATGAACAGTGCTACAGATATCTTTCACAGTCTCTTCGTATACACCATATGTTGAAGGATAGGTGATCATTATACCTGCCAGGTCAGCGGCATGTGCTGCTGCTTTCGCTTTCAGATCTTCCACATCGATATAACCGTTTTCCAGTGCCTTCACCACTACTACTTTAAAGCCGGCCATAACTGCAGAAGCAGGGTTGGTACCGTGAGCCGAAATAGGAATCAGCATCACATTACGTTTACCTTCTCCTCTGCTTTCATGGAATGCGCGGATTACCAGTAACCCGGCATACTCGCCCTGTGCTCCACTATTAGGCTGTAAACTACATGCATCAAATGCGGTGATCTGACACAGATAATCGCTCAGTTCATTTACTATTTGCTGATAACCGCCAGTCTGCGATTTTGGTGCAAACGGATGCATCTTGCTCCAGTGATTCCAGCTTAAAGGAATCATTTCTGTGGCTGCATTCAGTTTCATGGTACAGCTACCTAGTGAAATCATGGAAGTGTTCAGAGAAAGATCCTTGTTTTCCAGCATTTTCATATAACGCATCATCTTGGACTCACTGTGATAACTGTTAAACACCGGGTGCAACAGGTAAGGAGTGGTACGTTCCAATGCAGAAGGAATGCTGGTGGTTGTTAAGTTCTTTGACAAACTACCTGCATCAAAAATAGCCAGTACATCATTCACATCCTGGATAGTAGCTGTTTCATCCAGTGAAATTACTATCTGTCCTTCAGCGGGATAGAAGAAGTTGATCCCTGCTGCTTCAGCTTTCGCTTTAATAGCAGTGGTATCTTTCACTATTACAGTTACAGTATCAAAGAAGTTAGCAGCTTTCAGCTGTAAGCCTTTAGCACTCAGTTTCTCGGCCAGTGCATTTGCCAGAATAGCTACGCGGCTGGCAATATTTTTCAGTCCTTCCGGTCCGTGGTACACTGCATACATAGCGGCCATATTAGCCAGCAATGCCTGTGCAGTACAGATATTGGAAGTTGCTTTTTCACGTTTAATATGCTGCTCGCGGGTTTGCAGTGCCATACGTAATGCACGCTTACCTTCAGCATCGATGCTCACACCAATGATACGGCCGGGAATGGAACGCTTGAAATCATCTTTTACAGCAAAAAAAGCTGCGTGTGGACCACCAAAACCTAAGGGAACACCGAAACGCTGTGCAGAACCTAAGGCCGCATCAGCACCCAGTTCTCCGGGAGCCGCCAGCAGTGTTAATGCCAGCAGATCTGTAGCCATTGCCACATAAGCTCCGGCAGCATGCACTTTATCGATAAAAGTGCGGTAGTCTTCTACTGCGCCCTGTGCATTCGGATATTGTACCAGTGCACCGAACCAGGAAGCATCCGGGGTAGCAGTAGCAAAATCACCTACTACCACCTGAATGTTCAGTGGTGTAGCGCGTGTATATATTACGTCTTTTGTCTGTGGGAATACATTATTGTCTACAAAAAAAGTAGGACGGCTCAAACGGTCATGGTCTTTATTGAGTGCGCTAAAGAACATTGCCATTGCTTCTGCTGCTGCTGTTGCTTCATCCAGCAGGGAAGCATTTGCAATTGGCAGACCAGTGAGGTCAGATACCATTGTCTGGAAGTTCAGCAGGCTTTCCAGTCGTCCCTGAGAAATCTCAGCCTGGTAAGGCGTATACTGAGTATACCATCCTGGATTTTCAAATACATTACGCAGAATCACGCTGGGGGTAATGGTATCGTAATAACCCTGCCCGATGTAATTGCGGAATACATCATTTTTTAGTGATATTTCTTTGAGCATACGCAGATAATCACTTTCGCTGATCGCCGCAGGCACCGCCAGTGGTTTTTGCATACGAATGTTACCAGGTACGGTTTTGTTTACGAGCTCTTCGAGAGAGGATACCCCAATGGTATCCAGCATGTGGTTGGTTTCAGTTTCGTTAGGCCCTATATGACGACCCACAAACTCAGTTTGTTGTATATCAAAAAGATTCATGATGTGAAGCAGGTATGATGAAATGAATGTGCAAAGCTATAATGTTTTTCAGCAATGGCCAAACTCCGCCGGTCGTTGTGGAAAGTGTGGTGATAAACAGCTATTCTAAAATCCCACTATTGTCATAATACTGTCTATGTACTATTACATATCTTTGCATTCTGATGAATGATCTATTAATAAACTGGAAAGAAAAGGCTATCGAGCAGCAGAAAGCGAACAAACAGTTTTTGCAGAAGCTGCAGACGAAAAAGGGGAGAGGTGTGGAGAAGAAATTGCCGGATCTCCATGATGAGGCATTCACTCACATCGATTGTCTGCAATGTGCGGGCTGTTGTAAAACAATCAGTCCCCGCTTTAAAGCGCCTGATATCAAACGTGCCGCCAAATATGTGGGCATGAAAGAGACTGCTTTTATCGACACTTATCTGCGGATGGATGAAGATGGGGATTATGTGGTGACTTCCGCTCCCTGTCCATTCCTGGATGCTGAAAACTATTGCAGTATCTATGATGCACGTCCCGGCGATTGCCAGAATTATCCTTATACAGATAGTTATGACTTTGTAAAGAGACCAAACATTACCTTTTTGAATAGTACTATTTGTCCGGCAGTGTTTTATGTGCTGGAAAAGCTGAAGGAAATCGTTAAATAATGCGGATACCTTCCTAAAATCATAAAAGCCCCAAAGGGGCTTTTATGATTTTAGGAAGCGAAGTTCCTTAACCCCGGAATGATATTATGCTTTCAGGTCCAGTTTTCTCATAGCGGGAGAAATAATATAAGTTGTGATCACTACTCCCAATGTTACACAACCTCCAAACACTACTGACGGAACCAGTCCCATCAGCCGTGCAGCAAATCCGCTCTCAAAAGCACCCAGCTCATTCGAAGATCCTACAAACATAGAACTCACAGCCGCTACCCGTCCCCGCATATCATCCGGTGTCTTTAACTGTAAAATTGTCTGACGGATGATCATGCTGATCGCATCCAGCAAACCACTGAATAATAAGGCTGCAAATGACAGATAATAGTTTTTGGAAAGACCGAACACGATGATACATAGTCCGAATCCAAACACCGCCAACAGCAGTTTAATGCCCGGTTTATACACCAGTGGCTTGTATGCAAGGATGAACATTGTGATCAATGATCCTATTGCCACTGCCGCACGTAAAAAGCCGAATTCGAGCGAACCTACGTGCAGCACGTCTGTCGCAAAGGCGGGTAATAAGGCTATGGCACCACCAAATAATACTGCAAACATATCCAGCGCCATCGTATTCAGCACCACTTTGGTATTCCACACGAATTTCATCCCCACAGTAAGGTTCTGAATAAAGCTTTCTCCCTGAGATTTATAATGTATTGGTTTGGGTTTGATCTTAATAAGACTGTATAACGGAGCTAAAAAAATAGTCACTACCAGTAACATGGCCCAGTGCACACCGAACAGGTGAATAAACACCCCGCCCAGCACGGGGCCTGTCATAGCACCTATTTGCCAGGAACTGCTGCTCCAGGTGGCGGCATTGGCATACAATGGTCTTGGTACTATCAGCGCCATGAGCGAGAAATTAGACGGGCTTACAAATGCCCTCACAATACCTCCGCAGAACACCAGCGCGTAAATGAAATTCAGCACCCACTTTGTAGAAATGTCCACAACCAATTTATCCCATGTGAGCAGGAACAAACCTGCGCCAATCAGGATGTAGGCAATAACACAGAGCAGCATGATTCTGCGTTTTTCCAGTTTATCTACGAGATGCCCGCCAAAGGGGGCCAGTAATACAGCCGGAATTACTTCAGCCAATCCTATAAGTCCCAGGGAAAAGGGATCATGTGAGAGCTGATACACTTTCCATTCAATAATTGTAAACTGCATGGTAAGGGCAAAAACAACAGCAAAGCGGATGATGAGATAGTAATTAAACTCAGGTATACGTAAGGAAGCGTAAGGGTCGTTCTTAGTAGCGGCAGGATTATCCACACGATCAGGTTTTGATACTGCCGCAAAAGTAAAACATTAAGAAAACATTTGTGTGACTATATCTGATGAACGGTATCAAAATGTAATGTAAGATTCTTATTTTTATAGGCAATATGCGTCTGTAGCAACTTGGTCTGGTTTTAGCAGCTAATTTATGTGAATGTAGCAACTACAATATGCTGCCTTTATGAGTACTATGCTAAATTATTTGTATCTAATCTTTTGTTAAAGAAAGCCGTCCTTAAGTACAATGGGGCTTTTTATGCTATATTTGATGATGTTCAATTTTGGATTTTTATGAGACGAATGAAAGTGATTATTCCAGCATTGCTGATTACCATCTCAATGGGAGGGTTAGCCTTCAGCAAACTGCACAAAGAAGATCCTCCTGGAAGACATGAGATAATCATGGGACTGGTTGGTCAAATTCTGAAAGAGGGGCATTATCAGCCTAAAAATATCGATGATGGTTTCTCCAGAGAGGTGTTTACAAAGTTTCTAAAGACGCTGGACAGTGAAAAGAAGTTTTTCCTGAAGAGTGATATCGAAAAGTTAAAGCCATTCTCCACCCATGTGGATGATGAAATGCAGGGAGCCCCCCTGAATTGCTTTGACACCGTAAATGTACTGATCAAACAGCGCGTTTCAGAAGCTGCTGCTATTTATCCGGAAATCCTTTCCCACCCTTTTGATTTCACTAAGGAAGAGAAAGTAGTACTGGACCCTGATAAGATAGATTATCCGGCAGATGCTGCAGACCGTGTGGAAGCATGGCGCAAAGTTCTGAAGTACCGTACACTGGAAAAGCTGGTGGACCTGCAGGAAGCCCGTGACAAGGCCAAAAGCGAAAAGCCTAAAACGGATGCAGAACTGGAAGCAGAAGCCCGCGCTAAAGTGAAAGTAGTATACGATCGTTATTTCGACCGTCTTAAAAATAAGCAGGACGATAACGAACGTTTCAGTTTATACGTGAATGCTATTACATCTACTATGGACCCTCATACTGACTTCTTCCCGCCTGATGAAAAAAGGGCTTTTGAAGAGCAGATGGCAGGTAAGTTCTACGGTATAGGCGCACAGCTGCGTGAAGAAGATGGAAAGATCAGGATCATTAGCATTGTTACCGGAAGCCCTTCCTGGAAAGAAGGTCAACTGAAAGCAAACGATGTGATCCAGAAAGTGGCGCAGGGTGAGAAAGAACCTGTAGACATTACCGGGTATGCAGTTGAAGATGCGGTGAAGCTGATCAGAGGAAGTAAAGGATCTATTGTGAAACTGACCGTAAAGAGTGCAAATGGTACTATTAAAGTAGTGTCTATTGTACGTGATGAAGTGATTCTCGATGACACTTTTGCAAAATCAGCGATCATTAAAGGTCAGCATAAAATTGGTTACATCTATCTTCCTGAATTCTATGCAGACTTCCAGGACAGAAATGGTGCCCGTTGTGCAGAAGACGTAGCTAAAGAGATCACTAAACTGAAAGCAGAAAACGTAGAAGGTATTATACTCGATCTCCGCTTTAATGGTGGTGGTTCTCTCCAGGATGTGGTACAGATGGCCGGCCTGTTTATTCCGGAAGGCCCGGTTGTACAAGTGAAATCACGGAGCGGCGATCCAATGGTATTGCGCGACCGTGATAAGAATGTGCAGTATGAAGGTCCGCTTGCCATTATGGTGAATGAATACAGTGCTTCTGCTTCTGAGATTATGGCAGCAGCTATGCAGGATTACAAACGTGCAGTGATCATTGGTAGTTCATCGACTTATGGAAAGGGTACCGTTCAGCGGATGTTTAACCTGGACGAGTTCTATTCTACCAAGGATACTGGTCCGCTTGGAGCTATCAAACTGACACAGCAGAAATTCTACCGTGCCAATGGTGGTTCTACACAGTTGAAAGGTGTATCATCAGATATTGTGTTGCCCGACCCTTATTATGAGGTAGCAGAGCGCAAGGATAAAGATGCACTGGCATGGGATGAAATTCCTAAAGCAAACTACACAACATGGATAGATCCTGTTCCAGTAGAAGCATTGAAAAAGAACAGCGACAAACGTCTGGCAAATAGTGAAGCATTCAAGATGGTGAACGATAACATCAATACTATCAAGAACCTGGAAAAACAGGAAACTTACTCACTGAACCTGCAGGCATATAAATCAGAACAGAAAACGAATACTACTGCGCTGAAACGCTTTGATGCTGCAAATGATAAAGTGAAAGATCTGAATATCGAAAGCCTGAAAGTTGATCTGGACAAATTAGGTTCAGATACATCTAAACTGGCCCGTAATAAGGACTGGTTGAAATTCAGACAAAAAGATATTTACCTGGATGAGGCGGTTAATGTGATGAATGACCTGATCGTATTATCTTATCCAAAGATGCAGGGAAAACCGGCAAATAAGTAAGAGATAGACTCAAAACCTATTTCCAGGTATACAAAATCATTATAACAAAAGAGGGGGCTATAGGCCCCCTCTTTTGTTATAATGATTTTGTATACTATTCTTCGCCAAGTAATTTTATCAGATCTCTCAGTTCTTCCTGTTTATAGGCTTCTTTATCATCCTGGAAGCATTTCAATAATTCTCCCAGCAGGAATTGAATAACGCGTTTATTGGATTGAGGATTGAAGTAGGAGGGAACCAGTGGAATGGACATCCTCTTTAAATATCCTTCCACATCCTGGTGTGTGTAGATCTGTCCCTGTATAGGATCTATAAAGAACAGAATGCGTACATCATCCGGCCTTGGAGGTTCTGTGAAGTCATAGAAGCTGTCAAAATAAGCCAGGATAAACTGACGTGGAATATTTACAGCATACACAGGAAGGTCCAGCATCGCACAAAGGCTCTGGTAAACAATACCATTTGTAAGTGGATTACCTTTCTTTGACTCTATTACCTGGTTGATAAAGAACTGGTTCTTACGTATATAAGCCACTTCCTCACCCTTTAACCCAAAGTAATTGTAGATCATGCTGTTCAGCACATTGATCTGTTCCAGTGGGGTCAGGTAATTATTCAGTTCCAGCCATATATTACGTTTAATGCGTTCTATTTCAGTGAGTACACTATTAGACTGCATATCGGGGAACTGATAACGTGCTACCAGTATTGCACCCTGTAACAGGTCTGGTGTTTCCGCATCACTCCATTGTTGAAGGGCTGCCTGCAGATCTTTGTAATGCACGCGGTGAATCACCTGCTCAATTCTCTCCTGTATAGATTCATCTACCGTGTTCTCCCATAAATGCTCAAGATTGGGTATGATCTCTTTACCAAACAAGAGGATCTTGCTGGCAACGGTATCATATACTTCCTGGTCAGGGTCGTCCAGTAAGTGAAATAGAGCATTTATTTCTTTTGTCTCGTGCATACATAGTATTGATTGCAGATGTGCATTATTCCGCTTTCTTCTTTCTCGGTGGTGCTTTTTTCTTAGGAGGATTGGCCTTTACATCTTCTATAATTGCCTTCGCTTCCTCCACCGTGAGATCCGCAGCGGTGTCAATCTTTTCCTTTGGTATTTTAAAGTTCCTTAATCCTTGTTTTATATATGGACCATATGGGCCTTTCAGGATCTGAATCTTTTCTTTTTCAAATATTTTGATGGTCCGTTCATCTTTGGCAGTACGTTTTTCCGCAATCAATGGAGCTATTTCGTCCAGCTCTACAGTATAGGGGTCCATCTCTTTTTTGAGGGAATAGAACTTCTTATCATGTGCAGCATAAGGACCGAACCGGCCAATATTTACAGTAACATCTTCGTCTTCAAATTTACCTAAATTGCGGGGAAGTTTAAACAACTCCATCGCCTCATCTAAAGTAATAGTTTCAATACTTTGTGTTGCCTTTAATTTGGCAAAACGCGGTTTTTCTTCGTCTTCCACCTTGCCTATCTGGATCATCGGGCCATAACGACCCATACGTGCTACAATAGGCTTGCCGGTAGCTTCGTCAGTTCCCAGTGGGCGTTCTCCTTTTACTCTTTCCGCATTTTCAAGGGTATTTTCCACATCTTTATGGAAAGGAGTATAGAACTCATTTAACATGTTGTTCCATACCTTTTTGCCATGTGCTATTTCATCGAATTCCCCTTCTATCCTTGCAGTAAAACCATAGTCCATTACAGAATTGAAGTACTGGTTCAGGAAGTCTGTTACGATCATTCCAAGATCTGTAGGGAATAGTTTGGATTTTTCAGCGCCTGTGTTCTCTGCATCAGTTACCTTACTGATCTTATCATCTTTCAGGGTAAGGATACGGAAATCTCTCTTAACACCTTCTTTATCACGTTTTTCTACATAACCACGTTTCTGTACGGTAGTGATGGTAGGTGCGTAGGTAGATGGTCGTCCTATACCCAGCTCTTCCAGCTTTTTTACCAGGCTGGCCTCCGTATAACGGGGTGCAGGGCGGCTAAAGCGTTCAGTAGCCTTCATTTCTTTCAGGGGCAGGGCCTGTTTGATTGCCAATGGTGGTAATGATCCATCATCAGTTTCATCTTCATCAGTAACATCCTCATCATCCTTACCTTCCATATATACTTTCAGGAAACCATCAAATTTCAGTACTTCCCCACTGGCTGTCAGTTCTTCCTTATTTGTAGAGATGTCAATCTTAGCGGTGGTTTTTTCCAGTTCCGCATCACTCATCTGGCTGGCGATAGTACGTTTCCAGATCAGTTCATACAGTTTTTTGGTATCGCTGTCCTCTACAGTATGGTTTTCCATATAAGAGGGACGGATGGCCTCATGCGCTTCCTGTGCATTCTCATTCTTATTCTTGAACTTACGATGCTGGTGGTATTTCTCTCCGTAGTTCCTGTTGATTTCCTTCTGAATTTCTCCTAGGGCAGTATCAGACAGATTCACGGAGTCTGTACGCATATAGGTGATATTACCACTTTCATACAGTTTCTGTGCAAGCAGCATCGTTTTAGATACGCTGTAGCCCAGTTTGCGGCTGGCTTCCTGCTGAAGGGTAGAAGTGGTAAAAGGTGCTGCCGGCGATTTCTTGCCTGGTTTTACCTGGATATCTTTTACGCTGTAAGCTGCTCCAACACATTGCTGAAGGAACTTTTCAGCATCCTCGGCTGTCTTGAAGCGGGTAGGGCCCTCTGCTTTAAACGTAATGTTCTTACCTGCGATATCTTTGGCCGTGAAAAAAGCCTCTACTTTAAAGGTACTTACGGAGTTAAAGGTGTTGATTTCCCTTTCCCGTTCTACGATCAGCCTAACCGCTACCGATTGCACACGGCCGGCAGATAAGGAGTTCCGCATGCTCATCTTCCTCCATAATACGGGAGAGAGCTCGAAACCCACTATTCTGTCCAGTATACGTCTTGCCTGCTGAGCATGGACCAGGTCCATATTCAGTAAACGGGGACTCAATACCGCTTTTTCGATTGCTGGCTTTGTAATTTCATGGAAAACAATGCGTTTGGTAACATCCGGGTCTAAGCCCAGTACCTCGCATAAGTGCCATGAAATAGCCTCCCCCTCACGGTCCTCATCCGTTGCAAGCCAAACCTCATCGGTTTCCTTGGCCAGCTTCTTCAGTTCCTTTACAATCTTCTCTTTATCTTCAGGGATTTTGTACTTAGGTTGAAAATTATTGGGGATGTCAATTCCCATATCATCCTTCTCAAGATCACGTATATGTCCAAAGCAAGATTTTACCTCGAAGTCTTTGCCAAGTATCTTTTCTATCGTCTTCGCTTTCGCGGGGGACTCAACTATTACTAGATTTTTTGCCATGAATGCCTTCTTTATGTGCTACTAGATACGTAAAATTCCGTATAATATTGCAAATCCGATTTTTGCAAGTATATAAAAGTAGGCCGAGAATAAAAAATAAGCCTCTTTCGATGTATTGAATGTAAATGTAATATTTTTGATAAAATCATTTAAAATGAATGATTAAGAGTTTAATAGTTAAATTGCTGGATAACAACGTTTTTTATAGAACAGGAACTTGATCATATCATTATATGAGTGCATAATTCCTCTATTTTCGTCTTTTTTTAGCAGTACACCATAATATATATGTAACCTTAGATAGAATGGATATAGTAATTATTGGCGCAGGAAATGTGGCGCATTGTTTTGGTCAATTGCTTAAAATTAACGGACACCAGATTGTTCAGGTTATCAGTCGTACGAGAGCACATGCTGATGAACTTAAGGAAGTTATACATGCCGCGGCGGCTACGGACGATCTGCTGGACATCAATATGGAGGCGGATGTATACCTGCTTGCTGTAAATGATGAGGCTATTCCGGTGCTGAATGATCGGCTCAGACTGGGTAGACGTATTGTGGCCCATACCGCAGGGGCAGTACCACTGGATGCCATCAGCAAGATCTCTACCAATACCGGTGTGTTATACCCTTTACAATCCCTCCGCAAGGGAGTAAAGAGTTTTCCGCCTATCCCATTGCTGCTGGAAGCAGCCAATGATGAGGTGATGAGAAGGCTGCAACCCATTGCTCAAAGTGTTTCTTCCAGGATAGAAGTGGTCAATTCAGAACAGCGGTTACAGTTGAATCTGACAGCTGTATTGTGTAATAATTTTACTAATCACCTGATTGCCAGGGCAAAAGATTATTGTGAGAAGGACGGACTGGACTTTACCCTGCTCCAGCCAATTATTACTGAAACCTTTGAACGCCTGGATAAATTTTCTCCGGAAACAGTACAGACAGGCCCTGCGCTGCGTAATGATGCCAGTACTATGACTAAACATCTGGAGGCTCTGAAAGGAAATAAGTACCTGGAACTTATTTACAGGATCATGTCTGACAGTATTCATGACTTTCATACTAACGCCTGATAATAAAATTGATGGTATTTTTGCCAACTGAGGGACAGAAAGCCTCCTTTTTGTATTTAACTGATAGTAAATGAACATTTTATCTCTTTTTCAGCCCATTACTACTTTTGTTTTTGATGTAGATGGGGTGCTTACAGACGGAACTGTACAGTTGTTACCCAATGGTGAGCAGTCACGTAAAATGAATATAAAGGACGGTTATGCCCTTCAGCTGGCAATAAAAAAAGGTTACCGGATAGCTATTATTTCCGGTGGCCGGTCTGAAAGTGTAGTAAGCCGCCTTCAGGGATTAGGTATTACAGATGTCTATACCGGGATCACCGATAAACAGGAAAAACTACAGGATTATGTATTTGAACATGATCTTCGTTGGGAAGAAGTGATCTTCATGGGAGATGATATTCCGGATTACAGGGCCATGCAACTGGTAGGGTTGCCTGTTTGTCCGGCGGATGCCGCTCCTGAAATAAAAAGTATCTGCCGTTATATTTCTCCTTTTACCGGTGGTGCCGGGTGTGTAAGGGAAATAATAGAAAAGGTACTTAAGCTGAACGGGCACTGGACAATTGATGAAGAAATTGCCAGCCGCTAGTCATTCCTTACTTTTACTGCAATTATTATATTATGAAATTGCTGACAGCATTCTTTAAGCTGATTCGTTACCCGAACCTTCTATATATAGGATTAACACAATTCTTACTGCAATACTGTGTGGTAGCACCCTTATTGCAACATAACGGGGAATCTCCGTCTCTTCCCCCTCTGTCGTTTTTCTTGCTGTCATTTTCTACCGTTGTTATCGCAGCAGCCGGTTATATCATCAATGATTATTTTGACATCAACATAGATATCATTAATAAACCGGATAAGATGGTGCTGGATAAGATCATCAACCGTCGATGGGCAATGGCATGGCATACCATATTAAATATGGCGGGAGTATCCATTGGCTTTATTGTAGCCTGGCGGATAGGACAGATCTATCTTGGATTTACCCAGGTGTTCTGTTCTCTGTTGCTCTGGTTCTATTCCACTTCATTCAAGCGGCAGGTACTGATAGGCAATGTGCTGATCTCCCTGTTAACCGCCCTGGCAGTGGTAGTGGTAGGTTTTTATGAAAAGCAGATCTATGAAAGTTTTGAAGCTATCATGTCGCCGGTGGGACGAAAACTGATCCAGATCATTGGAGTATATGCACTGTTTGCTTTTATGATCTCCCTGGTAAGAGAGATTGTGAAAGACCTGGAAGATATGATAGGTGATAGCAAAGATGGCTGTCGAACTATTCCTATTGTATGGGGAGTAGAACCTGCCAAACGCCTGTGTTACGGACTGCTGCTTGCCCTGCAGATACTGATCCTGCTCACAGAAATAAGGATAGCGCTGCTTGGATGGTATGGAGCTATCATATACCTGCTACTGCTGGTACAGATACCCTGCCTCTATATTTATTTACAGTTGAAGAAGGCCCACATGCCGGAACATTACCATAAAGTAAGTTCGCTGGTAAAACTGATTATGCTTACAGGCATCTTATCTATGATATTTTTTAAAATAATGCTTTGATGTATACTGGAAAACGTGTGATACTTGCTTCTCAGTCGCCCCGGCGTAAACAATTGCTGGAACAGGCAGGGATTCCTTTTGAAGTAAAGGTGGTGGATACGGAAGAAACGTTTCCTGCCGGTATGCATATCCCTGAGATTCCTGTACATATTGCCCGTCAGAAATCGGCTGCAGTGGCAGCGTTATGCAATTCGGAAGATATTATTATCACCGCAGATACGGTGGTGGTATTGGATGATACAATCATCGGTAAACCACGGGACAGAGACGATGCAATCAGGATCCTTTCCGCGCTTAGCGGACGTACACACCGGGTAATTACAGGTGTGGTGATTCAGCATAAAGGAAAGGAACAGTCTTTTTCGAAAGAAACGGAAGTACATTTTAAACCACTTACTACAGAGCAGATTATCTATTATATAGATGAATACAAACCTTACGATAAAGCGGGTGCTTATGCTATCCAGGAATGGATTGGAGCTGTGGGGATAGATGGGATTAACGGATGTTTTTATAACGTAATGGGACTGCCTATTAGTAATGTTGTGGAGGTGTTACAGAAAATGTAATTGTGATAGATGGCATTAATAATCTTACAAAAAATATAACGGCGCAAATGGATTGCGCCGTTATTATTTTTACGTTTATCAGTGTAATCATTTATTCCAATACCAGTAGATTCACGTCTTTGTTCTTCAGCCAGCTGGCTTCCTGCAGCTTTTGTAAATTGATCACACCCACTATATAACGGTAAGTAACCGATTCATACTTCTCTGAAATGTTGAAGAAATCCGCAAGGTTCACGTGATCAGGTGCGCTGTAACGCAGATATACTTTCAGTTGTACATCATTGCTGAATGCAGGCTGATTGGATTGTTTGATCTTTTTATATTCATACCGGTAATTGTATAACAGCGCAGATATATCTGATAATACAGCACTACCAGTGGCTGTACCGCCAGCACCTTTTCCTACAAAGAACTGTTTATCGGTAAATGCACTTTCCAGCAAGATCCCGTTGTATTCATTGTATACATCATACAACAGGTTATGTTCTTTTACCAGGTGAGGCAATACATATGCATTCACACTGCCATTCTGCCTGCGACAGGTACCAATAAGTTTAATAGTACAACCACGTTGTTTTGCAAACTGAATATCAAAATCATTCAGGTGATGGATTCCGAAGTTGAACACTTCTTCCGGTTTTACAAATGTGCCGAAAGCATGTAAAAGGAGGATCACGATCTTAAATTTCGGATCGTATCCTTCTATGTCCAGGGTAGGATCTGTTTCAGCAAAACCTAAGTCCTGTGCCTGTTGTAAGGCAATATCAAAACTCAGGTTCTCTTCAAATATTTTAGTGAGAATATAGTTCGTAGAACCGTTACAGATACCTTCTACTGCATTCAGCAGATCGTTATCGTAGTATTCTTCCAGGTTACGGATGATGGGAATACTTGCACAGCTGGATGCTTCGTACAGGAAAGGAACTTTATTCTCTACCTGTAACTGGTATAATGCGGGCAGATTTTCTGCAATCATTCTTTTGCTGGCGCTTACTACTGCTTTACCATTGCGCAGGGCAGTGCTTACAATTGTAAATGCAGCATCTGTTTCGTTGATCAGCTCTACTACCACATCAATAGTAGGATCCTGTAGGATCTCATTTGGATCTGTAGTGAAATAACTTGCGTCGATTGGACGAGGCTTATTGGGATCTTTAATACATATTTTTTTTATGCGTGCATTGATACCTTTTGTTCTGTTCAGAACTTCGTATAATCCCTGTCCCACGCAACCAAATCCGAAAATCCCTAAATTGATAATCTTCTTTTCCATTTTCTTTTTTGTGCTTAATGAGTAACGTATACACACATTACGATGGCGATAGTATTGTGTATAATCCGTTCCGCTTTATTGTAAAACTGTTGTCTGCTTTCCAGCCGGCAGGTTCAGCTTATCCAGCGCCTGCTTCAGATCATTTATGAGGTCTTCTGCATCTTCAATGCCTACGGAGAGGCGGATACAGGAATCCTG
The DNA here is from genome assembly GCF_900112615.1 of Chitinophaga sp. CF118. GTDB lineage: Bacteria > Bacteroidota > Bacteroidia > Chitinophagales > Chitinophagaceae > Chitinophaga. The sequence goes on along the minus strand of NZ_FOMK01000004.1, from coordinate 713,908 downwards.
GAGTCCCGTTTTTTTACGGAACTCTTCAGGAATATTACGGTGAGTCATAGTAGTCGGATGATCCAGCATACTTTTAACTCCCCCAAAGCTTTCCGCCAGCTTAAACAGTTTAGTTGCATTTACTATACGGATAGCGCTTTTGATGTTGTCTGTTTTTAGGGAAAAGCTGACCAGTCCTCCATATTGCTTCTGTTGTTTGCGGGCAATATGATGGTTTTTATGAGTGGCCAGTCCGGGATAGTATACTTTATCAATGGCGGGATGAGTAGCCAGCCAGGTGGCTACAGCCATGGCATTGCTGCATTGTTTATCCAAACGCAGGCATAAGGTTTCAATACCCCGGATAGTGAGCCATGCTTCAAACGGGCTAAGGATGCTGCCTGAAATATTCTGATTGAAGCGTAACTGATCGGCCAGTAATTTTGTATTCACTACAACCAGTCCTGCGATAACATCTGTATGTCCTGCAAGGTATTTGGTAGCGCTGTGAATTACGATATCAGCGCCTAATGGGATAGGTTGTTGCAGCAGTGGTGTACATAATGTATTGTCCACTACCAGCAGCACATTATGCTGTTTCGCTATTTTGCTGATCGATTTGATATCAGATACGCGTAATGTAGGATTGGTGGGCGATTCCAGCCAGATCATTTTTGTCTGAGGGTTTATAGCGGCCAATACTTTATCTGTATTGCTGGTATCGATAAAGTTTGCTTTGATGCCAAAACGTTCAAACATATGCTGGAACATCTGGAAGATACCGCCATAAGTATCTTCTACGGCTATGATCTCATCGCCTGATTTTAATAGCTTCATCACAGCATCGATAGCAGCCATGCCGCTCGCGAAGGCGAAGCCTGCGTGACCATCTTCCAGGCTGCAGATAATATTCTCCAGCACCTTCCGTGTAGGATTATTGGCACGGGAAAATTCAAATCCCTTATTGATGCCAGGTGATTCCTGAACAAAGGTGGAGGTTTGATAAATTGGCACCGAGATGGCCCCTGTCAATTCATCAACCGGAATGCTGTGAAGTAATTGTGTTGCTATTTTCATTTTATGCTTTAAGCTTAACGCTTAAGCAGAAAAGGGAGTACTGACTACCGATCGTTCTGATGAAACGTTCGGTACTGAGCATAAAAAAAGCCCCTCCGTTGTTGGAAGAGCATCTCAGTATTTTATTACATTGAATAACTATCTCTGCCAACTTATCTTCCCTCGATTATAATTATAACCGGGGCCGGAATTAGCACCTTTATCCTGTCGTTAAACAGAATTGGTTGCTAAGGCATCGCAGGGCCAAGTCCCTCCGCCTTTCTGGATAAGTAAATTATAAGAACTGGGTGCAAAGGTAAGGTTACTTGTTCCAATTTTCCAAATGACAGATTTAAATTTTGAGGGATGGGGAAGGAATACTAAATTTATTAGTAAATTGTTTGTGATTTAATTTTACCTCAATGAATACCGTTGTTAATGTTATCCCGCTTCTTACAGAGGAGCTTTTCCAGCATATATGGAAATTCCGTTTATTTACACAGTCAGGCCTGACCACACTGGATGGGCAGCCATTACAAATCCTGCATCCCGGTATACATAATAATCATGCGGGCCCCGATTTTACTGCTGCCCGCATACGGATAGACCAAACATTATGGGCAGGAAATATCGAACTACACCTGAAAACGTCTGACTGGTACAGGCACCGGCACCAGCACAACCAGCAATATGAAAATGTGATCCTGCACGTTGTGTTTAATAACGACGTGAAGGAGTTGACTACAGGAGGAATTCCCTGTATAGAATTACAGCAGTTTGTGCCTAAAATGTTGTTCGAGCGCTTTATACGGTTACGTGAGTCTGCTGACCTTGTACCCTGTGGAAAGATGGCCGCCCGCGTGCCTTACATAATATGGGAGAAGTGGAAGGAACGTCTGCTGGCAGAACGGCTTGAGAGGAAGGCAAACCGCCTGCAAAGCTGGTTGTTGTGTAACCGGTATAACTGGGAAGAAGTCTGCTACTGGGCTGTTGCTGAAAGTTTTGGACTACCGGTGAATGGGGAGGCATTTCTGCAGCTGGCTCAGTCACTTCCATATAACCTGCTCATGCGGCATCAGCAGAGCATCTTTCACTTGGAAGCGCTTTTGTTTGGTCAGGCAGGGATGCTGGAAGGAAATTTCAAGGATGAATATCCGTTACGGTTGCAGCAGGAATACAATTATATGAGGCATAAATACCAGCTTCAGCCTTTGTCCGGCTATTTGTGGAAATGGTTAAGGATGCGGCCTTCTTCCTTTCCTACTATAAGGATAGCCTGCCTGGCAGCATTGTTGCAGAAGGGGAGCCACCTATTCTCAAAGATCCTGGAAACGAATGATCTGGCAAGGTTTGAGCAACTGATATCTGTGCAACCGTCCCTTTACTGGCAGCAGCATTACCGCTTTGATGTACCAGCAAGGAATGTCCGGAATCCGGGGCTGAAAGCGGCTCAGAGTGTCCTTATCAATTCGGTATTACCATTGTTATACCTGTATGGACAGGAGAAAATGAAATACTGTTACCAGGAGAAGGCCATAGATTTTATGAACCTGTTACCGGCAGAAGAGAACAGGGTGATCCGCGAATGGGGAGAGCTGGGAGTCAAAGCAAAGTCTGCACAGGATTCCCAGGCATTGCTGCAATTGAAGAATAATTATTGTCAGGAGAAGAAATGCCTGCAATGTGCTATTGGGGCAAAGCTGTTGAAGGAGGAGATCAGCGATTGAGTGATCTGATAAATATTGGTCACGACCTGTAAACGGAATTTCCTTCTGGGAGAGGATTATGTAAGCGGACGGTTCGTCTTAATCCATGTAAGGAGAATCTTCCCCCAAAAAGAACAGGGCTTGAGGAGCGCTTATAGACACCTCAAGCCCCATCAAAAAACATATCTTACCAGTTAAATTTCACATTCTGCACCAGATCCGGATGTAAGCTCTTTGCTACCGGGCAGGTAAGGGCAGCTCTTTCGAGAATGGTTCTTTCTTTTTCTCCCAGTCCGTGCTCCCCGGGAAAATCAAAGACCACTCTTACCTCAATAATACGACGGGGTTCAGTACCCATGATCTTTTCAATACTCACTTTGGTGCTTTCTATATTCCAGCCATTTTTGTTTGCATTGATCCCCATAATGGTAAGCATACACGATCCCAGGGCAGTCGCTACCAGGTCTGTGGGTGAAAAGCTCTCGCCTTTACCGTTATTATCTATAGGGGCATCCGTCTGGATAACAGTACCACTTTGTAAATGAGTTGCAGTTGTTCTCAGTTGACCATTATACAGGATCGAAGATGTTAGCATATTTTTTTGTTCTTTGATGTAAAAATAGGAAGAAGCTGGAAAAGGAAAAAGCCGGCTCCGGAAAGGTTTGTAACCATTTTACATATAATACGTTATACCTGTTATGCGCGCCCTGGGACAGGGTAAAACAAATTTACACATGAAAGAAAAAACGTGTAGGTTTGTAATGCATAGCATACCAATTAATACAAGCCAGACGTTTATAAACAAAACAAATCTATACAGGTGAAAAAACTACACTTATTCGTGCTCTTACTACTGGTAGTGGGCGGCTTGCAGGCTCAGGACACTAGTTCATTAGGGAAGCCCCCCAAAGAGGAGCGGGAGCAGAAGAAGTCGAGACGTATTTCATTGTTTAAGCAGCGGGAGGAAGGAGAAAACATTTACCAGAGAGAGTTCTCTATAGGGGGACGGGTAAATACCGACGGTTGGAGCGGCTTTCTTGAACTGGGATATCGTAAAAGCCGGCAGAAAGTAACCTTTTACCAGTTTGAATTCGCCGAAAAGAAAAATCCCAAGGAATATAAACAACCCGGAGCCGTAAAAGACCCAATACCTGATGCGTATGGCTTCGTCTACTCTGAAAAACCTTTCATCTTTGGAAAACAGAATAACTTCTATCAGGCAAAGCTGGGTATAGGACAGCAACGTTTGATCGGTGGAAAGGGTAATAAAAATGGAGTATTGGTAAATGCAATCTACTACGGAGGAATTTCTATCGGTCTCTTAAAACCTTATTATCTGAATGTGAAAGATACGGTTACAGAAAGTGCAGTGCAGATAAAATATGGACAAAGTGCTGATTATGACAAGGTATTTACCGAAATTGATAAAATTATAGGTGGTGCCGGTTTTAGTAAGGGATGGGGAGAATTGAGTGTAGTACCCGGCTTACATGCCAAGTTAGCCCTCCGCTTCGACTGGGCAAGGTTTAATGAGGTGGTAAGTGCCCTGGAAGTGGGTATGAATGCGGAATACTATACCAAAGAAATCCCTATTATGGTGTTCCAGGAAAATAAGAAGTTCTTCTTCAACGGATATATAGCCGTTCAATTCGGAAAGCGCTGGAACAAGAAATAACCGGATAAGTAGTAAATTTGTAGTCTAAAGAAAGGATCAGAGATGCAAGAATCACTCATAACTACTTCAACACCATGTAGTACGGCACCTGCGGCACCTGATGTTCCCAGGGTTAAAAAACCGGATTGGCTGCGTGTTAAACTACCAATAGGCGAAAGCTACAAACAGGTGCGTAACCTGGTTGATACCCATAAATTACATACTATCTGCGAAAGCGGAAACTGTCCTAATATGGGAGAGTGCTGGGGAGCCGGTACTGCTACCTTCATGATATTAGGTAATATCTGCACACGTAGCTGTGGCTTTTGCGCAGTTGCTACCGGCAGACCTGAGGCAGTTGACTGGGACGAACCTCAGCGTGTGGCAGAAGCTATCTACCTGATGAAGGTGAAACATGCGGTTATTACCTCTGTAGACAGGGATGAGCTGAAAGATGGCGGTTCCATCATATGGGCCAACACTATCAAAGCTGTTCGTGCACTGAACGTAAATACCACCATGGAAACCCTGATCCCGGACTTTGCAGGGAAATGGGACAACCTGGAGCGCATTATCGAGGTAGCTCCTGAAATAGTATCTCACAATCTGGAAACAGTGGAGAGAATGACCAAGCAAGTACGTATACAAGCCAAATACCACCGCAGCCTTGAAGTGATCCGCCGTTTGAAAGATGGCGGTATGCGCACCAAGAGCGGTATAATGCTGGGACTGGGTGAAACCAAAGAAGAAGTAGTACAGGCCATGCAGGATCTGTACGATAACGGTTGTGATGTAGTAACCTTAGGACAATATCTGCAACCTACCCCCAAACATCTGCCGGTAGTACGGTTTGTACACCCTGATGAGTTTGCAGAACTTAGAGAAATAGGCTATAATATGGGCCTGGATTATGTAGAATCCGGACCGCTGGTAAGATCGTCCTATCATGCAGAGAAGCATATACATAGTGGACGGGCTACTAACAAAATATAATCTTATTAAAAAAATCCATCAGCGGTGATGGATTTTTTTATTTGTAGTATATCTTCGCATCTCAGTTACCTGTAGTTGAACAGGTAAAACCCAATTGGAATTATTATTACTCATGCCAGTAATAGATATAAACTTAAACCTACCTGATTGCAGTTTTTAGTGCATGCCTTTTTTATTTTTCTAATAATATTAAGAACAATCATGTTTTTATCATTGTTCTTACGATTGGTCTAAAGAAGAATCTGATTGTCAAAACCTTTTATGAAAAGAGTATTTTATCTGACCGCAGTCTTGGGAATATGGCTGTGCAATGCTACTGCATACGCACAGCAAGTCCCTGATTCGCTATTATCTAAAGCTACGCTTCAGGAATGCGTACAGTATGCCTTGTCCCATCAGCCTGTTGTAAAGCAATCCGGAATTGATGAAGAAATCACGGAACATGGAATCAAAAGTAAGCTGGCAGACTGGTATCCCCAGATCGGCCTTGATTTCAATCTGCAGCATTACCTGAAACTGCCAACTTCCTATTTTAATGGTGCTGCCGTTAAAACGGGTGTAGCAAATTCTTCTTCTGCGGCCTTCTCCCTGAATCAGAACATTTTTAACCGGGATCTTCTGCTGGCTAATAAAACGGCTAAAGATGTACGCAGACAGGCGAAACAAAACACACAAAGCAACAAGATTGATGTAGTGGCTAATGTAAGTAAAGCCTATTACGATATGCTGCTTACTCAAAAGCAACTGGATGTGCTGAATGAAGATATCGTTCGCCTGGAACGCAGTTTGAAAGATGCCTACAACCAGTACCAGGGTGGTATAGTGGATAAGACCGACTATAAACGGGCTACTATTTCACTCAACAATACCAAGGCACAGAAGAAAACCGGAGAAGAATCCCTGGTGGCCAAATACGCCTACCTGAAACAGGTGATGGGATATCCGCCAACGGGACAGCTGAACCTGGTATACGATACCATGAAAATGAGCCAGGAAGTAGAACTGGATACAAATGTGGCCGTTGCATACGAAACCAGGATAGAATACCAATTGTTGCAAACACAACGGAGCCTGTTGGCCGCAGAATTGCGATATAATAAGTGGAGTTTTTTACCAACGGTATCGGCCTTCGCTAATTATAATTTCGCTTACCTGCACCCTGAATTTTCAAAATTGTATAGTCATAATTATCCGAACTCATTGGTAGGAGTTCAGTTATCACTGCCTATTTTCCAGGGATCCAAAAGGCTGCATAATATTAAACAGGCAGAATTGCAGTTAAAACGTACCGACTGGGATGTGGAAGCATTGAGGAACCAGATTAATACTGAGTATACACAGGCCATGTCTGCCTATAAGAGCAATCTTAATGAGTTCCTGGTATTAAAGGAAAATATGGAACTGGCAAAGGAAGTATATGATCTGATAGAGATGCAATATAGAGAAGGAGTGAAGGCTTACCTGGAAGTGATTACAGCACAGACAGATCTTCGTGCCGCACAGCTTAACTATTATAATGCGATGTACACTGTGCTATCGAGCAAAATAGATCTGGAACGTTCACTGGGTACAATATCTACTAACTAATTAATGGTAAAACTGGCCGGATAGCATACTATACGGTCATTGAAAGGACAAATATATAGAGATGAAAACAAAGCAACACATTCTCCTCATTGGCGCTACAGGTATATTTTTCCTGGCTTCCTGCAAAGGACCGGGCCAGAAAGCTGCCATGGTAATGCCCCCTACACCTGTAAATGTTGCTGCTGCAACACAGGGCTCCGCTATTTACTACGATAAATTCCCGGCTTCAGTGGTATCATTGAACCAGGTGGAATTGCGTGCCCAGGTGGCCGGTTATATTACCGGAATCTTCTTCAAAGAAGGAGAAGTCGTGCAGAAGGGTAAAGCCCTCTATGAAATAGATCGTCGTAAATATGAAGCCGCTTACCGCCAGGCAGAAGCTAATATCGCCAGCGCCAAAGCAAACTTCAACAAAGCACAGAAAGATGCTGACCGTTATCACCGCCTGGCTGAACAGGATGCAATAGCCCGCCAGACTCTGGACAATGCAGAAGCCGCGCTGGAAACAACCCGCAGCCAGGTAGCTGCCGCAGAAGCTGCTTTGCTTGCTGCCCGTACAGACCTGGATTATTCTTATATAAAAGCTCCATTCACGGGCCGTATTGGTATTTCCCAGGTTAAGCTGGGAGCTCAGGTAAGCCCGGGTACTACGCTGTTAAATACTATGTCCAGCGAGAACCCCATTGCAGTAGATTTTGTGGTGAGTGAAACGGATATTCCCCGTTTTTCAGCAATGCAAGGTAAATCGATCAACCCGGAAGATTCTACATTCCGTTTGCAGCTTCCTGATGGCACTGCTTATTCAGAACGTGGTAAGATCATTGTAATAGATCGTGGGGTGGACAATCAGACCGCTACCATCAAGGTACGTATTGAATTCTCCAATCCTAAAGAAGTGCTGAAAGATGGTATGAGCTGTGTATTGCGTGTACTGAATGATCAGTCGGGCGATCATGTGATTATTCCTTACAAAGCAGTAGTAGAACAGATGGGTGAATTCTTCGTATTTGTATCAAAAGATACAGTAGCAGAACAGCGTAAGATCCACCTGGGACCACGTTTGAGAGATCAGATCGTAGTACTGGATGGTGTAACTGCAGGCGAAAAAGTGATCACAGAAGGCTTCCAGCGTTTACGCGATGGCGGTAAAATAGATACGGCAGCGCCTAAACAGCAACAGCCACCAGCTGGTAAGAAATAGTTTATAGTTTGAGTTTGAATCAATAGAAGAAAATCATGATTGCAAATACTTTTATACGCAGACCTGTAACAGCGATAGTGATATCTATCGTGCTTGTGCTGGTAGGGCTGCTGGCCATGATGAACCTGCCTATAGGGCAGTACCCTGAGATTTCGCCCCCTACGGTGCAGGTAACAGGTACTTATACTGGTGCAGATGCCCAGACAGTAGAGCAAACCGTTGCCACACCCGTGGAAGTACAGGTGAATGGTACACCAGGAATGACTTACATGTCCAGCAACAGTACCAACAATGGTGCTATGACACTGACGGTAAACTTTGAAGTAGGTACGGATATCAATATAGCAGCACTGGACGTGCAGAACCGTGTGGGGATTGCTCAGCCAACCCTTCCGCAGGAAGTACAGCGTCTGGGCCTTACCGTTAGAAAACGTAATCCCAGTATTCTGCTGCTGGTGGCACTGTTCTCTCCAAAAGGTTCTCACGACATTACCTTTCTCGATAACTACACCAACGTATTTATAAAGGATGCATTACTGCGTGCAAAAGGGGTGGGTGATATCTTCACCCGTGCAGATGATTTCAGTATGCGTTTGTGGCTGAAGCCTGATAAACTGGCCCAGATGGGCGTAACAGCCGATGAGGTAAAAGCAGCGATCACTGAGCAGAATGCACAGATCGCAGCAGGTGCTATTGGGGCTCCTCCACAGAAAGCCGGACAGACCTATGAATATACCATCTTCGTGAAAGGCCGTTTAACTACAGCCGAAGAATTTGGTAATATCATCATCAAAACCCGTCCTTCAGATGGAACTTTGGTGTATCTGAAAGATGTGGCTCGTGTGGAACTGGGTAAATTCAACTATGCCGGTAATTCCTTCGTAGATGGTAAAAGAGCGTCCTACCTGCTGGTATACCAGGCACCAGGTAGTAATGCGATAGAAACAGCAGAAGCGGTATATGCAACGATGGCAGAGTTGAAGAAGGCTTTCCCTGCTGATGTGGATTATGTTGTACCATTTGAATCTGTGTCGGTTGTAGAAGTATCTATTCATGAAGTGGTAGAAACGCTGCTGGAAGCACTTGCACTGGTAGTACTGGTGGTATTTCTATTCCTGCAAAGCTGGAGAGCTACTATTATTCCGGTACTGGCTATCCCGGTATCCATTATCGCAACATTTATCTTCTTCATTCCTTTAGGTTTTACCATCAACACACTTACATTGTTTGGTTTCGTACTGGCTATTGGTATAGTGGTGGATGATGCCATTGTGGTGGTGGAGGCGGTCCAGCATAATATGGACCATGAGCAGATGACGCCGAAAGAGGCTACATATCAGGCCATGAAAGATATTTCGGGTCCAGTAATAGCCATTGCCCTTATTCTTGCAGCGGTGTTTATTCCGGTAGGATTTATTCCCGGTATAGTAGGACGTTTATATCAACAGTTTGCGATCACTATCGCTATCTCTGTACTAATCTCTGCATTCGTCGCGCTTTCCTTAACGCCTGCATTGTGTACACTGATATTAAGGCCTAATCACCTGGATAAAAATTCCAGAGGGCTGAACCGGTTTTTCTTCAAGTTTAACACCTGGTTCGCTCATGTAACCAGCCGTTATTCATTGGGCGTTAAAAAGAGTATCCGTCTGGGACGTTATGTTATGATCATCCTGTTATGTATCATGATAGGCACACTGATGTTGTTCAGAGGTAAACCTACCGGGTTTATTCCTACAGAAGATGATGGTCGTTTGTTCATCACCTTTGACCTGCCGGAATCTTCTTCTACAGAACGTACAGTAGCTGTTTTGCATCAGATGATGCAAACACTTGACAGTGTAAAAGGGATTGCTCACTATGCCGCATTGGGTGGTTTAAACGTAGTGAGTTTTGCTACAAAATCAAACAGTGCAACTATCTTCTGCCAGTTAAAACCCTGGGATGAAAGAAAGTCGAAAGCCTTACAGATTGGAGCTATTACAGCTGAAATGCAACGGAAGTTAGCCCGTTTCAAAGAAGCCAGTGTGGTAGTAATCCAGCCACCGGCAATTCCTGGTTTAGGTACTACGGCAGGGTTCTCTTTCATCTTAGAACAAAAAAGTGGTAATCCGGATATTAAAGCATTTGAAGCTGTATTGCAGAAGTTTACAGGAGCCATTAACCAACGGCCTGAAATAGGCCGTGCATTCTCATTTTTCACAGCCCGCACACCCGGTTATCAACTGGAAATAGACCGTGAAAAAGCTAAGAAAATGGGCGTGCAGATCTCCGCGATTGCGACAGCATTGCAAACCTACCTTGGTAGTTCTTATGTGAATGACTTCACCATCTACGGGCGTAACTTCCGCGTGTTAACACAGGCAGATTCTACATACCGTGGTGATATCAAAGACCTCGGACAATACTTTGTACGTAATACAGAAGGGTCTATGGTGCCGTTGAACGTACTGACATCTTATAAAATTATTGAAAGTGCACCAGTAGTATCACATTATAATCTATTCCGTTCTGCCGAAATAAATGGTAGTTCAGCTCCCGGTTATAGTAGTGGTGATGCTATCAATGCATTGAAAGAAGTGGCGGCGCAGGTATTGCCGGAAGGATATGGATATGAGTTTTCCGGGTTAAGCCGTGAAGAGTTATTATCCGGTTCCAAAACCGTTTATATTTTCGCTTTATCTATCATCTTTGTGTTCCTGTTCCTGGCAGCACTGTACGAAAGCTGGTCTGTACCATTCTCCGTATTGCTGGCAGTACCATTGGGCGCATTTGGAGCGATTTTAACACTCACCTTCCTGCCGAATCTGAGTAATAATGTATACGCACAGATAGGTTTGATTACCCTGATAGGTTTGTCTGCGAAGAACGCCATCCTGATTGTGGAATTTGCAAAAGAACGTACTGATAAGGGGATGGAGCTGGTAACGGCAACAGTAGAAGCAGCCAGGCTGCGTTTACGTCCTATCATCATGACCTCTCTTGCATTCCTGCTGGGTATCTTACCACTGGTACTGGCAACCGGTGCCGGTGCAGAATCCCGTAAAACAATGGGTTGGACTGTATTAGGTGGTATGTTCACCGCTACCTTCCTGGCCATCTTTGTAGTACCGGTATTGTTTGTGTTGATTACCCGCCTTGCTTATGGTAAAGAAAAACTGAAAGCGATGCAGGAGAATTATAAAGCGATGCAACACACAAATATTTAAGTAGCTTAAAATATGAGTGAGTACAAAAACGTAAAATAAGTGAGTACAAAAAGGCTGTCACCTTTGTGGCAGCCTTTTTTATGGATATCACAGGACTCCGAAAAGTGTTGTGAAAAATAAAAAGAAATAAGCCCTGCCGGTTCAACCAGCAGGGCTTATTTCTTTTTATTTTTCATTCTTATTTTTGAATAGTTGCCATGTAGAAAACAATAGCAGCTAACAGCGAAAGGGCAATCATGGATAACAATACTATCAAGACTATTTTCCAGCCAATGTGTACAGACATTTTATGGTTGCTGTCGGGGGCTGATACATTATTATATCTTACTTTGTATGTATAACTTTGCTGATTAGCACTTTCTGCTGCAATTTGTTGCATCAGTGCTGTTTTGATATGGGCAGGCGGCGGCACAGCATCTTTTAAGGCCGCTTTTTCTATACGCCGTTCCACCGCATCCATTTCTGTTTGCAGTTCAGGGAAGATATCCAGGTGAATCTGCAGCTCTGCTTCTTCTTCGGGAGTTGCAAATCCAAGGAAGTATCTTTCCAGGATTCCATCTGATATGTAACGCTCGTATTCCATCTATATTACGATAAGGCGATTTCTCAAGTTAACACACCCTTTGATGTTGGGTGGAGAATAGTATGTCGGTTATGCGAAGTTGCTGAAAAAGTCAGACAATTAATTATCCAAAGTAGTTTTATTGCGGCGTATAAACAAAAAAAAATACGAACTACGAAAGGATGTTTAAACACCTTATTCGTAATTCGTATTTCTTTTTTTTCAGTGAGTATTAATGCTTAGTGGTATCGGCTGTATTACTCTTTTTCTTAAAGAGATTTCCTAAGGTGTTTTTAACGGTTTGTTCTGCCTGTTTGCCTACATTTTGCAGAGGCTGTGATTTTGTACCGCTGCTGTCTTTTTTGCCTGTCAGTTGTTTGGTAAGTTCATCTTTTACAGAAGCAACTACCTGTTTCTTGGCTTGTTGTAAGGTATCTCTCAGTGCTGCTTTTACAGTGTCTACTTTGTTCTTCACAAGTGTAGCTGCCTGGTCTTTCAGATTATTGATTGTACCTGCAGCAGTTTCCTGTAAATCTGTTTTGTAGGTAGGTTTCATAATATTACCACCCATAAGTACATTCAGGTGAACACTATCACTCACATTTACCGGGATACCTTTGTTAGTCGCCTGGGTTACCAGGTTGTTTACCAGCGCATCTCCCTGTTTACCTATAATACTGCGTGGCAGTGTCATTTGCATCACATAATCCAGTGACTGGTCAATACCATGTGAACCACCTACCAGCATATTGATACCACCAGCTTTCACGTTAAACGGTTTTATTTTTACGCGACCATCTTCAAAAGAGAAATAGGTTTTAACATCACGCAATGAAATGTTTTTTAACTGGGATACATTCAGTGTGCTGGCCAGTTGTTCTACCGGTGCAAATTTCTGCAATGCACCTTCTATCAGTAACAGGTTACCATCTCCGGTTAAACTATTTAATACCGGCATCATATCCTTACCCAGTTTGCCTTTCATGCTTAGCTGTGAAGTTACTTTACCTGACAGGAACTGTGCTACCGGCATTAATTTCTGTACAGTATTAAATGCATTAAAAGATTCTTTGATATCCACATTCTGCACATTGTAGGCCATGGTGATATCAGGGTTAAGCGGAGAGTTTTTGGTACTATAACTACCATTTACTTCCATGGTACCCTGCAATGCATTGGCTTTTACCTGCTGCATGGTTACTGTCTGATCTTTCAGCAGTAATGTACCGGAAACATTGTTCATGTCCAGCTTATCGTAATGCACTTTATCTACCTGAGCATTTACCACAAAATCCAGGTTACCAGGTACTGCAAACGGTGCACTGGTATCTGCCGGAGCGGCTTCAGTGGTGGTAGTTTCTGTTGTGCCCATCCATTTGTCCAGGTTCACCTGATCTGCTTTCATAGTTAGCTTACCATCCAGTGGTGCATTTTTGAATACATATGCCAGCATATTATTCACTTCTCCGTTTGCCTGGAAGTTTGTACCCATATACTGACCGTCAAATTTCTGCACGGTTACATTTTTTGGGTTGAATACCATAGCCAGATTATTCACTTTGATACCATCCGGATAATCTTTGCTGCGGTACAGCAGGTTGGTTACCAGCAGGGTACCAGCAGCATAAAAACGATCATATTCCTGTTTTTCGATGGCACTCATATTTCCCTTTGCATTGATATCTGCATCCAGGATACCGCTTAATGCAGTACCTTCTTCCAGCTTCACAAATTGTGTTACTTTGGAGAGGTCTATTTTTCCTTTCACAGCGCCATCCACATACATATCGGATATTGGTGTTTTTACCAGTAAACGCATATCCACTGGTGTGTTATCCATTTCCAGGTGAGCAGCAGGCATATCCACAATTGTATGATCAGGTACACCATCTTCGTTTTTTATGTTCAGTGTAACCTGGATATTCTTTACAGGTTTAGGCAGGTCCGGATATTGGAAGAAGCCATCTTTTACGCCCAGATGTAATCCGAATGCCGGCATCTGTGTAGCGCTGTAAGTGCCTTTTACAAAGCCATCAAAAGCAGCACTACCATCTGTTTTTATCTTATCGAAATCCTTCATGAAAATGGCAGGTACCAGCGAGAGGATATCTTTAAATTTAGTAGAAGGTGCTTTCATGCTCAGGTCCATACCATAAGTGCTATCGTTCACCATCTTAAAGAAGCCCTGTAATGCCAGCTGCAGATTATTCAGCGATACATTGCCCTTTTGGAGGGTATAGGTGCTCGTTTTATTGTCTACCTGGACATCTGCGTCCATTTTGGTATGCGTGCGCAGGAGATAGGGGATAAGGCCATAACGGAAGGTAATGGCGGCAGCCTCGGTATTGGTTTGTAAAGTGAACAGATCTTGTGTGAAATCTCCTTTACCTGAATGATCAAGATCTTCTATCAGTAATCCCATATCACCCTGTTCATCCTCATAACTAACCATTGCATCTTCGATCTTATACTGTTGCAGGTTGAGTGCAAAAGAAGTGCTGGCAGTATCTGTTGTAGTTGTTTGTACAGTATCCGGTTTGGTGATATTCCAGTTTGCTTCCCCGTTTTTATGAACGATGGCATGGATACGTGGGGCTATAACGGCCACATTGTAAATATCGATTTTACCACCTTTGATCACGCTCATAAGGTTCAGGGCCATGTCGATCTTTTTTACAGAGAAAAGGGTATCGCCTTCAAAAGGAGCCCTGTTTATTACCTGTAAATCCTCGATGGCTACAGCCAGTCTCGGAAAATGCCGGATCAGACTTATATCAACATCCTTGAAATCAACATCTGCAGTGAGTTGTTTATTCAGTTCTGTTTTTACAATAGACATGATTTTGCCCTTAAAAAAATAAGGGATGGCTATTGCAGCCGCAATCAGTACTATAAAAATGATCCCTACTACTTTGAGGATTTTCTTGAACATAATATTGAATAAAGGTTTTTTGTTATGTTATGAAGGTAATAAGGAAAAGCGGTATTTAGAAGTTTGATTTAAGTTAATTTTGCAGCTGGAAATTTATATATCATTGATTATGACACCTGAACGTAGAGAAAGATTGTTATCCGTATTGAATAAACGGCAGGCTGGATTGACTGTAGTGCTGGAAAATGTACAGGATCCGCATAATATTTCTGCTGTTATGCGTACCTGTGATGCTGTAGGAATCCAGGAGATTTATGTGCTTAATAACAAGATTCCCCGTCATAAGAAATGGGGCGCCAAGAGTTCCAGCAGTGCTGCCAAATGGCTGACTATTCACCAGTTTTCAGAAGTGGATGAATGTATAACAGCCCTTCGTCAGAAATATGATAAGATTTTCACAACACATCTGGCAGCAGATTCGGTAGGATTATATGATATTGATTTTACAGGCTCTGTGGCCCTGGTATTTGGTAATGAACACGGTGGGGTAAGTGAGGAAATCAGAGCTCAGGCAGATGGGAATTTCATTATTCCACAGGTGGGTATTATTCAGTCCCTGAACATCTCTGTAGCCTGTGCAGTAAGTATCTATGAAGCGCTTCGTCAGAGAACCCTGGCAGGTCATTATAATCAGAAGAATCTACCGGATGAACAGTTTAATAGTTTGCTGAATCAATGGGGATTTATTGGGGAAGAAGAACAGGAGTTTTAATAACAGAGGGAAAGAAATTGTAAGAGAATTTTATAAAAGTAAAAAGCCGGCTCGTTAACGAACCGGCTTTTTACTTTTATTTACTTTTTGCTTTTATGCACTGCAGGTTACACAACCTTCTTCCATAGTACATACTGCACCTTCCAGGAATTCAACTTCATCGAGGGAAGGGTCAATTGCTTTGGCAGGAGTAGCTCCGGCTGTAGCTTTTCCGGCAACCATAGGTTCCATATTCTGTCCACCCTGTTTTTCAACAGTGAACTGTACGGCCTGTGTAGCAGCCTGTGTACGGAGATAATACATACCTGTTTTCAATCCTTTCTTCCAGCCATAGAAGTGCATAGAAGTAAGTTTAGAAGCGGATGGAGTATCTACGAACAGGTTCAGTGATTGTGACTGGCAAATATAAGCGCCACGATCAGCTGCCATGTCTATGATAGTACGTTGCTTGATTTCCCAAACGGTTTTGTACAATTCTTTTATTGGAGCAGGTATTTCTGCGATATTCTGGATAGAGCCATTTGCAGAGATGATCCTGTTCTTCATATCACCATCCCACAGCCCCATTTCAACCAGGTCTTTCAGCAGGTGTTTGTTTACGATTACAAACTCACCACTTAATACACGGCGTGTATAGATGTTGGATGTGTAAGGTTCGAAACATTCGTTATTACCGAGGATCTGTGAAGTAGAAGCCGTTGGCATTGGAGCCACCAGCAGAGAGTTACGGATACCGTGCTCTTTGATTTCAGCTTTCAGTCCTTTCCAGTCCCAGCGTGTGGAAGGTGTTACACCCCACATATCGAACTGCAGGATACCTTTTGATGCAGGTGAACCAGCGTAGCTTGCATATGGACCATCTTTCTTTGCCAGATCTTTCGATGCAGATAATGCAGCGAAGTAGATGGTTTCAAAAATATCTTTATTCAGTTGTTTTGCTTCTTCACTTTCGAACGGATAACGCATCAGGATGAAGGCATCTGCCAGACCCTGTACACCCAAACCGATAGGACGGTGGCGCGTATTGCTGTTACGTGCTTCTTCAACAGGATAATAGTTATTATCGATGATGCGGTTCAGGTTGATAGCAGCCTGGTAAGTTACTTCATATAATTTCTCATGGTCGAACTTACCTTCTGAGATATAACGTGGCAGTGCAAGAGACGCCAGGTTACATACTGCTACTTCGTTAGCGTCAGTATATTCAATGATTTCTGTACACAGGTTGGAACTCTTGATAGTACCCAGGTTCTGCTGATTTGATTTGCGGTTGGCAGCATCTTTATACAGCAGGTAAGGATTACCGGTTTCAATTTGTGCATCCAGGATAGCAAACCAGAGATCCTGTGCTTTTACCACTTTACGTGCGCGGTTCTCTGTTTCATATTTTGCATATAATGCTTCGAATTCTTCACCCCAGCATTCGTGCAGTCCTGGTGCTTCGTGTGGACAGAACAAACTCCAGTCACCATTTTCCTCAACACGTTTCATAAACAGATCCGGCATCCACAAAGCGTAGAAAAGATCTCTTGCGCGCATTTCCTCTTTACCGTGGTTCTTACGCAGATCCAGGAATTCGTAAATATCTGCATGCCATGGTTCCAGGTAAATAGCGAAAGCGCCTTTACGTTTCCCGCCACCCTGATCCACATAACGTGCGGTATCGTTGAACACACGCAGCATGGGAATGATACCATTTGAAGTACCATTGGTCCCGCTGATGTAAGAACCTGTAGCACGGATATTATGGATGCTAAGACCAATACCACCGGCACTCTGTGATATCTTAGCTGTTTGTTTCAATGTATCATAGATACCTTCTATGCTATCGTCCTGCATGGTGAGCAGGAAGCAACTGGACATCTGAGGCTTTGGCGTACCTGCATTGAACAGGGTAGGCGTAGCATGTGTGAACCAGCGCTCACTCATCAGGTTGTATGTTTTCAGTACTGCATCGATATCTTCTTTGTGAATACCTACAGCCACACGCATGAACATGTGTTGCGGACGTTCAGATACTTTACCATCGAGTTTCAGCAGGTAAGAACGCTCCAGTGTTTTAAAACCGAAGTAGTCAAATGCGAAATCGCGGTCGTATATAATATTAGAGTCCAGGATATCTGCGTTTTTCCTGATGATCTCCCACACATCTTCTGCCAGTAATGGAGCAGGTTTACCAACTTTCGGATCAATATAATCGTACAGTTTCTTCATCGTTTTAGAAAACGACTTCACTGTATTTTTATGAAGATTGCTTACTGCGATACGCGACGCAAGCAAAGCATAATCAGGATGTTTAGTGGTGAGCGATGCTGCTGTTTCGGCTGCCAGATTATCCAGTTCTGTAGTAGTCACGCCATCATACAATCCCAGGATCACTTTCTTGGCCACATCAACGGCATCCACATATTCGGCATTTAATCCGTAACACAGCTTTTCAACGCGTGCAGTAATCTTGTCAAATTTTACCGCTTCTTTGCGACCGTCGCGCTTTATTACAAACATGGGTAAGTTGAATTTAAGAGGTTATAGTAAAAATGTTGGCAAACATCAGCAGTACTCTGCAATTATTATGCCCTACATCGGTTTTTTAATAAATTAAAAATCTTCGTCAAGACTGAACGTCTGGCTATCCTTACCGGAAGACATTACGCCTGATTTCTGATAATCACCCACACGTTTCTCAAAGAAGTTGGTTTTACCCTGTAATGAAATCATTTCCATGAAATCAAAAGGATTTGCTGTATTGTATACTTTTGAATACCCCAGTTCTGATAACCAGCGATCTGCCACAAACTCAATATATTCAGACATCAGCGTGCTGTTCATACCTATCAGTCCTACAGGCAGCGCTTCTGTGATAAATTCTTTTTCAATCTTTACTGCATCCAGGATAATATTCTGTACTGCTTCTTCTGAGAGTCTGTTTTCCAGCATCTTGTATAGCAGACAGGCAAATTCACAATGTAATCCCTCATCACGGCTTATCAGCTCATTAGAGAATGTAAGACCCGGCATCAGGCCTCTTTTCTTTAACCAGAAAATAGAGCAGAAACTACCGCTGAAGAAAATACCTTCTACAGCAGCAAATGCTACCAGGCGTTCTGCAAAGTTTCCATTATCAATCCAGCGCAATGCCCATTCTGCTTTTTTCTTTACAGCCGGCACTGTTTCGATGGCGTGAAATAAACGATCTTTTTCTGCAGGATCTTTAACGTAAGTATCTATTAATAATGCATAGGTTTCAGAATGAATATTTTCCATCATGATCTGGAAACCGTAAAAACAACGGGCTTCCGGAATCTGTACCTCACTCATGAAATTCACGGCGAGATTCTCATTCACAATGCCATCACTGGCAGCAAAAAAAGCAAGTACATGTGTAATGAAATGACGTTCCCCATCATTCAGGTTTCCCCAATCTTTAAGATCTGAACCGAGGTCAATTTCTTCAGCCGTCCAAAAACTGGCTTCATGTTGTTTATACTTCTCCCACACTTTTGGATAATTAATGGGGAGTAATACAAACCTGTCCTTGTTTTCTCTTAATAGTAATTCATTCTCATGATTCATCGCTCAATAATTTTTTATGGTTAACGGCTATAGACAGAATGGATATGACGGAGAAAATATTTTCCTTCGTTGAACGCCTGGACCCCTTCTTTTTATACCCTTGTTATATGTGAATGTTCCTGCAGGTGACTGGTTTTGATTGGCTTGAAAGCCAAATTCTTTGGCCGGGGTATTTGCCATCCCCCGTAAATCACACAACCGTGTCAGGAACTGTTACAAATGTACACACGAATGTGCCTGTAAGATTTTTAAGTTTTTAACAGAATGTGGAAAAAGAAGAATGGGATTTAGAAGATGTAGCAGGGCGGCTCACTCGGGAGTAGAAAGGGTATGAATAAAACTTTATTCGCACATAAAACTGCACATCACAGCTTAAAATTAATTTAAATATTTGCGATCAATTTCGTAAGTATATTCACCCTTTTGTGGGAAAATAAAATATTGTTAAAACCGCTACTGTGTGCTGAAATACAATTATTTATTCCACATATTTACAAATAAATACATCCGTTTATGCTTACCTTAAAAGGTATTATTAAAGCTTATCATGATACTGTTATCCTGGATATCCCCGAATTACAATTACAACACCATATTTACTGGTTATTAGGAGGAAACGGGGCAGGTAAAACCACCAGTATGAAGGTAATGGCAGGGTTAATACCTTTTAAGGGAGATATACTGGTGGATAATAACATTAGTTGCCGGGAGCAACCAGTACAATATCGCCGCCTGGTGAATTATGCAGAGGCTGAACCATTATATCCGGGCTTCCTCACTGGTAATGACTTAGTTAGCCTTTTTGTGCAAACAAAAGGGAATGGATATAAAGATATAAAAGAGCTTACTGCCATGTTAGGTGTGGATAGGTTTATCCACAAACCTGTTAGTACTTATTCAAGTGGTATGCTTAAGAAACTATCACTGCTCCTGGCGTTTACAGGTAGGCCCAAAGTGATTCTACTGGACGAGCCACTGATAACCCTTGATAACCATGCTGTTCCATTATTGTACAATATGGTGGAAGAGTTTTATACACATTACGGAGTTACTTTTTGTATCACCTCACATCAGCAGGTAAGCGCGGCAGCCATTCAATTGCAGGTACAGGATAGAAATATTGTAAAACTCTGATTATGATGGCGCTATCTAAAATATTCATTACACAATTTTATGCCCGTAATACCGGCTTCTTCCTTGCGGTATTCTATTTCTTCTTTGGGATAGTCCCGGGAGGACAACTGATCTCTTATCATACTACCTTAATAACAGCTTTTACATCCAATATAGCTATGTTGCTGCTGGTATTATTGCTCTGGCTGTTGTACACCCTTAAATGTGTTGGTTATGTACATAAAACACTGTCTGCCAAAGAAAATATTTTTCTATATGGCACCCTGGGTATCCTGGAAGATGGTCCTAAACGGCGCACACTGCTAAGGATTCAGTTGTCACTTTATTCTCCTGTATTATTATATAGCATTCCGGCTATCCTGATCGCTTTTAAGGATAGTCATTATATCGCAGCGGCCTCTATCTTACTATTTAATATTTTGATGATTATACTGGCTGTTTGGAGTTATGAACGTAAAATAAAACACCCGGGAACTACTTCATTGTTCAGTACCTGGCAGGATTGGCTAAACCGCCTTGTCCGTAAGCCGTTGTGGACGTTTTATATTTATGAACTACTCAATGGAAATGTAAAGTCGCTGGCCATTACTAAGTTTATCGGCGCTGTGATCCTGTTGTTCACCTGCACATTTATAGGAGAAGAGTATGATAAACGCGTGGTTCTGGTGGGTTTGCTTGTCAACCTGTTGATGCACAGTATATTAGTGTTTAACCACCGTCGTTTTGACGATCTCTACCTATCAACAATTCCTCATTTACCTATTTTGTTATGGAAGAGGTATGTGCAAACAGTGGCTACCTATTTTGTACTGTTACTCCCGGAATATATACTCTTATTGCTGAAAACCAATGTAGTAGATCTACCGCTATTCCTCATGGAAGGAACATCTGTATTGATATTGTTGCGCAGCCTGCTATATTTTCCACAGCTGGACCAGGATAAATATTACCGCTGGGTATTCCTCATCATAGTAGGAGTATTGTTCCTAAACCTCGCATACTTATATTGGTTTGCGGTAGTTTTGTTACAGCTTATTGCGTTCGGGATCTTTTATTACAGGTATTACCGTTATGAACCTCCCTTACAGGAAATACAATAATCAACGAATAGTTTTATCTTTAACTACGTTTTAATATATTTAAATTAACCTCCCCCCAACTACTACTACTATGGGATTATTATCGAGATTATTTGGCAAGCGTAAAGAGCCTGCAAAGGATGAAGAATCCCTTCCTGTGGTAAATGTTGCGGGTGATGATATACGAATGAACTGGGCCATCGAAAAGGCAAGAGCAACCCTGCATTATTTTCAGAACAGCCTGACTGCTCCACAATCTCATCAGCAATACTTTTCTGTTAAAGTATTAATTGAGGATGGCCTCTATCATGAACACCTGTGGTTAACAACACCCAGTTTTGATGATGAAGGCAATCTTTATGGTATAGTTGGTAATAAACCGGTGAGTGTATCTTCTGTTTCGGTAAATCAACGCATCGGCATAGAATCGCAATATATTTCCGACTGGATGATTATTGAAGATGGCCGCCTTGTTGGCGGATATACCATCAGGGCAATCAGGGATGGATTACCAGAGTCTGAAAGACTGGAATTCGATAGAATGGCGGGTCTTTATATCGATGAAGGGGTAGACTATTTCATACATGACTTTTCTACTCCTGAAGGCGCTATTTTGTGTCTTGAAGATGCATATGATGACCAGGATATTGACAAAGCTATTTCCTGTAAGAACTTTGAGGAAGAAGCACGTTTATTATTAAAGGGAATGCATCGCACTCTGGATAATGAAGATATTCTCCAGGCAACTGCAGAAGTGTTAAGACAGTCATTCATTAAAAATCTCACAGAAGAGGGCTTTCCCTTATTTAAAGATATTGATCGTGTATACCCGCTAAGGGAAAAGATTTCAAACAACCTCTATCTCATCACAGAGGTGTGCGTTTTCCCAGATGGTGGAAGAAGTGTACAAAAGATCTATACATTTAAAAATGAGGATGGTTGGAAAGTATTAGGTATTGAAGGATAACATATGAAGCAACTATTTTATTACAGCATATTATTACTATCTACTCTTACAGTAGTAGCACAGCAACCGTTAAGAGTAGGTGTAGCAGGGCTTAGCCACGATCATGTACACTTGTTGATGCATCAGTATAAAAAAGGACAGGTGATCATTACCGGCATTGCTGAAGCAGATGCGCAACTGGTAGCACGTTATAAGAAAAGTTATCAGCTACCGGATTCACTCTTTTACAAAGATCTTACTTCCATGCTGGCGAAAACACATCCGGATGCTGTACTTGGATATAATCCGGTGGCAGAACATATTGATGTGGTAGAAGCCTGTGCTCCTAAAGGAATTGCTGTAATGGTAGAAAAACCATTGGCTACAACAGTAGCGCAGGCAGAAAGGATGGCTGCATTAGCAAATAAATATCATATCCAGTTACTGACGAATTATGAAACTACCTGGTACGATAGTAACCAGCAACTATATACGCTTGTAAAGTCGCAAAATGCTGTAGGATCTGTGAGAAAAATGGTGGTGCATGATGGACATGAGGGACCAAAAGAAATAGGATGCAGTAAAGATTTCCTGAACTGGTTAACAGACCCTGTAAAAAACGGTGGAGGTGCCATTATGGATTTTGGTTGTTATGGTGCTAATCTGATGACCTGGCTCATGGATGGAAAAGCGCCGGTTGCAGTGACTGCAATAGCCCGCCATATTAAGCCCGATGTATATCCTAAAGTAGATGATGATGCTACTATTCTGCTTGAATATCCCGAAGCTACTGGTATTATTGAAGCATCATGGAACTGGCCTTTTAGTATTAAAGACTGGGAGGTATTTGGTAAATCAGGATACCTGCATGCGTTGAACAGTAATACCATGCAGCAACGCCAGAAAGATACTTATCAGCCGGTGAATGTACCTGCGGCTGTTTATCAGGATAATATCACTTATCTCACAGCAGTGTTAAATGGTACTATCCATCCGGAGAATGATCTCTCTTCGCTCAGCAATAATCTCATTGTTGTAAAGATCCTGGAAGCTGCCCGTAAATCAGCTAAGGAAGGGAAACGTATTGTGTTATAAATGATATTTTGGGGCTGACTAAAAAGGATCTCCTCTTTCGGACTCTAACGTCTTCATTTTACTTTTAGTCAGCCCAGAAAATATTGTTATTGCACTGACCTTTCAGATCAGCGCAATAATAGTATTATAAACAAAAACTATCTTCCTGCAATCACTAATCGCTTTGTTGTTTTTTTTGTACGGTTACTGATGCGTACAAAATATACACCAGCTGGCAATTGATCTACCTGCAATAATATCTGGTTCCCATCTACACTTACTGTTTGTCTGTTTACCCTGTATCCTCCTGCATTTAAGATCGTAATATCAGTGAGCCCTTTCCAATCGTTGCTGAATTTTATGGTTGCCATGTTATCAGCAGGTTGTGGAAAAATAGTCACTCCTTTTTCTTCATCAGTTCCGACATCAATCACACTGGCAATTGTTGGCGCCGACACCAGTGTTGTGTCATTGATGATGATATCATCAATGTATGTTTTGAAGTTGCCCGTTTCCTGTGTATGATCATATGCAATCACAATCCTGTCGATCGTTTTACCACTCACCCAGTTACCAATATAACTGGATGTTTGCTGCCATGTATTTACTGTACCCCGACCTGCGCCCGGATGCATAGATACACCATTGAGGTCGGTCGCAGCAGTGTTGCGTAAAGCCGTACCATCTGTAAATATTAAATCAACAGACACATATCTCGACAACGTATTGGTAGGATAGGTCCAGAAACTGAGTCTTGTATTTGTCGTAACAGGAATGTTTACATCAAAAGATCTGAAGTAGTAAAAAGAAGCGGTTGCAGCAGCATTATCCTGTCCGGCTACACGGATGGAGTAATTGCCGCTATGACTGGTTTCGCCGGATACTGTTCCACAAATGGGGGTGGCTGTACCGTTATATCCCAGTATGTTTTTAGGAACAGAAGTTGGTTCTGCACTGTCTGTCCAGGTGAGCGCCGCATCATATCCTGATTCGAGGCTTGTCTTCAGCCAGTTTGGTGCAGCAACATAAGGGATGGTCACATTGGCTGTTAATGGAGCTGTTCCTTTTAGTACTTTAGTGGCTTGTCCTGCCAGTCTTAAGTAGAAGTCAGGAGAGATGTAAGTACCATCAGCACTGGTGGTTAAGAAATACTGATTGCCGGGAATGGTAAGGTAACTGTCTGCCATTTTTGCAATAGCGGTGCCTTCGTCATATTCATCAAACATTGCTATATAAGCGGTGCTTATGCCCAGATTCTTAACGTTGTATAACTGGTGCCAGAAGAACTCTCCTTTGTTGCGTGGAATCTGGTTTTTTGTCCCGCCATTCCAGTTACTCCATGCAAAGCCGGGGAAAAGTACCGGCTGATAATCAATGCCATTGGCATTACAATAGGTAAGGTCAGGAACGAGGTGGCGTACCCTGAAAGTATCTGCACCGGCGGTATCTATGAAACGTCCTACAGACCAAGGTGAGATCATATTAAAGGCTTTGTACACATCGCTGTATCCACTGAAAGAATCATCAGTACCGTTGCGCCAGTTGGTTGGCACTCCACCTATCACATAATATCCTTTCCTTTTTAACCAGTTGATGATAGCCAGGCTTTGCACAGGAGCATTTGGCCGTCCGGTGAATCCGAAGCCCCACAAGCAGATCACTGGTTTACCATTCTGATGTGCATAATACGGAGAAGACAATACATTGAGGTCATTCTCAATGTGTGACCAGTCAGTCTTAAAGTAAGTAGTGTCATCTGCACTCAGGTCATACATAATGTAAAAGATGCGTTGGTATTTTTCTGCTGCACGTCGCATTCTTACTGCTACACTGTCTCTATGAGCTTTGAATACACCATCTTTTGTTTCCCCTAAAAAGCGTTGCAGACCTACGCCATCAATGCCATTCTGTTGCATCCATTTAAAATGCAGATCTAATGTTGCCAGTGGGTAAGAAGAGAACAATTTGGATGGACCTCCATCGCTTAAATTACCAAAGCCTGTCTGAAATAATTGTGCATATTCACTTACATCAGGGTAAGCTTCAAAACTGAGATGGCCGGGAGCAGGGTAACCGTTGTTGGATTGATATACACCGCCGGACCAGTGGCTCCATCTGGCAACCGGAGAGCCGTCTCCATAACAGGTAAACCATCCTTGATAACCGGCTATTACTTTTCCGGTAACTGACTGAGCTTCAAGGGCTACCTGCGCCCTAAGGGTTGCTGTTAATAACATGAACATAAGCAACAATGAAATGGGTCGTTTTGACATAGGAAAGTGGGTTTCTTTCAATTGTAAACGGTGATTTGCCAGGAATCTGATGCAGACAGGCAAATATATCAGAATCGGATTATTATTGATCATAAATACACTGCATCTGCCAGATAGTTTTTCAATTAAGCTCACCTGTTATTTACGTCAGACGAGGTGTATTTATCAATAACATTTGGCGCAGAGATTATCTGGTACGTTTGGTTGACGAGGCGGCGTAATCTCATTGTTGTAAAGATCCTGGAAGCTGCACGTAAATCAGCTAAAGAAGGGAAACGTATTGTAAATCTTTCTGACAGCATTTCAGATTTTCTTGTACTTTGTTTGTGAATGAATTAACCACGAATGAAGACATTGCCCTTATTCTTCCTGCTATTGATATTTCAACCCTGCGTAGCGCAGACTACTTCCGGATTTGCACATCCTGCTACAACATACGGTATCCGTTGCTGGTGGTGGTGGCTGAATGGGAATGTTACTAAACAATCCATCACGCGCGATCTGGAAGCTATGAAGGATAAAGGCTTTAGTGGTGCCTGCATCTTTGATGCCGGTGGTGCAGATCAGTGGGGGAATGCACAGGTTCCGGAAGGTCCTTTATTTGGTTCTCCTGCGTGGCGGGAATTATATCTGCATGCAGTGCATGAAGCGAAACGCTTAGGACTGGTATTAAGTCTGAATATCCAGAGTGGCTGGAACCTGGGTGCGCCCGATACTAAACCACAGGAAGCCTCCAAGCGGATCACCTGGTCAGAAACTATTGTGAATGGCACTGTAAAACAACAATTATCACTACCATCATCCCGGTTAAATTTTTACAGGGACATCGCTGTGCTGGCTTTTCCGCTGCACGATACAACTGGTATTACCCGCTTAAATAATTTGCAACAAAAAGCTGCTTTCAGTGAAGTGGGAGGATCAGCTACGGATACACGTTTTTTATTGTCTAATGCTCAGCATAGTAATACAGAAGGGTTATACAGCAATGCACCTGCTTATGTGATGGATGATGATGTTAATGGTAAAGCAGATGCACATATTGCAGAAGTAAAAGACATTTCCCGTTATATGGATAGCACCGGATTATTGCAATGGAAAGCTCCTGCGGGTAAATGGGTGATCATGCGTTTTGGTTATACCAATAATGGTGCACGTATTTCAACATCAAGTGGTAAGTGGCAGGGACTGGTGATAGATTATCTTAATCCGCAGCATTTTACCGGTTACTGGGATACACATGTAAAACCTTTACTGGAGAGTATTGGAACGGATGCTGGTACTACTTTACGTTACCTGCAAACAGACAGTTGGGAACTGGGAGGAGTTAACTGGACGGAGAACTTCCGGAAAGAATTTCTTACCCGCAGAGGATATGACTTGCTACCTTATTTGCCGGTAGTGGCAGGCAAGATCATTGATAATCCTGCAGTCAGCGACCGCTTCCTGAATGATTTTCGTAAAACAATCAGTGATTGTGTGGCTGATAATCATTATAAAATATTTCAGCAGAAAGCAGCTGCTTTTGGAATGGGTATACAGCCGGAATCTGCAGGCCCGCATGCTGGTCCGTTCGATGGATTGAAAAACTTTGGTCATAGTGAGATCATGATGGGAGAGTTCTGGTCACCCTCCGGCCACAGGCCGGTTCCCGGCAGCAGGTTCTTTGTGAAACAGGCTGCCAGTGCTGCACATATCTACAATAAAACACTGGTAGGTGCAGAGGCATTTACTTCTATCGGGCATCACTGGGATGATGTGATATGGGAACAGATGAAACCTGCTTTTGATCATGAAGTATGCGCAGGATTGAACCTCACATTGCTGCATACTTTCACTGCTTCTCCCAAAGAAATGGGATTACCCGGACAGGAGTATTTTGCGGGCACACACTTTAATCCCAATACCACCTGGTGGAAATATTCAGATGCTTTTTTTTCTTACATGGGCCGTGTGCAATACATGATGCAACAAGGGAATTTCGTAGCAGATGTACTATATTATTACGGAGATCATGTGCCTAATATTGCACGCCTTAAAGAAGATGATCCTGCAGGCGCATTGCCAGGATTTGATTATGATGTGATCAATGAAGACCGCCTGCTGGTACTGAGTGTAAAGGATGGTAGAATTACTTTGCCACATGGAATGCAATACCGTGTATTAGTATTGCCAAATCATAAAGTACTCTCGCTGGCTGCTCTAAAAAAAGTATCTCAGTTGGTGAATGATGGCGCAACTGTTATCGGGCTACGTACACATAGTACTGCAAGCCTGGTAGGAGGTGTGGCAGCAGAACAGCAGCTTACAAAATTAGCGCATACATTATGGGGAGATAAAGAAAGTGAGCAGGGGAGTCTTCGCATTGGTAAAGGCACAATTGCCTGGGGATATACTGCTGCTGAATGGCTTTTGAATCACAATATTCTGGCAGATTGCAGTGTGAAAACAGATAGTACTACATTTTCATTTCCATACATTCATCACAGGAAAGATACCCTGGATTATTATTTCATCAGCAATCAACAACCGTTATCTACCACAGCCGAATTTACCTTCCGTGTAAGTGGCCGTCTGCCGGAATTCTGGGATCCTGTTACCGGAAATACCAAACCAGCAACTGCATATACACAGCAAAACGGGACAACGACTGTCCCCGTACAATTCTCTCCTTATGGCTCCTGGTTCATTGTATTCAGAGAGCCAATTCCTGTTAACCAACAGGCTAATGTAACTGCTCCCCGCTTTATAACTCTGGACACTTTAAAAGGTGCATGGCAGGTACATTTTGATACTACCTGGGGAGGACCGGCTACTACTATTTTTCCTCAGCTTACAAGTTGGGCCGATAACCCGGATCCTGGTATCCGTTATTATTCCGGTAGTGCGGTGTATCAGAAATCATTTACCTGGAAAGGAGATAGCAGTCAATCCCTGCACATTGACCTGGGCATTTTAAAAGATCTTGGAATAGCTCATGTGAAATTGAATGGTAAAGACCTGGGGGTGGTTTGGGCTCCACCGTTTCAGGTAGCAGTGAATGGTGTTTTACATTCCGGAGAAAACATCCTGGAAGTGGAAGTGATAAACAGCTGGCATAACAGGTTGGTAGGAGACAGGGATCTGCCGGCAGAAAAGCGTTTTACCCGTACTAATGTGACTATCAGACCGGAATGGAAGGTGTTGCCTGCCGGGTTATTGGGACCGGTAACACTCGGCGTGTTGAAATAAGATAGTACTTAACTATTCCATAGAAAGGAAGTAAACAGGAATAAGCCGGTTTTGAGATTCGATCATCCTTCGTTCATCCTTCGTCTTTTAACGAAGGATGAACGAAGGATGATCGAATCTCAAAACCGTTTCTATACTTTTTGTACCCCGTCAGTGTAATATTCAGGGTATCTTTAAATACGCTTTTCCTTATTCACAAATTTACGATGAATAACACTTTGAACCGGAATCCCTTCAATTTTACTTTCCAGCCAGGAAATAATATCCAGGTACAGGAAAGACCTTCTTTCATAAGGATTTTGTGATAGTTGTACCAGTCTCTCTTTCAGATCGGCAAAAGCGGTGCGTAATGCTTTAGGATTTGCGTAAATATTTTTACGTAAGAATTTCAGGATCTCTTCCATCATCTGCCCTAAATCCTTATTCTTGGCAATGAAATGATAAACAGACTTGATCAGGTATTCTACCAGGCTGTAATTTTCCAGTTCGTAATGTGCTATCAGGTGAAGGATACGCGTAAAACATTGTATATCAGCACGTAAATTACCTATTCGTAGATGAATGATTTTGTTCAGGTAAACGATCGCCTTATTGTTATCGCCACTTCCAAAGTAGAGGCAGGCAATTTTGTAATAGAAAAGCAGTACACGGTGCTGGTCTATTTTCAGCTGGTGTTCTGCTATTTCCGCTTCCAGCTGGGGAACCAGGGATAATCCCTCACTGAAAGTGCCTTCCAGGAAATACTTGTTGATCCGCGCTGTGTACAGGTACACAAAAGCGGATATTTTGGTGTTTTCGTTAAAGGATTCCTGGTTTTCGGCATTGAAAGTCTCCAGCTGTTCCAGTACCCGCATGAACTTATCGTGGTTCATGGTGTAAAAATGGGCCGTCAGCAGGTTATGCATGGCTTTGATGTAGAGCTCTACATCGGTCCGTTGCAGGGAAGGGTATTCCTTGAAGAGGTCCACCCATTTTTGGGTGTACCGGTAGAACATTACAAAGTCCTGCAGAATATAGTAATACCAGCTATAGGCTTGGTACAGATGGATCTTTTCGTAAAAGCTCATGTCTGAATTGCAGTTGGGAGGCAATTCTTTTTCAAAGAATAGCTTTACCATTTCTGCGTCCCTTGCATCGCGGGCATGCCCCAGTTTCAGGTACAGACCATACATGCGCAAGGAGAGGGTGGACAACTGGCTTACATTGCTGAGCCGCAGTTCTATCTGTTTGGATTCTGCACTCAGTTCATCTGCCCGGTTCTCGAGACTGCGGGTGATGTGTCTGCTCTCTATCAGTTTTTCGAATTCTATTATTTCATAGCTTAGCATTACTTCTTCCTGTTCCATAGCCATTGATTTGGCACGGGAAAGGATCTTCAGGCTTTGGCTATATAACCCCTTACTGTACAATACACGCGCATAATCTAATTGCTCCCGCAGGTCTATTAGCGGGTCTTTCTGCTTGTAGAGCAGTCGCAATGTAGTGAGTAGTTGTTTGTATAGATGAGCTTTTACGTTGCTAAGCTGTTGCTTTTTAATTGCGGGAATCTTTTTGAGAATCAGTTCTTCGTCATATTCCTTCGATTTGTCCAGGGTGTTAAACAACTGAATGAATAAAACGTCCTCTTTAGTGTTGTTTTTATTGAAAGCGAGTTGGAAATTCCGTTTTTCGGCCTTTGTAAGCGTTTTTATTAGTATGAAGAGGGCATCCTGATGATTGTTGGACATCGTTAATAATGTGTTATAATTGACTGATAATCAAATAAGTGATGATCATCAGGTGTAGTTACATATCGTAATTAGGCCAAATTTAGCTATATAGTAATAACCATTGCCTATTAGCTTTGAAGATACAAACAAAGGAAGGAAGCATAAAACGCAATTTGCGTCATTTTCTAAAAAGTAATTACGGATGGGAAAAACATTATTTGATAAACTCTGGGATAGCCACGTGGTACTTAGCAAACCCGGTTTTCCGGATGCAGTATATATCAACACGCATTTTATTCACGAGGTAACCAGTCCGCAGGCATTCGATGGCTTGCGTAAAAGAGGTATCCCCGTGTTCCGTACCGCTAAAACAAGAGCAACGGCCGATCATAACGTACCTACAATTGATCAGCATCTGCCAATTAAAGAAGCATTGAGCCGTAAGCAGGTAGAAATGCTGACCACCAATACAAAAGAATTTGGAGTAGAACTATATGGTTTGGGCCATCCTTACCAGGGTATCGTTCACGTGATAGGGCCCGAGTTGGGAATAACCCTGCCGGGAATGACCATCGTTTGTGGCGACAGTCATACCAGCACACACGGTGCCTTTGGTGCCATCGCTTTTGGTATTGGTACTTCGGAGGTAGAACAGGTGCTGGCTACCCAGTGCATTCTGCAATACCGTCCAAAACGCATGAAGATTGAAGTGAACGGGCAGCTGAAAAAAGGAGTGTTATCCAAAGATATCATTCTGTATATCATCTCGAAGATCTCCGCATCCGGTGCTACAGGGTACTTTGTGGAATATGCCGGTGAGGCAATCCGCAGCCTGAGCATGGAAGCCCGTATGACCATCTGTAACATGAGTATAGAAATGGGGGCCCGCGGTGGACTGATAGCGCCCGACGAGATTACTTTCGAATATATTAAAGGCCGTGAATTTGCACCAAAGGGAGCAGATTGGGATAAAGCGCTGGCTTACTGGAAGACTTTATCTACCGATAAAGATGCAGAATTTGACGTAACGCTCACCTTTGACGCAGCAGATATCGAACCGATGATCACCTACGGTACCAATCCTGGTATGGGAATAGGAGTTACTCAGCATATTCCTTCTGTAGAGCAGATGGAGGAGAAAGAAAAAGCGTCTTTCAGAAAATCACTGGAATATATGGGCCTGGAACCTGGTAGCGGACTGCTGGGTAAAAAGGTGGATTATGTGTTTATAGGAAGTTGTACCAACTCCCGCATAGAAGATCTGCGACTGGTAGCAGAGTTTGTGAAAGGAAAACATAAAGCAGAAGGAGTTGTAGCATGGATAGTACCTGGTTCCAAACAGGTAGAGGCACAGGCTAAAAAGGAAGGAATAGATAAAATATTTGAAGCTGCAGGTTTTCAGCTGCGTCAACCCGGCTGCTCTGCCTGCCTGGGTATGAATGAAGACAAGATTCCGGCTGGTATGTATTGTATTTCTACTTCCAATCGTAACTTTGAAGGTCGTCAGGGTCCAAACGCCCGTACCTTCCTGGCCAGCCCACTGTCTGCCGCTGCTGCCGCAATTACCGGAAAAGTAACTGACGTAAGAGAATTAGTATAACTATGGCCTGGAACGCTGAATTGTATAAAGAAAAGCATGCTTTTGTATTCCAATATGGCAATAGCCTGGTGGAATGGCTAGAACCAAAGGAAGGGGAAAAGATCCTGGACCTGGGCTGTGGCACAGGAGAGCTCACCGCACAACTGGCTGCTGCCGGCGCACAGGTAATAGGTTTAGACAGTTCTGCTGCCATGATAGCCAGCGCAAAGAACCACTTCCCGGACGTTAAATTTGTAGTGGCAGATGCTACCTCTTTTACATTACCGGAAAAGTTTGATGCTGTTTTTTCCAGTGCCGTCCTCCACTGGATCCGTCAGAAAGAGAAAGTCCTGGACCGTATCTATCAGCACCTGGTGCCCGGCGGACGCCTGGTACTGGAAATGGGAGGAAAGGGAAATGTGGATGATATAATTGGGGCGCTGGACAAGGCAATGCAAAAGCATGGATACACTTATAAGCCGATCTGGTATTTCCCTTCAGTAGGAGAGTATACTTCCCTGCTGGAAGAATACGATTTCCGTGTAAACCAGGTACAGTACTTTGACCGCGAAACCGAACTGGCCGACCCTGAGAACGGAATCATTGAATGGATCCGTATGTTTGGCGACCACATCTTTGAAGAAGTGCCGGCAGCAGATCAGGAGATCATCCTTCAGGAAGCACAGGAATCACTTCGTGCTACCAATTTCCGCAACGGTAAATGGTATACAAAGTATGTAAGGCTGCGCATTAAAGCAGAGAGAATAGAACCAGCAGAAGAAAAAGATCTCTAAACATCAAAAAGTAAAGCCCTCTTCACCGAAGAGGCCAGATATAATGAGTAAGAACTTTCAACATTTAGTTTCCACTGCAGTACCTATTGCAATAGAAAATATTGATACTGACCAGATTATCCCGGCCCGTTTCCTGAAAGCTACTACCAGGGATGGATTTGGAGAAAATCTTTTCCGCGACTGGCGTTATGATTCCAACAATCAGCCCAAAGCAGATTTTGCGCTGAACAATCCTACCTACAAAGGGGAAGTGCTGGTAGCAGGTAAAAACTTTGGCTGTGGTTCTTCCCGTGAACATGCTGCCTGGGCTATCGGCGACGCTGGTTTTAAAGTTGTGGTGAGCAGTTTCTTTGCAGATATCTTTAAAAACAATGCGCTGAACAACTTCATCTTACCCGTACAGGTAACAGATGAATTCCTGGAAAAGATTTTCAGCGAAATAAATAAAGATGTCAATACTCAGCTGGAAATAGATATAGAAAAGCAATCCATCCGTATCTTGTCTACCGGCGATGAAGCAAAGTTTGATATCAATCCTTATAAGAAAGCATGTCTGATCAATGGTTATGATGATATTGACTACCTGTTGAGTCTGCGTAAGGAAATTGAAACTTACGAAGCAGGCAGGGAGTTTAATTTTTAACTTTTCACATTACTGGTTTCGCTGTACATTTCATATTAAAACATCATTTAAATTAACAGTCAACTAAATGGGCGTAGACAAAAAGATACTAGTTATTCCAGGTGACGGCATTGGTCAGGAAGTAACAGCCTGGGGCCAGAAAGTATTAGTAACAATTGCTGAAAACTTTAAGCACAATTTTGTTTTTGATGAAGGCATCATGGGGCATGTTGCAATAGAAGCTACCGGTACTCCGCTTCCTGATGAAACATTGGAGAAAGCCCGTAAAAGTGATGCCATCCTGTTTGGTGCTATCGGCCATGCTAAATACGATAATGATCCTACGCTGAAAGTAAGACCTGAGCAGGGCCTGCTGAAGATCCGTAAAGAGCTGGGTTTATATGCCAATCTGCGGCCTATCAAACTGTTTGATGAATTGCTGGAAGCATCCAGCATAAAATCGGAAATCCTGAGAGGGTCAGATATCCTGTTCTTCCGTGAGTTGACCGGTGATGTATACTTTGGTGAAAAGAAACGTACAGAAGACCGTAATACGGCATCTGATCTGATGATCTATCACCGTTATGA
Organism: Chitinophaga sp. CF118; assembly: GCF_900112615.1. Classification (GTDB taxonomy): domain Bacteria; phylum Bacteroidota; class Bacteroidia; order Chitinophagales; family Chitinophagaceae; genus Chitinophaga. The sequence continues at coordinate 679,718 of NZ_FOMK01000004.1, read as the reverse complement.
AGTAGAACGTATTGCCCGTAAAGCATATGAAGCAGCCCGCACACGCCGTCACAAACTATGTTCTGTGGATAAGGCAAATGTGCTGGAAGCAAGCCGTTTGTGGCGTGAAGTAGTGCAGGAAATTGCGAAAGAATATCCTGATGTGGAAACAGAACATATGTTCATAGACAACGCAGCGATGCAGCTGATCAAAGATCCTAAACGTTTCGATGTGGTAGTAACAGGTAATCTGTTTGGAGATATCTTAACAGATGAGGCTTCACAGATTGCGGGTTCTATGGGTATGCTGGCATCTGCTTCAATAGGCGACAGTACCGGGTTCTACGAGCCTATACATGGTTCTGCTCACGATATTGCAGGTAAAGGTATTGCTAATCCACTGGCATCCATATTGTCTGCTGCACTGATGCTGGATATTTCCTTCGGTTTGAAGAATGAATCACAGCGCGTGATCAAAGCCGTAGATGCTACCCTTAAGCAAGGTTACCGTACAATGGATATTGCCAACAAGCATACTGACAATCACCTGATAATGGGTACCGATGCAATGGGTGCAAAGGTTTTAGAAAATCTGAGTTAACTTAAATAAACCAACTAAAGATGAGCGATAAAAATCGTGTATACGTCTTCGATACTACTCTCCGCGATGGTGAACAGGTGCCTGGATGCCAATTAACTACTGTTGAGAAAATTACAGTAGCAAAAGAGCTGGAGGCCCTTGGTGTGGATGTTATTGAAGCCGGTTTCCCTATCTCAAGTCCAGGTGATTTCCAGAGCGTGGTTGAAATATCCAAAGCGGTAAGTTTACCGGTAATATGTGCATTAACACGTGCCAATACAAAAGATATTGATGCTGCTGCCGAAGCCCTGCGTTTTGCTAAACGCAAACGAATCCATACAGGTATTGGTGCTTCCGATATGCACATCAAATATAAATTCAACAGTACCCGTGAAGATATTCTTCAACGTGCAGTTGATGCTGTAAAATACGCCCGCAAATATGTAGATGATATCGAATTCTACGCAGAAGATGCTGGTCGTGCAGACAACGAGTATCTCGCAAAGATGATACAGGCGGTGATTGCAGCAGGTGCTACTGTGGTGAACATTCCTGATACCAATGGTTACTGTCTGCCGGAACAATATGGTGCCAAGATCAAATACCTGATGGATAATGTATCCAACATTGATAAGGCTATCATCTCTGTACATTGTCACAATGACCTCGGACTGGCAACTGCCAATACGATTGCAGGTGTGATGAACGGTGCACGTCAGGTAGAATGTACCATCAACGGTATCGGAGAACGCGCAGGTAATACTTCCCTGGAAGAAGTAGCTATGATCCTGCAAACGCATCATACTCTCGGATATCATACCGGTATCAATTCCAAAAAGATTTATGGTATCAGCAACCTGGTGGAAACCATGATGCGTATGCCGGTACAGGCTAATAAAGCGATCATCGGACGGAATGCCTTTGCACATAGTTCCGGTATTCACCAGGATGGTGTACTGAAACATCGTGAAAACTACGAGATTCTGAATCCGGAAGATGTTGGTATTCCTTCCAACTCTATCATCCTCACAGCTCGTAGTGGTCGTCATGCACTGAAGCATCATCTGGAGCGCCTGGGTTACAACATTGATAAAGTAAATCTGGATGAAGTATATCACCGCTTCCTGGTGGTTGCCGACCAGAAGAAAGAGATCAGTGATGCTGACCTGATGGAACTGATGGGTGATGGTGATGCTACCAACTATGATGATAAAGCTATTAAAGTTACCTTGTTACAGGTAGTATGCGGAGACCCGCTGCGCCCTATGGCAACGGTGAAACTGAAAATAAACGGAGAGGAAAAAGAAGCCAGCGCTGCAGGTAATGGTCCTGTAGATGCAGCTATCAATGCTATCCATGAGATCATTAAAGATGATATCCATATAGATGAGTTTAACATTCAGTCTATGCGCGGTGGTAGTAAAGATGTGAGTAAGGTAAACATGCGGGTGATATACAAAGGTCAGTCTTATTATGGCTACGGTTATTCTACTGATATTGTAAATGCATCTATCCATGCTTATGTAGATACACTCAATAAGATCTACTAGCATATATCATAATATTGAAATAAGAAGGCTGTCTCATACTTTTGAGGCAGCCTTTTAATTTTAGTTCAATTGCTTTCGAAACCTTATTATTTGTATCCAATAATTGCTTTTTAAGCTTATTCCAGTAAAAAAAAGTAAAATATGGTAAGAAACTACAAGCTACGGTTAAAAAAAGATAGATTTACCCTTGTTAAAAGGGCTATTTTAGAACCCTTAAATTTCGCATATTATGAACCTGTTCAGATTAGATGGTAAAGTGGCTGTAATTACGGGTGGTGGTAGTGGTATTGGGCAAGCCATTGCAAAGGTATTTGCCGCACAGGGTGCAGCTGTACACGTTATAGAATTGAATGAAGAAGGTGGCCGTCAGACGATAGCTGATATCACCGCAGCGGGCGGGAAAGCCACCGTACATGGTTGTAATGTGGCACAGCAGGCCACTGTTATCCAGACCATGGAAAACATTATTAAAGCTGCAGGGAGTATTGATATCCTGGTGAACTGTGCAGGAATTGCACATGTTGGTAAGCTGGAAACCACTACTGAAGAAGATCTGGACAGAGTATACAGTGTGAATGTAAAAGGAACCTATAACTGCATGTATGCCGCCATCAAACAAATGAAGGAGCAGAAAAGCGGAGTGATCCTTAATGTGGCATCTATTGCTTCCAGCGTAGGGATTCCGGACAGGTTTGCTTATTCCATGAGTAAAGGAGCTGTACTGACAATGACATTGTCTGTAGCTAAAGATTATATCAACGATGGTATCCGTTGCAACTGTATTTCACCTGCACGCGTGCATACACCATTTGTAGATGGGTTTATTAGCAAAAACTATCCCGGCAAAGAACAGGAGATGTTTGAAAAGTTGTCTAAAACGCAGCCGATAGGCCGCATGGCTAAACCGGATGAAGTAGGTACGCTTGCTTTATACCTTTGTTCTGCTGAAGCTGGTTTCATTACAGGAACTGATTACCCGTTAGATGGTGGATTTATAAGATTGAACAATTAAATTGCATCCATAAACCACTGTATTCTATGAAAAATTGGTCATTCTTACTGCTTATCACAATTTTCTTTGCCTGCAATGAATCTGGTAAAAAACCTGATGGATCCGCTGATGGAGCGGCAGGAGATAATTTTACACCGGCTACTCCCGGAGGGAAAGTAGCTGTATCATTTCCTACAGGTGATACTGGTCGGGTGACGATTGCTTTTGAGATGAATGGCCAGTCTAAGGAAAAGACTTTTGATCTGCCGCTGGCAGATGATGCAAAGGCCGCTGACCTGTATCGTACGGTATGGGATAAGCCTAACAGCTGTTACATTGGCGTACTGATGAAGAAACGTAACACCCGTTATTATCATGCCAGCGTAGATGGTTCTGACCTGAAAATTAACCAGGTAGGTACACCTCCGGCAGCAGTATGGCAATATGCGGAACAAAAAGAGGGGCTCGGAAAGTTGGATCTGACAACCACTGTTACAAAAAATTACAGGAGGAACATTACATCAGGTAATATCATTGCAGATTTCATTGTTAAAATTCAGCCTGCTATTACTACTACAGATTCTGTTTATGTGTATGCAGAATTTGGTGGTGCAAATAAAACACTGCGCCTGCCGGTTCCGGATGGATACAGCGGAGGAATTATCTCTGCAAAAGAACATCCCGAAAACTGCACCGTAATATTTGCGAAGGGATCTATAATTAAAAACATAGCGGATGTGAGCGTGAAAGACGGGCATCTGCAGATTACAAACATGTAAATAACAAAGAAATATATGAAACTGATACGATTTGGAGCACCGGGAGCAGAAAAGCCGGGCATTGCAACAGCTACCGGAAACTTTGACGTAAGTGCATTCGGAGAAGATTTTGGAGAAAAGTTTTTTGAAACAGATGGATTAAGCCGCCTGTCAAAATGGTGGGGAGAGCATGCGAAAAATTGTCCCGCAATAGCTGAAGGTACCCGTCTTGGATCACCTGTACAACGTCCTTCCAAGATCATCTGCATCGGGTTGAACTATGCGGATCATGCTAAGGAAACGAATGCACAGATCCCGAAAGAACCAATCGTATTCTTTAAAAGTACGTCTTCACTTGTAGGTCCTAATGATAATCTGATCATTCCACGTAACAGTCAGAAGACTGACTGGGAAGTGGAACTGGCAGTCGTGATCGGCAAAAAGGCAAGTTATGTTGAAGAGAAAGATGCACTGGATTATATAGCTGGTTATAGCCTGCATAACGATTACAGTGAACGTGAATTTCAGCTGGAACGTGGCGGACAATGGGTGAAAGGAAAAAGCTGTGATAGCTTTGCCCCACTTGGCCCATGGCTGGTTACTAAGGAAGAAATTAAGGATGTGGATAATCTGCGCTTATGGCTGACCCTTAATGGTAAAACAATGCAGGATGGTACTACCGCTAATCTCATCTTCAAAATACCTTTCCTCGTTTCTTACCTTAGTCAGTTTATGACATTACTTCCGGGTGATGTGATCTCTACAGGTACACCTGCAGGTGTTGGACTGGGTATGAATCCACCGTTATATATCAAAGCAGGAGATGTGATTGAACTGGGTATTGACGGAATGGGAACATCCAAACAGACAGCAGTTGCATATAAGTAGGCCGGTAGCCATTTGTCATATATAACATAGTGTGTCAATCGTAATTTATAACTTATGGAAAGATATTGCCTGGCTTTAGATTTGAAGAATGATCCTGTCCTGATTGCGGAATATGAGGCATATCACCGCGAAATATGGCCTGAGATAAGAAAGAGTATCGTTGATTATGGCATAGAGAATATGGAAATATACCGGATCATGAACAGATTGTTCATGATCATGGAAGTGAATGATACTTTTGACAGTGCAAAGAAGGATGCAGCGGATGCCGCTAATCCTAAAGTGCAGGAATGGGAAGCACTGATGTGGAAATATCAGCAGGCGTTGCCGGTTGCTAAGCCCGGAGAGAAATGGGTGAAGATGGATAAGATCTTTGCGCTATAGTACGATTTAACGTTATGAAATAATGATAATAGACGCGCACCAGCATTTTTGGAATTATAACCCGGTAAAGGATGCCTGGATCACAGATGATATGAAAGTGATTCAGGATGATTTTTTACCACATCATCTGCTGCCTGTATTAATGGAAAACAATGTAGATGGTTGTGTGGCAGTACAGGCAGATCAGTCTGAAGATGAAACAGCATTCCTGCTGGATCTGGCGGCAAAAAATGATTTTATAAAAGGAGTAGTAGGATGGATAGACCTGTGTGCAGATAATATCCACGAACGACTTACCTGGTACAATCAATTCAGTAAGTTAAAAGGATTCAGACACATTGTACAGGGAGAGCCTGATCCTGAATTTTTGTTACGGGAAGATTTTTGCCGCGGTATACATGCGTTGGCAAAGTATTATTTTACATACGATATACTGGTGTATCCTTTACAGTTACCTGCCGTTACTGCTTTCGTGAAGAAATTCCCGCAACTGCGTCTCGTAATAGACCATATGGCTAAACCGGATTTCAAATCCGGCGATATAAAGGAATGGGAAAAACATATGCGGGCCATTGCAAAAGAACCGCATGTATATTGCAAACTGAGCGGACTGGTTACAGAGGCCGACTGGCAACACTGGGAGCCTGCACATTTTGCTCCTTTCCTGGATGTGGCACTGGACGCTTTTGGACCCAACAGGTTGTTATTTGGTTCAGACTGGCCGGTGTGCAAGCTAGCTGGCTCTTATACGGAAGTAAAGCAATTGGTAACTGATTATATCAGTCGCCTTACTGCTACAGAACAGGCAAATATCATGGGCGGAAACGCAGTAAGGTTTTACAATCTTTAAAACAAATTAAACCATTCACATGGATCTGGGATTAAAAGACAAAGTATTTATAGTTACAGGTGGAGCTAAAGGAATCGGAGAAGCTATATCTAAACTGGTAGGGGCAGAAGGTGGTATCGCGGTTATTGCCGGAAGAAGTGCAGAAGATAACGATAAAACAGTAGCAGCAATTACAGCTGCAGGCGGGAAAGCTATTGGCGTTACCGCTGAATTGGGAGAAGTGGCAGATTGTAAAAAAGTAATCGACTTTACAATAAAACAATATGGCCGTATAGATGGTCTGGTGAATAATGCAGGTGTGAATGATGGGGTAGGTTTGGAAAGTGGCAGTCCTGAAAAATTCATGGCTTCCCTGCAAAAGAACCTGTCACACTATTACAACCTGGCGCATTATGCCCTGCCATACCTGAAAACTACCAAAGGGAATATTGTGAATATTGGTTCTAAAGTAGCAGATACCGGTCAGGGTAATACTTCCGGTTATGCAGCTTCCAAAGGAGGTATTAATGCACTGACCCGTGAGTGGGCTGTAGAACTGTTGCCTTATAGCATACGGGTAAATACAGTGATTCCGGCAGAAGTGTGGACACCACTGTATGAAACCTGGATCAGCTCCCTGCCTAATCCTAAGGAGAAGCTGGCATCTATTGTATCAAAGATTCCGCTGGAACAACGCATGACTACTTCCGCTGAAATAGCGAATATGACCGTGTTTTTATTGTCCGGTTTATCGGCGCATACAACCGGCCAGATCGTTTATGTTGATGGAGGATATACGCACCTGGACAGATCAATCAGTTAAATTATAAGAGCCGGCTAAAGAGTAAAATGAAGGCGCTAAGAATCGCGTAAAAGCGGTTTAGCTTCCTGGGCTTTAGCCGGCCCACTTAATATATTTCATCACAACAAACTACCTATCATGGCAGGAGCTGCAGTTCCAAATTCCACCGTTAAGGCAAACATTGATACAAATAAAAGTTATCTCATTCCGCTCATCCTCGTTACCAGCCTGTTCTTTTTATGGGGACTGGCATACGGATTACTGGACGTATTAAATAAGCATTTTCAGGAAGTATTAAATGTTACAAAATCACGCTCCACATTATTGCAGCTGTCTTATTTCGGTGCCTACTTCCTGATGGCATTACCGGCAGGACTATTCATGAATAAGTATGGTTACAAACGAGGAATTATTCTTGGATTACTGCTATATGCTATAGGCGCTTTCTTATTCTATCCTGCTGCAGGCAGTCTTAGCTTTAATGGTTTTCTGATAGCCCTGTTTATATTGGCCTGTGGTCTGGCTTGTCTGGAAACAGCGGCCAATCCATATGTGACAGTATTAGGCAGCCGCGAAACATCCGAACAGCGTTTGAACCTTTCACAATGCTTTAATGGACTGGGTTCTTTTCTCGGTCCAATAATAGGTGCCATGTTGTTTTTTGAAGATAAAGAAAGTGGTGGTGGTGTGAAAGATCTTTCTACTGTTCAGCTTACATATATTATCATTGGTGTAGTGGTATTGCTGATTGCTGTGTTCTTTTACCGTACTGCTTTGCCGGAGATAAAAGAGGAAGAACAAGCCGGGAATGAAAGCATTGCAAATACAAAACCATTATTTGAACATTCACATTTTGTATTGGGAGTGATCACACAATTCTTTTATGTGGCAGCACAGGTTGGGGTAGGTGCGTTGTTTATTAATTACGCCACGGAATATTGGAAAGGAACCAGTAGTAAAGAAGCATCCTATCTCTTATCCATAGGTATGATCTTATTCCTGGCTGGCCGTTTTATTGGTACCGCTATTATGAAAAAGGTGCAGGCCAATAAATTACTGATGCTGTACGCGTTGATCAATGTCGCACTTTGTGCTGTTGTGATGGCTGGACATGGTGCATTATCAGTATATGCCCTGATTGCTATTTTCTTCTTTATGTCTATAATGTTCCCTACCATATTTGCATTAGGGGTGAAGGATCTGGGAATCCATACCAAACAGGGTGCCTCTTTCCAGATCATGTCTATTGTAGGAGGTGCGATTGTACCTTTTGTAATGGGAACAGTAGCAGATAAACAATCTACTGCTTTAGCTTATGGTGTACCACTCATTTGTTTCCTGGTAGTATTCTTCTATGGCGGATGGGGGTATAAAAGGACGTTGAGATAAGTCAGGAGTTATCTGTTTTAGCAGGATGAATTGAATTAATGTTATTTGGGGCTGATTTCTATCTTGAAGAATAAGTCCCGGGATAAAAAAGTCAAAAAACGTTTAAGCTGGTCTTTTTAGACCAGCTTTTATTTTTCCTATAAAACAATAGATTCTAAGTAGATAAATGTCCTATCAAACACTTACCAATCTCCTATGAAAAGTGTTACTCACTAGCAACTCTCCTGGGAGATGCTCCGAAGACTTTCCGAACTTAATAGCACAACGTTTCCCCATTCCCCTTTTTGCCTTACTTTCACTCCATGAAATGGCGCCTGTTACTTTTTTGCCTGTTTGTCCTGAAAGGAGTAGAAGCACAAACCCTGCAGCTAAGGCTGAGCCATGCTGTAAAGGGTGTGCCTATGGTATTGGGTAATACAACTTATCTGAATGCTGCTGGAGATACTTTTAACATCACCCTATTCAAATATTATCTTAGTAATTTCTCTTTAACAGATACCACTGGTCGGATAGTAAGAACCGCATCAGGATGTTTTTTGGTGAGTGAGGATAGTGTAGCATCAAAGATGATTAGCTTAAAGCTTCCAGAAGGGCATTATAACAGCATTTCTTTCCAGATAGGTGTAGACAGCTTACTGAACTGCAGTGGGGCACAGAGCGGCGCATTAGACCCTTTATATGGCATGTTCTGGACCTGGAACAGTGGTTATATCATGGCGAAGCTGGAAGGGGCTTCTCCTTCTTCCCAACTACCCGGACACAGGATTGAGTTTCATATTGGTGGTTACAGGGCTCCGCATATCACTCAGCGTATGGTAACATTACCTCTTCCGCAAACATTGGTTATTTCTGGAAGTGGTGCATCGAATCTCAGCCTTGTGGGAGATGCTTACAGTTGGTTTCAGGGGATCAGCTTCCGGCAACTGGCAGGTTTTATGACACCCGGAACGCCGGCAGACCGTATAGCAGATAATTATCAGCATATGTTTTCAATACATCAAAAATGACTCGTAAAGCGGTATATCTACTCTCTGTTTTTTGCCTGTGGTTGCTGATCATAGACATGAACAGTCATGCCGGTGATCCCGGTCCGGAGTACTATACCCTGGTGTTACCCCCTGGGTTGCCCAAACCAGTGTACGACTTCTCACAGAATCCGCTTTCCAGACAAGGAGTTGCATTGGGCCGCTACCTGTTTTATGATGGAAAACTATCCCGCGATAGTTCAGTTTCCTGTGGGTTTTGTCACCAGCAGTTTGCTGCCTTCGGACACTTTGATCATTCATTGAGTCACGGGATCATGGGCCGGATGACAACGCGTACAGTACCCACGCTTTTTAACCTGATCTGGCAAAAAGACTTTATGTGGGATGGCGGAGTGAATCACCTGGAAGTGCAGCCTTTATCACCTATCATGAATGAGAATGAGATGGGTATGGATCTGAAAGAACTGATCACCCGTTTACAGGGGAATAAGACTTACCGCAGGATGTTTAAAGCAGCATTTGGTACAGAAGAAGTAACCAGTCAGCGGATGTTGAAAGCACTTGCTCAATTCATGGCAACTATGATCTCCTTCGAATCGAAATATGATAGTGTGATGAGAAAATCGCCGGGCGTATCTTTTACAGCAGAAGAGCAGGGCGGGTATAAAACCTTTCAGCAGAAATGTGCAGCCTGCCATAAAGAACCCTTTTTTACAGATTTCAGTGTGCGCAATAACGGGTTACCTTATCTGCCATCCATGAATGATATTGGCCGGATGCAGATCACTAATAATACGGCCGATTATCTGAAGTTTAAAGTCCCTTCCCTGCGTAATGTATTAGTGAGTGCCCCCTACATGCACGACGGACGATTCTTTGATATTTTCAAGGTATTTGCGATGTATGATCATGGACAGGAGAAGGGAAATACAATAGATCCACTGGTGAAAAACGGGATTCCTTTATCAGCAAAAGAACAAAGGCAGTTATATATGTTCCTCAATACGTTGACAGATAAGAATTTTCTCAATAATAAAGAGTTGAAAGAAGTAATGATAGTTGATTGATAGTTCATATGTTTCAAAATGGGTAACTCACCTTTAATATGGTTTTATTCTAAATGATGTTTATCTGGCCACAAAAGGGGTAGTAGAAAAACAAACTGCGATCTCCAAGCCGTTTGGTGCGCTGGTTCTCAGGGTATAGCAAGGCATTTGTCATGAATTTTAATTTATCTTTGTTAGCATGAGAAAGTACCCAATAGGTATACAGGATTTCGGGGAAATAAGAAATGGGGGTTTTTTATATATCGATAAAACCCAACTAATCTATAATCTGATAGAATCAGGGAAGTATTATTTTCTTAGTCGTCCCAGACGCTTTGGTAAATCCCTGTTGTTGTCCACTATTAAGGAGATTTTTAGTGGCAACAAAAAACTATTTGAGGGACTTTGGATCCATGATCAATGGAATTGGGAGCAGATACATCCCGTAATACACTTAAGGCTGAGCAAGCTTGATTATCAGAAATTAGGATTGTATGAGGCGCTCAGTCTGGAAATGGGTGTTGTGGCAAAAGAGTTGGGCATAGAACTGGAATCCAGTCATTTAAAAGGAAGGTTTGAAGAATTAATACGTAAAGCTTCAGCTAATGGCCGGGTGGTAATCCTGATTGATGAATATGATAAACCAATTACGGATTACCTGGAAGATTTAGAGAAAGTAGAAGAGAATCGTTCTGTTTTTAAGAGTTTCTATTCTGTACTAAAGGATGCTGATGAATATATTCGCTTGTTGCTTATTACCGGTGTAAGCAGGTTTACCAAAGTGAGTATTTTTTCTGATTTGAATAATCTGAATGATATTACTATATATCGTAAATATGCAACTATTACCGGTATTACCCAACAGGAACTGGAAAGTAATTTTGCAGAAGAGATTGCAGAGATACAGCCCCATCAACCGGATTTGTTAAGTAAACTGAAATTGTGGTATAACGGATATGCCTGGCATGAAGATGCTGAACGTGTATATAATCCATTTTCTGTATTGAAATATATGGATGGTCGTGATTTCCGGAATTACTGGTTTCAAACAGGTACGCCAACCTGGTTAGTGAACCTGATGAGAAACAATAGGGAGTTTAATCTGGAGAATGTGCATATTGGGGAAAATGCCCTGAGCAATTTTAGTGTGGAGCATATTTCAACTGTGCAGGTTTTGTTTCAAACCGGTTATCTGACAATTAAAGGATATAATTCTAATAAAAGATTGTATAATCTTGGATATCCGAATGCGGAAGTGGAGGAAAGCTTGACAGATGCGTTACTGAGTGCTTACAGGAATGTATTTCCAGGCAATGACTCAATGGTGGTTACAGATGATTTGAGTGAGGCATTGAAGAATAATGATATTCCTCAAATGATAAAAGCACTGGACGCACTTTTGTCTACCATTCCTTATGATCATTGGAAAGCGGAAAGCGAATCTATCTTTCATATTATTGTGCACCTTTCTTTTAAGCGTTTAGGACTTGATGTACGCAGCGAAGTACATAGTTCTACCGGCAGATGTGATATCCTGGTATTTACTGACCAATATATTTTTGCATTAGAGCTGAAGCTGAATGACACAGCACGGGCAGCTCTCGATCAGATCTTTGAGAAGGGCTATTTGCGTTCTTATCAATCAGATTCCAGAAAGAAAATAGCGATTGGTATTAATTTTTCTTCTGAAAAACGGTCTGTAGAAGAATTTCTGGTGAAGGAAGTAGAATAGAAATTCTGGGTAACCATATTCTTCATTCATAGAAGTACATGGAATTAAATCAGTCTGAATAATAATTTCACCTTTAGTATTTTCAGATACTTTTCCAACAAGCCGCAATATGATCATTCACCATTCCGGTAGCCTGCATATACGCATAACAAATCGTAGAGCCTACAAACTTAAACCCGCGTTTTAACAGATCCTTGCTCATAGCATCAGAGATCGCTGTTTTGGCAGGAACTTCTGTTATCTTTTTAAAATGATTTACGATAGGTTGGTGATTTACAAACTGCCAGATATACTGATCAAAACTGCCAAACTCTTTTTGTACTTCGAGGTATGCTTTGGCATTAGTAATTGTAGCCATTATCTTGAGACGGTTGCGGATAATACCGGGGTTATCCAGCAGGGCAGTTATTTTCTTATCGGTATAACGTGCTATTTTTTTCGCATCCCAGTTATCAAATGCTTTGCGGTAATTCTCTCTTTTAATAAGCACGGTATGCCAGCTTAAACCGGCCTGCGCACCTTCCAGGTTTAGCATCTCAAACAGGCGTACATCATCGTGGAGAGGTGTGCCCCATTCGTGATCATGATAATCTTTGTAAAGTTGGTCTTTGGTGGCCCAGCCACATCTGATAGGTTCCTCCATAACCGCAATTTACAACTCCCATTTCACTATAAGCTCATCCACTTTTTTCTTGTAGGCTGCAAGGTCTGAAATGGTTTGCTGGATGAAGCTGTTGTCTTCAAGTTTGCCGGTAACAGCAGCCATTTCTGCATCATTCTTATAAGTCATCTTACGGAAAGGATTTTTATAATCTTTTTCACGCGAACGGTAAATATTATCAGTGATCAGCTCCTGTGTATGAACGGATTGTTGCAGACATTCTTTCAGATAAGCCGGTGTAAAGTGTGCGGCAGATTTATCCTGTATAAACAGGAGGGAAGCGATAGCGTGTTGCAGTTTATCCGTTGCATATTGCTCGCCGATATGTTTGTAATTTTTGTGCAGTTCATCCCAACTGCTGATCTTTCCACTGCGGATCTGGTTCTTCAGATCATGTACGGTATCTGCCTTCATTAGTTGTCCGCCTACATTTTGCCAGGGGCCACGTGTTGCAGTTTTTACCAGTTCCTGTAAGGTTGCAAAGGATGACTGTGATTGCTGCTCTGTATAGTAGAAAATATTACGCACAGCATATAGTGTGATCAATGCACGGAACATTGGATAACTTCTATGTACTTTCAGTAGTTCAACCTTACGACTGCTGTTTTCTACATTTTCCGCCAGTATTTTGAGCTGGCTTACATTTTCAGGGTCATCTATCAGTAATCTGTATCCTTTCTCCTTAAAGTCTGAAGTACTTAGCGGAACTTCATCCAAACCATCGATTACTAATGCATACTTTTTCTGTTTATAATCACTGGTGATAGTTCCTTGTTGGGCATACCATGCTTTCCCTGTTGCAATTTCCATCAGTTCCATGGCATTAATCATTTCTTCCACGCTATCAGGTGCCAGGTAATCGTATTCTATCAGTTGTGTTTTGTCAATGCGTTTATCGCGGTCAAGATGTTTCCATGAGTTACGGGCCAGTGCATACATGTTATGCAGGAACCAGTAGCCTGTCATAATTTTCAGGCTATTATGCTGCTCATCATTTAACACCAGGCTGAAAGGAAAAGGAATATCCATTTCAGACATATAGTTGCCTTTGGCGATGAGAGTGAAGCTGGCAAACCTGGAATTATGTTTCAGGCTTACACACAGTCCGGGCCAGAAGCCACGTCCTGCAATGATCTCACCGTCTGCACCCCTTGAATTATGATTGGAGCCGATAGTAGCACCGGCTGCCATATTGCTTTGCCCCATAACCAGGGCGGCGCATAAGAATGAATTATTGTGATGTTGCTCGTGTGCCGGGAAGATCAGTGAATTCAATACTTCACAGCAGGAGATGGTAGAGTTATTTCCCAAATAAGAGTTGATCAGACGGGCACCATATTTCAGTTGGGAATGTGATGCCATTACAAAACGAACCGCCTTCACACCGTAGAATACGCGGCATCCGTAGCCCACTACGCCATTTACCAGTTCACAGCCTTCACCTATCTGCGTTGTCGCATCGGCGGAGCTGTTAATGGTTAAATTCTTGATTTTGTTGGCACCTTTGAGATAAGCATCGGTACCGATAGTTACATCTTTGATGATCTTAACATTCTTGATCACACAGCGGTCGCCCACCATCCCATAATAACCACGTTTTTTATCAAATTGTTTTTCTGTAAATGCTTTAAACTGTTGCTGAAGATTGTCATCATCACGGTTGCGGGTCCATAGCCAGGCATCGCCGGGCAGCATGCCTTCAAAAGGCATCACACTACGTCCGCCGTTTTCATTGCACAGTTCCAGCCAGATGCGCACGTTTTCAGGTTCTCCTTCTTTCACGATACCGTTCCCGAATTTCGCATGATCTGTGGTGGCCATCTCATTCACGTTACAGATCATGACTTCATTGCCTATGATATAATGAGAGAGGAAATGCACGTTGTGTACAACCACGTTATCGCCAAAGTCGCAGGAAGCGATCGTACTGTTATACAGTCCTACAGGCTGCCGGAGATTATGGAATTCCAGGTAATAAGGCTCCAGTTTACCTATACGTACCAGTCCGAAAAAGTGGCAATGTTTTACCTGCCACGGGCTGAAAGCATCTGCAACAAGGATATTATTCCAATTGTCTGAGGTATTATCATTCCGTACAAGAATTTCAATTTCGTGTGCAGACAACTGGCGATAAGTATTATACTTGCCCGATTGTTTATTACGTAGATAATATTCGTCTTGTCCTTCAGGCAGATAAGATGCCGCTACAAAATTATAGCCTAACTCTTTGAGTGGCTTTTTCTGTATCAGGTTCATGTAGAGTTAATTAAAAGATGCTAATCAAGAACTATTCTACTGTTACGGACTTCGCCAGGTTTCTTGGTTTATCCACATCAAAGCCTTTCAGTACGCCGATATGATAAGCCAGCAATTGCATCGGAATAACGGAGATGATGGGTGCTACCAATTCATCTGCCTCCGGTACTACTATGATATCATCCGCCATACCAGGAATCACCTGGTCGCCTTCTGTAATCACGGCAATCACTTTGCCTTTACGTGCCTTAATTTCCTGGATGTTCGATACTACCTTTTCATAATAGCTATCGCGGGTAGCCACAAATACTACCGGCAGATTTTCATCTACCAGTGCAATAGGGCCATGTTTCATTTCAGCAGCAGGGTAACCTTCTGCATGTATGTAGGAGATTTCTTTCAGTTTCAGAGCGCCTTCCAGTGCTACCGGGAAGTTATAGCCACGGCCCAGGTAAAGGAAGTCACGGGCGTCTTTATATTTTGCTGCTATCTCTTTGATTCTGTCGTTCAGTTTCAAAGTAGCCGCTACTTTTTCAGGAATGTTTTCCAGTTCATCCAGCAGATGCTGGAAACGTTGTTCTGTGATACTACCCTTCAGCATTGCCACTTTCAGGCCAACGAGGCAGAGTACTGCCAGTTGCGCGGTAAATGCTTTGGTGCTGGCCACGCCTATTTCCGGACCGGCATGTGTATAAACACCCGCATCAGAAAGACGAGCAATTGAAGAACCTACCACATTACAAACGCCCAGGATGATGGCGCCTTTTTGTTTAGCACTTTCTATAGCCACCAATGTATCGGCAGTTTCGCCGGATTGTGAAACAGCGATAATCACATCGCCCGGACCAACCACCGGATTGCGGTAGCGGAATTCAGAAGCGTATTCCACTTCTACGGGAATGCGGCAAAGTTCTTCTATCATATACTCTGCTACCAGACCGGCGTGCCAGGATGTGCCACATGCCACGATAATGATTCGTTTGGCTTTGCTAAGCATTTCCGCATGTTCACGGATGCCACCTATGGTGAGGATACCTTTTTTTGCATCCAGTCTTCCACGTAAGCTATCGAAGATGGTTTGCGGTTGTTCAAAGATCTCTTTGAGCATAAAATGGTCGTAACCACCTTTCTCTATTGCTGCCAGTTCAATATCCAGCTTCTGGATATAAGGAGTTTGTATTTCGTTCGAAATATTTTTCAGAATCAGTTCGTCGGCCTTAATGATCGCTATTTCGTAATCATTGACGTATACTACTTCCTTTGTGTATTCCACGATAGGAGAGGCATCTGATGCCAGGAAGTGCTCTCCCTTGCCAACGCCTATTACCAGCGGACTGCCTTTACGGGCAGCTATCAGTGTATCCGGATGATCTTCATCTACAATAACTATTACATAAGCACCCACTACTCTTTTTAATGCGATACGCAAAGCCTCTTCCAGGGAACAGTTGTTGTTCTGCTGAATTTCTTCTATAAAGTGGATCAATACTTCTGTATCAGTATCACTTTTAAAGGTGTGGCCTTTTGACAGCAGTTCCTGTTTCAGTTGTGCATAGTTTTCTATGATCCCGTTATGGATCATGGCCAGTTTACCGTTTCCGGAAACGTGTGGATGGGAGTTTCTGTCACTGGGTTCTCCGTGGGTAGCCCAGCGGGTATGACCAATGGCTATATGACTACGCATATCTTTACTGCTCACGTGGTCTTCCAGTTCGGCCACCTTGCCTTTTTTCTTGTATACCTGTAATCCGTTATTGATCAGGGCCACTCCGGCGCTGTCATAACCCCGGTATTCTAATCGTTTCAGTCCTTTAAGAACGATGGGGTAGGCTTCTTTCTGGCCAATATAAGCGACTATTCCGCACATATATGTTTTTCAGTTTTTACATGGATTCGCGTGCAATATGCCTAAATTATGTGAATTATGTACAATTAAAGGAGAAAATAGTGTCGGGATAACAAAATGATCTCCATAGAATTAACCGGGTAAACTGTCAAATTGTTTGCCTGATTAGAAAAATCGTAATTTGTCGCTGTAATTGAACAAGCGATCCTATGAGGTGCATTATAATCTTATTGTTATTATGTTGTCTGGCCTGTGAACAGCCGGTAGCAGTAAAAGAACCCATACCCCTGACAGAAGACAGTACCTTCCTGACAGGCACCTTTTTCCTGGTACGACACGCAGAACAAGTACCGGATTATGATTCCTGTTTAGCAGAAGAAGGATTCCAGCGTGCGGGAGACCTATACCATTATCTGAAAGATTCCGGCATCCAGAAAATATATATCACCTCTATTTTGAAAAGCACTGAAACGCTCGATTCCATGCGGGAGTATCTTCATTTAGATACCGCATCTTATAAGGCAGATTCTACGGGCGAAGGACTGATCTATGAAATTACCCGCCGTGATGACTGGGGCAAACGCCTGCTGATTATAGGACAGGGTAATAGCCTGATTCCTGTAATGAAATCGCTGAAAGCAAAGCCCCCGGCAGACTCTATTAGTTATTCAGATCTGTTTATGATAAGGAAATACAGAGACAGTGCAAAAGTTAAGAAATTCAATTACAGCAGTATCCCTTCCATCAAAGCAAAAGCAACTGAGAAATAAATAAGTAATCCTGTTACATCCACCAGTGTGGCTACAAAAGGTGCTGAAGATGTAGCCGGGTCGGCCCCTAAACGCTTCAGAATCAATGGTAACATAGAACCTGAAAGGGTACCCCATAATACAACTCCCACGAGTGAAAGTCCAACGGTAATGCCTATCAGTACGGAATGGATACCATATGTATGAAACAAAGAGTTCCAGAGGAGGATTCTTATAAAGCCGATTAATCCCAGCACACTACCAAGCATCAATCCTGAAAGTATCTCCCTGCGCATCACACGCCACCAGTCGGCAATCGTGATTTCACCCAGGGCCATTGCCTGTATGATAAGGGTAGATGCCTGTGAACCGCTGTTACCACCACTGGAAATGATCAACGGAACAAAAAGAGCCAGTACAACAGCTTTGGCAATTTCATCCTCAAAGAAGCCCATCGCAGTGGCAGTCAGCATTTCTCCTATAAAGAGAATTACCAGCCATCCAATACGTTTCTTTACCAGCTTCATAAGAGGAATATCAAGATAAGGTTCGTCCAGTGCTTCGGTACCACCTATCTTCTGGATATCTTCTGTATGTTCTTCATTGGCGATCCATAACATATCATCGATGGTAACGATACCCAGCAGGATCCCTTCATCATCTACTACCGGCAGGGCCACACGATTTTCCATACGGAATACCTGGATGGCTTCTTCCTGTTCATCGTTCACATGGAGGGCCACGAAACGGTCATCCATCAGGGTATGCACTACGGTATTGGTAGCTACCAGCAGAAATTCCCTGATCCGGAAGTCATCTATCAGTTTCCCTTTTTCGTCCACTACATAGATCACGTCGATGGTCTCACTATCCTTTCCGTATTCGCGGATATAATCCAGAACATGTTTTACAGTCCACTCTTCCCGAACAGCTATATAGTCCGGGTTCATGATACGGCCTACGCTGGTTTCATGGTATCCCAGCAGGCTAAGGGTGATCTTCCTTTCTTCCGGGTTCAGTAGCTTGATCAGCTCTTTTACCACATCACTGTGCAGCTCTCCGAGAAAAGCAGTACGGTCATCTGCAGGAAGTTCATTCAGCAGCTCGGCTACTTTTGCAGCCGGCAGTTCATGGATTACATCTTCCTGTGCATGGAATTCCAGGATTCTGAAAGCCGCCGCCGCACGACTTATAGAAAGGTGGTTGAAAATAATAGCAGCCTGCTCCGGTAGCTCATGAATGAGCTCGGCCACATCTGTAATGAGCTGATCGTCCAGATATACTTTTAATTCCTGGTAGTTCTGTTCATTGACAAGCGTCTCGAATTTTTCCAGTAAAGCTTCATTTTCCATATTCCAAAAGGCTGTCAGTGAGCGAAATTAAACAAAGTTGGCGTGCTACATTACAATATCTCTGCCACATGTTTGCGGATGTTGGCAGAAATAGTGTCTGTAGGCAGGTCATTGGCATCAAAACCGAAAGGATCCTCGATTTCTTCTGCAATCAGCTCAAGACTGGCCAATACATAAAAAACGAATACTACTACAGGAATGATCAGGTAACCGACCGTGAACACATACCCAATTGGCAGGGTCATCACATAAAAGAAAATAAATTTCTTAATGAAAACGCTGTACGAAAAGGGGATAGGGGTGTTCCTGATACGTTCACAGGCGCCGCAGATATTAGTAAAGGATTCTAATTCATGGTTGATGGAGAGCAACTGTTCTCCGGAAATTTGCTGTTGCCGGTACAGTTCGTGGGTATGTGCCAGTAGGTCTGCTGCAATCTGGTTAGGCACATGTTTGCTGTTATCGATCTTAAAGCCATCAACTGTTTCCAGTTCTCCACCTATAAAGTTCATCCTCAGATGATTCTTTAAACTGAAAGCATAATTGGGGATCATCAGTCTGAAATATTCCCTGGAAGCTTTATTAGACACCGGAAGCATAGCATGCAGTTTAATGGCAAGGTTCCGGCTGTTGTTCACCAGAGAGCCCCATTGCTTGCGACCTTCCCACCACCTGTCATATGCCGTATTGGTACGGAATACCAGCAGCATGGATATAACGAAACCCAATAGAGTATGAATTACTATGAGATTTTTCAGCTCACTGTCTTTTGAAAGATGCAGGAGTCCCAGTTCCAGATAGGCTATGGCAGCGGAATAGATCGAAAGACCCACGAACATGGGAGATAACTTACGCACGGTATCGCCCTTATGAAGGCGGAAGATGAAAGTAAACCAGACTTTTGGGTTATAATCGATCATATTTCGAAATACATTTCCGCAAACCTAAAATTTTTATGCATGATTTTGATAACTTCCTGCTTTACCTTTATTTTACGTTTTGTTTTATATAGTATTATGATCAAACCATACTTATACGTAGACAAGACGAAAGGCAAAGGCCGGGGGGTATTTACAAAAGAAAGTATTCCTGCTGGTACCAGGATAGAAACCTCTCCTGTACTTGTTTTGTCTTATGACGACACACAAACAGTGGATACAACCAAGCTGCACAACTACATCTTCCTCTGGGGTGCGCGTGAAACCCGCTCCTGTATTGCACTTGGATTTTGTTCCATTTACAACCATGCTTATGACCCCAATTGCGAGTATGAAATGGATTTTGATGAAGAAACCATGAGTATCATTACCCGTAAGGAGATTAAGAAGGGTGAAGAGCTTAGTATCAACTATAATGGTGAAGTCACTGATGCATCCCCGGTTTGGTTCGACGTCCGTAAAAAATAACCTTCAAAATTAAAGGAATTGGGAAATTCCTTATTATTGTATTAAATTGTATAAGCGCTTATATAATTTAATACTTTCTGTTATGAGCTTTTATTCCTCCCTGGGCTACCTGGTATTTGGCAGCCGTTTGCGGCGATTAAGTGAATACTTCCTGATGGAAGTTAATAAGGTGTATGAGCAGTCAGGGATTGCCTTTGATGCCAGTTGGTTCCCGGTATTTTATATTCTGTCAAAACAACAGAACATCCCGCTCACAGATATTGCTGAACAACTGGAAGTATCTCACTCGGCAGTAAGTCAGCTGGTGACCAGCCTCAAAAAGAAAGGACTGGTAATAACAGCCCCCTGTCCGGATGATGGTCGCCGTCAATTGGTAATGCTCAGCAAAAAAGGAGAAGACTTGCTACATGAGGTACAACCCATATGGAAAGCTATCACACTGGCTATGACAGATCTTACTGAAAAACAGCAACAACTGTTGGAAGCCATCACACAGATGGAAAAGGCTGTTCAACAGGAACCCCTGTCCACGCGCATTATTTCTTCCATGAAAAACTAGTTTAATAATGATACACCAATTCAATTACGGTATCGATCAGCTTACAGTAGTTAAGGCCCTCGACATTGCTGCCGGTCGTTTACAAGGCGTGATCATACCTGAAGTAGCGGCAAAGATTGCCGCCAGTCGTGCCTACGTGGATCAGATAGTGGCACAACACAGCACGGTATATGGCATCAACACCGGCTTTGGCCCATTGTGCGATACCAAAATCTCCGAAGAAGATACACGTACCCTACAATATAACATCCTGCAAAGTCATAGTGTAGGCGTGGGAAATCCTATCCCGGTAACGGTTGCCCGCGTAATGCTGATCACCAAAGTACATGCGCTGGCACAGGGATATTCCGGTGTGGCACCGGCTACACTGGATCGGATCATCTGGTTTATAGAACATGACATTACACCGGTAGTTCCGGAAAAAGGCTCTGTGGGCGCCTCCGGCGATCTGGCGCCGCTTTCCCATCTCTTCCTGCCATTAATCGGATTGGGGGAAGTGTGGTATAAGGGACAACGGGTATCTTCTGCTGCAATGATGAAAGCAGAAGGAATGCAGCCAATTGTGCTGGGACCTAAAGAAGGACTGGCACTCATCAATGGTACACAGTTCATTCTTTCATTTGCTGTTACTGCTTTGCAACGCTTTCATAACCTGCTGGAAGCAGCAGATATCATAGGGGCATTATCACTTGAAGGACTAATGGGTACTTCACGTCCTTTTGATCCGCGCCTGCACGATATCAGACCTTTTCGGGGCAATCAGCTGGTGGCACACCGGCTCAAAGCCATGCTGGATAATTCCGGGATCATGGCTGCACATGCTGACTGCGACCGGGTGCAGGATCCTTATTCGTTACGCTGTATGCCTCAGGTGCATGGTGCTTCGCGTACCGCCTGGCTGCACCTGCACGAACTGACTACCATAGAGCTGAACTCCGTTACAGATAATCCCATCATCTTTAGTGCAGATGATACAATCAGTGGTGGTAACTTCCACGGGCAACCATTGGCCATACCGCTGGATTATGCTACAGTGGCGGCGGCAGAACTGGGTAATATTTCAGATCGCCGCTGTTATATGATGATAGAAGGACGTTATGGATTGCCTAAACTATTGATAGAAAACGCAGGACTAAACTCCGGATTCATGATTCCGCAATACACTACCGCGGCACTGGTGACGGAGAATAAAACATTGTGCTGGCCTGCAAGTGCAGACAGTGTGCCTACTTCTCTCGGACAGGAAGATCATGTTTCCATGGGCTCTATCAGTGGCCGTAAACTACACCAGGTGATCGACAACCTGGAATATATCCTGGCAATAGAATTGCTCTATGCCGCACAGGCAGTGGATTTCCGCCGCCCTCTTAAATCAGGACCTGTACTGGAAGCCGTCCATCATTTTGTGCGTGAAACAGTTTCATTCGCATCAAAAGACAGGATCTTTGCTTACGATATACAACACTTACATACCCTCATCACCAATCAGTCTTTAGTCAATGTGGCCAATACTGCGGCTGCGGACAATTATTTATCACTAAACGGTATTTATAATGACCAGTTCGGACTTTATTAAAACATATGCGGCACACCCGCACTATAAAGCTCCACGTGGCCCGCAATTACATGCACGCTCGTGGCAAACAGAAGCTCCTTTACGCATGCTGCTGAATAACCTGGATGATGAGGTGGCCGAGAATCCGGACGAACTGGTAGTATACGGTGGGATCGGTCAGGCAGCCCGTAATAAGGAAGCATTGCAAAAGATCATTGAAATACTGCTGGAACTTGATGAAGATCATTCGTTGCTGGTACAGTCGGGCAAACCGGTTGGCGTGGTACGTACACATCCCCAGGCACCTCGTGTGATGCTGGCAAACAGTAACCTGGTACCTAAATGGGCTACCTGGGAACACTTCAATGAACTGAGAGCAAAAGGCCTCATGATGTATGGACAGATGACGGCGGGCAGCTGGATCTATATTGGTACACAGGGCATACTGCAAGGCACCTACGAAACTTTTGTGGAGTGCGGCAACCAGCACTTTGGAGGCAGCCTGAAAGGACGTTTATTGGTGACTGCCGGCATTGGTGGTATGGGTGGTGCTCAGCCACTGGCCGCTACTATGGCGGGTGCAGTATTCCTTGGTGCAGATGTGGATGAAACCCGCATTCAGAAAAGATTAGCTACCCGCTATATAGATCGCATGACGCATTCTTATGAAGAAGCGATTGCCTGGGCAATGGATGCCAAAGCAAAAGGGGAACCCCTCTCCATAGGACTGGTAAGTGATGCGGGCGATTTATTAGAGAGGCTTTTGAAAGACAACATCATCCCGGATATTCTCACAGACCAGACTTCTGCACATGATCCATTGAATGGATATATACCTAACGGACTATCCTTAAAAGATGCTGCTACATTACGTAAAACAGATGCTGCGGAGTATAAAAAGTTGTCATTAAAAAGCATGGCGCGCCATGTTGGTTTCATGCTACAATTGCAACGTAAAGGAGCTGTGACTTTTGACTATGGTAATAACCTGCGCGAGTTTGCGAAAGAAGGTGGAGAGGCCAATGCATTTGACTTTCCCGGCTTTACACCCGTTTATATCCGTCCACTATTCTGTGAAGGGAAAGGTCCATTCCGTTGGGTAGCTCTCTCCGGCGATCCGCAGGATATCTATACAACCGATCAGGCATTAATGGATGCCTTCCCGGACAACAAGCCACTGATCAACTGGTTACAGAAAGCGCAGCAACAGGTGGCCTTCCAGGGATTGCCGGCACGCATCTGCTGGTTAGGAATGGGAGAGCGGGAAAAAGCAGGACTGATCTTTAATGAACTGGTACGTACCGGTAAAGTAAAAGCGCCTATAGTGATTGGGCGTGATCATCTCGACTGTGGCTCCGTGGCTTCTCCCAACAGGGAAACAGAAGCTATGAAAGATGGTTCCGATGCAGTATCTGACTGGACCTTATTGAACCTGATGGCGAATACCGGTGGGGGTGCTACCTGGGTATCCTTTCACCACGGCGGTGGAGTAGGGATGGGGTATTCCCAGCATGCCGGTATGGTCGTACTGGCAGATGGTACGGATCGTGCCGCTGCCTGTCTGCGAAGAGTATTATATAATGACCCAGCACTGGGTATTTTCCGTCATGCGGATGCTGGATATGAAAAAGCACAGGAAGTCGCTAAGCAATTTAACTTATGAAACTAATAGGCCCATTTTCACAAATTTTACCGCTCTCCGGATTACCTTTAAAAGGTGCGCTGTGCGATGAACAATTGCAGGTGATAGAGAACGGTGGAATTATTGTTGATGAAGAGAGAATTGTTGCAGTAGATGATTTTGTGCGCTTGCGGCAGCAATATCCCCAATGTTCTCTGCTGAGGATAGAAACCCCTGCTGTATTACTTCCCGGCTTCATAGATTGCCATACACATATTTGTTTTGATGGTACCCGCAGTCGTGATTACGCTATGCGTATTGCTGGTAAAAGCTACCTTGAAATAGCACGTGCCGGTGGTGGTATATGGGACTCTGTTACAAAAACACGTATAGCCGGTATAGATACCCTCACCGCAAATACAGTATTAAGAGCTAACCGTCATTTACAGGAAGGTGTTACTACTATAGAAGTAAAAAGCGGCTATGGGCTGAACCTCATGGATGAGTTGAAAATGTTGCACGCTATCAGGCTGGCAGGCTTGCAAACAAAGGCTACGCTCATTCCTACCTGTTTGGCTGCACATATGCGTCCGAAAGATTTTGAAGGTTCGGATGAGACATATCTGCATTGGGTACTTAACATGTTATTGCCTGAGATCAGCGCCTCACAACTCGCCAAACGGGTAGATATTTTTATAGAAGAAACAGCATTCTCACCTTCAGTGGCACTCACTTTTTTGCAAGAGGCAAGAGCGCTGGGTTTTATCACTACTGTACATGCAGATCAGTTTACCTGTGGAGGTTCTGCAGTAGCAGTGGCAGCAGGTGCTGTATCTGCAGATCATCTCGAAGCGAGTGATGATGCAGCTATCGCACAATTGGCAGCGGCAGACATTGTCGCAGTAGTATTACCTGGTGCTTCGTTAGGATTGGGGATGCAATATGCACCTGCAAGGAAACTGCTGGATGCAGGAGCTTGTGTAGCGATTGCGAGCGACTGGAATCCGGGGTCTGCACCTATGGGAGATTTATTATTACAGGCAGCAGTGATGAGTGCTGCGCAGAAATTATCTGCTGCAGAAGTATTTTCGGGTCTCACTTTCCGTGCAGCGAAGGCATTGCAACTTCCTTCTGTGGGGCAGCTGGCAGCGGGCTTTGCGGCAGACATGCAGGCTTATCCATGCAGTGATTACAGGGATATATTATATTATCAGGGAAAGATGAAACCAGTAACCGTCTGGAAGAATGGAGTGAAGATTTGAGTTAACTTTGCAGCCTTGATAATTAAGTAAAAGCAGGAGTTGATTAAAAAGGTTTCCCCTTCCGGGGGATGGCGTTTGAAGATTATGTAAGCTATCTTCAGTGTATTCATTTTAATCGCCAGTATAATAAATAGATTATGAGCACGACGAATTTTTACCAGTCACCAGAAGCGTGGACTGGCAGGATAGATGGAACGGAAGCAGAAGCAATGCGCTGGCATCAGCATATTATACCAGTGAATGTTCTTGGTGGAGAAAAGTTCCCGGTTTTAAAACCCGGTCAGAAAGGTGTTGTGTTTCTTGGTTTTGCTTCTGATGAAGGTGTAAGACGCAACAAAGGACGTGTAGGTGCGGTGAATGGTCCTGTTGTATTGCGTGCGGCCTGTGCTAACTTTCCGGTGCACTTCGATCCTGAATTATTAGTACTTGTGGATGCTGGTGATGTAGTATGTTATGAGAATGCTCTCGAACCGGCACACGAATTATTGTGTGGTGTGGTGTTGTCAATAAAGAAGGCAGGATATCTCCCTATTCTGTTAGGCGGTGGGCATGAAATTACGTACGGGCATGCGCAGGCATTGTATGCGCATCTATATATGAACACTCCATCTGCAAAACTTGGTTTACTCAACTTTGATGCGCATTTCGACCTTCGTATTCCAGGTGAAGAGGGAAGTACTTCCGGCACAGGTTTCTATCAACTAGCAGAATATTGTAAAGAACTGGAACAGCCTTTTCATTATTTAGCGCTGGGTATTCAAACTAATAGTAATACACAGCAACTCTTCCGTATTGCAGGAGAACTGGATGCGCAATATGTAGATGCAGATGCATTTCATTTGCAGGACCGTACCTTATTACAGGCTGCTATTTCACAGTTCATAAAGGAAGTGGATCAGATATATCTCACCATTGATATGGATGTATTTGCTGCTGCTTTTGCACCTGGAGTAAGTGCAACTGCTTATAATGGTATTCGTCCTGATGGACTGTTCCTTGAATGCTATCGCACAATATTACAAAGTGGCAAACTGGCAGGGATAGATATTGCAGAAGTGAATCCGGAATTTGATGTAGATAGTCGTACAGCGAAGCTGGGTGCAGCGATGGTGTTTGAGGCAGTTTTATTATCAACTACCTGAGAAAACGTATTTATCTCTTTGATAACTAATGGCTAATGCTGCATTTGTTTATCTCTTATGCTAACTTTTCAGCTGATATTATACTTGATACCAAATGATGTACCATGGTGCATGGGTTACGTTCATGGCTTTTTTGGGTGTGGATAAAGGCAGCTTCAAGAATCTGAGCTCTTACAATAGCATCAGCCCGTCCTGCGGCTAATCTTGGCAGTACATGAAAATTGAAGTTCTTTTCTGTTTTAAAGAAAGTTTTATAATTGAATGTTGAGAGTTCAGTAAGTGCTGTTAACTCTGGGGATTTATCAGGAAGAGCTTTAAATATTGCTGTAAGGCGGTCGTATATATAGGTTCTGTGCTTCCATTCATTAGGAGTGACATCTTCAAAGTGAAGAAGTATCCATAACTCAAATACATCGTTACTCCAGGCCACATTTAGACCTGCACTTTCAGCAGATTGAATAGATAGATTAAATTCTATATTTTTTGCATGATTAATGTTATCGGGATTATTAGTTTCAACATCTCGATCGAAAACACACCATATGGGCGTTTTAACATCAGATCGTATTTTATACGCCTTATTATCAGTCTCTAAAAGCCCTTCTTTTTCACAATATTCTAATGTGTTCGCTATGTTTTTAAAAGAGCTTTTCTGATCAACAGCTTCACTGATTCTTACCTTATACTCTTTTGCAAATTCTTTGAAATAAGAAGGCTCACTTATTTTGTCCTCACAAAATAAGATGAAAGTTTTTAAGTTATCGGCAGTTCGTTTGGTTTCTTTTTCAGTAATCTGTTCCCAGCCATCAGTCATAAACTAATTTTATTACTATAAGTTATCGGTTGATAAACCTTTATATCTATTCAACATTGGTAAAGCACCATAGAATCCAGCCAGATACTGCCGGGCAAAATCAGCATTATTCCGGATTCCTTTTAGATCTGAAAGAGAATAAAGCCTGGTTTCTTCGTTTTCCGCTTTTTCGGTGAAGTAAATCTGATCTCGTCTTAAAACATTAGGTTGTAATAGATTGGTATCATGACTAGTAAAGAGCAGTTGTGCCCCTGCCTTGTTAATGGTTTTATCATTAAAAGACCGGATAAATTTTTGCAATAAGGAAGGGTGAAAATTATTATCTATTTCATCTGAAATTAATATCCCTCCTTCTGTAAACATCTGGTATAATAACCCGATATAATGGTAAAACTTTTTTGTGCCTGCGGATTCATTTAAGTCAAGATCCATTTTGTGTTTTCCGATAATTTTACCATTTGCATCATACATGCTTTTTTCAAGAAGTACTACGTTAAAATCTCCACTATGTTCCCGCAGAGCAATGTCTGAATAAAATAACCCTGCACTTTCCAGCCAATCCAGTACCAGTTGTGTTTTACCTTCTTTTATAAGTTGATTGGTAGAAGCATTCTGGTCATAGGCAAGTCGATTACCTTTTCTATTTGCAGATGTCCTGTTTTCTCTGTTTTCAAAGGAGATATTTTTAACAATGAAGTTTCTGATTGAATGAGAAGTGGGCCCATTATAGGCTGATACAAATGTCAGGAACAGTGTATTTTCCCGAAGACTTTCTATCGGTCCATTAGTACCTTCTTCAAACCATTGATTATTTAATTCGATCTTACCGAAACTTCTTTTAAAATACCAGGTTTCATTTTTATCCGCTGGTCCAAATAACCATTCCTGTTGAACAGTTCCAACGTGACCGAGCGTAAAGCCATACCGGTATTTTTTATCTTTAATAAGCAGTTGTATCTGGAAAAAACCAGCGTTATCCATTTCCTTGTTCGTTAAGGCGAATGGTTCTGCTGCAAAGTCCATAATAGCTTCTGATTCCAGTGAACTTTCTACTAACTGACGAAATAATTTGATTCCCTGCAAAAGGTTGGATTTACCACTGCCATTGGGGCCATAAATCCCTATGGTTTTTAATATTTTCTGCCCATCTCGCTCAACAATATTGTTCTGATCAATCTCTTTAACATCGGAGACGATTCCTGTAGACCTTAGATTCAAGGTTTGAATAGTAGAGAAAGATCGATAGTTACCTATAGAGAAGTCAAGAATCATTTGTTTGAAATTTGCAGTTTTTATGCAAATTATGAAAAAATGTTCAGAATAGGTTATTTGGTATTTAACAGTTGTTTAGTGAGGTTGTGGAATTGCACTTCAATCACACTTTACCCTCCTTCTCCAAACAATACGTAGTTCCCGCAAATTTTTGAACTTTCCCCAATATTTATTGTTTTCATAATGCATTGTATAGGTCTGGCACTTATATTTGTCAAATAAAACATATATTATGAGATTAATCCTAAGGTCAGCTGCCGCATTTGCAATCGCAGCGCTTACAACTGTCACTGTATCAGCACAAAAAGTAAAGTTAATCGAGGGCGACCTGTCAGCTCTCAAGGGACAAACAGAGATCAACGCAACATTTGATTATGAGCATTTAGGCGTAGGTAAATTTGCCGATGAAAAGGATTACCTCGAAAAAAAGAAAGCAGACTACGATAAGAAAGAACCAGGAAGAGGTGATAAATGGATAGCAGACTGGAAAGCAGATCGTAAAGAAAAGTTTGAGCCTCAGTTCAATGAGTTGTTCTCTGAGCATAGTGATATCAAGTCTGGCGATTTCCCTAATGCAAAATATACACTTGTGTTTAAAACTAAGTTCGTTGAGCCTGGTTATAACATTTATGTTTCCCGTAAATATGCTTCTATTGATGGTGAAGCGTGGATCATTGATTCAGCTACCAAAGCTGTAGTAGCTAAGTTGACTGTGGATGATTGTCCTGGTAGAACTTTCGGTGGTAATGATTATGATACCGGAACCCGTCTGAGAGAGTCTTACGCAGTTGCAGGTAAAGGTCTGGGTAAATTCATTAAGAAGGCTAACAAGTAGTAATCAGATATTTTTCAATAAGAAGAGCCTGTATCCTTAAGAGGGTACAGGCTCTTCTCATTTGAGTCTCTGATAAGCAATTCTCAGGCCCATCATTTATTTTTACATCCTACTTCTTATTTGAATCTTCAGATAGAGAGTGTAGGCTTTCTTTTAGAACACGATGGTCTTGTTACCATGAATAATCACTCTGTCTTCAATATGGGCAACTACAGCCCTTGTAAGTACCTGTCGTTCAATATCACGTCCTAACATCATGAGGTCGGATACCGCGTGTTTATGGCTTACCCTGGCCACATCCTGATCAATAATTGGTCCCTCATCCAGATCGTTGGTAACATAGTGTGCCGTAGCGCCTATCAGTTTTACACCACGTGTATACGCATTCTTATAAGGATTGGCTCCAGCAAAGGCCGGTAAGAAAGAGTGATGTATATTGATGATCCTGCCGGGGAAAACACTCACAAAAGCAGGAGATAGGATCTGCATATAACGGGCCAGTACAATGAAGTCTGCATTGGCTGCTTTTATCAGCCGGATAGCTTCCTGTTCCTGAGCCCCCTTATTATCCGGATTTACCGGTAAATAGTGAAAAGGTATCCCAAAATCCCTGGTTAGCTGTTCTAATTCTGTGTGGTTGGAGATGACCAGCGGAATATCCACCGGTAATTCTCCGCTGCGCCAGCGCAATAACAATTCCATGAGGCAGTGGTCATACCTGGATACCATGATGGCCATCTGTTTCCGTCGATCGGTATAATCGATATGCCAGTCCATTTTCAGTGGGCCGGCTACTTTCTCCTGGAAATCCTTTTCCAGTTGCTCTCTTGTTATGGCTGCCTTCTCCAGCTGGAATGCCATCCGCATAAAAAATAGTCCTTCCCGTGGGTCGGTACTATGCTGACTGGCATCCAGAATATTAGCTCCACAGGTATAAAGGAACTGGGATACACCAGCAACAATACCTGGCCGGTCGGGACAGCAAATCAATAATCTGCCGGTAATATCAGTTTGCATAAAATGGAAATATATTCGTTTGTAAAATACTAAATGTAAAATTCGATAACCAGCTATTGCTACTACTTTTTCTATTTATTATTTACATTTGACTACATTTCGCAATATGAAGAAGATAGGGTTGATGTCAGACACGCACAGTTATTTGCATCCGCAGGTGTTTAAGTATTTTGAAGGGGTAGATGAGATCTGGCATGCAGGGGACATTGGGAATACGGAGCTGGCAGATCAACTGGAAGCATTTAAACCTTTCAGGGCAGTATACGGTAATATTGACGGAGCAGATCTGAGAGTTCGTTATCCATTAAATCAGGAGTTTGAGTTAGAGGGAGTAAAGGTGTTGATTACACATATTGGGGGATATCCCGGTAAATATGCCGCCGGGATAAAAGAGCTTCTGTTGAAAAATACCCCCAAACTGTTTATTTGCGGGCATTCCCACATTCTGAAAGTGATGCCGGATCCCGCACTACAATTATTACACATGAATCCGGGGGCATGTGGCCAGCAAGGCTGGCATAAGGTGAAAACCCTGCTGCGTTTTGAACTGGCAGCAGGTAATATCAGCAATCTTGAGGTGGTAGAATTACCTAAATAGTTGCAGAACAGGAGCGCGCACATTTTTTGCTTATATACCATTTTACAACTGTCACAAATGAGAGAATGGCTCACTTTATTGTCGGGATGCCTGTGTATGTTCATTACCGTCTTGGGGCAGACCCAGAACACACCACTACCTGAGAATGCAACACCTGCTGTTAAAAAAGCAATGAATTGGTTGACGACAGACAATGATTCCAATTATATAGAGGATCATACAAAGGATATTACCTTTCGTTTTTTCGGTACCCGTAAATATAATTCTTATGATATAGTGGACCGGAAAAGGAATCTGGACGTATTATACCGTCCTAATACGCCTTTAAATATTGGCTTTGGTATGAACTATAAGTTTATAGGTATTAACCTTGCTTTTAACCTGCCCTTCATTAATAAGGAATATAAGTATGGAAGAACAAGAGGACTGGATTTGCAGACACACGTATATGCGCGTAAGATTGTAGTAGATTTTTATGGTCAGTTTTACAAGGGATATTACATCTCCAATTCAAAAGGATTATTAGATATTTTTACGCCGGAAGGTAAGTTGCCTATCAGGCCGGATATTCATAATCTTACCCTGGGCCTGGGAGTACAGTATGTTTTCAATGACGGGAGGTTCTCTTACCGGGCAGCTTATCTGCAAAATGATTATCAGAAAAAGAGTGCTGGTTCACTGATTATCGGGGCAGAAATATTTGGTGTGAGGATGAAAGGAGATTCGTCTATTATCCCCAGTAATCTCTCAAAAAATGACTTCTTTAATAATCAGCATTTTGATCGTACCGGTATCATGAGCGCAGCTGTGAATGCAGGATATGCCTATACGTTTGTCTATAATAAACATTTCTTTCTTACTTTTTCCCTTACCGGAAGTATAGGTTCTAATTATACCAGTTTAAGCTTAACGCCGTCGGATACCAAACTGAGTAAGGTAGGTCTTCAGTTGAATAATACAGAGCGCATTTCAATAGGATATAATTCCAGCCGTTACTTTGCGGGAATCCACTATGTTAATATCACTATGCGCAGCACGTCGCCGGTACCGGATACTTATCAGCGGATAGGTGCAGGGGATTTCCGGCTTAGTATAGCCCGGAGGTTCAAATTGAAAAAGAAACTATTCTAACAGGAGTAAATACCGGGCCGATTAAAAGAAAACGTAGAGAATAAATCTGAGAATTGTTTAATGACTACATATATTATCAGAGGAGGTCGTTATAGATTGGTAATGATCAATAATACCTTATCTGCCGTGATGATCAGGTGAAGTATAATAAAGATCTAATCTACAATCTTATCCCAAGTTAAATTAAGACACTAAACAGGCAGATGCAGGGTATTTATTGATCATTACCAATCGCACTTTATCAACACATCATCTTATAGGAAAAATAAAAGCTGGTCTAAAAAGACCAGCTTAAAAGTTTATGACTTTTTATTTCGGGCTTGCACTTCAATAAGAAGTCAGTCCCCTCAATATGAATTATGCTTTTTTCTTAGCTGCTTCAGCACGGATTACATTCAGTGCACCACCTGCCTGGAACCACTGGATCTGTTGTTCATTGTAAGTGTGATTTACCGGAATTTCGTCTTTGCTGCCATCTTTGTGATTTGCAACTACAGTTAATTGTTTACCTGGAGCGAAAGTGGTCAGACCTACGATATCCAATGTATCATCTTCCTGTATCTTATCGTAATCTTCCTTATTAGCGAAGGTAAGACCAAGCATACCTTGTTTTTTCAGGTTGGTTTCGTGGATACGTGCAAAAGACTTAACAAGGATAGCACGTACACCTAAGTGACGTGGTTCCATAGCTGCGTGTTCGCGGCTGGAGCCTTCACCATAGTTCTCATCACCGATTACAACAGAACCTACACCGGCAGCTTTGTAAGCACGGGCGGTAGCTGGTACAGCACCATATGCACCTGTGATTTCGTTCTTAACGGTATCAGTTTTATCATTGAACGCGTTGATAGCGCCAATCAGCATGTTGTTGGAGATGTTATCCAGGTGACCACGGTATTTTAACCAAGGACCGGCCATAGAGATATGGTCAGTAGTACATTTACCTTTTGCTTTGATCAGCAGTTTCAGACCTTTCAGATCTGTACCTTCCCATGGAGAGAATGGAGCAAGCAACTGTAAACGGTCACTGGTAGGAGATACAAGTACCTGAACACCTTTACCATCTGCTGCAGGAGCCTGATAGCCAGCATCTTCTACTGCAAAACCTTTAATAGGCAGTTCATAACCGGATGGTTCATCCAGCATAACTTCTACACCATCTTTGTTCTTCAGTTTGTCTGTCAGCGGATTGAAGGTCAGGTCACCAGCAATAGCCAGTGCCGTTACTATTTCCGGAGAAGCTACGAATGCGTGGGTAGCCGCCAGACCATCATTTCTCTTTGCAAAGTTACGGTTGAAAGAAGTGATGATAGAGTTCTTACGGTTAGGATCGTCTATATGACGAGCCCACTGACCGATACAGGGACCGCAGGCATTTGCCAGCACTACACCGCCGATCTTTTCAAATGTATTCAGGAATCCGTCTCTTTCAATAGTAAAACGAACCAGCTCGGAACCAGGAGTAATAGTATATTCTGCTTTTACAGGCAGGTTCTTGTCTACAGCTTGTTTTGCCAGTGAAGCAGCACGGGAAATATCTTCGTAGGAAGAGTTGGTGCATGAACCAATCAGGGCCACATCCAGCTTTTCTGGCCAGTTGTTTTCCTTTACAGCCTGTGCAAATTTAGAGATTGGCCATGCCAGATCCGGTGTGAATGGACCATTTACATGTGGTTCCAATTCATTCAGGTCAATTTCAATTACCTGGTCGTAGTATTTAGTAGGATCAGCATACACTTCAGCGTCTGGACGCAGGTGTTCTTTCACGCCATCTGCCAGAGAAGCGATTTCAGTACGCTCTGTAGCTTTCAGGTAATCAGCTATTTTACTATCGTAAGCGAATACAGAACAGGTAGCGCCTATTTCCGCACCCATGTTACAGATGGTTCCTTTACCGGTAGCGCTCAGGCTATCAGCACCTTCACCAAAATATTCAACAATAGCACCGGTACCACCTTTAACGGTCAGTACACCTGCTACTTTCAGGATTACATCTTTAGGAGATACCCAGCCACTCAGTTTACCAGTCAGCTTTACACCTATCAGTTTGGGCATTTTCAGTTCCCATGCTAATCCTGCCATTACATCTACCGCATCAGCACCACCTACACCTATTGCCAGCATACCTAAACCACCGGCATTTGGAGTGTGTGAGTCTGTACCAATCATCATACCGCCAGGGAAAGCATAGTTTTCCAATACTACCTGGTGAATGATACCAGCGCCGGGTTTCCAGAAACCGATGCCATATTTATTGGAAATGGATGCCAGGAAGTCATATACTTCTCTGTTGGTATCCACAGCAGTTGCCAGATCTGCATCAGCACCTGTCTTGGCTTGTATGAGGTGATCACAGTGTACGGTAGAAGGAACCGCTACCTTGTCGCGCCCACATGTCATGAACTGTAACAACGCCATCTGTGCCGTTGCATCCTGCATCGCTACGCGATCCGGTGCAAACTCTACATATGACTTTCCGCGCTCGTAGGCTGTAGTAGTTGCCGAAAATAAGTGAGCATATAAGATCTTTTCAGACAGTGTGAGCGGGCGACCCAGCATTTTACGGGTAGCTTCCACCTTACCCGGCAGTGCCGCATACACTTTTTTAATCATTTCAATATCAAACACCATGAAAAATAATTTAAGACCGGTTAGAAAATGCACCGCAAAATTAATTAAAAACAACAAGTTTTTAAAAGATATGTAGTCGATTGTCAATAAACACTAAGCCGGGAACTTCCCGCAAGCCCAATACCTTAAACAATTTAAACTTGTTTTTACCGTGGTATTGTGATAAATTTGATATATGAACAGACTTAAAGATTTCGTGGAATGGCAGGCCTTTGGTGTTTGTACCGCTATCGGTAACAAGCTGGGAGTAGCTACTTCCCGTATCCGCCTGTTCTTTATTTATACTTCTTTTCTTACAATGGGCTCGCCTATAATTGTTTATATGATTATGGCTTTTTGGGTAAACATGAAGAACTATATCCTGAACGCCCGCAGGAATCCACTCAGATACTTATAATCCATCAATAATAAGATAAAAAGCCATCAGCAATACTTCATCGCTGATGGCTTTTCTCATTAAAATGACTACTTCTCCTACTCCAGGTGAAAATTCGTCATCTCCTGATAATGATTTTGTAACTGGTTCACTGTGATGGACTCCTTGATTTCCCGGTGTTCATCTCGATAATCCAGCCGGGTAGCCGGTTGACCATCTCCCAATTCATACAGTTTCACTGTGAAAGGACCACGCACATACACATTTCCGTTACCAAGGGCGGAAATCGGGTCGTCTTTTTTGAATTTGAGTTTAAGGAGTTGTGCTTCATTCAGTGGAATGGGGTAAAGGTCACTCAGGTTATACCAGAATACCTGTTCTCCGGTTCGTACACAAACCTGCTTGTCTTCACGGTTCACTTCCAGTACCTGGCCTTCAAATGTATTGCCTTCATATTCCACCAGAACGGCGTCGCCTGCTTTTACATCATGTAAGTTGATCATAGAAAGTAATTTTGGGTGTTAGTATGAATTTACGAAAAATACTAACACCCAAAAATTAGTTCATTCCTCCGGAAAATGTTATTTACGTATAGCCTCACGTATCCTTACCAGGTCTTCCAGCAAACCTTCCAGCAGATCGAGATGTAACATATTGGCTCCGTCCGATTTAGCACAGGAAGGATCAGGATGTGTTTCAATGAACAGTCCGTCTGCACCGGTAGCAATTGCAGCTCTGGCTATGGTACCAATCATTTTTGGATTACCACCGGTAACACCGCTGGACTGGTTTGGCTGTTGCAGGGAATGTGTACAATCCATGATTACCGGAACCTTATGCTCCTGCATGATAGGAATATTGCGGTAATCTACTACCAGGTCCTGGTAACCGAATGTAGTACCACGCTCGGTCAGTAATATTTTGTCGTTGCCAGTTTGTTTTACTTTTTCAACTGCAAATTTCATTGCTTCACCACTCAGGAACTGTCCTTTCTTTACATTCACGAATTTGCCAGTTTCACCTGCTGCCAGTAACAAGTCTGTTTGCCTGCAAAGGAATGCGGGGATCTGTAATACATCCACATACGCAGCAGCCATTGCAGCTTCTGCAGCAGAGTGAATGTCCGACGTAACAGGAAGGTTGAAAGCCTGTCCTGTTTTCTGTAACAGATCAAGTCCTTCCACATCACCTACACCACTAAAAGAGTTTATACTTGTACGGTTGGCCTTACGGTAAGATGCTTTGAATATATAGGGGATATTTAAACGCTTGCAGATGGCGGATACTTTTTCTGCCACATGAAAAAGCAATGCTTCATCTTCTACTACGCACGGACCAGCTATCAGGAAAAAGTTCTCAGGATTGTATTGCTCTTTGAACAATGACTTCAAATGTGTTACTGCTGACATGATTTTTGTATTTGAGAATGCAAAGTTATACTATTCAAATTGTATTAGTGTGCTCAAGTATGCCTGCACCTTTTCTGTGCTTTTGTCATAATATTGTAATGTAAAAAGGCGCGGTGCTTGCTGGGCCACTGTTGGTAATATCGCATTACGCCGGATTGTTAGTGTATTGTCATCCGCTGGAAACGTTTGTTCGTATTGTGTAAGAAGCAGTTAATATTACGTTCTGAATTGAATCCATTAATTCTGAAAAAGCATGAAGAAAGATAAGATACTGGTTATTGGTGCCTGTGGGCAGATTGGTGTTGAGCTGACGCTGGCATTGAGAAAAATGTATGGAGATGCCAACGTACTTGCTTCCGACCTTAGAGAGGAGCATGATCTGCTAAAAGGTACCGGACCTTATGTTACTCTAGACGTAATGAATAAGGAACAACTGCACGTGCTGGTGATCCGTCATAACATTACCCAGATTTATCTGCTGGCTGCCATCCTCTCAGCTACTGGTGAAAAGAACCCGCTCCTGGCATGGCATATCAACATGCAAAGCTTGCTGAACGTACTGGATATTGCAAAGGAAGAAAGCATAGACAAGATCTACTGGCCCAGCTCCATTGCCGTATTCGGCCCCAATTCTCCTAAAGAAACTACTCCCCAGCACACTATCATCGAGCCTACCACTATTTATGGTATCAGCAAATATGCAGGTGAACGCTGGTGTGAATACTATAATCACCGCTATGGTCTGGACGTACGCAGCCTGCGCTACCCGGGCCTCATCAGTTATAAATCTGCTCCCGGCGGCGGTACTACAGATTATGCTATTGAAATCTTCCACGAAGCACTGGAAGAGCAGAAATACACCTGCTTCCTGAAAGAAAGTACGTATCTGCCTATGATGTACATGCCGGATGCCATCCGTGCTACCATAGAGCTGATGGAAGCAGATAAATCACGCATTTCTGTACGTTCGTCCTATAACCTGGGCGGTATGAGTTTTTCTCCTAAAGAGATCGCAGCTGAAATCAAGAAACACATTCCTGAATTTACTATCAGCTATAAACCAGATTACCGTCAGCAGATTGCCGACAGCTGGCCGCAGAGCATAGACGATCAGTTGGCACGTGATGACTGGGGTTGGAAACCAGAATACTATCTGGAAAAAATGACTGTGGATATGCTGAAAAACTTACCAGAAACATTGCAGAAATAACTGTCCTGAAAATTAACGTTCTGATCTAAACAAAAAACCCCGGTCATGCATGACCGGGGTTTATATATTTTATAAGGTTTACTATTCTACAAATCCTACTGCTACAGTTGCATTGCTGAATTCATCTACCAGGATGAACGCCCCGTTGGCAGGGTTCAGGTGGTAAGAATCTGCAAATATAGGTTGTGCTGTTTTCAGTGTAATCTTTCCAATGTCATTCAGTCCCATTTCCTTTTTATCTTCCAGTATTTTGTTAGATGTAACATCAATCACATGCTGGATCTGCTGCACTTTAGCCTTTACACGGTTAATACCATGCTGTAACAGATAAGCTTTTCCGGGAACCAGCTTTTGCTGATCCATCCAGCATACCTGTGCGGTAATTTCTTTCAGCAGGTTAGGAACGTTATCTGTTTTAGACAGCATGCTGCCACGACTTGTATCGATTTCATCTTCGAGTGTAATCACTACACTTTCACGTGCACTTGCAATGGACAGCTGTGTTTCAAACTGCTCAATGGTTTTAATCTTACTCTTTTGTTGCGATGGCAGTGAAATCACTTCATCTCCTATGTTAAAATGACCACTGGCCACTTTACCTGCAAACCCACGAAAATCATGGAATGCTTTCGTCATTGGGCGTATCACGGATTGTACCGGGAAACGGGCCGGGTGACTGCTATCAGCATGATCAAAAGTAATCTGCTCCAGGTATTCCAGTAAGGATTGATCCTTATACCAGTTGATCTTGCCAGATCTGCCGGCTACATTTTCGCCGTACAGGGAGGAGATAGGAATGAACTTGATAGAAGGAGCCTGGAAAGAAGCACTTTTTACCAGCTGCTGAAAATCTTCCACTATCTGATTAAAACGGGCTTCATCATATTCTACCAGGTCCATTTTGTTTACACACACCACCAGGTAGGGGATGCGCAACAGCGCAGCAATAAAGAAGTGTCTGTAAGTCTGTTCCACAATGCCTTTACGGGCATCTATCAGGATCAGGGATACCTGTGCAGTAGATGCACCGGTTACCATGTTACGCGTATATTCTATATGTCCGGGTGTATCTGCAATAATGTATTTACGGTTGGGGGTAGAGAAGTAGATATGTGCCACATCAATAGTGATACCCTGCTCGCGTTCTGCCACCAGTCCGTCTGTTAACAGGGACAAATCTGTAAAGTCAAGCCCTTTCCTTTTGCTGGCCGCATGTAATGCTTCCATTTTATCCTGTGGAATAGAATTAGTATCATAAAGCAGCCTGCCAATCAGGGTACTTTTACCATCATCTACACTGCCGGAAGTGGTTATATGTAAAACCTCCATATTCTATTTTTTGAGTTACAGTAATGTAACGTGTTGTTGAAAGTGAAATTAAAAATAACCAGCCTGTTTCCTTTTTTCCATTGCAGCCTCTGAACGTTTATCGTCAATACGGGCACCTCTTTCAGAGATTTTGGCTTCCATTATTTCAGAAATAATATCTTCCAGTTTATCTGCTTCGGAAATAACTGCCGCGGTACAGGTCATATCACCTACGGTGCGGAAGCGTACTTTCTGCATGAAAGGCTTTTCGTCTTCAGAAGTATTCAGGAAAGGAGAGGTAGGCCAGTACATACCATCTCTTTCAATGATTTCCCTTTCATGAGAGAAATAGATGGAGGGGATGCGAAGATTTTCTCTGCGGATGTAATTCCATACGTCCAGTTCTGTCCAGTTGGAAATAGGGAATACCCGCACATTCTCACCCAGATGGATTTTACCATTCAGCATATCGAACAGTTCCGGGCGTTGCATTTTAGCATTCCACTGACCAAATTCATCTC
The DNA here is from genome assembly GCF_900112615.1 of Chitinophaga sp. CF118. Lineage (GTDB taxonomy): Bacteria > Bacteroidota > Bacteroidia > Chitinophagales > Chitinophagaceae > Chitinophaga. Next base: position 640,273 of record NZ_FOMK01000004.1, on the reverse strand, counting down.
TTACAGAGAAGATCCTTTCTTTGGCACGAGCTTTTTCTTCGTCTCTGCGTGCACCACCAATACATGCATCATACTTCATTTCTTCAATACCATCCAGCAGGGTAACTGTTTGCAGTGCATTCCGGCTGGCATACTTGCCGGTTTCTTCCTGCACTTTTCCCTGGTTGATGCTATCCTGCACATTTCTTACAATAAGGTCCAGTCCCAGTTTGTTTACCAGCCAGTCGCGGTACTCAATTGTTTCCGGGAAGTTATGCCCGGTATCTATATGTAAAAGTGGAAAAGGTACTTTGCCTGGATAAAAAGCTTTTTGTGCAAGGCGTACAATGGTGATAGAGTCCTTACCACCTGAAAACAGGATAGCAGGTTTCTCAAATTGTGCCGCCGTTTCACGTAAAATATAGATGGCCTCGTCTTCCAATGCCTGCGGAAACTCCCACTGTATTTTATTGGTCATATATCTTAATTTAAATGGCCCTTGTTCACTGCCATCTTGAAAAATAATTAAATAATTTTAGCCGTGCAACCCACATTCTTTCTTGGATAACTCCCACCACCATCTGCCGGCGCGGGGATGTTCTCCCGGTTCAACTGCACGGGTACAGGGGGCACATCCTATGCTGATGAATCCTTTATCATGCAGTTTGTTGTAAGGCACATTCTGCGTTTTAAGGTAATCCATCATTTGTTCATATGACCAGTGTATCAGCGGATTATATTTATATAACTGCCTTGTTTCGTCCCATTCCAGTGCATCCAGTGCCTGGCGGTTTTCTGATTGTTCTGCACGGAGGCCTGTTATCCACACCTTTACGCCCTGCAGGGCACGGTTCAGCGGTACTACTTTCCGTATAAAACAGCATTCTTTCCTGTTTTCTACAGATTCGTAGAAGCTATTGGGTCCTTTTTCAAGCAGCAGTTTCTCAACTGAAGCTGTTTCGGGAAAATATACTTCAAAGGATTGTTTGTAACGGGCGCGGGTAAGATCCATCAGATCGTAGGTTTCCTGAAACAGACGTCCGGTATCCAGCGTAAATACCCTGATGGGCAGTTTTGCCCTCCATATCATGTCTGCTATCACCTGATCTTCCTGCCCAAAAGAGGTAGAGAATGCCACGGCACCCGGGAATTGCTCTGCCAGGTATCGCATGGCGGCCGGTGCGTCAAGGCCCTCCAATGCTTTTCTAATGTTTTCCATGTAAACTTCCTTAGCTATACAGTCATGACGCATTACCACTTATGCGTCTGCTGTGTGAGCAAAATTACATAAAACCTATAAAAAAGATAGACTGTTTTTTTAAATAATTATATAAGCATGGAAAAAGTTGCTAATTTCTGGTAGGTGACTGGCAGTTTTAACAGGTGGTAAACAGGTGGTAAACGGGAGGTAAACAGGTGTTTGTTCAGGAAATACCTGTTTATCTCCCGTTTACCACCTGTTTACCTCCCGTTTAAAGTGCAACTCATCCGGAACGCGTGAGCCATTAATAGCAAAAGGCCCATTTATAAATGGACCTTTTGCTATTTCTTAACTAAATAAAATAATGGTAGGAGAAAATACCTTAATCTCTTGTCAGAATATCCTTAAGTGTCTTGGTTTCCAGTATTTTAAGTGAGGCATCACGTACTTTGCCCATTACATCATTCAATCCGCAAACGGCCTCATCCCGGCAATTTTCGCAACGTTCGTAATAATTTAAACTGACGCAGGGTAATAGAGCTATAGCTCCGTCCAGTAAACGGATGATCTTAGCCAGTGGGATTTCCTTTGGCGGTTTCAGCAGGTAGTAACCACCTCCTTTACCCTTTTTACTACCTAATATGCCTGCATTTTTTAATTCCAGGAGAATATTTTCCAGAAATTTAATGGAGATACTTTTTTCCTGAGCAATTTCTGAAATCAGAATAGGTCCTTTATCCGCATTTTCGGCCAGGTGTATGAGCGCATGAAAAGCGTATTGTGTTTTTTTAGACAACATATCGAATGATTTGCATCCCTCCCAGAAGTTTTATAACAAGGTGAAGATTACGCAAAGATAACGGCTTTTTACATCATGCACTTACTTACTGTTTTCACAGGCTTAGTACATCCTTCATGCCGAAGATGCCTTTTTTATCTTTGAGCCACTCTGCAGCTATTACTGCACCGGAGGCAAAGCCTTCCCGGGAGTGTGCGGTATGGGTGATCGTAATATCGTCAATATCAGAAGTATACGTAATGATATGGGTGCCAGGAGCCGGATCTATCCTTTTAGAGAGGATTGGCAGTTCTGCCGATTTTATAGTTTCGGCGTTCACCCACTGTGTTTTACGATGCACTTTATCCATGATTTGTTCCGCCAGTGTGATAGCGGTACCGCTGGGGGCATCTTTTTTCTGTGTATGATGAATTTCTTCCATCATCACATCATATTGATTTTGTCCGGCCATCAGTTCTGCCAGGCGTTTATTGATCTCAAAGAAGATATTTACACCTACGCTAAAGTTGCTGGCATATAAAAATGCCTGGTGTTTTTCCAGGCATACTGCTTTTAAAGCCGGTAATTTCTCCAGCCAGCCTGTGCTACCGCATACTACGGGTACATTTGCTTCAAAACACTTTAATATATTAGTGTACGCAGTTTCCGGTCCGGTAAATTCAATAGCTACATCTGCCTCAGCTTCCTGCAGGTGTTTTTTTTCCAGCAGATTCTGACTGTTGACACGGAGTACAATTTCATGACCTTTGGCAATAGCTATTGTTTCTATAGCCTTCCCCATTTTCCCATAACCGATAAGCGCTATTTTCATAATATATTGAGTGTGTGAGTTATTTGTTACTATCAATTGCCAATGGCCAGGCTGTTGGAGAATTTCTTCTTTCCGCCAATACTTATACGTAAACTCAGCCCCAGGGCTCTGTTATCTATAACGGTAGGTACGATTTTCATACTCAGATCGTCCGACATGTCGAAGGTACGGAGGTGAGCGAATACGGTAGCATCTAAGATATTGAGTCCGTAGGCCAGTGTAAATACGAGTACGGAATAATCCACCCACTCCCGGTATTGGTCCCGTATTAATTTCAATGTGCTGGCGTTTTGGTACAGACCTGCGAATTCATCAACAGTATCAGCGTTGCCATCCATTCTTATACGGTAGGCATTGCGATACCTCCGGTATTCACTCATATTGTCGATGAAAGTATATGTAGTGATACCAAGCGCAGCATAAACAAGTGGGATTTTCCAGTATTGATGGTTGTATGCCTGTCCCAGACCAGGTAACACGGCAGAGAAAAGTGCAGCTTTACGTGGGCTGTGCACTGATTCCGGTACAGGGGCTACGGAATCTTTTTTAATGAAGAGCGTAGCACTGTCTTTCCGGTTGTCGGGCTGTTGTGTTCTCAGATATGCAGCTTTGGTGCTGTCCTGCGCCAGGAGGGTACCCGGAATCAGGCATGGCAAGAGCATAGCAAGGAAACAAATGCGTAGTAAGTTTAAAAGTATATTCCCGGACTTTTTAGCCACCGTATAAATCTATTTTTTCTAATATGCTATCAAGTTCTTCATCAGAATAGAACTCGATTGTAACACTGCCCTTACCAGTTTTGCCTCTGTCCAGTTTTACTTTGGTAGAGAAGTGGGTAGCCAGGTGATCTTCTATTTTCTGATATGCCGGTGGCAATGTCGGTTTTACAGGCTTTTTAACATTGCCTTTCTCTATGTAACTTGTTTTGCGCACCAGTTCTTCCGTTTGGCGAACGGAAAGACCATTTTGAACAATTTCATTAAAAATGTACAGCTGTTTCTCTATATTTTCCACTGCAATCAGTGCTCTGGCATGTCCCATGCTGATTTGCCCGTTCCTTACAGCCACCTGTACATCTGGTGGTAATTTTAAAAGACGTATATAGTTTGTAACGGTACTTCTTTCTTTTCCCATCCTGTCTGCCACTTGTTCCTGCGTAAATACGCATTCGTCCATCAGTCTTTTATAACTCAGACCAATTTCTATGGCATTCAGATTTTCACGTTGCAGGTTTTCCAGCAGGGCCAGTTCCAGGAGTTCCTGGTCATTTGCCTGGCGGATGTAAGCTGGAATGTCTTTCAAACCAGCCATCCTGCTCGCACGTAAGCGTCTTTCACCCGCTATGAGCTGATATTTTTTGGGTCCCACTCTGGACACGGTAATAGGTTGTATTACATCGTGCAGAGAGATGGAATTACTCAATTCCTGTAAAGCCTTCTCATCAAAGTCCCGGCGTGGCTGCTTTGGATTTACATCCACCTGATCCAGTGGAATACGTTCAATACCAGTAGCCTGAGCAACTACCTGTTCGCCAAGCGCACTGGTAGTTTGTTTCAGATCAGTATCAATATTTTGCAGCAGCGAGCGGATACCTTTCCCCAGCGCCTCTTTTTTATTAGGATTGCCCTTACTCGGATTGCTCATCGTTAATTGCTAATATTTTATCGTCCTGGTTAATACGGGTGAAGTTATTGTTTTGCAGTATTTCCTTTGCCAGGTTCAGGTAGTTAATAGCTCCTGTACTGGCAGCATCATACATTATCACAGACTTACCAAAGCTGGGAGCTTCACCCAGTTTGGTGTTACGGTGAATGATGGTGTTGAATACGCTTTCTTCAAAATGCTGTTTTACCTCGTCTACTACCTGGTTGCTCAGGCGTAAGCGGCCATCATACATAGTCATTAATATACCTTCTATTTCCAGGGAGGTATTTAAACGGCTTTGTACTATCTTAATGGTATTCAGTAACTTACCTAAACCTTCCAATGCGAAGAATTCACATTGTACGGGTATGATCACCGAATCAGATGCCACCAGGGCATTTACTGTGATCAGGCCCAGGGAAGGAGAGCAGTCAACTATAACAAAATCATAGTCATTTTTAATAGCGTCGATCACCTGCTTCATTACCTGTTCCCTGTTTGGGTGGTTAATGAGCTCCAGTTCTGCACCTACCAGGTCAATATGAGAAGGTAATACTTTCAAATTAGGGGTATCTGATTCAAGTACCACATCTTTTGCAAGCACATCATTCACCATACAATCATATAAGCTCTGCTGTATATGACGCAGATCAAAACCCAGACCGGTAGTGCTGTTTGCCTGTGGGTCGGCATCTACCAGTAACGTTTTATATTCCAGCACAGCCAGACTGCTTGCCAGGTTAATAGCACTGGTGGTTTTTCCTACCCCCCCTTTCTGATTAGCGATTGCGATTACTCTTGCCATTTGTGATTAGGTATTTCTTAGGTTTACTATAGGATAATAAAAAGATTATGGTACACCGACAACAGTCTGTTAACCATGTAATATATACTATTCTTACAAATCAATACTGCTTCCTATTGCCGGTAACAACAACTCTAAGCCTGCATTGGCAAATTGCCGTGTCACATCCTCTTTATCTATCTTAATATAACCAAATGTATCGTAATGAACTCCTATAATGCGTTTACATTTAATAAACTCTGCTGCCACGATGGCATCATCTGCTCCCATTGTAAAATTATCTCCTATTGGCAAAACCGCAAAGTCCAGTTTTGCAAAACGTGGAATTAACTGCATATCCAGGGTCAGCGCGGTATCTCCTGCAAAGTAGAAATTACCTTCGTCCGTAGTGAATACGAAACCTAAAGGATTTCCGCCATATGAACCATCAGCCAGACCGCCTGAGTGATGAGCAGTTACACATTTTACCGTACCAAAATCAAATGCCCACTTTCCACCTGTATTCATGGGATGCACTTTTTCAAGCCCCTGTTTACCCGCCCATACTGTAATTTCGTAAGCCCCTACAATAGTGGCATTTGTACGTCTGGCCAGGGTAACAAGATCCGCTATATGATCATCATGTCCATGTGAAATAAAGATATAATCAGCTTCTATCTTATTGATATCTATTGATTTAGCTAGTTCGTTATGGGTAATGAAAGGATCAAAAACAATCTTTTTCCCCTTAATCTCTACTGCAAAGCTGGAATGACCGTAAAAAGTGAATTTCATATATTCAGTATCTTTGCCAATATATTAATTATCAATAAACTAAGCTTCACCGCCTGCAAATCAGATACCACTTTTTTGACAACAGATTATATTAATTGCAATAACCCAAGTCCGACAAAAGTACAACGATTAGGTAAAAATAAGGTGTGGGGGTATATTTATTTATTCACAACAGAAGAAGTACGCAATTGTTAATTTGTTAATAATTAAATAGTTAGTGGTATTTCTCTATGTAAACGAAAAAATGTCGCACAAAGGTACAATATTGGTATCCATAAATCGTCATCACAATCATGCTGACTTTAGTAATAAAACATACAGCTCAAATATAAAACCATGCGCACGGGATTTAATACGATTATTCTGGTAATAATATTGCTTTTACTGGATATTTATGTTTTCATGGCCGTAAGGGCAATTGTCGGTACCTCCTCAGATCGTACACGTGCAATAGTGTTTGGAATCTACTGGAGCATCTCTGCCATGGTGCTGTCTACCATTCTGTTACTGCCTTATCTGCACTGGCAGGAGTGGCCCATTAATCTCCGTTCATTTGTACTTACTGTTATATTCGCACTGGTATTTGCCAAATTGCTGGTAGCTGTATTCATGCTTCTGGATGACATAAGGAGAGGAGTACAATGGATCATCAGTAAGTTCTCTTCCAATAGTCCTGCACAGGATATCAGTAACATTACCCGTTCTAAATTCCTTACCCAGGTAGCCCTTTTGATGGGAGGAGGTGTATTTGCTACCATATTATACGGCATTAGCAATCGTTACAAATATCAGGTACATAAGATTAAGCTGTCGTTCAGTAACCTGCCCCCGGCTTTCAAAGGATTAAGAATCGTTCAAATCTCTGATATCCATTCCGGAAGTTTAAGCAACATGAAAGGGGTTGCTAAAGGAATCGCCATGATTAAAGCCCAGAAGGCGGATCTGATATTGTTCACCGGCGATCTTGTAAATGACAGGGCCAAAGAAATGGAACCCCACATGGAACTTTTCAGCCAGATAAAAGCACCAATGGGGGTGTATTCCACCCTGGGTAATCACGACTATGGCGATTATTTTGCCTGGCCGGACAAAGATGCGAATGGTTATAGTGTGCAACGTGCAGAGAATCTTGAAAAAGTAAAGGCCGTACATGGAGAACTGGGCTGGCGTTTACTAATGAATGAACATATTACCCTGGAACGCGGCGGACAGCAAATAGGATTGCTGGGTATTGAAAACTGGAGTGCTATGAGCCGTTTTCCTAAATATGGCGATATGAAAAAAGCACATGAGGGAACCTCCCACCTGCCCTTTAAAATATTATTGTCGCATGACCCTACCCATTGGGATGCGCAGGTAAGAACAGAATATCCTGATATTGACCTTACCCTGGCGGGGCATACCCACGGTATGCAGTTTGGTGTGGAAATACCTGGTTTCAAATGGAGCCCTGCCCAGTATATCTATAAGGAATGGGCTGGTCTATATAAAGAAGGAAACCAGCGCCTATATGTAAACAGAGGGTTTGGCTTTCTCGGATATCCGGGCCGGGTGGGTATTTTGCCAGAAATTACTGTAATAGACCTGGTATAAGTAAACATCAAACTTTTCTCTTATCTTGCGGGCATAAAATTAAATGCTCCGTGCATGCGCCGCTGCTTTTGTTTTGTCTTATTTCTGTTGTGTAGTCAGGCTGTTATGAGCCAGTCCCTTGCCGAACTTGAAAAGCAACTGGATTCCCTGTTGAGAAAACAGGAGAAAAGTGAATTCATGGTTGGGCTGGGATATGGTAATAATCCTGCCTATAGCAGCAAAAAGGTTGCCGATTATGATAGAACTATTGAGATGAAAACATTCATTTCTCCAACAATAGGGTATTATCATAAAAGTGGGCTATATGCGAGTGCAAGTACCTATTACCTATTTGATGCCATTGGCACACCCTGGTTTGAATGGGACTTCAGCGCAGGATATGACTATACGAAAGACAGGCGTTTTCTTACCGGGATCTCTTACACGAAATATATCTTTCCGGATTCTTCAGATGTTCCTGCCACACCAATCAACAACGAATTATTTGCGTATTTCTATTACCGCGACTGGTGGGTTCAACCCGGTATCAGCATTGACCTTGGCTGGGGAAAAGTAGATGAAAAAATAGGTCCCGCTACCCATAGTATTTCCGGGAACGATTTTAATATCGTAGCTGCCGTTCGCCATCCATTTGTTTTTGCAGATGTATTAAAACGCGACGATGCAATACTCTTAACTCCCTCTTTCGGACTCACCATGGGTACCGCCAATTATTACAGTAACCTCAAGGCTTTTCAATATGTATCCCGTTCACCCAAACTAAAATGGGAAGACCGTGAGCGTCCACGGGAAAGGGGCGATTTGCTGGGCACCACCAGTAGTACTAATACCGGCTTTGAAGTCCGTGCACTGGACTTTACACTGAACCTTTCTTATGTAATGGGCAAATTTACCATCTCTCCTTCTTATACCGTTTTCAGACCTTTTCAGGGTGAAGACAAAAGTTTGATGGGATACTTTACCGCACGTGTAGGCTTCTCCCTAAAATAATTATCTCACAATTACGTTGGCATATATGTAAATAAACTTAGCATAGAATTTGATATAATACGTATCGTACAAAAAACGCTATATGAAAAAACTGTTTTTCGCAATCACAGTGCTCAGTGTAACTGCATTTTCTACTGTTAGTGCCCAAAGCAAATTTTTAAGGTTCGGTTTAAAAGGAGGTGCAAACCTGGGTAAATTAGATGGTAAAGGTTATAAAGATGGCTTTAACCTTGGATACCATCTGGGTGCTTTTGCACAGATTAATCTTACAAAAGGTTTTGGGGTACAGGGAGAATTGATCTTTTCATCTACCCAAACCAAAACAACAAGCGACTTTGGACAGATCTATAATCCGGATAATCTAAACAATCCTGAAAACGAAGACAAAAAGATCAAACTGAATTATCTCAGTATTCCCATCCTTGCCAATATATCCCTGGGTTCTCCACGTGTTAAATTACAGCTCGGACCTCAGTTCAGTGCATTGGTAAGTAATAGAAATGTATTCAAAGGAGCAGATGATGCATTCAATGGCGGAGATATTTCAGGTGTTGCTGGTTTATGGTTGCAATTGCCTATCGTGAACATCAGCGCCCGTTACATAGTTGGTTTTACTGACGTAAGAAGTGTACAAGACGTATCTAACACGGGGAACTGGAAAAACCAGGCGATCCAGTTGGGTGTAGGTGTAACATTATAGTATTTCTTTTATAATAACAGGAAGCGTCCCGGCATTTTGACCGGGACGCTTTTTTTTATAGACAGATAATTATTACGTATATACAAATGGCATTAAACTTGACAATATACCTATGCTTATAAATAAAAGGAAAATAAAGACCATAGGCTGACAAATTGGCCACTTTCCGAATTAAACTATGCAGATGAACAGATTTTATTTGAACAATTCTGAAGAAGAGATGGAATTCATGCCAATCATCCCTTTAAATGAAGACGGTGATGGGCAGGAAGATGATAAAATACCTGATGAACTGGCCCTTTTACCTCTGAGAAATACTGTACTTTTTCCCGGCGTGGTATTGCCAATAACCGTTGGTAGAGATAAATCAATAAAAGCGGTAAATGATGCCTACAGAAGTGATAAACTGATAGGTGTTGTGGCACAGAAAGACAGTACAATAGAGGATCCCAATATAGTAGACCTGGCAGATGTAGGTACGGTAGCCCGTATTGTGAAGCTGATCAAAATGCCGGACGGCGGCACTACTATTATTATACAGGGACGTAAAAGGTTTAAGATCAGTGAGATTGCTTCCGAAGATCCTTATTTCAAAGCCCGCATTGAAGTACTGAACGATGAAATAGTAACAGATGATCCGGAATTTGATGCGTATATCTCGTCTATCAAAGACCTGGCAGGGCAGATTATTCAGTTGTCGCCAAACCTCCCTTCTGAAGCCAGTATCATCCTCAAGAATATTGAAAACGCTTCTTTCCTGGTACATTTCGTTTCTTCCAACCTTAACTGCGATCTGAAGGAAAAACAACAATTGCTGGAAATCAATAATCTGCGCACACGTGCAGAACTGTTGTTGAAATTATTGCAGGTAGAATTACAGCTGGCAGAACTGAAGAACAAGATCACCAACAAAACGAAGGCAGACCTTGATAAACAACAGCGGGAATATTTTTTACAGCAACAGCTGAAATCCATTAAGGAAGAACTGGGTGGCGATTCTAACGACCGTGAGGTAAAAGAATTACAGCGTAAAGCTGAAAAGAAAGTGTGGACGGAAGCCGCTGCAGAACTGTTCAGAAAAGGAATTGAGAAGCTGGAACGGATGCATCCCAGCACTCCCGACTATTCTGTGGTATATAACCACCTGGATCTGATGCTGGACCTGCCCTGGCAGGATTACACGCAGGACAGCTATGATTTGAAAAAGGCCAAAAAGATCCTTGATAATGATCATTATGGCATGGATAAGATCAAGGAAAGGATCCTGGAATATCTGGCTGTACTAAAACTGAAAGGTGATATGAAATCGCCGATTCTTTGTTTTGTAGGCCCTCCGGGTATTGGTAAAACATCTCTCGGACGTTCCATTGCCAGTGCTATTGGTCGTAAATATGTACGTCTGAGCCTGGGTGGTTTACATGATGAAAGTGAAATCAGGGGACACCGCAAAACATATATCGGGGCAATGCCCGGCCGTGTGCTGCAATCCATCCGTAAGGTAAAAACGTCCAATCCGGTAATGATCCTGGATGAGATAGACAAAATAGGAAGTGATCAGCGGGGAGATCCTAGTTCTGCCATGCTGGAAGTTCTTGATCCTGAACAGAATGGTACCTTCTATGATAATTACCTTGAACTGGAATATGACCTGAGCAAGGTATTATTCATTGCTACCGCCAATAATATCAATGCCATCAACCCGGCTCTGCGCGACAGGCTGGAAATCATTGATCTGAGTGGCTACTCTATAGAAGAGAAAGCAGAAATCGCCAAGCGTCATCTTGTACCAAAGCAAAAGGATGCACATGGGCTGAAATCGCTGAAAATGAAGATCAGCAATAGTGTGATGGAAAGCATCATTCAGGACTATACCCGTGAAAGCGGTGTACGTGAGCTGGATCGTCAGCTGGCTTCTATTATGCGTTCTCTTGCAAAAGACGTGGCACTGGAAGAAGATGTACCGGATACCCTGACGGAAGAACATGTAGAGAAAATATTAGGCAAACCCCGTTATTCCAACGAAATATATAAAGTGGGTAATCCCGCAGGTGTAGCCGTAGGTTTGGCCTGGACATATGTAGGAGGGGATATCCTTTTTATAGAAAGTAGTCTCAGTGAAGGTAAGGGTGATCTGAAGCTGACTGGTAACCTGGGTAATGTAATGAAGGAATCTGCAACCACAGCTCTGAGTTACCTGCAGGCAAACGCAGCGGAATTCAATATTGACCCTAAATTGATGTACCAGCGTAATGTACATGTACACGTACCGGAAGGGGCAGTACCGAAAGATGGTCCGAGTGCAGGGATTACCATGCTCACAGCACTTACTTCCGTATTTACCGGCAGAAAGGTGAGATCCTATCTGGCAATGACAGGAGAAATAACCTTGCGCGGACAGGTGTTGCCGGTTGGCGGGATCAAGGAGAAGATTCTGGCTGCCAAAAGGGCGGGGATCAGAGAAATTATCCTTTGCTGGCAGAATGAAAAAGATATTAAGGAAATTAATCCGGAACATATTAAAGGATTAAAGTTCCATTTTGTAAAAGAAATGAACCAAGTGATCGATATAGCGTTATTAAAGAAGTAACTCTTCATGCAGGTTATTACAGTTGGCCTGCATTGAATGTTTATGTTGATTGTTTTAAGGGTTTTATAAAGCCATTCTGCTTTCAGGCAGAGTGGCTTTATTATTTACGACATTATTAATTAGTTTTATGTCTTCATGCGGAAGATAAAAAGCTTATTCCTGTGCCTGTTTTTATATTTCCAGCCTGCTACCGCCCAGGTACTGGGAGGAAAAAGTGTATTCTCTTTTCTTGATCTTCCTGTAGCCCCGCAACTGGCTGCACTGGGGAATATAAATGTTAGTCAGCAGAATAATGATATTGCGCTATCTGCTTTAAATCCTGCTTTGCTGAGAGAAAGTATGCATCAGCATCTGGAAATGAATTATACCAATTATTTTGCCGATGTACAATATGTACATTGCCTGTATGGTTATTATTCCAGCCGTTTACAAACAGTTTTTGCCGGCAGTGTGCAGTATGTTAATTATGGCACCGTAACACAAACGGATGCTGCCGGTAATATCCAGGGCACATTCAAACCCAGGGATATGTCTCTTCAACTGACCCTTTCCCGGCAATACCTGGAGAGGTGGCACTATGGAATCACGTTACAGTTTATACAATCAAATTATCAGCAATATCATTCCACGGGGTTGGGCGTAAATGTTGGCCTTACTTACCAGGATACCGCACATAAATGGCAGGCGGGATTTGTGGCCCGGAACATGGGAGCACAGTTAACAGCTTATGCAGGTACTAAGGAGCCGTTACCATTTGATTTGCAAATAGGGATTTCCAAAAAACTGGAACATATTCCGTTACAGTTATCCGCTACCCTGCATCATATTTACCAGTTTGATGTACGTTATTCAGATCCCGGTTTTGAAGAGGGGAGTATTATTACAAATGGGGACACAACTAATACAGGTAATAAAACTGCCGACAAGATTTTCCGGCATTTTGTGCTGGCAGCACAGTGGGAAATAGGTCGTTATGTAGAGATCACGGCAGGGTATAATCATTTACGGCGTCAGGAATTATCGACGCCACAGCAAAGAGGACTTAGCGGATTCTCTGCCGGTATTGGCATTGTTACACGCAAGTTGCAGCTGCGCTATACCCGTTCATGGTATCAGCGCAGCGCAGCTCTGAATCAGCTGGGAATAAATATACCACTGAAGGAGTGGGGAGTATTCTGATTAATGTACCAGTTCCCGTTTATATAACTGGATTGTATTTTCCAGCCCCAGGTAAATAGCATCACATACAAGCGCATGTCCAATGGATACTTCTTTCAACTGAGGAATAGCCAGTTTGAAAAAGCGCAGGTTTTCCAGGTTCAGATCATGTCCTGCATTCAGGTCAAGTCCTATAGCGGTGGCCGCTTCTGCAGTGTTTTTATAGTTATTGAACAGTGCCAGGTTTTGCAGCTGGGTGCGGGCTTTGGCATATTCTTCTGCATAAGGTCCGGTATATAATTCTATACGGTCTGCCCCGGCAGTTTTAGCACCTTCCACTTTATTAACTTCGGCATTCAGGAAAATGGATACTCTGATTCCTGCGGCTTTCAGTGTACTGATTACTTCTTTCAGAAAAGACTGATTTTTTATAGTATCCCAGCCGGTATTGGAAGTAATGGCATCTGGCGGGTCTGGCACGAGTGTGCACTGGTGTGGTTTTACATCCAGCACCAGGTCCATAAAATCGCGGGAAGGATATCCTTCTATATTAAATTCTGTAGTTACCAGCGGTTTAAGATCTCTTACGTCCTGGTAGCGGATATGACGTTCATCCGGGCGGGGATGTACGGTAATCCCGTCTGCACCAAAACGTTCACAATCCTGTGCTACTTTGAGTATATCTGGCATATTACCACCCCTTGCATTGCGAAGGGTAGCAAACTTGTTAATATTTACGCTAAGCTTGGTCATGCTGCAAAATTAAAGAAAAAAAGGGTGTTCTGTTTTTAGCAGAACACCCTTTTCCTTTCTATTTTTTTGTACGACTAGTACCTGTAGTAATCAGGTTTGTAAGGACCTACCACTGGGATATTCAGGTAAGCTGATTGAGCTGGAGTCAGCTCATCCAGTTCTACGCCTACTTTTTTCAGGTGCAGACGGGCTACTTTTTCATCCAGGTGTTTAGGCAGTACATATACTTTGTTTTCGTATTTGCTGGTATTGATCCACAGTTCCAGCTGAGCCATTACCTGGTTTGTAAATGAGTTACTCATTACAAATGAAGGATGACCATTGGCACAACCAAGGTTTACCAGGCGGCCTTCAGCCAGCAGGATGATATCTTTACCATCAATGGTATATTTATCTACCTGTGGTTTGATTTCCACTTTGGTATTACCGTAGTTTTTGTTCAACCAGGCAACATCTATTTCAATGTCAAAGTGACCGATGTTAGATACGATACATTTATCCTTCATTGATTTGAAATGATCACCGATGATGATATCGCGACAACCTGTGGTGGTAACGATAATATCGGCTTCTTTCACTGCATCAGCCATTTTCTTCACTTCATAGCCTTCCATAGCAGCCTGCAGCGCACAGATAGGATCTATTTCAGTAACGATTACACGGGCACCAGCACCTCTCAGAGATTCTGCAGAACCTTTACCAACATCACCAAAACCAGCAACAACTGCTACTTTACCGGCAATCATTACATCGGTAGCACGACGGATCGCATCTACACATGATTCACGGCAACCGTATTTGTTATCAAATTTAGATTTAGTAACAGAGTCGTTGATATTGATAGCAGGGATTGGTAAAGTACCATGCTGCATGCGCTCGTAAAGACGGTGTACACCGGTAGTGGTTTCTTCACTCAAGCCTTTAACGTGCTGGATCAGTTCAGGATATTTATCAAATACCATGTTGGTCAGGTCACCACCATCATCCAGGATCATGTTCAGCGGACGGTCAGCACCACCGAAGAACAGGGTTTGTTCAATACACCAGTCAAATTCCTTCTCGTTCAAACCTTTCCAGGCAAACACGGGAACACCTGCAGCAGCGATAGCAGCAGCAGCATGATCCTGGGTAGAGAAGATATTACAAGAGCTCCAGCGTACTTCTGCACCCAGATGTACCAGAGTTTCTATTAATACGGCAGTCTGGATGGTCATATGTAAGCAACCGGCAATGCGGGCACCCTGTAATGGCTTGGTAGCACCATATTCCTCTCTGAGGGACATCAAACCTGGCATTTCTGCTTCTGCCAGTTCTATTTCTTTACGTCCCCATTCTGCCAGAGACATGTCCTTTACCTTATATGCAAGGTTAAAGTCAATGTTAGAGTTAGCTATTGTCGACATTATTACTTGTTTTGTGCAAATCTACCTTTATTTTATGGCTTCTGACAATGCATTTGTTCTTTTTTTGGATGTTCAAACAGAACATTTAATTAATCCGACCTTTTTTTCTTCCTTCACCCTGGTTATATCTCAGTTTGCTAATTCTATGTTGCAACACTGTTTTAGCTAATAATTAACATTGTATGTGTAAAAAAAGGCAGCTCACAACCCATTGATAAATACCGGATAATAAAAGTTATCCCCATTCCGTGGATAGACATATTAACAAAATATATAAAATATTTTGACTAGGTGTGAAATATTCGATATGTTTGTATTTCAATATATAGGTGTTGTCTTTGGTGTTGGTGGCAATACAAAATTTGATGGATTGAGCAACTGCTTACGGTGATTGGTACATTTTGGACTAACCATCAAGGATCTGATTCTATGCCTTTTTTAGTATTGAATCAAATTGTTTTCGTAAAAGATTTCATAACCATATTCTCATTATTGGTTAATCAGAGTGAACTGAATCAGATGGATAATAGAAATTTACACGCTTTACTATGCTCAAGCTTCCCCAACCTATGACACGCAATCTCCGTATTGCATCCTATAAAGTATCCAGGGTACTTTACAGGATCGTGATTCCGGTGTTATTGCTACTTATGTGCGGCCAGGTAAACGCGCAGACTGTTAAAGCTGTTATTAATTCAGCCGGAGGTACAAATACTTCTGATGGTATTAAAATTGAAATCTACAGCGACGGAGGTATTAAAGTAACCCGTAACGGGCTGACTGAAAGTTATTCACATACCGACAGTACAATCGGCCTGAGGGCGATGTTCGACTTTAAAAACAACACACATTTTGATGGTGCTAATCTGAAAAGTCCTTCCATCTGTTATATCTCACCTGTATCTGGAACTGGTTCCAGTGCAGATCCTTACCGCGTACAAATCGTAGGCACTATACTGGATAAATACTATGGAGGTGCAGGGCAAACAGGTACAGTTACCTGTATTGTGTCTTATATCCAGAATAGCAATTACTTCTTCATGGATTTTGTTATGCATATGCCCAATATCAGCGGTGGGACATCTGCAATTTTCTATTTATCGGAACAGTCGTTAATGGGTGCTGCTTCAGCAGCAGATCCGGATGAAGTTAGTAAGTGCGGGTATGGTTTTGTGAGTGCAGATGGTAAAACTGTAGGTATATTAAGAGATGTGCCTTGTGCTGGTGCAACTGAAGCTCCCCGGTCTCATGTATACAGAACATATAATCAATTTGATTCCTGGGAAGCGTCTATCCCGGAAAACCGTTTTTATGTAGATGATGATGGTTACTTCCCTGGTAATGTAGTGGCGACTGGAGTGGATGGAAGGGGAAGGTCTCTTGCAGTAATGCACCAGCTTGGGGCACTGTACAGAGATGCATTTAGCCCTGATCCTGTAAATGTCAAAACTTTCCGCGTTTTATCAGGGTATGGTACTACGGCTACAGAGTTTGATGGTATTACTGCTGTTAAAGATTCATTCCCTGTATCCGGATTTTCATATAACAATGGAACAGGACTTTATTCACCGGTAAAAGTACAGTTCACCAGTGCTGCTTTATCTGGAAATGAAGGGAATACAGCAGATGGAGAACAGGTGGCACAGGGACTCACATTAAATGTATCCGGTGGTAAATTAGGAGCACCTACATATGTGCTGGTACAGTATGATGCCAGTGCTTCCTTTGCACATCCTGCAGTATTGAATACCGACTTTAAACTTGTACAGGAAGAAGTACTGATTCCTGCAGGCGATTATACAACTGCTAAAAATATTGCTATTTCCAACCTGCATGTGATCGGAAATGATCAGTTACAGTATAGCCGCTCGCTGCACCTTAAGCTGGCAGGTACCTGTGCTTCATTACTGACTATCAACGGTACATCGGAATGCGATTATACCATTATAGATGATGAACCCCGTTCAATGGTATTGAATATGGATAGCACCCAGATCCTTGAGGGTAATTCAACAAAAGCAAGGATCAAACTGCCTTCAGGGGTAACTTTCCCGGAAGATATTACTGTCACTTTTTCAACATTGGCTAGTTCAACAGTTGGTGATTCTGATTATGTAGTACCTACTTCTATTATTATTCCTGCCAATGCTCCCAGCAGTCCTGATTTTATCATTCAGGGTAAATCAGATAAATGCCTGGAGAATACAGAAAAACTGACACTTAAGTTTCAGGGTACTATATTGGGTATTACCGTAACCGGGCAGTCAGACCTCCTGATCCTGGACAGTACTTACTATAATCCAAACTATTCAAAAATACTGGCCGACTGCGTATCTCCTGATACTGCCCGGCCAGTGCCGGAAGGGTACAGCGGAAAATTAAGTTTCCATCTGCCTCCCGGTGTTACAACTGAGGTGCCTATCAACATCAAAAGTATTGTTGTAGACAACGCGTCTACAGCAGAGGAAGGACTGGACTGGAATCTGGACCTTTATTCCGGCAAAGTATACACCATTCTCGCAGGAACTACTTCTACTGAAGTGACTTTTGATGTAGTTGCAGATAAACTACTGGAAGGGCCTACTCCTGAAGTAATAAAACTGGTGGTAGTTGCACTTGATAACGTAGGGGCTAAACGTTCTTATACTTATGCCGGACCTGATATTCCGATCAGGGATGTGGACTATAATCCTAACATGAAACTGGTGGTAGCACCTGCTACGTTGAAAGAAGGAAAGAGTGGATCACTTACATTAACATTACCCGGCGGTATCTCTGCCGGATATGCTATTCCTGTGAATGTTTCCAGGGGATTGAGTTCAAAAGCTACCACTGCTGATGTAAGCGGATTAACATCTGCTGCTAATGTAACCTTTACAACTACCGGTACTGCTAAAAAAACTGTAACAGTTACAACGCTGACAGCAATACTGGACAATGTTCTGGAGAATGATGAAAATCTGTGGATTGTATTCAAACCAACAGGGTTTGCTACAGATTCGGGTACTGTTATCATCCAGGATTCTACAGGTCTGGTTCCGGGTAACAAGGATATGAATGTTTCACTTGTAACGCCAACACTGAGTGAAGGTAATAATACAGGAATCAAAATCAACTTTGTAAACTCAGCTATCAGTGCAGAAGATCCTATTGCGATTACATTAACACACAATGCTGCATCAATAGCTGCCACCACAGATTATAATCTTGCTTCTTCTACAATAACTTTACCTTCCTTAACAAACAGTTATACCGTTAACAGTGCATTATCTGCTGTTACAGATGGTATCCTGGAAGCGGATGAGGCATTCACATTACAGGCTAGCTCTACAAGTATTCCAGGTCTTAACATTCCATCGTTTGGTGGTACCATCCAGGATGCTACAGGTACGAATCCGGCTAATAAGATTATCACAGTTACTCCGAGTACCACAATAATGAATGAAGGTGGTACCAGCTACAGCTTTACTTACAGTCTGCCTGCAGGTATTACCACAGAAGTGCCGATTGTTATAACGCCATCGCTGATAGCTGCTTCTACAGCATCTGCCGGAGATTATACACTGGATTCTACAACGCTGACATTAGATAAAACAAATAACCACAGTAATACTACCGCTGTAACAATTATAGATGATGGTGTAACAGAAGGTGATGAATCCCTTATCCTGGGTGGTACTGCTGCGTCACCTGCAATTACGGGTGTAGTGGTAAATCAGGGAGCAACTGTTACAATAAAAGATAAGGTAGTATCTACCAGTTTAATTATTACCAGCGATCTTTCAACTATAGTAGAAGGAGGGGCTGGAGCATCCGTTACTATTAAATTGTCCGGAGGCGCCACTACTTCAGTGCCTTTATCAATCACTGCTTCCAGAGGACTTAGTTCAGGTGCTACCAGTGGTTATTCCGGATTACCACAAACAGTTTCGCTGGTAGGTAATTCAATCACTCTTGCGCAAATTTCTGCCAGTGTTGATAATATAGTTGGAGATGATGAAACACTTGTAGTATATATAGATGCTGCAGGATATCCTAAAGATTCCATTACACTGCAAATCAAAGATGCTACTGCTATCTCTAACCGTAAGATCACCTTTACACCGCAGCCCACAACACAGGGCAGCCATGTGCTGGAAGGTAATACATATACTGTAAGAGCTAGTTTCCCTGCAGGTATCTTACCGGCAACTCCGGTGCAGTTATCCGTTACAAGCAGCGTACTTTCTGCTGCAGCCAGCAGCGATTATACGGGTATTCCTGTAGTGGTTACAATCGATCCTTCAATAGGTTACCAGGACTTTACCTTTACTGCGAACACAGATAATTTCCTGGAAAGCGCAGAATTGTTAAGGATTACAGGTACGGTAACAAATATGACGAGTGTCACTACAGATAGTCTGAATGTATTTATTGATGATGCTACAATTCTGGATCCTGCAAAAGCAAAACTTAAGATCACTATTGACTCTACGTCTATTCATAAGGGTAGTTTCTCCAAAGTGACAATAGGTTATGCAGATGCGACAGTTATTTCTACACAGGATTTATCGATCAATGTAGCTCCGGATCCATCTTCTACAGCAGATATCACTAATTATAACGGGATACCAACTGTAGTAACATTACCGAAAGACAGCAACTTTGTTACGTTCTTCCTTAATATACCGGACAACTTCAAAATAGAAGGAACCACCATCTTACAATTTGCAGCAAGTGCTACCGGATATACTGTAGCTCCTATTGCGCCAATCAATATACTAGACAAACCAGGTGCTGCAATAAAGTTGTCTAAACTTACTGATCCGGCAGAACCTGCAACAGATGGTGCATTTGTAGTGAAGTTGCCAATTACTTCTGCAACAGATGTAACGGTTACATTACAGGTAACTTATGCAGGCACCAACATTCAGGCGGTTGCGACAACAGTAGTAATACCAGCCGGACAAGACAGCGTTATTGTTCCAGTTCTTATCCAGGACGATCAGATCATCCAGGGTAACCTCCCATTAACGGTTAAGCTGGTGAAAGCAATTTCGGGCGGAACAAATATGATTGTTGATGCTGCTACAATTACGCTGACAGTAACAGATGATGAATCAGCATCCACAGGACCTAAAGCAATTGCCCGTCAGATCCTGGTAGAGAAAGTAGTTGATGCTACACAGCCTACTATAGAAGGTGCCTTTATGGTACGTTTCAATGATACTACTGTGATAGCAGCACAACCAATATCTGTGAATTATAATATAGGTGGTACTGCCACTGCAGGAACAGATTATGTAGGTCTATCGGGTAATGTGGTTATCCCTGCGGGATCATATGGAACACTTGTTAAAATCATTCCATCCGGAATTACCTATGCAGGTCCAAGTCAGACAGTACAGTTACAACTGAGTTCTGCCAGTTCCACTACACCTGGTGTAGTATGGAGTTTTGTAGCAGTTCCCCAGGCAACACTTACCATCTATAATAACAATATTGATACACCGGCTATAAACCTCTTTACTTCGACCAGTGTTGTTACGGAAGGAGATGAAGTATCGTTTATCGTTAGAGCTACCAAAGCTGCTAAAGCAGATATGCCTATAACCATCGTTGCTACATGCGATGCTTTCAGAACACTTACGCTTGGCGGAGGTGTTGTAAAAGGAGACACGCTCATTGTTACAATGTTGGCAGGACAGAAAGAAAGAACCATCACAGTTAAAATAAATGATAATGATGTAAGTGATGATGATGGATTTATTCAGGTAAGTACTAAAGCTTATGTGAATGGTAGCGGCACACCGGCATATACATTAGGACTGGCCGCTGAAGTGAAGAATGCGGTAATAGATAATGATTCAATGAAGATCTCTTTTGCATCCAGCCGCTATATTGCAAAAGTAGACTTTGACACCGTTGGGCAACCATTACCATTCTTACTCAGGTTGAATCGTCCAAGTTCCCGGATCGTTACATTGTATTATGAATTCTTTACACCGGCAGCAGGAGAATTACCAGCAGGTACATTAGCCGCAGTAGGAGGGAAGGATTATGATAATGCAGTTACACCACTATTAATATTGCCAGGTCAGTCTACTTCAGAAGTACCTGTATTTGTGAACGGGGTTGAGAGGAATAAGATGTTTGGTATGAGACTACTCAGAGCAACAGTCCCTTCAGACCAGCATGTACCTGTAATTGACTCTGTTATTTCAGCCAGTGGTATCATTGAAATATGTATGGATTGTGATGCGGATGGAGATGGTGTACCAGACTATATAGAACGGTTTATTACAGATGGCAGATGGGAGGATAATAATAAGGGTGAGATAAGAGTACATCCGGCTATTTCTCCAAACAATGATGGCCTGGGTAATGATGCATTATACATTGAAAACATTGATAAATTTCCAGATAACGATATCATAATATTTAACCGTTGGGGTGGTACGATATTCACAACGAAAGGATACAATAACGTGACCAACAACTTCAAGGGCAGAGCCAATGCAGGAGGAGGAAAGAATAAGGATGTATTGGATGGTTCTTATTTCTATATCATCCATTATACTGATGGCAGTGGTAATAAAAAACGTTACACCGGATACCTGGTAATAAAAAGATGATGATGACTGGTAAGAAGATATTTTTCATAAAACTGCTTATCGCAATTGCATTTTGTTTGCCTGCACGGGCACAGCAAGAGCCAATTTATTCCCAGTATATGTTTAACGGACTGGTAATAAATCCTGCCTATGCAAGTGTGGATGAATCTGCCAGTCTGACTGTGGTAGGACGTAATCAGTGGGTGGGAATAGATGGTGCGCCAAAAACGGCATCACTATCTTTTTATACACCTATCAAAGAGTCTAAAACCAGTGTTGGGTTTTCGGCCATGAAAGAAACGATCACTATAGATTCAAGAACAGATTTTAATCTTCTTGTTGCACAGAAGGTATCGTTGAATGAAGAATGGACAATGTCTCTGGGATTACAGGCTGGTATGTCCCAATACAAAGAAAACAACAGTCAGCTTTCTACAACAGATCCTGCTTTTGCTGCCAATCAGAGTTACTGGAAAACGAATGTGGGATTTGGCTTTACTTTTTTTACTGAAAGCTTTTACCTGGGATTGTCAGCCCCGGTTTTTAAAAGCTTTGATCTCGGAGGAAAAGTGAATAAAATAGTAACCAAGCCACATTATTATGTGGAGGCCGGTTATGCATTCAGAATAAATGATGATGTACTTTTTAAACCTGTAGTGTTATTAAGAGATGTGAAGGGAAATGGTTTTCAGTATGATGTAAATGCCAGTGTACTGCTGAGAGATATTTTATGGCTGGGAGCTTCCTGGCGTTCAGAAAAAACAGTAACCGGACTGGTGCAGGTAAGGATTACCGGACAGTTTGAACTAGGTTATTCTTATGATACACCTACCTCTTCCAATCTGAAAGGTGCTCAGTCTGTTTCACATGAATTGATGCTGAACTATCGTTTTGGTTGGAGTAGCGATCATGAAGTGAATCCCAGAATTTTCTAATTATAATACCGGATACACATGCTTAAAAAAATCCCGCATTACTTTATGCGGGATTTTTAATTTCTATAAAACCGCGTTTAAACATTTATCGTAAGTTATATTATAGAAGGTGAAAAATGATACGATTTGATCGAAAGATTATCCGATTACACCTTTGAATATAATTTAGAAAAGTTGTGTCTTTTAATGGTTAACTTGGGAAACAGCCTGGTATTTCTACCAGGCTGGACTTTTTTATAGTTCTTTCCTCATGACATAATCATTCATCCAGAAACCATTTCCAATATCAAAATCTTTCTCCAGGTACACCACAAAACCCTGTTTTTCATAAAACAGTAATGCCTTATTATTATACTTATTCACGTTCAGTTCCAGGATCATTCCCTTAGCAGCCTTTACAGCGTCTATTACGGAATTTAAAAATAATTTACCAACTCCTTTGCCCTGGTAAGCCTGGTGTACGTATATTTTTTGCAGTTTGTAAATGCCTGCTGTATCTGTGTTACTATAAGATGCATAACCAATAGGAGTAGCATCGTCATAGAGAAGCAGAAAACGATGGCCCTGATCAGCTAACTGTTTAGTGAGCTCCTCTTTACTGTACATGAGTTTGACCATATAATCAATCTGTACTGGTGTAAGAATAGGCTCATAAGTTGGTCGCCATATTTGTTCCACCAATAACTCTATTACAGGTATATCTTCTGTAGTGGCTGCTTTTATATTAAACATTCTTTTCTTTAATTTCAGTTATTGCTTCCAGTATGCGTTCTAATGGAGTGTATCCGCGGGCTATCAGGTAAAGCTGTTCTCCATTATCAAGTATAGCTGCCGGAAAACCTGTAATGCCCCATTGTTGTATCATATTAAATTCTTCATGTGTGGCATAACGGTTCTCCTCTTCTTTCATTTTGTTCAGGAACTCTTGTTCAGGCAACTGGTATTTTTGGACCAGTTCAATATAGGTTTGATCGTCGTTCAGGCTTTTTCCATCGTAATTAAGTGCTACCTGCATATCATGGGCAAAACTGATAGCATTTTCCGGCTGGTATTGTTTAAATACGGTTAATGCTATACTGGGTTTTTCCGAATCCATGATGTCATCCGTATGCAGGTATTCATTCAGGAAAGCAGGGCCGAAAGCGATACCGGTTGTTTCTTCCACCCGTTTATGAGCATCCTGAATATAAGTATACATAGCAGATGCCGGTCTGCGGTTCGCGTTGAGCATCATTCCTCCGGAAAGTATTTCAAATGTTATTTCCTTACTGAATTGCTGCTGTAACTGTTGGATGACAGGTGTGAAACCATAACACCAGCCGCAGATGGGATCATATATGTAGATCAGTTTCATTTCCTTTTATTTTTGAGATAAATCTCCAGTTCTGCAGCTCCAAAGCTACTCAGGTTTTGTGCCGCGGTGAGTCCTCCTTTACGTGCAGCCAAAGTACCATAATAGATATCCTTATAGCCTGCTGTGCTGTGTGAATCCGGGTCTACGGATATCAGCACATTTTTCTCTGTAGCATAGGGAATCCATTGCCAGTCGATATCAAGCCTGCGGGGATGGGCATTCAGTTCGATCACTACGTTATTGGCAGCACAGGCATCAATAATCTGCTGGTGATTAACGGGATAACCATTTCGGCTAAGCAACAATCTGCCGGTCATATGACCAAGTATTGTGGTATAAGGATTTTCAATGGCTTTCAACAAGCGGGCCATTGCTTTTTCCTCACTCATTTTAAGGTTGGAGTGTACAGATGCAATGACCATGTCAAAAGTCGCCAGGACCTCATCCGGATAATCCAGGCTGCCATCATTCAGTATATCAGATTCTACACTTTTAAAGATGCGGAAAGGTGCGAGTTGTTTATTCAGTTCTTCTATTTGTGCATGTTGTGCCTGGATCCTTTCAATAGAGAGGCCGTTAGCATAGAATGCAGAACGGGAGTGATCACTGATCACCAGGTATTCAAATCCCTGTTCTTTTGCTGCCAGCGCCATTTCTTCCAGTGTATGTAATCCATCACTCCAGGTGCTGTGGGCATGTATGATCCCTTTAATATCTGAAGGTTTGATCAGATCAGGAAGTTGTTGATTACGTGCCAGGTCAATTACCTTGCTGTTATTTCGGAGGCATGGATCTATATAGTCTAATCCTGCATGCTGGAAGATACCGGTCTCAGAAATGCCAGCAGGCAGTGTTGTAAGAACGTCGTTTTCACTGAAATATCCCAGGAAGTTACTATCGGCAGTTGTCGCAAAAAGTGTCTTTCCAAAGTCATCTGCAGTAGCAGGATAAATTTTTATTTTAACCTTTTTTTCGTGCTGCCATAGTAGGGAAGTTGGTGTTTCTTCCACAAATGTGAGGAAGGGCAGAGTAGCCAGTTTTTGTTGGATCTCAGTAGCAGTAGCGGCAGCTACCAGTTCTATTTCATCTATGATTACTTCATTCCTTCTTAGATGTCCTGTAAGGGATAATTCTGCTGGTGCAAATAACTGCTGGAGTTCTTTTTCAAGGTTTGTCGCTAATGTTTCTACTTCGGCATACAGGAAGCGATCTCTGTTACTGAAATAGAATTCTATGCTTTGCTTAACGGAATCCTGTGTTTTCTGGCCAAAGCCTTTCAACAGCATCAGGCGATTTTCATTACAGGCATAGAGGAGTTCCCCCAGGGATTCTACTTCCAGCTCTTTCCAGATGGTAGCTATTTTTTTAGGCCCCAGTCCTTTGATCTGTAACATTTCCAGGATACCCGGAGGTGTTTTTTGTATATAGGTTTCCAGTAGGATAAATTGGCCGGTCTGCAGCATTTCCTGGATACCTTTACCTGTAGAGTCTCCGATACCTTTGATGCGGGAGATTTCTTCAGCAGGTGTATCCTGTAGCTGAGCAGGTAGTTTTTCTACTGTAAAAGCTGCGGTAGCAAAAGATTTAGCTTTGAAGCTGTTTTCTCCATGTATGTCCATTAGTTTAGACAGCAGGGAGAAATTATCGGCTATAGTATAGTTATCAAGCATGTGCGTAGCGATCAATTGAATTGCGAATTTCGTTCATTTGCTACAAACGGGGAAGTTCAGATTGAGTTTTGTTGATGCATTTTCATTTAACCGGATCTGGGGATTTAAAAAAGAGCTGATTGAAAGGTCCTTTGCTCGGGTGAAGATGATGTGATAGAGAAACAACTGTTTTAAGCAATTCTCAACATCTTTATTTTATTCTTTTATTGGTCTCGTTACGAGTTAGCAAATGGGTTATACAAAATAAAAGGTCCCGGCGATAGCCGGGACCCTTATGTTACAGTGTGTAAATTCTGGACTACATTTCTGTTGGCTGAGAATCACTAGGAGTTACCGGAGCAACAACTGGTTTCTTCTTAGCAGCTTTCTTTTTAGGAGCAGCTTTCTTAGTAGCAGCCTTTTTAGGAGCAGCTTTCTTAGCAGCGGCCTTTTTAGGAGCAGCTTTCTTAGCAGCAGCCTTTTTAGGAGCAGCTTTCTTAGCAGCTACTTTCTTTTTAGGAGCAGCTTTCTTAGCAGCAGCTTTTTTAGGAGCAGCTTTCTTAGCAGCGGCTTTTTTAGGAGCAGCTTTCTTAGCAGCAGCCTTTTTAGGTGCTACTTTCTTAGCAGCAGCTTTCTTCTTAGGAGCAGCTTTCTTAGCAGCGGCTTTTTTAGGAGCAGCCTTCTTTG
The DNA here is from genome assembly GCF_900112615.1 of Chitinophaga sp. CF118. Lineage (GTDB taxonomy): Bacteria > Bacteroidota > Bacteroidia > Chitinophagales > Chitinophagaceae > Chitinophaga. Next base: position 613,858 of record NZ_FOMK01000004.1, on the reverse strand, counting down.
CAGCAGCTTTCTTTGGTGCAGCTTTCTTAGCAGCGGCCTTTTTAGGCGCAGCTTTTTTTGCAGCTTTTTTAATTGTTGCCATTGTTTTTTGAATTTTTGGGTTAGTAATTAAAATTGGGTATTAAAAAAAAAACTTTATGGCAAACACCACTCAAGCTTACGCCTGAGCAGTGGTGTCAAATGATTTTACGGAAACGATGGTTCTGTTTTCACGTCCTTTTCTGAACTCAACCACACCGTCAGCAACTGCAAAAATTGTAAAATCTTTACCGATGCCTACATTCTGTCCCGGATGATAAACTGTACCACGTTGGCGAATGATGATATTGCCGGAAGCAGCAGCCTGACCACCAAATATTTTTACTCCAAGCCTTTTGCTCTGAGAGTCACGGCCGTTCTTTACGCTACCTTCACCTTTTTTATGTGCCATTTCTTAATGTAAGGTTTAAACTTTATCTAATAATAATTAAGCAATCTCATTGATTCTGATCAATGTAAAGTGTGTACGGTGACCGATTTTCTTTCTGAAACCCTTACGGCGTTTCATTTTGAAAGCTATCACTTTATCACCTTGAACGTGACGCAGAATCTCTGCTTTAACCACTGATTTTACATCAGTACCGACGGTCAGCTGGCCGCCATTATCTGTTAACAATACGTCAGAGAACTGCACTTTATCTCCAATATTTCCCTGTAATTGTTGTACAAAGATTTCCTGGTCTTTTTGTACTTTGAATTGCTGACCCGTGATTTTTACAACTGCAAACATAGTTATCCAAAAATAATTTCCTGCAAAAGTAGGATTTGTTTTCAAATTGACAAAGTTTTCTCTTTTTTAAATAACTGTACTTATACAGGTATTTTATGAGAGAAAACACTTAACCTTTTCAAAGATACGTACTTTATTTGAATATAGTTTGTTACAATATATTGAATTCCTTATCTGGCACAAGCTGCCAGCAAGCAGGCATTATCGTTGTAAGCCTTGTAATCTGGGCTTTTATAACAATTTTTATTTTATACATTTGTCCCTTCACATATTCTAAAATAATGGGCATGAAGCTTAAATCACTGCTTGCCAAGCCATTTGCTTCCATAGTAGCTAACAAAATAAGGAAGGAAATGCAACGGGCGGTAGAAGACCAGGAAGCTATCCTGGAGGAGTTGATAAAAACGGGCCGGAAGACGGAATTCGGGAAAGACCATCATTTTGATAATATCCATTCTTATAATGACTTTAAACAGGCTGTTCCTATCCGCGATTACGAACAGTTCAAGCCGTATATAAATAAGATCAAGGAGGGTAAGCAGAATGTGCTCTGGAAGGGACTACCAATTTATCTGGCCAAAACATCGGGAACTACAAGTGGTGTAAAGTATATTCCTATCACTAAAGATTCTATTTCCAATCATATGGATACAGCCCGTAATGCGCTGCTGAACTATATGTCGGAAACAGGGCACACGGACTTTGCAAATGGTAAACTGATATTTTTGTCGGGTTCTCCTGTGCTGGAACGTGTGGGAGGAATCCCCTACGGCCGTCTCAGTGGAATTGTAAATCACCATATCCCCCGTTATCTGCGTACCAACCAGCTTCCTAGTTACGAAACCAATTGTATTGAGGACTGGGAAACCAAGCTGGATAAGATAGTGGATGAAACAATCGATCAGGATATGACTCTCATCAGTGGTATACCACCATGGATGCAGATGTATTTTGACAGGTTGATAGAAAGAAGTGATAAACCGGTGGGCGAACTGTTTAAAAACCTGAATGTACTGGTATATGGAGGTGTGAATTTTGAACCTTACAGGGCTAAATTACTGGCTTCCATAGGCCGGCCTATCAATACAGTAGAGACTTTCCCTGCATCTGAAGGCTTTTTTGCATTCCAGGATACACAAGAGCACAAAGGATTATTACTGAATACCAATTCGGGCATATTTTATGAATTCATTCCGGCTCAGGAAATCTTTGACGAGAATCCTACACGTTTATCACTCCGGGATGTAGAGGTAGGGGTGAACTATGCCCTGGTAGTGAGCACAAATGCAGGATTATGGAGTTATAATATAGGGGATACAGTAAAATTTGTATCCGTTAATCCATACCGTCTGGTGGTAACAGGGCGTATCAAACATTTTATTTCCGCATTTGGGGAGCATGTGATAGGAGAGGAAGTAGAATACAGCCTGATGAAAACCGCCAGGGAAGAAGGTTTGCAGATCACTGAATTTACTGTGGCACCAATGGTGAATGCACCAGGTGAACTTCCTTTCCACGAATGGTTCGTGGAATTTGAGAATCCTCCGGCCGATCTGGACGCCTTCGCGAAGAAGGTAGACGAGAATCTGCAGCAAAAGAATATTTATTACAACGACTTATTAAGTGGAAATATACTGCAACCCCTTAAGATCAGACAAGTTCGCAAACATGGATTTATTGATTACATGAAATCAGTAGGTAAATTGGGCGGACAGAATAAAGTTCCCCGTTTAAGTAATGATAGGGCACTGGCTGATGAGCTGGCGAATTATCTGTTATAGAAAGGGTTCTCACGATCAAATAATGAGTTAAGCATGTGTGCATATTCAATAAAGCACTCATACTTAACACTTATTTCGCATTTGTAATTCTCACTTTTCCCTTATTATTGCAACAATGAGTAAGAAGAATATAGCCATATTTGGCTCAACAGGATCTATTGGAATACAGGCGCTGGAGGTTATCGCAGCGCATGCTGACAAGTTCAGCGTGGAAGTTCTTACTGCCGGACAGAATGCCGATCTGCTCATTGAGCAGGCGTTGCTTTTCCGTCCCAATGCGGTAGTAATAGCAGATGAAGCACAATACGAAAAGGTAAAAGAGGTATTATTTGATAAGGGTATCAAAGTTTTTGCAGGTGCAAAGGCGATGGTTGAAGTAGCTGCGTGGGATACGATCGATATGGTGTTGGCTGCTGTAATGGGTTTTGCCGGTCTGGCACCTACACTTTCTGCCATCGAGGCGGGTACTCCAATAGCACTGGCTAATAAGGAGACGCTGGTGGTAGCCGGAGATATCGTAATGGCTGCTGCATATAGAAAGAATGTACCTGTAATACCAGTGGATTCGGAGCATTCTGCTATTTTCCAGTGTTTGATGGGAGAGTCTTTCAGCAAGGTGGAAAAGGTGATCCTTACTGCTTCTGGTGGACCATTCCTTGGCAAAAAGCCTAATTTTCTGATTAATGTAAAGAAAGATCATGCTCTTCAGCATCCTAACTGGCGGATGGGAGCTAAAATAACGATCGATTGTGCTACCCTGATGAACAAGGGACTGGAAATGATTGAGGCCCGCTGGTTATTTAACCTGGCGCCCGAAAAGATTGAGGTAGTAGTCCATCCTCAGTCCATCATTCATTCTATGGTGCAGTTTGTAGATGGCTCAATGAAAGCGCAGATGGGCGTACCTGATATGAAACTGCCTATCCAGTTTGCATTAGGATACCCCGAACGCCTGTCAAACGACTTTACCCGGTTTTCTTTCAGGAATAACCCCAGTCTTACCTTTGAACAGCCGGATACAAAAACCTTCCGTAACCTGGCAATTGCCATTGAGGCGATGCACAAAGGGGGGAATGCCGCTTGTATAATGAATGCTGCCAATGAGGAGGTTGTTAATGCTTTCCTGAAAAACAGGATCGGGTTCCTTCAGATGACGGAAGTAATAGAAGAAATTATGGTGAAGGTTCCCTTCATTGAAAAACCTACCTTGCACAACTATTATGAAAGTGATCAGGCAGCGAGAGAATATGCCAACGCTATGATCAATGCAATTGTAATTTAGGGTTCATAGATGCCGTGTCGCAGTTGTAGCAGCTATATTTGCGAAGTCATTTTTAGACAAATAACAATATATATTTACTGTCAGATCAATCGTACATGACAACACAAGAAATATTGGTAAAGGCCGGGCAGTTGGTACTGTCACTATCTATACTGGTAGTATTACATGAGCTTGGGCACTTTATCCCTGCCAAGCTGTTTGGGGCCAGGGTTGAAAAGTTTTATCTTTTCTTTGATCCATGGTTCTCCCTGTTTAAGAAGAAAAAGGGAGATACTGAATATGGCATTGGTTGGCTTCCATTGGGCGGATATGTAAAAATTTCCGGCATGGTAGACGAAAGTATGGACCGCGAACAACTGTCCAAACCTCCAGAACCCCATGAATTCCGGTCTAAACCAGCCTGGCAGCGTTTGATCATTATGATAGGAGGTGTGACTGTAAACATCATATTAGGTTTCCTGATCTATGCAATGATGTTGTGGCACTGGGGTGAAAGTTACCTGCCTACTCAGAATGTAAAATATGGTGTAGCCGTAGATTCACTGGCCGGAAGTATTGGTCTGAAAGACGGGGACATGGTCCTTTCTGTTAATAACAAACCTGTTGAGAATTTCAGGGCCATTCCTGCTGAGATACTGCTTCGTGAAGCTACCAGCATTCAGGTGAGCCGTAATGGTCAGCATCTGGATATTCCTATCCCTGATGGTTTCAAACGTCAAATGATCAAGGAAAAGGGAACCCTGCTGGGTATAAGAATCCCATTTGCAATTGACTCTGTAGTAAAAGGTTCTGAGGCTGAGAAAGCGGGATTCAGAAAGGGAGACCAGGTGTTAACTCTGAATAGCCAGCCAGCCTATTTCCTGCATGAATTCAGAAAAGCAATTGTTCTTAGCAAGAATAAGCAGGCAGCTATAGAAGTATTAAGGGATGGAGATACATTAAGACTGATAGCTAATGTGCCGGAATCGGCTACATTAGGTATTTATGGATCAACTCCGGATAAAGTCTTCACATTCGTTACCAAGGAGTATGGCTTCTTTGAAGCATTACCTGCCGGGTTCTCAAAATGTATCAATACGCTCGTGAAATATGTGCAGCAGTTGCGCCTCATCTTCGTATCCAAAGAAGTAAAGGCCAGTGAATCGCTGGGAGGCTTCCTGAGTATAGGTAATCTGTTCCCGGGTCAGTGGGATTGGATGTCTTTCTGGGAGATGACCGCACTGTTATCTATTATCCTTGCATTCATGAATATTCTGCCTATTCCGGCACTTGATGGTGGTCACGTACTGTTCTTATTGTATGAGATCATTACCGGCCGTAAACCAAGCGAGAAGTTCCTTGAATACGCACAGATTGGAGGTATGGTACTCTTATTCGGATTATTGCTGTATGCAAACGGTCTGGATATCTGGAGAAATATCTTCCATAAGTAGCACTTATCATTCTAAGTTATAGCAGGAAGGAGTCTTACAAAGGCTTCTTCCTTTTTTTATGTTAAATAATACGCTATCTTTGCAGACTGCTGTGAAGCAATTGGGGCCGCCCGGTTTTGACAGCATAGATCTTTGAGAGTGTAAGCATGTCGTGCGTTGTATAATTAGCACGTAAATCTGAATATACAAACTTCAAAAGGCGAGTCTAACTACGCTATGGCTGCTTAATCATAGATTAAGCCCCATTATGGCCGCTGGAGCTGCTGTCTGCTGTGTCTCCTTCCGCTGAATCAAACCAATAGCAGAATAGGTACTCATGGTTTCTGTGAGTGGGTACTGAAATAACTACAGATAAGGACCAGGTTGGTTAGTTACGCCCCTTGCCAGGTCTCGAAAACACAATGAGTAAATAAACATGTAGAAAGCTTTCGGCGGATATGTTTGGACGAGGGTTCGACTCCCTCCGGCTCCACCTTAACTAGAAAGGCTTTGAAGGTAAAACTTCAAAGCCTTTTTCTTTTGAGTACATATCATCACTCACCCATTGAGCGAAATATTTTCATAATTTCCATTTATAAATAACCAACCCTCTAATGCACATTATCTGTCTTGAAGAAGCATCAATTGATACAGTCATATCTAAATTTATAAGAGGCTTCAATAATGGCTATCTCCTGGTCCAGCATGAATCCGATTTATTCCCTATTTTTTGCTACCAGAAAAAACATTAAAGCCGTTCCTTTCCCGAATAATATTAATCATTGCATCCGCTGATTTGACAGCAGTGAATATAATCAAGTCTTCGATTTCAATTTTAAATATATACGTCACGCTATGCTCTTTTTCTATTCATTACCAGTCCCTTATGACTGTCTACTAAAAAATGCCTATACTTGCTGTTAGTTACCATTTGAACTTCTTTATTAAAATAAGGTATCCTATTATAATGAATCAATCTGTTCATAACAAACTTGTTTCTTTTATCTGGAGTGTAGCGGACGATTGCCTCCGTGATGTCTATAACCGCGGCAAATACCGGGATGTGATCTTGCCGATGGTAGTATTACGACGTTTAGATGCCCTGTTAGAGCCTACTAAACAGGAAGTGTGGGATGAAATGTCTTTTCAACGCGATGAAGCCGGCTTTACAGAATGGGATGAAGCAGGGTTGAGAGAGGCCTCTGGGTATGTATTCTACAATACAAGTGAATGGACGTTACAGCGATTAAAAGATACGGCCACCAATAGCCAGCAATTATTAATTGGCAATTTTGAAGACTACCTCAATGGCTTTAGCCAGAATGTAAAGGAGATTATTGATAACTTTAAGTTGCGTGCGCAGATCCGTCATATGGCCACTAAGGATGTGTTGCTGGATGTACTGGAAAAATTCACCTCTCCCTACATTAATCTTACACCATTTGAGAAACAGGACCCTGATGGCCGGAAGTTACCGGCTCTTTCCAACCTGGGTATGGGATACGTCTTTGAAGAGTTGATTCGTAAATTCAATGAAGAAAATAATGAAGAAGCCGGAGAACACTTTACGCCAAGGGAAGTAATCGACCTGATGACACACCTTGTTTTTGAACCCATCAAAGATAAATTGCCTCCAGTAATGACCATCTACGACCCTGCCTGCGGTAGTGGTGGTATGCTTACTGAATCACAGAACTTTATTAAAGATGAGGAAGGAATAATCAGGGCCAGTGGTGATGTACACTTATATGGCAAGGAAATCAACGATGAAACCTACGCCATCTGCAAAAGTGACATGATGATTAAAGGTAACGACCCGCAGAACATACGCCTGGGTAGTACCTTAAGCACCGATGAATTTGCAGGTATTCATTTCAATTTCATGCTCAGTAACCCACCTTACGGTAAAAGCTGGGCCAGCGAACAGAAATATATTAAGGACGGAAAAGAGGTGATAGATGGACGGTTCAAGATAAAGCTTACCGACTACTGGGGTGAAGTAGAAGAAGCAGATGCCACTCCCCGCTCGTCTGATGGGCAGCTACTATTTCTTATGGAAATGGTCAGCAAAATGAAGTCGCTGAAACAGAGTCCCATTGGAAGCCGTATAGCCAGTGTCCACAATGGGAGTAGCCTGTTTACTGGTGATGCAGGTGGTGGGGAGAGCAACATTCGCAGATATATTATTGAAAATGACTGGCTCGAAGCCATTATTCAACTACCTAATAACCTCTTCTATAACACAGGCATCACCACTTATATATGGTTGTTAAGTAATAACAAGCCTGCTCCGCATAAAGGGAAAGTACAGTTGATAGATGCCAGCCAACGTTTTCGCAAACTGCGCAAAAACCTGGGTAATAAAAACTGCGAGTTTGCTCCTGAGCATATACGGGAGATAGTAGATGTGTACGAGCAAATGCTTAGTGTGGAGCGCAAGGAGGAAGATGATATTGCCAGCCAGGTATTTGACAATGCGGATCTTGGTTATTATAAGGTAACTATTGAAAGGCCTAAAAGACTGAAAGCACAATTTACTACCGATAACATTGCTACATTGCGTTTCGATAAGAGCTTAAGGGAACCAATGGAGTGGGCTTATGAGCAGTTTGGTGAGGAAGTATATACCAACCTGACCAAGCATGAAAAAGCAATTATTGACTGGTGCGAAAAACAGGAACTGAACCTGAGCGCTAAATTACAAAAAGCCTTAGTCAGCCCTCCACTTTGGCAAAAAGGCCTGGACCTGATAGCAACAGCTACCCGGTTAATGACCTTAATTGGCAATGATGAATACAATGATTTTAATGCCTTTACTGCTTGTGTAGAACAGGTGTTAAAAGCGGAACAGCTTAAACTATCAGCAACTGAAAAGAACGCCATTTTAAATGCAGTAAGCTGGTACCATGCTGAAGCGGAGAAGGTGGTAAAAAGCACTCAAAAGCTAAATGCAGAAAACCTAAAGCAACTGCTCAACCGGTTGGGTTGCCGGAAAGAAGATCTGCCGCATTATGGCTGGTATCCGTCCGGTAAATCAGGGGAATATATACAATATGAAACAGAAGGCGATTTGAGAGATACAGAGAACGTGCCTTTAAAGGATAACATTTACAGTTATTTTCAAAAGGAGGTCCTGCCACATGTGCCTGAAGCCTGGATAAATCTGGAGGCTATCAAAATAGGCTACGAGATCAGCTTTAATAAATATTTTTATCGTCACAAGCCTTTGCGTAGTCTGGAAGAGATCACTGCGGATATATTGGCGTTGGAAAAAGAAAGCGATGGCCTGATACAGGAAATTCTTAATTTCTCTCATTTACACGATGGAAATACAAAACAGTCTATTTAAAAATATCGCCCAAATCATCAGCGATGCCAGGCAAACCGCTTATCGTAGCGGTAATAGTATTATGCTACGCATGTACTGGGAAATTGGCAGGCTGATAGTGGAAGATGAGCAGCAGGGCAGTTATAAGGCGCAATACGGAAAGGCCTCTCTTAAAAATCTTGCCGGGCAATTAGGTCTTGAATTTGGAAAAGGGTTTGATGAAAGAAACCTAAACAATATGCGGGCCTATTACCGTTCTTTTCCAATTTGGAACGCAGTGCGTACCGAATTGAGTTGGACCCATTACCGGCTGATCAGCCGGGTAGAAGAAGAACAACAGCGCCTGCAATATATGCTTCTGAGTATTGACAATCAGTGGGATACACGTACCCTACAGAGAAATATCCAAACTCAATACCTGAACCGTACCCTGGTGCCAACGACAGCGCATCCTACGCCTCCCCAGTTTATAAAAGACCCATATATTTTTGAGTTCCTGAATTTACCATCTGATACCCGTCAGACAGAAAATTCAATAGAATCGGCGCTCATTAATCACCTCCGGGAGTTTTTAATGGAAATGGGCAAAGGGTTTGCTTTTGTTGCCCGGCAGCAACATATTATAACAGATACAGCAGACTTTTATATAGACCTCGTTTTTTATAACTTCTACCTGAAATGCTTTGTGCTTGTGGATTTAAAAACAGGAAAACTAGGCCATGCAGATATCGGGCAGATGGATATGTACGTACGGATGTACAATGATCTGAAAAAACAAGCAGATGATAACCCAACTATCGGCATCATCCTTTGCACTGAGAAAGATGAAACGATTGTAAAGTATTCGGTATTATCAGAAAATGAATATCTCTTTGCCAGTAAGTACAGATTATACCTGCCCAAAGAGGAAGAATTGGTACAATTAATAGAACAGGACCGTATAAAGTTTGAATTGGATCATGAAAAAGAATGAATTGAAAAAGTATGATGCTTATAAGCCGAGTGGGGTGGAATGGTTAGGGGATATTCCGGCGCATTGGGAGGTTTTTCGATTTAAAACTATTGTTCATTTTTGTAACAGAGGAACTACTCCTGACTATGTTGAGAATTCTAACTATAAGATAATAAACCAAGCTACGTTTAGTAAGGGATATTTTGATTTTGAAACCACAAAATATACTAGTGAACGTTCTATAAACAAAAATTTTACTAAAGCCAAAGTCAAAAAAAATGATGTCTTATTAGCGTCAACAGGAGGAGGAGTGCTAGGAAAGGTTTACCACTTTCATCTAAATGCAGATAATTATTATGCTGACAGCCATGTAACCATTATAAGATTTACGGACTACGGGCTTTCTAGATTTATTTATTATTTCCTTTCTATCAATTATGCGCTTATTAACGGAATTTTGGCGCAAGGGTCAACCAATCAAACGGAATTACAGAAAAGTTGGTTAGATAATCTTCTGATCTCACTACCGCCTCTTTCCGAACAAACTGTTATTGTTAAGTTTTTAGACAAACAAATAGTATTAATAAATAAAGCCATTACGCTAAAAGAAGAACAGATAGCTTTGTTGAAGGAACGCCGTCAGGCAATCATCCAACAGACAGTTACTAAAGGGTTGAATCCTGATGTGCCAGTGAAAGATAGTGGTATAGATTGGATTGGGTACATTCCGGAACATTGGGAAATTATTAAGAATAAAACTTTATTTCAGGAACGAAAAGAAAGGGGCAATGAAACGCTTCCTCTGTTATCGGTTTCAATTCACAACGCCGTATCTGATGAAGAACTTAATGAGGATGAAAATATTAGAGGAAAGATCAGAATTGAAGATAAATCACAGTATAAGCTAGTCAAACCCGGCGATATTGTATTTAATATGATGAGGGCCTGGCAAGGAGGAATTGGTGCTGTTAGTCGAATGGGTATGGTAAGTCCAGCTTATATAGTAGCTAAACCACTAAAGGCATTTAATTCAATTTTTTGGGAATGCCAGCATAGAACTGACAAGTTTATTCAACAAATGGACCGCTCTTCAAAAGGGATCACTGATTTCAGAAAACGCCTGTATTGGGATGAATTTAAACAACTATTTACAGCCTTACCCCCTGAATCAGAACAGATTGAAATAGTACGATACCTATCATCGTTAAACGAAAAGATCAATATATTGGTAGAGAAAAAATTAGATGAAATCCAAAAACTAAAAGAATACAAAGCAAGCCTGATTAATAATGCAGTAACCGGCAAAATTAAAGTAGCTTGAGCAAATTGAAATAAACACACAACCCACCCCTAATCTATATCACATGCCCAGCCCAACTAATGAACAAGCCCTGGAAGAAGCCATTGAGAAACGCTTAACTGGCAGCATTTCAAGAAAAAGTAACGCAAATGAAGTGGCTGAGGATGCCGTTCCTTACCGCAGTGGTCATGGTTTTTACATCGGCTATCCTCATGAATTTGATGCCCGGTACGCGGTAGACAAGGCCAGGCTGTGGCATTTCCTGGAAAACACCCAGCATGAAGAACTGGCCAAACTGCAAAAACAGAGTAACTGGCAATTAAAGATATTAGAGCGGATAGACCGGTTGATTAAGAAATACGGCGTTCTGCGTTTGTTACGTAAAGGATTAGATGTAGATGATGCGCATTTCACCCTTTTTTATGTGGCTCCCTTAGCCAGTAGCAGCCAAAGCCTGAAAGATAATTTTGAACATAATGAGTTCAGTGTTACGCGGCAATTACGTTACTCTATCAACAACCCGGCAGAGGAAATAGATATGGTGCTGTTTGTAAACGGCCTGCCCTTGATGACGATGGAGCTGAAAAACCAGTGGACAGGCCAAACAGCGAAATCGCATGGGCAATATCAATACCGTTATAAGCGGGATAATACACAATCCTTATTACAATTCGGGCGTTGCATTGTGCATTTTACAGCAGATACTGATGAAGTATACATGGCAACCCGGCTGGCCGGGGCGGATACATTTTTTCTGCCTTTTAACAAAGGCCATAATTATGGTAAGGGCAATCCAACAAATCCTTTCGGACACCGTACAGCTTATTTATGGGAAGAAGTGCTTTCCCGCTACAGCCTGGCAAATATAATACAGCATTTTGTACGCATAGATGGTAAAGACAGCGATCCGCTTGCTAAAAAGAACCTGTACTTCCCACGTTATCACCAACTGGATGTAGTGCGTAAGCTCGTAAACGACGCTTCGGTAAAGGGTGTAGGACAAACATACCTGATACAACATTCAGCCGGTTCCGGTAAGAGTAATTCTATCACCTGGGCTGCTTACCAGTTAATAGAAACCTATCCTGCCGATCAGCATACTCCAGGTGGCAAAGGCATCAGCCTGCCATTGTTCGACTCTGTGATTGTAGTAACCGATCGCCGTCTGCTCGACAAGCAATTAAGAGAAAATATCCGTGAGTTTTCGGAAGTAAAGAATATTGTAGCCCCGGCGTATTCATCCAAAGAACTGAAGGAAAACCTGGAAAGTGGTAAACGTATTATTATTACCACTATTCAAAAATTTCCTTTCATTATTGATGGTATAGCCGATTTAAGTAACCGGAACTTTGCTGTTATTATTGACGAAGCACATAGTTCACAAAGTGGCCTGGCTGCCGATAACATGAACAGGGTGATGGGCAATGCAGATAATGAAGAGGAAGACCAGGAGGATTCACAGGACAAAGTATTAAAAGCAATGAATAGCCGCAAAATGAGAGGTAATGCCTCTTACTTTGCCTTTACAGCTACACCTAAAAATGCTACCCTGGAAAAATTTGGCAGCTTACAGGAAGACGGTAAGTTCAAGCCCTTTCACCTTTATTCTATGAAACAGGCTATTGAAGAAGGTTTTATTCTGGATGTGCTGGCCAATTATACCACTTACAGAAGTTATTACGAGATAGAAAAATCTATAGAAGAGAATCCACTTTTTGAAACAGCCAAAGCGCAAAAAAAGCTAAAAGCGTTTGTGGAGCGTAACCCTCAAACAATAGCCACTAAGGCCGAAATTATGCTGGATCACTTTATTAACCAAGTGGTTACGCCCAAAAAATTAAAAGGAAAGGCAAAAGCAATGGTGGCAACACAAAGCATTGAAAGCGCCATCCGGTATTATTTCGCGCTACAAAAATTATTAGAACAGAAAGGCAACCCTTTTCGTATCGCCATTGCTTTTTCAGGTAAGAAAACGCTGGCTGGCATTGAGTATACCGAATACAGTATCAACCATTTCCCTGCGCACCTGGACACCGCAAAGCCTACAGATCCTGGTTATATTAGTGACACCATAGCCCGTTATTTAAATATGGATGAATATCGCATATTGGTAGTGGCTAACAAATATCTCACAGGTTTTGATCAGCCTAAGTTAAGCACCATGTATGTGGACAAAAAATTGCAGGATGTGCTGACCGTGCAGGCGCTATCCAGGTTAAACCGCTCAGCAGATAAATTGGGGAAAAAAACTGAAGATTTGTTTGTCCTGGATTTTTTCAATTCTACAGAAGAGATTAAGGCATCCTTTGACCCTTTTTATACCGCCACCTCATTAAGCAAGGCTACAGACGTCAATGTATTACACGAGCTGAAAGCGCACCTGGATGAGGTAGGTGTGTATGAATGGAGTGAGGTAGAAGATTTTACTACCCGGTATTTTGATAAAGAAGATGCTGATACGGTATTAAGTCCTATTATTCAATTGGGAGAAGAACGGTTTAATCATCAACTGGGTCTAGAAGAAAGCGCCAAAGCAGATTTTAAAATCAAGGCTAAACAATTTGTAAAAATCTATAGCCAGATGGCTGCCATTATTCCATTTGAAATACGCAAATGGGAATTGTTATTCTGGTACCTGAAATTTTTGATACCCAAATTGATCATCGTGGATAGAGACGCTGATGCATTAGATGAATTATTAAATGCAGTGGATTTGTCCACCTACGGGCTGGAACGGGTAAAATTAAATGTATCAATCGGTCTGGATCAAAGTGAAACCGAACTGGACCCGCAAAATTCAAATCCCAGAGGTGCACACAATGCAGGTGGAGAAGAAGATCCTTTAGATGTAATTATTCGCAGCTTTAACGAGCGGCATTTTCAGGGATGGGAAGCTACTCCCGAAGAGCAACGGGTAAAATTTGTAACCCTTGCTCAAAAGCTGCAGGCCCATCCAGATTTTCAGACCAAGGTGGTGAATAACCCGGATATGCAAACGCAGGAACTGGCTTTCAGAAAGCTTTTAGAGGAGGTAATTGCAGGGCAGCGAAAGAAAGAATTGGATTTATACCGCTTGTATTCAAAAGATGAAGCTTTTAAGCAGGCATTCATAGATACTATGCGGCGTTTATCTATGAATAACGGTGGCAACTGGCTTCGGCAGTAATTCAACTCTCCTAAGTCCGACCGTTGAAGATCGCTTTTGTTATGGTAATGAAGAACTAATAAGGTTTATTTTAAAAGAGATACTATGAGCAGAGGTATTACTATCACTAATTACCTGGTAAACGGGAATCCGGAAGGTATTAGCATGTCGTATGTTTCTAATTGGACGGGGCAAGCAATTAAAATTCCCCGTAATGCCTTCCTGGATACAAAAAACTTTCCGGAGCTTAACAGGCCCGGAATATATTATCTTATCGGCTCTAAGGATGAGAATCCTGATGAAAAACTGATTTATGTAGGAGAAGCAAACCATCTGTTTGAAAGGATTACAACACATATGCGTGATGAGGCAAAATCATTCTTTGAGCTCATTATTGTGTTTAGCTCCAAGGATGATAATATGACGGTATCGCATACTAAATACCTGGAAGCAAAGATCCTTTCTGAGATATTCGAAAAATCTGGTTTTACCCTTATTAACCGGAAAGATGGCAATAGGGTGAGCCTGCCTCCAATGGTGAGGGACGAGATGGATACCTATCTGGATAATATGAAAATATTATTACCAACTATGGGGTTTGATTTTTTTAAGCCGGTATTGAAAGAAGAGAAACTGTCATTCATGCCTAAGGATGAGAACCTGATATTAGAAGTAGGGGATATAAAGGCACAAGCTAAACTTATACCCAATGGTATGCTGGTGCTTCAGGGGAGCACAATGAAACCTATTGCTACTCCTGCATTAGCGCCTACTTATTTGAAAATAAGAAATGACCTGATTGAAAAAGGATACGTTAAACAAACAGATAAGGGAATGTTGTTTTTGCAGGACTATGAATTTACTAGTCCTTCGCAAGCAGGGGCTGTTGTTCTGGGATATTCAGTAAATGGCAGGGTATTCTGGAAAAATAGTATTGGAAAAACCTTAAAAGACCTGGAAGAGGAGAAAATAAGCTTAAGCATAGGGAAAGGACTAAATTAGTTTAAATCATAATCAGTTGCTATACTCTATAGTGCTGATAAAAATCTATTAAAATATCGGTGTAATACGCTGCTAATGTATCCTGAGTAGAAATACAGGGCCGGCAAGGAAAAAAGGACTCCCCGGTACCTGCACTTAGCTGACACAATGAGGTCATTTTAATCTGTTTAACCAAATGCCTGAAATCCTCCAAAAAGTTCGACATTTCCCCGCCCCTTTCCACTTTTTTAAAACTGGTAGTACCAGGAAGTACCAAAAAAATTAAAGGCAGTTCGTTATGAGCTGCCTTTTTTAGTTTTCACATTTCGCAATGAGAACCAATCAACTGCCTGCATTTAGTCTCATGCTCTGAATTTCGTAAACACCAACAGCCTCTAAAGAACCTGCAATAGGAAATGTTTCCCCTTTTGTTTTTTCGATATAAACCAGGAAATACTGCGAAAAAATAGCTTTGGAAATGGTCATATTACGCACCTATAACTTTACTAATCAGTTCCATACTTCTTTAAGTTTTTTAACCCCCATATAGCAAGAGACGACTCTACTATAAATCCAATTAAAAAATAAATGCCAGGAACTCCGTCTATAGCCAGGCTTACTATCCTGCCGAGCGCCAACCCTCCCATAAAAGCAATATTAGTAATAGTTGCGGTGATCCAGAATTTGGATTTAATAATGCCCATAATCCAAATCAGAGACATGCCCAGATATAAACCCATCATGGCCCTGAAAATATTTACCAGGTTGATAGCGTCCACATTAAAATCAAACAGCAAAGGCAGGATCATTTGCGGGTATAAACCATAGGCCAGTGCAATGGGGATGATAATAAGTATGGATACCGTCAAATGCAGATTCCTGGAAGATGGGCGTATCAATGATTGTTCCTTTTGATGGTTAAAATAACTTATGATAAACGAATTTAAAGATAATATACTGGCGATTAACAGACTAGTTTTCAGGTTATTGATAGGTTTTGGATAAATCTGAGCAAGGCGATATCAATGAGAACGGGCCATTTGGGCGAACTGGAGGGTGTCAAAAAAGTGCATAAGAGGCAGGAGATGTTCGATTAGGCTCCCCTCGACTCCACGAAGAAAAAGCCTCATTCCTTTACTAGTAAAAGGTTTGAGGCTTTTTATTTTTGATTGTTTTCGGTTTCGTTGTCATCCTTTCGTAACTTTCTCAAATTATCTCCAAATATTTTTAATGTTTCACTCTCGTCTATTGTAATCATTTGCACGGCATATTGGTTTCATGCAAAACATCTAATTTCATAATCACTAGTTTCCTGACCGGTTTCGGAAGACCGTGCAGAATATAAATCAAGAGAGTAGATTAAATGTAAAAATGTCGTATTTTTTCTTTATTAGATTGCTGATTATCAATGAATAAGTTTAAATCCTTGGAGAGTAAGATTAGTGGGCGGATTTCCCGCAAGAAGTCTAACGTATTATTACGTGAGGACTTCATTGATCTTGGTGGTTATGACCAGGTAGGTAGGGTTTTACAATCATTGATAAAAAAAGGAAAACTTATTAAAATAGGGTATGGCCTTTATGCCAAAGCGAGAGTATCTTCCTTAACAGGAACTACTGTACCAGCAGAGCCCTTACCTTCTTTAGCGAAACAAGCTTTAAGCCGGCTTGGAATTCGTACAAACCCTACGAGGGCAGAAGTTGAATATCAGGAAGGGCGTTCCACTCAAATACCTACCGGCAGGTTGATTGGTGTTGGAAGGCGCGTGAGCCGTAAAATAGGCTTTAAAGGAGCCAATATTAATTATGAATACACCAAACAAAAACCTATTAGAAGAAGTAGCCCTCATTAAAGATTAAAGGGATCAGTGAAGCATTTGTCTCATAGTAGTTTTAAGGCCTTGGCTATAGAAATTATTAACCGGGATGATCTACGATCTTCTAAAATTGCAGGTCTCCCTATTGATAAAAAATTTGAGACTGTTCTGGGTATATTAAGCAATGAACAGGAGTACTTAGGTGAATACGACCGTTTTGTAAAGGGCATGTCTTATGCACCGGATAGTGTAGTTCCTACTTTCAAGCAGGCACTTGAAAAACTTCGTTTAGTTATAAATCATATTCTTTAGTAATGATAGTTAGTGCTGATACAGACATAGTCAAACATTTATGCTCTGTAATCCTCATTGGTATTTCCCGGTAGAACTTTCTTTGCAGTTCATCTCTCAGATACATAAACGCCTGGATATTTTTTTGCTCAATTGTCTACGCACTGGGTGAAAAGATTGAGTTTGTAAGGATTTAATGGTTCATGTATGGATCCTGGTCTCCTGATTTTGTCAGAACCGCAGATTTTCAGTAATTTAAGATTACTCAAAATTTTATTTTATGGCCAGACAGGAAAGCCTGCTCAAATTCACCGGTAAATTAGGAAATGTGATCGGTTACCGGAACAAAAAAGTCTATTTACTACGAAGTGCTTCCACTGTGGTGAGACAGACTTCTGCTACCAAAAGAGCAGCCAGGGATTTTGGAACCGCCAGTAAAGCCGGTAAGCTTATCCGTCATGCACTAAGCGAATACCTGCAGCATTGTTATGATAGCTCATTGACTAACCGTCTTAATAAAATACTGGGTGAAGTAGTTCGCGCCGATGACAGTCACAAAGCAGGCCTACGCGTGCCGGTAGCCGTTAATATGCATTTTTTACGTGGGTTTCGGTTTAATAGTCATGCAGGTATTGAGCATCTTTTGGCGAGCAATCCTGTTATTAATAATAGTAATGATGAAGATATCAGCATCTCATTCCCAGAAACGGCCATCAACAATAATAAAGCAACCCATATTATAATAAAAGCAATAGCACTATCTGTCAATTTTACACAGCAAACAACCCGGCAGCTGACAAGTGAAACGGTAGTGATCAAATGCGGTGAAAAACAGGTTGTACCTACCCTTACACTAAATCCTGATAGAAAATATCTTACCCTCATTATGCTGGAAATACAATCCTGTTATGAGGTGAACGGTCAGTTGCATTTATGCCAGAACAAAAAAGGATCTGCACTGGATATTATTGGCGTACTCCCACCAATGGAATTGCCCGTAGCAATAAAAAGCAAATACCTGAACAAAGCTCCCAAACTCAGGATCATTCCATCATATGTCCAACCTGCCAGACGTGCCGGAATTGTTCTGCCAGTTGCCTTCAATTCCCTGCCGGAAGGGTAGTATAAGGCCGGTTTCCCACAATTAAAAAATAGGATTCCCATACTGCGGAAACAGCTTCCGTTAGCATTGCTATGCCATATAACAGCATTTGCCTGTATTTTATAGCGGGTTGCTGTATGCAATCAGTATTTACTTCCCGAAAAAATGAGTTTAGGAAGCTTAATTATTGCAAATAACGTTTTTCCTGCCTCAATCCGGTAAAAGTCCACCTTATCTCCACCCATACAAGTACCATCATAGCATTCTGACTGCTGAATTATTAAGATGTAACCCTTATCTATGGTTCCAGGATTTCTACGCACATAACTCAGATCTTCTGTACAGGTAGATACTAAATGATTATTCTGGAAGGTTACTGAAGTGTTCAAGTCTTTATTTCTAATTGGTAGTGACTGGTGAGGTTACTGTTGCCAGACAATTAGCCCGAACGGATATGTATATACCGTTTAACGCATTGCCGCAACAGAAAGTAAGAGGAATTGATATACCTCTGCCTAATCCGGCGGCAGGTGAATATCAACATACGACATTGGGAAGCAGGACTGGATCAAAGGATGGTTTGACATATCGTCAATCGGCAACATTTACCGGTGGTTCATGGCCTTTAGCTAATGAACAAGCAGTACCTTGGAGTAGGGTGGACTGGCATGATCATGGTCGCCCCGATAAGCACTTTGCGGTTCATCAGCATCTGTTTCAATTTAATTTTAACAGAGATAGCAACAGATGGTTTTTTGAAAAAAATGGTGGAAGTTCGTTTCCATATTGACAATAACAATACTTTTTATGGATCTGATATTTGAAATACTCATTCCTTCAGGCACAGACGTTCCCGGCATCGCATTCAGCGAGCCTTTCTTTGAATGGCAGGGGGAAAAACATCTTCAGGGACCACCGGAAGCGAGGTTTGGTTCAAATTTTAAACTCGTTTACGGGCAAATACCTGACTTTGTAAAAAATAAAATTCCTGTTGCATATGCCTCTATTGACTGGAAGAGCATTGGTGTGAATGGCTCAGGACTGGATTTGTACGAAAATAAGCTATGGATGAAGGTTCCTGAAGATGAAGAACCCAAGGATCCTGAAGAGGAACATTTTACCTTAAAGGATCTGCTGCATACAATGTGTGCACATCACAAATGGATTATTGTCATTGATAATGATGAAGCATTTGAAGCAGTGCCATCAGGAAGCCTTTCAGATGTAATAACCACTCTGAATGGTGTTATAAAAGGAAATATAGAAGGAAAAGGATTCCTGATCTGTGGAGAAGGCAGTGACCTTCTCTGAAAGGGGCTGATCAAAAAGGTCAGGTTCGAAGAAATTAGGGCTGATCTCAAAAAGGTCTGCCCTTTTCAAAGGAGGCACCTCATTATCTAAAGCATATCAATGCATCCAAAGGCACAGCTCTTACTTCCCGAAATTGCGAGAATAATAAGGAAAGCAAAAGAAATTCACGAAAGTCAATTATATAAGCGCGGGTATACGTTCAGCTCAATTTTTCCGATTTGTTATAACCTACCAATTTGGTTAATGAAATTAGCCCGGCACTTGCGATAATAGCTCCTCCTACAAAAGGAAAACCAGCTCCAATTAAATCTTCTATTTTGGCTGAAAAAAGATAAGGCAAACAAAACATCATACCGAATATTCCTAATGCTATTGCTGCATATGCGCCGAATGTTGCGATGGATTTCATATTAATACTTGTTGTTGGTACAGTGTTTCATAAAGCATAAATATAACATTTTTCGGTTGCTTTAATTAGTGATTTAGAACTTCTCCTGGTTTACAAACCACCTTCATAGTAAATATGCATTACACAAACATTATGTAGAGTAGACTGGACTCGAACCAGCATGCCCTTCCTTCCAAAGGAAGACGGAATCACCATTTCCCGACACTACTCTAAGTAAGGGTGATAAGCGGGAATCGAACCCTGATCTCCTGATCCACATTCAGGTGTTTTACCATTAAACTACTATCACCATTTATAACAAGTGGTACAGAGTGGTTACGATCCACTTCCTGCAGTTTTTCAGACTGCCGCTTCTACCAAGTTAGCTTCTGCACCATGCTATGTTTGCATTACACAAACATTATGTAGAGTAGACTGGACTCGAACCAGCATGCCCTTCCTTCCAAAGGAAGACGGAGTCACCATTTCCCGACACTACTCTAAGTAAGGGTGATAAGCGGGAATCGAACCCTGATCTCCTGATCCACATTCAGGTGTTTTGCCATTAAACTACTATCACCATAAAAAATATAAAGTGGTACAGAGTGGTTACGATCCACTTCCTGCAGTTTTTCAGACTGCCGCTTCTACCAAGTTAGCTTCTGCACCATGCTTTGTTTGCATTACACAAACATTATGTAGAGTAGACTGGACTCGAACCAGCATACCCTTCCCTCCAAAGGAAGACGGAATCACCATTTCCCGACACTACTCTAAATAAAAAGCCCCAGACGGATGGTCCAGGGCTTTTTAATTGCGTTATCTATTATAGATTATGTACACAACAAACCCTTACCAGTGGTAAACGGTAAAAACGGTATATGTCGAAATTGTTTCATGAAAATCTGATTAAAAAAAGTAAAAAAAAAAGCCCCGGATAACCGGGGCTCAATATTGTGTTATTTGTATTTTAATTACATACACAACGATCCCCTGCCAATGGCAAACGGAAAAATATGCGGTATATGTATATATGCTTTCATGAAGCAAATGTGATATTAATATTTGAAATAAAAAAATCTTTCAGATAATCATTTTTCTGATTATTAAAACCATTATTAACTAATTCATACACTGGTAGCCTATCTAATGGCATGAAATTATGTGTGCATAAACTATTTTGGAAAAGGTAATCCTCTTACGAAATATTATATTTCGTAAGAGGATTATAAAAATTATATTTGTTTAGCTATATTTTTTGATAATACCTCAATCAGCGAGCCTATCTGAAGTGTAGTATACTCTATCGTTAATCTCCTCTAAAAAATCCCATATGATTCTCATAATACTAGGCTTATTTTTATTGATTGCTGCCGGAGCTATTACCAGAAGTGATGAAAGATTAAGACGCTTCAAGGTTCCGATTCGTGGAATAGGAATGTTGATCCTGCTGATAGGCATAATGGTATCCGGTATCCAGCAGATTGATGCCGGAGAAGTCGGCGTTAAAAAATTATTCGGAAAGGTACAGAAAGACGTGCTGGGAAGTGGACTGCACTTTATCAATCCTTTACTTCAGATAGAAAAACTCGATGTCAAAACCCAGAATTATACAATGAGTGGTGTGCATGATGAAGGAACAAAATCCGGAGATGATGCTATCAGGGTATTGACGGCTGATGGGTTGGAGGTAACGATCGACCTTTCTGTTTTATATCGCCTGATTATCAAGGATGCGCCCATGTTATTGCAGGAAACAGGCGCTGATTATGAAGATAAGATTGTTCGCCCGATCACCAGAACAAGAATACGCGACAATGCCGTATACTATGATGCGGTGGCATTGTATTCCACCAAGCGCGATGAATTCCAGCAACGAATATTTAAAAGTATAGAAGCAGATTTTAAGAAACGCGGACTTTTGCTGGAGAATCTCCTGGTGCGTAATATTACACTACCACAATCCGTACGTACCACCATTGAGCAAAAGATTAATGCAGAACAGGACGCACAGAAAATGCAGTTTGTTTTACAGAAAGAAAGACAGGAAGCGGAACGAAAACGGGTGGAAGCACAGGGTATCGCAGACTATCAGCGCATCATCAGCGAAAGCTTAACAGACAGGCAACTGCAATATGAAAGTATCAAGGCTCAGTTGGAAATAGCGAAATCCACCAATGCGAAAGTAATCATCATGGGCAAAGGTAACACACCAGTGATACTGGACAGTAAGACGCAATAGGGTCTTTTGGATGAGGAAAATATGCTTGCCTTATTCCAATCTTTCGGAAACATTTTCTCTTCATCAACCACTTCGACATTCCCCCGCTCTTTTCCATAACTTAAAAGCCCTGCAATTCAATGATTTGTAGGGCTTTTAAATGCCATTAATTGGTTTTTGCATAATCCTGATATCTGTTCAATAAAAAGGTTTTTAACTCTACCAGTTTATTAGTATTAATTAAGTCAACACCACAACTTAATAATTCTTTCCAAACTACTGTATTTTCAGGGGATGCCCACAGCCGTACTATTTTGCCATTTTGATGTGCCATTTGTACATATCTGCAAAGATTTCGTTTTTCTTCTTTTGATAATGTCTCTTCACTATTCTGGCTCACTAAGCGACCATATCGGCAACTGGCTATCGGGAACAGATTTGCCGGATTCTTTTCTTTAGCCATCTGTATTAAGTCTTCATCAATAAAAACATATCGGCAATCCAGGCTTTTTATAGTTCGAACAGGTTTGTTCCCGGTTATTACAACAGTAACAGCGCGTTTATACAACGTTCCATTTTCATAATAGGATAATAGTGATTCGTAGCGGTGTAACAGGCACGCTAATGCCCGGTAGGTTTTTTCAGGTTCACTTTTTATGTCTATCATTAAAGTAATCGGCGGATTAGTTATCCCCATACTATCATTTTTAAAATGATGAAACAAAGGATTAAGATATAATTTATCAAGTGTCCTGGAAGGCTGTAACACAGGCAACATGTGTGCTACTACAAGATTTCCTTTCCTCAGATATACATCTGCCTCTACATAAGTAAAACCATTGTCGAGCGCATCAAACAACGGTCGCTTATGCCAGTAGTCATTATGAGCATAAGCGTTTGGGAGAAATGTGATGTTTTGTGATAGTGAGGTATGTGCAAATAACACCAGTATCCAAATCGACAATAAGACGAATGGACTCCTGTTCACTTTGAAGGTGGTCATTGTAGGTTGTAGGTTTAATTACAGCAAACATAACCTTCAAATCGATATAGATAATTTATAACGCATGAAATAATAGTTATCAAAATCTTATCTTAATGTTAGCACCTTCGTGAGTAATCTGAGTTTAGTTAAATGGAGTGCCGTAATAAAATTAATTATCGACATCTCCCTGCTCTTTTTCACGAACTTTAATTAGCCTTGCAAATAAATGATTTGCAAGGCTAATTTTATGCAGCTGTGTGAGAAATAGTGTGTGTTTCAGAAATTCATATTCCATACTTAAAATGTATGGTGTGTACCTTTTTTTGTTGATAATACGAAGGCCTTTGTTATATCGTAATGGGAATATTATATTGTGTTTGGGGTATATACTTTCAAAACACCATCATCCTCACTGCTTACAATCAACAGACTCTTTCCTGTAGGGCTGTCTTTAGCTGCTACAAACAATACTCCTTCCGGGGCATCGCCTGATTTCAGTATCTGAAGGAAGACTGGTGCATCCGGTTTGGAAACATCATATACAGCTATGGCATCTGCTCTTTCCATGCCAATGAAAGCAATGTTCTTATTGCCTATTTGTCCCAGCGTGATACCTTCCGGTTCTACACCTTTGTCATCGCTGCGGGCATCATCATAATAACCGGCTGCATTGGCCTTTACTTCCAGTTCATTTTTGCTGTCATATACCAGGGATCCATTAACACCATTCCAAACGCTGAAGGAACGTGCGCCAAAAGAGTAAAGCGTTTCGTAGAGACCATCACCATTGGCATCGCCCAAAGTGGTGGTGATGTTCAAACGACCCAGTTGTGCATCTTTTTGCAAATCTGCAGCGTTCGGGAAAGCGGTGAGGTCTAGAGAAATATTCTTGATACGTTTAGCTTCCACAAAGCCAGTATATTCACGTACATCGCCTTCGTTTGCTGTAAACAAATATGGGATTCCGCCAGTCTGTAATACGGCAATTGCGTCGGGTTGATACATGCCTTTTACTGGCCATTCGCTAAAGCTGATGGCATTATCCTTGTCGGAAGGATCGATGGCATTTGCATCCTGGTTATAATCTTTAAAGCCAAGGGGGAAAATATCGGTGGCAGTTTTTGTGGTCAGGTCAATTTTTGCAATAGCATTGTTTTCCTGTAGGGTTACCCAGGCTGTTTTAGAGTCTGGTGAAACGGTTACATATTCCGGTTCCATGTCCTGTGCAAAGCTGGCATTAGGCCCAAACACGCGTAGCCCTTTTTGTTGCAGTGCTGACTGCTGGGAAGCGAAACTGCTGAAATCAATATTTACAACACTATAGTTGTCGCTTACACTGATTAAAGATACTGAACCGGCAGGATCGTTGGTATAATCCGCATTTGGCTCGCCCTCATTGGCAGTAAGAATATATTTGCCATCCGGGCTGAAAGTTACCATGTCTGGTAATGCACCGGTGGCAATAGATTTGATTTCCGTATAGCTGCTGGTATTATACACTGTTACTTTACCCGGCTGCTGTTTGTCCACCGCCTCTATGGCTGCAGCCAGTTTGCCATCTTTCACAGATACGCTGTTTACTGTGCCGCTGTTGGTGGGGATGGAGTGGATCACCGTCATTTTGGTAGGGTCGGCCATATCTATAACATCAATCTTATTCACAGTTCCGTTGTTTACTACAAACAGCCTTTTAGTGGAGGGATCATAAGCGCTGATCTCTGCTGCGCCTGTCTCGCCAATGTCCAGTGTGCCGATTTCTGCGAAGGTTGCAGGGTCTTCATTAACAATTGGATCATTGGGATTGTTGTCCTTGGAACAGGCGGTCAACATAGCCAGGATGGCAAGAGGGAACAAGTGTTTTAATTTCATATCTATACTATGTGGGTTTAAAGTCAGCAAGAGTACAGAAGCAACATGAATATATTATTAAGGAATTGTTTCGAAATTGTTAACATCTCTGTTCTATCGACAATTATTCTCATGGAGGGGATTTTTCCTGTTTTCAGATAAGGCATTGTCCATCTGGTGGATAGCTGGATGTGCATTGCACAAACCGGAATTTTTTTATAGTTTTATCTCACGCTTATAAAATCGAAATGTAATACCCCTCCATTTTACAACCGTATGGACCAGGACACCTTTGAACAACTTTACCGGAAATACTACCAGTCGCTTTGCTTCTTCGCGAGGAGGTTGCTGAACGATACGGATGTAGCCAAAGAACTGGTACAGGATGTCTTTCTGAAAAGCTGGCAGAAAAAGGAGGGGTTGGAGAACGATCCTGACAGAGTACGGGCTTTCCTTTACCAGTCCGTAAAAAATGCATCTCTCAACTACCTGCGCGATACTACCCGCCGTAACTCCCTGGAAACTCAATGGGCCAGCACACAGGAAGAAATAGACCCGGATATAAGCAATGCAATAATAGAAGCAGAAGTTTATCGCGATGTTCTGCACGCCGTGAGCCGGCTACCGGATGAATGCCGGAAAGTAATAGAGCTGAGTATGAACGGGAGTAAGACCTCCGAAGAAATTGCAGAGCTACTGGGTATAAGCGCCAGTACTGTACGAAATCAGAAGAGGAGGGGGCTGCAACTCATGCGTCAACTCCTTAATTTTCAATCCTTCCTCGTTTTTCTTTCTATGTTTAAACAACATCCTTAAAAAAATAATTTGCCTTTGTTTAGACAAAAGCAAAACGACGGTGTATTATTTATAAGAGCGAGGCCGAAAAAGCTGTTAATGATGAACGACGAACACTTTCCTTTTCATATTGGAAACCTTATCAGCAAGGAGCTGGCCGGTGAAATCACCGAAGCTGAACAAGCAGAACTGCAGTCCTGGATCGCTGAGCGTACAGCCAATGCGGAATTGTTTGACAGGGTTAAAACCATACTTGAAGAACCGGAAAATCATCCTTTCGGGGAGTTTGATCCGGAAGAAGGATGGCAAGACCTTATGAAAAGGAGCAGGCAACGTTCAAAACTCAGAACCATCATAGTACGGGTGGCTGTGGCGGCATCGCTGCTGGGTGCCGTAGTATGGCTGGCAACACTTCAGAACGGGAACAAACTACCGCAACAGGTCATTGCAAACAAGAAAAGAGGGATCGTTCTTACCGGCCCGCAGGGAGAAGAAGTCGTAATCAATAACAACGCAGATACCACATTCAGAATCGGCAATGGTCATGTGAATGTTCAACCAGGTTTACTCAGCTTTGGAGATAACACTAAAGATGCCGCTATTGAACAATTTACCCTGCGTGTTCCTGTGGAAAACCGCTATCAGCTACGCCTTCCGGATGGTTCGCAGCTCTGGCTCAATGCCGGCTCTACGGTCCGTTTCCCTAACCGATTTGCAGCAAATGAACGAAGGATATCCATTCAGGGAGAGGCCTACCTTGAAGTAGCTCAGGAATCCGCTCATCCTTTTGTAGTTGAAACGGCAGGTATGAATGTAACTGTTTTGGGTACTGCATTTAATATCCGTGTCTATGAGGATGTTAATACTAAAAAGGTATCCCTGCTATCCGGAAGTGTAAAAGTTTCTACAGATGCAAAACAGGTAATGCTTAAACCGGGGCAGGAAGTTGTATCCGCTGGTAATACACTTCAGGTTGCTGTCGCGGATATGGAGGCAACCCTTGCCTGGAAAGATGGCCTGTTCATTTTCAGGAGTGAAAGTCTGCCATCTATTATGGAAGACATCGCTCACTGGTATGGTGTGAATGTTCTTTATCAAGGCCAGTTGCCTGCCGATAACAGGCTCAGTGTAAAAACAGAAAGGAATATCCCTTTAAATCAACTGTTATCTATGCTATCAGCCACAGGCAGCGCAAGTTTTAAAGTAGAGGGGGATAAGGTAATTGTTCTGCCCTATAATGGGAAGATCAGCCAATAGTTTAATTAATCAACCAATTATCGCTTAATGATGAAAAATGTTTTAGACTCCTGCCTAAGGAGCAGGGGGAGGTTATGTCTATTATTTGTATTGTTTGCGTTAATTTTAATGGGACAGAATCTTCCGGCCAGTGCAAGGCAGGGAGGAATAACACTTGATTTGCGTAACACCGCAATTACAAAAGTCTTTTCAGCAATCGAAAAGCAATCCGGCTACGGATTTATTTACAATGAAGGAGCGGTACGTGCTATTACTGTTGATATACGGGTAAAAAACGCACCACTCACTACGGTGATGGAAACCATATTAAACAATCAACCATTCAGCTATTACATTTCGGGTAAAAATATTGTAATAACACCTCGCAATAACAACAGTAACGCACCGCAAACAGATAGTCTCATAGATATCAGCGGTATAGTAATGTCTGCAGATGGGGGAACTCTGGCTGGCGCTTCCATCAAAGTGAAAAACAGTACGCTGGCTACAAATACTAACTCAAAAGGTAGTTTCAAATTATCCGGAGTGCCATACAACGCTGTGCTGGTAGTAACTTTCCTCGGTTTTGCAGAACAACAGCGTAAAGTGGCTGATAAAATGATCATCATGTTACAGCCGGTAACCTCAGAGTTAAAAGGCGTAACTATCAATAAAGGATATTATACTGAGCAGCGCCAGTTATCTACCGGTGCAGTATCATCTATCTCAGCCAAAGAAATCGAGAAACAACCGGTAGGGAATATAATGCAGGCTCTCGAAGGCCGTATTCCGGGAATGGTGGTAAGCCAGACTTCCGGTGTTCCCGGTGCGCGTCTGAATATCCAGGTTCGTGGCCGTACTAACTTCGATCGTGATATTACTTCAGATCAGGCACTTGTTATTGTTGACGGTGTGCCTATGGTGGGTGCTAATGATCGTATGAATAATATCACCGGCCCATTTGGTACAACAACCGGAGAAGGGCTTACCGCATTGGCAGGAATAAATACTGCCGACATCGAAAGTATAGACGTATTAAAAGATGCGGATGCTACTGCTATCTATGGTTCCCGTGGTGCAAACGGTGTGGTGCTGATTACAACAAAAAAAGGAAAGGCAGGGCCGATGAAGATAGATGCTAACGTGTACTCAGGTGTAAGCCGTGTTACCCGTATGGCAACCATGCTGAATACTGAACAGTATCTGGCCATGAGAAATGAGGCATTTGCGAACGATAACGTCACTAAAACAAACGCGAACGCTGCTGACTTACTGCTATTTGATCAGACCCGGTATACCGATTTTGGTAAGTTGTTCGCGGGTAATTCTGCTTCTGCATTAGATGCACAGGTAAATGTTTCCGGTAGTAATATGAACACGCAATATCGCATGGGTGCTGGATATCATAAAGAAGGTACTGTATGGCCGGGTGATTTTTCCAGCGACCGCCTGTCTCTCAACTTCAATACCTATACAACATCTGCCAACAAGAAATTTTCAGCTGGATTGTCAGGTATGTATTCCATAAGCAAGAGCGATCTTTTAGCAGGAGATTTAGCCAGCGCTATTCTTCTTCCTCCAAATTTCCAAATTTACGATACGACAGGAAATCTTGCCTGGAACGAAGGCGGCTACAATACCGGACGAGACAATCCAATGTCACAGCTGAAACAAAAATACCTTGCCAACATGAACAATCTCAACGTGAACCTCATGTTGAATTATAATATTCTGAATGGTTTGGTTCTACGTAGCAGCATTGGATATAACTATACGGCAACAGACGATAAACGTATGACACCGATGGCTGCGCAAAACCCTGCAAAGACTAACCTGGCAGGTTTTGCTACTTTTGGCTCCGGCAATTTCAAAACCTGGATCATAGAACCACAGGCAGAATATACCAGACCGATATGGAAAGGTAAGTTGACAGCTTTGGTTGGAGCTACTTTCAACAAGACAGATAAAAACAGGCTAACGGTTACGGGTAATGGTTATTCAAATGATGATCTTATTAATTCTCTGACCGGAGCTGCGACCTTTAGCGGTACCAATGCTTTTGAGCAATATAACTATCAGGCCTTTTTCGGACGTCTTAACTATAACGTAGCTAATAAATATATCGTCAACTTTACCGGACGTCGTGATGGCTCCAGTCGTTTTGGACCTGAATACCGGTTCTCAAACTTTGGTGCAATAGGTGCCGCATGGTTATTCAGTAATGAAAAATGGGCCGGGAATATATCTTTCCTCAGTTATGGTAAATTACGTGGTAGCTATGGTGTAACAGGTAATGACCAGATTGGCGAATATATGTATCTCGACACCTGGGGAGCAGGTACATCGTACGGAGATTCTACCACCCTGCTGCCTACTAAACTTTTTAATCCGGACCTGCACTGGGAAAAAAGTAAGAAAACCGAAATCGCACTGGAACTGGGTTTCTTCAAAGACAGGCTGATGCTTACTACTTCATTTTATCATAACCTGTCTTCCGAGCCACTCGTAAAGTATCCTTTAACTGGTTCTACCGGTTTTTCCAGCATTTTATCCAACCTCGCAGGAGTGGAAGTTGTGAACAGAGGATGGGAAATAACCCTCACATCGCGCAACATAGACGGGAAACTCAAATGGACAACAGATTTTAATATCACTATTCCAACTAATTATTTAAAGAAATACCCAAACCTGGCAACCTCCAGTTACGCTACCAAATATTCTATTGGCCATTCTCTGAACCAGGTAATGGCAATGCAATTCCTTGGTGTGGATCCAACTACTGGCCTGTATGCTGCTAAAGACCAGAATAATGACGGAGTTGGGGGTACACTTGACTTTGTTCCGGGAAGGAACACCGATCCCCGTTATTATGGAGGGATCAACAATACCTTCAGCTACAAAGGATTTGATCTTAGTTTTTTCTTCCAGTTTACCAAACAACTGGGAACCAGTTGGAAGGGAAATAACCTCTATAATCCACCAGGTATGGCTTACAACGTACCGGTAATGGCATTGGACAGATGGAAGGAGCCGGGACAGAGAACTGATGTACAGAAATTTACAACTTCAGCTGGTCAGGCTAACGGTTTACAGGGTTTCTATGCTTTTCGCTTTTCGGATGGTGTACTTACAGACGCATCATTCCTGCGTTTGAAAAATGTGAATCTTTCCTACAGTCTGCCAGCTTCATGGCTTAGCGCAGTTCATGTACGTTCCTGTCGCCTGTATATGTCGGCGCAGAACCTGTTCGTAATTACTCCGTATAAAGGGGGAGATCCTGAGATCCAGAACTATACAAGAATGGCGCCGCTGCGCACAATCACAGGTGGTTTACAAATTTCACTCTAATTGCTCAACTATGTTTAATAATCGATATAAAAAAATATTGCTGATCACATGCCTTCTGGCAAGTGGTTGTACCAAATTTGTAGAGGTAGATAAACCGATTGATACCATTACTGCGGAAGCAGCTTTTGCTACCGAAACTAAAGCAGCTTCTGTAGTACGTGGATTATATAACAATATGGTGAAGACCTCCAACTTCGCTTTTGGTGCTGCGGTGTCGGCTGGTCTGGGTGCCAGTGCAGATGAACTGATAGTATCATCTACTACCTCTGCTTATGCCGAACTTTACAACAATAATATCAATACATCCAATACTGCGATTACGAATTATTACTGGGGAGCTTTTTATAACCTGATTTATGTAGCTAACCAGGTGATTGAAAACGTGCCAAAATCAACCGGTATTTCAGAAGGAGCTAAAATACAATTTCTGGCAGAAGCACGTTTTGTAAGGGCAGTGAATTACTTCTACCTTATAAATCTGTATGGAGATGTGCCTTTGATTTTAGGGACTGATTATGTGACCAATACTAAAATGCTCCGTACTCCTATGGTACAGGTGTATAAGCAGATGGAGGAAGACCTTCAATATGCACGTACTAACCTGGGAGAAAGTTATATGGGTACACAACGTATCCGTGCAAACAGGTTTGCCGCTTCTGCTTTTCTTGCAAGAGTATATCTCTATCAAAAAAACTGGAAAGATGCTGAGTTGATGGCTACAGAAGTTATTGAAGCCAAAGAGGGTGGTACACCGTTATATCGCCTGGAAACCACTCTGAACAATGTTTTCCTGCTCACCAGTAAAGAGGTTATACTACAGCTGATGAACCCCGGAACAACTATATCTACATGGGATGGAGCTGCTTTTGTTCCCGGATCAGCTACTTCAGTTCCCAATTATCAGATCACTCCCGGGTTGTACAACGCTTTCCCGGCTGGAGATCTGCGGCTTAGTAACTGGATCAGAAGTGTGAATATCACTACCGCAGGTGTAATTACAACGTACAGGCATCCTTATAAATATAAAGTGATCAGCGGTACTGCTACTGTTAAAACAGAAGCGCTGGTTTTCCTGCGCCTTGCTGAAATGTATCTCATTCGTGCGGAAGCAAGGACTGAAAATAGTGATTTAAGCAACGCTATCAGCGATCTTGATGTTATCAGAAGTCGTGCAGGATTGTTAACACCTACAGATCCGGCGATTACACAATCAGATCTGCTGGACGCTATTGCCCGGGAAAGAAGGCTGGAAATGTTTGCAGAAC
This sequence comes from Chitinophaga sp. CF118, assembly GCF_900112615.1. Taxonomy (GTDB): domain Bacteria; phylum Bacteroidota; class Bacteroidia; order Chitinophagales; family Chitinophagaceae; genus Chitinophaga. The sequence continues at coordinate 582,302 of NZ_FOMK01000004.1, read as the reverse complement.
TCGGCCATCGTTGGCTGGACCTGAAACGTACAGACAAGGCCAACATCATACTAAAAGACAAACCAAACTGGACTACCGAGGACCAGTTATACCCAATTCCATTTGCTGACATACAGGCGAATCCATTGATTAAACAGAATCTTGGATACGGCCTCTAAAACTTGATAATTATGAAACGCTACTTATTATTAGCTGGAAATATGCTTGCTATGGCGCTGTACACTAACGCCCAGGACAGTACGGCCTTTACCATTCATGGAAAAATGAATCCTTCCTGTAACAACTCAGGCGTTATAATGGTAGCAGGGAGTTATAAACCAGTAAGAACAACGGTGAAAGATGGAGAGTTCTCTGTTTCCGGATCATTAAAAGGCCCCGGGTTTGCTATGATCCGGGTGGGTGATGGAATACCTGCAGATTATATCCAGGTATATATTGCCGGTGGAAAAACAGTGGAGCTTATTGCTGGCGATTCCATCAAATACTCAAAAGTTAAAGGCAATGAAAAAGCTGTAGAATACCATGACCTATATTCTAAACTGATACCTTTGCAGAACGAAGAAGTTAGTCTGAGAAACCGCTGGACGGCCATTCCAGAGGCTTCCCGCAGGGATGAGGAAGCTCGTAAAATTTCTGTAAGACGCAGGGAACTGACTCAGAAACAGAAGGACCTGACCTATACCTTCATCGATAAACATCCTAAGTCCACACTCTCCTTTTATCTGTTGAAAATGACTGCGGGTATGTTCATCAATTACGGCGAAGTGATGCCGCATTTCCAGAAACTTGATGTAACACTGAGAACATCTGCCGATGGAATAGATTTCGAAAAGAAGATTAATGGGTCAAGAAATATGCAGGCTGGTACTCCGGCGAAAAATTTTGAATCCACCACTCCGGAAGGAACGAAACTGTCTCTCCAGGAAGTAATGGATAAAGGTAATTATACTCTGATTGACTTCTGGGCCAGCTGGTGTACACCTTGCCGCGCAGAAAACCCTACTGTTGTAAAAGCATACGAGCAATTTCACCCAAAAGGGCTGAACATTATAAGTGTATCACTGGATGATAAAGCTGAGAAATGGAAAGCAGCGATTCAAAAAGACGGTATGCCATGGTATCATGTGTCATCACTAATTGCAGGATTTAAAGATCCAATAGCGCAGATGTATGGTATCAATGCAATTCCTCAGAATGCACTGGTGAACTCCAAAGGAGTGATTGTAGCTGTGAACTTACGTGGAGATGCACTGCTGGATAAACTGGAACAACTATTTGCCCAATAACCATAACCTATATAACAGACACCAACCATCGCAGATAGGCTGGAATAGATGCCTATTTAAACAAAAGTCTCCTGGTTTAAACCAGGGGGCTTTTTTATTTATATTGATGTTATTTTCTTCTGCAAGAAATTCTGCCCCTGAAAGAACTATTATGAGTAATTGATAATCAGTGTAATGTATGATTTTGTAGACGTATTGTAGACCCTCTTTTTTAGACCGGTAGATGTTTTGTCGTATACTGAAACTTGCAGGTCATTGCACTGAGTCACAAATTTGTGATAGCAATAATGCTTAATTAAAAAATTACGAAAATGAACAACAAGACATTATCTATGGTATCCTACATTACATTGATTGGATGGCTGATTGCTTATTTTATGGGAAAAGAAAAAGCGGATGATCTGCTCAAATATCATTTGAGACAGTCTCTGGGTTTGGCAGTTGTGAGCATCCTTTTAAACGTTTTAACAAGTATTATCGCACATATTATACCGAGCCTGGCCTTTCTGGGTATGGTGGGATGGGTAATTGTTATTTTATGGGTAATGGGAATCATTAATGCGGCTAACAGTGCTAAAAAGCCGGTTCCTTTAATTGGTAAAATGTTCGAGGATAAATTTGCATTCATTTCTTAAAAGAAGAAATATGGAACAATTCAAATACTTTACCAGGGAAGGAAATGTATATATCAAAACCCCTCAACGTGCATTGTATTGCATTGTTGCCCTGTTTTTGCTGGCTGTTGGGGTGCTTACTTTTGTCTATAGCGAAAAGACCAATGGCAATAAAGTTCTGAGTGCCTTAGCAGGCATATTCGGACTGATTCTGCTGCTTCGTGCTAGTGCCAGCACACGGTTTGATGTAGACAGCCGTACTATCATTGCACAATCATTCTTCTTTTTACCACCAAGGGTATTTCAATTTGATGATTTTCATAATTTTCTAATCTCCAAACAAACATTCCTTATCACCATTAATGCAACGGCTAGCTTGATTGTTGCACCAAACGGGAAGCAACGCAATCTGTTGCTGCACCAAACCATGTTTGTGACTAAGCCTTTGCAAAACGTTATAGACGAAGCCGCCCGGATTATGGGCATAACAAATGCTCACAACGCATAATTTAAAACGGTTGATAATGGCATTCTGGACCTTCAGCATTACCAGTGAAAGGTTAAGCCTGCAGCCTAACAAACGGTACAAATACAAAATCATTATTTGTCTGTTGCTGGCCGCAATAGCATTTTCGCTTCCATATTTCGTGGTTATAGGTCGCGATCTTTATATGTTGATATTGAGCATTGGCATTTTTTGTGCGACTTATGCTATATACGATTTCTTGTTTAAGCTTAATGTTACCTATGTTTTTGATTTGACAAAAAGACAGCTGTTCCACAAAGTGCCCGGTTTGTATACCAGAAAGCTGATGGATTTTGACGAAGTGTATATCCTTTTAGAAACCGACAATTGTGAACCGCATTATGTACTATCAAATAAGAAAGACAGGTATGGGAAAAGCTACGCTATCAGTGATTATTTCTCAGGTACACGTAAAGGAGCATTAGAACAGGAACGTTACGAAACAGAAGTGCTGGAAGTAGTTACACAGTATTTATCAAAAGAATAAAACATGATTATGAGGATGAAAAAATTACTTAGCCTGTTGTTTTTATTAATGACGTTAACCACTGTACTTAAAGCCCAGTCCACACCTGTTTTGCTGCTGGCTTACGATGATTTCACTGGTAACGGAACAGGGCTCACTTACTGGAAAAACGGGGAAAAAATACCGCTGACGGATGGGAAAACAACAGCTGCGGCGTGTGCTATCACCGTGTCGGGCAATGATGAATATGTGGCCGGTTATGAATACAACCTCGCAGGAGAACCTGTTGCCACTTATTGGAAAAACGGGAAAGCGATCAGACTTGCAGATGGAAAAACATATTCAAAAGCCATCGGCATTAGTGTGTCTGGATCCGACGTACATGTAATTGGGAATAACGGTTCGCAGGCTATTTACTGGAAAAATGGAGTAGCCACCTCTATGGAAGAAGATACTAAACTATACGCTATTACATTGGCCGGCAATGATGTTTATATGGCTGGCTCCCAGGTAAATGAGGCAGGGGAGTATGTTGCTACCTACTGGAAAAATGGGAAAGCAGTATCTCTCACAGAAGGGAAAAAGAGTGCAGAAGCAAAGGCTATTGCTGTATCAGGTAACGATGTGTATGTATCCGGTTTTGCAATAAATGATGCCGGAAAAGAAGTAGCCATATACTGGAAAAATAACATGCCGGTAATAATCCCTGACGGCTGCGGAGCAAACGCTATTGCTATATCCGGTAACGATGTATATGTAGCCGGTTTTGACAGAAATGCAGAAGGTACAAATATCGCCGTTTGCTGGAAGAACGGGAAAGCTAACCTGCTGACCGACGGGAAAGAGGCTGCCGGTGTAAATGTCATAACTGTGGTTGGAGCTGACGTTTATGTAGGTGGCTATCTGAATGGTATAGCCACCTACTGGAAAAATGGAAACGCTTTGGGGTTAGATAATATGCCGGGTAAGATAACAGGTCTGGTGGTAAAGTAATTAATCATCGACATCTCCCTGCTCTTTTTCACTAACTTTAATTAGCGTTGCGAATCAATGATTTGCAGGGCTAATTAAAGTTCATGAAATTTATTCAACCTTACTATACTGTTTGAATAACTTATGATCAAACGGGATATTAAGTGAAATGTCTTTTGCATCCCACATATCATTTTCTGATGACTGGTAGAAGTCATAAGCTGGTTTAATCAGTATTCTTGCCTCGCTAACAGATTCGTCTTTTAATTTTCGATCGTAAATAAATACCATACAACTCACGCAATTAAATTTTCCATCGGTATTGGGATTCTCATAGCATTTGCCAACCTTTATGTTCACATTTGCATCCATTATTAACTCCGTGAGTCTACCTCGGGTTAGATGTATAAGGGCTCTCTGAGCTTCCTCATCATTAGGCGCTTTTTTTGCTTTTTTTAAATTTTCATAATGGTAAGATTTTATTTTTTCTATTTCCTCTGTACTTAAAGCCATTCCGGTTGTATCAAAAGGATAATCGATCGAAGCTGGTGTACTTACTTCAGATATGGCATCTGTTGCCACGTCTTGCGCTAATTCAGGAGCTTTCTCTTCAGAACTTCCTGAAGAAAACAATCGTTCTTTTGCATGCCTGAAGTGATCAGGTATATGATTAAAACCAACAATATATTTTAAGAATAGAAAGGTTAATAGTAAAAGTGTGGCTAAAATTGTCAGCAGTTTTTTATTCCTCATTTTTGTATTTTATTTGATCGGTATTATAATTACGGTTACCACAATGCAAATATTTTCCTCAATAAGAGCATGCTATGTTATTAGAAAATTGCGTTTTCCCAAACAAGGATGAGTCTTTGAGGATAATAGTAATTACCTGTTTTTATTAATGTTTTTAATGTTGTCGTATCAATTGTAATTTCAGGGAATTGCAGTTTTGCTTTTGCAATGAATCTATTCTTATTTTCGGTATCTCCGAGAAAATATGCTGCAAGTATACGCCCTATATGCGTGTCTATATTTTTGTTATCAATATAGATGGATTTTTCGAACATCATCTGCGCATCATTGTACTCTTCTTTACCTAGTAAAAGGTATCCATAGTTACCTATTTCTATGGCATCATCAGGGTTTTTGCTGAGGTATTCTTTATAAGCGGATTCAGCTTTTTTATAGTCATGAAGTTGCTGATATATCTGCGCAAGGTTTGTCAGTAAAATACTTTGTGCAGTATCCAGTTTCAGTGCTGTTTCAAAGTCGCTGATGGCTTCTGAAAAATCCCCTTTTTGTTGATAAAGCCTTCCTCGTTGAGCATAATAGCCATAAACATCAGGAGAGATAACGATCAATCTATCGTAAATGTCAAAGGCAGTTTTCCAGTCTTTTATTTGTTCATAGGCTTGTCCGGCATAAAAAACCAGGTCGCCGGAAAATCTTTCAGTATCGCCTGAATAACCAGTCTCGTGATCTGTACGGTATTGATAAAGTTTGTAAACTTCTATTGCTCTTTGTGGACTGGGTATTTCAATTAAGCATCTTATATAATTATGATAAACTCTGGGAAGATTTTCCCTTTCATATTCAATTGCTTGTTCGTAGCACTTAATTGCATTTTCGTTGTCTTTCAAAAAATAGAAATTGTTTGCCATGATCTCGTATAATTCGGAATTGGCCCCGTCCATTTCAAGTGCGAACTTTATTTCATCTGTGGATTGTTTGTATTGTTTTAAATAGGACAAACAATATGCTTTAAATTTATGGTAATCAGGGTTTTGTGTATTTATTACTATTACCTTGTTAATGGTAACAATTGCATCTTCATATTGCTTTTTGTGAAAAAGCTCAAGTGCCTCATCATAAAGACTGTCCATCTCTTTATCTGACACAACCGCTGATACAACAACGCCATAGTGTGGTTGGAGATATTCATGTTTTTCTTCCTCAGGTTTACTCAAAACCCTGAAGAATTTTATATTATTGGTTTCTTCTTCAACTCCTATCTCCAATAATTTTCCACTCTGAAAATAGCCCTTATGTTTATACTGTTTTAGTAATGCTAAATACTTAGGGAAATTTGGATTGTTCTTCCTCCGGAGAAAACATAATTGTGGGTTATTGCCCAACTCCACTATGAGTGAGTCTGACTCTTCCCGGAAACTGCGTACATAATTAATTTTCTTTTTAATTTTATCTTGCCCTAAACTGGTTAAGGATATAAGTGTAAACAGGGCAAGAAGTAAATGTTTCATAATTAACTATTTGTAGTTTTTGATATAATTGGTAGTTGCACCTACCACCTGATATTGCAATTAAGGGTTCAGTTTTTCTCAACCTTTCCATCTTTGTAAACGGTATATTCTTCTCCATCGGCTTTTTGCAAGACTACCTTTCCGTTTTCAAATTTACGATGATGGGTAAATTCAGGTTTTATAACCATTTCGTTCTTGTGATTGATGTATCCCCATCTATGAGGCTCAATCATTACTGCCACCAATCCTTCATTTGCTGCTTCCAGCCCCTTATATACTATAGGAATCACAATTTCACCTTTCGCGTTAATCATACCGTAAAGATCATTCTTGCCCACACGAAAGAGACCATCTTCAGCTCCCTCATTTATGTATTTATAGGTAGGTGCTACAATTTCTTTTCCTTCAAGATTTACCAGCCCTTTTTTGTCACCTTTGTACACCTGGCAAACACTATCAGTAAATCCTACTGTCAATCCATCGTAAATGATGGGAACGATTATTGTACCTTGTCGGTCAATGAGCCCCATACCAAGAGGATTTCCTTCCGCATCCAGTTTCATTGCGGAGGCATACTCCGTGAGGCTGTCGCCGAACGATTCGGCTGTATACGTCGAGTCTTCACATATCCAGGTGTTGCTATTTTTATCCATGTATCCCTTTAACTTTTCGCGTACAACAGGAGCTTTTTGTGAGCTATCCTTAATTTTTTGAGTGCAGGAAATGACAGAAATGCACAACAGCAGAAAGATGTATTTCATGTTTGTATTCATCATCAGTAATTGAAGTTTTCAAAATTCACCAGTGATTTTATCTTTATAGGATATGATTTTGTTACTGAAGGCATATCATCTTTGGTTATAAAGTTTAATCGCTGGATACAAATCTTAAAAAAAATCCCTGGTGAATTTATGTAGATATAAATTCGCCAGGGATTACCTGATATTCGTGTTGATCTCTTTTAAATCCGCATTAATGCCCCAGGTTTTTCACTGGAAGTGTAAGCAAAACGCTCGTACCCCGGTCACTAGAGGTAATTTCTATGTTAGCCTTCATTTTATTCTCTTTCGCTAATATCTCCAAACGCTCTTTGGCTATTGTTCCCGACAAGGACTGATGGTTAACTTTCGCATTAGATGTATTACCATAACCCTTTCCATTGTCGGTGATTTTTACTAACAATTGATTCTCCTGCGGGAAAATTTCTAATGATATCAACCCTTTATCAGAATGATTACCTATGCCATGGATAATGGCATTTTCAACGAAAGGTTGAATCAGCATAGGCGGAATTAATAATGCTGATGTATCCGTATCCGGTGCTGCTATTTCGTATCCGAACGTATATTCGAAACGCATTTGTTGCAGGCTCAGATAGTTTTCTATGGCATCTAATTCTTCGTCGAGCGGAACATAGTTTTTCCGGCTTAGTTCTAAGCTGCTTCGGAGCAATTTGCTGAATTGGTTTAGATATTTTATCGACTTTTCCTTTTCATCAAACCGGATAAAACTTTGCAGTGCCGATAAAGTATTAAAGATAAAATGTGGTTCCATTTGCGTTCGTAGCAATTGTTGCTGAAGTAGAATCTTCTCTTTTTCCTGTTTTTGTCTTTTTTGCCGTTGGATAAAATAAAGCAAAATGGCCCAGGAAATTGCAAGTAGTGCCAGTAATCCGATAATAAACAGCAGGAGCTTATTGTTTTCAAGACGCTGTGTTGTATAATCAATTGTTCGGTTAAGACTATGGATAGACCTGTCCTTCGATTGTAACTGGTAAATAGTGGCCATCTCTTCGGTTGCCTGAATGCCTGAATTTCTGAGAATGTTATCTTTTAGTTCTGATAGCTCGTCTGCTTCTTTTTGGGCGCTGATATTATCACCAATAGCAAAATAATAGTGCATTTTAGCCTGTTTGTTCAGGCATTTTTCATAAGAAGAAAGTACATGTAAATGTTGGTCTTCTATTTTATCGGCATCCTTAATTGAGCGTGCTGCTTCGGAGAATTGCCGTGCTTGAACATATAAACCAGTAAGATTTGCTAAGGTGATGTAGGTATTTCTTACTGCATTTTGTTTTTCGGGATTGGCCAATAAATTTTCTGTATCGTACTCTTTTACCAGATTGTAATAACGTATTGCAGCATCATGCTGATTGGTCAATGAGTAATATGTTGCTGTATTTTCATTGGTAAATCTGATTTGCATTAAGTCTTTTGTTTTCTCCGAAGTGTTCCTTAGTTCTTTCAGATAAACAAGTAGTGAATCTTTGTTGTAAATGCCGCCTTCTGCACAAGATGTAAATAATTGTGAATATGCCCGGAAATAGTAGTTGTAGTGGTTGTTTGGCAGCTTTTTCAAAAGCTTTAACGCGAGCTGGTTTTGTTGAACGGCCTTTTGGTACTGATTTAGTTTTTTATTATCCTGAGCTGCGTTGAGTAGGCAGATTACCTTGGATAAAGGTTTACTTTGAAGCGAATCATCGTTCATTATTATAGCAGCAGATTTATTGAAATAATATACTGCCTGATAGAACTTATCTTCAAGTTCTGAAATTAACCCGGCTCCATTGTAAATAGTAAATTTCAGCTCATTAAATTCCTTTTCCCTTTCTATCAGATCTAAAGCAATATTGATATGGTATTTCGCACTATCGGTATTGACTTTTGCCAGATTTTTGGCAATTTGATAATGAATAAAAGCTAAACTTGGACTGCTTTCAGCGAAATCTTTTTGTTTGAGTTTACTTGCCCAGAAAACGAGTTTGTCGACCTGTTTATTTTGGTCGAGGCTATCGTTTATTACCTCTAACCTTTTCAATAATTCTTCCGGAGGGATTGATGCACTTTCTGGTTTCGACTGACAGGAAATTACCAGAAGCGTTAAGAAAAATAGAACTACTCTGTTCATTATTTAAAGGGACTTAAGTGATCTAAAATGAACTCTTTTCTACGCGTAGCAACAGGGATTTCAGAAAGGTCTTTCATTATCATCACGCCTGTCTTCATGTATTTGTCAATAAAGTTTTTGTTCACGATATAGGATTGATGTGTTCTTATAAAAAAATCGCCGGGTAGGAGGTCTTCGTAATATTTTAAAGGTTTGGAAGCAATTACTTTTTTATTGTTTTCAAGGTGAATCTGAGTGTAAGAACCCTCTCCGGAAAGATATATTATTTCATTCAGCCGTATCATTTGCAAACAATCTAATGATGTGATGCAGATGCTAGCGTTCATCTCAACAGGTTTTGCCGAACCATGTTCTTTTAAAATATTAATCTGACCCTGATAATCAGCAGGTTTAATTTTTCTAAGCTTTTGTATCGCTATGGAGAACTCTTCATTATCTATTGGTTTCAGAAGATAATCCAATGCTCCGTACTTAATAGCTTTTATGGCAAAATGATTATAAGCGGTGATGAAAATAATGTGAAAAGCAGGTTCTTCCAACTGATTCAGGATATCGAAAGCTGTACCATCGGTCAACTGAATATCCATCAATACTAAATCAGGTTTTGTGCTTTTTATGATTTGTAAGGCCCCCCCAACTGTATCCGCTGTGGCTTCCAACTTTAGATTTTCTTCTTGCGAAACCAACCATTCCAGCTCTTTTTTTATCGCAGGCTCGTCTTCGATAATTAATGTTCTTATTTGGTACATGCAGGGATTTATTAATCGCTAAAAGTAAGCTTTAATCATGGTTGTTTATTGATTTTAATTATCTATAAAGCAACAAAAGAACAGCATGACCCAGTGGCCGGTATGCTCCCGCACGGCAGGAATAAATTGTTAAACCAGCCGGATTATCTTATTTTTAAGATGCAGACGCTTTATTAACACCAAATTGGTTTCTGCCATTGTTCAACCGTTTTATTAGCAGGGTAAGTCTGCGTGTTTACAGCCCAAATGTTTTCCGGTGAGTATCGGGGCTGTTATTTTCCAGGACCATTCTTCTATTTCAGATGTTTCATTTTCCGCGGTTTTCTCTAGAACGCATTAATCATAACTACTTTTAAAAGCATAAATAATATCTTATTATGGCAGATCTAAAAAGTAAATACCAGCAAACGGCGTTGGGAGATGTTGGAGCAAGGCAACTTGCCATTGCTACCCGTACTGTACCACAAATGGTTACCATTAGCCCTCGATGGCTCACCCGCCTGCTCAGCTGGGTACCTGTGGAATCAGGGGTATATCGCTTAAATAAAGTGAAAGATGCAAGTGCTATTGAAGTGGACTGCTCGGCCCGGGATGAACATACATTGCCGCAAACATTTGTGGATTATATTGAAAATCCGCGTGAATACAACCTGGCAGCAGTACAAACAATTGTAGATGTGCATACCAGGGTATCTGATTTGTACAGCAAGCCCTATAATCAGATTAGCGAACAGCTGCGTTTAGCTATAGAAACTATTAAAGAACGGCAGGAAAGCGAGTTAATCAATAACAAGGAATATGGCCTGTTACACAGTATAGTGCCATCACAAAGAATTAAAACCCGTAAAGGATCTCCTACACCTGACGACCTGGATGACCTGATTGCATTGGTATGGAAAGAGCCAGGTTTCTTTTTATTACATCCGCAAGCGATAGCTGCTTTTGGACGTGAATGTACCAGAAGAGGTGTACCGCCACCCACAGTATCTCTTTTCGGTTCACAATTCCTTACCTGGCGCGGTATACCGTTAATACCTTCTAACAAACTGCCTGTAGAAAAAGGTAAAACAAAGATCATTTTGTTGCGTACCGGTGAAAGCCGACAGGGAATAGTAGGCCTTTTCCAGCCCGGCTTACAGGGTGAACAATCACCGGGCTTATCTGTGCGTTTTATGGGTATTAACGATAGAGCCATTGCCTCTTATTTAGTGTCATTGTATTGTTCGCTGGCAGTACTGGTAGATGATGCCATTGCTGTACTGGACGATGTAGAAATAGGTAATTACCATGAGTACAAATATTAATAACCTGGAATTACCTGATGAGGCAGCGTTGGAACAACTGGCCAACCAGCTTTTTCGCCAGTCAGATACAGGTAATGGTATACAAGGGCTGGAGGTATTACCACAACAGCTTGCGGACAACAATTCTTTAGTAAATAGTACAGATATTGTACTGCCCAATGCCCAGGCTGCCGCCCCCGGGTTTACTGAAAGCAATATACCTGCTTCTGTTGCCGGTAGCGGGCAATCGCCTTCCGGCATTGTACATGGTAATAACATAAATATTGAAAATCCGCAAACGGGTTTCCCGGATGAAAATCTTAAAGGGGCCAGTGCTTCCTCTGTATCAGGTAATAACTTGTTTGCCCCCGGGCTCGGGTTAAAAGAGTATCTGCCTTTTGAGGCCGACCCTGCGCATCTGTTTAACCTGCAAGCCATATTATCGCTTATTCCTGCTGATAATAACCTACCTGTTGTAGAACGTGTGTGGGGGGATGTGCCTGCCTATTATTTTCTTGAGGGAAAAACAACTACAGCTACATCATGGGGTTTTGATGTAAATACAATCAAAAAGGATTTTCCTATTTTATCAGAAAAGGTGAATGGCAAACCTTTGGTGTGGCTGGATAATGCAGCCACTACACAAAAGCCTAAACAGGTAATTGACCGGATCAGTTATTTTTATCAGCACGAAAATTCCAATGTTCATCGTGCTGCACATGAGTTGGCTGCCCGTGCTACTGATGCGTTTGAAGATGCCCGTAAAAAGGTGCAGACTTTTATTAATGCAGGCTCGCCCAATGAAATTGTTTTTGTACGAGGCACTACAGAGGGCATTAACCTGGTAGCTAAAAGCTGGGGAGAACAATATCTGCAGGCAGGTGATGAAATTATTGTTACACATCTTGAACACCATGCCAACATTGTGCCCTGGCAACAGCTGGCTGCTAAAAAAGGACTGAAACTACGTGTGGTACCGGTAGATAACGACGGGCAGGTATTGCTGGATGAATATGCAAAATTGCTGAACAGTAAAACCAGGCTCGTTGCGTTTACACAGGTATCTAACGCACTTGGTACTATTACTCCGGCGCATGCTATTATAGAAATGGCTCACCAGGCAGGTGCAAAGGTATTGCTTGACGGAGCACAGTCTGTTTCACATATGCGTACTGATGTGCGGGCTTTAAATGCGGACTGGTTTGTATTCTCTGGCCACAAAGTATTTGGTCCTACTGGTATAGGTGTATTATATGGTAAGGAAGATCTGTTGAATCAGACGGAACCCTGGCAGGGTGGTGGTAATATGATTAAAGATGTAACGTTTGAATATACCCAATATCATCAGGCGCCTGGCCGTTTTGAAGCCGGAACAGGTAATATTGCCGATGCGGTGGGGTTGGGTGCTGCCATTGATTATGTAAGCAAACTGGGTATTGACAATATTGCTTTGTACGAGCATTATTTACTGGAATATGCCACCCCTTTACTGAAACAGGTGCCCGGACTTCAATTAATTGGTACTGCCAGAGAAAAGGCTAGTGTGCTTTCTTTTATCCTGCAGGGCTATTCCAACGACCAGGTAGGGCAGGCATTGAATAAAGAGGGTATTGCAGTAAGAACCGGCCATCATTGCGCTCAGCCAATCCTGCGACGGTTTGGAGTGGAAAGCACAGTAAGGCCATCACTGGCATTTTACAATACCTGTGCGGATGTTGATCTTTTAGTTACCACTTTATTGCAACTAAAAGCAGCAAAAAGGTAACACCAAATTTATAGCGGTTTGCCCGGCAAGCCGATGATATTTAAGTATTTATCTGTATTTGGCCCTATTAAGCGTACCTTTTGTTGTTGCCGGTTATACTATCGGTAGGTAAATTAATATTATGTCAAATATCACACAGGTTGTTAACACAGATAAAAACCTGAAAACGCTAAAAAAAGGTATACACTCTTCAGACCTGGACCAGTTACTAAGCAGCACAGGTCCTTTCACTTTTTTTGCACCTTTTGATCTTGCTTTTGAAAAACTGGAAAAAGGGCTCATGAATAACCTTCTGGAACCACAAAATAAACTGAAGCTTACCGATCTGATGAATAATCATATAGTGAGCGGAATTGTCACTTTCAAGGATTTGAAAGATGGCGACAGATTGAAAACAATAAACGGTAATGAGTTAATAGTGGAAGTGAAAAATGGTACAGTAAATATTGGTAGTGCTGCTATTCATGGACGTGATGCTAAAATATCAAATGGAGTAATTCATTCTACAGATACTGTTTTTATAAAATGATAGCAAAAATTCACTCTCTTCTTAGATAGTAATTGAATATACTTGTTTCAGGCTACAGATAGTAACCAGTCAGGAATTGAAAAGGCTCATCCTACGTTCATCCTACGTTAAAAACGTAGGATGAACGTAGGATGAGCCTTTTCAATTCCTGATTAATTCCTGATCGATCCCCGTTTACATACTATTTTAACAGTATTCACCTACTAGAGGACTTTTATCAGCTTTTCAGCAACCAGTTGTGCTGAAGCCGGATTCTGGCCGGTTATCAGCAAACCATCCTGTACCGCAAAGGCCGACCAGTCAGCTCCTTTTTCATATTTAGCTCCTCTTTCCTTCAGCATATCTTCGAGAAGGAAGGGAACTATTCCAACTGTTTGTGCTGCCTGTTCTTCGCTATTGGTGAACCCGGCTACAGTCTTTCCTTTAATCAGGTATTCCCCTTTCTTATCCTTTACGTTTTTCAGTGCTGCCGGGGCATGACATACCAGCGCCACCGGTTTCCCTGCTTCATAAAAGGATTGTATTAATTTAATGGAGTATGCATTTTGTGGAAGATCCCACATAGGTCCATGTCCGCCGGGATAAAATATGGCATCGTAGTCCTTTGCATTGACAGTACTCAATGCCACTGTATTATTTAGTCTTTCCTGAGCAGCAGCATCACCAAGGAATTTCTTTGCTGAAGGAGTAAGGAAATTATCGGAAGTACTTCTTGGATCTATGGGTGCTTTCCCGCCTTTAGGAGAAGCGATGGTTAACTGAACACCTTTTTCCGTCAGCAGGTAATAAGGAGTGGTAAATTCTTCCAGCCAGAGACCTGTTTTGCCGCCATCTTTCAGATCACTGAAAGAAGTAACAACAATAAGCACCTTTTTGGGCGACTGACTAAAAGCCTGATGCGTTATCAACGCTAATAATGCCATCACGTATGCAACTTTCATTTTCATATATTTTTTTCACAAAGCTAAGCCGGATACAGGGCTGTATACAATGACCTACCTCACTCTTTTGATGTGATGTATATCACAAAATTTCCTTATAACTCTTCGGGAAGGATTATTTTTGTATCAAATGACAGATATGTACCCTGCTTTAAGGAAGCATTTTGAGAATTTGGTTCAACTGACAGATGCAGAATTCGAATATATATCATCGTTCTTTCAGGTAAAGCAGTTTAAAAAACACTCCATCATTCTTCAGCCAGGAGATATCGTCCATTATGAATATTTTGTTTTGAAAGGGCTTATCAAAACATTCATGATAGATAATTCTGGGAAAGAGCATATTTGGCAATTCGCCATGGAAGAATGGTGGGTATCTGATTATTACGCATTCCAGACAGGTGGAACATCATCTTTCACTGTCCAGTGTCTGGAAGATGTGGAACTATTATGTATATCATTTGCTGACAGAGATAAGTTGTGTCTGGAGATACACAGTTTTGAACGTTTTTGCAGACTAAAGATCACAGCGGGATTTTTCAGTCAGCAGAAAAGAATAATGGCATTGTTGCAAAATGATGCGCAGTCCCGGTATCAGCAATTACTTGAACAATACCCTTCGCTTTTTCAACGTGTACCCAAGGCGCTTATTGCCGGATATCTGGGCGTTTCAAGGGAAACATTAAGCAGATTGAGAATAGAATAAATAGCTACACTTATATAATGGTTCTTAAACAGATTCCCTGAAACCTCAGCTTCTGGGATCGACGGAGGTATCCGTTATGAGGTCTATCGTAAGTCCACCTGCCGCTCATAACATCCTGCTTTCAATACCGCTTATCTTTTTATAAATTTAGTTTAAACTATCTGTAGCCGTATGCGAAAACTGTCTTCCCTTGCCTGTACTCTGTTATGTTCTGTTGTTACTTCATATGCCCGGCAACAGCCTGTCATTGATTTTGAGAAATATGATCCTCCTTCCTCCCTGGTAGTGCCGGAACATAAACTGACAAGGGCAAAATTTCCTTTCATTGATGTTCATAACCATCAGAATGGCCTGGCATCCGGCAACCTCCGGGATTTGTTGCAGGATATGGATGCATTGAACATGAAAGTAATGGTGAACCTTAGCGGAGGGAATGGTAGCCGCCTGAAATCTCAGGTGGATAATACAAAAAGCAAGGCAACCGGACGGTTTATCATATTCGCAAATATTGATTTCGATGGTATAGGGGAGGAGGGCTGGACGGAAAAAGCTGTGCTGCAGTTGACAGAAGATGTGAAGAACGGTGCCAATGGACTGAAAGTGTTTAAAAATTTAGGACTTAGTGTAAATGATAATACCGGCAAACGGGTGGCTATTGACGATCCCCGGCTGGATGCTATCTGGGCGCAATGTGGTAAGTTGAAAATCCCGGTGCTTATTCATGCAGCTGACCCCAGGCAATTCTGGCAACCTGCAGATTATAATAACGAACGCTGGTTAGAGTTGATCACCCATCCGGGTCGTAAGCGCAGTAATACTAATCCGGCACCCTGGGAACAGATCATAGAAGAACAACATCGTATGTTCAGAAAACATCCCGGCACAACTTTTATTAATGCCCACTTTGGCTGGTATGCAAGCAATCTGTCGCAATTATCACAGTTGATGGACCAGATACCTAATATGTATGTCGAATTTGGAGCGGTGATAGCAGAGTTGGGCCGCCAACCCAGGATGGCACGACAATTCTTTGAAAAGTATCAGGACAGAATCCTTTTCGGTAAAGATTCCTGGCAGCCGGATGAATATGCTACTTATTTCCGTGTACTGGAAACAGCAGACGAATACTTTCCCTATCATAAGAAATACCACGCTTTCTGGCGAATGTATGGCATGCAACTACCTGATGAAATATTGAAGAAAGTGTACTACAGGAATGCCATGAAAATTATTCCAGGGATCGATAAAAGTCAATTTGAATAGCTGCTCTTTTCTATTCTACTGCTCTGTCGTTAACATACAATGCCTCAGATAGTTTTGTCTGAACGCTTTTGGCGTACTGCCTTTTCTCTCTCTGAAAATACGATTGAAGTTGGGCATATTATTGAATCCGCAACGATCTGCAATTTCACTCACAGAAAGGGTGGTATCAATCAGCATTCGGGATACATGTCCAAGACGGATCTCCATCAGATTTTCAGTAAAGGAATAGCCGGTATGCTTTTTTATAAACCGGCTGAATGCTCCTTCAGACATGTTAGCGATCCTGGATGCGTCTGATAGTTTTATTTTGCGACCAAAATCCCTGTGAAGAAATTCGAGTACCCGTTCAATTCGCCGGCTACCAAAAGAATAGTTATCTCTTGTAAAAGTTATGTCGGATAATTTTCTTCTTCTACGGGAGATAGACAAATCATGAAGGATCGACAAAAATTCAATTACAGCATCAAATCCGGATCTCCTGTTTAATCTAAGCATCCTGGGAACCATCTTTTCGGCAGTTTCGGCAGAGAATAGTACTCCCCGTTTTGCGTCTTCAAACAGCATGCGGATATGGACCATCTGATTTTTTTGAAGCAGGGCAGAAGGAAATAACTCTTTGCTGAACTGGAGTGTGATTGCATGAATGTCATTGGTTTTGCAATTGTCAGTAGACCACCCGTGAGGAAGGCCAGGACCTAACAATACCAGTTCGATATTGCCTGTCTTGTCCATATGGTCTCCGATTATACGTTTTGCACCGGCAGCGTTCAGGATCAGGTTTAATTCCAGTTCTTCGTGAGAATGTATACCGGCAGGGGATACTTCCTTTTGTCGTGAAAAGAGGGTAAAACAGTCATTTTGAGCAAGGGGAGAAATTTCCCATACAATTTCTTTAAACACGGAAAATTATTCTTTATGGTTATACAGCAATATTAGAAATCTGCGAAACATTGTTCTTTCCCTTGAGTACTAAGAAATTGAATTATAATCCCATCTATTGTCAGGCAAGCTTTTTTTAAATTATAGTACCGGATTCTTGTACTATAGTACTATTGTAGCCTGTTCATGCTGCTATAAGAATGATTGTTTTACATTAGTGATATTGTTCAATTACCATATCTTATGATCAAGAAATATTTGTTGATGGCCTGTTTGGTGATCCCTCTTGTACTTGTAGCCCAGGATAGTAAGCATAATTTCAATAAGTACACGACTGTAAATGGACTGCCCACCAATTCGATTCAATATGTTTATGCTGATTCTTATGGGTTTTTATGGCTGGCGTCTTTCGATGGGTTGTTGCGTTGGGATGGTTATTCGTTCAAAACTTACAGTCATGATGAGAATGATCCCCGAACGCCGGACAACAATATCATCAACAGTATTTATGAAGACAGCCAGAGACGTCTTTGGGTTGCAACAATCGACGGACTTTGTCTGTATGACCGTTCAATGGAAACATTTGTGCGATGCCGCATACGGCCGGATAAAGGAAAAGTATCGGTGAACGCGATCCTGGAAGATACGGCACACCAGTTATGGCTGGGAACTTCTATGGGCCTGTGCCATTACGATCATAACACCCGCAAAGCAGAGTGGGTTACAACTCCTGATGGTCCGGATGTTATTTTTTGTATGGCACGGGATTCTGGTAACCATCTATGGCTAGGTACTTTTAATAGGGGATTTCAGAAATTTTCACCGCTTACCCACCAGTTTCAATCCTTCAAACATAAGTCAGGTGACCCGACTACGATAAGAAGTATCCTTGTTGATAGTGGCAATAGAGTATGGGTTGGGACCGAGGATAAAGGTGTGGCTGTTTTTAATGGAAATGGTCAGCTGATAAAGAAAATAGAGGGCCTGCCCGGTAAGAAGTGCATTATTAATTGCATTTATGAAGATAAAAACCGCTCCATATGGATAGGTATCCGGAGGGAGCGGGCATATTGTATCAGAAGTGGAGAGATGATCCCATCGGCTCTTGAAAATACAAGTGTGAATAATAATTATGAAAAGATATCCTCCGTCACCTCCATCCATGAGGACCTGTTTGGCAATACCTGGTTTGCTTCAGCCAACGATGGGCTGTACTATACTAACGGGAACAAAAATACCTTCAGTAATTATCTGCATGGGCCATCATCAATGGCGGTAAGCTGTTTTTATGAAGATAAACAGGGCGCTGTATGGGTGGGCACTAACGGGAATGGAGTATTCAGGCTGGGTCCGGAAAAGAGATCTGTAACTAGTCCCGTTATACCTTCTTTGCCGTCGAATGTTATTTATGATATAAAAGGAGATAACGAAGAAAATCTTTGGATGGCAAGCTGGGGAGGAGGTCTGATTACCTGTAATTCGTCCGGTAGTAATGTGAAACAATATCTTCATGATCCGTCAGATATTAATTCCATCATCCTTAATGATATAAAATCTGTTCTACCGGATGATAGCCTGATTTGGATAGGAACACATGGAGAAGGGCTCGCCGTATTTGATAAAAAAAAGGACCGGTTTATTCATTATAAGAACAATAAAACATTCCCCTTTTCTATGCATGCTCCTGCATGGATTAACCATCTTTTTAAAGATTCCAGAAAACGTTTGTGGATCAGTGCTTATAATGGACTGTTCGTATTTGATGGCAAAAAGCTAACCCACTTTGTGCATTCTTATGATTCAACAAGCATCAGCAGTAATTCAGTTAATATGGTTGCTGAAGATGGCGACGGAAATATATGGTTAGTGAGTGAATCTGGTCTTGATCAATATGATGAGGTAACTGGCAAATTCAGACGATGCATTCTGACCGGGCCTATGAAGTCAATCGTAGCAAATAATAAAACATTATGGATAGGTTCTACAAAGGGGATTATTGCATTTAATCCGGTTGCGCAAACTGTAAACAGATATGATCTTAATGATGGATTACTGGACAATGCATTTTTTCAGAAGGCCGCCATGCGCTCAGTTACAGGAAATATGTATTTTGGTTGTCCACGTGGTTTCAGTATGTTTTCGCCAGCTTCCTTAAAGAAGCTGGATATACCATCGTATTTTTATTTTACAGATCTCTACGTTAACAACGAACAACAATATCCCGGAAAGAAAGGATCACCACTACAAAAGTCGCTTTCTTTTTCTGATACAGTTATACTGAAGCCTGAGCATACTTTCTTCTCCATCGGATTTGAAGTGATCAACCTGTATGCTCCTGATCGGATAAAATATAGTTATAAATTAGAAGGCCTGCATGATAAATGGATGACGACAAATGGCGATCCCAGAATATTTTTCATGAATCTGCAACCAGGAGACTATACTCTGAAAATCAGGTATACTGATATGAACGGACAATGGCAGTCCGCTTCAAAAACGCTCCTGTTAAAAATATTACCTGCATGGAGGCAAACATGGTGGTTCAGATCAATGATGTTTATCTGTTGTGTTGCATTAATGACAGCACTCTTTTATATAAGACTCTTTGCTGTAAAAAAGAGAAATCATATCCTGGAAGAGGAAGTACAACGTAGAACAATCGAGTTGATAGAACAGAATGATGAAATAAGGACGCAAAAAGAGAACCTGACACTATCTAATGAAGAGATCAATCGTCAGACTGATAAGATACTTCTGCAACAACAATATATTATCAACCAGAATAAGGAACTTGAAAGTTCGGTAAAAAAATTAAAGGAGTTGAATCAGACTAAAGATCACTTTTTTTCTATCCTTGCACATGATCTCAAAAATCCGGTTTCAGCCCTTACTGGTATGGTAGATTTTGTCAGGGTAAATTTTCAGAGAATCGATAAAAAAAAGCTGCAGGAATATATTGAAGGGATCCATCAATCTGCCACATCAGTATATGACCTGCTTGTGAATTTATTGAATTGGTCGCGAACGCAGGTAAATAAAATAGCGCCTGACCCTGGGAATTGGGCCGTTGCGGAAATGATAGAAGAAAACAGGCTATTGCTCGCTCCGCAATTGAATAAGAAAAATATACAGTTGGAATCCCATGTTAACCCAGCGCACCATGTATTTGCAGATTATAATATGATAAATGTGGTGATCAGGAATATCTTCAGTAACAGTATTAAATTTACTGACTATAATGGTAGCATAGGAATTTATTCTGCGGAGAAAGACAATACAATTATACTTCGGATAACTGATTCTGGTATAGGTATGAGTACATGGCAACTGGACAGTTTATTTAAAATAGACGAAATGCGGACAGCGATAGGTACAGCAGGGGAAAAAGGAACAGGACTGGGACTGATAGTTAGTAAGGAGTTTATCGAAGCTAATCAGGGAAGCATATGGGTAGAAAGCGCTGCCGGCAAAGGAAGTTCTTTTTATGTTCAACTGCCTGTTGCTCGTTCACGGGTCAGATATCCCGGCAAGCCTTTTCATTCGGGATTAAAACTGGATCTATGGGAAACTATTCCGGTAGAAAAGCTGCTGAAGATTAAAGGAAAGAAAATACTGATTGTGGATGATAGTCTTGAAATGAGAAATTATTTAAAGCTGATCATTTCCGACACGTTTGAGATATTCGAGGCTCCAAATGGGGAAGAAGCGCTGAAACTAGCCATTGATAATATGCCGGCTATTATCATCACAGATCTGTTAATGCCGGACATGAACGGACTGGAATTCTGTAAGGCGATAAAAAACCAGATGGCAACCAGTCATATCCCGGTTGTGTTTTTGACCAGTCAGTGGGATGAATCTATACAAGTAACGGGGTACGAGGCTGGAGCGGATATTTATCTGACAAAACCTGTTAAAAAAGAATTACTGATACAAGTTGTTTTAAATCTTTTGCAAAATCAGGAGAGGATACATAAAAATATTCTGGAGCAATTGGTGAGCAATAGCTCTCTTCAATCAGTTACAACAAATATTAATAAACAGGATGAAACTTTTTTAAATAAACTGATTAGCGCAGTAGAAGCAAATATTTCTGATTCAAATCTTGATGCCAGGTTTCTTTGCAGAGAAATGGCTACCAGTCGTACGGTATTGTATACCAAGATCAGGACATTAACCGGGCAGACTGTTCACGAATTTATAAAATCCATTCGTTTACGGAAAAGTGTGCGACTATTACTGGAAGGAGAGTTGTCTGTCAGCCAGATAGCGTTTGACGTTGGGTTTAATAGTCATTCATATTTTGACAGATGTTTTATTAAACAATACAGGATGGGGCCCAGAGAATATGTTAATATGCGGAAAGGGAGTGATAAAAATGAAGCGGCCACTCAATCTGAGTAGCCGCTTCATTATTATTATTCTTTGATGATCTTACGGGTAATCTGTCCGTTATTATTGAATATTTTCAGCAAATACAAACCTGCCGGCAAGGATGTAAGTTGCAGTGTTTCTTTCCGGCCAGTAATTGTTCTGTTAATAATATAATACCCCTGGTTGTTTATCAGAGATATACGGCCACCTTTTTGCAAGGCAGATGGTACTTGTATTGTTACCTGGTCATGGGCAGGATTAGGGAAGATACTGATGCCTGCGGCGTTGTCTTTTTCATCAGGAAATGGTTTTGATATGCTGGCAATGGTTTGCGTTGTAATTGCAGGTGTACCATAGATTTCAAATTCAAACAGGGAGAAACCATAAGATGTTGCTCTGTTAATACAATATACTTTTACATAACGGGCCACTCCGGTCAGCCCGGTCTGATCGTCAGCAGCCGATGATGCCTTGCCCCAGAATTCCCTTATTGTTGTCCATGTAACATTATCAGTGGAGAACTGGATCTGGTAGTCGCGTGCATAAGCAGCTTCCCATGCCAGCCGCACACGGCTCACGTTGTAATTAGTTCCCAGATCCACAATGATGGACTGGTTATTTGCATAACTGCTTGACCAGCGTGTATTGCCATTGGCGTCCACTGCTTTATCTCCGGTATTGGTAGCGTCTTCATTAGAGGTGGTAAAAACTGGCCGGTTATAAGCAAGGTTGGAAGAAGAGATTTCTACTTTTATAGATGTCACAATATCATTAAAATTATCATCTACAAGACAGTTATCATCTGCAGTTTTAATAACAGATGTACCGGTAAAATTATTATCAGCAAATAGTGTGATTTTGTAACCGGCTTTGACCTGTACAGAAGATATATCATCGTTTACAACACCCAGTCCCTGCAACTGGGATAACGTATAATTACCAACAGGTAGGGAAACCGCTTTCCCGCTATAGTTACAGTCAGCGTACACTGCTGCTGTTCCGGATTGAGTAGAGTCTGTAGTAACTGTTATCGCATTACTACCGGCAGAGAAATTTCCGGCAGCGTCATAAGCTTTTACCAAAAGCGTATAGGAGGTATTGGGACTCAGGTTTTGCAAAGTTGTACTGGTAGTAGTAGAAGAGCCTGCAAGTACATTGCTGGTATTAAATATCTGGTAACCGGACACGCCTATATTATCTGTTGAAGCATCCCATGCAAGTGAAATACTGGTAGACGTTTTTGTTGTTGACCTGAAATTGGCCGGAACACCCGGTACCTCAGTATCAATAACAGTTTCCAGCGTACCATAAAAAGTATTAAAACTATTTGCCTGTAACGTAATTGTAAAATCTGTACCGTTCGGTGAATAAGTGCCTACCGTTTTATAACGGTCACCTGCCTCACTGGTGCGTATCAACGTTAGTGGTTTATTGGCAGGGATACCGTGGAAGGTAACTGTATGTGCAGAAGAATCCTGGTTCACTGCCTGGATGACAAATTTCTTATTGGCCACGTGTTTGTATGCAACAGTCATTACATCTGAGTTAGGTTGACTTGTCTCAACGACCTGGCCTCCCGGTTCAAAATGATTCATGTATGCAGTATGCACATTGTTGGAGGGCCATTCAGGATGCCAGAACCAGCCAGCAGATGTTGACATACGTGCAACATAATAGTTTCTGTAGTACATAACCGCCATTTCTTCAACTCCCTGCCATGTTAGTCTGTCAGGATTTTCCCAGTAAAAGGCATCATAATCTGTTTCCGTTCCCCAGAGATTACGGTCAAGTGTTTGTTGCCATGCACCCCATCCTTCCCAATAGGATATTGGTTCACGGCCGCTAGTACTTCCTCCCCTATAGCTATGCCAGGTTGGATTGCCTGCAACGCTGAGGTTTTTTACTGCATTGTAGATGTCTTTGCAATATTGAATATCCCAGAGTAAAACACTACCAAGGCTCATCTTGGTTTGTATACCATTGGCAGCAAAAAGGGTTTCACATTTCTGGATCAGTGTGATATATTCCTGGGCCGTGAGGGAGATATTAATGCCAGATGTTTTGGTTTCATTGATATCAATATAATCGACCGTCAATCCATAATTGTTTTTTCCATGTACAAGAAAGGAAGTGATGAAATAGGCAAAATCATCAAAATTATTAATCTTCCGGTTGGAACCTGCAGATGGATTGCTGACCATCCAGTTGGGGACGTCCCAGATACCCAGTATGGTTTTTATCCCTTTGTTCTGCATTGTTTTCAGACGTTGAAAACTGTTCACCACACGTGCATCGCTGTAGTTAAATGTTCCTTTGGAAGGTTCCCACACTTTGTTAGGAAACATATCTCTGAACAATGACATGTGGTTATCGAGCATCTGTTGGATGCTTGTATTGATAACATAATAATCACCATTCTGCCGGTCGCCCTCATGACAGAAACCTGCACCATCAATTCCCTGTCTTGGTTGGTTCAGGTTAATGTAAATGTCCTGTGCAAAAAGCTGATAACTGAGAAATGATAGGAGAGTAAAGATGTAGAGTGTAAGTCGCGTTTTCATGGATAGTGATTTTTAGAGAACTAAAGGTAGCATCAGGGGTATTGGGTTTTAGATGCTTTCATCACTATTTATAGTCTTTTGCGTACACGTATACAAAATGTGCTTTCTGGCGAATGTATAGCATGGAACTGCCTGAACTTGCCAGGCAGACATTAACGGTAGTTGTCCTTGTTATTTTCCAACTCTGTCAATAGGCCTGAAACGTAAAGCACTCCAGGTGTCGTCTATGGAAATTGCTGTTACTGTCGTAATGCCAAATTCTTCTCCTGTTACACGAATAGTGTCCCTATTGATGTCTGTTTTAATCTTTGAGGTTCCTTTGGGATAAGCAAACCATAATACGCTGTCAGATTCAATATTTTTCAAATTCTCTTTAAGAAAGCTTAAATACTCCTTGTTGTTATTGATAAAAACCAGAGTGTTTGTGCTTTTAATATTTTTGTTCAAGCTTATTTTGAAGCCAAGTTTTACAAACTGTTCTTCAATTGTTGCAGGTGCGTTAAGAACAACTCCAACGTCTTTGAACTTAAATTTTTTAATAGTGTCTTGCATCTCTGTGGGTATTTTTATTATAAAATAATCCAATTTCCGTAAAATATCTGTACTATGTCGTCTTACCCGGATATCAGACCTTTTCCCTCTAAATAAATCTCGTATTTACTAAATTAGCATTTTAAAATAAATGATTTGCAATGGTTTTTTTAAGGATTCAGGTGTGAAATAATTAATATAAAATAAACTGTATTTTCAAAATATAGCATAATCCGGATGAGGAAATCTGTAGCAAGTCCCCCTTTTTGTTAATGTACCCGGTATTCGAAAAACAGGTACTATTTATGTGTATATTCAATCTTAGTTATAACACAGAAACATGACGGAATTATCTAAAGAAGAAGAAAATATACTCAAACGCATAAATGAAAAATCGAAGAGCGATTATAAAGCATTCGAGAAATTCAGAACGGAAGAGTACCCAAAGAAATCACTTGAAGAAAGAATTGATTACTGGACAGATCTGATTTATAAGAATATGAAATGGCAGGGAGAGGTTACTGGTGATGAGTATGATGGAATGTTTACAAAAGAGTGGTTTGATGATAATGTCAGATTCGATCCTGAGTTTAACAAAATATTCTCTGTAGTAGCCGAGAACCTGAAGCTTGATATGAAAAAATTAGAAACTCTGAAGTAATTTGTGGCCATGAAACAAGGAATGTTATACAATAGTTCGTTTAGTTCCTTCCGAAATGGGAGAGACCAGGCTATTGTATAATGCTCTTTGAAACGAATTTTATGCCCGCTTGGTATAACCAAGCGGGTTTTTGTTTTTGTGCCTGTAGCAAAAATGGTTTATGCGCCCGTTTGAAAAACCGGGGATGTGGGATTGTTACTTAACTGACACACATGGAAGTCGGTAACACTGGTGGAGCAGCCCAGCCAATGACTCAGAGTGCCTTACAGCTTCTGCAGACAGCTGCGAGCCATTATAATAAGGGAATGCATAACATGTCGCCTCTTAATGGGTTCCGGGAATTAAGCAGTGTTGTATTACCTACTAAAGGTGTAATAATTATGAGACCATAATTTAAAAATTAATAAATTACAGTATGATGAAATTCTTGGTAATAATAGCATTACTTTCTGTTTTCCAGCCTGATGTAGAGGGTGTTTATACACGGCATAAACAATTATGCTCTGTCATTGATGCGTTTGATAAGAAATGGGAATTGACATTAAGACATGATTCCAGTTTTATTTATATCATTCATGAACTTTATACAAGGAATAGTCTGGATTCTACTTATAATGCCAGGGGGACATGGGCTATCGCTCATGATACGCTGACATTGAAAACATCCACTTCTTCGTATCTCTTTCAGTTTGTTGTTAAAGACAAAATGTTGATTCCAATCAGAGAGAAGGAGGTAAATAGAGGCGGGTTTGTTATGAAGCTAGACTGTCTGACGAGGATGTAACTTGTCTTACAAATGAATGGATTTCAGATAAATTACGTGCAAACAGGTTCGAACTTCGTCTCCGGTAGCCCGCAGAAATTAAAAAGCCTTTAGATGTGATCTGAAGGCTTTTTAATTTCGTTTTTATCGTAAGTCCATTTCCTAAAAAAGGAGTATACCTATTTTTTAATCAACCAATTTTCTACCGCTCTGGAAAAATCCGCTACGTCAATGGGATGTCTGCTGGTAATCAAATTGCCATCACTAACTACCGATTGTTCCAGCACAGTGGCGCCGGCATTTTTCAGGTCACTTTGTATATTCCAGTAGCCAGTGAGTTTTTTCCCTTTGATGATATCTGCAGAAGCCAACACCACAGGTGCATGACAAATTGCTGCTATTAGTTTCCCGGATCTGTTAAATTCCTGAACAAATCTGATTACATCTTTATCAGCCCGAAGGTTATCCGGATTCCAGGCGCCACCGGGAATGAATACAGCATCATAGTCAGTGACTTTAATTTGGTCTGCCGTACGATCAAATTTTATCCAACCTACCGGCTGCAGGTATTGTATAGCCATGATGTGGGTTTTAGACATTTCCGGATAAGCAAGCCCATATCGTTCGGGAGCCGGGTTGTACTTAGGCGCCACTATATCAACGGTTGCTCCCAACTGTCTGAAATACCATACCGGACCTGTTAATTCAATTTCCTCGAAACCGTCTGCCACAAGCACTGCTATCTTCCTGCCACTTAATGCCGAGCTGTTTTTTACCGGGGTAAAGAAGAATGCTTTTAATGCTTCGTTGCCCGGTGCGTTTAATAATTTTGATACAGGCATGTTTACAACAGCCGACTCTGTTGATAATTGATTGACGATTTCCAGTTCGTTTGCGTTTTCTATTGTATTCATATGTTCAGTTTTTACTTTTACCTGCGCATCTGCAGTTATTGCGAGTATGGTCAGTACACCTGCTACAATGACATGATTAAATGGTTTCATTTTTTTCAATTTAATAGTTAATGATTTCCTTTGAAGGTTCTTAATGCTATTGACGAATAAGGGGTGAAAATTCAATAAGGTTATGAAGCCCAGTCTGAAACGGTTGCTTTTTGATACTTGAATTGAGGTAATCGATCACCGGTTGAATGGGCGGAAAATTGAGATGATATTGAAAAGCTGCATTACTTCTAAACTTTTCATACGTTACAAACTGTGTATCGTCTTCTTCCAGTTGTGATAGTTGATAAGTAATGACGCCGGGTTCACTTCTGAATTGTGGCATTGCTATGTGGTAAACATCTTTAAAGCGCTGCTGTGTTCCTGCCCTTGCATCTACAAACAGCATAATGGTAAGCTGACTGTCTGCTGCATTGGCTGTTTTACGCCATTGTTGTTTTGAAAGGGGGTCCAGGTCTTTTACAGGGACGCTTTTTATCGGCTTCTGTAAAGCCATTTCTGCTAAACGACTTACTGCCTGCGATTGGGTGTTACTTTTTACTTTCATCCATTCTTCAATACTTCCCCACCGTTCTATTATCCAAAGTATGGAAGGGTTTTCCCTTTCATAGTAGGCTTCCGCCATAATATTGCTTTCAATACCGATAGCATACAATACGTAATCCGTAATTGCTTTTTTGAATTGGTCCAGGTATTCGGGTTTTACTTCATAACGGGTAAGCCTGGCTACAGCCTGTTGCTGTTGTAATGCTGATAGTACTGCTTCTCCAACAGCCTTTGCCGATTGTGCCTTTGTATATGAGGTGCATATCAGAAAAGCTGTTATCAATACAAGTACAATGTTGGTATTAGATAGCCATGCATTTGTCCTCATTTCATTTTGTTTTAACGTGCATGAATAAATTGTCAATTCAAAATTAGCTGAGTATATATTCCTAAGGAAGTGAGCGGATCACTAATAAAGTGTGATTTGAATCACGGCCAATGATGTAAACCATTGGCCGTTACCGTTATAATTTTGCTATGCTGAGCAATAGCTTTGACACTTCATGCGGTTGAGACAGAAATGGCGAATGACTTGTATTTACTGTAAGAACGGTGGTAATGTGTGCCGCAGCAATCATGTTGTCCTGCAGGGCTGGTGAAATAACAATATCCTGCAGTGTTTTGATATATACTTTTTTAACAGATCCAAAGGCGACATCGGTTAACGTAACCTTATTGGAAAACGGAATTGCTGGCTCTGCACGATAATTATCAATTACCTGTTGTTTAACAGCGGGCGTACCATCATTGATAAAAAGCCAGGTAAGGCTATCGGCTTTTACATCGAGCGTCAACTGGTCGGAAGAGGAAATTAATGAGGCTCTCAGTTTAGAATCAGGATCAGTGGAGGCCAGATCAGCCAGCGCCTGTCCCGATGCTGGTAGAAAAGCGCCAATGTAAACCAGTTGGCTGATTTTGGAAGGGATCTTCTCTGCCACCGCGGTGATCACCATGCCACCCATGCTGTGCCCAACCAGAATAACTTTTTCATTTACTGTAGCAACAGCTTCTGTCACTTTATCCCGGTAAACATCCAGACTCAGGGTCTGCGGTGGCGTTTTGTCGCTGCCATGCCCCGGAAGTTCTACAACAATTACTTTGTGCCCCTTATTTAGCAGATCAGTACGTACGGCATCCCAAACGTATGGCGCCTGCCATGCACCATGTACCAGTACATAGGTCCTGGGGGTACCGATAGCATTGTCTTCGTTTTTTTTGCAATACGCAAATGCAGACATAGCGAATGCTGCTGCCATCAGCAGGAAAATTGTTTTTGTCATTGTTAATAGTTTTTTGTTTCTATCTCTTATTTAATTGGATAATATTGCGGGTTAACCAAAGTCGTCCATTTTTATTTTGTCAATGGGAACCTCTTCCCGGATCAATAACTGCTTCATAGAATCCAGAAAGGGAGACGTTCCTACTAAGTAATAATCGTATTGCAGCAGGTCATTCAAATGGTATTTTAGCAGATCAATATCGATCCTCTTGCTCATTGAAGTGATGACTGGCAGATAGGTGTAATTTTCTATTTTTCTATTTTCCAGTTCCCGTTGATATGCTGTAGATGCTATTGTTCTATTGGAATTGAAAAGATAGATCCTGCTTTTGAATTGTTTTTTTTCCAGTTCCTTTAGCATGGGTAGAACGGGTGTGATGCCGATGCCACAAATAAGGAATACGATGTGCCCCATGCCTGGTTTCAACAGAAAATTACCGCAAGGCCCAAAGATGGTGGCCTCATCTCCTGTCTCCATTTGTAAACAGGAGTATTTAAAGCTGCTATCGCTCACTCTCATGGCAAAACGAAGGATTGGCTCGTCGGGATGAGAGACAATGGAAAGTGAACGAAAGGGTAGGTCCAGTTCAATTTTCTTTGGTTTATTCAGGCGAAGAATGGCGTACTGTCCTGGCTTATGGTAAAATCCTGGTGGTTTCTCAAAGGTCAGCTCTATGGTGTTTTCCGCGATTACCTGGGTTGTCAGTAGTTTGACGATCCTGCCATCTTCCAGTAATTGTTTGTTATAGGTTTGCCATTTGATCGTTTTATTCATAGACATGGCAGCCCAATAGCCACCGGAGATCGACCCGGTAAATCCACCGCCGGGAAAAGACCATGCCGAGGCGAAATACATATTTCTAAGAGGAGATCTTGCCGGAATTCTTTTCACACCCGATTGTGAGGGGCTCTGTGCATAGCCATAAGGCGTGCCTTTGGGGTTAAGTGTATACCGTTGAATAGTTTTAGCAGTCCCGACTTCATAAAAAATGATATGCTGAAGAATGCCGGGGTAATGCGTTTCCAGTCTTTTTAAAAAGAGCTGCGCA
The DNA here is from genome assembly GCF_900112615.1 of Chitinophaga sp. CF118. GTDB lineage: Bacteria > Bacteroidota > Bacteroidia > Chitinophagales > Chitinophagaceae > Chitinophaga. The sequence continues at coordinate 552,429 of NZ_FOMK01000004.1, read as the reverse complement.
ATCTGTTCCTTTTTGTTTTTATAGGCCGGTTCATCCAATCCCTCCCACTCCGATAAATAATCGGCTGCGCAGATCACGCCAAAGCTTTTCCCAGCAGGTGTAATTCCGGAGTCGAGCTGGCTGTAATCCACAAATACAAAAGATTTATTACCCCAGTCTCCAATGTTGTTTGCTTTGATGTCTTTCAGCTGGTTGATACCTTTGCCCTGAATGAAGGTGGAATAATGTTGTACGCCAAATTGCTTCAGGTCAATATCGAAACCTATGTAAATTGAAATCAGCGAACAGGATGTTTCCAGGTTTTTCGTTTTGTCTTTCAACGATTGTCTGTAAGGTTCGGGTAGCATCTTTATAGCATGTGGTATGGCCGCGTTCAATACAATGGCATCTGCATAAATGGTTACAGGTTCAAGTGAATCATTGAAAGCATCGCGGTACTGCACACCAGTAGCCCTGTTATTTTCAACCAGAATATTTTCTGCTTTCTTACCTGCCATTACCTGTCCGCCATTTTTTTCAATAAAGGAAGTAAGGTAATCGGAAAGCTTTTGTGAGCCGCCTTTTATATAATAGCCGCCACCGGTTATATATCCAGCTTGTGCAATAGCAAAATGCAGCAACGATAAATTGTACGGATCATCACCATAATACAAAACGTTGGTAGTAAGCACCAGTTTAAGCTGTTCATCGGTGATGTGTTTATCGAGCCAGTCGCCGCAGCTTAGCTTTAGTGACTTAAAAATATTTGAGTACAAAACAGGTATGAAGGGATAGATCAGTGTCATCTTCCACTTTTCTTTTGGCATCCGGTAAATTTCATCCAGGACATTGTTCATTAGGCTGAAAAAAGCCTGAATGCCTTTTGCTTCGTGCGGAAATTTTTCGATCAGTGCCTGTTGTGCACGTGCTGTGCCGTGTGGAAAGGTGAATGTGGTGGCTGCAGAGGTTACATGAAAGAGCTCAGGTGCCTGAACGAATTGTATAAACTTATTTACGTCAAGCAGCTCGAACACTTCAGCTTTGATATCTCTGTCATGAAAGCCATTCATTTCGTGTAACCCTACTTCCATGATAAAATCCTTGCGCTTGAAGTTGGTGGCGCATCCCCCAGGTATATAGTGCTGCTCAAGGACCAGCACCTTCTTTCCCAATCTGGCTAGTGTGGCACCGGCTGTTAGGCCACCCAGCCCGCTTCCTATAATTACCGCATTGAATTTATTGATTGCAGTCATATTTTGGCTATTGTTATAGTGGGAGCATTCTTTATTTTATCCATTATTTTCAGGCGCAGGCATATCAAATCCATTTAATACGGTTGCAATGAGGCAATAGCCGCTGATGAGAAAGATGAGCTCTCCGGTTTTATTTTGCCCAAGCACATTGACAGCCTGATGATAGGTTGAAGCTGGAACAACATGGCCTTTAACCAATACCGATGCTACGTCATGAGCGATCGCCTCCTGCTCGTTTAGACCTTCCGGGCGGCCACCAGCTGCCAATGATGCGATAATACCGGCTGAAAGCCCAAAGGCCGCCGCCATGATCTCATGCGCATATAGCTCAAAGCGGGAACCAAAGGCACCGCCTACTGTAAGGATGGCCACTTCACGCACTGTTTTCGGAAGTGATGCATGGTTATCTAACGACTTCAAAAATGTTAGCGCAGGTATACCAAATTGTGGAAAATGTAACATGGCCGGAAACGGCCCTAATAGCGCCCCTTCGGCATTCATCATCACTACCGGGCCCTGGCTGCTGGTTATTACGTTAGCGATTTCATCGTGTACATAGCGAAGTTCGGGACTAAGGGTATGGGGAGGCAACGGTTGTAAGCGCATGATGTTGTTTTTATGTTTTAAAGAAGTTCATTGGTGAATTCACCATCGATAAGGATAAAAGCCATACGGCAGGGTTTCCCCGACCGGTTTGCCCAGGCATGGCTGGTGCCACGTTGAACGATAATGTCGCCGGCTTTGATCGTTACTTCGCCTTGATCAACTATCAATGTTAGTTCTCCCTCCAGCACAATACCGTAATCAATCGTCGCCGTGCGGTGCATTAAAGGATGTGGTGCATCCTGGCCTGCTTTCGAAGCTGCTTCTCCGCCCATAGCTTTAAAGTGCGTAGCCGCTTCTTCTTTGGTAAGATTTCTGATCTCCTCCCGTTCTGGCGGAAAATCAATCACCCTGATACGTGTGCCATTTTTAGGAGGCCCCAGTACCAGGCTGGTTTCTTCCAACTCGCCGGAAACAGGATCAATCAGCGCTGGCGACTGCCGTGTATTCCATACTTCATGAAATCTGGCCCCGTTTGGCCCGCCAATCATATACGTCTGGCCGGGTGAAGCGTCTGACACGATAATTGCTTTTCCATCTGCGTTATGACCTGTTACGATACGTCTTACTGTTTTTTGTTGCTGATCCATGATATTAGTTTTTAGATGTTTTTTGATTTTTAAAAACAAAAACGCCCAGGTAGTGAAACAGGACGCCTATTGCCCATGCTGGTGTTGACCATAACGGCCATGGATAAGTTCTGTCGGTCAGATACCACAAGATCCAGATGGCCGGCGTGGTCAAAAAGAAAACGATCAGATGGATCCTGAAACCTTTTTGGGGAGATGTTAGATGTGACATACACTTTGAATTTTTCTGATGTGATGGTATAGGATGGTTACGTATTGTTTGTTTAACAACCGTTGTGAGACAAAATTACTATCATAACAGGGAGCCATAAAGACGTCTACTCACTTTTTGGGAGTGATCAGACTCACTATTGCAGCGTGATTCCAGTCACTCATTGGCAGGGATACAGTAGGAGTTGATTGAAACAAAAGAGGGTATATCAGCATTGATACACCCTCCTAATATTATAGTCGATCCTAACGCCCTTATTTTTGATTAGTATATAACCGGCTTAATGTTTCGCGACGCAAGCCGAGAAACTCTGCGATCATTTTTTTAGGTATTTGTTGTATTAAGACGGGATATAATTTTGCAAATTCTTCATATCGTTTTTGTGGTGCATTGCAAAGTAACATTTTGATCCTTAGCTGTAGGGCAATAAACCCTCTGGTCATTTTCATCCTGAAAAAATGTTCCATTTTGTGTAGTTCTGCAGCCAGTTTTTCCCTGCCATAAAGACTGAGGCATAATACTTCACCAGGCACTAAACATTCCAGGTACATGCTTGCCGGCTTCTGGTTAAAATAGGAATTATAGTCAGACATCCACCAGTTCTCCTGAGCAAACATGCAAACATATTCCTTTCCCAGATCGTCGGAATAAAATACTCTATATATGCCAGAGAGTACCAGGTACTCGTATTTAACATCTTCTCCTTCCTGTATCAGGTATTGATTCTTGCGTACTTTTTTTAATGTAAAGAACGATTTGATGAATTCAAATTCTTCATCGTTAACTGGCGTTATGTTTTCAATGTGTAACCTCAATCTGTTCATGTTATCAGGTCTATAGAATTACGTTTAATTTTTTAAATCAACAACCAATCTCAGGTGACACCATTTGTATGCCATATAATATAGATAGTAAGAATAGGATTGTCCTTCTTTATAATGCAATGAAAATGAGTTTTTAGTACTCTTATAATGAGGGGTACCTACAATCATGACAATCAGCCAACTCCAATTTTTTTGGAGTTGGCTGATTAAAGTCTAAAAATATTGGAGTAGATGTTTACTGGTTTCCTGTGGTTTGGATAAAATCCTGTCTCTTAATGTTCAGCTTAGCCATTTTTGCTTCCAGCGTGGTTGGTTTCACATTCAACATTTTCGCAGCGCCATTTGTTCCGCGTATGCGGCCATTCGTTCTTTTTAAGACCGAAATAAGATAAGCTCTTTCTGTTTCCTGCTGAACGTGTTTTACATCCTGCAGTGTTTCGATATTTATTTCACCGGTTAATGCAGGAGCCGCCATGGTCAGGCGTCGCCTTAATTCCAGTTTTGATTTTCCATCGTTAAGGATAACTGACTGCTCCATAATATTCTCCAACTCCCGAATATTCCCCGGCCAGTTGTAGGCACGCATTTCTTCTATCATGGAAGGTGCAATACCCTGGAATGGCTTATTGAATTCCTGGCAAAACCTGTTTGCAAAAAAAAGTGCCAGCGTTTCAATATCTGTTTTCCGTTCCCGTAAAGACGGCAATGTTATGGGAAATACATTGAGCCGATAATAGAGATCAAGCCGGAAATTTCCTTCTGCTACTTCTTTTTCCAGGTTTCGGTTAGTAGCGGACACAATTCTAACATTCACTTTTACAGAGGAACTGCCGCCTACAGACGAAATTTCTTTTTCCTGTAAAACACGGAGTAATTTAACCTGCATATCCAGCGGCAATTCTCCAATTTCATCTAAAAAAATAGTGCCTCCATCGGCTTGTTCAAATCTTCCTTTTCTTTTTTCTATGGCGCCGGTAAATGCTCCCTTCTCATGGCCAAATAGCTCCGATTCTATCAATGTGGTTGGAATGGCAGCACAGTTTACTTTTACGAATGGTCCCTTTGCTCTTTGTGACAGCGCGTGAATATAATGGGCTACTTTTTCTTTTCCGGTTCCGCTTTCACCAAGTATCAGGACCGACGTATTATAGGGCGCGATCTGCGTGGTAAGATCCAATGCAGCGAGTAAAAGCGGGTGGTTGCCAATAATACCCTGAAATTCGGGACGATTCGCAGCTTCACTGTGGTCTTTGTTAGTAGAAACGGGTTGATCGGTTGCACGCACTGCATGCGTCATTTTCTCTGCCAGTTCTGTCAAATACGTTTTTAAACGATCCAGTAAAGCAATGTGCTTCTCCGTGTAAATAGCGCGCTGGCGACTGTAAAAGAAGTAGTGAACCGCCGAACCGTTCTTTAAATCCACCGGAAAAACCAGGAAAGCCTGACAATTAAGGAAATCACACCATGTTTTTTGTAGCGAAGGATCATTCAATTCCTGTTTTGTTATTTCATCACTGTAAATGATTGCGTCTGCATCTGTATGGCTGTTCTTAATGATGTTGGAAAGCTCGTCTTTAGTTAAACCGGTAATGGTTGTTAATTCTTTTTCACGAATAAACTGGTATTCATCAAACCCTATTCGTAAATAGGCTGTATCATTGAATTGCGCAGCATCAAAAGGTCTGGGTCCTACAGATATAAGATCAAAAGGGATATATGATTGTAACAAACGGGCAATCTTCAGTAACTGTTGTTCAGCCGTTGCAGTTTCATTGCTTATTGCGGCTAACTGCTTTTGCAAAAAATCTTCTTGCCTGAGTTGGGCTTCCAGGCTATGGCGATGACGATATAGGGCTATTTCCAATGCTACCAGCAGGTCATTTTCCCTGAATGGCTTTACAAGAAATCCATAAGGCTCGGTTGTCTTTGCTTCTTCCAGTATTTTCTGGCTTGAATGTGCAGACAAATAAATGAAAGGAATATTTTCAGTCCTCAGTTTCCTGGCCAGGTCTATACCTGAACTTTCTCCTTCTAATCGAATGTCGAGCAGTATAAGGTCCGGCTGTTGGTTCCGCATATTTTCTTCAGCCTCTTCAACCGAAGCCACCATACCTGTTACACGATAACCAGCTGTCTCCACTGCTAAACGGAGCGCATTTCCCACAATAAATTCATCTTCTACAATCAATATTTTGATATTCATATTTATATTGTTGCTGATTTAATTAAGATTGGAAACCTCACCGTTATGTGTACGCCTTTATTGCTTTCAATATAAAAGCTGCCCTTTAGTTGTTTGGTAAGCCCCTGCATCAGACCCAGTCCGAGTGAATGGTTTTTACCGGTGTCAAGTCCTGCAGGTAAACCAATACCATTGTCCGATATTTTCAACAATAGTTGATCGGTGCCCTCATATTGTAAATGAATGCTTACGCCCCCTTTCTGCTCCGTCAGGAAGGCATATTTGATAGCATTGACAATGCTTTCCGTAATGATCAATCCCAATGGGATTGCCTGCGAAATATCAAGATCTACCGACTCGATCGTTTGTTCAAAAGTTATCTGATTGTTAGCATCAAAACTTTCATGCAGGTAACGCACCAGGTCTTTGATATAAACGGGCATCGAAATGGTTGATATATTTTCATCCTTGTAAAGCTTCTGGTGAATCATTGACATTGCCTCTATCCGCCGCAGACTGTCATTCACAGCAAGCCGGGCTGTATTATCCTCAAGATACCTGGATTGCGCATATAGTAAGCCGGTTACCATCTGAAGGTTGTTCTTAACCCGGTGATGTACCTCTTTGATTAACCATTCTTTTTCTTTGAGTAATTTATCCTGCTCTGTAATCAGTTTTTCTAAGGATAAATTTTTCTGATCCAGTTCCTTCTGATTAGCACTGAGCTTGCGATTGTTTCTTTGTTTTATCAGATAGCGGTTAAATAGCAGGCCCACAATGACCAGCAGTAGTACTACATAGGCCAGGATTATGTTCTTTGTTTTATTAGTCTGCTCAATACTGATACGCTGCAGTTGGTTTTGGTTGTTAAGCAGTTTAATATCCTTTTCCTTTTTAGCGGTTTCAAATTGAATCTGTAATTCTTCTATTTGCCAGTGCTTGGTTTCATTGAAAAGGGAGTCGCTCAATTGCTTGTGCCTGAGTAAATGTTGTATTGCGGAAGTGTAATTTTCTACGCCGGAATCACCTTTGAAGAGCATCAGCTGAATGTCTTTCATCATTGCAAGTGAATTCCTGATTTTCGCAGCGCCAAGTGCCTTTTGCAAATATGTAATCGCGTTCCTGTATTGCTGCTTATTGATAAAATACCGCCCTATCTCGTAATAGACATCAGTGGTTATTTCATTGTCTTCCTGCAGCTGCCCTGCCAGTTTTATTAATTCAAGATAATACTTTTCGGCCTGTTGATCCTGCTTCACAGCCTGGTAACAGTATGCCAATGAACCTAACAGACATATTTTTGCGTCAACTCCGATAGGTTTGTTTTTGGCGTTGATGTCAAGAATATAGGCGAGTGCTTCCTTCTCCCTTTTTATTTTTATTAGTTCCCTTGCAAAGAAGCTTGCATCCCTGAATTTATAAAAATTGTCGCTATCATTAAATACCCGATTATTGAGTGTTTTCGAATACCATTCCACACTTTTGTCTGGTTGCCCTATTTCCCTGTACATATTGGCAAGGCGACTGTAAAAAGTAAGGGCTGAAGTGGAATCATTTGTGGCTTCGATACTTTCTATTGCCTTTAACCCATAAAAAATACACTTATTGAAATCGCCTTTATGGCGATAGGTAAAAGCCAGCAGATCATAAATATAATGCAGATCCCGATAACCGATCGCTTTGTAAAGATCCAGTGAATTCAATAACGCAGTTTCTGCCAGATTTAACCTGCCATTCACCAAATGTATATCAGCAATCGTCTTTAAAACAAATGCTTCTCTTTCCTGATTACCACTTTTTTTATAAAGCGAGCGCATTTGCTCAAAACAATGCAACCTGGTTATTCCAGTATTCTCACGCAACGGAATCAGCATTGCCAGCTCGTACCACAAAAGGGCTTCCCGTTCTTCATTACCAGGCATGCTTATTTGAGCTATCGTTTCCTGATATAGCTTTTTAGTTGGCTGCAGGCCTTCGGTAATAAAGCTAACCATTGCCTTGATATGCGTGCGTTCAGGTTGCCATTTTGCAGACAAAGGAACCGGTGCTATTTTACTTGCCTGCTCTAAGAAAATCATTGAGCTGTCTAAATTCTGTTTGAATCCGGATTTATGAAACAGATAATGGCGGCCTAATATGATCAATAGACGAAAACGGGTTGAATCGTGTAGTGGGCCTAACAGGTCAAGCGCAGATTTTATTTCATTTTTTCTAATAAAGGCATCTCCTTTTAATAAAATAGCTTCATTTTTTCCATTTTCATATTTTAATGACTCACTAAGATGAAGAGCCTGGGCTGCAAACAAGGAAGCGCTATCAAGCTGTGTCCATGGATTTCCAATTCTGTACACATAATATTCCCTCAGCAAATAATATTGGCCCAGTTTTAGCAAAATATGCACCCGGCCTGTATCTGCTTTGCTTTTCCTGAGTTGTAAAAACAATTCCGATTGATGATCCCATATCCTTTGAGCAGAAGAAAATGGTGGGGTAACCAGCAAGATCACAATAGTGGAAATAAGGAAAATGAGTCTTTTATTATAATGTTTCATGTATGAAAAGAAAGTATTATATAATTAGACTGGGCAGGTCTAAAGTGCCTTAAAATTATGACAATAATTATCAAATTGGAACTAAGAGTCTCGTCACTTAATTAGAAAAAGGGCCGAAACCCTCATTCTAATTAAAATTTCTTAAACTTAAATTCTGGTCTATTTTGGCAATATCTGGTAATAAACTTTACAATTTTGTCCAAATCGGATACAAAACTGGTCGAAAGTTGTCCCCTTCTCTCCGCAAGCTTTAAAGCCTTCAAATCGAAAGATTGAAGGCTTTTTAAATTTTAAGAAGTATCTAATTTTACATTTTTAGCTTCCTATTATGTTATCCTCTACTATTTTCTCATCACTCACTAACATCACAACATCATTTAAATTTATAAATTTGGGTTCGTCCGGATGAACCTTCATTCTATAATTCTCACTTGCAAAAAATATATTAAAGTCTTCCACAGAAGAAAAATAGATGTCTGTAATACTATCATATTGAGGCGCAGGGAATCCATTTATCTCCACAGGATGTGAAACAACGTATTTTTTGACGTACTTTTTAGTTTCGGGAATAGACATAAATAAAGGAGCATGGTTATTCCTATGATAATTAACGAACTCTTCTTTGGTCATCTCTTCTACCTTCCGAATTAAAAATGTGAATTTCAACATAAAAATTATTTTGAATGCAAAGCTATTTTCATTGTGAAAACTTTGCAATACCGGATAATTTTATGCGGATATTTGCAATTCAGATTTTCATTAATTCCTTTATAGGTTATGTATAAAAAGAAGACGCCCACTCAGATATTTTGTGGACTCCATTTGTTCAAGGAGTTGCTCAACGGTAAATGGAAGCTAATGCTTATTTATTATGTTTATAAGGAATACAGACGTCCCAGTCAGCTTCAAAAGATAATACCTAATAGTGATCGTCGGGTTTTAGATAAGCAGCTCAATGAGTTGGTCTTACATGGGTTTATGAGAAAACAAGTGTTTAACACAAAAGTTCCTAAGGTGGAATACGAATTAACAGATCTTGGAAAAAGTTTAATACCCGTAATTTTAAATCTGGAAAAATGGGGCGAAGAACACAGACCGGATCTTGAAATTGTATTAAAAGCTGACCCCAAATTTATAGATATAGTTTAATCGAATAGCACATTAACTCAGACGTTTTATTAAAAGAAGACGTCCTCTTTATAGTTAAGGGAAAACAAGGTAGCGGGATATATGATTGTCAATAGTAAGTTTAGCAATGAATTTCACTGACGAATACATAAATTTTAGATAAATCCTCTACAAGCCGGTTCGAACTTCGTTCCCGATAACCCGCAGATATTAAATGGGGATAATTAAGTATAATTGCTTGATTATTCCCATTTTTGATTTATATAAATCGGGGTTCGAGATGGACTTTGTTTTTTTAATTGCCTGAGCTATTTACACTTGTATTATAAAGGATGATTCCCCAAAAGAAGTTATCAGGTGGTGGCGAATCCCAGTTGTTATAAGCATGTCCCGCATCTGATTTATACCGTAAAAAATAGTTGCCGGCAGGTAAGGTGATTTCCTGGTCTATCTTCTGGTTTTTAAGCGCTCCGCCAGCATGTTTTGCCGGTTGTCCCTGCATCTGCCAGATCGTTTTGCCCAAGGTATCTTCAATCCAGCCATAGTCACACCATGAACTAAAATCTCCCGAACAATTTTCACCCACGCCATATACTCTTAGTCGCATAGGTTTTGAAAGTGTAAACTTTTTTGTAAGGTCCTGATTAATATCTGCATTCTGAATAGCAGCAATTATCTCTCCTGCAGGTAATGTGTCCGTGTGATTAAAATTAAGACTCGCATAAATTTCATAAAATTGCTTTGCCTTTATAGTATCACCATTTATGAGAGCCATGGTAGCCTGTGTTACCAGCTCCTTACTATAAAAATCTTTGTAGGAAGAATTGGCTGTTGTTAGACTTTTCCGGATAGTCTGTACAGGAAGATGATAGTCAAGCCGGATAAAATCACTGTCTTTATTAATGCAGTATTTGTAGAACAATTGTCCTACCGGTGACAAAAAGAGATCTCCATCAGCCAGTGGAAAAGGCTGACTGAGTTTATCTATATTAGTAAGTACCACCATTGTCATTTTCAGGGAAGGTACTTTTATAAATAATCCTGATTCACCTTGCGTTTGTCCGTAATGCCAGTAAAAGTCAATTCCTCTGTAAGTTTGTGTAAACCATCCAAGACCATAAGGGGAAAGCGCTCCATTTTTGAGCTTGTTGGCAGTAAAAATCTCCTTTTGGGTGTCTGCTGTTACAAACTGGTTTCTATCTATAGCTGCAGAGTATTTCAGCAGATCTTTTATTGTTGTAATCAATCCGCCAAAAGCGCCAAATTCATCAAAGTATTGTGATGCAACGATTTCTCCTTTTTCATTAAGAGCATAAGGTTTTGCCAGTTGTTTAATGGCTGTTTCAAAATAAGGGATCATGCTTTTATCCTGCCGGGTGAAAGTGAAATAAGAGTAAAGGGAGATTCCCGGAGCTGTTGACGACATTTTGAGAGGAGTTACTATATTCTCCATTAACAGCTGATAAAAAGGAATTCCGGAAGCCTTTTCAATAATAGGTGTTAATTTCCCAAATCGATAACCATTGTATTGATAATGTGCGCCTGGTTCTCCTTCAGAGGTATGGGTCAATAAGTTTTTTACGGTAATATGAGTGCTGGCGAGATTTATACCATAAGCCGATATGGGTGTTTCCAAACTTAAATTCTTCCGTTCTACCTGTTGCATAACAAGTGTAGAAGTAAATGTTTTAGTAATGGATGCTACCCGGAAAGAGGTATTTGCGGTTGTTTTGATGTGGTTTTCAAGATCTGCATATCCGAAGCCTTCTTCAAAAAGTATAGAGTCTCCTTTCATAAAGGCCGCAGCCATACCTGGTATTTTCAGTTCAACACGGATTGAGTCTAATCCTGCAATGATGGTCTGCATAGGTGTTTTTGCCTGTGAATGCCCTTCTGTTATAATACCGAAAAAAAAGGTTAGTAGTTCCCCCAAGATCAGCCTATACTTCATGAAGTTAGTTTTGAATACTCATTTTGTTCATCATCAATCAGATCAGGTCTAATATAATACCCTGAGATAGCCTAATAAAGTAAAGACGTTGAATAAATGTAAAGTTGCTTCTTATAAAGTATTCATTTTGAAATTAGCATCGTAGTTTGGTATTAGTAAGTAGGGTCATTCAAATTCTATTTAGGAATGAGTTTGCCTAATAGATAGCTGTATTATTTGATAATACTATATTTATATTTTATATATTAATTATCAATTAAAAGATGCATCTTAAATATGGGAGAAAAAATTTAGTCTTTAGTAAAAAAATCGTTACATTTGTAATGTTCTTTACCCTTGGTTTGGAACCTACAAAGGTCTCAAACGCTGAACCCACTAATCAGCGTTTTTTTTATGTCCAGTCGGGACCGTCAAGAAACTTTTGCAAATTAGCATCATCATCAATTTGGTATGCGGTCACGAATTGAGCCTTTTTTGCAGAAAAAAGACGGATAATAACAACGTAGTTACCTTTTACAAATGCCACCCTTCTACTGTTATCATAGCTTTTATTCTTAGAATCCCATCCTTTCTTTAGTACTGCTGTATTATCTTCAAGTGTTTCCTTTATCCATAACATCTTTTCACAACGGTTCAATGACAACACAGATTTATCTTTTGCCTGTCTATTGTCACTTTCATAAAAAGCATGATCAAACATTGATGAAAAGAATTGTACCGTAATGTCATCAAAAGTGACAATTGGTTTGGCAGAATTGCAATAAGTCTCTGACCATAGCTGGCGTAGCTCAGCTTCGGTCATTTGTTGAGGCTTTATTTTCTTATATGCCATTACCAACCTCCCTCCATGTTGATTTGAAAAACATTAAATTTTTCTTCATGTTTTGATGTAGGTTTGATTTCATGACCGATAAATGCCTCTACTACTTGAATCAATTCTTTTTTCGCGGGGCTTTCAATTTTATTATTGAACTTGGCGGAAGTAATTCCGGTTAGCACGTCCGCCAGTTGAATACCTAGCGATTGTTCTGAAGGTAATCCCTGAACTTGGGCGATTGTAGAAGTCCTATTGGCCTCTTCCAACAACCTCTTCAATTCATTTAACCTTCCTTTATTACGATTCACTTTCAAGTCTATAAAAATATTATAGTTGTTATTGTCGAATAGCCAATGATGAAGCAAGTGATAGTAAAATTTATAAAAACCAAGTTCTACATCACCGTTATGAAAGCTGAGCGCATCCGCTTTCTCAGCCTCGATCATGATTACACGGAAACGAATATAGTCAGCCTCAAAAAAATAGTTTAGTACGTCACGGTAAAGTGTAACGTATGCAGGCGAAACTTTATTCCATTTGAGTTCTCCTTTTACGTTATAGCGAGCCTTGATATCGTTCAGATCTTGTTTAAGTTTTTCCCTACTTTCGGCGGGCAACCAAATGCTACCAATCGCAGTAAATTGGTGTTCATTTTTATTTGTCAAGGCTTCTAGGCCGCTTTCGTCACAATAAACTTCAAATTCCATATAAACGCGATATTACTATAAAGAAAAAAATACCAGTGCAAAAATAACTATATTTTTTAGGAGGGAAGATACTATTAGGGCAGATGAGAGATGTGCTGAATAATAAGTGTATCTAAAAGATTGGATAATCCAAACTTCATTTCCTTTTTCTGAGTGATTATGAGAAATGATTTTCTTTAAACCTTAGGATTTCTTTAACCTACAATAGGGGCGAATTGATTTTTCACCCTCGTTCATTGAACATGGGTAATTTTCACCTCCGTTTAGAATTTAGTAAGTAACACAACAAACGAATAAAATACAGTCGCTCTTAGCAATTATATTTCGTCATAACTAGTCAAAAACAATCACTTGTGGCAGAATATAAAAATTTATATTTCGCCATAACTACTGGAAAATAATGCCTTATGGCAGAATATAGTAATTTTTAATAGGACGAATTGTCTGATTTTCTGTTCGTGAGCCTTAAAATTGTTCTTTCCTCTGTGAAGGAATAGTATTTCTTGTAAACTCCAAATTAGATATTTAAACTTATGCTAAGCCAATTATAAATGAGCCTGCCTAATAAATGAGTAAATGTCAGATAAATTATCTGCGAACTGGTTCAAAACTTGTCCCCTCCAGCCTGCAAGCTTTAAAGCCTTCAAGTCGAAAGATTTGAAGGCTTTTACTGTTTGATCAAAACCATGTAGGATGTTTGTAACTCGTCGAATTTTATAATTTTTTCCCTGAATTCTATAATGGTCCAGGTTAATTGATGATTTAGATTTGTACAAATCTAAATTTCAATTTAAATGACAGAATTGCGCTATGAAGGTAGTGATGGTTGTCCATTATATGCCTTTTCTCTTACTGATTCTATTGATAAAACGAAACCAGTATTAATCATGTTGCATGGAGGTGGCCCGGACCATTACAGTCTTATCCCGTTGGCTCGTAATATCGACTATCCACAAATAGTGTTGCCCGATATAAGGGGCTATGGACGTTCTATTTGTTATGACGAAACCCGGTATAAGTGGGAACAATATGCTGCTGATATTATTTCCTTACTGAATTATTTAGACTGTCCTAAAGCTATATTATGTGGAGCTGGTATAGGGACAACCATTAGTTTACGTACTACTATATCTGCTCCCGATAGGATAGACTCCTTAATACTTATAAGTATTGAAGATATCGAAGATGATGAGGCCAAAATGGCTGAGATCAAATTTCTTGACGAATTTGCCACCAATGTAAGAGCTTATGGACTAGAGGTGGCCTGGGCGCCTATTTTAAAAAATCTGTCTCCAGTTATAGGAGATATGGTACGTGATGCTATTCCACGGTCAGATGCTGATAGCATAGCGGCTGCTGCAGCAATTGGTTATGATCGGGCATTTAATAATATAAATGAATTAAGCGTTATTTCAGCACCAGTATTAATAATTCCTGGTGCCGATGAAAGACATCCCACAGAATTAGCGGAAGACATCGGGAAATTACTTCCCAATGGATACATTTCACCCTTGTCTATGTCAGGGAATATTCAATCAGTTGAAGATTTTTCACAGTATTTTGCACCCATAATCAATACTTTTTTAAGAACAATACACAACCTTTGGTAAGCATTACAAGTATATCGACTGAGTAGTAATATAGTAAGTGGGAGAACATATAAAAGAAACAGTACTTTTCTTTATTAAGAATTACCGTAGAGTATTCCATAACAGATTACAGCAAGGCATTTTCCCATCAGAAATAAGGTAAGTCCGGAACAATTAAATCAAATCTCCAATCAAATAGATAAAAATGAGAATCACCCACATTAAAGATATTCTATTGATATTTTCTTTACTCTTGTGCGTATTAAAATCAACTGGGCAACAAAATATCTGCTGTAGTAATAAAATTGTGCCCTCAATTGACAGTTCAGGAGGCTTTTCTCTTTTTAAACCTATTCTGATTTTTTTAACTATTTTGGCTACTCGAACAATTCAACTTGATTTCTGATATTGTAATTAGCGAATTTCTTACCTAATTTAAATTGAACATGAAAATACCTGGAATACTCCTTTTCATAATATTTCTTTTGTGTGCTTTGAATACTTGTTTTGCGCAATCAGAGGACGACTTTATTGTGAATGGCCCGGTCAGGACAATAGCTATAAATAAGCAAAGTCTAAAGAGTGCTTCAGAAAGCCAAACAGAGACACGTAATTATGATAAAATAGGAAGGATGATCAGTAAAATTAGTACTGGTAATACCATCAAAGAGTATTATTATAAGGGAGCCAAAGAACCAGTACTTACTTGCAGTTACGACATCAAGCACCCTATGCAAAAGTCTTATGAGGTTAAACAGTATGATACCTATGGGAAATTAATATTAATGGCGGGGATTGATGGAGGAGAAATTTCTAACCTGGATATTTATAGTGATCAGGAGAATCAGATAAATCACAATGTCTTTGTAAGAGGCAATGAAATTTATACCAATAGCAAAACTAAAAAGATTGATCTTTCGAATATGAGTTTTTCTAAGGAACTGGTTCCGTTTATCTGGGATAAGGAATTGTCTGAAGGTACTGATCAGGCATATATTTCCTACAGTAATCCGGCAGAAACGGACAATATAGCGCATACTATTACCTATAAGATTTTTGAGAAAGGAAATCCAGGTAACCGGATAGAAATTGTGAATGCGCCAGGCGAAAATGAAAAAGGATATTGGTATCGTTATTTGAACAACAAAATTTATCAGGAACGATATATCGCGAACAAAACTGATCTTTCGGATTTTGGACATCTTTATGACTATGATAAACAAGGACGATTGCTCAGTAATACTTACGGATACTTTGAGAAAATAACAGGGGGAGTTTATATGCAACGTAGGGAAATCTCTTATGACAATTATGGGAATATGGTTAAAGTTAGAGATTTAGCAGAGCATGAGACTTCATTTGATATCAACTATAGTTATGAGTATGATCAGCACAAAAATTGGACTGTCAGGGTTGAAAAATATAAAGATGGATCTGGAAGCAGCGTAACCCGGAAGCTGGAGTATTATACCTCCAATGAAAGCCCGGTTACAAATAATCTTTCAGATGCTGATTATGTAGTTTTATTAGCGAAGGCTTCTGAGCAGGCTAAGATAGCTGAGCAGAAATATAAAGAGTACCTTTCTGCAAAGGGTAAACCTGCAAATGCTTCTATGGCTCCTGTTGCAGGAACGACTGGTTGGAGAGTGTTTTTACCAGCGGGACAGGTGCTGGATACATTAAGTTATGGAGATCTTAATAAGGACGGTCTGGAAGATGTAGTGATTGTTTTTCAGCCTAAAAAGGCCTTACAGCATCAGCGGAATACAACGCGGGAGCTGCGTATATTATTTAAACAACAAGATGGGAATTACCTATTAGCAGCCACAAGTAGCCATGCAGCGATGCCTGAAGGTGATGGTAACATTTTCTTTTCCGGCACTGAGATTAAGAACGGGATATTGATTGTGGAACATGAATTCCTTCGGGGAGGTTGTACCTATAAGTATAGGTACCAGAATGGAGGATTCTATTTGATTGGTGCCAGCAGTATAACTGGTGATCCTACCTACAGTAAGACTTTTGACTATAACTTGAGCACGGGGCGGTATGTATCCGAATATACGAATGATGATGATGATACTAAATCTGTGAAAAAGGAAGGGGTTCACAAATTGAATACATTGCCTAAGATTGAGAACTTTGAATTGTTCAGTATTGAGGTAGAAGGAGAGCGGATTTAGGTTTGTGTTTTGCAGCTAAACATGTACTTATTCGATGAAAATATAAATTTTAGAAATCTCAATGGCAAAATATGTGTAATAATATAAAATAAAGGCAGTATAAGTTCAATGTTCGATATGTTTTTTATTTTCCCGAGGTTAAAAGCTGGTTTATTTTTGTTGTTTTTTCGGTGCTCATAGTACCATTATATTGAATTATTTAAACTAATACAACCATAAGGTTTATTATAAAACGAATAAGTATTTTAAGTCAATGGATTTTGGTTATTCAACAGCTTTATCTGAACCCGATATTTCACAGGCAAAAGCGTGTCTCTCAACCAGCTTTGCAGTTTAATTATTCTGCTCAGTTTATACATATAAAGTACCGGTAACAATAGACTCGTATTACCCAGGGAAAGTAATTTTTTAACCACTTTCGGGACTAGTAATGCCTGTACTTGCTTTAACAGATAGTATCGCATTACTCCCAGATGCTCACAGTATTTTTTGAACAGATCATTTGTGAAATCACTAAGCTGTAAATCCTGCTTTAAGTGTTCCTCGCGCATAATCTCCCATGCGTGGTAGTTCGTTGGCAGGCCTTCAAGCTGCATGCGTGCACCAACCTTATAAAAAGTGTTAAAAACTTCTTCCTTTTCTGCGGATGTCAGTTTGCGCTCCAGTAATTCATATGCACGGATTGAATAATCAATCAACATAAATAGCACATCCCTGTATGCCCAATCGGGTATCTGAGCATTGCGGGATGTTTCTACATGCTTATGAATAGCTGTAATCTGATCTATTGCGGCATACGCCGCATCATTTGTTGAAAAGACAATCTGCCGGGCATAAGTAATCGTAGAAAACAACCGCCCCAATGGATCGGCAGGTAACTTACCTGTAAAGTAAAGCCAATCTACTGCTTTGTTCAATGCAAATTCGGCAGCAGCACCTGCAAAAATAAATAAGATAGTGTCAGCCTTGCCCCAAATTTCCCGTACAACAGAATCTTCCTTCACAAAATGTTTCATCATTTGTTATTGAGGTTTATTCAATACTTTAATTTCTATCAGCCAAACCAGTAGTATACCTAACGTATACATCAGTATATCTGTCCATGCGAAATTAGTTCCAATGATAATGCAAGCTATTTTCGAATGCCGTAACCCCAGTATGTTTACGATATGGAAATACTGCAAAGCTTCTGTCAGGTAGGAGAAGAGTAGCACGACTATCACAGCAGTGGTTACTGTTGTATTTACAAAACTTTTAGCCAGGCAATAAATAAGAATAACGACTAAAAAGTCACCGCCATATGGACGAATGATAGCATCATGTACATAAAGGGCAATAATGATTTCTATAGTGAATAATAACACTGCGGAAATGAAATAGGTACTATTGAATTTTAACATGGTATAATTTAAAGTGATTAAGCCCTGGTATATTTTAACAGTTGAATTTTTTTATAGCAAATAATGAGTGGGATAATGCCAATCACACCAAAAGAACAATCGAAGATTCGCCAGAAAACGGGGATATGACGGATACTGCCTGCAATAAAAGCCAATGGAATAACGAGTAGACAGGCTATCATACCAAACTCAATCACCCAAACATTTTTAACGGGGTCTTTAAGCGTTCCAATAAAGAGCAGAGCCAGCATAAGGTGCGCAAAGGCAAGCCAATCAGTACCATAGCTTAAATATGGATAGCTTTGATTAGTGTTCGATATAGCAAGGTGTATAGTATGTAGCCATCTGTTCATTCCCTCAGGATAATATGAGTCATGGCTAACCAACCATCCGAGTTCTGTTTGGAGAGGGAAAGCAGTAAGCCCACTTACTGCCAATCCGAATATCATAATCCAGATACATATTTTAATGTACCGCATTGGCTTATTTTCAGCTTGTTTTTTCATGGTTGTAAGAATGAGTTATTTAAGATAAGAGACGTTGGCAAACTAATTATTTATCTGCAGCTTAATGCTGCAGAACTACTTATTATTTCAAATAATTGAATTGCTAAAAGCACTTTGAAGTACAAAGTAAAGGGAAAAAATTTAATAATTAACGGATTATTTTCGGCTGATGAATCTGAAAAGGTAGATTCTTGTTTAAACTTTAATATTATTAATCGTAGTGGGGTGGGTATTGCGTCTTAAAAAATTTCATCCCTGTTTCGCATTCTTCCTATACTCAACCGGGCTTATCCCACTATGTTTCCTGAACTGCCTGCTCAAATGACTTTCGTCTGTAAAGCCGAGCTCTCCTGCTATCTGGCTTACTGTAAGTGTACTGTATGCAAGGCGTTGCTGTACCAGCTGTATCTTATAATGGGTAATATAATGTTGTAAACTTTCTCCTGTAAATTTCCTGAAATACTCTCCCACATAATTCGCAGACAGGTTAAAATGAGATGCCAGGTAATTGACCCGGAGTATTTCCGGATAACTGATATGCTGGCGGATGTGCAGCAGCATTCTGTTGATCAACGGTTCGGTTTCTTGTCCACTGGCCGAAGTTCCGATATTGGCAGAAACATTTCGCGCAAGAATGTTCAGAATCAGGGTTACAAAATGTTGAAGGTTTTCTTCCTGATAGGACTGCCTGTGTTCATATTCTTCTATCATATTACTTACCAGTGAAGCGATCATGCGGCAATCCCCGGGCTGTTTGATTAACATTTCCTGGAAGCGGTTATGATTAAAGAAGATATATTCCAGTTGCTTCAACCATTGCATTATTCTTTCGCGTTCCTGGGCAGACTTGCATTGTCCGAGAAAAACCTCTGAGAAGCGGATAGAGCAGAAACGTGTAGGAGTTGTTATCTCAAATCCACGACAATCCAACGGAGTGAAGAGAAATATGCTTCCTTTATGGTAAGGGAACTGATTCCTGTTCACAATACGGCTGCCACTGCCCTCCAGCACCTGTACGATCTCGAAGAAATGATAGATCAGCGGTCGCTCATTCCAGCATGCGATATCTGATACGTACAATTCAAACGGCCGGTGTAACTCTTTCTGCCCCATAATCTTAAAATTACAAAACAAACCTCGCTTTATCACTGTTTCGCTGTAGTGGTTGCTGGTAATCAATGCTTTGGCATCACTGCCCCAACTTTTTTTTAACGGGTATATAATATATTCCGGCTTTAACCTAATTTCATCTCTTTATAAAACCTCATATATGGGCATTTTTGATAAACTCCGAAACGAATTTATAGACATTATTGATTGGGTGGATGCATCCGACGAAATCATTGTCTGGAAATTTCCCCGCTACCAGAATGAAATTAAAATGAATGCTCAGCTTACTGTGCGTGAATCACAGTTAGCTGTGTTCATGAACGAAGGTGTAATAGCTGATATTTTCAAACCAGGCATGTATACGCTGTCTACACAAAACATGCCCATCCTCACAACGCTGAAAGGCTGGAAATATGGTTTCAACAGCCCTTATAAGGCAGATATATTTTTTGTAAGCACACGCCAGTTTGTTAACCAGAAATGGGGTACCCGTAATCCTGTAATGTTTCGCGATGCAGAATTCGGCCCTGTGCGTCTTCGTGCTTTCGGTAGCTTTGCATTTCGGGTACAGGATGCAGGGAAATTTATAAAAGAAGTAGCCGCTACTAACCCTGAATTTACAGTAGAAGGTGTTAATGAGCAATTACGCAATGTTGCCATTACCCGTGGTATGGATGCTATAGCCCAGGCTAAAATTCCTGTGCTTGATCTGGCCGCTAATTATGATGAGGTATCTGCACTTATTACTCAAAAAATACAACCCGAATTTAATGAGCTTGGTCTGGAACTTACCAAGTTTCTGATTGAAAATATATCCCTGCCACCTGAAGTAGAAGCTGCAATGGATAAACGCAGCAGTATGGGCATTGTTGGCAACCTGGGTGCTTATGCACAGTTTCAGGCGGCCAATGCAATGGAACAGGCTGCAAATAATCCTAATGGAGGTGGTCTTGCAGGTGCTGGCCTGGGTGCCGGTATGGGTATGGCTATAGGTGGCCAGTTAGGCAATGTATTTCAGCCTAATACAGTACAAGGCAACGATGGCCCGCCGCCATTACCCGCTGCGGTACAGTTTTTTGCTGCGATAAATGGTCAGCAGGCTGGCCCTTATACAATAGACCAGCTGTCACAACTGGTGGCTGCAGGTACTATTAATCAGCAAAGTCAGGTATGGAAAAAAGGAATGGCCGCCTGGGCTGTTGCCAATACGGTTCCTGAACTGGCAGCTTTATTTAACAATGTACCACCACCCTTACCCAGCGTATAAAATTCATGGGAACAATACCTCAGGCTGAGCAAACTGCCATCCTTAATACAACACTTCAATGCAGTAATTGCGGGGCCACCTTACACTTTGTACCGGGAGCCCTTCAACTGCAATGCACATATTGCGGCACAGCGAATGAAATTACTAATACGGATAACAGTCCTATTGTTTCTTTCGATTATCAAACCTTTATTGAAAACAATAATAGTAATGTGGCCCAGCAGACGGAAAAAGTGGTTTCCTGCAAAAACTGCGGGGCCTCAACCACTTTGCCGCCAGAGGTTAACTCTGATAATTGTGTTTTTTGTACCAGTCCGCTGGTATTAAGTGAAGCAGAAAACAAACAACTGGTTAGGCCACATTATATACTGCCGTTTTTAGTGCCACAGCAACAGGCATTCACAAGCTTCCGCACCTGGCTTAACAAATTATGGTTTGCCCCTTCGGACCTTTCTAAAATGGTTACCAGTAATGCACGCCAGTTTAAAGGAGTATATATTCCCCACTGGAGTTACGATGCAAATACTACTACCGATTATGAAGGTCGTCGTGGTGATTATTATTACCAAACAGAAACCTATACGGAAACTGTTGATGGCAAAGAGGTAACCCGTACCAGGCAGGTACGTCATACCTCCTGGAGTTATGCCAGTGGAACGGTAATGAATGTGTTCAATGATGTTCTTATTTCCGCCAGCAAATCGTTGCCTCAGAAAGTAGCTAATCGCCTTGAACCATGGCGTATGGAAGCACTCGCTCATTATAACGAACAATATGTAAGCGGCTTTCGCTCCGAGCTTTATCAGATTAATGCTGAAGAAGGACTGGAAGAGGCGAAAAACCGTATGGATCCTACAATCCGGGATACCATATGTAACGATATAGGAGGTGATGAGCAAACTATTAGTAATTATGACATAGCTTATCATGACCTTGCTCTCAAGTACCTGCTTTTACCAGCCTGGATTAGCGCCTACAAATACAACAATAAACTGTATCACTTCACCATTAATGCCTGTACAGGCGAAGTAGTTGGCGAACGTCCATACAGTGCCGCTAAAATTGCTCTGACTGTAATTGCAGTACTGGCTCTTATCATCTTTATCATTTATTACTTTAACCAACAATAGATTTGTAAAAATATTTCTGTGGGGTGCATCAAAAGTATGATGCACCCTTTTTTTTAATACAAAAAGTAACGACCTCCTCCTGTTCTTCATTTAGAAAAAATGCTAAAAAAGAAATTGTTACGCTGATACACTGCGTACCGCCTTAATACCTTTACTTTGGTTTAAATTTCGAGTACTTATTAACCCTGTCATTGTTAACCGTTTAAATTTAAAAACATGAAATTTGTTTGTTTACGTCTATGTTTTGTTTACCTGATGTTTATCTTCGGTTTTCTCGCCTGTAAAAAGGAAGATATCGTTACTCATGATCATGGCCCTGAAATTAATGAAATAGCCACACTGGTTGTTGGTCCGGGGAATGATGCTGCAGTTGCTGTTTCCTGGTACCAGCTGCAATTAAAACTCATAAAGGAAACCAGTGGATTTACTCCACCGGTGGCTGCAAGAGCTATTGCTTATACTGGTATTACCTTGCATGAAGCAGCGGTATGGGGGGCACGTGGAGCATCCTCGTTAAAGGGGCAGTTGAATGGACTCAGTTATGTTCCGGCTCCCGAAAGAGGGAAAAAATATAACTGGGCTATTGCGGCCAACAGTGCTATGGCGGCCATTATTAAGAACCTGTTTCCTAATGCTAATGCAGCAAATCTTGCATTGATCACTCAACTTGAGATTGATAATCTGGAAGCATATTCTGATAGCTGCGCGCAGGAGGAAATAATCCGCTCTGTTAATTTTGGCCGGCAGGTAGCAGGAAGTATCTATCAGTGGTCAACTTCAGATGGTGGAAAAGATGGTTATGCAAACACTTTCCCTCCGGAGTATGTACCGCCGGTGGGTCCTGGATTATGGGTGTCTACGCCGCCTGCTTTTCAACCAGCCATGTTACCTTACTGGGGAAATAACCGTCCTATTATCAGGGCCAATACATCAGACAGTGCGGGTATTCGTCCACCGGTATATTCAACAGATACGACATCCGTATTTTACAATGAGGCATTCCTGGTATATCATACAGGTGTGACGCTGACCCCTGAGCAAAACCTTATTGCCAGGTATTGGGCTGACGGTGGAGGTACCTTTACCCCTCCTGGGCACCTGATCGCTATTACGGCACAATTGATAAGTGAGCAGCATTTGAGCCTTTCTGCAGCTGCAAAACTTTTTGCACAGGTTGGAATAGGATTGAATGATGCAGGTATCCTTTGCTGGAAATATAAATACAAGTACAATCTGCTGCGTCCCATTACGTACATTCGGGCAAACATTAATAGCACCTGGTTACCATTGATTGGCACGCCTCCTTTCCCTTCTTATACCTCTGGTCATGCTACATTTACCAGCGCAGCCGGTCATATACTGGCAGCTTATTTTGGTACTGGCTTCTCATTTACTGATAATCAGAAAGTCCCCGAAGGATTTACACCACGCTTTTTCAACGGGTTTGTGAATATGATAGATGAAGCAGCTATTTCAAGAGTATATGGAGGTATCCATTATGAGTTCGATAGTGAGGTTGGAAAACAAACCGGAGGAGATATTGCAGAAAGGGTGCTGTCGTTGAGATATTAAAATTGACATCAAGAATAAATAAGTAACCTGAATAAAAAGGTGTGTATCGTACCTCAGATACACACCTTTTTTATTCAGGTAATTTATTACTGAAATATCAAATACATCTAAAGATTATTTTGTTGTCCGGCAGTTGATTTTCAGCATATTCGTTGGGTTGATTGTAATGGCCTTATTGGGAGTTTTACTACCTTTAAAGAAAAAATGGAAAATAAAGGGCTACTTTTTATCCCGGATATAAGTGGCTTTACACGTTTCGTTAACGAAATTGAGCTTGAACATAGCCAGCATATCATTCAGCAGTTACTGGAGGTATTGATTAATGCGAACCAGACAGGACTAGAAGTATCTGAAATAGAAGGGGATGCTATCCTGTTCTATAAATTCGGAGAACCCCTGCAGCTGAAAGCATTGTACAAACAGGTGGAAAGAATGTTCTGCGAATTTCATCGTCACCTGAATGCTTACGATAGCCGCAAAATCTGTCAATGCCGTGCCTGTGTAGCGGCTGTTGACCTTACCCTGAAGGTGATCACCCATTACGGAGAGTTTACTACCTACCAGGTAAAGAATTTCAGCAAACTGATCGGCAAAGATGTGATCGTGGCACACCAGCTGCTGAAAAATGATATAGAACAACATGAATACTGGCTGGTTACAGACAACCTTTTCAAGGATATGCAACCGGTAGATCTGGCAGAATGGATGAAATGGAATGCCAGTGCCAAACAAACAGAAACCGGTAACGTATTATTCCACTATACCCAGTTAGGCGAGCTGAAAAAACGGATTCCCCCAGAACCAGATCCGCAAATAGAACTTTCAGATAAGGTAAAGATGATATCCGTGTCAAAGGAATATGACGTTGATATCAAAACACTGTGCTTTACAGTGGTGCATTTTGAATTCCGCCATCAGTGGCAGGTAGGACTAAAAGCTGTGGATGAAGTGGAACATTTCCTGCCAGGTGTGGGCAGCCGTCACCGCCATGTATTGGAAAACGGAAAGGAGGTGCTGATGTATACCAGTAGCTTTTCATATAATCCCGAAGAGAAAATCCAGTTCAGTGAAACCGATGAGAAGCGAAAATGTGCTACCTACTATACCATTGAAAAAACCGGCGATCATAAGAGCAGGTTAACAATGGATTTTTATCTGCATAAAAACCTTTTAGGGCAAATACTCTTTAACCTAAAGGAGAAAAAGAAGATGGAATTGGATTTACTTCAGTCATTGGAAAACCTGGAACCAATAGTAATGCAAATGATTTTACCACTGGAATTCTGATAATCCTTAACGAGTTACTTATCAAATGGAGCAACTGTCAATAGGAAGCGGCTCCATTTGGTAGTGAAAAAGAGATGGCCGCAACCATCTAATAAGAGTTACTGGATAAACGTAGTTTCCATTGTAATGTTTGCTTTCACCAGTTTGGATACAGCACAACCTGTTTTTGCTTTTTCAGCATATTCTTTAAAACTAATTTCATCTATTCCTGGTATTTTCCCGGTAACATCAAGATGTATTGTTGTAATTTCAAATCCAACACCAACAGATTCAATAGTAACAGTTGCACGTGTCTCAATTTTTTCTGATTGTATCCCATCGTTTGCAAGGATAAAAGAAAGCGCCATTGAGTAACATCCGGCATGAGCTGCAGCTATCAGCTCTTCGGAGTTCGTTCCTTCGCCCGACTCAAACCTCGATGGAAAGGAATATCCCGCATTATTCAGTGTTTTGCTTTCAGTGGTAACAGCTCCTTCGCCATTTTTCCCAGAACCAAGCCACGATGCCAATGAATTTCTTTTTATTATCATAAAATATAATTTTGTTTGAAATAATGAATACAAATAACCGGAGGTGGAACCTAACTAACTTTAATAATCACTTTACCAGTATGCTTACCCTCTGCGAAATAACGGTAGGCATCTTTGGCCTCCTCAAATGAAAATGCGCGATCAATTTCAGGATGTATGTGATGCTGACTTAGTGCTCTGTTCATGTTTTCAAAGCTGATACGATTGCCAACAAACAGTGGTTTTATTGTTATTAGCCTTGAAAATAAGGGAGCTAGTATTTTATTCAATCCCATTTCTGCATTTCTATTTATCTTTCCCTGATAGCTGAGCAACGCAATTTCTCCTCCAATCGCCGTTGCTTTTATTGATTGCTCTAGTGTATCTGGTCCGCCAGTTTCAATGACGCGATCAACTCCCTGTCCGTTTGTCAGTTTCAACACATCCGCGCTCCAATCAGGATTTGAATAATAATTCACGACATTGTCTGCGCCAACGGATTTCAATTGCCCCGTGTTTTCGTCTCTTGAGGTTAACGCAATTACTTTTGCCCCAAATAGTTTGGCAAATTGAATTGCAAATAATGATACTCCTCCGCTGCCTATAGTAAGAATAGTATTGCCAGGGGAAATTGGGGGACTTGTAAGTGCAGACCATGCTGTAAGGGCTGCACAGGGTAATGTGGCGGCTTCTTCAAATGAAAGATAATCAGGAATCAATACTAACCAGTCTTCTTGCAAAAGCACAAATTCAGAAAGCATGCCGTCCAATGTACACCCTGGCTGATCACCTATATCCAGTCCGATCCGTCCATCACGCCATCGCGGGAAATAGGTACCTGCTACCCGGTCTCCTTTTTTGAATTTGGTTACATTGTTTCCGGTACTAACAACTTCTCCCGTGCCATCACTTATCGGAACCACACCTTGTTTAGAAGGTAGCGGATACGTTTGCTGAAGGATGAGAATATCCCGACGGTTCAAGGAGGTTGCTTTAATACTAACCAACACTTCATTAGGTCCGGGTGTAGGTGTAGGATGTTCTCTGACAATAAGGCCATTTACATTTCCAAATGTTTCAATGTGATACGATTTCATGTTTTATATTTATACAAGTATTATTCTGTTCAGATGGAAGCAAAGCTATATTTGTAGAATAAGACTGAATTGATAAATTGCGACAAAATGAAAATACTTGCTATTCATATTAATCATTTTATAGAATTTGCACGTGTAAGAAATGTGCCTGTAAAGGAGATACTTAAACTGATAGGAAAGGAGCCATCTGATTTCCGTGAGCCTGCAACAGTTATAGAGGACACGGATTTCTATAAGGTTGTAACATTGATTGCGGAATCACTAAATGATGATCAACTCGGACTTCGTGTAGGCAATTTTGTGAACTTAATTCATTTGGGAGTTATCTATCAGCTAACATTAAAAGCTAATACCGTTGAGGAAGTCCTCTTTTATTGCCATACGTATCTGAGAAAAACATTTCCTATAGCAGAGGTGAATATGTCTACTGCCGGAATGCTGACGACTATTAAATTAAGTATTAATCATACGCACGATTTAGTGAGCCGTATAATACTTGAAAATATGTTAACGCTGATTGCACGGGAAATAAAAGCAATTACCGGCGACAATAATGATATCATAGTATATTCCCCCTTTCATGAACATGATTATCCTGCATTCTGGAGGAAAGGGACGCAATACTCAGTTGTCTTTTCAAAAGCCCTTCTTAAAGATGCAATAAAAGACAACAGGCATTGGCAGTTTGATGTTCTATTACCGGAATATCTTAAAATGATGGAAAACCTTAATCCGGATGATTCATTCTCCGGTAAAGTAAAACTATCCGCATTAAATCTGGCCGACCCCGTCTTACCCGATTTAAAAATAGTGGCTAATACTTTTAATATAACTTCCAGAACACTGCAAAGACGATTGTCCGTAGAAGGTACAACGTTCAGGAAAATCAGTGAAGAATTGAAACGAAATATCTGTGATTTGTTAATCCGGCACGACTGTTATTCTATCCAGGATATTTCCAATATTTTAGGATATTCGGAAGCCGCTGCGTTTATACATTCGTTCAAGAAGTGGCATGGAAAACCACCCACAAAGATGAAAGTGGAAATTATAGATTTATAATCAAGCAACAATAGAAAAAATTACGCTAATAGTAGTGCCTTTGCCAGGTTCGGAAGTTACCATTAATTTGATGGCATGATAATCAGCAATGCTTTTCACGATAGCCAATCCCAGTCCATAACCTTCTCCTTCTATTGAATTTTTTTTCCTGAAGCGATTAAATATTGTGTCAATATCCGCGGGGTCAATGCCTATTCCTGTGTCTCTTATAAAAACAGCATATAATCCGCCCGGAGTTATTGCATCACTAATGTTAATGCTCCCGTTCTCTTTGTTATATCTGATAGCATTATTGATGAGGTTATAGAATAACTGAAATAGCAGATCATGGTTCAATTTATGAAGTGTAATATGGGGTTGTAATGAAACGGAGATTTGAATATTCCTGTCTTCGAGCCGGTGTTGCAGTTCTTCTATGATTTCTTCTACCATTTCCTTAGGCTGGATACTGTTCTGCCTTGCATATTGATCATTCTCAATTCTTGATATCAATAAAAGAGAATGAACGATTTTCTTTAACCGGTTGAGGGTTTTCATCATTTCCATGATCTTTTCCTGAACAGGCTCATCAAGATCATTTAGTAACATCAGGTTTTCCATTTTGGTTTGCAGGATGCCAATAGGTGTCATCAGCTCATGAGAGGCATTGGAAGTAAATTCTCTTTCCCTGTCAAAATCTTCTTTTATCCTGTTCATCAAAGTGATCAAAGATTTATCCAGGTATTTAAAATCAACTGTAGTTGTCCGGATAGGAAGGGGTGGTTCTTTGAACGGAAATACAGGATTTATCAATTTAGTCTGGATGATTGTTTGCAATGGTCGTAACAGTATACGGGTAAAAGAAAGTTCAATCAGGAGTGTTAGTATAATTAGTATTCCCAATACATATAAAGCAATTTTTTGCAGGGGACTATTATATTGACTAATAGAGGCAATTGTTCTGCCAATTTCCAGTTCATACAGTTGATTATTGTATTCAAATGCCTGGTTCAGGATACGATACATTACTGTATCGCCTTCAATAATCCGTTGTGCTGTCTGGATAGTATCTGCAGAATAAATATTTCGGGCTCTCTCCAGGGAAATATATTCTTCTTTAAGCAGGGTGTAACTTCCATAAGTAGAATCTCCCTGTAGATAATAATCAATCCCATTATTCCGGATATTATCCATTACCTTCTTTGCCTGTTGCTTCAACAGACCATTTGTACTCTGGAAAGCAACTCTGTCAATAAGAAAAGGCAGCAATACAATGAAAAGAATCACCGTTGCAATCTTGGAAAACGTAGATGTAAGTGTAAGTTTAGTAAGCAGCTTCACGATTACAGTTTAATTTTGTATCCTACCCCTCTGATGGTTTGCAGCCAGTCTACCGGTCCGTATTCCGTCATTTTTTTCCGGATGTTTTTTATATGCACGTCAATATAATTGGAATCATAGTCATCGTCTGAAAAGCTGCCCCAGATATGCTCACTTAGCTGCATGCGTGTAAGGGGGCGGTTTTTATTCAGCAGCATATAACTTAGCAGATCAAATTCCTTTTTCGATAACCCGATATCTGTATCTTCAAACAAGGCCATTCTGTTGTTTAAGTTAATAGTGAACTCTCCCAATGATACCAGGTTATCTTTTAATCCTGATTTTCTCCTGCTGATCGCTTGCATACGGGATTGTAATTCGAGTAATGAAAAGGGTTTAGGGAGATAATCATCCGCTCCCAGATCCAATCCTTTTATCCGATCTTCCAATTTTCCGCGGGCTGTTAAAATAATATAAGATGCCTCCTGACAGATTTTCTTTGCCTCCTCCAATACCAATAGTCCATCCTTATCAGGTAATCCGAGGTCAAGTAATATAAAATCATAGGGGCCCTCTTCCATGAATTGTCTTGCCTGCTTTGCCGTAAAGGCAAGATCACAAAGGTATCCTGCTTTTATAAGGAAATCCTCCATTTCGAGGGCCATTCCCCTTTCATCTTCAATAACTAATACTTTCATATCTTTTAAAACTGGTAATAAAAGCTTGCAGTAAAAAATGAATTGAGTTTTCCGGGATCCGATTGAGCTTTTTGCCCCAGGAGTGAAAGCTGGGTGGCAAATTCTACCATATAGCTTGCGCGGTTGTAAGCCAAAGGTAATTTTAGATTGTACGATAAAAGATCAAAGCTGGTAACGCTTTGGGCAGTTGTAGAACTGCTTCCGGACGTGCCCCCTCCGAGAACTGGCGGAATAAGAATTCCAAGTATGCTGTCCCTGAGATTTTTTTCTGTGATATAGTATTTATAAAACCGTTGTGTACCGCCTGTCACATCTATTAAAGGAGTGAGCGTTACTACATCTTTTGCACTCAAACTAAAAAGGTTGATTTGTTTGCTGATTCCAAGCGTAGTAAAAAAGTCATCTGTTTTCCCAAAAGCATAATCTACTCCCAGGCTGGTTGTAAGCCAGCTGTTATGGCTTAGGCTTATGCTGGCCATATGCGGGTTTGCGGCCTGCAGAAAGGGAGATAACTTAGGATAAAAAGTATAATTGTAGCTGAGGTCAACCGATAACCGTTTGCTAAGTTTAAAGGAATAACCTGCTCCCAATGTGTAGGCTGAAACAAAATGGGCGCTGTCATTAAGTAACCGGTAGGCCATTCCGTTCAGAGAGAAACCGGAGCGGTGCTGGTAGGAAGCTACTGTCGCTGCATATGCCATTTTTTCCTCCGATTTCATTCCATAATAATTGGCATTATTCGCGTAACTAAGTCCAACTGTAAAGGTGGATTTTTTGCTGGTGACACTGTCTTTCTGTAATGTACTATCCGTCTGGGCCTGGCAAACAACACTGAAAAATAATATTGATAACAATGAGAATATCTGTTTCATGGTCTTTGATTTAAGTGCTGTTAAGGAATACGGACACCTATTTTCTTGATCACTATTTTTGGTTTTATAATTGGTGCTTTTACAGGAAGCACTTTTGTGGGGACCGCTATAGGTTTCAACTGTTTTTTGGATCTGGGAACTTCTTTAATCACGGGGTCTGTCACTTCCTTCAAAGGCTGCTCCTGCTTTTGCTCCACCTCCTCAGGCTTTTTGCCTGGTATTGTATCATTGAGCATTGCATACGAAGAAATAGCTTTGTAAGAAAGTTGAGGTAGTGGAACACTACCCCAACTTTTAAAAGAAATGATTAACAGAAAAGTGATTATACCTGCGGCCCCTTTGTTCATTTTAATAACAGTATTTAAATCAAAATTACTTAATCCCCACCTTTACATTTGTTTTCAGATTTGAAGCAACTTTTACGGGATGAGGTTTGATATTAGTCTTCACAGCACTATTAGCTTTAATAGATGGCGAAGCTTTTGTTGTGGTCTGTTTTATTTCATTGCCGGTAGCCGTTGTAGTACTATGTACACCTTTAACAGTAGCGCTGGTTGTACTGCTTACATCACTCTTTACAGCCTCAGCTTTCCGGGTTGAGATAGTTGTTTTACTTTCTGAAGACGCCCCCGCATTATTTTTATCAGCGATTGTAGTTGAAACAGCAGATGAAGAGCTTGTACTTACAGAAGTTTTGCCGGAATGATCAGCAGCTTGTTTTGCTCCTTTCACTTCAGAGGTAACTTCCCCATTGGCTTTTTGATATTGTGCAGTTCCTTCGGCTTTGGCCTTACCCGCAGCTTCGACAGATTTTTCTTTTGCATTTTTTACATTGCCGGATTTAACATCGGCTTGCACAGATGTAGAACTATTCACAGACTTGCTTCCTGTAGTAGCAGATTGTTTAGCTTTTACTGTAGTCTCCTGTGCTGATACAATACCAGAAAATAAAGAAGCGGCAATAATAAAAAGTGTTGTTTTCATACATTTTCATTTTATAAGGTAATAATAATTGCTTGTCGATACAAACCTAAATTCCCAACATGAAGAAAAAATGAAAATGCAGCCGTTCTTTTAAGAACGGGTATGTGATGCGTGTCTTTATAGCTGATTATCAATTAATTATAAGGTATTTGCACAGGGCCTGGTATAGGGACTGGAATATTCTTTTGGGGAAATGGG
This sequence comes from Chitinophaga sp. CF118, assembly GCF_900112615.1. Classification (GTDB taxonomy): domain Bacteria; phylum Bacteroidota; class Bacteroidia; order Chitinophagales; family Chitinophagaceae; genus Chitinophaga. Next base: position 520,869 of record NZ_FOMK01000004.1, on the reverse strand, counting down.
GTATTTGCTTTGACTTTTGTCTTATCGATAACACAGTCCGGATTTAAGCATAAAGTCCTTTCTTAAATCTTTTTGCGAGCAAACCTGTAGCCATGGCAGGATCAATATCTGCTACAATGACTCCTGTTTTTCCGTAAATTTCATGCGCAATACAAGTCCCATCCGGGCCTATTAATGAGCTTGCGGAGTCTGGATAATGAAAAGAGTAATTTGAGCTTGCAAAGTATATTGTATTTTCCATTGCTCTCATCATCATAGCTTTTTCATAATAAGGGTTGTCTCTGCTACCCCATTCTGTAAGTAAAACCCCGCTGGTATTGGTTCCTGTGCAATGTGGATGAAATACTATTTTAGCATCACGCATGGCAGCCCATCTTACTGATTCAGGATACCGGAATCCTTCATGACATATTGTGATTCCAAACTTTACACCATTCACTTCAAAAATACTGCGTTCGGTACCGGGAATCCATATGTTATCCTCTGAAGGGTCTAACTGGTTTTTGGTTTGATATCCTAATACCTTGCCTGTGCTTGAAATAACATGAGCTACATTTAAAAGCCCGTCAGGAGAATGCCAGTCCATAGGAATTATAACCGCTATGGAATTTTCGGCTGCCATCTCGCATACCTTATCCAGTGCTTCCCGTAATTTTTCGGGCGAACGATCTTTTGCTTCAGCTTCAATAGCCGGATAACCAGGAATATATGACTCAGGAAAACAGATAATTTCAGCCTTTTCTTTCGCTGCATCTTTTATCAGTTTTTCTACCCAGTGTAAACTTTCTTTGATGGATTTTGGAGATGGAGGAGAAGCTAATGCTACTTTCATAAATTATATTAATCTTGATGGTTATACCGTTGATTAAATATAAAATAATCTTTTATAGCCAGCGGATTTATTTACTTCCCATAGCATAGCAAAACATCCTCCTCCAATCTAAAACAGGAATACCAGGCGGGCAGTATGCATGTGTTAGCTCCAATTAACGAATCTTATAGAAGTATAAGTTAGAAATGGCCAATATTACCAGGAAGGCAAGCGGCTCTATTGCGTTTGCAAAAGGATCGCCACTATTAAAATGTGCTACTGAAGCAGAAATAAGAACGATACCAAAACCGGCATATGCCCATTCTTTTATTTTTAGAGGGATTTGAGGTACTAGTAAAACTACTAATCCCACTATCTTTAATATAAGAAGTTCAATCCTGAAATAGTCTGGGAAGCCAAGATGGTTGTACGATGGTGTAAACATTTTGTACATGCTGAACAGCATTACCATACTAATAATCCCTGTTGTTGTCCAGTAAATTATTTTATTCTTTTCCATGCCTAATTGAATTTAAAAACACTTAGAATAAAAATGATCACGAATAATACCAGTTGCGAAAGATGAAAGAGAGTAAGGTTGTTTTTAATTTTAAGTAGTTTCGCTTCAGTAAGTGTTGCTTCCAATAAAAGTTTGGCAAGTTTCAGCCCCTGTCTTCTCCCAACAGCTAATCCATTGATGATAATAAGGAGGACTAAACCAAATTTTATCCGGAACCAGAGCTGTTCTCCGAACACACCCTTTGTAATTTGCATCATAGTTACACCCGAAATGATCAGGAGCATAATTCCAATGCCTATCAGCAACGGTATTTTCGACAAGCCTTCGTGGATGACAAGCGCTTTGGGTTTGCTATCCGGCAGGTATTTCCAGCATTGTTTATAGATCACATAGTCTACTAATGTGGCTCCTGCCATCATGGTAATACCCATAATATGGGCTGTTAAGGCAATATAATAAATATTCATACCTGATACATTTAATACGTTATCGTAGTTTATTTTACAAATATACAACGATATCATTATAAATATCAAATTACGTAGTATATTTTTTATATTTACAACGAAAACGAAGTAAGTGATGAATAAAACAGTAGAACTGGTTAATCAATGGGGGGCATTTGAAGAAAATCATCCGGATGGTAATATTGAAGACTTTTGTCGGCATTACCTTGCCAGTCGCGAGAAACAAAAGGAAAAGGGGCCACTGGTAGGTGGTGTTGTTCCTGGTCTTATTGACGGCCTCTTATTAAAAATAATCGGCAGGATCCATAAATTGAATGCATCTTATGCTAATATGGCGCTTAAAGAAACGGACTTAAATCAGATCGAGGAATTTGGGGTGTTGCTTACTATACAACAGGAAAAGAATCCCAAAAAAACAGAGGTGATCTATGCTAACCTGTTTGAACTCTCTAGTGGCACAGATATGCTCAACCGGTTAAAAAACCGGGGATTGATTGAGGAATACGATGATATAGAAGATAAACGCTCAAAACGAATAGAACTAACGGCGAAAGGAGTGAAAGCCATTGAAGGGTCTTATCTCAGAATTAAGAAAATGGCTACAATGATGTTGCATGATTTAACGAATGATGATAAAGAACTCTGCATCCAGTTACTGAAAAACGTGGAGATAAAATTTTCTGCATTATGGCAAAAGCACAGAGGAAAGGAATTTGATGATGTTTATAAAGAGATAATAGGATAAGAACTATGCAAATCAATCGATCTGCATAGTTCATGATAATTATTCTACCGGGTAAGGCCCTTCAACGAATGCTTCCGTATGATATCCCTTTGAGCCTACAAGTTTTGCCAGAGAGCTCCGCAGGTCGTCACCTGCTTTTAAGCGTTCGAGTGCATACCTGAAATCATATCGTGGCTCCCAGCCAAGGTCCTTGCGGGCACGTTCATTTACATACACTCTGTCGATGCCGGGATGCATACGCCAGTTGTGATGTTTATAGATCGCTTCATAATCCGGAATAAGCCGTTGTAATACTAATGGAGCATTAGTCCGCAGGTCCGCCATATCCCCGGGCAGGAAAGGGGTAGTTGCACTGATGATGTATTTACCGAACCCGATTTTTGGTGCGCGTGTTGCGGCAAGTATATGAGCGCTTACAGCATCTTCCAGTTCCACACGACGGCACAGGTATTCGTTTGTTTTCAGGTTATCATCTGTGAAAGCATCCCGCATTCCTTTGTGATCATCTTCTTCAGGAAAAAAACGGGATGTTCTGAGAATAATACAGGCAAGACCGTGATTCCGGTGGTACAACTGGCATAGATCTTCTGCGGCTGCTTTAGTTACGCCATAAATGTTTTTGGGTACGGGTGTAACGTCTTCCGTTATCCATGCAGCGGGAGCTCCGGCCGGTGGTATCAGTGCATCACCGAAAACGCTGGTGGTGCTTGTAAATACGAAACTTTCTATGCCTGCTGCCACAGCTTCCTGCAACAGATTTAGTGTGCCGGTGATGTTAGTGTCTACAAAGTCCTGCGGAGAATGTGTGGCAACATGTGGTTTGTGTAAGGTGGCAGTATGAAAAACAGATTTTACGCCTTTCATACACTGCTTTACAAAATCCCGGTCAGAGATTGTGCCCTGATGAGTAGTAAATGGAGAAGCCAGCACATCGAGACTAACCACCTCATAGTGCAAACTTTTCAAGATGCGGACAAGCGCTTCGCCAAGATGTCCGGTGCTTCCTGTAACGAGAACTTTATTATTTTGCATATGGATCAAAATTAACCGGGTTTGATAAATTTCCCGGGACATTTGTCCCACTTAAAGATATGATTAGAAAAAATCTGGAATTACTGCATTTAATGGAAGCCTTGTCAGAAAAGGAAGGATCTAAAAATGCTATTATGGTTAGGGAACTCTATGCCGGGCAAAAGCTGATATACCAGGATCAGCAAAGCCTGAGTATCTGCGTTATCAAGTCTGGTATTGCAAAGTGTTTTATTACAGAGGATAATGGGAAAGATTATATCCTTGAATTTCTGGGCGAAGGAGAAATTGTGGGTGAAATTGAAGCCATCCGGAATCAGCGTGCTATTTGCTCAGTGGAGGCATTAACACCGGTGAGTATTTACACTATGAGTAATGTGCAGTTCATGCATTTTGTGAAAACAATGCCCGATTTCAGCGCTGTTATTGTTGAACTATTGGCCACACGGGTATCAAATTCTTCAATAAAAGGAGCCAGGCAACAATTATATACCCTGTCTCAGATCCTGCCTCAGCTGTTGTCCGCTCTGAATGCACAGCAAATCACCTTTACGAAACAAGACCTATCCGAATACATGGGGATTTCTGTGAGAAGTTTGAACCGGTTATTAAAGGAGGCTACTTCTTCTTCTCAAGGATAGGGCGGGGATCAAACACTACTTTCAATGATTTTACTCTGCCATCTTCCACATGATACCATCCGCAACTAAATATGGTCACTCCTGAAATGTCAAGATTATATAAAAGACAAACGTCATTGCCATCTGCAAAAATCCTTTTAATATCATATTTTAATTTCATTTTTTCCATATCCAGAAAATAGGCCTCCGCACCATAGTGGGCCCCAAGTACCCCTTGAAATTGCATATCAGTACTTGCATACGCCCTGGCACCCTGGAAATCTTCATGATTGATGGCATTTATCAGAGCCAGCACTACCTCCTTTGCAGTACCTACAGAATAAACACTATGATTTTCCATATCGCATTATTTTTATGATAAATTAAAAAGCCTCCGAATTTATCGGAGGCCTTTTATTGCTGATAAGGGTACATTCCCGATTCTCTTAACAACTACCCTTTTCAGACATTATCAACAATGAAAATAAATTAAAAACCATGCCAGAGGAATACCTCCCATTATATAGCGAATTCCCTTCGAAGAGCCTGCTGTAACTGGGGTAATACTTTCCACACTTGTTGTGGCAGATATAACTCATCCAAAGCAGATGATTTATACAACAGAAACCATCATTTGTATGGTTTAATAATAGTTAAATTTGTCTAAATTAAATGCAAGGATGTGAAGATCTGCGAATAGTACCAGATCTTTATGTACGAATTACCATTAAATTTAATTAGCTCAGCAATTATGAAACAAGTAAAAAAGTACCCCGCAGCTATTACCATCTTCGGGGCTAAAGGAGATCTGACGAAACGAAAGCTGATTCCTGCATTATATAATCTGTTTACAGATCATCATCTTCCATCGGTATTTACTATCTATTGTGTTGATTTTCTTGAAGTTGATCAGGAAGAGTTCCGAAAAGACATGCTTGCAGGGATCAATGAATTCAGCCGGAGTGGGGTTGCGGATGTGGTAAAATGGAATGAATTTGCTGAAAGGCTTTTTTATATACAGGGCGATTTCCTGAAAAAGGGTACTTATGAGAACCTGGACGAAAAGTTAAAAGCCTTCGAAAAACAGAACGAACAAAACAGTACCCGGATCTTTTACTTTGCAATAGCTCCCCGTTTTATTGAAATCATTGCTGAGGCCTTATACAAACATAATCTATGCAACCGCGATTCCCTGGATCGGATCGTGATAGAAAAACCTTTTGGTACCGATTTGGATACAGCTAAGAAACTAAACCGTTTTTTAGCTAAACGATTCACAGAAAAGCAGATCTATAGGATAGATCATTATCTGGGTAAAGAAGCCGTACAGAATATTATGGCTTTCCGTTTTGCAAACTTTGTGTTTGAGCCTCTGTGGAACAGAAAATATATAGATCATATCCAGATCAGTGTTACAGAACAGGTAGGTGTGGGTAAACGGGGTGGATATTACGATAGCAGTGGTGCCTTACGTGATATGATCCAGAACCACCTTTTGCAGTTATTGTGTATTGTGGGTATGGAATGTCCCAAAGCATATAAATCTGAGGTGATCCGGGATGCTAAAACGAAGGTGATGAAAAGTGTAAAGCCTTACACCACCGCACAGGTATTTAAGAATGTGATCCGTGGTCAATATACCGGAGGTACCATTAATGACCAGCCCAGAGAAGCTTATCGTAAAGAAGAGCAGGTACAATCAACTTCCAAAACAGAAACTTTTGTTGCAGCTAAACTCTATATTGATAATGAACGCTGGAAAGGTGTTCCGTTTTTCATGCGCACAGGTAAATCTTTACCCGCACAGTCGTCGGTCATAGTGGTGCAGTTTAAAGATACTCCGCATAAGATTTTTAAGGATGATATTGTTCCTAACCGTCTTATCATCAGCATTCAGCCGGAACTGGAAATCAGTTTGCTGTTTGAAAGTAAAGTACCAGGACTGCAAATGAAACTGAAACCGGTAGAAATGGACTTTACATATAAGGAATCTTATACAGAAACCATTCCCGAAGCATATGAGGCCCTGTTACTGGATGTGCTGAATGGAGATGCTACGCTTTTCATGCGTGCAGACCAGATAGAAGCTGCCTGGAAGGTAGTAATGCCTATCCTGGAGGCCTGGGAGAAATTCCCCGCTAAAGACCTGCATATGTACAAAGCAGGTACTTGCGGACCTACCGCTGCCAGCACTTTGTTAAAGCCTTATGCAAAAGAATGGTATGAACTACCGTTTAACAAAACGGAAAAGGCCATTCCTAACCTGAAAAGTGCACAATAAAACATACTGATTTAATAAGTAAAAGCCGGTTGTTCCCCTGGAATAACCGGCTTTTTATTTGCGATTGATTGTTTATTAATCTTACTTTTATGTAGGTACTTGCCATTTAGTGGGGGCACACCTCATGGTAAGACTTGTTCAAAATCAAGATGTCATGATGCACCCCCGCAATAACACCTGGAGCCATTCGTTCGGAGAGTGATTAAACAATACTATTATTGCACAGCATGCATACAATAAATGATGTTCACCAGCAGTTTGCTGAATATTTCAATATACCAGTGCTGAAGCCTTACGCTTATCTTCTCTCTAAAAAGATCAGCGAAGGACACATCTGCCTGCATTTAGATAAACTGACGGAATTGCCGGACTATTGCACCAATATGATCACCGGTAGTGAACCGTTACAGGCAGTACCTCTTGTTGCTTTGAACGGAAGTGATAAAGAACCCTTTGTTTTATATCAGGATCGTTTATACCTGCAACGTTTTTTTCGTTACGAAACAACATTTTTAAAACGTATTCACCTGTTCCTGGAAACAGAAAAAGCACTGCTGGCCAACAGACTGGCTATTTTAAATAAACACAAAGAATTAATCCTTAGCCTGTTTGATTCAAATGATGTGGTGGATGATAATGCACCAGCCGACTGGCAACTGGCGGCTGCTATCACAGGAGTATTGAATAATTTTACCATCATTACCGGAGGCCCGGGTACGGGTAAAACTACTACCGTGGCCAAAATACTGGCTATCCTTTACAATATAGCTCCTTCGTTGAAGGTGGCATTGGCGGCTCCCACAGGGAAGGCCGCTGCCAGGATGGCTGAAAGTCTGCGTAATACCCGTTTACCGGTAGCAGATGAACTCTCGGAGAAATTGCAGAATCTTAGTCCCAGTACTATCCACCGCTTGCTGAAATCTAAAAAAGATAGTCCCTATTTCCATCACAATGCAGAGAATCCGCTGAATGCTGATGTGGTAATCGTGGATGAATCTTCTATGATAGACATTGCCCTGTTTGCAAAACTGCTGGATGCTATTGGTCCGGATACCCGGCTTATTTTATTGGGCGATAAAGACCAGCTGGCATCTGTAGAAGCAGGCAGTTTATTCGGTGATCTTTGCCAGGCACAGGACACATTGAATCTTTTTTCGGCCGACAGGCTTGCGCTGATCAACTCATTTATCACAGATCAACGGCGCCATATTCCGGATAGCCAGATCAGTACTGATACAACTCATCCTTTATTCCAGCATCTGGTAGAGTTGCGTCGTAGCCATCGCTTTACCGGCCATAAAGGAATCGGAAAGTTTAGTAAGGCCATCATCAGAAATGATATACCGGTGCTGGAAGAATTTCTGCACACCGGTAATGATGAGCAGGTAGTAATAGACCCGGATTATTCCAAAGAATTGTTTGAACAATTTGTATCAGGCTACGAAGACTTTATCAAAGAAAAAGATATCCGGGAAGCATTACATAAAATGAATGGACTGCGCGTGCTTTGTGCAGTGAGAGAAGGAGAGCAGGGATTATACGCCATCAACAGAACCATTGAAAAATATTTGCATGATAAAAGACTGATTAAGATCAATGCAGAATTTTATGAGAACAGACCCATTATCCTCACCCGTAATTATTACGAGCATAATTTGTTTAATGGAGATACTGGTATTATCCGGATGGATGAGAACAATGTATTAATGGCCTGGTTTGAAGATGGTACCGGTGAATTAAAGGCAGTGTTACCGGGCTATTTAACAGAAGCAGAAACAGTGTTTGCTATGACCATCCACAAGAGCCAGGGCTCTGAATTCAATAAGGTATTAGTGGTATTGCCCGCAGTTACCAACGTGGCCATTTTGACCCGTGAGTTGCTTTATACGGCCGTTACCAGGGCAAGGACTATGGTATATGTACAATCATCCGAAGCCGTAATGTTACAGGCCGCAGCGCATTCTGTAGAAAGGGCATCGGGTATTGCAAACCGTTTTGTTGAAGATTGATAAATCAGATATGGCATTATATTTAAAGGTTTCTAATTCACTGGAAAGTTTGTCGCAGGGCTTGTCACTCGGTCTGCACGAAGCGCAGAACAGTGTCTTTGAGCCACACCTGATTGTTACGCAAACAGAAGGGATGAACAACTGGCTGAAACTGCAGATAGCTTCGCATCTGGGTATCGCAGCCAATTGCCGCTTTCTGAAACCGAACGATCTGATTCACCAGCTGTATTACCTGCTGGGTGGCAGGTATACGGAAATCCTCTCTGCACAAAACCTTACCTGGCTGTTATTTAAACTGCTGGGTGAAAGCGATTTTACAAATAAATATCCTACCGTAGCTGCCTATTATCTGAACAGTGGTACAGATCAGGATCTGAAGCGGATGGGATTAGCGAAAAAGGCGGCGGATTTATTCGACCAGTACCAGATCTATCGTCCGGAAATGATCCGGGAGTGGAATGGGAAATCATTAAAAGAAGTAGGGGAGGACGACTGGCAGGAATACCTCTGGATCAAAGCCAGAATTGTTTCTGATAATAGCCTGCCGGATAAAACCATCATCGGACAACATATCCTGGAGGCATTGAGAAATCCTGATGAGAGAGAAGCCTTATCCAACAGAATGAGAGCCATTCATCTCTTTGGTTTGTCTATCATCACCGCCTATCACGTCAAGATCCTGTATGATCTTTCTGAATATATTGATGTGTATTTTCACATCATCAATCCCTCACCGGCCGTTTACTGGTTTGACGACAGAAGCGAAAAACAACTGGCCCGCTGGCGGCATAAAGGCAAGAAAGATGTAGATACCGAAAACGCCGGAAATCCACTGGTGTCAGGATGGGGAAGAGTAGTGCAGGATACCTTCGGACTGTTCTTTAAACATGATGAATTTGTGAATGCCTACGATGACAGTGAGCTGGTACCTCCCGAACCGGATAGCCTGCTACACAAAATTCAGGACGATATTTTTAACAGCGCCACTACCAACAGAAACAGGCTCTCACCGGCAGATCTGAATGACGGCTCCATTACTATGAATGCCTGCTACACCGTAGCACGTGAAGTAGAAGTGTTGTACAATTACCTGGTATACCTGGTAGATAAAAAGAAGGAACATCTTTCTCCCCGGGATATAGTCGTAATGGTGAGTGATATTGATGCGTATGCGCCTTACATCAAGGCGGTATTTAATAACGCACCCTATAAATTCCGTTATACAATAGCAGATGAAAGCTATGCAGACAGTGATAATCTTTTCAATGCTCTGCATGCCATTCTGCATATGAATGAAGATAATTTCAAAGCTGAAGAAGTATTACAACTGCTTGATTTTTCATACATCAGAAAACGCTTTGCTATCAATGATGTTCCATTGATACGTCAGGTAGTAGATGCCGCTAATATCCGCTTTGGAATGGAAGGCGCAAAGGAAGATGAAACCTACCTGGTGAGCTGGAAGTACGGCATTAAAAGGATTATGTACGGTATCTGTATGAGCGGAGGAGAAGAGTATGGCGAAGGTGCCGACAGCTTTTTTCCATTAGATATATTAGAAGGTAGTGCCGGACAGGAGGTGATCCGGTTCTGCCATTTTGTGGAAATCCTGATGCAGGTAATTCAGGAACAAAAGCAGGACCGCTCTATTACATCGTGGGTAGCTTATATAGAAAGTGTGTTGCATAACATGGTCTATGAACCGGAAGAAGATACGGATGAAGACTATAACACACTCATGCAGCAACTATCTGATTATAACTTGCTCAACGAATATATGAGCGATACAGTTGGCTTCGATGTGTTTGGACATAGTTTTCTGGAAACACTCACAGCTACCACGCGTTCCGGTTTATTTGTGAATGGTGGTATCACCTTCTGCTCACTTATTCCCATGCGTAGTATTCCATTTAAGGTAGTTGCTATGCTGGGATTGAACTATGATAAATTCCCCCGCCGGGAGCATAGCTCAGGCTTCAACCTGATGGAAAGAGACAAACAACGCGGCGATAGAAATGTAAAGGAGAATGATAAACACCTCTTTCTTGAAACCCTTCTTTCTGCACGGGAATATCTTTATATCAGTTATGTTGGTCAGAGTGCGAAAGACAATACAGGGATCCCTCCATCCGCATTGGTGGACGAACTGATAGACTATATAGAATCTGGTATGGAAGAACCTGAAGGCGTGCGGAAGAAGCTGGTCACACTTCATCCCCTGCAGGGATTCAGTGCGAAATACAGTACAAAGGGCAGTCTTTTGTATAACTACTTAAATACTGCTGTAACAGAAAAGAAAGCGGTTACAAATAAAGACAAGGTAATAGAACCATTTGGTTTTGAAGAAATAATGCTGGAAGATCTGGTGCGTTTCTTCAGAAATCCCATTAGAACATACTACAATAAAGTACTGGGTATTTACTATAATGATACCCCGGTATTGCTGCGCGATAAGGAAATGTTTGACCTGAATAATTTGCAGGAGTGGTCGTTGAAAAGTCGTTTACTGCCGCTAAATGCCGTGCAGATGAAGGAACTGAAAAAGAAGCTGGTTAAAACAGGGAAATTACCCCTGAAGAATATGGCAGACGTTTCATTGAAGTTGGTAGAAGAGATGATAGACCCTATCCGTGGTCTTTATGAAATCACTACCAGTGGAGCAGAAGAACAGATCGTTCCGGTTGAACTAACTATTGATAAAAGTGTTATCAAAGGAGTATTGCATGGTGTTTTTAATAATAAACTGGTGGAGTTATCCTGGTCACAGGCAGAATCGAAATACCTGGTAGATGCTTATATCCGTTACCTGGCCGGTACAGCCGCCGGTGTATTAAAAGGCTTGTTTTTTATTTCGGCCGGGAAAAAGGAAAATGTATTTGAAGCGGTGGAATTAAAACAAGAAGAAGCAATGGAACGGCTCACCAGGATCGTTAAAATATATAAAGCCGGCATGGAAAAAATAGCGCCGTTTTATCCGGATCTTGAAATAGTACCGGAAAAGATTGCGGAACTGGATTTTGAGAAATTCACAAAAACAGTAGCAGATAAGCTGGCCGTCAAGTCAGACCCTTATATCATACTGGAATATAGGAATGGATTCTTTTCGGATGAATCCGTTCTTGACGCATATAAAGCTATTTGTGAAGAAGTGCTTATACCATTGGAAGAACTGCTTCCTGGTTATTATGCTTAAAAGATCAGTAAACTAATGACGGAAAAGAACAGATACCGCGAGTTTAATGCTGCAACAGTGGAACTGGAAAACAGTAACCTGATTGAGGCGAGCGCGGGTACAGGTAAAACATATTCCATCGCCATCCTCTTACTGCGGCTGATCCTGGAAAAACAATTATCTGTAAAGGAGATTTTGATGGTGACCTTCACCAAAGCTGCTGTGGCGGAATTACAGGAGCGTATCCGCCTTTTTATTCGTACTGCTTACAAAGTAAGTCTGGGTAAAGAAATCAAGGATGATAATATCAAAGCACTGGTACAGCAGGCTATTGCTGCCAGGGATATAACAACGGTAAGGCAGCAACTGAAAGATGCTGTGCTGCTGCTGGACGAAACAGCTGTGCTGACTATTCATAGTTTTTGTCAGCAAACATTGAATGAGTTTGCCTTTGAAACCGACCAGCTTTTTGGTGCAGAAATGATCCAGGATGTGAAACCGCTGGTGGAAGAGGAGATGCGGAAATTCTGGCGTAAGAATGTAACTACTATCAGCGTAAAGCTGTTGGAAAAGTTGTGGAAGGATGGCCTGCGGATGGATGGATTAAATGATGCACTGGATGAACACCTGAGTGGTAAAAGATACCTTGGGTATGATGAGGAATCCGCATATGCCATTACACCGGAAGAGCAAATAAAATGGGAGCAGCAACTGGATGCACTGCAACTGAAAGAAGCAGACATGAAGGCTGACCTGGTAACGTACATTACCGACCATGCGGAAGAGATTACAGCATATAGCCAGAAGAATAAATACGCGCAGACAAATGCAGTACCCCTTATTGCATCTCCGCAGAAATTCATCGCATTTTTAACAGAGAAAAAAGGACTGGAGAATATTAAAAAGGTTTACGGAGATGACCTTTTGAAAAGAATAGAGGCTTGTGAAATGGTAGCGGAGGAAGGGCGTCAGATTACAGAAACAGTAAGCCGCCGTTTACATTGCCTGGCTATCAGGGAAGTATCTGCGGGGGTAGCTGAGTTCAAGAAAAAGAACAACCTGCTGAGTTACGATGATATGATTGTGAATCTGCACAATGCGCTCGTAAAAAGAGAAAACCCTGCATTGGAAGAGGCGTTGCGCAACAAATATAAAGCAGTATTCGTAGATGAGTTCCAGGATACAGACCGTTTGCAATACGAGATCTTTGAAAAAGCCTTTAGTACAAATACGGTCCTGTTTTATATCGGCGACCCCAAACAAAGTATTTATGCCTGGCGTAAGGCAGACATTTTTACTTATTTCAAGGCAAGGGAAAAAGTAGAGCATATGTATAGTATGAATAAGAACTATCGTTCTTCTTCAACGTTCATCGGTGCTATGAATAAGTTCTTCCTGCCGGGAGAAGGGTTTGATACCTTTCATTTCAGCGGAGAACAGCATGCAATTAATTATATCCATGTAGATAGTCCGGAGAACAATAATAAAGGATATCTTTTCAAAAACGGGGAAGTAGATGTGCCTATTTCCATTTTTCAGTTTCCTAATAACAAAGGGTTGGGTAAAGCTATAGCTGCCCAGGTAGCGATCCTCCTGGAGGACGAAACTTATACCATTGGTGAAAAAGGAGATGAAAGAAGAATCACTCCTTCTGATATTGGTATCCTTGTCCGTACAGGACAACAGGGTAGGGAGGTGAAAGAGCAGTTGTCAATACTGGGTATTCCCGCTGTGACTATCGACGATTCAAAAGTATTGCAATCGGAACAGGCAAAACAATTGCTGTATCTGATGGAAGCGATGGCTGAGCCAAACAGATCTTCTATCAACCGGGCCATGTTATCTCCTTTAACCGGGCTGAATATGACATCTATTCTTAAACTGGATGATGAAGCCACCTTAAGTCTTTTTACCAAATACAAGGATCGCTGGCAGCAGGATGGCATCTATACCGCACTGATGGATTTTGTGGCAGACTTTGGCATCAGGAGTGCATTATCACAATCGCACGGTGAAAGCAGTGAGCGGATCATTGCTAACTTTTTCCAACTCATAGAACTGGTGCACCAGGTACAGAGCCGGAAGAATTTTTCCATGCCGGAACTAATTTCCTGGGTGAAGCGTGGTATTGACGGGATGGCAACAGAAGGAGATGAATATGAACAGCGTGTGGAAAGCGATGAAGAATCTGTTAAGATCGTTACTATTCATAAAAGTAAAGGGCTGGAATACAAAATTGTAATGGCACCCTATCTTGATTTTGTAGAAAATAAAAAAATTGAATTTATCAGTTTCCGTGATCCCGATACCGGCGATTACCTGGGAGCAGAAAGAAGCCGGATGTCTGAAGAACAGCTTGCCATTCAGCAGCAACAGGCAGAGCAGGAGAACCGGCGTTTATTGTATGTAGCCATTACGCGGGCTGTTTACAAATGTTACATCTTTAAGAATAACGCAACCAATAATAAATTATCAACACTGTCTACTTTCTTAAAAGCGTTAAATGCAACAGAACCAGGGTTGATCCAGTTTGAAGATGTGGAGCCGGTTACACCGAAAGGTGGTTATAAGAAAAAATCCCTCCCTGCAGCATCTAAGCCGGCACCGGTACATTTTACCTTGCAACAGGCCAACTGGCGGAAGATGAGTTATACTATGCTGGCAGCAAAGATTGAAAAGAGCCCCATAGGTCGCTCGCAGGAGCAGGATGATATATACGACACCTTCATCTTCCATACGTTGAAACGCGGGGCTAAAACGGGCAATCTGCTGCACTTCATTTTCGAGACTATCAGCTTCTCTGATGATACGCGTTGGGATAAACTACTAAATGAGGCGGTCCGTCGTTTTCTGCCTGGTCAGCAGGAGCAGTATGTACCGATGTTGCACCAGCTCATGAACCATGTTTTTAATACGGATATACAGGTAAATGGACATGGATTTCCATTGTCTGCCGTTGCCTGGTATAAATGTATTGCAGAGTTTGAGTTCGACTTTCCCGTGGGATTATTTTCGCCGGATATATTGAATGCGTTATCTGATCCGGATATGAATATTGCAGCTAAACGGTTCAGCGAATATAATAGTCAGGAACTGGAAGGCATCATGAATGGGAAAATGGACCTGTTCTTTGAGCATCAGGGTAAGTATTATATTCTCGACTGGAAATCCAATTATCTGGGTAATACATTGGAAGAATATGCGCCGGAAGTATTAACAGATGCAATGAATGAAAGCAATTATCATCTGCAGTATCTTATCTATACTGTTGCCGCTAAAAAATACCTGCAAACCCGTCTTTCAAATTTCAACTACGAAAAACAGTTTGGAGGAGTGATTTATCTTTTTGTAAGAGGAATGCGGAATGATACTGATACGGGAATTTTTACATGCAAACCTCCGTTACATAAAATATTGCAGCTGGAAGATATTTTATCTGATCTGGATTGATAACTTATCTCTTCTCTTTTTGTCATTGGACAAATCCAACCTGTTCAATATGTACTAGCTTGTTATTATCGAAGCAGCGCGCAATACAAAAGAAAAAGGATAGTTAATTGACTATCCCTTTTCTTAGCTATAATAGCTATACCTGCACAAATCAAGACGCTTATAGCGAAAGGCTCTTTACCCGCTTAAACCTCAGCAATCTCTCTTCACTTTCGCCATCGGCTACAAAGCCGTTCTTTAGCAATGTTGCCTGCGACGCTAAATTATCTGAAGGCGTCTGGCCAATGATGATCTTAACTTCGTCTTGCTGAAAGGCCCATTCTACAATGGTTTGTAAGGCCTCTGTGGCATAACCATTGCGTTGCTGCAGCTCATCGATCATATAACCAACCTGTGTTTCACCATCCTCGTTGGGGTAACCGGCAAAGCCGATACCGCCAATAGAGACGTTGGTGCTTTTCAATACGATCTCCCAACTGGTATACCAATAATATTTATCGGGATGTTCCAGTGTTTTGGGAAGCCAGAAATTGAGCATGGCATCATCAATCTCTGCCTGATAGTCTGGCGCTACCTGCATGGTAGAGATGTTTAATCCTATGCATTGTTCCATAGCAGCGCGGTTAGTATAACAAAGTTGTAATAACTCGTGTGTTAACGGTATTAATTTTAACCGTTCAGATTCAATAAAAAACATTTGATATTGGAATTATGTAAAACAATAAAATTCTAGATCACTTTAAAAAGTGATCTGAAACTGCCTTTTGGGTTAAAGGCTATTGTTATACAATTCCAGGCAAAGTGATCTGCCTGATTAATGTTGTAGTAAACAGAGGCGTTTATTTATACTGCAAAGATATAAATCTCGGGTTATTAAAAATACCTTTTTATGTGACTTGCGCCTCAGAAACTCCGGAGGTAGTGTTGGATGATATCACTGAGTGCTGTATATTGTCGGCATTGTTGACAAATTAATAAAACTATGAACAATCAGCCAACCAGTAATAAATCCATTCTTTATGGGGTAATAAGCCTTGTCGCGGGCATTGGTTTTATCTATTTCTTTATTTGGCGTATCCTGGAGGCCATGGCAAAGAAGCAGGATAACCTAACCTATTCTTTGAAAGGCGTAGGCATTGGCCCCTTTTTAGTAGTGTTTGGCCTTTACCTGCTGATATTGCGCCCGCCCAGCTTAAAGCCCGACCAGATGTTACCCCGGCAGCGTGTAGTTTATTGGGTAATGGTTAGCCTGTCTCTGGTATTAAGCGTACTTACGTTCTTGTGGTTTAAGAATCAGGCTACACAGCTGGGGTATAATCTTTAAGCTGTTTAAACCCTCTCCGGTATCACTATTCTTTTGCCAGTTTATTGCGTCTGGTTATTTCTGCTTCGCTTACCTTATCTGGTACGAATGAACCGGTTTTTACGTTGCCAGCGGGTACATAGCTTGCTATAATAACACCTGTTGTTGATATAGTAGCATCTGTCAGTTGCCATCCTTGCGCTTGCGTGCTTTCTTCAAAAAGTTTTTTCCCGTTACCAAGTGTCACGGGGAATATCCAGGTATGTAATACATCGATTAGGTGATGTTCGAGCAATGTTTGAAGCTTTCTGGTGTAAGCTATGAATATGATACTGAGAGCAATTGGAGAAGGAGGGTACATGTGATGCTAAGGATAAGATTACAGAGGTGGTGATAAGGAATATCAAGTATTCTAGTCCTGTAAGTAAATTGTAATCAAGCTTGTATCCCGGAGGTAACCCAAACTTATTCATTTTCCCAGCGTAAAAATGTTTTATTTTCCATATTTGTAGAAAGTCGGAAATAGCCCTGTTGTGGAGGGTACGATTAAGCCCTCAATAGTTTATATGTTTGGGTTGCGACACTCAAACATACATCACGATTGGATGTAAATAGGAAAAAGAGGAATTCAAGTCAATGCCAGTCATGAAAGCAGAAGCGGCATTGACTGGCATTTGGGGATCTGGTAATTTTATTACACGCAGGGCAAAGATTTAATGATAATTCATGCTGATGTTCGTTCCAGATCCGTTTCACTATCCTGCTTTTTAGCGCATCACGACCATCCGCTATCATATCCAGTATTACCGGATCGTCACTTATCCA
Source organism: Chitinophaga sp. CF118 (assembly GCF_900112615.1). Lineage (GTDB taxonomy): Bacteria > Bacteroidota > Bacteroidia > Chitinophagales > Chitinophagaceae > Chitinophaga. The sequence goes on along the minus strand of NZ_FOMK01000004.1, from coordinate 503,637 downwards.
TCCTTTTCTCCGCATCATCGAAAGCATTGTTTCGGACTGAGTTTTAAGGTTGTAAAGAACCGTCTTTCCCGCCATTAACTCATCTTTGGTTTGAAATTTCTGACAATACTGATAAATATAATCTTCAAGTTCGGGGTATAAATCATTCATATTTTGTGCGCTGCTATTTAGACAAATATAAATAAATGGCTTATTATTTTGTTGAGTCAATTTTGGATGAATTAAGGAGTTTTTGGAAAATATCGAACCCAGTTCTAATTTGATAATTAAATAGGAAAGGGAATAATAGAATGAAAAATGGAATTAAAAATGCCTTCAAATCAAAAATTTTACTAGTTATTGAAAAATGTATTGTCATTGCTACTGGAAAGGAAGGAAGTATTGGCATCAGTAGTTGCATAATAAAATAGCGCAAAAAAAAATGCCCATCGTGAATTATACGATGGGCAGTAGTAGTATAACTGTTTAAACCAACATTAATTCTCCATTACTTCTATCAAGACTGCTGTTGGCGCATCGGCTCCAGGTGAAGTAGTCCAATTTAGTGAGGTATATTGTGCCCCCGACATAGGTGTCGTAAAATAACCGCTTTGATTAGGAGGTAAGGTTTTCGACTCAGAGGTTGCCCATCTTAGGTATAGACCTCCTGCATTAGATATCCAGACACCTACCCTTACATATAAGGAACGGGTAGTCGTAGCCGTGTTTTTTACAGTTAGGCTACCGGTAGTGAAAATACCTAACTGGTAGGTTGTACTTGGTGCTACCCAGTAATAGACTGGAGTAATTAACCCTGTATACCCAGTAGTGCTTAATACTGGGTATACGAGAGTTTTATTATCGCCAGTAGCTGGATTTCTCTGCTGAGATAGTACATAAAGAGTAGAAGATTCTATAGTTACATTGGGAGTTACTTCAAAGGGAGACCTTTGCACATAGCACTTAATGGTCTGTGCATGGGCGCCAAAACAAACGAATGCACTAACTGCGAGTGCTAACAACATTTTTTTCATGTGATATATATTATTTTGTGAAGAAATCCGGAAAATAATTATCGTTCCTGGCTTCAGGAAAAGGATTGTTGGTACATGAGGGTTTCATGCAAAAAATGAAATTGTTATAATGCCTTGTAGCGTTATGAAATATGGCAGTACAAATTCACAACAAGAGAATAAAGCAGGGAAGTATTATTCTTTAATGATGAATAGGTATTAGGTTCCCTTACAGAAATTATAGTCTTCTATAGAGGAGTAAATTATATATAATTTTGGTAATTATTTATGAAGTTCTTAATAATGGTTGTTTATGCATAATAGTAAGAGTTTCAATTATCATTTACTTTTAACGTAGATGATGGGTTTCCGGATTGGTATTTTTATATTGGTTTCGTGCAACTAAATTACAAAAACTATGTAGCATATGCAAAAGTTTATTTCATTCATTGTAACTGAACTTTTGTTTCTTCTGCCGGCAGAAAAGGATAATCAGAACCTGTATTCTCCATATGAAAAATCTCAGTATTATACGATCTTTAGTAAAATCATAAATTTTATTTAACATCATTTCTTAGTACCGAACTTTCTAAAATTCCAGGTGAAAGTACCTATTATATAACGTCCCCTGGTCTGTGTCCATGAGTCAGATACCATTGATGAAGAAATCGTTTTGGACACACCAGACTGTTGATTAAATAAGTCCATTACTGATACCCTGATCTGTCCTTCTTTATGATTTAGTATACGAAAAGCAATGCTGGGAACTGTAATAGGGTACCTGGGCTGATAGCTAGATGGCAAGCTGGTATTATAGCTATAATCAGCCGCTATCGAAGTCTCCCAGTTTCCCTTGAAATAAACAGCCTTGGTACCCAGGGATGTAGTAAAATAATTTTGGTTTGTCCCCAATTTACTTTGCATCGCATTGTAACCTTGCGAGATGCGAACAGTGAGATTAAAGCCTTCTGCTTGTTGATAATCGTAAGTAATATTCGTCATGGCAGCGATGATGCGACTATCATTCCTAACTCCATTACTTACTACCGGGCTTTTATTGTATGAGGCATTGGCTGAAATGTTGAGAATAGATTTTTTTTTAATGGCATTTAATCCATAATTCAGTACAAGGTTAATGACATGTGCTCCCTCCAGGTTCACCGGTTTAGTAAGTTGTGCACCATTATTCAGCATGGTATTGTATTGCTGGATAGAATTTTGTGTAATGGTGCCCATTAGAGTGGCAGAAAAGAAACTATTTTTACTGATATTAATAGCATTATAAATCAGGTTCATCGTATGTGCATAAGGTTGTTTAAGGTTAGGGTTACCTTCTGATATATATAAAGAGTCGGACGTCATAGAGACGGGTTGCAATTGTTCCACAGATACCATTGTTGGCCTCCCGTTATAAGAGACTTGTAAGTTCTTCATATTATTAAGATTTACGGTAAGCATGGCCGATGGTAGTGCATTGAAGAAATGGCTATTTATACTGGTATGATTGCTTTCATTGTCTCCTTCAAGCCAGTCAGATTGTATGCCGGTACCGGCGGTAAATGACGTCCTTTTCCATTGCCTGCTGAAAGAGAATTGCATCGCTGCAGTTTTATAGTCCGTCTTATAATTATTGCTTTGCGTGGTGTCCTGTATATCATATTGATGACTATTGTCATTAAAGCGATATACCTGATATCTCATAGTACTCTTGTTGTCAGTATAGTTACCCGCTACGTTCAATACGTTCTTTTCACCTATAGGTGTTGTAAAGTTTACGTAAGGCGCAAGGGTATAGGTGCCATTTTTTGAAGTAGAATGTCGGTTTAGGGTTGTGGTACCGACAGTCGAAATGGTTGTTGTGTTGCTGGTTCCGTTATTAATACCATTATTGCCGGATATATTCATGGCAATTGTGAGCTTTTCGCCGGGTTTTTTCCAGTTATGGGAATACTGTATCAGTGAAGAAAGCATGGTCGTGTTTCCATGAGTAGCTGTATTACCACTGGATCTGTAAATAGTATCACCTGAGCTTTCATAGCGTTGCAAACTTTGTTGCCTGCTATTGTTATTTGAATGCTGTACCGTTACTCTTGGTTGGAAGAGGAAAACATCCTTATTATTGAATTTTTGTTCCAGATTCAGGTTGATTTGTTGAAAATCAACGTGAGCTTCGGATTGTGTTTGTTGATCCTGTATTGTGGATAAATCATCCGGGAATATGTTCAGTAAATGAGAGCGTTGTGTATTTTTGGTATAAACATTATTAGCAAGTACGCTACCTGTGATACTGTTTTTTTCGCTGCGACTATCCCGGTAATTAATGCCTCCATTAATATTACGGGTAATTCCATTGGTCACGTAGCCGACGTTTCCTCCTTTATCCTTTTCCACATTGCCAGCATTACCTATCAGGGAAAATTGCTGGGCACCATTCATGTGGTTCAGGTCTCCATTGCTGGTATATGCTCCTCCGGAACCTGCTCCTGCCATTAATTTACCGAAGCTACCTTTTCTTCTATCAGCCTTCAATATAATATTCAGTGTTTTAGGACCAGGAAATCCTGGTGGTGGTGGAATGCCGGTAGTAGATGCTGTGCTACTGGCATATACCTGTATTTTTTTTACAATATCAGCCGGTAAATGTGAAAGGGCCATTGCCGGGGTGCCATCAAAAAATGGTTTGCCATCTACCATCAGCTGGTCCACAACCTGTCCATTAATAGTAATGGATCCATCATAATTCAATTGTATGCCTGGCAATAGTTTTAGCAGATCTTCTAAGGCAGCATAATCACGGGTTTTGAACCTGCTGGCATTATATTCCAGGGTGTCCTTATTCAGGACGATAGGAGGTTCCAGGATAACAATCGTGTCTAATACCATTGTCTTAGATGACATATAAATGGTACCCAGGTCTATTTGTGACTGTGCTTTGTCCAGGGTAACAGGGATTTTGAGCGTTTCATACCCTGTATAAGAAATGCGTAGGTAATACGCTCCCCAATGTATCTCACCAGTGCTGAAAACCCCGTTTTCACCAGAAAAGAAGGAACGTTGCATACTACTGTCACTTGTACGGTGCAATGAAATGTAAGCATTCTTTAATTGTAAATGGTTGGTTGTGTCGGATAACGTACCATTCACGGCCCCCGTTTGCTGGCCGGCAGCTAACAGGGTAGTTAGCAACAGAATAAGCAGGGAGGGTATGGTTTTTAATAATTTCATTTTAATGTGTGTCACTGGGTACTTGTCAACCATTTGCAAGTAAAGAGTACCTGCTGTTAACATGTAAAGGTGGGATTAACTATTATTATTAATTCAGTTAATCAAGATGTTCCGGATTATTTAGTGTATACATAGAGGTTTCAGTTATCACCTTCAGTTTAAATATGATGATGGGTTCATAATGGTATAAAGGTTTCTGTATTGCTTTTGTGATACCAAATTACAAAAGTATATATCACTTCCAAAATTTTATTTCAATGGTTTTTAATGCAAGAAGAGCTTTTTTAAGTTATCCTGATGATAAAATTTTTTACGAGGTGTATCAAAAATTAATGAGCGTCTTAAGAATTGCTTAAATGCCTGTTGGTCTCCATCAGGTACTCGAAGAAAAAGAGACAGCATCATATTTATTGTTCCCTGCGGACAGAACCCTCTTCGTATCTGTTATGGATGCTTTTATAGACAAAGCAAAACTTCAGTCAATTATGGAATAAAAAAAATAAGCCATTTATTTCAATTCAGCCCTGATCCTGCTCAAACTAACCTGCGTCATGCCGAGGTAAGAAGCGATATGACCAAGTTGTACCCGTTGAAGTAATTCGGGATCGGTTGCCATTAGTTCTTTGTAGCGTTCCATAGCTGTTCTGCATTGCCTGAAAATAAGCCGTTCTTCAAGCTTTATCAGTTCCTGCTCGGCAAATTTTCGGCCCCAATTGGCGACATGAATATCTTCATTGAATAGCTTATGTAGATGCTCCGTATTTAGCTCGTACAGATCACATGGTTCCAGCAATTCTATGGTTTCATATCCTTTTTTGTTTTCAACATAGTTCTTCATGGAAATGACTGCGTCACCTTCTTTCCCAAACCAGAAAGTTATTTCTTCATCATCCGGATTGGCATATGCCCGCACTATACCTTTCTTTATGAAATACACTTTTGATTCTATCCTGTTCACTTTAAATAAAACATGTGCTTTGGGATAGGTTATTTCGTAAATGTTTTCTTTCAGTAACGTTTTCGATTTTTCCGGTAGCGGATATATATTGTCTACTATGTAGTCTATATCCATAAGTCATTCAAATTGAAAAGCGAATATACATATTGTGGCTGCGAAGTAAAAATCTCAAGGGGGGCTGTTAATCATGGCTTTTGAATAGAAGACGCATGAAGGGAAAACCAGTTTGTAATTATAGAATAATATCACTTATTATAATTACATTACAAGACAAGAGTACATCAATGTAAATATTATTATCCAAATGCAGTATGAAATCCATTTTCCTTATTGTCACAATAATATTACTCATGGGCTGTTACCATCCCTCAATATCAACAGACAGCTTCATCCCCCCGGCTAATGTAAGGAAAGTGGTTGTAACACTGATAGATAGTTTGGGAGCATTTACCATGTATATTCCAGAGCGCTATGATACTTCCTTCGCATGGATACATTATTCTGATACTAAGAGTTGTGATAAAATCAAGTGCCGCTTTCAACCTAAAATATTGCCAATAAATATGGAAAATGGTTGGTTCTGGAGAGTACCTTTGGACTCAGTAGATTGTCTCACTATCATCTATTCACCACATTTTATGGTACAGACAGTTGATACTACCTGGGTATCTTCCGTCGGGAAGAGCTTTCAGGAAAAAATGAAGGTACGCGGAACAGAAACGGATATTATTCTTGATACGTTATATAAGATATATGACCGGCCATTTGCCGTAAGTGCCACAAGTAGATACATTCCACAGTTGCACAGGCAATGCTATAAACTAACAGCGGTGACATCAGTAAGAATGATGGATATAACATTTGAATTTGAATTGATAACAGAAAAAAAGGATACTATCGGAACAGATTTTATGAAAAAAGAAATGGATCTATTGCAAACGATAAAATTTACTAAAGAGCCTTGGTAGGTAATATGTTCAGGGATTTAAACAATTCTATTTGATTAAACAGTCAGACAAATGAGGCAACCTGCTACTAAAAACATTCAATGGAAATCTGAAATCAATTTAAATCGGTTCACAAGAGCACAAGGACACGATTAATCATTTCCTTGTTCTCTTGTGAACCTGGTGATAAAAAACCGAATCATTTTTAGATGATTTAAGGCTTTTAGGTGGAGAGTTAGCTTAGCATTCCTGTCTGTAAGACCTAATCCAGCAGTCGCTGTGGCGGACGAACAGCCCTACCGGTAGTGGCCAACCTCAATGCCTGTTTCTGCAGAAATGGTCAGCAATCGTTCCTGCCAGCGCAACAGTTCTCCTTCCCGTTCTTCCTGGCTTTGTCTTGCTGGCCCATACACTACATGAGGGTCAAGCACGGAGAATCCGGTAAATTCAAGGATACCCCGTTGTATCGGGCGCAGAATGCCGCCCAGATCGCCATTCAAACCATCCTTAAGGTAATGATCTGGCATACCGCCGGTGGTAAGTGAAAGCAGCGCTTTTTTTCCCCTGAAAACACCGGTTTCGTAAATCCTTCCCTGACCATAAACACGACCCATCGCAAATACACGATCCACCCAGCCTTTCAGTATTCCGGGCACACTGAACCACCAGAGCGGAAACTGCCAGATCATCAGGTCGCACCATTCCAGCTTTTCCTGTTCAGTGGAAATGTGCGATGCGAAAGCCCCTTTGGAAGTTGCATGCAGTTCTTCCAATTGCTGTTTGAAAAAATGAGGGTTTTCAAGAGTGGTAAAGTTATTCTTTCCCGAAACCGGGTCGAATTTCATGGCGTAAAGGTCAGAGATACGCAGTTCATGTCCGGCCTGTAAAAGGGTCTCCTGGGCTTTACCGAACATCGCGCCGTTAAAACTCTCCTGCTCAGGATGTGCATAAATCAGAAATACTTTCATCTATAAAATTGATTTTCTATGAAACTGATTGCACAAAATTAGGTTCGCCTTCGTTATTTTTGTAAAGTGCAACCCATTGTACGCAACGAACAAAAATGTATGTCACGGAGAAAAGAAAATTCGACAAACAGTCTTAACCGGCAACTGCTCAACGACTTCTGCGGAGTTGTTTATGCCCTTGATCTGATCGGCGGGCGCTGGAAAATGTTGATTCTTTATAAATTGGGAATGGGAAGGAAGCGCTTCAGCGAATTACGGAAGGAACTCCCCAATGTTACTGAACGTATGCTTACTTTGCAGCTGAAGGAGCTGGAAAAAAACCATCTTATTGTTCGTACAGTTTACCCTGAAGTGCCGGTGCGCGTGGAATATGAACTGACGGAATCAGCAAAAGTGCTGAGCCCGATCTGGCATGCAATGGAAAGTTGGGGTGAGACCCATCGCGAGAATTTTGGCGACCACACCGGTCTGAAGGCAACAGGTTACATTGAAAGAACATAAAAATTATAAAATTATTGGCAAATCCCCGCGTTACAGATGACAGACCACAAACAGGAGGCGGCGAAAGCTGCTGCGGCGATGATCAGCGCCGGACTGACAATTGGATTAGGAGGTGGCAAAACAATTGCCTATCTGGCAGAGCAGCTTTCTGATGATCCACAACTGATGCAATCACTCACTGTTACCTCTTCATCATTCGAGACCACCGCTCTATTACACGCTAAAGGATTCAAACTGGTAGCACCTTCGCTTATCAGCAAGCTTGATATCTACTTCGATGGTTGCGATGTATTTGACAGGCAACTGAATGCATTGAAGAGCGGTGGAGGCATTCACGTCATGGAAAAGCTGCTGGCAGGGGCTGCAGACAAATTTATATTACTGGGAGATGCCGGTAAATTTCAGGAAACATTGAATCCAATGTATCCATTAGCAATAGAATTTTTGCCACAAGCGTTGGGAATTGTAAGTAGGAAGATACCATTGTTGTTTCCGGGAACGCGATTTATTCAGCGTATGAGCACTGAAAAGAACGGCGCGCTGATATCGGACAATGGTAATATGCTGGCTGACATACATTTTGACTTTTTCCCTGATCTGGAGCAACTGGATATCCAGGTAAAAATGATTCCAGGGGTTGTCGGGCATTCAATGTTCTACAAGATGGCGCATCAGGCAGTAATATCCGGAGACAATGGCATAAAGCACATCTATCCTCTTTAGCGAATGGAATTTATTTTTAGAACTATAACCTTGCGAAACAAATGACGATAGAGAAAATTAGCCTCACGGATGTGACTGAACTTACTGATTTAATTAACAGCGCGTACCGTGGGGAGGATTCAAGAAAAGGATGGACATCCGAAGGCCATCTTCTTGAAGGAACCAGGATTAACGAACAAATGTTAATAGAGTATCTGGATAAAAAAGATGTAACAATTCTTAAATTAACAGATGAGTCAAATAGAATAATTGGTACTGTATACCTTGAACTTAAAGGTTCCAAACTGTATCTGGGCATGCTAAGTGTATTGCCCAATGTTCAAAATAAGAGGGTAGGCAGAGTTTTATTAGAAGAGGCTGAAAATTTTGCGAAACAACACCATTGTACTGTGATCACTATTACGGTAATTAGTGCAAGGGTTGAACTTATTAACTGGTATGAACGTCGTGGGTTTATTAAGTCGGGTCAATTGCAGCCGTTTCCGGTTAATGCTGACATCGGCACTCCTAAGGAGCCATTGGAATTGGTAGAAATGGAGAAAGTTGTTAAATAAAAAAGATTTCGAACTAAATAAAACAGGGTGTCCAATTACTATTGAACACCCTGTTTTATTTTCCGGTATACTAACCTATTTCTGAAATGCCGGTTCACCAAGTATTATCTGTTGTTCTGGTACAGCGTCACCTACCATAGGCCCATCCGCAGCAAGCTCGCTACCTTCTTTCTTCGATTTAAAGATCGGCCACAGAAACTGCGCATACCACTCTTCCTGTTTATAATGTTTGATCCCATATCCGCTGGGATACTGACGGGTAATAATCCCCGTCTTGAAAATGATATCCCACAAGAAGAACATATTGCCAAAGTTACCTTTGTAGTTTCCGATACCATCATCTGTTGTATCTGCATGATGTGCATGATGAGTAGCAGGAGTGGAGATCAGTCTTTCCATTACCCAGCCAATCGGTTTCAACCATTTTATGGTATAGAATGGTTTATCCCATTTAATGCTGGAATGAGCGCCTGTAGTGATCAGTGCCTTTACGCCTGTAACAAACAACGCCGGATAACCCAGCCCAAGATATACCAGTGTAGTTGTTAAATAGATCTGTGAAAAGAAGATGGTGTAAATAAAATTCTGTCTGCTGGCCATCGCCATACCCATGTAAGGCGCAGAGTGATGGGTACGATGGAACCGCCATAGCCACGGTAGTTGATGATGTAACCGGTGATACCAGTATTGTGTGAGGTCATCAGCTACAGCTATGATAGCAAATCCCCACCAGAAAGGTACCCAGGAAAAGATATTCTTAGCATCAGGTAACAGCCTGGGCAATAATAATAAGCTAACGTAAGCAATAAATGGCTTTACTATAATCTTTGGAAAGATAAAACAAACGATGTCCAGTATCCGTTCATTTTTTGTCCAGTGATTTTCGTATAAACCATAGGCAAATTCTACAATGCCTATGATCAGCATGATCAGTGGTAATCCCCAGCCATTGAGGTTTCTGAAGATCTGTTCAATGTATTGTATCATAAAAAACTATTTGTTTTTGTTTACGATAGTATTGTTAGCGTTTTTCCAGGGCCGCTGACCTGTTATCTTAAAAGATAGCAGCATTAATATTACAGGCAGCGCATATAATAATAAGCTGATCAGGACATCCCTGAAAATCTTTTGTTGTGTGAGCTTATCTGTTTTCATATTCAATGCATTTTATTTAAGAAAGAAATTTTGAATCAACCATAACGCACCACCTATAATGAAAAGAGGAATGAGAAAAATGATGATGCCGATAATGATTTTTCTGATCAGTAATAGAATATCCTGTATTACCATGCTCAAAATTATTTAGACCTTAGGAGAAATGATTTCCGGGAATTGATGGTTCGTCCTTTAAATAAATCTTCCCAATCTATAAAAGGATAGATGTTATATTTCTTCGCATCCTCCTCAAATAATTGTTTTAATTCCGCCAGTTTTTCCGGGTATTTCTTCGCCAGGTTTACACGTTCGTTAAAGTCCTCATTCAGGTTGTATAATTCCCATTCGTCTTTATCGTAATCTCTTGTAACAGCTGGTCTTGTTGAATCTGCGTAATCATTCAGATCGAAATAATCCGGATGATGGGCAGCGCCTGCTTTCCAGCCATCTTTATAAATGGCTCTTGAGCCAAAGATGTAGTAGTATTGTTGTGTATGACGGGAAGGCGCATTGGCATTATCAAAGGCATATACCAGTGAAGTACCCTGTAAACTATCCTGTTTAATCCCTTTGATAGTTTCCGGAAAAGGAATACCAATAAATTCCAGTGTAGTAGGCAGAAGATCAATAACATGTCCATATTGATTACGGATACCACCTTTATCTTTAATCCCTTTAGGATAAAAAACGATTAAAGGATTGTGGGTACCACCTTCCGAATTAGCATCCTGTTTCCAGTATTTGAAAGGAGTGTTAGCCGCCTGTGCCCAACCTATTGGGTAGTTAGCATCAGAAGCCGGTGTACCTATTTCTTCCAGGTGTTCCTCATTGTATTTTTCTGCCTGAGCGCGTGTGAGTGTTTTATTCCTTCTTGGAGAATATTTATATTCTATTACACCTTCCTGGGTTCCTTCTTTGCTGGCGCCATTATCACCAATCACAACAAAGATCAGTGTATTATCCAGCTGATTGATTTCTTTCAGATGATTCACCACTCTGCTCACCTGGTAATCGGTGTAAGTCAGGTAAGCTGCATATACCTCAAAGAAACGGGCGTATAACTTCTGCTGGCCAGGAGTAAGTGTATTCCACGCTGCTATTTTAGGATTACGTTCAGGTAGTTTTGCATAGGCAGGAATGATGCCCAGCTTTTTCTGATTGGCAAATACTTTCTCTCTGAAGGCATCCCAGCCATAATCGAATTGTCCTTTGTAGCGGTCTCTCCATTCATCAGGTACCTGGTGAGGAGCATGTGTAGCGCCGGGTGCATAATAGAGGAAGAAAGGTTTATCAGGAGCCGCCTTTTTCTGTCTGTCTATATAACTGATGGCTTTATCTGTGATTTGTTCACTCAGGTGTCTGCCGTCAGGTTTAACATGTGCGTTATCTTCAACAAGAGCAGGTCTGTACTGATCTGTTTCAGAACCCAGGAACCCGAAGAAATGTTCGAATCCTTTACCTGAAGGCCAACGGTCGAACGGACCAGCATCAGTGCTGTCTTCATCCGGAGTAATACCAAATTTACCTACAGCAAAGGTATTGTAGCCATCTTCTTTCAGGACCTCTGCAATGGTGCCTTTACTGGAAGGTATACGTCCATCATATCCGGGAAAACCGGCAGATGAGAAGTCGTGTGCAAAACCACCCATATGCACGGAGTGCTGATTTCTTCCGGTTAACAATGCTGCACGGGTAGGCGCGCAGATAGCCGTCGTGTGGAAATTGGTGAAGCGAAGACCGTTGTTTGCCAGGCTGTCGAATGTTGGCGTAGGAATGATACCACCAAAGGTACTGGTGGCGCCAAAGCCTACATCATCTATTAAAATCCAGATGACGTTAGGTGCGTTTTTAGGCGGTGTAGGAGGTGCCGGCCACCATTCTTTAGATTCGGCAAAAGTCCTGCCTACTTTGCCCTGGTAAGGCTCTTGTGCATATGTGGCAATGCTGCCCGCTAATAGAATGGATATAAAAATCGAACGTTTCATTAGAGTGTTTTATATAAATGATTGAGAATTATTACCAGCCTGGATTTTGTGTGAGCTCGCTATTAATATCCCTTTCTGATTGCGGGATAGGAAATAAAGTGTCTTTGGGTGCAGCACCTGTTTTATCAGGAAACTTTTTCAGCGCATCGTAGAGGTAGTTACCACCTCTTCTTGAAAGATCAAACCAGCGCATACCTTCCTGGATAAATTCCTTTCTTCTTTCCAGGAATACAGAATCGCGGAAATCTGCCTGGTTAAGTCCCGGAGTAAGATCAGGTATGTTGGCACGGCTTCTTACCCTGTTAATGGCAGCATAAGCATCTGAAATAGGACCATTGACTTCATTTAGAACCTCAGCATCAAGCAACAGAATATCGGCAAACCTGATTACCGGGAAATTGACTCCGCTCTGTGCCTGATTGGTAAGCGGTGAAATAGAATAGTCAATGAATTTAGCGAACCTGGCAGGTGTGAAGGTTACATATTTACCCGTAGCAGAATTATACAGGCTTGTAAAGAATGTCACAGCCCTGCGGGTATCCGTGGCAGCGAACAACTGGTAAAGTGTGGAGTCTGCAGGCAGATCGCCGGGATATACAGCTGTATTGAACGACGAAAAATCACCACTACTTAAATACTGCTGACTATTCTTGGCTCCCAGGTTTGTTCCAAACTGCACAGAAAAGATATGCTCCTTTCCATTCTTTGTAGCCTGTTGAAAAACATCAAGATAGTTACTGAACAAATCATAGCCATAACCGCCGTTTATGACAGTGTTGATCTCTGTGAGTGCATTCGCCCAATCCCTTCTTGTTGCATATACTTTTGCCAGGAGGGCATGCGCAGCTCCGCTGGTAGCCCGTCCTATATTAGCGCCGGAATAAGTTGCAGGTAACCTGGTGGCATCTGTAAGATCTGAGATAATTTGCGCATATACGCTGTCTTTTGGTGCTCTTTTTACTTTTTGGGCATCTACATCGATACTGGTAGGATCGTGCAAAATAAGTGGTGCATCTCCCCAAAAACGTACAATATTGAAATATAGTAATGCCCTTACGAATTTTGCTTCACGAACCAGACGGGTACGCACGGTAGTGTCGAAGTTGATATTAGGAATATTGTCAATGGCCACATTCGCCCGACTAATACCAAAGTAATGCTGTTGCCAGTTTTTCTTTATCCTGTCGTTTGCCGGTACATAAGTGGCTGTACCCAGCGCTCTTACATCTGTATTTGTATTCGAAGGACTGAATATCTGATCGTCACTACCATTGCCGGTAAGCAGGTTCATGTTTCTTCCATACATGGGAAAGTCGCCGGCTGCATCTGTATTAAGAGCGCTGTATACGGCTGATACAGCAGAAATTGCGTCTGATTGTGTTTTATAGAACTGGGATACCGTGATGACGGAATCAGGGTTCTCGTCTAATTTATTGCAGGATACAACTGCCAATAGAAAGAGTATAGATAATTTTTTCATTGTGCTGAATATTGATGTACTAGAAAGTGATATTTAAGCCTGCCAGTAAGGTTTTAGTACTTGGATAAGCACCATAGTCTATACCCTGTTTGGTATTATCACTATCAAAGAAATTCACTTCAGGATCTAATCCTGTGTATTTTGTCCATGTAAGGATGTTCTGTGCCGTTACGTATAAGCGTAATTGTTTGGCATGGATCTTTTCAAGAAAACCCCTGGAAAAAGTATAACCCAGAGAGAGGTTCTTCAGCTTTACATAAGAGCCATTTTCTATGTACCGGTCTGTTACCTGTGCAACCGGGGCATTGGTAGCTTTGGCTACTTTCCCATTAGGATTAGTAGCACTATACCTGTCTAAGAGTGTGGTAGAAGCATTGAGTGATAGTGTGGGTATCTCCAGTTTCTGTTGCAGGAAATTGAAGATCTTATTCCCATATGACCCCTGGAATAAAAAGGAGAGATCAAAGCCTTTATAGTTGATAGAGTTGGAAAGTCCGAAAGTAAATTTAGGTTGTGCGCTACCCAGGTTATGCTTATCTGCCGTAGTGATGGATCCGTCTCCGTTGGTATCTATATATTTTGTATCTCCCACCTGTTGAGATACGCCGGTAAGTGTAGGTATTCCTTTCGAAAGATCTGATGCTGTTATGAGTCCTGCAGTATTATATCCCCAGAATGTTCCAACAGGTGCACCTACTTTCACAATCACGGGAGATACATATCCGGTAGGGGCCAGCGGGAAATAGTAATCTATTCCCGTTCCCAGGTTTAAGATCTTGTTCTTGTTGGCTGCAAATGTCAGTGTAGTTTTCCAGGTCAGTTCTTTGTTTTTAATATTATCAGATGTGATGCTGAATTCTATCCCTTTGTTCTCTACACTACCCACATTCTGAAGTACACTGGAATATCCTGTATACAATGGGAATGGAACATTCAGCAAAAGGTCTGTAGTCTTTTTATAATAGGCATCGAACGTCACATTGATCCGGCTGTCCAATAATCCGAAATCCACACCTGCATTATATTGAGAAGTTGTTTCCCATTTCAGGTCAGGATTGGCAATCTGTGTGGGAGCAATACCTGTTACGAGCGCGTTGTTGAAATAATAGTTGGAAGGAGATAAGGCCGCAAGAGAGCTGTAAGGTGGTACTTCCGAGTTACCTGTTCTCCCAGCAGATAATCTCACTTTCAGATCTGTAAGCACGGTTCCCCATTGTTTGGCGAATTCTTCTTTGCCTGCATTCCATGACACGCCAAGGGAAGGGAAATAACCCCACCTGTTGTTGGCTCCTAACTTTGAAGAACCATCAGCACGCACGGATAATGTGACATTATACTTGTGCAGGTAGGAATAATTGGCCCTTGCCAGGTATGAGTTGAGTGACGACTGATGCCCATCTGAAACGGATAACACAGCAGTGCTTGCATAATTAAGGTTATTGAAAGACGTAAGGTCGTTAGGGAACTTCTGTGCACTGGCTACTGCAGATTCATCTTTCTGATGCTGCATGGTATAACCTGCCACTACGTTTAAAAAATGTTTATTCCCGAATGCATGATCATAGGTGATAGTATTTTCATTAATCCATGTTGTAGCTGTAAGATTGCCCACAGATGCATATCCACCGGAAGAATAACCAGTACCGCTACCACCGGGAGAACCCGCATAACTGGGCGAATAATAATTCTGTTTTGTATTAATTAAATCAGCTCCGCCTGTTACTTTTAATGTCAGATCTTTGAACAGTTTATACTCTAATGAAGCATTGCCCAGAATGCGCCTTAAATAAGTACGGTTGATTGTAGAAACGATATCCTGTATAGGATTGGTAGGATTGGCAGAATAAGGACTTGTGGTATTATAGCTGCCATCTGCATTATTAATTTTAGCAACAGGAGACACCTGTAAAAGATTGGCAAATGCTGTGTTTTGGAAGTTGATGCTGTTGTAAGTATTGCCATACAGCTTATCTTCGATTGACTGGCTACCGAAAACATTTGTGGCTATTTTAAGCCGCTCAGAAACGCTTCTTTCATAATTTACCCTGGCAGAATATCTTTTAAAACCTGTATTTAAAACAATACCATCCTGATTAAAATAGTTGGCAGAAACCAGGTATCTTGATTTTTCATCTCCACCTGAAAAAGATAACTCATGATTTTGCACACTGGCTTTTCTGATAGCAGCATTTTGCCAGTCGGAACCCTGTCCTAATGCAGCAAGGGCAGAATCGCTATATGTTTTAGCAGTTCCTGTACTTGTATTAACATCATTGATCAGCGAACCCCATTGCGAAGCATTTAATAATTTAAGTGTTTTGCTCACCTGCTGACTACCGGCGTAAACATTATAACTCACTTCGTCATGACCTCTTCTTCCTCTTTTTGTGGTGATGATGATGACGCCATTAGCCCCGCGAGATCCATAGATCGCTGTAGCAGAAGCATCTTTCAGTACTTCGATGGATTCTATATCACTTGGATTGATGGTAGAGAGTGCATTTACACCACCCCCATTGGACGCACCTGTGTTTGCATAATCATTATTGTTATAAATGATAAAGCCGTCAATTACATACAAGGGAGCATTACCAAAGCTGATAGAGTTACCACCACGTACCCTGATAGTAGCTGTGCTACCAGGTTGTCCGGAGCTTTGTGTAACGGCAATACCAGGAACGGTACCTTGCAGCAGGTTATCAAAAGAAGCCGCCGGTTGTGCAAGTAATGCTTTGGAGATGCTGGCTACTGAACCGGTAATATCACTTTTGCGTTGTGTGCCGTAGCCTACCACTACTACTTCATTCAGCTGACTTTCATTCTCCTGTAATGATATGAGGAGGGGAGATGCTTCCGCTTTTATTTCCTGTTTTTTATATCCTATATAAGCAGCTTCGAGGATGTAAGGTAATTTCTGACCGGTTTTAAAATTGAATTTTCCTTTTGTGTCGGTAAGTACCTGGTTGGTTGTCCCTTTAATTCTCACCAATACCCCAATCAATGGGGTTTGGGTTTTGCTGTCAATAACGGTACCGGTAAGTGTAGAATTGATGACTGGATCTGAAACGGATTGTGCCCATAACGTTGCAGGTGCTATCCCTGATAACCAGGAGATGAGCAAGAGAACTTTTTTCATTAAATTTGTAGTTAGTGATTAGACAATAAGATGCCGTTCGGCGATAATCTCGCTGAATAGTATTACCAAGCTTGTTTTAATCCGGCCGGATGCTGTTCCCGCAGCACCGGCCATCTTTTTTTATACCCTTTTAAGTGCAGGTGCACCACGATTATTCACATTTGTTCCCTTTAATGACATATGTATATTTTAACGATAGTGTGTTCACTTGTTTCAGCGAAATATAAATTCTCAATAAATATCTGTGGATGGAAATCGAACGGATAGCCCGGGAAAAGTATTAGTATTAACCGCAACAACAACTGTCTGCTGTAAGGTTACAGCTGTTTTGTTCCTGATGAATGGTCGATACTTTATTAATCATTGATTTTGATTACAGGAGATGATATGTTGACTCTAATCAGGGTCAAAAATAAAAACTATTTATTAGTCCACCAAATTAATGTACTAATAAATAGTAAAAAAATGATACGCACTGTTTTACAGTGTAGCTGAACAACGCTTTAGCTTAGAGGAACAATGTATAAGCTACAAGTATAGCTGCCATGAATGAAGCAACAGCTGCAATGTATGGCAGTTTAAAAGAATTTGGTTCAATTGCCCGTTTGTGCTCTGAGGGTTTGGGACTAATCATGTTATTAAATTTGATACAGCAACATTACATAATCAAAATCTTACATCAGTTAATGAATCGTTAATAGAAATTAAATTACTACGTTTGTGGTATAAGAATAGGGCCTATAGTGTTTGTTTTGCGTCATAGTCTGTCAATTTTTGCGTATATTCACAGCATGTCAAAGTATAAAGATGTAGTTGTTACCCTGTCTAAAAAACACCCCGAAACCAGTGAACCGGTTCAGGCTGGACACACTTATGTAATTGGTGCATTAGGAAGTAAAAAAAAGTGGTACGAAATAGACACCGCACAACTCAACAATTTCAAAGACGAAGATCTGCAAAAAGAACTGTACAAATTACTTCATCCTCAGACGCATCACTGATTGAAGTAAATACATAATGCATCATCTTCACCCAAGGAGGAATCGAAAGATTGTTCCTTTTTTTATGAAAGTGAATTCCCGATAGTTGTAAATCAGCAGAGTTGTGAAATAACTTGCACAATGGTTTTCTGCCTGGATATTATGGCTTTTCTCTTCGTTCTTCTTCACAAAGTGAATAGCGATTCAATACTTGTACAAGTTGCCAGTGTCTTCGGGGAGACTTCTGGGTTTAACCGGGGTTGGGGCGTAGGTCAAGCGCAGGTCAAGCGCAGGTTGAGCGTAGGTTGACCGGGGGATAGAGCAGCTCTATTACCGTTCAACCTGCGCTTCACCTACGCCCCAACCCCGGTCCAACCCGGAAGTCTCCCCGAACACTCCTAAACTACTATAGGTTAAATGGAAGGATTCCTGACTGTTGTTTACGATGTTTTCTTTCGAAAAGGTATTCAAAATAATTGTAAATCAGTGGATTTGAAACCTTGTCCAATGCAATGATTTCTGCCTGAAATTAAAGACCTTCATACAAGTTTGTGAACCCTGTTCACGCAGGTTAAACAATACCGCCGGCGGACCAGTTATTCAACTCTCATTTGAAATTGATACAACAGGCCTGCTGGCGGTCTTAAAAAGCTTTGAAAACGATCCTGAAGTAAAAGGATCACCCTGGAATAAATAAAGGCTTATTTAGCCCCTGATTTCGGAATAAGGATATTGCTGTCCGTCATCCAGTTGGTCAGTAACTGAGGCCATGCCTTGATCGATTGCAGATCTGAGCGGTAACCCATATTAAAAGCATGGTTGCCATTTGCAAAGATGTGGGTCTCCACCGGAACTTTCGCCTGTCTGTAAGCCTCCAGCAGTGTCACAATTGGTGCGGAGCAGCATGCGTCGTCATTAGCGGCAATCAGGAATGCTTTAGGTGCATCTGCAGAAACAGTGGTGGGGATACCAAGCGGCCCAGGATATACCAGGATCTGGAAATCAGGTTTGCCATTTAGCCTGTCAACCGGGTCCTTTGCCTTTGGATCTCCATAACCGGGTGCATATGCTACCTGCGATACTACTTCACCTCCTGCAGAAAATCCCCACATACCTACACGGTTTGTATCAATATTCCATGCTGCGGCATGACTGCGTACAGTACGGATAGCTCTGTAAGCATCTTGCCGTACTTCTTTTTCCAGACTGTAAATAGTATCTTCTCTGAACAGACGATACTTCAATATAATAGCGGCAACGCCTATACTATTCAGGAAACGTGCAGGCGCTACACCTTCAGAATTATATACAAGTAAGTTGAAACCTCCACCAGGACAAATAATTACGGCTGCTCCGGTCGCTTTCTCCTTTGGAGGAAGATATACAACGATAGATGGATTATGAATATTTTTTACGTAATAGTCTTTTGCTATTTCAGGCTCATCCTTAAGTTTTTCGTATCCGGGAGCACCATTAGACCATAAGTGAAGAACCATAGAATCCTGTGCCATCACTGGGAAAAATGGTATTAAAAGAAGAATTGCGAGAAGATATTTAAGTTTCATTAACAGTTTATTTAGGATTCATTTAATATTCATTAAAGATTGCAAGAACAATGTAAAAATATCTATCGGTATAAAGTATAAAGCGTATTCTAATGTAGTAATTGTAATTGGGAATTTCTATTACGAAGTATTGATAAATAATTAATTATACAATTAAGTATTCGCCTGTATCAGCAATAATTGTGTTATAACTCTTATCATTTTTATTAAGGTTGAAAAAAATCAGATCGATTTTCTAAGCAATTATCATACATTCGATCTTTATTAAATTGTCCCCCCCAAATTAACCATTAACAGACCTTGCTTTTATAGGCGAGGTCTTATTTTTTTCTTTAAAATCTCCGGCATTTATATTTGAATAATCGTAATGAGGAAAAAGCTCAGCATCAGAAAGAAGTGAGTTATTATTTAAAACCTGGGAAAGAATGTATGTGCTGAATTCAGGAGAGGGGTCTTGTATATAGCTGTAACAGACAGAAAAGGAACAAAAGATGCGGTGACACTAACAGTTTATCAGTGCCACCACAGTAGTATTTAATTTTTATTCAGGATCTCGCCTATATAACCCAGGCTTAGTTCATTTGGATTATACCTCTGAAATTCCTTAGAAAGATTCCTTATATTTTTGGAGTAAATGTTATTCTCCATTACCTCTGCAACGGCAGTACGTAATTGTTCCGATGAGGGCGTTTCCGTATTCAGGTTAATGCCATATTTAAAGAAGCCGGCTCTTGCACAGATCTCATTTTTCCCTTCATGCGCACCTGCAGCCACAATAGGCAGTCCATGTCTTATACTCAGTAATACACCTCCAAACCTACCATTGGTCACATACGCATTGGCAAAAGGCAATGTCCACAAGGGCGTCGCAACTAACTCCGCCGTTTATCCAAAATCATCTCCTTTGAAGCAGGTGTTAAATTATATTTACATCCTTAACCATTCATCAAGCTGCATATGATTAAACAAATCTTGTTTTCCCTGGCTTTTTTTGGTAGTATCAGTACACAACTATCTGCACAATCAAAAGAGCCTTTCAAAAACGATCAGCCAATCTCTAAGAGCCGTATTCTGGCCCTGGATTCTGCTATTACAACTACGCACGAGGTAACGATCAAAGGACAACGTATTCCATATACAGCTACTGCTGGCAGCATTCCTATCTGGGATGAAGACGGAAAACCATTGGCCGGCGTATTTTACACGTACTACGAAAGAGCAGATATAAAGGATAAATCCGGCAGACCTCTGGTGATATCCTTCAATGGAGGGCCTGGCACTCCCTCCGTATGGATGGAAATCGGTTATACCGGCCCAAGATTGCTCAACATCGATGATGAAGGTTATCCGGTACAGCCTTTTGGTATGAGGGATAATCCTAATTCTATTCTCGATGTGGCAGACATTGTATATGTAGATCCTGTAAGTACCGGTTACTCCCGTATGGTAAGCAAGGAAATTCCCGGATCGAAGTTTTTTGGCGTGAATGCCGATATTAAATACCTGGCTGAATGGATCAATACCTTTGTGACCCGTAAAGGCCGTTGGGCGTCTCCCAAATTCCTGATTGGAGAGAGCTATGGTACCACACGCGTATCCGGACTAGCACTGGAATTACAGGATGCGCAATGGATGTACTTAAATGGCGTGATCCTGGTATCTCCCACTGAACTGGGGATCCTGCGGAACGGCCCTCTGGATGCTGCTTTGAAATTACCCTATTTTACAGCTACAGCATGGTATCATAAAAAACTACCGGCAGACTTGCAACAGAAAGATCTCAAAGACGTTTTACCTGAAGTAGAGAATTTCACTATAAACGAATTGATTCCGGCTCTTTCCCGTGGCGGTGCACTGGATGATGCTCAGCGTAAAAACATTGCAGTAAAAATAGCCCGCTATAGCGGCCTCTCAGAACAGGTAGTACAGGAGAACAACCTGGACGTATCATATAATCTTTTCTGGAAACAACTCCTGCGCGATCAGGGTTTCACCGTTGGCCGTCTGGATTCCCGGTACAAAGGAATCGACAAGAAAATTGGTGGAGACAGCCCGGACTACAATGCTGAATTAACTGCCTGGTTACAGGCATTCACACCCGCAATCAATATTTATCTCAGAGAAGAACTGAACTATAAAACAGATCTTAAATACAACATGTTCGGCCAGGTATGGCCCTGGGATAAAAATAATGACCAGACCGGTGAAAATCTCCGTCAGGCCATCGCCCAGAACCCCTTCTTACACCTGCTTGTACAGTCCGGCTATTATGATGGTGCCTGCGATTATTTCAATGCGAAGTACAGTATGTGGCAAATGGATCCTGGTGGTAAACTAAAGGACCGTCTGAAATGGGAAGGTTACAAAAGCGGTCATATGATGTACCTGAGAAAAGATGATCTCGCTGCTGCAACAGAGAACCTGAGGATCTTCATCCGGGAGTCTATTCCAGGAAAAGGTCAGCCGGCGAAATATTGATTGTTATGCGCGATTGCTTTAATGATCAATAAATACACATTAGCTGCCGTGATGTTTAGGTGAAGTGCAATAAAGATCTGATCTGAAATCTTGTTCAAAAGCTAAATTAAGAAACTAAACAGGCAGGTACCGTGTATTTATTGATCATTTGCAATCTATATTCATATAACTAAAGAATATTAATTTCCGGATTTTTCACTTCCTTTGTTTAAGATGCAAGCCCTCTTAAATCATATACAGAAATTTGTTTCACTAAGCGAAGAAGAGCAGGAAATTCTTCAATCTTACATTGTCTGCCAGGAAGTGAACAAGAAAGATTATCTGCTGCGGCAGGGGCAGGTTTGCATGGCCAATTATTTTATCCTGAAAGGCTGTTTCCGCTTGTATTACATGAATGATAACGGTATTGAACAGATCCTGCATTTTGGAATTGATAACTGGTGGATTTCTGATTATGATAGTCTTGAAAAAGAAACTCCTTCCGAATTTTTTTTGCAGGCAGTAGAACATGCAAGAATAGCTGTATTAAAAAAGTCTGTGCAGGAAGAACTGTTCACCAAAATTCCCAAAATGGAACGTTACTTCAGATTAGTGTTCCAGAAAGCCTACACCGCTTCCCAGCAAAGAATTAAGTATATCTACACTTTCAGTGGAGAAGAAAGATATCATCACTTTAATAAATCTTTCCCAGGGTTTGTACAGCGGATTCCTCAATATATGCTGGCCTCTTACCTTGGATTTACACCGGAGTTTTTGAGTAAGGTCCGTGCAAAGAAGGAAAAATAATTATAGACACCATACCTGAAATTTAAAAGATGAAAACTACACTTATCCTTGAAGAACTGGCACTCTTTATCCTTGCCATTATCGCTTTCCATTTTCAATCTCCATATGCATGGTGGCTATTTCCTGTATGCATTCTCCTTCCGGATCTCAGTATGACAGGTTATCTGGGAGGTAATAAAACGGGTGCATTTGTTTATAACTTTGTTCATCACAAAGCTATTGCTATCCTCGTTTATTTAGCTGGTTTTTACTATCATCAGGATGTGATTTTATTCACCGGTATAATCCTGTTTGCGCACTCATCAATGGACAGAATGTTTGGGTATGGATTGAAGTATGTAACTGGTTTTAAAGACACTCATTTAGGTCCTATAGGGCGTAATTAGATGATCAGTGTAGTTCAATCAGCTGTCGGATTTCTGTTCTATGTAAGTGCCGCGCCCATTCAAGTGGGGTGGAATTATAGTAATAGTCCCTGATCTGAAGATCAGGATTCGCGGACAGTGCGAGTTGAGCAAGCGGGATATCATTTCTGTCTACGGCTATATGCAGTAGGGTAGTAGCCGGTTCTCCATATTGCTGATTCACTTGTGCGGGATCTTTTTTCAGTAATGTAGTAGCCCGGTCTATCCAGCCCAGATCCCAGGCATCAAGTACAGTATAAGGAATCATATGGGATGCCAGCCAGTCGGCAGAAGCTGGCTGGTGGCAATGCACCGCCAGTTGCATAAGGGTCATGCCATTAGTCATGAGAAATGAATAATCCGCATTATCATCAAGAGAAGACAAATTCCCTGTTCCAATTGCCTCTGCAATGGCTATCTGTGCAGGTGTTGGTGGGTGTGCAACAAGATTGGCGGTTTTTAGCCACCATGTCCATCCATTGCCCATCCAATTGAATCCCGCTTTCTCATACATCCGTCGGCCGGTAGCGTTCAGTACAGCATAGTGATAACCTCTTTCTTTTGCAAATTGGCAGGTAGCCAGTACTATGGCTTTACCAATACCCTGGTTTCTTTCAGATGGCACTACACCTACATTATAAATGCCTGCAACACCTCCTGAAAATAATACGTTGCTCTGTGCAATAATCTGTCCATCCATGAGCGCAATAAATCTTTGTGTACGTTCTGGAAATGCATTGAGTATGGCCTGGTTTACGCCACTATCAGAAAGACTGGCATAGGGAAGTTGTTTTATCATGTGGATGGGTGCATTACTATCAGCTCTGATTTCCAGGCGCCCGGGAAGGAGAGGGTTAATGTTTATCTTATCAAGATCTCTTGACATCCATTGCGGACGCCATCCCGGCTGAAAGCCGCGTGCCAGTAGTTTTACACCAAGGTCTGATGGCTGCGTAGGGTCCAGTGACCAGCAGCCTACTCCCTGGGGAGGATGGTGAAGATAGTATGCCATCACCTTATCAAGTTCTTTGTCTGCATTATCTGCAGAAAGTACCGGAAAAGCGATCATAGATTCATTATCCGAACCAGCATGTGTCCATTTGAAACCATCAGCCGTATGGATCTCTCCATTCACCACCATTGCATTCATACAAAATAGTTCCTGGTGGTTAAATGCAGTAGCCTGCATTAGTTGCTGGGGTGTTGCATTTTGCAGAGAACTTTGTTCAGAAGGGGGAATCGTACTCATAAAGGTGTAAAGTAAATGCAGGATAAAGATAGGAAATACATCCCATCACATTTACGTTACATTGGCTTTTGTTGTTGTATGATATTTCTGATCACAAATTCTGTGAGTGCATTTCGCCCGGCTACACCTAGTTTTCCGGCTATCCTGTAACGATGATTTTCAATGGTTCGGATACTCACATTTAGTTCATCAGCCATTTGTTTAGTGCTTTTACCTTCTGCGATCATTTTAATGATCCGGTTTTCAGCTTTACCCAATCGGTGATATAATGCCTGTTGTGCAGAAGTAGGATCGGACAATGATACGGAGCTGACAGCATCAGGAGGGCGTACATGATTAAATTTAGCAAAACGGCCAAGGCGTGAGCGGATACTCAATAGGAGATCCCGCTTCCTGAAAGGCCTTGCCAGGTAATCATCAGCACCAAGGTTCATAGCCATTCTCATTTCCTGTTTATTATCTTTTATTGTGATAAATATCAGCGGAATATGATCAAAGCTGGGTTCATTTCTAAGTGCCATAATAAAATGATGACCACCTGTTCCTCTGAGGTGGGCACCACATATGATCAAATCTGGTTGTTGTTGCTGGCAGATGATCATCCCCTCTTCTTCTGAGGCCGCAGTGTAGGTTTCATATGTTTGTGAAACCAGTAATTGTCTGGTTTGTCTTACAAATACCTGGTCCTCATCTACAAGCAATATTTTATAGACTACAGTATTCATCAAGAATGTATTTGCACGTTGAGATACAGGATGAAAAAATTAGCGGCACGTGGAATAAATAGATTCTGATACCTCATGTTTTACAGTAGATCTTGCAGTGGCAAGCATTTGGAGATCATGGCAAATGTTGCCAGCAGGAAAAAAAATAGTTCTGTGCATTTTTAACTGGTTAATATTAAGTTACTTACTGTAGGCTTCAGATGCATGAGCAGACATGAACCTGCATCCAGCTCCCATTAGCTGTTGTTATCAGGTTCCTCAATTTAGATATGGAATAGTTTTCTTGTTGCGTAAATATGTATGAAATAACGGGTGTGACTGCATCTTAACCCATTGCCATTATATAAAATAAGCGTTAGTACTCAAAAACAGGTGTGCATATACTCATTTTAGTAATGGCCGATACGAAAAGGCTAGTCCTATCCAGTCAGTTTTGCCAACTTGCATATTCAAAGCAAAGACATCTGTTGCGAATAATCAATTCGCGGAACCTGGAGATGTTTGTTGGTATGCCAGGGAAAGGCATAACGTATTCTTCTTCATGGTTTGTTTTCATTGTGTTTTGATTTCATGTGAGTAAATCCTGCTACATAAAAATTCAACTAATTGTAAATCAGTACAAAATAGGTCAGTGGGCTATATGCGACTATAGGTTCTGAAGCAAGTTATATTAGTAAAAATAGTTATTTATTTAATCCGACAAAGAATTTTCCTATACCGTTAACAAAACAATTTCTAAATGCAGAAAACTCTACTCACCAGAGGATATAAGCCGATTATATCCCTTATCCTGCTATTATTAGCCTTTAAACCTCCTGCCATGGCCACTCCGGAGTGTCCAATCATTACAGGAACTTTCCCCTTTGTAAATGGTACTACAATAAGTACTGCCGCCGATGGCTGGTACCTGGATGCTACCAAGGTTGTCAGTTCCGGGTACTTCGCCGTGAAGTCGAACAGGATCATGGCAGAAAACCTCGGTGGAGAGGGTATCTGGTACTCTAATGTATTTTCCGTTGCAGGTTATTCAGATTTCCAGGCCGCAGTGAAGATCACTGCAGAAGGAAACCAGAACAGCTCCGAATATGTGAAAATATATTACAGGATCAACGGAGGTGCTGAAACCCTGCTGGATCAACGGACAGGTAACTTCGGTACCATTGATTTTACATCTCCTGTATTAACAGGTAGTACAATCCAATTAATAGTAAAACTCTACAATTATAACAATGGAAGTACACAAACATCCAAGTACTATATAGAAGAATACAGGGTTTTTAAGGAAAATGGGCCCTGCGCAAGTGCCATACCAGTTACTGCTGTAGCCGGTAATAATGGCACCCTTACCTGTGCAAATTCATCCCTGACATTGTCCGCCAGTTCCTCAGCATCTAATGTTACTTATCGCTGGACAGGTCCAAACAGTTTCACTTCTACTGCACAGAATCCTGTTGTTTCAACAGCTGGTACTTATACCGTTGTAGGTACAAATTCGACCGGTTCCGGCTCTGATATAGTAGTTGTGACAGAGAATAAGGTAGTTCCCGATATTTCGGCAACAGGAGGCTCTCTGGCATGTTTTACCAGTGTAACGCTCAATGCAAATACGTCAGTAGCAAATGCGACCTATAGCTGGACAGGTCCAAACAGTTTTACCAGTGCGGCTAAAAACCCTACCGTTAGTACGGCAGGTACTTATGTCGTGACGGTGAAAAATCCTGTAAACGGATGTACTGCCTCACAATCAGTAACCGTAACGTCAGGTACAGCTGCACAAAATGCTTTCTGGACAGAAGATTTCACCTTATCCGATGGTGTTACTTCTGATAATGGAACAACCAGCTTTACTTCAACGAAACCTTTTACTGCCACACTTTTTTCTGTATTAAGCAATGCATTCAGAGCCAGTAATACTGGCCTGGCTGATGCAGTATGGACTTCAGGTGTTGTTAATATCGCAGGTAAAACAAATGTGAAAGTATCTGCCGACTGCCGGAGTTCTGTATTAAACAGTAGTGTGGTGATGAATGATTCAGGTGAACTTGTTGACTATCTCCGTTTCTATTATAAATTGAACGGTGGTGCAGAAGTATTGTTTGGAGAAAAGTTAGGTAGTATTAATAGTCACAGCACTACTTATTCCAATGTCTCGTTAAGCGGACTGAGTGGCAATACCATACAGATTGTGGTAAGGGCCCGTGCTACCGGTAATGATGAATTTTATTATTTCGATAATGTGAAAATGGCAGGTGTTGATCCTGCAGTAACATTAACTACTGCTGTTAGCAGAACAGTAACATGTGCTAATTCTGCACAGATTACTGTCACTCCAAGCAGTACAGTATCATCTTACTCATGGACTGGTCCTAATGGATTTACTTCTACACTGCAGAACCCTACTGTTACAGCAGGTGGACAATATATTGTAACGGCTACTTTACCAAGTGGCTGTACCGTTTCTGCTCCTGTAACTGTGGCCGAAGATAAAGCAGCGCCCGATCTTTCAGCGAGTGGAGGTTCTTTAGGATGTCAAACCAGCATTGTGATCAATGCAAGTACTTCTGTTGCGAGTCCACAGTATAGCTGGAGCGGCCCTAATGGCTTTACCAGTACATTGAAGAGTCCAACAGTCAATACAGCCGGTACCTATACAGTTACCGTAACAAATCCGGCTAATGGTTGTACTGCTACACAATCTGTACAGGTATCATCCGGTGCAGCTACACCATCTGCTTTCTGGTGGGAAGATTTTACATTAGCAAATGGAACCACTGTTGATAATGGTGCTACCAGCTGGACTGTCGCCAATACCGGATCAGGTACTTATTCCGTACAGAATAATGAGTTTAAAGTAAGCTACAGCTCTGCTGCAGAAGGAGTATGGTCATCCGGTGTTGTAGATATTTCGAGTAAAAAGAACATTGTTATATCAGTGGATCTCAGAAGTGAAACAGCTTCTTCCAATGATGCGTTTGAATCGGACGACTACATACGTGTGTACTATAAACTGAATGGTGGTGCTGAAACACTTGCGTATGAAGATTTCGCAGGAATAGGTGCCACCAACACAACAGGCACAGCATCTTTCTCCTTCAGTTCTGCAGCCCTGAATGGCAGCACTTTACAAGTCATTGTAAAAACGCGCAATTCTGATGTTACTGAAAGGTATTTCTTTGATAACGTAAAACTGACAGGTACTGATGTAGTGAACGTAGATGCTACTGCTGCTGTAAGCGGACCGCTTACCTGTAGCACTACAACCGTTACACTTACAGGTAGTTCTACTATACCGGGTGCCACCTATAGCTGGACCGGTCCAAATAGCTTTACGTCTGCGTTACAGAATCCTACCGTAACTGTTCCAGGTGCATATACATTAATAGTTACAGCACCAGGTTCCGGTTGTACCGCCAATGCTACTGCTACGGTTTTACAGAATATCACAGTACCTGTGCTTACTGTAACGAAACCGGATACCTTAAGTTGTACCAAAACTGCTGTTAATCTGATTGCAGCTTCCACTACTGCAAGTGCAGTTATTTCCTGGACGGGCTTTACTACTGGTCAGAAAACAGTAAGTGTAAGTGCTCCAGGTAAATACTATGTAACAGCAAAAGATACCATCAATGGTTGTACTACAAAAGATAGTGTAACAGTTATACAGAGTATTACTGTTCCTAATCTTACAGTAACGGCACCAGGTATTATCAACTGTACAACACCTGCGGTTAACTTAACAGCTGCGAGTACCACAACAGGTGCCGTGATCAGCTGGACAGGTTTCACTGCCGGTCAGAACCCGGTAAGTGTAAGTGCTCCAGGTAAGTATTATGTTACTGCAAGTAGCACTAACGGTTGTACAAAACGGGATAGTGTAACAGTAACAAGAGATACAACAAAACCTACACTTACTGTAACTGCACCTGCTGCTTTAAATTGTAGCACTACTACAGTTAGCTTAACGGCAGCGAGTACCACCACTGGTGCTGTTATCAGCTGGACAGGCTTTACTGCCGGTCAGAACCCCGTAAGTGTAAGTGCTCCCGGTAAGTATTATGTTACTGTAAAGGGCACTAATGGTTGTACCAAACAGGATAGCGTTACGGTAACACAGGATGTTTCTAAACCTTCTCTCACTGTAACTACACCTGGTATTATCACTTGTACTACACCAACTGTTAATCTGACTGCGACTTCTGCTACTTCCGGTGTTACAATCACCTGGACAGGATTTACTGCAGGGCAGGGTACAGTTAGTGTGAGTGCAGCCGGTAAGTATTATGTGACCGCGAAAACAACCAATAACTGTAGCAGCACAGATAGCGTGACAGTAACACAGGACATTTCAATACCTGTACTGACTGTAACCGCTCCTGGCGTTCTCAGTTGTGCTACGCCGGTTGTTAATCTGACCGCCGCATCAACTACCACTGGCGCAGTGATTAGCTGGACTGGCTTTACTGCCGGACAGAATCCGGTAAGTGTAAGTGCACCAGGTAAATATTATGTTACTGCGAAGACAGCTAACGGTTGTACAAAACTGGATAGCGTTACGGTAACACAGAATAGTACCATACCTAATCTTACAGTAACAGCACCGGGTAATTTAAACTGTACTACCACCACTGTTAATCTGACGGCTGCATCTACTACTACAGGCGTTACGATTACCTGGACAGGTTTTACTGCCGGTCAGAATCCTGTTAGTGTAAGTGCTCCGGGTAAATACTATGTTACTGCAAAAAGTTCAAATGGTTGTACTAAGATAGATAGCGTTACAGTAGTACAGGATGTTGTTAAACCATCTCTTACTGTAACAACTTCCGGAACGCTTAATTGTACAACATCTTCAATAACCCTGAGTGCAACCTCAGCTACATCAGGTGCTACAATAACCTGGACAGGCTTCACTACCGGCCAGAATGTTATTAATGTAAGTACACCTGGAAAATATTATGTAACAGCAGTTGCATCTTCAGGTTGTAGTACAAAGGATAGCGTAACAGTTACACAGGACATTGCTAAACCAAACCTGTCTGTTGCTACACCGGGTATTTTCTCTTGTAGTACAGTATCTGTATCATTATCTGCCAGTTCTACTACAACGGGAACTACAATTACCTGGTTGGGCTTTGCTGCCGGACAGAATCCGGTAACAGTATATGCGCCAGGTAAATATTATGTAACGGCGAAGAATACGCTAACGGGTTGTATTACCTCTGATAGTGTTACCGTAACACAGGAAAACAATAAACCGGATCTTACAATATCTCCGGTGGGTAAGTTGAACTGTAATACACCTTTCCTTTATTTAACGGCCAGTTCTTCTACATCAGGAGCTACAATCACCTGGTCAGGTTTCTCTCCGGGGCAGAACCAGATTATGGTCTTTGATCCCGGTACCTATTATGTAACTGTAAGAACTTCCAGTGGATGTTTCAATACTGATAGTGTGAAGGTGGTTCAGGATCTCGGAAGAGGTAATATGAAAATACAAACTCCTGGTATTATCAGTTGCGTTTCTCCTTTTGCCAGTCTGAATGTTACTGGTACGGATCCAGGTGCAGTTATTACATGGGCAGGCTTCCAGTCTGGTCAGAATAATATCAGTGTGAACGATCCCGGAACCTATTATGTAACAGTAAGAGGTGCTAATGGATGTTTAACAATGGATAGTGTGAAAGTGATTCAGGATGTAAGTAAACCACTTGTTACAATTACACAGGCTGGTACGCTAAGCTGTTCCAGTATCTCAGTTAATTTAACAGCAGCTTCTGTTGCTGATGCCGCAACCATCACATGGGCTGGTAATGCTGCCGGTCAGAATACTATTACAGTATATGATCCAGGTACTTACTATGTTACTGTAAGAGGTGGTAATGGTTGTATTAACAGAGATAGCGTGAAAGTTATTCCTGATACAATTAAACCTGTATTGACTATTACAAAGCCAGATACACTGAGTTGTGCTGTATTTACCGTTAATCTTACAGCAGCTACAACTACTCCCGGAGCAACTATTACCTGGGGTGGTTTCGCAGCAGGTCAGAATCCGGTAACTGTAAGTACACCTGGTACTTATTATGTAACAGTAAGAGGAACGAACGGCTGTCAGAAAACAGAGAGTGTAGTCGTTGCTCAGAAACTGCTGGGACCTGGCTTATCTGTAACACAGCCAGAAATATTAACCTGTGCGAAAACTTCAGTAAGCTTAACTGCCACTTCTACCGCTACTGGTTTAACAATCAGCTGGACGGGTTTCCCTGCCGGTCAGAACCCGGTTAGTGTAAGTGCTCCAGGTAAGTATTATGTTACTGCAAGAACAAGTACTGGTTGTACAACAATAGATAGTGTAATTGTTACTCAGGATATTACTAAACCAAACCTGACAACTACTGCACCTGCTACTTTAACATGTGCAACAACTACAGTTAGTTTGGCTGCTGCATCTACTACTACCGGCACTGTTATCAGCTGGACTGGTTTCCCCGGTTTCCCTGCTGGTCAGAATCCGGTTAATGTAAGTGCCCCTGGTAAATACTATGTAACAGCCCGTAGTACTACAGGTTGTACAACGATAGATAGCGTAATTGTTAATCAGGATGTTACTAAACCTGATCTGAGTGTAACTGAACCTGCTATTTTAACATGTGGAACAACTACAGTTAATTTAACAGCTGAATCAACTACAGCCGGTGCTATTATCAGCTGGACAGGTTTCCCTGCCGGCCAGAATCCGGTTAGCGTAAGTGCTCCAGGTAAATACTATGTAACCGCCCGCAGCACAACAGGTTGTACAAGGATAGATAGTGTAACTGTTAATCAGGATATCACTAAACCTAATCTGAGTGTAACTGCACCTGCTACTTTAACATGTGCAAGAACAACCGTTAGTTTAACTGCAACATCTGCCACACCAGATGCTATCATCAGCTGGACAGGCTTTGTAACTGGTGAAAATCCGGTTAATGTAAGCGCTCCGGGTAAATACTATGTAACTGCCCGCAGCATTACAGGTTGTACCACAATAGATAGCGTAACAGTGATACAGGATTTCTCTAAACCGAACCTGACAACAACTGCTCCTGCTACCTTAACATGTGCTACTACCACTGTAAGTTTAACTGCTGCATCAACTACAACTGGTGCTACAATTACCTGGACAGGCTTCACTGTTGGTCAAAACCCTGTAAGTGTAAGCGCTCCTGGTAAATATTATGTAACAGCCCGCAGTACTACAGGTTGTACTACAATAGATAGCGTAACAGTAACTCAGGATATCACTAAACCGAACCTGACAACAACTGCTCCTGCTACCTTAACATGTGCTACCACAACTGTAAGCTTAACTGCTGCATCAACTACTACCGGTGCCATTATTAGCTGGACAGGCTTCCCTGCTGGTCAGAATCCTGTAAGCGTAAGCGCTCCTGGTAAATATTATGTAACAGCGCGTAATACTACAGGTTGTACAAGGATAGATAGTGTAACTGTTAATCAGGATATCACTAAACCTAATCTGAGTATAACTGCACCTGCTACATTAACATGTGGAACAGCTACAGTTAGTTTAACCGCCGCGTCTACTACTACTGGCGCTATTATCAGCTGGACAGGTTTCCCTGCTGGTCAAAACCCTGTAAGTGTAAGCGCTCCTGGTAAATATTATGTAACCGCCCGCAGCACTACAGGTTGTACTACGATAGATAGTGTAACTGTTAATCAGGATATCACTAAACCTAATCTGAGTGTAACCGCACCCGCTACATTAACATGTGCAACAACAACAGTTAGTTTAACCGCTGCTTCTACTACAACAGGTGTTACGATTACATGGACAGGTTTCCCTGCTGGTCAAAACCCTGTAAGCATAAGCGCACCTGGTAAATATTATGTAACAGCCCGCAGTACTACAGGTTGTACAACGATAGACAGTGTAACTGTTAATCAGGATATCACTAAACCAAATCTGAGTGTAACTGCACCAGCTTCATTAACATGTGCAGCAACAACAGTTAGCTTAACTGCCGCTTCTACTACCACAGGTACAACTATCAGCTGGACAGGTTTCCCTTCTGGTCAGAATCCTGTAAGTGTAAGTGCTCCTGGTAAATATTATGTAACAGCACGCAGTACTACAGGTTGTACCACAATAGACAGTGTAACAGTAACTCAGGATATCACTAAACCGAACCTGACTACCACCGCACCTGCTATCTTAACATGTGCAACAACTACTGTAAGCTTAACTGCCGCTTCTACCACAACAGGTGCAACAATCAGCTGGACAGGTTTCCCTGCTGGTCAAAACCCTGTAAGTGTAAGTGCTCCTGGTAAATACTATGTCACTGCACGCAGTACTACAGGTTGTACCACAATAGACAGTGTAACAGTAACTCAGGATATCACTAAACCGAACCTGACTACCACCGCACCTGCTACATTAACATGTGGAACAACAACAGTTAGTTTAACCGCTGCATCCACTACAACAGGTACAACTATCAGTTGGACCGGCTTCCCTGCTGGTCAGAACCCTGTAAGTGTAAGTGCTCCAGGTAAATATTATGTAACTGTCCGCAGTGCAACAGGTTGTGCCACAATAGACAGTGTAACAGTAACTCAGGATATCACTAAACCGAACCTGACAACTACTGCTCCTGCTATTTTAACATGTGGAACAACTACTGTTAATTTAACCGCTGCATCTACTACAACAGGTACAACTATCAGTTGGACCGGCTTCCCTGCTGGTCAGAACCCTGTAAGTGTAAGTGCTCCAGGTAAATACTATGTCACTGCCCGCAGCACAACAGGTTGTACCACGATAGACAGTGTAACAGTAACTCAGGATATCACTAAACCGAACCTGAGCACCACTACACCTGCTATCTTAACATGTGCCACAACTACAGTTAGCTTAAATGCCGCTTCTACTACAACTGGTGCAATTATCAGTTGGACCGGCTTCCCTGCAGGTCAGAACCCTGTAAGCATCAGTGCTCCAGGTAAATACTATGTCACTGCCCGCAGCACAACAGGTTGTACTACGATAGACAGTGTAACGGTTACTCAGGATATCACTAAACCGAACCTGACAATAACTGCACCTGCTATCTTAACATGTGCTACTACCAGCATCAGCCTTACTGCAGCATCTACTACAACAGGTACAACTATCAGTTGGACCGGCTTCCCTGCTGGTCAGAATCCTGTAAGTGTAAGTGCTCCTGGTAAATATTACGTAACAGCACGTAGTTTGACAGGTTGTGTTAATATTGATAGCGTAACAGTTTTGCAGGATATCACTAAACCGAACCTGACAACAACGACTCCTGCTACCTTAACATGCTCAGCAACTACGATTAACTTAACGGCCGCCTCTACCACTACAGGTGCAACTATCAGCTGGACAGGCTTCCCTGCCAGTCAGAACCCTGTAGGTGTTAGTGCTCCCGGTAAATATTACGTAACTGCCCGCAGCACGTCAGGTTGTACTACAATCGATAGTGTAATAGTCAAACAAGACATTACTAAACCGAATCTTACAACCACCACACCAGCTACATTAACATGTGCAGAAACTACAATTAGTTTAATAGCTGCATCTTCAACAACGGGTACAAGTATCACCTGGACCGGCTTCCCTGTTGGTCAGAATCCAGTTAGTGTTAGTGCTCCTGGTAAATTCTATGTTACTGCCCGCAGTGCGAACGATTGTATCACCATCGATAGTGTAATGGTGTTGCAGGATGTTACCAAACCAACCCTGACAACCACTGCACCAGCTACCTTAACATGTGCAACTACTAGTGTAAGCCTTTCAGCAACATCGACAGGTGCTACTATTAGTTGGTCCGGCTTCCCTGCTGGTCAGAATCCTGTAAGTGTAAGCGCACCTGGTAAATATTACGTTTCCGCCCGCAGTACTACAGGTTGTATCACAGTAGACAGTGTAACAGTTAATCAGGATATCACTAAACCGGTCCTGACAGTAACTACACCATCAATCCTGACATGTGGAACTACTAGCGTAAGCCTTTCAGCAACATCAACAGGCGCTACTATCAGTTGGTCCGGCTTTACTGCTGGTCAGAATCCTGTAAGTGTAAGCGCACCTGGTAAATATTACGTTACTGCCCGCAGTGCGACAGGCTGTATCACTGTAGATAGTGTAACGGTTACGCAGGATATTACTAAGCCAAATCTTAGTGTAACTGCACCTGCTACATTAACATGTGCAACAACCACGGTTAGCTTAAACGCAGCATCCACTACAACCGGTGCAATTATCAGTTGGACAGGCTTCGCCGCAGGTCAGAACCCTGTTAGTGTAAGCGCTCCTGGTAAATACTATGTTACTGCCCGCAGTGCATCAGGTTGTACCACAATAGACAGTGTAACGGTCACTCAGAATATCGCTAAACCGACTCTGCTGATCTCAACACCAGCTATTTTGACTTGTGCAACTACAAGCATCAGTCTTCAGGCAACATCAACCACCGGCGTTACTATCACCTGGACCGGCTTCCCTGCAGGTCAGAATCCGGTAACTATAAGTGCTCCCGGTAAATATTACGTAACTGCCCGTAATACTATAGGTTGTACTTCGATAGACAGTGTAGAGATCATTCAGGATATCGCTAAACCGATCCTGACAGTCAATACACCTGCTACGTTAACTTGCGCTACTACAAGCGTTAACCTTCAGGCAACATCAGCTGATGCTACTATCAGCTGGACAGGTTTCCCTGCTGGTCAGAATCCTGTAATTGTAAGTGCTCCCGGTAAATACTATGTAACTGCCCGCAGTGAAACAGGATGTACCTCAATTGATAGTGTAACAGTAACACAGGATATCACTAAGCCAAATCTTAGTGTAACTGCACCTGCTACATTAACATGTGCCACAACTACAGTTAGCTTAAATGCTGCTTCTACCACCACAGGTGCAACAATCAGCTGGACAGGTTTCCCTGCTGGTCAAAACCCTGTAAGCATCAGTGCTCCCGGTAAATACTATGTAACAGCACGTAGTACTACAGGATGTACCACAATAGATAGTGTAACTGTTAATCAGGATATCACTAAACCTAATCTGAGTATAACTGCACCTGCTACATTAACATGTGCAACAACTACAGTTAGTTTAAATGCTGCATCTACCACCACAGGTGCAACAATCAGATGGACTGGTTTCTCTGCTGGTGAAAATCCTGTAAGCATCAGTGCTCCTGGTAAGTACTATGTCACTGCACGCAGTACAACAGGATGTACCACAATAGACAGTGTAACTGTTAATCAGGATATCACTAAACCTAATCTGAGTATAACTGCACCTGCTACATTAACATGTGCAACAACTACGGTTAGTTTAAATGCTGCATCTACCACAACAGGTGCAACAATCAGATGGACTGGTTTCTCTGCTGGTGAAAATCCTGTAAGCATCAGTGCTCCTGGTAAGTACTATGTCACTGCCCGCAGCACAACAGGTTGTACCACGATAGACAGTGTGACTGTAACACAGGATATCACTAAACCTAATCTGAGTATAACTGCACCTGCTACATTAACATGTGCAACAACTACGGTTAGTTTAAATGCTTTATCTACTACAACAGGTGCAACAATCAGATGGACTGGTTTCTCTGCTGGTGAAAACCCTGTAAGCATCAGTGCTCCTGGTAAGTACTATGTCACAGCACGCAGCACAACAGGTTGTACAACGATAGATAGTGTAACTGTTAATCAGGATATCACTAAACCTAATCTGAGTGTAACTCCGCCAGTAACGTTAACTTGTGCGACACCTTCAATCAACTTAACAGCAGCATCTGCCACAACAGGTGCAACAATCAGCTGGACCGGATTCACTACTGGTGTAAACCCTGTAAGCATCAGTGCTCCTGGTAAGTACTATGTTACAGCACGCAGTACAACAGGTTGTACCACGATAGACAGTGTAACTGTTATACAGAATATCACTAAACCGAGTGTAACCGTTACCAAACCTGCTACATTAACCTGTATTGTTACAAGCGTAAACCTTGAGGCAACATCGCCTGGTAATACAATCACCTGGACAGGTTTCACTGCTGGTCAGAATCCGGTGAGTGTTGGTGCTCCTGGTAAATATTATGTAACAGTAAAGAGTAGTGCAAATGGTTGTTTACAAGTAGACTCCGTAACTGTTGTGCGTGATAAGACTGCTCCTGAGGGCGTAACTGCCGGAAATACCGGTAATATTACGTGTAATAAACCGAGCACTAACATCACAGCTAACAGTACTACTACAGGAGTAACTTACGCCTGGTCAGGTCCTAACAACTTTACAAGTAACAATGCCTCTGCCGCAGTAACAGTGGGAGGTGTTTATAACCTGTTAGTTGTAAATACGGCCACCGGATGTTCTGTAAGTGCAAATACTACTGTAACGAAGAATACCACATTGCCGGTAACGATTATCAATCCGCCGACGGCAGCGCTTTCACCATTATCATTTGACGTATTAACTGCACGTAGTGTAACTGGCGCCAGCTATAAATGGACATTGACATCTGATGATCCAAACTGGACCATGGCAGCAGGAGCAGCCAGCGCTATATTAACTTATATGTCAGGAGAAGAAGGTTCATCCGGAACCTTTAAGTTGAAAGTGACGGATAATGCGAACGGCTGTAGTGATTCAGCACAATTGGTATTAACGGTGCCGATCAGTACCGTAACGGAAACAATTGAAGCCGAAACCTCAGCATTTGTAGCAGCACCCGCAGCCGTTGAGCCGGTTATTGAATATAATGCCTATCCTAATCCGTTTACAGAAAGAGCTTATATCACATTTAAGTCGCCGGTTACAACAAAGGTGACAGTGGAGATATTTGGCTATAGCGGAGCATCGGAAAGAATATTATATAATGATCTGGCAAGAGGAGGAGAATCCTATAAGCTGGTCTTTAACCCGGCTAACCTGCCTTCAGGTATGCATTATTGTGTGATCAGGACAAATGGTAAAGTATATGCTACCCGTTTGTTACTGGTGAGATAATAAAGTAATAAATGTAAAAGGGTCAATTGCGGGATTTCTCCCGTAATTGACCCTTTTCTCATTATTATGTATTCTTTAGATAAAATTGTTAAAATAATATTAGAAGGGGAGAAGGTATCAAGACCCTCTGGTTCACCTCAATAAAAAAGTTATTAACACTCGGAAGGGTTCTGTAGGAGAGAAATTGTGGATAAAGTCAACAGCCTGATGCTTATATAAGTAAGGAAATTACTTGAAGGGAACGTACAGATTGTGAGAAAATTGTATGAGAAGAAAGAATATTGTCATTAACCCCAATCCTTTAACTGAATTGGAAATCAGGCATTCTTACAAGCAATAAATATCATATATAAGAAGGGTTAAAATGAGCAGAAAATGGTAAAATTATTACCGGTTTTTTTTAGTATGTAGAGATGATGAATTTGTAATAGTTTGATTTATAGGAGACAAGTAAAAAGAAAACTTCTCCATTAATTTTTCAAAAAATATTGTTTTATCAATAAATATGGATATTTTTATATTCGAATTTACTATATACTTGAAAATCGGGTATTTATAAATCAAATCTCTTAACCAATGAATAATGCTGCCTTACAGGATATGTGGACCGCTATATTGGCGTTACTGCGTATACCAGATTATCGACACCGGGAATTCCGGCAATATATATATAATTACCAGTTGGTAATTCCGGTATATTATTTAAGATAAATAAGGGGCAATATATTTTGGTAGAAAGCATTCAAACTTACCTCCGTTACAGTAATCCTATGCCTATGCGCACAATTAGTTACAATTCCATCCGTTTAACCCTGCTAGATTTTAAGCAGCGGCGGGTGGCTCTGGTACATGGCACTAAAATGTTGATATTGCTGCTTCTGACAGGTTTTTCCTGGCAGCCAGCTGCAGCAGGTTCCGCCAAAAGTACCCGTGATGGTATTTCACCAGCACACATAGTGAAGTCCAGAGCTTTTACTTCCACACAATGGATAGACGCTTTGCAGATAACTCCTTCTGGTGCTAATGGTGCTTCGGCTGCCGGCGATTTGATCAGGTACACAATACATGTGCGCAATGACGATGCCGCACCTCTCACTACGATAACTGTCAAGGACAGTCTTCCGGCCAACACCACGTGGACATCTGGTGGTTCATATGATATTACTAATAAAATAATAACATTTACGAATTCTGCTCCATTGGCAGCTGGTGTCACTACCACATTCTCATTCCTTGTACAGGTTAATGGACCAGTGCCTCCAACCGTGGGCTACATCAGGCATACTGGTTATGTTGATATTGGAGATGGTATCTGGCAGCCTACTGCCTCCAGCAGTACCGCACCAGCAGACCCAAGCGTGTATGCTACAAATGTCCCTGTAGATAATGGACTGAACTCCGTGTCCTGGAAAGAGCAACGATATAAACCAAGTGGTAGCAACGGTTATATCCAGTCTTCCGACATTATTACTTATGTCATTCACGTAAGAAATAATGGTACTCTACCCTTGACAAACATAAGAGTTACTGACTATATACCTTCTTATACAAACTGGGAGTCTGAGCCGAATAACGTAAAACCTGATGTTAATGGCATGATGTCATGGATAATACCATCACTGACTGTCGGTCAGGAAGATAGTGTAAAATTTAATGTAAGGGTTGCGGCTGATCTTACAGGTGCAAATACAATTGAGAATACGGCTTATGTGAATAATATGAATGGTAAGGATTCCATTCCTACATTCCCCGCAGATGCTACAGGTAAGAATCCTAATACCACACCAACAACCGGACCTTCTACCAGCATTCCAATTAAAGCAGTAAAATCCTTTGAAACCTGGAAAGTGGTGATGAATGCGACTGATAACAATGCAACAACAGTAGGCCCTGGCGAGGATCTCTTTTACACAATATTTGTTCGTAATACAGGTAACGTTGGTATTACAAAAATTACTATCGATGACGCGATTCCCGATGGTACAACATTTAAAAGTTTAGGAGTAGGAGAAGGGGGACAATGGACTCCGTTTCCAAGCTCAATACACTGGGAGATCAATAATATTGCAGCTACAGCTACAGCTACTGTACATTATACTGTAACTGTCAATGAACACCTGGAAGGATTCAAAAATATTAAAGGCACTGCGAATGTCTCTAACGGGGATACTATTATTCACACTTTGGGTTGTGACCCTACTGTAGCCGGTTGCGATGCTAGTAAATATGAAACTAGCATACCTATAGCTGGTACAAGAGCAGACCTCTTCATCAGTAATGTAGTAACTCCCAATGGAGATGGTAAGAATGATGCCTTCGTTGTAAGACTTATAGAGAATTATCCGGGTAGTGCATTATACATCTACAACAGATGGGGTAATGAAGTGTATCAGAACAAGAATTATCAAAACAATTGGTCTGCAGCCGGTTTGAGTGAAGGAACCTACTATTACCGTTTCGAACTGAAAGACGCAGCAGGAAAGATAAAGTTATATAAAGGATGGGTAATGATAATAAGATAATGATGAACTGTGATCCTAAAAGTGCAACTATGTACACAAAAAAGAAATGGCTTACTGTAGCATTATTATTCTGCCTTGTAGCAGGCGCCCACGCACAACAAAGCGTACAGTTCAGTCAGTATATTTTCAATGGGATTAGCGTAAATCCCGCATATGCAGGTTACAAAGATGTAATGAACCTGAGTGCCATGTATCGTCAGCAATGGAGCGGCTTCCCGGGAGCACCTACCACAGGTGGTGTATCTCTCGATGGTCCGGTAAGAAGACCTAACAAGGAAACCAATGTGGGTCTTGGTATACAGGCTATGATGGACAATCTCGGACCGCAAAAGGCAATATCAATCTACGGATCTTATTCCTATCGTATAAGACTGGATGCAGAAGATACCCGCCGCTTATGTCTGGGTATCGGAATCGGAGCTACTCAATACGGTCTGGATGGTAATCAACTGGAATATCTTGATCAGGGAGACCGTATCATTCCGGATGGTACTGCAAAAGCAACCACTCCAGATGCCCGGTTCGGGATCTACTATTACACACCTAAATTTTATTTTGGACTCTCTGTATTAGATCTTTTTTCCAAATATAGCAGCACAGGTTATAAATGGAGAGGATATACTTACGAAAGCATCCGTAGAAAACAACATCTGTATGTTACTGCCGGATACATGTTCAAGATATCTGACGATGTTTCCATCAAGCCTTCCTTTTTGCTGAAAAGTGATTTTAACGGACCTACAGGTGTAGACCTTACCATGATGCTTCACATCGACCAGTTACTCTGGGTAGGGGGATCATACAGAACAAGTGTGCCATTATTTAAAAGTAAAGCGTTACCAACTACACTGGACAAAGCAAATGCTGCAAGCGCGATATTAGAATATTATATTACTCCTAAATATCGTGTGGGCTATTCATATGATATAAACATGAGTAAAATACCAGGGGGCGCTCATGAAATATCAATAGGTATCCTATTCAATTCCAAGCAATATACTACTTCCAATCCCAGATATTTTTAATTTTAAAAGAGTATGCTACGTTGTTACGCGATAATATTATGCACCACGATGTTGTTTCCGGTGTTGCTGTTTGGCCAGGAGCAGAAAAGTGTTCGGGTGATGGCTGATGAGGCTTTTGAAAGACAGGAATATGCTGCTGCCGGAGCCTTGTATACCAAAGTGGCGCAAAAGGCTAAAGGTAAACATGCTGCTGAGATACTCATGAAAGTGGCAGCATGTTATAGCAAGATCGGACAATATGATGATGCAGGAAACTGGTATCAACGTCTGCAGGCAAGACCAGATTGCCCTTCCTCAGTACACCTGTTATATGGTGAAGTTCTGAAGAGCACTGGTAAATATGTTGAAGCAAAAGAACAAATCAACAAATTTAAAAGTGGTAAGGCTGATAGCATGCGCCTTAAAAATATTATGCTGGCAGGTTGTGATAGTGCTATAGCATGGAAATCTGAAAGGATTGATATGGCTATGGAGAATATCAAGGAACTAAGTTCCTCCGGTGCAGACTGGGTGAGTGGTGTAACAAGACAAGGCCTTCTGCTCGTATCTAACGGATATCGCAAAATGTCCATGAACTCCACTCCGGAACGTAACCCGGCAATCGATGCACGTACCAATCAACCATACTTCAAAGCATATTTGTTTAAACAATACGCACAGGGTGTAGCTAATACTTATGTAGAAGAAATATTACCCGAAGTGTTAGGTAAAGTACCATATCACGTTGGTCCCATCTGCTTCAATCCCAGAGAAGACACCTTATATGTTACACTTAATTCATGGCAGAAAGATATCGCTAACCGCAGAAAACGTGGTCCTGTAAATGGTGAGCGTATAATGATGATCTTCTGGTCTGTAAAAACCGGTGATGAATGGCGCCCGCTGGAACCACTGAAAGAAATCAATAATTCAGGTAGTTCTACCGGACAGGTTGCACTCAGCCGTGACGGACAAACCATGTATTTCGCGTCCAACAGAAATGGCGGACAAGGTAAAATGGATATTTGGTATAGTGAGAAATCAAAGAATGGAAGATGGGGTAAACCCAAAAACTGTGGTCCCTTTATCAATACACCTTTTGACGAAGCATTCCCTACCTACAACGAAAATGGAGTTCTGTATTTCTCAAGTAAAGGTCATCCTGGTATGGGAGGATTTGATCTCTTCCGCGCTACTGGTGAAAAGACAGACTGGACCATCCTGCAAAATCTCCGCGCACCGTTTAACTCCGGTGGAGATGACCTGGGCTTCATCATGAAAGCAAATATGTACGAAGGATATTTCGCATCTAACCGCCCCGGTGGTGGTGGTAGTGATGATGTCT
This sequence comes from Chitinophaga sp. CF118, assembly GCF_900112615.1. Classification (GTDB taxonomy): domain Bacteria; phylum Bacteroidota; class Bacteroidia; order Chitinophagales; family Chitinophagaceae; genus Chitinophaga. The sequence goes on along the minus strand of NZ_FOMK01000004.1, from coordinate 460,907 downwards.
ACCGTTTCATGGATACACATTTCGCAGAAAGATTTAACGGTGCTGGTGGTATACAACCTTATACAGATCCTTCACCGGTGCCAGACAAGGAAATCTTAGCGAGCAAAGAACCTGCTAAACCTGCAGAGATCATTCCTGACAGACCAATACCGGAAAAGCCTGTAAAAGAATCTGTTATCGTAGCCAGCAACAAACCTCCGGTTGTGATACCTGTAGCTGCGCCAGTTGTTCCGGTTGCTGCACCATTAGTGGCTGCTCCGGTTTCAGAGCCTGTAGCTAAATCAAAAAAGAAAAAAGCATCTGTTCTTACAGGGGCTACTACAGCTGCTGAACCAGAAGCAGACCCGGTAGTAACCTCTCCATATAAATCACCGGTATCAGCTCCTATCACAGCTCCAGTTATAGTATCTACGGGTACACCACCAGTGTTAACAGGCAGACATCAGACTGGTAAACCAGAACCGCTTATCGATTCTGTTACTGTTCCTGCTGTGGCAGCAAAAACTCCGGTAGCCAAACCAGTTGCTGCGCCAAAGGCAGAGTCACAGCCTTTATCTGATATGGATAATGCTATTCTGGATAAGATGGAGCATCTGAAGTTCTACTATGACTTTAACAGTGCTACACTTACTACTGCTTCAAGAGAAATGCTGGATAGAGTAGCCGTGGTTCTGGGTCAGTATCCTGACTGGAAACTAATGGTTCGTTCTTATACGGATGCCCGCGGTTCAGATGCTTATAATAAAGATCTCTCCGCATTACGTTGTTATGCTGTAATTGACTACCTGATTAAAAAAGGAATCCCTTCCAACAAACTGTACTATCAAAATATCGGTAAAGATCCTGAAGATCCTTGCGGTAAAGGAGTACCATGTACAGAACGTCAATATCAGGCCAGCAGACGTACAATGTTGAGTATCATACATTAATAATAAAGTCAATAGTTTTATAAAGAAGCCCTCCCGGTATTTCCGGGAGGGCTTCCTGTTTAGTGGGGAAAAAAAATACTTTTTAGATAGTACCATACCATATTACACACGACATCTTTATCGTGAGAGCTTGATAGAGTGTTTAAAAGACATGACATATTCTTAACCATATACGTTTAATAAACGTCATTATTCTATGAAACCCGGTCTTATCCTCTGCACACAACCTATGTGGCGATCAGTCTGAAAAGCCTTTAGAACCCGGCTGATCCTTTATTTGCAGTGATAACCGTTAGAGAGCAATGTAGGTCCATATCGTCTAAACAAAACCAGTGATAATGAATGTAAATGTTACCATTCGTAATGTCCTGTCGTGCACCTATGCAAGGCGGTTCTTTTCCCTCATTTTGCTATTATGTGGTTATGGGTCATTGCTGGCCCAGGTAAACCCGACAGTTCCGGCTACTACCAAAAACCACAAGAAACAGGTGATCGGCTACATCACCCAATGGGATGCCTGGAAAAACGTTGACGGCATCGTACCTAAAGGTGGGTACAACCAGTTAAACGTAGACTACTCCCAGTACACAATCCTGAACTTCTCTTTCTTTGGCGTAGCTAAAGACGGATCACTGCACAGTGGTGATTACCGTAATAAGAGCATCTACATGGTAGGTGCAGTACAGGAACCCGCTGCCCTTGTAAATGAAGACATTTACAGCAGCTGGGATATGTACCTGTTGTACGGAGAACTGGATGCTCCTCTGTATTATATCTCAGATGGTAGTTATGCCTACTCTCTGGGATACCGTAATGCAGGAAGCGGCTGGAGCAACGTAAATACTGGTGCTACCGGCGTTTTCCCGTTATCAGTGCCTAAACAGGGCGGTGCTCCGGGTGTAATTGACCTGGCCCACCAGAAAGGTGTAAAAGTAATGGCTTCCATCGGCGGCTGGAGCATGTGTAAACACTATCCGGAAATGGCTGCTGATGCTACTAAACGTGCAACTTTCGTAGCTGGTTGTAAAAAACTGATCAGCATGGGTTTTGATGGTATTGACTTCGACTGGGAATATCCAGGTAATGCTGGTATGAACATCGAACATTACAGCGCTGCTGATTATACCAACTTTGCTATTATGGTAGAAGCTGTAAGAGCTGCAATCGGTTCAGACAAACTGATCACAGCTGCGTTTTCTGCCGTTCCTTCCAAGCTGTCTGGATTCGACTGGGCACGCCTGAACAATTCAATGAACTACTTTAACATGATGACCTACGATTATAACGGTGGTTGGTCAAATAAAGCAGGTCATAATGCTCCCCTTTACGATTATCCGGGTGCTGAATACACAGGTTTCTCTATCGATGCTACTGTGAAAGGTCTGAAAACATTGAACGTGAACATGGCAAAGGTAAACATCGGTGCACCTTTCTATGGCCGTGGTGTGGTTACCAGTGGTACAGCTGCCTTAAATGCAGCAACTGTAAAAACTTCCGTAACATTACAGCCTGATGGTCCGGTATCTACATGTGCCGACTTCACAAACTGGGCTCTGGATCTGTGGGATGGTACGCCTAACTACAGCGCCATCCTGAAAACTACAGCTTCCGGTTGGACTGAATACTGGGATGATGTAGCGAAAGTGCCTTACAAAACTAATGGCAAGTATTTCCTCAGCTATGACAACGAACGTTCTATAGGTGAGAAAGCCAAGTACATTAAAGACAACTCTTTAGCTGGTGTGATCGTTTGGCAGGTATACGGTGATATGTTGAATATGACCAGCAACCAGGTTGCTAGAGGTAAACTGATCTATTGCCCATCTACCACTTCTCCACTGGTAAATAAGCTGAATGCTGTATTTGCTGATGGTACTACTCCCACCAACGTAGCGCCTGTAGTTAATCTTACGGCTCCTACCGCAGGTACATCTTATACTGCTCCCGGAAGCATCACTATCAAAGCAACTGCTACAGACAGCGATGGTTCTGTTGCTAAAGTGGAATTCTATAACGGAACCACTAAATTGGGAGAGTCAACTACTTCTCCTTATAGCTATACCTGGAGTAATGTTGCTGTGGGTACTTATGCACTGAAAGCTATTGCTACTGATAACTTAGGAGCTACTACTACTTCTTCTTCAGTTTCAGTAACTGTTAGTACCACTACTAATAATCCAACCAGTGGTGTAGTTGTTGGTTACTGGCAGAACTGGAATCTGGCTTCTGCTCCATATATCCGCTTAAAAGATGTGGACTCAAGATACAATGTGATCGAAGTTGCTTTTGGTATAACAGCCAGCGACTATGCTACTGTATCTTTCACTCCGGATGGTGCTACTGTTGCCGATTTCAAAGCTGATATCGCAACATTACAGTCACAGGGTAGAAAAGTATTATTATCTATTGGTGGAGAAACCGGTATCGTAGTATTAGATACCGATACCAAGAAACAGGCATTCATTTCCAGTATGAAATCTGTAATGGATGCTTACAACTTCGATGGTTTTGATCTTGATATCGAAGGGGGTACTTCTTTAGTACTGAACAATGGTGATAATAACTTCATGTCGCCAACTACACCTAAAGTTGTGAACCTGATCGCTGCGGTAAAAGATGTAATTGCTTACCGTAAAGCACAGGGTAAAAACGCCCTTCTCACAATGGCTCCTGAAACGTACTACGTTCAGACAGCCTACGGTGCTACTTACTCTCCGTTGGTAGGTGCTTACCTGCCTATTATCTACGGTCTGCGTAATGAACTGTCATGGATTCAGCCACAACTGTACAATACTGGTTCTGTAAACGGACTGGATAATAAAACTTACAGTTCTGCTACTGCAGACTTTATCGTTGCTATGACTGATATGCTGTTACAGGGTTTCCCTGTATCAGGTACCTCTCAAACTTTCCCTGCATTGCGTGAAGATCAGGTAGCATTCGGTTTACCTGCTGCTCCTGCAGCTGCTGGTAGCGGATATACTGCTGTAGCAGAAGTGAAGAAAGCCCTGAATTACCTGCTGAAAGGTACTTCTTACGGTGGATCTTATACCCTGCGTAAAGCTGGTGGTTACCCTGCAATGCGTGGTATTATGACATGGTCCGTTAACTGGGACGCTGTTAATAATAAAGAATTTGCAACCAACTATGCTCCCTTTTTCACTAATACTACTAACCCAGGTAATCAGTCACCTGTAGTAAGTATTACTTCTCCCGCTGCAAGTGCTTCATTTAATGCACCAGCTTCAATTACAATCACTGCTTCTGCTTCAGACGCAGATGGGTCTGTCTCTAAAGTTGAATTCTACAACGGGTCAACTAAACTCGGTGAGTCTTCTACTAGTCCCTATACCTATTCATGGACTAATGTAGCAGCAGGCAGCTATAGTCTTACAGCCAAAGCTACTGATAACGCAGGCGCTGTTACAACATCAGCAACTGTTGCTATCACAGTGAACGGCACAGGTGGTGGTACTTGCGACGGTATCGCCGCCTGGACTGCTGCCAATGTTTACACCAGCGGTATGCAGGTTGTTTACAACAGTAAAGTTTACACTGCACAATGGTGGACGCAGAATGAGCAGCCAGATACACACACAGGTAGTGGTCAGGTATGGTTATATGTAAAAGATTGTGGTGGTACTAACCCCAATAACCAATCTCCTGCAGTAAGCATCACTTCTCCTGCTGCAAGTGCAACATTCACTGCTCCTGCTTCAGTAACCATCACAGCTTCTGCTTCAGATGCTGACGGTTCTATTGCTAAAGTTGAATTCTATAGCGCCAGCGCTAAAATTGGTGAAGCTACTGCATCTCCTTACTCTTATACATGGGGTAGTGTAGCTGCGGGTACTTACTCCCTGACAGCTAAGGCTACAGATAACAACGGTGCAACTACTACCAGCAGTGCAGTAAGTATCACTGTAACAAGTAATACAGGTGGTACCGGTAACTGTGCTGGTGTACCTGCTTACGCAGTATATCCGGCTATCTACAACATAGGTGATAAAGTAGTGTACAATGGCTATCTCTATCAGAGCCTTGCCAATTCGTTGTACAATGTTACTCCAGGTACAGCTGACTGGTGGTGGCAGCCACTGGGCGCCTGCACAAGCAGCGCGATGGTAGCAACTACTGCTAACAACCTGGTTAATCCATCTACAGAGTTACAGACACTGGTTGTATATCCTAACCCGGTTACAGGTTCAACCCTGCAATTACAGGTGAATGCAACTGCTGCTGAAAAGATCTATGTTGAAATCTGGAGCGTAAACGGTAACAGTCCTGTATTACACAAGGAATATGTTGCTGGTGCAAAAGGTCAGCAGGTGATCAGTCTTGATATCAGCCGCGTACCACAGGGTACATGGATTATCAAAACAAGCAATGCAAGAGGCACCCGTAAAGGTAGTGCTAAGATGATTCGCATGTAAAACGTAAGCAATAAACACAATCAATTGCGGACTACGGATTAGAGCAGGTAAAAACGCTTCAATACGTAGTTCGCATTTGATCTTTTATAATTTTCCAGTCTATTAACCACTCTTTATGCAAAAAAACTTTACTCAAACTCTCTTTCTCTCTCAAAAGGTATCTCATCCAGCTATTGCAGGGTATAAGACTGCCATGCTAAATCCAACATTTCCGGGTATAATTCTCTTATGCTAAAAGCAATATTCCGTTCGGATGTACGCATCCAAACGGAATATAAAAAAGAGAACGCTGCCGTGTTTAATGTTTGATATGCAGAGCAGATCTTTTACGCCTTCAAGCCCAAGATCAATGAGAGCCTTTAATTACTTATGCATGCTATTGTTATCTGCAACCGTATCGCGTGTAACCGCACAAATCGCCATTCCTGTTGGATCACACAGGTACGCTAAGATGCCAGAGGGAAAAAAGTATACTCAACTTATACGAATCCATCCCGTATTAGCGTATCTGCTTTACATGCAGGGTCTACTGGCCGGAATGTAGAGGGCGAAAAGCATAATGTGAAATCATTTATTAAATAATAATTTTTACTTGATGATTAGAACTTTAAATCTTAAATCCCTCAAACAAACAAAAATGCAAACAAAAAAATGGATAAGAGCATGCATGCTGTTCGGTGCATTCCTTATCGCGTCACTTTCCTCTTTTGCCCAGTTTAGGGTAATCGGCTATGTGCCTTCCTGGTCAGGTTCACTGGATCAGGTACAATACAGTAAACTGACCCACATCAATTACGCGTTCCTGTTGCCTACCGCTAGCGGTGGTTTGCAGAGCATTGAAAATCCTTCCAAATTACAAAGCCTGGTATCTTCTGCTCATGCAAATGGCGTAAAGGTGCTGATCTCTGTAGGTGGCTGGAATAATGGTGATGACAGCGGATTTGAATCACTGGCGGGTAACAGTACTTATCGTACCAATTTCACTACCAATATCATGAACTTTGTAAGCCAGTACAACCTGGATGGTGCTGATATTGACTGGGAATATCCTGACGCAGGTACTTCCTCCAGCAACTACACCGCATTGATGACACAGCTGGCTACTGCTCTACATGCACAGGGCAAGCTGTTAACAGCAGCGGTAGTAGGTACCGGTGGTGATGGTGTTTCAAGTAGTGTATTCTCTCAGGTAGATTTCCTGAACCTGATGGCATATGATTATAACAACTATGATCACTCTACTTACACATATGCTTCTCAGTCTATCAGCTACTGGAAAAACAAAGGTCTGCCTGCTTCTAAAACAGTATTAGGTGTTCCTTTTTATGGCCGTCCAAGCTGGGAGTCTTATGCAACAATCGTTAACAATGGAGGAAGCCCTTATGCTGATACTTACAACGGTGTAGGCTATAATGGTATCACTACCATGAAAAGCAAAGTTGACCTGGCATACGATCAGGCAGGTGGTATCATGATCTGGGAACTGTCACAGGATCTTCCTAAAGACAATCAGTATTCTTTGCTGTCTGCTATCCATGACGAAGTGGTTGTTAAAGGCGGTGGTACAGGCAATAAACCACCTGTAGTGAACATTACCTCCCCTGCAGCAAATGCTTCATTTAATGCACCCGCTTCTGTTACTATCACTGCTTCTGCTTCAGATCCTGATGGATCTGTTTCTAAAGTTGAATTCTATTATGGGTCAACTAAAATTGGTCAGGCTACTGCAAGTCCTTATTCTTATTCATGGACAAATGTAGCAGCAGGTACTTATAACCTGACTGCTAAGGCTACTGATAATGCTGGTGCTACTACCACATCATCTATCATTGCTATCGTAGTGAATGGCACCGGTGGTGGTACTTGCGACGGTATCGCTGCATGGGCTGCAGCCAATGTTTACACCAGCGGTATGCAGGTTGTTTACAACAGTAAAGTTTACACTGCACAATGGTGGACGCAGAATGAGCAGCCAGATACACACACAGGTAGTGGTCAGGTATGGTTATATGTAAAAGATTGCGGTGGTACTAACCCCAATAACCAATCTCCTGCAGTAAGCATCACTTCTCCTGCTGCAAGTGCAACATTCACTGCACCTGCTTCAGTTACTATCGCTGCTTCTGCTTCAGATGCTGATGGTTCTATTGCTAAAGTAGAATTCTACAATGGTAGCACTAAACTAGGTGAAGCTACTGCATCTCCTTACTCTTATACATGGGGTAGTGTAGCTGCGGGTACTTACTCCCTCACAGCTAAGGCTACAGATAACGGCGGTGCAACTACTACCAGCGGTACAGTAAGCATCACTGTAACAAGTGGTACAGGTGGTACAGGTAACTGTGCTGGTGTACCTGCTTATGCAGTATATCCGGCTATCTACAACATAGGTGATAAAGTAGTGTACAATGGCTACCTCTATCAGAGCCTTGCCAATTCATTGTACAATGTTACTCCAGGTACAGCTGACTGGTGGTGGCAGCCACTGGGCGCCTGCACAAGCAGCGCGATGGTAGCTACTACTGCTAACAACCTGGTTAATCCATCTACAGAGTTACAGACACTGGTTGTATATCCTAACCCGGTTACAGGTTCAACCCTGCAATTACAGGTGAATGCAACTGCTGCTGAAAAAGTATATGTTGAAATCTGGAGCGTGAACGGAACAAGTCCTGTATTACACAAAGAATATACTGCCGGTTCAAAAGGTCAGCAGTTAATAAGTCTTGATATCAGCCGCGTACCACAGGGTACATGGATTATCAAAACAAGTAATGCAAGAGGCACCCGTAAGGGCAGTGCGAAGATTGTACGTATGTAATTTTTATACCTGCCGGGTAGCAATACCTGGCAGGTTTTTCCCTCAAAATAACTATATTTAAAATGCTGCTATGAGTAACCTATACACGCTGCTTTTGTATTGATTATACCATATTTAATATCAACCCTGTCAACCGGCATCTCTTTTTTTCACGTTATTAAAACTTAAAAACGTTAAACTATGAACACAAGAAAAATAATCTTTTTAAAGCTGTTCTTTTTATCACAAAGAGATTTGTGAAAAACTAATTGTCTGCAGCATCTTCTTCCGGCAGGTGAAGCATTGGAAACATTATTTTACCGGAGAAGATCAACAGGCAACATTATACATCCCTCAAAATAATCATGAAATGACAACAAAAAAATGGATAAGCGCATGCATGTTGTTCGGCGCATCTCTTATCGCATCCTCACAATCATTCGCACAGTTCAAAGTGGTAGGCTATATGCCCTCCTGGTCTGGTGATGTAAATACGGTACAATACAGTAAACTCACTCATATCAACTATGCGTTCCTGTTACCAACTGCTAGCGGTGGTTTGCAGAGTATTGAAAATCCAGCTAAGCTGAAAAGCCTCGTTTCGCTGGCTCACGCAAAAGGTGTAAAGGTGATGATATCTGTAGGTGGCTGGAATAATGGTGATGATGGCGCTTTTGAATCACTGGCAGCTAACAGTTCTTACCGCAGTGCATTCACGACTAACATCGTCAACTTTGTAAACCAGTATGGTCTGGATGGTGCTGATATCGACTGGGAATATCCTGATGCAGGTGCATCTGCCAACAACTACGTAACATTGATGACACAGTTATCTTCTGCCTTACATGCGAAGGGTAAACTGTTAACTGCTGCCGTAGTTGGTACCGGTGGAGCTAGTATTCTCAGCTCCGTGTTTTCCCAGGTAGATTTCCTTACGCTGATGGCTTATGATTATAATAATTATGACCATTCCACTTACACGTATGCATCTCAGTCAGTTAATTACTGGAAGGGTAGGGGCTTACCTGCTGCCAAAGCAATATTAGGTGTTCCCTTCTATGGCCGCCCAAGCTGGAGCTCGTATGCAACATTGGTAAACAGTGGCGCAAGTCCTTATGCAGATACGTTTAATGGTAATGGTTACAATGGTATTACTACCATTAAAAAGAAAGTGGATCTGGCATACGATCAGGCAGGTGGTATCATGATATGGGAACTGTCACAGGATCTTCCTTCCAGCAGTCCCTACTCTTTACTTTCTGCTATCCACGAAGAAAAAATTGTCAAAGGCGGCGGTGGAGGTGGTACTTCTAAGCTGATCCAGGCAGAAAGTTATACCTCAATGTCTGGTGTGAAGACAGAAGCCACTACCGATGCAAATGGTGGTTCCAATGTAGGAAGTATAGACACCGGAGACTGGATGGCATACAGTAATGTGAATTTCCCAACAACCGGTAGCTATAAAGTAGAATATCGTGTAGCCAGTTTAAGGGGCGGTGGCAAATTGTCCCTCGACCTGAATGCTGGTACGATTGTACTTGGTTCTCTGAATGTTCCTTCTACAGCTGGCTGGCAAACATGGACCACAATTTCTCATACTGTAACTGTTAATGCAGGTACATATGCACTTGGTATTTATGGACAGACTGGTGGTTTCAACCTGAACTGGATCCGGATCACAAAGGTGGCATCTGCGGCGAGAATGGCAGATAGTAGTGTAACAACGCCTGAACTTATGAGCAAGCCAGAGGATGCTACACCTCACTTGCTCGTTTATCCTAACCCGGTTACTTCTACATTATATATCAAAGGCGATTACGACGTTGAAGGTGCACTCATCAGCATTTACGACTTCAATGGCAACCAGGTATTAAATGTAAAAGGCAGTACGAATAAGATCAGCGTGGAAGCGTTACCAGCAGGTGCTTATGTGCTGGTGTACACAAAAGGAATGAAGAAGATCGCGCAGAAATTTATTAAACAATAACATGAATTTCACCTTACATCTCCCTGGTAAAAATATGTTTCCCGATGCTTCAGCTGCCGGAGATGTGTAAGGTGAAATTTATATGATAAGATGTAACCCAAACCTGAAACCATATTTTTTTTAACCATTTCAAATACAATCCTTATGATGAAAACACTAAAATTGCCTCTATTGTTAACCGCTATGCTAGCCCTCACAGGCAGTGCTGCATCGGCTCAGAACTGGCAGCTGGTCTGGCAGGATGAATTCAACTCCAGCATTGGCCCTGACTGGGTTTTTGAAACCGGCACCGGTTCCGGTGGCTGGGGTAACAATGAACTGCAATACTACCGCCAGGAAAATGCTACTGTCGAAAACGGCCAGTTGGTCATTACCGCTAAAAAAGAAAACTATGGCGGTATGGCTTACACTTCTACAAGAATGAAAACACAGGGCAGAAAATCATGGACGTACGGCAAAATAGAAGCCCGTATAGCCATCCCTGCTTTCTCAGGTTCTTGGCCTGCTTTCTGGATGCTGGGAAGTAATATCAGCTCTGTTGGATGGCCATCCTGCGGAGAGATTGATATCATGGAACACGTAAACAACAATGCAGATGTAAACGGTACGGTACATTGGACTGGCACAGATAATGGCCATGCTTCTTATGGTAGTGCAACACCTGTATCAGTTACAGCGTATCACACTTATTCCATTGAATGGACATCTGCTTATATCAGATGGTTTGTAGATGGTAACCAGTACAATGAAATCAACATCCTGAATAATGTTGGTAGCACAGAAGAATTCCAGAAGGATTTCTTCATCCTGCTGAATTTCGCTATTGGTGGTAACTGGCCTGGGTTCAACATTGACCAGAATGCTTTCCCTGCTAAAATGTACGTAGACTATGTACGTGTTTACCAAGGTGGCGGTGGTACTAACCCTGGTTTTACTAAAACTGTAGAAGCTGAAACTTACAGCTCAAGCGCTGGTGTACAGTTGGAAGGTACTACAGATACCAATGGTGGCCAGAATGTTGGTTACATTGATACAGGCGACTGGATGGCTTATAATTCCATCACAATCCCAACCACTGGAACTTATAAAGTAGAATATCGCGTAGCCAGTCTTAGTGGTGGTGGCAGATTGTCACTCGACTTAAATGCAGGTTCAATTTTACTGGGTTATATGGACATTCCTTCTACCGGTGGCTGGCAGAACTGGACCACTGTTTCTCATACAGTGACCATCAATGCAGGTACCTACAACTTTGGTATCTATGCCCAGGCAGGTGGTTTTAACCTCAACTGGTTCCGTATCACTAAATTATAACCATTAATCATTTAATAGTTTACCCTATGAACACAATGCTAAAATATATTTCAGGTACTACCTTATTACTGATGGCTGCCGTTATCACAAATGGTCAGCAAAAGCAACCTTATCGTTTAGGTTCTACAGCAGGTGTACTGCAGGATATCAGATCACAGGCTAAAGCAGGTGCTAATACCCGTCTGGCCAGTGCAGCTGACCTGAAGATCGCGGAAGGAACTATTCTTACCGGAAAAGTAAATAGCCGTCGTACGGATGGTAAAGGCGAAGAATTGGTAGCAGGTGAAATTGATAATGTACCAGGATCTTCTTTCGTTCTGGAAGTGAAAAATGGTGTGCTGAATGGTAATATCATCATGCGCAAAACTAAGAAGGCTTATAAATACTACTCAGAGAATGGTACTGCCTTTGTAAAAGAAGTGCCTGTTGATTCTCTCATTTGTATAGATTATTCACCAGCACCACCACAGGAGTCTGCCAGAACAGCTTCATCTGCCGCTATTACTGCAGCAGCAGTTACTGACCTGCAGAGTTTGCCGGGTGCTAATGGCGTGGTACTTCTTGACTTTGATGGTCAGTATGTAACCAGTGCTTACTGGAATAACGGTACACCGATTAATGCTGCTGCTTCTACCCTTACTGATGCACAGAAACAGGAAGTATGGGAACTGGTAAGTGAAGACTACCGTCCTTTTGTTCTGAATATCACTACCAGTGAAGCTGTATACAACACCTATCCTGCAAACAGGAGAATGCGTTGCATCTTCACACCAACCAACACTGCAGCTCCCGGATCCGGTGGCGTTGCTTATATCGGTTCTTTCAACTGGGGTAATGAAACACCTTGCTGGGTATTTAACGGTGGTGTAAAAGGTGCAGGTGATGCTGCTTCTCATGAAATTGGCCATACTTTCAGCCTTGGACACGACGGCAGAATCAGCCCATCTGAAGGTTACTATTTGGGTAATGGTCTCTGGGCTCCTATCATGGGTGCAGGTTACTATGTACCTGTTGTACATTGGAGCAAAGGCGAATATGCAAGTGCCAATAACACAGAAGATGACCTGGCAAAGATTGCCGGTTCTAATTTTGGAATTGGTTACAGAACTGATGATTATGGTAACACAATTGCTGCCGCTGCTACATTAAATGTAAGTGTTGCAGGTGCTGTAAGCAGCACAGGTGTAATAGAACGTACCGGTGATGTGGATGTATTCAGGTTTACTACCGGTGGTGGTGCTGTTTCTCTGAATTTTGCCACATCTACCCGTCAGCCCAACCTGGATATTCTGGCTACCTTGTATAACAGCAGCGGTGGAGTAGTAACATCTGCTAATCCTTCCGGATTACCAGCTTCTCTCAGTGCTACGCTGGCAGCAGGTACCTATTATGTAGCTATCACTGGCACCGGTTACGGTAGCCCGGCTACTGATGGTTATTCCAACTACGGATCACTGGGTAGCTATGCTATTACCGGTACTATTGCAGCTTCATCTTCAGGTGTTGCTACCTTTTACAAAGATTGTAACTATGGTGGCTATGCTGTTACCCTGCCTGTAGGTGACTACAATTATGCAGATCTGATTGCACGTGGTATCTCAAATGACGATATTTCTTCCCTTAAGGTTGCAAGTGGTTATCAGGTATACATGTATAAGGATGCCAACTTCTCAGGTGATGCATACGCATTTGGTGGTGATTTCTCCTGCCTGGTTACAGTATATGTAAATAATGAGCCAATTAACCTGAACGATTGGACTTCTTCATTAAAAATACTTCCGGCTTCTTCTGCTGCCCGTACTTCAAATGCGGGTAACACCGTAGAGAAGTTAAATACTGGTGTAAGCACAACTGAAGTGGAAAAATCATCAACTGTACTTTCAGTTGCACCAAATCCTTTTGTAAACGAGGTATTTGTAAAAGGTACCAGCACTGCGAAGGGAGGTTACCTGTATGTGAGCATATATTCCCTGGATGGTAAAACTGTATTACCTGCTAAACGTATCAGCAACGGTGATAAAGTAAACCTGTCGAACCTGGATAAGGGTGTTTATTTAATGAAGATCTTTAATGGCTCAACCACAGAAACTAAGAAAATAGTTAAATACTAATTGTTAAGTTACAAATTACAAAGTGGAGGTCATCCCGGGTTTAGTCCTGGGATGACCTTCTTGCTTTAGGGGCATTATTGCCAACGGCAATATATCAGCATTAAATACATTTCAAATAGTTTTAATTTAATTTTTTATTATAAAATAGTGCACAATAAAAAGAAATGTTACTATTTTATCTGTCGGAAAGATGGAGATTTTGTTTGGAAACCCAGACCCATTAAACTGCAATATAATTTGTATTATAAAAATACAAATTATATAAATGTCGTGATATGAATACACAAGATGCCGAGTTAGTAGTTAGGTTACAACAGGACGAAGTAAGTGCTTTTGATACACTGTATTGGAAATACCACCAGGCGGTGTACCGGAATATTTTCAAGTTTGTAAAGGAACAGATTGTAACAGAAGATATTCTGCAGGAGGTTTTTGCAAAACTGTGGGAAAAAAGGAAGGAAATAAACCCTAGCCAGTCAGTGGCCGGCTGGCTCTTTGTAATCAGTTTTAACCTTTCTGTAGACTATGTACGTAAAAGGCTGCGTGAACAAACCATTCACAAAGAACTGCTGAATCTCGATGTTGATGATAACTACTCACTGGATCGTAAAAATCTCTATGAAGAACAATACCAGTTGTTAGAAAAAGCCATTGCCCAACTCTCTCCCAAAAAGCGGAAAATAGTAACCCTATGTAAACTGGAAGGTAAAACCTATGATGAGGTAGCAGAAGAATTGAAAATATCCCGTAATACTGTAAAGGAACACCTTTCCATAGCTATGGTCAAACTAAATGACTATATTCAAAAAAACAAAGAGCAGAATAAATATATAGTATTATTTCTCCTCTTCCTGAACTATCACGATTAGGACTTGTGATGAAATATGTTCAGGATAAGGAAATTGACACAAGCAAACATCTAATTCATCTATAATACGTCTAGAGTCATCCTTCGTTCATCCTTCGTTTTTAAACGAAGGATGAACGAAGGATGACTCTAGACGTACCCTGAACTGCTTTTACCTGTACTTTACCTCCCGGCAATTTATCCTCCTTTATTGAGTTACTAGTATTAAATCCCCAGTTTTAACCCTTATTTAATATTATATTTAAAAATATATCAATTTTTCTTTTATTACACCCACCCTCTTTTAATATACCCCCGTATTTAGTTTAAATAATCAATCAAAATAGTGCAGAACAGAAAGGAATACCTCAAACATCTGTTGCATAATAGAAATTGGAATCAAGAGGACAGAGATTGGCTGCTGCAATATTTGAATGAAAATGATCTTACAGAATTAAGGGAAATAGCAGGAGATGCCTATAGTGCAGACCTGTTTACAGAGGAGCCGCTTTTGGAAAGAGAGGTATCGGAGCGGCTACTGAAAAGTATTCATGATCGAATAGCCGGCCGCCGGTTATCTGTTGTGAAAACGAACAAGTGGTTACGCCCGTGGAGAGCAGCTGCAGCCGCAGCAGTCATCATACTGGCAGCCGGAATAGGATATATAAGCGTGATAAAGAAACCCGTGAGGCAGTTGGTGGTTGTAGCCGAAAAACATCGAAAAACATTAAAGTTACCAGATGGGTCGCTGGTATACCTGGAGCCTGGATCAACATTGAAGTATTCAGGTAACTACGGAAAACAAGAACGTACTGTGGCGCTTACAGGAGAGGCGTTTTTTGAAGTACAGCATAATGCCGTATATCCTTTCATCGTAGCATCTTCATTGATTAATACTACTGTATTGGGCACTTCCTTCAATATGGAAGCAAGAGGTGCAGGCGAAGCGAAGGTAGTAGTATTAACAGGAATGGTACAGGTACAGGCAAATGATAATGGTAATAAAGAAGGAGAGGAGGTGATCCTGACAGCCAATAAAAGGGTGGTATATAATAGCGTTACACACCAGTTACAAATGTCAGATGCACCCGATGATGCAAAGTTTTACATGCAAAAACAGCAGGGCCGGTTTGTATATGATGGAGCCGACCTCTTAAAAGTAGTAAACGACCTGCAAAGGTATTATAATATTAATGTTACAGTAGACGAAAGGTTACAACATTGTGCTTTTTACGGAGATGTTAATACCATGGATGATCTGGAAAAAGCACTTACACTGATAGCTGTTTCATTGAACGCCAAAATCAGTAAAGACAGTAGTGGAACCGGATATTTAATAAGTGGAGGGAACTGTCAATAAAGTATGAAAACCCAGTAGTAAACCTGGACAAAGTTAGCCAAAATTGATCGCCTAATGAGATGTACTGAATCGCCATGGGTAGTGTGATGATTATGTTTAATCGTCAACCACCTCAGCAGGTTAACCATTTGCTGTAAACTCAATATTGCACACAACCAAACTAAATCAAATGATGATGTATTCTAAACCGATGCCATCTGGTTAACCATTATTCTATTCGGTTAATCCAATAAAAACTATGCCCCGCACCGCGGATGGTGCGCTATTGCCCTGGTTTCAAAAAAACCGGGAACGGATCTCTATTTCCTGAAATGTACAAAACAATTCAAAATCACATGCATAAAAAGGTGACCCTATTTCTTAAACTGATAACGGTGATGCTGCTTGTAACAATAACGCTGCAAGCCTCCGCCGGAACAGGTATACAGGATGCCCTTGATAGAAAGATCTCACTTGAACTGAAAGATGTATTGTTAAAAGAAGCATTGGATAAGATAGGTAATCTGGCTGATGTGTCATTTATATATGCAGGTAATTCAGTGGTTGCCGTGAATAAGGTAACCGTTAATGCACACAATGAAAAAGTAGGTGATCTGTTAAACAAATTATTAAAACCCTATTCACTTTTTTACACCGTTATCTACGATCGCATTGTGATTCGCCAGAGCGATAAAAAGATAAGTGCGATGCTTTCTCCACAGGGTAGCAGAACCATCTCACCCCGTTTTCAGGATGTAAAAGGAGTTATTACTTCAGAGAAAAAAGAATTGCTGCCCGGTGTAGCTGTCATGGTGAAAGGTACCACCAGAGGTACTTCTACAGATGGTAATGGTTTGTTCGAATTGAAAAATATTGCTGCAGATGCAGTACTTATTATTAGTATCACAGGATATGAGCAACAGGAAATAAACCTGGCTAATTATAAAGGAGGATTGCTGAAAATACAAATGAAAGAGAAAGCAACTAAACTCCAGGAAGTAGTAGTAACAGGATTCCAGAATATCGATAAGAATAAATTTTCAGGTGCCGCTACACGTATCAAAGCAGAAGATGCAAAAATAGATGGTATGCCGGATGTGAGCCGCATGCTGGAAGGCCGTGTAGCGGGTGTGGCTATCCAGAACGTTTCAAGCACGTTTGGTACTGCTCCTAAAATCCGGGTACGTGGTGCTACTTCCATTAATGGTGATAATAAACCTTTATGGGTAGTAGATGGTGTGGTGCTGGAAGATGTGGTGAACATCTCCAATGACCAGCTGTCAAGCGGTGATCCTACTACCCTGATGGGTTCTGCTGTAGCTGGTTTGAATTCGAATGATATTGAAAGCTTTGATATCCTGAAGGATGCTGCTGCTACTGCCTTATATGGTGCCAGGGCGATGAACGGTGTAGTGGTAATTACTACTAAGAAAGGCCGTGCAGGTAAAACAGTAGTGTCTTACAGTGGTAACTATAGTACCCAGCTGAAACCAAACTATAACAATTATAATATCATGAATTCTGCTCAGCAGATGTCCGTGCTGGCAGAGCTGGAAAGAAAAGGAAGTCTTACTTCTGATATTCTTTCTGAAGGAGATGTTGGTGTGTATGGCAAAATGTATGAAATGCTGAACGCGGATGAAAGTGGAAACTTTCCATTAGAGAATACGCCGGAGGCTAAACGTAAATTCTTATTAAGATATGCTTCTGCCAATACAGACTGGTTTGATATGCTGTTTAAACCCAGTTTTGTTCAGGAACATTCCCTGAGCCTTTCTTCAGGTACCGATAAATCACAGTCCTATTTTTCCACCAGTTTTTATCATGATAACGGATGGACCATTGCCGACAAAGTAAGTCGCTATACTTTAAACTTTCGCAATAATTATAAAATCTCTGAAAAGGTAGCTGCAGGATTCTCTGTGCTCGGATCTGTTCGTCAGCAAAAAGCTCCGGGGGCACTCACCCGTACCAGCAACCCCGTAGAAGGGCAATATGACCGCGACTTTGATATCAACCCTTTCAGTTATTCTTTAAATACCAGCCGTACACTTACAGCATACGATCAGAATGGTAAACTGGAATATTTCAGAAGAAACTTTGCGCCGTTCAACATCATTAATGAACTGCAGAATAATTACCTGGATCTGAACATGATGGATCTGCGCCTGCAGGGAGATTTTTCCTGGAAACTGGCTAAGAACCTTCGTTATGAATTTGTGGGCGCACTTAGATATGTGAAGTCTTCCCGCGAACACCAGATCACAGAAAACAGTAACATGGCAAATGCTTACCGCTCTGCGGGTAATTCTACTATTGCTGAAAATAATAAATTCCTTTACAGGGATCCGGATAACCCGGATGCATTGCCACAGATAGTATTGCCATACGGCGGATTTTATAACCGTACAGAAGATCAGCTGATCAATTATGATTTCCGTAACAGCCTGAATTATACAAACACTTTTGGAGATAAGCACAGTGTAAATGCAATGATAGGTCAGCAGGTAAAATATGCTGACAGACAGAACGCTTCCAACACCGGGTATGGCTATCAGTATAATAACGGAGGTGTTGCATTCACAGATTATAAGATTCTCAAACAAACAATAGAAAGTAATTTCCCTTATTATGGTATGAGCAGGGATTACGATCGCTTTGCTGCTTTTTATGCCACAGCTACCTATGCTTATAACAGCAAGTATAACCTGAGTGGTACTACCCGTTATGATGGTTCCAACCGCCTGGGCAGATCTGCAGGTGCACGCTGGTTGCCTACCTGGAGCCTGTCTGGTTCCTGGAATATAGACAAGGAACCATTCATTCAGAAATTACCATGGGTAGATTACCTAACGCTGAGAGCAAGTTATGGCTTAACTGCCAGTATGGGCCCTGCTACCAACTCCAATATTGTTTACAAAACAATCAACACCAACAGGCCACACCTGTCTGAAGTAGAATCTGTCATTAAGATTGCGCACCTCCAGAACGATGACCTGACATGGGAAAAGTTGTACACTACGAACGTAGGACTGGATGCCACCTTATTTGACAGACGGCTCAACCTTGCATTAGACCTCTACACCAGGAAAAGTTTTGACCTTATCAGTATCATTAAAACTTCCGGTATCGGTGGGGAAACCTTCAAAGCAGCTAACTATGCTGATATGAATTCTAAAGGAATTGAGCTGATGATAGGCGGCGATGTGATAAAGCGTAAAGAATGGGGATGGAAAGCGAATTTCACTTTTGGATATAATACGAATAAGATCACCAATGCAAAAAATATCCCTCTCATCTTTGATCTTGTGGTAGCAGAGGGAGGAAATAAAGAGGGTTATCCCGTAAGAGGATTATTCTCTCTGCAATACAAAGGCCTGGATCCAAAATCAGGAGCACCGCAGTTTATTAACCAAAATGGAAATCTGAGCAAGGATGTATACCTGCAGGATCAGAATACGTCACACCTGGTATATGAAGGTCCGGTAGATCCTCCTGTGACAGGTGGTTTCTCAAACACATTCCGCTACAAGGCATTATCCCTGAACGTATTTGTAACCTACCAGTGGGGGAATAAAATCAGGATGTATCCTGCCTTTAAAACTTCTTATTCCGACCTGGATGCTATGCCTAAAGAGTTTTATGACCGCTGGATTATGCCTGGTGATGAGACGGTTACTCAAACTCCTTCAATCCTTGACAGACTGGAAGATGTCCTTTTAGGTGGTGCTTATCCTTACAATAACTATAACTATTCAACAGCAAGAGTAGCGAAGGGAGATCTGATCCGTTTAAAAACCGTATCACTCTCTTACATCTTGCCGGCAAGTATACTAAACAGAACGGCATTTAACAGCATCTCTGTCACTGCAGCGGCAATCAATCCGTGGTTGATCTATGCAGACAAACGACTGAGAGGACAGGATCCTGAGTTTTTCAATACGGGTGGTGTTGCGCAGCCTATTCAAAAGCAATTTACTCTTTCATTAAAAGTAGGTATCTAAACGAAGATGGTTATGATGAAATTTTTTATAAAGATATCGGTCATTAGTGTAAGCATATTTACACTGTCAGGGTGTACCAAATACCTTGATCAGTCTCCCGACAGTACCTGGACCGAGTTGGATACACCGGATAAAGTATCCCAACTTTTAGGTACCGCTTATCCGCAGGCAAACTATATTCTTTTTTGTGAGTCGATGTCAGATAATGTAGCTGATAAAGGAGCCGGTGTGATTGAAAGAACCAATCAGGATCCGTTCAGTTTCAGCGATGTGCAGGACACAAAAGAAGACTCTCCTGAAATGTACTGGCAAGCATGCTACACAGCTATCGCTTCCGCCAATAACGCATTGAAAGCCTGTGCAGCAGCAGCAGATACTTCTTTGTATCAGGCACAGAAGGGAGAAGCACTGGTAGCAAGGGCATATGCCCATTTTATGCTTGTCACGTTCTTCTCAAAGTTTTATGATTCCACTACTGCTGCTCAGGATGCCGGTATTCCTTATGTAACAACACCGGAGACGGTTGTTATGAAACAATACGAGCGGAAAACAGTTGCCTATGTATATGAAATGATCGAAAAGGATCTGTTGCAGGGCCTGCCCCTTATCAATGATGTGAAATATAAAGTACCACATTATCATTTTAATACATCCGCAGCATATGCTTTCGCTACAAGATTTTATCTCTTTAAAAAAGATTATCGGAAAGTAGTGGAGTATGCGAATAAGACATTTCCTAATAATGATTTGGCCAGTAATATGCGTCCGTGGAATACTACGTACAGTACTATGACTCCTGCCGAGTTATACGCCACTTATTCAAACGCTTCTGAGAAAGCAAATCTCCTGCTGGTAGAAACACCATCAGCGTATGGCCGCTATGTAGGACGGTACAGATATGGACTCGACTATGCACATGAAACAGCAATCCTTGGTCAGAACGTTACCGGAGGCAATTTTGTATATCCCATATACTACTATGGCACCAGGGACTACTTTGTGCCAAAGCTGACAGAATACTTTGTAAAGTCTTCTGTAAATGCAACTATCGGTGATCCTTATGTGATGGTGCCACTTTTTACTACAGAAGAGGTATTATTCAACAGGGCAGAAGCGAATCTTTATCTGGGAAATACGGATGCCGTACTGGCTGATATGAATCTCTTTGCCAGCAAAAGGATCAAAAGTTATAGTACTGCTGCCCATAGAATCACAACCAGTTCTATCAAAACTTATTATCAGACTTCCTCTCTGGCAAATGCGCTGTTAAATACTATCATGGATTTCAAACGTGCGGAATATCTGCAGGAAGGACAACGCTGGTTTGACCTGCAGCGGTATAAGATAAGTGTAACGCATTACACCGTTTTTGGAGAGGAACTGACACTGGGCGCAGATGATAAGCGCCGCGTATTACAGATCCCTGCATCTGCACTAACGTCCGGTATAACGTTGAACCCACGTTGATAAATCTTAAAAAGAAACTAGCAATATGAAACTTATAAACGCATTCTTTTTCCTGCTCTCGGTAGCGATGCTGGGTGCCTGCTCTAAAAAGGACGATCTCAGTGGTGTGCAGAATATCCCGGGCCTGGGTGGCGATACCTGGGTCCCGGGATCTTTGGATGCCTGGTTGCATGATACGATTACAGTGCCCTATAACATAGATGTAAAATACAAGTGGGATCAGTTCGAATTCGATGTAACTAAAACACTGGTTCCGCCAAAGGAAGAAGTAGTGATACCTGCTGTACGTGCAATCAAAAAAGTATGGATAGATAATTACATCAATGCTGCAGGGTCTCTCTTTTTCAAAAGGTATAGCCCGAAATTCTTCGTCTTGTCGGGTAGTGCCAGCTGGAATGATAACCAAACCATTACGCTTGGTACTGCAGAAGGTGGACGTAAAGTAGTGATGTATCTGCTGAATGAATTCCGTACCAAAGATATGGATGGTTACTCCCTCCGGGACACCGCCAATGTAAAACAGATCTTCCATGTAATAGAGCATGAATTTGGTCATATTCTTCACCAGACGATCATGTATCCTGTTGAGTTTAAAAAGATCTGCGCAGGCTTTTATACAGGCAACTGGAATAACATACAGGATACAGCTGCTTTGCATGCGGGTTTTGTTACCCCTTATGCAATGTCTAGTGAAAACGAAGACTTTGTAGAAATGATTTCTACCATGCTGACCGAAGGACGTGGAGGATTTGATAAGATAGTGAATAGTGTACCCGACGGCGTAAGTGAAGATGGTGTTACTAAAGTCCAGGCCCAGGCCAAACTCAGACAAAAGGAAGCGATGGTAGTGAGCTACTTTAAGTCGGCCTATAACATCGATTTCTACGGACTGCAGCGTAGTACCAGAAAATCTATAGACGATCTTTTTTATTAAACCAACTGATGAATACCCGGGAGGGCTACAAAATAATCCTTATGAGTAAAAATCTATTATTATATATTTTACTGATCACGGCAACATTTTCTTCCTGTACGAGAAAAGATGATTTTGTTTTTGATCAGTCTCCGGACGAAAGGATCAATAAAATACTGGCAGAATATAGTTCCGCTTTAACAGGATCGGAATATGGCTGGAGAGGATTTGTATACCCTTCAGGGATTCCCGGAACACCTTTTGGATTTTATTTCAAGTTCGATACTGCAAACCGGGTACAGATGTTTTCGGATTTTGATTCGCTTTCTGCCGTAACAGTAAAAGAAAGCAGTTATCGCCTTAAAGCATTGCAACAACCTTCACTATTGTTTGATACCTATTCTTATATACATGTACTATGTGATCCCGACGCCAGCAATAATGGTGGTACATATGGCGTGGGATTATATTCAGATTTTGAATTTGCCATTGATGGCATTTACGGTGATACAATCAAACTTACAGGACGTTTGCATGGTAGTAAAGCCGTGCTCGTCAAAGCTACCTCACAGGAGGCACAGGATTATTACGAGAAAAAACGGAACTGGGAGTTCAATAATATTTCCCGGTTCCTTACTTACTTTAAACAGCTTACAGCTGGCGGAAGTACATACGATATGTATGTAGACAAAACTTTCCGCAGGATCCAATTTGTATGGCCCACTACAGATGGTACAAAGACCTTTAATACAGCGTATTACCATACCAGTAATGGTATTGCGCTAACCACTCCATTTAGTGACGGCAAACAGAATATCAGTGCCTTTGAAAATATTACCTGGGATGCTCCGGGTCAGGCACTGAAGTTTAAAGTAAATAACGCAGATGCCACCATCAACGGCGTTATAAAACCCCTTGTAGTAGATAATACCGCCGGAAAAAGATGGTGGAACTATGTAGCTGATATTGGCTCTTACTGGGTTTCCCTGGATGGCTTCCATGTAGATGGTGTGGATGATGCATATGGCATAAAGAATACTCCTGGTTTCCAGTTCATGTTTTATTACCCAAACTGGAACACCAACCTTGATGCCGGTGCTGTATTTACATCGAGCGCTTTCGGACCAGGCCTCACCGCCCGGTTTAATACCAATGGCACCGTTGTTTTTACAAATACGGCGACGATAGGAACTACACCTGCCAGTGCCACTACTGCAGTAACAAATATTACTAACAAATACACTGAACCTACGGGTTTCTATTTCGTGCAGACCGGCGAGTTATCCTATGATATGGTAAACGCTAAAGATGCACGTAGCTGGATCACCTGGTTACGCTGATGCACATCCATTTTTGAACCCTTAGTATAAATAAGACCCATATGAGAACTAAGACCGTTTCTGGACTATTGAAAACTACGTTATACCTGCTCTTCATGCTTTTATCAGCATCGGGAGCGTATGCGCAAACAGATATCACCATTGGCTCTGCTACAGGCAGCAATGGTAATTTCGACTATCCATGTCCTATACAGGACTATTATGAAGGACACCGTGCGCAATACCTTTATAAAGCCTCAGAGCTGATTGCTAAAGGTATGCAACCTGGTTTTATCAATGCGGTAAAATTCAATGCAATCACATTGAATGATGCTGATCTTGCGGATCAATTTGCTATAAAAATTGTAGGTACTACTGTAGCATCTCTCTCCGATGCCAGTTGGGAACCGGTAGGGAACAACGCTTTTGGCCCTGTCGACTACACGCCGGTGCTGGGTCTGAACGTTTTCACTCTTACACCAGGCTTTTTCTGGAATGGTACAGATAACATTCTGATAGAAGTTTGTGGTGGTGCAGATGACTGGTCTGGTAACCCCAGCTTCCCATATACATCAGGATTGTCTTTTAACGGGTCTCATACTTTCCGGCAGGATGCGGGATTTAGTCTTTGTGGAACTACACAGGTTTCCAATACCGGTGATATGACCACCAGGCCGGATATCATCTTTAACTGGACACCCGCACTTGCATGTACAGGCACACCTGTTGGAGGTACTACAGTATCAAATGTTTCCGCTGTGTGTCTCAATGAAAGCTTCACACTTTCTCTTACCGGCAATACAGTTGCTTCAGGTCTTACTTATCAATGGCAATCTTCTCCCAATAATACTACCTGGACGAATATCCCGGGCGCAACTACAGGTGTACTGACAACTACGCAGACAGCATCTACTTATTACCGGTGCGTAGTTACATGTACAGCCAGTGCTGCATCAGCAAACTCTTCGAGCGCACAGATTACAAGTCCTACATTGATATCAGGTACTTTCACCATTAATAAAGCATTGCCTACCGGCAGTGGTAACTTCGCTTCGTTCAATGATGCTTACAACTATATAAAATGCGGCATCAACGGACCGGTAGTCTTTAACGTAGTGACAGGTTCAGGGCCGTATAATGAGCAACTGAACATGATCCCTGTTCCCGGTGCTTCCGCTACCAATACAGTTACTTTTAATGGTAATGCAAACACACTTTCTTTCCTCTCTACTAATGGTAATGAACGGGAAGTGATCAAACTGAATGGTGCGGATTATATTATTTTCAATGGACTTGTGATCAATGCACTGGGTACTTCAACTGCTGAATATGGCTTTGCAGTGCAGTTGCTGAATGATGCAGACTTTAATACAATTAATAATTGTACTATCATATGTAATACTACTTCTACTTCTACAAATTATGCAGGTATCGTAGTTAGCCCTTCTGCTAATTCCGCTACGAACAGCGGTACGGGGAAATGTGATAATAATACCTTTAGTAATAATACCATTATTGGTGGTTACTATGGTATTACCCTGGTGGGTAATACTACCGATGCTCCAAATGGAGGCAATAAAATCATCAATAATAAAATCAGCGATTATTATAACTACGGGATCTATATACTGGGTTCTTTCAATACAACCATTGAGAAAAATACTTTTAGCAGACCCACCCGCGCAAGCGTGGCTGATTTCTACGGTATTTATATGACGGGTCTCAGCACCAAAGTAGTTATCAATGCCAACCGTTTTACAGATCCTTTTGGTGGTGCCCTGGCAAGTACCAGTACTTTCTATGGTATCTACACTTCCAGTGTGGATGCAATCCCGGGATTAGAAAACGTGATAAGCAATAACCTGATGTACAATCTGTCAGGAAGCGGTAGTATATACGCGATTTACAATAGCAGCTCTGATAACATCTGGTATTATCATAATACGCTTTCACTCGATGGGACAGCCTCTCCGGGAACGTCATATTCTACAAGAGGTTTTTATCAGACTTTAGATGCTGGAGGGGTTAATTTTATCGATAATATTATAACAATTACCCGCGGCGGACAGAATGCAAAACATTGCCTTTATTTCAATACTGCCAGCAGTCAGATCACTTCAAATTATAATGATCTTTTTATTAGTCCTGCGGCAGCGAATGCCTTCACCGGGTATTACACAACTAATCAGGCTACGCTGGCTAACTGGAAAGCAAATGCATTGCAAGATGCTAATTCCATTTCCGGTAATCCTATTTACAAGGATATAACTCTTGGCGATTATTCGCCTACCAGTGCAGCGATCAATGACAGAGGTACACCGATCGGCATCCTGGAAGATATCAATAGTGCTGCACGTAGTACTGCTACGCCGGATATGGGCGCTTATGAATTTACACCTCCGGTATGTACTTCGCCTCCTACAGCAGGTTCTGCAACAGTGAATATTACCCCGGTATGTATAGATATGCCCGTATCATTGAATCTGGCTGGTAATTCAATAGGCCTTACCCAAACTTATCAGTGGCAGTACTCAACAACGGCTACTGGTACTTATACAAACCTGGGCGCTCCTATCAATTATCCGGATACCAGTATAAGATCAATAGGAACGCTTTACTACCGTGCAGCAGTCACCTGCGGTACCAATACCACCTATTCAGATCCGGTATTGTTAACCGTGAATCCTGCATTGCCTGGAGGTACATATACGATTGATAAAACGGCTCCGGCAAGTGCTGTGAACTTCGTGAGCTTTAATGCTGCGAAGGCTGCTATGGCATGTGGTATCAGCGGTCCGGTGATCTTTAATGTTGTACCTGGACGTACCACTTATGAAGAGCAACTGGTGCTTGATTCTATAAGAGGTGTATCAGCGATTAATACGATTACCTTCCTGGGTAATGGTAATACTATTCACTTCACATCGTCTAACACAGATGAACGTGCGGTAATAAAACTGAGACAGGCAGATCATACTACTTTCGATAGCCTCACCATTGATGCAACCGGCACCGGTACTTACGGGTATGGTGTGCAACTGGTTAACTATGCAGACAGTAATACAATCCGCAAGTGTAATATCATCACCAATAATACTTCTACTTCGTCTCTCTATGCAGGTATTGTAATTAATGCGGTAAATAATGATGCGACTACAACAGGTAAAACCCGTTGTACAGGTAATATTTTCAGTAACAATACTGTTACTGGTGGTTACTATGGTGTAACACTGGTGGGCGGTAACTCTGACCCGGTTATTGGTAACCGTTTTATAAGTAATGCAATCCAGGAATCTTACAGTTATGGATTCTATCTGAACAATACTTATAACACATTGCTCAGTGGCAACCTGATCACCCGTCCAACCCGCACTAGTTCATCATTTAGTTACTATGCGATCTATGCTAGCAGCGATAATGGACTGTTAAATATAACGGAGAACAGAATTACAAATCCTTATGGAGCTATGTTGTCAACAACCAATTCCTTCTACGGGATCTACTTTAATTTTACAAATGCACCTACTGGAGCAACAAATGTAATCTCCAATAATATCTTCTATAATATTACAGGACAGGGCTCTGCGACTGCACTTTACAACGCAGGATCTGCCAATGCTGCTTATTATCATAACACGATCCTGATGGATAATACAGGAGGTTCGTCTTCCTATACTACCAGAGGTTTCTATCAAACATCCGCTACCAGTGAACTGAAGTTTATCAATAATATTGTTGTTATTACTGCTTCTGGTACCAACGCTAAACATGCTATCTATCTGAGTGACCCAACAACAGAGATAGTTGCTGATAACAATGATTATTATGTGAAAGGTGGTGGTAGTAATAACTTTATTGGGTATAACGGTACAGGATATATTACGCTTACCGACTGGCAGATAACTACCGCTATGGATGCTGCTTCTGTAAGCACAGATCCGGTATTTGCTGATGTGGCGAATGGTAACCTTGCACCGGTAGTCTTCTCAATAGATAATATTGGTCAGCCGGTAGGTATTACTACAGATATCCTGCATAAAACGAGAAGTGCAACTAAACCGGATATAGGTGCTTATGAAATAGATATACAGCTTTGTACTACTCCACTCAATGCAGGTACGGCTGTAGTAACTCCTAATACAGGCATTTGCGTGGGTACGCCAATTGTTCTGGATCTCACAGGTAACACACCTGGTGGCAGACTTACCTATCAATGGCAGGCCGCTATTTCAGCCAATGGTCCGTGGATCAATATCACTGATACCATGTATGTATCCAGATATAAAACAGAACTTGGAATGACCAACTTCTACCGCTGCCGCATTGTGTGCAGTGGTACAGATACGGCCTATTCTACTGTAACATCTGTAAGCATGAATACGCCGTTGATGAAAGGCCTGTATACTATCGATCCTGCAGGGTCAGGTTCCAGGAACTTCACTTCATTTGTAGCAGCAGTAGCTGCTATGGAGTGTGGTATTGCTGGTGAGGTGATCTTTGAAGCAGTACCCGGTACATATACCGAACAGGTGCGCATGCATAAAATAGGAGGTGCCTCAGATACCAGTCGCGTTACCTTCCGCAGCCAGAATGGGAATCCTGCTTCAGTAACATTGACATACGCACCAACTGCTGCTAATAACTATGTGCTGAAACTGGATAGTGCAAGTTTTGTTACTTATAAAAACCTGACCATCGCCGCTACGGGTACTACTAATGCAAGAGTAGTTGAACTGACAGGTGTAACAGCTTACGACAGCCTGTTGTACAATAAGATCAACATGCCTGCTACCACTACTAACAGTACAAACATAGCAGGGGTGTACGCCAATGCCTTTAACGGGAAAAAGAACACTATCATCGGTAACACCTTTACCAATGGTGCCAGCGGTATCTGGTTCTCTGGTCCATCTAACACTATGCTGGCACCAGGACTGGTGATAGATAGCAATACAGTGAATGGTGCTTATGTAAATGGTATTTATGTTCTCAACGCAGCTAATGCAGTAATTACCAGGAACACAATTAACCGCACCACGGCAGGAAGCACACCTAACTATGGTATCTACGCCAGCTATTGTGATACAGCTTACCGTATCTCACAGAATAAGGTGAATATCAGTAATTCTAATTCCAGTACATACGGTATCTACGTTGATAACAGTAATGGTACACAGGGGATCTCCGGATCAATTGTTGCAAATAAAGTACTGGCCCTCACCGGCAACACCGGTATCTTGTATGGATTATATATTACCAGTTGCAGTAATCATAAAACTGTCAATAACGTAGTGAGTATAGCCACTTCGGCTGCCAGTTCTTATGCATTGTATAGTATAGGTAACAGTAATGCTAATTACTTTAATAACTCAATACATAGTACTGCTACATCTACTACCAATAACGTAGCTGGTTATTTCAGCAATACATCTGCTGCCACCAGCAATATTAAAATACGCAATAACATTTTCTCACATGCAGGTGGAGGATATGCCTTACTCGCAGCGAACCCTCTTTACCTCAACAGTGATTATAATACATTTTATACTTCTGGTACAAACCTCTTCAGATCTACATCTGCGGCTGCTAACTATGCTACATTAGCCGACTGGAGAACAGCTACAGATCTTGATCTCAGCTCTATCGTATACAAACCGGCCTTTGTAAGTAATGCTAACCTGGAGCCGGATGTAAATAACGCAGATGTATGGGCTATTCATGGACGTGGTGTACAGGTAACAGGTAACGATCGTGATTTCAATGATCAATACCGTCCTGTTACACTGGCAGAAGGTGTTCCTGATATGGGAGCATATGAATTCCTGCCAGCTGTAGAACCACCATTATTACAGCCAATACCATTGGCACCTGCAGCCGGTACTACCCAACGCATTATGTTTGGTACAGATACCGTAGCTAAAATTACATGGTCACCTGCAACAGCAGTACCGACAGGTATCACCTTAAAGAGATATTCCGGTATCAAACCGCCAAAACTGGCAGCAGGAAGAGAATTCATGTACTTCTATACTGATGTGGATGCAACCGGTTCAGGTGCCTACAAATTTGATCTGCAGCAATTCTATGTGGATTCATGGCAAGGTACTATGGATAAGGAAAAGAATATCCGCCTGGGTAGAACAGATACAGATTCTGTATGGCTGGTGAATGATAGCAGTAAGGTGGATGTAACCGCCAATATTATATCAGATAGCTCTTTACAATATCTGGACAGATTTACAGGATTGAAAGGTAATATTCCTGATGTACCGGTAATACCGGCTATGCCAGACAGCTCCAACAGGGGTACCCGTTTCTGGGTAGGTTATGGACATCATCAGTTCTTTACTACCACTAACACACAGAGCATGGTGTTATACCTGAGTGCAACTCAGTTATCACATGTTACAGTAAAAATAAATGGTACCAGCTGGAAGAAAGAATACACAGTAGCAGCGAGAAGTGTACTGGTGAGTGATCTTATCCCAAGAGCAGGATTGAGTGATGCCCGTTTGCTTGTAGAAGGTCTTTCAGATAGAGGTATCAGCATTGAGAGTGATGCACCTATAGTAGCGTATGCGCATATTTATGGAAGTACTTCTTCCGGTGCTACCATGTTATTGCCTGTAGGTACTTACGGTTATGAATATTATGCATTGATGTCCCGTCAGTACTACAGCACCAATACTTATGCATGGTTCTATGTAGTGGCAGATAATGATAATACAGTGGTAGAGATCACGCCTTCAGTACCTACATTAGGTGGTCGCCCTGCAGGAGTACCTTTCACGGTTACACTGAACAAGGGTGAGATTTACCAGGTATTAGGAGCTTTAAAAACGGGTAGTGAAGGTTATGATCTGTCAGGAAGTAAGATCCGCTCCATCTCTAATTCTGCAGGCAAATGTTATCCTGTGGGAGTGTTCTCCGGTAGCAGCCGTACAGGTATTGGTTGTGATGGATCTGCAGGTGGCAACGGAGATAATAGTATTCAGCAGAACTTCCCTTCACAGGCATGGGGACAACATTATCTCACCGCGCCAACTTCTACTGATGATGATCCTACAGTGGCGATGACGAATATTTTCCGTGTGATGGTGAAGGATACATCAACAGCAGTATTCCTGAATGGTGTACGACTGAGAGGATTAATAAATGGCCGTTACTATCAATATCAGAGTGATATTGCCGATTATATAGAAGCTGATAAACCTATTACAGTAGCTCAGTTTATGGCTTCTTCCCTCGGTACTTGTCCTAACACAAATGGTTATGGGGATCCTGAAATGTTTTATCTCAGCCCGATAGAACAGGGAGTTAATACTGTAGGTCTTTACCGTAATAATGTAGAAGTGATCGTTACGAATTACCTCACACTAATTACGCCTACAGCTGCATTGTCTTCTATATTGATAGATGGTGTTAACACATACGATTATAGTTATGATCACCCGAATAAGCCTGGTTACACGGTAGTGGTAAAACGTTGGCCAGCCGCTAAAGCCCAATGTATTGTAACAAGTGATTCTGCCTTTACAGCTATCACTTATGGATTGGGTAGTGCAGAAAGCTACGGGTACAATGCGGGTACACTGGTAAGGAATCTGAATATGAAGACGAGCTTCAATAATACTTACGATTCAAGTGGTACTCCAAGTAAATATACCTGCGCTAAAACGCCGTTCCGCTTTACTGCGATGTTGCCGATAATACCTAAAACGCTGACATGGCAATTAAGCAAGGTAAGTAACCTGATACCTGCTGCAGATGTGACCCAGACTAATCCGGTGCCGGTGGATTCATTAGAAGCGAACGGAAAGAAATATTACAAATTCACTCTGTCCGGCGACTATATGTTCACCACACCAGGAATGTACTACATCCCTGTGCTGATGGGTCACCCCGATATAGAAAGTTGTAATAATACTGCCGAAGTGATGCTGGAAATAAAAGTGATCAGTGCCCCTGTGGTAGACTTCAGCATAGATTACTCTGGTTGTATCAGTGATGTTGCCGTGCTGGATGGTGTTGTTGTAACAGAAAATAATGCAGCGATCAATGTCTGGAAATGGAATTTTGCAGATGGTACTACTGGCGCTACACAAAGTGTAACCAAAAAATATCCGGCCGCAGGCACCTATATGGAAGAATTGCACATTATCACTTCTGAAGGTTGTATCGGTGATACAGCAAAAGAAGTTGTTGTGAATGATCCTGGTGCTGCAACACTGGTAAAAGATACCATCACTGTTTGTTCCGGTACCGATGTCACTTTCAATGTACAGAATCCTGAAGCAGGCGTAGTATACAACTGGTATAATGCCGCTACCGGAGGAGTACTGTTAGGTACAGGAACCAGCTATACTGTACCATCAGTAAGCAGCAAAGGCATCTATTATGTAGAAACATTAAAAGCCGGTTGCCCTGGCAGTAGCCGCACACCTGCAGTATTACTCGTACTGCCGCAACTGGTAGCTCCTGTAGTAACTGCAGACTCGATAGGTGTGAACGCTATCAGGTTCAGATGGGATGCTATCACTGGTGCAACAGGTTATGAAGTGTCGCTGGATAATGGCGCTACCTGGATTGAGCCTTCTTCCGGATCACTTGGATTAGAACATATTGTTAGCGGGTTAAGACCTGTACAATCTGTTACACTGATTGTAAAAGCAAAAGGTTGTATCGATAAGATCTCTGATCCGGTAACTGCTGTAACCCTTCACGATGGTATCTATATCCCGAATGCTTTCTCTCCGAATGGTGATGGTCTCAATGATGTATTGCAGATATATGGTGCCATCATCAAAGAAGTACACTTTATGGTCTTCAACCAGTGGGGTGAAAAAGTATTCGAATCTAATACTCAGTCATTAGGATGGGATGGCTCCTTTAAGAGCAAAGGACAACCCTCTGGTGTATACATCTATGTATGTAAACTGAAACTGCTGGATGGTACTGAGATAGAAAGAAAAGGATCCGTTAACCTGATTCGGTAAGCTAAAAACTGCACACAATGATCCCTGTTAAAAATATATTTGCTTGCTTGTGCTCTCCGCCATCTGGCGGGGGCACTAGCAGCAAATCCCTCTCAATAACGATTGCATTAATACTCATCACTGGTATTGCAACATATGCCCAGAACCTGTCTAATAAAGGGAAGGATTTCTGGGTGAGCTACGGCCATCATGAGTTCATGGAACCCGGACAGCCCAACAGTCAGGAAATGATTCTTTATCTGAGTGCGGAACAACCCGCACAGGTAACGGTTACATTGGACGGTACTACCTGGACAAGGAGCTACACCATTCCCGCAAATACAGTAATTGCATCAGATCTCATTCCTAAGTCGGGAGCCTTTGATGCACGACTATATTCTGTACCTCCTCTTTTTGGTGGTACCGGTGGAGAAGGCCTCTTCACAAAAAAAGGAATACATATCACGAGTGATGTACCTATCGTAGCATATGCACACATTTATGGAAGTGCTTCTTCCGGTGCTACTACGCTCATGCCTACAGAAACATGGGGATATTATTATGTATCACTTAATAGTGAGCAGAGTTATGCCAGTGACTGTTTTTCGTGGATGTATGTAGTAGCCGATCATGATAATACTCAGATTCAAATAACTCCCTCCGTATTAACCCGTAATGGCCGCCCCGCAGGAGTTCCATTTACGGTAACACTGAATAAAGGGCAGGTGTACCAGGTGGTAGGTGCTACTACAGGTGCTACCGGTCTGGAACTAACTGGTACAACTGTTCGTTCCATTGCTAACAGTGCAGACACCTGTTTTCCTGTAGCGGTTTTTTCAGGAAGTAGTCGCACTGTTATTGGCTGCATACCTGGACAGGGTAGTAGTGGTGATAATAATATGCAGCAGGTATTCCCTTCCCAGGCATGGGGGAAACGTTATTTAACGGCACCTACTTCAGTAGATAATACGCCTGCCAGCCTGATGACCAACATTTATAAAGTAGTAGTCAAAGATCCGACAACTGTAGTGAAGCGAAACGGTACAGTAATTCCATTAGCTTCATTGATAGGAAATTCCTATTACAGGTTTGTTAGTAATACAGCCGATTATATAGAGGCAGATAAACCCATTCTGGTAGCACAGTTCATGTCTTCTTCAGGTGCGTGCCCCAATACCGGTGGAAACGGAGACCCCGAAATGATATACCTCAGCCCTGTGGAACAGTCTATTAAAAAAATAGGCTTTTACCGTAATACTGTAGAAAGTATCACTGTGAATTATCTCACTATGATCATTCCCAAAGGTGGTATTCCATCCCTTAATATTGATGGGGTTTTAGGTGCAGGAGCACTTACATACAGTTACCCACATCCTAACCTTCCGGGTTATACGGTAGGAATCAAAAAATGGATAGCATCCAAAGCACAGTGTCTGGTACAGAGTGATTCCGGATTCACCGCAATAACGTATGGACTGGGTAGTGTGGAAAGTTATGGTTACAATGCAGGTACACTCATTAACAACCTGAATGTAATGGGCGTAATTCATAATGAACAGGATACTTCTTCTACCAAAAATGCTTTCACCTGTACACAGACTCCAGTAGAACTCTCTGTACTGCTGGCTTATCAGCCCACGAAAATGGTGTGGGTCATCAATCCGCTGGGTGCAGCTATTACGCCTAATGCAGATGTAACAGTAAACGCACCGGTAAGTACAGGACAGGAAATGGTAAACGGTGTACCTTATTATAAATACACCTTACCTGGTACCTACCAGTTCAGCAATACAGGCACTTACGATATTACTATCATCAATACGCATCCCAGTATTGAAAAATGCGACCATACAGAATCTGTAAAGATCTCTGTGACGGTACAACGAAAACCAAAAGCAGATTTTACTTTCACTCATACAGGTTGTGCGCTGGATTCCGTTTATTTTAAAGGCAGTTCAAGTGGTAATGGGTATGATATAAACAGATGGAAATGGACCTTCCCTGGTGCTGCGAAAGACAGCGGACAGGATGTGCACAGAAAGTTTGCTACAGGACAGCAGAACATACAGCTCAGGGTGATTTCCAAAGAAGGGTGTATAGCAGATACCATTATCCCTATTACCATCTTTGCACCACCAGTTGCTAACTTCAGTACTTCTGTAAATGCACTGTGCGAAGGTAGTAGTGTATCTGTAACAGATCAGTCTACCTTTGGTGGTACTGCCCCCATCAATGCATGGCACTGGAATTTCAATAATGGCAGCATCGTCAATGCAACAACAGCTGCTGCTCAAACAACACAATACAATGGCTTTGGTACTTATACAATAAAGCATGTTGTAAAGGTGAGTGACTTATGTATCAGCGATACCGTAAGTAAAGATGTGGTGGTATATGCCAAACCCCTGTTAGGATTTACTTATCCTAACAGCTGTCTGGATGTGAATGGGATTGTACAGTTCAACAGCACCACCACTGTCCCCGATGCGCAGACGCTGAATACCTATGCGTGGGACTTTGGAGATGCTTCGGCTACACCTGCTAATCCCAATACTTCTGCACTGGAAGATCCACTGCATACTTATACAAAATTCGGAACGTATAATATCAAATACACTGTAACAACAGATAAAGGTTGTTCAAAAGATACAACTGTAACAGCCACATTTAAACTAAAACCACAACTTGCATACACAACATTGTCTGCTGTATGTGAGAACGATAAAAGTATTATTTCCGTTGCAAAGGCCAGTGTTATCAATGGTGTTACTGGTACCGGTAAATACAAAGGACGGGGTACAAGTGCCAATGGTATTTTTAACCCTGCTGTGGCTGGCGTTGGTACTCATACGTTATGGTATACATTTACAACCGGCACAGGATGTATTGATTCTATCTCCAGTACTATTACCGTACATCCTAAACCAGCAGCGAGTTTCAATGCTACTGATAATGTGTGCCTGGGAGAACAGGTTACGATTACTGATCAATCAGCCGTTCCCACTGGTAACATCACTTCCTGGAAATGGCTGCTGGGAGATGGTACCAATGAAACACATACAAACAACACTCCATTTAATAAAACCTATACTATCTGGAATACCTACACTGTCAAACTGGTAGCGGTTAGCGACAATAATTGTGTTAGCGATACCGCTATCAGGACAGTGTCTGTACATCCGTTGCCTGTGGCAGATTTTGCAATGCCTGCTGCTATATGTATGCCGGAAGGGAAAGCTGTCTTTACCAATCGTACCACTGTAGCAGATAAGTCTACTTTGGCTTATGAGTGGAGCTTTGGTGATAATACTGCTACCAGCGCAGATGGGTCTCCTGTTCATTACTATAAGACCAAAGGTCCTTTCACCGTGACGCTGGAAACAACCTCCCTCTATGGTTGCACCAGCAGTAAGTCACAAACATTGGATGCCTTTTTCAATCAACCTGTAGCAGGTTTTACCGTAGCACCGGATACTTTGTGTGAGGGAGCTGATAATAATTTTACAGATCAGAGTACAGATGCCGGTAACAATATCAAAACTTGGAGCTGGTATTTTGGCGATGGTAGCACTGCAACTGATCCTAACCCCGTGAAAAGGTACAATATGCCCGGTGAGTATAATGTACAGCTCACGGTGATCAATGGTGCAGGATGTGTGTCTGCTCCGTTTACAGGAAAAGTAGTGGTGTATTTACAACCAGTGATAGATGCAGGACCTTCCTTTATTGTACCACAGGGAACAGAAGTATTCTTCAAGCCAACTGCAAACGATTCTACTGTACTTACTTTCCAGTGGTCACCTCCGGATGGGCTTTCTTCTACCTCTGTACTTAGTCCTAAACTACTGGCAATGCATGACCAGGTTTACACGCTGACTGCTACTGGTCTTGGACAATGTACGGCTACTGATGTGCTCACAGTGAAAGTATTCAAACCGGTAAAAGTGCCGAATGTGTTTTCTCCTAATGGTGATCAGATCAATGATCGCTGGGAGATCCCAAATCTGTCAGATTATCCGGGGTGTACAGTAGAAGTATTTAACCGCTACGGACAGAGAGTGTTCAACTCTTTAGGATATGAAACACCTTGGGATGGAAGGTCTAATGGTAAGTTATTACCATTGGCTACTTATTACTACATCATTAAACTGAAAAACGGATTTGCTCCATTATCAGGTAGCATTACCATACTACAATAATCCATGTAAATATTTACCGCAATGAGAACTATCATAACAATCATCCTGCTCTGGCCGCTTTTGCTGACAACAGGTAATACAGCAAAAGCGCAGGCCGACCCGCACTTCTCTCAGTACTATGTGTATCCTTCCTGGCTGAACCCGGCTCTTACAGGTGCATTTGACGGCAACTACCGGTTGGCCGCTATCTACCGTAACCAGTGGGGAAATATCAGTAATCCTTTCGCTACATATGGAGTAGCTGCAGACTTTACAACCAGTAAACAATTCAACTTCGGTGTCAGCGTATTGAATCAGAGCGCCGGTGATGGTGGATATAATTACACCACTGGTTATGGTAGTGCTTCTTATACAGGTGTACGCTTTGGTGAAAATGAAAGACACCGTATAGTATTCGGGTTGCAGTTTGGATTTATCCAGCGTAAGTTCGACGCATCCAAGCTCACCTTCGGTGATCAGTGGAATCCCGTTACGGGCTACAATCCTGGTACTCCCAGCGCTGATGGTTTCAGCAGAACTTCTGCTACATCATTTGATGCAGGTGCAGGTGTATTGTATTATGATGCAGAACCCGGTAAAAAGTATAACATCTTTGGTGGCTTTGCGGTATCGCATCTTACACGTCCTACAGACCAGTTCAGTGCTACCGGCGATGCCCGCTTCCCTATGCGTTTTACAGGACATGCCGGTGTGAAGATTGCCGTAACAGATGTCATCAGCATCACGCCTAACCTGTTGTACATGCGACAGGGTAATGCAGAAGAAAAAATGTTTGGCGCATATGGTCAGATGTTTATTACTCCTACTACTGATTTTCTGTTGGGCCTCAATTACAGGGTCAAAGATGCGATTACCACACATGCAGGTTTCACCTACAAAAGTTTTACGCTTGGTGCCAGCTATGATGTGAATACTTCACAGCTGAGTAAAATGGTAAAAGGATCTAACAGCTTTGAGATCTCGCTCACCTTTATTGGCAGAAAAATCTTTAAAACGCCGGAAGTGGAATTTGTTTGTCCAAGGCTGTAAAATGATCAACCATCCTTCACGAATCAAAAGAGTATCATGAAAAATATCTTTCTTACAATAGTATTGTTTTCATTGGTGGTAGCAGGTAAAGCACAGTTTGCCTACGATTATCTTAAAGCGGCAGACTATTACTACAAGAACGCGGATTATAGTTCTGCGGCACAGTATTATGAAAAATATCTCGCAGGTAACAGGTCTATAGTTAGTCATACAGTATATAAACCTTACACTACGCAGGCATCCACAAAGAAAACACAGGTGGCTGTAAGTAATGAACAGCAGGCTATTTACAGACTGGCGGAAAGCTACCGTCTGTTGAATGATTATGGCAAGTCCGTTCCCTGGTATGAAGAAGCGTTGGAGTTTGATAAAACCCGTTTCCCGCTGGCTCCTTATTATTATGCAGTTGCTTTGCGTGCCCTTGCAAGATATGATGTAGCAGAAAAAGCATTTGACTATTTCCTGCAATCGTATATGACAGAGGATGTTTATCGTGAATCAGCGACACGGGAATTGCAGAATCTGCGCTTTATTTTGCAGCAGCTGCGCCGTCCTGATCTGTCATTATATAGTGTAGAAAAGGGACCTGCTGTATTGAATCCACAGGGCGCTAACTATGCACCTGTATGGTTAGGAGATAGCCTGTTGCTGTTTACCTCCACAAGACCTGATAACAGTGGTAGTAAGAAACATGTATTTACCAATCGCATTTACGGTGCTGCTTATACGAATGGTCAGCCGGATACGGTAACCCGCATTTCAGTACCCCAGCCTAAAGATGCTGAACAAGGTGTGATCAGCATTACACAGGATGGCAATGTATTGTTCCTCACACGCTGGTTGACGCAAAACGGTAAGAAAACATCTGCTATCTATAGCAGCAGAAAAAATGATGGCAAATGGAGTGAACCGGCTCTGCTCGATACAGTTGTTAATACACCCGGTTACAGTGCGCAGCAACCTTTTGTATCTCCGGATGGCAAACGTTTATTTTATGCGAGTGACAGGCCCGGCGGACAAGGCGGTTTTGACCTTTGGTCTGCAGAGCTTACCGCAGAGGGATCACCATTTTCTGTAAAGAATCTGGGTCCAGTATTAAACACTTCCCGCAATGAACAGGCACCTTACTTTCATACTGCATCCGGCGTACTCGTTTTTTCAACGGATGGCAGGGTAGGTATGGGAGGATTTGATTTCTTCTATAGTAAAGACAGCGCCAATAGTTGGCAGGAGCCTGTTAATTTCGGCTATCCTGTGAACTCTGTAAAAGATGATCTGTACTTCAATAGCAAAGGCAACAAAGAGAATATCCTTGAAACAGTATGGTTGTCTTCCGATCGTGATGCTAGCTGTTGCCTGGAATTATTCGCCCTGAAAAAATCTATACCGGTACCTCCGCCACCGCCACCAACACCGCCAGTAGTAGTAATGGTAACACCTCCACCGCCAGATGTACCAACTGTGTTGGATAATGTTTACTACGATTTCAGCCAGTCTTATCTGCAACCTGCATCTTACCCTGCATTAGATAAGTTGGCAGCCATGCTGCAGCAAAATCCTGACCTGATAATTGAATTAAGTGCACATACAGATAGTAAAGGTAAGGAAGAGCTGAATCAGCGGTTATCAGAAGCCCGTGCAAAGAGTTGTGTAGACTACCTGGTGAGCAAAGGTATTGATGCAGCCCGTTTACAATACAAAGGTTATGCAGCTTCTCGTCCAATCGCGCCTAACCAGAAAGCTGATGGATCTGATAATCCTGAAGGCAGGGCCATGAACCGCAGAACGGAGTTTAAGGTTGTTGGCAAAAAGTAAAAATATGCTTATGAAAAGAACATATCTGCTCTTGTTGTTGTTAATTATAGTACGGGCAACCAGTGCTCAGCAACAACCGCATTACACGCAATATATCCTTAATACTTTCATCATTAATCCCGCAGTAGCAGGTATTGAAAACTATTGGGATGTAAAGGCCAGTCACAGGCGTCAGTGGGCGGGATTGAAGGGTGCACCCGTTACTTCTTATTTAACGATTCACGGTCCGCTTAGAAAAAGTGATTATCCTTCGGCTAGCTTAACAGGCTTAACACCTCCTGGTGAAAACCCAAGAGGGAAAGCTTATTGGCAGCAGTATGAAACGCCTCCTTCTCATCCAGGTGCAGGATTAACCATTCTGAATGATAAAACCGGTCCACTAAACAGGTTTTCCATCACGGGTACATATGCACATCATATAGGGCTTACGCCGCGTACCAGTATTAGTGCAGGTGTTTCATTTGGCGTGCAGTCGGTTTCGCTTGATGCATCTATGCTGGAATTTCAGCAACCGGGAGATCCTGTGATTGCATCCAGCACATTGCTCAATAGATGGAAACCAGAACTGAATGCAGGATTGATGCTGTACAATGCGAATTATTACATCAGTGCTTCAGCACAGAATATTATTCCGCAACAGCTGAGCTTTGATGATGGTAAAGTAGTAGGTGATTCTCTTTACAGGGGAAAACTGGTACCGCATCTGTTCTTCTCTGCAGGGTATCGTACATGGATCAATGATGATATCAGCGTGCTGCCTTCGGTGATGGTAAGAATGGTCACTGCTGCCCCGGTAAGTTTTGATTTGAATGCCAAGTTCCTGTATCATGACAGAATGTGGGTTGGTACTTCTTACCGCATTCAGGATGGATTCGCAGCTATGCTCGGTGTGAATATCAACTCTACCATCAATATCGGGTATGCCTATGATTATACTACTTCTTCATTAAACATAGTAAGTCACGGTACACATGAAATATTAATAGGTTTCCTGATCGGTAATCGCTTTGGTGACCTATGTCCTAGAAATAACTTTTAAACTTTAACCCTTCTTGCCGTTAGAAGCGGAGGAAGACATTTTTAACTTAAATCCAAACTTTTATTTATGAAAAAACTTTCAGGTTACTTTTTCGTTGCATGTATGTTTTCTGTTGTACTCGGTATCACTTCCTGCGGTAAAGACGGCGATGCTGGTCCTAAAGGTGCAACCGGTGAAACAGGTCCTAAAGGTGACAAGGGCGATAAAGGCGATCAGGGAGATGCAGGTGTTATTTATTCCGGTTGGCTGGATGCATCCTACGGATTTGATTCAACCGGAGGTGTTTATTTTACTGATATCGCAGCTGATAAAGTAACCGCAGAGGTACTGAATACAGGCATGGTAAAAGTATATATGAACTTTGGCACTTCTGCCAGTCCGGTTGTTGTTTCAGTACCTTATGCTGAAGAAACCGGTGTATATATTAAAGAATATCTGCTGGAAGGACTGATAGAACTGGTAAGTAACGTAGACGCCAGTACTGTAGAAGATACCAATGGTAATCACAGAAGACAGGTAAGATATGTGATCGTTCCGGGAGGCACAGCTGCACGTGCTGCTAAAGCAATCGACTGGAATGATTATGCAAAGGTAAAAGCCTACATGGGCTGGAAGGACTAGTTTACTAATGACCATCTCCATCAAAACCACAAGTAATAGGGCTGCTTTATCGAAGGCAGCCAATTTTTAACACTTGCCGGGTATTTAAAAAATAATAATACTATGAAAAGATATTGTGAACTGACAGATGAAGAGTTAATAAAATTATACAGGTCCGGGAATGACAGTGCATTCTCTGTTTTGGTATCCCGACATAAGACCAGGATCTTTACTACTATCATGCTGCTTGTAAAAGACAGATACCTGGCAGAGGATATCTTCCAGGATGTGTTTATAAAAATAATCAATGCCTTAAATGAAGGCCATTACCTGGACAATAGCCGGTTTATAGCCTGGGCCGTCAGGATAGCCCACAACTGTTGTATCAGTCATTTCAGGAAGAAAAACGCATGGCCTGCTTTTTCAGTGGTGTACAAAGATGATCTTGCAAATAGTGGATATCATCAGGAAGAAAGCCAGGAACAACGCATTATTATAAAAGAAACACATGCTGCTGTTCAGGCAGTATTGGACCAGTTGCCTGAAGCTCAGCGGGAAGCATTGATTCTTCGTTATTATGCAGATCTCAGCTTTAAAGAAATTGCACAGACAGTAAATGTAGGCATTAACACTGCATTAGGAAGAGTGCGTTATGCCATTATGAATATGCGTAAAATAATGGAAAGGGAAGAAGCGCTGGAAGCAGTATAACTGTTTATATATTTGATGCAACCGTTTCTGTTACTGGTAAACACGGCAGTTCAATATAAAAAACTGTTCCTTTTTCCTGTTCACTTTTAAACCATAGTTTGCCCTTGTGGATCTCTACGATCTTGCGGGAGATGGAAAGCCCAAGACCAAAAGATTTCTCACCGGAAGTACCTGTTCTACCTGCCTCCGTATGCATTTCAAATACCTTCTCTTTCAGGGTATCAGGAATACCAATACCGTTATCTTTTATCATGATGGTATAGGTGTTGGTATTTCTTGTAACATGTATGCTGATCGCAGATTTGTCCGGGCTGAATTTAATAGCATTGTCAATCAGGTTTGTAAACAATTGCCATATTTTATCCCGGTCTAGCATGGCCAGGCCCGGTGGGAATTTTCCTACTTTAATGCGTTGCTTCTTCTTCAATGCTTTGAATTGGAGAAGGTCAATACATTCTGTTAGTAATACAGGAATGTCTGTCAGTTCTGTTCTCAGGTCTTTCAGTTCACCTTTATTCTTACTTTCCAGTAACTGGTTTATGATTCCAAATGCCTGTCCGGAAGCGGTCTGGATCATCCTGTACATGCTCTTATCCGGCGTAGGTGCGTGTTCATCTTCCAGTAATAAACCGGCTATAGCACTGATATTACCAACGGGATTTTTAAGATCATGCACAATTACTTTCAACAGGGCTGCATTTTCCTGATCTCTGTCTTCTACTGCCCGCAGGGCAGCTGTAAGCCGTTCATTCTGTACCGCAACCAGTTGAAGGTTATGTTTTGAGCGGTTCCAGTTTTTCCAGATCAGAAATGCTATAGTAATCACTGAACCCAGGAACAGGACGCAGATAAAAAGAAGCACTGATTTGAAACGATCATCGCTTTTCAGTGCAATGATTTCATGTTGCCTTGCCACATTCTCCAGTTCACTGTTAACATCCAGTTCATGTAATGCATGGTTTTGTGCATCCATGGAATCCTTTGCGGTAGTATATGCTTTCAGATATTTATAGCCACTGTCAGTATTGTTTATCTTATCATAATAGCGCTCCTGCATCTTCAGCCATCTCATGTTAAGATCATTATCAGACATCATGTTTGCATCTATATAATCTTTTACCGTCAATAGTATTGCTTTACATTCAGTCGGGCGGTTCATTTTTAAATAAAGAGCTGCCAGCTTCAATTGCATAAATTGTGCATCCAGGTTTTCATAGCCAGGTTGCAGATTGATATTGATACTTTCTTTTAGCAGGGCCTCAGCTGTTGAATAATCTTCCAGCCGGTAATTCGCATAGGCCAGGTTACCGTAAATGACTCCTTTGGCAGTTCCGATAAAACGCCGGTGACTTGAATCACCATTGAACCGGTTCTCATTATTCCTGATATAATTTAATGCCTGGTTATAGTAATGATAGGCACTATCAAATATATGGGCGCGGTCGTAGCTGAGAGCAATATTATCAGTATTGCCTTGTAAGGAAGAGAAAACCAGGAAATCGTTCTTATCTGCAGTATGAAGAATTTCAACACATTTTTTGAAATAGGAAACAGCCTCCAGATATTTTCCCTGTCTGTAACACACCATTCCTAATTGCCCCAGATAATCACTTACAAACAAAGAATCGCCACTTTTTTCTCCGATTTGTTTTGCCTGGTAATAGTACTGGAAAGCCTCTGCAAATCTTTTCTGTGCCTGGAGAATATCACCTTTCTGAAGAATAGCGTTTTCGTATAACTTCTTGTAGGCATTATCCTTGGAATGATCTTTCAGGATAAGAAGGATACTATCTACATACACCATGGCAATGGCATAGTCTTTATCGTAGAAATAGCGCCTTTTAAAAGCGTACTTTCTGTATACGTCTCCAATGCCTGGATTGGGATAATTGTTATAAACTGAATCAATAAATTTTATTGGCCGGCCTTTTTCAGCAAGGGTAAATAAACTGTCAGCATGCTTCAGAACAGAATCAAAATAAACAGGGTGATCAATATTTTTTACTCTCTGTTGACACGCGTATAGTGTTACTGTTACATATGTAAAAAAGATGCACTTAAATAGGTGCCAATAAAATTTATTATTCTTTGTCAGAATAATCATTAATTATAAAACGTTAAATTGCGCAATGCACTTTTAGGTTAATATACTCTCACATGACATTTCATGGAGGTTAACTGAGGTGTAAGTTAAGCGTTTTTCTTACTTTTTACCCTAAAAATGCATAATTATATTAATATACGAAATTGAGTCATATTAAGTTTACAAGATAATGTGAATTTATTAATAAATCGACTGCTGCGGCCCTTGTGCAGTAGGATCATTTTTGCCCGAATCTCCCCGAAAAAAACTAATTTCATCGTTTGGGCAGTGCGATACTGCCAGGATACATATGCCCATTACAGGAGATCCGGAATAGTAATTGTTAGTGACCCATAACCCGTAATTAGCCCAGTATCCCCAGTTGTGCCCATTGTCTGAATTCCATTCTTTATGAAAAGGATATGCCTGCTTGTTTGTTTTTGTCTTTGCCTCCAGCATCTGCTGGCACAAATACCCCATACCGTTTCCGGTGTAATAAAAGACACAACCGGGCAGGAGATCATAGCAGCCAATATCTGGCTCACAGCAGGAAAAGATTCGCTGCATGCTGCCAGTGATGAAACCGGTAGATTCACCTTTTCTAATGTAAACCAGTCTGTTTTCTCCCTGCGCGTCAGTGTGCTTGGATATGAAACCTGGTCAAAATCATTTGATTTCAAAAATGCCGGGCCACGTATTGAATTGCCACCTGTTATACTGCTGATGAAAACCAGCAACTTACAGGAGGTTGTCGTAAAAGGCAGGCAGGCCCCGGTTGTCGTAAAAGAAGATACCCTGGAATATAGGGCCAGTCAATACCGCCTCCGGGAAAATGCCGTAGCAGAAGATCTGTTGAAAAGATTACCTGGTGTGGATGTAGATAAGGATGGGAATGTAACAATGATGGGCAAAAAGATCACCAAACTCAGAATTAATGGGAAAGATTACCTGGTAGACGATATTAAAACCCTGACCCGTATATTACCTGTTGATATGATTGAAAAAGTGCAACTGAT
Organism: Chitinophaga sp. CF118; assembly: GCF_900112615.1. Classification (GTDB taxonomy): domain Bacteria; phylum Bacteroidota; class Bacteroidia; order Chitinophagales; family Chitinophagaceae; genus Chitinophaga. Next base: position 415,977 of record NZ_FOMK01000004.1, on the reverse strand, counting down.
AGATGATTATGGTTATATGGCCCGGGCAACCGGCCGGAAGTCCGGAGAACCCCAGCAGGTACTGAATATTCAAACTAAAGCAGAACTGAATAAAGGGATCCAGATGCAGACAATTGTTGGCGCAGGTAATGATGGACGATATAACGGAGCTATACTCGCCAATTTCTTTAACGGTGAAAACCAGCTATCTGTTTCGGGTAACACCAATAATACAAGTGCGCTGTCTGGGAGTGCCGTGAACAGTAATGCTACTATTAATTACAGGGAGCAGACCAGTAAAGGATTATCTCTCAACGGTAGCCTTATGGGCGCACATACTGCCAGCAACATACAATCCCTAAGTAATGTAACCACCGTTACCAATGAAGGCACTCTTTACATTGCCAATAATAGCAGCAATTACAGTAACAATAATAATTATGCTTTTTATGGCGGGGCAGAGTATAAACCTGATAATGGCGATATCCTGAATGTAAACGTGAATATGAGCATGAATACCGCTGGAAATGAGAGTACTGTTTCATCCCTGCAAACAGGCTATCAGCAAAAGGATCAGGTGACGCAAAATATAATTGACAACCGCATTCCGGTAGTGGGTGGTGGCGTGTTTGCCAGTCATCGCTTTAATAAGAAAGGAAGGGCATTATCTCTCAGCTTTTATATGAGTTACACAGGGAATAAAAATGATCAGGATGGTATCAATAACATATTATATTACAACGCAGACAGTACTGTAGCAAAGGACTCACTACTGCATCAGCTGCTGACAAAGAATAATAATGATCTGATCACCTCTTCACAGGTGTCCTGGATAGAACCGATTGATTCTACCTCCAGCCTGGAACTACGTTACCTGATCAACTATACGAAGTCCGACAATACACAGATAACGGACTGGCTAAGTCTGGAAGGCAAATATGAGCGGATCGAGTCGCTGAGCAATACGTTTAAGTATAGTATGTCTCAGCAGCAGCTGGAATTAAACTACCGTAAAAGCATAGGGAGGTTTGATTATACCCTGGGAGCCCGGTTAATGCCCTCCGGCTTATCTGGCAAGGGCACAAATGGACAGGCGCCAACAAAACTACATAGCAATCCGCTGGCTCCTGTTTTACGCATTCAGTACAAATTACCCCGGTCACAATTTATATCCCTGTTTTATAATGGCGTCGTTATCTTCCCTGCTTTTCAGCAACTGCAACCAGTACCGGATCTTACCAACGCGCAGTTTCCGATAGTAGGTAATCCACTGTTAAAACCGGGATTCACCCACTCTGTATTTCTGAACTACCGTAGTTTAAACACTGCCAGCTCACATACTTTATTCCTGCATCTGGCTGCCAACTATACAAAAGATAAAGTGGTGACCAATACAGTAACAGTGCAGGACAGCTTTAACACAGTAAAGCAGGAAACGCGTTATCTGAATACAGATGGAGATTATAATTACCGCTTTGTATATGGTTGGTCTAAACGGTTACGGGATGGCAAATATAATTTTTACCTGGATGGAACAGCAGCTTACAATAACAATATCCTGTATGTTCAGGATGTGAAGAATATTGCAAAGAATCTAACATTTTCACAATCCGCCAGAAGTAACATGTTATTGAATTGGATTGAGTTAATGACAGGAGTAACTTATGCCTATAACAGGAATGTATATATCCCCAGTGATAATAATATCACCAACCTTACTACATGGACAATCAACGTTGTAGGAAAGGTCTATTTCCTGAAAACTTTTGCTATTGGTATAGATGCCAACAAACAACTGAATAGTGGCTACAGCGGATCTTTAAGCAGCAATCCGTTAATGGCGAATGCTTTCCTGGAAAAGATGTTCTTTAAAAAGAGCCTTACCTGCAGGGCGCAGGTATTTAATTTGTTAAATGAAAATGCCCGCTTATCCCAGTTTATTAGTGGGAACTCTGTTACTGAAAGCAGGGATAATCTGCTCAGCCGTTATTTCATGTTATCATTACAACTTGATTTGAAAAAGTTCAAAAGCGGTAAATAAAAAGAGGCTGACCCACATTTTGTGAAGCCAGCCTCTTTTATTTATGGTGAGGTGCTATTATTTCTTTTCGAGCAGTTTGAAGAACTGGTCAAGCTGTGGCAGGATCACTATACGTGTACGGCGGTTAGCAGCACGTCCTTCCGGAGTATCGTTGCTTGTTACAGGAATGTATTCGCTACGTCCGGCAGCAGTGATACGTGCAGGAGCGATTGCGTAGTCATTCTGCAGTACCCGGGTAACAGCAGTTGCTCTCTTCACACTCAGGTCCCAGTTATCCAGCAACACACCTTTCTTATATGGAACGGAATCTGTATGACCTTCTACCAGGAACTCGATATCGGGTTGGTTGTTCAGCACTTTGGCCACCTTCCCTAACACTTCTTTTGCGCGGGCAGTTATATCATAACTACCACTTTCAAACAACAGTTTGTCGGAGATATCGATATATACCACACCTTTTTCCACTTTGATGTTGATGTCCTTGTCATCCAGGTTCCCAATTGCACCTTTCAGGTTCATTACCAGCGCCATGTTCAGGGAATCTTTTCTCGCTATGGCTGATTGCAGATCCTGTATATAAGCATCTTTTGCACCAATATTATCCAATGATTTCTTAATACTTTCAGCCTGTGAGCCAGTGATTACAGACAGATCTTTCAGCTGATTTAATAATATACTGTTGTTTTGTTTCAGGCCTTCTACACGTTCATCGCTCACACTGTTTCTATGCCGGTATGCTTCTGTAGAATCGCGCATAGTACGTTGGCAATCCTCTAATTTGCTCTGCAACTGGGCATACTGCCCTGTTAGTGCAGCATATTGGGCTTGCGAGGCTTTAAACTTCTTTGTACTGACGCAGGAGAACAATAAGACAGGAATAGACAATGATAATAATATGGCTTTAAGTTTCATATGTATTGTATTTTTTGTAATGACTCTTGTTTCATTACCTGTACAATTCAAATTAATCCAAAACCACGCCATTTTGTAGCGGGCAGTGCTGTAATTATGTTAAAGTTATTGACTAATAATAAATTCGCATTTCTTTATATTGTATTCGCATCACTGCTATCCATAGAATGTTTCATTTATTTTAGGTAATTATTCAACCACGTTTGAGCGGTCTCATAATCTGTAAAACATCATGAAGAAAATTTCTTTACGTTTCCTGTTAGCTATTCTTTTGCTTTCACCTGTAATGATGAAAGCACAATTAAAGTCTGCAGCTACTCCACTAGCCACCTTGCAACAACAATTTGTAGATCTGCGGTTCGGCATGTTTATCCATTTTAACATTCCTACTTTTATGGATCAGGATTGGCCTGATCCGGAAGCGCCGGCATCTATATTTAATCCCGCTAAACTGGACTGTAATCAATGGGCCGCAACTGCCAAAGCTGCAAATATGTCTTATGGTTGTCTTACCACAAAACATCATAGCGGTTTTTGTATCTGGGATACAAAAACAACAGATTACAATGTGATGAATAGTCCGCTGAAGAGAGATGTTGTAAAAGAATATACTACTGCATTCCGGGCAAAAGGATTGAAAGTAATGTTGTATTATTCAATTCTTGATACACATCATAAACTGCGTCCACACAGTATTACACAAAAACATATTGAGATGGTCAAAGCACAGCTCACAGAGCTGCTTACTAAGTATGGTGAAATCACTGCTTTAATCATAGACGGATGGGATGCTCCCTGGTCCAGGATCTCTTATGATGATGTACCTTTCGAGGAGGTCTATCGCCTTGTAAAATCACTGCAGCCCAACTGCCTGCTGATGGACCTGAATGCAGCGAAGTATCCTGCGGAGGGTTTATTTTATACTGACATTAAATCTTATGAACAAGGTGCTGGCCAGCATATTTCTAAAGAAAGCAATAAGCTGCCTGCATTATCCTGTCTGCCTATTAACACAGCCTGGTTCTGGAAAACAAACTTTCCAACTACACCTGTAAAGGATCCCGCAAAACTGGTAAATGATAACCTTGTAGAGTTAAATAAAGTGTGGTGCAATTTCATATTGAATGTTGCCCCTAACCGCGATGGTTTGATCGATGATAATGCAGTAGCTGCACTAGAACAGATCGGTAAGCTGTGGAAGCCACAAGGACAATTACCGGTATTGCCAGCAGGAGAAACACCAATCATATCTTCTAACCTGGCAAAACATCAGCCAAGCAATTCCAGCTGGAGTGATGATATGAACATCATGGACTTCGCTAATGATGATGATTTCAAAAGCAGCTGGCAGTCTAATAAAACAGTGAAGCAACCCTGGTATGAAATAGACTTTGATAAAGACAAGAGCTTTAACATGGTCACTATCTTGGAAGATGGTAATAATATTAAGAAATACCATTTGGAGTATAATGAAAATGGCATATGGAAACCATTAGCCGCCAGTAAGAGTGAAGGACGATTGAAAATACACCGTTTCGACAGGGTATGGGGGAATAAAGTACGGATCTCAGTAGATGAGTGTAGTGCAGCTCCAGCTATTGCAGAAGTAGGAGTGTATGATGAGAGGAGGTAAATATTAGTAGTCTTATTTGTATAGGAGCGGATTATCGGGTAAAAGACCGGGTAATCCGCTTTTTTGTGAAAGGTTAAAAAAGTTAAAATAACCACAAAATTAATTCCCTACTAATTAAGTGGACTTTGTATATTTGCACCACTGTGATCATACTATTACCTAAATCAGCATGTGGACCAGCATATTGTAAACAGAAAACCATTAATGTAAAATAATCCATCAATACTTCTGCCACCAACTTTAGTATGGGAAATACATCTGTATTGCCCGTGGGATTCCTTTTTTAATTTAAATCAACTTAGAATGCAAAAACATGGAAGGCGTGTAAGGAATCTCTGTGCGCCGTACTTATTAATGTGGCTTATCCTATTCCTGTCTGTTGCTTCATACGCACAGGATACTCCAATAAAGAAAGGGAAGGTAACAGATGACAAAGGACAGGCTTTACCCGGAGTGAGTGTACAGATTAAAGGTACATCAAAAGGGACGTCTACCGCGGCAGATGGTAGTTTTCAGATAGCCGTTCCTGATAAGAATGCTGTACTGATATTTTCCTATGTAGGCTATGAAAAACAGGAACTGCCTGCCGGTAATCAGGAGAGCTTTCAGGTAAAGCTGGGATCGTCACAGAGTGCATTAAATGAAGTGGTGGTAGTTGGTTATGGAACACAAAAGAAAGGAGATATCCTTGGGGCAGTAACCACACTAGATGTTACACACCTGATAGAAAGACCATTGGGCAGGGTAGAACAGGCACTGATAGGACAGATGCCCGGTGTACAGGTAAGGCAGCAAACAGGAATGCCGGGACAGGGGCTTAGTATCCTGGTGCGTGGTTCCGGATCTATCACGGCAGGTACAGAACCATTATATGTAGTAGATGGTTTTCCACTGGATGTAGCTACTGCAAATGGTAGTGGTGGTTTTAACAACAATCCTTTAAATAGTATCAGTCCAAACGATATTGAAAGTGTACAGGTTTTGAAAGATGCTGCTGCCGGGGCTATCTATGGTTCACGTGCAGCCAATGGTGTGGTGATCATCACCACGAAAAGAGGACTGTCCGGTAAAGTGAAGGTGAGTTTGAATGCTACATCGGGTATTAGTAAAGTGGCTAAGAAATTAGATATCCTGAGTGCGGATGAATGGGTGAAAATGGCAACAGAAGTAGCTAATACCAACTGGGTTAACTCCGGAACAGGAAGAACGGCAGACCAGACAAATGCGCAACGCAGGGCTATTTTAGGATTGGCAGATGGGGTATATAATACTTCTTACATGGCAGATGAAAGATGGTCGCAACCCGGTCATCCTGGTCTGACATACGTTGACTGGCAGGATGAAATATTCAGAAAAGCACCCTTTCAGAATTATGAAATCTCTGCCAGTGGAGGAACTGAAAGTGTACACTACTTCTTCTCAGGTAACTATCTCGACCAGAAAGGTACTGTGCTAAACTCAGAGTATAAGAACTATGGTGCCCGCGCTAATATAGAAGCTATTGCCAGCAAGAAACTGAAATTCGGGATTAATATTGCTCCGAGTTACTCCGTAACCAATGCTCCCGATGCAGAAGGAAAAGATAACCAGATCATGAAGGCCGCTCAGATGACTCCCGTAGTAGAATCAACAGCCGGCGTACTCACCGGAGCTGGAAACTTTCCTACCTATACCTGGGCCAGTGCGAGATTGATTAGTCCGGTGGCGTATCTGAATCGTTCTATCAGTCTTGTAAAAGGTACGCGCTTATTAAACTCCATCTATGCAGAATACCAGATCATACCAGGACTGTTTCTGAAATCTACAGTGAACTATGATGAAGCTAACCAGACGGCTAAACGTTATGTGCCGGACTATGTGGCTGTGGGCGCAGCTACAGAAAGAATTACCAATCCGGGTAAGAATGCTTCAGGCTCATATAGCGGATTTAAGAAACAGAATTTTGTGAATGAAAATACATTGAGTTATAGCAAAACAATTGCTACCAATCATAATATTTCTGCTGTGGCAGGGGTATCATACAATGATGTACATTACGAAACCTTTGCTATTAATACAGCCGGTGGTTTTGCCAACAGCATTATCACTACATTGAATAATGCGATCCCTAATTCCGCTGGTGTGACTGTTACTGGTAACACAACGGAAAGTAATAACACTCTGTTCTCTTACTATGGAAGAGTACAATATGATTTTAAAAGCAAATACCTGCTGTCTGCCAGCATAAGAAAAGATGCATCTTCTAAATTCGGCGAAAATAACCGCTGGGGTACTTTTCCTTCTGCATCCATCGGATGGCGTATTTCACAGGAACCATTCCTGAAACAGATACACTTTATTGATGACCTGAAGCTGAGATTGAGTTGGGGTAAATCCGGCAATAATAATATCGGTGATTACAACTCTATTCCTTTACTGTCTAATTCTAATTACAGCTTTGGTGGTAATACACCTACAGTCGCTAATGGTCAGGTAGTGGCCGGTCTGGCTAATCCGGCATTGCGCTGGGAAACTTCCAATACCTACAATGCAGGTTTGGATGCTAGTATCCTGCGCAACAGGGTAAACATAACTGTTGATGTATATCAGAAGAAAAATACAGACCTGTTACTGAACCTTCCTATCTTATCTGCCAGCGGTTTCAGCACCAGCTTACAGAACATTGGATCCGTACAGAACAGGGGGCTTGAAATCGGTTTGAATACTGTGACTATCACCAGGAAAGATTTTCAGTGGACTACTAATATCAACATTGCTTTCAATAACAATAAAGTATTATCACTGGGTGAAGGTGATGCACCTGTATATATTCCTTCTGCTTATAGTGGTAGCAATCCACCATATGTGCTACAAAAAGGATTGCCAATGTTCAGCTATTATATTACTAAAACACAGGGGATCTTAACAGATGCTGATATTGCAGATCCTACCGTAGCTAAGTTGGCGAAACAGACAGTAGGAGATACCAAATATTATGATGCTAAAAAAGATGGCGTGATCAATGCAGACGATCGCGTAGTATATGGACAGCCAACACCAAAATATACCTGGGGACTGACAAACAATTTCAGATATAAAGATTTTGATCTCGGTGTACAGGTATATGGTCAGCATGGTGGTTCTATCCTGTCTTACTTCGGAAGAGCGATTGATTTTTCCGGTAGCACTACCGCCAATGTACTGGGGATCTGGCGGGATAGATGGACAACCGAAAATCAGAATTACAACGCTCCCCGTGGCAAATTTGGATCTACCTACACCGTCCCTTATGTTACATCCGACTGGGTATATTCTACCGACTTCTGGAGAGTGCAGAACATTACCCTGGGATACAATCTGAAAGGACTGATTAAAACAAAAACGATCAGTGCGGCAAGGGCTTCTATCTCTCTGCAAAACTGGTTTAGTGGCGATAAATATAAAGGTGGTGTAAATCCGGAAGCGCAGAATACCAATAACAGTGGCAATGGCAGCTATTCCCTGCCTGGTGATTACGGTGCAATGCCATTGAGTAAGACGGTGACTTTTGGCGTAAACTTTACCTTCTAATTTTAAAGTATCATTCAATGAAAAGAGCAGCATATCTATTATTACTTTTTGCTACAACTGTATTCAGCAGTTGTACTAAACAGCTGGATCAGTATCCTGTATCAAATACAACTACCGATAATTTTTATACCAACAGCAATGATTTCCTGCAAGCGATCAATGGTGTATACAGCAAACTAAAGGATTACCCCAGTCAGTCTCTCTGGCTGAGCGAAATGCGTAGCGATAACATTGCCGCAGTATCTGATGGTAACCGCGACTGGCAGGGTATCAATGACTTTTCTCCCAACTTAACCACCACCGGGTTCATAGTAACTGCATGGAGTAATAACTTCAATGGTATCTTCAATGCAAATTCCGTATTGGATGCATTAACGAATAAAGGAAGTGTGCTAACAGATTCCCTGCGTACAAGGATCAGCGCTGAAGCACGTTATCTGCGTGCCTTCTACTATTTTCAATCACTACGCCTATACGGGAAATTGCCAGTTGTAGACAAACCGCTGACCGCAACAGAGGTTGCAGCAGTACCCAGAAGTTCAGTGGAAGAAGTTTATACCTTTATCATCTCAGATCTGGAATATGCAGCTGCTAATCTGCCATCTTCCTATACCGGTGCCGATGTTGGCCGTGCTACGTCTTATGCTGCTAAAGGGATTCTCGGACTGGTATATCTCACCCGTTCCGGACCTACTTATAGCGTAGAAGGTCCGGGCCGTGACAGTAACGAATATGATAAAGCACTTGCACTGTTCAATGAGATCATCAGCAGTAATCAATATCAGTTTCTCGCGGACTATGCTTCCATCTTCTCGTATACTAATGAGAACAACAAAGAAGTGATCTTTGATATTCAGTTCATGAGCAGTTCCAATGGCGCCGGTTTCCCCAGCTTTCTCGTGCCAGTGGCTTACTGGACAGGGCAGGGCATCTCCAATGCCTATGGGAATGGTTATGGTGCCAGCAACTTCAATATCTCAAAGAATCTGCTTGCTTCTTATGATGCTACAGATATCCGCAAGGCTTTTAATATCCAGTTAAGCTATTCTAATCCTTTCGTGAAAAAGTATATCGATTATTCTAAACGTGGTACAAGTGGAACCGACTGGCCAATAAATTATATCGTGCTAAGATACACTGATATACTGCTGATGAAGGCAGAATGTATCTTACATGGTCAGGGTACACACAGTGATGCGGTTGATATTGTGAACAAGGTACGTAACAGAGCAGGCCTTGCTCCGGTAGCTGATGTTACATTGGAAAGCTTGTTTGAAGAACGCCGTAAAGAATTCTTAGGAGAAGGATTACGCTGGAATGACCTGGTTCGTTCCGGTAATGCTATTACGACTATCAACAACTGGGTGGCCAGCGATGGTATTACTACGATAGGTAAAGCGGAAAACAACTTTGTAATTTATCCCGTGCCGGCTGTGGAGATCTCGGCAAAGGCGGGATTGTATGTACAGAATCCTGGTTATTACTAGGATGTTTTAACAACTGCAGATTCACGCAAACAGTAATTTCCAGGAAATAAAAACAGTAAAATAACAGTTATTTCTCTCCGATTTTATTGATCTTTAATACTCTGAATAGTATTGAAACAGGAACTGAACAAGGTCCGATAAGGCTCATCCTACGTTCATCCTACGTTAAAAACGTAGGATGAACGTAGGATGAGCCTGTTTATCCTTTCTCTGATACCGGGTTGTCGTCTTTTTAGTTAGAATCTGAGAACTATTCCTCTTCCAGCAAAAATGTTCCTATACAAATCATAGCTACATCTTCCACAAGTCCCACTATAGGGTCAGGAGTGCCCGTTCTTTTTCCGAACTGTTTACGGGCATAAAATGTGATGTAGGCGCCGGTAAATGCCGCCGCTGCCCCTAATAAGGCTCCAAACCAGGGATTTCTGTGTTTACGCCTGCTTAGCACTGCACCACTGATAGCACCCGAAATTCCCCGTCCTATGAGGCCTTCTTTTTGAATACGATCACCAGTACCAGGTAGTTTATCAACATATAATTCTGAGGCCGCCATAAAAGTAAGTGCCTTGCTATTGGGGAATAACAGCGCAGGTGCCAATGAGGTCCTTGAACCAGCAATTGCACTCACACCGGCAATGATGGCATAGTCTTTATTGGAGTTTTTCATTTAATGCAGTTTATAGAGATTAGACTGATAAAATCATACCAGTTTTAAAATCATAGTTCTAACCATGATTCCGGAGGGAATGTGTGGCAATTTCTGGACAATCCTCCTTTTTCATAAACATTTTTTTAATCATGTATTGAGATAATGTCTTACTTTTCACGACTACGGTGATGATGTTTTTTTCTGCACTTATAGAAGAAGTAAAATAATATCGATAATAAGAGATAGTGGGTTTGATTTATTTTAGAAGTGGGAAGTTCGGGGTGTGTTCGGGGTGCGTTCGGGGAGAGTCTGGGTCTGTATCGCCCTTGAGTCGCTCTTGGCTCACACCAAGGTCGCACTCTGGTCGCTCTTGAATCGCTTCCTGGAGCGAATAAAGAGCGACCAGAGTGCGACCTTGGTGTGAGCCAAGAGCGACTCAAGGGCGTTCTACTTACAGAGACACTACGGAGACACTATAGAGACACTACATAGTCCTGTCTTAATTTAATCGGTACACTCAGTTCAAAAAGTCTAATCAATTCCTGATCTTCAGATATCTAGCACCCACCCACTATTAATTTGCAAAACAAGCTGAAATGGAATAGAGGAATCCCTTGCCTCAGCTTAAAAGATTTGAATTTTTGTTGCATTGAAAGGGAACCTTTCTGCTTATTGTATTAAACGGAAAAATGATAGTGCTACTATTTCAACAGATAGTTTGAATGCTTCAAAACTTAAGGAATGGTGGTTGGTGATGTAATTTCCTCATTGCTCAATTCCCCCCGTCTTCTCCAAAAATATATTGCCAGTAACAGAGTTATCACCGGCAACACTGCGCCAAATTCATCATAAAAATACTTAGTCTTCCCCGTATCCACTGTCAGTGGAGTAAAGAACGCTTGTATAAACAGATTATGACTCGCATGCAATAACACTCCTGTCCATAAACTCCCGGACTTCAAACGGAACCATGTGAAAATAAAGCTGGAACTTATCACCATGACAGCAAAGCAACTCAGCCCGTACCAGGCAGGAGTACCACTGTTATAATCTGCAAATACAAGAATAGGAACATGCCATACGGCCCAGATTACACCAGAGATTAAGGAAGTTTGAGTGTAACCGGTTAACTTGAATAGTTCGGGTGTAAGAAATCCCCGCCATCCTATTTCTTCTCCGGCAGCATTAGCCATACTTTTTACAATACTGAACATGGCTATAAGTACAAAATACAGTGTGATGGTAACACCGGCAGGTAAATACTTAAAACCGAAGGATTCTGTCAGATTATTGACCGTTTCTTTATTATAAAATCCTCCCCAGCCGGTCAGCCAGATAATCAGGTAAGCAACTGTTGCATAAAAAAGGGGTAGGAGGTAACTCCAGAGCTGGTACTTTGGATTGCCCCATTGCCAGGCAAGACCGGAGATCTTTCTTTTGAGGATCACACAGGTAAGGAATGCGGAAAGTCCCGGACACCACATAAGACCGGTTGTAAATGATCCGCGCCCCGCGGATAATTTACCTGCGTGTATAATTAACGCATAGAATATGGAACTGAAAGCAAATGTGAAGAGGAGGAATAACAAGATAGCTTTGCGGGATTCTTTCATGGGTAATTATTTATAAAAACAAGATACGGAAATTCCTATATTTAGGCCATGCTCACCGAACAAGAAGCGATAAGTATACAAGAGACTTTAAAACAACAGGTAATTACATCTGATCACCTGCCTGCAACGATAAAATTGATCGCGGGAGTGGATGTTGAATACGACAAAGATAGTGATACCATTGCTGGCGCCATCGTTCTATTGGATTACCATACTCTGGAAACTGTTGAAGTAGCTACTCACTGTATGCAGGTGCCATTTCCATATATACCTGGACTATTTTCCTTCCGGGAGATGCCGGTATTACTCGAAGCCTGGAAGAAACTGACCACCTTCCCGGATCTGATTGTCTGTGATGGACATGGCATAGCGCATCCCCGCCGTTTCGGTCTTGCCTGCCATTTGGGAGTAACATTGGACAAGCCGGCCCTGGGGTGCGGTAAAACCCGCCTTTTTGGCCATTTTGAGGCTCCATTAGAAGAGAGGGGTGGAATATCCCCTTTATGGGCAGATGATAACAATGAGCATATCGGAAATGTACTGAGAACACAAACAGGTATTAACCCTGTGTTTGTTTCTGTAGGGCATAAGATCTCTTTAACAACAGCAAGTGATATCGTTTTAAAAATGTGTGCAGAATTCAGATTACCGGAAACCACAAGAAAGGCTGATCAATATGCGAGAGAGGCATTGTTGAATTACAAAAATTTAAACGAATAAATGAAGCACTTTCTATGAATAATATTTAACGATCTTTAGATCTGATACAGGCTTAATTATTTTCCCTACCATTTATGAGATATGTTTCCACTTTTATTGAGAACTAAACATGGATAGCGCTGCAACACAAGATATATTATTAGCAAAAGTGGCTGCTGGTGATGAAGGAGCTTTCCGGGAACTGTTCGACAGGCACCGTAATAAACTCTATGCTTATATGCTTCGTTTATCAAATGAACGTGTTGTGGCAGAAGACATTGTGCAGGAGGTTTTTCTTAAAATCTGGATAGGAAGGGAGCAACTGGCAGGCATCAGGAATTTCGATGCTTATCTCTTTACTATCGCCCGTAACCATGCATTTAATCTGTCTAAACAAATTATTTACCGCAAAGCATTACTCTGCGAAATCACTTCCGGACAACCACAATCTGATATTTCCACTGAAAACGACGTAGACTACAAGAACCTGCAATCACTCCTGGCCAGAGAACTTAGCAAACTTCCTCCCCAGCAAAGAAAGATTTTTACACTCAGCCGCTTCGAAGGCCTCTCTAATGAGGATATCGCCCGCGAACAGTCCATTGCTGTGGGTACAGTCAAAAAACATCTTAGCCTGGCTACACAGACCTTAAAAGCCGCTCTGAAAGACAATATGCAAACAATGGTCATCCTTGGTATTATGGTAAGGAATATATGGCAGTAATTTTTTTTAACCTGACTACTCCAATTTACCCGGCTGTTTGTCATTATAATAAATAAGGTAAGGTAAACATGTCTACATCCACATTAAAGACACTCTTGGAGAAGTATTTTAATGGAACTGTAACAGCGGAAGAAAAGACCGTATTACAGGATCTACTGGCACAGTCAGCACATAATGCTGACCTGGACGCCGCATTAAAAGACCTCTGGGATAACTTTACACCGGATACCAGTATATTACCTGAAAGAGCAGATGAACTGTTTGCTACTATAGTAGAAAAGAAATCCGTACCAATGCGACAGCGCGTATGGTGGCCGGCTGCTGCAATCATCACTATTCTATTAATGGCAGGTGGCGCAAAACTATTATTTCAGAAGTCCGGCCCCTCAATCGAAACTGCCACTTATAAAAACGACGTTCCCCCGGGTGGTAATCATGCAGTACTCACCCTTGCAGATGGTAAAAAGATCACCCTGGACAGCGCAGGGAATGGTGCTCTGGGAAAACAGGGTAATACTGTTATACTAAAACTGAATAATGGACAACTGGCTTACCAGGCAGAAAGGGATGCTCCAAAACAGATGTCCTATAATATGATCAGTACTCCACGCGGTGGACAGTTCCAGGTTGTATTGCCAGACGGTACCAAAGTATGGATGAATGCAGCATCCTCACTACGCTTCCCTACAGCATTCATTGGTAATAACCGCCAGGTGGAACTATCCGGCGAAGCCTATTTTGAAGTAACAAAAGATGAAACGAAACCATTTATTGTAAATGTAAACCGGATGAAAGTCGCGGTGCTGGGCACACACTTTAATATCATGAGTTACCCGGATGAGAAGAATATTGAAACCACGTTACTGGAAGGTGCTGTAAATGTATCCGGAAATGGATACTCCCAACAACTTAAACCAGGACAGCAAACACAATTATCCCCCAATGGAAATCTTAAACTGTTAACAGACCCGGATATCGAAAGTGCACTCGCATGGAAGAACGGTTATTTTCAGTTTAATAAAGCCGATTTACAAAGCGTAATGCGGCAACTGGCACGCTGGTATGATGTTGAAGTCATATATAAAGATCAGGTGCCTGATTTTATGTTTGTGGGCCAGTTAGATAAGAACGAGAACCTATCCGTAATACTTCGGATTCTGGAACGCAGTCAGGTACATTTTAACATAGACGGAAAAAAGATTACCGTAATGCCATAACACGTATGTAAAACTATTTAACCAAAATCTATACACAATGATCAGAATCTGCTTAACAGGTTAAGGCCGCTTTAGTATTGCCTGTACCTATGCATTTAACGAGAAACGACAACAAAATCGTAAACACCACTATTTAATTACCCAAAAACTCATTAGAAGTATGAACATACCCATGCACGGTAAGATCATGCGGTTTACTGCTGTTTTATTGCTTGTTTGCAGCCTGCAGATTAATGCAAGAAGCTACTCGCAGAACATCACCTACACCGGTAAACATGTATCTCTCGAAAAAGTATTTGCCGCTATTAAACAACAAACAGGATACCTGTTCTGGTACGACTACAAACTCCTTAAAAATGTACAGCCGGTTGATATTGCTGTAAAAGATGCAACCATTGATCAGGTAATGAGCCTGTGCTTGAAAGATCAGTTACTCACTTATGCGATAGAGGGTAAAACCATTATCGTAAGTGCTAAACCTGCAACAGAACCCGTACAGATGAGAGCAACTACTCCCCAGGAAAAAGTATCAGGTATTGTACGGGATGAAAATGGAAATGCCCTCCCCGGTGTTTCTGTACGTGTAAAAGGTGCCCTAAAAGGAACTTCCACCGCGGGAGACGGATCTTTTTCACTGGATGCTCCTGTTGGTGCAATACTTGTATTCACCTTTGTAGGTATGGAAGCTAAAGAAGTACCGGCAACCGCTACCTCCATGAATATACGATTACAATCCAAAGCTGGTGCATTATCCGAAGTAGTGGTAACAGGTTTCGGTGAAAGCCGCAAATCACGTACCCTGGGATATGCTGTGACACAGGTTTCCGGTACAGATATTAAACGTGCCAACCCTATCAATCCTATTGCTGCATTGCAGGGTATGGTGCCAGGGTTGCAGGTACAGTCCGGCGTTGGCGGTCCGCAGGCAAGTGCTCGTTTCCTGATTCGTGGTAGCTCCTCCCTGGACCCTTATGGTAACCAGCCCCTGATAGTACTGGATGATATCGTTATGGACCAGAATGTAGTTACGCCCAACAAAGCGAGCGATCAGGACTTTGGTAATATCCTGAAAGATATCAATCCCGATGATATAGAATCTATCAGCGTATTGAAAGGTGGTGCGGTTACGGCATTATATGGTAGTCGTGCATCCAATGGCGTTATCCTTATAAAAACTAAAAAAGGATATAGTCAGAAAGGTCTCGGCGTTAATTTCTCGGCCGACATATTATCTTCCAATCCTTACAAAACAGTGGATCTGCAGAACCAGTATGGCGCTGGTTTCGGATTGACTGACTTTATAAAGGATGCAGATGGTAATCTATCCATAAATCCTAGTACTTACCCCTATAATTTCGGTCCTGAAATGACAGGACAGAAAGTAACTGATATTACAGGCAAGGTAATAGAAAATAATCCACGTCCGAAAAATATGCTGGATGCTTTCCGTAATGGTGTCACAAGGAATTATAACGTAGCACTTTCCGGAGCCACTGAACGGGGTACTTACCGTCTTGCTTATTCAAATCTTTACTCACAGGGAGTTACTCCCAATAATGACCTGAAAAGAAATAACCTTACTTTCCGAGCCACACAACGGCTTGCCAATGTATTGTTGGTAGATGCGAATGCAACTTATGTACAGAGTAATGCCTTAAACCCTGCTAATGTAGGCGGGAATGGTACCATGAGAAACTTTGTGTACGGAGGTGCAAGAAACTATGATACCAAATACTGGATGTCTCACTATATAAATGAATCAGCAGGTGGTGTGAATACAAGTGACCCTTCCGAATTGACATATGTATTCTTCAATCTTTTCCAGAACAATAACAGGCAGATAGAAAACAACTTCAGAGGTAGTGTGGATCTGAAAGCAACATTGCTGAAAGGACTTGACTGGCAGGGTAATGTAAGTGTAAATTACATTGGCATTAATTGGGAAAATAAAAAAAGAGGAAAGGATGCCGGTTTTAACAGCCCTGGTTATGAAACAAGTACATCTAATACAAGAGTAGAACGTTATAGAACTAACCTGAATTATAATACAGTCTTTAATAAAGACTTCTCCATGTTATTACAGGCCGGTGGTGAAATCGTAACAGGTATTTCAAAAGGTAACTACGCTTCTATGGCCGGATTTGTATTACCTGATATCTATCGTTTATCCAATTCATCCGGAGTGCCAGTAGTAAGAGAGAATTCTCCCAACCAGTCACAATCATCTTCTGCATTTGGTCAGGGTAGCGTTACTTTCCGGGATTATCTCACATTAAACCTCTATGCCAGGAATGATTGGAATTCTACACTTATATATAATGATGGTCACGGTGACTATTCATATTTTTATCCTGGAGCAGATATTGCCTTTGTATTTACCGATGCCTTCAAAATGCCTAAAGCATTTGACTACGGTAAACTGCGTTTATCCTATGCCAGCGTAGGTGGTGGTACTAGTACCTATACTGCCAATACTGGTGCTTATACTGCCAATAGCCCTTACAATAGTCCTGCCGGAGGCAATGGTGTTGTAAACTATCAGTATAACTCCCGTACATTACCTAATCAGTCACTCTCTCCAACCAGTACCACCAAACTGGAAGCTGGTCTCGAAATGAAATGGTTTGGAAACAGATTAGGTGCCGATATCACATACTACTCACAAGACAGCAAAAGTCAGATTATCAAATTTTCTGTTCCTATCGAATCCGGCGTAGAAGCCACATTGATCAATGGCGGTAAAGTACGCAACCAGGGTTGGGAAATCCGTTTGACTGCGACTCCAATTAAAACAAAAGACTTTAGTTGGGATACTTACTTTAACTACACACGTAACAGGAACAAAGTATTATCACTTCCTTACAACCTCAATTTCGTAGAATTAGGCAGCGGAGACGGTTATCAGGTAATCGCTGAGAAAGGTGGTAACTATGGTACTGTAACTGCTACTTATGGCTATGCATATTACAAAAGCACAGACGGAACTCATCCTGAATCTAATGGTAAGCGTGTACTGAATATTACAAATGCAAAAGGATCTTCTGTGTATGTAAGAGCACAGAATTATACACAAGGTGTATCTCAGCAGCCGGTTGTAGGACAGATCGCCCCCGACTTTCTGGGTAACTGGCGCAATAATTTCACTTATAAAAACTGGCAACTGGGTATTGTGATGGATAGCAAGTTTGGAGGTATGGTATATTCTACTACCCATGATCTGGGTTCCTGGTTGGGTAGCATAAAAAGCACCTTGCCTTACAGAACAAATCAGACTGGGGGGCTTAATTATACAAACAGTGCAGGTGTTGCACAACAAAATGGTGTAATCATGGATGGTGTATACAAACAGGGAACTGTGATCATGGGATTGGATGGTAACACACACGATCTTTCCGGTATAAGTATGAAAGAAGCATATGATAATGGTTGGATTAATCCTACCAGTGCTTACTCTATGTATCAGAATACACATAGCTGGGCTAATGGTATCAGAGAATCCTCTATGTTCACCTCTTCATGGATCTCTTTACAACAGGTAACACTCACATATGATCTGTCATCTAAAGTAGCCAACAAGTTCAAACTAAATGGTCTGAGAGTATCACTGGTAGGTAATAACCTGACGTATCTGTACAATAGTGCAAAAGATCATATCAATCCGGAAAACCTGAACAGTACAGGATCTGATGCAATGACGGAAGGGTCTGCAATGCCATACATCCGCAGCTTTGGATTTTCCATCAATGGCAGTTTCTAGTGTACACCTTTAAAAACAAAAATTATGCGCATTGTTGATCGCTTTAAATATATAACCGTAATACTGCTGCTGGCCGTATTATATACTTCATGCAGCCGTGATAAATTTGCGGAAATGAATACCAATCCGGATGATGTACTCGCTATCAAACCGGAATATGAGTTCACCGCCGGCTTACTGGATATCAATGGTAATGCCCGCGAATACTATTATGATTACAACAGGGCCATGTACTACTGGACACAAAGTTATACTACACGCACAGGTAACTCTGCAATGGTATATAACGGTTCCGGAAACCTGAATCAGCGCTACGGTACTTTCTACAATAATGTAGGTGCGAAACTGATAGATGTACAGCACATGATAGATGTCCTGCCGGAGGCTGAAAAACAGAAATACGTTTATTTACGTGCTATCACCGGCATCCCACTGGCATACTATGCATTTTATGTGTCCGATGTACAGGGAAGTATTGCTTATACCGAAGCTTTCAAAGCAAGGTATACCGGACTGCTTACACCCACCTATAATACACAGTCTGCTTTATATGATACACTGGAAAATCAGTTATCGGCTATTGTAGCTGTGTTGAAAACAACGCCGGCTGTAGGGCAGACAAATATCTCTTCTGCCGATATCTTTTATGCAGGTAAAGTTGAAAACTGGATAAAAGCTGCCAACAGTCTACGCTTAAGAATCGCTATGAGATTGCTGAAAAGAGATCCTGAAAAGATGAAAACACTGGCAATAAAAATCCTGGCGGATGATGGTGGTCTGATCAGTACTATTGATGAAGACTGGAAGATGGTGGGTGGCGCTAAGTATGGCTCAAATGGTGATTACAATCCACAAAGTAACAGCGAGGTATCCGGTGCAAAGAACCTGGTGGATTTTATGTGGAATACCGGAGATCCCCGCATCAGAACTTTATTTCAGAAGGCATCTATGACCAGGGATATGTTCGACTCTGCAAAAGCACAGCACATGCTCCCTGCTACACTCGCATGGGACGGACAATTGTATCGTGGACAGTTTGCTAATCCGGGTGCATCATCAGATTCTGCTAATGCTTACTATTTCAGAGATATTACTTTCAGTTATAAAGGTATTGATACAACACTAAGATATCCTTCCTTTATTCAGCTTAATATGTATTATAACCCGGATCTCAAAAACATGATCACTTATCCCATTATTACATATGCGGATGTGTGTTTCATGAGGGCAGAACTGGCTGCCAGAGGTGTTACCACTGAAAGTGCAGAAACATGGTATTACAATGGAATAGATGCCTCTCTGGCCATCTATGATAAGATGGGGGCACTGGCCAATGTGGTAGATTATACGCCTTTAACTGCAACGGAAGTAGCTAACTATAAAACACAACCAGGTGTTGTATACAACGCTGCCACAGCACTTGAACAGATTAGTGTACAGGCATATCTTAACAGTTACAAAAATCAGAACGAAGCCTGGGCTACTATTAAAAGAACGGGCTTCCCTTCTGTAGATGGTACAATTCTTAAACTGGAAAAAGTAGAAGTAGATAATGTGGAATCAACTATGCCGCGTCGCTTTATAGTAAGTTATCCATCTATCACTAGTTTGAATTACCAGAATGTACTGGATGCCATTACGGAAATGCAAAAGGATCCCGGGTTTAAAACACCCGACGATATCACTGGTAGAGTATGGTGGGATAAACTCGAAAACTAAAAATGAATTACCTTGCAATAAACAGAAAGCTCCATAAGGGGCTTTCTGTTTATTATAATAACATGATATGAGAACATGTTTTCTGCTGATATTTTTAATCTTCTTTGTACATATTTCATTTGGGCAGACCTATGCCGAAGTACAACCCATCATCACCGCTAAATGTGTAACCTGCCATCGTAATGGAGGAGATGCTCCCTTTTCACTGGAAACATACCTGAGCCTGAAGAAAAGAACTTCTTTCATTAAACAGGTGATTGAAACCAACTATATGCCCCCTTGGAGAGCCGATTCACACTACAGGGATTTTGCTAATAACAGATCATTGACCACGCAGGAAAAAGAAACTATATTAAGCTGGATAGCGAATAATGCCCCCGAAGGAAAACCTGCAAAGAAGATAAATAACGAGATATTTAGCCGTACACCAGATCTCATACTGAAAATAAACGCTCCTTTTCAGGTGAAAGGAATGAATGAAGAAAAGTTTGTGGTGTTTAAGATCCCATTTGAAATAGCAGATACACAGAACATTGAAGGAATAGAATTATACGCCAATAACAAAAAAATCATTCATCATTTAAATTATGGCTTTTATGCAGTACCGGATAAAACTGTGGATCTTAAAAGCGGTCCTGCAGTAATTGATACCGATATAGATACTGCTGGTCTGGAAGCCAGATACTACGGCCCATTCAAAAAATCAATGATATACTATTCCGGTTGGATTCCAGGTACTACAAATGAATTCTATCCTAAACAATTCGGATGGGTATTGCCAAAGAGGGGAGTACTCATTATGACCGTACATTATTCTGCCATCGGGGCTCCTGAAGAATCAATGTTAGGTGTAAAGTTGTTTTTCAAGAAACAAGCTGTTGAAAGGAATGTACGTATCATCAGTCTGGGTTCCGGCGGGATAGGAGAACGGGATATCACTCCTAAGTTTCTCATCTTTCCAAAACAGCTCAGTACTTTCAGACTGAAAGTGAAAACACAGGAAACACAGTCCATCATGTGCGTATGGCCACATATGCATTATCTGGGAAAAGAGTTTTATGCATATGCGGTAACTCCGGATAATGATACCATCAATCTCGTTCATATCCCTGAATGGGATTTCAGATGGCAGGAGCTATACCGGATGAAAAAACTGATTAGAATTCCAGCAGGATCTGTTATCAATATGATTGGGGTATATGATAATACAGCCGATAATCCCTCCAATCCTAATAATCCTCCCAAAATAGTATTCTCTACGGGGAATATGCGTGCTTCAGATGAAATGTTCACATTACTGATGATCTATTTGCCTTATCAGGAAGGGGATGAAAATATTAGTCTAAATTAATGGCACTTCTCATTGCAATGATAGATATATTCAGGGGCTGAGTAAGAAAAAAACAGGGGTTATAAGTAAGAGAGAAATCAGGGGTTATGAATAAGAAAAATTACGGGTATTAAATACTTTACCTTCAGTTCTTTTTAGGTAAGTTTACAGAAGCCCGTCTAAAAGGAACCCATTCTTCGATTCTTTCAATGCTATCTTCTATAGATTCCAGACGGGTATCAATAACAACTAACTTGTTATTAACCACGAAGAAACTCTGGTCTATAGATTCAAATCTATGGTCGTTCTGCTGCTCCATGGCAACGAACTTCATGTCCATAGCATCAAATCTCCGATCCATAGCATCAAATCTCCGATCCATAGCATCAAACCTTTGATCCATAGCATCAAACCTCAGGTCCATAGCATCAAGCCTCTGGTCGATAGCATCGAATCTCCGATCCATAGCATCAAGCCTCTCGTCAATAGCATCGAATCTCCGATCCATAGCATCAAGCCTCTCGTCAATAGCATCGAATCTCCGATCCATAGCATCAAGCCTCTGGTCGATAGCATCAAACCTCCGATCCATAGCATCAAGCCTCTCATCAATTGCATCGAACCTTCGATCTATAGCATCAAACCTCTCATCAATGGAATCAAACTTCAGTAAAATTTGCCTTCCAAAAGATTCAAAATTTCGTTCGAAGGACTCGAACATTGTTAAAACTTGTCTCAATTCATTACTCATAAAAAATGTTTGTTTTCTCTAAAATAAAGAGAATTTTAGTAATGATAAAATTTTTCTCCTGATGATTTTGTTGAATAATTCAGCCAGTTAAAGTTTTTAACGGGATTGGTTAAAATGAGTACCAGCTTACTTCTCAAAAGGATTAAATGACAATCAAATATTGAAATATCTGGCTGGACCCGGAGTGACTCTGAATAAATAGTCGCCGGCTGAAGTACTCATAAATTTGGGCGCCTGAGATTTAAGGACGCAAAAGAGCAGAATAATTATCAGGATAATCTGTCTTCGATGGAGAATTAATTTGTATTTTTATCTGGCTATGAAAAAATTATTGCAATATATCCCTCTGACCATTCTATTGCTCATAAGTATATTAAGTATTTTTTTAGCGGCAATGGACTATGCTGTTTTACATAATACGCACTACTTTGGATTTGCTCTTGTATTGGCAAGCTTGATAGCCGTATTAATAAACGCAAAATTAGGGAGAATTGTAACCCTGATTACATTGTTCTTAGGGACACTGAATTTAGTTCGATTTAATACAAATTATTATATAACAGAATCTTTCATTTTTGAGAATCAGACCTTTTCTTTTTATGTTGAGTTTCAGATTCAGATCTTTTCTTTTTGTTTACTCGTAATATTTTTAATTATAAACAGGAAGGCGGTAGGAAGAGTGCTGCTTGAAATATTCAGGGTAAAAGATACCCCAACCTGAAAATTTCATAAAAACGGTTATCTTTGTACCCTTAATTAAAATTGCAAACCTTGCGCCATGTAATATCACAGGCATATTAATCTTTCTCAACGCCACCCGCATCTGTGGGTATGGCCTGTGATTCTTTTGTTTTAATTATAACAACATGGCTATTTCAGAAAAGTATAGCCGCACGTATCACTATCCATTCTCTCCCGGTACAACAAGTGACGACCGTATTCAACATGAATACTGGAAATGCCTGTCTGCTATTCCGCAGCTTGTACACACGGAAAAACTGGATGGAGAAAATAACTGCTTGTCAAAGTACGGTGTGTTTGCGCGCTCTCATGTAGCGCCCACTACATCTCCCTGGACAGAAAGTATACGGCGGTATTGGCAAAGTATAAAACACGATCTCGGCAACCTGGAAATATTCCTGGAGAACTTATATGCTGTGCATTCAATCGCTTACAGTAACCTGGAGCATCATTTCTATGTATTTGCAATACGTGAGAATGACCGATGGCTCAGTTGGGAAGAAACCTGTTTCTATGCAGCAATGCTGGATCTTCCCGTGGTCCCACAAATAAAGTTTTTTGATACGCCACTGGTACAGGCAGATTTTGAAAAAGAAGTATTAAGCATAGTAAAGGGAACTGGTGCTTTGAACGCGCACGATGCAGCAACAGGAGAACAGGTGACAATGGAAGGCATTGTTACCAGGAATGCAGAGGGGTTTCCAGTGGATACATTTGCAAAGAATGTATTCAAATATGTAAGAAAGGGGCACGTAAAGACCAGTGAACATTGGACAAAACAATGGAAACGTGCCCGGTTAAAAAATGAAGGAGGTAAATATGTGGACTATTAGTAAAAATAAAACATGGGAGCAGTTGGAAACTGACTTCGAATGGGTCCGGGTGATGAAGGATGTTCCGCAGGATGCAAAACATCATGCAGAAGGTAACGTGGCAGTGCATACGCAGATGGTGCTTGCTGCACTGGAACAATTACCAGCCTGGAATGAACTGAATCCGGAAGATAAAGAAATTCTCTGGGCAGCAGCACTGTTGCATGATGTGGAGAAATACAGTACTACTGTTATAGAGCCGGACGGAAGTATTACCTCCGCTGGGCATGCCCGCAAAGGAGAGATGAAGGCAAGGCAGATCCTGTATATGGATCTGGCGGTGCCATTTTACATTCGGGAGCAAATCGCGAAACTAGTGCGGTTTCATGGATTACCATTGTGGTTGTTTGAACGGACGGACCCTTTACGAACCCTGGCGGTAGCTAGTTTACAGGTCAATACACAGCACCTTGCCCTGCTTGCCAGGGCAGATATGCTTGGACGTATTTGTGAGGATCAGGCGGAAATGCTGTATAAGATAGATTGTTTTGAAGAATTTTGCCGCGAACAGGAATGCTGGGGTATTCCAAAGTCGTTTGCTACCGCGAATGCACGTATGAATTATTTGCAGAAGGAGGGAATCATGCCTGACTATATTCCTTATTCACAACCTGAAACAGCCGTAGTGATAATGAGTGGGCTACCAGGTGCCGGTAAGGATACCTATGTGCGCCGCAAGTATGCCGACTGGCGAATAATTTCCCTGGATGATATCCGTGTGGCAATGAAAATCAGTGCTTCAGATAAGAGTGGTAATGGTCGTGTAATTCAGGCTGCCAAAGAACAGGCAAGGGGATATCTGCGGAATAAGCAGCCTTTTGTATGGAATGCAACTAACATTACCCGCCAGATGAGGGAACAACTGATTGCACTTTGTTTACAATACAAAGCACATGTTACAGTCGTATATGTAGAAGTTCCCGGCAGGGAATTATTTCGGCAAAACGTTGCCCGGGAGGCTATAGTACCCGCAGCTGTGATGCACCGGCTCATTAATAAGCTGGAAATTCCTGATCTGACAGAAGCACATGAAGTGATCTATCATGTCTGATTAAAGAAGGTGAGCGCAGAAAAAAAATCCACACTGCCTCTACAAACAGCATAATTCCCCTGCAAAATACCAGCAGTGTAATAAATATAAAAAAATACACTATTTCTTTATATTTTTATTTAAACACTATCTGACTTGATGTTATTCGAGGGGGACCGGCAGTTGTTGCGGGCCAGGACCTGGACAACTGCCATTATTTTAAAACATTGCCATAACAGTTAGGGTAACTCAACCAAAATTCATGAAGCAAAGACTCCTGTCACTTGATTTTTTTCGTGGTCTTACCGTTGCCGGTATGATCCTGGTGAATAACCCCGGCGATTGGGGGCATGTCTATTCACCACTGGAACATTCCAAATGGAACGGTTGTACACCTACAGACCTGGTATTCCCGTTTTTCCTGTTCATGGTAGGGGTATCCGTTACCTTTGCGCTCAGTAGCAGGATAGCAGATACTTCCGGGCACAAAAAACTGATCGTCCATATTATAAGACGTGCATTAATCATTTTTGTTATTGGGATGCTATTTCGCCTCATTCCTCACTTCGACTTCTATAATGTCAGGATTCCCGGGGTGCTTCCCCGTATAGCGGTGGTTTACCTGGTAATCTCTCTCTTGTATCTTAAAACAGGGCCTAAAACACGCACCTGGCTATGTTTTGGTTTTCTAATAGCCTATTATCTTTTGCTGACGTTTGTACCTGTGCCTGGTATCGGACCTGCTAATCTTGAGCCGGAAACTAATCTTGGAGCGTGGTTAGATCGTACCCTCTTGGGAGAGCGCCATTTATGGAGCCATGCTAAAACATGGGATCCTGAAGGGATTTTAAGCACCCTGCCTGCATTTTCTACAGGATTGCTGGGTATTATGGTGGGCGACTGGATCCGGCGTAAAGACAAGCAGGATGCCGAAAAGGTAGCCTGGATGTTTGTTGCAGGATTCCTTTCAGTACTGGTGGGGCTGATCTGGGATAGTTTTTTCCCTATTAATAAGTCATTGTGGACCAGCTCTTTTGTGTTATATACCGCCGGACTGGCATCTATGGGGCTCGCGCTTTGTTATTGGCTCATAGATGTACAGGGATATAAAAGCTGGACACCTCCCTTTGTTGCATTCGGAAGGAACGCTATTACAGCATATGTGCTTTCCGGAGTGATACCGCAAATGTTCCCGCATCTGTTTGGAGGAGGGGCTTTATCTTCACTTTTTATATCTTTCCTTTCGCCGTTAAATGTTTCACTGGCAGCAGCCATTACACTGGTATTGCTGATGTTCATTCCAGTATGGATTATGTATAAAAGGAATATCATTGTCAAAATCTGATTATCTGTTCTCATTATCAGTAATCTTAATGAAAAGCAACAATTTACAGGCCGTTCCCGTAAATACTGCTTTACTATAAGATATACAGCCCCTTAACATCCTGAGTGTCAGATCATGGCCCCGGCAGACATCTGCTGTTGGGCTTTTGTGCGTCTGATTTCCCCAAAAATGTTACAATAACACGTAATTTTTTTGTATTATTATCAATCGTCTTCCAAAACTAATTGCCAATGCAATCTGAGAGTCACGTGTTATGGTGGAATGCGTTTAAACAGGGAGATTGGGATGCGTTTACCGCGCTTTATGGAGAGTTTTACGAACTGTTGAACAATTATGGCCGCAAATTTACAAGAGATGCCGATCTGATCCAGGATGTTGTGCATGATCTCTTCGTAAGGTTGTGGACTACACGCACGAGGCTGGGCAATCCGCCTTCAGTAAAGAATTACTTGTACAAAGCAATGCGTTCTACGCTTTTTAGAAAAATACAGTCCTTATCTAAATTTGTTGAACTGGATAATGAAGGTGGATTTGAAGTCAACTTCATCCCCGATGCCTCCTTCAGGCAGGAAGAACAGGAATTACGTAAACAAGTCATCGCATTGGTAAACACACTGCCCGCAAGGCAGCAGGAGATTATCTTTCTCCGTTTTTATGAAGGAATGTCCTACGAAGAGATTGCCGTTATTATGGACATTAATATGAGCTCCACTTATAAATTACTTTATAAAGCTCTCGATAATTTGCAAAAGGTATCAGATAAACGCTTTTTAACCATCTTTTGCTGCATTTTCCTCCTTTTTAAAAATTTACCAAAAAATAATCTGGTTTCGGAGGGATAATTTAGGTACTGTCATGTCTAATAGGATTAAATAGGGGATAAGGTGATGAATAATGACAAATATTTACAATACTCACTACAAGATTTCCTGGAGGATGATGCCTTCATAAAATGGGTATCAGGGAAAGAACAGGATGTTGCTACTGCACAATTCTGGAGTGACTTCTCATCATTATATCCGTCTGCAGCTACTAATTTTGATTTTGCTGTTAATGTAATTCGTACTTATCGCGCACAGGAGTTTTGGGACAATAAAAATAATAAAGCACATCTTCTTGAAAGGATCTCTGCTACTATAGAAGAGAAAAACAGCCATCAGCCGGTACGTTTGCGCTGGTTAAATTCCTGGCTGAAAGCGGCTGTTATTGCATTACTGATAACAGTAGGTGGATACTATCTCATTAACCAGTTTGCAAAGTCTGCACAGGAAATTGTAGCTACTGGTTATGGAGAAAAAAGAACGATCACATTGCCAGATCATTCAGTAGTAACTTTAAATGCGGCATCTTCTGTTACATATAACAGAGAATGGAACACAACAGAACCAAGGGAAGTATGGGTAGAAGGAGAAGCGCTCTTTGATGTAAAACATCTGAATAAAGATACCAGTCATATCACTGCCGGACAAAAATTTATTGTACATACTAATGGTATCACTGTCGAGGTGCTGGGTACCACTTTTAATATAAGAAGCCGTCACGGAAAAACGAATGTAGGACTGATCACAGGTAAGATCAAAGTTGGCTACAATGAAGGTGCCGCTGCGAAACCACACACTGTGGTAATGTTACCTGGTGATTATATTGAATACGCAGATAACCAGTTGCTGCTTACAAAAAAACTGGACAAGCCGGAAAAAATAAAACGCTGGACACAAACACAGCTGGCTTTCACAGATGCTACACTTGAAGAGATAATAGAAACATTGCAGGACAATTATGGCTATGTTATCAAAGTAAAGGAACAATCACTAAGGAAGTTAAAGATAGAGGGTGATATAAACGTAACCAACGTAGAGGAACTATTGACTGTCATTACCACGACGCTTAACGTTAAAATTAATCAACCTTCAGACAAGGAGTTGGTCATCTCTTCTGTAAAGTAACAATAGCGGGAAAACGCGGAATCGCGGAAAAACTAGGACACGTAAAAAAAAACTATGAACATTTTCAACCAAAATCTCGTTTTGGGGCTGCTCTCTTGTGCCCTGATCCCTGGTGCAACTATGCCGTCAAGCGCACAATCGCCTGTCATGTATGCTATGCGGCAATCAGAAACGATCCCTGTAAAACATGCGTACGCAACCATCGGGCTAAAAGAAGCACTGCTGAGACTGAAAAAGTTTCAGAATGTTCGTATCGCCTATAAAGAAGGCTTGCTGGATGGAAAAACAATCCCGGCTAACCTACTCGATAAAGCAGAAAATATGGAAACAGAAGCTGCTTTAAAACTTTTGCTGTCCGATTTTGGCCTTGCTTACATGCGTATCAATAAAACACAATATTCAATATATAATGCACAGGCGAATGCTGGTTTGTTTAATTCAAACAGCATCCTGGTAGATAAACTGAAAGGTAAGGTTGTTGGACCAGACGGTACTCCTGTTCCAGGAGCTACTGTATCAGTTAAAGGCAGCGCGACTATAGCTACTGTGGCTGGTGGCGACGGTGCATTTGAATTAGATCTGAAAGGTGCTACAACACCGATAGTCCTGGTTATTACCTCCGTAGGATTCGAGAGACTGGAAGTAGCAGTTAGCGATCCTTCCGCTCCACTCAATGTGAAACTGGAAGAATCTAACAAATCACTGACCGAAGTAGTAGTAACAGCACTGGGTGTAAAGAAAGAAAAGAAAGCGCTGGTATACGGTGTTACGGAAGTGAAAGGAA
The DNA here is from genome assembly GCF_900112615.1 of Chitinophaga sp. CF118. GTDB lineage: Bacteria > Bacteroidota > Bacteroidia > Chitinophagales > Chitinophagaceae > Chitinophaga. The sequence goes on along the minus strand of NZ_FOMK01000004.1, from coordinate 387,199 downwards.
GCGACTTTACTCAGGCTCGTGAAGTAAACATTGCAAACTCCCTGAGTGGTAAAGTGGCCGGTGTGAATGCTACCAGTCTTGCCAGCGGACCAGGCGGTTCCAGCCGTGTGATAATCCGTGGTAATACTTCCCTGGCAGGCGATAACCAGCCTCTCTATGTAGTGAACGGAATGCCTATCGATAATACCACACCAGGTGGAAGTCCTACTACCGGTGGTGGCGGACAAAATGTAGATAGAGGTGATGGTATCGGTGGTATTAACCCTGATGATATTGAAACCCTCACGGTGCTTAAAGGAGGTACCGCTGCTGCATTATATGGTTCCCGTGCAGCCAATGGTGTTATCCTGATCACTACCAAGAAGGGACGCGCCCGCAAAGGTATTGGTATAGACTATAACACCACTTTCACTGCAGAAACACCCGCAGTACACCCGGATTATCAATATGTGTACGGACAGGGTGACCTGGCCAGAAAACCACTCACTAAGGACGAGGCCGTTTCCTGGGGCCGTCGCTCATGGGGTGTAAAGATGGATGGGTTACCTTATATCCAGTTTGACGGAAAGGAACATCCTTATTCTCCTCAGAAAAATAACATCAAAAATTTCTACCGTACAGGTTCTACCTATACAAACACCGTAGCATTTAACGGTGGTTCTGAAGCACTGAATTTCCGCTTCTCGCTCTCTAATACCAGCAGTAAAAGCATCGTTCCTAATTCCGAGTTCAATAAAAAGATCGCGAACCTGAACCTGAATGCTAAACTGGGTAAGAGAACATCAATAGAAGCTGTAGCGCAATACAATGTCGAGAATGCCAACAATCGCTCCAGTTCAGGGGATGCTCCCGGCAACCCTAACTGGGGCGTTTATATGGTTGCAAACACAGTGGACATCCGCTCTCTGAATCCAGGTTATGATGCAACAGGCCGTGAAACGCAATGGAATGAAACTCCATATGCTTCAAATCCTTATTTTGTAATCAACAGATTCAAAAATAATGATACCAAGAACCGTTTCATTGGTCAGGCAAGTGTGAAGTATGATCTGTTAAAGAACCTGTATGTAAAAGGAACCGTAAGCCGTGACTTCTTTAACTACGATTACGTAGGTATCATTCCTACAGGAACTGTATATACAACAGGTGGAACGGGTGAGTATTCCTCTATTAAAACTTATGTAGCAGAAACAAACTCCATGATCACGGCTAATTATAATACGAAGCTGTGGACTAACATAGGACTGAATGTATTTGCAGGTACCAATGCACGCAGATACAAATCAAATTTAACAACTGTAACAGGTACACAGTTCATTATACCTTTCTTCTATAGTTTAACGAACCTTACAACATCAGCAACAACACCTACAAGGAATAATGTTGCTACTAATTCAATCTTCGGATCAGTAGATCTGGATTATAAATCTATCGTGTTCCTGACTTTCACCAGTCGCCAGGAATGGTTCTCTACACTGAGCCCTAAGAATAATAACATTCTTTATCCTGCAGTAGGTACCAGTGTGATACTGTCAGATGCCTTCAGGCTGCCTAAAGCATTTAGTTTTGCAAAGGTACGTGCTTCATGGGCACAGGTAGGTGGGGCTACTCCTGATCCCTATATCCTGAACCAGACTTATAGTATTGTACAAGGTGGTAACATGGGTACACCTGTACAGGAAGTTACACAAGTACAACCAGATAAAATAAACCTGGTTACCAATTCAAATCTGAAACCACTTACTGCCACTACTTTCGAAGTAGGTGCGGAAGCTCAGTTCTTTAATAACCGCCTGGGTTTTGACGTGACTTACTATAGCAAACAAACTACAAACGATATTGTGAAAACAGCAGTTTCTACCGCTTCCGGTTATAATCAGGCGTTGCTGAACGTTGGTAAAGTATCGAATAAAGGTATAGAAGTATTATTAACAGGCACACCAATAAAATCTAAAAACTTCACCTGGAATGTTAGCTATAACGTAGCTTATAACAAAAGCGAAATAATCCAGCTGGCTGCAGGTCTGAATACTTTACAGATGGCAACAAGTGTGGGTAGCTGGGCCTTTATTCACAATACTGTAGGACAATCTTATGGTACTATAAAAGGTTATGTTGCAGTGAAAGATGCTAAAGGACAAAATGTATATAATTCCTCTACTGGTTACGAACAGAAAAGTGATCTGATGGATCTGGGACGTGGTGTACCTCCGCTTACAATGGGTCTCACCAATACCTTTAACTACAAACGCTTTTCACTGGATGTTCTTGTAGATGGTAAGTTTGGTAATAAAGTGTTCTCTGGTTCTGATGTATATGCTACACGTTTTGGTTTGCATAAGAAAACACTGGTAGGCAGAGAGAATGGTATCGAACTGAAAGGAGTGGATCAAACAGGTGCTGCTTTTGACAAAACTATTCCTACCACAGGACTACGGTTGTATTATGACAATACTAAAAACTATACTGACCACTTTCTGTTCGATGGTAGCTTCGTGAAATTACGTCAGGTAGTATTAGGGTATCAGATCCCTGTAAAGGGCCAGAATGTAATCCAGAGTGCTTCTGTCTCTTTTGTAGCACGTAACCTGTTCATACTGTATAAGAAAACAGACAACTTTGATCCTGAATCAAGTTACACGAATGGTAATGCTCAGGGCTTTGAAGCTTTCGGTATTCCTCGTACAAGAAGTTTTGGAGTAAACCTGATGGTGAAATTCTAATCAGTGGTGATCTAAATTGTTCATGCTAACACACTTTATTATGAAAATGCGATTAAATTATCTGATATATACGGCTGTCACTGCAATGCTTGCTTTTCAGTCCTGCGATAAGGGGTTTGAAGAAATGAATGTAAACCCGGACGCGTCAGCAACTGCTACCCCCGAATATGTATTCAGTAAAGCATTGCTGGATGTATGGGATAATAGCTACTTTGGCACACAAACGCTGGCTTGTGGTGGTTCTATGCAGCATTATGCTACCTATAAGGATGTACCGGGTATTGGTGATAAATATTATTTCCAGCAGGGAACCTATCCATATGATTATTTTACTACAGGATATCCTAAAGCAATAAATGAGATCGCTACAGTCATCAATGCTGTGGACAGCTCAGTAAATAAACTTTCTATCACCCGTATCTTACGTGCATATGCAATGTCCCGTATGACAGATCTGTATGGTGATATACCTTACTCAGAAGCAGCTAAGGGATATACAACCAATAACTTCACTCCCAAATATGACGCACAGGCTGATATATATGCTGATCTGTTAAAAGAACTGGATGAGTCTGCACAGGCACTCGATGCTGCTAAGCCAACTTTTGGTGTAGGTGATTATATCTATGGCGGGGATGTGACTAAATGGAAAAAATTTGCCTACTCTCTGATGTTACGCTTAGGCATGCGTTTAACAAAAGTAGATGCTACGATGGCACAAACATGGGTAACTAAAGCTATTGCTGGTGGCGTAATCACCACAGATGCTGATATTGCAACCATGAAATATACTGGTACTGCTACCACCAACAGGAATCCTGCTGCTGATGAAATGTTATCGAACGATTATGCAGTGGCAGATGGTGTTAGTAATACAGAAGGAGGAAAATTAGCAAAAACATTCATCGACACACTCAGAGCCTATAATGACCCCCGTCTGAACGTAATTGCCGTGGTATGGAATGGCGGTAAAGCAGATACAACTACTGCCCTGCAGAAAGGTATGCCTAATGGTCTGCTGCTTAAGCCATCTGATTTTGCTACTTATTCAGAGCCTAATCCGATTATCCTGCAATACACTGCACCTTTAATAGTGATGAGTGCTGCGGAAACCAACCTGTTGCTGGCAGAAGCTGCTGTGAGAGGCTGGTATGCAGGAGATGCTGCTGCTACCTTCTCCAGTGCAATTACTTCTTCTATGCATAACTGGGCATTGTTTGGTAGTGCAGGAGTGATCGCAGAAAACAGGATCACTCAATATGTAGCTGAAAATCCACTTTCAGGTACTACAGATGAAAAACTGGAGCAGATAGGTACACAGATGTGGATCGCTTTGTATCTGGATGAGCAGGAAATACATGCTAACTGGCGCCGTACGGGTTACCCGAAACTTACTCCGGTGAACATCACCGGTAACATTACCGGCGGTACTATTCCCCGCCGCCTGCTCTATCCACCTTCTGAAGAAAGTGTGAACAGTGCAAGTCTGCAGGAAGCTGTAAACAGGCAGGGACCGAACGTAATGACTACCCATGTATGGTGGGATAAATAAATATTGCTGTAAACAGGACGTTCCCGATAGAACGGATCATACAGATCTTCCATCAGCTACGTCCTGTTTATAACAAAAAATGTTATATTACATAGGTAAGCTCCATTAGCAACATCCTGTTTATAACAAGAATAATATGTTACATAAGGGCTCCATCAGGGGCCATCTCTTTGTAGCAAAATGTATCCTGATATTTTATTCAACTCCATCCGGAGTTTCCTGTTAAATTTTTAACCCATAATTATAAACATTCTCAATCATGCAAAATCAAAGAAGATCCGTACTGAAAAAAATGATGGCTGCTGTAGCAGGTATTACAGGTATTAACGCAGTAGCAAAAGCTGCCGGTGCCCACCTGCCAGAAACAACCGTGAAGGGAAATGTGATATATGAACAGGATGTGCCGTTATTTTCCAGCTTTAAGATCCACGGTAATACGGTATACATTGCCGGTATAGGTGCGCACGTTGAAGGTGATATAAAATCACATACAGAGATTGTGCTTAAAGAAATGGAAGTACAGTTGAAGAAGGCAGGTTCTTCTATGGATAAAGTACTTAAAGTAAGTGTATTCCTGCACGATCTGAATGATTACAAAGGAATGAATGAAGTATATAAAGGTCGTTTCGGCAGTAATCCTCCGGTGCGCACAACTGTTGCCGTATACGGTGGCGTACCGGGAAATTCACTGGTAGAGATGGATTGCATTGCAGCTTTGTAATGACCAATTTTATTTACGATTTACACTTTTATTATGAATCGCAGAGACTTATTAAAGAATATGTCTGCATTACCCGTACTGGGTGCATTTGCAGGTACAGCTAAGCTATTGCCTTTATCTGAAGAATCTGATAAAGCTCCACTCGCAGGAAAAGATCTTTTTAAAGATCTGGGTGTCCGCACCTTTATCAATGCTGCCGGTACTTACACCTTTATGACCGGCTCGCTGATGCTTCCGGAAGTTTTGAGTGCTATCCAGTATGCTTCCAAAGAATACGTGATGCTTGATGAATTGCAGGATAAGGTAGGACAGCGCATTGCTGACCTGTTGCATTGTGAATATGCAACGGTTACCTCAGGTGCTGCATCTGCAATCACATTGGCTTCTGCGGGAATACTGACAGGTATGGATGAAAAGAAAGTGTCGCAGTTACCCTTCCTTGAAAGTAATGGTATGAAAACGGAAGCGATCATGCAGAACGCTCACCGTATCGATTATGCTCATGCTATCCAGAACACCGGTCTTAAAATTATATACATCGATACAAAAGAGGAACTGGAAAATGCAATCAGCGAAAAAACAGCCCTGATGTATTTTTTGAATGCAAATAATTTCGATGGAAAGATCCAGGTAGAAGAATTCCAGCAGATAGCGAAGAAACATAACATTCCCACTATCATCGATTGTGCAGCAGATGTTCCTCCTGTAGACAATCTGTTCAGATACACAAAGATGGGTTATGACATCGTATGTTTTTCTGGTGGTAAAGGATTGCGCGGACCACAAAGCGCAGGTCTCATGCTTGGTAATAAAAAGATCATTCAGGCTGCAAGATTAAGTGCTCCGCCAAGAGGTAACACCATTGGAAGGGGATACAAAGTAAACAAAGAAGAAGTACTGGGAATGTTGGTAGCGCTGGAAATTTATCTGAACGCAGACCACGATAAAGAATGGAAAGCCTGGGAAGCGCAGATCAAACTGATAGGTGATGCGGCCAAGTCTGTAAGTGGTGTTGTAACGGAAGTAAAAGTACCGGCTATCGCTAACCATATTCCTACATTACACATTTCGTGGGATCCTAAAAAGATTCCGGCAACAGCAGCCGATGTAAAAGAAAAATTACGGAGCGGTACGCCGTCTATTGAAGTAGCTGGTGGCTCTAATGAACATGAAATCAGCATAACTACCTGGATGCTGGTACCGGGACAGGAAAAGATTGTGGCCACACAATTAAAAAAGGTCCTGACAGAAAAAGCATTATCCGAATCGCATGGTTGATATATGGTGTGTTTATGCACAACCAGCAGGGCTTAACAGGGCTGGCAGTGGGATGAAGCTGCCGGTCCCTTCCTGTTATTTCTAAGTATTTCCCGCTTCCACCAGCATACGAAGACCGCAGGTATATAGCTCTATTTGTGTGTTTTCCGTATCCCGCCTGCTGGCGGGAGCGGGAGTCCTTGAATTTCATTGCAATTTATATAGGTCTCAATTAAAAATATCAGTAATGAGAAAGATTTTTAAGTGTGTGTTATTTCTCATAGCGTTTATACATCTTGCATGCATCATTTCAAAAGCACAACAATATAGTTTACTCATAAAAGGTGGTCACGTAATAGATTCGAAAAATAATATTGATGCGGTAATGGATGTTGCAGTAGCTGGTGATAGTATTGCTAAAGTGGATGAGAATATCGACCCAGCTACAGCTTTGAGAGTGATTAATGCTACCGGTTTGTATGTCACTCCGGGGTTAATAGACATTCATACACATAATTTTATTGGTACTATTCCAAACCGTTATCTTAACAATAGTTATGATGCTGTGGCGCCAGATGGTTTCACCTTTCGTTGTGGCGTGACAACGGTAGTAGATGCAGGAAGTTCCGGCTGGCGTAATTTTGAAACGTTCATGAATCAGACAATCCAACATTCTAAAACAAGAGTGCTGGCGTTCATTAATATTGTAGGTGGTGGTATGCGTGGGGGGGCTTATGAACAGGACATCAATGATATGGATTCAAAGATGACAGCCCTCACAGTAAATCAGTACAGGAATCTGATTGTAGGTATTAAAGTGGCACATTACGAAGGTGCTGAGTGGGCGCCGGTGGATCGTGCTGTTGCTGCCGGTAAACTGACAGACAAGCCAGTAATGGTTGATTTTGGTGGCAGTAATCCGCCGCTGTCACTGGAAGAGTTGTTCATGAATCATCTTCGCCCTGGCGATATCTACACCCACGCGTATGCACAGATAAAAAGAAGAATGGGTATTGTTGATGAGAATGGCAAACTGCGTCCTTTTATAATGGATGCACGCAAAAAGGGGATCTTGTTTGATGTAGGCCATGGAGGTACCAGCTTTAGCTATACACAGGCTATACCAGCCTTAAAAGCAGGTTTCTTTCCTAATACAATCAGTACTGATATCCATACAGGTAGTATGAATGGTGCCATGAAAGACCAGCTTAATGTAATGTCTAAATTTCTGAATATGGGAATGAGTATACCGGCATTAATTAAAGCAACAACTTCAGAAGCAGCATTTGCTATCAAACATGAAGAGTTGGGTAATCTGTCTGTTAAAGGTGTGGCAGACATTGCTATCCTGAGTATTGAAAAAGGAAAGTTCGGATTTACTGATGCTGTGGGTACCAGGCTGGAAGGTAGTCAGAAACTGGTATGTGAAGTGACGATCCGTGCCGGTAAAGTAGTGTACGATTTGAATGGGATTGCGAATGGTGCAAAGTAAAACTTAAAAAGTATAGGACTGCTAATAAAGTATGATTACTATTGATCTATAAATACACCAGAAAAACTATCATCCATTCTATAAATTGCACCACATGAAATTTTTGTATATCCTTCCTCTCACCTTGTTGTTTATTTCAAAACTACGGGCGCAGACCATACCAAAGGAAGAATTGATCTTCCTCACTTCCGAATGGCAGGGAGAGCGTTTCCCGGATGGAAGACCTAAGATCCCTGATGCCCTGATTGCACAAGCCCGAGAAGTGAATATCGACGATGTATGGACGATCCTGGAAGGAGAGGGGTACCATTGTCAGTTTGACGGAGGATGGAAAATGATCCATCCCGACAAGCCTATTGTGGGCCGCGCCGTAACTGCGATGTTCATGCCAGCCAGACCAGATGTGGAACAGCATATTAAGGAAAGAGGTGCGGAAAAAGGGTTTAAGGGAAACACAAATTCCTGGCCTATTCAGCAGTTGAGTAAAGGAGATGTTTATGTGGCAGATGGTTTTGGAAAGATCTCGGAGGGTACTTTGATCGGTTCTAATCTGGGCAACGCAATTTTTGCACGTTCAGGCAATGGCGTTATATTCAACGCTTCTGCCCGCGATCTCGAAGGACTGGAACAGATAGAAGGGTTTAATGCCTTTGTGAGGGACTGGGATCCCTCTTACCTGAAGAATGTAATGCTCACAGGATTGAATACACCTATTCGCATAGGTCATGCTATTGTATTACCGGGCGATCTCGTACTCTCTTCTAAAGAAGGAGTTGTATTTATCCCGGCACACCTTGCAGAAAAGGTAATCCGCATTGCTGCATTCATCATTGTAAAAGACCAGTTTGGATTTGAGATGTTAAAGTCGGGGCGTTATACTCCCGGCGAAATTGATAACAACTGGACGGATGCCATCCGGAATGCATTTATCGAATGGCAACACAAACAAACCGGTAAAACACCTATGACACGCCAGGAACTTGACAAAATGCTTGAAAAAAGAACCTGGTAAACCGAATACAAATTCCATTGATATGAACACATTACTCCCCTCTGCGGGTCCTTTTATTATCGCATGCTGGATTATCCTGGCCGTTATATTTTCGAGGAAACCACAAACACGTGGGTTTGTATACACTTTGATGATCTTTGCTGCTGTTACTACTTCTTTGTATTATCCGCAGTATTTCACACATGTTGGTAGTTGGGAGTCTTCAAAGCTGATTACTCCATTATTGATGATCATTATGTTTGGAATGGGTACTTCCATGAGCCTGCATGATTTCTATGGTGTAATAAAAATGCCGCAGGGCGTATTCACCGGGGTAATCTGCCATTTTACCATTATGCCGTTTATTGGCTGGGGATTGGCACACCTGTTCAACTTCCCACCGGAAATTGCTGCTGGGGTAATACTGATAGGGACTGTTCCCTGCGGCATGGCTTCTAACGTTATTTCCTATCTGGCAAAGGCCAATCTGGCTTTATCAGTAACACTGACAGCCGTTTCCACCATGCTGGCGCCATTAGTAACTCCTTTCCTGATGCGCTGGCTGGCAGGCAGTTATATCAATATTAGTGTGACGACCATGATGTGGGATATCACAAAAATGGTGATCCTGCCTGTAGCTGCCGGATTGCTTTTCAATCACTTCCTGAAAGGCCGTTTAAAATGGCTGGATAATATCATGCCGAAAGTATCGATGACTGCCATTGCTTTCATCATTGTAATCATTACCGCACACGGCCGTGATAGCCTGTTGCAGGTAGGAATGCTGCTGATACTTTCCTCTCTCATTCATAACCTGTCCGGTTACGGATTGGGTTACGGACTGGCTAAACTGATTCGCATGAAAGAACAGGACTGCCGTACCATTGCTATCGAGGTGGGTATGCAGAATGGCGGATTGGCATCTGCCATCGCAAAGAGTATGGGAAAGATCGCTACCGTAGGACTGGCACCCGCTGTGTTTGGGCCTTTAATGAATGTGACCGGTTCCCTGCTGGCCTCCTGGTGGCACCGGCATCCGCCTAAAGATTAATAACCAGTCACTATCCATTGAATAACAATTTAAAGCCGTACCGGACAAATTTCCAGTGCGGCTTTTTCTTACCTTTGTATGGCAAACACGTTAAGCTTAACCCGGAAACATACACCAAATGAACATAAATGATCGTAATTACAATACTATCAGCCCTTCTGCCAGATCATTGCTGCTAATGAAGGGAATGACCCCAATTCCTTATGCCAGACAGGCCGCAGAACTCATGGCATATCCTGAGAAATATATTCCTGATTACAACCGTACAGAATTCGGTTTCTGGGCAAGACTGGCCCATTTTGAAAACAGGTACTGGAGTATCGATCAACTGCTTACAGAACTGTCTGCAAAGAATATCCTGGAATTATCTTCCGGCTTTTCATTCCGTGGTCTTAATGCAGTAAAAGAACATGATGTTCATTACATAGATACTGATCTGCCAGATCTGATCGCAACGAAAATCAACTTTGTAACAACCTTGCAACAAGATGGCTCTGAAACAAAGGGCAAACTGGAAACATTACCCCTCAATGCGCTGGATGAAGAACAGTTCATGAATATTGTTAGCCGGTTCTCTCCGGGTGAGATCGTTATAGTGAATGAAGGATTACTAATGTATCTGGGAGATGAAGAAAAAGAAAAACTGCTCAGCATCATTCATAAAGTACTGAAAAAACATGGTGGCTACTGGATTACAGCGGATATCTATATTAAGAACATGAGCGACAGCCGTAACCTGGGTTTTGATGATAAACTGCAGCAATTCTTTGCTGCACATCATATTGAAGAAAATAAGTTTGAAAGTTTTGAAGCAGCAGAAGCATTATTCAAAAAGGCAGGTTTTATCATTGACAAAAAAGCAGTGACCGATTATTCAAAAACGATTGCATTGGAATACCTGTTTAAGAACGCTACTCCGGAACAATTGGAACTGGGGCGCAAGAATGGAAAGGTCAATGCTACCTGGCGTTTAAAAGTTGCTGAATAAGTAGCCTTAAAGTATTCTTGAAAACTTCCCTTTTACCTTATTTCTTAAATAAGATTTAATGCTTTAATTTTATAAGGCCATTGAAACTCTGAACGGATAAGCTGGTCTGGCATTGAATCCACTTTATGCAAAAACAAGTATTACCCACATCTCTTAAGGTTTCTGCTTTGTTGCTGTCTGTGCTGGGAAAACCTTTCCCCGGCTTGGCCGCAAGTTTATTCCTACGGCTTTATTCCACTCCTCCCAAAAGAAAATTCCGGTCCACGCATATGGAGGTAAAGAATGAAGCTAAAGTTGGTGAGATGCAACTCAGCATATATCCTTTTCGGGGAGATCAAATTAGATTGGCTACTTACAGCTGGGGGCAATCGGATAAAAAAGTATTGCTCTTACATGGTTGGGGTGGTTCTCCTCTCGATTTCAAACATATGATCACTGCTTTGGTGAGCAGTGGATATGAGGTAATATCATTCGATGCTCCGGCACATGGTTTCTCTGCAGGGAAAAGGACGAACCTGATACAGTGGATGCACGTTATGCACCAGGTATTGCAACAGGCAGGTCCGGTACATGCGATTATAGGACATTCACTTGGAGGACTGAATGCCGCACTCACATTGGTTCGTCAGGAGGTAACCGTACCTCGCCTCGTGATGATAAGTGCTGCCGTAAGTGCGCCTTCCTTTTTTAAAGAAACGTATGATCTGTTCCGTATCCCTCCGGTAGTGGTTGAAAAAGTAGAGCAACAGATTTTAAAACAACTGCACCAGGATCTGAAAGAGTTAGATCTTTTCCTTTACCCACAGCAGATAAAGGCAGAGAAAATCCTGGTAGTATATGATGAGAATGATACGGTAGCTAAACCGGAAGAGATCAATATGTTTCTGCAACAATATTCCTCCATCTCAGCGCTTCGTATAAACGGGGATGGTCATTTCAGGATCATGAAAGATAAAGTAGTGATTGAAAAAGTGTTGGATTTCCTAAATTGATGATACCCGGAATTAGAAAAGCCGTACCGGAACAAGTCCTGATACGGCTTTAGTTATCACATATGATGTTACTTGCGTACATCAGGGTGGAATTATAAAATAAAGACAAACGGGGATTTAGAAGTTTTAAGGTATAAATAAAATGTGAAAAAACTATGCTTTTGGGATAATTTTTTACATTTTTATTAGAACCACATACTCCTTTCCACTATAAATTGTATATTTTAATATTAATCCGCATTAAAACCACGTATAATGAACAATCCTAAGCAACGCAGGGAATTTCTGAGACAAATGGCTTTATATACAATGGGAGCAGGTATGTTGCCATCTATATTAGCGGCCTGTAATAGTGGTTCATCCACAAAAGGAAGCAAAGACAGTACAGCTGCTACTGCCCTGCCCGGTAGTACGGAGGAGAAACCACTTTTCTTTAAGATCTCCCTGGCAGAATGGTCTTTTCACCAGGCATTATTCTCCAATAAGATGTCGCACCTGGATTTCCCGGGGAAGGCTAAAAAGGATTTTGGTATTGAAGCGGTAGAGTACGTTAATCAGTTCTTTAAAGATAAAGCAAACGATAAAGCCTACCTGGCAGACCTGAAAAAGCGTTGTAGTGATAATGGGGTACGCAGTGTACTGATAATGTGTGATGGAGAAGGTGAAATGGGGGATTCCGATGCTAAAAAGAGACTTAAAGCGGTAGAGAATCATTATAAGTGGGTAGAAGCAGCAGAATACCTGGGCTGTCACGCCATTCGCGTAAATGCGGCAGGCGATGGGAAGCCGGAAGAAGTTGCCAAAGCAGTAGAAGAGTCTCTCGCTAAACTGGCCGAATTTGGCAGTACACATAATATTAATGTCATCGTTGAAAATCATGGCGGCAACTCATCCAATGGTAAATGGTTATCCAGTGTGATGAAAGCTGTCAACAGGCCTAACTGTGGTACATTACCTGATTTTGGTAATTTCTGCCTGAACCGTACCAAACCGGAAAATGATACACCGGAAGCATGGGCTAAAACAAAGTGCCTGGAAGAATATGATCGTTATGAGGGAGTAACAGAACTCATGCCTTTCGCAAAAGGTGTAAGTGCTAAAACACATGATTTCGATGCCGATGGCAATTGTATAGAAACAGACTACCGTAAAATAATGAAGATTGTGAAAGATGCTGGTTATACCGGTCATGTAGGGATAGAATATGAAGGTACACAGCTCTCCGAAGATGAAGGTGTTCGCAAAACACTGGAACTGTTGAAAAAAGTTGGAGCAGAATTAAGCTGAAGTAATCATTGCATAAAATGAAAAAAGAGGGTGTATTTTGCACCCTCTTTTTTCATTTTACCATCTTCCATTTCGTCATTGTCCTCAGAATTTAATCTCTACCTGTTCGGGCTTAATCTTGTATTTAAAATCAGCTTGTTTCTTAATCTTATCCATTACCTCACTCAGTGTCGCATGGTCAAAGCTGGCTGTTATAGGGGGTAATTCGCCGCCATTCCCATCAACATAAATCTCTGTACCATACCAGTCTTCTAATTTATGCATCACATTCATGAACGGTTCTTTCTCGAATGTTATTTTCTCAGCCAGCCATTCCTGCATTTCCAGCGGTACATAAGTTTCCTTCTCCATCAGGTCTATTTCCTTATTAGCGAGGATCATATTTCCATCTCCCAATATCTCTGGTTGGTTATCGGTGGTAGAATGGTAGGATTTGGTCACCTGCACCTTTCCCCGCACTAAATAGCCGGTAGCACCCTGTTGTTGCTCAAAACACCGGATTTTGAAAGCAGCAGACGGCTGCGTGGTCATCACCAGTATATTGGTCTTCACTGTTAAAGCAGCCGGAGCATCAAAATAAGCCTCCCCATCCAGTAATACGGAGTGCTTAGACGCAAAATCATCAGGTACCATCAACCGGGAGTTGCCATTTAAAATTACAACTGTACCATCTGCCAGTGAGAACTGCTTACGTTCTCCCGGTGTGCCGGTATAAGTAGTATATCCCTGTTGTTTATCACGAAACTGCTGTAATGCTGGTTGTTTTTTGTACTGACGATAGTACCAGGCAGCAATAGTGGTTGCTGATAATAAGATGACAATTGCCAGATATAACCATTTGCTCTGGACGATTTTATTCTGTTTATTAGAAGTAGGCACTGGGAGCATTCATTTTGGTGAAGATATAAAAATACGGAAAAACTGTATCAGGTTTAAAATAAAGGCTGGCTCATTAGTAATTTAATTAATGAAAGACAGGCTTACTTGGATATTATCTAATTTTTGCGGAAAGGAAGAGGGATACTAACTTTGCGCCCCATGGATAAGCAGCTATCATTATCATTTGACAATACAGCCATCGCCTTCGAATCAAAAACTAACCGGGCATTAAAAAAAGCTGACTTCCTGTTTAGCAGTATGGGCAAGCCATGGTTGGTAAAGCTGGGAGGGGCATTGACGCCGCTGGCTTTTAAACTGAAGCTGCCTATTAAAGGCCTGATAAGGAATACCATTTTCAGTCAGTTCTGTGGAGGTGAAAGTCTGGAAGAAGCAGCACAGACTGCACAGGCATTAGTGAAATACCATGTAGGGGTAGCATTGGATTATGGGGTAGAGGCAATGGAGGGAGAGGAGAACTATGATAAAGCTGTTCCAGAGTTTATAAAGGCTATTGGGTACGCTGCCAGTAAACCGGGAATCCCGTTTATCGCAATTAAAGTGACCGGTTTTGCGCGTTTTTCGCTGCTTGAAAAACTGCATGAAGGCGCTCCTTTGAGTCCTCAGGAAAGGGAAGAGTTTACCCGTGTACAGAACCGCATTTCAGCTATCGCCGAAGCTGCGGCAAAGCACAAAATCGGATTGCTGATAGATGCCGAAGAATCATGGATCCAGCAACCGGTAGACGATCTGGCAGATGATCTCATGGCCCGCTTCAATAAAGAACATGTCATTATTTATAATACTTTTCAGCTTTACCGTCACGACAGGCTGAGTTACCTGCAGAAGTCATTCGACAAAGCCCAGAAAGGTGGATATTTGCTGGGGGCTAAACTGGTACGTGGTGCGTACATGGAAAAGGAACGTAAACGTGCACTGGAAATGGGATATCCTTCTCCTATCCAACCGAATAAAGAGGCCACCGACCACGATTATGATGCAGCTGTACGCTTCTGTATGGAGAGGCTGGACAGACTGGGGGTATTTATCGGTACACATAATGAAGACAGTTCCATGCTGGCGGCCAGTCTGATGGACAAACAAAAAACACCACATCAACATCCTCACGTCAATTTCTCTCAGCTTTTTGGCATGAGTGATAATATCACATTCAACCTGGCACATGCCGGCTATCATGTTTCTAAATATTTACCTTATGGTCCGGTAAAGGATGTAATGCCTTATCTGTTGCGCCGTGCCCAGGAGAATACATCTATTTCAGGACAAGTAGGCAGAGAGTTGGGGTTGATTCGCCGCGAACTAAAAAGAAGAGCACTGTAACTTTCTTCAGAGAGTACCCGTTTCAATATAAATCCAGACAACCTATATGAAACGTGTACTGTACCTGTTACCTGTTGCATTAATGTTATTGTTTGCCTGCACTAAGAATAAGAACAAAGGACAGGATCCTAATATTACAATATGTCCTTGTCCTGTAAACCCTCTTTCTCTGGAAGGTCCGTGGCAATTAAGTGCTTCCTGGAACTCTCCTGGTGCTGGTCCTGTGATCTGGCGTCCTGCTACTGAAAATGAAACTATTTCTTTCACAACCAGTGGCCTGTTCAGCAGTAATAAAAAAGATTATGATCATTTTACTATTATTCCCTCCAATAATTTCGAATACCCAGATACTATTCTGAAATTGTATAAACAAGGAGGTAAGGATACCTCTTCTTTCATCGTAAAAGTTAATACAGATACTCTTTATTTATATTACATAGGATGTATTGAAGGTTGTGCAAGTAAATATGCAAGGCCTAAGCTAGGTACCTTCTAACGTATTGCGTAGAATCTTCAAACAGTCATCCCGTAACGAAAAAAGCTGCTAATTACAGACTCTGTAATTAGCAGCTTTTTTCGTTACTTTGCCCCATGGAACAATATCTTCATTTGCTGCAACATATTATGGATCAAGGCGTAGTGAAAACTGACCGGACCGGTACAGGTACAACTAGCTGTTTCGGTAATCAGTTGCGGTTTAATCTGCAGGATGGCTTTCCAATGGTAACTACCAAGAAGCTCCACCTGAAATCCATTATTTATGAGTTGTTGTGGTTCCTGAACGGTGATACCAACATTCAATACCTGAAAGAACATGGCGTAAAGATCTGGGACGAATGGGCTGACGAAAACGGTGACCTTGGTCCCGTATACGGCAAACAGTGGCGTAGCTGGGAAACCAGGGATGGTGGTGTAATAGACCAGATCAGTGAAGTCATTAATACTTTGAAAAACAATCCGGACTCCCGTCGTATCATTGTAAATGCCTGGAATGTGGGCGATCTTCCTAAAATGGCTTTAAGCCCCTGTCATTGCCTATTCCAGTTTTATGTGGCCAACGGACGCTTAAGTTGCCAGTTATACCAGCGTAGTGCAGACGTGTTCCTGGGAGTGCCTTTTAACATTGCCTCTTATGCACTTCTCACCATGATGATAGCACAGGTCTGTGGGCTGGAGCCAGGTGAATTTATTCACACTTTTGGAGATGTACATCTTTACAGCAATCATATAGAACAAGCAAAACTGCAACTGAGCCGTAAGCCATTCGAATTGCCGGTGATGAAAATAAACCCTGCAGTAAAAGACATCTTCAGCTTTAAATATGAAGATTTTGAACTGGTAAATTATCAGTATCATCCGCATATTAAAGCACCAGTAGCAGTTTAATGTATACATTCGCACTCACCAATTAATACTTTGCATGCTCTCTATCATTGTCGCTGCTTCAGAAAATAATGTAATCGGAATCCATAATCATCTTCCCTGGCACCTGCCTGTGGATATGAGATATTTTAAGCAAACTACTATTGGTAAGCCTATCATCATGGGTCGCAAATCATTTGATGAACTGGGACGTGTACTGCCGGGCAGGCCAAATATTGTTATCTCCCGTCAGCCTGATTTCAAAAGAGAAGGATTGACTGTAGTACCTTCTCTTGAAGCCGGTATTGAAGAAGCAAAGAAGTATAACACAGAAGAAATCTTCGTTACCGGTGGTGGTGAAATATTCAAAATAGCATTACCGATAGTAGACAGGGTATATATTACCCGTGTACATGATGATAAGGTAGTAGTAGGAGATACTTACTTTCCTGACTTTGAACCTGAAGACAAACCTGATGAATGGGAGCTTATAAAAAATGAGCGTCATGAAAAGGATGAAAAGCATCAATATGCTTTAACATTCCAGGTGTGGGAGAGAAAGAAATAATATAGTCCACCTATCTGAAGATAACCGTTCCTAATCCTTGTGTAAGTTCTGTTTCCAGTTGCTTCAGATGCTTATGCATTTCTATGCATCTGATTTGTTCTTCAAAAATGGAAGACTTTTCCATCTCCTGCTGGTTCTCAGTCATCATCTTCCTTATCTTTCGTAGTATCAGGTAATTGGTGGTAGAGATAGTATCCTGGAGGTAGGCATTATCACCATAGATAGTTTCAATTTCATAGCGATCTTTCCAGTTCGCACTTAATTCCGCTTCTTTATCTTCCATGATATGCACTACAACTGCCGCTATTTCAGGATCTGAATGATAAAGGAACCATTTCTTGTCGGGCAGGTTATCATCATCATACATCTTCTTGTATTCCCGCAATATTCTCTTTACAATCTCACTGTCTGTCAGGGATTCAAAATCATAAGGAAGATGGAAGATGTAATCCGCCACAGTATTTTTATCTTCTTCACTGAAAGGACGGTCTCCGAATCGCAGTAATATCTTTACCAGTTCTTTCTCCTGTTTCTCATCCGGGTTAAAATAGTTGACAGCACCACCTTCACCGCCTTCCATGGCTTCCATCGCAGCAATTGCTTCCGGAGAGAGGTCATCATCCGGAGAAGGGGAGTTGGCATTATCCCTGGACTGTTGCTGTTCCTTTTTCTGAAAGCGTTCACGAATGAACTTATTCACCAGGTTAATCAGTCCCTGTTCGTCTATCTTTAATACCTGGCTGCACTGACGGATATAGTCCTGCTGCTTGGTAAAGTCTTCTGTTTTGTCAATCTTGGAAATGGTTTCCGCAATCTCATTTACCAGCTGCGACTTCCTCGTACTGTCATTACCCGCATCCTGCATGGTAATCTGCAGTTTGAATAGGATAAAGTCCTGCTTGTTGGTCGCTATAAACTCCCGGAATGCCTGTGCACCAATCTTTTGTACATAGCTGTCCGGGTCTTCCTTATCGGGTATCAGTACAAGTTTTACGTTCAGGCCCTCTTCAATCGCCATGTCGAGGCCGCGTAAAGCAGCCTTCACACCGGCATTATCCCCGTCAAACAGGATGGTAAGGTTGTTAGTATATTTTTTGATCAGGCGAAGCTGGTGCTGAGTCAGGGAAGTACCGCTGGATGCCACCACATTTTCTATACCTGCCTGATGCAGGGAGATCACATCCGTATATCCTTCTACCAGCAAACACTCGTTCAGCTTGTCAATCGCATGACGTGCAAAATAAGTACCGTACAGGATCCGGTTCTTTATATAGATCTCGTTCTCAGGGGAGTTGATGTATTTGGGTGCACGGTCGTTCTTTACCAGGATACGGGCACCAAAGCCGAGCACTTTACCGCTCTGGTTATGAATGGGGAAGATCACCCTTCCACGGTAGTTATCTCCCGGCTGTTCATTGCGGATAGTGACCAGGCCCGTCTTTTGGAGATAATCTAAGTTGTATCCTTTCGCCAGCGCAGCTTTCGTAAAAGCATCCCATACATTCAAACTATAACCAAGTTGGAATTTACGGATGGTTTCCTGTGTAAATCCCCTTTCCTCGAAATAACTAAGCCCTACATTCTGGCCTTCTTCTGAGTTCAGCAGGGTATCTGCAAAATATTCCCGGGCAAAGTTGTTGATAATATAAAGACTGTCAGCCAGTTGCTGCTGCTGCTTTACCTCCGGACTCATTTCCGTTTCCTCAACCGCCACATCGTACTTCTGTGCCAGCCAGCGAAGAGCTTCCACATAGGAGTACTTCTCATGCTCCATCAGGAACTTGATACCATTACCACTGGCGCCACACCCAAA
Source organism: Chitinophaga sp. CF118 (assembly GCF_900112615.1). Taxonomy (GTDB): domain Bacteria; phylum Bacteroidota; class Bacteroidia; order Chitinophagales; family Chitinophagaceae; genus Chitinophaga. The sequence goes on along the minus strand of NZ_FOMK01000004.1, from coordinate 368,185 downwards.
GCATTTATAGATTTCTTTGCTGGGCGTAACAGTAAAAGAAGGAGACTTCTCATTATGAAAAGGGCATAGTCCAAGGTAGTTGGCCCCCCTTTTCTTCAATTTCACGAAATTGCCTACAATCTCCACAATATCAATGCGGGCAAGGATCTGCTGTATAGTGTTTTGAGAAATCAATGTTTGTTTGCTGGTCTAAGTTGCAAACTTACTCATTTTTGAGGTTTAAGCCCATATGTTTAAAACGGGTGGTTATTTAGATATATATTTGCGTCACAACATATAATCCCTATAAATAATGAATAGACTTTTACTATTGTTTCTTTTTGTTAGCTCTTCGTTTTCATTGTCAGCCCAAACTACTCTTGTAAACTTTGAAGTGGACACTGCGTACGGTTGTGGACCATTAACGGTTCATTTTAGAGATATGACTATGGGCACTTACCCTGTTGTCTATAGGCAATGGAGTTTTGGGGATGGGACCTACTCGAATGAAGAGGCTCCCGCACATACATACACTCAAAGAGGACGTTATCAGGTTGAACTGAAGGTCAAGGATAGCAATGGGGGCTGGTATTTTTCCGAAGCCATGCCTGGTAATGAATCTCATGCTATAAATGTATACCCGGCCCTGAATCCCCGTTATCATCAATATCAGTTATGCAGTGATTCTATCCTGTTGAAAAGCAACGAAGATTTTTTCCGGAATGATACGCAAACATATTTATGGTCTACTGGTCAGACAACACCCGATATAAAAGTGAAGTCAGCAGGTAAATTTACAGTAAGTGTAAATAGTTGTGGACAAACTATAACTGATTCCATAATTGTTACTTCCGGAACAGCCTCACTTGCACCTTTATATACAGGTAGTAACTGGGCTATGGATACATTCACCATGATAATGAAACTGAACGTACCTTATCCTTACAATGCATACAGTAAAGTACATTGGACATGGGGAGACTCGACAAGATATTTGCGGGATCGTAATTATGAGGAATACCATTGGTATCAAAAACCGGGGAGCTATAAAGTAATCGCCAGTGTAACATTGCGTCCTGATATATCTTCAATATGTAGCGATACAATGGCTACATATGATTTTAACATACGTGAACCATACGTTCATCATAATAGTTGGAATAACCGCGATACAAGCTTAATACAGGGGGATGTCTTAAGGATGTTTGATACGGAAAACCCTGGTGCTGATTATTTCTGGTATGGTACCAATGATAATACATCCTCAAATAATGGATTAGCTATTTCATCTCCCGGTACTTATTATGTATCGATTAGCAAAAATGGAGATTATATTCAGGATACGATCAATGTAAAACTGGATACAACCTCATTACATGCTAAAATATCGATAGATGGTAAGAACTGTAATACTGTTACATTTACAGATAGTTCCTTCTCTACCAACTCCAATGGAATTAATTATGCAATATGGTCTTTTGGTGATGGAAGTAAAGATTCTTCTGGTGCATATCATCTCACACATACCTATACGCAGAACGGTAATTACACAGTAAGTCTGATCGTAAGTAACGTAATAGGTACACTCGATACAGCTTATCAGACGGTAACGATCGATTCAAAACCACAGATAGATCTGATACAGGATACAACTATTTTATCAGGTAGCCCACTTACATTGAAAGATCTGTTGCACAACGTAAATTCTAAATACAGATACCGGTGGTCTACAGGCGATACTGCTGTTCTGCATGTGACCACAGAAGGAGTATACACATTATCTGCTACTTATTGCGGAAACATCACCTCGGATTCCATATATATCCGCGTAGCAACAGACACGCCTCATGTTAACTTTACTTACGTTTCAGCACCCTGCGATCCACGTCATATCACTTTTAGGGATATCACACCTGCACTTGCATCTCCGCTGGATTCGGTAGTAACTTATAGTTGGGATTTCGGTAATCAGAAAACAGCATTCACTAAGATTGCATCCACAGATTATCAGACAGGGACTTACAATGTTGTTCTTAAAGTAACCACGCTGTCAGGTCTTACGGCTACTATTTCCAAACCAATAGTTGTTGCAGATACCTGGAAAATCAATGCAGAGATAGATGAGCTAAGAACAGGTTGGGGTTGTATGGATACGGCTGAAGTGGTTGCAACTGCTGTGGGTACTGATGCACCCTATACCATTTCCTGGAATAAACAGCTAACTAATGGTAATATGGTCTTTAATCCCGGACAGTACATTGCCTATCTGAAAGATTCCTGCGGGAATATACGTGCAGCGGATACTCTGAACATTACTATTAACGATCCGCTGAGTCTTAGTCTTAATAAGGTAAGAGACACACTATACGGATCACTCAGTAATTTCACTTACTATCCTAATCACGTTGTTGTCTACACCTGGAAATGGTATAGGAATGATACATTACTGACAGGAGAAACACAGCCTTACATCATTCCTTCAATAAGCGGAACTTATAAGGCGGTTGTGCAAAGTAATGCTGCTTGTACTCTATCTTCAGCGCCTTTCATATATACTGCCCCTCCGGCTAAACTGACCGTCGATTATACTTATATAGTATCACTCTGCAATCCACAGGAGATTAGGTTTGATGGTATTGTGAACGGACAGGATTCTATTGTTGCTTATACATGGAGTATTGGTACAGGTGCAATATGGCTCACTAAAAATACCAGTATCAGATTTACCGCAGGTACCTACAATGTAACATTTAGTGTAACTACGGCTTCCGGTGATACGGCTAATATTACCAAATCAATAGTTGTTGCAGATGACTGGAAAGTTCATGCAGAGATTATTAACCTTAGTGTGGGTGTAAGCTGCAGGGATACAGCTACTATCGATGCAAGGGCAGAAGGTGTCAGTGGTCATTATTCTATTACATGGAATAAACCGCTTATAAATAAGTACTGGGCATTGAATTCAGGTACATACATCGCCTATCTGAAAGATAGCTGTGGAAATGTCCGCGCAACAGATTCTCTTAACATCGTACTGAATGATCCATTAACAGTAAGCATTCATCAGAACAATGATACATTGTACGGATCACTCAGTAAATTTACTTCACCATATAATCCTACCTATACCTGGAAATGGTACAGGAACGATACCTTGCTGAGCGGGCAAACCTTTGCTTACATCATTCCTGCAAAAAGCGGAATGTATAAAGCCGTTGTAACAAGCAGCCTTGGTTGTACCGCAACTGCCGATCCTGTACCATATATATATACCACTGTACCTCAACCGACATCTGTTGATTTCACTTATCAGGTATCTCCCTGTAACCGGCAGATACTAACATTTACAGGCATCGTAAACAGTAGGGATTCTATTGTTAAGTACGAGTGGATCATCAATAATCAAGTATGGTATACAAAGAATTTTACTGATAACTTCACCCCCGATGTTTACCTTGTAAGATTCAGGGTAACTGATATTAATGGTGATACTACCAGCATATTTCAACAGATTATGGTACTGGCAACGCTTCCATGGGTTGCAAGAATTGCGAATGAAACACTGGTATGTGCAGATACCGCAACACTTACAGCTAACGTCTTCCCATATTCCGGCGGTTATCTCTGGAGTAATGGCGATACTGCACGTACCATAAGGGTAACTACACAAGGACGATATTCCTTATTGGTAAAAGACAGTTGTAATACAATCCGTGCAACGGATTCCATTGACGTAGTCCTTGATCCGCCGGCTAAAGCATCGATCAGGCTGGCACGTAACTACAGCGATACGCTTATCGCATCGGAGGGAATTTATTACTACTGGTATAAAGACAATATAGAGCTGGGCATGGAGCATCAGAAATTGTTATTTCCAACAGCCAGCGGTAGTTACACGGTAAATGTGATAAGTCCAAACGGTTGTGGAAGAACATCTGTTCCTTTCATCTATACTTTACCTGTTCCGGATACAATTACTACTAATGTAGGTACAATAACAGACAGTACCCTCAGGGTAACAACTACCTTTAATCATGACTTCAACGCAGACAACATCTTTACCGCGGAACTGATGCTGGATGATAATGGTGGTCGTACAACAGGATTACAACCACAGGAAGTAATTTCTCTGGGTAGTGTTAAAAGTAGTAGCAGAAACATTGCTATAAATATAATAATCCCTGATAGTCTGGCTTGCGCAGATAATTATGTAATTCGCATTAAAGCCAGTTCACCTGCTGATACTACTACCTGGTCTAAACAATTTGCTATCACCAATCAGCCGGCACAACCTGTAATCACTCAACGTGGAGATAGTCTGTTCACATCGGGTATCTATAACTGGCAATGGTATAAAAATAATACTGCTATTGAAGGTGCAACGAATGCAAAGTATCGTGCAAGTGCTAATGGAACTTATAAAGTAGAATCTAAAAATGGCACAGGATGTAGCAGTATGTCTTCAGAAATTGCTGTGGTAATAACTGCGGTGGGAGAAGTAACTCTTGGCAGCAATACTGTAAAGGCTTATCCTAATCCTTCCGAAGGTCTGGTACATTTGCAATTTTCCAAACCATTGCTGAAAATGGTAACCGTTAAGGTACACAGTTTACAGGGTCGTTTAGTTTATAGTACTACTACACAGCAACAGCTCCTGCAACTTGATCTTACACATTTGCCAAAAGGTTATTACCTGATAGAAGTAGCTGGTTATGGAACGCAGAAAACATTGACTGTTGTACTGCAATAAAATACATTGATTGTTTAAAAAAAACTGCCGGTCCTTAACAAAGGGACGGCAGTTTTTTTATTCAATATATGACCCCCTGAATATTATACTTTATTATTTTATGTATTATATTTGTACCCGCAATACCCTGAGTAACAATCAGCAACCTACATACGTTTCACTCAATAAATGTCACATGAATAGATTTTTACTTTGCCTCTGTACTTTCTTTTTCTTAGCAAATTTATCTTATGGTCAGCGTTCAAGGTTCCCTAAAGAAGGACAATTTCCCCGGAAACCAGGTCTGATAGTGTCTACAAATGTTGTTAGCCTTTTTGAACCGGAAGCTGGTCCAACTTTGGGACTGGAATACCGCTTTGCATTACATTGGGCTTTAGCTGTAGATGGTACCTGGATGTTGTACACAATGCCCGAGTTATATAAGGATGATGGTCGTCATACCGGTTATCGTATACAACCACAGATTAAATATTATTTCGCAGGACGTCACCGCAGTTTTAATGGCTACATCAGCTTAATGGCTACTTACAAAGATATGAAGTATACTAAAATGTCCGATGGTGGCCAATATTACAATGGTACACAGACCGTCTATATAGATCCTGCAGAATATACTCAAGAGAAGAAAATAATAGCTGGTTCCGCCAATGTAGGTATCCAGAAATTCCTTGATGAAGATCGCCATTTCCTGATTGAGTTTTATGGTGGGGTAGGTTTAAGATATAAAGAACGTAAAAATAAGGGTCTGATGGATGGAGTTGACTATTATAATGATGATGATTTCTTCAGTTTTGAAGATGGTGTTTATCCTCACTTGTCACTCGGTATTAAGTTCGGTTACCGTTTCTGATTTTCCGTTATATTTGGAGGATACCAAATCAATCTTAACAGGCAAGGGTTATCCTACCTACAAAAGTATTACGGATGAAAGAAGTATTTATAGTTTCAGCAATACGCACTCCTATTGGATCTTTTAACGGTGCACTGGCATCATTACCTGCTACACAGTTAGGTGCACTGGCGATTAAAACTGCGCTGGAAAGAGCAGGAGTAGCTGCCTCAGAAGTAAATGAAGTGTACATGGGTAATGTTCTGGGGGCCAACCTCGGACAGGCTCCTGCCAATCAGGCAAGTATTTATGCAGGGGTTCCTGTTAATGTACCTTGTACAACAGTCAATAAAGTGTGCGCTTCCGGTATGAAGGCTATTATGCTGGCCGCACAAAGCATCTTATTGGGCGATAACGAGGTAGTAGTGGCAGGAGGTATGGAAAGCATGAGTAACGTGCCATATTACCTGGATAAGGCCCGTAATGGTTATCGTTTGGGACATGGTGCTGTAACCGATGGTGTTATCCGCGATGGCCTCTGGGATCCTTACAAGGATTTCCATATGGGGAATGCCGCCGAGATCTGCGCTGCTGAATATAAAATATCCCGGCAGGAACAGGATGAATATGCTATCCGGAGTTACCGTCGTGCAGCAACTGCTACAGAAAGTGGCTACTTTAAAAATGAGATCATCCCTGTAGAAGTACCGGGAAAGCAGGTAGTGACCGTTATCGAAGATGAAGATTACAAAAAAGTGAACTTCGATAAGATCCCTACTCTGAAACCGACTTTCCAGAAAGATGGTACTATAACAGCGGCCAATGCCTCCAATTTGAATGATGGCGCTGCCGCCGTAGTACTGGTAAGCGGAGAAAAACTGAAAGAACTGGGATTAAAGCCACTGGCTAAGATTATCAGTTTTGCAGATGCCTCTCAGGCACCGGAGTGGTTTACTACCACACCCGTAAAAGCTATTAATAACGCTCTGGCAAAAGCGAAACTGACAATAGCAGATATGGATTTTGCAGAAATCAATGAAGCATTCTCCTGCGTTCCAATTGCTAATGAACGTGATCTTGGTCTGGAACCTGGTAAAGTGAATGTATGGGGTGGAGCTGTAGCAATGGGCCATCCTATTGGTTGCAGTGGTGCCCGTATCGTTGTTACATTGAATTCTATATTACATCACCACAATGCCCGTTATGGTGTTGCCGGTATCTGTAATGGCGGTGGTGGTGCCAGCGCTATTATTATTGAAAGAGTATAAAAAGTAAAATAGAGACGTTAAGGGTTGTGTAAAAGCTGTAGAGGCTCCATAGAGGATCCTTTTCAGGCAATTCCCATTAAACCTTAATATTAGAAAGATTCTATTACTGATGCAGGCTTATGGTGGTATCAATACGACTCCCCATTTTGCCTGCATCTCCCATTAACCTGAGTTGCAGACGAAGACTGTCATTTCCTGTTTTCTCCATTTTAAGCGCCTGCAAACGACTGGCAGGAGAAACAACATTCGAAGTGATCTTCTCAAATAAGAAGTATTTATCTTCCACCAGACTATAATCAGGAACCCTGTTTAATACCTCTACAGTTTTAGCCTGCAGCGAAAAGTCATCATCAATCGGGTAACGTTCAGTATTCCCGTCAGACAATAGTCCTAATCCTAGCACGACCGTAAGAATACGCAGGGGAGGCAGCAGTAATCCAAACATTAACAGGAAGGGGAAACCGAAAAAGAGGCACAAATAGGCGTACTTCCCGGATGTATCCTGTTGTGTTAATCCATATAATAAGATCCCGGAACCTGCATAAAAGGTAAAAAATACCCGTTCCGTATAAATTCCCTTAAAACCGTAACCTGAGATCAGCAACAATAGGCACAAGGCCGAAAAAAAGAGGAATACCAGGTGAATATACCAGATCAGATCTGTGACCATGGGCGCTTTCACCTTTTTTATTCTGCAGGAAATGGCTGCCAGAAAACAACCTGAAAGTACGGTAATGGTAAACATAGGAATAGGGCATTGGCTTATAAATGGGCACAATGACTGCTAATATATATAATATTTAAAATATATCATATAAAATAAGCCGAAACCTTGAATAATACCTATTGTAATTACAACGGTAAGTTTTCCTTTGCTTTTTCATCAACAAACGATAATTTTGCCCCTGCCTTTATAGAATTAAGGGTTTTTAAAACTTTCAAACTTTAAGAGTAACAGCATGCGTCAGATAGCTTTCAGACAAGCATTACGAGAAGCCCTGCAGGAAGAAATGCGCCGTGACGAGCGGGTTTTCCTGATGGGAGAGGAAGTAGCCGAATACAATGGGGCCTATAAAGTTAGCCAGGGAATGCTGGACGAGTTTGGGGCCAAAAGAGTAATAGATACACCTATTGCCGAGTTAGGTTTCACTGCTATTGGTGTGGGTGCCGCTCAGAACGGTCTTCGCCCGGTACTGGAATTCATGACCTGGAACTTTGCTGTACTGGCACTTGATCAGATCCTGAATACGGCTTCTAAAATGCTGGCAATGAGTGGTGGACAGGTAGGTTGCCCTATCGTTTTCCGCGGACCAAACGGTTCTGCTGGTCAGTTGGGAGCACAGCACTCTACCGCTTTTGAAAGCTATTATGCTAATATCCCCGGTTTAAAAGTAATATCAGTTTCCAATCCATACGATGCCAAAGGTTTGCTGAAATCAGCTATCCGCGATAACGATCCGGTTGTTTTCATGGAAAGTGAGCAGATGTACGGTGAATTAGGTGATGTTCCTGAAGAAGAGTACATTATTCCTATTGGTAAGGCTGATATCAAACGTGCCGGTAAAGATGTAACCATCGTTTCTTTCAACAAAATGATGAAAGTAGCCCTGGGTGCAGCAGAAGAACTGGCTAAGGAAGGTATTGAGGCAGAAGTAATCGACCTCCGTACTATCCGTCCGCTGGACTGGTTCACCATTCTGGAATCTGTAAAGAAAACCAACCGTCTGGTGATCGTTGAAGAACAATGGCCATTTGCCAGCATCTCTTCAGAGATCTCTTACCGTATCCAGAAAGAAGGTTTTGACTACCTGGATGCTCCAATCCGCCGTATCACCGCTGTAGATGCTCCTATGCACTACGCACCTAACCTGGTAAAACTGTACCTGCCCGATATCGAGCGTACTGTGAAACTGGTAAAGGAAGTGATGTACATGAAGAAATAATACAACTTCTCTATAAAAAGAAATGGCCCGCTTAATCAAGCGGGCCATTTCTTTTTATATCATCTCCCATTTTATTCTCTTTCCTTTTATTAAAAACCAGAATTGACTAAAAGTAATGCACGTAGATGTGCCGATAGCGTGTGATTGGCGTAGTGTATTTATGATCATTACCAATCTATATAGACCCCTTATTTAAAAAAAGAAAGGCCTCAATTATCTTGAGACCTATTCTAAAGTATCCTTAATTCCGTAGTTCACCCGTGTTTCTCCCTGCTCTTCTGTATGGATGAAGCATAGATACAGTATGGTGTCAACCCGATTGACTATATCATCCAAACAGATCGGACGATAAATATCTATCCCCACGGTCGCAGATAATACATACTATCACACCATGTTCCAGTTCCCGGGATAACCTTTGTGCAGCTGATACTGCACCACCGCTACTCATCCCACAGAACACCCCTTCTTCACGTGCCAGCCGGCGGGTCATATCTCGTGCCTCTGTTTCTGAAATATCCATAGTCCGGTCTACCCGGGTTTTATCAAAGATCTTTGGCAGATAAGCTTCCGGCCATTTACGAATCCCCGGAATTTTAGCACCTTCAGTAGGCTGACAGCCCACTATCTGTACCTTCTCACTTTGCTCTTTCAGGAATTTGGATACCCCCATAATAGTGCCGGTAGTCCCCATTGCACTCACAAAATGTGTTATAGTACCTTTTGTATCCCGCCATATCTCCGGTCCGGTAGTCTTATAGTGCATGTTATAGTTATCCGGATTGGCAAACTGGTTCAGCATCAGGTAACCACCTTTTGCCACCTGCTCATTGGCATAATCAATAGAACCTTCCATAGATGCCTCTTTGGGAGTCAGTATCACTTTAGCACCAAAGGCCTCCATTGTCAGTACCCGTTCGCGGGTAGCATCTTCCGGCATTACCAGTTCTATCTCTACACCAAACAGGCTGGCTATCATGGCCAGTGCTATTCCTGTATTACCGCTGGTAGCTTCTATCAGTTTGATGCCCGGTTTAATCTCTCCACGATCCAGCGCCCCTTTGATCATCCCATACGCAGCTCTGTCTTTCACGCTGCCGCCAGGATTATTTCCTTCAAGTTTGGCGTAAATAGTGACGCCTGGATTTGCGCTGATATGTTTCAGTGCTACCATGGGCGTGTTGCCCACAAGATCTAATATCGACTGCATTATCTGTTAATAACTGTTTTCAATAAAATTCATACTGCTGTCAGCCTTGTAATATACACGGCTGAATGGTGCTGTGCTTTTAACCAGCCATACATTACCACCTATAATACTGTGGTGACCAACTACTGTATTTCCACCCAATATGGTAGCCCCTGCGTAGATGACTACATTATCTTCTATGGTAGGGTGGCGTTTACTGCGAGCCATGTCTTTATCAACACTCAATGCTCCCAGCGTCACGCCCTGGTAGATCTTTACATGTGCCCCGATGATGGTGGTTTCTCCTATTACAATTCCCGTTCCATGGTCCATGCAGAAATAGGGTGCTATTACTGCTGCAGGATGAATGTCGATACCAGTACGGCTATGCGCCTGTTCGGTAATCATGCGGGGCAGTAAAGGAATATGTAGTTTGTGAAGTGTATGGGCAATACGGTAAAAGGCGATAGCTACAAAGCCGGGATAAGCACGAATCACCTCATACAGGCAGGTAGCAGCAGGATCCCCCTGATACAGCGCCTCCGCATCTTTAGTGAGGGCGTCGTAAATAGCCGGAGCATGCGACATAAATTCCTGGCTGAGATGTACCGCATCTGATGGTAACTGCTTTTGCATGGGTTCCAGCAGGTGTTGCAATTCTATCTGCAGCATATGTGCATATTCTTCTACCAGTACTATATCGGGCATTACTTTGCCCATATATTCGGGAAATAACCAGTTGAGAAAGTTGTTCGCAAATTCGTTCACCGATGCAGTAGGAGGGTATGCTGTAGCCATTGCAAGCTGATGCCTCCTCTTTAATTCTTCTAAAAGTTGTTGCATATGCAAGAAATTACAGGATATCTTCTTCTTTCAAACACTGAAATTACGGATTAACCTTGATAAAGCGGCTTTAGTTCATCAGTTTAATAGAATATACAACATTAGGAGGTTAACCTTTATACCTGATGAAACTAAATCAACTAAATCTACTAAATTTGCCTGTTGCTTACTAAAATAAAGATATGGCCAACATTCTGATTATCGATGATGAGAAAAGCATTCGTAAAACTTTATCCGAAATCCTTAGCTACGAAGGTTATAAGGTAGATGAGGCGGCAGACGGGGCAGAAGGTTTTAAAATGTTTAAGGAAAAACAGTATGATGCTATTTTGTGCGATATAAAGATGCCCAAAATGGATGGGCTGGAATTTCTTGAAAAAGCAAAAGAAACAAACCCGGATATTCCTATTATCATGGTATCCGGCCACGGTAATATTGATACAGCTGTTGATGCAGTAAAGAAAGGAGCGTACGATTATATTTCCAAACCTCCTGATCTGAACCGCTTGCTCATCACATTGCGTAACGCAATGGATAAGAGCACGCTGGTAACAGAAACCAAAACTCTGCGCCGCAAGGTGAATAAAACGCAGGAAATGATAGGGGGCTCTGCACCTATCCTCAAAATAAAAGAAACAATAGAAAAAGTAGCACCTACGGATGCACGAGTACTGGTAACCGGGGAGAATGGAGTAGGTAAGGAACTGGTAGCCCGCTGGCTTCATGAACGCAGCAGCCGTGCTTCTGGCCCTATTATAGAAGTAAACTGTGCCGCTATTCCAAGTGAACTGATTGAAAGTGAATTGTTCGGACATGAAAAAGGCTCCTTCACTTCTGCTGTAAAGCAACGTATCGGTAAATTTGAACAGGCAAGTGGTGGTACATTATTCCTGGACGAAATCGGTGATATGAGCCTGAGTGCACAGGCTAAAGTACTCAGAGCTTTGCAGGAAGGTAAGATCACCCGGGTGGGAGGTGATAAGGAGATCAATGTGGATGTACGTGTAGTGGCGGCCACAAATAAAGATCTGCTGAAAGAAGTAGAGGAAAAGAACTTTCGTCTTGACTTATACCACCGTCTGAGCGTGATCCTGATCCACGTTCCTTCCCTGAATGATCGCCGGGATGATATTCCCCTGCTGGTAGAACATTTTCTTGAAAGCACCTGCCAGGAGTATGGCATGGCGAGAAAGACCATCGATAAAGAAGCAATGAAAGTGCTGCAGCAACATAACTGGTCCGGAAATATCCGTGAGTTGAGCAATGTGGTAGCCAGACTTGTGATCTTGTCCGGCAAAACTATCATGGCAGAAGATATATACGATTATGTGATTCCTGTGAGAGAAAAGAAAGGTGTGAATGCATAATAATGACTAAGCACATTTATCTGATAAGTGGAATGGGAGCGGATGAACGCATCTTTAAATACCTGCGTTTTCCTGAAGGGTATACAGCACATTTCCTGCACTGGTTACCTACCATTCCCACTGAAACGTTTGCAGACTATGCCGCCAGAATGGCACAATGCATTGAACATGAAAATGTTACATTGCTTGGTGTTTCATTTGGCGGCATGCTGAGCCTGGAAATTGCCCGCAAGCGACAAATTGAGAAAGTCATTCTCGTAAGCAGTTTAAAACATACACACGAAAAGCCCGCTTACTTCAGGTGGGTAAAGAAAACAGGACTGCTTCGGCTGCTCGACCTGCCCGACTATATCATAAAGCGTAAAAAATACTTTGTAAAGCATTTCCTGCGTGGAGAAACGGAAGAAGAGAAGCAACTGCTGAACGACTACATGCAAAAGACTTCCTTTGACTATCTCCGCTGGGCTATTCCGGTTGTCCTAAACTGGGAGAATGAATTTACCCCCTCTTCCCTGGTCCATATTCACGGAGGCAAAGACTTTACACTTCCTATCCGTTATGTAAAGCCTACTTACACCATTGCCAGCGGTGGCCACCTCATGGTTTTTAACCGCGCAGCAGAAATTAACGAAATATTAAGTAGAGAACTGTAATAATCGTTATCCAACGGCTCCCTAACCCTTATCTGTTCTACAGTAGTAACCAGTAAGCCCTTTCCAATTTCAGGGAGTATGCACTATGCTTCTTAAAGGCTCCGGTTGCCGGTAATGTTCACAATAGTTCAAATCAAGCGCCTGCAGTCTAAATAATGTTTGAACTTTTGATTATCATAATGATAATTATATTAATAATTGTTTTATGTGTTAATAATTAACCTTAATTTAGTTAAAGTGAAATTACAAACGTTGTTAACCATCAAAACCTATACTATGAGAGTAATTAACTTCCGGTTGGGAAACAGAGGTGTATCCATTAAAAAAAACAGCAAAGACCGGGTAATTGTCCGGTTGAAGAATGATCAGATACCATTCATCCTTAAAGAAGGTGAAGCAGAACCTGTTACAGTGCCCCCTTCACTGGATAACCAGCTCCTTACACACCTCAAATGGGCCATTACTCACTATTTTGGATGCAAAAAAAATGACTAAATCAATATAATCCTCTTATTTTAGCAAAACTTTTGCAAGCGATGGAAGAGCTTGTAGACAACAGAATATTATATTTGTTCTTTTAAAATATCTTAAACAAATCTTAATGAACCTGGCTTTTTGGAAAAGAAATAAAGAGGGTCAGCCAAAGAAGAAATCTGCTGTAAGAGAGTGGTTTGATGCTGCAATATTCGCAATCATCGCAGCTACCTTGATACGCACTTTTATTTTTGAGGCGTACACAATTCCTACCCCGTCTATGGAAAAAACATTGCTGGTGAACGATTTTCTGTTCGTTAGCAAGATCAGTTACGGTCCCCGTATTCCTATGACACCCCTGGCAGTACCTTTTACACATCACACCCTGCCTTTTACCAAATACACAAAAGCCTATTCAGAAGCTGTAAAATGGAAATATCGCCGTTTACCCGGTTTTTCAGATGTACAACGCTATGATGTAGTGGTGTTCAATTTCCCGGAAGGCGATACCGTAGCCCTGGAACAACAGGAACAAAGCTACTACCAGCTAATTCGTTACCAGACCAGGGAAACCGTTTGGGAACAGAACCATGTAGTATCCCGCCCCGTAGATAAAAGGGAAAATTATATCAAACGTTGCATGGCCATTGCAGGAGATACCCTGAGTATCAAGGATGGTGTTGTATATATTGATGGCAAACAGGCGCCGATCCCTGTGGAAAGTGAGCGCAAATATTACGTAAAGACCAATGGCGATCAGTTAAATCCTTCAAGATTGGATGAATTGGATATTGATCCTACCCCGGATGGTACATACGATTCCAGTAAGTTCAAATATAACCTGACCGCTTCTGCAGCTACCACCCTGAAATCATGGCCGGTTGTTACAGATCTCAGACCTTTCGTAAATCCGTCAACCCAGGAAGTAAATGTTTTCCCGCACGATACGGCTCATTACAAATGGACAGAACACAACTTTGGTCCTCTCTGGATTCCTAAAAAAGGTGTTACTGTAAAACTCGATAGCAGCAATGTTGCTATTTACGATCGCATTATCCGTGTGTACGAAGGCAATACACTCGAAGCTAAGAACGGACAATTCTACATCAATAATAAACCGGCAGATTCATACACCTTCAAAATGAATTACTACTGGATGATGGGGGATAACCGCGATAATTCACTGGACTCCCGTTACTGGGGCTTTGTTCCTGAAGATCATGTAGTAGGTAAAGCCTGGCTGATCTGGATGAGCTATGGTAAAGGTAGCATCCGCTGGAGCCGGCTGTTTAAAGCAATTAAATAAGAATACTCAACAATATTAACTACGGATTACATATGAGGAATCATTTGTAATCCGTATTTTTATATATGGATTTTAGTAAACAATCTTCTTTCGAATATCTTTCTCACCCGGATAGTTCATCCCTCTCTCCGGAAGATCTGCAATTATTACAGGAAGCACGCACTGTTACCGCACAGGCATATGCTCCCTACTCAAAATTTAATGTAGGCGCGGCTATCCTTCTGGAAAATGGTGCCCTGGTAAGGGGAACCAATCAGGAGAATGCATCCTTTCCTGCCGGTATCTGTGCTGAACGAGTTGCTTTATCTGCATCTTCTTCCCTGCACCCGGGAGTAGCTGTTAATACCATTGCCGTTAGTTATCATAACCTGAACGGAAGCAGCGATGCCCCCATTTCTCCATGTGGTATTTGCCGGCAAACCCTTTCCGAATATGAAAACAGGCAACAACAACCCATTCGTCTTATCTTGTCCGGACAAACAGGTAAAGTGTTTATAATACAGACAGCCAGGCACTTACTCCCTATGGTTTTCTCTGCTGAAGATATGAAGTAGAACTATTATACATATGATGTAAAATTTTACTACATTGTGTTTGTTTTAGAACCCGCTAATGGTAAAAGTCCCTATCGTGTGTCTGCTATTTCAGGCATTTTTCTTTACAGCATCTGCAATTGCTTTTCCCGGCAGTAAGGCCAAAGCCCTGTACAAAGAAGGAGTGTTTTGTATAAAGTCCGGTCAGCTGATGGCTGCACAACAATATTTTAGTGCTGCTATCAGTGTGGATAGCGGATTTACAGCTGCTTATCTGCAACTGGGTAATGTATATGTATTGATGCATGATCTGCCATCAGCCCAAAAGCAATTCAGAAAGGTATTGCAGCAGGAACCCGCCAATACAGAAGCATTGGAAACAATGGCCAATATCTTCTTTGAACAGAATGATTATGAAAGCGCACTTAATTACATAGAACAGGCAGAGTTGTCAGGAGCAGATCTGTTGAACCGGCTGAAAGGATTATGCTATTATAAACAGGGACTGTATGATAAGGCAATCGTTGTATTGCTGGATGCACAAAAGGAAACTCCTGCAGACGCTGATATCTGTTATACACTGGCGGGTATTTATTTCAACATTAAGGATTTCCCTAAAGCAGTAGCAGCTTTTGAACAGGCAAGGATAAATGGACATCCAACTGATGCCGATTTTTACCTGAACATAGGCACTGCCTGTTTACAAACAAAACAAACGGATAAAGGTATTGATTACCTGGAAGCTTGTCTTAGCCGGCGCCCCGGCGATCCAAAGGCTTTACAGGCACTGGCGCATACCCATTATACCAGCGGCAATTACAGTAAGGCCATCGTACAGTGGAATAAACTGCTGTTTTTACAACCTGGTAATGCTTTTGCCCGTTTCATGCTGGGGAAAGCATACATAGGAAACGGAGAGATTGCTAAGGGTGAAGCATTGTGCGATAAGGCAACAGAAATAACTAACTGATGAACGTATCTATAATCAAAAGGCTGTATCGTATTTTCGATACAGCCTTTTGATTATAGTATGATTTAGCTCCATCAGGAGCCATATGTAGTAAAGTGATCTTACATTTTTTCCGGAACATCAATCCCCAGCAATTTCATACTCCGCGCAATAGTACGTGCAGTCAGCATACCAATCTGTGTACGTAATTTCATTTTCTCCGGAGTCTCCGCATCCCTGATAGAATATGTGTATTTACCCGCTACTTTTTCTGCGTAG
The DNA here is from genome assembly GCF_900112615.1 of Chitinophaga sp. CF118. Lineage (GTDB taxonomy): Bacteria > Bacteroidota > Bacteroidia > Chitinophagales > Chitinophagaceae > Chitinophaga. The sequence continues at coordinate 351,823 of NZ_FOMK01000004.1, read as the reverse complement.
AAAGAGTTGAACAGTTGTGCAAGCTGGAATGCGTAATTCGCAATAACAGATGGGCTCATCTCTTTCTGTGCATCTTCCAGTACTGTATCAAACTGTTCATTTAAAATGATCAGTTCCTTCTCCAGTGGCAGCAGGCTGCCCTTATGACAGAATCCTTCCAGCTTGTCTGTATCAGGGGTTACTTCCCTTAATATTGATTTAATACGTGCATGTGCATACTGTACAAAAACGCTGGTAAAACCATGCAGCTCAATCGACTCTTTAGGATCAAATACCATTCTCTTCTTAGGATCTACCCTGAGTAGGAAGAACTTCATCGCCCCTATACCTACCATATTGTACAGCTCCTGTAATTCATCTTCGGCGAAATCTTTAAATTTCCCTGATTCCTGTGCCTGTTCTTCAGAAGCTTTGATCATCTCATCAACCAGATCATCTGCATCTACAACTGTTCCTTCACGGCTCTTCATTTTTCCTTCTGGTAATTCTACCATTCCATAAGAAAGATGGAAGATTCCTTCTGCACTGGGTTCCTGCAACTTCTTCATGATCAGTTGCAGCACTTTAAAGTGATAATTCTGTTCATCCGCTACCACATAAATACTCTGATCCATCTTATAATCATCGTATTTAAGACGGGCTGTACCCAGATCCTGTGTCATATATACAGAAGTTCCATCGCCACGAAGAAGGAGTTTCTCATCCAATCCTTCTGCTGTCAGATCTATCCATACTGAGTTATCTTCTTTCTTAAATAATACACCTTTGCGCAATCCTTCTTCTACCAGGTCTTTACCCAGCAGATAGGTATTGCTTTCATAGTACATTTTATCAAAATTGATTCCCAGCCGGTTATAAGTTTGTTCAAAACCCTCATATACCCAGCTGTTCATCGTGGCCCATAATGCTCTCACTTCCGGATTACCAGCTTCCCACTGTTGCAGCATGATCTTTGCCTGTTGCATGATCTCTGTATTCTTGCGGGCCAGCTCCTTGATCTCATCTAAGATTTTGGTACTCTTTTCTTTATCCTGTTGTACTTCTGGTTTATGATAGGTGTTCACCAGTTTTTCCATCTTTAACAGGTCGGCCGCGTCAATATCCTTAAAGTCACTTTTAAGTACACGATCTAAAACAGGTTCCGCCTGTTCTTTCAGGATTCCTTCAAACTTCACATAGTAATCACCTACCAGGTGGTCACCTTTAATACCAGTTGATTTTGGCGTATCGCCATGTGAAAATAACTGCCATGCCAGCATGGATTTACAGATATGGATACCCCGGTCATTTACCAGGTTAGCTTTAATCACTTCGTAACCATTGGCTTTCAGGATCTCTGAGATAGAAAAGCCCAGGAAGTTATTACGTAGGTGGCCCAGGTGTAATGGTTTGTTGGTATTGGGAGATGAGTATTCCACCATTACCTTTTTACCATTGGCTGGTTTTTTACCAATATTGCGGTTATTAAAATGCTGTTGTAAATATTGTGCCCAATACTGTTCGCGGATGTGCAGGTTAAGAAATCCTTTGATCACATTGAATCCGGCCACCAGGTCAGGGTAATGTGCTGTAAGGTAGGTTCCCAGCTGTTCTCCGGTTTCTTCCGGTTTCAGTTTGCTGAACTTTGTAAAAGGGAATACCAGAATAGTATACTCTCCTTCAAATTCGGGTTTTGTAGTATTGATTGCAATGTCCTTTGCTGGTATTGCCTGTTCGTAAAGCGCCTTAATAGCTGCGGCTGCAGCCGTTTTGATGGTTTGTACAACACTCATGCTGAATAACTGTTAATGGGAAAAGTAACCGCAAAGGTATAAAAATTCCGGCGGGCAGAAGTGGGGAAATTAAGTGGAAGATGAATTGATAGGTCAAATTGTCATTTACATCGGGAGTGACACTGCTTTTTAGTCACCTTAGCTATTCTCAGCTATATTTTTTAGTGATGTTAGAATTGGCATAAGATTTCCTCCTCCGGTAAAAGAATTGGGTCTGTTATCCTCCTGAATGATTTCAATATTGGTTTGATCGTTATTGTTTGTCAGAATATAACTTGTTACACAATAATTTTCTTTCCTGTCTTCAAGATCAGGTCTTGGTGTAAACAAATTGTATTTTATCAATTCGTTGGTTCGCATCTCCAGGATCGTTCCCCATTGTTCCAATACCTTTCCTTCATATTCAGTGCTGAATCTGATTTCACTCCCGGTTTTCCAATCCGTGCTTAATACCTTTCCGAATTGCCAGAGTTTTACAAGTTCAGGTTTTGTCAACACCTCAAAAACTTTTTGAGGTGTTGCTGTAGTAGTAATTGTAGAAGTATATGTTGCCATCTATTTATGATTAAAGGTGTAAAACACACCGATCTGCGCTACAGAGTTCTTTCTTTTCAGATTTTCATCTTCAGAAACTTTGGTCAGGCCAAACATGTACCGGCCGCCAATACCGAATCCATTGGAAAACTGGTAACCAACACCGAAGCCCAGGCCAAAATCCACTGTTTTGCAATCATCTTTAATATCAACAGTTACTTTGCCGCTTTTTGTTTTGGCACTTGCCAGGAACCCAAGCTGAGGACCAGCTTCCAGGTAAAACTCAGGTACAATGCGGTATTGAACCATTACAGGTATATTAATATATCCCAGTTTGTTTGTAAAATCAGTATTAAGGACTTCATACTTATTGCCCTGTCCGGAATACAGCAATTCTGGTTGTACAGATAAGTTTTCGTTAAATGCAAAGTTGGCATAACCTCCGGCAAAAATGGAAGCGCGAACTTTTGAGTTGTCATAATCTGTCAGTTTTGCAATGTTCAGACCACCCTTAACACCGAAGCTGATTTTTTGTGCGTTGGCAGTGAATGTGGCGCAGGCAGCAACCACCAGGATTAAAAAGGATTTTTTCATGATAGGATTAGAATTTGCCTGTATGCACAAATACTATGCCGGTATAACAAACTTTTATCATGTGAAAATGAAAGAAGGCGACTGACCAACACAATCCATCAGGATGTTGCAGGTCAGCCGCCCTCTTACTATCTACATGGCAATCAATAATCAATACAACGTAAATTCCACACGCCTGTTCTTCTGCCGTCCTGCCGCCGTTTTATTGCTGTTAATCGGCTGACCGGCACCATATCCTACCGCTTCTATTTTAGATGGATTGGCTCCCTGGTCGGAAAGGTATTGTTTAACAGATTCTGCCCGGTCTTTAGACAAGATCATGTTGCGTTCTGCCTTACCTACATTATCAGTATGGCCACCCAACTTCAGACTGAAACCTTTTGTACTGAGTAGTTTAGCCACCCTGTTAAGGGAAGGGTAGGAAGATGGTTTGATACTGGCCTTCCCGAATTCGAATTCAAGATTATGAATGGCTTCACGTACCAGTCGTCTGTCGTCTTCTGTTATCACCTGAGTGATCTGTTGTATTGGTGCAGGTATCGTGATTTTGGGTAGTTCACAGCCGGAACCATCTACTTTCGCTCCGGGAGCAGTGTCCAGGCATTTATCAAAATAATCAGACACGCCATCTCCATCTGTATCTTTAAGAAGTTTGTCTACATCGGCAGTCAGCCTGGTATTGGTGGCATTCATTGTTTCCAGATTCTGGGTCAGCTTTGTCCGTTGTGCCTCCAGCTCGTCATACATCACCTTTGCAGGGTTCTGCCAGGCCAGTTGGGGCTTGCTGCGTTTACCCAGGCTGAATTCCAGACCGGCATAACCATAGGAAAACTTATCCTTATTGGGTCCATAATTAAAGCCATCCAGGTTATCACCGTCCACAAAATGCATAGTATAGCCAAGATCAAGGTTCACGACCTGCGATAGCTTAAACTTAAGGCCTGTACCTATTGGTACAAAAAACTCCTGAATGTTCTTTTTCTTATCACCTAACTTATACTTAGTGATCCCGGTTCTACTTGTGATTTGTGGGCTATAGCCTGCAAGGCCGCCACCGGCAGACACATAGATTTGTACAAAATTCTTACGGTACAGCCAGTTAATGGTAGCCACATTTACTACCGCACTCAGACTGGCTGCCCATTTCAATCTGGTTTCAAAAGAGTTGTACTTCCGGTTGGCGATACTTCCGTTTCCCAGCTTCCAGTCATTATTACCTGCCAGCTTGCCACCCAGATAGTCGGCGCGAATACCTAAAGCATGGAATAACTGCCACTTTATGTAGCCACCGTAACCTTCAGAAACTTTCCATTTTGTAAAATCATTACTACCGCCAGTGGGTGCTATGGGTGCTAAAACACCTCCGTTAATGCCGATAGACCATCTGCGGTAACCTGGTCCATCTGTGAAAATACGGCCATTGCCGGCAGTCTGGGCCATACTGTGGAATGGTATAAAAAGGGCCAGCAGAAAGATTGTGTGGAACATTGAGGGCTTTCTCATAATAATTGGGGTTCGTGCCGTGTTTACGATTATCGGCATAACTATAACCCTCATAAACACGAATTGTTCACACTCTTACGAACTGTCAGCCATAACTGACATATTTGCATAGTCGCCCCGTTGGCATAATCATTGACATTTGGACCAAAGAAGATAAATCTATCTACAACTACAATCGAGAATATTAATAATTATGGGAAAAATAATAGGCATTGACTTAGGAACTACCAACTCATGCGTATCCGTTATGGAGGGCAATGAACCGGTAGTAATCGCAAATGACGAAGGTCGTAGAACTACACCTTCCGTAGTGGCGTTCTTAAAGAACGGGGAAAGAAAAGTAGGTGATCCTGCAAAAAGACAGGCTATCACTAACCCTGTTAACACTATTATGTCTGTGAAACGTTTCATGGGTCGTCATTTTGACGAAGTATCCTCTGAAGTGTCTCATGTGAGCTATAAAGTGGTACGGGGAGATAATAATACAACCCGTGTGGACATTGATGGCAGGTTATATACACCGCAGGAAATTTCTGCGATGATCCTGCAGAAAATGAAAAAAACAGCTGAAGATTACCTGGGCCAGGAAGTGACCGAAGCAGTTATCACTGTACCGGCTTACTTTAATGACGCTCAGCGTCAGGCTACTAAAGAAGCTGGTGAGATCGCTGGTCTGACTGTACGCCGTATCATTAACGAGCCTACTGCTGCTGCACTGGCTTATGGATTGGATAAAAAACATCACGATAGCAAAATAGCTGTGTTTGACTTAGGTGGAGGTACATTTGATATCTCTATCCTGGAACTCGGAGAAGGCGTATTTGAAGTAAAATCTACCAATGGTGATACTCACTTAGGTGGTGATGACTTCGATAAAGTGATCATGGATTGGTTAGCAGATGACTTTAAGAAAGATGAGGCGGTTGACCTGCATAAAGACCCAATGTCATGGCAGCGTTTGAAAGAAGCAGCTGAAAAAGCAAAAGTTGAACTGTCTTCTTCTATGGAAACAGAAATCAACCTGCCTTACATCACTGCTGTGGACGGTGTTCCTAAACACTTAGTGAAGAAACTGACCCGTGCTAAATTCGAACAACTGAGCGACAAGCTGGTTGAAAGAACCCTGGAGCCTTGTAAAAAAGCGCTGAAGGATGCCGGCTTGAATACTTCTGATATAGATGAAGTGATCCTGGTAGGTGGTTCTACCCGTATCCCTAAGATCCAGGAAGTAGTTGAAAAGTTCTTCGGTAAAAAAGCAAACAGAAGCGTAAATCCTGATGAAGTAGTAGCTGTTGGTGCTGCAATTCAGGGTGGTGTATTGACAGGTGAAGTGAAAGACGTACTGTTACTGGACGTTACACCATTATCTCTTGGTATCGAAACCATGGGTGGTGTGTTCACTAAACTGATCGAGTCTAACACAACTATTCCAAGCAAGAAGTCTGAAACATTCTCTACTGCTGCTGATAACCAGCCTAGTGTTGAAATTCATGTACTGCAGGGTGAACGTCCTTTAGCTTCTCAGAACCGTACACTCGGTCGCTTTATCCTGGATGGTATTCCGCCTGCACCACGTGGTGTACCTCAGGTAGAAGTAATCTTTGATATCGATGCCAATGGTATCCTGCACGTAACTGCTAAGGATAAAGGCACCGGAAAAACACAGAATATCCGCATCGAAGCAGGTAGTGGTCTGAGCAAGGAAGAAATCGAAAAGATGAAAGCCGAAGCAAAAGCCAACGAATCTTCAGATAAAGAACAACGTGAAAAGATCGAAAAGCTGAACCAGGCAGACAGCCTTATTTTCCAGACTGAAAAACAGTTAAAGGAATATGGTGATAAGATCCCTGCTGATAAAAAGGCTCCAATCGAAGCTGCACTGGAAAGACTGAGAACTGCTCACAAGAGCGGAGATGCTTCACAGGTTGATGCTGCTGTAACTGAAATGAACACTGCATGGACTGCCGCTTCCGAAGAATTGTATAAAGCAACTCAGGAATCACAGGCAAACGGTGGTGCTCAACAGGAACAACCACAGGGCAATGCCGCTGGTAGCGAAGGTGTAACAGATGCAGAGTTTGAAGAAGTGAAATAAGCTGAACACATAAAGCATAAAGCAAATGCCGCGAATAATCTTCGCGGCATTTTTGCGTTTTACAATACCCGTTTTTCTCTTTATTTTGTAACATGCAATTGACATTACACCCTTTTGAGTTAAAATTCAGACATACTTTTACCATCTCCCGTAAGTCCAAAGATGTTCAACCCTTACTGGTAGTGGCATTGAAACAGGATGGTATTATAGGATTGGGTGAAACTGCAGACAATTCCTACTATAATATGACCGTGCCGCGTTTGATGGAAGATATCAACGCACACAGGGCATTCATTGAAAGTCATTCACTTACTACACCGGAAGCCTTCTGGGAGTTGTTATACCCGCTCTTTAAAGATAACATGTTTGCTTTATGTGCCCTGGACCTTGCAGCGCATGATTTACATGCTAAGTCGCTGGGTAAGAAGCTATATGAAGTATGGGGACTGGATATCTCTCATAATCCTCTTACAGACTATACCATCGGCATAGATACCATAGAGAATATGGTGAGCAAACTGAAAGAATTTCCGTGGCCCATCTATAAAATCAAGCTGGGTACAAAAGATGATATTGCTATTATCAAAGAATTGCGTCGTCATACAAAAGCAATTTTCCGTGTAGATGCGAATTGTGCCTGGGGGGTAGATGAGACATTGCATAATGCAGCTGCCTTCGCATCACTGGGAGTGGAGTTTATCGAACAACCTATGCCGGCGGCAGACATCGATGGTATGAAAAAAGTATATGCGGCATCTGCGCTACCTCTCATTGCAGATGAAAGCTGTATCATAGAATCGGATGTAGCAAAGTGTAAGGGGCTCTTCCATGGTGTCAACATAAAGCTGACCAAATGCGGAGGTATTACTCCTGCCCGTAGAATGATCACAGAAGCAAAGAACCTGGGAATGAAGGTAATGACAGGCAGTATGAACGAAAGTACAGTTGGTACTTCGGCTGTAGCACACCTGCTCCCTTACCTGGATTATGTAGATATGGATGGCCCATTGCTTTTGGCAGAAGATACTTCAGATGGTGTGAAAATAGTTGACGGCCGGATCATTTATGCAAACAGACCGGGAACAGGTGCTATCCTGAAATAATCATCTTAAAACACACATATAACCCGTTATGAAAACTACTACTCTGTTTTTAACCTGCTGCCTGTTCATGCAGTTATTGCATGCGCAGTCAACAACCCGTTTTGTCGTTGAAACTGGTGCTTCCCGGCGTGTCAACATCCCCGTAAACTACAAGCTGACTCTCCCTATAGAAGATCAGCTGCAACTGGTAGAAATAATTGGAACCCAACGTAAACCAGTGCCTTTCCAATTATCCGCTCATCAGATTTACTGGCTGCTGGATGGCATTAATGAAGCCGGTTCCCGCCGCATTTTTGAACTCAGTAGTACTGCTACAGCTTCTCCTGCCATTATGCAGGTGAGAGATAGTGCGGGTTCCCTGATTTTACAGGAACATGGCCGGCGTTTGATGCAATATAATTACGCAACAGTATATCCACCAGCCGGGATAGATTCTATATATCGCCGTAGTGGTTTCATTCACCCGTTATGGGCTCCGGATGGACAGATTCTAACGAACATTCATCCGGAAGGTCACTGGCACCATGTGGGCATCTGGAATCCCTGGACGCACACTGAATTTGAAGGAAAGGAAACAGACTTCTGGAATCTTCAGAAGAAAGAGGGGACAGTACGTTTTATCAGTTTCCTGAGTAAATCGGAAGGCGCTGTATGGTGTGGTTTCAAAGCGCTGCAGGATCATATTGCTATTAAAGGCGCTGCTGAAAAAGTTGCATTGCATGAAGTATGGGATGTGCGGGCATATAATAGCGGTACGGATAGCACCCGCCGTATCTGGGATTTCACTTCTACACTTTCATGTGCAGGCAGTAGTCCCTTGCAATTGCTGCAATACCGCTATGGTGGTGGTTTCGCTTTTCGTGCCACAGCAGCATGGAATGCAACAAATAGCAAAGTACTCACTTCCGAAGGCAAGACCCGGATCAATGCAGACAGCACCCGTGCCCGCTGGATCAAAATCACAGGTCGTACCGCCGACGGACAGGCAGGTATTCTGATCCTATGCGCTGAAGATAATTATGATTTTCCGCAGCCTTTAAGGGTATGGCCGGAGAATAACGAAAGAGGGGAGATCATGATGAATTATAGTCCAACAAAAATGAAGTCGTGGCAACTGTTGCCGGGTAATGAGTACATTCAGCGTTACCGGATTATGGTATATATAAATGACCTGACAGTGGAGGAAGCAGAGAATGCATGGCAGGCATTTGCACATCCGCCGGTAGTGAAGGTGCTTGTTAAATAATAAATTATAAGGGTTGATTGGGATGATGGTTTGTATAGCAAGATTACTTCCTGTTCCTGATGGCTCTGATATGATAAATAGTATAATAGAGGCCAACAATGCCCATTAATATAAATGCAGCCATAATGCCCCACTTGCCTGTAGCGCGGTAAATATACAGCTCTATGCGTGTAATACGGAGGGCATCTCCGGTGGCCAACATGCCGGAAAACTGCATATAGCGGTAAATGGCAAACCCAAAACCAATAAGGGCAACTATTGAAGTCCACAGGACTGTTGTCCACGATGATTCTTCTTCGTTATTCTGATCAACCATAATAACTAATATACAAAAAAAAAAGTCACCCCGGAGTTTTGTTCCGGGGTGACTAAATGATATAATCGTGATGGTTAAATTGCTATAGCATGATCTTCTTCCTGACTGGCAGTATAAACTGCAGAAAGCAGTTCCCTTGAAGACAATCCCTTTTCAAACCATGCATCTACGGAAGCATAGGTTATTTTAAGTGAAGGCGTAAGCACGTATATAGCCGGAATAGCTACATCTGCATTAATTCCGGATACCCTGTCCCAGATAGGATCTGTAGAAGAATAAATGCCTGCTTTCTTCGCAATGTGATTGTGCAGATCCGAGATGATAGCAAATGGCAACTGTAATTTTTCAGTAGCAAAGTCGAAAGTCGCTTTGTCTTCTGCAGTTGCTACCAGTAAATTTCCTCCCATTACCCGTATGTCTGCATAAATATCCTGCAGTTCCTGTAACCTGCGGTTGCCATAGTCATTCCAATGAATGGAATGGAAGGCCAATACAAGCGGACGATCCAGCAACTGTGTAATTGGGAGTGAGCCGTTTAAAGATTTTAAGATATCGGCGCGGGCAATAATATTTTTCTTATGTATATGAAAAGAAGGCAGTGTTTCTCCTGCATTCAATGGTTTGATCGGTGTTCTTTCCAGAGATGCTTTCCCGGCATAGTCTAATTCGAATTCGGGTTGAAGATCTGCGTATCTGTAGGTATTCAGCATAAAATCAGTTTAATAGTGTGAGATAGGTTGGTAAAACGATAAGGAAGTTGTAATAATCCTTAGGAAACGGCTAGCAGCTGCAACAACAACAGACTTGTGCAGACAGGGGTGACTGATTGCCATGAATGGCTAATATCTTATTCAGTGTTTGAGTTGTATCATTAGGCATATTAAATTAATTTTGTTAGTTGCCTCTTATTAACTCGACAAAGATAGGGATAATTATTTAATACCCTACAAGATTTGTAGGGTATTTATTAGTTTATTGATTATCATATGTATATAATCTAAGAAATTGATAAAATCTAAAAATTAATAGGAAGGGGACCAATTATTTCATCCAAAAATCAGATTTGAATGACAGGAACAAAGTTATTTACATTGATCTCTCTGACTGGCTTATTAGGCATCAGTATCACTGGTTGTAATTCTTCCGGTAAGGGAGATAAAAAGGAAAAAGACACTGTTGTAAGTAAAAGTGAGGCTGCTGTAATAAGGGACAATGAATTATATCCGTTTATGCTGGCCGGCGTATATTTCTTCCACGGTTATGGTGGTGCTGCAAATGTGTTTAACTCTATGATCAAACCTGTTGTGGAAGGACAACCGGGTACAACGGTATTTGCTAAAAGTTTGCAGAAAGCCTACAGCCAGTATTTTATGTTCCCTTTCAAGCCGCAGGACGATCCCGGAGGTGCTGATGCAAAGAGTACTTTATCAAAGTACTGGGAAGTAAATAGTAAGGCAGAACTGGAAACAGATTTAAATTGGTTGTTGGAGGAAGGACACCAGGTGCAGTATGCATTCCTGCGGAAAGTACTGGATGAAAACGGTGGGGCTGCTGCAGATCTCGAAAAGATTGATCTGAAAAAATATGATCTCACCAAAGAGTCTGTATTGGGATTGGGATTTATTAAAGCAAACTACAATGACTTTAGCAAAGCAGGCATCAAAGCATGGGATTATGCCCGTTATGTAAATAATATCTGTGTAGCCTACCAGGCAGGATATCTAAACAGAGATGAGGCTACGGCCTGGTTGAAAAAAGCCACACTGGCAGCACAACAATCTTATACAGACTGGAGATCTTACTACAATGATTTTTTACTCGGCCGTGAATTCTGGGGTGGGGGAGAAACCGATACTCCGCAGTTTGCGAAAGATGTGAATGATATGATGGAGGGAGAATACAGTATCTATAATTATATGCCAATGAATTAGTAATCTGTCATAGGCGATAATAACAAGAGGGTGCATCAAAAGTATGGTGCACCCTCTTGTTATTATTTATTTTATCTGAAAATATGTTTATCCGCACTAGTTAATCCATCATGCGTTTTTAAATATTCGATCAGTTTAAACTGTGCATCAAACTCTTCTTTTAATAGTGGATGTTCAATATGTTTATTCGGATCATTCGTATCCAGTCCCAGTTCATTGGTCATAATTACATCTATCACATCCAGTGGAAAGTAAGCAGAAGCAACAATAAATTCGTAATTTTTCTCTTCAATATAAACCAGCGCACTCTCAATACATTCCATCACTTTCATAATACCGGTATCATTTACTTCTACCAGATCAAAATTATCTATATCAATAGTGTGCAGATTGTCTATATGTTCATCCACAACAGATTCCTCAATCAAAGAAGGCTTGTCTACCGTAGCCCACAGATATGATATGGCATTAGTCAGTATCTCATATCCTTCATCGTCTCCCATTTCTTTAAGATACTGTGCGTATTTGGTGTATAGGTATTCACTGCACCATGTACCAAAAAAAAGTAGCTTTTCAAATGGAAGTTGCTTAAAATCTGCTGTTATTGTTTTATCAAAACTTGAAAAAGTCAGTTGCATTTTAATAGTATTAATCTCTGAAAATATGTTTATCTGCACTTGTTAATTTCTCATTCGACTGTAAATATTCAACTAACTTTTTCTGTGCATCCAACTCTTCCTTAAAGAACGGATCATCAATGCCTGACTTCATGGGGGTTGTATATGGATCAAGCTTACTGTTCATAACCGCATTCAATACATCTAATGGATAATAAGTACAGGCGAAAATATCTTCAATATCTTTTTTTTGAATATAAGTAAGTGTGTTCTCGATACCTTCCATAATCTTCAAAATTCCACAATCCTTTGGTTTGGCAAAATCAAGACCATCTATATCAATATTCCGTAAAACCTTCAATTGCTTCTTAATAACAGCATCTTCAATTATAGAGGGGTTGTCAATCACACTCCAAAGGAATAATACAGCATCTGTTAAGATCTTATGTTCTTTCTCATGCCCCAGCTCGTTCAGATAACTGCCATATTTATTATCCATGTATTCACAGCACCATACACCTAAAAAAAGGAGCTTTTCAAATGGGAGCTGCTTAAAATCATCCTTTATAGCCTTTTTATATACTAAATAAGGTAATGCCATTTTATTCCAATATTATTATTTTATGAAGCGCACTCCACATGAGGTTTACAATTATCACAAGCCGCATTTTTCTGATTCGGGCCCCATGAAATACCCCATTTCGTAAATTTAGTGCCTTCAGGCGCATTTCTGATAATCACCCTTTCTGCATGATTATTGAGATTGTAAGCTTTCCGAACAGATTTTACTTTACTCTTGGGCCTTGGCTGTTGCATTGTTGCAACACCACTATAAATATTCTTAGCCGGAACCCCATGATCTATTAATATCTGTCTTTGCTTCGGGGTTAGTTTAGCCCCACTGCCAGATGCAAACAATTCTTTCTCCCCGGTTGGCAGCGTTCCTTCTCCAATAGAAACTGTCGATTGATTAAACCCTATTTCTGCCTTATCAGGGTTGTTATGTTTGAGAACATTATGCGCTTTTCTTGCTATTTCAGCCAGACCCTCATCAAAAACAGGATGAAGCCCTAAGAGATCAAACAGCGCATTGGGATCATTCACATAACTATAAGCACGACTGCCACCATCCAGTCCAATCGGATCTTTGCTGATATAGGTACCTTCATCCGGACTGTAATACCTGAACCTGTTATAATATAATCCTGTTTCAATATCCTCATACTGTCCCTGGTATCTGAATGGTACAAATCCTTTCGATCCTGCTAACTTACGTACCTTTCCATAAATATCCAATTCGCAGGACCATATGTTTTCACCGGCTTCATCGTATGCCTGGCAGGGAGTACCCAGGTAATCGGAAATAATGGAATATTGTTTACCATTGATGATTTTAGCGACAGGTATAGAAGAATCACCTTCAAATACCCAGGTGATCAGTGTTTCTTCGGGTACCGGCTCATCTGGAATCATAATATTCCCGAGTTCATCTATTACAGTCAAGGGTCTTTCATTTTCTGAATACCCCCATTCATGCAAAGGATTATTACCATCCCATACCCAACGGGTAATTTTCTGCTGGAATATCTTAGCGGTTCTTCTACCCAGTGCATCATACTCAAACGTCACTGTTTTATTATCCGGCCGTGTTACTTTTTTCAGCATGCCTTTCGCATACCATTCATACGTCCACACTTTTAGATCAGCAGTGATCTTCTTTATAAGATAACCTTCTGCATCATATTCAAAACGTGCTTCAGGTGTTTCTTTCACTTGTCCACCGGCACTATATTTACGGTCTTTCTGTGTAGTGGTACGATAAATATTGCCGGTTTTATCAGGCTGACGATAATCATACTGTCCATCTTCATATTGTGCCCAGGCAAGATTTCCGAAATCATCATGCCCGAATTTGACAGTACTGTTATTCAGGGAATTGACTATCTGTCTTAACCGCGAATTAGCATCCCAACGATAATAACATTTGCGGGTAGTACGGGTAGTATTATTTACAGTATGAGATGCAGGCATACCTGCATGATCATAGGTCCAGCTGCTTTTGATACCTCCGGGTAAAATACGTTCTGTTTCCAGTCCAAGCAGGTTGTACTGAATCTGTAAAGCCCAGGCATTATGTAATCCGGCAGCAGCAGCTTTCATAGCCGTAACATCTCCCATATTGTTACGCTGCAGTTGTATCCTGGAGCCAAGGGAGCTTTGCAGGGAAGTGCGTTTGCCATTTATATCATAAACACTGGTTACAGTATGCCCGTTCTGCCATTCTTCAATCACACGTCCTAAGGCATCCCGTTTAAATTTTACAGTACTGTTTTCATTCACAGCTTCAATCATCTTCCCATTACGGTCGTAACTGAAGGTAGACCAGCTGCCGTCATGCTGCTCACTGCGAACCAGCATACCTGTATAATCATATTCATATAATGTACTTCTACCATCAGGTCGTTCCACCCTAATTACTTTACCGGTAGCATCGCGTACAAAATGATGTACTACTCCATCAAATCCTGTTTCCTGTATTATCTCTCCACGTGTATTACGTACAAATTTATAGGTCTCTCCATGCTCATTTACAATCGTGTGAAGCTGATCTTCTGTATTATAAACATAATTTACTTTAATCCCGTTCTCTTCCCGTGTTTTCAGGTTTCCCAATGGGGTATAAGAAAAACGTACGTCGTGATGTTTGTCAACGGCACGTAATACCTGGAAATAAGCATCATATTCCATTCGTATGTGATTGCCATCTGGTGTTTCTACTTCTGTTACACGTCCCAGAGTATCATAACGAAAGGTCTGTTTTTGATTCAACGGATTACTGCTGCCTGTACATTGTCCCCATACATCATAAGTCCATCTGGCAACACCGCCATCAGGAAGGATCATTGTTACCAGGTTAAGATCTTCGTCATATTCCATTAAAGTAGCATTGTCACCGGTATCTTCTATCCGCGACAAAAGATGATGTTCGTTATAACGGAATATCTGGATCCTGCCATCGGGATGAGTGGTGGTATGCAACAATCCGCTGGAAGGATAGTAAATGTAAGAACTGCTATGTCCTTCAGGGTCCATACCCAGGATCATGTTGTCGTCTTCGTTGTAGGAGAATGAATACGCTCCGCCATCAGGTTGTACCACAGATGCCAGGTTGCCCTTTTCATCGTACGTATAACCGGAAAGGGTGCCCTCTTCATCAATTTCCTGGTATACCTCAAATTCTGGTGTATAGTTGGTAAAGGTTGAATTACCTGCAGGATCTTTGATCTGGTGAACAACAAAGTCTGCAGTGTAATAATAAGTAGTGGTTTGTCCCAGTGAATTTGTTACCAGGTTATAGCCTTCCTTAGGAAAATATTCAATAAAACCTTCCAGTAATCTACCATCTCCCCAGGTATGCACACAACGTTTTTTAGCATCATACTCCCAGTAAAAACGCTGCCCTGTGCGATCCTGTTTAGCCACCATCAGGTGATTGTGGAATTCAATATGATTGGACTGCTCCAGTGCATCGGTAATAGTGATCAGATCGCCTGCTTCATTGTAAGCATAACGTACCATCAACCGTTCTTCTCCACGATGATGGGCAGTAACACTGGTAATGCGCCCTGCTTTATCATTCACTATATGCAGGTGACGGCCAACACTGTCTGTTACGCGTAGCAGATGCCCTTTACTGTTATAGTGCAGGGTGATGATAAAACCAATTTTATTGTGGATGGAAGAAAGCCTGTATTGTTGCTCTGAGGGATGTGTTTTGCGGAAAGTATAATATAGTTTTTCTTCATGATTATATAGCTGGTATTCGTCCAGATCTGTGCGGGTAAGTGTTAGTTTCTCATGCCGGTTATAATCACTGTCACCACTAAACGGTAAATATTCAAATACAGCGCTACGTCCATCGCCCAATAATACAACCGTTGCACTTTCCTCTATAAACTCCTGCACGCGCATATCATAGGAGAGATGTGTACCATGTCCCAGCAGTCCTTCATGCGAACTATCACTATTCCATGAGCGTTCCCATATAAACTGTATAGGTCCTGGTAATTCAAAGTCAATACCATCATAGATCACAATACCTTGTATCAGATCTACCGGCTCGAATCCTTTTTTACACAGGAATTTACTTAGCTTATTACTCCCTATTTTTCCTTTCAGTGCATGATTGAATTTTTTCGCCGCCTTTCTCCCAATTTTACCCAACCCTTTCATCAGTGCACCAAAACCGAATGACATGACCAGGTTCATTAATACACCGGCCCAATCCGGTACAAACGGACCGCCTACCATCACGGGTTTTCCAAAAGAAAGAGGAATGGAAAATGAAGTAGGAAGATACATACTTGGAATAGGCTTCAGCTTTTTCCCAGGCTTCATGGAAAGCGGCAATCCAATATCATTACACGTCATCAGCATATGTCCCGATGGACTCATCATCCTTCCTTCCACCATTACTTTTTTACTGCCGAAAAAGTTCACAGAGTCATGACCTATCATAGGAGCCAGTAACCACGGGCCTCCCATGGGAATGTGAAAAAGAATGACGATGATACCACTGGTATCACTCACCCCTCTTGGTACATGATTCACTTTGGTAGTAGCGCCTATAAATGGAATATAGTCCATAGGATCGAGTACAAACCCAATATAAGGATGCGGTAGGGGAATAGGAAAGCCGAATAGAATTACAATATGTATATCCAGTCCGATGACTGGAATAAAATGTTTATTGCTAACAAGCATACTCTTTATTTTGAAGGTTGAAGTATGTCCCCGTTTTCCACTTCCAGTGGCAGGTTCATTGGCATCCGGTTTTTTCTGATGTTGTCTACATCTGTTTTCCAGTCGGCTCCGAATAACCGGCCCATTTTTTCATCTATACCCTGGAGAACATCTGTCATTTTATTCGAATGTGCGTAATCATAGTAATCACGTAACAGGTAAATGTATATAGATGCGCTAACTTCTTCGTCAGATAACGGTAGTCCTGCCAGGTAACCCTTTTCCAGGATATCGTAATACCTGCCGGCATCTTTCCGGCGGCATAGCTCTGCTGCCTGATACCAGGCATTCAGGGCCTGTTGTGAAAAGTTGTGTTGCTGTGCAATCTCTGCCTGCTGAACGAACCAGTTGATAGCTTCTGTAAAGCGTCTGCGAATTTGTGCATATGCGCCCTGATAACCGTAGAATTGCACCAACAGCGGTAAACAGGCAGTGTCGCCCTGTTGCACGCCCTGTTTGGCTATCCGCTGACCACGTTCCAGTAGTTGCGGAATCTGCGGGTCGCGTTTGAAATGAAAAAGCATGCCTGCATACATGATATGTGCAGTAGCAAACAGTCCTTTGTTACCGCTTTTCTGTGTGCAGTCCAGTGCAGCCTGTCCCCAGCGGTGCAGGCGTTTTACATCCTTATCTTTGAGTGCTTCCCCCATTTCAAATACACACTTGCGCATCATGATCTCCGGGCTGTTGGGATCTCCGCTGCCACCCAGTTTACGAATGGCACCATGCAGGTCTATGGGCACGTAGAAAGAGCATAACATACCGGGAAACTGTTTGTCATGCATTGCAAACTGCTCATTATTCAAATGATCCAGTACAAGTAGTTTAACACCAGCAGGAATGCCTTTCCTGAGCAGGGTAGTGAGCCAGTCTTTCATATCCCGAGTGCTGCTCACTTGTCTTGGGATGAGTGCCAGCACCAGTTGTTGTTGTGGCAGTACCCGCTGGAAGGAGGCCAGCATGGATAACAATGTATCGTCCATACGGGTATCTTGTTGCAGTGCCTGCACAAAAGGTTGTGGGTCCCATTTAAAATCGGGTGGTAGTTCTGCTGTGTTGTTATAAGTATCCAGCCAGTCTTTTATCAATGCTGCACTGAAAGTATCTTCATCTTCAAAATTGGTAAGCTGGGTAACAAATACTTCCGGTAAGCTGCCATGTGCCGAAGATTCCAGTTTGCAGAAACCTTCATATACACGTGACTCTTCCGGTTTGATCACCATTCTTACAAATTTTAACTCCGGTTTATTCGCCGTTTTCTCCAGCCAGGTGCGCTGGATGTTGCTCACTAACAGTGCTATGGGATTATGTTCATTCATGGATGCGCTTAACAATTTATATTCACCATTCCTCCCACAATATCAGTGGTGGTATTGCCATTCATTTTAATACTCAGACTACTGATATCTACTTTTGTTGTTCCCACCACTTCATAATGTTCTGCATTCAGTTTCATGTTGGCAGTACTGATAATTTCATGCAGTGTATCTGAGGTGGATTTCATTTTATCTGCTGCATAGTCTATTTTATTCGCTTTATTATCCACCGTAATCTTTGCTGCGCCTTCTCCTATTACTACCAGCTCTGATCCTTTTATGTGGATTTCTTTGGAGATGAATTCTATTTTATTAGGTGCATCTACAATAATATGATCATCTGTTTTTACTGTAACCAGCGTCTGTGAATTGATAGTGATATTACCTGCTCCATCCATTGCCATGGAACTGCCGTTTTTATCAGTTACGGTCACACTACCGGCTGCATCATTCATAACGATCATATTGCCGCTGCGTGTTTTTAATGCTTTCACATCATTGCCTGCATTTCCATAACTGCTTTTAGCTTTACCATTGTAGGTACTACCTATTACAAAAGGTTGTTCGGCATTTCCTCCCTCAAATTCTGCGATGATTTCTTCTCCTACTTCAGGCATGATGAACAGCCCTTTATCTCCACCTCCGGAAGAAGATACTACCCTGATCCAAGGTGTTTGCCCCTGCTGCATCCAGCGAAACTTTACCTTTATACGCCCCAGTCCTTTCGGATCATTATTATCAATCACGGTGGCCGACTGTGGCTCACAATAGGGGATGTTTGCCAGGTCTACATGCGGAGTAGCAACATCTGCCGGGATGCCTTCAAACATATTATGATAGCTGCCATTGGCGCCACAGTAATGGCGTATGCTGGTAACCATAAATTCTCCATGATGCTGTTCCTGTGCAAAAGCCGATTCTTTGATGCTAACAGTATCGCCAATACGAAAAGAAGGATTGGTACTGCTGCCTTTTAAATTCACCATCTTAGCCAACCTGCCTTTTTTCTGCAACATGGTCATTTTGTCCAGTTGAGATTTGGCGCTGCTGTTAAATGCATAATTCATTTTATACAAACCTTCCCGGCTGTATAACTTCGTACTCACTTCATGTGCATGTTGTGAATATGCATTCATCTTACCTACCTCTTTCGACTGTGTATTATCTTCCACTACAGTATCCTGCCGGTAGTCGTAGCCATTAAGACGTGCGTTGTTTGGTTGTACGGACAATTCTATATTAAAATCAAGCAGATCTACCTGGTGGGTCAGTTCAGTTTTTTGAGGTGTATATTTCCCGAAAACCTGTTGCTGTCCATCATAAAAGAACCACTCACCATATCTTTCAGATAATCGTTTAATAAATGAATAAGACGTTTCTTTATACTGCACAATGTATTTCTGTGCTTCCTTTGTCTCAGGACTAATTGTTGTTCTGAGTACATTGGGAGGATAACTTTTAACTGTAGCAGATATAATATCCGATAATGATTTATTTTCAAAAGCTGCAATATGCGGATCGTCTTCCAGCAGGATGCTTGGGCTTTGTCCTTTGATAATGCAATGTCCATGTGTACCATCACCGTGTTTGCCGGTAGTGATGTTCATTACAATGCCTTTGAAGATCAGGTTTTTTATGCCTGACAGTTGTTCTGCGGGAGCTACATTGATCTCCACTTCTTCTCCAAGAAATTTTGTAGCGGCACCGGAAATACCTCCACCCAGTTTTTCAAACCAGTCATAGCTGACATAGATTTCAAAGTCGTGATGACCGTTAATATATTGTCGCAGTTCGATTGTATGAAATGTTTCGAACTGTTGTCCGGCAATGGAAAAAGAAGTTTTTGTATTAAGCGCCATGATGTTAATATTTTATTTCTTTTCTTTCAGAATAAGAGGCTTGTTCATAGGTCCATCCGTTTGCCGGGGTTGCAATGATACCTCTGTACCGTTAAATGATACATTAAAACCTGCAAATGTAGTTTGCTCCGATGTTAGCTGAAAAGTGCTTCCTGTAATGATGTTCCATGCTTTGTATCCCGGTACCCCGCTGAGTGTGCCATCAGCAGCTGTTTGCATATTATTATACAGCAGCTGACCATTGTTATCATACACATCAAACTGTTTGCCTTTAAAGTAATAGGAGAGGTAGTTATTAGCATGTATCCATAGAGGAGTACCGGCTTTTTCTGGTATCAGCTTTTCAAATTGTATGGAATCTTTTCTGCCATCTTTATAAGATAATCCCAGCCATAAATCTTCTTTATTATTATGACTGATCAGACTGAAGTTCACACCTTCATATAAAGCAGATTGTCCTCCGCTAAATACCGGTTTATCCAGTATCCATTCTTTCTTTCCTGGAAGCACCTGTTTGCTTTTTATATTCACAGGAAAATTATCTGCACCATAAGTATGGATGCTTATATTTTTAGAAAGAGTACGAAGGGAAGATACGGGGCTGAGGTATTTAGAGAAGTCGACTGTTTTCCAGAAGCTGTCTTCCGGCGGATGTTGTTTTCGTGCATCCAGGTAGTTTTTAGGCATCCATGTAGCATTGTCTACAGTTACCTGTGCGCAGGCAGATGTCGCTGTAGACAATAAAAGGAGTATATAAAAAATGGATCTTTTCATATAGATTTAATTTACTTCCCAGAACCATATTTGTTTCACACGACTATCGTTAGTGTAATCTCCGGTTGCCGTCTGGATTTGTGAGTTTACGTGATACAACAGATCTATATGATCTCCTGAATTATTGGTACCATAGAAATCTTTAAAAAAGATGATACCATTCTTTGACCAGTATTGATTACTGATGAACGCCGCTTTCTGTGTTGCATTACTGCAATCTATGATTGCAGGTTTTCCATAATTACGCCATAACCAGGTGGCCAGTCCTTCAGCTCCTCTTGCAAATCCGTGTTTGCATTTAGGATCAGTATAATTGGACAGGGTAACACCTGCCTTAATGAGACAGTAAGACATTCTGATGGCGCACTGGTTCTCATACTGATAAAATCCGTTACGATCTTTTTCATCACATGGCATTGCGTGATTGCTACCTGCAGGAGCATACGTATCATGCGGATAACTACTCCACAATGTGCTGAAAGCCGGCAATTTTTTGAGTCCCATAAACAATGTTATTAAGTATGGAAATTATGCCTGTGGCCAGGGGTTCTGAAATGTGGAACTGCCCAGTTGTATTTCTCTTGCAGATAATACAAGTCTTATCTGCATTGGTGATTCACCACTTGCCTGGAAATGTTCGGCATATTCCACACAATAGGCATCCGTGAATTTCAGTTCTTTCATTTTGGACATTGCATCACGACGGTAAAAGACAATACTCCCGCTTTTAGTTTGTGTGTTGGAAATCATCCAGTCGAACAATGAAGTATTACTATCTGATTCGAGTAGTACGATCATGGAACCTCCGATGGGCCGGGCAGCAGGTTTTCCGTTATGATCTGTATGTTGCGTAAAAGAAAACTGGCAATCCAGTACATTAATTTCTTCTCCGTCTAATCGCATTACTGCTTTGAATGACATACGTTATGAGGTTTTACTGAATAAACAAATATGGAACGACAACATATTGAATTAAAAAGATTGGAAAACAGGAACAGGCTAACTCTTTAAGTACAGTTCCGCCAGAATTAACTATTACAATTAGTGGCAGGTTTTTCCAAAGTTATAAAATTCAATTGTCGGATTAACGATTTATAACTACCGAAAAGATACATGGTCAGTACGAAAATAATTATTCTATTAGATATTCAGCATATTTTTTATAAAAAAAACCGGTTATAAGGATAATTAACTTTTCCATAATCTCATATTGTTTTACCTTTCTCTCTATAGTGTCTTCGGGGAGAGTTAGGAGTGAGTCTATAGTTGCTTCGTAGGTTGAACACCCTTTGGACGTAGGTTGGACGCCCTTTGAACGCAAATAGCTGTTCAAAGAATGTCCAACGTATGTCCTACATATGAAGCAACTATAGTGTCTTCTATTCCCGGTTAAATCTTCCTTGCTACTTGAACAAGTAATTAACGATGATGCATTGCTGTAATCTTCTTAAAAAAGGACTTTAAAAATCATTTTTTATACAGAATAAATAAAGATTTTGCTTCGGATTAAAATTAAATCACCACTATGTCATGTGTGAAAATTATTTAAAATGATAATTAATTCAAATTTGTGTTTTCTATTTATTGATGATAAAGGTGATTGATTGAGAATTGCTTAACTGTTATTCTCACTGCAGTCTTTTACGTTAGTATTAGCAACATCTCACAATATTTGTTTTCCACACAGCCGCTGTAGCCAATTTTGACGGTGTAATAAATAAATTATATACATTTTAGCAGTATCTTTATTTCGTGTTGTAATTACCCGAATGTTACATTGTTTTATTTGTGCTGTGTAACTAAATAACCCTTAATAATAGTAGGCGAAAAACCTTTAATCCATATTATTAAATGACCCTGGCAACGTATACAATATATGACCCGGAAGTGCAATCTATCATTCGCATTGCGCAAGCCATCGCAAAAGAACATTATCATGTGCATTATACTCCTGCACATCTGTTACTCGCATGTTTACATAGAGAAATTAATTTAACTGCTTCATTACAGGCAATGGATGTTGACACCTATTACCTGGAAGAATGGGCAGAAGTAAGACTCGACAGCTTACAAAAAGCAACAAGGCCATCGGATGAGCCGGAACCCGATGAACAAGCTGCTAATGTATTACAGGAAGCAGATGCTGTAAAACTTGAATACGATCTTGATGCTGCTGATGCCTGGTGTGTATTAGTAGCATTAAGTACACCCGGTGTAGGATATTCATATGAGCAGTTAAAAACTTTTCCGTTACAACGCACACAATTACTTACTCATTTCAGTAAGAAAGAAACTCCTTCTGTTAAAAATAATACTGCCAGCAAATTAAAATATGTATACCGCCTCACAGATCCGCAGCGCTTACAGTCGCAACATGCACTGGCAGGCAGAGATGCAGAGGTGCGTACTATGATGGAAATACTTACCCGCAAGGGGCGTTCCAGCATCCTGGTAATAGGAGAGGGCGGAGTAGGAAAAACATCACTGGCAGATGCGCTGGCCCGGGCTATCGTAAATAAACAAGCTTCTGTACAACTACATTATACCGACTTATATGCACTGGACTACGGTGCATTCATTGCCGGTGCTGCATATAAAAACGAACTGGAAGACCGTCTTCAGCAGATCATTCAGCAACTGCAACTGGCGGGCCGCCATGTGTTATTCATAGATAACCTCCATACTTTACTCGATAAACAACCCAACGCTGCCGGCGGAATCGCCAATGTATTAAAGGCTGCTATCGGCAAAGGTGATATCACCATCATCGGTACCTGCACGCCGGAAGGCTTTCGTAAAGGGATAGAGCCAGATGGCTTACTTCGCCACTGCTTTGAAACTATCACATTATCAGAACCCGATGAGGTATTAGCTGCGCGTATGCTCCAGGCTGTTATTCCTGATTATGAAAGTTATTATGGGTTAACTGCGGGACGGGAAGTAACATCCGAAGCTATACGCCTGGCCCGCCGTTATCTCAAAGAACGTAGCCTGCCGGATAGTGCTATTAACCTATTAGACCGTACGATGGCTGCCATTCGTACTACACAGGACACCGGGGAACAGATCCTGGCCGACCTGAAAACCAAACTGGAAGAAGCCGGTGAGGATCGTGGGGAATTGTTATGGTGGTATCAGCAGTTAAGGCAGCGTTTAAGCGCCTTATTAACCACAAGGCTACAGATAGACCAGGAGATCTCTAAAATCGAAAATACGGGTACTTTAAAGGCTGTTTTGCAGGACTTACTACAACAGCTGGAGCCATTGGTGCAAAATAAAGCTGCTGCTGTTTCCACAACAGACCTCGCTACCATGATTGCAGAAAGTACCGGTATCCCCCTGGGCAAGATCCAGTCCGGGGAAAGGGAAAAACTGGTGAACATGGACCAGGAGTTACAGAAACGGGTAGTGGGGCAGGATCATGCCCTTAAAACAGTGGCAGAGGCCATCCTGGAATCCCGCTCAGGACTCAGTCGCCCGGGACAGCCAATTGGCTCGTTCTTCTTCCTGGGGCCTACCGGTACAGGAAAAACGGAACTGGCAAAATCTTTGGCAGATTTCTTGTTCCAGGATGAACGGTCAATGATCCGGTTTGATATGTCTGAATTTAAGGAGGAGCATTCCGCCGCCCTTCTTTATGGTGCGCCCCCGGGTTATGTAGGTTATGAAGAAGGTGGCTTACTGGTAAACAAAATACGCCAGCAACCCTATGCTGTAGTATTGTTTGATGAGATTGAAAAAGCGCATCCTTCTGTATTTGATATTTTCCTGCAGATAATGGACGAAGGTAAATTACACGACCGCTTAGGTAAAACAGGTGATTTTTCCAATGCCCTTATTCTGTTCACTTCCAATATAGGCAGCGATACAATAGCACAGTCGTTCCGGGAGGGTATTATTCCTCCTTCACAACAACTGATGGAAATTATGGCGCGTAATTTTCGCCCCGAATTCCTGGGCCGCTTAACAGAGATTGTTCCATTCGGTCCTATCCAGCAGGAAAATGTAGTGAAGATATTTGACATCCATCTGCAACATCTGTTGCAATTGCTGAAGCAGCAGCACATCTCCCTGGAGGTAACGCTGGCCGCGCGGCAGCAACTGGCTTCAGAAGGTTACTCTCCACAATATGGAGCACGGCCATTAAAAGACGTGATCCGCACCAGGCTGCGTAAACCATTGTCACGCATGATCATTGAAGGAAGCCTGCTACCACATACTGTTATACAGTTGGACGTAGATAGTAACGGAGAATTAAAGTGGACCCGATAAATTTTTTATAAACCATAGTGCATTTTATTGTAGTAAAACCAATTTTATATGAATGATAATTACGGTATTGGCGGTAATGAGGTAAAACTTGACGCTAATGAGGCCATTGTTGAAATCTCTCATAACCGGACATTGTTTGCTGAAAAGCTAACCCAGCAAACACCTGTAAAACCGGAGATAGTACAGGGATTAACAACTGTAGAGGATGTGTTTGAAAACTACAAACCTTCCGTAAACATCCTGTTCCATGATGCTGAAGGCCGCACAGTGCCGGAAAACCTGGAGTTTCATAACCTGGGCGATTTCGGTGTTAAAGGCATCACCGCACAGAGTCCCTTCCTGAATAATCTGGCGGCAGAAAAAGAACAGTATCTGAAAATCATGAAACACCTGAAAACAAATAAGGTGTTGAAAAGTGCATTGGCAGACCCTGCGGCAAGACAGGCATTGTTAACATCTGTAAAGTCATTGCTGGCTGATCTGAATAATAAATAACCCATAACTCATTAATCTTATGGCAGAACTACAAAAACAACAGGAAACACAGGATCAACAGCAAACAGGCGCCGGTCAGCAGCCTGCATCACTTGATCAAAGCATAAACGCACTGGCAAAATACGGTGGATTCGATCTTCTGGAAGGCACCATCGAAGGTGTTCAGAATATGAATCCCGAACGTAAAGCACGCCGCAATATATTTTTGACAGAGAACACCAAAAAGGGAGAACGTGAGAAACTGAAAAAAACACTGGAACTGTGGGAAAAAGTACTCACAGATGCACAAGACCTTCCGGATATGGTGAATTACTGCACTGAACATTCAGAACAGGCAGACAAGGTACTGACCAACAACCTGGCTGAAGCGGTGGAATCTACCCGTGAACTGGAACAGTCTTACCGCAACGTTGCTCTCTTCTTTAAGAACACCGAATCTGATAAAGTAAAAAATGTTGCTTTCATCAACGTTGAACTGGATCAGCTGAAAGATCTTGATAATACCCGTTTTATAGATGCAGTACAACAGGAACTGGTAGCAAATTATGACCGTCTGGACCTACGCGGTAACTATAGCTTACTGGTATTACCAGGTTACCTGGGCTCTAATAAAGTGCTGGAAAAATGGGCAAAGATTGCTTACGAAAATAAAGCAATGCTGATCACAGACTTCTCTCACCTGGATGCCCCGGATGATGTGATGGAAATGTTTGAACTGGCTAACCTTACTGGAGGTGAAGTACACCGCTCTAATGTGATCATGTTATGTAACTGGCTGGTAGGTCGTGGTAAATTCGATGAGATCAATGAAGAAGATAACCTCTATGTGCCACCTTCAGGAGCACTGGCAGGTAAGATCTACAAAACATTGATGTCGCAGGTAACTGCCGGTAAAAAGTTTGGTGGCATCAATGAAGTGGATGGTGTGAGGTTCGAACTGAAGAAAAGTGAAATTGCCAGCCTGGAAAAAATGGGACTGGTACCTATGGTGAAGGAATATGGCAAAGTAATGGCCTTTAGTGCAAAGACATTGTTCAATGGTGATAACCTCGGATTACAAACCTACTCTGTAGTGCGTGTATTTGACTACGTTACCAAAGTATTGATGGACTTCCTGAACCGCCGTGCTTTTGAAAACTTCAATGCCAATACCCGCAAAGACCTGATGAAACAGATCATCCGCTTCCTGGACAGCATCACCGGACCGGATAAACTGATTGAGGATTTTACCATCCGTCGCTTTGAACAGGATCCGATCCAGAAAGATCTGATCCACCTGAATATTCATCTGAAACCATATTTTCCTGCTAAGAACTTCCTCATAAAAATGGAAGGACATAAAGGAGAAGATAATAACAATGAATGGGATACTGAATATGAACAGGACAAAGCCTGATGCTGGTGTTTTGTTCATAGGGACAATACGTGAATTTTTCAGATATTAATAATATAAGTTTTCAAACGAAAAGAATTATTGGGCTGACTAAGAAGGGTGATGAAAGCAAAAGCGCTTTTAGTCAGTTCAATAATCTCCCCCTCCAGGGGTTCAACTAATTAAACAGAAAGGAAATTGAATTATCAGATGAAGTATGCTTTAACAGGTGCCTTCTGCTGTTTATTATCATGGTGTTATGCATCCGGGCAATCACAGATAGATAGCATTATTACAACTAAAGGCGCTGTAACCCTTATTACCTGTGGATCTGCTATTAGCACATTTCAGATTGGAGATGGTAAAAACTCAGACTACGATTATCGCATAGTGGATGGTAATGTGGTTTTTATCAGACCAATTGTTGCTAATCCCAGAACAACAAATCTGGTAGTACGTGAAGGGGATAACATTCATTATATGATCCTTGCCTTCAGGGAAAAAGTGGATCTGTCCCGTTTAAAGTATGTACTCTCGGCCAGTAACAGTATCAAAAAAACAACAGCTTCTCCCGAACAGAAGCCAGTAGAAGAAGAACCGGAAGTAGTGAGTTCTGATTTAGATACGGTAACAGTAGGAAGGATAGCAGACGATTTCATGCGGCAAAAGAAACTCAATCACCAGTATGAAGCTACAGCAAATGATATTACCCTCAGCTTTGGACAGGCCATGAGCCTGAACAACATGGTGTATTTCTGCTTCCGCATTAAAAATAAAACAGGAGATCCGTACCATATAGGTAGAGTAACGCTGATGCATAAAACACTTAAAGATTCTACAGTGCTGGAACCGATGCCGGTATTATATAAAAAGATCCCCGCTGTTATTAATGGAAGGGGAGAACAGAATGTGGTGTACGTTACCGCGATACAAACATTTAAAAAGAACGACGAAGTGATTACCGTGCTTTATGATCATTTGAATAAAAACCAGGTGGTATTATATACACCTGCGAGTGCATTACCAAAATATATGATCAGTAAATGAATTATTTCCGTCACATATTGTTTGTTATCTGTTGCTGTTTAACAGCAACAATAGCGGCTGCCCAGGTAGACTTTTGTGGCGAAATGGTACCAATGGAACGTGACTTCGTTTCTTATCGTTTAATGGATGTGATCAAAGGTAATCTGCGCCACCGTAATTTCCTGCCTGTGCTGAAAGCAAAAACAGATGTGTATTTTCCGCTGATTATCCCGATACTGCAGCAATACAATATACCTGAAGATTTTAAATACCTCCCTGTAGTAGAAAGCGGATTTACGAATGCAACTTCTGCAGTAGGTGCCCAGGGAGTATGGCAGTTTATGCCAGCTACCGCCGCGGCATTAGGACTGGAAGTAAGTTATGATAATGATGAAAGAAATCACCTTCTGAAGTCTACACACGCTGCATGCAGATATTTACAACAACTCCATTCACAACTCCATTCCTGGACGCTGGCCGCCGCTGCTTATAATTGCGGTGCAGGTAATATATCCCGTAATATTAAGCGACAGGGAAGTAAGGACTATTATCAGTTGATGCTGAATAATGAAACAGCACAGTACATTTATAAAATCATTGCAATAAAACAATTATTCGAGAGTCCGGAATTATACATTCCGGGCTTTGGATATAATGTTTTTAATAAGAGCACAGCAAATGGGTCTGTATTTACAGCTTCATCATCAACAGGAAAGGATTTTAAAAGCATCCGTATTGAGGTAGGTAAGCAGATGAAAGTAATAAGTACTGCATACGCTGCCCGTTTACAAAGTAGTACTGTATTTAAGGATGGGCAGCTTGTAACACTTTTATTGCTGGACGATCTGCAATCGAATGGTGTATATATCAGTAAGAATACAAAAATATCGGGCAGAGGCTGGTTAGTCAGCAACCGTATTTATGTAGATCTTGGTTTCGGTAATACAATCATTCTTTGTGATGCCGGTGGTCGTAAGGGAGTGCCGCCAGAGACGTTGAAATCAGGTGGTGATGTACGACTAAAACAGATCTGATGCTGGGAATCAGATCTGTTTTACATTTAAAGCGACAGCGTAATCTTTTACATTAATACCTCATTCATGTAAATTCTATATGGATAATTGTTCGCAGAATTCTCCTGCAACTGTGTTAGTAATTCATCTTTCAGATATGCAAGGCTGCCCGCTGTATAATGCTCTGCCGGTTTGGACAGCTTGATTTTTATATCCAGTGTACGACTATACCCTTCAGTGATCCCCGGTTGTACAGAAACACCCTTTGAAATAGATACATCCCGAAGTTCTTTCCCAAGTACATAACGGCACAATGCTTTAATATCTTCTGGTGTAACAATGCGGTTACGGCTTAACAGGTGGTAACGGTACAGATTGATTTTCTCATCTATATTCAGCCTGTCTTTTCCTCCCTGTGTGTTAGACAGTAAGGTGATACTACCAGGTTGAGACTGTATACTGCCATACTCCTGTAAGCGGCTACCCATGCGGATATTGTTGGCAACACTGCCATTGGTGGTGTAAAATTCCGTAAAGAGGTAATCTGCATTCTCATGTGGTTTTATCATGAGGTAGGGAATATTTCCCCGGTTGGTGCCCGGTTGTAATTGTTCTTCCA
This sequence comes from Chitinophaga sp. CF118, assembly GCF_900112615.1. Lineage (GTDB taxonomy): Bacteria > Bacteroidota > Bacteroidia > Chitinophagales > Chitinophagaceae > Chitinophaga. The sequence continues at coordinate 322,563 of NZ_FOMK01000004.1, read as the reverse complement.
GTGAAGCTATCAGTTGATGGAGTTCCCGCATTCTGCTGGCAACATAATCATTCCTTACTTCTTCAAACATGGAACTTTCATCACGTATTACTTCTATCAGGTAGGCAATGATCTCCTTTGCTTCCCTGGAATCAAATCTGCCAATACCGCTGCTGCGGATCACAAGTTCTCCTTCCTGCATTTCGCCCGCTGTAGCAAAGTTGCGAACGTGATAATCAAAACCTGAAGCATCATATACCCGTTTCACATCGAAATAGATATCAGCTGTATTGAGAGGCATGATATTCAGGTAACGGTTCAGTCTTTGCGACTGCTCATTTACTTTTTTATTGATTACCGGGAAGCTGTTGATACTACAGAACAGATCTTCCAGTAATGAATGGCGGATAGTTTCCGGAAATTCTACGCGGATCCAGCAAACATCATTGTTAAACCGGCTGAAACTGTTTCCAAATATCTTTTGCAAACCAGCAGGTGCAGCTGAAGTAACCGGCAGAGGCAGAGTACTGGTAACCGTCAGGAAATGACGGCGGTAGCGCTGTAGAATCTGCTGACTGTAACGGGTGTTGGTATCAAATGCAGGTTGCATAATTGCCTCAAGATCTTCTTCTGCAGTTGCCCGGCTATGACTATAGCCACTTTTTACGGTCAGTTCTGTATCACCTATAAAAACGCGCGACAAGGGGAGGTAGTAGTAAAACATTTCCTGTTGATGCACATTACGGAGATCGAAGAAAAACGATAGCCCTTCCAGGGAAGCCGGTGAACCTTCCAGGTTTAGTCCCAGCCACAGATGATTGGGCGGCGTATCCGACTGGAGGGTGCCTTGCAATACCTGTTCCTTGAACCAGTTTTCCCTGCTTTCAAATAATTTATTGCCAATGGCAATATAGCGTACTTGCCCACGGAACAGGCGATGTTGTGCCAGCGGCATAAAGAAAAGGTCCTGACTGTTAAAGCCGTTCCTTAGAGTATAAAAAAACTGGTGTTCCGGTGTAAGTATGGTGGTGGTTTCATTGCTTCCCGCATGTAGAATGCCAAAGGAAGGCTGACTGCTGGTAATCGGTTCCGGCATCATGATCTGTGCAAGCCTTTCCACCAGCCGGGCATGTGAAACATCTACTTCTCCCGAGATCTTTTCAAGTTCGCTGGAACAGGCTTCCAATAACAATTTTACAACAGGGTCAAAGGAGGTTTCTACTTCCGCATCCGGATATCCCCAAAGCCTTGCAGCAGTTTTCAGCATCCGGTCTTTTATTCTCTCTTTTTGTTCTTTAGGCATAACATTTAGTTTAATCGTAGGACAATGGGCTTACGTAGAAAAAGCTGTTGTAAAGAAAGGGGGTTTTATTTCGTGCCAGCACACCGGTAACAGTCACTTTAATTTTCTTTTTCACTTTTCGGGCGGTGGCAGAGGGGAATTCTTCCTGGCTCACAATGGCCATTACCCTGATCTGTGACAGTCTTTTTTCGTAACGTGTAATTGATGCTTTGATAGATAGTTCTACCTGTTCTTTCACTTCATTGTTAGACGCACGAATGTCAAAATCAGAATCCCATAGCTGGCAGCCATATTGCGGATCATCTTTGTTCTCTCCCAATACCGTAGTAATGAGCAGTTGTATATGCTGTGCCACAGAATCTTCAAGATTACAATCAGGAAGATCCTTTTTTTGCAGCATGCGGGAAAAATCCAATGGCAGTTTATAATACTGGTTCTTCATGTATTGAAGGGTTAAAATATTCCCAGGAATTTCTTATCGTATCTGATACGGATTTCTTTCACACAGCCATTCTGATCTTTGATCAGGTTCACCAGTTCTATTTTGAATCGTTTCTTACCACGGATGCGGGAACAGAAATGTGAGAAGGAATCAGTATCCTTATCATTCAGTAATACCCGCGCATTCAGGTTCTCACAGAGGAAGGGGGAGAAGTCGCCCGCATTCTTTTGTTTATCGATCACCTGGGTAAGCATATATTTAAATTCGTCATCTGAAATAGTGGGTGTTTTAGGCTTTTCCGGCACCGGTTGTGCCCCGGCGGCAGGATCAGCTGGTTTTTCCGGTTCAGGGAAAGGCATGGGCTCAAAATGGTCATTACGACGGGCTGCCTGTGCGGGGAATACCTGGATATGTTTCGTAACCATTTTGCTGGTATCTCCGTCAACGATCAGTGTCAGGATTCTTTCCCCTGGTGTAGCGAATGTATAGGAGACGGTTTTACCTGAATGGGTTTCTGCACCCCTCTGTAACAGTCGCCATTGCCATTTTGAAGCACTGGAATTGTTGCTGTAAGTAACTGCGCGCCCGGCAAGTACTTCCGAAGGGCCTTCTATCACAGGGAAGAGATCTGATGTTGCGGGTGGTGTATTATCCGGTACCGCATTTAATATAATCACTTCCTGATGCCAGCTGCACTTGCCCTTTAGTAATGTTATCGTATAATTACCTGCTTTATTAAAAGCGTGGTATACCTGCAAACCCTGTGCCTGTTCGGTAGAATCACCGAAATCCCAGGAAATATCACTACGGATTTTACCTGCATTCTCTGCCTTAAAAGTGATCACTTCTCCCGTAGTAAAGGAAGTGCGTTTCCCGGCGTGTTGCTGACTGGACAAATGAATGCTTGCCAGACTGCAGTCTTCCCTGCCGGAAATCTGGAAGGCCAGTATTACAATACTAATGGCCAGTAGCGAAAGGAACGTATACAATACCATCGGGTCTATATGGCTTGTTATTTTGCTAAATGGTCTGTACGTATTTACTTTTCGCTCGTTTGTTGACGACTTGCGTGGGGTCATGGGTTATTAGGTTTTTCGTATTTATGCAATTTTAAATATTTTTTTAGATAAATTGCCAAACAACATACATTCGCTTTTGAAATTTTAACATTTGGATTGCGAAATGTAACCCTGGACAGGAGAAACCTAAATTAACCCGCTGATGGTAAACAATGCCCAAAAAGCCGCAGTACTCGAAGAAGTAATAGACCATATCAGGCGTTTGCATTACGATGTACGTGCCGAAGTTGTTGTAGGAGAATTGCTGGATAATAATGTTGCCGAAGATGAAGTAGCTGTGCAGATGCAGAATGTTTTCACGCGTGCTTTTAATAAAGATATTTTAGATGCACAACTGGATGATTCACAGCCCTATCATCCATTTATTACACTCACATTGTCCCGCGATGGTCTGTACGACCGCCTTCCGGAAGGATTATTTCATGAATTCACACCTCAGAAACAACAACGTGGAGTGAGTGAAATGGTAGCCAGTTATAAAAAGCAGCAACAGGAACAACAGCAGGCACGAAAATTTTTCCGTCCCATAGAACATGAATTCTTTTTGCAACGTGTATTCCTGGAGCAGCGTGAAAAACATCTGCTATTTGATGCTTTCGGAAAAGATGCTGATGAGTTATTCCTTTCCTTTTGGGGAATCCCGGAAGGATTACCACATGTGGCCGTGAACAGACTGATAAAACTGATACCATATATTCATCGTATTGCAGGAAATTTGCCACTGGTAAAACTCTACCTGGAGGCTATCCTGGACGAACCCGTGGATGTTGTTGCCGGGAACGGATTAGCTGCCGTACCTGCAGATAAGCAGGTAGATTTAGGAGAGTGCCGGCTTGGAATAGATACGATGACCGGAAACATGTTTTATACGGATATGCCCCGTGTAAAAGTAACGATAGGTCCGCTGCAACATCTGCGTACATACGATTTTTTACCCTGGCAGTCCTACGGCAGATTACTGGAAGTTTGTCTGGGCTTTTTGCTACCGGCAGATGTGGAAGTGGAAACGGTGCTGGAACCACATCCGGAAGAAAAAAAGGTAGTTGTCGCTGATAACCAGTCTAAAGAAGGAATTATGGGATATAATTTTTATCTCTGAGGATTAAATGGAACTATTTTTGCATCTAAATAACACTTTACCCGGTTTAACCCTATTGGAATAACTATGATGATCAAGGCAAAAATCTACTTTGTGCTGGCAGGAATAATAGCTATCGGAGCATTGATAGTAATGTTTCTTAGCCGTTATATTAAGAACTTTTCGTTATATAAAAGAAAGGCATTGTGGTACCTGGCAGGAATGACGTTGGCGTATGGCGTAATCAGTTCAATTCCTTTTCTGTTTACTCATCAGAACCTGATGAACCAGTACCTTTTTTACCAGGTTTGGTTTCTGGGGCTGGGAGTGGTACACTGTAATATCATGTATACACGTTTCTGGGCAAACGAAGATTCTCTGGGCTCTGAGCTGGCTTTTATTGTGGCCATCTGGTTGTTTGGCGGGGTTGCGTTTCTCCTGGTACAATATCTCTTCACCAAAGGAGATTTCCTGTACTACCCCATGCTTACCTGTTTGTTTGCTTTTGTATTGCCCACTTTTGTATACAAGACTTTTGAGAGGATGATGGCCATTCCGGCCAGGTTGCATAAATGGTGGCAGTATCCTGCATATCAGAATTTGCCGGAAGTGAATGAAGAAGAAATGAGAGACATCATTGTGATAGGCTTTGAGCTTGAAAAGAATATCCATGATGGGGACCGTACATATTTCAGAGCACGTACACCCATCAAGATGGACCTGGGAGACCTGTTCTATCACTTTATCAATGACTATAACGACCGGTATCCGAATACACCCATTGATGTCCTGGATGCCAACGGACAGCCTTATGGCTGGGTGTTCCATCTCAAATCAAGATGGCTGGGTACAGCCAGTACACTGGATCCTGAAAAACCTGTATTTATGAATGGTATGAGAGAGAATAGTGTAGTCATATGCAGCAGAATGGTAATCAACTAAGTCGATAAATTTTAAATCCCCATCCATGGCAGAGCCACTTAAACATTTTCCCGTTAACTGGGTTGATGGCATGAAAATAAAGAAACAGCATTTCATTGATACAGAAAATGCGATGCTGGATCAGATAAGAGATGCTATTTCCAGTAGATTGCATGCACAGAATTATGGCCTGCTGCCCGCTAAAGCAGAAAGCAAGGAATCCCTTCGTTGCTGGTTTGTAACAGATAATCAGCAGCAATGGCGTATTAAATTAACAGAATGCCGGGCGGTAACACCCGGTGGTGCACGTATTGAGATCCCTGAACATACAGTGCATTCATTGAAATATTCAACTACTTTTCCTGAAGCCGTATACAATTGGGACCCTCAGCATACAGAGGGTGTTTACTATATACTTATTCAAGTAAATCCGTTTGACCGTCAGCCAAGCGGAGAACCTTTATTACAGGAAGATCCTCCGCGTTTGCCTTACGCCACACCTGAATACCAGTTATATGTAACACCTGCATCGCAGCTGCCACAAGGCCAGCTGGGCAGTTACCAGATGATACTGGGACGTATTACGACAACAGATGCACGGCCTCAGCTGGATGATGATTATATTCCACCGTGTTCAATGGTGGCATCACATCCTGCACTGACAGATCTTCACCAGGAACTGGATCAGTTCCTTGGTCAGCTGGAATTGTACGGCGTGAATATTATACAGAAAATATATGCACGCAATCAGAATAACGATCTGGCACAAGTGGTTTTATATATCACGGAAAAGGTAACGCAGTACCTGAGTACGCGGATCTCTCAATTCCGCTGGCTGGGCCTCTATCAATCGCCCGCAGCTATGCTGGAAGTTGTAGCAGGATTATCACGTACAATGAAAAATGCAATCGATCAGCGTGCCAGTGCGGGTAAAGAAGAGTTGCTGAATTATTTTTCAGAATGGTGTGAACTGCGGCAGGGTGAACTGGAAGCGTTGATGGTAAACTGTGCCAATATCCGTTACAAACATATTGATGTGAGAGAATGCCTGCAACCTATGATTCCTTTTGTACGTGCAATCAACAAGCTATTTGAAAGCCTTAGCAGGCTGGATTATATTGGTCGTAAAATGGACAGTGGCATATTTGTAAAAGAAGAGTCTGCAGAAGATGCTGAATATATCCGTAAGCATAAAACCAAACGATGGTTCTTTACAGATTAAAAATCAATGATCCCGATATATTAATCTAACAATACATTACATGCGCGTACTTAATAAACGTGAAAGGACCACAGCATTCTTATGGTTCCTGTTATTTTTTGTAGTAACTACCGGCCTCTTTGTACTGGCCATCTTTTTTAATTTCCAGGTACCTTCCAGGGAAAATACGGACCTGCGTAAACAGTTAAGCACATTCCGCCAGGAACAGGCTTTCCAGGCCGATTTTCTGCAAAAGATGGACAAGGTGAGGAATAATCTTGACTCTATAAATCTGCCTAATCAGAATGCGAATTATATAGATCAGGTAATTGCACAGGATCTGGTAAATATGCGTAATTCTATACCTAAAGATGCTGTAAGTCACTATGGATTATACATTAATATCATCCAGAATTATTTGTTATTGCAACAAAGCAAACAACAATTAAGAGGGTTGCAAAATGCGCAACAAAGTATTGCAGAATTAAAGGAAAAGATTACTGATTTAAGTAAGGAGTTAGAGAATGCGCGTAGTGAGCTCGATTACAACCGGCAGATATTACGATCACGCTAGGTGCGAAGCTCAGGGCTATTCTTCATATTATAAAAGAAATAAATTACTTAAAATTTAATGTGTTAAAGTCCTCTTTCGTATAGCCTCTAACCTTGTCTATACAGGATAAATATTTTATTTTTGATTCATAATTATATAAATAGTTTTTTAATTGGTTTTTTCTTTATTGGTAACCTTAAACATTTAACCCATGTCCTTCAAATCAGTGTTTGAAGTAGCTGGAAAAAAGTTAGTGGTAAAACACTGCAGCTACGACCTCACCCAAGAAGTAGATGCTACCGGCCGCCCATCCGCAATAACCCGCGGAGGCCGCATCCGTTTAGTTGTTGAATCTACTGGTGAAACTGACCTCTTTGAATGGATGGTGAACAACTTTGAAAGAAAAGATGGCACCATTACCTTCTACAAAAGAGACACAGATTCGAAATTGAAAGAACTTTCCTTTAAGGAGGGTTATCTGGTGAAGTTTGAAGAGTCTTTCGACTCAGATAACCCAAACCCGATGACAGTTGCTTTCACAATCTCTGCCCGCGAATTAAACATGGGCAACGCGAAACATGTCAATGAGTGGGTATGATTTGTTAATCAAAATTATGCCTCAAAGCCCCGGACAATGTTCCGGGGTTTTTTGTTTGAAACATAGCTTAAACAAGGCATTGTTACAATCATTCATTAATAAAAAAGAGAGCATCAAAATATGATACTCTCTTTTTTATTAATGAATGATATGTATTTGTTACGGATGTACTGGTACAGTTACTTCCAGTTTGATTATATCATCTACTTTTCCTCCGGGACTACCAATACCAAAATCAGTACGGTTCACATCAAACTTACCTGAAAACGTTCCACCGTTCCCGTTCCTGGCAAATGTAAAAGGGATTGTTATTTCTTTCTTCACACCATGCATCTCCAATGTTCCTTTTGCACTATAGCCATTACCCGCTTTGGTGATTTCTTTCGATGTGAATGTAATCACAGGATATTTCTTTGCTTCAAACCAATTACCACCTTTTGCATGCGTATTTTTTAAACCGTTTCCTGTATTGATAGAAGCTACATCTATCGTTACATTGAATTTTGAAGCAGCCAGGTTCTTTTCATCAAAAGAAATATCTCCCTTTAATGTTTTGAAGATGCCGGAAGCTCCGGAAGCGGAGAATTTAACAGAATAACCATCGCCGATTTTCCAGTCTTGCGCAGCTGCAAAAGTAAATGCCGATGCCAGAATAATTAATAAGGCGGCTACGGGATAAAGTGCTCTTTTCATTGTTGCTCGTTTTATATTTGGACAAAAGTATCAGATTAATGGAGTTACTGCAAAAAGGATACCTATAAATAATTGTTAATACCTGGAAACTAACAAATGTTAGTCCGCCGGGTAAGTTAAAACCTGACCTTTGTTAAGAATCAATGCGATATACTCACTTGCATTGAATATGTTAAAACTGAATTTTTGCTAAAAATCAATACAATGGCTTTCTTATCAGGCTTATTGTTAATTGGATTATTACTCCTTTTAACAGGCACTATTACAGATCTTTCTTACCTGCAGCAATGGGATAATGATGCCCGCCTGGCTGCCGCGATAATGTTTATATTGATAGGAGGCATGCACCTTGCCAAACCACGCAAACTCACCTACATGATTGAAGGGTGGTTACCCTATACTGTTGAACTGGTTATTATTACCGGCATTTTCGAAATTATCGGAGGAGCTGGGTTGCTGTTTCCTGTCACACAATTATACGCTGTGTGGGGATTATCCATTTTACTGATCTGTATGTTTCCTGCTAATATCCGTGTGGCGGTAAAAAACCTTCCTCCTCCGGGCGGATTACCGGCAAAACCCTGGTATACCTGGAGCAGACTGGTGTTTCAACCGGTATATATTCTATGGTTGTGGTTATTACTTTAGATTTTTTCTGATCCTGCTTAAGCTCTCCGGTTCAATGCCCAGGTAAGAAGCAATATATTTTACAGGAATCTGTTGTACTATTTGCGGATGTTCATTCAGTAGTTGCAGGTATCTTTCCTGTGCGGAATATTGAAGAAATGATAATTCACGGTGATACTTGCGCAAGTACTGGTACTCTGCCAATAGCCTGCCTGTCCGTTCCACCTGATGATCTTTACGATACAACGCCTGCAAGTCATCGTAATAAAATGCAAAGCCTGTTACCGGTGTTATAGCCTGTAAACTTACAGCCGAAGGAGTTTGTGTAATGAATGAAGCATAAGCTGTAGAGAACTGTCCTGCAAAGGCAAAGTCCAGGCTTACTTCTTTATCGGCATTTGTAGCAAATACCCGTACAATGCCTGACGTAATAAAATAAATAGCTGTAGATATTCTGCCGGAATGAGCAAGATAATCACCGGTATCGAAATGTACTTCCTGCAGTAAAGGTTCGAACAGATGCCAGCTTCCGGCAGCAAGACGATCCAGTTGCAGCAGTGCGTTTTTCACAACAGTGGTATCCGGCATTATGTTTTTCTCAGTTTGAGCGACTGTACAAAATGATGACTTCCTTTTTCCAATATCAGGCTGGCCCGGAAGCGTGTGGGCATAATGTTTAATTCCAGATTTGGTTTATTGATTTCATTCCATATTCCAGCAGCAAAATCTTCAGACTCTTTATCTGAAAGATGTGCATACCTGTGAAAATAAGATTCCGGATTCTGGAAAGCTGTTTTACGCAATGACTTAAAACGTGCAATGTACCATTCCTGCAAATCCCTTTCTTCAGCATCCACATAAATGGAAAAGTCGAAGAAGTCAGATACGAAGATGGCAGGCTCTTTTTGTAACTGCGGTTGCCGTGGTCTCACCTGTAATACGTTTACGCCCTCTACAATCACAATATCAGGCGATTCTACCCACTGTAATTCGTTTGGAAGTATATCATATTCAAGATGGCTGTATACAGGCGCAGATACCTTTTCTTTGCCCGATTTCACGTTCGCAAGGAACTGGATCAGTTTGCGGATATCATAACTTTCAGGAAAACCTTTACGGTTCATAATGCCTTTTTGTTCCAGCACCCGGTTCGGATACAGGAAGCCATCTGTGGTAACAAGATCTATCCGCGGATGATTCGGCCAGGCGGCCAGCAGCCGTTGCAGTACACGGGCCGTGGTACTTTTCCCTACAGCCACACTGCCGGCAATACCTATGATGTATGGTACTTTCAGGATCTGGCTACCCAGAAATCTGCTGGTAGTAGCATGTAATTCCTGTGCAGCAGTCACATACAGGTTTAACAACCGCGATAGCGGAACATATATCTGCGTGATTTCTTCTGTTGTTAACGGCTCATTCAACCCATGAAGCGTGTCTATGTCTTTTAACAAATATAACATAGGATCATCGCTTCTCTTTGCCCATTCTTCACGTGTGATAGTGATATAGGGAGCATAATTATTCCTGGTCATACAGATTTTGTTGCCTGTTTGCGATAATTTGAGGCTGCTAAGCTATATAAACCGTTTTAACATTCAAAAATTCATGTGTGCCTTCTATGGATAACTCCCTGCCATAACCGGATTGTTTCACACCTCCAAAAGGCAGCCGGGCGTCGGAACGCACCATGGCATTAATAAATACATTGCCACTTTCGATCTGCGAAGCCAGTTTTTTCGCTTTTTCCAGGTCTGTGGTCCACAGGGCTGAGCCAAGGCCAAAAGGTGTCTGGTTGGCCAGCTGGATGGCATGCTGTTCATCGTTGGCCGTAATAATCACAGCCAGCGGACCGAAAGTTTCTTCATCAAAGGCCGTCATACCGGCAGTTACTCCCGTGAGTAGGGTGGGAGCGAAGTTGGCATTATCCTGTTTGCCTCCCAGAGCCAGGGAAGCCCCCTGGGCAACTGTTTTGCGCATTTGTAATGCCAGTTCGGCAGCAAGATCCGGTCTTGCCATAGGTCCCATATTTGTATCAGGATGGAAAGGATCTCCCTGTTTTACTTGTCCCAGCAGCTGACTAACCCTGTCTGTGAAATTATCAAGTATTGATTTTTCTACTATCCAGCGTTTGGCAGCAATACAGGATTGTCCTGCATTTTGCATGCGTGCTTTCACCGCAATCTTTGCGGCCTCTTCTATGTTAGCATCCTTTAACACAATGAAAGGATCACTTCCACCAAGTTCCAGTACTGTCTTTTTAATGTATTTACCTGCCAGTTGTGCCACACTCATACCGGCAATTGTGCTGCCTGTAAGTGTTACTCCCTGTATGCGGGTATCAGCTATCAGCGGTTCTATATTTTTGGAATTGACCAGCACCGCCTGGAAAGTACCTTCCGGAAAACCAGCTTCCAGGAAAAGCTTTTCTATAGCCAGTGCACAACCGCTTACATTGCTGGCATGTTTGAGCAGGCCGGTATTACCCGCCAGGATATTTGGAATGGCAAAACGAAACACCTGCCAGTAAGGGAAATTCCAGGGCATAATTGCCAGCACAATACCCTTGGGTTCGTAGGCTACATAACTTTGCTGCGCATCGGAAAGCACTGCTTTAAATTGTAGCATCTCTGTAATATGTTGTGCATAATATTCCGCAGAATCGGCACATTTCAGTACTTCTGCCTTTGCCTCTCTCAATGTCTTTCCCATCTCCCGGGTAATGATAGCTGCATGTTCATCCGCCTGCACTTTTAATAAAGCTGCAAGTTTTATCATTCGGTTGCAACGTTCCTGTAAGGGGGCATTTCTTGACTGGCGGAAGGCCTGATATCCCCATGCAAGACGTTGTTCTATTTCAGCTTCAGTATGTGCTGCATATTCTGCAATGGTTTCCTGCGTGTATGGGTTAATACTTTTGAAAGTACTCATATAACGGGTTTAATATTTACCGGCAATAGCTATGCCGTACCATAAAATGTAAATGTAAGGCATCTGCCTATAATCCATTTTTAGAAAACAATTCAAGCTCTGTTGTTGTTGTTGTCTATGTACAATATCTGGAAAATGTTTATATTTAGACATAACCCAAACAAACTTTATATGTCAACGAAAAGTCTAAATCTATTAGCAGTACTGCTGTTGTTCTGCTTTTCCGTTTCGTATGCACAGAAACAAAAAATCACAGGTAAGATTACTGATGCAACAACGGGTGTTCCTCTGGAAGGTATTACTGTCCGGGTTAAATTAACCAATACTGGCACACTTTCAGGTAAGGAAGGTGCCTATTCTATTGATGCTAAAAGTGATGATGTACTCGAAATAAGTGCTATCGGTTTTATTGCACAATCGCAGCCTGTAAATGGCCGTACGGTTATAGATATTCAACTTGTATCTACAGTATCTGAACTAAACCAGGTAGTACTGGTTGGTACACGTGGAGGTGGTAGAGCTAAAACGGAAACGCCTGTACCAGTAGATATTATCAGTCTTGCTCAGTCATCATTACCCACAGCAAAAATGGATCTTACCGCTGTGCTGAATATGGCCGCTCCATCTTTCAACTACAATAAACAAAGCGGAAGTGATGGTGCCGATCAGATAGACCTGGCCACACTAAGAGGCCTTGGTCCAGATCAGACGCTGGTACTCGTAAATGGTAAAAGACGCCATCAGACCGCTTTTGTGGCAGTGTATGGTACCCGTGGCCGTGGTAATTCCGGTACCGACCTGAATGCCATTCCCGAAGCATCTATCGATCGTGTGGAAATACTGCGTGATGGTGCTTCTGCACAATATGGTTCCGATGCTATTGCGGGTGTAATCAATATCATCCTGAAAAAAGATATTAATCACCTCTATATGAATGTTGGTTATGCCGGTTATTATGATCATAAGTACAATACTTATTTTGGCCGGGATCAGAACCAGTATAAAAGCAGTAATCCTATAGATGGTAATGCCGGTACATTCGGGATCAGCTATGGCTTACCGCTGGGCAAACAAGGTGGGTTCATTAATTTCTCCGGTAATTTCATGGTGCAGGGTAAAACCTACAGGCAGGCGCTGGATACTAATCTTACCCATAAAGATGGTCTCCCTGTCAATGTAGTGAGAAGGTCTAACGGCGATGCATCTAAAACTACCGGTGGTGGAATGATTAACCTGGAAGTTCCTTTTGCAAATGGCAAAACCACTTTTTATGCTTTCGGCGGGTACAATTATAAGTCGTCCGATGCCTATGCTTACACCAGAACCTTACATGGATATAATCCGCTTTCCAGTGGCCACGCTGACCGCTTTCCTACAGATGCGAACGGTAATGTGATTTTCCATCCGGATATTATGTATTCAGTAACAACACCTGGTGGTGGATTAGCTGATACCGTATATGATCCGCATATTCAAACGCATATCAGTGATGTATCTGCTGCTGTAGGCATAAAAGGAGAATTGGGGAATAACTGGAACTGGGATCTGAGTAATACACTCGGCAGGAACAACTTCCACTTCTATGGCGATAAAACATTCAATGCTTCACTGGGGGCCAGTACTCCTACTCATTTTGATGATGGTGGTTTCTCCTTTTTGCAGAATACTGCTAACCTGACCTTTTCCAAAGAGATCCCTACAGTTGCTGCAGGATTGAACCTGGCATTCGGTGCGGAATACCGTTACGAAAATTATAAGATTTACGCCGGAGATGAGGCTTCATACACCAATTACGATCCCGCTTTCATTAAAGCTACTGGCGCCCAGGGTTTCCCCGGATACAGGCCCAGTGATGTTGTGAGTGCAAACCGTTCTAATATTGGTGGTTTTGTAGATGCAGAACTGGATGTGACTAAAAAATGGTTAATTGGGGCAGCTATAAGGGCAGAAAACTATAGTGACTTTGGCTTCACAAGCAATTACAAACTGGCTTCCCGTTATAAGCTGGCACCGGGCTTTAACATCAGGGGATCTATCAGTACAGGCTTCCGTGCTCCATCACTGCAACAGATCAATTATAGTTCACAGTATACGAATGTACAGGGTGGTACCATATCAGAAGTGAAAATAGCTCCTAATTATAGTCCTATTACAAAAGCTGCGGGAATCCCGGATCTGAAACAGGAAAAATCTGTCAATGCAAGCCTTGGCTTCTCGTGGAAACCACTGAGTGAATTAACGATTACCATTGACGGTTATCTGGTGAAGGTGAAAGACAGAATCGTATTATCCGGACAATTCAACGCAGGTGATACTACACTGGCGCCGGCATTCTATAACGCTCTGAATGATCTGCACATTGATAATGCACAGTTCTTTGCCAATGCTGTTAATACAACCAACACTGGATTGGATCTTGTGATAGATTACAATAAGCGTTGGGATAACAAACATTTCAGGGGATTATTTACCAGCAATATTCAGCACATGAGTATTGATGAAATAAATGTACCTGATGCCCTGAATGATAGTTACCTGCACAGGAAAGAGTTTTTCAGTGACCGTGAAGAGAAATTTGTACTTGCATCCGCACCTCCGGTAAAGCTGGGTGTTAACCTGGAATACGGGGTAAATAAACTAAGCGTAGGTACTCATCTCACTTATTTCGGTAAGATAGAACTGTTGGGTTATGGTTACTCCGGAGATCTTGCCGGTACTGGTATCAATCCGCAGGTAGGACTGGATGCTGATGGTACGCTGGTACCAGAGTTGTTTAAGTACAAAGGAAAGATGGTTACTGATGTTTATGCCAGTTATAAATTCTGCAAACATCTTACCTGGTTTGTGGGAGCCGATAATATTTTCAATGTACATCCTGATCTTGGTTATGTGCCCGGAGCCAAACTCTCTGCATTTGACGGAGAAGCAGGTGGTGCCTGGGATCCCGTTCAGATGGGCTTCAATGGTATCAGGCTCTTTACAAGAGTAGTGATGAACTTCTGATAAACAAATACATTCTGCAAATAAAAATGCTCCTGACGAGACTTTCATTAAGCAACTCTGTCAGGAGCATTTTCTTTATAACAATTCATAAGAAAACCCGGCTTTTTTGAGCCGGGTTTTACAAAATAAAATATTATAAAGACTTACTCAATCACTTTAGTAATCTTAATAGTATTAGTAGGCAGGTGTTCTTTAACAGGAGTACTACCTGTATTAACCACTACATCATCTACTTTCAAGAATCCTCTTTCTTTCAGGATATTGATCTGATCTGAGATAATATCATCAAGACTTTCTTCTTCACCGTAATAGAAAGCGCGTACACCCCAGCTAAGGCTCAGCTGATTAACCAGTGACCTTTCTTTAGTGAATACATACAGCGGAGAGCGTGGACGGTAGCTGCTCAGCATAAAGCCGGTATAACCGCTTTGCGTCATACCTATCAGTGCATCAGCATCCAGGTCTTCCGCCATTTTACAGGCATTATAACACAGTGCATCGCTCAGGAAGGTAGGAGAGTGACGGTGAGGAATCAGGTTACGGTTATAAACGATATCCTCTTTTTCAACTTCGTCAATGATTTTCTTCATAGTCTGGATTACCAGCTCAGGGAATTGTCCGGTAGCGGTTTCTCCACTCAGCATTACTGCATCAGCACCTTCCAGAACAGCGTTCGCTACGTCAGTGATTTCGCTACGGTTAGGACGGGTACGATCAATCATGCTTTCCATCATCTGGGTAGCAACGATTACCGGTTTCGCGCGGTGAATACATTTGCGGATGATATCTTTCTGGATCATTGGAATCTGCTCAACCGGCAGTTCAACACCCAGGTCACCACGTGCAATCATAACGCCATCACTTTCCCAGATAATTTCTTTCAGGTTTTTGATAGCTTCTGGTTTTTCGATCTTCGAGATGATCTTCATCTTCGAATTACGCTCTTTCAAACGTTTGCGAAGCAGCATCAGGTCGTCTACGTGTCTAACAAAGGAGAGGGCAACCCAGTCACATTCGTTATCGATGATGAATTCCAGGTCAACAACATCTTTTTCTGTCAGTGCAGGCAGTGATACGTTGGTATCTGGCAGGTTGAATCCTTTCTTGGAAGAGAGTACACCCGGGAAAGAAACTTCAGCTTTGATTTCGCCGGCTGCAGTTACTTCTTTTACGATGGTTTCGATCTTACCGTCATCCAGCAGGATTTTCTGACCAGGTTTGATATCCTTGTGAAGGTCTGGATAAGAAACGTATATTTTAGTTGCATTACCTACCACTTTCTCGTTCACAAAAGTCAGGATCTGACCAGGAACCAGTGGTAAAGCATTGTTTTCAATTTCACCAACACGCAGTTTAGGTCCCTGTAAGTCGGCCAGGATGGCTACGTTATAAGGTTCTGTGGCGTTGATCTGGCGGATCAGCTTAATGATACGCAGCTTATCCTCGTGAGAGCCATGTGAAAAATTCAGACGGAATACATTAACGCCGGCCTTTACAAGTGCCAGTAATCCTTCATAGGTATCGCATGCAGGTCCAACTGTTGCTACGATCTTGGTTTTGTGCTGGGAATGTGCTTTGGAAGCCGTATGGTCCATCTGTTTGTTTACGTATTTCGATAAATCGTTTGTACTCATAGCTCTATTTTTTAACTCGCAAGTATTTTAACAATCTTTAACCATTCAGGATCAATGTGTTCTTTTGCTTTAATAGCCTGTTCCAGCGGAGTGTACTGTATTTTGTTATTTACAATACCCACCATTACATTGGAAGTGCCTTCCAGCAATGCTTCTACGGCAGCATAACCCATGCGGCTGGCCAGGATTCTATCCTGGCAGGTAGGAGAACCTCCACGCTGAATATGCCCCAGGATAGTTACACGGGTATCCAGCTGAAGGCATTGTTCCTTAATCTGACGGGCCACTTCTTCAGCACCACCAGTAGTTGAACCTTCTGCTACTACAATGATATTCACCATTTTACGGCGGCGTTCATTTGCCTGCAGATCTTCAATGATATCCTGTACGTCAATCAGGTGCTCCGGTGTCATGATATGTTCCGCACCGGTAGAAATACCGCTGTGCAGGGCGATGTAACCAGCATCACGCCCCATCACTTCTATTATAAATAAACGGTCATGTGCATCAGCTGTATCGCGGATCTTATCGATTGCATCTACAGCAGTGTTCACGGCAGTATCAAAACCAATAGTAAAATCGGTACCGGCAATGTCTTTGTCGATGGTACCGGGTAAGCCTATACAGGGAATATCGAATTCCTGGCTCAGCTTGTAGGCTCCGTTAAAGGAACCATCCCCGCCAATTACTACCAGGCCGTCAATGTTGTGTTTCTTAAGATTTTCGTAAGCTTTTTTTCGTCCCTCGTACTCGTAGAACTCTTTGCAACGGGCGGTTTTGAGAATGGTGCCTCCTCGCTGGATAATGTTGGCTACAGATTTGGACTCCAAGGGAAAAATCTCGTTCTTCAGCATTCCCCTGTAACCATACATAACACCATACACATTTAGCTGATGGTAAATTCCCGTCCTTACAACGGCACGAACAGCAGCATTCATGCCCGGCGCATCCCCGCCTGAAGTTAGGACTGCAATGTTATTAACTTTTTTCATAGTTATGTTTATTTCCCTCTCTACGTTTTTATCTATGGATTCAGGGAATCCCCTTACGTTGATTTGTTCACTTTTATACCCTGATATCCCCCGAACGTGTCATAAACGCATTCTCCAACTCACGGCTTCCTTTTTTACACATCAACAGGTTTTTTCCTGAGAATCACGCTGCTTATGCATAAATTGCTAAAAAATACCAAACGGGCGCACAAAAATAACATTTTGCCTTTTGTTTCTAATAGTATTCTGATGAATTAAGTAAAAATTTCAATTTTAGTTAACCAACACACAACTTTTTTTAAAAAATACACATATGTATAATTTAAATACAGCAAGAAAAACAAAAATCATATCCTTCTTTACTATTTTGACTTTTATGACAACCGGAACAGTAATGGCTCAACGATCAGGCATCAGCTACCCACAAACCCGTAAAACGGATGTTACGGACAATTATCATGGTACTTCCATAGCAGACCCTTATCGCTGGCTGGAAGATGATAACAGTGCTGACACTAAAGCCTGGGTAAAAGAAGAGAACACAGTTACACAGTCGTACCTTGCAAAGATACCCTTTCGTGAGGCTATTAAAAAACGCCTGGAGGTACTGTGGAATTATCCCAAGGTAGGTGCGCCCTTCAAAAAGGGAAACTGGTATTATTTCTATAAGAATGATGGCCTCCAGAACCAGGCCGTATTATACCGCCAGCAAACACTGGATGCCCCTCCAGAGGTATTCATTGATCCCAATAAGCTGTCGGCGAACGGTACCGTAGCCCTTGGCTCCGTTGCCTTTTCAAAAAATGGAAAATATGTAGCCTACCTGCTGGCAAAGGCCGGTTCCGATTGGCAACAGGCATTCATCATGGACGTGGAAACAAAAGGAATGCTCTCCGATTCCCTGAACTGGATCAAGTTCAGCGGCCTCTCCTGGCGTGGTGATGGGTTCTATTATAGCCGCTACGACCAGCCCGACGAATCCAGCAAGCTCTCTAAAAAGAACGAATACCATAAAGTATATTACCATAAGATTGGTACCCAGCAGGAACAGGATGAACTGATCCACCAGGATAAAGAACACCCGCTGCGTAACGCCGGCCTGGGAGTTACCGAAGACGAACGCTTCCTGATCCTACACCTGTCAGAAGGTACTTCCGGTTCGGAATTGTGGTACCGGGATATGAAAGATCCGGCACAAACGGATTTTCGTCTGCTGGTAAAAGGCTTTGATTACGAACCTTCTGTGATCGATAACGACGGAGATAAATTGCTGGTTCTCACCAACCAGGATGCACCTGATTATAAAGTGGTACTGGTAGATCCCAAACATCCTGAAAAGGAAAACTGGAAAGTGATTATCCCGGAAAAGAAAGAAGTACTCCAGAGTGTAGGCACTGCCGGAGGCTGGTTATTCCCCAATTATCTGAAAGATGCCTCTACCAGGATCTATCAATACAGCTATAACGGAAAACAGGAACGGGAAATAGTTCTGCCTGGTATAGGCACCGCTGCCGGCTTTGGCGCAGAGAAAAAAGACAAAGAGCTGTTTTACAGCTTTACATCTTATGTATCTCCCGGAATGGTATATAAATATGATCTTGCTACAGGCAAGTCTAGCCTGTACAGCAAACCAGAAGTGAAATTTAACCCGGAAGATTACGAGACTAAACAGGTATTCTTTAATAGTAAAGATGGAACACGTGTTCCCATATTCCTGTCTTATAAAAAAGGAATGGTGAAAAATGGAGATAACCCTGTATTGTTATATGGTTACGGTGGATTCAATATTCCGCAAACACCCGGGTTCAACGTATCTAACCTGTTCTTTATGGAACAGGGAGGGATCTTTGCAGTAGTATGTCTGCGTGGTGGAAGTGAATATGGAGAAGCATGGCATAAAGCTGGGATGATGGAACATAAACAGAATGTATTTGACGACTTTACCAGTGCTGCAGAATTTCTGATAAAAGAGAAATATACTGAGCCAAGCAGAATTGCTATCCGTGGAGGTTCCAACGGCGGACTGCTGGTAGGTGCCTGCATGACCCAGCGTCCGGATTTGTTCAAAGTAGCACTGCCGGCAGTGGGAGTAATGGATATGTTACGCTTCCAGTTATTTACTATCGGTTGGGCCTGGGTAACTGAATACGGCAGTAGCGAGAAACCCGAGCAGTTTAAATACCTGCTGAAGTATTCTCCGCTGCATAATCTTAAACATGGTACGCGTTATCCTGCCACCCTTGTCACTACTGCCGATCATGATGATCGCGTGGTACCTGCACACTCCTTTAAGTTTGCGGCTACCTTACAGGAAGCGAATGCCGGTCCCAACCCAACGCTTATACGTATAGATACGCAGGCAGGGCATGGTGCAGGGAAGCCTACTTCCAAGCTGATAGAAGAGGCTACGGATATCTGGGCATTTACCATGTTTAATCTGGGGATGACTGTAAAATAATCGGGCTCCGAAAGATCCGGAGGCTTTAAAGTAAGAAGGGTGCATCAATAATTTGGTGCACCCTTTTTCTATTTGGAGACATGTAGTCGTTTAAGTAATTCCCATATTGAGTTCTCATTACTTTGCAATAACATATAATTTTAGTGTGCATCTGTTTAAACGTACAGACTACAAAACTCCCAACTACTCTATTATTACTCCCGTGGACTACCAACTTTTTTATTGTGATTGATAAAATCAGTAATTTACTGTTATGAAGGTATTAATAACAGGAAGTAATGGATTACTGGGCCAACATCTGATTCCGGTCTTTTTGCAAGACAGCCGGTATACAGTCGTCGCAACAGGAAGAGGCCCTAACCGCCTGCCCGCTCAGGAAGGATACACATATGAAGCAACGAACCTGCGTGATGCGACCAGTGTAAATCATTTGCTTGAAAAGCATCAGCCGGACGTATTGATCCATGCGGCTGCAATGACGCAGGTAGATGATTGTGAACGTAACAAAGATGCATGCTGGGACATCAATGTAAGTGCTACACGTTACCTCTTGCAGGCAGCGGAAAAGTATCCCAAAACATTCTTTGTATTCCTGTCTACCGACTTTGTATTTGATGGTCTGGGAGGTCCTTATTCGGAAGAGGATGCTGTGAATCCTATCAGTTATTATGGTGCCAGCAAAGTTGCAGCAGAGCGCCTGGTAAGGAATAGCAAACTATCCTGGGCAATTGTACGTACCGTACTGGTATATGGTATAGCAGCAGATCCTAAACGCAGTAATATTATCACCTGGGTAAAGAATAACCTGGAACAGGGTAAGAAACTAAAAGTAGTAATAGATCAGTGGCGTACTCCCACCCTTGTACAGGACCTTGCAGAAGGTTGTAAGCTGGTAGCTGATAAGAAAGCCACAGGTATTTATCATATTTCCGGAAGCGAAACCCTCACGCCTTACGAAATGGCCGTACAGACTGCCGGATATTTCAAACTTAACCCACAAATGCTGGAACAGGTAGACGCAAAAACATTCGCGCAGCCAGCCAAACGCCCCGCAAAAACAGGTTTTGTGATAGACAAGGCTGTAAAAGATTTAGGCTATAAACCCCATAGCTTCGAAGAAGGACTGGATATCGTTGCGAAAGAGATCTGATTGGCAGATATGATCAAAAAGCAGCAGCCTGTTTGATCATATTACAGATAAAACAGGCTGCCGGAAAATTTAAAGTTGTAAGGACCCTAATATTGTAAAACTACTTTTCCTTTATACTCCTTTGCCACAGAGTCTTTTAATCTTGTTGTATCTGCCCGGATACTGCGAAGAGGTGCTGCAATTTTAAAAACTGTAGAATCTCCTGTAGTATAGAGCAGTTGTACGTTCTGTTTCCATAAGTCCTTGCGTTTGGCATACTTGTCATCTGCCTTTTTGCGGTCATGGAATGTTTCAATCACTGCATAGTAGTCTATTGTATCTTCTCCTGCCGGTACTACGGATGCCCGGGGAAGGGTATCCGCTTGCTGAACATCTTTCTGAATAGCCATTGTATCTACAGCAGCAGCCTCCGCTGCAGTCTGACTGGCATTTTTATCCTGTTGCTCGGCCAGCCACCAGATAAGTGCTGCAAACAGGATGGCACCTAGAGGAGCTCCTATCCACCACCAGCGAAAACTGGAGGGAGTTTCAGGGAAGGCCGGATAATCCTGAATATCCTGCACATCCTGCATAGGAGAGGTATGATCTGGCGAAGCGGTTAAATGATTTGTTACCTGCTGCCCAACTACCTCTTTATCGCCCACAGTGATCTTATGACTGGCATCTGGCCGGATCACAGGTTTCACATGCAGCGTATCCCATGTCAGGGGCTGCGCTTCGGGTGTAAAGGAAATAATCCCGATAGTATTGGCCTGTAATTGCCCCACTCCAGGTATCAGCATTGGCCTGCCGGTTTGCAGGGTTGCTTTGAATTCCTCAATGTATTTGTCCATTTTCAGCCGCGCAATAGATAGCATAAGATGTTCCTTATGCGCTATCCATTCAGCGCATCTCCCATCATCTGCCCAGGTCTCCTCAAAAATGATCTTTTCTCCGGGAGCCTCAATGGTATTGTTGGTTACATCATAACGCGCGGGCGTATGCTGAACTGTAAACGTCCCTATTTTGGGGAGACTGCACGTATGCTGTCTATATAAAACTTCCTGTATGTATTGCTGTAGCACCAAGTATTGTAAATATTCCTATTATGAAATGACTCAAACATATAAATGGCTAATTGGGTAATCTAATATAACCCAATTAGCCATTTTCAGCGCAATTTTACAACTTTAAAATTTAATCATCACACCTCCTACAACATTTAGGCCATAAGTCTGATACCCATTCCAGCGTTGATAATGCGAATTAAAGAGATTATTTGCATTTATCCACAGGTTGAAATTCTTGCCTATATCATAGTTTGCACCGGCATTCATATCCCATGCACTTTTGTTTTTGGCAAAATCTTTATTCACCATCTGGTAATAGCTGCTACCCAGGAAAAACAGGTTAGCATTCAGATGCAGCTTTTGGGCAATAGTGTATTGCGCAAAGGCATCTGTCCGGAAAGGCACCAGTCCCCAGGGTTTTACTTCCGTTTTCTGTTTGTTGTAATTGAACCAGTCAAGGCTAAAGCGCAGCTGGAACTTCTCTTCCTGTATGTAACCTACTTCTGCATGCAGGTTAAATGCTCTCAGCTCTTCTTCGTTTTTTGTATAAAAAGTTTTACCATCCAGGCTGTCATTCACGAACAGCGGCAGATTGTAATATGTAACAGCGGCAAATTTGGTGTTGTAGGTGAAGTGACTGCCCAGTGTTCCTTTGATACCAGTATATTTTTCTTCTATGCGGGTATTGAGGATGCCAGGGCCATAGCTACCCAGGAACGGGTTCTGATTAGCCAGATTCCGGAAACTATTTTTCTGAATATATGAAGTCCAGCCACTGCTCAGAATCAGTTTTTTATAGATGATATGTGACTCGTTCACGATATCCGGCAGCAGGTAGAATTTACTGTTGGTCCAGGTAGGGTTTACGCCTGCATGTAATACAAACCGTGGTTTGATGATTTCGAATGCAGGATGGATGGCCACTACATTGTTATTCACCTGTGGCAGGTCGTCCTGTTTGAAAGAGGACAAATCAAATACACCCTCTGCACGAATGTAAATGTCTTCGAACAATTGTTTGCTCACAGGCACTTTCAGCAGTACGGTAGGTTCTTTACGTTTGTAGGAGTCGCTGAAATAAATGAATTTGGCAGATGGTTCAAACTTGAATGCCCAGTCATTCAGCGGCCTGTTTTTAACGCCTACCTGCGCAGTAAACTGGCTAAAAGCCTGTTTCACGTCGGATTTACTGTAGTCGTACAGGATGTGGTCATAACCATAATAATGGATCTGGTTACGATCGAATCCGATAGCGCCATTCACTTCCAGGATGGGAGTGAAGTAAGTACCGGATGCCAGGATATTCAATGCACTATAATCCTGATTTTTGATATCTCCTTTGGAAGATGTATAACTGCCGTACAGTCCGAAGTTATATTTATCATTCCTGCCGCTGCCAAAGCCTGCCTGGATCAGTGGGGTACTATAGTTGCCAAAGCCTGCCTTTATAAAGTTGTTCTGTAGTTTATTCAGAGAATCTTTACCAAGGGCAAGTGGTTTCAGGGGCACTGGCTGGTACATAAAGTATAGATTCAGCGCAGGTACCTGGTACTGTAATTTGGGACGGGTAGTATCAAAACCTGGCAGGGAAGCCGTCAGGTTCAGTTTCGCCGCATCCCGCAGCTTAGGTCTGTAGTTGGAGATGATATCGATGGTTTCCTGTTTCAGTCCCTCCTGGGCATATGCCTGCTGTTGCAGTAAAATACCCGCCACACTGCATCCTGTCACTGTCAGAAACCGGTTTATATGTTTGATATACGCGTTCATGCTTATCGTAATTCGTAATTTGACAATTCGTAATTATTTGTTGGATTTCATTTTAGACGCTGCTTTCTCGTCCAGTTCAGCCTTTACCAGCTTATCTTTTGCTTCCTGTTTCAGTTCAGCGATGCTGCAATTTTCAGCAATACTCTGGTAAGTGGCCTTAGCATTGAAATAGTCCTTCTGACTAGCATAGATATCTCCTAAAAGAATATAGGATTTAGCTACCCACCGCTCATATCCCGGTGTATTTTTTATCACATCAAAACCGGCTTTCTCGGCATTGGTAAGATCATTTTTCTGGAACAGGCACCACGCAATATTGTAACGCGCTTCAGCACCGATCTCGGATTTGGTCATACCAGCAGCTATCTTATATTCCTTGATAGCTTCATCATACTGGTTTTGTTCCTGTTCTGCACGGCCCAGGTAAAAATGACCGGTTATCTGGTCGTCTGTACTGATGTTGGTGCTTGACAGGAGGATCTCTGCATAATTATTCACCTCATCCCAATGTTTCAGCTGATAGTTGCTGCGCAGCAGGCCACGGGTAGCAGTGAAAGTATTTTCTTTTGTAGTGGAAAGGTCCTGCAGTTGCAGATAATAAGTACGCGCCTTTTCATAATTCTTCTGCTGGAAGAAGTTGATGTTGGCCGCCTGAAGGGCCGCACGCTCTGCATAGAGGCTGTTATTTTTTGATAACACAAACTCATAACCCGGCAGAGCATTCGTATAATCTTTATTGTTATACGCACATTCTGATTTGAAGAAGTTGGCCGGTAATACGAACTGCCCGTTAGGGTATTTCTGCAGGTAACTGTTAAATGCGATGGTAGCCCCGGCACAGTCGCCGCTGCTGAATTTACTCTCAGCAGTAGCATAGGTGAGGGAATCCTCTACGGAAGTACTTACAGTTCTGCCGGTAGATTTCAACAAAGCCACATATGCATCCGTTTTACCTTGTCCCACATAAATATCCTTGATACTATTCAGCGCTTCGTTAGCTTCCGGCGAGTTTGGGTATTTCTCCACTACCTGACGGTAATAGGAGATGGCCTTGGTTTCGTTATCCTTATTAAAATAGCTTAATCCCAGTTTTAACAATGCCCTTGGCGCATTAGCACCGTTAGGTTGTTTCTGCAGCACATTTTCCAGGTAGGGAATAGCCTCTGTGTATTTTTCTTCCGCAAGGTAGGTATTAGCTATTTCCAGGTCGGCATCATTACTGAAGTTAGAAGTTGGGAATTTATCTCCCAGTTGTTTCAGCATATTCAGTTTTTCTGTCTGTTTGCCCTGGATGCCCAGCATAATACTTTTCTGATAAGTAGCATAATCAGACCCCGGGAGGTTGCCTGCAATGATCTTATCGTACAATGCTGTAGCCTTTGGATAGTCTTTCAGCATGTAATAACAGTCCGCACTACGGATAATTGCATCATTGGTGATACGGGCTGCATTGGGGCCGGTAGTTCTTTGTGCGGCCTCAAAATGTTGCAGCGCCCTTGCATAGTCTTCTTTTTTCAGCAGGCTATAACCCATGTTATAACTGGCTGTTTGTGCATTTGCCTCTCCAGAAGCCGGAACAGTACCGGTAAGATAGGTGTTCAGGTGTGTGATGGCAGCATCGGTATTATTCTGGCGCATTGCTATTTCTGCTTTCCAGAAGTGGGCAAGTTGAGTAATATTATTATCGTAAGGATTTTTAAGGGTAATATCCAGCAGTCTGTCTGCCTCTGCCAGCTGCTGATCATTGATCAGTTCTGTAGCACGGCCGTAAGATACTTTCTGGTAGGCCTTCAGCACAGTAGTATTCTTTTCGGGAATCTGCTCGATCATGGACAGCGCCTCTTTATAGTTATTGGTGTTCACCAGGAGGTTCACCAATATCTCGCGGGCTTCCTTATTGTAGGTTGAGTTTGGGTAAGCAGTTGTGAAGCTGGTGAGTTCTGTGATAGCAGCATCCTGGTAGCCCAGTTCATATGATAGTTTACCATAGTTGAAACGGGAAATCTCCTGTTGCTGGGCATTAGCACTGTTACGGGCACAAAAGGCAAAGGCATTGCGTGCATTGGCTTTCTGACCGGTACGCAGGTAGCAGTCGCCCAGCAGGTACATAGAGTTTTGCCCCAGGGAATCTTTTTCACTGCTCAGTTGTTTGAATCCGCCAATTGCTTTTGCATAATTACCGGTTTGATAGTAGCTATAAGACAGCTGGTAGATATCTTCTTTACGTACTTCTTCTGCATTATCCTGGAATTCCTGAAGGTAGGGAAGTGCCTTCTGGTACTCCTTTCTTTCGAAATATGCCTGTCCAAGCAGCTGTTTCATTTCTGCTTCGTAATACATACCGCCTTTTTTAATAAGAGGTTCTGTATAGCTTATCAGCTGATCACGTTTGCCCTGGAAGTAATAGATTTCAGCAATGTAGTAAGGAACGATATTGCTGTATTTAGGTTCATTCACCACCCGCTGGAAGCTGGTAAGTGCATCATTATACTGGTGATTATAATAGGAGATGAAGCCGTAGTAGTAATTGGCCGG
Organism: Chitinophaga sp. CF118; assembly: GCF_900112615.1. Lineage (GTDB taxonomy): Bacteria > Bacteroidota > Bacteroidia > Chitinophagales > Chitinophagaceae > Chitinophaga. Next base: position 296,570 of record NZ_FOMK01000004.1, on the reverse strand, counting down.
TATATAATATTTGCCGGGAATCTCTTTAATAGAGCCAAAGAGAGGTTGGGCTTTCTGGAAGTCTTTCACATTGAAGTAGCAATAGGCCAGTTCGAACTTGGCTTCAGCTATTTCGCTATTGGAAAGGTTTTCTATATTAGCCTTTTCATACAGAGGAATGGCTTCTTTCAGCTTATTCTGGTGAAAATAGTATTTAGCCAGCTGGTAGCTTACGAGTTGTTCCCGGGCATTATTATTATAAAGGGCCAGGAATTCCAGCGCCAGTTTTTCACCATTTGGCTGTCCCAGTTTCAGTGCACAAACAGTATAATAGTATTGTGCATCTGTTTTAACCAGGCTACGGCTGGTTTCCTGGAAGTAGCTGATATTATCGATGGTTTGCCTGAATAGTTGCATGGCCACGGCATACTTTTCCTGCTGGAAAAGCTGTTGGGCATCCTTAAATACTTTATCCGGATCTGTATAGATCCGTGTCTGCTGGGCTTTTGCCACAGGTGCCGTCAGAATACCCAGGGTGATCATGAATAAAAACAATTGTCCTGGAACAAGAAACTTTCTTATTAATTGCATGCCTTTAACCTGTTATGAACTTAAATATGCGTTTTAAAACGAATTCCGGATAGATTTTATTTTCTATTCAGAATCAATACGTAATGCTTTCAGGGTAACTTAAACAGGAGCAAATATAGCTATTTCAGGAAACGTTTAACTTCTCAAGAATCAAACCAACTTATTTGTACGGACCTGTGAATGAACCCTGAATTTAATCATATCCCCACTGGTAGGGCGTATAATATTTTTTTTCAAGGTACCCAACCTTTGGCTGCTTTCAACCAGTTTATCTTAGCAAAACAAATCTCTATGAAGAAATCCCTCTGTTTTGTATCATTAATTGTAGCAGGAATGGTGTATACCACATCGTGTAAAAAGGAAAGCTCCAATGACCGGAATCTGAAGACTTTAGGTCTCCTTAAAGACTCATTACCAACGGATTCGCTACCTGGAGATACGATCCCGCACGATACAATTCCGCACGATACTACTCATTTTCCGCATGATACTTTCCCTGGTCATGATACTACTCATTTCCCGCCTCATGATACGTCAACTTATCCTCCTCATCATCCGCCACATGATACAGTAACTTTTCCTCCGTATCCGCCTTACGACACTATTCCAGGTACTCCGGTAGATACTTTTGGGGAGAGGGTTTCCATTGCTGATGGCCTATATGATGTAACTATTAGAAATATGTATCGTTCTAGTATCTGATTTGAATTGAGTAATAACGCATATTAGCTAGTAAGCATGGTTAATATTTAAAAACCGGTCGCAATTCGTTTTGCGACCGGTAAGCCTGCTACAAGCCCGATATGTTTTACCTGCTTTTGTACTGTACCGCTTATATGTAAACCATCCGTTGGAAGACATACAGGAATTGATTAGCAAGTGTTTGAATAATGATCGTGTTGGTCAGGAAAAACTATACCGGAGGTTTTACCCTGCGCTGTTCTTGCTATGCCGGAAATTCTTTACTGATGAAAATGACGCGCTGGAAGCATTGAACGATGGGATGTTAAGAGTTTTTAAATATATCAAACAATATGATGAAAGCAAGGGGCAATTCTTTAACTGGGTATATACCATAGTGCGTAATGCCGCTTTGGATAAGTTGAAAAATAATAATACATATGCGAGCGTAGAGGTGACAGATCTTGTAATTGCTGGTAACGATAATCCGTTAGAGGCATTGGAATGGAAGGACATTTACACTTTGTTACATGTTTTACCCCCCGGCACAAGGGCTGTATGTGTATTATACTATATAGAAGGACTTGCGATCAATGAGATCTGCAGGCAATTACAATTAAGTGCAGGCACCGTAAAATGGCACCTGAGCGAAACAAGGAGTAAGCTGAAGCCCGTATTGCTGAGGTATCATTCCAAATAAATAATTCCAGTATAGTGGATGAACAATATTTAAATGAGGAGATGTTCAAAGGGGGAAAGCCGCCTGTCCCGATCCCTAAAGTGGATCGGGCATGGCATGGCATGGAGGAGCTGCTGAATAAGCAGTTGCCAGTAATGCATACCCCTGCTCCATCCAGCTGGTGGTTAAATATTAAGGTGGCGGTTCTTGGTATAGTCGCAACTGGAATGTCAATCTTTCTGCAGGGAGGGAATGAAAGTCTGCAGGGTAAAAGAGTTCCTCCCGCTGAGATAACGAAGCAAACAAATAATGATACAATACTCTCCGCAACTGATTCATTAAAGGAAATATTTTCTGTTTCTGATAGTTCACATATAGATTCATCAAACGGGTTATCGGGGCTTTTCAGCAACCAGAACATTATTTATTTGCAATCTGCAAATGGGCGTGTAGTAACATCGCAATCATTATCGGTAAATAATTATTCCCAACGGGTATTTACAAGTGACCGTGAGAAAGGGAGTATAGTAACATCGCAATTATCATCTGCAAATAGTCATTCACAACAAACATCTGGTAATACTCGTGAGAAAAGGAGTGTAGTAACTTCACAATTATCATCTGCAAATAGTCATTCACAACAAACATCCGCAAGTACCCATGAGAAAGGGCGTGTAGCAACTTCACAATTATCATCCGCAAGTAATCATTTACAACAAGTATCTGCAAATGATCGCATGAAAGTGCGTGCAACAACTTCACAATTATCATCTGCAAATAGTCATTCACAACATGTATCTACAAGCTACCGGGAGAAAAGGCGTGTAGCTGCTTCGAAATTATCATCTGTAAGTAATCATTCGCAACAAGTATTTGCAACTAACAATTCTGAAGCTAGTACAGCAATCAATAAGAATAAACAACAATCAGCAACTAACAATTCGAAAAATAGAGGTATAACTTATAAGAATAAACGATATTCAAAATCACCATCTGTAACAAATCAATCGTTATCCGGTGAGGGAATAACATCTCATGAGAATGAGTTACATATACAACCATTATCTGAAACAGAACAGAGCACTGCAATCGTTCCTCAAAGAATAAGTTTAACAACACTTCCTTTAAGATCTGGAAAATCACAGGGACTGACTCATACCAATATGCGGGTATTTCTTCCTGAGGTAAATTCAAAAGGAGGGCCTTCAGGATTAAGTACATGGTGTTTATGGCTGCAATTGAATGTGCCGGTACCATTGTCCGACAGTAAATATTATTCTGCGGGGCCGAAAGGAAATAATGCTTTTTACCGGAACCTGATTCCTTCATTACGTGTAGAAAAGAAGATCGGCAAATCATCGCTTTCAATGGATCTTCGTCCATTCAGCAGTGCATTGTTACCATTAGATAGTGGGCAACATTCTTATGACACACTTAATCTTAACCGCACTAAAAAGCGTATGCTAAAGCAATTTGGTCCGGAAGTAACATTGCAATACCACTATCCTGTTTACAGGCATTGGTATATCAGTGCCGGAATTGGAGCATCCTGGTGGCAGAAGGCAATTTTTGAGCAAACAAATTCAAGAGATACCTTAGCACCAACAACAGGTATTATTACTGCCTCAAAAGATGATTGGAAAAACTATTCCCGCTTCAGGCTGACGAGTACAATTGAATTGTACTATGAAACGCCCAAGTGGCAGATAGGGGTACGTACAGGTATTCCCTTAAATAAATACAGCAATGATTCAGCTTATATAAGAAAACCCTTGCAGGTGGAATTTATGTTAAGGAGAAGGATAAAATGGTAACACCAAAAGCATATACATCCTTACGGATATATATGCTTTTAGGTCCGGTTAGCCAACGGTAGATTTTCTTAAATAAAAAGTGTGACTTTAAAATATACTAATTTAAATAATAAAGGTGGATTCCACTGCCACGGCCTTTTGATCCAACACCACTCAAAGAAACGCTAAACTCTACAGGAGGTCTGCTGGCTGAAATACTGAAACTGGCGGTAGGTGTAGCCCATCCGTATCCCCAGGAAATCTGAGAATAAGAATTGGTACGTTTATAACGGGCCCATTTAGCAGCTGCACTTCCTACACTCATCCAGGCATCAGTAGAACCTGAATGGGCAACTATTTTTCCATTCTCTACGAGGATGGTATGTTTAATTACTACTTTTCCACGCGTGCCGCCCCATACCCATTTAATTTTAAAGTTTTTAACTGTTGCTGTATAAGCAGTTCTGGCATCATCCTCAGATGTTTCAGAATCGTCTTTCACCAGGAACATGTTTGCAAGTACGTTATCATAAACAAGTCCTTGTGCATTATACACAGCTGTTGTAGTGAATTGTTTTCCTTCACTGGTCCATGTTAGTTCTGCAAGACCTTGTCCCAGCTGAACTAAAGTATCAAGAGCAGCACCTAATCTTACACGGAGATCTTGTGCATTCTCATCTCCGGCCTGACGGGCAATTGACAGTTCCTGGCTCCTTTCATTGATAGTACGCAGGCTGAAAGACGATTTATCTATACCATCGAAATAAGGTATCAGATTGTTGCCATCCAGCAATTGTTCTTTTGTACTTCTTAATTGTTCGGGGGTGATGGTTCCGTCAATAAAACGATAACCAGTGAGTTTGATATCTACTACCGCATGTCCATTCCAGAACGTGATGGTAGAATCTAATTGTTCTCGAACGCGGGCTTGGTTGACATTCAATTGAGGCTGTTGTTCCTTGCTATCCTGCAGGTCTTTTTTGCAACTCCAGAGGAATAATGGAACACAAGCTACTAAGAGGGAAATTTTCAGATGTTGGGTTTTCATAAGAATTAATTGAAAGGTTAATTGGCTAACCAGGAGAATCATGGGTTTTTCAAGATTATAGGTTATATGGTTATAAGCAGCAATACAATTACCTATGCAGATGGGTATCCAGCCAGCAATATCACTAATTAAAGCAGCATAGGTTTCTAAACAGAGCATGGGTTTCCACTCAGCAATATCACTAATTAAGCAGCAGCATAGTTATCTAAGCACAGTATGGTAATCCAGGCAATAGAATTGTTAATTTTAAATAGTAGTATAGTTATCCAAACAGCGATATCATAATTTAAGCAGCAATATGGTTATCTAAGCACAGTATGGTTATCCAAGCAGCAGAATCATTATCTAAGCAGATAATATTAGGTTAATGCAATACTAAGCCAATTTGGATTAAATATCCAGTTTTTTATATTTAAATATTTAATTATATTCTTCCAGATATAATTGTCAAGTGAGGGAATTTGGTGATTCCACTATCATTCAATTGGCTATAATAAAGCCTATATATGGAGAGGATTTCTCACAACTATTTTTTCACTTCATAATTAGTTCTATTTTTGGCCCGCAACATGCAACAAAACAGACATACTACATATTAGCGATGTTTGTACAGCGTGTTTTGAGGGATAACTATTTTCGTGAATCAAATCAAATCTGTCTCTATGAGAAAACTATTTTCCACTGGCTTTACAAACGGATCTGTAAATTTCTCTCTTTTCGTGCTCCGCGTAGTATTTGGCGGATTGCTGGTAACCCAGCATGGCTGGGATAAGCTGATGAAATTTTCCTCGTTGAGGTATAGTTTCCCGGATCCTTTACACATAGGATCTACAGCATCTCTTTCTTTGACTGTATTTGCTGAGGTGTTATGTTCCATATTCCTTGTTTTAGGATTGCTTACCCGTCTGGCAGCTATTCCGCTGGTTATTACCTTTGGTGTAGTCGTTTTCATGATAAAAGGGAATGCTCCTGTCAGTGAAAAGGAATTACCAATCATGTATCTGGCTGCATTTATCGTAGTTCTTGCTGCAGGACCCGGAAAAGCAAGTGTGGACAGACTGATGGGTAAATAGAATATCTTAAATTGGCAGATTGAATTCCGTCAGGAGTTCTTCAAAGTTATATACGAAATATGTTTATATCAACAACGGAAATCCGTGTACGTTACGGAGAGACTGATCAGATGGGATATCTGTATTATGGTAATTATGCACTGTATTATGAAGTAGGAAGGGCAGAAGCTATCCGTACACTTGGATTTACTTATGCAGAACTCGAAAAGCAAGGAATTATCATGCCGGTAGCTGAGCTGAATGTGAAATACCTGCGGCCTGCTTATTACGATGATCTTATAACAGTGAGGACTATACTCAAAGAATTACCTGTTAGTCATAAGATACAGTTCCATTCAGAACTGTATAATCAAAAGGGAGAATTGCTGAATGTAGGGGTGACTACCCTGGTGTTTCTGCATGCAGATACCAGGCAGAAATATGGAATGCCTCCACTTATGATGGAGCGTCTGAGCCCCTTTTTTGAGAAAAAGCCTGCAATAGATTGATTATGGAAAGGGTATTAGTAAGCATTATTACTATTGGCGATGAATTGCTGATAGGACAAACAATAGATACCAACTCTGCCTGGATGGCTCAGCAACTGAATGCGATGGGGATCTGGGTACAGCGCCGGGTAGCTATCGGAGATGTGAAAGAGGCAATTCTGAAAGCATTGGAAGAAGAAGGTGCGATATCTGATATTGTTTTAATAACAGGGGGATTAGGGCCTACGGCTGATGATATTACGAAGCCGGTGCTGACCGGATACTTCGGAGGAAAGCTGGTTAGGGACGAGATTACTTACCAGCGGGTAATGCAGTTCTTTGAAAGCAGAGGGCTCCCTACGCTGCAAAGGAATGTTGACCAGTCCCTGGTACCAGATGTTTGTACAGTATTACATAATACCCGGGGAACAGCTCCGGGAATGTGGTTTGAAAAGAATGGGAAGATTTATGTGTCGCTGCCAGGTGTACCTCATGAAATGAAGGGCCTGATGGAAGATCACGTATTACCACGCCTGCGGGAGCACTTTAATACGCCCGCAGTAATGCATCAAACGTTGCTCACCTCCGGTATGGGAGAGTCTTTCATTGCTGAAAGATTGCTCAGCTTTGAAGCCGGACTACCACCGGAAATCAAGCTGGCGTACCTGCCAGCCTATGGAGTGCTGAAGCTGCGGCTCACAGCTTTTGGAGAAGACAAACTGTCTACCGCTGCAGCATTATCAATCTATTTTCACCAAATGAAAGACCTGTTGCCTGATATTGCCGTAGCAGACCAGGACATTCCCTTGGCAGAAGTGCTGGGGAAAATATTGGTGGAAAAGGGTAAAACCGTGGGCACTGCAGAAAGCTGTACAGGAGGATTCATTTCTCACAGTATGACCCTCATTCCTGGTAGTTCTGCCTGGTATGATGGGAGCGTGGTGACTTACTCCAATGAAATGAAGATGCAGCTGCTGGGTGTGAAGGCGGAAACGCTGGATAAATACGGTGCTGTAAGTGAAGAGGTAGTAATGGAGATGGCCGCCGGTGCCTTACGACAATTAAAAACAGACTATATCATAGCGGTATCAGGTATTATGGGCCCCGATGGAGGCACCCCTGAAAAGCCGGTAGGAACGGTATGGATCGCTGCTGGTAGCGCCGGTGAGCTGATCGCAGTAAAGCGTCAGCTGATCTATGACCGCTACAATAATATCCAGATGACAGCAGCCTATGCAATGAATGAATTGAGGAAGTTGATAGTTTAACTTACTTTTGTTTTCATACCAAAAGCAAAACACAATCTTATGGCCATTGTAGAACTGGTAATGCCCAAAATGGGGGAAAGTATAATGGAAGCCACCATATTACGTTGGCATAAAAAACCTGGGGACCTGGTTAAATCTGAAGAAACGGTGCTTGAAATTGCTACGGATAAGGTGGACAGCGAAGTACCTTCTATCGCCGATGGGGAAATTACCGAACTACTTTACGCGGAAAATGATGTGGTACCTGTTGGTGCCGTCATAGCACGTATCAACACCAGTGCAGAAGAACCGGCTGTTACCATCCCGGAAGCGCCGGCAGCACCTGAGTACACCGAAACTGTAACAGAAGAAGTTCCTTTGCAGGAAACTGTACGTGAACATCCGGAAGCGCAGTTTGTTACCAGTGGTGCCCGTTTTTACTCTCCGCTTGTGCTTACCATCGCACAACAGGAGGGGATCAGCTTTGCAGAACTGGAAAAAATCACTGGTACCGGCAATGAAGGCCGTGTTACCAAGAAAGACATTCTGCACTATGTTGAATCCAAAAGTAAAGGCATTGTAGCCACTCCGCAGGCTGCTCCTCCTCAGCCTAAACCGGCTGAAACAACTGTTGTTCCGGTATCAGTTTCTTCTCCATCCGTGACGATACAGCATCCAACAGTAAATAATAATGGTAGCACCCATAATTATGGTGGAAATGTAGAGATCATTGAGATGGATCGCATGCGTAAGATGATTGCTGAACATATGGTTCGAAGCAAACATACGAGTCCGCATGTAACCAGCTTTGCTGAAGCGGATGTAACCAATATGGTGAGATGGCGCGATCAGGTGAAGAAGGATTTTGAAAAGAGGGAAGGGGAGAAAATCACCTTTACACCACTTTTTATAGAAGCACTGGTAAAATGCATCAAAAAGTATCCATTAATAAACAGTTCACTGGACGGCGATAGGATTATTGTTAAAAAGGATATCAATGTAGGTATGGCTACGGCATTACCAACAGGTAACCTGATAGTACCGGTGATCCGTAATGCAGATATGCTGAACCTGGTAGGACTGACCAGGCAGGTAAACAACCTGGCAGCAGCTGCCCGTCAGAACCGTCTGAAACCGGATGCTACACAGAATGGTACTATCACATTAACGAATGTAGGCTCTTTTGGCAGCCTTGCAGGAACGCCTATCATCAACCAGCCCCAGGTAGCGATACTGGCTGTAGGGGTTATCAAAAAGCGTCCGGTGGTGATAGAGACAGAGCATGGTGATACGATTGCTATCCGCCATATGATGTACCTGTCATTGTCATATGATCACCGTGTTGTGGATGGTGCGTTAGGGTCTACCTTCCTTAGTGCGATTGCAACTGAGCTGGAACATTTCGATCCTCACAGAGAATATTAATAAACAGTTTTTAGCCCGGCTTCTGCAGAAGGAGCCGGGTTTTTTATTTTTGATTCCCCCCAACGTCCTTTCTTTGCTACAATCACTACAAAAAAATACGAATAAGACAGTTATAAGGGAGGATTACACTTATTCCTGAATGTGCTTTAGAGAGCTATAAACATGATACTTCAGAGCATTGTGTAAAAATCATCGCACTAAAAAAGCCCCGAAGCATAATGCCCGGAGCTTTCTTAAATTTCTTGACCGAATAGCTTTGGTCAACAGAATTAATAACGACCACGACCGCCGCCGCCGCCGTATCCACCGCCGCCGCCACGGTTACCACCAAATCCACCACCTCTAGAGTTATTATTCGGTTGTTTAGGTCTTGCTTCGTTTACCATCAGCTGTTTGCCTTCGATTTCAGTTCCGTTCAAACTGTCCATAGCCTTACTACCTTCTTCCTGGTTGGCCATCTCGACAAAACCGAATCCGCGGGAACGGCCTGTTTCATGGTCCTTGATAATTTTAGCGGAAGTCACTTCGCCAAATTCGCTGAATATCTGGTGAAGGTCCTCATCGTTCAACCTGTAGTGCAGGTTGGCTACGTAAATGTTCATGACTAAAAAATTAAAAAAATGAAAAATAATATTGAAGATAAAGAAATAAGTTCAATAAATACATAGCCCTATGAAATAATTTAACAAAGCAGGTAAACAAGGTGGTTTTATCCCACTGATAGGGCTTATAGCTAGCATTTTAGTCCAATTTTAAATTTTTGCTAAGCTTAAATTAACACATAAGTGATATTTAAAAGTGCTCCATTTTTCGTAAATTAAGTGTAATGATCCATTAAATTTTATTACGATGAGTAATTTGAGCGAAACATGGTTTGCAGACGGTTATATCGACTTTGAGCAGAAAAAATATGCCTTACTGGCTTATCTTCAGCAGATTAACCGCTACTTCAACGAAAATAAATTGTACCCGCAACTGGCAGATGTGGTCTTTCATTACAATAATCTTGTAGCTTTTAAAGACAACAAGCAGTTTCTGCAGCAGCAATTCCCTAAACGGCTAACGGCTATCAATATGGAACGCCTGCAGCTGCTCTACGAACAGATGGTAGCAGACGATGAACTGATGCTGGAACTCGAAAGTATTATCCAGTACGCTATTCATAAACTGAATGGTACTATCCGGGAAGGAGCTGAGATCTATGAATTTGTGGAAGGCAGCCTTGATATTTCACCTGTGGGCCTTATCCCACTGGATTCACAGGAGGGTTACTTTTTCCTGTGCGATGGCAGTCACAGGCAAACACTGGTGTACGAATACCGGCTGAGCATCTTTGAAAGGCATGATGAGAAGTACAGGGGAATTCATACCCAGTATATCGATACCTACGCCAAAGATCTGGTGCATTCCTGCGAACATATCAAAACCAGCCTGATCCGCCAGCGAAAAAAACTACCCAATCCTGCAGTGTACAGAGTAGATACAAAACTGGTATTTCCTGTTGAAGAAACCTTACTGCCGATAGCCAAGCGCAGCCTTGTAAAATATATCGCTAAGAATGCAGCCTGAGCAGGGGTAAAAGTGCTTTGGACAAATGCTGAAATGCATCCCTGAAAATGCGGTTTAAACGCCCCTAATTTAGCGGATTATAAGCGGTGTTGTCAAATGCTATTTCTAACTGGTGATCGGCGAGAAATGGCTGGTAATATTGCTTTATAATCTTAGCAATCTTATCCTTTGACTGGCTAAGATATAACTTGTTGTTTTCAAGCTGTTCCCGGGAAGTTTTGTAAAGTTTCTTCTGTACATCGGTATAGGTTTCGTCATCCTGGAACAGGAACCATCCCTTCCGGTTGGCGGTTTCCATTTTGTCGACTGTCAGCTCATAACTCAGCAGATGAGGCTCTGGCAGGTTTACTACGATCTTCTTGTCAGAAATCGTAACATGGAAATTCTTTTCACTGATATCAACACCGTATTTAGCCTGGTAGGGGATAGATACCCAGATGGTATTTTCCAGGAAAGCCTTCTTCATATTACTGGACCAGGAGCCATCTTCCTCAATATTACTACGCTTGATATTGGCTACACCCTGTACCTCCAGGCTGGCCAGTTCTGCTATCTCTCTCACGATCAGGCTATTGGAAAGGATACTCTGGTTTACATTCTTGCTGCCAAATTGTTTACCCAGCCAGAATACCAGTATTATAAGTGCTGTGAAAAAAATGAAACGTAGAAATCTTTTCATAACGAAAAACTAATGAAAATAATTAATTACCTACAATCCCTGTGGAGAATGCAAAATATTAAAAATAGCTGTAAAATACCAGCAGTTATGGCTCTCTTGTAAGTTCTCCTATCAGGGCAGCATGTGCAGGATAGCTGGTCTGTAAAGACTGGCGACCGGCCAGTTCAAAATCAGCAAAATCAAATCCCGGCGCTACGGTACAGCCTACCAGTGTAAAGCCATTCTCTCCAGCCACACGTGAAGCAAACCAGTTACCGGCAGTAATTACCAGTTGCGGTTTTTCCCCCAGGTGGAAATTCAGTCCCAGCTTATGTATGGTAAGTTGCCCTGAAGGGTCAATCTCATAGATATTTAATGGATTCCCATCATAAAAATGCCACATCTCATCCGATTTAATACGGTGAAAAGCAGAAAAATCCGCATTCTCCAATAGGAAATAGATCCCGGTAGATGCGTTCCTGTTACCTGTCATAACAGGGGAGCGGTATGTTTCGCTGAAAGCGCCTCCTTCAATATGCGATTGTAACTGAAGATGTTCCCGCCAGTAAGCGGCATTATGTGTCTTGTAATCCGTGGACATATTCCGAAGATAAGGCTTTAAATAAAAAAAAACAGCCTGCCGGAAGGCAGACTGCTCAAGAATATATGTATAAATGATCAGGCAACAGCCATAGGTCGTACCATTTGTGCAATAACCGGCATATTAGTCTGCTGATCCATTACAGGGGGCTCTCCTTTAAAAAACTGGAAATCCTGAATGAATTGTGCATGATTGTAATAATCGTTGGTGGTGATGAATGACTGCCATTGTTCTACGGTCATTTTCTGCATATTACGCATTGCATCTCTGAAGCGGAGCATACGTGCATACAGTTGTGGTGTGATACCAATCACTTCCATGAACTTCCTTTCCAGGGTAGGACGGGAAGTTTTGAACTTCCGCGTAAGACGATCAATGTTGATATAGCCCTGATGGCGAAGCATATAATCGGCTACTTCATCTACCTGTTTCAACGGATGATTATTTTCTGCCAGCATGGAAGTAAACGCGTTGTTCAGCGTAATATCCAGACTGATAGGATCAATCGTAGTTGCAAGGTCCTGTGTCAGTTTCTGCCAGCTGCAATTGTTATGCTTCTGCAGATCGCGGTAGTAGTTATTGAAAGCCGACATATCCAGACCTGCCAGTTTATAACACCCATAAGCGTTCAGTTGCACTACCGTCATTTTTACCGGGCCTTTCACTCTTATCTGGTGGTGGCAGGTAAAGTGTCCAATCACGGACGCAGAGGGTAAAGTAAATGATGCATGCTGGCTCGGTTGAAATGTCACTTCTCCTTCCTGCAGGAATACCATGTAAAGGTCTCCAAGGGAAAAAAGATTTTGTGGCAGATTAATCAATCCACTGTTGGCATTCTCCAGATAGTAGTAATGCTTTACGTAGGGGACCAGCGTAGCAGCCGGGTGATAGATTCGGAAGTTCATAGGATCTGAATATACTGTGTTACGAGATATCCACACAGGCACTTAGGGCCATCGGTTTTCAATACAAACATATGGGAATGTAAGTATATAAAAAAATATAATTTGAGTGTATTGAAAGCCAGTTGTTTGTATTGTCCAAACTGGCAAAACAGCCATGAATGCGTAAAAACCGGGGGTGGAAATCATTCTTTCCATCCCCAGTTTTTACCCTTTTCAGTAGCTGGCACGCCTGAGAGCATCCATTCAGGAATGGGTGCATCTTTTAAATAATAGTCAAAGAATTGCTGTTCACGGCGTTGTATATCTTTTCTGTTTTGCCGGAGGATGAGATTATGTGCTTCATTGTTGTAATTAAGCAACCATACCTGTTTCCCCAATCGTCTTAAACCAGTAAATAATTCTATACCCTGATACCAGGGAACGGCACCATCTGCATCATTACTCATAATAGCAAGAGGTGTATTAACTGCCGGTAAATGAAACAGGGGAGAGTTCTCAATATACAATTCAGGTTTATCCCATAAGGTAGCGCCTATACGACTTTGTGAACGTTCATACTGAAACTGTCTGTTCATACCGGTTTCCCAGCGGATTCCACCATAAGCGCTCGTCATATTTGCTACCGGAGCACCAGCCCATGCAGCTTTAAACAGGTTGGTTTGTGTAATGAGATAAGCTACCTGGTAGCCACCCCAGCTTTGCCCCTGGATGCCCATATGCAGACTGTCTACCCAACTGTTTGCTGCTAATGCCCTGGCACCACTCACGATATAGTTATAAGCACTTTTACCGGGATATCCATTCTCATAGGTGATATCAGGAGCCAGCACAAGATAACCACGGCTTACAAAGAAAGAGATATTGAGTCGTGATGGTGTTGGTGTTGGAGGTATGTAGTTATACATTCCATCAGTGAGTTTCTCATAGAAGTAAAGTATCACCGGATACTTTTTCGTGCTGTCAAAATCTTCAGGTTTATACAGAATACCTTCCGCCGGTTTACCATTGTAGGCAGTCCATTTGAAGAGGGATACAGTCCCCCAGTTATATTGTTGTTGTTGCGGATTGATATGACTGATCTGCACGTCTTTTTTGAGATAAGAGTTTATATACAAGTCAGGTGAACGTTCGTAACTACCCTTTGTATAAATGCTTACAGGCGTACTTTTTGCTTTCACGGGATCGCTGAAGGAGAACGGCCCCATGACCAGTTTTTCAGGGGCAAGGATTATCTTTTTTCCTGGCAATTGATACCATCCGTTTTCTTTGGTTACCTCATTAAAAGTTTCCAGTAATAATTGCTGTCCCCCAATAAAATAACGTTCGTCTTTATCCAGACGGATATTACGGAAGCGCAGTTTTTGTTGCCGTCCCAATCCCTTTGTTAGCATTAATGGCGCTCTTTTAGCAGCCGGATCCAGTTGCCATATATCATAACGGTCATAGATATACACATTTGCATCCTGGAATTGCCAGCCGGCCACTCCATAAGGGCCGGGAGCATCCGGATGATCATCATCTTCCTCATACATTGGAACAGGAACCTGTGCACTGATATTACGGCTGATGCCTGTCGCCGTTTCATAAGTGAACCAGTGTCGTTGCTGCACATCGTACCAGAGAATATATTTACCATCAGGAGAAATAGTACTGCTGCTGTCAAGATGTTCCTTCACCACTTTACGTGAACCATCATTCATGTTCACGACGTATGCAGTTTTAAGCGTATTACCTGTCCACTGCATAGCTACACGTTCTCCTTTATCGGTATGTCCCAGCGCATACATACTGTTGCCTTCATCAGCAGGGATCAGATTTTCCATATCCTTATCAGCCAGTTGAATTACTTTCCCGACAGCGGGATAATAAACGGCAGTATAACTTCTTTTGAGTTCTTTATCTGCATTTTTCAATTGCATCGGTTGCAGGAAATCATCTTTATAATTCCATATATCAACCTTTGCTACTTCAAAATCTACTATGCTGGTATCTTTAGGAATAGGAGCAGGTGCTGTACCAAAAAACAGTCTTTCTCCATTTCTGCTGAACCATACTTTACCATCAGGACTGATTGTCCATTCAGCAGGAATATGACTGTTATGTTGAGCAGCAGCAATTAAACCGCTATCCTGTCCGGAACTGTAATAATACAGTTGGAAAAGTTGAACCAATGCCTTTGCGCTATCGCGGGAACTGCACCATGCAGCCTGTTTTCCTGTTTCATCGAAAGCAAACTGTTTACGGATACCCGGACCTCGGCTCAGCGTATCTGCTTTGTGAGTGGCCACATCCCATAACAATACGCCTTCTTTTATTTCTATCAGCAGCTTGTTGCCCGGTTTACTGAAAGTATATTCCTGAACATTCCGGATGGTATCTACCTGTTGTTTTTCCAGGTAAGCAATAACGAGTGTACCACTAGTACTATCATATTGCGGTTTTTCCTGTAGCCAGGCAATGACACCACTGCCTTTCTCCGGCGTTTTAAAGGACCTTACTGCTGTTGTTTTCCATATACTGTCTCTTCCTAAGGTAATAATGCCAAGAGAGTCTTTTGGCATGTCTGCGGCCTTTTTCTTTCTGATCTTAGCCTGTCGGGTAACAGCATAAAATGGTTTGATAGCAAAAAGGAGGTAGCGGCTATCTTCTGTGATCACAGGATTGCTCCCCCTGGGCACAGCCAGTTGTTGCTGGGTTTTACTGTTGTAAATCATCAGTGTGGCATCACCTTCCTGCGGAATGATGGTATAAGCCACCCATTGACCGTTAGCACTTATGACTTTACTGCCTATACTTTGCCAGTTGTCATATACGGTATGGTCCAGCGGTTTCTTTTGGGCATAAGAGCCGAAAGAAAGAGCGGAGAGTAGCATTATACAAGTCGTAATCCTTTTCATGCATCCAAAATAAAAAAAATACCAGTGTGGGAATTGAATTCTATACGAGTGGTTAATTACTCCTGAATCAGATCCTGGACAGTACTTAATGAACCAATTAATCCATAATATAGTCTTATATAAGCCTTACCTTTTAAGATAAGGCTTATATAAGGCTAAAATAAGACTAGGATAAGGCTTATATAAGGCTTATACTACTGATAAGGTACTACTACAGGGCTTTTAGAGTACTTTTAGGTAAGATACGTCCAAGGTATAGTATAGAGTGATAATGATTTATGTATAGTTTATTTTATGAATAAGCTATGATGCTTATTTTGAAGTCGGGTTAATCGGGGGGGAATCTATAAGAAGTTTTGGCGCGATATAGAAATCTATATTACGCCAAAACTTCTCATAGATTGTACTCTTTTGTCTCGGATACCCAACAGATGCGCACATCAGGAGTTGACGTGAGCTATTTAATATTTGAATAATTATGCGGCTTTCTGTATTGTACGGGAAACCCTGGTCATTTGTAGTACTACGGATAGGAGTATACAGCCTAATCCTGCATAAAAAGCAGGTGTTAGTTGTTTATTTTCATGAAAGAGGATAAAAGCCATTACGATGCTGTATAGTGGCTCCAGATTAAAGGTGAGATTTACAGTAAAGGGAGAGATTTTTGTCAGTGCATTCATCAGCAACATATACAGACACACCGTACACAGCCATGAAAGAATGAGCAGGTAGAATAGGTCTGATACAGAAGGCAGCTGCAAGGGCTGTGGAAATACATGGAGATAGAAGGGGAGGGCGAGGGTCAGTGCCAGCCATCCGACAGATAATTCATAGAAAGTAATGGTAGGCGTATCGTATTTGCTGATCAGGCGTTTATTGAAGATGGTGAACAGAGCCGCACATAAGGATGATATAATCCCAAGGATGATGCCGGTGCGGTATTCTGCATCAAAATGAAAGATGAGAATGATTCCACATAAGGTAAGGCCACTCAGCAGCAGTTCGGTTTTATCCAGACGATAGCGGTTGATCAGGGGATCTAAGATAGCGGTAAACAGGCTGGTGAGAGAAAAACAGACCACTGCGATAGATACATTTGAATACTTAATACTACCATAAAAGAAGAGCCAGTGAAGGGCTATTACTATACCGGTAAGACCGATGGGCACGATCTGTCTGAAAGAGAGCTTTGTGAGCATTTTCTTCCAGCGGAATATGACGTATAAAGTGATTATGGTGAAAAGTAGTCTGTACCAGACCAGCAGACCTTCGTTGAGGGTGATGAGTTTACCTAAAATGCCCGTAAAACCTGCCAGGAATACCGACAGGTGTAATTGTATCAGTGCTTTTTTCATGTCCGCTTTATTCGCTGTTTCTTACTCGTCTTTCATACTTGCGGAACAGGCTTTCCCATTGAATTTTAAGTACTCCGAGGACTCCTTCTTTTATAATCCCCTTACTCATTTTGGAATATCCTTCTTTACGGTCTTTAAAGGTGATGGGCACTTCTTTGATGAGGAAGCCCAGTTTCCAGGCCGTAAATTTCATCTCTATCTGGAAGGCATATCCCACAAACCGGATGGCATCCAGGTTGATGGCTTCCAGCACCTGGCGTTTATAACATACAAAACCTGCAGTTGCATCTTTTACATGGATCCAGGTAACAAACCGTACATATACAGATGCCCCACGGGAGAGCACAGCTCTGTCCCAGGGCCAGTTTTCTGTTTTGCCACCTTTTACATAGCGGGAGCCAACTGCCACATCACCGCCATCCTTTGCACAGGCATCGTAAAGCCTGATCAGGTCGGCCGGGTTATGGGAGAAATCGGCATCCATCTCAAAAATGTAGTTATATCCTTTTTCCAGTGCCCATTTGAAACCGTGGATATAGGCAGTACCTAATCCCTGTTTACCACTTCTTTCCGCCAGGAATAGTTCCTGAGGATGCTCTTTCTGGATGGATTTAACGATATTACCGGTACCATCTGGCGACCCATCGTCCACAATCAGGATATGAAAATCTTGTTGCAGAGAAAACACAGCGTCAATGATCTTACGGATATTATCCTTTTCATTGTACGTCGGAATGATGACAAGCTTTTCCAATCAGCAAATTGTTGTTTAAGGCTGCGAAATTAGTGTAATACCTAAAGAAAGTATGGATTTTATAAATATTAAATCTTTTTTAACATCATACTATGATAGATTTCTGTGAGTTTCTGCTTGGTATTCAAGGGGAAATCTGCTTTCATCATCCAATCATAATACTGAGGTTCTATTTTTAATACATCTCTAACAGCCCTGCCTTTATATTTGCCAAAATTGAATACTTCGTTACCGCTCTGCATCACCATTCTTCTCGCAAAGTCCACATACTCATCCTCTTTGGTGAAATCTGCCAGGTGTTCTACTTCAGATTGCAGCTGTTCATAACGGAGCAGCTGGGCTTCCAGGATCTCGTAGGTAGCCAGTGCATCGGCTTCTGCACTATGGGCATTTTCGAGACTTTTATCGCAGTAAAATTTATAGGCAGCGCTCAGTGTACGTTTTTCCATGAGGTGGAAAATCTTCTGTACATCCACAAATTTGCGGTCTTTCACATCAAATTCAAGGCCTGTACGTAAAAATTCTTCTACCAGCAGGGGGATATCAAAACGGTTTGAATTATAGCCAGCTATATCACAATTCTCCATGAACTGGCGCAGTTCATTGGCCGCTTGTTTAAAAGTCGGGCAATCTTTAATATCATCATCACTAATGCCATGAATAGCAGTAGAAGATGGAGGAATAGGCATTCCCGGGTGAATACGTTTCACCTTGGACTGAATGCTCTTGTCCGGGAACACTTTAATAATAGCAATTTCTATGATACGGTCAGTGGCCACATTGGTGCCAGTCGTTTCAAGATCAATAACGGCCAAGGGCCTTTTCAGTTGCAATGAGGGCATGACAAAAATTTATAGATACTTTTTGAGCGAATTTACATCCAATCCTTCATAATCACCTGAACTCATGAGGAGTAAGTTTGTATTACCGTAGTTCTGTGCGTCCAGGAAGGCCAGTAAATGGTCCCTTTTATTGAAGATCTGCAGGTCGCTACGGCCAAAACCCTGTGCTACCAGTTCGGGTTCCAGGTTAGGCATCCGCTTGATTTCCAGTGCATGACTGCTGTAAAATACCACCGGCACATCTGCTTTATCCATAGCACCCTGGTATTGTACCATAAAAGCAGCATTCAGGCTACTGTAGGTATGCAATTCCAGTACAGCAATGAGTTTACGCTGCGGATACTGTTCTTTCAGTGCCTCCATGGTAGCCTTTACTTTTGAAGGAGCATGGGCAAAGTCGCGGTAAATAGCGCAGTGATCATTTTTCCCTACGACTTCAAGCCTTTTGGCAGCTCCGGTAAAAGTAGCGATTGCTTTCAGGAAGGTCGCATCATCGATTCCTAACTCATTACATACCAGTCGGGCAGCATGCATATTCAGCAGGTTATGATCGCCGAATACTTCCAGGGTCGCTTTTAGTCCGCCAAAAGTAACTGTGGTGGTACCATTCACGATCTGGTGTTCAGGAACATTGTAGGGGATCAGTTTCAGATGACCGCCTTCAGCCTTTACCAGTTTAACCAGTTCATGGTCAGTATCGTTATAGATGAGTGTTTGTCCTGCTTCTATAGTTCGGAGGAAGATGGCAAACTGCTCAAGATAGTTGTCGTAAGTAGGAAATACGTTAATATGATCCCAGGCAATACCTGTTAGTACGGCAATGTGTGGGTGCAGGAAATGGAATTTAGGCCGTTTTTCGAGCACTGAAGCCGGATATTCGTCAGCTTCACACACAATCAGTGGCGCATCTGTAATATTAACTGATTGGGTAAATCCTGCCAGTTTTGCACCCACCAGGTAGTCAAAAGCAGTTCCCGCCTGTTGCAGTACGTGCATGATCATGGCGGTGGTAGTAGTTTTACCGTGGCTGCCGCCAATAGCAACCCGTTTTTTCTGCAGGCTTTCCTGGTAAATATATTCAGGGAAGGAATAGATCTTAAGGTTCAGTTGGCGGGCACGGATCAGTTCCGGATTATCGGCACGGGCGTGCATTCCCAGGATTACGGCATCAATATCCGGGGTGATCCGGGACTCGTCCCATCCCATGGTAGCCGGCAGAATACCAGCCTGTTTGAGATTTCCGTGAGAGGGCTCAAAGATCTCATCATCGCTCCCGGTTACCTGGTAGCCTTTATTTTTCAGTGCTATCGCCAATTGATGCATGACACTCCCGCCTACAGCAATAAAATGTACTTTTGTCATATAAACTAATGCCTGTATTTTTGCGTTATATTTATGTAATCAGGGAAAAAGGACCGATATTATAGTTAAAAAACTTAATATAATTTTTATATTTGCAAAGTAACGTTACAAATGACGATTAAAAAAGCGATATCGCCATTCCCTATGAAATTTCATTTATCAACAAAACATCATCCCTTTATGCAAGTATCTTATCTTAAAGTTTTGGGCGGCGCAGGTCTTATGTTTATCTTTGCGGCTTTACTAACTTCGTGTGCATCACAAAATAAGTTAGGCTGTCCGATGAAGATAGGCAAAGTGACACACACGGCAAACAGCAAGGATTGTTAATGAACTGGATACCTCTTACTACAGAAACTCAGTTATCAGAGATCAAAGCAACATCGGCCGAAAAACCGGTGGTTATCTTTAAACATAGCACGCGATGTTCAATCAGCGCTGTTGCTAAGTCCAGGTTGGAAAGGGCTCAAATGCCTGAGAACATTTCCTTTTATTACCTGGATCTGATCAGTTTTCGTAATTTATCCAACAAAGTGGCAGCCGATTTTTCTGTAGATCATGAATCGCCACAGGTATTATTGATTCGCAATGGGGAATGTGTATACGATGAAAGCCATAGCGGAATCCGCATGGAAGAATTGGAAGCGCACGCAAACTGAGGGTCGCTAAGTGCACCCATTGGAAGGAGCTAAATTCTATTTATCCAAAGAAATTAAGTCCCGGGAGTTTCCCGGGATTTTTTACGTTTATAGCAGGGAGCACATAGTATTAATGTAATTCCACGGATTTTTATTCCGAATCTTTTACATTTATAGCCGCAAGGTTTAATTTCCTAGCTTTGCCTCATATGAAACATCGGATAGTAGTAGCAGTTACAGGTGCCAGTGGTTCTATTTATGCCAGACAGCTTTTAAATAAGCTGCAGGCAGCAGCTGCACAGACAGATGAGGTGGCGCTGGTGCTCACAGAGAATGCCAGAACGGTATGGGAAACTGAACTGGGCACAAAAGATTATGCGCAGTTACCATTTAAAGTATATTCACAACAGGATTTTCATGCACCTTTTGCCTCCGGTTCCGGCAGGTTTGATACCATGATCATCTGCCCTTGTTCTATGGGTACATTAGGTCGCATAGCCACTGGTATTTCAAATGATCTGATCACCAGGGCAGCAGATGTAGTGCTGAAAGAAAGGCGTAAGCTGATTTGCGTGGTAAGGGAAACTCCTTATAACCTGGTGCATATCCGGAATATGCTTAGCGTCACAGAAGCAGGAGGGATCATTTGTCCGGCTACTCCTTCTTTTTACAGTGTACCTAAAACCCTGGAAGAAGTGGCCGCTACTGTTGTGGACCGTGTACTGGACCTCGCAGGTATTGAACAGAACACCTTCAGATGGGGAACTAATAATAAAGAATTATGAAAATTGCAATCATCAACGGACCTAATTTAAACCTGCTAGGTAAGCGGGAACCAGGTATTTACGGAAACGAATCTTTCGAAGATTATTTTGTTACACTGAAGCAATTATATCCATCGGTGGAACTCAGCTATTTCCAAAGTAACTCAGAAGGAGGATTGATTGATCATCTGCATGAGATTGGATTCTCTTATGATGGAATACTTTTCAACGCCGGTGGTTATACGCATACTTCTGTGGCTATACGGGATGCAATAGCAGCGATTAAAACACCGGTACTCGAGATTCATATCAGTAATATACATGCAAGGGAAGAATTCCGTCATAAGAGCATGATAGCACCTAAATGTGTGGGCAGTATCTGCGGTTTGGGAATGAAAGGGTATGCACTGGGAATAGCGTACTTTATTGTCGGCCATTAATAATACGTTTTATTAATGACTTTTTAATTTTCCAGGTACGTTGAAGTTTACCTATTGTAAGTACTCCGTATTTTTTTTGCCAGAATGTTGTGTTATAATCGGACCATAGCTTATATCCGGAATGAGTAATGCTTCCAAATAAATCCCATGGTTTTGGTGCACCTGCAAAATGCAGAATAGAATTATGATAACTGTGTGTAATAGGCAATATCCTATCAGGATACCACAGGTTATTAAAACGATCATCGATATAATGAAAATCGCCGTTGCAAAGTGCATTTAATATTGTTTGATCGTGAGAAATTAATTCAAGAGGATACTGCTCACACATCTGATCTATCTCTTGCGAAATACTTTTTGAATTCCAGGTTTTTATATTAAAGACTAATACTCCTGAATTAAAGCTTTTTTGTTCTTTACCAAGACCTAATCTGTTAATTAAAAACTTTCCGTCTAATGCACTCATAAATGTTCCTAAGGGCACCGCTGCGATAAATTGATCGGTGAATTTGATTTCACTTACAGTTAATATATCTAACAAAATAAGCAAGTCAGCATCAAGATATAATGCATATTCGCTATCAATCAATTTGGGTATAATGAACCGGCCATATATTGCCCAGTTGCCATGTAAAGAGTTTAAATGCCCAAACATTTCAATAGCATTAAAATCATAAAAAGAAGTAGCCCCCTGATAGTTTTCCATTTCAAGCAACTTCAGAATGTTGTCCTTATCACTGATATCTACATTAGAGCAAAAAAAGTGTAACGTCAGTTTTTTTGTATCTGAACAGTTTCTGATTAATGAGGTTAATGCTGCGCCCAGACCTTCAAGCCCGAGGACATCAATTACGAACACGATATTCATACACAGTATATTCTAGGATCAATTCTTATAAAAAGTAGCCTATATCAATTGGTTGGCTAACGTTAACGAAAAATTACTACTGTCAAAACCAGGCATTCACATTATATAAGTTTACGATATTAAATTCCATCAAGTAGTTCGCATGTACAATATAAGGACCCTAATCCAATTTTAGAAATAACCATTATAAAAATAGTTTCTCTTATAAGGTTATTGCTTCCTGCATTTTGAGTTTTTCAATTCTACCAGTTCAATTATTACATAATCATCTCTAATAACATTAAAAGTTTTTTTGGATATAAGAGAATGATTCTTGATATTTATTGTATTGTTTGTGCCTTTTCATCTCCACTGATATCTTAATAAAACTGCTTTACTAATTAGTAGGAAATACGGGCAATTAATTATTTTATGATGGCTAAAAAAAGAGAAATTACCGTCCAGGATAAAATTATATCCGTGATTGATCATCATGATGTTGATTATATCTCACTTACAGATATGGTTAGGCAAATGCCCAGTAGCAATATTGTTATTGGTAATTGGCTAAGGAAAAAAGATACAATTGAATATTTAGGTCTCTGGGAGCAACTCTACAATCCAGATTTTAAACCCATCGAATTCGAGGGGTTTAAAAATGAAGCAGGTACAAATAGGTTCGCATTATCTCCTCAGCAATGGATTGAAAAGACAAACGCAATTGGGCTAATCTCAAAATCGGGCCGATATGGGGGGACATATGCCCATAAAGACATTGCTTTTGAATTTGGAGCATGGATCAACCCCAGCTTCAAGCTTTATCTGATTAAAGAGTTTCAGCGATTAAAAGAAATAGAGGGAGATAAGAGTAAGCTGGAATGGAATTTCAGACGAAGTCTGGCAGCAACAAATTATAGAATTCAGACCGATGCAATTAAAGAAACACTCATACCCTGGGGGGATACTCCCCAAAAGAATGATGTGTATATATATGCTGAAGAGGCAGACTTAGTTAATCTGGCATTATTTGGTATTACGTCGAAACAATGGAAGGAAAAATATCCGGAAGAGGCATTTCATCACAAGAATATCCGGGACAGTGTTGATACAAATAGATTAATTGTTTTATCTAATCTTGAAAGTCTAAATGCTATCCTGATAAGAAAAGGAATGGGGAAGATGGAAAGATTCGATATGCTGAGAGAAACAGCTACCAATCAACTAATTTCTTTAAATAAAAGTGTAAAAGATCCTCTGGCAATTGAAAGCCCAAATCAAAAAAAGATAAAATAAACTTATATCCACCTGGAAACAGATCTTACAAGGAAGAAGGATGTAATTGCCATCTAAATTCTAAACTCACCGATTTCGGTGAGTTTAGAATTTAGATGGTGGACATAATAAAAGGATCTGTGGAAATATCGCAAATTCCCAGGATTCTAAACTCATCGAATTCGATGAGTTTAGAATACAACATAAAAAAAGCTCCGCAGAATCCTGCGGAGCTTTTTATTATAAAGCAATCGCTTCCTGAACCTCATGATCTTTGAAAGCTTCTCTTGCTTTCAGACCAAGCAGCTCAAACATCATATGATCTTCTTCGAAAGATGGATTGTCAGTTGTCAGCAGTTTCTCACCGGTAAAGATTGAGTTAGCGCCAGCCATAAAACACATTGCCTGTTCAGCAATGCTCATTTCGGCACGACCAGCACTCAAACGGACCATAGCCTTTGGCATTACCAGGCGGGTAGTAGCGATCATGCGTACCATATCCCAGAAGGCTACCTTAGGCATGTTTTCCAGTGGTGTACCTTTTACGCGGGTTAAAGCATTGATGGGCACTGAATCAGGATGTTTAGCCAGGTTGCTAAGGGTATGCAGCATACCAATACGGTCATCGTGAGATTCACCCAGGCCGATAATACCACCGCAGCATACGCTTACGCCAGCTTTCTGTACATTATCAAGGGTACGCAAACGGTCCTCGTAAGTACGGGTAGTAATGATTTGTTCGTAATATTCTCCGGAAGTGTCCAGGTTGTGGTTGTAGGCGTACAGACCAGCATCTGCCAGTTTCTGTGCCTGATGCTCATTCAGCATCCCCAGGGTACAGCAAACTTCCATACCCATTTCATTTACACCTTTCACCATGTCCAGCACCCTGTCAAAGTCGCGGTTATCACGCACTTCTCTCCAGGCCGCACCCATACAGAAACGTGTAGAACCAGCTTCACGGGCTTTCTGGGCATATGCCAGTACGTCCTCTTTTTTCATGAGGCCGTGAACATTGATGTCTGTATTATAACGGGCTGCCTGTGGGCAGTAGGAACAATCTTCGGAGCAACCGCCGGTTTTGATGGAGAGCAGTGTACAAACCTGTACTTCTGCAGTGGCCTGCGTTTGTCTGTGAACAGATGCTGCACGGAACACGAGCTCCAACAAGGGCGTATTATAGATCTCTTTTATTTCTTCAATGGTCCAGTCGTGACGGATCTGCACATCTTGCATAATAATCTAATTTGAACAGCAAACCTACAAAAAAAAGTATTATAAAAATTTAATGCCGGAAAGGGCTTTAGCTTTCTACCTGAAACATTTCATCTGTTATGGTCTCAGATGCCGAACAGGCTGGCTTTCAGCTATTTCGGATTAAGGATCAGATAGATTCCTATAGATTTAAAGGTATTTAAAGTTCGTTTTTGGTGTAATATTCAGCAAAGTCTGGTAAATCAGGTGAATTGTGTTCTCTATATCATCCTTTTTAACCATTTCTACCGTGGTGTGCATATAGCGCAGCGGCAGGCTGATAAGTGCAGACGGGGTACCGTCGTTGGAGTAGGCAAAAGCGTCCGTATCCGTACCGGTACTGCGGCTCACAGCATGCAACTGGTGTGGGATATCGTTCTTTTTGGCCGTTTTAATGATAAGGTCACGCAGGATGTTATGCACTGCCGGACCATAAGTAATACTAGGGCCACTGCCACACTTGATCTCTCCTTCAATGTTCTTGTTGATCATAGGCGTAGTGGTATCATGGGTAACATCAGTAATGATAGCCACATTTGGTTTGATGCGTTTGGCAATCATTTCAGCACCCCGAAGTCCAACTTCTTCCTGTACGGCATTCACGATATAAAGGCCAAAAGGGAGGCTTTGTTTTTTTTCTTTCAGCATCCGGGCTACTTCCGCAATCATAAAGCCACCTATACGATTGTCTATGGCGCGGCATACATAATAGTCGTTACTCAGTTCCTCAAAACCATCTTCAAAGGTAACCACACATCCCACATGGATGCCCAGTTCATCTACTTCCTTACGGGAACGGGCCCCACAGTCCAGGAAGATGTTATCTACCTTCGGCTGAGGTTCTTTGCCATCTCCACTACGCATACGGGTATGGATAGCCGGCCAGCCAAATACAGCTTTTACGGTACCATTCTCTGTATGGATATTCACCCGTTTAGATGGAGCGATCTGCTGATCAGATCCGCCATTGCGGATCACATATATGAGGCCTTCCGGTGAGATATAATTAACGAACCAGGATATTTCATCAGCATGCGCCTCAATCACTACCTTAAATTCTGCTTTGGGATTAATGATTCCCACTGCCGAACCATAATTATCTACATAATGTTCATCAATATATGGCTGTAAATATTCGAGCCACAGTCTTTGTCCTTCCTTCTCAAAACCAGTAGGAGAAGGATTATTAAGATAATTTCGCAGGAACGTAAGCGCTTCCTTGCTCAATATGGATTTTTGCTTCTTAGACATTGCTGTTATTGTTAATGATTGTGCAAAAATAAGGAATTAGGAGGCAGCTTTTTACTAACAAAATATGGAGCAGTGCAGATAACATTACCATGCCATCCAGTACAAAGTAATAGAACAGATCGGAACGGGTATGCATTGTATAACGGGTAAGCAGGGCCGTTGTAAGCACTGGCGCGAGCAGGAACACTGTTACAGGCCAGTGATACAGCGGAAGCAGGGTGAGTGCAAATACTGCTGAAAAGAGAAGTGAAAAATAATATAACCGTTTTAGGTTGGGTCTGCTTAGATAGGTAATCAGCGAACGGATGCCTTCCCGTTTATCCGCCTCCAGGTCCCGATAATCGAATAAGATACAGATAGCATATATAAGGAAAAAACGGTGTAGCGTAAATCCTGTCAGCGCCAGGGTTACTGGTTTTCCTGCTATGAATACCGGCAGGAGAGTGGTGACGTACGTCCACACAAAAGAAAGGAACAGTGTTTTACCAATAGCGATCTTACGCAGCCAGATAAATGGCGGGTGAGGCAGCTTGGGTGCAGAATAGAGAAAGGTAAGGATAGCAGCCCCGGCTAATGGCAACCAGTGTGCACGAAGGAACCAGAAGCTTAGTACTGCACCTATACCACCAAATGTGCACAGTGTTAACTGTAAGGTTTTGTGCCTGGCACCCCAGAGAATTCTTTCAGAAGCAGAGTAATCTGCAGGTGTCAGGTACCAGTGGAAGTTGTAGCTGCAAATGGTGGCGAAAAATACGAAGATGTAAAAAACATTATTTACATCAATGATATTAGATAGTATATTGACTTGCCATATCATCAACACCGCGCAAAACGAAACATAAACAGAAGAGAAAATAAATGCCCGGAACATAATTTATAATGGAATGTTTCCATGTTTTTTCCGGGGCAATGTTACAACTTTATTTTCCAGCATTGCATAGCCTTTGATCAGTTTGATGCGCATCTGGTCGGGAGTAATAACCTCATCAATATACCCCTTTTCTGCTGCCAGATAAGGATTGGCGAAACGTTCCGTGTATTCTGCCACCAGTTCGTTCATTCTGGCTTCGGGATCAGGAGCGGCATCTATTTCTTTTTTGTAGATGATTTCTACCGCACCTTTGGGGCCCATAACAGCAATCTCTGCCTGTGGAAAAGCGAAATTCAGATCGGCACCAATATGTTTGGAATTCATTACACAATAAGCACCACCATATGCTTTGCGGGTAGTCACCGTGATCTTGGGTACGGTTGCTTCACTGAGTGCAAACAGGAGTTTAGCCCCGTTAGTGATAATCCCATTCCATTCCTGGTCCGTACCTGGCAGGAATCCCGGCACATCTACAAGTACCAGTAAGGGAATGTTGAAGGCATCACAGAAGCGGGTAAAGCGGGCTCCTTTCACAGAGGCTTTGATATCCAGTACTCCCGCCAGATTAGCCGGCTGATTGGCCACTATGCCAATGCTGCGACCTGCAATACGGGCAAAACCTACCAGGATATTCTCTGCATAATCGCGGTGTACCTCAAAGAAGCTATCCGTATCTGTTACCTGCGCAATCACGTCTTTCATATCGTAAGGCTGATTGGAATTCTCAGGTATCAGGGTATTTAAAGGAGGTCTTATTTCGTCTGAGGGTTGGTAAGGATATACCGGTGCATCTTCTTCACAATTCTGCGGTACATAACTAAGCAGTTGCCGGATATTCTGAATACACTCTATCTCATTGGCACAGGCAAAATGGGTGACCCCGCTTTTGGATGCATGTGTATGCGCGCCGCCTAGTTCTTCAGCCGTTACTTCCTCATGGGTTACGGTCTTTACCACATTGGGGCCGGTCACGAACATGTAGGAGGTATGCTCTACCATCAGAATAAAATCGGTGATGGCAGGGGAGTATACGGCACCGCCGGCACAGGGCCCCATTACAGCGGAGATCTGAGGGATTACACCGGAAGCACGGGTATTGCGATAGAAGATATCTGCATATCCGCCAAGACTTACTACGCCTTCCTGGATCCTGGCTCCGCCGCTATCGTTTAGTCCTACTACCGGGGCTCCGTTCTGCATGGCAAGATCCATGATCTTGCATATTTTGCGGGCGTGAGGTTCGGAAAGGCTGCCGCCATATACTGTAAAGTCCTGTGAAAACACATAGGTGAGTCTTCCATTGATTGTACCATATCCTGTAACCACACCATCACCCGGAAATTGTTCCTGATCAGTAGTAAGGCCACGGTTACGGTTATGGACAAACATATCCAGTTCTTCAAAGGAACCTTCATCCATGAGCAGGGTGAGCCTCTCACGGGCAGTCAGTTTACCTTTTTTATGCTGGGAGGAAATACGTTCTTCACCACCACCAAGGGAGGCAACAGCAATGCGTTGCTGCAGTTCTTCAATTTTGTCCATGGAATTGCTTTGAGGTATGAATATTGGCAAGTGTAAAGCACAACCTGCAGATAGCGGTTACTAACTTCCCGGATAAAGTATTTCTACTTTAGGCGTAGCAATAGTATCGCTGATGTTATTTGCATTATCTACAACATATACAAGGAAGTGAACACTGTCTTTCGCAACAGGGTTGTCCGGGTCATTCGGGAAATCTATTGTACCCAGGTGAAGGACTACCTCTGCAGAGAGATTGGGACGTTTACTGGCATCAAGGCCCGGCATTGGCCGCCCCGAAAAGTTAGTATCCGTGGGGTTTCTGTCGTAAATGGCGGTAAATTGCAGGGCATTTTCAATATCCCCGTCTCCGTCTTTTACCTGGAAAGTAACATCCAGACCCAAACTGGCATCTACTGGTGCATAAGAATAAGATTTGAAGGTAATTACAGGTTTAGTACCCAATGAATCCTTCTTACAGGCAGTAATGGCTGCTAAAGCAAACAGGGATAAAAAAAGCATTTTCTTCATATAACAAACCTACATTAAATTTTTAATTATAGCTAATATACACTGCCAGCCAGTTACCACATCGTAATAACGTAATTTATACACTGTTTGTTACGTAGGTGATCCTAATTAAAGATAGTAGCCTAAATTTGTGCGGTTTTAAAGTAAGCAACTATGAGCGGCATCAATGCAGCAACAATATTTTCATTACAGGAGAAGGATCTGGAAGCGGCAGCCTTGGAGGTATTCCGTTATCAATACCGGGAAAATGTCCTGTACCGCGCTTATACCGATGCATTACATATCCGGCCGGAAGAAGTGAAAACATTACACAAGATTCCCTTTTTACCTATACAATTCTTTAAAACACACACAGTTACATGCGGAACATTTAAACCGGAACTGGTATTTGAAAGCAGCGGAACCACACAAACCGTGAACAGCCGTCACCTTGTAAAAGATGCAGGATTGTATGAAAAGAGTTTCCTGGCCACCTTTGAACGGTTTTACGGTCCTGTGGAAGATTACGTGATCCTGGGATTATTGCCTTCCTACCTGGAACGGCAGCATTCCTCCCTGGTATATATGGTGGAAGAAATGGTAAAACGCAGCCAGCATGCTGCAAGTGGATTTTACCTGTATGAGCATGATAAGTTATTCGCCCGTTTGCAGGAACTGGAATCCCGTGGTCAAAAGACATTGCTGATAGGGGTCACTTTTGGTTTGCTGGACTTTGCAGAGAAGTATGCCCTCCGGCTGGAACATACCATCGTGATGGAAACAGGGGGTATGAAGGGCCGCAGGGAGGAATGGACCCGGCAGCAGGTGCATGCCTTTTTACAGGAAAGACTGGGCTGTGCCAATATACATGCAGAGTATGGAATGACAGAACTGCTTTCACAGGCTTATTCCTACGGACAGGGTTTCTTTCATAGCCCACCCTGGATGAAGGTACTGGTACGCGATGAGAATGATCCTTTCCAGTTGTATGAGGAACAGGCAGCAGGCGTGATCAATGTGGTAGACCTGGCCAATCTGGATTCCTGCGCGTTCATTGCTACTGAAGATATTGGCCGTTTACACGAGCATGGCACTTTTGAAGTGCTGGGCAGGTTGGATAACTCTGCGCTGAGAGGTTGTAGCCTTATGGTAAGCTAACTTCTATTAATAATTATTGAAAAATACTTAGATAAGTAATATTTACATTAGTTAATATAGCCTAATTTGGATATATTCTTATGCACCGTTATTAGAATCATCAGCGCAACTTCCGGTATTACTGTTAACAAACCCACTGCATTTTCCTTCACAAAGTTAAATCAACATTGTTATGAGCAGGTTATATGTACAATATGGCTGTGGTTTCTCATCTCCCCAGGGCTGGAAAAACTTTGATGCTTCGCCCACTCTTCGTATCCAGCAGCTGCCCTTAATTGGAAATCTTTTAAAACACCGCATGCATGTTACCTTTCCTGAAAATGTACTACAGGGAAATATCTTGAAAGGACTACCGGGAATCACAGAAAACTCCTGTGATGGTATTTACTGTTCCCATGTACTTGAACATCTTTCTTATGATGATTTCATGACAGCTGTTAATATCACTTTTAATTACCTCAAACCCGGTGGTATTTTTCGTTGTGTAGTACCTGACCTGGAAAAAGCGGCAAGAGAATATGTACAGGATCTCGCTAATCATGATGAGGAAGCTAATACCAAATTCCTGGAGAAAACAAGGTTGGGCAAAAAGCAACGGAAAAGAGGGTTGGCAGGTTTGCTGCAGAATACAATGGGGAATAGTGAACATCTTTATATGTGGGATACACTTTCACTTAGCAATATTTTATATAAGGTAGGGTTCATCCGGGTACGCCCAGCAGGCTTTAATGATTCTGAAGATGAGATGTTTAAACTGGTAGAGTCACAGGGGAGATTTGAAAACGCAGTGGCACTGGAAGCGATAAAATAAATATATTAATGAATCAGCAGTGCTTTTTCCAGCAGGGCTTCAAGTTTTTCCGGCTGACCGCTGATAGCTTGTAGTTCCTGCATATAAGGAAAACTCTGGTGGTCCATTCCAAATTTCTTCATGAGATAAAGGTCGAGTGTCTCGGTCAACTGCTGATTTTCGAGGTAATTCCGCAGGTAGAAAAGAAAACTTTGTTTCTCTTTATCCAGTAAGAGAATGATAGCCATTTTCTCTTTCAGCGGTTGCTGAATATTCATCTTGAACAATTGTAGAATCTGTCTGAAATGCCGGCCGGTTATTTCTTCATTATAAGTAGGTAGAAAGTCAAGACAAAAGAATTCCACAGTAAAGTCATCAAAGATACCGGCACTCAACTGGTCATCATCTATATTATACCAGGTGGCCCACTCCAGCAAATCCTGCCGGGAAATTTCTCCCTTTACGAATGCATCCAGCTGATGTATCAAACCGGCACGGGTAGGAACAGTATCTGTTGAATGATTGATGTTACTGACGATATCCAGATAGAATGTTTCATTCATGTCACGGGCAGCTTCAATCAGCAGATAGGTAATATCTATTCCTTCCTCTATCAGTAGATAACTATCAAATTCCAATACTTCAGCAGTTTCTTCCAGAATTTCCTTTCTAGTTTTGTGCCCCTGTAAATATCCTTTGATCAATTCAATGAAGTAAGTGGATGTAACAGACGGTGTTTCATTTTTCATACTTACAGGTTTAAAATCATTTAAAATTCAATCACCTCAGCACATCTGTTTATATAACATATAGGTATGAGCAGCACGATTTCCTTTCTTACAATATAGCAAGAAAAACTTAAAAAAGTATTGGGAAAGTGAGGTAATACGGTAGCCATCGAAAATTTAAGAGAATGTTTGCATATTGCAGTTTCTGTTATACATTAAATAATAATTATCTGATATATTATATTAAAATATATTGTATCTTTATCTTATTCCTGGGAATGCAATTACAATAACCATTATGAGGGAATAGCTAATATTCCTTTGTTATACCTGTGAAGAAAGGATCCTATGAGGACATGATATGTATGTCCTAAAGCAAGGCATTGATCGAAACGGCAATTCATGAACATTTATTAGAACTATGTATCCTATGAGGCTCAAGCGGAAACCTGTATCATTACAGATACGGGGAAGGGCATGCTATTACTATCCTGTTATTCTGTTGATTAGTGGCATCATTTTAAGTAATATCTGTTACGCTCAGAATATCATTTTGAAAAACCCTTCACTGGAAGGTGCGCCCGGCAGGGATTCTATACCTGCAAGCTGGTATGCTGCATCCAATACACCAGATATACTACCTGGCGTTTTTAATATCAAACTGCCTGCCTCGGATGGTAAAACATATGCAGGCCTGCACAGCGGCCCTAATTACAGGGAAGGGCTGGGACAGCAGTTACAGGGAGAACTGTTGGGAGGAATGGCATATACATTATCAATGGATCTTGCATTTGCTCCAAGCTACTTATATAAGGCATGTTATGGTAATCTTGCTATCTATGGTGGTAACATACCTGGTGATACAGCGGAGTTATTATGGAAGTCGGGTGTATTTACTGATACTACCTGGAAGCGGCACAACGCAGTACTGATGCCTTCAAAAACGTATACCTATCTGTCTTTCTGGGCAGACCCTTCTGAGGCATGTGATAAAAGCACTTTTGGATCTGCGCTGCTGATGGATAACTTCTCTGTGATAAAGCAGGTACTAAAAACACAATTGTCTGCAAGTCCGAGCTGCAAGCATTCCAGTACAGGTACTGTAGCGGCGAATGTAACAAGCGGACAGGCACCATTTAAATATCTCTGGACACCCGGTAACTATACCACTGCACAGGTGGATCATTTACCCGCAGGTGTATATACCGTGGCCATAACAGCTGCCAATGGTACTACTGGTGGCGGGCAGGTAACGGTAGGGGCTTCAGATCTTAATACAAAAATTACGGTTACAACTTCTGCCTGTGCCGGCGAAAACAATAACGAAATCAAACTGGATGTTACAGGCGGAGTGCCTCCATACCATTTTTACCTGGATGACATAAAAGCTGGTAGTAATTCTGTATTCAGCAAACTGGATCCGGGGTATCATAATGTAATGGTGAAGGACGAAGATTGTGCAGATACATTTCAGGTAACAGTAAAAGAGCCTGAACCATTACAACTGCAACAGGCATCAACCGTGTCTTGTAGTTGCAGTGAAACCAATGATGGAAAGATCGTGTTAAAAGCAGCAGGAGGTACTTTGCCATATCAGTACCGGTTGTATAATGAAATGTGGAAACAGGACAGTATTCTGTCTGATCTAAAGGCTGGTTATTACCAGTATGAAATAAAGGATGCAAATGGATGTAGCCTGGGTGGAAATGCAAATATTACTTCACCGTGGCAGAACTGCCTGGTGGTAATACCATCTGCTTTTAGTCCGAATGGAGATGGTAACAATGATCTTTTCAAACCGAAGATCTATGATGCTGTTAAGAATTATCAACTGAGTGTTTTTAACCGCTGGGGAGCACTGGTATTCCGTACATCCGATCCTAATGCCGGGTGGGATGGCGCGCGACTGCAGTCGCAGTCATTTATTTATGTATGCACATTTAATGACCGGAATAATGAACGGAAAGAATATACAGGTTCTTTGTTATTAATTAAATAAGGAGTTTTTTTATTTGCTCATGCAGGCTTGTAAAGAGGAACGGTTTTGTGAGATAACCTGCTGCACCTTTCTGATAGGCAAGATTCACTTCTTCTTCTCCTGTTTTGGCACTTAGAATAATCACCGGGATCTTACAAAGAGTTTCGTCCAGCTGAAATTGTTCTAGTAATTGATAACCGTTTAGTACAGGCATGTAGATGTCACTGATCACAAGATCGGGGTGATGGCTTTTAGCCAGTTCAATACCTTCTTTTCCATTGGTAGCAGTAATTACTTTATAGTCGTGAAGCTCCAGTAAGTTCTGCACAGTATCGAGTAAACCAGGTTTGTCTTCAATTAACAGGATTGTATTACTCATAGTGATGACTATAATCCGGTATATGCAAATTTTAATATAAATATTGTGCCCTTGTTCTGTTCACTCTGAACAGTGATTGTTCCATTATTGGCCGTAACAAAGTTTTTTACAATATGTAAGCCGAGACCAGTACCCTCAATATTGTTTACATTACTACCTCTGTAAAATGGCTGAAATAAGTAAGGAAGATCCTGGGGGGGAATACCTATGCCATCATCTTCTATCGCGATAATAAGTGCTTGTTCTTCGTACTTTAATTCTACAGCAGGCATCTTTTTATTGGAAAATTTCAGCGCGTTATTAATGAGGTTAGAAAATATTGTGGACAATTGTTTTTTATCTACATATATTTTATTGTGTGTACCAGACACTTTAATTTTAAAAGTCCTGGCATCTTTCCGATCAGTAAAATAGTGTGCTTTCAGGTCATTCAGTACTTCCTGTACATCCGTCAGTTCTTTTTTTATTTCAATGCTGTTAGAAATGATATTACTCATTGTAAGGATTTCGTCCAGCATATTGTTTAGCTTAAAGATTTCAGTAGTTATTTTGGACATGTTCTTTTTATAGAAAGGGTCCATGTAATTATCTATATGGAGTTTGGCTGCTATAAGGTCTACTGCGGAGGAAATAGCGGTTAAAGGAGTTTTGAACTCGTGTGAAACAATAGCAATGATATTGCTGGTATTATTATTAAGGTCCGACATGTATTCTGGTTAACGGATATTTTATCACATCTATTATCCCGTGTGTGGAAAATCATTCACATTATAAAATTATTATCATCCCACACTCCGTTTTAAATGAATTGGTTTTTCTTTAAATTTGCTATGCCAATATAATTAATAGTTAGATAATTATCTACTTAATAGTTTATAATATTTTGTTTAAATTTATCAGAGAGACACTGTTTGTTACTATCTTGTTCGTAAAGCCTTACCCAAATTGTTACATAGAATTAAAAGTAATAAGAGCCAGTTACTATAGAGATGATTTAATTCATATGTAATCATTATTAAAATAAGTAATTATTATTTTAAATAGGGTCCGGCCATTTCTGGAACTATTTTTGATAACTGATTGCAGAGTTATACCATATTTATTTTATTGAACGAACCTTTTGCTAACAATAACCCTATGATCAACATTGGAATTATAGAGGACAACTATTTCCAGCTGAATAACTACAGAGAATTTCTGGAGGATTTTCAGGAGTGCAAAGTAGTATTTGCATGCAAATCGATGGAAGAATTTCGAGAACTGCCTTTTAAAGGAGAAGATGTAAATGTGATTTTACTGGATATCTCTTTGCCTGGAGAATCGGGCATACAGGGCATGCAGGAATTAAAGCGCATTTATCCGGAGTCCAAGATTATTGTGCTTTCGGGGCATGATGGTAAACATTATGTAATCGAATCTATCAGGCAGGGAGCGAATGGTTATATAATAAAAACCAGTCGCCTGATGGAGATCTATCATTCCATTCTGGATACGATCAGTGAAGGAGGTACATTATCTCCTAAAGCAGCACATCTGCTCATCAGTCATATTAATAAAGATCCGCTTGAGGATATCCGGCATAGACTCACCAAAAGGGAGTATGAATTGCTCGCGCTGTTGAAAGAAGGCTACTCATATAAGGAGATGGCAGACAAACTTTTTGTAACAGTTTTTACAGTAAATCAACATCTTAAGAAAGTATATCAAAAGCTCAATGTTGCAACCAAATCTGAGCTTATTTCTAAAATATGGTCCAATAGCCTCGTTAGTTTATTGCTAATCGCGGGATTTGTTGATTATTGTTCAAATATTTTTTAACTATATGTCAATCTCTGCAATTAAAATCATATTACTATAATAAGTAGGCACATTCGTGTTATATCAGGCAATTGTACTTTAGTGAGTAGTAGTTCACAAATCATTGTTGTACTAATTTTGTAATATGGGAAAAGCGCGGAAGATAACCTTCAACTATTAAATTGGAATGATGTTTTTAAGAAAGGATTTCTTAACCCTTATCGTTGTTGTTGCACCGATGCTTATTTGCTGTGCTTTTTCATCATGTGTCAGTACTAAGAGTTCGGTTTATTTTCATGATCTTCCGGATACAGTCATGGCACCAGTTGCTGGTAATTTTGAACCGGTGATTCAGAAGAATGATATCCTGCAAATTACGGTAAGTAGTATGAATGTTGAGGATGCTGTGATCTATAACACACCTAGCATGGCCAATATTGGCGGTGCATCTTCAAGTGGTCCGCAAGCAGTAGGTTTCCTGGTAAGTGAACAGGGATTTATACAGTATCCTGTATTAGGACAGGTAAAAGCTGATGGTTTGACAAAAAGCGAGCTGACAAAATATTTGCATGATCAGTTGGAACAACGCAAACTATTAGTAGATCCTGTAGTTAGTATCAGGTTTTTAAATTACCGTGTAACCGTGTTGGGAGAAGTAACCAGGCCAACCGTTGTGAATGTGGGCAATGAAAAAATTACCATTATGGAGGCATTGGGTCTTGCAGGAGATATTACCGTTTTCGGAAAGAAAGAAAATGTGCTATTGATTCGCGATACTGATGGCGTGCGAACAGTGAAACGATTGAATTTAAATAGCAGGGAAATATTTTCCTCTCCATATTATTATCTGCGCTCTAATGATATTGTGTATGTGGAGCCAAACAAGGCAAAGATTGCCGGATCAGACAGAGCTAAACAAACCATACCGATCATCCTGAGTAGTTTATCACTGATGGTGATCATATTAGACCGGTTAATACTTAATTAATTAGCCAGGCGTAACGCCCCTATTTTTAACTCTTGCCAGGATATTACATGCAAAGAAAAAAAACAGATATACGTAAGCAACAGGAAGATCAAACAGACCTGTTTGAACTGGTGAAGAACAGGTACCTTCCTTACTGGCCTTTATTTATACTGGCTGCCGTAATTGCTGTTGCAGGAGCTTTTGTTTACCTGCGATACACTACTCCAATGTACAGGATCTCAGCTTCCCTGCTCATCAAAGATGATCAGAAAGGAATGGGTACTTCTATGTTGGAATCTCTCGATCTCTTCGGATCAGGAAAACAAATCGATAACGAAATTGAAATATTGAAATCGAAAACACTTGCAAGGCAGGTGATCAGAAATCTCAATATGTATGGAGAAATCATTGAGGACGGGAAAATAAAAGATGTAGTATTATATAAGACCATCCCCGTTAAGCCGGTATTCCTTCAACCGGATATGATTCCTGATCTTACAAATACATTGGTGCCGCTGAGTTATGATGTTGCCACACGGCGTTTATCCGTGAATGGTAAATCATATCCTTTAAGTGATACAGTGCCAACTCCCTGGGGAAAGATGGTGTTCCTGCCTGGCAATGTGACCGAGGGAACTCACCGGTATTTCCTGCATGTTTCAGGAGAAAAACTTCTGGCAGTACAATTTGCAGGTAACCTGAAAGTATCTCAGGTGAACAAACTGGCAAATGTGATAGGACTGGAATACAGTGATGTAATTCCTGCAAGGGGAGAAGCTATTCTGAATGAATTGATGCACGTATATGATGCAGCAGCGATTGATGATAAGAATAAAACGGCGACTAAAACAATGGACTTTGTGGAAGGCCGTCTGCGTATCGTTACCTCTGAACTGGGACAGGTAGAGTCTCAACTTGCACGCTTCAAAACAAATGAAGGCATTGTAGACCTGAGCGAACAAGGTAAATTATTCCTGGAAAGTGTAAGAGAAAATGACAGCAAACTGAACGAAGTGAATATGCAGTTGTCAGTGCTCGATTCGATAGAAAATTATGTGCAGGGTAGAAAAGAAGGTGAAAGTATGGTACCGGCAACACTGGGATTAACAGATCCTGTATTGCTGGAACTTGTAGGCAAGCTGTCAGAAACAGAAATGGACCTGGCACGTCTGAAAAAGACAACAGGAGAAAACAGCCCTTTGCTGGCCAGCCTTAACAGTCAGGCCGCCAGGTTAGCGCCTGCTGTATTGGAAAATGTACGTAACCTGCGCTCCAACCTGAGAGCAGGACGGGAAAAGCTACAGAGCGAAAACAATAAATACATGGTTGTACTCAAGGGAGTACCCATGAAAGAAAAAGCATTACTTGAAGTAGGCAGACAACAGGCCATCAAGAATAATATCTACACCTTCCTGCTGGAAAAACGGGAAGAAACAGCCTTACAATATGCCGCAGCTATTTCAGACAGCCGGGTGGTGGATATTGCAGAAGCAGACTCTTTTCCTTTTAGTCCGCGGAGGTCAATGATCCTGGGTTTATCTTTCCTGGGAGGCATTGTTCTGGTGGCAGGATTTATTACACTGAAAGAGATGTTTAATAGTGAAGTGATGTTCCGTGCTGATATTGAAAAGGGTACAGCAACACCGATTCTGGCAGAGATTATGCAAGACCAACTGGCGCATCCTATTGCGATTACAGAAGGAAAACGTACGCCAGTTGCAGAGCAGTTCAGGGCATTACGTACAGGATTGTCTTACATCGGTATTAACGAAGAACATAAAACAATCCTTATCACCTCTTCTATTTCCGGAGAAGGAAAGAGCTTTATTGCCATTAACCTGGCTATCAGCCTTTCCCTGATGAAGAAGAAAGTAGTATTGCTGGAGTTTGACCTGCGTAAGCCTAAAGTGAGTAAGATGCTGGAAGTACCTGGTCAGCCGGGGATCAGTAATTACCTGGCAGGGCAGGCTGTGCTGGGAGATATTCTGAAGCTGCCGATAGAGAATAATGAATATTTTAACTTGTTGTCTTGTGGTGTAATTCCACCCAATCCAACAGAGCTGATATTAAATGGAAGGTTGGAACATCTGCTTGCAACACTGAGAGCTACTTTTGATTATATCATAATCGATACCGCTCCGGTAGGTCCGGTTACAGATGCCCGGTTACTGGCTCCATATGCTGATGCTACGCTATATGTGGTACGTCATCAGCGCACGCCCAAATTCTATCTGAAGATGATAGATGAGTTGTATCAGCAGCAGGAGCTGGGTAAACTAAACATTGTTTTCAATGGTATTAAATCCCGTGGTGTTTCCGGTTATTCCGCAGGCTATAGCAATGGCTATGGTTATGGAAACGGACATGGATACGGCTACGGATATACTGACGAACATAAGAACGGTAACATCAGGAAAAAGCGCTTTAATAAGCTCTTTAACGCCAAATCCTGATCTTATCAGACCATATCATATTGAATCGAATCATACTGACTAATACACCTTGATTAACCAATCGATGCATTAAAGGCACTCATGTGACTGAGGAGGCGAAGCTATGCCCTCAGTAAACCCATCCACCCTCTAGCCTTAATAAATTCCATTATCAAAGTTATTGTTATTGTGATTTTTTAACCGTAAAACATCATGCTCATGGAACAGAATCCGAACAATTGGTATGCAGTGTATACCAAGCCCAGATGGGAGAAGAAAGTTGCAGATGCTCTCAGCCGTAAGCAAGTAGAAACTTATTGCCCCATTAACAGAGTCACACATCAATGGAGTGACCGTAAAAAGATTGTCGAAGAACCTCTTTTCAAATCTTATGTATTTGTACGTATTTCTGAAGCAATGAAAACACTGGTACGCGAAACCAGTGGTATCGTTAATTTCGTTTACTGGCTTGGAAAGCCTGCCCGGATCCCTGATCATGAAATTGAACTGATCAGGAACTTTCTGATGGAATACCAGGATGTAGAAGTTGAAAGTTTCCCCATTCATGAGAATGATCTTATTCAAATCACTGCCGGCCCGCTGATGTACCAACGCGGAAGAGTGGTGGAAGCAGGTAAGAACACCGTCAAAGCTGTGTTATATAGCATGGGCTTTGCATTAACTGCTACCGTAAAGAAGAGCGAGCTGGTGCTCATCAACAGTCAGTCTGTTGCTCCTCTGAACGTTTCCATCTAGGCACAATCCTACTCTTTAAATACTACCCATAACACAATGCAACATATCATACTTTGCGGTGGATCAGGAACCCGTCTCTGGCCGTTATCAAACCGTCAGACACCCAAACAGTTATTACCCCTGTTTGACGGGCAAAGTTTGTTACAACTCACATGGTTGCGCAACAGTTTTGCATGTGACAATGTAGTGGCTATTGTAAATGAACAACAAGCAGATGTGGTGGCAGATCAGCTGACTGTATCCGGCGCGGAGTCAGTTGCATTGATAGCAGAACCAGTGGGTCGTAATACTGCCGCTGCTATTGCACTGGCAGCATTTTCCGCTGCTCCGGATACTATCCTGCTGATCACACCTGCAGATCACCTTATCGGTACACCGGATCTTTACACTGAAACCATTCTTACCGCAGCTGAATTTGCTGCAGAAGGGCATCTTGTTACCATCGGCTTAGAACCTGCCTATCCTGAAACAGGATACGGTTATATCCAGTATGCAGATAATGATGTAGTACGCTTTACGGAAAAACCGGATGCGGTGACTGCTGCTGCAATGCTGGAAAGTGGTGACTATCTGTGGAACAGTGGCATCTTTTGCGGTAAAGCAGGCGTATTACTGGAACAACTTGCATTACATGCACCAGCGATTTATGCTTCAGCAGCAGTAGCTGCTACGGCATGGATGGAAACAGGGCAAATCCCGCAGGAGGTAATGGAAGCAATCCCCGCAGATAGTATTGATTATGCAGTGCTGGAAAAAAGCAATATCGTAAAAGTAGTACCCAGTGCAATGGAATGGAGTGATGTAGGTGGATATGAAGCACTGGCAGATGCATTGGCAAATCATTACCGCTACAGCAATCACCAGGCAGTGTTTATAGAAAGTGATCCTGTAAACAGTATCGTGATCGGGAAAGATAAACTGGTAGCCCTGGTGGGAATAGAAAATGTAGTGGTGGTGAACACACCGGATGCACTGCTGATTTTACAAAAAGGGAAAGGGCAGGATGTGAAACAACTACACCAGTGGGTAAAGGAGAACAGACCAGAATTATTGTAAAATAAAATATTGACCCTTATGCAACTGAACGACAAGATATACATAGCCGGCCATCGTGGCATGGTAGGCGGTGCCATAAAAAGAAGACTCGAAATACTGGGATATAATAATATTGTTACACGCAGTTCGGGAGAATTAGATCTCCGCGTACAGGCAGATGTAGGTAATTTCTTTGCAACGGAACGTCCGGACTATGTATTCCTGGCAGCGGCAAAAGTTGGTGGTATTTATGCCAATAATACCTATCGCGCAGAGTTCCTGTATGAGAATCTGATGATAGAGGCTAATATCATTCATTCAGCATGGAAACACGGAGTTAAAAAACTGATGTTCCTGGGCAGCTCCTGCATCTATCCGAAAATGGCCCCACAGCCACTTGAAGAAAGCAGCCTGCTCACCGGTCCGCTGGAAGCAACAAATGAACCATATGCAGTGGCGAAGATAGCCGGAATCAAATTATGCGAAGCCTACCGTGATCAGTATGGTTGCAATTACATCAGCGTAATGCCTACCAATTTATACGGCATAGGAGATAATTATCATCCTGAAAACTCACACGTATTACCTGCGCTGATCAGGCGTTTTCATGAAGCTAAAGAAGGTAATAAACCCAGTGTAACCGTATGGGGTACCGGCACACCCCGTCGCGAATTTATGTATGCAGACGACCTGGCAGATGCTTGTGTATACCTGATGCAGCACTATGACGAAAAAGAACTTGTGAATATTGGAACTGGTGAAGACCTGAGTATTAAGGAACTGGCAGAAACAGTAAAAGAAGTGGTTTGTTATGAAGGTAAGCTGGTATTTGATGCTTCAAAACCGGATGGCACACCGAGAAAATTAATGGATGTTTCAAAACTACATAGCCTGGGATGGAAACATAGCGTAGATCTTAAAGAAGGACTGGTACAGGCATACGCAGATTTCCTGCGCAAGCGGCATTT
Organism: Chitinophaga sp. CF118; assembly: GCF_900112615.1. Taxonomy (GTDB): domain Bacteria; phylum Bacteroidota; class Bacteroidia; order Chitinophagales; family Chitinophagaceae; genus Chitinophaga. The sequence goes on along the minus strand of NZ_FOMK01000004.1, from coordinate 254,291 downwards.
TGTAATGATTTAAACGCGCAAAATTATGAAAGTAGTAGTAATAGGTACAGGGTATGTAGGGTTGGTTACAGGAGCCTGTCTGGCAGAAGTTGGAACTGAAGTGGTGTGCGTGGATGTAAATGAAGAAAAGATCCGCAACCTGCAACAAGGCATTCTGCCTATCTATGAGCCGGGGCTTGAGGAAATTGTTACCCGTAATTATGAGAACGGCCGGCTGTCTTTCAGTACCAGTCTGTCTTCCGTGATTACAGGAGCTGCAGTGGCCTTTATTGCGGTAGGCACTCCTCCGGGAGAAGATGGTAGTGCAGATCTGAAATATGTGTTGCAGGTAGCAAAAGAAATAGGCAGCGCTATGACAAATTACCTGGTGGTAGTAACTAAGAGTACCGTTCCTGTTGGTACCGCTGTGAAAGTGAACCGGGTAATCAAAGAGGCGATGTTGGAAAGAGATGCACTGATAGATTATGATGTGGCTTCCAATCCTGAATTCCTGAAAGAAGGGGCGGCCATACAGGATTTCCTGAAGCCGGACCGCATCGTGGTGGGCATCAATTCAGAACGCGCTAAAAGTGTGCTGGAGCAGTTGTATCATCCATTCCTGTTAAACGGAAGGCCTATTGTGTTTATGGATATTGCTTCTGCAGAAATGACGAAGTATGCTGCCAATGCTTTACTGGCTACTAAAATATCCTTCATCAATGATATCGCTAATCTCTGCGACCTGGTAGGTGCCGATGTGAATATGGTGCGTAAAGGGATCGGCAGTGATCCACGTATCGGTCACAGCTTCATCTATCCTGGTATCGGATATGGTGGTTCCTGCTTTCCTAAAGATGTAAAAGCGCTGGCGCAGACAGGAAAAGAGTATGGTCATCAGTTGCGAATCCTGGAGGCGGTGGAAGCCGTGAACGACGATCAGAAGAAAGTGATGTTTGAGAAGATCTGGAGGCATTTCGACGGGCAGCTGACCAATAAGACGTTCGGCATATGGGGGCTCTCCTTTAAGCCTAATACAGACGATATGCGGGAAGCATCCAGCCTGGTGCTTATAGCAGCTCTTTTGGAGGCCGGCGCCAGGGTAAAGGTATTTGATCCCGTGGCAATGCCCGAAGCTCGTAAAGAGCTGGGAGATGCTGTAGAATGGTGCTCTGATATGTATGCAGCAGCGGCAGGTGCAGATGCGGTAGTCCTGATCACTGAATGGAATGAATTCCGTTTGCCCGACTGGCCACGGGTAAAAGCATTACTCAATAATCCCGTAGTATTCGACGGCCGGAATATTTATGATCTTAATTTCCTGCAGAAGAACGGTTTCAGCAGTTATGGCATTGGGATCTCTCCCCGCAGTCATGAAACAATTTTAACATCTAACTATTAAAATTCAATTGTATGAAAGTTGCCTTAATTACTGGTGTGAACGGACAAGATGGTGCCTACCTGGCAGAGTTACTGCTTGAAAAGGGATACATGGTGCACGGTGTTAAACGCCGCGCTTCCCTGATCAATACAGAAAGAATAGACCATCTGTACCAGGATCCCCACAGCCCGGATGTCCGTTTCAAACTGCATTATGGCGATATGACCGATAGCACCAATTTGATCCGTATTATCCAGGAAACACAACCGGATGAGATCTATAATCTGGCTGCAATGAGTCATGTAAAGGTGAGCTTTGATACTCCGGAATATACTGCTAATGCAGATGGTATAGGTACATTGCGTTTACTGGAAGCCATCCGCATCTTAAAGCTGGAAAATAAAACCCGCATTTACCAGGCCTCTACTTCAGAATTATACGGACTGGTACAGGAGGTACCACAAAGAGAAACCACGCCATTTTATCCACGTAGTCCATATGCAGTTGCCAAGTTATATGGCTATTGGATCACTGTGAACTATCGTGAAGCATACGGTATGTATGCATGTAACGGAATTCTTTTCAATCATGAAAGCCCGCTGCGTGGAGAAACTTTTGTTACGCGCAAAATTACCCGTGGTGCTGCGGCAATTGCACTGGGCTTACAGGATAAACTATTTCTCGGTAATCTCGATGCCCGCCGCGACTGGGGCCATGCGAAAGATTATGTGGAAGCGATGTGGCGCATCTTACAACAGGAAACAGCTGAAGATTACGTGATTGCTACGGGAATCACTACACCGGTGCGCGACTTTGTAAGAATGGCATTTGATGAATTAGGTATAGAACTGGCATTCACCGGTAAAGGTGTGGAAGAAGTAGCGGTAGTAGCTGCCTGCCGTAATAAAGATTTTATACTGCCAATAGGGAAGGAAGTGGTAGCGGTAGATGCTGCTTATTTCCGTCCTACAGAAGTAGAACTGCTGATCGGTGATCCTACAAAAGCTAAAACAAAGCTGGGCTGGGAACCTAAATATGATCTTGCTGAACTGGTGAGGGAAATGATGCTGGCAGATGTGGAATTATTCCGCAAAAAAGATGTTGCACAACTGGAACACCTGATAGGATGATGAAGTTGCCTGTTAAAAACTCGCTTTCTTTTCTCGATGGGTTGCGCGGTCTTGCCGCGCTATATGTTGCTACAGGGCATGCCCGGTGGTTGCTGTGGGAAGGAGGGGGAAACTACAAACAAATGGCACATAACTATTCTATTGCTGAGAAAATACTGGCAGTAGGTATGTCGGTATTCAAATACGGGCATGAAATGGTATTGTTCTTTTTTGTATTATCCGGTTTCGTGATTCATCTGAGATATTCTTTACAGTTAAGTAAAGGAGAGGAGGCGCCTTTTACATTCGGGACTTACTTTTTCAAAAGGCTGAAGAGGATCATGCCTCCCTACCTGTTCGTTTTTGCATTGACATTTATCTGCGACAGTATAGTAGCGCATAATCAATATTCAATCTATACGCATACTACACCCATTCCGCTGGTGAATCAGAACATCGTCTTTGAGCATTCATGGTCTTCGCTGATCGGTAATATCTTTTTTTTACAGGACGCTTATGTACCGGTGTTTGGCTCAAACGGTAGTATCTGGTCATTGAAATACGAATGGTATTTCTACATGTTGTACCCGGTATTATTATTCTTTAACAGGAAAAGCCCGTGGTTCACGTTGATTGGTCTCACCGGGATCTTCCTGGTATATCTGGCAGGTTTTCATACCGGATTCATTTTGTTCGACCAGGTAGTAGCTTGTTTGCTTTCCTGGTGGATAGGTGGATTTGCTGCAGATATTTATAGTGGCAGGGTAAAGATCAAACGGTATTTCCTTTATCCGCTGATTGTGATTATTCCTTTCATCCCTGCAGTGCATGTTTCTCCAGTATCTAACCTGTTAAGAGACCAGATTGTGGCTTTCGGTTTTATGGGACTACTGGTACTGCTGCTGGATTATAAGAATAATAAAATAGTGCAGTCGTTTGGAAATCTGAAGTGGCTGGGGGATTGTTCCTACACACTTTACCTGGTCCATGCACCGCTGTTGATTCTTGCAAACGGTATATTACTGAGGGCAACAAATAATGTGATGCCCAGGTCATTTGTATATGTTTGGCTGGCAGTAGCCGGTGCAGTAATAATAGCATACGGATTACATTTCATTGTAGAAAAACCATTTGTATCCGCTACGAAAAAAGTGTCATCAAAACAACCGGAAGTCATGCCGGCTTTGGTAAAATAGATCTTTTAAATTATAACCGGAGGTCATGCCGGTGAAACCAATGTATCCATATCAAACACCCGGGGGTGTCATGCCCGGCTGTGGTAAACAAACTATCCAACATGAAAATATTAGTAGAAAATTCCACCTGGAATAACATCGGTGATGGCTTCTACCAGAGTGCATTGTTCGTATTAATCAAACAACTGTATCCGGATGCTACCGTTTTAATGGAAGAGGGGCCTATTTACAGGGCTTTCCGTCCAAAGTCTGAAAAGCAGAAGCAGAATGCTCTGCATTTGATGAATTATCAGTCGGCCGATCTGCATATTTTTTCCGGACCAATGATCCGGCAGATCCTGACCAACTACAAACAGAAGATCATAGATCTGAAGAATGCCGGTGAGCAGTATGCACTGATTAGCGCATCGTCTGCAGGTATATCTGACGAACTGCGTAAAGAGACCGGTGAGTTTTTTCAGAAATATCCGCCTCTGTTTTTATCATCCCGTGATGAAGAAACATACAATAAGTTCAAAGACTATATAAAGAACAGTTACAACGGTATCTGCACGGCTTTCCTGGTGAATAAGATGTTACCTGTGGATCAGCTGGATGAGGATTTCAAGTTTTTTATCAGCAGTTTTTACAGGGAATTGGAACCCGTTTATAAAGTGAACGGAGATGTGAAAATTACCAACCTGGAGCTGGATCGTAAAAAGAACTTCTTTGGCATCAACCACCGTTTCTCACGCCATCTTAACCGTCTGCGTCCGCAACAGGATGCATTGAACGAACATAAAATTGTGCGTGTCCAACAGGAAGTGTCTACTAAGTTCAATCATATCACATTTGCGATGCCAAACTCCTTTGTGAGTTTTAATCTGTTATCTTATCTCGCTTTGTATAAATCTGCCGCTTTTACCATTTCCGACAGGGTGCATTCATGTGCAGTAAGTCTGGCTTTCGGAAAACCGGCACGATTATTTACAAACAGTCCAAGAGCAGGGATTTTTAACAGGCTGGGATTTGATCATAGAAAAAACAACGGTATCATGTATCCAAACATGGACATCATTGATGTCGAAATGGAAAAAATGTCTTCATTTATTAAATCAGCCTTTTAACTCTTGAGCAACAAAAACATTTCCGGAAAGCAGGTCTTTAACAGCATCAGTTGGATGCTGTTGCAAACCGGCGCTACAAAACTGACAGCAATTTTAGGGCAGATAGTTCTAGCCTGGTTACTGCTTCCAGAACAGTTTGGATTGATCAGTCTCGTTTATACCGTAACCACTATCGGTATGCTCATTCAGCAGTTTGGTCTGAATGATGTATTGGTACGACGGCAGAAAAGTTTCAATAACTGGCTGCCATTATCATTTGGTATCTCCTGGATTTTTGGTATCATTTCCTTTTTGCTCCTCTTGATCCTGGGGTTCATTGGTAGCAAAATCTATCATGATAACAACATTTTTATCCTGGTTTCATTTTATGCTTTCACTACACCCATGGATGCATTGAGTGTGATCCCTCTTACTAAACTACGGATAGACCTGGATTTTAAAACGCTCTCCATTATACGTGTAATGGAAACCGTAATGACGATGGTGTTAACCGTTATCCTGGCCGATCTGGGGCTGGGCGTATATAGCTTTGTGATTCCTCCGCTGATAGTATCAGCTGTGTCACTGATCGTGAAGTACAGGATTACACATTTGAAGATCCTCTTCAATCTACACCTGAAACGTTGGAAATATCTCACTGTAAATAGTTCCTGGTCACTCATGCATTCAGTGATACAGCGTATCATGGATCAGACAGATACTATCCTCCTGGGTATCCTGGTTAGCAAAACTATTGTAGGTATTTATTACATGGCCTTCAGCTTATCCATCCAGGTGATTGGCTTTGTGGCCAATAATCTTCCGCAGGTATTATTCCCCAGCCTGGCATCCATTAAGGATAGCAAAAGGGCGAAGGAGATTTACAAAAAGAGCGTAACCTATCTTTCCGTTTTCGGTGCCGCATTTGCCATTTGGCAGGGTGCGACCGCCTTCTGGTTAGTACGTGTGTTACTTTCTTCCAAATGGGTCGATACTACACCGCTTGTAGAGATTTTATCAATAGGTATGGCATTTCGTGCAGTGGCCTGGTTATGGTCTATTCCTTTCAGGGTAACAGGCAGATTCTCCGGTATGGCCAAACATTCTTTTTATTCACTGCTTTTTATGATAGCGCTCGTAACAGCAGGAACGCTGCAATGGGGTGTATATGGTACTGCCGCAGGTGTTTCCCTGTACTATACTATTATTAGTCCGTATTGGTTGTATAAAGGCTTTAAACTTTTGGGGGGTACATTGCCGGAGGCATTGCAGATGTTTATCATCCCCATCCCACTGGCATTATTCAGTTATGGCAGTTGCTGGTACTTTTTCCGGTTTATGTATACAGGAATAAACCCGGTGACCGTCATGATCATCATCTCACTGGCAGGAACTACTTTTTATATAATGGGTATTTACCTTTTGATGAATGATACTTTCCAGGAGATCCGCCGGTTGATTCTGGAACGATTACCGGTGAACAGCGGCGTAAGAAAATTGTTATCGCGAAACTAATCCTAATCATTTATGCACGCAATCAGAAGTATCATTTCTACGGGGCAGGGCAGGTTACACCTGATTCAATCAGCTATCGCCATCCAGGGCCAGGGAGTGGATGTAAAAGTGATCACTGGCTGGGTACCCGGCAAGCTGTTTTCCGATAAACTTATTAATAACATGGGCCGCCTGATAGGAAGAAGCAACCTGGCTTACGGCCTGCGTAAACGTTCGCCGGAAGGATTGTCCCGTAATGATATCATGACCTGCAGCTTCTCTGAATTTTATATCCAGTTCCTTTTCATGCTGACTGGCAGAAAAATTTTATCGAGAGATACTTCTGCGCTGATGGGATGGAAAGCTTTTGGTACAGAATCCAAAAAGTATATCAGGAACAGTGAGATTTTTCATGTACGCAGTGGTGGTGGCCGCGCCGGCGCTATTCGCAAAGCACGTGCACAGGGAATGAAGATTGTGGTAGATCATAGTATCGCTCATCCAAAAGAGATCAAACGGCAATTGGGTAAACTGGAAAGCGAAAGTAAAAATTCAAAGTACATTAATATATCTGACCGGTTCTGGAATTCTGTGTTAGAGGATTGTGAGGAAGCAGATATGCTGCTGGTTAATTCAGATTATGTAAAAGATACATTCCTGGAACAAGGATATCCTGCTGAGAAGATCAGCGTGATCCATTTAGGGATTGATGAAAGTTTTTACGACCTGAAGAAAACATATCAGTCTGATAAGATAAAATTGCTTTTTACCGGAAATTTTGGTTTCAGAAAAGGCGCACATATCATTATTCAGGCAATAGAAATACTGATACAACAGAATATTCAATTCACACTGGATGTAATAGGCAATGTTTCTGCAGAAGTGCAGATACCTGAATGGTTCAGGAATCATCCGGGTATTACATTACATGGACACATGCCGCAGGATCAGATGAAGAAATTTCTGGCTACCAGTGATGTATATATCTTTCCCACGTTTGTTGAAGGAGCAGCACAATCAGTAAAAGAAGCAATGGCTGCAGGATTGCCGGTAATTACTACCGTTAACAGTGGGGCTCCTGTACAACACCGTCAGAATGGTTACCTCATCAAAGATGATGATGCAGTAGATTTGGCCAGTGCGATTATCGTGCTCAGCAAAGATGAAGAATTACGTAGCAGCATGGGAAAACAGGCCGCTGCAACAATCCGGAAGTCACATACCTGGAGCAACTATGCAAAAGAAGTGACAGAACTATACAAAAGCATGATAGGCGCATGAATAAATACTTGAATAAAAGTAATACAAGAATGGTGTTATACTCTCTTTTGAGCAGTGCAACATTGTCCTTTGTGGGTACGCTTATCATGAGTGAAGTATTTGCCTTTTTTTATTCTCTTTCTTTTAAAAGAATAAGGGAGTTATATACGAGGGTACCGGATCTCAAAAAGATCCATATTGGTATGGGACTTTTCCTGATCATGCAGATGCTAAGTGATGTTGTCAATCAGACCGAGATGAATAACATGTTGCGTGGATGGGCAGCGATTGGAGTCGCTATCATCATGTTCACCTTTATGTTCCGTATGTTCGATGAAACACCCAAAGTGATCGTTGCATTTATGATCGCAGAAGTAATAAGACTGATTCTTTTCGGACAAAGCAACCTGGAACAGGATAGTGCTTCGCTGGCAGAAAGTTATTCAGCTTTTAAATTTAGAATAGCCCCTATTACCAATAACATTATTTTACTCCTTGTATATTATACATATAATAAGCGTAAGGATAATCTGACAGTTGCATTGTTTGTAGTATACGGACTGCTCTGTATAGGACTTGATTATCGTTCCAACGGCTTGTTCTACCTGTTTGCAGGGTTGATTGTACTATTCAGAAAACAACTCATGCACATGACGCTGGCCCGTAAAATAGGGCTCACATTATTCCTCGTAATCGGTTTTCAGATATTGTTCATGCTGTATGTAAACGCAGTATTGTCGGGTGCGTTCGGGGGAAAACATGCAGGGACACAATTGGAAGAAACAGGTAATCCATACAATCCTTTTAGCCTTATCTCACAGGGGAGGGGAGAGTTTTTTGTAGCGATTGAAGCTATCAAAGATGCTCCGCTGCTGGGGCATGGTTCCTGGGCAGTGGATAAGGACAGCCATTACCGTATGATGATGTTACAGGATCTGGATGCGTCTAAAGTTCGGATGAATACAGAAAACAATGCAGCAGTGATTCCAAGTCATTCCGTATTGCTGGGAGCGTGGTTGTATGCCGGTGTAGTAGGGTTCATCGTAATGCTGTACATCTTTATCATGGTATTAAAAAAAGCTTTCTATCTGATTAAAGATGAGCGGGCAATGGAGACTCCTTATTACCCATTGATTGTATTGTATACAGTGCAGCTGATCTGGACATTTCCCTTTTCTCCGCTGCCACAAATCCGGAATATCATTCCTGCTTTTATTGCATTTATTATAACCATTTATTATTCTCTACAAAACGATGATGATGAAGAAGAGGATCTGCTTCCTGACAACGGGTGATATTACGAGTATTGCTACCATGAAAAGAGCATTGGGGATGGCCAATCCACTCTCCGCAATGGGATGGGAGGTGTCTATTATTGCAATGGATTGTACGGAGAACAGGCAGCGGGTGAGTATAGAATGCGGCAGCTATATTGGAGTGCATTATTATCAGCCGGCTGGTGCTGGTAAAGAAGTGCAGCAAAAAACAACTATTCTTAATACTATCCAACCGGACTATATCTATTTCTGTGCATTCGGCTTCCGTAACTGGATTAAAAAAAGCGCACTGAATTTTCATCCTGAAATGATTATTGAACATTCCGAACTACAATCAGGAATACCAGATAATAAAGGATTGAAAAAAGTGATGGCACATTTTATAGAAACACTGTCTGTTTTATATGCGGATAAACTGATCTGCGCCAGTAAGTACCTGGAAGACTTTTATCAGCGTAAGGCGAAGCAGTTGTTTAAACGTAACCTTTCCATATTGTACTCTCCTTATGCTTACAGCAATGAGGTGATCGATGCGCCCAAATCATATCTCAGTGAACTGACAGAAAAATATGCAGGAAATACTGTACTGATATATATGGGGACTATGACCCGCAACTATGGGTTGTTTACTATGCTGGAAGCAGTAGAGAAGGCAATACAAAAAACACCGGACATTAAATTACTGCTACTTGGCAGAGGGCGTCATCTGGAAGATGCAAAAGCGTATGTGAAAGAAAAACAGTTGGAACCTTACATCGAATTTCTGGGATATGCGCCTGAAACAATGCTGAGCTCTTACTTTGAACTGGCCGATGCATTTATCTCCCCACTAAATGACACCGTGCAGGACTGGGCCCGTTGTCCAAGCAAAATATACATGTACATCCCTTTTCATAAGCCGGTATTTACCTGTAAAATAGGAGAGCCGAAAGAGATTTTCGGGGATGACGGTTATTACTTCGATAATACGCAGCCTGCTACGCTGACAGATCTGATCACCACCCTGGCAGAAGGTGAACTGCAGCCCGTAACACTCGATGTTACAGAACATAGCTGGGAAAAACGTTCACAGGATTTTAGCAACTGGATACTTCAAAAAGAACAGGTGTATGCATAAAGCAACTTTACTATCAAAAGGAGAAGGAAATTATTTTTTCGGTTTTCACGATTTAGTAGCATGGAATAGTGCCGGTGATAAATTACTGGCATTAAGGATCTCAGATATGCTCACACCTCCGAATCCCGATGTTACCTGTGATATAGGCTTTATTGAAGATAACGGAAGGTTCCATAAGCTGGGTGAAACATATGCCTATAATTATCCACAGGGGGCCAGACAGCAATGGATTGGCAATACGGATCTGTTTATCGTAAATGATAAAGTAGATAATTCCTGGCGTTCTAAAGTGTACGATAGTGTTACAGAACAATGTACCGATATCCTGGATTACCCTACACATGTAATTACGGATGATGGTTGGGCATTCGGACTGGATTACGCCCGCTTGTTCAGAGTTGGTGGATATGGTTATACAGGACTGCCTGACGCATACGCAGATGATGAGGCACCTTCAGCTTCTGGTATCATGAAACATCATGTCTTTACGCATGAGCACAAGATGATCCTGACCGTAAAAGAAGTGGCCAGCTTCCAGATGAATCCGAATCTGGGTCGCTGCCATTATTTCACACATCTGTTACTGAATCCTGCCCAGGACAAACTCGCTTTCCTGCATCGCTATAAACTGAAAGACGGTGGAGAAACCACTCGCCTTATGACAGTGAATGTTGACGGTACAGGCCTGCGTTGCCTGGCCTCTGGTTTCCTGAGCCATTTCGATTGGAAAGACAATGAGCACGTAGCTATCTGGGGAAGAATAGGCAGTGGAGTAGAGCGGTTACGTCAATCATTCCTCTATAAGATGATGCCTACAGGACTGGTATCAAAAGGGAAAAAGCTCCTGAAGAAATTATTGTACAGACCCCAGAAGGGTGGCGCGAAAGTAAACCCGGCTTTTAACTGGTTACTGTTTAAAGATACAGAGAATCCGCAGCCTTCATTACTGGCAAAAGGTGTAATCGAAGAAGATGGTCATCCAATGTTCTGTCCGGCCGACCGGGATTGGATGATCTGCGATACCTATCCCGATGCGAATGGCATCAGAACCTTGTTCCTGTTCCAATACAGCACACAGCAACGGTTCGATCTGGGACGTTATAAGATGATCGATCAGCAGCCTGATATTGATAAATCAATGCCTTTCCTGAAAGGGGTGGATAAAGCAGTACTGAAAGCGTTTTCTCCTCAGCAAATGGCTTTTACCCGTAGCGGTTTACATTGTGACCTGCACCCACGATGGAAAAAAGATGGTACAATGGTAGCTTTTGATTCCATCCATGAAGGTAGCAGAAAGGTGTATGGTTTTGACGTGACGGACATTATATCAACTAAAGCAGATACTTCCCATGACCGTCAGAAAGTACATTCCCGGATTTGATTTTATCCGCCCTATTGCTGCTTTCAGTGTTGTATGGATCCATGGATGTGCAGGCAGCTACTGGACGCGTGAACTGAATCCCCTGAACAATTATGCTGTCCCTGTATTTATTGCCATCTCTTTATTCCTGTTTGCCACACAGGTGATCAGTAAAGGACAAACAGATTTCGGGGAAATGGTCGTTACCCGCTTTAAGCGGCTGATGATTCCATTTTTTATATGGACCCTGATTTACCTGGGTATCCGGTTATTTAAATCAAAATTTATTCATGAGCCGTTTGAGATCGACTGGGTACAGACATTTGTTTTCAAAGGGAGTTCTTATCAGTTATGGTACCTGCCTAACCTGTTTTACCTGTTATTACTATTCTTCGGTTTTCTGAGGATGGCAGGTAAACACAGGGGAATTGCAAACATTGTATTAAGTGTTATGATTATTGCTGTTGCGGTAGTGTTACTGTATACACCAGCAGATATCCGGACAGCGCCCTGGTTCACGCGGCACATTATGTTATACTTTCTTCCATCACTGATTTCATCAGGCATAGGAATGTTGTACTACATCAATTATAACAGTATAGAAAAGAGTTATGGCAATACAGCAAGAATAATAATGCCGATACTTTGTGTGGTTGCTTTCGTTGCACAGTGGTTAATTCCACATGTACTTACCGGGTTAATCTTTGTTGCTATATTATTTCCTTTCCTCTTGTTTCAGGCCAATATTCAATATCCTTTCATGAAACAACTATCAAAAAATTCTATGGGTATTTACCTGATCCATGGTGTTTTTCTGGAAGGTATCAAAACCGCCATGCAGATAGTTCATCATCCCATAAAAGGATTAGCACTAACTCTTGGCTCCATTATCATTACTTATGTACTCAGCTTTATAGTGTCCGACCTGCTGTCCAGGAGAGAGGTACTGAGAAAGTATTTAATGGGCAATTAATACTTTATTATGATCGCCATATTGCAACCGTTTATACCACATTACCGGGAGGAATTCTTCAACTCATTCAGGCAGCAAATGCCAACAGACCTGTTCTGTTATGAGAAACAGGAAGACATGAAAAAAAATGATTTCAAAGAAGGCGAGACGAAGATCATTCAGTTACGATCTTTTATGAAAGGTCCCTGGGTATTGTATAATCCTTTTCCGCTGCTGAATAAGAAATACGATGTGCTGGTATTAATGCTGAATTTCGGACATCTTAGCACCTGGCTGATCCTGTTTTTGAAACCATTTATAAAACAGAAGATTGTATTGTGGGGACACGGGATCTCTGTGAAAAGATATGTACACGAAGAAAAGCATCCACATATCCTGTTAAGATGGATGATTGCATTATCTGATGGCGTATGGTTCTACACAAAAAAAGAACTGTCCGTATGGAAGACCTTCAAACCCCGCATTAACGGGCATGCTTTAAATAATACAATCTCCGGTGTGGAAGAGATACTGCAGATGGAATTATCAGATAAAGAAGTGCTACGCAATAAATATAAAATCCCGCAGGAACGGATTCTAATCTACTGCGCGCGTTTCAATGAACCTGGCAGACGTGTGGATCTGTTGGTAGATCTCATAGAGAATATGTCTTCCAAAGTATTTGCTTTCGTGATTATTGGCGATGGTAAATTAAAGCCTGACTTTTCAGGGTATGATAATGTACATGATTTTGGAGCGTTATACGACAGAAGGATCAAGAGTGAACTGTTTAGTATGGCAGATATCTATTTCCAGCCCGGATGGGTAGGATTATCGGTTGTGGAAGCCATGTCTTACGGGAAGCCTGTTTTTACATTCAATCGTTCTTTATCTGTGATGCAATGTGTGGAATACAGTTATATACAACATGCACACAACGGGATGATCTTTGAGAATATGGATAGCTGTATCACGGGACTGGCGCAAATTACAAATGAGGAGATTGAAAGACTGGGAAAGAATGCGCGTGAATATGTAAGAACAGAACTGACTATGGACTCAATGACGAATAATGCCGTTAATGCGATCCGTCATGTAAAACCTCTTGCCATATGAAAGCTGAGAACAAACTGTGGCCACTGGAAGTGTGCAGGGGAGTAGCTGCTATCTATGTAGTATTACATCACTCACGGCAAATGCTGCCACATGCCATACAACCATTGTTGCTTTTCGGGCAGGAAGCAGTGATCTTATTTTTCCTGCTGAGTGGTTTCGTGATCCATTATAATTACAGCGTGAAGAAAGGATTTGACAGGGCAGACTTTTTATGGAAAAGGTTTGTAAGAATCTATCCCATCTTTATCCTGGTAATGTTGCTGAGTGTTGTTTTAAATATCGCTACAGGTGCACAACAAGCACATATGGATGTGGCTACCTTCTTCTACAATATTGTTGGACTACAGGATTCGCAGTTACAGAAGCCGGGAATAGGGTATGCTACTTTCGGAGATAATGACCCCTTGTGGAGCCTGGGATATGAAGCGTGGTTTTATCTTTTTTACGCGATAGCAGGATCTAAAAACTTCAACAGGAACCTGGTCATCGTAACTGTGATCGCATTGGCTGCAGGCATCCTGTTTTCCTTTTATCCCGGTAAGGCATACCTCACTTTATTTTACCTGCCTATCTGGTGGTTAGGTGCAGCAATTGCACAATCAACTATTACGGAACGTATTCGTCCTTTTGCATGGGGCATGCTGGTGCTGCTGATAGCACTGGGAGGTTATGTGGCTGGCAGCTACCAACAGATCAGCAGTAGTAACAATAGTATAGGGCTGCATCCTTTTATTGAGATTCGTCATTTCACTGCTGCTATTGTATTTGCCATATTGTGGATGGCGGCTCAAAAATGGTTATCGCTGAAGCATTTTGCATGGATGGAACCACTGGCTATACTGGCGCCTGTATCATATGGTATTTACATCGTGCATGTGCCTTTGCTGAGGGGTGTGAAATTCGTGCTGCACGACGGGTTGTTGTCCTGGCTGGTATTTGTTGTACTAACTCTGTTAATGGCTTATTTACTGGAGATCCAGTTTCAGAAGAAGATAGTACTGCCTTTATTATTAAAACGAAAGAAGACGCCAGCCCTGGTAAGAGAAAGGGAATTGGTTAATATAAAAGCATAGGAATGAGAATTTTATTTATAGCGCCTTCTTATAAGCCCGCATTTATCTATGGTGGTCCGATTGTAGTGATTGCCCGACTGGCAGAAAGATTGGTACAACTTGGACATGAAGTAACAGTGTATACAACAACGGCCAACGGTAAAGCAGAACTGGATGTACCTGTTAAACAACCAGTGATGGTAGATGGTGTAACCGTTCAATATTTCAAACGGATCACCGGCGATCATACGCATATTTCTCCTTCTTTAATGGCGCATACCTGGGCTACTGCTAAACAGTATGACGTAATTCACATTCATTCCTGGTGGAACTTCCTGGTATTAGGAGCAGCATTGATGTGCCGGTTGAGAGGAATCAAACCGGTATTATCTCCGCATGGTATGTTTTGTGATTACGTGCTGACGGCAAACAACCAGGCAAAGAAAAAAGTACTGCATGCAGTGATAGGTAAGCAGTTACTGAGAAATACTTATCTGCACGTATCCTCACGGATGGAATGGAATGAGTGTTTACAAATCAATACCAATTGGAAAGGTGCTGAAATCTTTAACCTGGTAGATCTGCCATCGGGTGAATATGCTAGAAAAGAAAGCCCTGTTTTTACCATTAGCTTTCTCTCCCGGATAGATCCTAAAAAAGGACTCGATATATTATTGCATGCACTGTCTGGCGTAACATTTCCTTACAGGTTACAGATTGGAGGCTCCGGAGATGCAGACTATGTAGCATATCTGAAACAGATGGTTGTCGACCTGGGAATGGAAGATCATGTGGAATGGGCAGGATGGAAAAACTCAGCAGAGAAGTTCACTTTCCTGGCAGGCTCTGATCTGTTTGCACTGACTTCGCTGAATGAGAATTTTGCTATCGTAGTCATTGAATCATTGTATGTAGGTACACCAGTGTTCATCAGCAATAATGTAGGATTGTCTAATTATGTACAGCAGAATGGGTTTGGCTGGATTACGGGGATCGAAAATGTGGCAGAGATCAGGGAGAAACTGACTCAGGCATATAACAACAAGCAGGTACGTAATAGCATTACGTCACGTGCCAGGGCAGTGATTGATCATGATTTTAATGAAGCAAAGCTGGCAGGAGATTATGTGAAACTATATCAAAGCACAAACGCGAACTAACAGATGAATATAGCGGTTATCATTCTTACTTATAACGAAGAAAAACATCTGGCCCGTTGCCTGCAAAGCATGCGTCAGATCTCGGATGAGATCTATATTATCGACGCTTTTTCAAAAGATAATACAGTGGCGATTGCGGAGGCACATGGAGCAAAGGTATTACAACATGCCTGGGTAAATTATGCACAGCAATTTCAATGGGGGCTGGATAACTGTGGTAGCAAAGCTTCCTGGGTGATGCGTATGGATGCAGATGAATATCTGGAACCCGGTTTAATACAGGAGATTAATACCCGCATTACACAAATGCCGGAAGATGTAAGTGGAATTTATATCCGTCGTAAAGTACTCTTTAAAGGAAAATGGATCCGTTACGGAGGCTTTTATCCGCATACGCTGCTTCGCATCTGGCGCAATAAGATAGGCAGTATTGAACAGCGGTGGATGGATGAACATATTGTACTCTCACAAGGGAGGACTATCATGTACAAAGAGCATATAGTAGATTATAACCTGAATGCAATTCATTGGTGGGTGAACAAGCATAACAATTACGCCATTCGGGAAATGGTAGATCTTCTTAATATCAAGTATGGTTTACTGCAGGCAGATAAACGGTTATTAGAGGGAGAAGGAACACAGGCCAAAACAAAACGTTTTCTGAAAGAGAAAGTATATGCAGGCATGTCGCCGGGTATGAGAGCCTCTTTCTATTTCGGATACCGGTATTTTCTCCGTTTGGGTTTCCTGGATGGTTATTATGGATTCATCTTTCATTTTATGCAGGGATACTGGTATCGTTTACTGGTGGATGTGAATCTGGCAGAATTTGAATTGAAGCTGAATGGTGATAAGCGAAAGGAGAATATGATAGCCTTATTAAAGGATGATTACAATATTATCCTTACTTAAATTAAATATGACGAGAAGGAGTTTAAAGATAAGCGTGACGATAGGATATCTTCTGTTGTTGTTATGTGTGGTAATTCTGAACCCACTGAGGTTTGAACATATTGTTCCGCTGGGAAGCCGCTTACGGATTCATCCGTTTGTTGATTCACTAAATGACATTTCGTATGCACGCGGCAGTAGTTGGTTCATACACTGGTTCAACTTCCTGGGGAACATTTTTGGAAACATTGCGCTGTTTATCCCTGTTTCCTTCATTGCCATATTGGTTTTTCGGATGCAACAGTTCTGGATGGTAGTCCTTATGGCCTGTATACTGAGTTTGATTATAGAGACAGTGCAGTATTGTACAGGTTTGGGCGTGGCAGATGTAGATGACGTAATACTTAATACTGCAGGTGCCGCCATCGGGTTTTATATATGTAAAAGGGCCTATAGCTTTTTGAGTGAATAATTATTTAATCAAACAATGAATACAGATCTGTCCAAATTCAGTGTAGGTAACTATACCGCCGGTCCGGCATGGAAAAAAGGAATTTGGTTCCTGGTGAATTATTACATTTTCGATAGTGTCTTTCCCTGGCCATATGGATTTAAAAGATGGCTGCTACGTGCTTTTGGTGCTACTGTTGGACAAGGGCTCATCATCAAAACTAAAGTGAGAATTAAATATCCCTGGAGGTTAAGTATTGGAGAACATTGCTGGATAGGGGAATCCGTATGGATTGATAACCTTGATATGGTGAATGTTGGAGACCATGTTTGTATTTCCCAGGGCGCTATGTTGTTAACCGGTAATCATGATTACAAGAAAAGTGATTTTCCTTACAGACTTGGTGGAATAAAGATTGAGGACGGCGTATGGATTGGTGCACAATCTGTAGTATGCCCGGGTATCGTTTGTGGATCGCATGCAATACTCACGGTGAAATCCGTGGCCGCAAAAAATCTGGAAGCATGGAGTATTTATACAGGTAACCCTGCTATTCATGTACGTAAAAGAGAGATCACCGAATAAATATGGCAAAACGATTATTACTGATTGGAGGAAACTTTTTACCTGAACAAACCGGTATTGGAAAATACAACGGTGAGATGATCCGGTGGCTGGCCGCGGGCGGTTATGATTGTTCCGTTATTACCAGTTATCCATATTATCCGCAGTGGAAAGTACAGCCTCCTTATGATAAAAACAGAAACTGGTATAAGAAGGAATTGATCCGTGAAGAAGGATGGCTGGGAAAGATTACTGTATACAGGTGTCCGCAGTATGTACCTGCAAAGCCATCGGGTAAAACAAGAATGCTGCTGGACTTTTCCTTTGCAGTATCTGCATTCTTCAAGCTGCTGCAATTGCTGCCACGCAAAAAATTTGATGTGGTGATCAGTGTAGTACCTCCTTTTCATCTGGGCCTGCTCGCAGTACTGTATAAGAAACTACGTGGCGCAAAGGTATTGTATCATGTACAGGATATGCAGATAGAAGCAGCACGGGATCTCAACATGATTAAATCTCCTGCACTTATCAAAGTATTGTTCGGGCTGGAACGTTACATCCTTCAGCAGGCAGATATGGTAAGCAGTATCTCTGATGGTATGATGAGTAAGATACAGCAGAAGGCCGGTAAGGAGATCTTCTTTTTTCCAAACTGGGTGGATGTTTCGTTATTCCATCCGCTGGCAGAACGGATGTCATTAAAAACAGAATACGGTTTTGCCCCAACAGATAAGATTGTGTTATACTCGGGAGCGATTGGTGAAAAACAGGGACTGGAGGCTATTCTGCATGCAGCAGACAGCCTGAAAGATCAGCCCGGGTTAAAGTTCCTGATCTGTGGTTCAGGGCCTTATAAAGAGAAACTACAGCACATTGCTGCAAATATGGGATTGCAGAACGTCATATTTTTTCCTTTGCAGCCTTTCGAGCGCTTTAATCATTTCCTGAATATGGCGGATGTACACCTGGTGATTCAAAAAGGAAATGCCAGTGATTTAGTAATGCCGTCCAAACTGACTACTATCCTTGCTGTGGGTGGACTGGCGCTGGTTACGGCCAACAACGGTACAAGTTTGCATAAGCTGGTGAGTACACATAATATGGGGATTGTAGTGGATGCAGAAAATCAGGAAGCATTGAATGAAGGTATCATCAGATCAATGAATGATAATGCGACAGAACTGGCCAGGAATGGCAGGTTATATGCGGAAACCTACCTGTCGGTAGGGAAAATAATGTCAAGATTCGAAGAAGCGGTAATAGGATAATAGTTAGTTAACATTTAATATATGCTGAACAGATATTTAAAAATATGCAGTATCCAGATACTGGTGTTTGATTTTATCAGCCTGAATGGATTTTTCTTTTTTACACAGTATTGGATGCAACAGTTTAGTGTACCTGTGCATGTAAACAGAGATGCTTTTTTACTGGCTTCTAATATTTCATGGGCAATTGCATTATATACCACAGGGATCTATTTCATGAGTCAGCAGTTGTCGTACGAAAGGATTACACGCAAAACGATTCAGAGTGTTTTATACTACCTGCTACTCATACTCTTGTTTGTATTCCTTTACAAAGAGGCTTATAACCGGATATTTATAGTTACCTATTGTTTACTTTTTATAGCGGTGGCACTCATAGACAGGTTGTTTTTTTATATGCTCACCAACTACATTCTGCGTCGTAAGGAAATTGAAAGGAAAGTAGTAATAGTAGGATATAATGATTTATCGAAACAGTTGGTAGATAATTTATTGGGCAGAAAGAGTAACCTCAGATTTGAAGGATATTTTGAAGAACCAAGTAATGTGCATGAGTTATCTTTTTACCCGGTGATTGGCAATTTACAAGAGTGTGTTACTTATGCGCAGACCAATAATATAAGGGAGATCTATTCCACTTTATCGCCGGAACAGTTTCCTTACCTGTACACCCTGGCACATGAAGCAGAGCGGCATTTTATCCGTTTCCGTTTCGTGCCGGATTTCAGAATGTTTGTAAACAGGCAGATTTACATAGATTACCTGGATAACATTCCTATCATCTCATTACGTTCGGAACCATTGGATGATATTGCAAACAGGATCAGAAAACGGGTTTTTGATATTATGTTCAGTGCCTTTGTAATGGTGTTTATTTTAAGTTGGCTGATTCCATTACTGGCGCTTCTGGTAAAACTGGAATCCCGTGGCCCCATCTTCTTCATACAGCATCGTACCGGCCGGAACAATCAAACTTTCCGCTGCCTGAAGTTCAGAAGTATGTATGTGAACAATGATGCCAATAATAAACAGGCCAGCAGGAACGACCGTCGTTTCACGAAGATCGGACGCATACTGCGTAAGACCAACCTGGACGAAATGCCGCAATTCCTGAATGTTTTTGTAGGAGATATGTCTATTGTAGGACCACGCCCACATATGCTGAAACATACAGAGGAGTATTCTGCGATTATTCAGAAGTATATGATCCGTCATTTTCTGAAACCAGGTATCACAGGATGGGCACAGGTAAATGGTTACCGTGGAGAGATTACAGAAGAAGTGCATCTGCGCAAACGTATCGAACATGATATCTGGTATATGGAGAACTGGTCTGTATATTTGGACTTGCGGATAATCTTTTTGACTGTATTTAACACGATTCGAGGCGATAAAAACGCTTTCTGATAATTTTGTACTAGTATAAGTAGCATAATTGAGCAGAATTAAAGAATGGTAAATGTTACATTTGCGCTCCGGCAGCGGTTAAGTCGGGAATATCTATCTTTAATAGGCGGGGACCTGTAAACCAGCGACGAAAATGAAAACTTCTGTAACTGCAAATAAATTTCTTGATAATAACCGGCTTGCAGACGATATCTTTCACGAGCTGAAATCTATTATATCAAGTATTCTTTCCAGCGTTGAGCTGATTGCGCTCTATGATGGGAAAGCTGTG
This sequence comes from Chitinophaga sp. CF118, assembly GCF_900112615.1. Taxonomy (GTDB): domain Bacteria; phylum Bacteroidota; class Bacteroidia; order Chitinophagales; family Chitinophagaceae; genus Chitinophaga. The sequence goes on along the minus strand of NZ_FOMK01000004.1, from coordinate 233,904 downwards.
CCCGGCAAGATTACCCGGCAGGCAGAGGCCATTAAATCACAAGTAATAGAATTGGATTTTCAGTTGCAGAATGTACGCATCATTCAACTAATTCTGAGCCAATCATTTGTGCTTAAGAGGAAGATGACTAATGTTCATTTCTTTCTGACCCAGTTTATCCGGGAAGAGCCTTATACAAAGCTGTTATCTCCGGCAGTGGAATTGCAACAGAACAAGGGGACCGCAGATGCTTTTATAGATGAATTTGTAATCAGGCAATTAATATTAAATCTGTTCTTTTGGATGAACAGGCATTCATCTACTTACCAGTTACCCAGACTGATATTTAGTTTTGAAGAAGGCTATTTTGAAATCAGAGGACATTTTTTTGCTAACTATATTTTTTCATCTCCATTTAAATCATCCGCGCATGAACATCGCGTTACTGATAGTGAATTATTAAACCAACCCATTTGTTACCTGATGTCTTACCTGGCAGCTTTGCATGATGGTAATTTTGAAATCACAGCAGCACAGGAAAAGAATGTGGTAGTAGTGGTACGGATACCATATAAACCGAACGGTGTACGGTAAAATTTCTCTTAGAAACAATAAGATAAGGTTAAAACAAAGGGGATATATCTATATCCCCTATTTTTTTACGCTTTTGGATGTTTTTAAAAATCACTGGTGCCGGATTGTATGTATAGGCAGAAACAGTAAAAGAATTAAATTATGAAATCAGAAAAAGTACAAAGGGACTCAAACATTGAATTACTCCGCATCGTGTTAATGTTTATGATCATTGTACATCATCTTGTTACCAGGGGATTAAAATTGCGGGAACTGGGTTCAGGAACTTATACTCCCATGTCATCCACTACTTTCCAGATTCTTTTAAATAGTTTCATAATTGTAGCTGTTAATACATACGTATTTATTTCAGGATACTTTGAAATAAAGTTTAAAATAAAAGTGCTTATTTCTTTTCTCATCCAATGTCTCTTTTATTCCATTCTGCTGTACCTCATATTTGTATGGCTGGGATTGAATGTATGGAGTATTAAAGGATTCGCCATGACCTTTTATTTTCTCTATAAAGGCTGGTGGTTTGTTCCTGTTTATTTAACGTTGTATGCTTTATCTCCCATGCTCAATAAAGGATTGGCAGGGATGAATCAAAAGCAGCTTATTTGTATGATAATCGTTCTGCTGATCCTGGCACATATCAAGTTCGTTATGGGCAATTTTATTTCAGACAGGGGGTTTGGTATTTATAACTTTATCTTTATTTATGCTGTGGCGCATTACTGCCGGAACTATGTGAAGAAAGTAGATTATGCCTGGTTATGGTATACCTGCTGTTCCCTGCTGATCTTTGCAATGGCGTACGGTTTATATCTCTTCGGAAAACCTAAGATAACCTGGGCTGTTTATAATTACAATAACCCGGTGATGATCCTATCCGCAGTTTTCCTGTTTTACACATTTAAGAATATCAGTATCAGGAGCGGTCTGATAAACAGCATTGCGGGGCTTGTATTCGGAACTTACCTGTTTCATGAGCAAAGGGATGTGTGCCTTTATTTAAGGGATCATGTGATGGTGTATGTTCAGGATACGGTGCATAATGATATAGCGTTGTTTGCTTCGATCTTTTTACTGGCTGTGCTGGTCTTTATTGCGGGGATTAGTATTGAGAAGATAAGACAGTATATCTGTGATCCGGTTCTTAATTATTTGTATAGTATTAAATGGGTGCAGCGTGTTTCAGATCTTAATTAATGGATTGTGTGTTAATGAAAAAAGCGGCTATCGTACGACAGCCGCTTTTTTTATTTAGTTAAGCTACAACGCTTGTTTTTTTCAATTCTAATATTGTGTTGGACCATTCTCTTACCTGATCACAAAGAGCAGGTTTATCAGCCAGTTTTTGGCCATATGAAGGGATCATCTGCAACAGTTTGTCCTTCCATTCAGGAGTAGCCAGTTGTTCTTTAAAGCAACGGTCCAGTAATTCCAGCATGATTGAAACAGCTGTAGATGCACCGGGGGAAGCCCCCAGCAATGCAGCAATAGAGCCGTCTGCCGCACTTACTACTTCAGTACCAAATTCCAGTACACCACCGAGTTCAGGATCTTTTTTGATCACCTGTACACGCTGACCTGCAAACTCCAGTTCCCAGTCTTCCATCTTTGCTGTAGGCAGGAAAGCCTGTAAGGCTTCGAGTCTTTCTGCGGGTGACTGACGTACCTGGTCTATCAGGTATTTTGTAAGTGGGAGGTTATCAAGGCCAGCCGCCAGCATAGGGCGGATGTTATTGAATTTAATAGATTTAGGCAGATCCAGCCAGGAACCTTTTTTCAGGAACTTTGTAGAGAAGCCGGCATAAGGACCAAACAGCAACGCTTTTTTGCCATCGATCATGCGGGTATCCAGGTGAGGAACGGACATCGGTGGCGCACCAACCGAAGCCTTGCCATATACTTTGGCAGCATGCCTTTCCACCACTTCCGGATTTTTACAGATTAACCATTGGCCGCTTACAGGGAAGCCACCAAAGCCTTTTCCTTCCGGAATATCTGATTTCTCCAGTAGAGGCAGTGAACCACCACCAGCACCTATAAATATGAATTTTGTAAAGAGCTTTCTTTTCTTGCCTGTTTCCAGGTTTTTCACAGTCAATCGCCATTTCCCATCCTCATCCTGCTCCAGGTCTCGCACTTCGTGATTCAGATGTAAGTGTACACCATCTTGTTCTGTCAGGTAATTGATCAATGATCTTGTCAGCGATCCGAAGTTGATATCGGTACCCAACTCCATACGGGTAGCAGCTACTTTCTCTGCAGGGTCCCGGCCTTCCATTACGAGGGGAATCCATTCAGACAATACGGCAGGATCTTCAGAGTATTGCATGCCTTTGAACAGGTGGTTACTTTCCAGCGCTTTCTGGCGCTTTTTAAGATACTCTACATTCTGTTCGCCCCATACGAAGCTCATATGAGGAACGCTTTGTATAAAACTTCCCGGAGATTGTATGCAGCCCTCTTGTACAAGGAATGACCAAAACTCCTTGGATACTTCGAATGATTCAGCAATTTTCATTGCTTTATTTATTTCGATAGAACCATCGGCCTTCTCTGGAGTATAGTTAAGTTCACAGAAAGCAGAATGCCCTGTTCCGGCATTATTCCATGCATCTGAGCTTTCACCGGCAATCATATCCAGTCTTTCAAAGATTTCAATGGTCAGTTCCGGTTGCAATTCTTTTAACAGAACACCCAGCGTTGCACTCATTATGCCTGCACCGATTAAAACGATGTCAGGCGCCGATTTAGGAGACATATTATTTTTTTTACACGATTTGCAGCGCAAAAATAAGACTTAATCTTGTAGTTCTATAACGTTTTAGCACTTGTTTTAATCGTTTTAATGATTACCAGGATGGAGCTTCCTGTATAAGTTACTGTAGTTCAGGCTATGCGCGAAGTGCAAAGAAAATGTTAAGATGTGATATTAATAGATGATGCAATATTTACCGGTATAAAATCAGATAACGGGGCTTCACAAACGGAGCAACAGTAACCGGAGGGTAAGTCGGCAAACGAAGTACCAGCTGGAATTTGTTGTCCCGGATCTCCCACAGTTTCATCGTAAATGGTCAGGCAATGTTTGCACTGATGTACCCATTTCTCCGGTTGCACTACTGTAGGAACAGCCTGTTGCGTGATACTAAGCGGATCATGGCTGTTTTCATAAAAATGTTTACAAAGCGCTGTAATATAAGGGCCCAGGTATTCCTTGGCCACATCTGTTCTGTAAGGGATAAGTGAACCAGAATTAGGCTGGAAATCCGGAGTATACAGAATATCATACCGTTGAAGGCCTTTTAAACGGCTTTTATGCCTGGCTTCCTGTTTGTTGATAATAATGGAGCCAAAGCAACTATTCCCCGGTTTTAGGCGTATACCAAAGCATAAACCGTAGGTCCTTACGTCGGCACTGTCGAAGTACCTGATAATGTGGCGTTTTAGTACGAGTGCATCTTCACTGTTATCTTCCACCTGCCAGTTCAGTTCATTGGCAGCATGGCGTACGTTGATATTGTATTTACCCAGAATATAATCCCAGAGACGCCGGTGCTCCTGCTTTATGTTTTTGATGATCAGCGATTTCCAGGATGTAGCATAGAGTTGTCCTGTCTTGGTTTCCAGGCAGATAGTACAGATATCTTTCAGGAAAGGAACGGAGAACTCTTCATCCCGCCGGTAAATCCCCAGCCAGTAATGATTATCGTGTTTATTGAAACCCTCATAGTAGGGGAGGTGAAAGCTAGGCTGTTCCAGTTCATGATCTTTTGGACGGCTCATGTATTCAATCTGTGCTTTCACCTGTGTGTAAAGCTGTTCATTTTCGCCTGGCAATAATGATTCGATACAACGGCTTACTTCACCTATATTGTTCGTATAGATCAGTTCCGGCCATGCAAACAGTGCGCCTGTTTTAGGATACCGGATATAAAGATACCAGTAGTGTGGCTGCCCGGCAGCAATCCAGTTGATATGTCCTGTAAAGAATGGTGTAAAGGTTTGCCTGCTGTCGCAGATGTTTATCTTCAGGGAAGGTGTATGATCAAACATATCGAAAACATCTTTGTAAATGCCTTCGGTTAGCCATGTATCAGTATTAAAAATGCCGGAAGTGAGATAGGAACTGGTGATGTTGGGACCAGATCCGTAAATGATCTTTTGTTCTTTGCAAGCCTTTTCAAATGTTGCCAGTTGTTTAACAGGTACGTCCAGTAGTAATTGCTGCCGTAATCCGAAACGCGCCTGTTTTACACGTGCTTCTCCTGCTATCTCCAGAATTGTATGGAGATAACCTGGAGAGATGATCCCTCCGGTGAAGTTTATACTAATCGTTTGCGTTTGCTTTAACATAAGATATTTCTTCCTGTTCTTTACAAATAATCCGGGAATGCAAGAGATAAAATACAGTCAGGAGATAAATTCATCCTTCGTTCATCCTTCGTTTTTTAACGAAGGATGAACGAAGGATGAATTTATCTCAACTCCGTCTGGCCCCTTACTATGGACCTTTTCGGGAGGATTTTATGCGGTTTTATTCCAATTTACCATGTTTCCCTGATAGTATTTTATCGTTTCTTATAAATTATTCCTGATAATCAATCCCAACGATTAAAATACTTTCTGCATATGATCTGTTTTCTTCTTCCCTGGTATTGCCTTTTCCAATAATGCCTTCACTTCCGATCTGCAACTACCACAGCCCATGCCCGCACCGGTGGACTGACATAATTGCTCCAGGCTATTACAGCCTTCTTTAATTTTCGCCGTAAGATTACCTTCACCCACACTGCCACAGCTGCATATGAGCTTACCAATTACCGGCTCACCCTTTTTACCTGATCTTAAAAGTTCCAGTCTTTTATCAGAGAGTTCTATCTTGTTACTGATCAGATCTTTGAATTCCAGGAATTCGGACTTGTCACCAATCAGGATAGCACCTATTAACCGGTCGTTATGGATCAGGCACTTTTTGTAATAACGTTTTGATTTATCAATGAAGATGACCTCTTCATATGCAGGGTCATCCGGTGTTTCTATTGTGCCTAAAGAGCAGAGATCTGTGCCATGCATCTTCAGGATATTCATAAAAAGCGATCCCTGGTAATAACCGGTAATATCACCGCTGAGATAACGGGCAACTACAGCTGCCTGTTGTTCTGCTGCTGCGGTAATTCCATACAGGGTGCCATTGAATTCAGCTATTTCACCAATAGCATAGATGTCAGGATCGCTGGTTTGCAGGTATTCATTTACAACCACCCCGCGGTTACAGGATAGTTCGCTGGCTTGTGCCAGTTCTATATTCGGTACGGTACCAATAGAAAGTACCACTGCCTGGCAAGCCACATGACGGCCACTTTTCAGCCGTATGCCATCAAGTTGTTTTAAACCTGTGAAGCGTTCTATCTCATCATTATATAAGATTTCTATGCCGCGGTCTGTCAGCTCTTCATACAACAGCTGGCTTCCCAGTCCGTCCAGCTGCCGGTCCATCAGTTTAGATGTACGCTGTATAACTGCTACGTCTATATTCATTTCACGCAGGGACGATGCCAGTTCTATACCTAGCAGTCCACCTCCCGCTATCATCACTTTTCCCTTAGAAGGATCAATATGTTTGACGAAGGCATCTGCATCCCGGCGATTACGCATGGTAAATATGCCTGGCAATGGAGGTGTATCTTTGAGCGTAGCAGCTCTGCTGCCCATTGCCATTAACAGGATGTCATAAGTATGTACCTGCCCTTTACTATCAGTCACCGTTTTATTTTCTCTGTCTATCTCCAGAATACTTACTCCACGGTGTAAGGTAATATCGAAGTTTGTTTCTTCATCATCTGTCATTTTTACCAGTTGTTCCCATTGCTGGGTACCACTGATATAATCAGGTAACATTACGCGGTTATAGAAGGGGAGATCTTCTTTACTGAACACGGTGATTTCATCTGTTGTATTCAGCTGCCGGTAAGACTTTACAAATCCGCAGGCACCTGCGCCTGCGCCTATGATTACAATTTTTTGCTGAGGTTTTTTATAGGGTTGTACCTGTACTGCTGAATATTTAAAATCAGGTTGTTTGGAGATGGGATCCAGCCTGGTATGTGTAAGATTATTTGCTCTGTTCAGATCGTTGTTTAGTGTTTTCCCCCAGTGCATAGGAAGAAATACCACTCCCTTTTTAATCGTGTTACTCAATTGTGCTTTTACCCGCACAGCACCATTAACGTTATATATCTCTACAATATCATCTGCTTTTATCTTACGGTCTTTTGCGTCGTCCGGATGTATTTCCAGAAAAGGAGCGGGGATATGTTGTTTCAGTTTGCTCACTTTCCCTGTTTTACTCATCGTATGCCATTGATCACGTATCCTGCCGGTGGTAAGGATTAGCGGGTAGTCGGCATCTGGTGGAACAGATGTATTTTCATCATCGAAAGAATGAATAATTGCTTTGGCCGAAGCAGTATAAAACTGGTGATCTGTAAATAGACGTGGTGTACCATTGCCAGAAATATCTTTGGGATATGGCCATTGTACACTACGTTTTTCTTTGAGTAATGTATAATTCAATCCGCTCACATCTATGTTAGTACCGGCAGTGAGGCGGCAATGTTCATCATAAATTTCTGAAGCATTGGCATATGAGAAACCATGATAACCCATTTTTTGTGCAAAGCGGCAAATGATTTCCGAATCTGGCAATGCCTCTCCAGGGGCATCTGTCACCTTCTGTAAGTAACTGATGCGGCGCTCAGCATTGGTCATAGTTCCTTCTTTCTCAGTCCATGCTGCAGCTGGAAGGACTACATCAGCATATTGCAGTGTTTCTGGTTTGGAAGAAATTTCCTGCACCACTACAAACTTAGCTTTCTGCAGGGCTGCTTCTGCGAGTCTTGCATCGGGAAGACTTACCAGTGGATTGGTGCAAAGGATCCAGATGGCTTTCAGTTTACCACTGTTTAAAGCGGCGAACATTTCAGTTGCTGTTAATCCCGGCTTTTCTGAAAGTGGACCACTTCCCCAGAAGGTTTGTACTTCTTTGCGATGTGCCGGGTTATCCATGAGACGATGAGCGGGTAACAGATTAGATAATCCACCTACTTCACGCCCGCCCATTGCATTCGGCTGACCCGTTAAGGAGAAGGGACCACATCCTGGTTTTCCTATATGACCGGTAATGAGATGAAGGTTTATCAGGCTAAGGTTTTTGTGGACACCTACAGAACTCTGGTTCAATCCCATGGTCCACAGCGTCATAAAACGTTTCGCTTTACTGATATACATCGCTGCTTCCATGATCGCCTCTTCTGTGATTCCACATATAGCTGCTGCACTGGCGAGACTGCGTTGCATTACCGTCTCTTTATAACGGGCAAATCCTTCGGTATGTTGTGTGATAAAAGTATGATCGGTAGCTCCCTGTTCTATAAGCAGCCGGCCTATAGCATGATGTAGTACGATATCCGTACCGGGATGTAATTGCAGATGCAGATTTGCCAGCGCACAGGTTTGTGTAATGCGTGGATCGCTGACGATGATCTTCAATGCAGGATTTGCTGCTTTAGCAGCTTCTATCCGGCGCCATAAAATTGGATGGCACCATGCCGGATTGGCACCGGCTACAAAAATGCAATCGGCCAGTTCAAGATCCTCATAATTCCCCGGTACGCTATCTTCTCCCAACGACATTTTATAAGCAGCTACTGCACTGCTCATACACAGACGGGAATTGGTATCAATATTATTGCTGCCAATGAAACCTTTGATGAGTTTATTGACTACATAATATTCTTCTGTTAAGCATTGCCCGGATGCGTAGAAAGCTACTGCATCCGGACCATACTTTTGAATAATCTGTGTAAATACGGCGGCGGTTCTTTCCAGTGCCTGGTCCCAGGATACGCGCTGACGCGGCATATACCTGTTATAGCGCATTTCAGGATAGAGTAGCCTGTCACCTGTATCCATGACGGTATAATGCAGGTTCATCCCTTTGGAGCAAAGCATACCCTTATTTACAGGGTGATCTTTATCTCCTTCCACATGCAGTTTTCCCTGCCTGTCCTTATTCACTATAATCCCGCAACCAACACCGCAATAACAGCAGGTTGTCTTAAATGAAGTTGGCATGTTAATCTGCAAATGCTACCTGCGCAGGTATTTTTGTTGGCACTGCGACAGGTTTTTTAATGAATCTTGTAAGCATTACGATCACTGAGACCGCAATCACTATCCAGCCTATATATGTGAATGCCTGTACGTAGGAGATGGATTCGGATTTGAAAAGAAACCCGAACATCATACCGCCGAGATTTCCGCCGGCACCTACAATACCGCTAACGAGTCCTACATTCTTTTCGTTGATGAAAGGAACAATACCATAAGTTGCACCATTGGCCATTTTGAGGAACAGTGCAAAGCTGAGCATAGATATGATAGCTAATACAAGTGTTCCTGCCTGTGCAAATAATAATAATCCCATTCCTTCCAGCAGCAATACTACCGCGAGCAGGGTACCTTTTCCTTTCATGCCAAAACGTGCTCCTACTTTATCAGAAACGATACCGCCGAATGCCCTGGCAAAGATGTTCATGAATCCGAAGATGCCTGCCCAAAAACCTGCACTGCTCTGGGAAAGATGGAAGGTATCTGTGAAATGAAGAGAAGCAACGTTGTCGAAAGTTATTTCCATTCCAAAGCACATACCATAGGCCAGGGTTAAAGCCCATATGCGCCAGTCTGCAAGGATTGTCCAGTCTGTTTTTGTTTTGTTTTTATTATACCCCACTTCATCATAATTCCCTGCAGGAGTATCTTTGGTATAACGTTGATAAAGGAAAGCAACTATCAGCATCATTATACCCGGAGCGATCATGGCATATCTCCATGCTTCTGCTTTTGTGTAGCCGAAACCAACGATAGCAGCAAAGATCAGGGGCATCACCATATTAGTAACACCTCCACCCAGGTTACCCCATCCACCGGTAACAGCATTCGCAGTTCCTTTGATGTTGGGTGCAAACATCATAGAGGTGTGAAATTGTGTTACCACAAAAGACGCACCTATTATTCCGATGGCTAAACGGAATAGCAGAAAGGTGGTGTAGTCTTTGGACAAGCCTACAAGGAAAACAGGTATAGAGCCAACAATCAGTAATCGCACCGCCGTTTTTCGCGGTCCCCATGTATCGCATAATTTACCAATGATCAGGCGGGCTATGATAGTGCTTGATACAGAGGCGATAATAATGTTTCCTACCTGCGATTTGGTAAGACCCAGGTCTACGCGAATGGTCGGCATCAGTGGTGCGAGTCCGAACCATCCGAAAAAGCATACAAAGAACATTAACCAGGTAGTATGGAATGTTCGCATTTGCACTGTGTTCAGGCTAAAAAGTGGCAGTTTGGTAAGTGGCTGATTACTACTGATTGCTGGCATAAGAATTTAGTTTTTTGGTTGTTATTATTTCAACAGTAATTCTGGTTTAATTAAGATTGTCAGGTAGGCCCAGTTACTGTTGCTTTGCGCGTTCGTTACATTTTTAACACTTGCAGCGGTTAAAGAAGCTGTATTCCAGAAGTGGCTGTAGCCTGCTTCGAAACTGATGATTTTAGTAAGAGCAAATGTTCCTACAAGATCTGCTTCAGTACCAAACCTCCGGGTAGCTCCACCGGGAATGGCACTGGCAGAGAAGAACTCATGTACATCTCCGGTTAACAGGAACCGCGGACCTGCCTTTAGTTTCGTTTTGATATAGTAGTCCTGCAGTCCTTTGTTACCAAAACCGTTAGCAGCATAGAAGTAATCCATGAGTCCCCAGAAGGCATGTGGGGCGCCATATAAAGGATCGAATGCTTTGCTGGTTTTACCGGAAGAAGATAATCCACCGGTAGTATAATCTACACCAGCACCTGCGCTGAATGAATTACAGAGCGCGTATTGAAATGATGCCGACAGTAGTTCTGCGCTTAATGTTTGTCCACTGGCATTACTGCCGAACTGGTAATAAGCAGAAGCGGTTACGCTCAGTTTATTAAACTGGTTAGTGAAAAACAGTCCTGTAGTAGCACGGTTGTAGGTGCCCTGATCCCATGTTTTTACAGCCACATTGTTCACGCTGTCAATGTGATACTTGTTGAACTGGTCTGCCAGGAAGAGGAATGATACATTACCCTTAGGTAGTTTTTTACCCAGGTACAGGAATTCCAGACTTTTGTACTGACTGCCGCCGTTTGTATTAGCGGTGTAAGCACCTGGAGGCGTGGCAGTATAAATAGTACCTGCCGCCATTTCTTTGTTCTGATTAAAAGCCCCGCCTACATGCAGCATCCATGATTTGCTTTCATATTTTAGTATTGCTGCATCGTGCCGGCGAGCCTGTTGTAACCAGTTGAGGTTGCCCAGCAGGCGGCCATCATCATACACTAATTCCTGTCTGCCTACTTTGAGATTGAGGCTTTTGTTCTTTACCACAGTATCCAGCAACATGACTTCTGCCCATGCCTCATGCAGCATAAATCCGTTGTTGTCTTGTGTTGTGGTCCTGTTGATTGTTGATACGTCCTGTCCCCATACGCGTACGTCCTGTACTGTTAGTCCCAGTTTGAAGCGGTAGCCTGTAAATCCAGCCGAGAGGCGGCTACGCTGTGATGTGAAAATAGCTGGCTGATTGCCCAGTGGTAATGGTGATCCTTGTCCGTCCCTTAATTCTGTCCTTGTTCTTAATTGTGCCCCCAGTGTAAATTGTGCCTGGCCGTTTTGATAAGATAGCATGCAGATAAGAATAGCAACTGCTCCTCCCAGGAAGTGTTTGTTCATCATTTTGGTTGATTTTTAATTAGCGGATTTAGTAACTTAAATAGAGGTGTTATATCCAAGTTACCAAATCATTATCATATGCCAATATAGACAAGATCTTCTTCCACTTTTACTGGATAGGTAGTGATACCGCACTCCGTGTCGTCCGACAGGCATCGTCCATCTGCCAGAGAAAATGTTTTTTTATGAAAGGGGCATGCTATTTTAGGCTCCCCTTCCTGTGTGCCCGTCATACCACGGCTTAATGCCATCTGTTGTTTATGCGGACAAAGATTCTGCGTAGCATACCAGGCATCCCGTCTTGCAAAACGAAACAGGGCTATTTGTTCATCTCCATACTTAACACATACTCCTCCGTTAGCAGGCACATCTGAAACTTTACAGGCGTAGAACCAATTATTGGTTGACATAGTTGACATTTTTAAAGTTATTTCCACTCAGCTGCTCTTTTCTGTTCACGCAGCGGATCAAATTTTATAGTAGGATCTTTATCACCAGGTGCATTTACAAAGTGATTGAAACGTTTACGCAGTTCAGGATTTTCCACCACTTCTTTCCATTCACATTTATATTTATCTACAAGATCCTGCATTTCATTGTCCAGTTGTTCGGCAATACCCAGACTATCGTTCACGACTACATTACGCAGATAGTTGATACCACCATCCAGCTTATTGAGCCAGGTAGCTGTACGTGTAAGCGGATCCGCAGTTTTGATATAAAACATCAGGAAGCGGTCAATGTAACGGATACAGGTATCACTGTCCAGGTCAGCCGCCAGCAGAATAGCATGTTGTGGTTTGGAACCACCATTACCACCTACATAGAGATTCCATCCTTTATCTGTAGCGATGATGCCGAAGTCTTTTGACTGTGCTTCCGCACATTCCCTGATACAACCAGATACAGCCGATTTGATTTTATGCGGTGCCCGAAGTCCGCGATATCGTTCTTCTATCCGGATGGCAAAGCTCACACTATCGTGAAGGCCAAAACGACACCAGGTAGAGCCTACACAGCTTTTAACAGTACGTAATGCTTTTCCGTAAGCATGGCCGCTTTCAAAGCCCGCAGCAATTAGTTCTTCCCATATGAAAGGAAGATCGCTGAGGTGAGCACCGAACAGGTCTATTCTTTGTCCGCCGGTAATTTTTGTATAGAGGTTGTACTTCAGTCCAACCTGTGCAATCACCAGCAGTTTTTCCGGTGTAATCTCACCACCTGGAATACGGGGCACTACAGAGTAGGTACCACCTTTCTGGATATTAGCAAGATAGCGGTCATTGGAATCCTGTACGGTATCATTTCCTTTTTCAAGGATCATATCATTCCACAGGCTGGCCATGATAGAAGCCACTACTGGTTTACAGATCTCACAACCATCTCCATGACCATAATGATCCAGTGCCTCATCGAAAGAGCGGATATCTTTAATCCTTATCAGGTCGAACAGTTCCTGGCGGGAATAGGCAAAGTGTTCACACACCACATTGCGGATGTATTTGCCCTGTGCTTTCATGGTACCGCTTATCAGGTCTTTCACCATGGGTACGCAACCACCACAACAGGTACCTGCTTTTGTACATTTCTTTACCGCATTCAGTGTTTCGTTGCCAGCTTCCACCGCTTCGCAGATAGCACCTTTGCTCACACTCTCACAGCTACAGATCAATGCATCATCAGGAAGGCTCATCACCCCAGCACCGGACTCGGTATTACCACCCCTTGCACCCAGTAGGAGATCTTCAGGGTTAGGAGGGAGGATAATTTTATTTTTAGTTGTTTGCAGCAGCATATTATAGGCCTCAGCATCACCAATGAGAATCCCGCCCAGAAGCAGTTTGCCATCACCGGAAATATTGATACGCTGATAGGTACCTTTCATGCTATCTTCAAATACGATAGTCCGGGAAGTGTCTGCCGGAGCAAACGGATCGCCGAAGCTAGCCACATCTACCCCAATCAGTTTTAATTTGGTGCTCATATCAAAACCTGTAAAGGCTTTATGTTCACCTGTAATATGGGTAGCCGCCACTTCAGCCATTTCATAGCCGGGAGCAACCAGGCCATAGATCATACCATTATATAAGGCGCATTCACCAATAGCATAAATGGAGGGATCAGTAGTCTGGAGCTGGTCGTTTACAACGATTCCTCCACGATGACCGGTTTCCAGTCCGCATAACTTCGCTAGTTCGTCTCTTGGTTTAATCCCCGCAGAGATTACCAGCATGTTAGCCTCCAGGATGGAGTCGTCTGCAAACTGGAGAGCAGAGATGGTATCATCTTCGCCTAGTATGGCGGCAGTATTTTTATTTGTGTGGATGTGCAGTCCCAGGCTTTCCAGCTTATGCTGTAGCATGCGGGAGCCGTTATCATCTATTTGCCGGGGCATCAGTCTGGGAGCAAACTCTATCACATGGGTATCAGATACGCCAAGGTCCAGCAGCGCTTTAGCAGCTTCGAGTCCCAGCAGGCCACCGCCTATTACTACCCCCCTGGTAGCTTTGGGAGCGTAGTCCCGCATCAGTTCCAGGTCTTCGATGGTACGGTATATAAATACGCCTTTTTTGTCTACCCCCGGAATAGGAGGAACAAATGCAGATGATCCGGTAGCAATGATGAGGTAATCATATGTTTCCGTAATATCTTTGTAGGAGTGAACGGTTTTATGCACTCTGTCAATCTGTTGAACAGGATCGCCGAGATGTAAACGTATATTATTTTGTGTATACCAATCAGCCGGAGCCAGCAGGAGATCATCTGCTGTTTTCCCGGAGAAGAATTCACTTAAATGCACTCTATCGTATGCAGGGCGGGGTTCTTCCCCAAAAATTACTATTTCTAAGGTCCCGGCTGGCGCTTTGGCAATAATTTTTTCACAAAATTTGTAGCTCACCATGCCATTACCTATTATTACAATTTTCATGACCAGGGATTTAATTGATAAAATGATGATTGATCTCTTCTCTTATTCAAATTATTAAAATCTTAATATGAAGAATATTTTCTGTTCAACTGTATTTTATACTCTTTTTATGATCTGCATCATGAAATTAGCAATAAGTATTCTATTTTTATAGTGATTTAAACAATTCATATCATATAATTATTTTTATAATATTCATATGGCATATTTATCTTTGGTAGGTGCCGGGCCAGGTGATCCGGAATTAATTACCCTGAAAGCGGTAAATACGCTCCGGGAGGCGGATGTGATTCTGTATGATGCCCTGGTAAATGAGGCGTTGTTAAAATATGCCAAACCAGGTGCAGTATTGAAATTTGTTGGCAAACGTTATGGTTGTCATTCATTATCTCAGCAGGAAATCAATCACCTCATTGTAGAGTATGCTTTGTCACATGGGCATGTGGTGAGGTTAAAAGGAGGGGATCCTTTTGTATTTGGACGGGCGGGAGAGGAAATTGCTGCCGCAAGGGCAGCAGGAATCCCGGTACAGGTAATCCCGGGTATTTCAAGTGCATTGGCGGCCCCTGCCGGCCAGATGATCCCGCTTACCAGCCGTGGTATTACGGAGAGCTTCTGGGTAACGACCGGTACTACGCTTACCGGGGGGATCTCTGCCGATCTTGAACTGGCAGCCCAATCTTCTGCGACTGTTATTATATTAATGGCAATGAGTCGCCTGGAAGCCATCATGGAAATATTTACCAGGCATGGCAAAAGTAACTTGCCGGTAGCCATTATACAGGATAGCACAACTGAAAGGGAAAAGATGGTAACAGGTACAGTAAATGATATTGTATTTAAATCACAATATGCCGGTATGGCTAATCCGGCAGTAATTGTAATCGGGGAAGTGGTCAGTTTGCGTGATCTGACCGGAACAGTACAGGAATTAATAAAAAGGAATGAAGAAAGATAAGCACGATTGCGATCTGCACACTTGTATGTTATGCAGGTTATGTATAAAAGAATGGCTTCCTGCTGTAAAAGCAAACAGAAAGAATCTTACTCTGAAAAAGGGACAGCTACTGTTCCGGGAGGGAGAACCGGTAAACGGAATCTATTTTATCTACACGGGTAAAGTAAAAGTACATAAACACTGGGGTGAAGAGAAGGAACTGATTGTACGCTTCGCCCAGGCAGGAGATATTGTAGGACATAGGGGGGTAGGGAGCGAGATGGTGTACCCCGTATCTGCTACTGCTCTGGAACCGGTAACGCTCTGCTTCATTGATCTGGAGTTTTTCCAGGCATCAGTTAAAGTCAATCATGCTTTCCTCTATGAACTCATGATGTTTTATGCCCGTGAACTACAGGATTCTGAAAAGAATACCCGTAACCTGGTACATATGTCGGTGAAGGGCCGTATTGCACATGCATTGCTGTTATTAAGGAATAAATTTGGATGCAGTGAAGATGGTTCGATCAATATGACATTAAGCCGGCAGGATCTTGCTTCCTATACCGGTACTACTTATGAAACAGCCTTCCGGGTAATGAGTGAGCTGATCCAGGAGAACGTGATTGCTGTTGCGGGTAAAACGATAGCTGTTAATGATGTTGACAGATTACAACAGCTTGAAAAAGAAGCTATGTTATAGCAACTTATATTCAGTGGCCAGTTTTACAACCGAAGTTGTGTTATTCACACCAAATTTTTCCATCAGATTTTTACGATGACTTTCTACCGTATGTGTGCTGATGAATAATTGTTCTGCTATCTGCATGGTCGTTAGTCCTTTTCCTATCAGATGTAATATTTCTTTCTCTCTGCGGGTGATGCGTGGAATGGCTTTCAGCAATTCCTGATCTGCATTTTTCAATGCCTGCTGCGTGCTGCTGCATAAATATTGTTCGCCATCCATGATAGCGTAGATTGCATGAATGATTTCTGTGCCAAGTGCATTCTTCAGTACATATCCGCTGGCACCGTTCTGTAACATGCTATGGATAACAGGATGTTCATCATGAATGCTCAGCGCAATGATCTTTATATCTTCATATTTCTTTTTGATCTCTTTACACAAGTTAATTCCACTCACATCCGGCAGGTTTACATCCATCAGAATTACATCCGGCTGCTCCTTATCAAGTGCAAGTAACACGCTTTTTCCATCGCCATAATCCCCATTCAGGGAAATGCCGTCATCAGTGCGTAGTATATTTTTCAACCCTTCCACCATGATAGGGTGGTCTTCTACAACAATTACCTTGATCATATTGTACATTCAATTATAATGGTAGTACCTGTACCTGTTTCTGATTGTATATCTATTTTTCCTCCCAGGAAATCCACACGGGCCTGGATATTGGTTAGCCCGGCTCCTTTCAGCCTGCTGCCTGCTTCTACATCAAATCCTTTACCGTCATCTTCTACGGTGAGGAAAAGTGTATCACCTGTTTGCTGAAGCAATACCAGGATCTGTTCTGCATCTGCATGTTTTACGGCATTATTAACCAGTTCCTGCATAATGCGGTACAGTACCACCTGCCTGGCATGTTCCATTGTAGTCTGAAAGTTGAACACCTGGCATACCACATTTTTTACACCGGTTTTTTTCAGTCCGCGGCAATATTCAACAGTGGCTTCTCCCAGTCCGTATTTAATCAGGATCTCCGGCATCATGCTGCGGGCAATGCGGCGCAGTTCATCCATCGCTTCGTCCAGGCGTTGCATGGTATTGTCCACCAGTATTTTTATGCGGGATACTTTCTGCGCAGGAGAGATGGTAGAAAGTTCCAGTTTGATACCTGAAAGCAATCCGCCGAGGCCATCGTGCAGATCGCGTGCGAGCCTTGTGCGTTCCTGTTCCTGTCCTTCGAGCATGGCGGATAAGAGCGATATCTGGTGTTCCTGCCGGATGCGCTCTACTTCAAAAGCGTGCAGCTTTTGCTGTTGTTCAAGGAGCTTGCGTCCATTGCGGTAGAACTGGTAACTTAAGGAGGCTACTATCACAAGTGATACCATGATTACCCCCATCAGCGCTAATAATAAACGGTTCTTCTGCAATGCAAATTCCTGCCTTTCATTTTCATGCTGCAGCTGCAGAATACGATTCTCTTTTTCTGAGGACTGATACCTGGCTTCCAGTTCATGCAATTTTTGTGTCACATCTTTTTCCTGCAAACTATCAGATAGTGTGAGATACTTTCTGAGAAAGTCATAAGCTTCATCCGTGTTATGCTGTTTGTAAGCGATGTCGGCCATCAGATCCAGGGCATGTAACCGGAATGGAAAGTCTTTAAGGGTCAGGGATAGCGCCGCATATTCTTTCATCAGCTCCATTGCCTGGTCATATTGCCCCAGCCTTACGTATAGTTTTGCCAGTGAGTAAAGGTTGTTGCAGATAGCATGACTATAGTGATAGCGCCGGGCAATGGAAAGACCGTTATTAAACATGGAAGTAGCATGGTAATACAGTTGGTTTTTTACATCCAGCTGTCCGCGGTATTCATAATAATTAGCCCAAAGGTCAATGGAATCTGCCCCTGTTAGATCCAGTTTCCTCTTTGCATTTACCAGGTATTTTTCCATCTGCGGCAGGCTGTCCATGTAATACATACAACTGGCCAGACTCAAATGTCTTCTGGCAATGTGATAACTATAAAGCGGCGAATCTTTATAAGTCTCTACACTCTTGCGATAATAAGTAACAGCAGTTTTGTATTGTGCTTTATTAAAAAAAATATTGCCTAAATTATCGTAGGTATTACCCAGGATATCTGGTGCATCAAGTTTTTCCAGCAGGGGAATGGATTGCAGATATTGTTCTACCTGTTGTTCAGTACGTCCCTGATTTCCCAATAGAGTAGCCAGATTTATTTTAGTCATCGCCAGTAACCGGCGACTTTCTTTTGAGGTATCTTTTATCAGCACATCTTTTGCCTGGAGGAAGTACCTCTCTGCTTCTTCAAGATTATCGGAATTATTATACCAGCTACCAATGGAGAAATAGGTGCGGGCTACGCCGATCTTACTTTTTTTGCGGTTATAAATATCGATAGCCTGTTCGAAATAGTTTACTGACAGCAGGCTGTCTCTGGCTGGCAACTTTTTAGCGAGCAGGATCATTAATTCTGCACGGGAGGCATCAGAGGGTGCTCTTTTAATGGCTCTCAGCAGGCTATCTATGATATGAGGTGGAGTATTGGTATGTTTCTGCGGTAAAGCCGTTTGCCACAGTAACAATATACATATCAGTAGTTTGCCTGTTTTGATAGCAGGTTTGGGTAATGTTGGCCAGTCATTCATAGGTACAATCTCTCCGAAATATATAAATATTTAATCGAATGTAAGTTATATCAGTCAGATGAATTTCTGTTTTCTGGTGGTTTAAATAAAAGTGATTGATTATCAATTATTTTCAATTCATTTTGAAAAAAGATTGAGAATCTGGTCACGTTTTAAAACGCTGGTTTGTCTTCTTAGGGATAAAAATATTCTTCAATTACAAAATCAATAAAAATGAAACAGAGAATTGCCCACGAAGAGATAACACCGGCTTTTTTTGACGGACTATTTAAAACAGGAGCTTACCTTAAAAAATCAGGATTAGATCCTAAATTGGTAGAATTAGTAACTTACAGGGTATCGCAGATCAATGGATGTGCATTTTGCCTGGATATGCATCATAAAGATGCTATTCACGCAGGAGAAACAGAACAGCGCTTATATTCTCTTGCTGCATGGGAAGAAACCCCATATTACACAGATAAGGAAAGAGCCGGACTGGCATTTGCTGAAGCGGTAATAAAGGGTCATGTAGCAGACAGTATATTCGATGCGCTGACACCTTTATTTTCCAAACAGGAGATCGCAGATTTAACACTGGCAATCGTGACTGTTAATAGCTGGAATAAGCTCAACATCACGTTCAAAATAGTGCCTGGTACTTATAAGGTAGGGCAGTTTGCATAATTTAGATACATGGAAGCATATCAAAAGATTCTATTCCCATATGCGTACAATATTTTAGGCGCAGTGGAAGATGCCCGGGATGCGGTGCAGGAAGTAATGTCTAATCACTTTGCTGTCAATAAAGAAGGCATTGAGAATGAGAAAAACTACCTGATCAAAAGTGTGATCAATCATGCTATCAATACTAAAAACAGGAATAAAAGAATCGCCCGGCAGTCAGACGTATGGCTGCCGGAGCCTGTTGCTACGGATGATGAGGCGGATAAGAATCTCCATCTCAAGGATATCCTGTCGTATTCTCTGATGCTGTTACTGGAAAAGTTAAATGCGACAGAAAGGGCGGTCTTTATCCTCAAGGAAAGTTTTGATTATTCGCATCAGGAAATTGCCGAAGTGTTGTCTGTCACAGAGGAGCATTCCCGCAAGTTATTAAGCAGAAGTAAGGCCAAGCTTTTTAAACCGGCAGCAGCTTCCCGCACAATTGAGCAGAATGCCCATGCTGCTGTGTTGCTCGAAAACTATATCGAAGCCATTCGTAAACGGGATACCCAAAAGCTGGAAAGCATGTTGTCTCAGGACATTGCCTTCTATGCTGATGGCGGAGGTAAGGTGAGTCTGGTGAAAGAGATTTGTCTTGGTGCTGTTGATACCGCAGAACTGGTTACAATGATCTATCATCGTTATCAAACGACCTTTAATATTGTATTTAAGTGGATCAATCATCAGCCGGCGTTTCTTTATTATAAGAACGATAAACTTTATGTTTGCCAGGTATTTAATATTTCATTTGCAGATTCGAAGATCTTGCAGATCAACACCATATTGGATCCTGATAAATTGAAAGGTTTAGAAGGGATGTTAAATATTGAGGCATAACAAATCAGGGCGACTAAATTTAGTCGCCCTGGTTTTTAAGAATTATTGCTTAAACAGAAGTTTATCCAGGCTCCATTTAAGGGCTCCGGTGAAAAAGAACACGTATTAACTCAATTCATAGGAATGCCAAACCAGGTTACTTTCCTGTCATAGAACATCGACTTCCTTCCCGACTTACCTTTGCTTAAATACAGATTTAACCATGCCTGTTGCTCAGTTACATGAACAGCAATATCACTGATAGACTTATTCAGTTGTGTAATCATCGCTGTTATATTGGCATCCGGATTCTGAATCTGTGCCAGCTTAGTCTTCGCTATTTTCAACTTGTTATCCGCTGCATCAATCATTTGCTGAATTTCAGGATCTTCTTTCTTAGGTATAAACTGCTTATTCCTGTAATTAATAAAGTCATTATAATAGTTAACCCCTTCGTTATAATCCGCACCAGCAGCATTATAGATGCGGACAATTTTATTTTGCCTGTCATTCTCAATCTCTAACTTAATATGCTGTAATCTGTCAAACACCATAGAATTTTTAACACCATTCTTCTCAACCCTGTATCCGGAAGCAACTAATTGTTCTATATAGTTTTGCTTTTCATATAATTGAAGCGTATCAATATAGTTAAAGTAAGGGTGGGACAAATTCTGTTGAGTTTTTCCTTCGTAGAACTCCTGATTGGTAATTGGATAATTCAGGAATTGCCAGAGATAGTCGAAGGGGATATGAGATTTAATAAGTATAACCGGACTTACCTTGAAGTAGCTGTTATTGATTTTCTTAAAAAACTTTCCTCCATTCACATATCCTGAACCCCAGGTAGGATCAAACATATACCAGGAAGTATCTATTAGCGCAGCACACCATGCATGCGGTATATAATCTGTGAAACCATTCTGTTTTGTATATCCCTCAATTACATAAGATTTTATGCCGGATTTTGAACAGATATCATTAAACAATGCGGCATAGTTTTCACAAATACCTTTTCTTGTTCTTAATGGTTTTGAGATCTTTTCTTCTTTTTTTTCGTAGAAGTTGATGGCGAACATATTCTCTATGTCATACTGAATATTGGAGGCTACCCAAATGAATATTGCCCTTGACTTATCCTTATCACTTTTAAAGTTTGCCGTTATGTAGCCGGCAATACCGTCTGCAGTTTTTGTTAAAGAGTCTGGCAGTTCGAGTGCTTTTTTGTCTATTGCAGCAAATTCATTTACAACTATCTTTTGTGTGGACTTTTGTGCAGATAAAGCTTGTGTAAACAGAATAAGAATAAGGATAAATCTTGCTTTTTTCATTCTTTCAGTTATATCGTTATTGAGGTATTGGAACTATCTAATGTACAGAATGACTGTAAGTTATGCAATATTTGAATAAATGTAAAATTGGAAATGGGATGGGCTCGTCGGGTATGCGTAAAAACAAAAATAGCAGAATTTATAAACAAAATTGGCACGAGTATTAGTGCTAATATAGTATGGGACTTGCAACTTACAAAAAGAAGAGATCGTTCAATGATACGCCGGAGCCTACCGGCGGAAAAGCCGTTTCCGGCGAACTCAGATTTGTAGTACAGAAACATGATGCTACAAGACTTCATTATGACTTTCGCCTGGAGATGGAAGGTGTATTAAAGAGCTGGGCAGTACCCAAAGGTCCCTCTTTAAATCCACAGGATAAACGACTGGCAATGATGGTAGAAGATCATCCATTTGATTACCGCAGCTTTGAAGGAATTATCCCGAAAGGTAATTATGGTGCCGGTACAGTGATCGTTTGGGATGAAGGTACATTCACACCTTTAGAACCGTCGGGTGATAAGAAGAAGGATGAGAAAGCACTGATGAAACAGTTGCGTGCCGGCTCTTTGAAAATAAACCTGCATGGTACTAAACTGAAAGGAGAGTTTGCGCTTGTAAAACTGAAGAATGGGAAGGATGAAAATGCCTGGTTGTTAATCAAACATCGTGATAAGTATGCAAAGGAGACAGATATTACGCGGAAAGATAAATCGGTCATCAGCAGGAAAACTATTTTGCAGATGGAAAAGCATCCTGTGAATGTTTATGGGAAGACTACCATACAACCCGGGACGACTAAGAAGGTTGCGGCAAAACGGGCGGCAAAGAAGGCCCCGGCTAAAACTACTGATCTTTCGAACGCTCCCAGAGCAGCCTTCCCTAAAACAATAAAGCCAATGCTGGCCACACTAATCGATAAACCGTTTGATGAACCCGGCTGGTTATTCGAAGTGAAATGGGATGGTTACCGTGCCATTACACTTAGTAACAAAGGGAAAGTGGAACTGCTTTCCCGCAATAACAAATCCTTCAATGATAAGTTTTATCCTGTTTATAAGGCGGTATCAGACTGGGGAATTAATGCAATAGTAGACGGAGAGATCTGTGTTCTGAATGAGAAGGGCATTGCAAATTTCGGTTCCTTACAGAACTGGCGGAGTGAAGCAGACGGAGAACTGATTTACTATGTATTTGACATCCTCTGGTTAGATGGTCATAACCTAAAACAGCTGCCATTAACAGAACGCAGAACTATTCTCAGGTCAATCCTCCCGGAGAACGATATCATCCGCTTTAGCGATACTTTCAACAGTACTGCAACTGAGTTCCTTGCAGCAGCCGGTAAGTTGGGTATGGAGGGGATAATAGCGAAGAAAGCAGATAGTATCTATGTAGAAGGTGACCGTACCAGGAGCTGGCTGAAAATCAAATCCAATAAACGGCATGAGGTAGTGATTGGCGGCTTTACCAATAATGAATCATCTTCCAAACCTTTCAGTTCCCTTCTTGTAGGTGTATATCAAAGTGATAAACTGTTATATACAGGCAAGATTGGAACCGGCTTTAACGCAAAACAGCAAAAGGAGATGATGGCACAGTTTAAGCCATTAATAGTCAAAGCTTCTCCCTTTAAAGAAATCCCGGATGTAAATAAGCCTTCCCGTTTCCGCCCCGATCCTCCCCATGCAACTGTTACCTGGTTAAAACCGAAATTAGTTTGTGAAGTAAGTTATGCAGAAATAACAACCGACGGTGTTATGAGACATCCCAGTTTTGAAGGTATGAGAGATGATAAACCTGCTAAATCTGTAGTAGCAGAAACTGCGGTGGAAACAAGTGAAGTATTGCCCGTGAAAAAACAGAAGTTATTAAAACCCGTTGCATCCGGTGGCAGGAAATCATTACTTAATCCTACAGAAGAAACACAGGTTAAAACAGTGAATGGTCATCAGTTGACCTTTACGAATCTTAGCAAAATTTACTGGCCGGATGAGAAGTATACCAAGCGTGATATGCTAAACTATTATTACCAGGTAGCACCATATATCCTTCCTTACCTGGCAGATCGTCCGCAATCGCTGAATCGCTTTCCGAATGGTATCAAAGGGCATAGTTTTTATCAGAAAGATGTAACGAACAAGTCGCCCGACTGGATTCAGAAATTTCCATATCATACGAACGGAGAGGATAAGAATTTCATGGTACCACAGGATGAGGCAAGTTTGCTTTACATGGCCAATCTGGGAGCCATAGAAATGAATCCCTGGAGCAGTACTATACACAATCCCGATTATCCTGACTGGTGCGTGATCGATCTGGATCCTGATAAAGGAAATACTTTTGAACAGGTAATTGAGACTGCACAAACCGTAAAGAAGGTGCTGGATGAATTGGGGGTAAAAGGCTACGTCAAAACATCAGGATCTACCGGTATTCATATCTATATTCCATTAGGTGCCAAATACACTTATGATCAAAGTCAGTTGTTTGCAAAACTGATAGCGGTACAAGTACATGAACTGTTGCCAAAGTTTACCAGTATTGAACGAATGACGCGCAACAGGAAAGGGAAATTGTATATAGACTATCTGCAAAACCGAGCTCTGGCAACATTAGCTGCTCCTTATTCATTGCGGCCCAAACCGGGAGCTACTGTTTCAATGCCTCTACATTGGGAGGAAGTGAAAAAGGGATTACAGATGAAGGACTTTACAATTAAAAATGCGCTTGAACGGATTAAACGGGAGGGCGATATTTTCAAACCGGTATTGGGAAGAGGTATTAATCTGAAGAAATTACTGAAGAACATGGAAGAATAAACCCCGTATTCAGTAAAGCCGGAAAAAGGGCTTTCCGGCTTGTATTTGTAGAATTAGTTGCACAATGATACACTATACTGTTCTGTGTTGAGTGGCAGAGGCCGCAAGTCGTTCTGGTTTATACCTGACAAAGAATGCCAGCCATATGGTTCTTGACACACGCATAATTGGTGGTTGCAACGCCACAAGCAGTACTGCATTAATACCCAGCCACCAGAACATACGGTTATCGTAGAGAGAAAATCCGATAATCACCCACCAGGCAATAAATGTAGCCACGCTGAAAGCAATGGTCAATGCATAACTTACATAACCGGTACCATAATAAAAACCAATTTCTCTTTCAAGATCTTCTCCACATACAGGGCAATGCTCATTCATTTCTGTGAAGTGTTTCAGGTTATATGCATTGTCACTTTTATATAGCTTCCCCTGCCGGCAGGCAGGGCATTTATTTTGCAACACACTTAATACTAGGTTAGGTCTTTTTCCTGTTTTTTCGGCACACATGGTAATAGTAATTTATAGATGAATAAATTTTTTCCTGAACTCTTCGGGAGTTATCCCTTCATAGTTTTTAAAGAACCTGGTAAAGTAAGAGTTGTCCTTGAAGCTAAGTTCATAGGCTATTTCAAGAACACTCATGCCTGCGTTTGTCAGTAAACGTTTGGCTTCCAGCAATACCCTTTCACGGATCACATCTCCGGCTGTTTTCCCTAGCAATTCCCTGCATAATGCATTTAAATGATTGGGAGTGATGTATAACAACTCTGCATATTCTTTCGGCAACCGCATGGTTCGGTAGTACTGATTGATCAGTTGCTGAAAACTTTTCAGCAGGGTAGTAGTATGCTGAGGCAGATGATTATGTTCGTTATGGGTAGTATGTTTTTCTACCGTAATGAACATTTCCAGCAACCGCAGGCGGATCATATCTTTATTCTGTTCTTTCAGCAGCGCTTCAAAAATCCTTACTATTTCCTCACGGATATCTTTTGTTAACTGGCATACACACTGTCCGCTGATCCCACTGAAAAAACTGAACTGTTCCAGGTAAGACGGGTTTAAAAGAAATGGCCGAAAGAAATCTGCAGAGAAATGAATGATATAGCCATCGGTATTTCCTCTGAAGTCCCAGCTATGTACCTGTCCCGGTGCCATAAAATAGATCTGGTAAGGACGCACATCAAACTTCACAAAATCAATAGTATGTGTACCACTACCCTGAGTGAACAGTACCAGGTGATAAAAAGAATGGCGGTGGGCATGATGCAGCGCCTGGTAGTGTTTTTCCAGGTACCCGCCAAAGCGTTCTATCATCAGATCCTGCGCCGGACCATTTTTATCGATGGTACAGATATCATAAACCGGTATTGTAGCGCGGGCCATTTCCTTTCTTATTGTTGATTCTCCAAAATTAGGGTAAATCAAGTAGGGGTGGTGGTGATTATTGTCGTTATTATGGTACTTTTTACTGATACATTCATATATAGGATAATTTTTATTTTATATAGGTTGTATCTAAATTTGCATTATTACCTGAAGGGCATTATGAAGCAGACAAGAAAAAGGATATTCCGGATATTTTTTATACTGGTATCGATAGTTTTATTACTGGGAGTGATTGGTGTTGTGATTCTCTATACCCAGCAACAGCGACTTACTAATATGGCTGTCAGTGAGTTAAATAAACAGCTTCCCGGCGAACTGGTAATTGAAGGTAGTGAAATCTCTCCTTTTCAGAACTTTCCATACGTATCTATAGGATTGCGAAATGTACGCTTTTATGCAAATAAACAGCGGAAGGGACGCCCACTTTATGAGATGGAACGCTTGTATGTGGGATTCAGCCTGCCGGATGTGTTAAGGGAAAAGTATAATGTAAAGGTGCTTTTCCTTAAAAATGGTCATCTGGACATGGTGCGGGAACTGAATGGTAATCTGAACCTGGTAGAAGCCAACAGGATTAAACAGGATACCCTGGCCACCACAGAGAGTTCTTCCGGAAGCCTGGCCCTGGATGTGAAGAAGATCGTATTGAAGAACATGGACATTTCTTTTTATGATCGGACAAATGGACAACGCCTCTCTACACATATCGACAAGATAAAAACAGCCTTACATGCTGATGATAAAGAGATTAATGGCACACTACACGGCGGATTTATAGTAGATGTAAGCAGCCCTTCAGATACTGTATTATTCCGTCATAAAAAACTGGAAGCCAATATAAAAGTCTCCTACAATACAGAAAAACAATTCCTGACCATTTCTCCCAGCCAGCTAAAGATAGAAGCTGCCACCCTGAAAGTATGGGGTACAGCAGATCTTCTGCATGGTGATATGGTCGATCTGAGGGTGACTGGCGACAGGCCCGACCTGAACCTGCTTTTTGCCTTTGCTCCTCAATCTGTGGGAGATGAGCTGAAACGCTTCAATTACGATGGCCGTATCTACTTCAATGGTACTATAAAAGGTAAATTTGCAGGTGGGCAGCTGCCACAAATTGCTTTTTCTTTTGGTTGTGAAGATGCCTGGTTCCTGAATAAAGATGCCAACAAAAAACTAGACCAGCTTGAATTTAAAGGATACTATACAAACGGGGCTGCTCATTCCCTGAAAACATCAGAACTGCATTTGCTGAATATGAATGCCCGCCCCGACAAAGGGACTTTTAAGGGCAATTTTGTAATGCGTGATTTTACAGATCCGAAAATCATTATGCAGATAGACTCTGAACTGGAGCTGGAATTCATAGGAGCCTTCCTGGGAATCAAAGACCTGGAACGTATTACTGGTCATATCAGCCTTAAAATGGATTTTAAGGAAATGGTGGATCTCAGTTTGCCGGAAGCATCTATGTCAAAACTAAAAGAGGGGATCCAGAGTGAGCTGACCGTAAAAGACCTTACCTTCCGCATTCCCGGTTATCCGCATATTGTACGTAACCTGGATCTGCACGCCAATATGAAGAATGGCAGTGTTACGCTGGATTCGCTGGCCTGCAAATTTGGCAATTCGGACTTCTTCATGAATGGCGCCCTGAGTGATCTCCCTGCGTTGTTCCACCAGCATCAGAAGCCGGTGACCATTACATTGAATGCCCGGAGTAATAAGATGATACTGAAAGAGCTGCTTGCCTTTGATACCACTATGGCGGCTAAAGTGAAAGAAGAGATTAATGGATTTAATATCGGACTTTCCCTTGAAACTTCCGTACAGCAGTTACTACACCCTGCACCTTTGCCAAAGGGTAAATTCCACATGGAAAAATTATATGCAGGCTTTAAGATTTATCCACATGCCTTCCATGATTTTGGAGCAGATCTTACTATCAATGATACCGCATTATTACTTAAAAATTTCGGAGGCAAGATAGACAGCAGTGACCTGCGGTTAAGCGCCAGGGTGATCCACTACCAGTTATGGTTTGACAAGGTTATGAGAGGAAGAACGCAGGTAGCATTTGATCTTAAGTCGGACCATCTGGCCATGAATGATCTGCTTAGTAACCGGTCAAGACAATTCATCCCGGCAGATTATCAGCATGAAGTAGGCAGTGGCCTCTGGCTGCGTGCTAAGATGGATATGAAGTACGATTCTGTATTCAGATTTGCAAAACTGCATATCGCTAATATCTCCGGTGCTTTAAAAGTACATCCTATCAAACTGGACAGCATCAAAGGCACTATAAAATACGGGGCTAATAAATTCATTGCTGTAGATACTCTGACCGGTAAAATAGGACGCAGCGATTTCGATCTCAGCATGCGGCTGTTCACAGGGAAAGATACTACACAGCGGAAAAAGGCGAACTTTTTACAGTTTACTTCGAAGTTCCTGGATGTGGATGAGCTCACCAATTATAGTTTCAGTAATACACCAACACCTGAAGCTCCACTGGTACAACCTGCTGTTGTTCGTGTAACCGATTCCTCACATTCTAAAGCATTCAATATCTTCTCCATTCCTTTTACTGCTTTCACAGCTAAAGTAAATATAGGGAAGGTGAAATATCATAAACTGTGGTTGAAAAACATTACTACAAGCATGCGTATGCAGGCAGATCAGCATTTGTATATTGATACCCTGGGTATGAATGTAGCAGAGGGCAGGATAGGAATGCGGGGGCATTTCAACGGTAGTAATCCAAAGAAAATCTATTTCAGGAGCCGCATTCGCGTAGAAGATGTGAACATTGAAAAGATGATGCTTAAACTGGACAACTTCGGACAGGATCTAACCATCAATAAAAATATAAAAGGCCGTTTAAGCGGACAAATAAAAAGCCGTTTACTGGTGCATCCGGACCTTACACCTATCATCAATGATTCAGAAGCGCAGTTAGATG
This sequence comes from Chitinophaga sp. CF118, assembly GCF_900112615.1. GTDB lineage: Bacteria > Bacteroidota > Bacteroidia > Chitinophagales > Chitinophagaceae > Chitinophaga. The sequence goes on along the minus strand of NZ_FOMK01000004.1, from coordinate 205,270 downwards.
TACATATCTATAACGGCAGCCTTATCGACTTTGCACCTATGCAGGCAATGGCCGGTTATTTCAAAGATAAAAACCTGCGCAACGTGCGCTTTGATACTTTACGGAATAAGCTGACTTTAAAAAATGGGGTGCTTGAAATCCCTACCATGAATATCAACTCCTCACTTGGATTCATTGAGATCTCTGGTAAACAATATATGGATATGAGTATGGAATATTATCTGAGAATTCCTTTGAAACTGGTTACACAGGTCGGTTTCAAATCACTCTTTGGTAAAAAGCAGGAAGAAGTTGATCCTGACCAGGTAGATGCTATTGAATACCGCGATAAAGATAAAAAGGTACGTTTCATGAACATCAAGGTGTCTGGCACTCCGGACAAATTTAAAGTAGGTTTGGGCAAAGCTAAGAAAGCATAATATTTTCATACATTGGGAATAATATGGGAAAGAATACTTTATTGCTGGTAGCCATTGCTACTCTGTTACTCTCCTTTAATACTGCAAAGCCGCGATTCCGTGTACTGGCATTGTACGAGAATGGCGGTCATCATGTAGCTTATTCAAAAGCAGCAAAAGTATGGCTGGATCAACTGGCAGCAGATAGTGGATTTGCTATTGACTATATCCAATACACAGATAGTATTGACGATGCTTTTTTAAGTAAATATCAACTCTTCATTCAGTTAGACTATGCACCTTATGGATGGAAAGAAAAAGCAGTAAAGGCTTTTGAAAAATATATAGCGGAAGGCAGGGGAGGATGGATCGGTTTTCATCATGCAACTCTGTTAGGGGAATTTGATGGTTATCCGATGTGGGAATGGTTCCATCAGTTTATGGGAGATATCCGGTGGAAAGATTATATACCCGGTTTTGCCGGGGGAAAGGTGCGTGTAGAAGATACAATACATCCGGTAATGCGTGGAGTGCCTCATTCATTTTCCATAAAAACAGAAGAGTGGTATACGTATGATAAAAGCCCACGGGCCAATGTTCATGTAATTGCGAATGTAGATGAATCATCTTACGTACCTGCTTCTGAAAAGAAGATGGGTGATCATCCGGTTATATGGACTAATCCACATTATAAAGCACGTAACATTTATATTTTCATGGGTCACTCACCAGATCTTTTCAGCAATGCAGCATATGTTACACTCTTCAGAAATGCTATTAGCTGGGCAGCAAAAAAGTAGAATAAAGGGAAGCATCATTGTTATTGATTCATTAAATACACCTTTATCTGCCGTGATGATTAGGTGAAGTATAATAAAGATCTAATCTAAAGCCTTATCCCAAAGCTAAATTAACAAACTAAACAGGCAGATGCAGTGTATTTAATGATCAATAACAAATAATAAATTAGTTTCTGCTTCTTGCTCCGGACGATCTTCCACCACCATTTCTACTTCCTGATCTTGTTCCCTGGGAACTTCTTCCCCCTGAGTTAGAAGGTTGGTAGCTTCTGCCGCCATTATTGGTTCTTGCCGGCTGATAGGTTCTGCCACCTGTGTTACCGTTGGATACCCTGGAAGGTTGGTAGCTTCCACCACCGTTATTCACCCTGGAGGGTTGGTAAGTTCTGCCTCCGGAGTTAGTAACTCTTGACGGCTGATAATTTCTTCCACCATTATTTACGCGGTTCACCCGGTAATTATTTACCACTACCCTGTTACGGTTGATCACAGTAACGGAAGAGGTACGCATAGGGCGATACATCACACGCGCAGGAGCAATTCTGCGGGTATTCACGAATACATATCTGGTATTATAATAGTGGTAATGGGGACGGTATGCGTACCATGGCATTGGTCTCCAGGGGCGCCACCATACAGGGTGTGAGTGCCAGCCCCAGGGAGAAGCCCATATTACATAAGAAGGTGCATATACGAACCTTACGCAGGGCCAGAACCATACATTTACAATAATCCCGGTGCCAAAAGAAGCAGAAGGACCATGAGTAGCGGGCGAGTAGTTAAAAGCATTGTCGGCTTCCGGAGCTGGTTCTGCAATCTTTGTTTCCCCATAAATATCTTTATCTCCTTCTATCTGGATCACAGCATTTTCATCGCTGGTTTTCTGCAGTTCTATCACTGCAATGTCCTGATTTTCATTCTCTGAGACTACGGCCTGTAGAACAAATACCTGCACATCATCTTCCTTTTTATTAATCACCCTGATATAATCGATGTTACCATCATTATTCAGATCCAGGTTATTCACCTTATTTTCTTCTGAATTAAGTGCTTTTTCGAATGCCTCAGGGGAGGCCGACTGTTTAAACATTTCGAGTGCACCCTGAAGGCTGAAGTTATCCCCTGGCAGGCCGGTAGAATCCTGGTCGGATGTGTCCTGCGCATTTACATATACAGACAACAGCAGTGTTACCAGCAGTGTCGGTAAAAAATAGCGGAATTGCATAATTATAGGTTTTTGTGGCGTACTAATATTGGACTCATTTAATTACAAATAGTTTAATTGCATTATGTAACAATGCTTTATGTAATATGAAGTTTAGAGGCAATTGTTATACATCTGTAATCTTTTGTTGTCTATTTAGATTTTATTTCATCTGTATAGTATTTTTTGACTAATTTCGTGCCATAGTCAGGAAATGGGCAAAAAACCCTTCCTGTCTTTACTTAAAGCTACAACTCTAAGCTGTTTGGACCACCGAATTTAATTGCTTAAACCACAACTCACAAGCTGTTAAGCGTCGCGACTAGTGAACTGCTTAATCTACAACTCGCATACTGACAATTATATTATTGACACTGTGTTTTTGCAGGACTGTTGCCGTATATCATGACGTCGGCTCATACCTCAAAATTATATGTGTTTATGTTTCAAGCCCGAACTTGTTCAGGCAGTGTTATGTCTTTAAGATTTATGAGATGAGCAAAATGTTACGTTCGAAAATGGCCGGTCTAGCCAGGGTGAATAGCACCAAAGAAAAGGGGATTTATCCGTATTTCAGACCTATCTCATCCTGTCAGGATACTGAGGTAATGATTAATGGAAAGAAAGTATTGATGTTTGGCTCCAATTCCTACCTGGGATTGACAAGCCACCCGAAGGTGAAAGAAGCGGCCATCAAAGCAATTGAAAAATATGGCACCGGTTGTGCCGGTTCGAGATTTCTGAACGGAACACTGGACCTTCACCTGGAACTGGAACACAAACTGGCACAGTTTGTAGGTAAGGAATCGGCAATCGTATTCAGTACCGGTTTCCAGGCTAACCTGGGTGTACTATCCAGCATTACCGGCCGCAATGATTATATCCTGCTGGACGAACTGGACCACGCATCTATTATAGATGGCAGTCGTTTGTCTTTTTCAAAAGTGATTAAGTACCGCCATAATAATATGGACGACCTGGAAGCAAAATTACAGGCCTTACCACAATCATCTATCCGGTTAATAGCAGTAGACGGCGTATTTAGTATGGAAGGAGATATTGTCCGCTTACCGGAAATCGTATCTCTTGCAGATAGCTATGGGGCAAATATTATGGTGGATGATGCCCATGGGCTGGGTGTAATCGGACATCAGGGAGCGGGTACCGCATCTCATTTCGGGCTCACAGATAAGGTAGACCTTATCATGGGAACCTTTAGTAAGTCTCTCGCTTCCCTGGGAGGTTTTATTGCCGGCGACGGTGATATGATCGAACACCTCAAACATACGGCACGTTCGCTGATCTTCAGCGCCAGCATGACACCTGCATCTGCGGCAAGTGTAATTGCAGCGCTTGAAATCATGACTACCGAACCGGAACATATCAGAAGGCTTTGGGATAACACCCATTATGCCCGCACATTATTACAGGAATATGGATTTGATACCGGAGATGTATCAGAAACACCAATCATTCCTATTTATATCAGAAATGAAGAACAGGTATTTCATATTACGCGTAATCTGCTGGATGAAGGGGTGTTTGTAAATCCTGTAGTGCCTCCGGCAGTATCTCCGGACGCAACACTGATCAGATTCTCATTAATGGCTACACATACATTCAGCCAGATAGAAACAGCGGTGGAAAAACTATCGGAAGCCTTTACACAGGCAGGGATCCCATTAAAGGTTAAAATATGATAGAGACATTAAAGACGCCAGTCGCAAAAAAGGCTTTATTAAGCAACGTTCTGCGGGTACAACGTGTTATCTCCAAAAAAGACCTGCAATTGTTTATTGATTTTCCCCACGAATTGTACCGCTATGATGCGAACTATGTACCGGAACTGTTCATTGCACAGCGTGATATGTTGTCATGGAAGAAACATCCATTTCATGAACATTCAGTAGTACAGCTTTTCCTGGCTTTTCGCAATGATATGATTGTAGGCAGGATCGCAGCTATAAAAAATAATAATCATAATGCATTTAATAATGCGGCCGACGGCTTCTTTGGCTTTTTCGACTGCGTCAATGATCTGGAAGTAAGTAATGCTTTGCTGGACGTAGCAGAACACTGGCTGAAAGATCACGGATTAAAAACGATCATAGGCCCGGTTAACTTCTCTACTAACGAAACATGTGGACTGCTGATACAAGGCTTTGACAGTGCGCCGGTCATCATGATGACTTATAACCGTCCATATTATATAGAGCTGCTGGAAAATGCAGGACTGAGGGAAAAAGTAACATTACTGGCTTATAAGATCGTGGTGGCCTCACTGGATGACAAGCCTTACCGGATGATGCCGCTGTTAAAGGAAAGACTTGAAAAGAGAAACATTACGATCCGTAAGGTAAACCTGAAAAAATTCAAAGAAGAGGTAAAGATGCTTCATGAGGTTTACAACAATGCCTGGGATGAAAACCTGGGTTTTGTTCCGATGACTGAAAAGGAGTTCAATTATCTGGCTAAAGATCTGAAGATGGTGCTGGACGATGAGTTTTGTCTGGTAGCAGAGCTGGATGGCAAAGCCATCGGGTTTGCACTCTGTGTGCCGGATATGAACCAGATCTTTAAAACAATCAAACGGGGGCGTTTATTGCCTACCGGTATATTCAAACTGCTCTTCAATAAGAAAAAGATTGATACGGTGCGTGTAATCGCATTGGGAGTACTGGAACCTTACCGGAAGATGGGGATAGAAGCTTGTTTCTATGGAGAGCTGATTCAGCGGAGCCGGGAAAGAGGCTTCCTGTATGCAGAAGCATCCTGGATACTGGAACATAATGACCTCATGAACAGAGCGCTGCTTAAAATCAATGCCGATCCTTATAAGCGTTACAGGATCTACGAAAAAGCTTTATGAAACCAAGAATTCTGATTACCGGTGCCAGTGGATTTATAGGATATCATTTGATATCGGCGGCTTTAAATGCCGGTATGGAGGTGCATGCAGCTATCAGATCTTCCAGTAAGATCTCCCAGTTGCAACATTTTAACCTCAAATATGTTATTCCCGATTATACGGACACAGACAGTTTGTGCAAACTCCTGGAGGAATATCAGTACAGTTATATCGTTCATGCTGCGGGGGTAACAAGGGCAAATTCTGAAGAGGAGTATAAAACCTTGAATGCGGTATATACTCTGAATCTGGCAAAAGCTGCCAGAGCAGCAGACATACCGCTGGAAAAGTTTGTATTCATCAGCAGTCTTGCCGCACTCGGCCCGGTGTCTTATAATGCTACCTGGCCGATACCGGATGGGGCAAATGCCAACCCCATTACCATGTATGGTCAGAGCAAGCTGTTGGCAGAAGAATTGCTGGCAGGGCAGAAAGACCTTCCCTGGGTAGTACTGCGGCCCACTGCAGTATATGGTCCGCTGGAAAGGGATCTGTTCGTATTGTTCAAAACATTTAAGAGGGGGATGGAAATTCATGTGGGACGTACACCGCAACAATTGAGTTTTGTTTATGTAAAAGACCTGGCAGATGCTGTTATTCTGGCACTTACAGCACCGCCCATTCATACCGGTTACAACGTGTCTGACGGGAATAGTTATGACCGTTATGCACTTGCAAACATCTTTAAGCGCTCTCTTGGCGTAAATATGTTACGAATCCACATTCCCACACCACTGGTAAAGCTCTTTGCCACGGTATCGGAGAAGGTAAGCAGGGGAATTCCGCTGCTTAATAATGAAAAACTGCGTGAACTCAATGCCCAAAGCTGGAACTGCAATATTGAGCAGATCAGGCGCGATCTTGGTTTTAACCCCAACTATAACCTCGAAACGGGCATGAAGGAAACGCTTAACTGGTACAAAGAAAATAAATGGTTTTAGAAACAAACAAAGCAAGCATGAAACACCAAATCAATGAAGCAACTGGTAAGCTCGGCATTCTGATGCCGGGACTTGGTGCCGTTGCCACCACATTTATCGCAGGAGTAGAAGCTATTAAAAAAGGCCTCTCAAAACCAGTAGGTTCCGTTACCCAGATGGGTAATATACGTTTAGGAAAAAGAACTGAAAACAGAAACCCCTTTATCAAAGATTTTGTACCACTGGCCAATTTGAATGACCTGGTATTTGGAGGATGGGATGTTTATGAGGATAATGTGTACACTGCTGCGGTAAAAGCAGAAGTGCTGGACAGGTTTCTTATAGAATCCGTTCGCACTGAGCTGGAAGCTATTGTTCCCATGAAAGCAGCTTTTGACAAAAGTTTTGTTAAGAATCTGGATGGCACACACGTAAAAGACTTTAAAACACGTTATGACCTGGCAGAAGCTGTGAAAGCTGACATCAGAAATTTTAAAGAGAAAAATGGTTGTGATAGAATCGTACTGGTATGGTGTGGTTCTACTGAAATTTATCATCAAACGGCAGATGTGCATTCATCCCTTGAAAAGTTTGAACAGGGATTGAAAGACAACGATGCCCGTATCGCTCCCAGTATGATATACGCATATGCGGCTATCAGCATGGGTATTCCTTTTGCCAACGGGGCGCCCAACCTGACTTGTGATATCCCGGCATTAACTGAGTTGGCAAAGAAAACTGCCACCCCCATAGGCGGAAAAGACTTTAAAACAGGACAAACATTGATGAAAACTATCCTGGCACCTGGCATACAGGCACGTGCGTTGGGACTTGAAGGTTGGTTCTCTACGAATATTCTGGGTAACCGTGACGGTTGGGTACTGGATGATCCTGAGAATTTTAAAACCAAAGAAGTTTCCAAGCTGGGTGTGCTGGAAGATATCCTGCAGCCTGATCTGGCACCGGATTTATACGGGGATCTTTATCATAAAATCAGGATTAATTACTATCCTCCGCGTAAGGACAATAAGGAGAGTTGGGATAACATTGATATCTTTGGCTGGTTAGGGTATAAAATGCAGATTAAAGTAAATTTCCTGTGCCGTGATTCTATCCTGGCTGCACCTATCGTCCTTGACCTGGCATTATTCATGGATTTTGCCAAGCGTGCGGGCATGAGCGGTATACAGGAATGGTTATCGTTTTACTTTAAATCACCGCAAACAGCACCGGGACTGCGCCCTGAGCATGATATTTTTAAACAACTTGCCAAATTGCAGAATACGCTCCGCTACCTGATGGGAGAAGATCTTATCACCCATCTGGGACTGGACTACTACGAAGAAGAAATTTTAGTTACGGATGATCAGAATACATAAAATGATTGCTACCAGTCTTGGCATCGGGTACATTGGCAAAGGCGGCGGAACAGTTGCTGCTGCGGTAGCAGCACTTTGCTGGTACCTGGTGCTGGCTGACAGTCATATACCGGCATACGGACCGGTACTTTTTACAGTTATCATCACCTTACTGGGAGTGTGGTCTGGCAACATAGTTGAACCTTACTGGGGTAAGGATGATAAAAAAGTAGTGATAGATGAAGTGGCAGGGATGTGCGTAAGCCTCTTGTTTCTGCCGGTGAATGTTAAATATGTACTAACGGGACTGGTACTTTTTCGCTTCTTCGATATCCTTAAACCATTGGGTATCAGGCGTACGGAAGCGCTCCCCGGAGGATGGGGTGTCATGGTGGATGATGTAATAGCAGGTATCTATGCAAACCTGGTATTACAATTGATATTTTATTTTAACCTTTTGTAATGCCAGTGAAATTTATAAAGGCGCAGGCCTCATCACTGGCTGCTACAGGTGTAGATTTTCTGATTGCCATCCTGCTTACGCAGGTAATAGGAGTGTGGTACATCAGTGCCAATATAACCGGTAACGTAGCCGGAGGGGTAACCAACTTTTTTGTGAACAGACAATGGGTTTTTGAAAAGCGGAATAATGCCATCAGCTTACAGGCAGTAAAATATATCCTGGTGTGGGGAGGTAATATGATCCTCAATGCAGTGGGTATATGGCTACTGGTAAATTATAAAATATTGCCTTATGTTTGGGCCAAAATTATAGTCGCTGTAGTAATAGGTGTCACTTATAACTATATGATTCAGAAGCGGTTCGTATTTAAATGATGATGATAGATGAATGGAATTAAAAATATAATAACTGGTATTTCGTTACTAATCGCTTTCGGCTTTAATACAGCAACGGCTCAAACTACCAGGCTGAAGGGACAGATAACAGATAGTAAATCCTTAGTGCCACTGCCTTTTGTGAATGTATTCATACCCGGTACAGCCATAGGAACTGCTACAGATGCCGCCGGGCGGTATGAGCTGGAGTATAATGCAACCAAAGACAGCATCCGTTTTGCATTCATGGGCTATAAAACCGTAGATAAACGCATCACCAAAGGAACAGACCAGGTGTTGAATATCAGGTTGGAAAGCACCAGCAAAACCCTGAACGAGATCGTGGTAAAGCGGAAAAAGGAAAGATATCGCAATAAGGATAATCCTGCAGTAGAACTGATCCGGCTGGTGGTTGATAACAGGGAGAAAAACAGGATGACACACTATGACTATGCGGCATACAACCAGTACGAGAAACTGGAGTTCGCATTGAGTAACTTGTCTGCCAAGGTGCAGAATGGGCGGTTTACCAAAAAGTATAAATTCATTTTTGATAACCAGGATACCACCAAAATGAGTGGTAAGTCATTATTGCCCATTTACCTGGAAGAAAAACTGGCAGATGTTTATTTTAGAAGAAGCCCCGAAAAAAAGAAAGTAATAATTACCGCAGATAAAAAGGTAAACTTTCAGGACTTCATAGATAACGATGGACTAAATGCTTATCTGAGGCATATTTATCAGGATGTGGACATTTACGACAACAATATGACGTTGTTTACCAATCAGTTCCTGAGTCCTATTGCAAACGCTGCCCCTACTTTCTACAAATACTATATAGCAGACACAATTACTACCGCAGATAATGAAAAGCTGGTAGAAATGGAATTCTATCCAAGGAATAAAGGTGATTTTTTGCTGGAAGGTAAATTGTATATCACACTGGATGGTAACTATGCTGTGCAGAAAGCTGAGATGACTGCCAACAAAGAAATTAACCTCAACTGGGTAAGGGAATTTCATCTGTATTTAGACTTTGAAAAAACATCAGATGGAAGATACTTTACCAACAAAAGTACAATGCGTGCTGACTTTGGTGTATTCAAAGGAAGAGGCGGGATCTATGGTGAACGTACCGTGTCTATAAAAGATATGAAGATCAACCAGCCCATGGCGGAAGATTTCTATAGCGGTCCCTCACTGGTAGAAAATGAAAAAACAGAAGAAAAGCCGGATAGCTTCTGGGTACACAACAGGCACGATACATTATCCAGCGCTGAAGCCAGAGTATATAAAAATATAGATAGTCTTCAGAATATGAAGTCCTTTCAAAGGACCATGAAGATTGCCACTTTGCTGCTTGCCGGGTACACAAAAGTTGGCCCGGTAGATGTTGGCCCGGTAAATACCTTTTACAGCTTTAATCCGATAGAAGGATTCAGGTTACGTGCCGGTGGCAGAACATTACCTTCTTTCAGCAAAAGTATCTACCTGGAATCATACGCGGCTTATGGTTTTAAAGATGAAAAGTGGAAATACTACATTGGTGCCAGTTATGCTTTAAATCATAAAGCACCTTACTCATTCCCTATTCATGCCATCAGCGCCAATTTTCAGCGCGATACTAAAATTCCAGGACAAGAGCTTCAGTTCATACAGGAAGATAATTTCCTGTTGTCTTTCAAACGTGGTAACAATGATAAGTTGTTATACAATGATATCTACAAAATAAATTATGAGCATGAGTTTAACAATCATTCCTCTTTTAATGTAGGGTTCAAACACTGGAAGCAAACACCTGCCGGCTCATTGAACTACGCTAAGGGAACGAGCACGGAAATGGTAAGGGATCCGATCACTACGGCAGAGTTTTCCCTGGAATTACGCTGGGCACCACATGAACAATTTTACCAGGGTAAATTATATCGTATTCCCATTCCGAATAAATATCCTATCGTTACGCTCAGAGCTATTGCAGGTGTAAAGGGGATTGCGGAGAGCGGTTATGACTACAAGAACATCTCCCTGAATTTATACAAGATGGCTTACCTTTCGCAGTTGGGATATAGTGAAATTGTATTGGAAGGTGGTTATATCTTCGGAAAATTACCTTATCCTTTACTCACTATTCACCGCGCTAACCAGTCGTACGCTTACCAGCTGGATTCTTATAACCTGATGAACTTCCTGGAATTTGTAAGTGACCGGTATGCCAATCTGAATATAGATCATAATTTCAATGGTTTTATCTTTAACAAAATACCTTTGCTGAAGAAACTGAAACTACGTGAAGTAGCTGCATTTAAAATATTATACGGCGGGTTGCGTGATGAGAATAATCCTTACAAAGATCCGTCCCTGATCCAGTTTTCAAAAGATACAAGCGGCATTCCCATAACTTATACACTTAGTCATGGACCGTATATGGAGGGTAGTATCGGTATTGCCAATATCTTTAAACTGTTAAGGGTAGACCTGGTAAGACGTTTCACTTATCTTAACAACCCCAATGTTCCTACATGGGGTATAAGGGCACGTTTTAAATTTGATTTCTAAAATAGTAACTGAGCATGAACAAGAAATGGAGAGATAAATTACAGCAGCTTATTTACCTGGTGATCAATCCCCTTGTAAAGGGGTTGATTAAGCTGGGACTTACGCCCAATGCTGTGACCCTTATTGGCTTCGCATTAAATATAGGAGTAGTCATAATTTTTGTGGCCGGGGTAGAAGAGGGGAATCGTGGAGATCTGTCTTATGTTGGTTGGGCGGGAGCTCTTACTTTATTTGCAGGCTTATTTGATATGCTGGACGGGCAGGTAGCCAGATTAGGTAATATGGGGTCCCGTTTTGGTGCCCTGTTTGACTCTGTGCTGGACCGTTACAGCGAAATGGTATTATTCTTTGGCATATGTTATTACCTCATCGGTCATCATTATTTTCTGAGCTCCATATTTGCCTTTATAGCGCTGATTGGCTCTATGATGGTAAGTTATACAAGGGCGCGTGCAGAAGGATTGGGAATAGAGTGTAAGGGCGGTTTAATGCAACGTCCGGAAAGAGTGGTGATCATCTCTATATCGGCCATTACCTGTGGCATTACCGCGCACTACATAGGAGGGGATTATAAACTGTTCGTTCCCGGTATTCCGTTTCATATATTTGAGACCATTTCCATCTTTACCTTCCCGTTATTCATCATGGCGGTATTAACTAATATCACTGCTATTGGTCGGTTACTGGATGCTAAAAAAGCATTATCAGCTGGTGTATTGATCCTCGGGATCCCCCTGCTTACCTTTGCTGGCCGGCCTGGTGAAGAACCAGCTTTCCCGGTACCGAATAACGTACCTCATATGTTGTTCTATATGCAGCGTACACCTAACATTAATACTATCATTTATGATCTGAACATTCAGAAGGATGGTACATTGGATAAGGATGATCCGGTGAATGTTTACTGGATACGGTATGCAGACGGTGGAGAGAAGAAAGATCTTAACTATATACAGCGTAAATTTGCCTACGGTATAAAAGTAAAGTCACTCGGAAACGAAAAATATGATATCCGTTCCGTAGCCTATACAAAAAAACAAATGTTCCTGATGAAATCTGCCACCGGGGATTATCATATCTATACGAAGATCAATAATACAATGGCTATTCTGAGCCGTATTTACCTGCAGATAGAAGGTGGTACTTTCTGGTTTCCGAATGTAGTGTATATAGAGATGAAGGGAATAGACCCTGTTAGTGGTAAAGAAATAAAGGAGCAGTTTAAGCCGTGATCCTGCGGAAAAAAGAACGTATGACGACTAATAAGAGGCTTTTCGATATAAAGACATTATTATTTACAACCTCAATAAGTATTGCCTACCTGTTGCTATCAGCCTGGCTGGTTGGCTTCAAAACCGACCAGTTATGGCTTGTGGTTATCTTCAATAGCTGTTATTATTTTTCATGGCCCACGCGGCGGCTCATTACAGGCTTCTCTATCTTCATTGTATACTGGATCCTGTTTGATTACATGAAAGCCTTCCCTAATTACCTGTTCAATACAGTACATATCAGGGACCTTTATGAAACAGAGAAATCCATTTTCGGGGTACTTGTAAATGGGGTGAAAGTAACTCCGAATGAATACTGGTTATTGCATAAATACACCTGGCTGGATGTAATGTCTGGCATATTCTATTTGTGCTGGGTACCAGTTCCACTGCTTTTTGCGGGTTATTTGTTCTACAAGGATACCCTTGCATTCCTTCACTTTGCCATTTCTTTTTTACTGGTTAATCTCATTGGGTTTGTTCTGTATTATATTTACCCTGCAGCGCCACCCTGGTATATCCAGCTGCATGGATTTGAATTTATTGCCCACACACCAGGTAATTCGGCCGGACTATTACGTTTTGATCAGTATCTGAACATAGACGTATTCGGTTCATTGTATTCCAAGAGTTCTAATGTATTTGCGGCCATGCCATCACTGCATTCTGCTTACCCACTCATTGTGTTGTATTATGCAAGGAAACACGCTAATGTGTTTTTCCAGGTAGTGTTTGGCGTAATTGCTGTGGGAATCTGGTTTTCTGCTATCTATAACAGTCACCACTACATATTGGATGTTGCTGCCGGTATTATCTGTGCTATCATTACCATTATTTTTTACAGGCGGGTGCTAATGGTCAGTCCCATTTGTAACAGATTCACCATGCACCTGTATAAGTTGATTAATACAAAATAGATATTATATAGTATTAAATAATATGTTTATTTTTTTTGCTTGTTTTACTATAAAAGTTATGAGAATACTTGAAAAGTATATATATTTATATTAATAGACGAGAAAGAAAGACCAAAATCTAGAAAACTAGCTAAATCGTAGACGAGCTTTATTGGGATAAGTAGTGAACAACAAGATTTAATTGAACAGAACCAGCCAATTGTCATGGCCTTTATTGTGAAATAAAATAATCCAAATTGAACAACAAGATTTAACAATCAGCACAGCCAATTTCAAGGGTAACTTTATTTTGAAATAAAAAATCTAAACTAAACAACAAGATTTAATTATCAGAACAACCATAATCATCGGGCTGACTTTATTGTGATAAATATGACTTGCATGTATCGTTGCAAGCAGTTGGTTAATTGCTTTTGTGTGGAGCTTTACTTCCTATAAGGTGCCTTAGAGTCTTTAATTCTTCCGGTTATTTATCGATCTCCATTGTTTGTTATGGCGGAATTCACTTGCCCGACAGTCTGCTATGTACGATGTACATACCGGAATGACCTGTCTATTGATATAACTGGTAAAGAAGTTTGTACCGGGTAGAAATCATAATTCTACCGGCTGGCTTTTTTATGCGACATATTTATTAGTCATTTTAAAACAGAATTATGCGAATCCACAGCTTATTATGCTTCATGGTATTGCTTTGCCATGCATTCACTTGTTCGTTAATGGCACAGACCACGCCAAAAATTACCGGAACAGTGAAGGATGAATCAGGAGCGCCCGTTCCGGGAGCAAGCATTAAAATTAAAGGAGGAGGAGGAGCCGTAACCGATGGTGAAGGAACCTTTAGTATTAATGTTGAAAAAGGGAAAGTCCTCATTATTTCAGGAATTGGTTTTGAAACAAAAGAAGTAACAGTGAGTGGATCTGTTATGCACATTCAACTTGGTATAGATAAAAAACTACTCTCAGAAATAGTAGTAACTGGTGTTGGTACAGCTACCAGCAAAAGAAAACTAGGTATCTCCGTAGAATCTGTTAATGCAGAAAAACTAACGTCAGGAGCTTCTACTTCTATAGACCAGGCATTGATCGGTAAAATTCCAGGAGCCCAGATAACGTCTATTAGTGGTAATCCCGGAGATCCCGTAAACATTCTGCTCAGGGGTGTTAATACAGTGCAGAATGGTACCAAACCACTAATCATGCTGGATGGTGTGCAGCTTTCTACCACAGATATGAACTCTCTTGATTTGAGTAATGTGGAAAGAATAGAAGTAGTACAAGGTGCTGCATCTGCCTCTCTGTATGGTGCACAGGGTGCCAATGGGGTAATGCAGATCTTTACTAAAAAAGGAAAAATGGGCCCTCTGGCTGTCAACTTTTCTTCCAGTTATACAACCAGTGAATATATCAACAGTGGTAATGTAACAAAGGCAAACAAGCATCCTTATTTAACAGATGCCAATAATAATATTGTAGATGCTTCAGGAAACATTTTAGCCTATGATGATCTTGGCTCCATTGAAGGCATCTCTTATGCTTATGGCGGTGCTACCCGTTATGGAATATTGGATCCCCGCAATATTGCTAATAAATCTTATAATGCTAACCTGAAATACTACGATCACTTTAAGCAGGTATTTAAAACAGGAACTACTCTTAATAATAATATCAATTTTTCTGGCGGGACAGATAAGAGTGATTTTAATATTTCAGTTGCTAATAACCATACTGTCAGCCCTATTATGCATAACGGATCTGTAGACCGTTCAAACTTAACTACAAACCTGGGAACGCAGTTATTTAAGGGCTTTAAACTCAGATCAGTTACACAACTGATCTATACCAAAAATACACTTGTTCCCGGCCTGGGTGCTGCCGGAGGGTATTTATATGGCCAGGGTAACCGTAAAGGTAATTTGAGCAGTGTTTATAATTTCTTAAATACTTCTCCTTTCTTTGACCTGGGAGCTAAAATGGCAGATGGCAATTCGCCTGCATACCAGACGGCTGATTTTCTTAGTATCAATGCCTTTAATCCTTATTACGTAAAGCAATATGCAAGTGGGCTGGATAATAAGGTAGATATCGTTCAGAGTTTTAATGCCAACTATGAGGTAAATCATTTCCTGGAGCTGGATGCCAAATATGGTCTTCAGTACAGAACTGAAGGTAGCACCTGGACTTATCTCAATCAAACAGAAAATGCAAATGCAACTTACTATGATACATGGGTAGGAAATTTTGCCGCCGATCGTTCTGGTGAAATAGATAAATGGAATTACACTACTGTTTTCCAGAATTTCCTGGCCAGCGCATACTTCAAAACTGATTTCCAGAAGGATTTTCATATCAATCTCCCTATTCAAACCAGTACACAGGTTTCATTCGACTATCGTAAAAATAAATATAAAGAACAGGATGTGTATGGCTTAGGTTTGCCACTCACATCTCCTATCAATTTATCTTCTGCATCAGAAGTACATGTTGCTCCTATTTCTTCTGTTACAAAGACGAATGGAAATTATGATGAAACATTTGTCACCTACGGATACCTGCTTAATCAGAAAATTGATTTCGGTGATTATGGTGGTATAGCAGGAGGATTCAGAAGTGACTGGTCTTCCGCTTTTGGTAGCGGTTCAAAACCTTTTACTTTCCCGCACGCATATGGCTACATCCTTCCTTCTTCCTTTAACTTCTGGGGAGGTAAGCTGGAAAATGTTGTTTCTTACTTCAAATTAAGAGCAGCATATGGAGAAGCGGGTATTCAGCCTGGTCCATTTGACAGATATCCTACTTTGGACCAGAGCACTATCGGCGACGGACTGGTATATTCAATACCCGTAACTGCTCAGAATCCAGCTTTACAGGTGGAAGTATCCAAAGAGTTTGAAGCAGGTACTGATTTCACCTTTGATGTTAATAAAAGAGGCAAATGGTTAAGTGCTATTAATGGTTCCTTTACCTACTGGAAACGTAAGAGCGAAAATGTGATCTATACAGTTAGCTCTGCACTCTCTTCCGGCTCTACCGGTATCCTGAATAACGCCATCAATATGTCGTCCAAAGGATTGCAGTTCCAGTTAAACCTGCCAGTATTTCGTTCCAAAGATTTTACATGGGACTTTACAGCCAATTACGGCCGTCAAACTTCTATGATAGATAAGATCAGCGGTGGTTCAGATATTATCCTCACTTCATTTGCAGGAAGCACAGCACTGGTATTAACCGCAGGACAAAAAATAGGACAGATATACGGATATAAGGCATTAACAAGTACAAGTGAGACTGATAAAACAGGTGCCCAGTATATTTCCCCTGCAGACGCAGGCAAATACCAGATTGTAGACGGCCGCGTGGTAGATACCGCCAGCAGATCTATTCAGTTTGCTTCAACTGCTACTGCATTCGGTGATCCTAATCCCAAGTTCAATGCATCCTTCATTAATGCATTTACCTACAAAGATTTTCTTACTTTCTCTTTCCAGTTTGACTGGGTATATGGCACCCATCTGTACAACCAGACAAAAGAATGGATGTACCGCGATGGTATTCATGGAGATTTTACCAAACCGGTAACCATTAACGGAACAACAGCTGCGTATACTGCATATTATGGAAGTGCTTACTCCAGTTCCTGGGGTAGCCTGTATGGACCAGGTAATAATGCCACAAAAGATTATTTCTATGAAGATGCTTCTTTCTTAAGATTGAGAAATGTTTCTGTCGGATTTGACCTGGCAAAAGTGATGAACATCAGATACTTCAAAAAACTGCAACTCGTATTTACAGGAAGGAATATCCTGACTGTAACAAAATATACCGGTTTCGATCCTGAAGCAAGTTCCGGTGCTGTGAATTCTTCTTTCGACAGAGGAGTGGATCATAGTACAATGCCGAACATGAAATCTTACATGATAGGTTTAAATGTGGGATTATAATTTTTTATTAAAAAAAGAAAGCCATGAATAAGCATAAATATATTTTATCAATTTTGAGTGTTGCTCTTTTACTGAGTGGAACTGCGTGTAAAAAAGATCTGAACGTAGGAAACCCGAATTTGCCTACGGAAGGGGAAAATGTAAATTCCGAATCAGGGATCATCTCTCTTGCAGTAGGTGCAGTGTATGTGAATGGTTTCAAGAACGGCGATGACTGGCTGGGAAACAGCTATTTCTCATTACCTTACGGATACAGTGAACTCCTTGCTGATGTAGTGGGGGCACAGGCTTCTAATCAGCTGATAAGTACAATCAGCATCCCTGAATATTACACCCTGGACAATAACTCGAAAACCACTACAGGTATATCCAACATTACCCAGTTAAGGGCTAACAATACCCGGGCGCAGACCGGCTCCGGTTATAATCCGCTTTATTACCAATGGTTGAATATGTACGCGCTTAACAGTGCCTGTAATAAGGTATTAAGCCTTGTAGATAATATCACCTTTTCCGGAGAGGGTACTACGAAGGCCAATACAATCAAAGCCTGGTGTTATTGGTGGAAAGGATACGCATATGCTTCCATAGGATCAATGTACTATTCAGGCCTGATCGTAAATGAAGCGGGCGCAGCCAGCAACAAATATCTTATCAAGGATTCCATCATTGCAGAATCAAATACCTGGTTTAATAAAGCCGCTGATATCCTGGGCACAGGAATTTCCAGTGCAACAGATTACAGCACCGTTTTAGGACAACTAATCCCTTCTTTTTGCCAGGTAGGAAATGGTGGTGTGCTAACAACCGATATGTGGATCAGGAATATCAATACCATGCTTGCCAGGAATATCCTGGTGAATAAGCTGGCGCCTTTTGTAAATGGTAATCCTGCTGCAACAATCACCAAGTCCTCCACTGCTACCATGACTGCTGCGGATTGGACCAGTGTATTAACATTGGCTACAAATGGTATCAAAAAAGGAGATTATGTATTTACCGGAAGAAGCGCTGCTGCCAATGGCTTCTTTACAGCAGCAGGAGGTACGGCGGCTGCCTTAACAACAAATGTGAATACTTCTTCTACGTTTAGATTAAGTGAGCGTTTTGTGCAGAACTTTGAAAGTGGTGATAAGCGCATGAGCAACAATTTTAATACCGCTACTACTTACCTGGATGATATTACTTTTGGTACGCGTTACAGCATCATAGATGGTGGTAACGGACAAAGCGGTGTATATGTGTATGGTAGTAAAGCCGTAGGGGCATATGAACTCTTTATTGCCGGAAGTTATGAAGAAAATGAATTAATGCTGGCAGAAGCTAATATAAGATTGGGTAATACCGATGCCGGCCTGGCTTATGTAGATGCTGTAAGAACCTATTTGGGTGCCGGTGTAGCAGCTGTTTCTGGCACCGGTTTGAATGAGGCCGGGGCACTTACAGAACTGGTAAAAGAAAGAAGAGTAGCGCTTGTTTTCAGAGGATTATCTTTTTATGATAGCAGGAGATGGGGCTGGACATATGACATTGATAATGGTGGTGGTAGTTATGGCAATACTTTCCTGACTTCTGCCGGCGATGTAAATACAAATGTTACTATCAATTATGACTTCCTGGATTACTGGGATGTTCCTGCCGATGAAGTGGATATAAATCCTGCAGGTGAAGGCAGTGCAGCAACTAAGAATCCTAATTTCTGATTTTAACGTTTCTTATTTTTTTACAGCCTGTATCATTGAGCGAGAGCTTATTGGTACAGGCTGTAAAATTTTACACCGGCTATCATATTTTCACTGCACAATTACGAAACATTTCTGTGGTATTTAAAGAGCCTGCATTTTACAGGATAATAATCTTATTTATATTTAATACTCCTAAGCAGATCATCTACTTCACTGCCATACTTACCTTTAAAATCATACTTCTGCGCACTGAGTAGCATTTGCTGAGCAGCATGAAAATTTCTTTCCTGTAAATATAACAGGGCAAGATTGCGATAAGCATATGCATTGCCTTTGTTGTATTGAAGGGATTGTGTTATCAGTTCTCTTGCCTGCGAAAGATATCCCAGACGCATTAACACATAACCTTTGTTGTTATACGCGTATGCACATTCTGCATCGATAGCTATAGCCTGATCAAAAAGCGTAATCGCTTTATCATATTGTTGAAGATCCGCTAGTACAAAACCAAGTGCATTTAGTAATTCAGCCGAACCAGGGCTAATGGCCAGCGCCCGGAGGTATAATTCTACTGCACGAATCTTATTACCCGACTGACTGTAACAATATCCTAATTGAGAGAGTACTCCGGTATGCTCAGGATGTTGTTGTAATACCTTGTCATAATAGGGAATCGCTTTTTCAAATTGAAGGTCTGTGGCCCATGTAATGCCCAAAATCCAGAGTGCATCTGTGTGCTGCGGATCAATCTGTAAGATATATCTGCAAAATCTCCGGCTTCTTTTCCTGTCATTGTATTGAAGAAAATTCCTTGCTTCCGCTAAATGTTCTTTCACCATTCTGTTCTTTTGTTTTTCTCCATACAACCATAGAACCAGGGGATTATGAGGAAACGAACGTGAAGGTTTGATCTTTGGACTTCTGAAAGGAATATGGAGCTGGTTATCTCTTACTGCCGCTAATTGCTCCACGAAGGTGCGAAAGACGATACCCAGCGATTCCAGTTTATGCCGGCAAAGGTTTTCTATACTGAGCAGGGACAGCATGATATGCTCGGGCAACAGATGTTTATCTTTCAGTTTCTTCTGATAATAGGCGGCATTCTTCATCATGCGTTCTGCCTCCTGCGTTATGAAAACGGAGGTATTAATTACAGTTCCATGTTGCCAGTCAAGCATTTTCAGCCAGGTGATCATCTTTTCTCTGTCCTCATCCTGTATCAGATCCGTAAAGGCAAAGGAATCAAGCAGCCCAAGTAAGATCATCTGACTATCTATATAATAGAGTTCTTTTTCCAGGGAAAATGTCCTGGCATAAGATAAAGCAGCTTTTATTTCAAGGGAGGCATCGAAAAGCATCAGTTATTAAATATACCTCAAATTTATAATATTATTATGGCACCTTGGATAAGAAATATGGAATCATTTGATATGCAGTAATCTGTAACCGGTACGCAATACGTATTACCTCTTGGTAACGTAATGCCCGGGGTTTATTTTGTAAGGGTTAGTAAAGGAGGGAATAGTATTACTAAGAAGATTATTAAAAACTGATTCTCAGTAATAGCACCCTCTGTTCCCCATAAAAAAACATCCCCGGTTCCGAAGAAGCCGGGGATATTTTTATTTAACCAAAAACTAATTGAAACTATAATTTCAGCAATCCAAACTTATACAACGTATTCACCGGTTTATTATCCCAGAACAATTCAAAATCTTCCAACCCGGCTTCCGTATAACTATCCATTACTTCTTTCAGCGTATATGTCTTTACGTTACCTACAGAAAGTTTTTCCAGCATACCTGCTAGCCATCCTCCCTGTGCCTGATCTACACTGATAGTATACTTTTCTTTCTTGTTCTGGAAGGTGAGTGCTGCCATTTCCCACTGATTTCCTTTTTTCGACTTTGTAAAATTCTCTACAGAAGGTGTTTTTCCCAGCCACACAATTTTAGCTGTAGGTTTATGTGAAGAATACTGATCTTCTGTTAAAGCATTAACAATATAATCGGGGGATATTTTTGTTTTCGGTACTTTAAAATCAAACCACTTTTGCAAAGGATCTGTTAAGCAGATACCATGCATGTAATTCAATAATGATTTTTTCAATCCGAAACTGAAGAGCTCATGTTCAGTACCTGTTTCATCAATATGCACAATATCGTTATTGGCGAATGTACCCACAGCCAATGATTCCTTTCGGACATTGAATTTTTCAGGTTGCATTCCCACGGGACTATGTGCCGTCATAGTAAACTGGTGCCAGAATGCAGATTGCAGGATGCCTGCCTGGAACATCTGTCGTACCATTTCCAGGGAGTCTATTGTTTCCTGAGCTGTTTGGGTAGGGAAGCCATACATCAGATAGGCATGTACCATGATACCAGCCTCGGTGAAGTTTCTGTTCACCTGTGCCACCTGCGATACGGTGATTCCTTTCTGGATCAGTTCCAGTAAGCGGTCAGATGCAACTTCCAGTCCGCCGGAAACGGCAATACAACCGGACTCTTTCAGCAGCAGGCAGAGATCCCGGGTAAAGCTTTTTTCGAACCGTACGTTTGTCCACCAGCTAACGGTCAGTTTTCTTTTGATGATCTCGAGTGCTAAAGCACGCATGAGGGCTGGCGGTGCGGCCTCATCCACAAAATGAAAACCGTTCTGCCCGGTTTGCGCAGTGATCTCTTCCATACGGTCGCACAGTAATTGTGCAGCTACCGGTTCATAGAGTTTGATATAGTCCAGGGAGATATCGCAGAACGTACATTTACCCCAGTAGCAGCCATGTGCCATGGTGAGTTTATTCCATCGGCCATCGCTCCACATGCGGTGCATGGGATTGACTACTTCTATGGCAGAGATGTATTTATCAAGGAGGAAGTCGCTGTAATCCGGCGTACCTACCTGTCCTTGTTTATAATCCGTGCAGGATTGATTATTGGAGTAAGTTACTTTTCCATCTATGACGGAAAAGGTACGTTTCAGCTCATCTAAGTCTTTCTTTCCTTCTACAAAGGCAAACAAGTTTTCAAGTGGCGCTTCACCATCATCCAGGGAAACGAAATCATAGAACTCGAATACGCGGGTATCGGAGAGGGAGCGAAGTTCAGTATTAGCAAAGCCGCCGCCCATCGCCACTCTTACGGAAGGATAGTTCTTTTTGATCCATTGCCCGCAACGCAGGGAAGTATACAGATTGCCCGGGAAAGGGACGGAAATTGCCACCATTTTAGGTTGTACGGTGGCCATATGTTTTTCCAGGATCTCAATTAAGATCTGGTCTATGTATGTGTAATCTTTCTGAAGGGCCTCATACAGCTCATCGAAGCTGTTAGCCGATCTGGCCAGTTTTTCTGCATAACGGCTGAACCCGAAGTGTTCATCGATTGTTTCCATGATCAGGTCGGAGAGGTCTTCGAGATACATGGTTGCCAGGTGTTTGGCTTTATCCTGAGTACCCATGGAGCCGAATGCATGGTCCAGGTCGTCCAGTTGTGAAAACCGGCTGGCTTCCGGAAGGAAATCCCGTTTACAGATTCTGTGGGCCAGGGTAGGGTTTTTGCCCTGCAGGAAAAGGATTACATCGTCTATTGTATAGATGTAATCGTCCTGTAAAGCCACGATACGGGCTGCATTTTCGGATAAAGGGGTGCTGATTTGGGTAAAAAGATGTTGCAGGCCCTGTTTTCCAAACAGGGCCAGGGTTACTTCAATACCAAGGTCTGCCTGGAAAGAAGTAATGTTTTTAGTATTAAGAAAACCTTTCAGGTAAGCTGTTGCCGGGTATGGCGTGTTCAGCTGTGTAAAAGGCGGAGTAATTAAGAAAACAGACGCACCCAAATCAGTGATTTTGATGCGAAATTATTACTAAATAGGTTAAGAAGGAATAAAACCTACATGAACAAGGGCCACAAATGGAGATGGGAGTCATTACATCCTGGCAGAAAATATTAAGTGAAATATTTTGCAAATAAACTGATTTCCAACTTGTTGGAATAGTTTTTCAGGTAAAAAAGCATTGTAAACTACGGTCTTTGGTATACAACAATTAGTAATATACTTACCTGACTTCTTAACTTCATGCGGGAAACGAGCTATTGTCATGCAGGAAAGTTGGGAGAGAGTAGCACTTTAAGCCAGTGGTTGATCGGTGGTTGGTCGGTAGTTGTTCGGTCATGACTGATCAATCACTGACCAACCACCGATCAACCACCGATCAACCACCGATCAACCACCGATCAATCCCTCAACTCTTCCTTAACTCTCTATGAAGTCTCTCCGAAGACACTAAGAATTTGCACTAGTCATGAATAGTTATTCGCTTTGTGACAGGAAAGGCCAGCCACGTTTTTTCAAAACAGCTGCCTAATGCTTTTGACCATTTTTGATCTGTACCGTACTTGCAAGACAATTTCGCAGACATTTCCCAGCTAACGGTCTACAAAACATATCCCTGGCCAACTGTCCGGTTTCGAACCAATTCTTCAAGATTCATATTGAAATTCAGCGATTTATTGAAATTTACAAGTAGTGAAGGATGCGACAAATAGTAGCTATGAATAGTTGTCCTGAGCTGCTTTCCTGTCGAATTTTATCTGGGGGAATTAAAATATTTTGAAAAACGCTTGCAGAAGATAAAATAAACATCTACTATTGTAGTGTAATACTTAACTACTACACTACATGATTAAGATTTCAAATTTATCATTTGGTTATAGCAACAAAAAATTGCTCTACAGCGACCTTTCGCTAGATATAAAAGGAGGAAACATATATGGACTGTTAGGCAAAAACGGTGCAGGGAAATCTACGCTGCTGAAGAACATATCCGGAACATTATTTCCCAAAAAAGGGGAGGTAATAGTTAACGGTAGTATTCCCCAAAGGAGAAAACCATCGTTCTTGAATACTGTATATTTTATTTCTGAAGATGTTACACTTCCGCCGCTAACGCTCAGGAAATATTTAGACTTATTTTCGGTGTTCTATCCCAATTTTAATGTAGATGAGTTAAACACTTTTCTAAAAGAGCTGGCAGTTTCCGTTCCCGCAAAGCTCAGTGCGTTGTCATTTGGTCAGCAAAAAAAATTCAGTATTGCCTTTGCATTAGCCTGCAACACACAGATTTTACTAATGGATGAGCCTACCAATGGCCTGGATATTCCTTCGAAAGCGCAATTCAGGCAATTGATCGCATCAGTAATGACAGATGACCGCATTATTATTATCTCGACGCATCAAACCCGTGATCTCGAAAACTTAATTGATCAGGTGATCATTGTCGATGATGGTCAATTGCTGTTAAACGAATCTGTTAATACGATCACAGAAAGGCTAATCTTTGAAACGGTTAGTATTCAGCCAAATGATAACAGGATCTTATATGCAGAGAAACATTTAAAAGGAGTGTCTCTGGTGAGGGAAAATACTTCAGGTGAAGATACCCGGATCAATTTAGAGAACTTATTCAATGGCGTTACCTCAAAGCCACAATTAGCAAAAGAAATTTTCACCACTAACACTAAATAAAATGAATGATACATTTAATATAAAGCGGTTTGGTTGGGTATTCAAAAAATCAGTACTTGAACGGCCCACCCTTATGCTTGGATTGATGTTAGTGACACTTGTCATTACTTTACTTACCTATGCAATTGTACAATCGATGGCAGGTATAGCCAAGGCCCAGGTCAGCGCTTTTGTTTTTGGGTTTCTGGTTGGCGGCAGTTTCATGTCATCTTCAGCATTGGGCTACTTTTCATCCAATTCAAGTGGTACATCCTTTTTAATGCTACCTGCATCACATTTGGAGAAATGGCTTTGTGCTGTGTTGATTTCAGGAGTTATCTATGCTGCAATATATCTTGGTTTTTTCAGGTTGGTGGATGTGTTTTTTGTAAATAACTACTATCAGGGACTTGATCCTAATAGTCCCAATTATCAAAATTTATATCATTCAGTTGAAGTATTTGGATTTAACAATGAAATAGCTAAGAACATATTCGTCATTTTCTTTAATATTTCAGGAGCGATGTTATTGGGTTCACTTTATTTTAATAAGGTCAGTTATATTAAAGTAGCTCTATTGGTTTGTACGCTGGTAATATTCACTTACTTTGCGAATCTTCTGATCGCTGGCCTGTTTTTTAACCATATCGACATGGCTATTCCTTTTAAAAGTATATTTTTAAAGGTAGGTTCTGCGATTGGAATTGTAGATCTGCCCGAAGGTGTAAATTCAGCAATTAGCTTTTTGATAAGTTATGTGATCCCCGGAACATTGTGGTTAACAGCCTTAATAAGGTTAAAAGAAAAGGAAATGTAAATGGAATTCAGAGACAAGCAAGCGATTTATCTGCAAATAGTGGAATATGTATGTGAACAGATACTACTAGGAAATTGGCAGACCGGAAATAAAATATTAAGCATAAGGGAGCTGGCCGTTTACATGGAAGTAACACCTAATACCATACAACGTACTTATGACTTTTTGCAGCAAAAGCAAATTATAAGTAACCGCAGAGGAGTGGGGTACTTTCTTGAAGAGGAAGGTATGCAACGCGTTCTTGCTTACCGGAGAGAATTGTTCTTGGAAAATGAACTACCGTTGATGTTTAGAAACATGCATTTACTTAAAATTGGACCGGAAGAAGTTAACAGAAGATTTGACGAATATATTACCCAAAATTATAAGGATAAATAAAATGAAACTAAGTACTATAATACTCATTACCCTGCTGGCACTTTTGGTGACTAGTTTGTTTGCCTCCAACCTGCTTTTCAAAAGGCAGTATGACCACCGGGATAAATCCGATCTATATTGGAATTACAATAAGATATTGGAACGCCCTTTTAAGCATTTAAAAGTTGATGGAGGAAATGTGACTAATATCGTTTTTATGCAAAGTAAAAGCTTTTCTGTAAGAGTTCTGGACTACTGGGGTGGTTATCAGAAAGATAGTGTGAAAGCCTATGTAAATGGGGATACTTTACATATAAAGTTTCTTAATAAATATGATAATCTTATAGAAAAGTCATGGATGCAGAACAATATCCTGGTGCGTGTTGCTGCCCCTGAACTGTTATCAATTGAAGGGCATAATACGAACCTTGAATTAGATGAGTTCCGGCAAAAATCGCTTACAGTTCGTTTGTCAGGAAAGTCACGATTAGAGGTAGAGAGCAACATTCATAGTTTTGATCAACTTGAAGTTACCCAAAATGACTCGACTCAAGTGGTATTTGAAATGAACCCCGATCTGAAAGGTTCCCCAATCATGCATGCAAAAAAAATAACAGTGAGGTTAAAGGGGGTAACCCTGTTGGATATGGGCCATTTATATACGAACCAAAGTGATCTTTTAATAGCAGATAGCTCAGCGCTTATTCTTTCGGGTAAAACCATAAATTCTTTAAAATTCAATTAAAATGAAGGGTTTGAGGATCGCTTAAACAGCGTATGGTTTCCAACCGTGACCCGGGTAAAGAACAGGCTGTATAATGAGAATACAGCCTGTTCTTTATAAATTATTTAATTCGTTGTTGCCCGGAAAATCCTGTTAGTGTAGGAGGAATCAACATTACCTGCAAATACCATGATACCGGCTTTATGGCTGCCGCTGGAAGGTTGCCATGCAGCAGCAGTGATAGCTGTACTTACGCTGTTATATTGTTTGGAAACGCCAATCATTGTTTTGGCTGCTCCTATGTAGTTTGCCCACCTGTTGAATCGTGTGGTGTTATTCTGGGAATAGCCCATGTCCTCCACAAAGTTTAAATATTGGGCAACAGAGGGAACCTGCCCGATAGCATATCCTGCCTGTCCGCCACTATAGATAGCTGCTGTATAAACAGTTCCGGTAGGATTGTTTGACAATGGACCAAAATATGCTCCGAATGCTTTTATCAGGTTAGTGAAATTGGTGTTGGCGGCGGTGCTGCCCATATGCTCTACATCCAGGGCAATACCATCTAAGTGCAAAGAATCTATAATGCAGGCTTTTACAAAGGATGCAAACTGCAGATAGGTTAATTTTTGTCCGTTGTAGGTAGTGAATGGAGTAGTGGTATTCCAGGAAGCAGCATCGTCTACATTCATCAATACTTTTACTCCTCTTGCCTGTAATACTCTTACATGATTAATGATTGATTTGTAGGAATGATAGTTGGGGTTGACAGTCAGGATATAACTGTTGCTGCTGCCGTAATGTAAAGAGTCTGCCATTTCCCATCCGGTGCCTTCAAAGAGAACAACAACATTCGCCTCAACAGAGAAATTAGTGAGTGGAAGATTATTGGGTGTAGCATCAAAGGCATAATAAGCTACTTTAAATGGGCTGGGTAGAGCGGCTGGAGCTGCTACGGCAAGCGTGGTTACAGCGGGCACTTTTAGATTGTCTTTTTTCATACATCCGATGGTGCTTATGAATGTTAAGCCGGTAAGTATAAGGGTTTGTGTTTTCATAATGTATATGTGGTTTGGGTATATAAACTAGCAGGGATTGTAGAGCATCGTGGAATCTTATTCGTTATCACAAATTAACTTATTTATCTATTAAAGTCATTAAATATTTAGTGAATTTAAATTCCGTTCACAGTCTATTTAAGATTGTTTACAATCTGTTTGCTTTTCATTGACAACTTATTTTTCCATTACATCTTAACTTGTCCTAATATTCGACGTGTGTAGGCCCTGTTAAAGAAACTGATTTGCATTGAGAAAAAGAGTTTGACAAGATAATTTTATCAACCGGTAAAAGCCTCTACGTAGCAGCATTTCACACTAAGGGAAAGGGATAATTTTTAGTTCAACGTTATATACTATGGAGTAATTAAAAGGTATGTAGTTATATCGCTCTTTTATAAATATTCATGTCAACTAACATTTAGTAATTACTGTATCAACCAATTTATTTATCATACCCGGAATGCAGAGATAGCATCCAGGTAGCAGAAATCTTATGTATTTACAGCTCTTTATAATACTCATGCCCAACAGGCATGATCAACCAATTTCGTAATAATCCTTAAGCTTCAAAATTTATTTCATGACTGTTAATTTTACAAAATGCAGCTATCGCTGTACTGTGATGTTATTAACGCTCTCCCTTACAATCATTTCTATATTTGCACGGGCACAGGGCACACCTGATGCACGTGTAATTATATCCGGGACAGTAAAAGACGGGGGAGACGGAGAGTCTCTTCCTGGTGTATCCATCAGTATTTCCGACTTAAAAGGTGGCGCCGTTTCTAATACAGATGGTGGTTTCAGTATTAAAGCCAACATCGGCAGCACACTAACGTTTAAAATTGTAGGATATGTTCCTTTTTTATTCAAGGTAACCGGTCCTGATGCAAAAGTGAATGTATTACTGAAGCGGGATAAAACAGATTTGAAAGATGTGGTAGTAATCGGCTATCAGGAAGTTTCCCGTAAAAATGTAACAGCTTCAGTTACCTCTGTAAATCCGAAAACAATGCTGGACGTTCCTGCTCCTACTCTGGATGCCCTTTTGCAGGGCCGCGCTCCGGGATTAGATGTACAGAACTTTTCCGGCGAACCGGGTGTAAGAAGTAATGTAGTAATGCGTGGTAATACTGCCGTGAGCAGGAATATCAATAGTGACTTTACCAGTCCTCAGGGTAAAACAAGTCTGGCACGGGCATTAAGCGGCCCTTTATATGTAATAGATGGAGTACCTCAGAACACGGATGATATCGCCGCTATTAACTATGGTAGTGGTACCGGTACTGATGCATTGGCCGGTATTCCGGTGAGTGACATCGCGAGTATTGATATCTTAAAAGATGCCTCTGCTGCTGCTATCTATGGATCAAGGGGTGCCGGTGGGGTAATCATCATCACCACCAAACGCGGTGTAACAGGAAAGCCAAGAGTGGAATTTTCTACTTATCATGGCATCACAGATCAACCGGCACTGGATAAAGTGGTGATCGGTGCAGAAGAGCGCAGAGCGAAAATGGCATTGATAGAACACTATGGAAATTACTTTAATCTACCTTCTATTCCTCAGATTTTAACAGATAGCCTTAACCCGGGATTTAATAATGCCAATGATTATATAGGCCAGCTTTACCAGAGTGGTCGTGTTAGCAATTATGATGTATCCGTGAACGGTGGTACTGAACTTGTTAGTTACAGGTATTCACTGAATTATTATGATGAAGAAGGAGTTATTAAGAAATCAGGATTTAAAAGATATAGCTTTAACGGGACTACAGGACTGCACGTTTCTCCTAAACTGAACATCAGTACGCAAATCCGTTTCTCAAGAGGAGACAGGCCTATTTCACTTAGCGATGTTTCCGGTGGTTATGGTCCTTTTAATGGTGGGTATTATGCTTCCAGCCCATTGCCTACTTCATTGTTATACCTGTCTCCCGCAAACAAGGATTTCATTTTCGGAAATACCTCCAACAAGACAGATCTGAACACAGATAATAATCTCTCTATCAGCCCTATCATAGAGTGGAAGATCTCTAAGAAATGGAACTTTAATACGGTGCTTTCCTACAATATGCACAACTCCCGTAAAGATGCATATATACCTGGTGTGGTGAGAAAGGATGGCACAGGTAAGGCTACCAGCTTTACAGATGCTTCCATCAACTACCTGATGAGTAATTCACTTCAGTATACTACCGGGTTAGGTAAATACCATACGTTTAATTTTTTATTGGGACAGAATACTGAGTTCAATGAATACCGCGTAACACAGTCTAGTGCAATTGGTGTTCCTAATGATCAGATCCGTACTGTTACTGTGTTAAATAAAAACTTATCTACAACCAGTACAGACCTGCAACAGAGTGGTATCCAAACGGGTTTCTTCCGTGTGAATTACGGATACAAAGGACGTTATTTATTGTCTGCTGTAATGAATGCAGATGCATCTTCCCGTTTTGGTAAAGATAACCGCTGGGGATATTTCCCTTCCGTATCTGCCGGATGGGTAATTAGTGATGAACCATTCATGAAAAATCAGAGCAGCTGGCTTACCATGTTGAAACTGCGTGCCAGCTATGGTCAAACAGGCCGTCAGCCCGATGGAGGAGATAATTATCTTTCTTTTAATACTTACACAGTAGGTGCCGGTGATTTCCAGGGTAGTGTCAATCCTGTTACCAACTATAATCAGGTATTCACTTACAACGGTGTACCTGCTGTATCTCTTAATTTTGATAAGGGCCTTTCCAACAGAAAACTGAGCTGGGAAAAAACAAGCCAGACCAATCTTGGTATAGACCTGACCCTGCTGAACGGACGGTTTAACTTTGTGGCAGATGGGTATGTGAAACAAACACATGGCGGTATCTTTACTATGGCGGTTCCTGTTACAACAGGATATTCTACAATCACCGCCAATGCTATTGGTATTCGTAATACAGGTATTGAAATGCAGATCATTGCCAACATCTTCCAGCCTTCTTCAAAATTCCAGTGGCAGGTGATGTTGAATGCTGCACATAATGATAACATCATTACATCATTGCCTAATGGTGGTCGTGATATTTACCTGGATAAATTTGTATTGAGACAAGGGCAACCACTCAATTCTTATAACGTTTTCAAAGCATCCGGCATTTATAAATCAGATGCAGATGTTCCGGTAAATCCCGTAACGGGACAGGTATTGAATTTCTATGGTTATCCTTTCAGAGGTGGTGATCCTATCTGGCAGGATTCAAATGGAGATGGTGTGTTAAACGACAGAGACTATGTACCTGCCGGTAACCCAAATCCTAAAGTAACAGGTGGTTTCAGCAATACATTCAGTTACAGAAGATTTACGCTCGATGTATTCTGTACATTCACAGCTGGTCGTCAAATCTACAATGATTACCTGGCAGGAAAGCTTTCCCAACTGGTGCCTACAGATGATGGCAACCCTGATCCTTATCATTCCATCAGTACGCATTCCCTTCCTGATCTGAATGGTATTAATTACTGGCAGAATGCGGGAGATAATGCGCAATATCCTTCTTTAAGTTCCGTAACAGGTACCCGTTATAAATATGCACTTGTAAGTTCACAATGGGTTGAAAGTGGTACTTATCTGCGTATCAAGAAAGTGTCTCTGGGTTATAGCCTGGCACCTGCTTTACTGGAAAGACTGCATATGAAACGTGTTCGCATTTATGGACTGGTTGATAATCTGCACATTTTCCAGAAATCAAAGAATGTACCCGATGCAGAGCAGGTGGATGCTTTTGGGGTATATAGTGGAAGTGGTTATCCCATTCCTAAAAAGTTCACCATGGGATTGGATATAAGCCTTTAATTAAAAAAAATCAGGATCATGAACAAACGACTCTTACATAAAAGTTATACTGTCATATTATTGGCTTCCATCATGATAGCATCATCATGTAGTAAAATACTTGACCTGGAGCCTCATAATTCTACTTTTACAGATGCTTATTTTACCAATGAACAGGATGCCAATACAGCTCTTGCGGGTGCTTATGCAATACTGCGTAATGTATTGATGACAGACAACTGCTGGCACATGTATGGTGATGTTGCTGCCGGCGAATTTAAACCGGATGGTAACTATGATGCAGGTGCCATCGATGTTGCTTCAGGAAATTATATTGGAGGAAATGCTCCCGGAGGATTAAGGAACTGGCAGAAATTTTACAAGCTGTTACAGCAGGTAAACCTGATCATTGATAAAGTTCCCGGTATCGACGATAATAAGTTCCTGGATACAACTGCCAAGAGGCATGTTATTGGAGAGGCATATTTTTTACGGGCATTTACTTATTTCTATATGAGCAGGATTTGGGGTGATGTGCCTTTAAAACTGGCGCCCGATTTGAATGCAGATGAGGCAAAGAATATTCCCAGAAGCCCTGCAGATTCTGTATTGATGCAATGTCTGGCTGATCTGGAAATCGCAAAAGGGGCCCTTGATTTTGGTTATACGGATGGATTACAACGTGCGGTAAGAGCTAATAAAGGAAGTGTTTTTGCTTTGGAAGCACACATCAAAGCATGGAAAGGCGACTATGCCGGTTCTGAAATTGCTGCCAATGAAGTCATCACCAAGGGTGGATACCAACTGGTAGATTCTGCGAATTACATGCAGATCTTTATAGGCAGATCGATGGAAGGGATCTTTGAGGTTAATATTAATGACGGACAGAGTGAAGGTATTGCATTGAACAGATATGAGGGAGGCTATAATGCTCCTGCCAATGTATTAATGGATCCGTTTATTGATGGGAAAAGCACAATCGCATGGCCTTTAAATAATACATACCTGTCTAACATCTATAGAGAAAGCGGTGATATCCGTTTCGAAAAGTTCTTTTATCAGGCAGGTTCTGATAAAGGGCAAACCATCAAATATGCGAACATCACTTATGCGGATGGTTCTGGTAAGAAACAGCCAAGAATGGCTAACAACATGAATATCTTCAGACTGGCAGATATCATTCTATTAAGAGCTGAAGCATTAAATAAATTAGGACGGGATCCGGAAGCGATAGTATTGTTAAACCAGGTACGCAATAGGGCAGGGGTGCCAGACTATGATGGATCAGTTGATCTTGCTTCTGTAATCCTTGAAGAGCGTATGAGAGAACTGTTTTATGAAGGGCAGTCTTATTACGATCTTGTAAGAACAAAGAAATTATCCAGTTTTAGTCCTGTTTCAAATATTGGTTATAATGAGAATTTCACTGATGGAATGTTCATGAATGGATCTCCTTTAGGCGGATGGTTATGGCCAATTGATAATGATATGTTCAGGGACGATTTTACACTGAAACAAACTCCTTACTGGCAGGGTAAATACTAATTAATTAAAAAGAATCTTCATGAAAAATAAGATGTTTTCCGGTATCATAATTCTGATAGCTATCGCGTTCTTCTCCTGTAAGAAAGAATATACGATTGGTGGTAGTGTAAGCGACCCGCATGTAGATATGACCACTTACGATTATCTCAAAACAAATCCTCTTTTTGATACATTACTCCTGCTCATAGACAGAACAGGGCTGAAGGATGAATTAAATTCCTCCGGAACTTTTTTTGCATTCACCGACTATGCCATTCAACATTATGTTGATGCTAAAAGGGAAGATGAAATACTGAAGAGGAATGATGAAAACCTTGTATATACTTTTGATTCACTTGATTTCACCGCATTAAAAGATTCCGTAAGGGCTTATATCTTTAAGGATGAGATAACAAGAGATAATACCACTTCCACAGGCCGTATATTCAAATCTAATGATGGTGAACTCCGGTTGGTGCAGTTAATTCCTTCCGGCGATTATACAGATGGGACAGTATTTTCTACTCCGCCTAAATACATCTATTTAAACAAGATGATTGCCACCGAGAACGGATATCCTGTTCCTATAGATTCTACTGGTATTCCCGGTCTGAAACCTGGACAGTTACTCAAAACACTTTGCCAGACAACGGGTATCATCACTACTACCGGTGTATTGCATGTGTTAAGCAACTCACATACATTCACCTACTACGCGGACGATAAAAATTAATCTTTACCTTATTCTATTATCATGAAAAAGAGTTTTAAAGTCGCTGTCTGTATATTATTAATAATTGCTGCTGTTTCTTCCTGCAAAAAAGTAGAACAAGGTTTCCTGAGCAGTCAGATACGTTACGTAGATAATCCTATTAAGATAACACGTGGACAAATTGTTCAAACCGCAGCTGTAAATGGAGATGGTTCAAGTGCTCCCGTTATATACACATTGCTGGATATAAGAGACAGTACTCATCACCATGCAGATTCACTATACAAGAATTTTGAACGTTATGAGTGGATTGGCCAGTTCGATGCAAATACCGATACTACGGTGGAACTGCTTAATAAAAAGAGAGCGAAAAAGAATACACCGCCCTTTGAGTTTAATGAACATACAGGTGCATTTACTTTTTATGGTACAACGACTAAAGTGCCTTTAGGGACTTATGAATTTGATATCAAAGCTACCAATCAAAACGGATCAAAAGTGTTTAATAACGTGGCCACTTTCACACTTGTGGATGGAGTTCCCTACCAGATAGGAGCAGGCGGATGTGCCTGGTTTATAGATGGTACTACTACCAGCGGTGATCTTGGTGCCCCGGATGTATGGATCGAAAAAACATCTGATGAGGGTACAGATATTACACTGAAGATAGTAGATCAGAATAATAACCCGTTTAATCCTGCGGCCAATGAAATCATAAGAAGAGGTGACCGTAGCGATTTCCAGACGTATGCACAGTTCCATCCACTGGTGAAAACAGATTCTACAATGACCTGTAATTACGAAACAACACCTTTTCCTTTAAAGCAAAGCCAATACGGTTATCTGATCTATTATCGTATTCCAAGTCAATTTGTGAATGTAGACCCTGCTTTTACACCTGATACTAAAAAAATCTACAGCGTAAATCCAAGGTTCCAGTTTAACATCTACCAGGAAGGATCATATAGTGTGACCGTAAAAATGAAACACGTAACCAGGGTAATGCCTTAAGAGAATAATACTGTAACAATTCCGGCCGTCCCAATTCATTTTGGGGCGGCTTTTTACTTATTATCCGCAAACTCCCGCAGGTATTTATCTACATATTCCTGCTTTGTTTTAGACTTATACTGCATCACAAAACGGGGATGTTCCAATGCTACTATCTTCTTAAAGAATCCCTCTTTCTTATTCAGTTGCTCCAGGAAATTCACATTCTTTCCTGTACCTAAACAAAAGCATACACTGGTATCGATCCCAAATGTTAATTGCTCACTGATACTCTCCACCATGAAATCATACACCGCATCAGTCAGCGCCCTACTATCGTAATAATTATAATTGATTTCCTTACCTCCGGGTTGTAAAGCCGTAAATCCCAGCGGACAAACAGAACCAATATAGAAGTCTTTATAGAATTTCTCTGCACCTCCATAGGCATGGATTACATCATGTATGAACACGGCAGATGGCTCATGTGTTTTCATCCCTTCAATCTGGATACCATGCACATCTATCATCCTTTTGGTATCCGTAAAAGGAACTCCTGTGGAACCGGAGCCTAATCTGCCGGGATTAATACCCATAATCATCCGGCGGGTATGGTTATCATCGTAGAACTTCTTATAGAATTGCCGCATTACATCCATTATCTGTGGTTGTTCGCGGAAAGGATTCATGATCCGGATACCGGGAGGAAGCTGACCGGTAAACTGTACATTACTGTTAAAGTTGATCACATGATCAGCAAATGTTGCTTTCTTACTCAATGGAAACTGGTTTTCTCAAAAATACGGTTTTGCGAACTTTCTTTCGTACTGGTTTGTTAATATGAGTTCTCTATTCTAACTTGGTCATCCATAAAACTAAATGCCATGTTTGAGCAATTCATGCAACTGATCCAGGAAAGTGGTCAACAGTCAGTCGTTAACAATCCTGAGGTACCTAATGAACATAATGAAGGAGTAATGAAAGAAGCTGGTAGCACTATCATGTCTGCCCTTAGTAATCTGACTCAAACAGGACAGGTGAATGAAGTTCTGGCTACGCCCGGTCATCCTGCTGTACAGGAAATACAGGGTAACTTCGCTACTAATATCATAGAGAAATTCGGGATCAACAAAGATGTGGCGGGAAATATCGCATCCACACTTATTCCTTCCATTTTAGCTTCCGTTAGTGGCAAAACAGGAGGATTAGATCTTCAATCCATATTGCAGTCTTTCGGTGGTAGTGGCAATCTGCAATCCACCCTGAGTGGTATTGGCACTAAGTTCGGATTGGATAAAGATGGTGATGGAGATGTAGACCTGAATGATGTAACGAAGATGTTTAAATTCTAACTAAGGAGTATCCTGTTTGTAACAAAAAAGGATACTACTGGATCAGAATAAAAAAAGGGTGCACCATATTTTGATGCACCCTTTTGGTTTTAAAGAAGTAAATGTATGTAAGGCATTCGTCTTTGTTACAATCTTATGATACTTTTAATTTACTTACATATTTACTTCTGAACTTGTTTAACTTAGGATTGATTACCGCCGCACAGTATCCATTACCCGGATTGTTGCGGAAATAGTTCTGGTGATAAGCCTCTGCCGGGTAAAACACATCCAGAGGTTTCACATCTGTAACAATTGGCTCGTCAAATGAATCTTTCACCTTTGCAATTACCTGATCTATGATGGCCTTTTCCTGCGGGGTAGTGTAAAAAATAGCTGACCTGTATTGTGTACCTACATCTGCTCCCTGTCTGTTGAGGGTAGTAGGATTGTGGGTGGTCATATGGATCTCAAGAATATCTTCCAGAGATATCACATTGGGATCATAAGTCACTTTTACCACTTCCGCATGTCCGGTATTGCCAGTGCAAACCTGCTCGTAAGTAGGAGATTTTACCTGTCCGTTTGAATAACCGCTCACCACTTTAACAACGCCATCTACTTCCTGGAAAACAGCTTCTGTACACCAGAAACAACCGCCACCCAATACGATACTTTCTTCCTGCTTTTCCTGTTTTACAAGTGCATCGGAATTCATACAGTACCGCAGGCCGGAAGGAGCCGGACCATCAGGAAACACATGTCCAAGATGCGCATCGCATACACTGCAGAGGGTTTCAACGCGTACCATACCATAGGCCGTATCCTGGTGATAGCTGATGGCATTTTCTGCTATTGGTTGAGTGAAACTAGGCCAGCCTGAATTAGATTCGAATTTCTCTCCACTGTCAAAAAGCAGGTTGCCACAACAAACACAGGAATAAAGTCCTGGTCCGAAGGCACTGCATAATTCCCCGGAAAAGGGTCTTTCTGTGCCTTTTAAGCGTGTAATACGGAACTGATCTGGTGTCAGGATCTTCTTCCACTCTTCTTCCGTTTTTTCCACCCTTCCTGGCGGCGTAAGATTCCCTTCACTGCTGAGCTTTAAGATATCTTTCCAGTTCATAGTCATTTTTTGCTTGCATATGCTCAATAGCCATGCCGTAAGTATTTTGCGTCAAAATGCCCTTAAAGAGGCTACTTTTTGTCAGTACCCTTTGCGGCAGCTTCGATTATGGCTGCTACTTCTTTGGGTTTGGACATGAAGATCACATGGCTGCCATTGAGTTCTGTGATGGTAGTTTTGGAACGTTTGTACATGTTACGCTCTATGTCCGGATTGATACTCTTATCCGCAGTGGCTACGATACCCCAGGAAGGTTTCGTTTTCCAGGCTGCATGGGATAAAGGCGTACCGAATCCTTTTGCGCTAAAAGCTCCCTGGGATGCGTACATAAAGGCGGCCTTTTCTTTGCTTACATCGGCACAGAAGCCTGCATGGAATTTTGCTTTGTCGTAATACACAAAGCCTGCTGGATCCGGAGCAAGAATCCCGTTTTCTGGTGCTGCCGGAGCAGATTGGGCCCAGGAAAGGGCAGATTCTCCCGCATCTGGCTGAAATGCTGCTACATATACCAGGCTTACCACTTTGGGTGAAATTCCCGCTTCAGAGATAACAGCGCCACCCCAGGAGTGTCCTACAAGTACGGTTGGGCCGTCTTGTTTGTCCAGCACAAGGTTTACCGCTGCTACATCATCTTCCAGAGAGGAGAGAGGGTTCTGTACAATGGTAACGTTGTAACCTTTGTGGCTAAGGATATTGTATACGCCTTCCCAGCCGGATCCGTCGGCAAAGGCTCCGTGAACGAGTACAATATTCTTTGCCTGTTGTGCAAATGTTACATTTGCTGTTAGCATTACGATGAAAGAAAAAATAAATCTTCTCATTGGATGAATGGGTTTATAGTTTGTTACGATACAAAATTAGAGTGAATGAGGAGTAATGACAATTGACGTATAGAGGTAATTCTTGTACATTTTACTGTAGGAATAAAGTATCTTTTGACAAATTTTCAATGATGTGGGTATGTCCTTTTTGTCAGCAGCAATTTGTCAATAACAACCAGGTGCATTCATGCGGAGATAAAGTCTTATCAGATTTCCTTAATGGCAAATCCGAACATACACTTTCCCTGTTCTGGCATTTTGTAACCAGTTACCAGCTATTGGGCAATGTAACAGTCCATCCTACAAAATCGATGATTGCTTTTGCGGCTACAACACGTATTGCTTATGTCACAAAATTGGGTAAGGATTTTGTAGATGTTGTATTTCCATTTAATAAACCGTTCAATGATAATCTTTGTTTTCATAAAATAGCACAGGTGCCGGGAACGTCTCAGTATAATCATCATTTTCGGATGCAGCACAAGGAAGATCTGAATGAAGAGGTGAATGGATTTATGTTAATGGCATATAAAGGCAGTCATTCTGCATAACTTTAATTAAACTTACAATTATGGAAGGATCAGAAAAATTAAACAGGGTTGTAGATGCCAGAATGAAACTCAAAGCCCGTTTTGAGGATAAGATGAGCCTTACGCCTTCTGTTTCGGACAATAAACCAATGGGGAAAGGAAACCCTAATCGTCATGGAATGCCGCAGGTGCCGGTCGGGCAAACCATCACCAAAAAGTGGCCTGTTCTGGATCTGGGGATTCTTCCGGAGATTTCCCTGGAAGAATGGCGACTGGTTATTGATGGAGAAGTAGAGCACCCGGTAGAACTTACCTGGCAGGATTTTCTGGCCTTGCCACAAACTGAAGATACTTCCGATTTTCACTGCGTTACCACCTGGTCAAAGCTTGATATGAACTGGAAAGGAGTGCGGCTCCTGGATCTGGCAGCATTGGCTCAGCCGAAAGATACCGCCACGCATATTATGTGTTATGGTTATGATGATTACACCACCAATGTTTCTCTGGAAGAAGCATTGAAGCCAGATGTGCTGCTGGTGCATGCTGTAGACGGACAACCTTTGCCACAGGATCATGGTGGACCGGTAAGAATGATCACTCCTCAGTTATATGCCTGGAAAGGATCAAAATGGATCAGGCGGATAGAATTTCTGTCAAAAAACAAATTAGGCTTCTGGGAAGAACGGGGGTATTCAAATACGGCTTATCCCTGGAGGAATGACAGATACAGTTAAGCGCATGTTAATCAAAATACTTTCATGGAAATTAATCTTATATTAAAGCCAGATAATTACCTATATATTCATTCGTTCTGTAATAACTGGTATTATCCCTAAAACATTATATTTACTATTATAACTTAGCATTGATTCGCAATTCCATGTTACAGAAAAAATGCCTGCTTCCACTGTTATTAGTTGTGCTATCCTATGCTCATGCACAGCAGTTTTCTGCATTGAATATTCATAACGGGCTGTCTAATAATCAGGTGAACTGCATCTACAAAGATGTCAGGGGCTTTATGTGGTTTGGTACAATGAGCGGTCTGAACCGTTATGATGGAAACAGTTTTAAAGTATTCCGTCATAATCAGGGAGATTCTAACTTCCTGGCTGACGATTATATTTACGGTATCTATCCCGCTCCGGGTAATAAATTATATGTAAAGACCCGGCAGGGAGATAATATTTATGATCCTGTGAAAGAACGGTTCTCCAATGCTGTTACGTGGTTGAAAAGGAAAGGTATGCCCGGTTACGGAGTAATTTCCATTGAGAAGATAAGCAATTCCTGGTGGGTAGCATATGCTGACTCCGGTTTATACAGGATAGATAGTCTTGAGAAAGTAACAAAAAGCAAAAGTGCTAAAAACATTGCATCCATTGCTGCAGCTTCGGGCAACAGGCTGGTGATTTTATATACCAATGGGAGCATTGACATGCTGGATACACGTTCGGATAAAATCATTTATCACACAGATCAATTGACCAGCTATATTGATAAATCATCTTTAGCGCTCCGGCTTTTTGTGGATATGCAGGATGAACTCTGGATATATATGCCCGGCAGTGATTTCGGCGTATTATATCTCTCCCCCGCCGGAAATATAGTAAAACAGTTATCCAGCAGGAATGGCATTATGAATAATGACCTTGTCAACAGTATCGTTCAGGATGATAATGGGGCAATATGGATAGGCACGGATCATGGAGGTATAAATGTGATCAATAAAAATGACTTCAGTTCCCGGTTCCTCATGAACAGAGAAGGCGATACAAAAAGTGTTGCTGAAAACGCCATATATGCACTGTATAAAGATAATCTGGGTATCATCTGGAGTGGTACATATAGGAGAGGGATCAGTTATTATGCGGAGAATATGACAAAGTTCCGGCTGTATGAACATAAAAGTACAGACAACCGGAGCCTGGGTTACAATGATGTAAATTGTTTTGCAGAAGACAGGAAAGGAAATCTTTGGGTTGGTACAAATGGGGCAGGACTCATCTATTTTGACCGTACGGCAAATACATTTACCCGGTTAATCCATCAACCTGGCAACGATAACAGTATCAGCAGAGAAGTGATCATCAGCCTGTATGTTGATGCTGAGGATAACCTCTGGATTGGTTACTATTTCGGAGATATGGATTATTATAGTAAAGGACAATTTACACATTACCGGCACAATGAAAAAGATCCTAACAGTCTTGGTAACAAAACCGTTTGGAAAATATATAAAGATCAACGTAATAATTTCTGGATAGGTACACTGGGCGGAGGATTGGACAGGTATGATGCCGCCAACGGAATTTTCTATCACAACAACGTAGACCTCCCTAATTCTGTTCACTCCAACTATATTTCATCTATGGCAGAAGATGGGAAAGGAGATTTGTGGATAGGCACTGCCTATGGCATTGATGTGCTCGACAAATCCAAGGGCATTTTTATACATTACCTGAGTACAACTCACCAGTTGAGTAATGATAATGTCAGTTCATTATTATCCGATCGTAATGGAAATATGTGGGTAGGTACAAGAGACGGATTGAATGTTTTTGATCCGCATACCCAAATGTTCAGATCCTTTCGTATGGAAGATGGATTGCCCGACAATAACATCATCAGCATCCTGGAAGATGATGACGGGCACATCTGGACCAGCACTTCCAATGGCCTCAGTAAAATCACTGTTCTCCGGAATAAAGACGACATCGGTATCAGTTGCAGAAACTATGATGATAAAGACGGATTGCAGGGAAAGGTATTTAATGTGAATGCAGCTTTAAAATTAAGATCCGGTGAGCTGGTTTTTGGTGGGGCCGATGGATTTAATATTTTTGATCCGGCAGAGATCGGGCAGAATAAAAATGATCCCTCCCTTGTTTTTACCAACCTCCTTTTATTTAACAGACCAATAACCGTAAATGAGCGGTTGAATGGCCACGAGATCCTGAAGGCCTCATTACCAGAAACTAAAGAAATTGTGCTCAGGTATAATGAAAATGATTTTTCTATAGACTTTGCCGCATTAAATTTCATAAATGCCGGCAAGAATAAATACGCTTATAAACTGGAAGGCTTTAATAAAGAATGGGTAATAGCAGATGGTGAAACAAAACGGATTACTTATACCAATATCAATCCGGGGAAATACACTTTACGCCTGAAGGTTGCTAATGAAGAAGGGTTATGGAATAATAAAGATATTTCTCTGCAAATCAGGATCTTACCGCCCTTCTGGAAAACGACGCTGGCTTATATTATATATGTGCTGTTGGGGATTATAACACTATACTTTTTACGAAGGATGGTATTATTGCGGGCTCATAGCCGCTTTGCACTGCAACAGGAACGTAATGAGGCACACAGGCTGCATGAGCTTGATATGATGAAGATAAAACTCTTTACCAACCTTAGCCATGAATTCAGAACGCCGGTATCACTCATACTGGCGCCACTGGAGGAGATCATTCAACACGAAAAGGATAATCATAACAAGCATAAACTACATCTGATCCATCGTAATGCAAAAAGATTGCTGAACCTCGTCAACCAACTGATGGACTTCAGGAAAATGGAAATGCATGAACTGAAACTGCACCTTACGGCAGGAGATGTGTTGGGTTTTGTTAAGGAGGTAGCCTGTTCTTTTACTGATCTCGCAGAAAGAAAGCAGGTAGCTTTTTCTTTCAATGCCAGTTGCGATCAGTTAAATACCCTTTTTGACCATGACAAGATACAGCGTATCCTGTTTAATCTTTTGTCCAATGCATTCAAATTCACGCCGGGAGGAGGCTTCGTTACTGTAGTTGCGGATGTGACGGAAACGGCAGATAAAACCTGGCTGGAAATAAAGGTGATAGATACCGGCATTGGTATACCTGCAGAAAGGCAGGATAAGATTTTTGAACAGTTTTTCCAGAGTGATGTCTCTGCTGGTTTTGTAAACCAGGGAAGCGGTATAGGTCTGGCTATTACGAAAGAATTTGTGAAGTTGTGTAATGGAACTATCACAGTAGAGAGTGAAGTAAATAAAGGAAGCAGTTTTATAGTCCGCCTGCCATTTGAATTATTACCCTTCAATATAGCGGAATCTTTACCGGAGGCAACAGTTAGTGAAATAGAACCCTCTTCCAGTGTCAAAAAGGAACAAACGGTGTTGCTGGTAGAAGATAATGAAGATTTCCGTTTTTACCTGAAAGAGAACCTGAAAGCATTTTATAACATTATAGAGGCAGAAGATGGGATTTCCGGATGGCAGAAAACCCTGTCTGCACACCCCGACCTGGTGGTAAGTGATATCAATATGCCGGGGTCAGATGGCATTTCACTCTGCAGGAAAATAAAGCAGGATACCCGTACCCGGCAAATACCGGTAATATTATTAACTGCTATGGCAGGAGAGGAACAGCAATTGAGGGGACTGGAAACAGGGGCCGCCGACTATATGATCAAACCTTTCAGTTTTGAGATCATGCTGTCAAGGGTACGAAATATACTCGCCAGCCAGGCACCGGTAAAATATGTAATTGGTCAACCAGAATCAGATAATAATATTGTCCATGTACCCACCCCGGATGAAAAATTCATGCAAAAGGTACAGGATATAGTAGTGAAAAACCTTTCAAATGCCTCTTTTTCAGTAGAAGAACTGAGCCGGGAACTTTGTATGAACCGGGTATCGGTTTACAGGCGCATTTTTGCCCTTACCGGGAAAACACCTATTGAATTTATACGCGCCATGCGATTGCAGCGAGCTGCAGAACTGCTTACAAAAACAGGAATGAATATTACCGAGGTAGCTTACGAGGTGGGGTTCAATAACCCCAAATACTTTGCCCGGTATTTTAAAATGGCCTATAATGTACTACCTTCTTCTTATATGGCCGCTATGCGTAAATGAGTCATGCAACAGAAGATACCCCTCTTCGTATACATTTGATACCCCTGTTGTAACATTTTGACTTGAATTATAAACATCCTGGCTACTCCTTACTAAAAGGAGAAAGATATCTTTACTTCGACGTTATGAATGGGGTACCCAACAATGAACAAATGAATTAACAAGCCAAAATCACTTAATTCCTCCACGCTATGAAACGAGCCAGTATTACTGGATCATCATACCTAATCGTATGGTTGATGATTTCTGTATGTGCATTAATGATGCCCGCAAAAGGGCAGAACCTTCCCGGTGAGCTACGAAAAGTTACCGGTACAGTCACCTCCCAGGAAACAGGTTTAGGAATTCCCGGTGCATCTGTCACTATTAAAGGGACAAAGTCCATTACCGCCACCGATGATAAAGGAAACTTTACCATTACTGTAGCACCTGGTCAGGTAATCACCATTTCCTCCCTTGGTTTTGTATCAAAACAACAAAAAGCCGGTTCAGGCAGTACAATGAGTATTAGTCTGGACCAGGATCCCCGCACCTTAAATGATGTAGTGGTAGTTGGATACGGAAAAATGAAAAAAACGGATCAAAGCAGTGCGCAGGTATCCATTTCATCTGCCGATATAAACAAAACCATAAATACTACCCTCGACCAGGCATTGCAGGGCAGGGCAGCAGGGGTATATGTAACTCAGAATTCAGGACAACCCGGCGGCGGACTTTCAGTCAGCATACGGGGTATTAATACACTGAACGGAACCAATGAGCCGCTGTATGTTATAGATGGGGTACAAATACAGCCTTCCACTGTTGCTTACGGGGCTACCAGTTCTGTTAATCCACTGGCAGGGATTAATCCTTCCGATATGGAATCAATGGAAATCCTGCAGGGGCCTTCTGCTACAGCTATATATGGTTCCCGCGCCACTAATGGTGTGGTGCTGGTAACAACCAAACGGGGTAAACCCGGGCAGGTAAAACTGGGGTACAACTATTTATACTCTTTGCAGGATGAACCGAAAGGATTGCCTGTGATGGACCTCCGCCAGTTTGCACAAATGAGTAACGAAATTGCTGAGCAACTGGATCGTACTCCAACAGCTGAGTTTAAAAATCCCAGTGTGCTGGGCAAAGGTACCAACTGGCAGAAAGCCCTGTTCAAAACTGCAGCTTTGCAGAAACACCAGGTTACTGTAAGTGGTGGAGCCACTAATACCACGTATTATATGTCTGGCGAATATTTCAAGCAGGATGGTGTTGCTATAGGATCTGATTTTAACAGATACTCTTTCCGTCTTAATCTGGATAACCAGGCATTTAAATGGTTGAAACTGAGTACCTCTCTTAATTTTTACCAGACCAAAGAAAAACTGGCAGCTACAAGTGAAGATGTGATAAGGAATGCCATCAACCTGGCTCCAAATATCCCGGTAAAAAATCCTGACGGCAGCTGGGGAGGTGCAACAGTGAATGAATTTGGCGGCAATGCAAAGTATGCACCACTTAATCCTGTAGCTATTGCCAATCTTGTGAGCAACAATTATAAAAAGACCGGTGGTCTGG
Source organism: Chitinophaga sp. CF118 (assembly GCF_900112615.1). Taxonomy (GTDB): domain Bacteria; phylum Bacteroidota; class Bacteroidia; order Chitinophagales; family Chitinophagaceae; genus Chitinophaga. Next base: position 160,694 of record NZ_FOMK01000004.1, on the reverse strand, counting down.
GTGGAGCCTCTGCCGAAATTGGTATCATAAAAGGCCTGATATTCCGTACCAGCTTCAATGGTAATTTTGAATATGCAGATGGCGCCAAATTTATCCCTACTTACCAATTGGGTTATAATGTTAATGAAAAGGCAAGTTTAAGTATCAACAACAACAGAAATTTCTACTGGAACCTCAACGAATTATTACAATACAATAAGGATTTAGGAAAGCATAGCATTGGCGTGATGATCAGCCATGAGGCACAGTCCTGGAATTCTCAGGGATTTTCCGCAATGAGAACCGGGTTCGCCAGCAATGATATTCAATCACTGAACCTCGGTGATGCACTAGGACAAACTACCGGCAGTTACAAAAGTTCAGGAGCTCTGGAATCATACCTGGGACGTGTGAATTATACGTACAACAACAAATATATTCTTCAAGTGGCTGGCAGAACGGATGGTTCATCCAATTTTGGGGTTGATAACAGGTGGGGATTTTTCCCATCAGTATCTGGTGCCTGGAGGATCTCCGAAGAGTCATTTATGAAACAGATACCTTTTATTAATGAGTTGAAGATACGTGCAGAATATGGTACTACAGGTAATAACGGTAGCGGCGGGGCGCAGTATTCTGCATTAAATGCAGTTACAACAGCCTGGGGAGCTGGTTTTCGTACCGGTCAATATGGAAATGCAAATCTTCAATGGGAGTCAACAGAAACAAAAAACATCGGGTTTAACCTGAGTGTATTGAAAGACAGGATTCAGCTGGAAGGTGATTTCTACATCAAAAAAACGAATAACCTGTTAATGCCTAACCCACTGCCTGCTTACATGGGTACACAGGGAGAAGGCGCCATCAATGCTCCTACTGTGAATATTGGAGCCATGCAGAATAAAGGCTTCGGTCTTACCCTGAATACGGTAAATATTAATAACCTCAACGGTTTTACCTGGAGAACTAATTTTAATGTTTCCGCATTTAAAACAAAGATCACTAAGTTTTATTCAGATGCAGCATTCCTGTCAAGGTCTGCATGGTACATGAATAACTTCACTTCCCGTTCATCTATCGGAGATGCCCCATGGCAGTTCTACGGATATACTGCCGAAGGCATCTTTAAGTCAGTTGATGAAATTAACAACAGTGCTATCCCTGCACAAGCAGATGGCAGCCGGCTTCCTGTAACAAAAGATGGCGGCGTATGGGTTGGTGATATTAAATACAAAGACCAGAATGGAGATAAAATTATTGATTCAAGAGATCAGACCTTCATCGGAAATCCCTGGCCTAAACTGACTTTCGGCTTTACCAATACATTTTCCTATAAAGGATTTGATCTGAATATACTTGTAACTGCAGCACAGGGTAATGAGATCTACAATTACCTGCGTTTTGAAAATACCAATCCAAATAATATCAACCTGGGCAGGAATCTGTTGGCAGAATCATTCGATTATGCCCGCGTATCAGCAGATGGCACATTGCAGAATCCGGGTACCAGTGTACCTCGTCTGGTAGGTAATGATGTGAACGGAAATGGTAACCGTTTCACGAATCTTTTCGTGGAAGATGGCTCTTATATAAGAATCAAGAATGTACAGCTGGGCTATAATATTCCACGTTCCCTGCTTCGGCAACAATCGGTTATAAAGGCAGTGCGCCTTACAGCAGGCGTACAGAACCTTGCCACTTTCACTAAATACAAAGGGTATGATCCTGAAGTAGGTGCTTACATGGGGAAAGAGGTACAGCTGAACAGCCAGCTCATTGGCGTTGATGCAGGCCGTTATCCGTTAACAAGACTTTACTCTGCCAGTGTAGCCGTTGATTTTTAAAGCAGTTAAAAATTTAGATCATGAACAAGCTTAATTATAAAATATATTCGACCGCGTTAATGATATTGGCAGTACTGGCTGGTTGCAGTAAAGACTTTTTGAACAGACCACCGGAAGATGCTATCGTAGATGCTAATTTTTATAAATCATCAGACCAGGTGCTGGCAGGTACAGCCCCGCTCTATAATATTGTATGGTTTGCCTGGAATGATAAATCTTCGCACGGTATAGGTGATGGAAGAGCCGGGATTTTAATGTCAGGCTCCTACCAGGTAGATAATATCAGGATGCAGACTACAGATATTACACCAGAAGTATACAGTTCCTGGACTTCCTTTTTTAATGTAGTTGCACAGTCAAATATGGTGATCAATAATCTCACAAAATATACTGCATCCTCAGTACCTGAAAATGTAAAACAGGCAGGGATTGCAGAGGGCCGTTTTATGAGAGGACTTGCTTATTCTTACCTGGTACAGAACTGGGGACCAGTACCCATCATCACAGATAATAATGTGCTGCTCACTGATACTACCATTACAAGGAATACTACTGAGACAGTATGGGAATTCATAATACGCGATATCCGTGCTGCCGCACAGAACCTGCCTTCTACTCCTTTGCAGAAAGGACGTTTAACCAAATGGGCTGCAGAAGGTATGCTGGCCAGGATGTACCTTACCCGTGCAGGCGTAGGACAATCGGGCTCCCGCACTCAGGCAGATCTGGACAGTGCTGCATGGTATGCAAATGATGTGATTATGAACAGCGGCGCTTCACTGATGAGTAATTATGAAGACCTGTTTCTTATGAAGAATAATAACAATTCAGAAAGTTTATTCTCTCTGCAATGGAAATATGATGGCGACTGGGGAACACAAAACAGTGTGCAGGCATTCCTTGCCTATAGCTCTGATATAACAGGTTTTGGCGATGGCTGGGGCGGTGATCTCGGTGCTTCTTACGACCTGCTGAAACTGTATTCAGCAAATGATAAACGTCGTAAAGGAACATTCATGTTCCCCGGAGATCATTATTCCTATATACATCAGTCCATAGACGATCCAAATAATCCTGGTAAGAAGATCATACAGGAATTACAGGTACCCTGGAATTTTGTTGGTACAGACAGATATAATAACCGCGCGTGGGTGAAAAAATATGTAGTAGGACGGCCGGAAGATAATGATGGAAAAGTAACACAACAGCATACGGAGATTAGCACTTACATGTTGCGCCTCGCAGATGTGTACCTGATTTATGCAGAAGCTGTGCTGGGAAACAATGCATCTACCGCTGATGCGCAGGCATTGAAATATTACAATGCTGTACGCACCAGAGCCGGGCTCGATGAAATGACAGTGATCACATGGGATGATATCTTTAGAGAAAGAAAGCTGGAACTGGCGATGGAAGGACAGGCATGGTATGATATTGTTCGTCTGCATTATTATAATCCCGCTTTGGCACTTTCTATCCTTAACAATCAGGACAGGGGTTCTTACAAGATTGTTCCCAATGCTGCTACCAATGCTACTTCCTGGACAGTTACATCTGATCAACCGGCCTTTTATCCTGTTTCAGAAAGCAATTTTCAGCTGCCTTATCCCGCAGCAGAGTTGACCGCTGCTCCAAATCTTAGAAAACCGCCAGTGCCATATAAGTTTAATTAAAAAAAAGTAACGTTATGATTAATATTAAAGCAATCAGAAACCTGCTGCCGGTTATGTTATTATTACTGCTGGCATGTTCAAAAGATAAAGATATTTCCGGTTCACCGGTTGTTAATACAGTCACCCTGCTGGATTCGTTACATCAGGACAGCTCTTTTGTAAGAGCATTGCCTGGTACGCTTATCCTGATAACAGGGCAAAATCTGAATGGTGCGGTAACCGTTTCCTTCAACGGACAGAGTGCTTATTTTAATTCCACTTATAATACCAATACTCATCTCATTATTACAATACCGGGAAATGCACCAACGGAGGCAACAGATCCAGATGTTCCCAATACTATCCGTATTGTAACTTCACATGGAGAAACCTCTTACTCTTTTGTGGTAGATATACCACCGCCAGCTATTGCAGCAATCTCAAATGAAAATGCCTTACCGGGCGATTCACTGATCATTTATGGTTCCAGTTTATGGTTGATCGATAAAGTGATTTTCCCAGGTGGCCATGAGTTAACGGAGTTTGTGGAAAATGCGGCAGGTACAAGGTTAGGAATGATTATGCCCGATCTGGGAGATGATACCGGACGTATTGAAATTCAGGCTAAATATGGAAATACGGTGTCCAATGCGCCTTTAAATGATCATCAGAGTGGGAATGTGATCAGCAACCTTACCGCAGCTGGTGAAACCGGGGAATTGCCTGTTTTCAACTGGGGCTGGTGGGGAGCTAACAGAACTACTGATGCTTCTATGTTCCCGGGAACCAGGGGCGCTTATCTGCAGAATATTTTTGGTGGCGTAGGTGCAAAAGATGGAGCCTGGTGGAATGGTAACCGTTCGGGTAATTTCAGTGAGGTAGCAATGTTCACAAGCGATGTTATGACACAGCAGGCTGCTAACTATGCACTTAAGTTTGAGATCAACACGAAAGAACCATGGACTGCCGGCGTGGATGTGTTGCGCATGGGAGATAATTATGCCTATCGCTTTATGCCATGGTCTACTGCTGCAGATGGAATAGCGGATACTAAAGATACATGGGTGACCGTTACAGTTCCGTTATCTGAGTTTAAAACTGTAGCAGATGGTGTAGAAGGTACAGGCGCGGGCGCCGTTACAATGGCAGACCTTTTAAAAGATGGAGGTGTAGTAGCGTTTGGTTATCGCTTTATTACAGAAGCCAGTCCTGTAGATGTATATAATGCGGCTTTTGATAATTTCAGGATTGTAAAAATAAAATAAATTTTAACCGATGAGAAGAACCAACAGCATTGGAATTGTATGCCTGGTATTGACAATTGTAACAGCTTGTAGTAAGAGTACTGCAGAAACAGACACCGGCGAGAACAAGGGAGATTCAATAATCGTAACCGTACCCAGTGATCCTTCACTGGCAGGTACTATCGGGTTTTTTATGGAGGGATGGGCGAAGAAAACCTTTTCAGCACCCTCTTATACCGAAAAAACGGTTCCGGCTTCCGCCACCCTGACGGTGACCGTAGATGCATCTACGGTAGTCACGAAAGTTTCTCCCGCTTTATTCGGGAACAACAGTAATCTTTATATGAGCCAGATGGTTACTGAGCAATCATTGCTCACCCATCTTACCAATCTGCATCCTGGTATTATACGTTTCCCGGGTGGTAATCTCAGTAGTGTATTTTTCTGGAACGGCTTACCAGGCAATCCACCTGCTGATGCCCCTGCAACCATTAAGGATGCTGATGGTAATAGTATAGATCCTGGTTACTGGTATGGCGGCAATACTGCCGGCTGGACATTGTCGCTGGATAATTACTATAGCATGTTGCAGCAAACCGGCAATGAAGGTATTATCACCGTAAATTACGGGTATGCAAGATATGGTACCAGTGCTGATCCTGTAGCAGCAGCAGCGCATCTCGCAGCTGACTGGGTACGTTATGATAAAGGACGTACGCGTTACTGGGAGATTGGTAATGAATCTAATGGTACCTGGCAGGCCGGTTACAGGATAGACGTTGCCGCGAATAAGGATGGTCAGCCAGAAATGGTAACCGGAGATCTTTATGGCAGACATTACAAAGTATTTGCAGATTCAATGCGTAAAGCAGCTGCGGAAAATGGTAAACCAATTTATATTGGTGCGCAATTACTTGAACATGCACCGGCAGTATGGGCTACGGCAACAGATCAAAGCTGGAACAGCGGTGTATTGAAACAGGCAGGTAGTGGAGCGGACTATTTTATTGTACATAGTTATTATACTCCTTACAATACTAATTCCAACCCGCCTGAAATATTGGCTTCTGCCGTTACTGTAACTAAAGCAATGTCCGATTATCTGGCCAGCTCTCTTTCTACAGCTGGTGTAAGTACAAAGCCGGTTGCACTGACAGAGTGGAATATCTTTGCTGTGGGATCTCAGCAAATGGTATCGCAGGTAGCAGGCATGCACGCTGTAATGGTATTGGGTGAATTGATGAAGAATAAGTTTGGTATGGCCAGCCGCTGGGATATTGCAAACAGCTGGGAGAACGGCAATGATCATGGCCTCTTCAGTCAGGGTGAAGCCGCTTCCGGTGAAACGAAATGGGCACCAAGACCAGCCTTCTATTATTTCTACTTTTTCCAGAAATTCCTGGGCGACAGATTTATTAATACCCAGGTGTCTGACAGTACTAGCAATATCAGTACTTATGCATCAACGTTCAGTTCAGGAGAGGTGTCTGTTGCCCTTGTAAACAAAGGCACTAATCAGCAAAATGTAAAACTTGCCTTCAAGAATTTTAATGCAGGCAATCGCTTTTACTGGTATGTACTGACAGGAGGGGATGGGAGCACCAGCTTTTCCCGTAAGGTATTTGTAAATGGAGAAGGTCCTTCAGGTGTAGCAGGTGGCCCGGCAAATTATACTGCGGTAAAGGCCTATGAAGCCAGCGCACAACAAGGTGTGACAGTGACCTTGCCGCCTTTGTCTGTGGTATTTATGGTGGTCGATAAAAAGTAAAGTATTGGAGTTGATCCAAAGGCTCAAAAGGGGCTTGGGGATCAACTCTTTTCATAATTGTTGCCCTGGTATTATCAGATTAAAAGGTATGACTTTGTCCTTCCATCAGATCCGCATTATGGGTCTCTTTAAAAGCTACAATATCTGCTGCACGTTTTGCACTTTGTAAAGGATATACCTGTTTTGCTTTAAGGCATACCACAGCAATAAGGGATGTATTTTGAAGATCGATTTTATCTTTCAATAAGGAAATAGAAGAATCTAATTGTTTTATAGCATTTGCTCTTGCAGCACTTCTCTGATTAGATTTAACTTGTTTGATTTCAACAAAATATAGCTTCCTGGAATTTCCTATAAAGAAATCACATCTTGATTCATTATCAGAACGAAGTAAACAATTATCTAAAGCCGCAAAGGCTAATGTTGCAGCCGTTGGGTTTTCAAGTGTGAAATGAACAGGTTGTTCTTCTCGTGCTTTTATATAGCTTTTTTGCTGTGCTGCAGCGCAATCATAACAGTCGAATATTTCTATTTTTGTATCGTTTGTTTCAGTAAGACAATCAGCAGTTTCAGTGCCAAAAACCCTTCTTAAATCCTGTATCATTTGGTATTAGGCTTGTACAATTCCATTAAAGCATCAAATTCACCGGCCAAATCTTCAGAAATGCTATCTAATTCATTCTCATCAATAAGACCGGTATTCGCGTTTACGATTGAAGTGGCACTTCCATTTTTTACATAATAGGCAGAAAAATCATTTTTGTCAATCCATGATTTGCTGGATATTATGTCATTGACTTTTTCATCAGCATCATTATTCTGAGCAGCAACTTTAGATGCAAAGAGCAAGTTATTTGCAGCGCTTAGGATATAAGGACTGTGAGTTGGCAACATAACATAAGCACTGCTTAAGTGAGGCATGCTCATTCTTTCTGTAATGTAATAAAGCAACTCCTTTTGTAATGTCGGAAATCCATGTAATTCCACTTCTTCAATTACAAATAGCGATGCAGTTTTAATGGGATATTGGAGAATAACCAACAACGGCAGATTGGCTTGAATAGCACTAGATGTTTCATCAAGTTGGAGTGGGTCGTTTCCTTTTATTATTACAAGATTTTTACCGTCTTTATATTCATATTCAACATTTAAAATTGGAAGATTGAATGTCTTTTGGTTTTTCCTCGCAAGAGTGAAATCCTTTCCAAATTGTAAGAAATATTTGGGTAATGTACTTTGTTCAAGGGTAAGCTCAAATAATGACTCACTTATCATTGGCAAAGCTATCCTTTCGGCTGGAATATAGTAGCTTTCTGTTCGGTTGACAGTATGTTCCAGTCCTTGTTTATGGATAATTTGTATTTTCAATCCATTTAATTCAAAAGAAAAGAAATCATCTTCAAAAAACCAATATGTATTTAGTTTATGAAAGTTCTCAATTCTATAATAATTGAGGAACACATATAGTATGTCTATCTGCCTCTTTTCACTGGCTTTAGAAAAAATAGTATAATCAAACGAATGTATAACACACAAAACTTTTGATATAGTGCTCTTACCAGATGCTTGTGGTCCAATCAGAATATTGAATTTCTTTACTTCAATATCAAGATTGGTGATTGGTCCAAAGTTTTGTATTCTTAATGTAGCCTTCATACTTTTCAAAGATAAGCATCTTTTGTTTAATGCATAATAGCCATAGGCAATGTTTATAGGTTTCGAAAGCAGGCACTTTTTATTTAATGTATCAGGTAACAGTACCAACCGCTCGTACAATTTCCCTTTTGATCCTAATTGAATATTTATATATTGGGAAAATTGCCAACGGTCTCAATAATAAATTAGGATAGTACCATGTTAAAGCGAATCGTTTTTGTTCTAATTGCCTGGATGGCAGTTAGCAATGCCTATGCTCAGAATGGAGTTTATTCCATCATTCCAAAACCAGCTTCTCTTCAACCCGGGAAAGGGGTTTTTATCCTTGATCAGCAAACTCACCTTGTTGCTAAAAGTGATGCTGCTAAACGGAATGCGGACTTGTTCAATGACTTTCTGTGGAACAGGTACAAATTAAAGCTCACTGTAACGCCTGATACCTCCGGGAACGCTATCATTATTGAAGAACAGGGAAATGAGCAGGAGGCTTATACCCTTAATGTATCAACTGATAAGATCAGTATAAAAGGAGGAAACAGTGGAGGCTTTTATGCTTTTCAGACAGTACTTCAATTAATAGAGACGCAAAACGGGGGCCTGATTATTCCCGCAGTAAGTATTGCAGACAAACCTGCATTTGGATATCGTGGAGTAATGATTGATGTGGCCAGACACTTTTTCTCTTTAGATGAAATGAAAAAGATTGTGGATGCGATGGCTTATTTTAAGTTCAACCGGCTGCACTGGCACCTGACAGAAGATCAGGGCTGGCGTTTGGAAATCAAGAAATACCCAAAGCTGACACAGCTATCTGCATGGCGGGATTCCACTATTATCGGCCAATATGGGGATTTCAAACCCTTTGTATATGACGGTGAAAAACATGGAGGATATTATACCCAGGATGAAGCACGTGAGTTGGTAAAATATGCAGCCGACCGTAAGATCACTATTGTACCTGAAATTGAACTCCCCGGTCACAGTACCGCTGTATTGGCGGCTTATCCGGAATTTGGATGTAAGGATACTACTTACCATGTTCCAGGTTATTGGGGAGTACATTACAGTATTTTCTGCCCTAAAGAAGAAACATTTAAATTCCTGGAAGATGTACTGACTGAAGTGATGGACATCTTTCCAAGTGAGTTTATTCATATAGGTGGAGATGAGGTGCCTAAAGAACACTGGAAAGAATCTGCATTTGCACAAAAACTGATCAGCAAACAGAAACTGAAAGATGAACACGGATTACAAAGCTATTTCATTACCCGCATTGAAAAGTTCTTAAATCAGCATGGCAGGCGTTTAGTCGGTTGGGATGAAATACTGGAGGGTGGACTCGCTCCAAATGCAACCGTTATGAGCTGGAGAGGTGAAGCCGGTGGTATAGCTGCAGCAAGAATGGGACATGATGTAATCATGTCGCCTAATAGTCACTTATATCTGGATCATTACCAGGCAAAGGATGGTAAGACAGAACCGGTTGCTATTGGCGGTTTTCTGCCATTGGAAAGAGTATACAGCTATCATCCAAAACCAGATTCTTTAACCGCCGAACAACAAAAGCATGTCCTGGGTGTACAGGGCAATCTGTGGACAGAATACATCCCTACGAATAATAAGCTGGAATATATGCTTTTCCCAAGGATACTGGCTTTATCAGAGGTCGCCTGGACAGAAAGAGCAGATCAGAACTATGATGATTTTTCTACAAAACGTTTACCTCTTCGTTTACAGGAACTGGAACAAATGAATGTATTCTACCGTATTCCGGAAGCAAAGATTCGTTTTGGTACAGCGTCTTCCGGAAGGAAGACTGTAGAGATCATTCCATTTGTAAACAATAGTACCATATACTATACTGTGGATGGTCATAAAGCTGATCAGGCAGCTACTTTATACAGCGGTCCTATTCAGCTTCCATACTCAGCCAAACCATTAACATTGAATTATATCATTGTTACTCCTGGTGGTCGTATCAGTAATATGTTCAGTGTTTCTTTAGCGGATAGCAAGTAAGTTATACAATTACAAGTCTCCATCAGGAGGAAAGAGAAGAGCCTGTATCTTAATCGCGATACAGGCTCTTTTCATTCGGACACTTGATGGAGGGCCTTGGTCGTTTAAGTAATTCTCAAGCCCTTTATTTATTTTTGATCCATCTTCTTCTCTTTATTTTCAAATACCTTCTCAGTTACCCACATGCCTTTCTTCTTTTACTTCCTGATTGCAATGCCATGGTCCTCTGCCATCAGCATGCCTGAAGGCGATACTCATTAACAATATATTTGTAGCTATAAACAGGAAGATAACAAGTATAACAGCAACTTTGGTTATTATACTTAATGATGGTTTCTTTGAAAAACCACCGAAAACATACCCGATAATGAATACCATACTAGCTATAAATAGTATTCGCAGGATGATGATAAATACGAGTGCCATAAAATGAAATTTTTAACGTGATTTATTTATACTTACTTAAAAGTTCCATGTCTTCTGCTTTACCCCAGTGAGGCTGACTATCCGGTGTAGCATTTTCCAGCAGCTTTAAGCTTTGCGTAGCCAGTTGCCTGGCAAGATTCTTATCTCCTCCCCACATTTTTGGTGTATTATATTTTACCCATGCTTCTACATACATCGCTCTTGGATTTGTGGGATTGAATTGTTTTGCCTGTCTAAGCCACTGGTCGGATAACATGCCGTATTTTCTACCGTAAGTCATGGGATTAATAAATACTTTAGTACGATATACCATACTCATCACCGTATATACTTCGGACAACTCATTCTTTTGACGGGTAGTATCCAGGAGTGATTTCGCTTTATTAGCCTGTTCCTCACCACGAATGCTATATGGTTCTATCTTATCGCCATCATCCTGATAAAGAAGGCCGATCCTGGCATTGCAAAAAGCAGCATAGTAATAAGGTAGCCAGTCATTACCTTGCGATGCAATGGCAGCAAACACTTTCTCCAGACTTTCATAATCTTTAGCTGTTTGGGACTGATCGAGCTTTGTGATGGCATTTTGTAATGATGTAGTTTGCGCAAAACCGGTAAAACCAGATAGTACAACTGCCATGAGGCCAATGATTAAATTTTTCATTTTTATTGTTTTATGATGGGTTTATAAATTATTATCCAGGAAATCATCGGTACGATCAATACCGAAACTCATGAAGATCCCGATGAAAAAACTTTGAGTAGCCGGTGGTGTTACCGGCACTTTATTATTTCCATTGAAACTGTAGTTATAGCCGAATACCTGTTTGGTCCCTAACAGATTATTTACGCCGAAGGCAATGCCGGAAAAATCCTTCCGTTTCCATTTTTTAAAGAAAGAGCAGAGATAGGCAACATGAAGATTCATCATACTATATGTTTTAGTTGTTCCATGATCAAAAATCTGTGTACTCTTGTCTGTAGTATTGTAGTGGATGTCATAATAAGGTCTGCCGGCGGCAAGGGAATATGACAAATTAAAGCTGGTGGAAATGTTCTGGAAAAACTTTTTGATAGCGACAGTGGTAGTATGAGGGGCCGTAAAAGAAGGACGTAATAGATGGGGATAGTTTAGGAAATCCCGTTTGGTATCCAGGTAAGTATAAGTTATCCAATAGTCAAGATTCCTGATTGATTTTTTATCCCTCCAGAATAGTTCCAGTCCTTGCGCATATCCCTTGCCATTATTATTAATCTCCGGGATGGTCTTAATCAGCTTGTTGTACTGCTTATAATAGGCTTCCACGCGGAAGAACCGGTTGTTGGATTTTTTAGTGTAATTAAGCACATAATGTATTGCATTGGAAAAAGTGAGATGAGTTGTTTGATACAAAAAATCGTTCAGAGGCTCCTGATAAAAGATGCCATAAGCAAGATTAAACTGACCACCATCTTTTAATCTGTAGGCCAGACTTACCCGTGGGGCCAATACAGTTTTGCCGGTTATAGAAGAATATTCCAGGCGCAAGCCTGTTCTGGCAGCGAGGTTTTCAGTCAGATAAAGATCGCCTTCAATAAATGCGGCTGTTAAATTGTCTGTTAATCTTCTTGTACTATCACTCACTATTCTTTTGTCTTCAGAATAAAAATGTTCTACACCAAAACGTATTGCCTGGTTATGTGGCAGGAATCTTGTAAATAGCACCCTTGCCTGTGCAAAATGAGAAGTAGTGAAACGTTGATTGTTTTTATCACTGAATGGTTCATAAGGAATATGAACTGTGTGTGCTGTTCCATCTGTAAGTTTATTTGTTACATCATCCTGGTTATAACTGTAAGCAGCACCAGCGTCTATTTTCCAGTCGTTTGTGAGATAATTCCGATAACTGAGATTATTATAAACATTCCTGCCTTTTACCTGGTAAGTGGATTGTAGAGTGCTGCTGTCTATATCCGGATTGTTCATACCTACATTACTGGTATTCCAGTTGGTATAAAATTTCAGCATCCCTTTTTTACCGGTTTTGATCCTGAAATTGGCATCTCCTTCCAGGTATTCAGGACCGTTGAAATAGTCAGGTTTTTGCGGGATAATTGAATGATAGAATGACTGATTACTGTAGTTTAAGTTAGCCCCATAGCTGCTTTTATTATCGCTGGCCAGATGCTGCATACCTGCTCCCAGATTAGTCGGGAAAACACTGAAACTGGCAGATGATTTTTCCGGCAGATCTACGCTTTCCAGGATCAGGGCACTACTCATTGCCTGCCCGTATAACGCTGAATATCCCCCGGAACTGAATAATATTCCTTTAAACAAAAATGGATTAATGCGGGCATATTGCTGGATGCCAGGTACAGCCGGGTAGTTAGGATTTTTAAGGAGAGTACCATCAATGAATTGTTTTGTTTCATCACCTGTACCACCTCGTACAAACAAGCCTGATTGTTCTCCAATCTGCTGTGCTCCGGGCAGAGAACGTAATGCAAGACTAATATCTGCATAACTTCCGGCTACAGTTACAGCATCAATAGGAGTGAGGGAGGCTCCCTTGGCTTTATCGCTTGCGTCAAAAGCACCAGCGCTTACTATTACTTCATGTAAAACATGATGAATAACTGTATCAGCCGGAACCTTATGTTGTGCAATTACAGAAGGGCTGAATAATGTTAATATAAGTGCCGGAAGTGTATGTAATTTCATCACTTGTTGTATGATTTACTGTCAAAATTATAGCAGTTAACAAGTGTATCCGGAGAGAATAGACATGACAGTAAAGTGTAGCGACAGAAAGGGGAAGTCCGGAGAAATCTTAATATTCAGGCCGGTTAATTATGCGGGTTACATTTTCTTTGTAGAACTCACTTACCGGTATTTCTTTTATGCCAATACATACAAGATCACGTTTCACTGTTGTAATTTTTCTTACAGCCACGAGAAAGGATTTATGAGTACGTATGAAGGCGGCAGATGGAAGTTTTTCTTCTATTGCTTTAATAGTCATCCGGGTAAGGATTGGTTGGGGGGATGATGACAGATGGATCTTTATATAATCCTTTAAACCTTCTATATATTCGATATCGGCTACTACAATTTTCACCTGTGTATATTCCACGTTTACAAAAAAATCCTGCACATCAGGCTGACCATGTTGTAAACGGAATAATTCATTTGCGCGATTGCATGCTTTCACGAAACGTTCAAAGCTGAAGGGCTTTAGCAGGTAATCTACCACATGCAGATTAAATCCTTCCAGTGCATATTGTTCGTAAGCAGTTACAAGTATTACCAGTGGAGGTCGCTGTAACGATTGAAGAAATTGTAGTCCATTCAGCCGGGGCATTTGTATATCCAGGAAGATGAGATCTACCTGTTCCTGTTGCAATACTTCATATGCTTCCAGTGCATTCTTATACGTCCCTATGAGTTGCAGAAATGGTAATTGCCGGATGTTGTCTTCCAGCAGATCACGTACTAATTGTTCATCATCTATGGCAATACAACGTATCATGTTAGTAACAAAGTTAAAGTAATATGAAACACGTTATCATGATCGCTTACATTTAATGTATGGCTACCCCGGTAGAGTAGGTCCAGACGTGATCTGACGTTGGCGAGCCCTATACCTGAACTTTCATCTTTAGCGGTATCCGGTTCTTCGTGGTCAGATTGGTTCCAGACTTCAAATACCAACCGGTTTTTATTGACAGATAGTTGTATGTCGATCAGGGGTTGTTTAATTCCACCCAGCCCATGTTTAAATGCATTTTCCACAAAAGGTATCAGCAGCATGGGTTCAATTGTGTAATGATCTGTTTCATCATCAGATGAAATGTTATAATTTATCAGTACATCATTTCCGAAGCGTAATTTTTGCAACTCAATGTAGCTGCTCAGGTAGGTTACTTCTTTACTGAGAAGAACTTTTTCTCCCTGTGTATCATAAAGCATATAGCGTATGAGGTCGGAAAGTTTAATCAGTGCAGATTCCAGGTGATCGGACTTTTTTCTTGCCAGTGAAACCAAATTGGTTAAGACATTAAAAAGGAAATGCGGACTAATCTGTGAACGGAGAAATTTTAGTTCCGTTCTTAGTTGTTCTGCGTGTTTTTCTTTTTGTTCTTTTTCGGAATTAATTTTGTCAATCACCTTGCGATATACAAGACTGATGATGAGAATACCAATAGAAGGTGCAAATACAAATTTATAGTTGGTTACATCTTTCTGTACCTCCGGAAACCAGGTTGCCATTATATGGTATTTCAACTGGAAAGAGGTTATAATCAGCAAAATGATACTTAGTATATACAGCCACCAGAAACGTTTATTCCAGAATTTTGGATACAGATAATAAGCATTGGAATAAAAAATAGCTGCATGAATAATTCCGGAAATAGTAAAGAATAATCCGGGTATAGCACCTATTTTATAGTCATGGTCTGCCGTGGAAACAAAATAGGGTAAAAACAGCAGTGTACTCCATACAAGGATATGGAGTGAAATATTAATATCTCTGGATTTAACGAATATTTTCATATACAGTAAGTGGTAAAGCTACTGATTTATGGAGGTTTTTAATGTAGTAGGTGATATCAAGGGAATATGTGCCGGCTTAAAGGGTATTTGTAGCGACATGCCGGACTTCTTAACTCCACTTTTTCAGTAACTCAATAAGTGCTGGCTGACTAATTGGTTTGCTGATATAATCATTCATCCCTGAATCAAGGCATTTTTCCCTGTCTTCCTTCATTGCATTCGCTGTCATGGCAATGATCACAGGTTGTTTAACTGTTTTCTGGCGGATGATTTTTGTCGCCTCAATTCCATCTACTTCCGGCATTTGCATATCCATGAGAATCAGGTTATGTTTATCTCGCTCCCACATTGTAAGTGCTTCATGTCCATTATTAGCTAAATCAACATGATAGCCCAGCTTGTTTAGAATTGTTTTTGCTACAAATTGATTAACAGGATCATCCTCTGCCAATAAAATATGCCATGGGAATAATACACTTAATTTCTCAGGTTTAATTACCGTTCTAATGACATTTGTGTCTGTCACCACTTGTCTCTTACTATTTTTGAGGGTATCAAAGACCTGAGAAAATAACATTTGCTGCTTGATGGGTTTAGCAAGTGCAGATGCAAAAAGATCTGTGTATTGCTTATGATATTCTTCCCCAATGGAACTTAATAATATAATAGGTAATTGCGGATGAAGTTCCTTTATGATTTTTGCCAGATCGGTACCATCCATATCGGGCATATGCATATCAGTCAGTACCAGGTCAACAGGACCTTTTTCTTTAATTACTTTTAATGCTTCTTCACCGGAAGATGCCGGTAAAGTAACGAGTTCCCATTGTTCCAATTGGCTCTTAAGAATAATTAAATTGGTCATATTGTCGTCCACGATTAAAACCCGCTTTTTTTCGAGGCCGTCATAACTATTATTAACGTATGTAATGAGGGGTTCTTTACTCACTTTTGTACGGATGGTAAAGTAGAATGTAGTTCCTTCTCCTGGTTCACTGGAAACTTTTATATCTCCTTCCATAATTTCCACCAGTTTCTTACAAATTATCAGTCCTAATCCTGTTCCGCCATATTTGCGGGTTGTAGATGCATCTACCTGTGAAAATGCCTTGAATAATTTGTCAAGATTTTTATCCGTAATGCCGATACCTGTATCTCTCACGGTAAATCCTATTACAACTATATCATCCGGTTGTGATTTCTCCAGTTGTACTTTTACAAATACTTCTCCCATTGTGGTGAATTTGATAGCATTGCCTACAAGATTCATCAGTATTTGTCTCAGTCTCAGCCGATCTCCAATGATCTGCACAGGAACGTTATGGTCTATCTGGTATAATAGATCCAATCCTGCCTTTGCCGCTTTCCCGGCAAAAATATCCAATACTTCCTCAATGCAGGTGCGTAGATCGAAATCCCTCTGTTCGAGTTCTATTTTACCAGATTCGATCTTGGAAAAATCCAGGATATCATTGATTACATTCAACAGGCTTTCCCCACTCGTTCTTATAATCTCAGCATATTTACGTTGTTCATCGTCAAGCTGACTTTCAGCCAGCAGGTCTGCCATCCCGATAACACCATTCATTGGTGTGCGGATCTCATGGCTCATCGTTGCAAGGAAAACGCTTTTGGCGCGGTTAGCCTGCTCTGCTTCCTGTCGGGCTTTCCGTTCTTCTTCCATCGAAACAGCCAGCCGCTCTGTCCGTTCCTTTACCTGTTTTTCCAATACTTTTTTCTGTGCCTGGACGGCATTGATACGAGCTCTGTTAAAGAGAATAATACCCGCCGTAATGGCTGCTATTACCAATGTTTTGAACCACCATGTCAACCAAAAAGGAGGTATGATAACAAGTTGTATAGAGGTAAAGCGGGAAGACCATTCTCCATCGTTACGAAGTCCTTTTACTTTGAATGTATATTTGCCTGGATCCAGGTTTGTATAGGTAGCTACCCGCCTTGATCCGAATTGATTCCAGTCTTTATCAAAGCCCTCCAGCATATACATGTATTGTTTTTTTTCCCTGATGGTATAGTTGAGGGAAGCGAATTCGAACGAAATAACCGAGTATTTATAAGGTAGCCGGATTTCCGTTGCTTCTGATATACTTTTCTTTAGGGGAGAAGGATCATTTTTATCAAGGGCGATTGGAACATCCTGGTTAAGGATCTGGAAATTGGTCAAAATTAAAGGAGGATCGAATGGGTCTATTTGTATGCTGTCGGGATTAAACATATTAAACCCGTTTACACCACCAAAATACATAATTCCAGAGCGGCTTCTGGTGGCTGCATGTGCTTTAAATTCATTTGACTGAAGTCCATCAGCTGGTGAAAAATTTGTAAAAGATTTTGTTGAGGGATCGAATCTGGACAACCCTTTATTAGTGCTGATCCATAATCTGTCTTTGCCATCTTCCAGTATATCGAAAATAATATTATTAGGTAATCCATCCTTCATAAAGTATGTGCTGAAGGTTTTACTTTGCCTGTTCCAGCAGTTTAAACCATAGCTGGTGCCAATCCACATGTTCCTGTTATGATCTTCATAGATACAATTGATTCTGTTATCGCTCAGGCTGTTTGGCCCTGTTTCACGGGCAAAATAGGTAAAGGTTTGAGTCGTTTTATCAAGGATGTTTAGGCCCTTTTCAAAACTTCCTATCCACAATAAACCCTCACTATCCTCATAAATACTTTGTACCCTGTTACTACAGATACTATTGGGGTCATTGCTACTATGTTTATAACGTTTGAAATACTTTTTTTTAGGATCATAGAAGTTTAGTCCTCCTCCAAAAGTCCCTAACCACAGGTTATGATCCCTGTCTTTCGCCATAGAACAAACATTATCATTGCTGATACTGGTGCTGTCTTTGGGATTATGCTTTATTTGCCTGATAGTGTTATTCTTCAGATTAATAACAGAGATCCCATTACCCACGGTTCCCAGCCACAAATTATGATCTTCATCTTCCAGCAGGGCTACTATATAATCGCTGCTTACAGTTTTTGGATTGCCCTCTTCATGCCGGAAGTGGGAAAACCGCCTTGTTACAGGGTCAAATAGATTTAACCCTCCTCCATCTGTTGTTATACCAATACGGCCATCACTGGTTTCGCAGAAGCCAAGTACATTGTTATTACTAAGGCTATTATCAGAAGTACTATGCTTATAATGAGTAAATTTATTACGGTCCTTGTTATAAAGATTGATGCCACCGCTGTAAGTTCCTACCCACATGTTTCCGTGGAAATCTTCATAAATAGAGTAAATAGAATTATTGCTCAGACTTGTATTATCAATATCATCGGATAATAAATTATTGAAAGTTCCTTTCTGCGGATTAAATATGCTTAATCCGCCATTTTCTGTACCAATCCATAAGTTGTCATTGCTATCGGTGTTCATAGAGAGGATTACATCCAGGGGCAGTGTATTAGGATTGAAGCGATTGTTTTTGAAATGTGTGAAGGTCCGGCTCATAGGATTAAACAGATCCAATCCTCCGCCTCTTGTACCTATCCATAAATGGTGATTTCCATCTTCAACGATGGCCTTGATGGAATTATGTGCTAATGATGTCAAGTCATCCGCGGAATGCTGAAAATGGGCAAAGGATTGCGTTTCTTTATCCAGCAGGTTCAAGCCCCCCTGGAAGGTGCCTACCCAGAGATGCTGTTGGCTGTCTTCAAAAATACTGGTCACATAATTATCGCTTAAACTGGAGGGATTGTTCTTATCATGTTTATATAATGTGAACTGGTTGGTTTTGTAGTTATACTTATTTAACCCACCGCTTTCTGTTCCAATCCATAAATTATCATCACTGTCTATAAAAAGAGAACTTATAAAATCATTGCTGAGGCTATTAGTATTATGATTATCATGAGCATAACGGATGAACTGTTCAGTTTCCCTGTCAAACCGGTTTAACCCACCGCCCCAGGTACCGATCCATATATTTCCTTTTTTATCCTGAGCTATACTTTTAACGAAATTATTGCTTAGACTGGTTGTATTTGATTCGTCGTTCTTATAAACTTTAAATTGATAACCATCATATTTATTTAATCCATCCTGTGTACCTAACCACATCCATCCCCTGATGTCCTGTAAAATACTGGTTACATTACTTTGAGATAACCCTTCATTCGCACCTAAATGGACAAATTTTATTTGTTGATTTTGAGAGAGTGCTACCAGTGGGAAAACATTCAAAAATACATACAGAAAGTACCTATACACTTTCATGACGTGGAATTTGGGTATTATGAACAAAATAATCGTTCGATATGCTTGTTTACTGGGTTTTCAAGAGAGAATAGGTCAAGTTTTATAGCTATCTCTGATTGATACTCAAATTATTCTACTAAGCTTTAGTAATTTAGTATAATTAGGGGAGAAAATCCAGAATATATGGTAGGATAGGCTTGCTTTGGCCCTTTGGGTTATAAATATAGCGCCCTGTAGTTATCGGTTTTATATATGCAAAAAGAAGTAACTACTGGGCTCGTATATTAGTTCTTTCTGATATTTATTCCTGCTTGGCAAGTAGCTCCTTTTCTGCAACAGGTTCGGTACTATTATCTGTTTTGAGACCTGGGAAATATTCTGCAACCATTTTATTATATAATCTCTTAGATTCACTAATACCGTAATTCCATTCTGAAATTAGTTGTTCAATTTCCAGCACTACTGGTTCTTCATACTTGAAAAATAAGTATTCATTAATGAATCGGGTGTTGAATACTTCATTAATAGTCATATAGGCATTGTATAAATTTTCATCAGGCTCCGATCCATCCTCCAGGGTTAATTCAATAAGATGTATAGTTTTTATTATTATTCCACTTAATCCATATCTGATTTTAACATTAGGAAATTGTAATGCCAATAATTGCAAAGACGTTTTCAAAAATTTTACAGATTTCATCTTTTTCATCTTACGATAATTTGTTTATCAGATATTAATAGCAGTAATGTATCATACTCTTAACATCTAAGCATATCCTTTTCTACAAGTGGCTCAGTATTATTATCTTCCTTGCTATCTGAAAGATATGGTGCACACATTTTGTTATACAATCTATCAAATTCGCTAATGCCATTATTCCATTCAAATATCGGTTCCTTAATCTCTAATGAATTATCACTGGAAGTGAATATAACATTTTCACAAAAGAAGCGCGCACTAAAGGCTGTTCCAATAGCAGAACATGCATTGAGCAAAGTTTCATTAGAATCACATTCATCCGGAATTAACTCAACAATATGTGTATCTGTTAATACTGTTTCATAGCCATATCTAATTCTGATGTCGGGAAATTGTAATGCCAATAGCTGTAAAGAATTTTTCAGAAACTTTTCAGATTTTTTCTTTTTCATTTTATTGTAATTTATTTATTAGACTATTAATAGAGGCAGCATTATTCAATGCTTTACAAGGTTTGCACACATGCATAAAACGAGCAATGCACACTACTGGAATAGTAACATTGTTCAAGCAAAACCTTTGCAGAAGATAAATTTTGTTTAGTCTTTTCTATAAGTCCATTCATAGAAATCAATTAAAGCATTAACAATATGAATCGTAGATTCTTACAATTCAATTTTAGAAATAGTTATATGCTTTGGAAATTGATCTTATGAGTGGAACAGTAATATTGAATTACTGTGTGTAGTAAAAATGTGGTAGTGCGAATGTATAAAAAGTTATTAAAGCCAGCAATTTATTTTAAAAGTTTTTTTTCATCCATAGAGAAGTAATCAACACATGCAATTTAGCATACAAAAAACATATAATTGGTTAACCAGAAGTTATTTTTAGTACATAAAAAATCCGTAGGAGCTGCCACACCGGCAGCTCCTACGGAACTCATACATCAATCAACTTAATATTTTATTACCTTCTTACTAAACACTGATTTTCCTACTTTCACATTGATAATGTAAACGCCTGCAGGTAATGCAGACATATCAAGTAGTTGTCCATTACTAATCTGCCTGGAAGAAACCACCGTTCCGGAAGTATTATAAATCCGGACATACAATTGCGATTCTTTCGTATTAGCTGCTCTTATAGTTACTGCATTTGTAACAGGATTAGGATCCACAGAAAGCGATACTGCTTTATCTGCAATAGGTAATGCCGCGGCTACGGTGGCAACTGCTGCTGTTGCACTGAAATTCCATTGTCCGTTAGTCTGACCGGTATTCGTCCATTGGTGTACTAGTCCGCCACCAGATACTCCATTTACCTGTAGTACTTTACCACTATGTTCAGGGATCATTTTGTAATAGCCGTCACCGGTAGCAACAATGATATAGTTCTGATGATGCTCTATAGGATCATGATATGAATGCTGGATCAGGAGCGCT
The DNA here is from genome assembly GCF_900112615.1 of Chitinophaga sp. CF118. Classification (GTDB taxonomy): domain Bacteria; phylum Bacteroidota; class Bacteroidia; order Chitinophagales; family Chitinophagaceae; genus Chitinophaga. The sequence goes on along the minus strand of NZ_FOMK01000004.1, from coordinate 139,187 downwards.
CCATTATCCAGGGATGCTCCAGTTACATCCAGTGATTTACCACTATGTTTCGCCAGGATTTTGTAGTTACCATCTCCCAGATGTGTTAATATGAATTTCTGGTTATCATTGCCGTTATACTCTGAATGGATCATACTGGCACCGTCCGCTGTGGATGCTGCATTCACATCCAGCATTAACCCACTGGCCCTGTTCCTTATAAAGTAAGTGCCGGATAAATTAGTCACCCCATTCGGAAGCACACGGATAGAAGTGGTTTTATCATGTAGTGGAGACCATGTAATGCAACTGTTACTAGCCGTAAGCGTCTCCGTTTGTCCGGTAAAGTTATCATCCGCATAGAGAATCACTTTGTATCCTTCTGCAATTGCTAATGAGGATATCGCATCATCAGTAATCCCCAGTGCCTTCATTTGTGTGAGTGTGTAATCACCATATCCCAGACCGATTGCGGTACCTGTATAATTACAATCCATATAAGTAATCACTGCTGCGTTCGATGTTCTTGGATATGCAACAAACTGCCATGTGCCCGATGTTACTTTAAACTGGATGTATTTCTGATCTTCCTGGTAATAAGTTACGCCTGCAACACTGCCCAGATTAGTACCGTTTTTCCAGATAGTAGTACCTCCGACTTTAATCTCTGCGGTAACTGCAGACAGCAGTTCTTTGGGAATACCTACGATGGCTGTAGTACCGGCGGGATTGGTAAGCATTTGCGTGAAACTGCTGGTGTTATTCGCAAATGATGCTGTGATGTTTCCCTTAGGTGTTGGTACTGTTCCGGAGAATGTTGTTACCCCACCTGCCTGTGGTAAAAAGGTAAACTCCGTATATGCCGGTTGTGTAGGCCGCACACCCAACAGGTAAGCATTCATAAGGTACAGCGGGCCGGCAGACCATGCATGGTTATTGCTGACGTAACCTGCATTGCTGTTAGTTTCTGTAAACTCTTCCCACAGGGTAGACGACCAGCTGTTGATCATGCCGTTGAACCTGCTTTTCATCCTGTTAACGGCAGAAGTACCATCCAGCATAAATAATGCCTGCTCAATGTACATCTCCTGATAAGGACCGGCATCATTCCTGTTTTTCAATACATTCAGTATGCCTGCTTTCTGGTTATCATCCGCTACGCCTGCCAGTAATGCCCATGCATTACTTCTGTCATCCACAGTCGTTGATTTTGTGCCGTTCATATTGTAATATACATAAGACCTGATGGCACTGTTCCAGAAGTAATTATTGAAGTTGGTTTTAACCTTCGTCTGCAAACCCTGATAATATGTTTTATCGCCTGCCTGACCTAATAGATCCGCTGTGTTAATTGCCATATCCAGCACATTAATGTACAACGAATTAAAGATGGTATTTGCACTGCCTACATCCACAGAACCCCGGTTATCACCCCAGTCTATCCAGTTCCAGGCATCGCCTCCCTGTAAGATCATCATGCCATCACTGTTGCAGGTACTGGCGCAAAATTGTATGTATTTTTTTATCTGTGGATAAAGCTCCTGCAAAAAGCCTTTGTCGCCCGTATACATGTAATACTTCCACAACATAGCTACGGCAGCCAGGTTCTGATCGGGTAAATGAAAACGTGTACCCGGAGCAGTTGTATATAGGGAACCATTCGCTTTCTGTGTATTCATCAGCTCCCGGAATGCCTTACGTGTCAGTTTATTTGCACTGGTATCATAAAGGTAGAAAGAATAGAGAATCTGTTCGGATACATCTCCCCACCACTGACCGCGTTCACGATCCGGACAATCATAGTACTGATCTCTCATGCATACCTTGGACGTATTTTTCGCTTTGGTCCATAACGTATTCAGTGATGCATCTGAAGATGTAAACTGACCAATCGTTTCTGCATTGTAACTCGTTTCCCTGTATTTCAGTCCAAGGATTTGTACCTGTCCTGTTACATTTGTAAACTCATAATTAACAGTATGATTGCTGGAGTTCTGCCATGTCAGACATTCAAATTCCTGGTCGCCGGCTTTCGTAATATACTCCTGCCAGTAATGTCTGTTCACTACAAGTTTAATTTTCACTCCGGCAGGTGCATTCACCCGCAGATAAGGCCGCAGCTGAATGTTACTACCTACTGTTCCGGTGATAGTGGTATTAGCTGCAATAGTTGTTGTTATTGCCGACTGATTCTGGTAATTACTCAACTCATATTCCTTGAAGAAAGGAATACCGCGGGGGACTAACTTATTCCAGGGGGCAACTGCAGGGACTCCTTTTTTCACTGCATTACTCCAGGCTGCATCATTAAAGGCTGCGGTGGTCCATCCGGAGGGTTCTACCTGTGCATTGTAAGAGATTGGAAATGCAATCCACTTGTAATCCTGTCCGTTCAGTATTAACAGTGTAGTTGGGCCAAAAGATGGATGTACCATGAACTTCCAGCTATCATCGGAGGCAATGGTAGAAGGCGTACTGCCACTCAGTCTTGCGTCGAAGAATAATCCGCCATTACCTGTGGTTATCTGTGAATAACCACCCTGACCGGCCCTATACCATACTAATACTGCAATGGTGTTTTCTCCTGCCTGCAAATAAGGAGCAAGATCCACTTCATCATAATAAGTGTTCTGCTGATCCGGGCGCAAATCAAGTCCACCATCTTTTACTACCAGCTGGTTGTTCACATACAGCTGGTATTTGCTTTCAGCTGCAATCTTTGTGATTGCAGTTCCTGGCTTGGCAGACAGTGTTACCTTTTTTCTGAAAGCCATCCAGGTATTGTCCGGACCAGCAACAGAAGACCAGATCCAGTTAGCACTTCCATCGGTACTGAGAGGACTGATAACAATTGAAGATACTTTGTCATTCCAGTCAGCTCCTATCCAGGACATAGATGCTGAGGTTGTAAAACTTGCACCGCCAAATGCATCATGTTCAAATAATGAAACCTGGTAACCGGCGGGTACCGTAAAGGAAGAAATGATATTATCCGGCATGCCTGCTGCAGTAAGACTTGCAATGGAATAGCTGCCGGGAGAGAGGGCGACTGATCTTCCTCCATAATTGACATCATCATAAAAGACTGCCTGCTGTGCACTGGTAAGGTGGACACCAGTGAGCATACAGATTAACAGCAGGAAGTAATTCCTAAATAACGTAAACTTTGTGTGATTCATTGGTTTTGAGATTTGAGGGTTGATGGTTATTCTGAAAAGAGGTATGGGCTATAATAACGTGGTTATAGGTCATAGGTTTTCATGAGGGATAATTTGATTACCCCCGAAAAATAAAAAGAAAAACTGAATCAACTGTCCTTAACTGTCTATGAACTCCCAGGCGCTTTTATAAGCATCCTTTTGTTCGGCGTAAGTAATGAAATCAGCATAAAATGCTAATTGAGAAAGAGTTCCGCTGTCGCCGATTACTACCAGTTTTTTCCGGGCTCTGGTCATGGCAACATTCATACGCCTTATATCCGACAGGAAGCCGATCTTACTTTCAGTATTGCTTCTCGTCATGCTGATATAAACGATATCTCTTTCCTGTCCCTGGAAACTATCGATTGTATTCACTGAAATTTTGTTTCCAAATGGTTGTAGAACAGGTGAATGTAATAACTGTTCCTTCAGCAGATAGATCTGTTGTTTATAAGGGGAGATGACGGCAATCGTGGGGAAATTATCCGGCTGATAATGTGGCCCCAGCTCCGTAACCAGTTGTGTGAGATGCTTGAATAAAAATGCTGCTTCCTCCGGGTTGGTAGTGCTGGTGCCTTCTGTTTTCTCATCAAAACCACAGCCGGCAGTATCTATAAATGCAAGTGGGATATCCTGAGGGAATAATAGATGATCTGCTACAGATACATGCGCTTTCAGTTTATCTGCATAAAATATGGAAGAGGAATAACCCATGATCATACTGTTCATGCGATATTGTTCTTCCAGTAATGTTACTGCTTCCGGATGTTGTGCTACGCACTTTTCCAGCAGGGTGGTACTCAGCCCGCCCTTCGCCGCTTCATTTGATTTAACGGTAGGAGATAGCTGACAATGATCGCCGGCAAGGATCACCTTTTGTGCTTTGAGGATTGGGATCCAGCAGGCGGGTTCCAGTGCCTGTCCTGCCTCATCGATCACTACGGTATGATATTTTAGTTTCCTGACAGTATAATGATTTGCTCCCACCAGGGTGGCCGCGATTACCTGAGCTTTGGTCAGCAGATCGTCAATAATATATTGCTCTGTATTTTCTACAGATTTCATGATGCTGCGGGCTTCATCAAAGAGCGCCTTCCGCTGATCCCTTTCTGCCTTTCCAAAGTTCCGCTTATACTTATGAGCCATATCACGGAACTCGTTGGCCTGTTTTCTCAGCTTTTTGATCTCTTTCATGCTGTTATGTTCAGCCATTTTGCTGTCGAGGGTAAGGGACATCAGTCTTTCGGAAACCCTGGCGGGGTTACCCACACGGAGTACGTTCAGTCCTTCGTCCGACAGCTTCTCACTCAGCAGGTCCACGGCGGTATTGCTGGGTGCTACCACCAGGATCTGTTTATGGTCCTGCTTGATGAGGGCTTTGATGGCCTGTACCAGGGTAGTGGTTTTACCTGTGCCCGGAGGGCCGTGGACAATTGCCAGATCATTGGCGGCCAGTATTTTATGTACGGCCTCCTGCTGAGAGCTATTCAGCCGGGGGATGGTGTAAGGAGGGATGTCTGTCTGGAAGCCCGGGGCTTTTTCACCAGTCAGAATTTTGATCAAACGGTTCTCTTCGCTAAGTGTATCTGCCAGTTTAAGGGCATTTTGCATTTCATCGTAGCTATTATCATCAAACAGCAGGTCGATGCCCAGTTTCCCATCGCGGGACCATTCCGGAAGCTCATCCGTACGTAATGTAATTTTGAGCTTATTGCCACTCTGGTAGGAGATAGTTCCTTCTACACGGTCTTTTTTCGGGTCATGATTGGAGAATAATACGGCAGATACGCCAAAACGTAGCTGGTGGCTGATATCCTGGTGGGTGGTCCGTTCCACTTCTACAGTTAAATAATCGCCCCGGCTCATTTCTGTATCCTTAATGGCAATGGGATACCATGTTAATCCATTAGCTCTTCGCTCTGCTACAGATGAGGTTTCCGTCAGTTGCTGGTAAGATTGCCTGTCTTCTTCCCGCTCTATCTTCATCAGATCAAGCAGTCTTTTGAAATACTCCATCTGGCAAAGATAAGATTGCCTCACGAAATCTTTTGTCCTGTTTAGCTGAATAAACAGGTTATTTTCAATAAAACAACCCCATTGAAAGCCCTTGCCATTAACGTTTCTAGAGAGATAAAGCATATATAAAGCATATGTGAAGCATATATAAAGCATAAATGAAGCATACCTCTAGAGATATGGATTATATATGCTTCACTAATGTGTTTATTATGAATATCTTGTATTTTGCCTCTCTGGTTATGTATTTGTTTAGGTCTAAATAGAGTATAAACATTTAATTTCAGGGTATTTTTGCAGGATAAAATGTCTCTACCGACTTTATGAGTTTATTACAAGTATCAGGAATCTGTAAACAGCAACAGGGAGCTTTCGTATTAAAAGAGACCAGCTTTACACAACAGCAATTTGAGAAAATAGCCATAGCAGGGGAAACCGGTTCGGGGAAAAGTACCCTGATGAAAATCATAGGAGGCCTTACACAGGCAGACGGGGGAGAGGTATTATTTGAAAATATACGTGTAAAAGGACCGGAAGAGGTTTTATTGCCGGGACATCCTGGTATTGCTTACCTGTCTCAGCATTTTGAATTGCGTAATCACTACCGGGTAGAGGAGTTGCTTTCTTATTCCAACAAACTCTCTGATGAGGATGCGGAGAATATCTATAAAGTGTGCAGGATCACACATTTAATGAAAAGGAAAAATGATCAGTTATCCGGAGGCGAAAAACAACGTATTGCGCTGGCAAAGTTGCTGATCACTTCTCCAAAATTATTACTGCTGGACGAGCCATTCTCCAACCTGGATGCAATCCATAAAGGCATCCTGAAGTCCATTATTTATGATCTTGGTGAGAAACTGGAAATTACCTGTATGCTCATCTCTCACGATGCACAGGATATTCTTTCATGGGCAGATAAAGTATTGGTGATGAAAGACGGACAGGTTATTCAGCAGGGAACCCCACAGGATGTTTACAGCAAACCGGTAAATGAATATGTTGCAGCATTATTTGGTAAATACAACCTGCTCTCACTGAATGGGAAGGATACATTCATACGGCCGGAGAATATAAAGATAGTTCCCAAAGAGAATGGTACATTAAAAGGTAAAGTAGATAAAGTACTTTTCTTTGGCAGTCATTATGAACTGGATGTCCGGCTTCCGGATAATACCGTTACCATAAGAACAGGGGAAAACGGTATCAAAAAAGGAGATACCGTCTATATTTCCCCTGCAAAGGATAAGGCCTGGTATTTTACCAGTTAACCCTGCCATTATCATCAAAAAATCCTGTAGCGTATTTTTGGTGCCTGTAAATCCATTTAGATCTATTTAATGTTTTGATAATTAACTGATTTGTAAAAGATATTATATGCACATATATTTGTAGACTTCCAACAAATTCGATAAGCATATGTATTCAAATAAAACACTGAATGTTATATTGTTGTCAGTGATTGCAGCTCTTTTATTTATTCCTTTTCTTGGCAGGGTACATTTGTTTGACTGGGATGAAATAAACTTTGCAGAGTGTTCAAGAGAAATGCTCAAGCTGGAAGATTATACGCGTATATATGTAAACTTTAAGCCGTTCTGGGAAAAGCCACCTATGTTTTTCTGGATGCAAAGCTTGTCCATGAAAGTTTTTGGTATCACGGAGTTTGCTGCCCGTTTCCCTAATGCGATCTGTGGTGTAGTTACGCTGGTGGTACTTTTCCTTTGCGGACAAAGGATTTACGATAAGAAATTTGGTATCCTCTGGGCGCTCGCTTACGGTGGATCACTTTTCCCTAATATGTATTTCAAATCAGGTATTATAGATCCCTGGTTTAACCTGTTTATTTTTCTGTCATTATACTTCTTCATTTTATATACCTGGAAAAGGAATGGATTTGATAAAGAGGGATTGCAGAAAAAGCCGGTGCAGTATGCTATATGGGCAGGTGTATTCATGGGGCTGGCTATTCTTACCAAAGGGCAGGTAGCATTGATGGTCTTTTTGTTAGTTCTGGGTGTTTATTTTATTTATAACAGATTCAGGTTCTATTTTAACTGGGGGCATGCAGTTTTATTTCTGGTGGTGGCTTCTTTGATTACTTCTTCCTGGTATGGTTATGAAACTATTAAAAACGGACCTTGGTTTATTACTGAGTTTCTGAAATACCAATACCGTCTGTTTACTACACATGATGCCGGACAGGAAGGCTTTTGGGGGTATCATTATGTGGTTCTTCTCATAGGATGTTTCCCGGCTTCTCTGTTTGCGATTCCTGCTTTTTTTAAAACACCATCCACTAGCCGGTTTGACAGGGATTTTAAGAAATGGATGCTTATCCTTTTCTGGGTAGTCACTATTTTATTCACGATTGTACAATCCCGCATTATTCACTATTCTTCTATGGCATGGTTCCCGGTTACTTTCCTGGCGGCCTATTCATTTTATAAGTGGGATAGAAAAGAGATGAATTATAAGAAGTATGCCGGGGTATTTGCTACCATATTGGGAGTAATCATTTCTGTAGTGCTGCTGGCAGTTCCTCTTATCGGGTTAAATATTGGGAAACTGGCTCCATATGTGAAGGATAAGTTTGCACAGGCTAATATGGAGGCAGATGTAAAATGGAATGGTCTGGAAGGTATTGCAGGAATAATTATGGTGATCACTATTATAGTTGGTGTAAGGTGGTTAAGAAAGAAGGAATTCTATAAAGCGGCCTGGACTTATTTTGCTGGTACTGCGCTTGTTATCTTCTTTGCAGCTGCAATGATTGTTCCTAAAGTAGAAAGATATTCGCAGGGAGCTGCTATTGATTTCCTGATAGAAAGACAAGGGGAAGATTGTTATGTAACTGCATTAGGTTACTGGAGTTATGCTCCGTTTTTCTATACACATAAAGAAAAACCAGCTAATGCAAATGCTTACAATGAAGACTGGCTGCTTTCCGGAGATATAGACAAACCTGCTTATTTTGTTACGAAAATAGACAAGATTGATAATTATAAACAATTTACAGGACTGAAAGAACTATATAGAAAGAACGGTTTTGTTTTTCTGAAGAGAGAAATACCTTCTAAATAACAAAGGATATAAAAGACGGACTCCGTTGTAAGACTCCTGTTTAAGAGGAGGCTTGCAACGGAGTCCGTCTTTTATCTACAAAAAGCTATTCGTGTTTATTTCTTTCCTGAGAAGAAGCGCAGGATTTTGCTAACGATTTTATCATTAGAACCGAGCATCCCCTTGATTTCAGTATAAACGGCCAGCATGGTATTGTCCAGCTTTACCATCAATTTTTTTCTGTTTTCACCTGGTCTTACCATATAATGCGTAGCCCTGCGGAAAGGATGAGCTTCTTCTGTATAATAATATAAAGCAATAGATCTTCTGAAAACATCTTCAGGACAGGTGGTTGGTTCCGGATGACCATGATAAGAGTCTGCATCTGTATTAAAAATAACACAGCGGTTAAATATGGGTAACACCTTCCTCTCACATGCTTTCATTTCTGTATCCCATAACTCCAGTTTGCCGCCCCATTCTTCCTCCCAATCTTTATTGAGGTAAACCAGCACATTTACACGACGTTGCCAGTGGCGGTGATGCGGATGAACTGTGAAGTCAGCATGAATGTTGAGATAACCATTCCTTTTAGACTGGTGGATACCTCCGCCCTCAAGCAGATCATCTTTCATTAAGCCTTTTATGCCTGTAATGGTACTCAGGAATTCCAGGAATGCCGGTGAGTTCAATTCGTTAATAGTACGCTTAATGGTGGTTGGTAATGCATCCAGCTTGTTCAGGCCCGCCTTTTTCTCATTATAATGGACATAATTAATCCATCCATCAGCTTCATTGAGTTTATTAAACTCATCCACACAGGCATTCAATACTTCCGGATTAAGGAAATTTTCCAGTACAATATGTGGATAAGGACTTGCCTGCTGGTATTCTCCACTTAATGCAGGAAGTTGGCTATTCCATTTATCGTAGTCAAATAATTGATTGGTTTGTGAGGACACTGTAGTGGTATTCACGGCTTTGATTTTAAGTTTAAGGATACTAAAATAGGCAGAAAGTTGCTAGAATGGAAAAATATGGAATTATTTAACCTGTGCCAGTGCACTGCCAAATACGGTTTTTAAAAGATCTGTTACACGTGCAGCGGGATCTTTTCTGATCTTTTGTTCTTCCAGCCCTACTTCCAGGAAGATTCCGGCAACAGCCTTTTCCGTAACGTAAGCAGAAAGATCGGTGTTTACCGGTTTGCTGGTGAACTTATTATATGTAGAGAAAACATCCGACCAGTATTTGGTTGCATCCACTTTTTTCAGAGCCTCTGCAATAACAGGGCGGAAAGAATCCGATAATGCCAGCGTAGTTTTCTGTTTGAAATAATCAGTTGCCGCAAAATCTCCGCCTCTCAATATGCCGATAGCATCAGTGATGCTCATTTGTTTGATTGCATTTACGAAGATAGGAGTGGCCGATTTGGCTGCTTCTTCAGCACCCCTGTTCATTGACAGGATAGCTTTATCAACAAGACTGCCCATACCCAGGTTACGTAAAGTAGACTCAACTTTCTGTGCCTCAGGGGGCATCAGGATCTTCAGAGCAGCATTTGCAAAGAATCCATTTACAGAAGAAAGTTTCGTAGCACTGTTCTGTGTGCCAATGGTCAATGCTTCTTTTAACCCGGAGGCTATCTGTGCTGTGCTCAACTGACCATTAGTGGTGCTGGCAGGCAGGCTGTTAAGGACCTGCTGAGCGGTTTCGCAACTGGTCAAAAGCACTAAAAGAACAAGACATGACAAAAAACCTTTTTTCATAAGATCGTATATTACATTGTATAGTGTCAAAGTTCGACAAATATAGGCGTTACTTTTCGTAGTTTATGCTAGCTTTGCGCAAAAAATGGCATTTTCATCACTTGGATTATCTGGACCTTTATTGCAGGCTGTAAGGGAACAAAAGTACGCAAACCCTTACCCGGTACAGGAACAGGCTATACCTGCCATTATAAGTGGAAAAGATATCCTGGGCATCTCCAAAACCGGGTCCGGCAAAACAGCTGGTTATGTATTACCCATACTGGAGCTGTTTCAGACCAGGGCTTCAAAAGGAGACAGATATGTAGGGGCGTTGGTAATTGTGCCTACCAGGGAACTGGCTATCCAGGTAAATGACGTTTTCAAAACATTTAGTAAACATCTTCCTCAAACAATAAAGACAACAGCCGTTTTTGGTGGCGTGTCCATCAATCCCCAGATGATGGCGGTGCGCTTTACGGATGTGTTAATTGCTACTCCCGGCAGATTGCTGGACCTCATCGAAAATAAAGCCGTACATATTTCCAGGGCAGACATCCTGGTACTGGATGAAGCAGATAAAATGCTAAACCTGGGCTTCAAAGAGGAAATGGACAAAATCCTGGCCCTTTTACCGGAGAAACGTCAGAATATCCTGTTCTCTGCTACATTAAACAACGATGTTAATGATATCCAGTTACAATTGCTGCGTGAACCTTTCAAGATAGAAATCATTGAAGAAAAGACGGAAAACAGCATTGAGCAGATTGAACAGGTTGCCTATAATGTACCACTGGAGAAAAAAGGACCTTTCCTGAGATACCTGATTAAGAGTGAAAATATGGAACAGGTGCTCGTATTTGCCTCTGCAATCAGATCTGCAGATAATATCGTAGGGAAACTGACAAAGAATGGAATCCAGGCAGCCGCTTTTCATGGTGATCTGAGCCAGTCGGCAAGAGTAGAGAATCTGCGGAAATTTAAAAACGGTAACCTCCGTGTATTGGTCGCCACAGACCTGGCAGCAAGAGGGATAGATATTCAGGGCTTGCCTTTTGTTATTAATTTTGAATTACCCCGTTCCCCTAAAGATTATGTGCATAGGATTGGCCGCACCGGCAGGGCAGAAGCACAGGGAAAAGCCATTTCTCTGTTATGTGAAGATGATCAGCATCACTTTAAGATCATTCAGAAAAAAATGGGTAAAAAGGTGGAGATAAAAGAGAGTGCAGATATCAATTTACAAGGTTTTTAATGCCAATGATTGAAAGATCCTGAAAAGGGATTTATTTGTCCTAACATCTTCCTTTTTCAATAAAGACCTTTGCTGCGTCTTTAAAGTGATAAGAAAAATGTTATTCTTTCTATTCTTTCATTCTCTCTTAAGGTGGCTTGTTCTAATAAGCTTGCTATACGCTATTTACAGAGCGTATACCGGTTACAGATCAAATTCAGTCTTCACAAAAACAGATGATTCGGTAAGGCACTGGACGGTAACAATTGCCCATATCCAGCTGCTGACCGGCATCCTGCTCTATACACAGAGTCCTGTCATAAAATATTTCTGGAAAAACTATCATGAAGCCATTCACCAGCAGGAAATAACATTTTTCGGTTTGGTACATATCTCGATAATGGTAACGGCCATTGTGATCCTGACCGTTGGCTCCGCACTGGCTAAGAGAAAAGATATTCACAGAGAGAAGTTCCGGACCATGTTACTTTGGTTCCTGCTTGCTTTAATCATTATTTTCATCGCCATTCCCTGGCCTTTTTCACCACTCGCAAACAGGGTTTATTTCAGACCATTTTAAATATCCTGATAGTTACTGATCTCTATCAGGTTATTATCCGGATCACGGAGATAAACTGATAAGATCTTTCCCACAGCACCGGTTCTTTCTACAATACCTTCTACAACCGGAATGTTTTTACTGTGCAATTCTTCCAGTACCTCCTTAACGGGTGTATCTGAAATAAAGCAAAGGTCGGCTGATCCTGGGGTTGGATGGTCGGCCTTGGGTTCAAATTCCTTTCCTTTCTGATGCAGGTTAATCTTTTGGTTTTTGAATTGCAAGGCTTTCCTGTCTGGTCCGAAAGTAATTACAGTCATACCGAGAACATGCGAATAGAATTCACATGTTTTGTCAATATCCTGCACTGTCAATACCAGATGATCTAAGTGATCAATAATCATGTTTAATCTTTTAATTATTACCTATTCTGAAACACCGCATGCTGATAGCAGAAAATACTTCCTCATAAGTATAAGTGATCTCTTCTTTTTTATCTGCCAGTGCAATGCTGTATAACATAGGAATATAATGATCCGTAGTTGGAACAGCTTTGTTGGCCATCTTCCCTAAATTATTATAGTAAAACAAACTTCCAAAGTCGCGTTCATTGATCCTTGCCTTCACCCATTCATCAAACTCAATTGCCCATGAATAAGGTTTATTGCGCGAAAAAACACCCTTCAATAGGCTTAACTCAAGGTTATGTACTATGTTTCCGCTACCTATGATTAACACTCCCTTTTCCCGCAATGGTTTCAGATGTTGCGCCAGGTTCCAGTGATAATCCAGCCTTTGCGATACCGGGATACTTAATTCCATGACCGGGATGTTTCCTTCAGGTACAATATGTCTTAAAATAGCCCAGGCACCATGATCCAGATCGTTACTTTCATCGAGTTCCACCTGCTGCGACATTTCCGGGATTACTTTGCTGAATGCAGTAGCACCGGATACTTTATAATAAGGACAGTTGAACTGATCCGGTACTTTCAGATAAGAGGCTTCTGCCGTCAGGTAATGTCCGGAGATGATCAGTATAGCTGAAGGCTTACGTACCAGGTCATTACCCATCTTTTTTAAGCTTTGTGTAAAAGGGTTATCCCTGAAGGCGTTTTCCGGGTCTCCATGTCCTATAAAGAAAACGGGCATTTTTTCCGTTGGCTGGAAAACACCGGGCAGATTTAATAACCGCTCAATCTGTGATGAGTAGGGAATGAACGGCAGCAATGCTGCCATTTTGATAAATGATTTCCTTTCCATGCTAATGATTCTACGAACAATATATAAATATAGGTAGAATGGAGGGAGTATTTGAAAAACAGTTAATTTATTGATTTTCACTAGTTTAATTAAAAATTCGTGTAAAATATGGAATCTGATTCCATATTTTACACGAATCGCTGTAAATTTGCTATATGATACAGAGATCAGCTGCTAACAAAATACTTCATTTAGCTTCTTTATTCAAATCTGTGGCGGTTACCGGACCCCGTCAATCTGGAAAAACAACTTTGGTGAGGGAGCTATTTAAGCACAAGCCATATTTATCACTTGAAAATCCGGATACCAGAAGATTTGCAATCGAAGATCCCCGTGGTTTTCTTGCCGGATATCCTAATGGGGCGATACTAGATGAAGCACAGCGTACGCCAGAATTGTTCTCTTATCTTCAGGGAATTATGGATGATAGGCAGGATGCGGGGCAATTTATACTAACAGGATCTAATAATTTTTTATTACAGCAAAATATTACTCAAAGTTTGGCAGGAAGAGTAGCTTATTTGTACCTTTTGCCTTTCAGTCTTTCTGAGCTATACCGGGATAAAAGTGAAGGAGTACCTGACGAAAACTCTATTATGCTAAATGGATTTTATCCACCCATACATGATAGACATATTCCTCCCATGGATTGGTTTCCTAACTACTTGCGTACATATATAGATCGTGATGTAAGACAAATAAAAAACATCACAGATTTGATTGTATTTGAACGTTTCATCAGGTTATTGGCAGGAAGAACAGGTCAGGAACTTAATATGGCTGCACTTGCCGTGGAAACGGGAGTAGATACAAAAACAGTCCAATCATGGATCAGTATCTTGGAAAGTAGTTTTATTATATTTCTGCTTAAACCACATTTTAAGAATTTTAATAAAACACTGGTTAAAAGACCCAAAGTTTATTTTTACGATACGGGGTTGATTTGTTCATTATTAGGGATTAATGATGTTAACCAGCTAAAAAATCATCCTTTAAAAGGGAGTATTTTTGAAACGTTTATAATATCAGAACTTGTAAAGAAACGAACTAATGCTGGCGAGCAGGTTAACTTATATTACTGGAGGGATAGAACGGGCCATGAAATTGATCTTATTATAGATAACGGGACCTCTCTTTTACCTATAGAAATAAAAGCCGGGAAAACGGTGAATGCAGATTATTTTAAGAATATTTTATACTGGTTTGAATTAAGTGGAGAAAAAAAAGGGTATATTATTTATAGTGGTGATGAGGAACAAAAAAGAAGCAACGGTATTGAAGTTATTAACTGGCAACGCTTGATTGAGCAGAATCTCTGAATTCACAATTTCTTAACCTGCACCCCTAAATCCAAAATGTACTTTTGCAGGGTATGGAGGGGGGCAGAACAGAAATATCTTTAATTTATGATCTTTCCGGTGGAAGTATAACCGCCTTTGAAATGTTGTACCACCAGTACAAACAGGCGGTGTATGCCAATATCTTTAAAATGGTTCGTCAGCCGGAGGCAGCAGAAGATATTTTACAGGAGGTGTTTCTGGCGCTCTGGCAAAACCGGGAGCAGATCCATAAGGACAAATCTGTGGCAGGATGGCTTTTTGTAGTGAGTTATAATAAGGCCGCAACTTATCTGAAACAACAATTAAAATCGGCCATTGTATTGCATGAATACCCCGAAGATATCCCCCAGGAACAGGACGATGACGAATTATATGATATACAGCTTTCTATAGTAGAAGATGCTATTAACCATTTACCTGCGAGGAAAAAAGAAGTATTCCGCCTATGCCGGCTGGAAGGAAAGCCCTATGAAGAAGTGGCTGAAATAGTAGGGATCTCCGTACCCTCTGTAAAAGATTACCTCAAACAGTCTACCCGTTTTATTAAGCGATACGTAAGCGGAGAGTACACCTCTACCAGCCTTACAACCCTATCTCTGCTGATCATTTTCCTCGATACTTACTGAGTTAACAATCTGGTAACATTAAAGTCATCCCCATTTATTCCTTTCCGGAGTATTTATAATTGAATCATGGAAACAATTCAACATCTGATAGAAAAATTCTGGGCTGGTACTATCACAGATACCGAGAGACTGCAGCTATTCACCTATATGAATGATCATGAAGGTGCGTGGAAGAAATACCTGGAACATGGATATGATAATCATGCAGAGAAAGGTGAAACGCTGTTGAGCGAAGCTGCTGCGGATAAAGTGCTGGCAGGTTTACGTGAAAAGATAACACCGGTAAAAATAGTGTCTGTTAACAGATGGACCAGATGGGTTGCTGCCGCTATGATTATAATCGTAGCAGGATGGGGTATTTTTCAATACAGTAACAACACCCGGCTTAAGCATAGTCTGGCAGTGAATGTAACAGATGTACGGCAGTTATTGCAGCATGTTAATAACGGCGGTCATGTAGAAAAGATCGACTTATCTGATGGCTCTGTTGTACAATTACAACCGGGTAGTATGATCTGTTATTATCCATCGTTTGATAGCCTGGAACGTAATATCACACTTGAAGGAACTGCTTATTTTAAAGTAGCAAAGAACAACCGTCCGTTTAGCGTGACTGCAAAAGGATTCACTACAACTGCACTTGGTACAGCATTCTCTGTGAGTACCGCAAAATCCGGTAAAGTATCTGTGACGCTTTTAGAAGGAAAAGTAGTGATAAAAGCCGCCCGTGGTAGTGGGATGGTGATGAAAGAAATGTATCTGACTCCGGGACAGGAGTTTGTAGTGAACACTGAACTGAAACAATATCACGTACAGCAGTTTGATAATATAGGCGTGGGCGTAAAGAAAACAACTGTTGCCAATCAGCATATCATCACCATGTCGTTTAATAAAACAGACTTAGAGGATGTATTCGCACAGTTAGGGACATACTATAAAGTACAAATTGAAATGGATACTGCAGCTATTGAGAGATTGTCATTTACCGGCTCTTTTGAGAAGTCCGATTCCCTGCAGACAATATTATCGGCTATATGTAATATGAATGATCTTACATTCAAAAAAGAAGGGGAGAGAATAATCATCAGTAAACAAAAATAAATCCGGATTTATAAGATAAACTGATACTGTCCAATGGGCAGTACGGGAAACCTATTGTCAAAAAATAAACAGAAAATGCAAAAGCAACATCACAAATTTTTCCGGCAGTTCATAGGGTATATATCTGCCTGCATACTGTTGTTGAATCTTACTGTACATGCACAGCAAACAGCCCGGATAAAGGGGATGGTAGTGAATGAAAAAGGAGAGAGCATGCCTGGCGTTACCGTACAGATGAACGAAACAGGTAGTAAAATTACAAAGGTTACAATTACTAATGAAAAAGGGATCTATACTTTCGATCACTTAACCGTAGGAGGTAAATATGACTTCCTGTTTACTGCTGTAGGGTATGAAAAATATGTTTCCAATAGTTACCTGATCAATGAAAGTGATAATAATTCATTGCTGGTAAGAATGAACGTGTCTACAAAAGCATTGAGTGATGTAGTGGTGATCGGCTACGGACAACAATCCCGGATGAAGGTGACCGGTGTAATCTCACAGGTAAAGTCAAAAGAACTGAGCCGATACGGTGGGAGCAGTTTTGCACAACAACTGGTTGGAAAAGCTGCGGGCGTGGTTATCAATGATGCTTCTGCACAACCAGGTACAGACCCGCAGATCGTAATCCGTGGTATAGGAACATTAACCGCAGGCAGAAATCCGCTGATCGTGGTAGATGGATTTCCTTTATCAGAAGGATCTTCTTTTAATTCCATCAATCCACAGGATATTGAATCTGTGGATATCCTTAAAGATCCGGCTTCTGCGGCTATCTATGGTTCCAGGGCTGCTAACGGCGTAATCCTGGTTACAACTAAAAAAGGGAAGTCCGATCAGTTTAAAGTATCTGTAGATATTTATACAGGTACACAGGAGCGCTCCGACAGGGTGAAGTATGTTAATGCTTATGAAGCGGCTACCTTTTTTACTGAGGCGAGAGACTGGGGCTATGTGTCAAAAAATCCGGCAAACAGAAGTATTAATGATGACAGAGCAACCCGTATATCAAAAGGTGCAAGCCTGAGGGATCTGCGGCTTAATTATCTGCAACCTTACCTGGATGGTGAGCAGGGCCTTACAAATACCAACTGGCAGGATGAGGTGTTCAGAAAAGGACAAATCAGCAGTTATAACCTGGCTATTTCCGGTGGTTCTGCTAAAACAAACTATTATGTGGCTGGCAACTATTTCAACCAGCAGGGCATTGTTATAAACAATGGATTAAAACGTTATAGTGGTACCATAAAACTGGATACAAAATTATCCGACCGCTTTGATATGGGTGTAAGTATCAACCCTTCCTATAACACACAGAACTATTTTGAAAATAATACCAACTGGTCCAATGATCCGATAGCAGATGTCTATATCATGTATCCTTTTTTTAGTCCTTATAATGCAGACGGTTCACTGGCTATCAGCAAACAGATCATTGCCAACACACCCGAAGATGGAGCACTGGGCGAAAATGCAGTAGCGCTGGCAAAGAAGATTAAAAACAAGAGGGACTTTTACAGAACATTCGGTAATGGTTATATGTCTTTTAAAGTACTGAATGGATTGAAATTAAAAACACTGGTGGGTGGAGATATTATCAGTAACATGTTTGATTTTTATAACCCCTCTGATATAGGACAGTACAGAGGTGCAGCTCCCAAACCTGCTATTGCTACTGAAACAAAAAACTTCAATGTTAATTACCTTTGGGAGAATACATTGAACTACACAAAAAACTGGGGACATCATGATCTTGATGTACTGGCAGGATACACATTTCAGAAAGAAACAGGATCAGCTACAGTGGTGACAGGCTCTGGTATTGCAGATAATAATATTATCAACATCGGTGGAGCCAGTGCATTTAATGTTACTGCTTCCCGGTATACCTGGGTACAGATCTCTTACCTGGCCCGTGCGCAATATGCTTACATGGATAAATACCTGTTATCTGCTACCATAAGAAGAGATGGTTCTTCCCGTTTTGGTAATGACAGGAAATGGGGAAATTTCCCTTCCGTAACGGCAGGCTGGATATTAAGTAAAGAAAATTTCTTTCCTGAATCAAATGTAGTTTCCTTTGCTAAGATACGTGCTACCTACGGACAGTCGGGCAACAACCAGATCGGTTCCTATAGTTCCAAAGCGCTGGTCAATTCCTCCAATTATGTATATGGTAATGCGCTGGCAGCAGGGTTCGTAGCTACAACTACACCTAATCCCAATCTTTCATGGGAAACAAAAACTTCTTCTAACCTGGGTATAGACCTGGGCCTATGGAATAAATTCAATGTAACGGCAGACTACTATAATTCAATTACAAAAGATCTGTTATTAAATGTGCCGGTGCCAGATCAGTCAGGCTTCAGCACCTCTATCCAGAACATAGGGAAAGTAAAGAATTCCGGTTTCGAAATAGAATTATCAGGTACTGATATTGCGCTTGGTTCTGTAAAATGGAGTTTCAGCGGGAACCTGGCCACTAACAGGAATGAAGTGCAGGCATTGGCTCCGGGCCAGAAACAGATCATTACCGGATCAGAGAGCAATTTCCGAACTAAGGTAGGGGGGCCTGTTGCAGAACTATATGGATACAAAGTGACTGGCGTATATAAAACTCAGGCAGAGATCGATAACAGTCCTCATATGGCTGGTACACTCACCGGCGATTATAAAGTAGAAGACATTACCCATGATGGTAAAATCGACACAGACGATCGTATGGGGTTTGGTACCTATAATCCCAAATTCACTTATGGTTTTTCAAGCAATTTCTCTTACAAAGGATTTGAATTAAGTTTTGCACTACAGGGTATCCAGGGCAGAAAGACATACGACAGACAGATTGCTTTGTTTGACGAATCCGGCGAAGGCTTTTCCGTTCCCAGTAAATATTACTACGATCACCGCTATCATCCTGTTGATAATCCTGACGGTTTCCTGGCTCAGCCAAATCTCGGTAATTTATCCAGCGCAAGGAAATTAACCCGCGCATCCAATATGTTCTTTAAGAATGCCGATTATCTCCGTTTGCGTAATCTGCAACTGGCATATTCACTTCCTGCATCATGGGCTTCCAGAGTTAAGATGTCGGCAGCAAGGATTTATGTTACCGCCAATAACCTGTTTACCATTACAGATTTCAGGGGATATAATCCGGATGCTACTTCTACAGATAATGTGCTGACGAATGGATTGTCAATGGCCAATTACCCTGTAGCAAAATCATTCATCATCGGGTTTAATGTAACTTTTTAAACTGTTTAATTATCTATCATGAAAAAGAGAAGCGTTATTATTCCTGTGCTGGGATTGTTATTCATATTAAGTTCCTGTACAAAACAACTGATGCAGGACCCTACTACAGAAAAAGAAGCTGGCAATTTCCTCAGCAATGAAACAGAGGTGGAAGAATATGTGAATGCTGTATATGCCAATTTACAGTTCAATGGATTATACGGTTTATTTATGCCGGCTATCGCCGAAATCCCTTCAGATAATACCTATGATGAAGTACCTGCTAATGATGATGGGATTTACGGACAGCTGGACCAGTTTACGCTGATTGCTTCCAACGGTATCATCGCATCTACATGGCAGGATTCATATAAGGCTATTCAGAAAGCAAATGTGGTATTGAACCGTATAGAGAATATTTCTTACAATGTAGCCACCACAAAAGAGGCCCGCAAGGGAGAAATGAAATTTATCCGCGCATTGCTGTATTTCAATCTTGTAAGATTATATGGAGATGTACCACTGGCACTAAAAGAAACAACAGATCCTAATGTATATTTCGGACAAGGACGTACACCTTCTGCCGATGTATATACTCAGATTATAAAAGACCTGACAGAGGCAATAGATGAGTTACCGGTTTCTTCCGCGCAATCTGGTAAGGTAATAAAAACCGCAGCACAGGCGCTGCTTGGAAAGGTATACCTGACCTTAAAAGATTATACAAATGCAAAAATACAGTTAACAGCAGTAGTGAATTCTGGCAGGCACCGGTTAATGACTAATACCACAGATGTATTCAGTATCGCTAATGAAAACAATGCAGAGATAATATTTGCCGTGCAGTTTGCATCCGGTTTGAATGGAAATACTGAAGGCAGTACTATGTTTCAGCAGTTTAGTCCCTCCGGTACACAATCCGGTGCAAAAGGACATAATCTGCCAACAAAAAGCTTGTACAACCTTTATACTGCAACAGATAAACGAAAAGGCAGCTACATTGATGTAACAGCCGCCGGTATCCCTTATTGCAAAAAACTTTCACAACCAACAACAGTAATTACGGATGGGGGCAGCGATGTGGTGATATTACGTTATGCGGATGTATTACTCATGCTGGCAGAAACAGAAAATGAATTGAACAATACAGTTGCTGCAATACCTTATATTGATTCTGTGAGAGTAAGAGCCGGTCTGCCAGGTACAACAGCACTTACACAAGATGATCTCCGTTCTGCTATTGCATTGGAAAGAAGACTGGAACTGATAGGAGAGGGGCAGCGCTGGTTTGACCTTGTTCGCACTGGCACGGCTGTTTCTGTGATGAATAAGTGGTTTAGCGATAACGGTATTTTAACAACCATCGATAACCATAATCTTTTAATGCCCGTACCACAAGGTCAGATAGATACGGATCCATCTATTAAACAAAACAAAGACTATAACTGATTATATGAAAAAGCTGCTTCCATTTTTATTATTGCTGATCACTATTTCGGGCTTTGGGCAACAGGTGAATGCGATCATCAGCAAATTTGAAAATCCTTTAGGAAAAGATATTCTTGTTGCTGCACACCGGGGCGACTGGCGGAATGCTCCGGAAAATTCCATTGCAGCAATCCGGTATGCTATTGACATGGGAGTAGATATCGTAGAAATCGATGTTCAGAAAACGGCAGATGGGCAACTGGTAATTATGCACGATGATAAGATAGACCGCACCACTACTGGTAAAGGACGCGTGAAAGATTATACACTGGATTCCCTGAAAACATTTTATCTGCGAAATGGACTGGGTATTCCTACGCATCACAGGATTCCTACATTGGAAGAAGCTATGCTGGCCGCAAAAGGTAAGGTAATGGTAAACCTGGATAAATGTTATGACTATATGAATGAAGCTTATGCTGTGCTTGAGAAAACAGGGACCGTACATCAGGCTATCTTCAAAGGTTATTTTCTTTCTGCTGCTAAAGTAAAGACCGATTATTCCGGTGTGCTAAATAAGATCCATTATATGTCAATGGTACAACTGGATGATAGTGCTGCATTAAATATGATCCATGATTTTGAAGAACAGATAAAACCAACGGCTTTTGAGCTGATCTTTAAGAGTGATACCTCAGCTATTTTATCTCAGTTGAACACTATTAAACAAAAAGGTTCCAGAGTATGGGTGAATGCTTTATGGGCAAGTTTGAATGGAGGTCATTATGATGATATGGCTGTAGATGACGGAAATATAAAAGATAGCTGGCAATGGTTGCTGGACAAAGGATTTACTGTTATCCAGACGGACAGGCCGGCTGCATTGCTTGCATACCTGCGTGGGAAGGGCCTGCATAAATAATGTTTGAATTATACAACAATCTGTTTGAAATCTATAAAACATCTGCTTCACTCCATATGTACCTTTGAATTATAAAATAATTCTTATGGAACAGCAACACAAATACGTTGGTATGTGGGTAACTGCCGACGGCTATATCAGGCAGGAACTATTGCCCAACGGAAAATATGATGAAGCCCGTGGAACTAAGAAAAGTGCATACACCGGACGTTATGAAGTAAAAGGTGATCATATTATGTATTGGGATGATACAGGATTCACAGCCACAGGAGATTTCAAAGGCGATGATACTCTTTATCACGGAGGGTATATCTTCTACCGGGAAAATAAATAAATTACCAAAAAAGCTTTAGGTTATATCTAAAGCTTTTTTGGTATGATAATATTATTGTCGCCGGTATTGATTTAACCGCTGAACAGGTGAGATTGCTGGATGAAGTGAGTGCTATTCCGTTAACTTATCCAAATGATGTTGATACAGTTGCCATGATAACCGATCACTGCCGGCATAAAGTTGCATTCGCTGTAAAGAGAGTATTATGATTGATGAGGTTTCTCAGCTTATTATCTTCTGCCATGTTTAATTACCAGCATACAAGTATGATTATAAAATTGTTCATCCCTGGTTCAGCTTATCTACCAGAGGGTTGGTAAGTCATCCACTGTAATGATAAACATCATCATTTTTCCCTTGCCGGATCATTTATTCCGGACTGGATACCAGGTAGCTTGCAAGTAATATCCAAACCATAAAACCTTATAAAATGGAAAAGCTAATAGTCGCAGTTGACTTCCCAATTACATCTGAAAATGTAGCCCATTATACAGCCGACCTGGCATTACAGATGAATGACGAAATTCTTTTACTTCATGTAATTGATATTACTTTAGTAGTTCCCGGTATAATGGTAACTGATGGCTATTACATTACCCTGGAAGACGATCCCGAATACGAACTAATCGACGAGGAAAGATTGAACTAGTAGAAAACCTGCCATCTAATTGTTCCGTCTGTCCTTCTACCAGGTGTAAGCCTGGTCTGTTCCTTACCTGTGAATCCCAATCTTCTGAAAAACCTTTCCCTATATCTTTTATTAGTTTCCCTATATCTTTTTTTTAAGAAGCAAAGCGCAGTCTGCTGTCCAACCCCATTTTCATGGACCGCATTCATGTATACAGTACAGAGTAACTATCATAACCCGTTGTTGGTTTTAAGTATGTGCCAGGACCATATTTAACAGAGATCCTGTATTAAGTAAAAATAAGGCTAACATAGCGAGCAACATACAGTTGTCTTTTCACAAATCGCAGTCATATGAAAAAATCCCGATAGCATCACCCTATACATAGTTCCCCACGGGAAACCGCCGGTATTTCCGAAAGTAAAGTGACATTCCGATATTTGCACCATAAAGTAGCACAATATGAAAATGGAATTAGGCATTAGCTCTTTTGGAGATGTACGTCGGGATAATGGAGCCGGAAATGCAGTGAATGCACACCGGCGCATGCAGGAGTTACTCGCTGAAATAAAGCTGGCAGATGAAGTAGGATTGGATGTATTTGCTTTGGGAGAACATCACCGCTCTGATTTTATGATCTCAGCACCAGAGGTAATCCTGGCAGCAGCGGCAGCCATTACTAAAAACATACGTTTATCCAGTTCTGTAACCGTACTTAGTTCAGTGGATCCCGTTAGAACATTTCAGAACTTTGCTACAGTAGACCTTGTATCGGGTGGCCGTGCAGAGATCATGGCAGGCCGTGGCTCCTTTATTGAATCTTTCCCGCTATTTGGATATAAACTGGATGATTACGACGAGCTATTCAATGAAAAACTTGAAATGCTGCTGAACATCAACCAGCATGAGATCGTTACCTGGAAAGGTAAATTCAGAGCACCTCTTGTGAATCGTGGCATTTATCCACGTCCCCTCCAGGAATCATTGCCCATATGGCTGGCAGCCGGAGGTACACCTGCATCTGCAAAACGTGCAGGCAGAATGAACCTACCTATTATGCTGGCATTGCTGGGAGGTACTCCTGAGTTCTTTGTGCCTTTCGTTAAAACATTCCGGCAGGCCGCAACAGATGCCGGTCATGATGCCAGTAAATTACAACTGGGAATCAGCTCACAGTTTCATATAGCAGAGCATGCAGATGAAGCAGCAGAAGATTTCTATCCCGGATATGAGGTACTGATGAACCGTGTAGGGCAGGAAAGAGGCTGGTCGCCCCTCAGCAGAGCACAGTTTGAATATCTGAGAGAGAAAGGTCCCTTAATGGTGGGAAGTGTGCAGCAGGCAATCGATAAGATCCTGGCTCAGTATGAGTTATTTGGGAATACACGTTTCCTTGCACAACTGGTAGGAGATGATATGCCACATGAAAAAGTATTACGTTCAATAGAACTGTACGGTACTAAAGTAGCACCAGCGGTAAGAAAAGCGTTGGAAGATAAATAAGTGGGATTGCTATTAATCAATAAATACACCTTGTCTGCCGTGATGACAAGGTGAAGGTCAATAAAGATCTAACCTAAAATTATATTCTAAAGCTAAATTAAGAAGCTAAACAGGCAGATGCAGTGTATTTATTGATTAATAGCAATAATAAATTAAGGCACATCCTTCTCCTCTATTTTTTCTTCCTTATCCTCTCCCATCAGGATAGCCCAGGGTTGTAACCCTTCCACTTTTTCACTGATAATACGTATGATTGCTGCCAGCGGGATGAAGAGGAACATACCGGGAATACCCCAGATCAGTTTACCAGTCAATATTGCCACAATAGTAATGAGCGGGTTCAATTTTACGTTGCCACCTACAATACGTGGCAGTAATATATTGGCATCCACGAAATGAGCCACTATGAATACGATCCCGACAGTGAGAGCCTGACTGGGAGTTCCATCGGCCAATGTAATAATCATGCTGATGACCATAGCAGTGTAAATACCCAGGTAGGGGATTACATTGAGCAATGCCGCCATTACGCTGATCAGCAGGGCATATTTAATACCTAAGATTGCAAAGGTTGATAATAAGAGTACAATCAGTATGAACATTTCAGTTAAGAGTCCGATGATATAACGGTTAATCATGCTTTTGGCACTAATGATCACATCTTCTACCTTATGTAGTTCACTTTCCGGGAATAAAGCCACAATAAAGCGTTTGAAGAGACGGCGGTGATATAACATAAAGAAGGTGAAGATCAGGAAAAAGATAGTGAGGATGATAACTTCTCCTACACCTAAAAAAGTAGCACCCAGGGAAGTAAAAGCCGTAGACTCGAGGCTGCCGGCAGATCTCTTCAGATAGGTGGCCTGATGCTGGTAATCGATATGATAAGTATTGAACACCCATGAGCTGATCTGCTGTATCATTTCGGAAACTTTCGATTGCAGCTCCGGCAGATTATGGGTAAAACTCACCACCTGGTGGCTCAATATGTAAATAAAAGATCCTATAATCACTATAAATGAAAGTATGGATAATACCGACGCAAGGCTCCTGTGTAATCCCCATCTCTCCAGTTGATTTGATACAGGCAGTAATGCAAATGATATCAGCAGCGCGAAAAACAGCGGAATAATAAGCGTTTTACCAAAGTGCATCAGGAACAATACTAGTATCAATGCATGCAGAACGAGGGCCAGGCGTGCGTAGAATGCCAGTTTGACGCTTGTCATAAAAGAAATAAATTTTAAAATATGATTGGGTAGTGTGTTACAATGTAATAAAAATTTAGATACCGGAAATGGGTTCCGGGGATCATAAGTGCCTTGTTGTTACTATTTTATATTTTAATATATGATTAATAATAATTATTATTATCTTGTTGATGAATAAGGGCATA
This sequence comes from Chitinophaga sp. CF118, assembly GCF_900112615.1. Taxonomy (GTDB): domain Bacteria; phylum Bacteroidota; class Bacteroidia; order Chitinophagales; family Chitinophagaceae; genus Chitinophaga. Next base: position 113,607 of record NZ_FOMK01000004.1, on the reverse strand, counting down.
TGCTCCCTTATTGAAAGGGGCAATTAACGTAAACGAGACCTATGAAACAACTATTATCTGTTATTTTAGTAACATTTACATTTTATTCGTGCAGTTCAACTCAATTGGTATACATCAGTGTTTTGGAACCGGCACCTGTAACTATCCCTCCCAATATTAAAACAGTGGGGATTGTGAACAGGAGTATTGTTGCAGACAAGAATAAAGCCATTGATGTTGTAGACAAAGTACTTAGTCTTGAAGGGGATAACCTTGACAAAGAAACCGCACAGGCAGGTATTACCGGACTTGCAGATGAGCTCATTAAAAATAACAGGTTCACAAATGTTACCGCATTTAATAGTATTGATCTGAGAACAAATGTTCCCGGACAGTTCCCGTCTGCTTTATCCTGGGATATCATTGATAAAATATGCCGGGAAAACAATGTGGATGCACTCTTTGCACTTGAGCTGTTTGATACAGATTCCAAAATAAGTTATGCTGCCGTTCCAATAAAAATAAATACACCGTTGGGAAGTATTCCTGGAATTGAGCATCACGCCAATATGCTTACAACTGTAAAAACAGGCTGGAGGATTTATGATCCTGCCGATAGGCTTGTACTGGATGAGTATTCTATGATAAAGGATATTACATTTTCAGGAAAGGGTATCAATCCGGTAGCTGCTGCTGGAGCTATCCTTAACCGGAAAGAGGCCTTAAAAGAAGTTTGCGGAAAAGCAGGACACGACTATGCATTCAGAATAATTCCTTATTGGATCAGAGTGTCAAGGGACTATTATGTAAAAGGAACTGAGAATTTTAAAATAGGAAGACGTAAAGCACAAACAGGAAACTGGAAAGGCGCTGCTGAATTATGGAAGAAGGAAACAACATCCTCAGACAGTAAAATTGCTGGCAGGGCATGTTATAACATGGCAATCATCTGCGAAATAAATGGCGACCTTGACCTTGGTATACAATGGGCACAGAAGGCATATGAGAACTACGGCAATCGTCTGGCACTGAAGTATGTGAACATTCTTAAATACAGGAAACAAAGTAATAATGTTTTGAAGAACCAGCAAGCGGATTAATAATAACATTATATTCCCGGTTACCGGAGAGCTTTGAACTGATGTATACCGGTAACGTATAGTGTAAATTCAATATAAAGAACCACTGTTTCTTTATATTGAATTTACACTATATTTGGTAAAACCATTGTATGAAGAAAATACTTGTACTAACCCTTCTGCTCCTAACCGGAAGCTTGCTCTATGCCCAGGATAGACCCAGATTCTGGGATGATGTTCAAACCATTAAGAAGTACGACGAGATGTATACACCTCCGGCAGATCCTATTCTGTTTGTTGGTAGTTCTTCCATCCGTAAATGGAATGATCTGGAAAGAACCTTTGCAGGCTATGTGGTTTTAAACAGGGGAATCGGGGGAGCTGTTACTGATGATATTACTTATTATGCTAAAGATATTATATTCCCGTATCATCCACGGGAGATTGTGCTGTATATAGGAGAAAATGATGTGCCAGATGAAAAGACGACTGCTGATTCTATCCTGAACAGAACGAAACATCTGATGGAAGTATTAAGGGCGCAACTGCCAGATGTACCTGTTGTATATATATCAATGAAACCAAGTCCCAGCAGAGAGATATACCAGTCAAAGGCAAAGGCCGCCAATGAACTGATCCGTGATTATCTGAAGACTGAAAAGAACACAACTTATATTGATATCTTCAACTTAATGTTAACACCTGATGGAAAACTGCGCAGGGAATTATTTGTGGAAGATATGCTGCATATGAATCGTGAGGGGTATAAAATATGGCGTGCAGCAGTAGAACCGTACCTGCTAAAAAGATAAAAAGGGAGCCCTATAGATTGTAAATGATCAATAAATACACCTTGTTTGCCGTGATGCTTAGGTGAAGTATAATAAAGATCTAATCCATAATCTTATACCCAAGCTAAATTAAGAAACTAAACAGGCAGGCGCGGTGTATTTATGATCATTTATAATCGCGGAAAATCCTTTTTAGTTGGCCCATTTTTTATTGCTATTCCAGGTAGTAATGCCTGATCCTGTTAAAGTCTTCATCCAGTTCATACACCCAGGGTACTCCTGTCGGGATATCCAATTCGGTTACCTGCTCATCTGTTAGATGATCCACATATTGAATCAATGCCCGTAAGCTGTTGCCGTGAGCACATATGATCACCTTCTTGTGATTCCGTACGGCCTGCATAATTGTTTCTGTCCAGTAAGGTAATACCCGGTTCATTGTTTCACTTAAATTCTCCGTCAGTGGTAATTCCCGTGCTGTTAGTTCTTTGTATCTTGAATCATTGCCGGGAAAGCGGGGATCAGTACGATCCACTGCTGGAGGATGTTCATGTGGATCTCTTCTCCATTTATGTACCTGTGCTTCTCCATATTTTGCAATGGTCTCCTCTTTATTTAATCCTTGTAAAGCACCATAGAATCTTTCATTTAAACGCCATGATTTCTGTTCAGGAATCCATAGGAGATCCATTTCTTCCAGTACAAAGTGAAGGGTTTTAATAGAGCGTTTGAGTAATGAGGTGAACCCGATATCAAAAGAGTAACCTTTATCTTTTAATAGTTGACCAGCATGTTTTGCCTGCTTAATACCTTCTTCGGATAGGTCTACATCTTCCCAACCTGTAAACTTGTTTTCCAGATTCCATTCGCTTTGTCCATGACGAAGTAATACCAGCTTCAGCATTTTTTTATGGGTTTGTAAGTAAATGTACAAATTAAATAAACCTGTTTTTATTACGACCGGATAAAAGCCTGCGATTATCTTTTGCAGATCTTGCAAAAGGAGGTATCTTGAAATTAAAGATGGCAGGACAATCAAAGAATTAATCATGAAAATATACCAGGAATCATTACAATTAAGAGAAAGAAGAAGAGGATTTCATCTTATCACAACAGAAGTGATGCAAGCATTTCCTAATATCAGGGAAATCAAAACAGGCATCTGCCAGGTGTTCATTCAGCATACATCAGCATCGTTAACTATAAATGAAAATGCAGATCCTACTGTAAGAATGGATTTCGAAATGTACTTTAATAAAACAGTGCCAGAAAATGATCCTCAGTATATCCATAATGATGAAGGTCCTGATGATATGCCTGCCCATTTGAAGGCTGCTTTATTAGGTAGCTCGGTGATGGTCCCTATCCGTAACGGAAGACTGGCTCTCGGTACCTGGCAGGGTATTTATTTATGTGAGCATCGTGATCATGGAGGACCAAGGAATCTGGTGATTACTGCCTGGGGGGAATAATATAAAAGAGGTTGTAAGAAATAAACGAAGGGCCTAAGGATCGGATAAACGACAATTGTTCTTCATCAAGTGTCCGAATGAAAAGAGGTTGTACCAAACTTTGATACAACCTCTCTTATACCTTCTTAAATATTATCAGATTTTTCCGAAGAGCCCTACCATTTCTCCATTGGTTACCTGTTTCATAACTCCTGTATTCTTATTATACAGTTTGCATTTGAACAGCATTTTTGTTTTCAGATAGAATGTCCCTGTCAGATCCGGTGAATCAGATATGCTGGAAATATTGAATGTACTACCTGTCTGATCTCCTGTACCGTATTCCGTTCCCCACTCTTCCCCATCAGCATCCAGCCAGCCAATGGTAACGCCATCTCCATCTGCAAAGCTTTTTACTATCTTATAACTACCGGGAGCAAAAAAGGCTTTAAAAGTATTATTGGTTGCATTCAGATAGTTATGCATGGTACCACGGGTAACACCAAAACCAGTTTTCCCTTTAGGTGTTTCACTTTCTCCTATAACATAATAGTTAATACCGGCAGATATTGTTACATCATCCACGCCACTCAGACTGGACCCAGCTTCATAATCATTAGTCATCGTAACTATTTGCTCATAGGTCTTACCATCTATCGTAATCTTATAATAATATTCTGTAGCACTACCAGGATCTGAATTACCGGGGATAGTTGCAACAGCAACACTACATGTATTATTCCCTGAGTTGAAGGCATATAAATTGATCCCGGCAGTTTGAGGAGTACCTATGCCCTTCAGCGTTATCATCTGAGAACCAGTAGCCGTAAAGGTGCCTGTGCCGGTGAATGAAATGCCGTTCAATGAATTGGTAGACATTGTCCAGTTACCAATTTTTGTGACATTTACAGTAATCGTCACTTTGGCATCTGTGCCCAGCACTGTACCTGTCTGGTAGTTACCGGCAGCAGTTGCATCTGAACAATTAGTACCTGAAGCGATAAACGAAAATTGGGCAGTACCACCGGTTGTTCCCGGGATTTCTGTAGTTGGGGTAGTTGGCGGCTCATAAGATTTCTCTTTTCCACAGCCCAGGCCTGCAATGAATAATAACAGGAATAACGCCAGGTGGCGGCTCTTAAGTTGACAGAACATACTAGTATTTAATTGATTAATTGCTACAATGCCCTTGTTTGGCAGGTTGCAAATATAGTAGAAATACAGGTCGATTTGCACTAATCTTAATAGTCCATGTTTAAGGAGTAATTGTTTGAAAAAATAAATACGCATAATGCGTACTTTTATTAACTTAGTATAATCAATGGGACGAGAATCCTCGTAATGCTAAAGAACAATATACAGTAAGTGAATATTAAATTATCTTTTATGGATACTTTACAATTTAAAGTTATTAAAACTGAAAAGCAGTACAAACAGTATTGTAACCAATTAGAAACATTGTTAGCACTGAAAAAGAAAAATAAGTACAATCAGGATGTTATCGAACTTTTAACAGTATTAATCGAAAAATGGGATGCAGAACATAGCACATTTACGGATGCAGATCCCATCGAATTATTACGTTATCTCATGAATGAGAATAATCTTAAATCAGTTGATCTGGCCAAGCTGCTGGAAATTAGCACAAGTTTAGTATCTGATATTCTAAACTATCGCAGAAGCTTATCTAAAGATATCATAAGGAAGCTGTCTGAAAGGTTTAAGTTATCCCAGGAGGCCTTTAACAGGCCTTATAAACTGATATCTTCTGCTAAACCGCAAGAGGTTAGTGTAATGAAAATCACTAAAAAAGTTGCAATCGAAAAATAAGATTATGCAACCGCCTTCTTGTAATTATTATCTGTGAGCAATACTCCCGTGGCGGCCAGTAATGTAAAACAGATGTTAAATACAATATGCACAGGGTAAGACATCTTCCCAAGGATACCCCCACATGAGCAGGGTATATTTGTAAAGAAGAAGAACAGCGTGGATAAATAAAAGGTAAAGATGGCCATCACAAAGAAAGATAAAAAGAGCCCTGTTTTTCTTGTTAAGGGAAAACTTAACAGAAATACAATCAGAAATTCTGTACCTAATACAACTGGCCCCAACAGGTTCTTATCGTATTTTACGAGTAACGGTGATTTACCCATATCAGACAGGAAGATTTGGTAATCCATTGCTTTAAAAATACCAGCATACATGAAAAGCATGCATATAAGTATCACAATTGTTTGAAGAATATAATTTTTCATTGAGATGTCAGCTTAAAAAGAAGAATGTTTTTTTCGTAGGCAGCGATTAGCGTATCTGAACATTTTGCCAATTGTAATACAGGGCTATTCTGATAGCCGGGTAATCTGAAACTACCTTCGTATTTACCGCTCATTATATTATAAACGTCTATTGCCGGGCCCCGGTATCCGCTGGACAAAACATCCTTAGACAATACGTAAGAAAGTATATAGAGATGTTCCTGATCGGAAGTAGCAGTTGAGTTGACTACAATCGATTTGCTTGACCTGGTATATATGTTACCAGTGGGTACAGCTATATTGGATGGAGGAGTATGATCAATTGTATGAATAACCTGGATTTTGTTATGTTGCTCATCATACTTTATAATACCGGAGTTATAAAATGGAATATAAAAGTGATTTCGGGAAGGCATGTTCCGGATATAAAATCCATCGGCAGAAAGACCGCCATCTTCAAAGCGTGGAAATTCATATAGGGTACTGTCCTGCACAGGAGCGTTGAAGTTTCTCAGTTTTAATTGCGTTACCTTTTTAGTGGTATCATAGTTTGTTATCAGGAATGCAGTTTCATATATATCCTTAAATGATCTGGCAGTTGTAGTATCAGGGTAAATTATACTATCCAGTTTTCCGGTACCTGATTGATAAGATGTGATCTTTTTACCAATATCGTCAAAGAGATAAAAAGTATTTGTATTGGTGTCAATTTCGAGCCTTGTAACTATACTTAGAGGTAGTATTCTGTTTGTGAAGAAAGAGTCTGTTTGATGCAGATGGGTATTGTATTTTAAAATGGCAGTTTTACTGTACACATATCCATAAACATTCCCCTGCGCCACTTTCATAATACTTACCCGGCCAGGAAATTGAACTGTATCAATTGCCTGTAATTTATACCTGTCATAATTTCTTGTATGATCCGTAAATATTCTGTCAGGTTCAGCTCCTTTTACAAGTATGTACATGACGATCATTGCGCAACATAATAGCGCGGATAGTATCAGCAGATTTTTTTTCATAAAGAGAAGGCTGCATGGGCAGCCTTTAACTTTTAAGATTTAATAGAATAAATAATTTCAGATAATAGATCAGGGGCAGAGCTGTGTTTTGATACCCCAGGCTCCGGTGGAATTACATTTAATATCTGGCTCGCAATGGCAGTAAGGGATTCTTTTCGATTGATTGGCTTTAACTGTAACAGCGATTGTTGTGCCAACGGCGAGCACAAAGAATAGCAAGGCTAACTTTTTCATGTTTTTCTTTTTTGGATTTTGAATAATTAATGAATATTTAAAGTGAAATACTACAGGGTTATGGGTCCAGATTTAGGTTATGTAATTGTTGGCGAATATTTCCTAAAGTGAATCTAAGAAATACTTTTTGATTTTGCAATAGTCGTAACAGGATTTTATAAAATAAAGTTTAACAGAATGGAGGTGTGTAAAAAAAATAAGTAGTTGTACCTACATTAAATACAACAGGAATTGTTTTACTTCAAATGGAAATATTGATCAATCAAATGTTGTAAATTAACCTGGCTTTGTCAATTGCGGGCTATATAAATAATTGATTAAAGATGTGACATGAGAATATGAAAGAAGAAAGTAATACCGGAGAATTCAGGTGGGCGATGGTAGGCCTAAAGCTCATACACCACAAAAAAACATTTTTATCATCCCGATATCTGTAAATTTGAAATCCAATGTCTACAGAATACGATGCAATAGTTGTGGGCTCCGGCCCTAATGGACTGGCCGCAGCTATTACCCTTCAACAGGCTGGCTTGTCGGTACTGGTAATAGAAGGCCATTCAAATACCGGTGGCGGTTTGCGAACCGCAGAACTGACTCTGCCAGGATACTGGTCAGATGTTTGTTCTGCCATCCATCCAATGGGTGCGGGTTCTCCTTTTCTGCAAACATTGCCCCTCGAACAGTTCGGGCTGGAATACATTCACCCGCCGGTACTTGCTGCGCATCCTTTTGATGATGGCCATGCTGCAATACTGAAAAGAGATCTCACAGAAACGGCTACTCTGTTAGGAAACGATAAAGATGCTTACCTGAGGTTACTGGAACCAGTGGTAAGAGACTGGCCGGGACTGGCTCCCGATGTGCTGGGACCATTACACTTTCCTGAGCACCCGCTTAATATGGCCCGCTTTGGCTTGCAGGCGCTGCGTTCAGCACAAAGTGTGGCAAAGGGGTTCCGTACAAAAGAAGCGAAAGGTCTCTGGGCTGGCATGGCTGCCCACAGCCTGCTCTCACTGGATACTTTATCTACTGCTGCCGTTGGCCTGGTATTGATGGCAAATGGACACCTGACCGGATGGCCGTTGCCAAAGGGTGGGTCGCAAAGTATTGCAGCAGCATTAGTAGCCTATTTTAAGTCGCTGGGAGGCAAAATAGAGACGGGGCACTATGTAAGATCATTGTCGGAGTTACCTTCCGCAAAAGCGATCTTATTTGATATTACACCAAAGCAATTACTGGAAATCGCAGGAGAGTCTTTTAATGACCTCTATCGCTGGCAGCTGAAAAAATATCGCTATGGCGTGGGAGTGTTTAAAGTAGACTGGGCTCTTAATGGGCCAGTACCCTTTACTGCCCCGGAATGCCGGCAGGCAGGCACAGTTCATCTGGGTAATACCATTGAAGAAATTACCCGTTCAGAAGCGGATGTTAATGCCGGGCGACTTAATGATTCCCCATATGTGTTGCTGGCACAACAAAGCCTCTTTGATCCCGGAAGGGCGCCGGAAGGTAAACAAGTATTATGGGGATATTGCCATGTACCACATGGTTCGACTGCCGACAGAACTGAGATTATTGAAAAGCAAATAGAAAGGTTTGCACCAGGATTCAGAGATCTGATTCTGGACAGGCATACTTTTAATACAGCACAACTGGAGGAATATAATCCCAATTATATTGGAGGAGATATCAATGGCGGTATTCTGGATATCTGGCAACTCTTTACCCGTCCGGCCTTGCGCATTTCTCCCTATCGTACTGCTGCCAAAGGACTTTATTTATGTTCCTCTTCAACACCTCCGGGAGGAGGAGTACATGGCATGTGTGGTTTCCATGCTGCCAGAAGGGCGTTAAAAGATCTCTGGCATATTAATGTGCCACTGCCCCGGAAAGCATAAGATATTGATTTACGAAATATCGAAGTACTCTCATAAATATACGGGATGCCGTAATTTTTATGAGAGAGCAATTTCTTGTATCCTACAGCAAAACAATGAATTAGCACAATGGCATATGCTTTGAAATAACCAGCCCTGAAAAATAAAAGGATTTCCCTTTTAATATTAACCATAACCATTTATCTTATGATGAAACCCAGTTTATTGTACTTAGCACTCTTATGTTTATCATTATTCAGTTGCTCCAAAAGAAATTCTTCCAATGAAAATTTAAATGCTGGTGATAAAACCACAGCAGCAGTAGCAGGATCTCCTGTTGGAGATGTTGTTGGGAAAGTAACCGTTGGCTATCAGGGCTGGTTCTCCGCCCCGGGCGATGGATCGGCAGTGAACAGATGGACGCATCAGAACCTTGATATGTGGCCGGATCTGCGGGAATATTCAGTTACATACCAGACTACTTCAGGGAATCTTGGAAATGGCCAGCCAGCAAAAATGTTTTCTTCATATGATCAGTCAACTGTCGATCTGCATTTTCAATGGATGCAGCAAAATGGTATTGACTGCGCCGCACTTCAGCGGTTCACTGGAGAACTGTCAGACCCTCCGTTCAAATCTCAGCGGGATGGTATGGCATTGAAGGTTAAAAATGCAGCGGAAGCTACTGGCCGGAAATTTTACATCATGTATGATATTTCGGGGAACCAGACCATGCAATCGGTTTTAAAAACTGACTGGATAAGTACGATTCAGGGTACACTTAACCTGTTATCATCTCCAGCTTATGCAAAGCAGAATGGTAAACCAGTTGTATGCATATTTGGTATGGGTTACCAGGGGGCTACTGTTCCCGGAGGAGGTGATTCGGCAGCATGCCTCGACGTTATCAACTGGTTTAAAAGCCAGGGATGTTATGTAATCGGCAGTGTGCCTATGAACTGGCGTACTCCTACTCCGGATGGTTTTTCCCGGAGTAATTTCACCAGTGTTTACAATGCATTTAATATGCTTGCACCATGGGCAGTAGCAGCCCAGGTAGTGGCTTCCTATCAACCCTGGATTCAGGGAGATTATGATTATTGTGAAGCGCATGGTATCGATTATCAGCCGATTGCTTATCCCGGATTTTCTTTCCATAATACTAATGCTTCAAGTAAGCTGAATGAAATACCGAGAAATCATGGTGATTTTATGTGGGCGCAGGTAGCTGTAATGAAAACAGTGGGTGTTAAAAGTCTTTATATCGCCATGTTTGATGAGATGAATGAAGGTACGTCCATTTTCAAGGTTGCAGAAAATGCCTCTCAGGCACCTGCTGATAAGTCATATGTTAATCTCGATCAGGATGGCGTTGCCGTATCATCAGATTTTTATCTGCGGCTTACTAATGATGCCGGCAGGATGATCAAAGGTCAGATTCCTTATCAGGCTACACATCCTACAGCTCATGTTATTGGAGGAGCTGGTCCCCTGACCAATGGAACTTACAAAATTATAAACCGTAACAGTGGAATGGCGCTTGACGTAAAAGGTGAACTGACGGCCAACGGTAGTTCTGTTCAGCAATGGAATTATACTGGCGGGAATAATCAGCGCTGGACATTGACAAGTCTTGGTGGCGATCATTATAAAATTATTGGTGTACAAAGTGGAAAATCACTTGACGTGGCAGGGCAGAGTCTTATTGACGGTGGTAAAATCCAATTGTACGATTATAGCGGCGGCGCAAATCAGCAATGGGTAATAACACCAACGGCTAATGGCTATTATTTTATCCAGGGAGTGCAGAGCGGAAAAGTAGTAAATGTTCCAAGGCAGTCTACCGAAGCTGGTACACTTATCGAGCAGTGGACAAATGATGGTGGCAATAATCAGCAATGGTCAATACAACTCCCTTAAACAATTACTACAAAACAAGATCATGCATTTTAGAAAAATAAGTGGAATACTCTTAATAGCTATTTCTTTTTTGTTTAATAGTTGTACAAAAAAGAATGCTATCGAAACAGCTATTCCCATTAGGAATAATGATGTGAGTGTTTCAAAAATAGCGGCAGTTGCCGGTAATCCGGATGATCCGAATATAAAATATTTCGGACGCTGGGATTTTAGTGATACAAATCAATATGTAAGTTATTGGGGAGGTGCTTATATCAAAGTAAATTTTTCCGGTACAACTGTAAAAATAAAAGTTGGTAATACGAGTAACTTTTACGCCAAAATAGATAATGGTGCCTGGGTAAGTTACAACAATACCGGAGGAACAATTGATCTGACATCAATTCCTCTTACCAGTGGCATTCATTCTTTAAGTGTTGCTCAGGGGAGGGATTATGATTACCTGTTTAAGTTCCAGGGACTGGTTCTTGATGCAGGCGCTGTAACAAGTGCTCCTGCTTCGTTAGCTGACCTGATTGAATATATCGGAGATTCTATCACCGCGGGATATCTCGACGAGCAGACAAATGTATCGGATTATGCGTGGGTCTGTTCTGAAATGCTGCATTGTGAACATACTCAGATCGCTTATCCTGGCATTTCCCTGGTAAGTACAACTGAAAATCCTTCCGGAATGGATGTGCAGTATTTTAAGCAGCAAACGTCCAATTATCCGTCATCGCCAGCATGGGATTTTACAAAATATACCCCAAGAGTTATTGTCATTAACCTGGGGACAAATGATAACACAAATAATACGAAAGACAGTGCATTTCAGCGGGGATATACCAGTTTTCTGGCCAACATCCGTACTAAATATCCTAATGCTGAAATATTTGTTTTACGCACTTTCCTTGGATTAAGGGCATCGCCTTCATCTGCAGCGGTAAGCGCCCGGAATGCGGCCGGGGATAGTAAGGTTCATTATATCAATACGGCAGGCTGGCTTACCCAGGGGACCAGTGATTATCTGCCGGACAACCTGCATCCCAGTGTAAGTGGTCATATTAAAGCCGCTAACCTCTTACAGCCAATACTGGCTCCGTATGTTGGAGGCAGTCCTTTAATTGCCGACGGAACATATAAAATTACAAACAGAAATAGTGGGTTGGTATTGGATGCAGCAGGACAAGGAACTGTTAATGGAACTGCCATTCAGCAATGGAGTTATAATGGTGGGAGTAATCAGCAGTGGACCGTGAAAAGTATTGGTAACAACCAGTATCAGATCATTGGTTTACAAAGTGGCAGATCCCTGGATGTTACCGGGCAATCTGTTGCGGATGGAGCTCCTATTCAGTTATATGATTACCAGGGAGGTAATAATCAGAAATGGTTGATTACCCCGGCTACCGGTGGTTATTATACAATCACTGCCGTTCAGAGTGGAAAGGTAATGGAGGTTTCTGCTCAATCTACCGCCTTAGGCGCTGCTGTAAACCAGTATACCAGTAATGGGGGAAATCATCAGCAATGGATTTTCCAGGTACCTTAGTCTTGAGTAAGAGAATTGCTTAAACAATCTGGACCCTCCATCAAGGTGTCCGAATGAAAAGAGCCTGTATCGTATTTATGGTACAGGCTCTTTATTTTATTATTCCTATAAAAGCAATCTTCTCAAAGAGTAAGGCTGCAATTTCATATGATGTGTGAAGGGAATATACAGTCGCTTAACCAATTCTTTAGCACTTCATTTATTGATAGCTGGTAAAAGTGTAATTTGCGGTTATGCATAGTAAATTACTCCATCTTATTGCTGAAAATGTGCATTTGGATAAAGCAGACGAAGTGTTTGTAGAAAAGCTGTTTCTTCCTGTAAGTTGTGAAAAGAACACTATGTTGGAGAGAGAGGGGAAAATTCCTCAGTATCTTTACTTTATCAATTCGGGTTTTGTCAGGGTTTTCTACTGGGAAGATGGTAAACAGATCACCACGCATATCAATTGCCCTCCTGGCTTCATTACATCTTTCAATAGTTTTATTTCTGGTACTATTGCTACGGATAACGTTGAATGCGTTACCGGCTGTGAACTTTTGCAGATCACCAAAACAGACCTTGAATGGTTATATAAACGCAGCGCACAATGGGCTGCATTTGGTAAAATTATCTATGAAAGATCCCTCACCTATAATGAAGAACGTACAAAGGAAATGATAGGATTGTCGGCAGAACAGCGATATCTTAAACTCCTCCGGAGCCAGCCTGAAATTGTTCAGCAGGTTCCTTTACAGTATATTTCCTCTTATCTGGGTATAGAACCTCAATCATTGAGTCGTATTCGGAAAAAGATAAGTTCTTAACATTTGTTCAGTGTGTTCAGTTTGAGGTGATTGATCTTTGCATCGTACAAAACAAATAACGATGAAAAGTATCAAAGGGAAAACAGTGTTAATCACCGGAGCATCCTCCGGAATAGGCAAAGCATTTGCTTTTGAAGCGGCAAAGCAGGGAGCCAATCTTATCTTAACAGCCCGTTCAATACAGAAATTGCAGGATATAGCCTCACAGATTATGCGCAGGTTTGGGAATACGGTTCATTTATTCATTGCCGATCTCTCTAAGAAAGATGCACCTGCAGATCTCTATCGCCAGATCAGCGAAAAAGGGCTCAAAACAGACCTGTTAATAAATAATGCCGGCATAGGGAAATGGACAAACTTTTTAGACGAATCTTCGGCTTCATATGAAGAAATGCTGGAATTAAACATCAACTCCCTGGTTAAACTCACTCAGCTTGTAATTCCGGGTATGCTGGAAAGGGGAACGGGAGGTGTTATTAATATTGCCTCTACGGGAGCATTACAGCCTTGTCCTTATGTGGCAGTTTATTGTGCCAGTAAATCCTTCGTATTATCCTTTTCAGAGGCTTTATATGGAGAATATTATCACAGGGGGATTACAGTAACTGCTGTTTGTCCGGGAAATACAGCTACCGGCTTTCAGGCTATAGCAGGCGCAGATACTAAGGGGATGGCTGCGGATACGCCTGAATATGTGGCAAAGAAAGGATTAGAGGCATTTTTAAAGGGGAAGAGCTTTAAGATTACCGGAACAGTTAATTATCTGCAGTCTTTTTTGCCAAGGCTACTGCCACGGAAAAGCGTTATTAATGTGGTATCGGGGATGATGAAAAAAAGGGTAGAGGGTGTCAGAAAATATGGATTGGAGGTTAGTGTAAATAATAGGTGATAACCAACAAAATACAAACTAGTTGGTATTGCAGGGGAAGTCAACATTTTTAACTTTATAGTGTTATGCAGAATAGAAATTCTATTCAACTTTAACCATTTAAAGTATTACAATGAAATCTCCATTAATCCCAATTAACGTTATTTCGATTTATAAGAATAGTTTGGGTGATTTGCTTCCATTACCTACCCGGATGGCAAAGTGTACGCCAGACACACATACTGCTATTATAAATACAGCCATGGGGCTGGCTAAGAAAGGAGGGCGTTTAATATTAAGTGACCTTTTCCGCAGTTATGATATGCAGGCTCAGTCACATCAGGATTATATTTCAAAAAAGAAGAAGGCATTCAGTCCGCCGCCGGGAGGCAGCTTTCATGAAGCCGGACGAGCATTTGATCTGGATCTGAGTGCTATCAAAATTTCCCTGGCAGACTTCTGGGCCATAGCCGCTAAATCCGGCATATTCCCTATCATAAAACAACCTAAAGCAGGTGTATCAGAATCCTGGCATTTTGACTGCCGTGGCAGTCATCAGATTGTTTATCAATATTATGAGGATGGGAAGGGCACTAATTTCAAACCATATACAGCTGCAGCAGCAAGTGGTATCCTTTCATTAGGGGTGCATGTAGATGCTTTTGAAGGCAACCAGGTGCAGGCTGCTATTCAGTCTTGTATTATCCGGCTGGGCAAAGTGATTGGAAATATTGACGGACAGATTGGGCGTAAAACCCAGAAAGCCCTGGAAGAACTTGAAATTCCATTGGATATGGCTAATCCTGCTAATATGCTGATGCAGGCGGAGAATATGGTCCAGAAAAAATTTCAGGCCGAATTTACTATGCCATCAGTTTAATACTGAGTGGATGGTAGTATATCCATATGAACTTTGGTTGTTATTATCAGGAGCAACCAAAGTTCGTTTATCGGATTATATAGCGCCTTCCAGCGCCTTGTTCAGGAGTTTTGATCCCTTATCACTATAGTTGAGCAGCAAAGCGGCTTCCCTTCCCTGTGAGCTCATTTTTGCCCATGTTTTTTGCAGGATTCCTATCATTTTTTCTTCAGAATGCTTTTCAGCCAGCTCATCATACTGAAATTCAAGAAATACCAGGCAGAGTGCATTCTCCATTGTTTGCACTTCACTATTCGTTTTGAGCGTCTTTTTTAATACAATTATATTTACCTGGTTGATGATATCTGCTTCATATCCCAGCGACTGTAATATCTCTGTAGCTTTTTGTGCATGAAATTTCGAAAGATCGCTTCTCCATTTCAGATAGCCCACCCGGCCATCTGGATAAGTGTTTCTCGCAATTTCCCATCTTCCAATATGCTGGCATCTGGAAGCAAGCAATAAGGGTTCACTGGCTTCCGGATTAAGTTTTTTTATCCATTCGTATAATTTGAGTGCATAAAAATACTCAGATGGATATTCCTGCCCGTTCCATGTCACTTTCACAGGATCCCGCTGGTTGTATTCATCAAAAAGATTAAAAGCCTGTTCAAGATTAGCCATAGAAATTAATTTTTTTGTACCAATTCATAATGATACAAAAAAATAATCAATCTTTTGATTATCCGTGTGTTTGGGCAGGCCCCGGCCAACTAATAAGAGTAATATGTTTAACTGGTTACTGTTCTTCCAGTTTAGCATCTTTTGGTATAGCACGTGTACCGCTGTACAGCTCATATTCCAGCAGGCGGCAATCTATAATGCTGGTATAAAATTCTATACGGCGTTTTGCTTTAAGGCCGATTTTTTTTGCAAGTTCAAGGTTGCCGGTAAATACATATCCGAAATAACCACCGCATTTTTGTTTCATAAAATCACCTATGCGGCTATATGTTTTTTCAAGTTCAGTTACTTCTCCTAAACGTTCGCCGTACTCAGGGTTAACATAAAAGATACCGGGAACATTCTCAGGTATTTCCGTATCTGCAAAGTCACAAACAGAGAATTCTATAAGGTTTGCCACACCGGCTGCCACAGCATTTTTGCGTGCATTCTCAATTGCTTTAGTGCTGTAGTCTGTTGCAATAATGCGAAGATCTGGTACTTCTTTTATTTGTTGTTCCAGTAATGCATCCTCCTGCAGATAAACTTGTTCATCATATCCTTTAAGGTGCATAAAAGCATAATTGGTCCTGAATAGGCCGGGCCTGCGATTTGTAGCAATCATTGCAGCTTCAATAGCTATAGTTCCCGAACCGCACATTGGGTTTACGAATGGATTTACCTTATCCCAGCGTGATGCATAAATTGTGGCAGCCGCCAATGATTCCAGCATTGGAGCCTGGCCTGGTATTTTGCGGTATCCATGACGGGCAAGTGAATCTCCGGATGTATCAATAAAAACTTCAGCACCCTCATTTTTCCAGAACAAATGAATTACTGCGCCTGTTAACGCAGCACCTGTAGAAGGACGTATTCCCGTTTTATTCCTCATCCTGTCTATAATGGCATCTTTTACCCGCAGGTTTGCAAACATGCTGTTGTTGATGCTTTCATTGTTCACATTGCTGGTAATAGAAAAATATCCGGATTCAGGTATTATATTCTCCCAGGGGTAGGAGCATAGATTATTATATACATCATCTGCATTTGTAGCCTCAAAGGATTTAAGGCTATATAATACCTGGCTGGCACAACGCAGGTTAAGATTAAGTTTGATACATTCATTAACCGTTGCCTTCAGCTTTATACCGGTTACAAAAGTTTCTTCAATATCGAATCCAAGATCCTTTGCTTCCTGTTCCAGGTAAGGCATCATGCGCTTGTGACAGGTAATGGTAACATTCCCGGTAGTGGTATATATATGCATAAAGCGCGAATATAAATCAAATTACCGGAAGCATTCACCCAAACCAACTGGCTCGCTTTGCTTTCAACCTTATTTAATTCCCTGACCTGGTGTCATTTATGGTTTAACCAAAAACCTGTTTTTTGATTAATTTTCAAAAGACCCCTTATTTTAAGGCCAGACCTTTCTAAATTTTAATAACCTATAGAACTTTTTAATAAATTTAAAAAGTTATTAAAAAGTTAAGAGAAGTATATTATCTTCATAAAGTTTAATAAAACATTGACCCGACAGAATGGAAGAGAAAAATTTAATGTATAGGAACTCTGTTATCAAGGAACTATACTTTGCCAAAACGCTTTCATGTGCGGATCTAAGTGGGAAAATAGGTAAAAGTCTTCCACTTACCGCCAAAATATTGGCAGAAATGATTGAGGAAGGGGATGTAGTAGAAACAGGGTATGCGGCATCTACCGGCGGACGAAAGCCGGTTATGTATTCAATGAAACCGGATATCATGTTCATCGTATCTGTGGCAATGGACCAGTTTGTTACCAGGATTATTGTTGCGGATATGCAGGGAAATTATGTGACGGAAATTGAAAGATTCGAGTTGCATTTGTCGAAAGAGCCACAGTGGCTATATTTATTGGGGAACAAGATTGAAGAGGTTATCAGGAAGTCGGGCATTAAAAGAGACAATATTGCAGGGATAGGAATAGGTATGCCGGGATTTGTGGATGCCGGGAAAGGAATCAATTACTCCTTTCCGGATGCCGGAGAAGAAACCATTACCGGGTATATTGCGGAGAAAACAGGAGTACCTGTATATATAGATAATGATTCAACCATAATCGCACTGGCGGAACTTAAGTTTGGGGCGGCCCGCCATAAAAAGAACGCCATGGTAGTTAATATAGGATGGGGGATTGGTCTGGGATTGATTGTTAATGGGGAACTGTTCCGGGGGCATAATGGTTTTGCCGGTGAGTTCAGCCATATACCTCTTTTCCTGAACGGGAAGTTATGCAGCTGTGGTAAAACAGGCTGCCTGGAAACAGAAACCTCATTACTGATAATGGCTGAAAAAGCAAAGGAGGGATTAAAAGCAGGACGGGTTTCTTTGCTGCAGCAACTACCGTTGGATTCTTTTGAAGAGGTGAATGAAAACCTTCTTTTCGCAGCTGTAAAGGGAGACCGGTTTGCTGTGGAATTATTGTCGGAAGCAGGATATAATATCGGTAGAGGGGTAGCTATTTTAATACATCTTTTCAATCCGGAATTAGTGGTATTGAGTGGAAGAGGGTCCCTTGCGGGTAAAATATGGCAGGCTCCTATACAACAGGCATTAAACGAGCATTGTATTCCCAGACTTGCTTCCAATACAGAAATAGAAATTTCAGAAATGGGATATGAAGCAGAATTAATCGGAGCCGCCGCGTTGGTTATGGAAAATTATAGAATGGTGAATGCAAAGAATATTTCCTTTAATTAAATAACAAGCATGAAAACGTAAACATGAGCACTAAAGACTGATCATAAAAAAAACCGGATCCTGTTTGCAGCAGAACCCGGAAGAAATTTGATCATCCAGTACAAAACGAGACACTAGCACTAATGACTGTTTAAACTTTCAAAACCAAACTACACAAAAGTATGGAACTACTTTTACATGGCAAAGTCCCTGTTAAAGGGCGGCTTTTGCATGCCAACCTTATGCTTATCCCTATCCTGATCCTAACAGCCTCTTTGCACGTAAGTGCAAAGAGCTTTTCCCGGATAAGACTCTCCTCCAAAAACATCTTACCAGAAAAATCAAAAGACGCTTCTTATCTCCCACACATCCTTACAGATATTCACGGACAGGTGATAAATAAGAATGGGGAACCAGTTGCTGGTGTAAACGTAACAATTGCTGGAACATCGAAAGGTACAGTGACCGATGAAAAAGGAAATTTTCAGATTCAGGCAGGTGAAGGTGCCGTGCTGGTCTTTTCTTATGTAGGGTATCAGACCACTAAAATCACGCTGGGCGCGTCTTCTACAGTAAGTGTAACACTACTGAAAAGCGAGAATGCAATGAATGAAGTAGTTGTTACCGCACTTGGTATTGGCAGACAGAAAAGAGCACTTGGTTATTCCCAGGAGCAGATTAAAGGAGTTGAAATAGCTCAATCCAATGCGCCCAATGTTGTTAATGCATTAAGCGGCAAAATGGCCGGTGTAAATATTACCAGCCCCAACGGTGTAGATGGTGGCAGCACGAGAATTATTATAGGTGGAAATAATACCATAACAGGAGATAACCAACCTTTGATTATTATAGATGGAATGCCTATGGATAATACAATTCCCGCTGCTGCTCAGGACGTTACAGCTCCTAAGGATTGGGGTAGTGCTATTAACCTGATCAATCCGCAGGATATTGAAGATATGAGTGTATTAAAAGGTCCTGCTGCTGCAGCTTTATATGGTGGCCGTGGTGCAAATGGTGTAATATTAATTACTACCAAAAAGGGAGCTCAACGGAAAGGATTAGGCGTTGATTATAATTTCGGTTATAAGGTAGTGCAACCTTACCGTTATATTAAAATGCAAAATGAATATGGAGCAGGAGGGATGGTATCATTAGATGCTCCTCAATACCGGAAAGATGCATCAGGTAATCTGTTGCTTACAGATGGATGGGAACAGTCGTTTGTAGATCAGAATACGGGCTCAGGACCTTATGGCGTGGCGCTTTGGAACCAGGTTAGCTGGACAGGCACTGGGGTATCCTGGGGACCTAAAATGGATGGCACTGAAATAACCTGGTGGGACGGCACTAAAAAAGCGGATGTTCCTCAGCCGGATAATATCAAATCTTATTATAGAAATGGTAGCCAGGCTACACACAACATTGCCATTTCAGGTGGAAATGACTGGGGTACTTTACGGGCTTCCTACACAAGGGCGGATAATATGGCTATTATTCCCAACTCGAAGTATTCCCAGAATTCATTCAACGTAGGTACTGCTATGAAACTAAGCAAAAGGTTGAATGTCCAGGTGAATGCTTCTTATTTTACAAACGTATATCTGAATGCGCCTGCATTAGGAAATACAGAAGGTACGCTTCAATCTAATCTCATATACGCTTATAGCAGAAATTACAGAGGTTTTGATGATCTTGGAAAATATAAACTTGCTGATGGATCCCGGAATAGTTACTCCGGCTTTCCATGGGCTGGTAACGGTTCTGCACAATACCTCTACTGGAATACGTATGAAAAAAATGAGACGGTTACCAGAAGAAAATTAATAGGCTCGGCACAAATGAATTACGAAGCTACTGATTTCCTTAACTTCCTTGTAAGGGCAAGCGTGGATGCGAATAACAATGAAGACCTTACTATTAATAGTCCTACTGATGCTACCGGAACAATTGGAGGTACATATGGACACGGGCTTGTAAGAGATATTGCAAATAACTACGACTGGCTGGCAACACTTCATAAGGACAATATTGTTAAAGACTTCAGTGCTAAATTGTCTGTAGGTGGTACATTCTATAAAAGATCGATGTACGGTATTTCCGGAACAAATAGTCCTTCTGCATATGCCAATCCGTATTTAACTTATTTTGCTAATTATGCGGGTTCTACTCAAACGAGCCAGATTCCATCAGAATCCTGGTATGATAAAAAGCTGAATTCTGTATACAGCTTTTTGAACCTGTCTTACAAAAATTATCTTTACCTGGATATCACGGCAAGGAATGACTGGTCTTCCACATTGCCTAAAACACAATGGTCCTATTTCTTCCCTTCTTTTTCTGCCAGTTATATATTTTCAGATGCGTGGCATATTGATCCTTCAGTGTTAAGCTTTGGTAAAATAAGAGCTGCATGGGCAGAAGGAGCGGTAGATGTTCCTCCTTATATCATCAATACAATTTACACTTCATCAAGTTTTGCAGGTCAGCCAACCGCGAGCCTGCCATCTGCATTGCCTGCAATAAACTATAAACCTCAGGTAAATAAAACAGCAGATTTTGGTGTTGCACTTGGATTTTTACAGAACCGGATCAATTTCGACTTTAGATATTATCATGGTCGTGCTACACAGCAATTGTTAAATTCACCTTTGCCTATTTCTTCAGGTGTTTCAAGCATTATTGTTAATACAGGTGTATTGGAAAATTCCGGTATAGAAATGATTCTGAGAGCAAGGGTAGTAGATCAACCACACTTTAAATGGGATGCGAGTTTAAATATGTCTAATAACCGCAATCGTCTTTTATCTCTTACAGAAGGTGCTACCCGGGTAGATATGGCAAACATTTGGGGTGCAAGTGGAAACTATATTTCAGCAGTTGTAGGGCATGAATTCGGTACTATTATGGGTTACGATTATGTTTATGACTCTAAAACACATAAACCTTTGCTGCAGGATGAAGCAATGATTATGCAGAA
This sequence comes from Chitinophaga sp. CF118, assembly GCF_900112615.1. Lineage (GTDB taxonomy): Bacteria > Bacteroidota > Bacteroidia > Chitinophagales > Chitinophagaceae > Chitinophaga. The sequence goes on along the minus strand of NZ_FOMK01000004.1, from coordinate 92,506 downwards.
CTTTGGTGTGGATGCTGCAACAGCAGCGAAGATGAAGGGTACTATGTATCAGTCAACCAGCACAATGGTACCTATTGGTAATGCAACACCAAAATTCAGAGGAGGTATCACCAATACTTTTTCATTTGGCGGAGGTCTCTCTATCGGTACTTTGATAGATTGGAAAATCGGCGGACAAATATGGAGTGGAACATACGCTTCTACAATGCAACAGGGTACTGCTCCTCAAACCCTGAAAGAAAGGGATGGCGGCGGCCTTGCCTATACCACACCTGATGGTACTTCAACAAAATGGGGTGTTGTTTTACCGGGTGTTTATTCCGATGGTACTGTTAATACTAACGTAGTACATTACTATTATAAATACATGCAATACGGTGTATGGAGCAGTGGTCCTAACGGAAGCAGCTGGATACATAGCACAGGCGTTTTAAAAGATACATGGTATAAGTTGAGAGAAGTATCTATCAATTATTCGATACCAGCCAATATCATAAAAAAGACCAAAGCATTCCAGGCTGCATCTGTTTCATTAGTAGGAAGGGATTTGTTCTATCTGTATAGTTCATTACCTAATCATATTAATCCGGAAGGTTCCAATGGCGCCGGTAATGCACAAGGTATTGAGTTCGCTTCTTTACCGGGCGTTCGCTCAGTAGGGGTACAGCTAAAGGTGTCATTCTAAAAAAATGCCCCGATTTATTCACTTAAAAACTTATACTAACATGCATTCAAAAAGCATTTTTATATACTTATTGTTCGGGATGTTTATTTGCGCATCCTGCACAAAGGATTTCCAGGAGCTGAATACTACACATAATGCTCCTTCATCTACTACGATTGGGCCTTTGATTAATCGTATCGACAGTTCACTTTTTTTAGGCAGTACCGAACAGGGTGCCATTCATAACGATTATTATTATCCGATAACGCAATTAGCTGCTACTGCTGCTTCTTCAGCGTTCGTGTTATCCAATGGTGTTGATGAAATCTGGAACAATTATTATAGTACGCTTCAGGATATAAACCTGGTTCAGGATAAAATAAATGCGGTTGCAGATCAGGAATCCATGAAGAATATCCAGGCAGTATTATACATTTTACGTGCCTATAAAACATTCAGGGCAACAGACCAGTTTGGGGATATTCCTTATTTTAAAGCAGGTAAAGCCTATACTGGAAGCGTATCAAGTTTCAGGGTTGCTTATGACTCTCAACAACTGATCTATGACTCATTGTTGGCTGATCTGGCATGGGCTGTGAAGAATATTAACACAGCTGCCAGTCCTGTAACGACTCAGGGAAATGCTTACCAGACATTGGGTAGTTACGAAACGTTTTTGGGTGGCGATATGACTAAATGGCAAAAATTCGCTAATTCCCTGCGGTTACGTTATGCTATGCAAATGGTAGAAAAAGATGCTGCTACTGCTACCCCCATTATTCAGGATGCATTGAACAACGGTGTTGGCTTAATAGGTGATGATGAAGATATATGTCTGTGGCCGGCTTCATTAGGAGGGTATGATGTAGCATCAAGGTGGTTTAGCTTTTCAACAGGTGGAACCGGGCTGGTACGTATGAGCAGTACTATGTGGAACATGGTGTCTAATAATACTACCGATGCAGGTATCTTTGATCCCCGCGCTAAACTTTTTGTTGAAACGAATGCAGCAGGTAACTGGGCTCCTTATGTTATAGGTGTTAGTCAGGGTGATAACATAAATGCATACACTTATGCAAGTACAGATCCTACTAATAAAAACGGGAGTATATATTCACTTATTAACTGGTATCTTATTCGTGATGAGTGGTATATTCCAGAACCTATCATGACCGCTGCAGAAGTACATTTCTTAAAAGCGGAAGCGTATGCCCGCGGACTAGGAGCCAGTCTGGATCTGACTACTGCTGAAACAGAATATAAGGCAGGTATAACCGCATCGGTTAATTTCTGGTACAAAATAGCAGGGAACACAAAAACTGCCTCAGAAGATTGGACAGCAGTAGCTCCTTCTACTCCTACTACTTTGGAAATGCAGACTTTTCTTGCCAATCCCAAAGTCCTATTTACCGGAACCGCTGCTGATGCATTAAGTAAAATTTATGCACAGGAATGGTTGTCTTATTTCAGGCAACCCTGGCTGGCATTTAATTTATGGAGAAGAACTGGTAGCACACCTGTTGATGCCAGCAGCAATCCAACATCAGCTTATACAACTTTTTATCGTCTTCCCTATGCTCAGGATGAAGCGGTAAATAATACAGATAATTATAATACCCAGATCAGCAAAATGGGTGGAAATAACACCAATTATAAAGTTTGGTGGATGAAATAGAGAACAGAGCACAATGAAAACGGGCGTATCAATTTTGATACGCCCTTATTTTTATTCAGACTTCTTAATAACCCCAGGTATTAGAATCCCAGCGTGCCACTCCGTTCTGATAAATTACCAGATTACCATCATCCTGCAGCACTACATAACCACCGGGATAATTATAGGTTCCGGAGTCCCAGTGTGCAGCGTTATTAGTATCGTAAAGTACAAAGTTACCGTCTCCCTGCATTACAGCCCTATTAATGGATGAATTACCGTAAGTGCCGGAATCCCAGAGCGGAACATTGTAATAATATAGCACAAGGTTACCATCCCCTTGCATAACGAGGATAAACCGTCCATCGCTGGAACGGATTAATTGTCCTTGTGAAAGCTGCTGTCCTGCCTGTAAGTTATTTGGACCTCCTAAAGTAACCGGGTAAAGCGACAATAATGCAATCTGGTCATAGTAAGAGAATCCTCCCCAGTTTACACCACAGGTACCTCCATTCATGATAGACGAGCCATCAGTGGCAGGGGTACTTGGAATATGGATAGCGGATGATTCACCTTGTGGCTGCCAGTTAGTGTGACGTAATCCAACACAATGTCCTAGTTCATGTGCCAGCAATAATGTTAATTGTGCTGTACTCGTAAGGCCGTAATAGTTTAATGTATATTCAGAAATGTAAACAACATTGAAGGGCTGACCATTAGAAAACGGAAATCCTGCTTGTCCGCAAATGCCTAATTGTAAACTATTCTGGGTAATTGTAATATTAGCACTTGCCGAAGAATATACCCTTGACATTTGTATGCCGGATCCTACTGCATTATAAGCAGCAATGACATTGTCAAGTATACCACTAAGGTTAATACTACTGAATGATCCGTCAAGATATACGTTTATATGACGATAGGCAGGAGCCACCAGGTAAGGAGAGCGGGCCTGTTCTGTTGTAGCACCATTTGCATTCTGTCCGGGTTCTTTTTTATAAAAGATGATATCATGCTGTACAATATAGCGATCAGGTAATTCTTCAATATCACTGGGGGCATAACCTTCTTTCAAAATCCTTTTAAAAACAGGATCATCGCTACTGTTTGCTACAGGCGAAGTTGTTTTTTGTGCGTTCTCTTTGGAACAACCGACTGCTAATGAGATTAACAGAATTACGTAAAATAAATACTGAAGTTTGCGCATACAAAAATGGTTAATTGATTAATAAATTTTTTGAGATAAGAAAGAATAATTGTCCGGGGGGAGAACGTGATTTCATGTTGAATAGTTAATTATGGGTTTTCAAATAAGGCACACCTATTACATCGCCGGAGTTAGCGTGAGTAAGGGGGCTTGTCTATAATGGTCCTCTATGGCAGGGGTTTTCAGTCCGCCAGCATTAATAGGGTTTAGTTCTTTACGACAGTTAAGTTATTCTTTGCACAATCTTATAAGGTTTGAATGTATTTGTACGACAGTAGTTTGCATTAAGAAAAAACGGGTTACAATGACAGGGCTCATGAGGGATTCATTTTATCTAAGATAATAAAGAATCTTCAATTGTAAAAATCATGCTTTTAAAACATTGCTTTTCAGAGGAAAAATTTCACTGTCGCTTAGTACCCGGGTAGTAACTTACGTGTTGAATTATAATTATGAATAAATACTGGTATATATCATCAATTGGAACTTGTCCATATTAATATATTGGGATAGCATTTTTTTTTAGTAATTTAAAACAATAAATAGTAGATCGTTGTTGACTAGGAAGATTTAAATGAGCACCACATATAATGAAGTAGTAATTATTACATATACGAACGTAATAAAAAGTTATTTTCTCTTGTATTAATTTCGGATCTCAACCAGAAGCAAATCATTTTATAGTATAGTTTGGATTCGATACCCCCAAAATGTTAACGTATAAAAGTTAGAATATTCACCCCTTAGTAATAAACCATTTAAAAGATCAAAATTCAAATTGCATTTTATGGAAGAACAAAAGGCTGCCGCGCCTACACGCTGGACACGTGATTACGTGTTTGATGTCCTTAAAGATCTCGGTATTCATTACATTTTTGGTGTTCCCGGTACAAATGAAATACCTATTATTGATGGCACTTCTTACCCGGAAAATGAGGTGCAGTATATTGAATGTCTCCATGAAAATATTGCTATAGGTGCAGCAATGGGATCTGCCCGCATGACGGGAAAGCCAGGTGTACTCGTGGTACACGTTACGCCAGGTATTGCGCACAGTATAGGTAATCTGTTTAATGCTTACCGTTCAGAAATGCCGCTCGTGATTCTTTGCTGTCAGCAGCAAAATGAATTAGTTACTCAGGAACCATTACTCGCTTCAAATCTGGTTGATCTTGCCAAACAATACACTAAATGGGCTCATGAGGTACGTACTCCCGATGAAATACCACTGGTGCTGCAAAGAGCCTTTAAAGAAGCAATGGCGCCTCCTAATGGCCCTGTATTCATCTCCATTCCCTGGGATTTTACAATGGTTGCTATTGAAGACAATCATAAGGTAAAAGGAGTTACCCGTATATCACCGCATTTTACAGGTGATGATGCCACCATTAAACAGGCTGCCGATTTGTTAGCTGCAGCCAGCAAGCCAATTATTGTTGCAGGAGATGCTGTGGGGTATGCGGATGCATGGCCGGAATTACAGGAATTAGCGGAACTGATCGGGGCTCCCGTAGTATTGCAGACCTTCAGTAGTGTGGCTAACTTTCCCAATAATGATTATCACTGGCAGGGAGAATTGCCTGGTAGCCAGGCTGGCGTACAAGCTGTGTTTGAACAGCATGATGTGGCATTCCTGGTGGGCTTCGGTGCGCAGGCCCAACTGGCAGTTTATAAATATTCTGATGGCCCGCTCTTCCCTCCACATGTAAAACAGATTTATCTTACCAACAATACCTGGGATATAGCTAAGAACTATTATGGGGAGGCTGCCATTTTCGGGGATGTTAAAACTACGCTGCCAATACTGAATAATTACATCAGCTTACAGCAACCAGTTGGAGCGGCTGTAAGGAATGAGAGCATGAAGAAACTGGCGCTGGACCGTACAGCTAACTGGGATCAATATCTCCAGAATGCATTGCAGCAAGAAGAAATATGGGCGGTTGTTATTGCAAGGGCGCTGAAAGATGCAATAGAAGAACGTGATATGACGAATGACTTCGTATATGTGCATGAAGCTGTTTCTGATGGTGCTCCCTTCCAGTATTATCTCCCATTTGGTACTACAGGTGCAAAACCTATCAGTTATTATTGTGTGGCCGGTGGTTCGCTGGGCTGGTCAATGCCCGCTTCTCTTGGGATCAAACTTGAAAAGGAAACGATACAGGGAATAGGAACAAAACTGGTGATTAATGCTGTAGGAGATGGATCTTCTCTTTTTTACCCGCAAACCTGGTGGACAGCTGCTCATCAGAAATTACCCATCCTTTATATCATCACCAATAATCACGAATACCATACTTTACAACTGGGCTTACAACAAGTGGTGGCTGCTTATGGTTCCGCGCCGGGTTATGAATGGAAACCAAAAACTATGGATCCGGATTACCTCCGGCTAGAGAGACCACGACTTGACTTTGTGGGTATTGCCAGAGCCTTTGGAGGTGAGAATGGTGAGGTGGTAAATAAACCTGCAGATGTAAAAGATGCAGTGGCAAGGGGAATAGATCATGTACTCAATAATGAATCTTCCTACATCCTGGATATGCGCATTGCTCCTAATACACCAACAAGCCCTACCTCCAGTACACAACATTATATAGAACAACCAGTCCTGGATTTCTTTCATAAACAGGCTTTGAAGTCTAAAATGCTGAAATCGGGCAGTATAAACATTCCATCTAATATTCCTTCAATTTTCTAAAACCATTATTATTATGTCAAATGAACAAATCGACATTGCCATTGTGGGTGGTGGAGTTTCCGGCATTTACAGTGCCTGGAAACTGCAAAAAGAATACCCCGGCAAAAAGATCGTAGTATTTGAGGGTAGCGACCATATCGGCGGCCGCTTACTTTCTGTAAAACCACCAGATATTCCGGATATGGTGGCTGAACTGGGAGGAATGCGCATATTAGAAAACAATCAGTTTCTGATAGTAAAACTGATTGCCGATCTGAATGCTATATTACCCGATGAGGAACAGATTACCTTGTACGATTTTCCGGTAGATGAACCTCAGAACATTGCATACCTGCGCGGAGAATTTCTTCGTTTGATTGACTTTACAACAGAACCAGACAAAGTACCTTACAACCTCTCTTTTCTTGAAAGAGGAAATGGCCCAGGTACTATTATTGTGAATGCTATTGAACAAATTGTTCCAGGTATTACCGATATTACGCTGACGGATGAAGAGCGTCGTGAAATGACAAAGAATGCGACCTTTGATCAAATTCCACTGTACGAATGGGGTTTCTGGAATCTGCTTTACAGGGTTATCAGCAGTGAAGCATATCAGTTCAGTATGGATGCCGGTGGATATGATTCTACGCTGGTTAACTGGAATGCAGCAGATGCTATTCCCTGGTACTTATCTGATTTCGGGATCTCACCAGAATATAAAGGTTTTACCAATGGCTTTCAGCAGGTACCGATTACGCTCGCGAATCTGTTTGAAGCAGGTGGCGGAGAAATACGTCTGAATCATCAACTCCGTAATTTTGTATGGGCCGATGGGCAATTTGAACTTATTTTTGGCGATGGGGAATTGATCAATGCCGGACAACTTATCCTGGCTATGCCACGCCGGTCGCTGGATCTTCTGGCTACTCACAGTCCTAAACTGCAGGAGATTCAACCCCTCATTACCAGTGTTACTCCCCGTCCTTTATTCAAACTGTTTACCACTTATGCGAATCCCTGGTGGAGAATATCCGGATATACGGATGCAACAGGTGAGTTCATACCGGTACAGTCGGGCCGTTCAGTAACAGATCTACCGGTAAGGCAAACTTATTACTGGCCTAAGAGCGACGGTACTCCTGCAACAAAAGGAAAGTCTATGCTTCTTGCCAGTTATGATGATGGTACTAATATCGGATTCTGGGATGGATTAAGACCTCAACGTAAAGCTGCCTGGCAGGAAGGGCGCTCACATACGCTTCTGGCCGATCCGTTTATTGGAGAAGATGACAAAAAAGTAAAAGCAATAACTGAAGTTGATGAAGGCCTTAACCAGACCTGGGATCAATATCAGGCACCCCGGCGGATGGTGGACGAAGTAGCCCGCCAGTTAAAGCAGATGCATGATCTGGATTATACTCCAATGGTTAAAAGTGCAGCATTCCGTGATTGGGGCGAAGATCCGTATGGTGGTGGATGGAATAGCTGGAACATCGGTGTTAAAAGCTGGGAAGTGAGGGATAAAATCGTGCATCCGATAGAAGATTGTCCTTTGTATATCTGTGGGGAAGCCTATTCAGATGCACAGGGATGGGTAGAAGGTGCTTTACAGACTGCGGATATTATGCTTGCAAGTTTTATAAAACAACCACAGGCAGCAGCTGCCGTTGAATTGGTGCATCGCTAATATATTCTATCAAACAAAAAGAATGATCCCTGGTTAATATAAGTTTGTGAAAATTTATATTAATCAGGGATCATTCTTTTTATGCTATTGGCAATTATAAGTAATAGAAGTAGCAGTAATAGATAGCACCAAAGAAACATGATGCAACAGTATATAGAATTATTTACAGGAGTATTTAATTAAAAGGTGTGAGAAAGACTGTGTTGCAAAGGACCTGCTATTATGACCAGCAAGATTGATGGAGATAGGAAGTCCGTAATTATTGTATGCATATCCATCCACTGGTCGTGGATTATTTACACTGTAATCCCTGTCTAAAAATTGCCAGTTGGAATTGAGAGCATGATAATTGATCTTGTTATCATAACTGAATGTATAAGTATTTGTACCCTCTACGATCTTTTCAAGGTTACCAGCATGGTTATAGGTGTATAGCCTGGTTGAATGTATTACATCAAAGCCATAGGTATCCGTCGATTTAATAATCCGGTTTTGGTTATCATAAGTATATGTTGAAATATTACGTACGCCAAGGTAGGGGCGACCTTCCAGCGGTTCAGGTTTGTAACCTGGTCCTATACGTCCGAATTCATACGTTGAGTCAAGAATGACCCTGCCTTTTGTATCAAGATGATAGCGGTGCCAGGTATCAAAAACTATTTCACCTGTATATGAAGGATCTGCATAGATGCCAATAAAATCGGTCATTTGCCCCTTGTGATTATACCGGAATATAAAATTAGGTCTACTCGTTGCTGTTTGGCTCCGGATCATACTTACAGGATTCCCTTTATTATTATAAGCAATAACAAATGAATCTTCCTCGGTCGATTCCAGATCACCTATCACCTTTGTGATCTGGCAGGAAGGCGCGCAAGGGGGGATGTTCTGGCCTTTATGGCAACCGGATAATAACAAGCCGGTAACAACCAGCATTACACATGCGGAAGTAATTAGAAATGACTTCATGGAAATTTTTTTGGTGTATGAATAATTACTAAACGGTGGTGTAACGGTATATAGGAATTCTTTTCCGGAAATGATAATTAAGAATTGGGGGTGCTTGTTATGAAGGTACTAATTTAAAAGTAAATTGGACAACATTTAAACCATAGTTATTTCAAAATATTTTGTCATTCCACCTTCTTGATACTACTGTTCAAAAAAGGCGTTAAAAGATCAATTGGAACAGGGAATATAGTTGTTGAATTATTTTCTGTAGCTATCTCCCGTAGTGTTTGCAGATAGCGTAATGTTAATGCACTGGGTTGATCTGCCAGTATCTTTGCTGCGTCGGCAAGGCGTTGTGATGCCTGGAATTCTCCTTCGGCTGCAATTACTTTGCTGCGACGTTCCCTTTCTGCTTCTGCCTGTTTGGCCATAGCCCGCTGCATTTCCTGTGGCAGATCAATTTGTTTTACTTCTACATTGGAAACTTTCACTCCCCAGGGCTCAGTATTAGAGTCAATGATTTGCTGAAGCCGGTGGTTAATTTTTTCCCGTTGAGAAAGAAGATCATCCAGCTCGGATTGTCCTAACACACTTCGCAACGTTGTTTGTGAAAGTTGTGATGTAGCCATAAGGAAATTTTCAACTCCAACTATGGCTTTCTGAGGTTCAATTACCCGGAAATAAACTACCGCATTTACTTTAATGGAAACATTGTCCTGCGTAATAACATCCTGTGTCGGCACATCCATCACTACCGTACGCAGGCTCACTCTTACCATCTTATCAATAACTGGTATCAGGAAGATAAGGCCGGGCCCTCTTACTCCATTATTGCCTACTAAACGGCCTAAGCGGAAAACCACCCCACGCTCATATTCGCGAAGAACGCGGATAGAATTTGACAGGATCAGGATGGCAAAGAAAATAAGTATAATACTAACAACGGGAAACTGTACCATAATATTTATTTAGAATTAGTCATGTGCTTTTTCAACATATAATTTCAGGTTTCTCATTTCCTTCACCAGAACCCTTTCTCCTGTATTGATTTTTCCTGCAACCGATTCGGCATTCCATACCTCTCCCTGTAGCCTGACGGTACCCGTGGGATCAAGTGTATTTAATACCTCTGCTATCGTACCTGCCATCGCTTCTATTCCTATAGCAACCTTTCGTTTTTGTGCTCTTAATCCCATACCTATCACAAAAAGGAAAAATAATGTTGTCATAATGGTCGAAGAAATAATGACAGTCTGAGAAATTTGTACAAACTCTAATGACGAATTGCTTTTAATTAACATCATAGAACCAAGCAGGAGTGAGGAAACACCGCCAATAGCTAATATTCCGTGGCTTATAATTTTAATCTCCAGCAAAAAAAGAATAATACTAAAAATGATCAATGCCAATCCTGCATAGTTAATAGGCAGGTAATGCATTGAATAAAAGGCGAGGATAAGCGAAATAACACCAACAATACCCGGAAGAATAGCGCCGGGGTTGTATAATTCAAACAGTATTCCATACATTCCCAGCAGCATGATAATATAGCTGATGCTTGGATCACTGATGATATTCAGTATGTTTTCAACAAAACTCATTTCGTACTTTACTACCTGGGCTCCTTTTGTATGTAACGTTATAGTTGTTTCATTCAGATTAACCTGTTTTCCATCAACCTGGTTCAATAAATCCCGTTCATTAACGGCAATGAGATCAATGACTTTTTTCTCCAGCGCTTCTTTCTCTGTGCTGGAAATACTCTTGCGAACAGCATCTTCTGCCCATTGCATATTACGGTTTCGTTTTTCTGCAATCGTGCGGATAAATGCTACTGCATCATTTAGTCCTTTTTCATTCATGATTGAATCAGGTGCTTTTCCTAATGAAACAGGATGTGCTGCACCAATGTTGGTGCCCGGAGCCATCACAGCAATATGGGCGGCTGTGGTAATGAAAACTCCTGCGGAGCCGGCATGTGCACCACCGGGTGAAACATACACAATTATGGGCACTGGCGATTCCAGTATATCACTAACGATAATCCGTGTTGATTGAAGTAACCCACCTGGAGTGTTGATATAGATAAGCAGACAAGTTGCTTTTTCCTGATGGGCCTTGTCTATACTTTCATGAACGTAATCTGCTATAACAGGATTAATAGAACCATCAATTTTTATAGAAGCAACTTTTTGTGCAGAAAGCGCAAATGGAAGGAAAAAGAAATAATATGGTAAAATACGTTTCACAAAACTTCAGTTTGTAAAGTAAAATCCCAATCTGGTTTAAAAGAGCTACTGTAAGATACTGAATTTCAGTAACATTATGAATTGTCAGAACCGGATAATTTCGCAATTTTAGTGATGACTTCCGCCTTCCCGTCCAGGTCGTAAACGGTCACGCCATCCCAGTTTCCAATGTCAATCGTAGCTGATCCGGGAGATATATTGTTCATATTAATACTATTTGGCCCATAGTCCACTGTCCAAAGAAAAGTACCGTTACGCTTATACGCCTATTCAGCTTAACAGCGTTTGCACCCACGGCGGAGCGATAGATGTTGAAACCTATACCTGATGGATCAAACCCCAATAACCTCCAGCTCACAAAAATATTAGACCCGGTTCGTACTGCAACCACGCCACGGCCAAGGGTTTCCATCTTTCGTTGTGCATAAGTGGTGCTCAATAGGAAGGGGATGCTCTGGTAAAGGAGCCTCATTTTGGTTTTCATAATCCGTGGGGTTTAATTCTTATAGGAAATTAAACATTTTATCAGATTATAATTTGTCAGGTTTAGCTATTTGTCATTTAAATGAATTGATAATTATCTATATTTGATTTCTTAAAACTTATGCCATGACTGACAACTCATCTCAAGATCATCACAACCACTGTAACGTACCTGCTAGTTTCCACAATCTACCTTTTGTCTATTGCCAGGAGCTAGCAAATGCTAACGGAAAAATAGAGGTATCCATAATGGTACCTGCACTTAAAGGAAGCACACTGACTTGCGTATTTAATGGGGATGCCTCTTATACTATTACTATCGTCCCTCCGGCACATCATCATCATCATTATGAAATCTATACATTCAACGAGTCTCATACTCCCATTCCCGGGGAAACGGAAGTTCTTGTTCGTACAGTAATAGATGGACCTCCAAACGGAACTGAAAGAGGTACAGTGTCTTTACCTGACAGTGTTCATTTCCCAAGATAATAATGCATACACGATTTATTAGATATCCGCTTATTCTGGCATTGTTATGTCTTATTTCAATTTCCGGAATAAAAGCTCAAAGCCGTTGCTCTTTTTCTTTACAACGTATAAATGATACCGCTCTCATTTATAAGCAGCTGTTAGCTGCCGAAAAACAGATTAAGACTTCCTGCTTTCATGAGATAGAAATACTGGCAAATCAATTATTGCCTGTATGTGATTCACTTCATTATAAAGCAGGTTTAATAGCCTGTAATAATTTGCTTGGGTTAATCAATGGATTTAAAGGGAACGCAGATACTGCCAGTCTTTATTTTCAGAAGGCGCTCACTTTAAGCAAAGGGAATAAAGATGACAGGGAATACTGGACAAAGGTATATATGGGCTGGATATACAGGGATAAAGGCGATTATAAAACCGCCTCTTCCTTGTTATATTCTGTAATGGAATATGCAGGTAATCATAACAACAAAGCATTGCTTTGTTGTGCACAGATTCAATTAGGGCAGATAGCCGTGTCTCTGAAAAATGAAGCAGAGGCCAATAATTTCTTTTCGGAAGTATTGAAAATAGCTGAAGCAGAGAAACTGCCGGAATTTGCAGCTTTGGCGTTGCTGAATCTGGGAGAAATGGCATTACGTCAAAAACATTTTCCGCAGGCACAGGAACGTTTGTTAAAGAGCGAGAAATTGCTTCGGGAAAATGCTTTAATCTATGACCTGGCGCATGTATATAATAGTCTGGCCCGCGTAGCAATGGCGCAGGAGAATTTTACACAGGCAGAATATTATTATAATAAGAGCGGGGAAATAAAAAAAGAGTTTGGAGATCTGCATGGCCTTGCTGTATTATACAACAACCTGGGCGATCTCTATGCTGAGCAATACAAGGATAGCAAAGCTATAGCCGCTTTTAAAGAAAGTGCAACTCTTGCCAATAAGATAGGTTCGGCAGATATAAAACGGGCTGCATTTTTAAATCTTTCCATTTTAATGGAATATGCAGGAAAGTATAAGGAGGCACTGGATTATCAAAAAGCTGCAACTTCATTGCACGATAGTTTGTGGAACATTGCAAAGACCAAAGAAATTCTTGCACTGGACGAGAAATATAAGGTGGCGCAAAGGGAGAAGTACATTCTTTCTCTGCATGCAACAGCACAGATAAGTGAGGCCAATGCCCGTAGTAAAACACGGCAGCGAAATTTATGGATAGCTGGTTTTGTATTTATCTGCATTCTGATTGTGATTGGGTACTACGCTTTTCTTCAAAAAATAAGGTTAAACCGAATTATTACCTTAAAGAATGAAGAGCTGCAGCAATTGAATAAAACAAAGGATTATCTTTTTCATGTTATTGGACATGATATCCGGTTGCCTTTATCCGGATTAAGTCGCATAGCCGATCTTATCAATTACTGTTTACAACATAATAAAACAGACAGGCTGTTGAAGGTAGGAGATGATGTAAGGTTAACCGTACAACGTATAGATCATTTACTAAGTAATTTGTTGACATGGGGATTAAGTGAAACGGGACAAATGGCTTTTCACCAGGAGAAAATACCGGTGGCCAGGGTATTTGAACAGGTAGCTTCAGATTTCGCTACAGAACTTAAAAAGAAAGAGATCCATCTCAGCAATGATACTACAGAACAGGTTTACGCTTTCGCAGATAATAATTCATTGAAAGTGATTCTGAGAAACATGTTGGCGAATGCTATTAAATTCACACCGGTCAACAGTACCATTCATATTGCGATTAAAGGGGAGGGAGATCAATGTTTGATAAAAATAAGAGACCAGGGAGAAGGGATCAGTACTACTAAGGTGAATAAACTCTTTTCAACACAAAAGAAAGAGCTTAGTTATCAGGGACCGGAAGCCGGTATGGGAGTAGGGTTATTCATTTGTCAGCAAATGGCTGTAATGAATCAGGGAAGTATTTATGTAGGCAATCCGGATGAAGAAGGCGCTGAATTCATTTGCGCATTACCTCTCGCAGAGTCTTAAACAGAATGATTTTATGAGAAGCTTGCAGGTACTTGTTATAGAGGATAATTATACTGATAGTCTGCTGATGGAAGCAGATCTTACTGCTATGGGGCACTCTGTTTGCGGAATTGCCGATAATATGAAAGATGCTTTGGGGATTTACCTGGAAAAAGATCCGGACATAATACTTATAGATATTATGCTTCATGGTAAAAAAGAAGGTATCGCGATTGCTGAAAAAATCAGCAGCAGTTCCCAGAAAAAGCAACCTTTTATTTTTATTACCAGTCTGATGGACAGACCTACTTTTGATCAGGCAAAAGCTACTTTTCCAATCTCATACCTGACAAAACCTTTCAATAAACTTGAACTGGAATATGCAATAGAACTTGCTTTACAGAACAAGCAACAACATAATACATCAGCTTCCGATAGTTACGCTGCTGAAACATTTTTTATAAAAAAAGGGAATCATCTGATCAAGGTTCCTATAATGAGTGTTTTTTATATTGAAGTAGAAGGGAAATTTTCTAATATTTTCTGTGAAAGAGGGAAATTCCTCATTGAGCTTCCATTGAAGGAAGTCATGGAAAGACTGCAGGGATTCATGTTTGTAAGGATCAGCAGGAATTGTATTGTAAATCTGAAAGAGGTAAAGGAAATTGATCTTACAGAAGATGTAATCATCCTTCAGAATAATACCCGCATTTATATGACCCGTCGTTATAAAGCTGATTTCCTGGAACAATTCAAACCATTAAAATAACAGGAAGGTTTGCCGCAAACCTTCCTGTTACCATAGCTATACTAGAAATCTGCTGCCAGAAGATTCCAGGTTTCATTAGGGTCTCCTTTACTCCAATCCCATACATACACTTCTGTTCCTGGAGGATAAGGCCCATTACCTTTTACATTTAAATTCATGTCGGTGTTGTTCCTTAACTGAATGGCTGTACCCGCAAGATTCCAGGTTACCCTTTGATCTGCCATCTCCGAAACTTTACATTGCCTTACTGGGGCAAAGTTTTCAGGTGCAATAGCAACTAACCCCGTTTTCTTATTTAACAGCACAATACCTATATAATTTCCTTTAAGGTCATAAACAATAGGTTGCCATAGTTGACTATCATCACCTTCTTTAAATGTATTAATAATAAGATTGCCTGTAAGATCATTGTTGTTAACAGACAATACAGTATTGTTTTCTATTCCACAGCGTGGTTGTATACGGTAATACATAGTAATATTCTTTTTGGTTTTTAAATCTCGTATGTTTCTTGTCAGGCTCCGGAACCATTGCTGAATACCTTACGAAAATAAGGCTCAAAAGAAGAGGAACTGCTGCCAGGGGCATGAGATGCTGGAAAAGAGGAATAAGTGGTTGAAAAGGGGTTATATTTCATTTACAGGGTACTACAGCCTCCTATTCCGCTAACCAAAAAGATAAATTACCGGTTAACGCTATTTAATATGGGCGAGGTACAATGACTGATGAGATTTTTGGGATGTTTGAGTAGTTTTCAATGCCGTTAGGGATGTGCAAACAAATGTAATTTTATCCTTAGCGTTCACTTTCTGAAAATCTATTCCATAGTCTGCGAATTTTCCATTGATATATAATCCCCAGTAGTATCCTGTTGGTGCAGAATGGTTATTTATACCAGTTACAAAACTTCCATAAGGGCAAAATTGCGTTGTTTGAATGGTGAGCGGCACCGATGAATTTGCACTACTTAATGCAACAGTTACATTCATTCCTTTTACCCAGGGAATTTTGGGATTAGAATAAATTACCGTTCCCTGGCAGGTTGCAGTAAAAGAAACGGAAGCGCAATTTGTGGTGCTACAACTCGTACATGAAACAGGGGCGGGGTGTTTATCCTGGGCGAATGATTGGGACGACAGGACTAACAAACTGCATAAAATGCAGAGCGCAATAATTTTAATTCTTAACATAGGTTTAAAATTTGATGATTATTTTGAAGTTACCCTCTGAAGTTAATCATTTCATTTTTATTGATCAACTGGAAAAATAAATTTCTTATTTCCTCATACAATAGTATTCCTGAATAGCACTATTTTGAACAGATATTGTCTTCAATAGCTAAGAATTATAACACCCCACGTATAATGTTAATAGTGAGTCTATGAGTAGAACACACCTTGAACACTCTTTGAATACTCTTTGATCACAGTTATGTGCTCTAAGAGTGTTCAAAGAGTGTTCAAGGTGTGTTACAGGTGTGTTCCAACTACGAACTCACTACGAACTTACTGTTAACTTATCCTTAACTTCAAACCACGAATAATAAATAACAGCATTGTTATTGCAATATAATTATTCATTCATTTCCTATTCCGGAAATCTACATGGGCATCACGGAAAAACTACATGAACAGTTTTGTTACTAGATAATTTAGTTAAGAATATTTTTTAATATATGAACCGATATTTAGGGCCAATGCAAGAAATCTTTTATATTTACTTAGTTTAAAAGAACAACGCTTTCGAATATTTTGCTGCTTGAAAAACCATTAAGAAGAATTCCACCTATGTTTGAATCCACCGGGCTACCGCTATCACTCCCGTATTAAAAAAAATGTGCGTAGCCATTATAACCATATTATGCATTAATTATTAACCTGTAGCATTTTGCATAACTGCTGCTTTAAAAAATCTCACAAAAAATGACCAGAAAAAACCTATTGAAACGCCTGATTTCACCTGCTGCCTTTGTATTGCTGGCGGCGGCATGTGTTCCTGAAAAACCTAATAACCCTGCATTACATGATCTCAAAGCGCTGCTGGCTGCAGACACTGTAAAAGTAACCGTAGATGCTAGCCAGTTAGTGATGACCACTTCGCTCAAATTAGGGGTTACTTATATGCAGCATAATCTCGATAGCTGGAATGATGCTGCTTCCGTAAAAAGAGGCAAAGCACTGTTAACTGGTGCCATAGTATATCATAACCAGCATATTTTCGGTTTTGGTGCTGGTAGTCCATTGTCGCGCCCCGGACAATATAACTGGTCATCATTGGATGAAAGGGTGAAAATGATGACAGATATGGGCGGAACTCCGGTAATTACCCTCGCTACTGCGCCTACCTGGATGACGGACCCCGCATGGAAACCAGGAATATATGCAGGGGATAACACCGCAGATTCTGATGATAACGGTGATACCGATTGGAATAAAATTGAATGGGCGCCTTTGCCTGCGCATGAGTCGGACTTTGCGAGCCTCTGCGCAAGAACAGCAAAAAGATATCCTAACATTAAATATTTCCAGGTTTGGAATGAATTGAAAGGTATGTGGAACGACGCTGCCAATCGCTGGGATTACGAGCGTTATACTTCTCTATATAACAAGGTGTACGACTCTGTGAAAAAAGTTCGTCCGGATGCCATCATAGGAGGGCCATATGTAGTGGTGGATTCATGGTTTAGCATCCCAGGCGGCGGGAACAGTAATATATCAGATCCTTCCTATGGCACCATTGATCAGCGTACTCTGGATGTGATCACTTACTGGCTGGCGAATAAAAAAGGTGCTGACTTCATTTGTGTGGATGCCGGTTCTGATGCGCATGATCAGGTGGTAACAAATCCTATTGCTGCCACTAAAAAATTTAAAGATATCAGTACCTGGATTCGTAGTAAAACTAATTTGCCTGTTTGGTGGGCAGAAGATTATGTGGGAGAAAATACTGATGTAGATACCGTGAAACAGCCAGCTGCTTTAGGATGTATGTTAGTCTACCATGCATTGGCGGGCGATGCTGTATCCCTTCGCTGGTCGCCGGAATCGCAGACTGGTGCTGTCAATCAGAGTTATTTATTCACCAGCACACAGAATGCTGGTGGTGGATATCCTTTTAAGAATTATTATGTATACAGGGATTTTAACCGCTATTTCCCTTCTGGAACAAAAGTTTATAAAACAACGGTGTCTAATACAAACGTAATGGCTCTTGCTTCTGCATCAAGGGTAATGCTGGTTAACAAAACAGCGGCTTCGCAGCGTATAAAAATTAATAACAGCTTATCTGTCACGCTGAGTGCTTATCAGGTTTATTACAGCACACTTCCATAAAAAATAAAACATCGTCAGCAGGGAGCATATATATGTTCTCTGCTGACGATGTTTAACCAATAGATTCAAATCTTTCTAAGTTTTAATTTCAATACACCTGCAGCTTTTGTATAGCCTCCTTCCGCTCCATCTACAAAGTGAATATGGTCATCCTTCAGATCCCGTACATAACAGGACATAACAGACTCTTTGCTCACATAAAATGCATATAGAATCTCTCCCGCTGTCTCCAATGTATTCAATGCTTCCTGAAGAAGTAACCGCTGTTTTTCTGTTCCTGTGATAACTGTATTTATTTTACCGTCAATTACCAATGTATCGGACATTTCTACCAACCGGCTCAGATAGGTTCTCCCGTTTTTCGTTTGGAAATAGAGATAACCAAGAGAATTGGTGAGCCATGTCTGGATGAGGTTAAAGACTTTCATCTTGCCAAATCTGGCGCGTATTTCTAGCCCCAGTTTGGTAAAAGTGCCTTTCAATCTAAGTTTTGAAACAGATATAGGCTGCCTTTTTTCAGGGGATCCGTATATTTCATCGATATGAAAAATTACTTTTCGAAATGCTTCTGATTGTTTCACTCCATCAGCTGCAATAGCTATTAAAGTGACTACTTCATAGGTATTTACAGGTGGCTTAATTCTATCCCAGCGACATTGCATCCCACTAAGATTCAGTTCGTGCTCCAGGAGTTCATGGTCGGGGAGTTGGTAGTCTTCTTCTTTAATGAGCTTTTCAGCATAAGTAAGGCCATCTCCCAAAACTATAGGGATGGAAAAGTTCCCGGAGCTACTGAATTTACACACCTTAAGTTCATGTCCGTGTTCATAAATTTCTTTAACAGGTATTGTACCTATCCGGAGTTCAATATTGAAATTATTCTGTGTATTACTTTTATATATTTGAAGAGCACCTATAGCAGCATTTTTAATAGCTGGGGGAATAATGAAGGTGGCGCCATCTCCACCAAAGAAAAATGGAATGGTAACATTCGCCTTAAAACTTATATTCAGTATAGCCACAATACTTCCGGTGGCAATAAGATTTACCGTTTCATGTAGTCCGTTTTGTACGGCAGAAGTAGAATCTTTAATATCCGTTATAATAACATGCCAGTTGTCCGGGATCTTATAAAACAAATGTTCCTCAGTTAAGAGATCACTTAGAGGAATACGATTTACCGGCAACCTGGAATAAAACTGATCGTTATTTATGGACATAATATTCTTTATCTGAAATATGCGATATAAGATCTTCTTCGCATTTTCTTTTCATTTGATGATATGGGGATGTATAATAGACAAATGAAGTAAGAAATTGTTCAGTTTGTATTAAAAAGACCTATGTAAATCGAATATACATGAATCCGGTTAAATATGGGAAATTCTGCTACAACAGTGTGGAATAATCAGAACGTTTTTGCAACTATAACCATGCTTATCAATTAGAGCTGATATGTGCTACAGTTGCCGATTTTACTTTAAATCAAAACGATAAATAATAAAGTTAATGTTATGTTTAATGGATGCGTATTTGGCACGATAATTTATATTATATAAGTAGAATGTTTCAAAGGGGTGGTGAGAAAGCCTGAGATTATACCCTTAAAACTTGAACTGGATAATGCCAGCGCAGGGATTGAAACAAACAAGGCCTTCGGTAAATCCGAAGGCTTTTTTATTGCAGGTGAAATAAATATTCCGCAATGGAATATTATGGTTGACCGCTTAATGATATGTTAGTTTGAGTGGAGGATAGATTTTCTTGGTATCATATATCCCAAGCACATTTTGTAAAATATAAGCAGAATCAAGGTGCTTGTGTAACATTTCAAGGTTGTTATTGGCAAAAGCCATAATCTGAGGATCAGTCCCCTTACTTCCTTCTTTTTCGAAGTCTTTGATGTCGCCTTTATGATCGCTGACCATTGTGCGGATATATGCACGGTCGAAGTCCGCACCCTTTCTTTTCTGCAAGCTCTTCACTATTTTTTGTTGACGGTTGGATATTGCGATTGGGAGTGTTATATTCTTTGAGGACGCCAGCGCCTTTAACTTTTCGTTCCGTTCTCCATGATCTTTAACCATCATCGCCCCAAATGCCTTTACCCGCTTATTAGTGGAATTGGTTTGTGCCAATTGGCCTAATTGCACTTCCATCATTCCTCCGCTGGCAGCATTTACGAGGAAATCTGCATCTGCTTTGGTTGGTATTAAGGCAAGAGTGTCGGTGGGTTGTTTTATGGTTCTTTCGTTCCTGATCTTCATTGCATTGGAGTCTTTCGCACTTTTTACACTATCAGGTGACTTATTGTTGTTACAACTAAAGAGAATAAAGAGAAGTATCAGGCCCCGGTAAAAATTCTGTAAATTTTTCATAGTGCCATTTCCTGATAAAAGCACAAAACATATGCCATTGAAGACATGCACTAAATGACCGGGAAAACACCTATTCTAAAGTGACTCCTTTTAATATAGTATCAGCCATTTTAGAGAGCTCATGGGGCAAAATGGTATTAGAGAGAAGGACAATGCCGGTTTTCAATTCAGGGTACATAATTACAAGACTGCTGTAATTGGGGAGGTTGCCATCCTGAAAAATACGGCGCATTCCATTTGCACTTTTTATTATCTGCCAATTGAGAGCGCAGGAAAACCTTGTGTTGTTACCCATTTCAAAACCCCAGCTCTCTTTATGAGACAGTGCAACTGCAGAATCTTTTTCGTCCAATTGATACTCTATATATTTTAACAGGTCACCCACACTGGATTTGATACCACCAGCAGCCTGCAAATAATTATAGCTTTCGGAATTATAACTGCCATCCTTATTATATCCTTTCGCAGCGTGTTTTTTATCAGTAGCAGTTAAAGTTATTTTAGTGTTTTTCAAACTTAAGGGACGGACAATTTTTATTTTAAGTAATTCTTCATAAGGTTTATTATATACCTTTTCCAAAATATACCCCAATAGCTGCGCCGCAGCATTGGAATATTGAAATTTAATACCGGGCAAAGTATCCAGTTTTATATTGTGAAGATCTTTTAGAAAATTATCGCGGGTATAACCTGGCTTATCCGCACTGTCGGACAGGAAAAAAGGTAAACGTGATACATGAGAAATAAGATGATAAAGTTTTATGGGCTGCCCGTTATATTGGAGGTTTGGGTAATCGCCTTCAATATATTTCCTTATATCATCATCCAGTTTAACTTTATTTTCAGTGACTGCCTGTGCTAATAAAAGTCCGGTAAATGTTTTTGATAATGATGCAATGGAATAGAATGTATGATCGTCCGGGGTATGTAGGGTGCCTTTTTCAGTTGTGCCGGCGTGATATGTATAAGAATAACCATTTTTATAAATACCAATAGAAAGTCCAACTGCTCCATTTGTGTTCATAAATGTAGCCATCTCTTTTTCTATAATATTTTGAATGCTGTCGGGAAGTTGGGCATTTGCGTGGAATATGATAAAGCTACAAATAAGGATCAGGGAGATTTTTTTCATTTTTAGTGGCTTTTAATAATTGAAGCGGAGAGATAGTTCAAGAGATATGCCACGATATGAAGTTATTCATTATCAATTTATTGGGTGAAATTCCGGCTAAAAGAATGTGCGAAAGTGAACGTGTAATGTCCGTATTTAATAGTTGGGTTGAATGTGAGAAAATTGATATATTTGGAATGCCCTACAGATCTTTTGGTATATTATATTTTTATAGTCTTTTATAGTATTGCGATGATTGTGCAGTGAATAAAGTTATATTTGTAGAAATAAGCATTTTATCTTTATGCTATAGGATCAAAGAAATGTTAATACCCCGATAGATTCCCGATTATTGTGAAGTACCAGATTAACCTAAACCCTAAAGCATAATGAAATGAGACACGACCCTATGCTTTTGTTATCCAGAAAATACCGATGATTTCAGGGAAATGCCAATTACCTGACCCCATATAAAGATATGATCATAGCTAATTTATAATACCCCTTTTATGTTTGGTTCTGTTATTTTTGAAGTAGCAATAGGAATCATTTTCCTGTATATTTTAGTCAGCCTGATTTGCACTTCTATCCGCGAAGGTATAGAAACGATTTTGAAAACCCGGGCAGCTTACCTGGAGCGTGGTGTCCGGGAATTACTCCACGACCGGGAGGCCAAAAATATTGCCAGAAGCTTTTTTGAACATCCCATGATCAGCAGTTTATATTCTTCTGATTATACTCCGGGTAAAAACACTAAAAAGCCGAAGATATTCGACTCCGGAAAGGATCTTCCTTCGTATATCCCCGCAAAAAATTTTGCGCTTGCATTGATGGATATTGCAGCCCGTGGAGCTAAGAATAACGAGGCCACCAGCGACGCCAATTCCGTAGAAATGTCTGTCGAATCTATCCGGACTAATATTCTAAACATTCAGAATTTATATGTTCAGCGCGCAATGCTTACGGCCCTGGATAGTGCCCATGGTAGCCTGGACCGTTTGCAGGAAAACCTTGAAAAGTGGTTCGATAGTAGTATGGACCGGGTTTCAGGTTGGTATAAGCGTTCCACACAATGGATTCTTTTCATGATTGGTTTAATAGCGGCAATTGGATTAAATATAAATACGATAGCGATTGCTGACTATTTATTCCGTAATGAGGATGCAAGAAAACTAATTGTGGCCAGAGCCGAAAATGCGGCAAAGGATACAAGTCTTGTTCAGATGAGTTTCGACAAAGCTCAAAGTGAACTGGCTGAACTCAAGTTGCCCATGGGATGGGAAAACGGCATCATTGCGGCAAGAAATAATGACAACAGCAAATTTAAGATTTGGAACCATCTTGCCGTACCTGTTCTGGGTTGGTTGCTCACTGCATTTGCAGCAGCCCTTGGGGCTCCTTTCTGGTTCGATCTGCTCAATAAGGTAATGGTGATCAGGGCGACGGTTAAACCGGCGGAAAAGAGCGGGGAAGAGGGGTCTGAGGACCGGCAAAACACAAAGCAGAATCCTGTTGTCATTCAAATGACTACTGAAATGGAGCCTAAGCAGAATACTGAAATAGTCCACAAGCCGGTTACCAGAGAAGGCGGAGTGCTGGATGAGGAAAGTGACATCGATAATTGTAAAGTGGGGGCTGAAGTATTAACAGCCGACGAAGATTTACCACAATCAGAAGGAGGAATATCATAATATGCCATATACATTAACATGGTTGCCGGACATCCTTAAAAAAGCCGGACTTAAAGTAGCCCAGGTAGATGGGTGGGAGGAAAGGGGTGTGAGTGAAATGGGTACTGTTCTTGGCATTCTTTGCCACCATACGGCTACCCAGAAGCCAGGTAATATGCCAAGTCTCAATACGCTTATTAATGGTCGTACGGGGCTGAAAGGGCCACTTGCGCAACTTGGCCTGGGAAGGGATGGGACTTTCTATATTGTGGCTGCCGGAAAATGTAATCATGCGGGGGTGGGTATATGGCAGGGTATCAGTAACGGCAACACTCACTTCATCGGTATTGAAGCCGAAAATACCGGATTGGCAGATGATTTTCCATGGCCAGAGGTGCAATTGGATGCTTATTACCGGGGCGTTGCAGCAATATTAAAGCATATCGGAAAAGATGCCAGCTTTTGTGCGGGTCACAAAGAATACGCGCTTCCTAAGGGACGTAAGCCGGATCCCGACCTGAATATGGACGAGTTCCGGAAAAAAGTTGCAGATATTCTCAATGGCGTTACTGATCCACCGGTATTAATTCCTGCAGTTGAACCCGATGGGGGAGCCGGACGACCAACTATCAAACGGGGGGATAATAATGATTTCGTCAAGATTATCCAGGCCAAACTTGATATGGAACCAGATGGTAATTTCGGCCCTAAAACCGAAGCAGCTGTTCGTGCATTTCAACGGAACCATCAACTTGTTCCGGATGGAATTGTAGGACCAAAATGCTGGAAAGTGTTTGATAGTATTAGCTGAGTATCCGCAAATTGCTACCGGTGAGAATACATACATTAAAGAATTTTGACTTCGCTATATTCATTTGTTTTGTTAACCCCAATATCTGATTTTTCTGTAAGAAGAAATTTTAATCTGCTGTAATCCGCTTTTTAGTATTAAAATAAGTACCTTGTGTGTATGAGTGGTTCTGTGAACCTTAAAGAAGATAGACAACCCCAATAATTTAACTAACGCTTTATAGATATCAAATGAATATCTCCAGATAAAACAACTAATGGATTATGAAATAGTTTACACTATAATTATTTCTTGATAATAAACATAGCCCCGGAAATGTGCGTCATCTATAACCATAGATAACGCAATATGTATTTACACCCCAAAATAGTAAGTAACATGAAACTTAAAAAGCCCCTTATTCAATGTTCGATTAAATCTAACCTTCACGAACGTTATATCTTTAATTTTAGGATTAAACCTGAAATACTAGCTACCAAACTTCCTGTAAGCTGGTTGCGCCCCCAGATTATCAACGACTGGAGTGTTGTTTCCTTCTGTATTTTGGATATTAAAAAACTAACAGTTGTTCCCATCCCCAATATTTTTAATTATCAAACGATTTCATGTGCATATAGAATTGGAGTAGTAGACACTTCATTAAAAGCTGAAACTCCATCTGTTTATATTACAGATAGAAATGCAGATTTGTCACTCATTACTAAATTATCGCCGTTTTTGCTTGCAGATGCAATCCCCTATGTTAAAGCATCTATTTCTCATGAGAAAGAATTAGTGAGGATACAATGCAATTATGCAGATGGACAAGGCTTATTTTCTGCAGAGGCAACACCTGGTGAACTAAAATCACAGATGTTTAGTTCTGTGGAGGATTTTAAAATATTTATTAAGAATGGGGTATCAAGTTACACTCCATCCATCTATCCCAATAATATGGCAAGGGTAGATTTACACAAATCTGATACAGCCTATACTGCAATGGTTGGCGAAGTTGAGTTTAGCTGGCTTGATGGAGTCTGGAAAGATGCAGGCTTGCAGCTTGATAGCATTATAAGAGCAACGGGAGGAGAATATAAATGGACATACAGAGGATTAGCCAGTTATGAGTAAGGTCGAGGCAATCAAGGTGGAACGAACAATTAAGAAGCCTTATTCATTGGTTAAGGGAATTTTATTTGACCTATCTAATTATATAAATTGGTGGAATACATTTAATGCAAGAGTTGATATAAAAACAAATACTATTACGTTTAAGCCTCTACCTTTTGTTGAAGTGAAATTACAACAAGTGGATAAGGGAGAGGATTTTATTATCTTCAAATATATTGAAGGGCCTTTAGCCGGATATGGCACCTGGAGAATCAGAGATATTGGTAACGGAAATACAAATGTTTCGTACACAATTTTTGTTAGGGGGAAGAATAAAATATTAAACTCAATAAAGAATACAACGTTATTTAAGTGGAAACATTCAAAGGATATTCATAATCTTCTAAAAGCGCTCGAAAAATAAACAACTATACTTCTCCCACAAGATCTTCCTGTTTCTTCAACATTGTCTTCAAACCTGGTTTGCATATCTGGATTCAGGTGGGCAATTGCGGACTGTACCCATTTGGTATTAATTCTATCTGGCATTATCAAGCGTATGAGCTTTGAACAGTATCAATCGTGTGTCAAATGGCTAAGGCCCGCCCAATAAATACCAACTATCTGGTATTGGAGTTTAACGTACTAAATTTCATCTTTGTAATGAAATAAGCACGGAAAAAGAACCCAGCGACGAACCCACTATTAAAACACACAAACACCCCTCTTCAAATGGATACTTATTCTATCGGTTCAGAACCCCGATCAATCAAACTTACAGCAGATATTACCACTATCGGCATGGCGGCTACCAGGGCCTTCTCTATCGACGGCCCACCGGACTTTAAACCAACCGGGGTAGCAGCGTCTGTTAACGCTACCGGCGATATTAAACTGGCGGAAATTGGTATGCCGATGGTGCTAACAGGGAAAGTACTGTTTATTGTTACAACGATTCGCCTTACAGGTGCCGACATTCAAACGCGGAAGAAAGCTTTTGAGAATATTGAAGCATTATATATGCTGGATTCCGGATTTGAAGGTCATAAAGAGTTTATGGAACCAGATATTATCATTGACCTCAACAATAACTTCACTGACATCGAATTAAACAAAAGCATCAAACTGTTGCCATGAAAAAGATCCTCTTCTTCCTGCTAATATATTGGAATATTCACAATTCAGTATTCGCACAGAATATTGTTGATCCTGCTAACCTGAGTGTTCCTCAATCCAGTGCTTTTAAACTGATGGACGTTTCTCCCGAACTGATAGAAACACCTGGGACACCTAAAGCTTTTGGATTAGGAATATTACAAAGTTTTAATAGTTCTTCCCTCTGGCCACAAAATTATGCTGCTACTTTCAGCCCCTATTGGTGGGTGCGTTCACCTAAAAGAAACTTTTACAACTTTACAGGTATCGATGAAAATGAGGTTAATGGAAAACGTAAGTATCACCCTTTTAATGATATAAAGTTCGCCGATATCTCTGTTGCTTTCCTTCAAAAAAATGTAATTCCGGATAGCGCTAACAGTAATGCTAAAGTATTCTCTGTTGGCTTCCGTACTACTATCTTAAAGATTCATGAGAAGAATTATGCAACTGAATTAGGTGATCTTACAGATGCCTGGCATAGCGATGCGCTGAAAAACATAGATGCTGTAGTAAAAGGAAATCTGCAATTCAGGGAAGCCGTTTTTAATGGAGATACAACAACTCAAAGAATGATCCGGAAAAGAATCAATGACTCTCTTAATTTGATTACATCAAAAGAAAATGCTGCAGACCTTGTAGATGAAAAACTACTACAGAAACCAATTCTGCAATGGGATATGGCCGGGGCGTATGCAACGTATGGCATTGGGGATACTTCCTGGCAAACGGGGAGGGCAGGGGTATGGACTACAGTTGCTTTAAATATCCCACTGTCTAAGAAGAACAAGATCAACTATCTTTCATTCACCGGTTATGCCAGATATATGTACGATGCTTTTTCCTTAAAACAGGGCGTGCCTACCCATTCCAACAGCTTTGAAGCAGGTGGTAAAATGTCACTGACTATTGAGGATTTCAATATTGGAATAGAGGCAATACACAGAAACTATCAATTGGCAGATGACCTTAAATCTCAACGTGTGGTAGGTGTTATTAATTACAGGATATCAAAGAATTTTTATATTAACGGAGCTTTCGGAAATGATTTCGGAATGGGAAAGCCTAAGATATTAGCTATGCTCGGAACCACTTTTGGATTAAGCCGTGAAGCATTGCCATTTTAGGAAGGTATCAGTATTTAGTGTAAATAATTATATGGATACCAGTTTACGTCTTATCGCTTCAATTGCCGGGCCTACCCGGCAAAAAAGAAACGATAAGACGTTTTGGGGAATGGTGATACCCGCATATTTAATTCCTTTCAGGTACTGCCTGTAACTCAAGGAACGATTGTTTTGCCAATACCGGGCTTCCTTCCAGTTGTGGCTCCTGGCTAAATTGAGCTTTTGCCAGTGACTTATTAATTGTTGATACTAAATTCTTCAACGGCATTGCTTGTCCGTCTTCTGTTCCCAATAGTTGTAGCAGGAAGTAAGTCATTGCCCCGTTATATCTGTCACCAAAGAATGCATCTGAGGATACTTGATTAGATTTACATCCGGTGATCAGCGCAAGGTGCAGATCTTCGCTTACTCCTTTAATAGTGGCACGTTCCAATTGTTTTTCCCTTGCGGTTTCCACTCTCCAGGCAATATCTGCCGGACGGGGATAAGATTTCGATTTTCTATGCTGCTTTTGAATTTCGGGCGATTCCATGAATCTGGAAAGATCTCCCGAATGGCAGGAATCTGATATCCATACGAAATTTACACCTTGGGGTATTGCGGAGAAAATTCGTCTGAAGTCTTTATCCCGTATAGCATGTTTATCTGTCCAGTCAAAGTCTACAGGGCAAATAACTTCATCCAGTCCATCTACTTCTCCTTCAGGATTCCTTGTCGCCATTTGTGCACCATGACCGCTGTAATGAAATACGATTCTGTCGCCCTTCCGGATACCATTGAGTAACCATGTTAGTCGCTCCAGTATGGCAGCTGTGGTAGCGCGTTTATCTACCAGTAACCGGATATCGGACTTTTTAAACTGGCAGTTGTCAACAAGGAATGTGGCCATGTCGGTGATATCATTTATGCAGCCATTTAAGACTGCTCTTGGATCGGGATATTCATTGATCCCAACTAAAAGTGCTCTGTCCATTGTGTGAAATTTTAAAAGTGAAGAAATTATTTATTGCTGTCCCAAGCAAAACTGCTGAAAGATTAACAGGGAGAGTAAAATAGAAATTACATTCATGACAAGATGTTTTTGAGGTTATACAGATTCTGATTGGGGTAATATTGTTGCTGATTCTCTTAATACAAACCTGGTACTGCCGATAAATAATAATAAGGGGAAAAACTTTCCTAAGATACCGTATTTTTCCCGTATGCCAGACAAGTGGAAAGTATTTTGAGATAACTATCGATTAAACGTTGTCCAATATGCTTTTAATTAGTATCTTCATCAACGAACCCCAATTTTGTAGCATAATATTATTTCTGGGAAATTCCTGTATTCCGTTACACCATCGTTTTGTATTACTCAAACTCCAAAAAAATCTCCATGAAGTCTTTTTTATTTGTTTCTGCATTCGCAATGCTGGTCATTGCCGGTTTCACGTTGTCTGGTTGTCATAAAGGCCAGAATATTCACCCTTGTGCTCCTGCCTGCCAAATCACCAAGGTAATGGGTGATCTGGGAAGAAACGGGGAACATTCTTTTGATATTATTTATAATAATAAAGGTAATCCTGTAAGTATGCTCCGGAGTAATGTAGGTATTGGCAGGCCTAATTTTGTATTCCGGTATGATCACAAGGGACGGCTGACCGATTTTTATGGCGTCTATTCAGCTCCTGGTCAACCAGACCCTTCATCATCATATGAAGCCTGGCACAAGTATTATTATGATGCAAAAAACAGGATCATTCTTGATTCAACATTTGATTTCGGTACTATAGGATCAGATAATGAACCTATACCTAATACCATTCGCTATCCTAATGGTGTGATGAATATTTCAACTTATGTCTATGATAGCCAGAACCGGATTATTAAATCGACGGATACCCAAGGTAGTAATACAACAATCAGGACTTTGCTGTATACCTATAACAATGCCGGTAATCTTGAAAGTGTTTTGGATCCATCTGTGGAGCCTGGTTCAATGCCTCAATACTTCTTTGATAACAAGATCAATTATCATCGTCTAAATGGTATCTGGCAGTTTTTAGACAGGGATTACAGTGTTAATAATCCAATGCCCGCGGATACTTATAATAGTTATGGACTTCCGATCGTTATCAATCTTCCCAGTCATTATACAGGATATTTTGTTACGACAAATTTCTCTCATGCTGAATTTGAATACTCCTGTAAATAATTTTATACATAGTTAAAAGAGGCTGTAGTGGTACAGCCTCTTCTTTAGTGTATCGGATAGGAACCCCATTGGTATTATCACGCACCCATTAGATCATCTTGTTTTTCAGACACTGCTTTCTGTCTCAGTACCAGGTCGCGGAAACTTCGTTCATTCATCACAGTATCTTCTTGTCCGAAATGACGTATCAGGTAATAACGGTCTTGTTCTTCGCCTTCCATATGAAGCCATAATGCTTCCAGGTTCAGTGCAGGGAATTTCAGCAATCGCAGTTCGCCTTCTACGGCTTTGTCCTGCAAGCTGGATTTGATCTTTTCCATGCCATTCTCGATGCGACCTAAATATTCGATATCTGTGCTTACCTGCAACAATTGTGGATCGTCTGCCAGGGTTGATAGATCGTAAAGTGCCACCGGACTCCTGTCATCCATTTCAATAACGCGTAAAGAACTCGGGGCTTCCGGTATTCTGAAATCATTATCGATATCATGAAGAGAAACTACATATGCATGGTGGGGAAAACTGAGTTCAAGTTCAGCAACACTTTTATCCAGATGCAGGTGAGGGTACTGTAAACTTAGCAATGGACGGATCTCCGGAATGGGTTTCAGTAATTCTGGTTCGAATACAAGGTCTTTGAGCCACATAAAATAAAAATGTTTTTTGGTGATGTAAGCATGCGTCCAGGAACCACTGCCTTGATAGTTATTGCTGAACTGGCTTACGGTGAGGACACTTTTCCCGTATATCGGATCATCAATATGAAAATACTTAGTGTTAAATATTTTCGAAACACCATGGATTACCATGAAATGTCCTCCTCCGCCGGCCCAGCCAATCCTCGTACCTACTAACAGTCCCTTGTCGATTTCCTCTTTTACACTTTCCCACGAGATTGGACCTTTGTATTCTACAAAGTTTTTTGTGCGGGTAAGTGCACGGTCCAGATACCACGGAACGTTACAGGCACCTGGCACAGGCGTAGTGCAGCAGGTATTTCCCAATTCTGCAGAAGCGATCTTGCACTGCGTCCAGGGATTTAGAAAACGGGAGTAATAGAACGAAACGCTTTTGGAAGTAGCCGACCAACACCAGTTGGACTGAGTCTGCAATTCCATAGTAAAGTTAAGAATTGCACTTTGGTACAACTTGTTAAAAATACTTAATTCCTGAAGAACAGGTTTGAGAATAACCTGCTCTTTGAGATTTGAAAAGTTCATAATCTTTATTGTTTGGGGTTAATTAATAAAATCAATCTTTACATTCTCTGATTCGTGGAGTGAAAATCTGATTCAAAAGTATCCAGTTTGCAACTTTTAAAAAAGCGTATTAATACCTGTTTTGCACCTTTCCATTGGAAGATTTTTTATTGTACCATTAGGTGAAGATATTTTCACATACAATTGATTCCAAATAAGTAGAAATACGCATTTTTTGACGGATAACTTTGGGTTAACATTTTTGCAAGAAACATTTCTTATTTTCAAGAAACAATTATTTATCCACCTATCATCTGTAGTCATGCATCAATTTCCTATTCCCCGTTGTTTCCTGATATCTTTGCCTGTTTAGTGTCTTTTTTCTACTATAGTTCCATATTGTATGTAAGCCTGAAGTTCTTAATCTTTTACCCCCCCTTCCCGCATGAAACTGTTTATACCCCTCATTATCACATTGAGCATTTATTATAATCATGTAAATGCGCAGGATAGCACAATTGAACGCTTACAATTACAAAAGCAGCTGGCTACAAATATGGACGCGAGCACCGGATAGCATTCGTATGACTTCTTAACCCCTCTTTAGCTACCCAAAACTGACAATATCAAAGTGATATTTGGACATTCATTATAATCAACTAAATAAATTCTGCACAATTAAAACGTTACCTCATGAAAATTAAATCAGTATTGATTTTTTTATCGCTGCTATGCGCCCCTATGTATGTAAGTGCTCAGTATTATCCAGACGTGTTAACATATACAATGAATGGAGTGCCTGCCAACGGAATAAAGATAAAAACGAATCTGGCATTCATTAACGGAGCGCAAATGCCAACCATCATGATAGAAGGTTTCAGCCACGGATCAAACGAACCTATCAGCCTGATACTAAATTACTACGTTTATACCAATGTCTTTTATAAAGGTAAAATAAGCAGTTCCGGTTCGTACACACCTCCTGTCTATCTGGCTGTCGAAAATGGAATGGTTGTTATATTTATTGATAGCCAATCCAGCTATCAACGAATCCATGTAAGGGCATTCGGATGGGGCCGTGTTGGTGACGTTCCAGCCAGTTACACCGGTTGGACAGCAGTAGATTCTGCGTTATCTGTTGATGCAACCGCAACTTATCTGTTACCCTATCAAAACCGGTTTTCAGGAGATGTTTATCTACCTGGCAACAGTGTATTTAATACCGATGGAAACCTGGGTATAGGAACAACTGCTCCAGGTACTAATAAACTGGCAGTAGAAGGGACTATCGGTGCCAGAAAAATGCAGGTAAAACAAACCAGCTGGGCCGATTTTGTTTTTCAGCCGGATTATCAGCTACCCCCGTTACAAGAACTGGAAAAGTATATTCAAGCAAATAAACATTTGCCAGGTATCCCAACGGAAACGGAAGTGCAGGAAAAAGGTATCGATTTAGGTGAAATGAACAAACTGCTGCTGCAAAAAGTAGAAGAACTCACTTTGCATGTAATTGATCTTCAGAAACAGATTAATCAGTTGCATTCACAACAGAAATAAATTTTTCAGAATAAAGAAGATCATCATGAAAATATTGAGCTATCTGCTTGCTTTACTATTTGCAGTGAACAGCAATCTTTATGCGCAAGAAACATCTTTAAATCCTACAAAGTTTACCGTGATTCCACCTGCCCCCAATGCCATGGCATTGGGTAAATATGGCGACATACCTGTAAGTCTGAGCAATGGGTTACCGAGTATATCTATTCCGCTGACCAATATTACGGTGAGTGATGAATTTAGCATGGACGTAGATGTATCTTATCATGCCTCAGGGGTACGTGTTGACGAAATTGCAACATATACTGGCCTTAACTGGACGTTAAATGCAGGGGGAGCCATCACACGTGTGGTAAAAGGTAAAAAAGATGAAGCGGGTTACATAGGGCAACTGGACGGGAATAAGATACCGACCAGCTTTGCTACTGATGCTGTAGACAGCACCTATGAAGTATTCAGAAATAGTGCACAGGGTATAATTGATACTCAACCCGATGAATTCTCTTTCAATTTTGGTGGCTATAGTGGAAAATTTGTGATCGGAACCAACAATGAAGCCTATCTGATGCCTTACAAAAACTTCAGGATTAAATGGCTTTTTAATGGGGCTTTCTATTATTTTGTTGCGATAACGGATAATGGAACACAATATATTTTTAAGGACTCAGAAACTTCATATACAATTTCTTGTGGGGCTAATGAAGATGAGACGACAAATGCCTGGTATTTGACTACTATTATCCTTCCCCGTAGTAAACGCAGAATCAATTTTATTTATGTAACAGATCCCAGCCTTACTGTGTATTCTATGTCTGAATCGGATGCAACTAATCTGTATCCGGATCCCGCAAAACCATTGCAGGGCTGTCCTGTAATAATTCCCTTGCATAGTAACTGTGCAAACTATCGTACTACCTTTCAAAATAAGATTAAAAGGATTGATTATCCTGGTGGCCAGATAGATTTCAATTATGGTTTTATCCGAAATGACCTGTCCAACAGTAATCTGGATACTTTTTATGCGTTAAGCTCAATCGTGTCCTCCGGATTTTTAAACGGAACTATAACTCCTTTGAAAAGATTTACGTTTGATTATACCAATGGCAGCCGCTTACAACTAAAACAGGTTAGCAATGCGGATATATATGGGAACGTGATATCCTCTTATAAGCTGACTTATAATACTGCACATAATTTTCCTGACCTTGATTCCAAAGCACAGGATCATTGGGGGTATTTTAATGGGAAGATATACAATACCACTTTACTACCTGCTGAAGAAGGAGTTGATGGCGGTGACAGAGAGCCTGACACCGATTATATCAAGACTGGTATTCTGGAAAAAATTGAATATCCGACTGGCGGTTCCTCTTCTTTTGAATATGAAAACAATACTTATAGCCGTTTCAATATTGTTGATAGTGTTTATGATCCGCTATACCTGCCAGCCAGCGTATCAAAGGAGATCCGGACAGGCTATTATTCTGCACAGATTCAATATCCCAACTATCTCAGCGACAGTATTACTTTTAATATCAATAAACATCAGTTCGTAAACAGTACTGCAACGCTGCAGGCATGTTGTGGAAATAGCGTGAGTATGTTCATCAGGAATGTCTCAACCGGGCAGCAATGGAATGTAGCGAATGGCCAATCGTATGTAGAACTGGATTCGGGCCAGTACCATATCGTACTGGCATGTGCACATGACGAGCCTACAGCAACATATGAAAAAGCACAGATTACGTTACAGTACAAGAATGTTACCAGCTATACTAAAATAGCTAAAGCTGGTGGGTTAAGAATCCGCAGAATGACGATTTATGATGGCATTAATCATGCTAATGATATCGTGAAAACGTATTTTTACCGTTTTGGAAATGACAGCATACGGTCTACCGGTTGGTTGTTCAATAAACCGGCCTACAAATATTCTTTTACCGCCATGAAACAACCGGGCTGTTCAGCCTGTGGTTTTGACAATCCTCAGGGTGAGTATCCTTGTATAACCAGAATCCGCAGTTCTTCAGCCAATAATGAAATTTCGTTTTCACATGGTGGTAGCCTCGTATATCAGGAGGTACTGGAAGCTTCACGTAATAATAATGAGAATGGTAGTACCAGGTATAAATATTATGTAGCCAGCGATGCTAACCCCTTTGTTTCATATCCGTTCTCGCCATTCACCAATACCCATCCGCTTAATGGAATGGAAGAAAGCCGCTCGGTATTTGACAATGCAGGTAAGCTGCTTAGTAAAACGATTACCGAATACGAAACCTATTTAAAAGGCAACATAACGGGCTGGAAAGTTGGCTATTTGAAAAAAGGTTTAATTTCTTTAGGGGCAGGTGTGGAACAGTTTTTAGCCAGAAGATATTTTTATAACAGTTATGCAGTGATGCAGCAACGTACTACACAGAAGGAATATTTGGGTACGGACTCTATTATCAATATTACTGAATACACATACGATAACAAACAGCACATTCAGCCTACCCGTGTTCATAAAGTCACTTCTAAAAAAGATGATCTATGGATCTATAATAAATATCCAACTGATTATACAATTCCGACAGGCACATTATCTGCAGGCTTGCAGGTATTAAAGATGATGCAGGATAGTAATATTCACAGCATGATGATAGAACAATATGTGCAGCAAATCCGGTCAGGGATAACTACGACCCTTTCTGCTACACAGGTTCAATACAAAACCAACATTCAGGGTGTGGTGATGGGATCAACATATAAGTTAAAAAGAACGGCACCATTAATTGCTTTTACACCTACAACTATTCAGAGCAACGACTTTGTGAGGGATACCAATTATGAACAGGACATTGCTTTTAATACTTATGATAGCACAGGAAACATTCGGGAACAGCGTAAAGTAAATGACGTAAATGAGGTCTATATCTGGGGATATAATAACCTGTATCCTGTAGCGAAGATCTCTGGCAGTAGTTACACGTCAGCCACTAGCTATGTAAATATGAATATTCTGCGTAATCCTGCCAGTGATACGCAATTAAGGACAGAGTTGAATAAAATTCGAATGGGGCTAGCTTCTGTGAATGCTTTGGTTAACACCTATACTTACAAGATGGGGGTTGGTGTCACCAGTGAAACTGATGCAGCCGGTAAGACTATTTTCTACGAGTATGACAGGTTTGGCCGGTTAAAACTGATTAAAGATGCAGATGATAAGATTCTGAAACAGTTCAGTTACCAATATTCATTAACCTATTAACCTGTAAATATTATGTACAATTATATAATTGCGACACTGCTATTAATAGGTATTACTATTACCTCACAGGCTCAAAATGCCCCGGGAGGAACTCTACGGTCGACAGCAATTCCAGTGCCCCCTCCATCAGCATATACTAATACTCCTATTAATTATGTTCGCACCTGGGAGCCCAGTATGCCCACAACAGATACTACTGCTGTTACATCAACCAGCCGTACTGTAGCAGAGGTAAAGCAGACCACACAGTATTTTGATGGCTTGGGCCGTTCTTTACAAACAGTAGTCAAAGGAATAAGTCCTACGGGTAAAGATTTGGTAACCCCATTTGTATATGATGCATTTGGAAGGGAACAATACAAGTATCTGCCTTATGTTCCTAAAACAGGCAATATCAACGATGGCAATTTAAAAATCGATCCTTTTAACGGACAACTTGCATTCTATAAGGATAGTACCCTCATTCCCGGTATTGGATCTGATAGTGTTTACTATGAACAGACAGATTATGAAGCATCCCCTTTAAATAGAGTGCTTAAATCTTACGCCCCCGGTAACAGCTGGGCGAAGACGGGTGGGAATCATCCCACACAACAGCAATACCGTGTTAATAAAATCGAAGATTCTGTTCGCATATGGTATATGAATTCGGGTAGTGTGATTCCGGTGAGTGGCAGTGGACAGGTGTATGCTCCCGGAGAATTATACAAAAACGTAATGATTGATGAAGCCGGATCACAGATAATAGAATATAAAGACAAGGAGAATCATGTTATTCTGAAAAAAGTACAGCTGGCCACTACTATCGGAACGGCTCATATGGGATGGTTGTGTACATATTATATATATGATGATCTCGGTCAGTTAAGATTTATTATACCACCTAAAGCAGTAGACGCTATCAAGGGCAGCTGGACTATCAGTACTGCTATAGCAGGTGAATTGTGTTTCATATACCGCCATGACGAACGTAACAGGGTAGTCGTAAAGAAAGAACCCGGTGCCGATTCAACGGAATTCGTATTCGACGTACGTGATAGAGTTGCTATTAGTAGAAATGGTTATCTGAAAGCAAAGGGGCAATGGCTATTCTCATTCTATGATGAACTCAATCGTCTTACAATGACAGCGCTGAGTAATGTTGCTGCCAGTCGTATAGATCTCCAATCGACAATGAACACAGCTACGTCAAACACTTTGTCTATCCCTTATACTTTTCCCGGAACAGGAGATTTGATAGTAACTGTACATACTGGCAATACACTGTACCAGGCTACCAACAGCATAACATTTCAGGGTAATTTCAACTCAGGCACTGATGCCAGCTTTATTGCAGAGATTAATCCCAATATAAATAATGGATCAGATACCACCATAGCTACCAATCCTTATCCTAATACAGTTCCAAGTGGATTAATTCCAGTATCATATACTTTTTATGACGATTATAGTTATACAGGAAAGTACGACTATGCAAGTAGTGATGCCAATAAACCACAAGCATTAAGTAATCCCTATGCAGAAACCAATCCTGTTACACCATCTGCTATGACCAAAGGCTTTGTTACAGGTACTAAAGTAAGGGTGCTGGATTCAGATCAATGGCTCACAACTACCAATTATTATAATAACAAAGGTAGAGAAATACAAAAGATAATAGAAAATGCAAGTGGCGGAGAAAACATTATTACAAACCTGTATGATTTTAATGGCAACCTACTAAGCAGTTATCAGCGGCTTCGTAATTTGCGCAGTATTATTACTCCTCAAACCACAGTGTTGACAATGCTGCACTATGATGCAGGTGGAAGACTGGATTCTGTTAAAAAAAGAATAGATGATAATATTAACCTGCAAAAAAACATAGCAATAAACACTTACGATGAACTAGGTCAGCTGAAAGTAAAGCGCCTGAATGCTACCGGCTCTGCTACTCAACTGGAAAGTTTGAACTATGAATATAATATCCGTGGTTGGTTAAAATCAATCAATAAGACTTTTGTAAACACTTCTGGTAGTACAGCTAACTGGTTTGGCCAGGAATTGAATTATGATTGGGGGTTCGATAGCAGTGAATACAATGGTAATATATCCGGAATCAAGTGGAAAAGTGCTTCGGATGGTATTGCCCGTGCCTATGGATATGACTATGATAAGACTAACAGGCTCACAGCGGCTTATTTTACACAGCAAAATGTGGGTGCTTCTGCATGGACTAAGGACAAAGTTGACTTTAGCGTAAGTAATCTGCTGTATGACTTAAATGGTAACATCCAGTCAATGAAGCAGGTGGGATTAAATGGGGTAGTACCTCAGACGATAGATAGCTTGAAGTACGGCTATGCCACTACAAGCAACAAATTGATCTTTGTTACTGATAAGGTGAATAACGCACAAAGTGAGTTAGGTGATTTTAAAGAGATCAATAACGACGAAACACAGGATTACTGGTATGATGTGAATGGTAATTTGACTAAGGATAAAAACAAGAATATTGATGCAATCATATACAACCACCTTAGTTTACCACAAAGTATCACTGTTAATGGCAAAGGAGTGATAAATTATCAATATGATGCTACAGGAATAAAGCTTCGAAAAACGGTGACAGATAATACAGTCACTCCGGCAAAAATAACCACTACGGATTACATAAGCGGTTTCGTATACGAACAGGATACTTTGCAATTTTTACTATACGAAGAAGGTCGTATCAGACCCATATATAAAACCGGGCAGCCTGTTAATTTTGCATTCGATTATTTCATAAAAGATCACCTGGGTAATACGAGGATGGTACTGGCAACAAAAAGTGATACGGCTTTGTATGCAGCTACAATGGAAACAGGTGCAAGTATTGTTGAGAATGCATTATTCAGTAATATTGATAATACCCGCACAGCCATATCAACAATAGCTGGTTATCCCGCCGATAATACCACGAACCCGAATACGTTTGTAGCAAAGCTGAATGCAGTTAATGGGCAAAAGATAGGCCCAGGTCTGGTATTAAGAGTAATGGCAGGTGATACTATCCAGATTAATACCACTGCTGTTTACAGGAGTACTGCTGCAAATACTTCCAGTACAACTTCTCCCAATATGGTAACCGCTATCCTAAACGCGTTTAGCGGTGCTGCAATTGCAGATGGTATCCATGATGCAGGTGGTCCTGGTTCTGTTCTGAATTCCGGCCTTACCTCTGGAATATATGATGGACTAAAGCAAAAAGATCCTTACCAGAATTTGGCTGACAAGCCAAAAGCATATCTTAACTTTGTCCTGTTCGATGATCAGTTTGCCCTGGTAGATGATAATAGTGGTGTTCGACAGGTGCAGGGAAATGCCAATGTTTTACAGCCATTGGCTGTAGGCAAGATGGTTATCAAAAAGACAGGATTTCTGTATATTTATACGAATAATGAGAGTGGTGATGATGTGCTCTTTGATAATCTGGTGGTGATACATAATAGTGGACCGGTATTAGAGGAGACTCATTATTATCCTTTCGGGTTGACGATGGTGGGAATTAGTTCAAATGCATTAAAGGGACTGAATTTTCCGGAGAATAGATTTAAGTATAATGGTAAAGAATTACAGAGTAAGGAATTTGCAGATGGCAGTGGACTTGAATGGTACGACTATGGGGCAAGAATGGAAGATCCACAGACAGGAAGATGGTATGTACCAGATCCAATGTCATCGAAAAACTATAGTTATTCTCCATATAATTATGCATTAAACAACCCAATTAGTCTCCTGGATCCAGATGGAATGGATGTTCAGGTTTTTGAAGGAGGAGTTACATTTACAGGTGCAGATGCAGTAGAAGCATATAATCAGCTTCAGAATGTTGGAAATGGCAGTAATAATAATGATAAAGGAAAAGATAAAGGAAAAGGGAAACCCAAGACAGCGTTTGCCCCTGCGCTATTTCCATTAATTGGAGAAGGAGCTGCATTATTTGGTGCAGGTGCATCAACCGGGCTTTTTCATTTTCCAGGTACTGGTGACTGGAAGGCAGCATGGAATGACTTTTATTCTAAAGTAGAGTACATTCCGAATGGAGGAAGAGTAGGACTGCTGATTGAGGAAATTCGGGAATACTTGTCTGGCACCAATTCTGTATCTGCAGTCAAAGTTGATCCTGTCATTGCAAAAAAAATGTATGATGAGTTAACTAATCTTTTATCTAAAACCTTAACACAACGCGGGGCTGTTTATGCCTTAAAAGCCAGATATGATGGCGATTATAATGTGTATATTTCCGGTTTGCCATTTCCAGTAGGTAAGGTTCCTTTAAAAGCCGGTGACATTTGGAAATATGGAGAAACCACTGATCCTGCTAATAGATATGATGAGGCAGTTTTGAGAAGAGAAGGAGTTTATATGCAAATTTTAGGAACAGGTACTCAATTACAAATTAAAGCAATGGAAAAGTTTTTATTGTATGGTTATTATTATCAACATGGAATTTTACCTCCAGCAAACAAAATGTTTAGATAAAAATTGAATAGATTATGCAAGTTCATACTACAGAAGAATTATCGGATAGTATCCCAGAGAAATTTAAAGATGTTTTTGCAATAAGCAATGAACTAAATGCTTTTTTCAATGAAAAAGAATATGGTGATGATCTTCAGGCATTGATCATTTGTATATTTTGCATGAGCCCTAAACATGCTAGCTTTTTCAAATTAAGAAAGCCCAAATATACTTTTCAAGGCAAAGAATATGTTTATGATGGAATGGAAGTGAAATCAGAAGATAGAAGTTTTTCATACGAATTAAGATTAGACTATGATCTTTATAACAACAGTGATGATATAAAGCCGATCATTGTTTCAGATATGTTAAAATCCTTGGATATCATTAACACCATAAAAAAGATTAAGGATTTTGATCTGGATAGGTTTAAAAATGATTTTGAACGGTTCTTTAAATTAAAAGGATGGATTTAAATCAGCTGGCTTTCTTTGAATTCAATGTTCTTTAATTAAAGGGGAATTCATGCTACTGTTAACGGTTTAGGAATCAATCAATTATGGAAATATAAATATAGATTGTATAAATCAACAGCAGGGAAGAGCTCCTTGCTGTTGACTTATACAAAGGATTACTTCATGCTTTAGAAAATGCGAACTGCGACAAAGATAATTTAAATCTATATCTCAACCCCCTTCATATCCGAACTGACCGTAGAGACAACTGTTTTGGCATAAATCTGAGTAGTGCTTGGAATTTATGCCCCAATTAAATACTAATCGTTCTACCACCAAAAAGAAAATATCAGATAAAATATGCTTGTATACATAACAGAAAAATCATCAGATAAAATTCCTCAAAAACTGACAGATGTTTATGAAATGAGTCTCGCGTTAGGCACTTTTCTTAAAGAAAAACATTATGGTGCTGATCTTCAAGTCTTGTACATCGGTCTATTTTGTATGAATCCTGATTATGCAAGCCTTTTCAAACCAAGTAAACCAAAGTATATATTCGAAGGTAAAGAGTATATCTTTGATGGGATGCAAGCAAAGTCTGAAGATAGGACTTTGGAATATGAATTGAGATTAGATTATGATACTTATAGCAAAAGTAATGATATAAGATTAATTCTTGCTCGGGACATACTTAAGTCTTTAGATGTAATTAGTACCGTAAAAAAAATAAAAGATTTTGATCTGAATACGTTTAGAAATGATTTTAAGTTGTTTTTTGAATCATATGGCTGGTATAAAACCGAGGACTTTATTTGAGGAAATAAATTAGATTATGCAAGTTCACTTAACAAAGGAATTGTCGGATAATATTTCTCAGAAATTTAGGGTTGTTTCTGATATAACATACGAACTAAATGACTTTTTCAATGAAAAGCATTATGGTGATGATCTTCAGGTATTATATATTGGTTTATTTTGTATGAGCCCTAATGTTGCCAGTATATTCAAATTAAGTAAGCCGAAATATATTTTTGAAGGTAAAGAATATATTTTTGATGGAATGCAAAGGAGATCAGATGATAGGTCTTTGCAATACGAATTAAGATTGGACTATGATATTTATAATAATAGTGATGATATAAGACCTATCATTGTTTCTGATATGTTAAAGTCTTTGGATGTCATTACTACCATAAAAAAGATTAAAGATTTTGATCTGGATAGGTTTGAAAATGATTTTGAGCAGTTCTTTAAATTAAAGGGATGGATTTAAATCAGCTGGCTTTCTTTGAATTCAATGTTCTTTAATTAAAGGGAAATTCATGCTACTGTTAACGGTTTAGGAAGCACTCAGTTAGTTTTAGCTGTGAAGATTGCAACTGAGTTGCCGCTGATTTACGAATTCCATTGGCTGAACGTCCGCTAAAGAAAGGCTTTGAATCTTTAAGTTGAATTGGGTTTACAGCTGATCGCGACCTTATTTTTTTAGCTCTGGGTATTTCAAACATAGGTGTATATTTTGGGGTAAATCTAGGGATAAATTTGTCTTATTAAGGTACTAAGTAAAATTGATATTACACAGTATCGAAATACTCCATTTTTAAAATTCTTTTAAACAGTATAGAGGTCTGTAAATACTAGATTTATTGAAGAAATGGATATACAACAAGAATTAAATTACATCAACAGCGGGAATTTTTTAAAACATCTCTAAGACCGCATATAATATGCCACCAGTGCGACAAGCCCCTGAAATGGTAAAGTTATTGCATCTGCAGTAGCGGAAAATGGTGTTAAGCCGTAACGCCAATATGTTCTCTTCCTGGAAGGTGGCAGTGCTATCACGAGATAATCTGTTTTCATATTAGTTTGATACAGTTGCTGCTTCGGTATATACAATAGTACCAATCGGGAATGTTTGTACGAATTGCCATTTTCATCGGAGAAGTGATAATCGTATAGAGATACTGGCAGTTGTAATTTTCCATTGATAGAATCTTTGTATGTGGGTGAAGCAAATCCTCTTTGTACTGCTTTATCTGTCAGCTCTGCAATCACGCCATATCCTAACTTATCAGCAGGGTTGCTGAGCACGCGATGTAGTTTTGTTATACCCGCATATTTTTGGTTGTCAGCAGGATAATAAGTCAATTGGGAGTTGGTTACATACATATGCAACAAACTGTCTGCCGGGATACGTATATGCAATGGTGCTTTCTGTTGGTTCCAGGATAATCTGGCAGTAAAG
The DNA here is from genome assembly GCF_900112615.1 of Chitinophaga sp. CF118. Taxonomy (GTDB): domain Bacteria; phylum Bacteroidota; class Bacteroidia; order Chitinophagales; family Chitinophagaceae; genus Chitinophaga. The sequence goes on along the minus strand of NZ_FOMK01000004.1, from coordinate 49,603 downwards.
TTAATCAGGAGGCAACCGCTGGAATCAATGGATGCATCTTTGATCTCACGGACTTTCTGCGGTTGGCGGTCATACTTAGCGGTTTGTACTACACTGCTTGTAATACAGCTGGTGAATGACAAGAGGCTTAGTAAGCAGATTAACGGAAGTCGCATCGGTATAGAGGTTTAACTAAGAAGGAAATTACCCTACAGCCAGGATCTTGGCACAACCTGCATATTTTACTACATTGACTACTGTATTGCTAAGCGGCATTCCCATTTCAATCCCCACAGATACTATCATCGTCATTAAATCTTCCGGTTTCCCTTTATTCAACTTTATCTCAAAACTTTCTCCTTCACAAGCTTCACTGGATGGATGCCAGGCAGAATATACAGGGAGTGTAGAATCAGAGTCTTTAAAACTCAAGTTAGGATAATCGTATTCTGTGTCTCCGATAGCCTCTAATGAAATCACAAACCGGAATAGCGGAGCTTTCCAGGGCAGAAAAATGTTTATTCCCGGTAGCAGCTTAGGCACCTGAACAACAGCACTTCCTGTTGCCCTGTCTACAGAACATTTCAGCGGATGCCTGATCACATTATCAAAAGTATTCTTTCTGTTTAAGCTAAAGCCCTCCAGCATATCACGATGCTGGGAAAGAAGAATTGCCCGTTGACCTCTGATGCTTGTCTTATCTTCTTTCTGAATGATAGAACACAGCTGATTGAGCGTATATGTAAAATTATAATCAGCCAGATGTCTTACATAAGTAAGCGCCCACCGGACTTTTGCCCCAGCCTTTGTATAACTTGTGAAGTCTGAATTATTTTCCCTGGTACGTACAAACGCAGGAGAAGTTTTAATCTTCTTTTTCGAAGCGCCACCTTTCATACGTACAATCGTTCCCTCCATATCCCTTCTTTTGTAAGAAGACATATTACCAACTGGTCCGGTAAAGTCTAAACCTCCTTTGAGAATAGCCATCTTGAGTAGTTTTAATACTGGTGAATAAGATCTGAGTCTTTAGTCTAATTTAAATAAAACTCTTAATAAAAACAAATACTAATCTTATATAAGCCTTATCTATATAGATATGGCTTATATAAGACTAAAATAAGACTAGGATAAGGCTTATATAAGGCTTATAGTACTTACAGCCTACTACTAGAGAGCATTTAGAGGTTAATTAAGTGACTTTATACACAGGAAACCGGTGCAGAAATCCGTTTAACTGAGGTTGTTTTCAATTATATCATCATAATAAACAGAGGAGTTATCTTCTGAATTCAGATAGATTTTCGTTTACACCAGGGAGCTGTGTTAATCATGAATAATATAAATATTTAATATATTTGATCCAGTATAAGAGAAGAATCATGTCAACTTATAATTACAAATGAACTACGAAATCATTAAGGACGAGAAAATCTTAAAAGAATTTATTGAATGGCTGCCAGTACTTGAGAATACTGAAACTTATTATTTGTGTTTGTTTGCAAGAAGTAAGTATATGGGCGATATGGCTCCGATAAAGTTTGACAAGACTCAGTTAAAACGATTCACCAGCAGAAGAGAGGATATATTCAAAAAGATTAAACAACTTGAATGTTCTATAGGTTCTTATATGCTAAAAGATATGGCAATTCCACAGGAAACATTGGCACTATATATCACGCCTAATCCCCGCGATATGTGGAAAGCCACCATTAGTTCACTTGTTCATCTGGCACATTGTATTCAGAATGATAATAGGGCGATTAACCCGCATCAGGAAGTGATGAGCGAAATTCAAAGAAATAAAAGCAGAACGTGTTTTGTTGATTTTGATTTCGACACAAAAATATCTATCGAAGAACTCAAAGCTCATGTATACAAGCATGTAAATCCCGAAGCTGTACAGTTTCTTCAAACCAGAGGAGGATTTCATGCGTTGGTAACACCGGATATGATTGCTGAAGAATTTAAGAAGACCTGGTACAACGGAATAAAATCTCATGAGGATATTGATAAATCCGGTGATCAGCTGCTGCCAGTGCCAGGGTGTACGCAGGGAAACTTTATACCAAGGTTTATTTAAGGTCAGTTAATATCTCCCTATACGCTTGATAATGCCAATCAGGTACAGCCCGCTTTGACCCAAAGCAACGGCATAATTTATGACTGCAAGACATTGTAATACTTTATATTGCAATAACTTTCTGTTCGTAGCAACGAACCTGGCATACGGCTCATCTCTCAATTCTGTCTTTTATCAAATTGCTTAACCTGCAATAAAACCCATTTAAAGGAAAATTTGTGTCTGATTCCGGAAAGGAACTGGCAAATTATTGCAAGACTTTTAAAGACTGTGTCATGGGGAAATTTAAATACTTACTACTGATAAGTTTACTGGTATGGCAAGCGGGCATGACTCAGAAGAAAAATGAGCTACAGGTTCTAAAGATATCGGAGGACGACGATTATTTAAATCTACGGGGAGAAGGTACTGACAGAGGATATTCCGGTGGATTAAAGATCGAATTTTATTATACAAAAAATGTAAAACCAAGGTTCCTCGGTAATCTGTTGATGAGAATTACTGATAAGGCCGATAATTTATATGGATGGGGACTGACTATGAACACTTATACTCCCACAGACATTACAAAAACAGAAATTCAATATGGAGACAGACCCTATGCAGGAGTTACCTATGTTTCTCATATACTCATCTCATCCGATCCTTTGAAGAAACAAAAACTTACTACCAGTATCAGCCTGGGGGTAATTGGAGAATATTCCGGTAATAAAGCAGTACAGATATGGTTTCATAACCTTATCAATTATCGAAAACCGCAAGGTTGGAATAACCAGATTAAAAATGACATCATCCTCAACTATTTTATTAACTATGAGAGAGGATTATTCAGCCCTACCCCAAACCTCGAAATCCTTGGTTCTATCCAGGCAAACGCAGGAACTTTAGCGAATAATATGGGCCTGGGCATTCAGTTCCGTGCAGGACTGTTTAACAATTATTTTACCAAGTATGAACGCCCCACATTTAAAGATAAGACGTCGGGAGATGGCAGCACACGCAGATTTCAATTCTATTTCTATATGAAAACAACAGGAACGGCCGTTATGGATGATGCCTCCTTACAGGGTGGTTTTTTTAGTCATAACTCTTCTCCTTACGTTATAAAAAAGGATAGTATCAGCCGTTTTTACATGCAGTATGAATATGGGATTGTACTGGCCAACAGACGCTTGGGGATAGCTTTTTCGGAAAAGTTACGTACACCAGATTTTAAAGGAACTTATAATCAGCAGGTAGGCAATGTTACATTTTATATCGGGCTATAAATAAAGAAGCCTTACAACCATCAGATTGTAAGGCCTCTTTATTTTCATTCCATCACTTATTCTACAATCACTTTTGAGCGTGCGCTACCTAATGAAATAATATAAATTCCTTTAGGCCATCCGGAAACGTCTATTTGCATCGTATTTCCGCTAACCCTTGAGAAGTATTTCTGCTGACCATTCATGTTATATACTCTTAACACAGACTGTGAGGTCGTGCCTTTATATTTAACAGTCAGTACATCTTTCGCCGGATTAGGCGATACAGTTATTGAAACCAGACTTTCATTTAAATTGTTTTTCGCAGGACTAAGCGCGATCGTATTCTCCCTGGCAGAGGACAGTGGTTCTGCATATACCTCAAATTCCCAGATTGAATAACCATACTCAGTTGCTCTCGTTAATCCATACATCCTTACATAACGGGCACTAACGGCAGGGAAACTTAAATCTTCTGTGCCACCAGCACCAGCTGTTACTGTCTTTTGTGTAGTCCAGGTTGCATTATCGTTGGATGTTTCTATACGATAAGATGTTGCATAAGCAGCCTCCCATTTCAGGACAACTCTTGAAATATTCTGAGCGCTGCCAAGGTCTGCAGTTAACCATTGATTATCCGCAAAAGAAGAAGACCAGCGTGTAGTAGAAGCATCTCCGTCAAACGCTTTTGAAGCCTCAAAACCTGTAGCCTCTACTGAAGATGCACTGGTTGTTTTGTTGATCGCTATATTAGAACCAGACTGAGTAGCTGTACCATATACTTCCAGCTCAAAAATAGAATATCCATATGCAGTACCTCTTGCTGTGCCATATATTCTCACATAACGGCCGCTTCCTGAAAGACCAGTATAATCATTTGCGAGAGCAGTATTACCTGTTACTGTTTTTATAGTAGTCCAGGTAGAAGCATTCGTTGAAGTTTGAATCAGATAGTCCTTACCGTAAGCAGCTTCCCAGGTAATTTTAACTCTGTTTACAGCGTAAGTAGCACCGAGGTCTACATAAATCCATTGTGGATCTACAGCTTCAACGCTGGCCCAACGGGTGGTAGCACTTCCATCAAACGCAAGGGTTGCAGGATAAGAAGCATCTTCCATGGAAGAGGCTGCACCAGTTTTATTCAGCGCCAGGTTTGAAGATGTACCTGTTGGCAGGGTAGTAGCACTTACTACATTGGAGTAAGCAGAACTTCCCGTTGCATTTACAGCATAAACCCTGTAAGAGTAAGCGGTAGAAGCTGTTAAGCCGGTATGGGAATAACTGCTGGTATTTGCAGCAATTGTAGCCAGGGCAGTCCAGCTGGTGCCACCGTTAGTAGAATATTCAATCTTAAAATTATCTTCATTAGATGAGTTGTCTGTCCAGCTTAAGTTGATCTGACTGCTGGAGGCTGCAGTTGCCAGCAGGCTGGAAGGAGGGGTAGGTACAGTTGGTGTACTTGTAGTACCTGGTACCCACCAGTTACCGGAAATAGACAGCATACAAAGAAGACCGATAGCATCATTATAAGAGTCGCCACCTGAAAGACTGGTTAATTCTCCCCATCCTTTATTTAAAAAAGACTGGTATTTAACGTCTACTGTTGCAGCAAGGGTAATAGGAGCCACAAAAGCGAGTTCACCGGCATCATCGCCGATCTTGCTACCATTCAGATTATATCCGCCATTAAAGTTTTTCGGATCTCCACTTGTAGGAGTTCCTGTAGCCCAGTCGAGCAGTTTGGTCATAGCGGCTTTAGCCTTTGCAGATCCATAATGTTGATAACCCATTCCAATGCGCCATGGATAACGGCAACCATTCCAGCTGTATTTGTCTGCATCGTCTTCACCAGTACCACCACCGGCAGCATCTGGTACAGCAGGATCGTTCTTTGCGAAATCTGAAACCAGTCCTGTGCTTGCGCCGGGTTTACCTGATCCGGTAAGGTCTGTTATACAATTGTACACTTCGTTCTCTACATTGGTCCAGAAAGCATCGCCAGTGGCATTTTTATAAGCAACCATGTGGTCAATCATCCAGTCTGAAGAACGGGTGTTAAGCTGATTGCTGAAATCGTCTCCAAGCAGGGTGCGATAAGTAGAGCTGCCTACTACACCATTAGTACCCTTAAATGCATTGATAATGCGTTTGGCCTCATTCAGATAGGTAACGGTAGTTCCTTCCGGACTGCCACCCCACTGGTAATGTGCCAGAATGAGGGAGTATGCGATATCAAAATCGCCATCTGTTGCAGAGCCTTCTCCTCCGGTCATAGTAGATCCGTTTTTCTTGATCTTCCACGACATGAAGTTGTTGTTTGTCGTTGACCGGAAACGTGAATAGAGCTTATACATCCCATCGAAGTATTTCTTGGCATTGGCGTCGTAACCAGCCATAAGCGCCATTGTAATCATGGCGTAACCATGCTGCTCTGAAACTGTAGCATCTGAAGATGAAGAAGGATTGCCTTCTGCATACATATAGTACTGATCTGTTTTGTCAGGACACTGTTTCAGATACTTCGATTTGTAGGTATTGTAAAAAGTCTGAATGGCTGTATTCATCTGAGCCTGCGTTACATTGCTGGGCTTTATACATCCTGGAAAATTTACACCTTGTGGAAAGGGCTTGTTTTGTGCATTAACAAGGCCACAGATCATAAAGAAAATAAGTGTGAGATTACATTTTAAATCTCTGATACGGGTTTTCATGTTTGTTGGTTATTTTTGAGTTAAGGAGACCATAGTTATAGGTTAATTTGTCTCTAACTTTCGTTGTTAGTAACAAGGTTATTTTGAGTTATTCTGATTCATGAAGTTGTTTCCGGGATAATCGCTACCTGTACTCCGCAAAATTAACAGGAAAGTACTTGGGTATATATAACATAACGTTTTTCCTTAGAAATGGATTCAGGCTTTTCATAGAAATGATAGGTTAAAAGGTTTTCAATAAATTTATAATTGTATACCGGAAATATACACGCAGTCAAGATAAAAAGAAATAATGAATTTCTTGCGATTGAAGGAGAAAAATCAAATAACGTTCATGAATTCTTTTCGATCAAAATTACAGTGATTAAATACCCGAATTTATATATCTTATTGATTATCTAATCTTTATAGGTATTTTACATCAAATTTACTACACTCAGACCCGGAAAGGGGTTTAATACAAATGATATCCCGGGACATTCAAAAAGAACACTTATGGAGGTTTTAACAGGTAATTTGTCCGTTTGGGTATTTATCCCCGTATAATACCGCATTACAATTTTTAACTTTGAAATATGAGATTCAATGTACTTGTTAAGGAACTGATCCGATACAGTGGATTAATGGCAATAATCATCTTTGTTTCATCATTTATTATTCTTTATACATTCAGATTAGGGAATAATCCTACGCCTGTTTTATATGCCTTCCTGGTTGGCGCACGTTCTGTTATCCTGAGCATTATCAACATTTTGATAATCATTATGCTCCATGAAATGGGGCAGTCAGTCTCGGAGAAAAAGAAGAAATTTATCCGGTACAGCTTATCATATATCCTGGCATTCATTTTTTTTCTTCTTACAAATCCGCTGGAACAATACCTATCGCATCCGGTTCCTGGCATGGAGAACTGGCCTAACTACCTACCTGCCATTGTAGTACAGTGTGCAATGAATAATAGTATTGTATTGATCATGCATAACTTTGTGATCCTTCAGTTCAAAAAGGCCAGCACTGATCTTGAAATTTCCAGGTTAAGTGCTGCAAACGTTGAATCGGCTAACTTACTACTTAGGCAACAGATACATCCTCATTTCCTGTTCAATGCTTTAAGTATGCTCAAAAGCCTTTACAAATCAGATATTCATGCCGGCGAAGCCTATCTTACACACCTGGTAAATTTTCTTCGTGCTTCACTGGCAGAAAGTCATTCCAGAGTTTCACGTTTATCGGACGAGATCAACCTTTGTAATGATTATCTCGCAATGCAAAAAATACGGTTTGAAGATGCACTGGTCTGCATTATTGAGATCCCTAAATTTGTGCTTTTACAAGGCTCAGTTCCTTTATTTTCAATACAGTCGCTGATAGAAAATGCAATCAAACATAACGAGGCTACAGACTCATCTCCGCTGGTGATAAAAGTCTTTTATAAAGAGGGCCGTATTATTACTGAAAATAATTTACAGGTAAGGAACAATATAGATGCTCCAAGTGGGAAAGGTCTTATCAACCTGATAGAGCGATATAGGATTTTGTCAAACGATGAGGTGATCATCAGTCAGGAAAATTCTACTTTTTCTGTAAGTATTAAAGTGTTAAGCAATGAAGATAGTAATAATTGAGGATGAGAAAGTGACAGCAAGAGATCTTGCGCAGACAATAAAACAACTATACCCCGAAAGTAAGATAGAAGCCATATTAACCACTGTCAGAGAAAGCATCAGTTATTTTAATGATGGTGCAGATGTTGATCTTATCTTTTCCGACATTCAACTTGGAGATGGTTTGAGTTTTGAAATATTTTCAAAGGTAGAGATAGTAGTGCCTGTTATATTTTGTACCGCTTTTGATGAATATGCATTAAATGCATTTAAAGCCAATGGTATTGACTATATATTAAAGCCTTTTACTACTGAAACAGTCGCTGCGGCTATGCAGAAGTATCTGAATTTTCGTGAAAAGTTTGTAGAATATCGCCCCCGGTACGAATCACTCGAGGAGATTTTTGTAACAAGGAAAAGTGTTGATCCCGGGGCTATTCTGGTATTTTATAAGGATAAGATATTTCCAATAGCGATAACCCAGATTGCATTTTTCTACCTGGATAAAGGGTTAGTACAACTAACCACATTTGACCAGAAAAATTACACCATCAATAAAAATATGGAAGAATTAGGGAAGATAACAGGGTCCTTATTTTTCAGAACCAACAGGCAATTCCTGGTAAATAGAAAAGCTGTAAAGGATGCATCCAGTTACCTTTCACGTAAGCTATCCGTTAGTTTATCAGTACCAGTAAAAGAGACGATCACAGTAAGCAAAGAAAAGGTCCCACAATTTTTGGAGTGGCTGACCTTACCTTGAACAAAACATAAACGATTTAGGTTTTATAAGTAACAGTTGTAGGTTTAAACACAGCCGGAATATTCTTATTCCGGCTTTTTAAATTCCTGTCCTTCGGATTCAGGAGGGTAATTGTTACCGTACCCATTTGGTATTAATTCTATTTAGCATTATCTAGCGTATGGGCTTTAGTTATTTATTGGACGATATCAATCGTGGGTCAAATGGCTAAGGTTCGCAATATGTTTGTAGGTCTGCATTTGGGGCGAATGAAAAGAGGTTGTACCACACTTGATACAACCTCTTCATTATAACTCGATCAACTTGGGTTTGGGGTTATAAATTCGATATAATTGGTTGGCTAGGGTAGCTCAGAAAAACTAGAATATGTAAAATATACTAGCCTGAGCTACATTGGTCCGGAAGTCGGTCTTTACGTTTGCAATATTGAAGTCGCCCACTGTAGATAAGCCATAAATATACCTTGCACCGATGCCCAGCCCAAACGGGGTTTGATAACCTATACCTCCGGCTGCGGCCAGATCCATTTTCTTTGTAAATTCTCCATCAATCTTAGTATCTCCCCAATCTTCTTTTTGGCGAAGACCTACCTGTGGACCAGCTTCAAAGTATAATCCAAAATTGGTGCGATACTTTAAAAGAAAGGGTACAGTGATGTAAGAAACTTTTAGATCCTGATCACCGAAAGTACCTCCCTTGGCTTTTGCTCCCTGAGTAGAGAACAGAAATTCTTCCTGAATTGACAGATGATCTGTAATTTTAAAATTAACCAACGCACCTGCATGGAAGCCAACCAATGGATCGGTAGCGAAATCTGCATTGGAATAATTGCTGTAATTTGCTCCAGCCTTGAGTCCGAAGCTGAGTCTTTTCAGCAAACTCTGACTGTAACCATTGGTAGACGCTAATGCCAATACCAAACAAACAAATAGTAGCTTTTTCATTTTTTCCCTTTTAAGTTTTCAATATTAAATATGCATTCTAAAGAGTTGCATTAATTTTTTGTCGCCTCAAAATTGGTTATTTGAAGCAAGTTCTTAAAGGGGAAGATGAATGAAACGGACAAAGTCAGCAAGGAAACGGAAAATGCAGAGCTAGTTTGTTGTACGTGCTTAACCGATGTTAGCTGCAGCTTACCAAAGGAGGGTGCATTTAGGTTATTTAAATATCAGTATTACCAACCATCAATATGTTTGATATTACCGATTGATATTTAACCCGAATACCTAAATTTGTTGCTGATTATTTGTATTTCAAATGTCTACAATACGGAGGAACAATTGAAAGACATATCGATAACTCCGGGATTCAAATAACTGCTAATTTCAGTATCATGATTGTGAATAGTCCGGTTCAACTTGCAAAAGGTACATATGTAGGTATGAAAGTGAAAGAACGCGCTTTCGGTCATGTTTTTGCGAGCGAAACCTCTTTCACTCCGAATATGTCTTCAGAGTGGCATTTTCATGTTAACCCGCATTTTTCACATATCCTTGAAGGTGGTAGTAAAGAGGTAAGAAAAGGTGGATCTGACAGGCAATTTGCCGGTACCGGTCTTTATTATCATCCTGGTGTTGAGCATCAGAACATTGATTACCTTTTAGGTACCCGCATATTTAATATTGAACTGGGAGAAGGATTTTTTAAAGAATTCGGATTGTCGCTGCCTCCCGCATCTCTTATGTTCGAAAATAACACGCAGCTGAATACAAATGGAATTATCAGGATTATGAAAGAATATTACCTGAATGATTCAGATTCAGTAATTGCAATAGATCAGTTATGTATAGACCTCTTAGATCCCTTTAAAGAAGATTTCCGTTGCTTTCCCGAATGGACGGAAAAGATTAAATCTATCCTGAACGATAACTGGAATACACCATTATCACTATCTGAATTAGCTGTACAGCTTGACATTCATCCTGTTACTATTTCAAGGTATTTCGCCAGATATTTTGGATGTTCGGCAGGGGAGTACCTCAGGAAAATAAAAGTAGAACGGGCTTTGGGCCTGATAAAACAGGATAAATACACCCTTACGGATATTGCTTATGAATGTGGATTTTCTGATCAGGCGCACTTCACTAAAACCTTCCAACGAATTACCGGCCTGCTTCCCAAACAATACAGAAATATCTGATCAAGGCTAATTTTATACAATTTTACTTCTGCTGGCTACATTAGTTTTGCACTATCAATTACTAAAAGATAGTGAAACAGATGATTATCAGATCTAATCCCTTGCTGTTTGTTCAGCTAATAATAACTATGCTGTTTGGCGCCGGAGTACAGGCTCAGCATAAGAATGAACAATTGCGTAAATTATTTGATAAATATTACGAAGAACGGTTACAATTGTTTCCAACAGAAGCTACAGCTGCGGGTGACCATCGTTATGACGACCAGCTGGCTAATGATGGATCTGCCCCATATATTGCCGCTACCCGTAAATTTTATGTGAAGTACCTGGATGAGTTGAAAAAAATCAACAGAACAACATTGATAGAATCCGACAGAATTTCATATGATATACTGGTATATAATCTGAATGCAGCACTCGAATCAATATCACTACACCTGGAATATATGCCTATGAACCAGTTTGTTTCTACACCATTGGAAATGGCTTCATATGGTTCAGGGAAATCGGATCAGCTATTCAATACCGTTAAGGATTATGAGAAATGGTCGAAACGAATGATCGCATTTATGGAATGGACAGACACCTGCATTGCAAATTTTAATAAAGGTATTCATGCAGGTGTGGTATTACCAAAGACGCTTGTTGTAAAAATGATTCCTCAAATGGAAGCCCTCGCAGAGAAGGACACGGCCAAAAGCATATTTTACAAACCTTTGTCTCAGTTTCCCGCTTCATTTACGATAGCAGATAAACAACGGGTAACGGCCTTATATCAAAAGGTTATTACTACAAAAATGCTTCCCGCTTATCAGAAGCTAGCAACTTATCTGAAAGAAGTGTATCTGCCCGCAGCACAGCAACATGCAGGATTGTATGCCTTACCTGGAGGTGACAGGATCTATAATTACTACATACATTATTATACTACAGCACCTGAACTTACAGCAGAGAAAATTTATGAAACAGGCCTGGTAGAAGTAGCAAGGATTCATAATGAAATGGAAGCAATAAAGGTAAGCGTGCAGTTTAACGGCACATTACAGGAGTTTTTCCAGCATCTGAAAACTAATCCCTGTCTGATGCCTTTTAAGACAGCAGAGGAAGTGTTGCAGGCTTACCAGGACATCTATAATAAAGTACAACCAGCACTGGCAAAACTGTTTGTACATCAACCTAAAACACCTCTTGAAATCAGACGGGTGGAAGCGTATAGAGAAGCAGCTAATGCAGGGCCTTTTTATATAAAAGGAAATCTGGAAGAAAATAAGCCTGCCATTTTGTATGTCCCGGTTCCTGATGCTACTAAAATCAATGTCACTTTCTATGGTATGGAAGCAACTTTCCTCCATGAAGCAATACCCGGACATCATTTTCAGATATCTTTTCAACAGGAAAATAAGGATATTCCTGCATTCCGCAGGCAGCCGGCTTTCTATGCTTACCTGGAAGGCTGGGCATTATATGTAGAGTCGCTGGGCGAACAATTGAATTGTTATACCGATCCCTATCAGAAAATGGGTAAGCTGAACAATGAAATTCACCGTGCTATCAGACTGGTAACAGACGTAGCCATCCATACAGGTAAAATGACGCGGGAAGAAGCCATTGCCTATATGATGGCAAATGAATCTGTCAGTGAGTCCATTGCTACTGCAGAAGTAGAACGTTATATGGCACTCCCCGGACAAGCACTATCTTACAAAATTGGTGAAATAAAGATCAAAGCACTGCGCGATAAACTGGCATTACGACTAGGTAATAAATTCAGTCTGATGCAATTTCATGATGCACTGCTGGCTTATGGTGATATGCCGTTGAAAACCCTGGAAGATTATATGGATAATTGGGCCAGTCACTATGAGGAAAAGTAATAGGATTAGCAGAAAGATTAGTGAAATGCCCCCGGAAAGTTGGACAACAAACTGTTTCTAAATAGTGGCCTTCGGATTCCGATCAGATAAACTCCGTTTTAGGGCAATATGGTTAATTTGAGGGGATTTTTACGCAATCGGTTGCTTAAAGATCGCAAAAAAAATTACCTTTTGGAATTTGTTTTAAGGGAAGACGCTCTGATAACCAGATCTGCACGGAGTGTGATAGAATTAGTTATATATAGGTCGCTGATTCCTTTAAGATGGTTGATTATACTGGTGGCAGCTGTATTGCCCACGATATCGCCGGGATAATCGACTGTAGTGAGATTGGGCTCGATAATTTTACTGATAGGGTCATTGTTAAAGCCAGCAAATGCAACGTCTTCCGGAATACGGAGACCTTCAGCTTTAAGCGTAAGCATACAATATACCGCTGCTGTATCATTAGCGGAAAACACGGCATCGGGACGCTTATCGGGAGCTAAATCCAGGATATACCTGGCAGCATCTATCCCCGCCTGTTCCGAAAGCGTGCTGGTTAAATGAAGTTTTTCGGAAAAGGGCAGATTATGGTCTTTAAGAGCTTGCTGATAGCCTTCGAGCCTTTCCTTATAAACGTTCCTCAGCACATTTCCTCCCAGATGCATAATCCGTTTGCAGCCCTGCTCTATAAGGTGTTTGGTAATATTATAGGCAGCACTGAAGTTATTTATAACAACAGAAGTGCTTTCATTATGAGGATGAACACGGTCGAAGAAAACAACAGGTATTTTTCGCTTGAAAAAAGGCTCTAAATGATTAATATCCTGCGTATTATAAGAAAGTGAAACCAAAAGTCCATCTACTCTTTTATTGAACATCGTCGCTGCATTGAGTTTTTCCTTCTCCACGTCCTCAAGCGATTGCGCAATAATAAGATTGTACCCATGCCTGTTGGCGGCACTCTCCATGCCCGCTAGTACTGACGACATAAAGTAACTGTTAAGGCGGGGTACCAGTACTCCAAGCGTATGGGTTTGCCGGCTTCTCAGGCTACTGGCAAAGGTATTAGACTGATAACCAAGTGCTTTTGCTGCCTCAATGATTTTTTTTCGAGTGTTCTTATTGATCATAGGGTTGTTTTTCAACCCCCTGCTTACGGTGGCCGCTGAAATATTCAGGTGCTTCGCTATATCATATATTGTTACTTCCCGGTCTTCTGGCATGACTTATTGCTTGTTACCCAAAGGAAATGAACTTTTTTTGATTATAAAAATGCAATCGGTTGCGTTTTTATAGTTTTTTCTTATATTCGTTATATGAGTATCTGATCCCTTATGTCTGGTAGCAATTAACATTCTCTTTTAGCCTATTCCTCGCTATCAATAATTATATAAAAAGCCACATTAGTTATGAAAACAACTGAAAAATTAAAAGGCAAAATGAATTCAGTCCGGCTGTTAATTGGCAAGCCGCTGACACTTATTCTTTTTATAGCCTCTCTATTGACTATGCCAATTCTATCATTCGCCCAGGATACTAAGGATACTATGAAGGTCCGGGTAAGATTTACCCAGGATAAAACTATCCGGGGCCGGGTTACTTTAGATAACAATGACCCGGTTATCGGCGCGTCTGTAATGATAAAAGGCTCTAAGAAAGGAACAACAACAAACAATAATGGAGAATTCTCTATAGCTGCCCCCAAAGGCGCTGTTCTTGTTATTTCAAGTATTGGATATTCAAATGCAGAAACAACTGTGGGCGATGCCACCACAATAAATGTTAAACTGACCTCTTCCGCAACAGATATGGGAGAAGTAGTTGTAGTAGGATATGGTACACAAAAGAAAAAGGACCTGACTGGTGCTGTGGCAAGTGTAAACCTTGAGGCTTTAACCGGAGCACCGAATACAAATATTGCTCAGTTCCTGCAGGGAACAGTGCCCGGCTTAAACGTTGGTATGGCTACTACTGCCGGCGGAACTCCGCCTATTTCCATCAGAGGTCGTGTAACACTTAACGGTAATCAGAATGTATTGATTATTCTTGATGGTATCCAATATACCGGTTCACTTTCTTCCATAAATCCGGACGATATCGCAAGTATTGATGTACTGAAAGATGCCAGTTCCACAGCTGTTTATGGAGCACAGGCAGCTAATGGTGTTATTCTTATTACATCCAGAAGAGGTCAGCTCAATCAAAAACCAAGGATTTCATTTTCCACTGCGTATACCACTCAATATCCTACTATCGGAAATTTAAAACCGTATGACCGTGACGGTTACCTGTCTTATTTGCGGGAAGCTTTTTACGATAAGGCTTATCTCGGTCCGAATTATACAGAACCTAATCCGGACTTTAAAATTGAGGACGTGGCAGACAATAGTATCCGGGATGCTCAGGGCAAGCTGCGCCCAAATAATTATAACTGGTTTGATGAAGGCACAAATCCCGGTGCAATCGTTGAGAATTACCTGAGTATTTCCGGGGGGGGAGATAACGTTACCTATTTATTATCGGGCGGTTTGGTTGATCAAAAGGGTTTTATCATGAACGATAAGTTTAAGAGGAAATCAATACGTGCTAATATCGAAACAAGACCTCTAAGCTGGTGGAAAGTAGGTCTTCTTTCGTCTGCAGCATTTGTGAACCAGGATGGGGCAGAACCATCTTTTGGCAGCCTTCAGCGTATGACACCCTTAATTGTTCCGTATGATAGTACCGGTAAACTGATACCGTTCCCTATGAATACCCTGGAACCAAATCCATTCACCACCTATTACGTAGATGACTACGATAGAAACAACTATTATTTTGCAAATATCTACACCGATATAGATTTTCCTTTTTTGAAGGGGCTTAACTACCGCATGAATTTTGGTAATAATTACCGGTTATCCAAACACTATTTTTCAAGTATTTATGATGCTGGTCAAACTGGCAGAGCCTACAAGCAAAGCCAGAATTATTATGATTATACTTTTGATAATATTCTTACTTATACTAAAAAATTAGGCAAGCATGATATCACTGCTACATTATTATACGGTGCAATAGAAAGACAATCAGAAGATATTTTCTCTGAGGCTACAGGCTTTTCACGGCTTACGCTTAGTTATAATAATCTCTCACAGGGAGCCAATCAGTTTTCACGTTCCGATGCGTGGAAAGAGGCCCTGGCGTATCAAATGGTCCGCGTGAATTATAAATTCAATGACAGGTATCTGCTAACTGCCACCCTTCGCCGTGATGGATTTTCAGGGTTTGCAAAAAACTATAAATATGCCACATTCCCGGTATTGGCGCTTGGCTGGATATTGACAGAAGAGCGTTTTATGAAAAAGATTAAAGGTCTCGACTATCTGAAAATACGGGCGGGTTATGGTGTGAACGGAAACCAGACATCCCGGTACACTTCCATTGCGCGGGTTACAAATAGTGCTGCATATGTATACGGGGATGGCGGTACAACCGCTTTCGGGCAACAGGTATCTTCTTTAGGTAATGATGATCTGAAATGGGAACGTACTAAAGGAATGAACGTGGGTACTGACTTTACACTTTTCAATAATAAACTTACCGGTAGCCTGGACTATTACAGGAATAATACTTATGACCTGCTCTACAGCGTGGCAATTCCAGCTGTAACAGGTTTTGGAAATATTATGACCAACCTTGGTCAAATCCGTAATACCGGATTTGAAGCTGCATTAACTTACAATGTAGTAAAAACAAAGAATGTTAATTGGTCCGCAACATTCAATTTTTCAACGAATAAGAATCAGATCATTAGTCTTACAGGCGTAGATGCTAACAAAGACGGAAAAGAAGATGATCTGATTTCAAGCGGGTTATTTATCGGTAAATCTATTAGCGCCATATATGATTATAAATTAGACGGTATTAATCAACTTAATGATACCAGAATTCCAGGTTTTCCGGTTGGTTCTGTTAAGATAGTTGATCAGAATAAGGATAATGATATTACTCAACAGACAGACAGGGTTTTTCTTGGAAGGCAGGAGCCTGCATACAGGATGAGTTTATTCCAGACGTTTTCATATAAAGCTCTTACGCTTAGCATATTCCTGAATTCAGTTCAGGGTGGAAAGGATGGATACCTGGGTAATAATAATCCTTCGTTTTTCCGTGAAGACAATAGCATACGGGTAAATAATTTGCAGGGAATTGATTTTTGGTCCCCACGCAATCCTACCGGTAAGTATCCCAGGAATATTTCAGGCTCTCATGCCAAAATAGAACCTAACATGTACCAGGACAGAAGTTTTGTGAGATTACAGGATGTTTCACTTTCCTATAATCTGGCAACGGGCCTGCTTAAGAGATTTAAGGCCCAAACGATCAATCTGTATGTGAGCGGAAAAAACCTTTATACCTGGACCAACTGGGAAGGCTGGGATCCTGAAGCCAATGCCGCCGATGGCACTCCTTTAGGATTGGTAATAGGTGGCAGACCTGTTTTAAGAGGCTTTACTGTAGGGTTAAACATCATTTATTAAAAAGAAAGTTTTAAATTTTTTATATGAAAACGTTATATCGGGTATCACTCATTATAATGCTTTTTTCATTTAGCATTTCCTGTAACAGGAATTTCCTTGATGAAAAAGCTCTTTCATTCCTTAGCACCTCCAATGCATTTAAGACGATCAATGATTTTAATGCATCAATTAACAATCTGCATGGATTAGTGAGGTCAGAGTTTTATACATCGAGTGACTGGCAGCCTATGCACTACCTTTACAGGACCGATCTTGCAGTGGAAGTAGCAGTAGGTAGTAATCCAAATCTTTCGGCAGAATTTGGTCCCAATGGCGCGCTCCCCAATAATCACTGGTCCCAATTGTATAAAATTGTAGCAGAAGCAAATACTGTTATCAGCCGGCTTCCTTCCTCAGAGCTTTCAGATGCCGAAAAAATTCTGATTGAAGCAAAGGCACGATTTTTCAGGGCCTTCGGTTATCGGACACTTGCATATTTATACGGAGGAGTTCCACTTGTATTAA
Organism: Chitinophaga sp. CF118; assembly: GCF_900112615.1. GTDB lineage: Bacteria > Bacteroidota > Bacteroidia > Chitinophagales > Chitinophagaceae > Chitinophaga. Next base: position 32,190 of record NZ_FOMK01000004.1, on the reverse strand, counting down.
ATGAGATCATAGGAGAAAAAACAGATTTCGTAAGGGCAACTAAAGAAGAAGTTTTAACGCAAGTGATCGACGACCTGAAGTTTGCGGCAGCTAATTTACCTGGCATCACAGCCGTTAACGATGGAGAAATATCAAACCTGGCAGCTCAGCACCTGCTGGCAGAAGTGTATATTGCAGACGGGCAATTCCAGAATGCAGTCAATGCTGCAACAATTGTGATCGACGATCCTGCAACTGATTTAATGAAGAACAGATTTGGTTCGCGTTCAACCGTTACGCCGGGAGATGTATACTGGGACTTGTTTCAGGCAAAAAATCAGAATAGAAAGAGTGCCAACAACACAGAAGCTATCTGGGTTATTCAGCTTGAAACAGATGTGCAGGGTGGATCTGCAGTGTCGACAGCTATGGCGGGAAATTACCAGTTGGAAAGGGTACATGTACCACTGTTCCGCGATATGAGGGTAAACGGTGTGGCTTTATTTCAATGGCCCATTGGTGATTATACAGGTGGGAGAGGAGTTGGATTTTTACAACCCACGCAATATTTTGCGGATAGCGTATGGCAAAGTGATTTCAATAATGATATCAGAAATGCTAATCATAATTTCGTAAGGGAGGTCGTAGCAACGAATCCTGCGAGTCCGTTTTTCGGACAGGTAATTTCTACCAAAAATCCTCCTGCCGGTGCTAATATAACTTTCCCATCGCGGGTCTTTTATCCTTATCAGTCAAAAGCAACTACACCATTCAATCATCCCACTGCTCTTTATGTTAATCCGGGTTCTACAGACCCAATAAAAAAGTATGAGTTAAAGTCTACAGCAGGTGGTACATATGCAGACCAGTATATGTTTAGGCTTGCCGAAACATATTTGCTGCGTGCGGAAGCATATCTTGGTCTGGGAAATACCGGAGCTGCCGCACTGGATATAAATGTGGTACGTTCACGGGCCAACGCTTCACCTGTTTTGGCTGGAAATGTCACGATCGATTATATACTTGATGAAAGATTAAGAGAATTTGGTGTGGAGGAGAAAAGGATGCTAACGTTAATGCGTTTAGGTAAATTGTATGATAGAGTAGTGAAGTGTAATCCTTTTTATGCGGGTAATATGCAAACGTATTTTAATCTTTGGGCAATTCCTCAGAGTGAGATAGAAAGAAATAGAAGTGCCATACTAGAGCAAAACGTTGGCTATAAGTAATAAAGTTAATTAAGGAGAGAGTATAACATCTCTCCTTAATTATTCTGATTGAAAATTTCTTCATACGATTTTAGTAATTTTAATTGATAGTTTTGAAGTTGATAAACCTTAGATACATGTCTGTTAATTTACCACTCGCGGCGTTTCGTTTTAAGTTTCGTGGATTTTTTTATCTTCTTTTACTCAGCTCATTAATCGGGAGCAGTTTTAAAAGTTTTGGATCAATTGTACAATCGAAAAATAAAATACATCCGGGAGCATCAACCAGGGAGCGCATCAGCATCAATGAAGGATGGAAGTTTTTCCGGTATGATGCTGAGCCCGATAAGTTGATATATGATGTACGCCCTGAGGTTACTGACCATAATGATAATAAGGTTGCGGATAGCAGACCGACTGAAGCAGTAACAATAAACTCTTCGGAGAAGGTATTGAAAAACTGGATACTGCCTTCCGGAAATGATTTCATTGCCGACCCTGCCAAACGACACCAGCGTCCGCAAGGTCAGCCAGGAAGCAACTTCCCTTTTGTACAAAGCAACTTCAATGATCAGTCGTGGGAGTCTGTAACCCTGCCGCATGATTGGGCTATTAAAGGTCCTTTTTATAGAGAAGCCAATGCTATAGTAGGAGGAGGAATGGGCAGACTTCCGATTCAGGGTGTAGCCTGGTATCGGAAAAAATTGAATATAACAGCTGCAGATAAAGGGAAATCTATTTACCTGGATATAGATGGCGCTATGTCATATGCTATGGTATGGCTGAATGGCAATCTGGTTGGAGGATGGCCATATGGCTACAATTCCTTTCGTCTTGATCTCACACCCTATATAAAACCCGGTGGAGATAATCAACTGGCTATAAGATTGGACAATCCGCCCAATTCATCCCGCTGGTACCCTGGTGGTGGTATTTACCGTAATGTGTGGCTCACAAAAGTAAACCCTGTTCATGTAGCACAGTGGGGTACCTTTGTTACCACCAAAAATGTATCGGCTTCATCCGCAACCGTTGACGTCGTTGTCCAGATCGAAAATAAATCAGATACTGATCAGAAAATAGAAATTGTTACAGAGATCTACACTGCCAGTAATAAAGAAAAAGTCGCTACGCTCCCTGTATCAGTTGCAACTGTAAAAGCCGGTACATTACATAAGGTTGAAAAAGCTCTTACACTGAAACATCCATTATTATGGGGACCACGGCCAACGCAGAAGCCTAACCTTTACATAGCGGTTACACATATACGCTCAAACGGAAAACCTGTGGATGAGTATCAAACCAGCTTTGGCATCCGTTCGTTGAAATTTGATGCCGTAGAAGGCCTCCTGGTAAATGGGGAGCATATACGTATTCAGGGAGTTAACCAGCATCATGACCTGGGGGCATTAGGCGCCGCATTTAATGTGAGGGCAGCAGAAAGGCAACTGGAGATACTTCGTGAATCAGGATGTAATGCTATCCGGCTGGCACATAATCCACCGGCGCCTGAATTGCTCGATTTAACAGACCGGATGGGCTTCCTGATAATTGATGAAATATTTGACGGCTGGGAAAAAAAGAAGACACCTTTGGATTTCCATCTGATTTTTCCCGACTGGTATGAACCCGATACGAGGGCCTTTATAAGAAGAGACAGGAATCATCCATCTATCATTGCCTGGAGTTTTGGGAATGAGGTTGGGGAGCAATATACTGCTGAACAGGGAGCCGCAGTTGCAACAAAACTGTATAATATTGTCAAAGAAGAAGACAGTACAAGACCTGCAACCGCATCCATGAATTATGCCAAGCCTGATATGCCTTTTCCTGCAGTGATGGATATATTGAGCCTGAACTACCAGGGAGAAGGAATACGCGATGCCCCGGCATATCTGCATCTCAAGGGCATAAGAACCTCACCTCTTTATCCTGCTTTCCAGAAAAAGTTTCCAGACAAGTTGATCGTTAGCAGCGAAACGTCGTCTGCATTGAGTACACGTGGCACATACCTGTTTCCGGTATCCGATGGGATAAGTGCTCCCATCAATGAAGGTGCGGGCGGCGATTCCGCTCAACAACAGGTAAGTGCTTATGAGCTTTATACGGCAGCATTTGGTGCGTCGCCAGACAAGGTATTTGCTTCTCAGGATAAGCACCCGTATGTAGCGGGCGAATTTGTATGGTCTGGTTTTGATTACCTCGGGGAGCCTACGCCTTATTATTCCGCTCGCAGTTCTTATTCTGGTATTATAGATTTAGCCGGGTTTAAAAAGGATCGCTTCTTTTTGTATCAATCAAGGTGGAGGCCAGAATACAAAATGGCACATATTCTGCCCCATTGGACGTGGCCGGAACGCGTGGGAATGATTACCCCTGTACATGTCTTTACGTCGGCCGATGAAGCGGAATTGTTCTTAAACGATGTTTCATTGGGCATAAAAAAGAAGGGCTTATATGAGTATCGCATCCGCTGGGACAGTGTTACCTATAAGCCGGGGGTACTTAGAGTGATAGCCTACAAAAACGGGAAAGTGTGGGCTGCCGATACCGTAAAAACAGCCGGGAAGGCTGCACAGCTACAGCTTATTCCAGACCGGAGTAATATACAGGCCGATGGAAAGGATCTTTCATTTATTACCCTTCGGGTTCTGGATAGTGAGGGAGTGTTAGTACCACGGGCCGATAATCAGATCAATTTTGAGATATCAGGACCAGGTGAAATTATTTGTACCGATAACGGTGATCCGGCTAATCTTGAATCCTTTCATTTAAAAGAAAGGAAAGCCTTCAATGGGCTTGCTATTGTCATTGTTCGTGCAAAAGCAGGAGCAAAGGGACAAATACAAGTAACAGCACAATCGTCGGGCTTAACGCCTGTACGTATCGTCCTAAATGCGCAATAGCGGACCAGCAAAGGCATTGGGGGAAAATAAAAGGGGAACAGTACATTTAATTGTAATGTTCGCCTTTCCCGTACAACGAACCGGACGATTGTAGAACCGTTATGGAGTAGGCCTTGAATCTATAAGAACCCCCAATACCAGGGTTTTATTTGAATAGTCACCCCGCCGGAATTATGTTTTACCACAATCCTTTGTATAACCCGGGAAATAAAATTGATCTTTGCATCCAAAAAAGACAAGATGTTCAAAAAGATAAAAGGTGGAGGTATAACAACTCATATTTTTTTTCTTTTACTTTTTTTAGTAGTTCCAATTCTTGTATTCCCAAGACCTCCGGGAGAGCCTCTTTTTATATTGAACAGGCCTTTTGTTCAGGATACGATAGCAAATGGTATGTTGCTCTGTTTTTTTTACCTCAATTATTATATTTTCATACCCAGGTTCTTTTTCAATCATAAATATATAGTATATACGTCTTGTGTAATACTTTCGCTAATCATAGCGTTTGAATTTCCACACCTGATAGTGACTCATTTGCTCAAAATGGACATGGATTTGCCAGAATTTCATACGCATATTCCACGTCCACTGCATAACCGTTCACCATTTTTCTTTTTGTTTGACGAAATGCGGCGTCATCTTTATCTGTTTTTTACAGCCACTTTTTTCTCATTTCTTTTAAGAACCAGAGAGCATTTGTCTCAACTAAAGGAGGAAAAGTTGAAAGCAGAGCTATCATCACTCAAATCACAGATAAATCCACATTTCCTGTTTAATACACTTAATAGCATTTATGTTTTATCGGTAATGAAAGATAATAAGGCAAGTGATGCGATAATTCATCTTGCTGGCCTCATGCGTTATGTGATTAAGGATGCTAATGATTATAAAATACCTTTACAAAAGGAAATTGATTACATAAGGAATTATATAGAGCTGCAAAAAGCCAGGCTGGGAAATACTACCTACGTTCGATTTGAGTGTTCCGGGGAGCCGGGAAGTAAAGAAATTACTCCGTTAATATTGATTACCTACATTGAAAATGCTTTTAAATATGGGATTAATCCCGATGTTGATGATTGTATTGTAGAAATAACACTTCAGGTTACTGATACCGGGATAAGGTTATATGTATTTAATAAAAAGGTACAAGTTCCATATGGTACTGAGTCTACAGGTATTGGTATGAGTAATACCCGCGAGAGACTAAAGCATATTTATCCTGAAAGACATAATTTACAAATTAGTGAAAATAAGGAAACATATTCTGTCACTCTTTCACTTCAATTGATATGATTAAAGCAATTGCATTAGATGATGAGCCATTGGCTCTTGAATTAATTGAAGCATTCTGCAAGAAATTTGATTTCCTTCAATTTGAAAAAGGGTTCACTAAAACAGCGGCAGCATTACAGTACCTGGAGAAAAATCCAGTAGAATTATTATTTCTTGATATAAAAATGCCTGCCATTTCGGGGGTTGATTTTTACAAATCACTGCAGTATAAACCGATGCTGATATTTACCACTTCATATAGTGAATATGCATTGGAAAGTTATGATCTTAATGCCATTGATTATTTACTAAAGCCGTTTACACTAAGCCGGTTTGAAAAGGCGGTTGAAAAGGCCAGGGCTTTTTACAATCTGGTTCAGAACGCAACAGTTGCAGAACAATCAAAACATTTGATGTTGAAAATTGATTACGGCGTTGTGAAGGTTGTACTGGCCGATATATTATTTATCGAGGGCCTGGATAATTATCTGAAAATTCACTTGCAAAACCAATTACCAATAGTTGTTCGAATGACCATGAAGATATTGTTGGAAAAGCTGAGTGAAAAGGAATTCATAAGGGTACACCGTTCTTATATAGTCCCTATAAACCGCATTGAATCGATGAAGCAAAGAATAATCACTATTGCCGGTGAAGAAATCCCTGTAGGCAAGCATTTTGAGCAGCAACTGAAAGTTCTTCTTAATAGTAATAGCGGAAAATAAGGCTGCCAGGATAAACCTCAAGCCCTTCATTTATTTTTGATCCATCCTCTTTTAATTCCCGAAGTTACTGTCATTATATAAATACCAGGTGTTGTTATAGCTGCTTATCCCGGATTCTTACTCCCCGACTGAATTTTAACAGAATTTGCTGTTGAATTAGAACTGCTTTCCCTTCAGGTCAAGTATCTCAAATTTAAACTTTCAATCACATGCCCTTTTATTAAGTTTTAGAACCAGGTAGAAATACCTGGTTCTAAAAACGGGTAGTATTGCGTTTATCTCCTTCCTTCCTATGTTGTTATTTTGAACTTGTAAGAGCGCAATTACAATCATTATTAACAATAAAAATTATAATCATCCACCGCTATCTATAGTGGTAAACAGTACCTACAGGTTTAGGTAAAACCTGTTAAGAAAATATCAATAACTAAACACAAAAAAAATTAAAACTATGCCAAAGATTCCCAAAGGAGAAATACGTAACGTTACTCCGCCCAGTAAAAAGGTCCGTATCCAAAACAAAAGCAAACAGGATGGACAATGTGATTTATATTTAGAAGATGGCTCCAGCGTTTCTAAGATAGTGCCCTTAGGTATTCATGAATATCATGAAAATGACAAAGTTGAGTCTATTAAAAATACTGGTAATGTTGAGCTTGACCTGTTGACGTAAGATCTATCTGAAACATATCCGGTGAAAAGCTGGCTGTCTGCAATTGGTAGACGGCCAGCTTTTATTACAAGATGTCATGCAAGTGCTTCATGTCCATTTCCATCTGAAGGTCCGAAACCTGCATCGCTTAGTTTCTGCCTGGAGAAATTACACTGCTGCCAGCGTGTAAGGAAGTTCCGCCCATTCTCATACATGATCTTGCGCACTAAAATCTTTAATTTTTCTTGATCTACAGGATTGTTTTTATTATTGTTGATATGGGGCAATAAAGACGATACACGAAAGGTCTCACAATATTTTTCTTCCGCTTTAGGCAGGAATGAAAGCAGGTTTTTCTCCAGCTCATTTACACTGGCACTGCTCTTGCACATTTTAACCGGGTCTACTAATCCATCGAAATCGCTGCCTATGGAAATCAGGTCCCAATGATTGTGAACATTGTTCAATGCACCCACAGCTGCCACATGCAATATGTTAAAGCATAATGACAAAGGATGACCTTCTTTTTTGGTAGGTAAAAGGCCTTCCTGTACCATAGCCATTTCCGATGCTGCTGTTGGCATACCGCTGAGTGGTATCTCTGGGAAGAACGTTTTAAAATCTGGTAGTGATAAATATTCCGGTGCATCCCTTTTCCCAAGTTTGATCATAGGTTCAAACCCAAGTATGCGCACATCCAGGCTAATGCCTATCAGACCATCACTATTCATTACTTCCAGGATATCTTCATCCATCAGGTTAATAGACCACGGATTAAAAAAGAATTCCTTGTCTTTTAGTAAATCATTGGTCTCAGCAATAAATTTTTTATCTGTGGTTATTTCCACTGCCATTACACCATCCTCTTTATACAATGTGCAATCACCTTCGCGCAAAGCCAGTTCCCATTCATTTTGAGTATAGCCTGTAACTCCCATGTGAGTGGCTACAATAGGCCATTTGTAATTATTGTCGCTGCGGTATTTATAAAAATCCAACCGGGATTTGAGACTCATATGTTTAATGTCTATAAGCACCGGTGTTTGTTTTGTTTCTCCTTCTACAGTTGTAATTTTCAGGTTGTAGGCAGTATCAATCACTTTTTTCCCTTCTTCCGTAAGTCCGTTACCTGCAGGATAGAAAGAGGAATGATGTAAAAACTTCATGCCATATGCATGTGTAGCCAATGGTTGCTCCTGTATATGTGTAAGATGCGTAAGGGTAAGATAAACGAGATCTAAATCATCTTCCCATAAAGCATCAAATAAATGCTGCAAACTTTCAGCAGCCCGCAGTTCCGGGTGATTCACGAAATCTTTATATGCAGCATCTGCATCTTCAATATCTTTAACTCTATCCGGTTCAGCAGGTCGGCCAATCTTCAACCGGCTCAGGTTATGCCCTCCTTCTATGGAAAGCGCCATTAAAGGCAGGCCAGTGGCTTGTAACATTTCATCCAGATCACCCGGATGTTTTCTGCTAAGTATTTTTACCTTTTCGCCGTTCAGTTTGCGATACAGGTCCAGCTCTTTTAGTAACAGCTGGTAGTAGGAGAGAGAGCCTTTACTGATCTCGTTAAAATAGCGTGCATCAAGGGGACGTGTTAATGCAGACCGTAATAATTGGCCTGCAAGGTTCTTTGAAGCAGCCACACCCAGTTCAAGAGATACAATATTGGCCACGCAAAGGAAGCTGCCACCTTCCTCTAATTGAGACACACTACATTGGCTGCCAAGGATGTGAAGGATAGCATTGTCGGCCAGCCGTAACAGTTCATTGCTTAACACTATTTCTTCCGATAAAACGGTATTACTTCTGTCTGAAGGATATACCTCTTCATAGTTGCTAAGGAATTGCTTAAACAAAGGGTGTATGTGAAAGTCAAAGAAAGTATTGATAGCCATGGGGAATTGCTTTAAGGTTAAGATTTAGCGATATAGCTTTCAAAATAAGTATCCAGTATTTTGCGTGTTGCCCGGGTTTTATTTGTAGCTGCTTCAAAAGGACCTGCCTGTGTAGAGGAAAATGCTTCGAGCGCCAGCCGGCCACGTTGGGTAAGTGGAGCAACAGACAACGCTGCTTCCGTATCAGGTGTCAGCTTCGCAATAAGAGTGTTCCATATATGATGTACTGCTTCCCTAATGCCGAGATCCCAGAAAGGCCTTGGGGGCTGGCCAAAATAGGCATTGTCTTCTGGTTTTAAGTCGGGTAATTCTACATTTAGCAGTGCTGTAATATCTAAGATCCCTGCTCCATACTTATCTGTTTCCCAGTCTTTTCCTGGTTTGAAAGCACTTTTTTGCAGGCAACGACGGAAAGCTTCCACTATCTGCCATCCCATTGTGTATTTATTCCTGAGTTCCTCTTTCCGCTTCGCTTTCCACAACATTGCAGCAGCAGCCACTTGTGGAGCAGCATAGCTGGTACCGGAACCAAACACCATAATATCATTGTCGTCTTTATCCAGGAAGGGTACATATACATCTTCTCCCGGAGCTGAAATATCTACAGAAGGTCCCCTGCAACTGTCCTTCCAGGGTTTGCCATCCGGATTTATGCCTGCTACGGCAATGGTGCCTGGATACATAGCTGGCGCTATTACCAGTTCTACTTCATTCCCGGCAGCACATACCCATATTACCCCTTTTTCATAGGCTAGTCGCGCTATTTCTTCTATCATTGGCCGTGGGTAACTGCCCATGCACATATACATTACATCAGCATTATTGTTAATGGCATGAGTGGCAGCATTGACCATATCTTTGCCCCGGCCTATCAGGGCTACGGATTTGGATATACGGTAAGGGACCAGCTTTATCAATGGGCTGTCATCCAGGCTCAATACACCACTGTTACCATCATTTGCGAACGTGCTACCAGTAATTTTTCCTCCTATTACCAGGCTGGCAGTACGGGTACCATGACTGGGGAAAAGCAAGGGACCTGTTGACATTCTATCTCTGGCATCATTATCATCGTCGATAAAATCAGCATCTTCATTAAAGTTATACCCGTTCCTTACCTTGGAATGATCACTATAACCGGTATCCAGCTGAACTAATTTCAGGTTACTGAGATTAGTTCTGGTTGCATTTGAGAGAGAGGGTAGTTTAATAGCTGATTTGTTCCATTGCCGGTAAGCCAGTTTATTTCCCTGGGCAATAAAGTCCTTGCAAAAGGATGATTCTGCCCACTTATCTGTAAACTCTTTTTCATTCCATACGGCCCTGCCAGTATTAAAGATCTGGGATTCAGTTGCCGTAGCGGGCTTGTCCTGCAAGCCGGAGTTTATGTAAGTCTGTACTGGCAAATCGGGTGTACAGGCATTTACATGCGGCAATGTTTCTATTTGTGCAGCAAGCTCCCAGGGACTTTGTGAGGAACGTACCCCAATGTAGTATAATTGCCGGCGCGTGGAGGCTGTTGCCATCGGAAACAGTTGCTCTACGCTCTGCAGGCCGGGCACCTGTACCCATACTTGTGAGATCCAGTTTTCCTGCAAGTTTTCCTGTGTAGTAAGCTCCACTTCAAAATAAACCAGAGGTGTTTTTTCTGAGGTGGGAGCAGGAGCAGATGCCACAATGGTACTTTGAAGGCCTGCTGCCTGTAATATTGCCTGGGTAGATGGTTGTTGCATTTGTGTGCTTTGAGGTGAGAACATATTTACCTGTGCTTTCAGCAATTGCTCCTTGCAAGCCTGCATTGAAACCGGCACTTCCATACCTTGTATAGCTTTTACGATGCTGCTGATGCGAATACCTTCATTGCCCAGCCAGTCAATCACATCATCATTGTCGCCATCACTTGCAACAGTACCATCTTTCCGCAACCATTGATTTTGTGCATTCTTACGGGGCACTGCAGAGTGATGCAAGGACACAATTGTACCGGTTCCCAATGCTATCACCGCACTACCAGAAGAGCCAGGACTGGTATCAGATTCATAAATCATAAAATCATCCACAAGCGTAAGCATACGAATATCTTTCAGTACTACTTTTTTATAGTCGCCTTGCGGATGTTGTATCACAACGCAGTTTTCTCCTTCCAGCATTTTCCCGGTACCGCCATCCAGCTGTATATAACCGAACTGGTTGAGAGGTTGATTATCGGTGGAAGTTGTTTCTATGGCAACTATAGAAAAATCCAGACCGCTGAAAGGCACATTCTGATCTTTGATAATGTCAGAAGTAAGAAAGAAACGATCCGGTCTAAGCCTGAAGCTTACAGGATTTAGTGCATTCCCCTTTTCATCCAGCTCATAACCAAACTGTGCCTGCGCGGTATTAGCCGTAGCCGTATCCGGCAATACATGATGATTGGTAATGATCAGATCCGAAGCAATGAGAAAACCAGTACCATAGCCAGTACCACCAAAATCAAATGAAATCATAATGCGGCAGATGGAAGTTGACATTCCGAAGAGCTTACGAAGAATAGCAACGTCCTGGAAGTTAGGTACGCCGTTAATCCGCTCCAATGCTTCATCAGGAGGTAACCCTTCTCTTAATATACGCTTGGCAAGACGATCAGGACTGTTATTGATCTCCGTTACTTTTTTATTACCCTGGCGATTATGGAGAATACCATTGCGTACATTTTCTATTTCCTGAAGAGAGCTAATATAACGGGAATAGGCACGATCAGCAATGTGTCGTTTTACATCGATGTTCATTGTTTTGGGGTATTAATTTATGATTTGCTCAGAAAATAATAATGACAAGCTTATTAATTGGGGGCAGACTATTGGGGTACGATCATCTGTTGTTTGTCCATAATAAAGGTATATCATTCTTTTAAATAAAAAATATTTTAGGGGGTTTTTCCGGCGGGTAAAAAGAATTGCAAGTGATGATTTTTCGACTCTGAAATAACCTGATTTAACTATAGATTTAAAAATGATATAGCTGAATTCTAAACTGATCCCAATTTTCTTGATTAGCTAGTGTTGCTTCTGATTCAAACTCCTGAAAAAATTGTGTGGCTTTTTTGAGGCTTATTTGCCCCTTTAGTGGATCAATGAAAATAAAAACAGGATTTTTATCTCTTATATTTTCAATGCCTATTAATAGTTTCATTCAAGGCGTTGTACCACAAGGGCAGCTCTTTTCCATGATGTACTGTGGGGAGTACAAAATGGGAAAGGGCCTTAGATGGCTTGTTGATTATTCTTGCAGCGAGTACTTGCACTTGCAGGATATACTGTCTTACGCGAGCGATTCATATTGCCAATAGGTTTAAAGTGGTTCGGATTAACATTCCAGGGGTTAAATTCAAGGGCATCAATTAATTCGTTGTTTATTTCAGAATCGTCTGTAATTGTTAGTACTGCAATAGTTTCAAAAGGTGTCGGCCAAACTACCCTAGCGTCTTCAATAGGGGTTGCGTCATTATCCCGGAAACGTTGCACCTGAAAAAGGAATTTCATCTGGTTACTTCGGGAAAGCAATTCCTGAGCAAGATAGCCTTCTACAGATGGTTTCAATCTGTATTTCACAGCTGTAGACTGATACTGTGCATTTTTAAGATCCTTGCCGACAGCAATTGGGACACGGCTCCAGTAGGTTTCACTTTTCAAACTCTTAACCTCACGCTTCATCTGGTTTTTTAACGTTCTTCCGATACGAAACGCTGACAGAAGGCCAACTTTCCAAGATAAATATGTAAGTGTACCCAGTTTTACGACCATGCTATGATTGTCTTCCAATGTATCCCTCCTTTTTCCTGCCATTATTGTTGCCATTTCTTCACGGGCATTTTTTGCATGATGTTTTTCAGCATTTGTCATTAGAAAATCATGATCATGTTCTTCTTCGCCAGGTCTTTTTGTTAGAACACGGATAGCCACACCACGTAAATCAGGAGGATTTGAGTCATCAGCATTAACCTGGCTGCTGGCATTAGAAAAACGGACAAAGGCCTCATACTTTCTCCCTGGCTTTAAAAATCCAACAGCCAAATCATTTTTTATATCTGTAGAAACAACAAATTCTGCTTTCTGAAAACCTGCAAGAATTTTTGCATGATTACCACGCATTGGGCATCCGTTATCTGCTGTAAAATGTTTAACAACATCTTTGATATCATTACAAAGCGTTTTAAAAAAAACATTTTCTCTTTCCTCGTTGGATTTTGGGTCACTTTTTCCTTTTTCGTTGAGGTATATTTCTTTCCATGACATTTGAGCCTCCTTTTTTTATTAATAGTAAGATTGATTAAGAATATTATAGTATATAATTCATTTCAATGATCTACGAATAAATTGAAGAATCATAGATCTTGAAAAAGTGCTATCGGATTATAATATTTTAGCGATTTCAAAGTGCATACCATCCTTGTTTTTAAAATGTCCTCCCCAGAAGAATGCATTGTTATTAGCTATTTGCACTAATTCTCTCACGCAACCTTTCTGACTTACTAATGCGGGTAAAGCGCCCCGCTTATTAAAGTCCATATTGATATCAAATGCAGTACCGAATGAATGATTGCTTAATGTCGTTGCGCTTCCTCTTACAAATCTTGGTACAAATGATCCTCCCCAGGATAATACCAACGGGAGCAATCCTGCTTCTTCCCAGTCCTTCCATAGTTTTGTTAGTTGATTTGCTGCAAGCTTATGAAATTGTACCTTGTCACTACCTTTAACATGTGTTAATTGAGGGATAGAAACAATTTTTATATTCTGACTTTCCCAATTATCGGTAATTCTTATATTTTCTTTATTACCAGGTATGGGGGCTGCCACAAATGTAAACTTCCCGAAGATTGGTGTTCGCTGTTCATTCGTCACGAGAGGTGGGAATGGCGGTGGAGTAGGGAAGTTTGCTCCTGATTTATCTACGCTGTCATCTTTAATACCCTCAAACCCTAAATGCATAGCAACACCGAAGGTTTTATTTCCAACTATACCATCTGGCTGCAGGTCATTTTTTTTCTGGAATTCGATAGTAGCGTCTTTTACTTCTCCGGTGAAGTTTCCATCTACAGGCCCGTCATAGAAGCCCTGGCCTGTTAAAAAGAACTGCCAGCTTTCTACTAATGCACCCTGGCTATTTATTTTGATAAGTGTGAGAGGTTCCATGATTTATTTAGTTTTTGATGAATTTTTACGAGGTTGAATTTCGTAATAGAGGAGAGCAGTTCGTATTTGATTACCAACTGCTCTCATGTGTTAATTGATCTGTTTTTTATAGTTTGAATTCAGCATTTAACCCATTCCTTCTGTACTCATAATCTTTTTTGCTTGGTCTTGTTTTTGTCTGTGGGTCAGTTGGTGAAGGTGCAATTGGTATTTTTTCTAATACCTCACCTCCCACCGGATTGGCACCAGATCGTAGCCCAGCTTCTCCTCCATTTTCTGGAGGAATTATAAGTGAGGCTCTAACTCCCGCATCACCTTCCTGGATATTAACCACTTCCATGTTTACAAGGCCGGGATCTGCAATCAGAATACGCTGAACTGTGGAGTTAAAGCATATAATATCATTATCAAAATCGCCATGATGACCTGCCACAGAGCTGTCTGGTGAAGCCTTGGTATTAGGCGATTCAATCCAATCCAGTTGTCCGTCATGGATTAATTTCTTAATGACATGATGGGTATTAATAAACTTGGCCATACCCAGGAGAGCAGTACCACGAGCTGTCGTTTCAAACGAGTTCGATACCAGATACAAGAGAGATTTGTTATAAAGGTGGAAACAATTATCATCTTGTTCGGCGCGGTCCGTGAGGGTAAATAATGTAACTTTTTCTATTGCCTGAGATCTGATTGCCGGAACATAAGCCTTTATAAAATCATCAAGGGTACAGGCCGGAGCCCAGAGTATACATGATTTAACTGGTATGGCAATTTCCTTCAGTTGTTCAATAAAGGGAGCGAGGAAGATAGCTCCTGCACTATGGCCTATTAGATGAATGCCGGTATCGCTTTCTTTTTCTATGAATTCCCGTAAATATTCAAGGGTAATAGAAGCCCCACCGGAACCTGGTTTTGAAGCACCTCTTGCGTTTTGCTTCATTTCGGACCATGCAGTCTTACCCGGCAATCTTAATAATGGTTCAAGCATGTCATCTACCCGGTCAAGAATAAAATCAAATGCGGAGCTTATCTTTTCTTCTGGTTGTCTGCCTTTTAAGGCATCCTGAATCAGACCTTTAATTGTAGACAACATATCGGAATGCCATACAAAGAAAATAGGATAAATTTCCTTCGTTAAAAGAGTCTGACGGTAATCAGAGAGCCGTTGCAGAACCCCACTTTCTGGAACAAGTCCCCCATGTGCATAAAACACAATGCGCTTATTCTTCCACTGTTTGGTAATTTCCGGAATATACTCATCAAATATCCGCTTTACATCGTTTTTCGTATTCCCGAAAGTCCCGGTCTCTTTTAATATTCCATTATTCCCCAGGCTGATCACATGCGGCCTTAGTTCTTTAAAAGGTAAATGTTCACTCGCTGAGGCAGTCACAGAGAATGTTTTAGCCAGGCTGTTAGGGCTGCTTAATAAAATCGGAGCACCTAACCTGGCAACCCAAACGTCAGTAGCATTTGCAGCCCAGTCATCATAGGAGATCCGTGCGAATCCATCTTTTCCCCATGTTTTCCCCCAGGAATTTTGTATCCAGAAGCCATACTCATCGTAAGCAACCATGGCAAAGGCATGTCCTCCTTGAATTTGCTGCCCTTCATAGGGAATTTCGCCATCGGCATCTACATTGAACCATCCATCATGTACTCTGGCCGTTGCATATAGTATACCCACTTCGGCCATTGCCGTATGTATATCTGTAAAATCTTTATGATTGACCCTGTAATAAGCTCCAAGAGGGAATCTTGCAGCATTGTCTGCTCTTTCTGCCGTTAATTCCTTATCCGGATTGCCTGGATCGTATATCCATTTCTGTTGAAGGCATACTCCATGCTTATGCCAGCCCTTAATAGCGCCCCGCGCACTTGATCCTATATAATCCTCACCTTCCCATTCATCGTACTTTTTGGCCATTTCATACAGCATCCTGGGGCTGATTTCCTCAATAAATGAATCCCCCTTTCTTATTCTTAATAAATAATGAATAACTGTAGCCAAACCAAAACCAGTGCAGGCTCCCTCCAGGCCCTGGTTCAATATAGGAACACCGGCTTTCCTGTAATCATCAAGGCCGATCCTGGTAGGGACTTCGAAAAGTGTGGATGCATACATGCTATCCCGGAAGTCGATTGTATCTGGACGAGCATTTAGAACACGACCTTTAAATGGGTTTAACTTCTGCTTAAGAATAATCTCAGTCATAACTCAGTTATTTATATTTTATGGAAAAGAAGGGAATCTGGCAACTTCAGACAATCTGTCTAATATGTTTGCAGCATAAGCATCATTGCTCAGGCAAAGCGTTACCTATAACATGGAATGTTACCATATTTTAATGAATTTATTATTTGCGGATAATCGAGAAAGCTTAATGTAGGACAATCAATATTTAGGAGGGCTGCGAATCTATTTTATATAAAAGTAATTTTCTTTTCTCTTGTAAAAAATACCAAGTACTTGGTATTTTTTTTCGCTATTCATTATATAAGAAAGGAACACACGTCGCATTTAGAGCGCGCTCTACAATTGAAAACAACGCAGGATTATTACGCCTGGTCTTACTACATTTTTCTTTCCGGGACAATTATAGTTACTTCCTGTTTGTTTAAAAATATTTGCGTAACTCAAAAGTTACCTATATATTTGGGTAACTTAAAAGTTACGTATTATGGCAACAAGTATTAACCACCAGTTTTTCTTCCCTCATCCTCCTGAGGCGGTTTGGGAATATCTGACGAATCCTGAATTAATAGAGCAATGGTTGATGAAAAATGATTTTCAGCCAATTATTGGGTATGACTTTCAATTCAGTACCAGACCCCTACCCAATTTAAATTTCGATGGAATTGTCTATTGCAGGGTATTAGAGATCATTCCTTTCAAAAAGCTTTCTTATTCATGGAAGGGTGGACCTGGGGATGGCAAGATCACGCTTGATTCGGTGGTTGTATGGAAATTGGAACAAAAAGATAATGGTACAGAACTTTTCCTGGAGCATAGCGGTTTTTCGGAAATGGAAAACTTCATTATGTACACTGCTATGAATGATGGTTGGCTTAAAAATATACATAAGATAGCTGAACGTATAAACGCTGCAAAACATGGCACAACCAACACTTGATACATTTCAGGTAATCGCTGATCCAAGCAGGAGGGAGATGCTAAGGTTACTCTCAAAAGACAGTTTAACCATCAACAGTCTGGCAGAAAATTTCGATATGAGTCGCCCTGCTGTTTCAAAACACATCAAAATATTGTACACTGCAGGATTTATTTCTATTGAGGACATTGGCAGAGAACGGTATTGCACGCTGAAACAAGATGGATTCAATGAGTTGCAGGAATGGATCTCTTACTTTGATAAGTTCTGGGCATCGAAACTGAAAAAGTTGGAAACCCTATTAAATAAAAAATTGCCTAAATAAAATAATTTTATGAATGAGGAACACTGACAATTCAGGAAATTTTGCATTCACCTCATGAGAATGTGGACACATAGTTCCACATTCTCTTCTCTACACAACCATGAACGGTTATGCTTTTTTAGACTCATACCAGGCATTTAACCCGCCATCTGCGGTGATGGCTGTTCCTGAAATAGATCTCCCTTCTTCTCTTCATTCATTTTTGAATACCCCTCTTTCGTTTTATTGTTTCCTCCGGGGCCAAACAGTAGCCTGCGTAATATCATGATTATTCACTTCTGGTTCAAGTTTTTCAAATGGCAGGAGAGAGGCTGATCTTGTTCCATTTATCTTATTTATTGCATTCAGCAATAACAGCAAGCTGTCATTTTTTGAATTATAAAGAGATGGACTCCTGCGTATCCTGCGAATAATGCTATTGGATAACCATCTTGCACACGTTAATTATTTTTAAGGGTCAGGAAAATACCAACTACTTTGTATTTTTTGCAGGGAGAATCAGAGATCGATAAAATACAAGATATTTGTAATGGGTTGATTTTGTTTTAAATACGATTTTTCTGCTGGCTATATACAGGGAAAGCCATAGATATAATCCTGCGGTTTTTGTGCTAGTTTGTGTTGATAATAAAGACTTTATTAAAAGCCCCGGTTTATAACCTCTTGATAAATCACAAGAATCATTTTTAAAAATGTGATATTCTTTCACCTCGTGCGAATAATTAAGAAAGCACCTTTCACATCAAATACTAATGGTTACAAAAGAAAAAGCCAGCGAATTTTTCCTGTCACTTGTTGAAGAGAATAAAGGAATTCTTTACAAAGTAGCGAATGCTTATTGTAAAGATGCCGACGACAGGCAGGATTTGATACAGGAAATCCTGGTGCAATTATGGAAGTCTTATGAAAAATACGACGACCAATACAAACACTCCACCTGGATATACCGGATAGCTCTGAATGTGGCCATATCAATGTATAGAAAAGAACACCGTCGAAAAAAGATTGCCAATCCTATTACTGATAATATTCTATATCTGGCAGATATAAGTTACAATAACGAACTGGATATAAAGGTAGGCCTCTTGCATCAGTTCATTTCCGAATTAAAGGAACTGGATAAAGCATTGATGCTCCTTTACCTCGAACAGAAAAGCCACAAGGAAATAGCAGAGATTATGGATATTTCGGAAACCAACGTAGCCACCAAAGTTAGCCGTATCAAAGAAAAACTAAAGAAAAAATTCTCACAAACGCAAAATCAATCACAATGGAAGATATAGAAATACTGAACCTCTGGAAATCTTATGATAAGAAGATAGAACAGAGCTTGTCGCTTAACAGGAAAAATGCAGAAGAGATTACCAAAATAAAAGTTAGCTCTTTATTATCATCTATGAAGCCACTGAAGATATTTGCTATCTTCGTCGGACTGGTGTGGGTTGGCTTGGGAGGGGGGATAATCATAAACCTGTTCTTATTCGACTTTGCTACAATAAGTAAATTCTTCCTGATCTCTGCCGGAATACAAGTGCTGTTAACCGCCATAGCCCTTGTGATTTATTTCTACCAGTTAGTTTTAATACATCAGGTAGATCTTGGCAGGCCGGTATTGGAAGCGCAGAGACGTCTGTCCAGCTTGAAGTCATCAACATTATGGACAGCGCGAATCCTTTTTCTACAACTACCCTTATGGACCACCTTTTATTTGTCCGAAAGTGTGTTTATAAATGGAAATACAATCTTGTTAGTAGTTCAGGGTAGTGTGACTGTTTCATTTACTTTCATTTCTGTTTGGCTATTCTTAAACATTAAATATGAGAATAGGAATAAAAAATGGTTCCGCTTAATTTTTGACGGAAAAGAATGGACTCCGATGCTCCAATCCATGGAAATGTTGAGCCAGATTGATAAATACGAAACTAGTTAGCATAGACATTATTGTCGAATTCAAACCTGGTTGCCTGAGTAATTTTGCCGTTGGATTTGTTCTGTACAAAACCTATTAATTCCCAATCTTCTTTATTAAAATCATTAGGAAGGTCTATGGAAATATTGTTTTCGCTTACCAATTCCTGCTGATATAACTCTCTCACAATTTGTACATGAGATAGATTCTTTCCTGCATTCTCACCAGCCTTTACTTTAGAAAGAGCAGATTTCTGTACCAAAGCAATTATGATTTGATATTCCTTATGGCTTCTAACATCCGAATATGTCACTTGAATATTTTTACTCT
This sequence comes from Chitinophaga sp. CF118, assembly GCF_900112615.1. Lineage (GTDB taxonomy): Bacteria > Bacteroidota > Bacteroidia > Chitinophagales > Chitinophagaceae > Chitinophaga. The sequence continues at coordinate 12,687 of NZ_FOMK01000004.1, read as the reverse complement.
TTACTTCTGCATGTAAAACAAAAGTATCCGATGAAGTTTTTTTCAATTCTGAACTAATGGAACTTAAAACAGCACTCTCATCCGATCCTATAAGTTCAGTTGTGCCATTAACAACAATCTGGGGCGTGTATATGGTATTTAGATTAAGCCAACTGGCATACTGTTGTTGCCTCAATGTGAATTCTGGCTTGCTAAAACGATCCTTCCACCCCTGATGGTCCCAATAATCTACATGAAAAGCCATAATATAGAGTTGCTTGTTGTTGTTTCCTTTTTGCAGTTTTTCAATAAGCTCATCTGCCGGAGGGCAACTCCAACAACCCTCCGAGGTAAAAAGCTCAACCACAGCAAAACCTTTACGTTCATCGTTCTTTTGTAGGTTCTTAATGGTATTTTGTTTTTTAATGTTTTGAAATCCTACCACAATCGCGAATATTGATGCTAAGCCAATGAGTAGAAAAATTTCTTTAAATGGTTTCATGTTTAATTATTTGATGACAAAGTTATTTCCCAATTAAATATTCTATAAGAACAAAATATACTAACCCGGCAATCTCGTATTTGAAGTTGGCATTCTGCCAGTTGGTGTCAAAAGCCGTTTCAAAACTTTGAAACGGCTTTTGAATAATGATTATATCAAGAGATACCTTATTTTGTAGCAGAAATAATAACGTCAGCTACTTCTTTTGGATGTGAAACAAAAACGGCATGACTACCACCCTTAATTTCTGTTGTTTTAGCGCCAGACCTTTTGTACATGTTCCTTAATATTACAGGATTAATACTTTTGTCGGCAGTTGGTACTATAGCAAAAGAAGGCTTGTCATGCCATGCAGCTACAGATACAGGAGTAGCAAAAGAAGAGGCTGCGATAGGTTTTTGAGAATCAGCCATGAAAATGGCTTGTTCTTTACTTAAATCTGCTGCAAAACCTGCATGGAATTTCTGTCTGTCATAGTATACAAGACCTTCGTTATCCGGAGGCAAAATACCATTCTCAGGCAAAGCAGGAGCTGAGGATACCCATTTAATCGTATTTTCACCTTGATCGGGCTGGAAGGCTGTCACATAAACCAATGATGCCACTTTAGGATCTGCACTTACTTCAGTAATAACGGTGCCACCCCAGGAGTGACCTACAAGAACAGCAGGTCCATCCAACTTATCTAATGCCCTTTTAACGACATCTGCATCATCTTTCAATGATGTAAGGGGTATCTGTACTACGACAGTATGATAACCGTTTTTTGTCAGTATATCATATACCCCTTTCCAACCGGAGCCATCCACAAATGCACCATGTACTAAAATAACATTCTTAATTTTTGAAGTGCCATTAGTACTTTGGGCGTTTGTTGTACTATAGCCCAATAGTAATCCGATTGTTATTATAACGACCGCATATAAACTTCCTTTGATTAATGTTCTCATTGTTTTACAGTATAATAGTTGTTAAATTGATATTTCCACTCGTTGCTTTTGAATATGGGCAAGTTTGATGGGCAAGATTGATTAAATCCTGAGCTAGATGTTTTTCTATTCCAGGTAAACTGACATAGAGGCGAGCCTGAAGAAAATACGCCCCTTGTGTTGTGCCCAGGTCTACTTCTGCGTCAACAAAAGTTTCTTTTGGTAGCGCTAAACCGAATCCTTTGGCAGCGAGGCCCAATGCCCCAATAAAACAAGCCGACCATCCTGCAGCAAAGAGCTGTTCCGGATTCGTTCCAATACCATTTGTTCCAGGAGATGATAATAGAATGTCTAATTTCCCGTCATCACTTTTTGAAGTTCCTTCCCTTCCGCCAGTAGTATGTGTTTTGCCGGTATACAATACTTTTTCGATTACAGCTTTCTGAACATTACTGTTTTCCATTTTCTTTTTAAAATTTAGAGTTAATATTTATATTTTTTAGTACTATTCAACGATGACACTGAAATCAAGTGTTTTGGGTGGCAGGCATTGTTGTTCACTGCAAACTGTATACTCAACAGTGCCCTTTACAATACCTTTACCATCAACCAGTTTTATCTTTTGTTGGAATACAACAACCTTTTCAAAATAATTTATGTCAGCATCAAAGAATTTTTCAAATTTCCTGAGTGGCTTAGGTTCGCCAACTTTACCGGAGAGTTGATATGATTTTTCCGGAATAAAGTTAAACGACGTCCTTACTGGACCGTTGTCTGGATTATTCAATGCATATATATGCCAACCATCATCAATAGTTGCTTTTATATATATGGTAGCATCATTTGTTGATGTTCTCTTCGCGGTAAAACTCCATTTCACTGGTTTTGAGATCTGGCCCTTTGCTGTTAAACAAATCAGCATAATTGCAACTAAAGCAAGCGTTGATAAAAGTTTCATCCTTTTTTGTTTTAATTATTATTTATTGCTTACCGGGTATCATTCCTGTATAATTTGGAGGATCACTTCGATAAAACTGATACAAAAGGAATCCAAAAAAACTTTGTACGATAGCTCGAAATGGTGAAATGGACAAATTGGTAGTTGGAATAGACTATTGGAAAGACAGAATTATCAATGCCTAATTCATATATTTATCTGTCTTTTAGCCTTTGGATGGTTATACTTTAATGATATATATTTGCAATCAGTTACATAACGGAATTGAAAAATGAATGGCTGGTAAGCCATACCGTTTATGATACTAAGCCCGACACTGTAGAATGTGACACAAGACCTGATATGAGAACAAAACGCACATTTAAGATATCTAATAAAATAATATGGCTGAGCTCCTTTTTTTTAGGAGTTTTAACTTCTGTTCCAAAAATTGCTGAACATCATTTTGTGCTTTATGAAGCTGCAGTTGATACATCAGTGACATTTCTGTTCTCGGTTCTAATATGGTATTTTAATATTTGGACACTCCCTGCTTATTCTGCTAAGGGTGCTGCAGTAAATGGGGTTTCAATAAAACGATTGTTTAAAGGTTTGTTCTTTGGACTGGTATTGATGTTTGTATTGGCTTGTATACAACAATATCTGTTGTCTCATTTGAATTTCGGCCCCAGAATGTTAATGTTTGAAGTAAGGGGAATACTGATCAATCTTACGTTCTATATGTTTATACAACTTGTATATCAAAGTTATCTCAATCAGCAGGTAAGTATAGAACTGGACCGGACAACAACCGCAAATCTATGGGCACAATATGAATTACTTAAACAACAGGTAAATCCACATTTCTTATTTAACAGTTTAAACACATTGAAGTATATAGTTGAAAGCGGAGACAAACAAGCCGTTAACTTTATACTTAAACTCTCCGACTTTTATCGATACACGCTTGAAAGCCGTAAATTAGATTTAATAAGATTATCTGATGAAATGGACATATTGGATGCATATATGTATCTCCTGAAAGCCCGTTTCGAAAATGGGATTGAGCTTTCTACTAATATCGATGAACAATACTATTCTACTCTTGTACCTCCGTTTACATTACAACTATTGATCGAAAATTGCATCAAGCATAATATTGTTTCATTAGACAAACCTTTACACATTTCGATTTATTCGAAAGATGATTACATCATTGTTGAGAATAATGTACAACTTAAAAGAATAGCAGAATCCTCAACAGGATTAGGACTTGAAAATATTAATCAACGGTATATGCATCTTTTAGACAAGAAAATAGAGATTCAGGTCAGCGAAGATACTTTTACCATAATGTTACCTATAATACGTGAAAATCATCATCATTGAAGACGAACTAAAGGCCGCTAAGTCATTAGAAAACCTAATAGGGAAAATACGGCCAACAGCCACGATCCTGGCAAAATTGCAAAGTATTGAAAGTTCAATTGATTATCTTTTAAATAATGAACTTCCGGATCTGATATTTATGGATATCCAGCTTTCTGACGGGCTCTGTTTTGAAATATTCAAATCAGTTAAGATTAGCTGTCCTGTTGTATTCTGTACAGCTTATGGTGAATATGCAATGGATGCTATTAAAGCAAATGGTGTTGACTATTTGTTAAAACCTTTTTCCGAAGAAGACCTGGTAACAGCCTTTGAAAAAGTGGATAACTTTAAGAATTTTTTCCAGCAGAAACCAACTACAGGCCTGGATGACTTACTTTTAAAAATTGGCCTTGCCGAAGGAAAGAAAAGCTTCCTGGTTTTCAGGAACAACAAATACACGACTGTACAAACGGAGCAAATTGCCTTTATTTATATCAAATACACTTCTCCTTCAATTATGACATTTCAGGGAGAAGAATATTCAATTACCCAATCGTTGGATCAGGTTCAGGGCCAATTATCCTCTAAACAATTTTTCAGGTTAAATCGCCAATACCTAATCAATTTTTCAGCTATAAAAGAAGTCGAACATTATTTTGCCAGAAAATTATTCGTTCGCTTAAGCGTTCCTACTCCCGAAAAACTTTTAATTGGGAAGGAAAAAACAACTGCTTTTTTACAGTGGCTAGAGAATAGATAGAGTTTATTCTGTTCTAAGATCATTCATAGAATTTGTCATAGCCGCTTTAATGGTCTGAAAACTAATAGTCAGTAAAGTAATCCCTATTATAGCGCCTCCGGCTATCAGGAAAACATCGGGGCCTATATTTTACCCAATTACTGAAATGTGATGGGCTAAAATATCCTGGCCGGATCTTTCCCCCCTCCCAATGAGAATATCGAAGGTTAGCGTTCAGATGCGGATTCATTTGAACGCTAATAAGAACGGTCTGATTTTCCTCATCATAGAACAAATGGATCAGCTCTAAATTTATACTTGTAATGCATTAGTAGGTAGGCTTAAATGAGCCATGTAGATCATTTGTAGTAGATGATCACTATAACTATTGGCATTCAAAGTCTATTTTTGATTATTATATTGAAAGAGGATGGACCTCGGATCATCCTGGCTTCAAGTAAGAATTAAGAATGAGTATGATTGATCCATCTTTAGCCGCTTGTTATACAAACATCATCCAGGCTGGTACAGAATTATTAACATGGTATAATGCCCAACCAGTAATAAGCAGGGAGGCATCAGCACTTGAGTTATGGCATATGAAAAGAATGAATGAGATCCTGTTAAATTATTTGCAGCATCGAAAGGAGGGGAGTGAAGAATACTGGAGTGTCGTTAGAGCTAACTATATTTTAAAGTGCGATGTATTTGCCAGGATCCATTATGGTCAGTCATGGCATGCACTGGCAAGTATTATTTATGGACACGAATATGCTGAAAGTTTAAGGGATGAGTATCACATTTTAAGCAAAGAATACCCGGAGGTATTCCGTAAATATTATACCTGGCAGTTTAACAGGAAGGCGAATAAAAGTAAGACGTTTGTCATCGGTGATATACATGGAACATACCGGGCATTATTGCAATGTCTGGAACGTGCAGGTTTTAATTATGAAAAGGATCATCTGATAAGCCTGGGAGACATTTGTGATCGTGGCCCGGATACAAAAGATTGTATTGATGAGCTACTGAAAATTAAAAACCTGACCCTGGTATTAGGTAATCATGATTTTATGGCATTGAACTGGATGGAGACTGGTACTCCGGACGAAGTCTGGCTTAAGAAGGGTGGTGAGGCTACGATAAATTCTTATGGATTTGAAGTGCCTCAGCATCACATCAGCTTACTGAGGAACGCGCTTCCGTATTATATACAGAAAAACAAATTGTTTGTACATGCAGGGATTGAATTAAATAAAAAGCTCCATCTCCAGGATACAAAAGTATTTCTGTCGGATCGTACTCTCGCTACCCAGGTTACGAAATTGTTTTATAATGGGAATGCCAGCCAGTCAACCTTTACAACTTTCGATGAGGTATATATCGGGCATACAATATCGCCATTTTTTAAGCCTCTTCAAGCTGGAGAAGTCTGGATGATGGATACGGGAGCAGGAATGAAAGAAGGGGTGTTGTCTATGATGAATATTGTGACAAAAGAAATATTTAGTAGTGACCTCATTGGTGATTTGTATCCATGAACCGGAAATATATGGAGGGTGGATTCAGAATCTATGTTAACCTAATTTTAGGGCTTCCTTGTTGTTGACGGTAGTTTATTGTCTGTAAACATTCGGCGTTACACCCTCTTTTCTTTTAAATAACCGGATAAAATAGTTGAGGTTATTGAAACCAGCCTCGTAACAAACTTCAGTAATACTGAGTGAGGTATTCGACATCACGCGCTTGGCAAGTTCTATTCTTTCCTGTTGTATATACTCCAGAGGGGAAAGTCCAAACTGTCCCCTAAAGGCTTCAAAGAAAGCAGACTTACTCATGCATGAAAGCTTTGCCAGAGAATCGATACTGATCTTTTCAGTAAGATGGTCTTTAATAAACTGAATGGCTGGTACAAACCGGTGGTCGCGTAGTGTATAATCCTGGATCACCGCTAAATTCTGTGTCTGAATAACCCGCAGGAGTAACATTTTCAGACCCAGGTCTGCAAGTGCATCTTTGGCTACATCATTTTCCATACTAATGCTGATGAGCTTATTGATGCTACCTGCAAGCTCCTTATTATTCAAAAAATGATAACGGCTAAAATTAAGCCGCCATTCAAAAGGTGCTTCGCTATTGACATAATGTTCATTGAGAAAGTCGAGGTTTTTGTGAACCATATCCCAGTCGAGCGCCAGTGTTGCACATTGTACCGGCCGTTTTTCATCAGCTTCAGGAAAGTCCACCTTCATTGATACGCCTTCCGGTAGAATCACACTTTCACCTGGGAGAAAATCAAATTCCTCTGTTCCCTGCAAAGACATCAGTTTTCTTCCACGCATCATACTGGAAACTACCAGACCATTATAGGATAAGGCTACGTTCTGGCAACGATGAAAAGTTTCGAAAATATTGAGTTCACAATGTTTCAGATTAAATACTCTGCGATGTTCTACCAGGGTATCCAGCGAAGTAGTGTCACTAAGATTAATGGGAGCCAGTTGGCACACTTGATTCATCGTGTCAATTTTTAAAGGCATTTTCCCTCAGGGGTAATACTATTAAAATTAATCATAAATAATGATTCTAATGCAAAGCCTGCTTAGAATTAGACAATTGTTCGCTTAAAAAGGAGGATTGTTCTATTTGAATGCCAGCGTAATCCGTAATCTTGCATTCTCATTCATTTTCTTAAAATTGAACGTTATGAACATTACCCTTAAACAGGCAGAAGCGGCAATTGCTGCAGCAAAAACAAAAGCCAAAGAAATCAAAACCCTGATGAACATTGCAGTGGTTGATTCAGGTACCAATCTGGTTGCATTTGCACACATGGATGAAGCGTGGCTGGGTTCCATAGATATTTCGCAGAAGAAAGCACGTACGGCCCGTTATTTCAATATGCCTACCGGCGAAATAGGCAAACTATCCCAGCCCGGAGGTTCTTTATACAATATCGAGCATTCCAATGGCGGATTGATTACTTTTCCGGGTGGCGTTCCTATCAAAAATGCAGCTGGTGTTATTATTGGCGCCATTGGTGTTTCCGGAGATTCTGTGGAGAATGATCATGCTGTGGCTCAGGCCGGGGCAGATGCTGTAAAATAGTGTGCCCAAAAAAATAAGTCATTTTGCATTGTTCGTTTTATATTATCCCTTATCAGTATCTGTTAATATAATCCTCCTCTCAACTCCGGTTTCTTCTAAAATGTCTAAAAGTGGGAGAGGGCGTCATTTACTTTTGACGCCCTTAAGTGTTCCTTTCAATGGTTCTGTATTGTATTATAATAATTATTCCTTATTTTAGTTTGACAACCGGGATGGCATTCATGCTGCTTTGGATATTTTATACTGAGCTGCAGAAACTCCAAATATCTCACTGCCCTTAACCCTTTGATGCACCAGGAAACTAATTGCTATGGCAAAGTATCAGGCTAAAACAACGAAAACCGAAAACAGTGTGGACGATTTTATTTTGTCCATTGACTGTGACAGGCAGCCCGACTGTCAGTCCATTGTTCAGCTTATGCAAGAGCAATCGGGTTATCCACCCAAAATGTGGGGACCGGCAATTATTGGTTTTGGCAGTTACCATTACAAATATGCCAGTGGACATGAAGGCGATGCGCCAATAGTTGGCTTTTCGCCTCGTAAAGCAGCCATTTCGCTTTATCTGGGAACGTTTGAAGGAAGAGAAGAATTATTGTCACAACTGGGCAAACACAAAACAGGGAAGGGTTGTATTTACGTGAACAAACTAGCAGATATTGATACCGTCATACTGCGTAAAATGGTTGCTGCAGTGGTGGAGCAATATAAGAAGCCATGAGCGGATGAATAAGGCTACTACGCCATTGCACCGTTCGCAGCTATGATCTGTCCGGAAATCCATTTTGAATCATCAGAAGCCATGAATAAAACAATTTTTGTAATGTCTTCGGGGTCTGCTACCCGCCCAAAAGCGTTTAACGAGGCTATATGTGTCAAAAGCTCTTCCGACTTTCCATTTAGAAAAAGCTCTGTATTTGTTGGCCCCGGTGCAATCGCATTGACAGATATCCCTCTGCCAATTTCTTTGGCGAATACACGGGTCATTTGATCTACTGCCGCTTTAGTAGCAGAATAGATGGAATAGCCGGGGAACATTACCCGGGTTACGGTGGACGATATATTGATTATGATACCATTATCCGCCAGCTTGGTTGCTGCTTCCTTCATTGTAAAAAAGATGCCTTTTACATTGATATTGAAATGCTCGTTGAAATCTGCTTCGGTGTTTTCCTTAAGCAGTTTGGTTTTCATCATCCCTGCATTGTTAATCAAAACATCAATCCTGCCGAATTCTTTAATGGTTGTTTTGAATAGCCGATTTACCTCATCTTCTTTGCTAACATCTGCTTTCACTATAATAGCTGTTTCACCTTTTTGCCTGATATCATATAGAAGTTCTTCTGCCTTGGTGTGGCTATTTGCATAATTAATCACAACTTTAGCACCGCGTGCGGCAAAGGCTTTAGCCATATGCGCTCCAATACCTTTTGATGCACCCGTTATTAGAATTACTTTCTCTTTTAAGTTGTTCATAGTTTTATTTTTGTCTGAGCAAAACTATAGACAATCTTCTGGTTAGTTGTGGTGAGTGTTTAAGTTTTTTCAGAAATGCTGGTCTTTTATCGAATTGAAGGAGAGCAAGGAGGGATGCCTGGGTTCTTTTGACAACCAGAAAATAACAAACCGGCTATGCTAAGCATTAAGCATGCAGGAACCATTAGAATTGATTTCATGTGATTTTAATTTGAAGTTTAAGAATGACAAACGATGGTGTAGCGGTAGACAGGAATATCAGTTAATCCGGATGTGAGTTTGTCAGGTACTTTGAAAACGAGCCTTGGGGAATTAGAGGGATAAAAAAGGGCCCCACAATGGGGGCGCCAACATTATGGGTGCGAATACAGTTGATATACAAGTGTTCCGGATGGCGGCAGGCCCGGGCCTCCATCGGTATATCCTTTCAGTATCAACGTTCCATTAGTGGGATTTGTATCAGCATCGCTAACAACTTCCGCATTTGCCAATGTACTCCAGGCAACAAACTGGCCTGAAGGAGTGTACCAGGCATAGTTTATTATGGCAGGACTCGCAATTTTCTCCTGCGCAGGTGTAAATGAGCTGAACAGTAATAACATGGCAAATAAGGGGAGAGATAGAAGGGTTTTCAATTTTTCCATTTGAGATGTGTTTAATGATTAACAAAAAGGGTCGTATCCTTTTAAAGATACAAAACAGATTTTAAACGATCAAAGGAGATATCAATAGAAACGTTTCCATTGAGGGTTAGAGATTTTCTTTCAGTCATTATTTTCTTTACTTGTCGGGTTATGCCGTACAGGGAAATTCACGGAATTTGCAATAAAACAAAGTTCATTAGCTTTTTTGTGTAATTCATTTGCTTTATCTATCATTGAGCTGTCTGCTACCGTTACAATTGGGTTAAGTATTACTTCTGCAAATTGTCCCCCTCCATTTGATGTTTCAATCATAATTCCTGTAGCATTGTCAACATAGTCAACAATGATAACTCCCGCTTCTGAGCATAAATGCAGATACCACAACATATGACAGGCAGATAGAGAGGATACTAACAAGTCTTCTGGATTATGTTTTGTCCTGTCGCCACGAAATGCCGGATCAGAGGAACCTAGAATGGTAAGTTTGTTATCAATTGAAATTGAGTGACTTCTTTCATAGGCTCTGTAATTTGAAGTTCCTTCGCCTTTATTTCCTGTCCACCTGATTGTTGCTCTGTATTGATGTTGTTCTTTCATTACTTTTTCTTGCAAAAGTCTGATTTAGTCTCCATTCAGCATTGTAAAATAATGTTCAGATGGCGTTACTGACCTAAGATATTTCAGATTAACTACACATTTACCACCTCAGAATAAAGTTTTCCCCAACCAATGTGTATTAAATATAATATACAAAATAATTAAATGCGTCAAATTTATTATATTAGCAAAATATTACAATCTTAAAATTGTAGTATTTTCTACCATATCAATAGACAAAACACACTGTCTGTGAATGCATTGTATACTTCTCAAAATATTTACCATTAAGGGCTTCGGGGATTTTTTAGTTCGTTAAACATTAAATGTCAGGTGGTGAGGAGGGCATGTGAGTACTCGAAAACTGATACTTTTTTCACATATATTGTCGGTGACATGAAAAAGATTCTTAAGCTATTTATCCTATGTATGTTCTTGGGCGCTGGTGTGGTGCAGGCACAGTCGAAATACATGAACGTGCCAGATACGGTATGTATATCTATGGCAGGTAGTACGTCAGACCAGGGTAAGTTCACAAGCGTAAATGCGCTTATGACAGGTGGCACCAATTATACCTACCCCGCAGATGCCACCTGGACTATAACCACCCCCAGCGGTTCGGATGCAGATTATAATATATTATACTCTGCCAATCCCTCTACTGTGAAGGCTACCAAATTAGTGAATACAAAATCACTGACATTGGAGTTCCTCAGGCCGGGTACTTATACATTCACCGCCACATATAGTTATAAGGTAAATAATGGTGCAACCCAGTATACAAGTGTTACTAAAACATTGGTGGCGCTGGACTGTACAATTTCAACCTGTGTGGGTGGTTATGCTGTAATGGCTGGTTTCAATGAAGACTTTGGAACTATGGTCCCTGGTGTTTTCAGAAGGCCTTACCCGGTTGCTGGTGTAGTACAATATACCTATCAGCCCACAGGTGATTTGAAAGATGAATTCTATGCCATAAGTGCTACTACCAAGCAGAAAAGTAATTGGTTAGACAAGCCCGATCATACCGGTAATACAAACGGCGCTATGTTGGTTGTGAACTCAGCCTATAATCCAAGTCAGATGTATGAGAAAAAGGTAACCGGCTTATGTAGTGGTTCTGTTTATAATTTCAGTGCATGGTTCCTGAACGTTAACATTGAAAACTCATTTGAAAGCCTTTGTATCAGTGGCTATCAATATGCAGGTGTAACCTTCCAGGTAGTGGACGCAAATAATCCAACCGTTGAACTGGCAAAGTTCAGAACATATGCAGTATCTATGATGCTCCCTTCTTCCAATTATAAGTGGCAGCGTTATGGCGGACAATTCACTATCCCTGCTGGCGTTACAGATGTAATAGTACGTATCATTAATAATAAGCCTGGTGGTTGCGGTAATGATATCGCGATAGATGACATCAGTTTTACTTATTGTAGTCCTATCATCACTGCCGGTCTGATAGGTAATAATACTAACCTGAAAGAAGTATTGTGTGAAGGCACTGCCGATACATTAACATCTTCTATATTACCTGCTGGTTATTTCAAAGTTCCTGTTTATCAATGGGAAATGAGTGATAACAACGGTGCTTCCTGGTTCAATGTACCTTATGGTACTCCAAGGGACTCTTTACTCAAGATTCCTGCGGGACAATTAAAAGGTACTAAAACGGTAGCATCAGACTACCTTTTCCGTGTTCGTGTATATGAAAAAGGAATACCGGATTCATTAGGTTGCGCTAACCCATCGAGTCCTGTTAAGATAACAATCCTACCGATGCCTATCCTGTCTCTTACAAAAAGTCAGGTCTGTGCGGGAGCAGATGTTGAATTAATGGCTTCCGGTGGCTTCGATAAATTTACTTGGAAAGATCTTGCCGGATATGAGGGTGCTACCAGGACGATCACACTGACAATGGACACCAATATCGTGGTATACGGTTACGTATTCTATGGTGAAGGTGGAGGTAAAACATGCGTCGACTCCAATAGTGCGAAAATTTATGTGACCGACAAGCCCGTTGTGGAAGTCGCACCTTCTACAGTCAGCATCTGTTTGGGGGAAACTGTCCATTATAGAATCAACAGCGCATTGGCAGGTAAACAGATCAGGTGGTATCATGGACAACACGGTTCTGCTATTGATACTACATTAATGCAAGAGTGGAATGACTATACTGAAATAGATGTACTTCCGGCAACAGTTGCCGATAGTATCTATTCTGTTATTGTTACAGACGGTCCTTGTGTTGTTGAATCGGCGCCGCTTATTATTAAAATAACGCCACCACTTCAAACAATTAAGTTTCCTCCTATTATTAATTGCTCCAGTGTTAATACTACCGGTGTATTTATAATGCCAGATTCTTCCCTGGTAGCTCCACACGATGGAGAGATCGGTTC